>CAWETD010000005.1:0-6807 GCA_963811945.1 uncultured Actinomycetota bacterium | reverse complement strand
ATCTCGTGTAGGCATGGGCCGGGCCTCGGACAGCGGCCTGCCGAACCCCTTCCCCGTCACCAGAGGACCTTCACCAGGGAACGGTCACCAGCGAGAGCAATGCTGCCGCGACCAGCACCGTCCCGGTCGCGGCGCCGGTGACAGCGCTGACCGCGATCCCGCGAGAGCGGGAGACGTAGGGGGAGGCCAGCGCGCCAAGGGTGACCACGGTCGCCACCACATACAGCAACGGGTAGTGCAGGAGCGGTGCAAGCGGGTAGAAGTGCACGCCCACGACGAGTGCGATCCAGGCGGAGACCAGGTCCGCGCGGCGACGCACCACCAGCAGCCACGAGCCGAGCCCGGCCGCCGCGACCTCGACGGCGACGATGATCCCGAAGGTCACACCGCTGGAGGGGCCGAGGGCGGTGCCGTCGGTCCAGTGCTGCCAGGTCAGCAGCGCACCGGCCGCAGCCGTCAGCAGCGCGACGACGGCCGCGACCGTCAGCGGCGTACGCCATTCCCGGGGCGGCCGCTCCTGTGCCCAGCCGAACCAGCACGACCCGAAGAACCCGAACACCGCAGCGGTTGCGGCTGCGTCGCGCACGAACTCGGCTGTCACGCCGACCATCCTGGCGCACGCGGGATCTGCGGGCGGTATTGCCCTGGAATGTCGCGACCCCGTGCGTCAGGATGACTCGCGTGGGGACGCTGCTCGTAAACGCCGTGCTGGTCTCGACGCTGGTGGCGATGGTGCTGGCCTTCGGCATCGTCATCCGGCGCCTCCTCGGGGTCCGGATGGGCGTCGTACGCACGTTGCTGGTAGCCGTGCTCGAGCTGTGGATGTCGGGCGTGTTCATGCGTGCGATGCTGCCGCGACCCGAGCTCGCCGACCCCCTCACCGCACTCCTGTACGTCCTGCTGTCGGCGAGCTGCGCGAGCCTGCTGGCGATGGTGGTGCTCGTGGTCGCCGAGGTGCTCGTCCCCGAGGGGGTCCCTGCCCGGCCCGGTCGAGCTGTGGCGAGGAGGGCGCGGCCGGCTGGCGCGGACCCGCCGCTACCTGCAGATCCTGCGGATCGCGATGCGACACGGGCTCGGCCGGTTCCTTCGCGGGCAGCGGCGCTCCGGGGTCGACTCGTCGTCCTCGCGCCGTGAGCTGGCGCGCTCGGTACGCCGGGCGCTCGACGAGGGCGGGGTCACGTTCGTCAAGCTCGGCCAGCAGCTCTCCACCCGGCGGGACCTGCTTCCCCCCGAGTTCGTCGACGAGCTGAGCCGCCTGCAGGACGACGCCGCGCCGGTCGCCTGGCCGGAGGTCTCGGGTGTGCTGTCCGCCGAGCTGGGTCCGCGCGTCGACACGGTCTTCTGAACCGTCGACGCCGAACCCCTCGCGGCAGCCTCGGTGGCCCAGGTGCACACCGCCCGGCTGGCCGACGGCTCCGACGTCGTGGTGAAGGTGCAGCGCCCCGGCGTCCCCCACGTCGTCGAGCGCGACCTGGACATCCTGCGCAGGCTCGCGCGCACCCTGGAGGGGCGTACCGACTGGGGGGGTCGCTGGGGCTGCAGGACCTCGCCGCCGGCTTCGCCGAGGCGTTGCGTGAGGAGCTCGACTTCACCATCGAGCGCGACAACATGCGCTCCTTCGCCGCCTCCCTCGACGGCGTGCCACGGCCGACGGTGCGCGCACCGCGCCCCGTCGGCGACCTGTGCACCGCCCGCGTGCTGGTGATGGAACGCATGACGGGTACGCCGCTGGGGTCCGGCGACCGCGCGCTGGCCGGTCTGGCGTGCGAGACCCGGCGGGAGATGGCCGCCGCGCTGCTCGACACGATGCTCGACCAGGTGCTGGTGCACGGCATGTTCCACGTCGACATCCATCCCGGCAACGTTCTCGTCGACGACGTCGGCACCCTGGGCCTGCTGGACTTCGGCTCCGCCGCCTCGACGGCACCACCCGGTTGGCCGTCGGCCGGCTGATGGCGGCACTCGGGCGAGCAGACTCCCTGGCCGCCTGCGACGCGCTGCTCGAGCTCGTCGACCGCCCGAGCAGATCGACGAGCGCAGACTGGAGCGCGCGGTCGGCGCACTCCTCGTCCGTCACGCCGCTCCGGGCATCACGGGCGGCGCGGCCGCGTTCGCGGCGCTGTTCCGCGTCGTCACCTCGCACCGGCTGGGCACCCCACCGTCGGTGGCCGCGGTCTTCCGGGCCTTCGCCGTGCTCGAGGGGACCCTCACCGTGCTGGACCCGCACTTCGACCTGGTGACGCAGGCGCGCGAGACCGGCCGGGCACGCATGGCCGAGGCGATGCGGCCCGACCAGCTCCGGCGCAGTGTCGAGGAGGAGCTCGCCTCGCTGCTGCCGACCCTGCGACGGCTCCCGCGCCGGGTCGACCGCGTGGCCGACGCGGTCGAGCACGGACGCCTGACGGTCAACGTGCGGCTGTTCGCCGACGCCCGCGACCGCCGGCTCGTCACCGGGCTGCTGCAACAGGTCCTGCTGACCGGGCTCGGTGCGGCGGCGGCCCTGACGGCCGTGTTGCTACTGGGCACCCCGGGTGGCCCGAGGGTCACGGGCTCCGTCGAGCTCTTCGCGCTGCTCGGGTACGGCCTGCTGATCGTCTCCGCGGTTCTCGTCCTCGGCGTGCTCGTGGTCATCCTCCGGAACGACCAGACCTGAGCGGCTCGACGGCACCTCCGGCTCGCGACGCGTCCGCGGGGGTGAGCAGCCCGCCGAGGCCGACACCCACGGCGGTGGCGCCACGGCGTCCACCGGCGTTGGCGAACGCCACGGCGGCGAGCCCGCGGCCCGGCTGGATGCCGGCCAACGCGGAGAACGTTCCCGCGGTGCCGTCGTGGAGGCTCGTCATCACCCCGTTGACCCGGCGGCGTACCCACCCCATCGCGTAGTCCCCGACCGGCCGGTGCATGAAGCGGATCGTGCGTGCCCGCAGCAGCCGGGTGTCGTGTCCGCGCAGGCCGCGCAGGTGCACCTGCAGGAACCGGGTGTAGCCGCGCGGGCGCAGCGAGATGTCGCCCGCGGGCGCGACCAGGTCCGGGAACCGGTAGGCGTCCGGAGCTGCCGGACGGAGGCGGCCGCGTACGAGCCAGTGCCCCCAGGGCTGGCCCGGCCGGTCGGCGGGCCACCCGAACCACGCGCGCACACCGAGCGGCCGGAACACCTGGTTGCGGACGAGCAGGCGCCACGGACGGCCGCTGACCTTTGTCGCCATGCGTGCCGCGATCGTGTAGCCGGCGTTGGAGTAGGAGTACTCCCCGACCGGTGAGGCCGGCGGCCGGCGCAGCAGCCATCTGGTGAACGCGCGGCGGCGCTGCTCGGGCGTTCCCTGCCAGTCCGGCAGGCGCTCGAAGTCCGGCAGCGTGGTGAACGTCGCGACGCCCGCCCGGTGGGTGAGCAGCTGTCGCAGGGTGACGTCGCGCACCGACGGGTTCATCGACTCCGCGGCCCGTGGGAACACCTCGCCCGGGGTGCTCGACCAGTCGAGCAGATCGCGCTCGACCAGCCGGGCGACGGCGGTCGCGGTGACGGCCTTGGCCAGCGACGCCAGATGGAACCTGTCGTGACGGTCCACCCGCGCGGACCCGCCCCGGCGGTGTACCCCGAGCGCGGCGGCGGAGGGCGGACGGCGTACGCCCGTGACGCCGCCGGCGACCGCTGGTACGCGACTCCGGTGCCGGGCGACCCGCAACGCCTCCCCGAGCTCGGACCGGTCCGGGGCCGACCGTGCTGTGTCCGCGGCTGTGTCCGCGGGCGGTACGCCTGGGGCCGGGCCGGCACCGAGGGCCGCCGTCGGCACGAGGCCGGCGGCCAGTACGGCGCCCAGCACGAGGGCGGCCGCGCTGCGGCTCCGCCGGGGGGTGGTTGCACCACTGCTGGTGCTGTAAAGTTCCCTTGTCATGCACCCAACGTGGCAGCAACCCCGCCGACGTGTCAAGTTCGTTTGACATTCGACCGACATTTCGTCGTTCTGACGACGGAAACCGCACATAGCGGCCCGTGAATTTGACGTTCTCTGCCGTCCTGGTCGCTTCTCGATGTCGCTGACCGTGACTAGCATGAGGGGCATCGTCGCCCCAGACCCCGTCGACGTGGCGCATTGGAGTCTGGACAGGTAGCCGCGAGGTTCGGTCGACGCGGCAGGCGGATGATCGTCGCCTTTCTCAGAGCCGCCTGCGGGCTCCCTTCGAAGTGCATGGGCGAGCAACGAGTGGGACGTCGCAGCGTGGGACGGACAGTGGGGCACGTGCCGAAGTCGAGCGAGCGCAGCGTCAGGGCGAACACACCTGTCGCGACGGCGCCGTCGTCGACTGCGGCCACGCCTGAGCACGCACGCGGCATCGCCCCACCCCGATCTGCCGCTCGCACGGGGCCACGACAGATTCAGCGTCTCGCGGAACGTTCCGGGGAAGGGGAGCACTCGTGCGAATCCAGGTCGTTCTGACGTTGCCTCGGGAGGCGGTCAGCGTCCCGTTGGCAAGACATACCGTGTCCGCCGCGCTGCAGAGCGCCGGCATCGCGGACGACTGCCTGGCCGAGGTCGAGGTCGCGCTCAGTGAGGCGTGCACCAACGTGTTCCATCACGCCGGCGCGGGCGAGAGCTACGAGGTGGCGATCATCATCGGAGACGAGCAGCTCACGATGGAGGTCATCGACTCCGGCGCCGGGTTCGCCTGGCGCGCATCGGAGTCCGCCATGCCGCACGAGCTGGCCGAGGGAGGCCGCGGCCTGGCTTTGATGTCGGCGTTCACCGACCGCGCGCTGTTCGACAGCGTGAGCGGTGACGGGGGGTCGGTGCAGCTGATGAAGAGACTCCGCTGGGCAGACGGTGCGCCCCTGCAGGGCGCGACGAACAACAAGGCAGCTCGGCTGCGCCCGGTGCGCGAGGCGGAGGGCGGAAGCTGAGCCCTCCGGTCAGGCGACGGCGGGCCTGTTCTGGCCGAGCGCCGTTTTGTGGTCATTTGGGGCTAGTGGAGACGGCCCGATCGGGGGGTACCGCGTAGCGCCGGCGCGTTCCTACGTTGAGTCATGGCCGACTACACCCCCGTGACCCTGGAAGACGCTGCGCAGAGATTCGTGGAGACGACCGCGGACCCGCCGTACCTGTACGAGCTGGCACCCGCCGAGGGCCGCAAGATCGCCGACGAGCTGCAGGCCGACCCGAAGAACCTGCTCGAGGCCGACCTCAGCGACGTCACCGTCCCCGGCGGGCCGTCCGGCGAGGTACGCGTGCGCATCGTGCGGCCGCCCGGCGCGACCGGTGCGCTGCCGGTGATCGTCTACGTCCACGGACTCGGCTGGGTGTTCGGCAACAGCCACACCCACGACCGGCTCGCGCGCGAGCTCGCGGTCGGGGCCGGTGCCGCCGTGGTGTTCCCCGAGTACAGCCTGTCCCCGGAGGCGAAGTACCCGACGGCGATCGAGGAGATCTACGCCGCTGCCACCTGGGTCGCGAAGTCCGGTGCCGAGCACGGCCTCGACAGCTCCCGTATCGCGATCGCCGGCGACTCGGTCGGCGGCAACATGGCGATCGCGACCACGCTGCTGGCCAAGAAGCGCGGTGGGGTGTCGTTCGTGCAGCAGGTGCTGTTCTACCCCGTGACCGACGCCTCGTTCGACACCCCGTCGTACCGGCAGTTCGCCGAGGGGTACTTCCTGCGGCGCGACGCCATGCGGTGGTTCTGGGACCAGTACACGACCGACGACGACCTGCGCGCGGAGATCACCGCCTCGCCGCTGCGCGCCACGACGGAGCAACTGGCCGGGCTGCCACCGGCGCTGGTCATCGTTGCCGAGGCGGACGTCCTGCGCGACGAGGGCGAGGCGTACGCCAACCACCTGCGCCACGCCGGTGTGCCCGTCACCGCGGTGCGCTACCAGGGCATCACCCACGACTTCGTCGGACTGAACCTGCTGCGTGAGACCCGGGCCGCGCAGGGTGCCATCACCCAGGGCGTGCAGGTGCTGCGGTCGGCGCTGCACCCGACGGGCTAGCTCACGGCCGTCCTCACGGCCGTCCTCACGGGGTCGCCTGGTTCGCCTCGGGTCCCGGGGTCGACTCCGGCCCGGGGTTCGCTGTGTTCGCTGTGTTCGCTGTGTTCGCTGTGTTCGCTGTGTTCGCTGTGTTCGCTGTGTTGCCTGTGGCCCCGGCGTCGCGCGACAGGGCCCGCTCGGCGGCCCGGTAGCGCAGGCGACCGGAGAGCGTGGCGATCAGCGCCGCCACGAACACGAGGTCGAAGACGATCTGTGTCGAGACCAGGGCCCGCCCGACCTGGCCCACCGCGTGCACGTCACCGAACCCGACCGTCGCCAGCGTCGACAGCGTGAAGTACAGGGAGTCGGTCCTGGTCTCCAGACCCACGAACTGGCCGGGACTCGCCTTCTCCAGCAGCAGGTAGCCGAAGGCGAACACCACGGCGACCAGACTCAGCAGGGTCAACAGGATGTCGACGCGTACCTCCGTGTCACCGGCCAGCTGCCGGCGTACCTGCCCGACGATGGCCCAGCCGAGCACGCCCACGCCCACCAGCGTCACCAGCACTGCCACGACGGTCGCGGTCTCCAGGGCCAGCCCACCGATGGGAAGCGCGTAGAACACCACCAGGATCCCCAGCAGGCTCACCAGTGGTCGCAGCCAGGCTGACCGGTGCACGGGGCCGCCGGTCCCGTGGTCCTGGTCAGGGTCTTCGGTCCCAGGGGGCGGTGGCCGCCGCCTGGCCGCCGACCGGATGCGCACCATGGGCACAAGTCTGTCGTGCCGGACGTGCTTCGTCAGGGAGATCGGCCAAGCGGGGCAGCCGAGCCCGCACGCGGTC
>CAWETD010000004.1:0-10792 GCA_963811945.1 uncultured Actinomycetota bacterium | reverse complement strand
TATGGCACCGGGCGAGGGGTCGGAGGACGCGCACCCGGCCAGCGGCAGCATCAGCAGGCCGGCGACGGTCGCCGCGAACAGACGAACGCGCATTGCTTCCCCCTCGTGCCGGGCCTGGCCGTCAGCCGGTCGACGGCGGGAGCCGGCTGCAGTTTCGCGGCAAGGATAAGACCGCATCCCGGTGCGCGCGGGTGCTTTGACCAAAGACCCCGGACAACTCCGCCAGGCCGCGGCGACCAGGCGGCTACTCGCTCTGCGCGCGACGACCCGAGTGGTCCGGCTCGCGGTGGTCCTCGCCGGCCGGGTGCTCCACCAGCGCCACCACCCGCGAGGCCATGAACCGGGCCGACCGGACCGTGGTTCCGCCGCGGGTAACCTCCGCGACCTCGACCAGCCCGCGGCCGGTCGTCACCTCGACCCGCCGCCCGGCCCGGGTCGCAGTGATGTCGTAGACGCGGATGTCGTCACCGGCGTCCACGACGATCTCGACCCGATCGCCTCGCACACTGTCGACGTTACCCCGTGGCCAGGGCGTGTTGGTAAACGCTGGGCCGTCGCGAGCGTCGCCCGTGGGACGGCGCGCAGCAGGCCATGCCGCCAACCAACACGCCCTAGGGTCACGGCATGGCTTACACCAGTCAGCACCCGCCGTTCGCCGTGACCGTCGACATCGTGCTGCTCACGATCCGCGACGACCGGCTGTGCGCGCTGGTGGTGCGCCGGGGCTCGCCGCCGTACGAGGGCCGGCTGGCGCTCCCCGGCGGGTTCGTCGAGGTCGACGAGAACCTGGAGACCGCCGCGACCCGCGAGCTCGCCGAGGAGACGGCGGTGCAGGTGGAGGCGGTGCACCTGGAGCAGCTCGCGTCGTACGGCGAGCCGGACCGCGACCCGCGGATGCGCACGGTCAGCGTGGCCTGGCTGGCGATCGCGCCCGACCTGCCGGATCCGACCGCCGGAACCGATGCTGCGGAGGCGCAGTGGGTCCCGGTCGGGAACCTGCTCGACGACGGCGACGTGCTGGCGTTCGACCACCGGCAGATCCTCACCCACGGGGTCGAGCGCGCCCAGGCCAAGCTCGAGTACTCCACGGTCGGCACCGCGTTCTGCGGCGCGGAGTTCACCGTCGCCGAGCTGCGGCACGTCTACGAGGTGGTGTGGGGACGCCGGCTCGACCCCGGCAACTTCCACCGCAAGGTCACCGGCGCCGAGGGCTTCGTGGTCGTGACCGGCGAGCGGGTCGGCGGGCGCAGCGGCCGACCCGCACAGCTCTACCGGAGAGGCCCGGCCGACCTGCTGCATCCTCCGCTGACCCGTACGTCGTTCCACGCGGTGGAGTGACGCACCCGTTTTCGTGCCGGGACGCAGGGGTAGCGCACCCATGAGGAGCCAGAGTCAGCAGGCCCAGAGCCAACAGACCCCAGAGCGCCAGAGGGGGAAGCCACATGGCCCAGAGCGCGGTCGACGACGAGCTGTGGGAGGAGTTCCACCGAGTGGTCAACATGACCTCGCGCGAGCTCGAGGAGTGGCTGCGGACCCGCTCGGCCGACGAGGGCACCGAGCCGCTTCCGGACCAGGCGGGCACCGAGACCGGCCAGCACGTCGTCCACATTCTGAGCAAGCGTCGTACCGACCTGAGCGCCGACGACGCGCGGGTGATGCGCAACGTCGTCACCCGCGTGCTGGCCGAGCGACGCGACGACCTGGAGCCCACCGCCGGGGAGGCGCACTGGCGGCACCGGCTGATGACCCTCGGGCACGACCCGCTCAAGCCCGCCTGAGGCGGGCCAGCAGCGAATGGGTCAGTGCAGGTACGCCTCGACGTTGTCGCGGGTCACCAGCTCGACGCCCACGGGCACCCGCGGCGCCACGGAGCCGCCGTCGATGGCGGTGACCGCCTGCTCCACCGCGACCTGACCCAGCTGCTGGGGGCGCTGCGCGACCGTGCCCTCCATCGTCCCCTCCTGGACGGCCGCGAGAGCCGCCGGTGACCCGTCGTAGCCGAAGACCTTGACCTCGTCGCCGGCGCGGTCGCCCAGCGCGTCGATCGCACCCAGGGCCATCCGGTCGCTCTCGGCGAAGATCGCGTTGGCGTCCGGGTAGGCCCTCAGCAGCGCGGCCGTGACCCGGCGGGCCTCGGCGCGCTCGAAGTACGCCGGCTGCGCGGTGGCGATGTCGATCTCGTCGTACTGCTCGACGGCCTCCTCGAACCCCTCGCCCCGGTCGTCGCTGACCGAGACCTGGGGGTCGCCCTGGATGTGGATCACCTGCACGGGTCCGTCGATCGAGTAGGCGATCGCGTGCCCGACCTGCTGCCCTCCGTCGACGTTGTCCGAGGCGACGGTGCTCTCGACGGGGGCGCCCGTCACCTCGCGGTCGACCGCCACGACGGGGATGTCGGCCCGCACCGCCGGCCGGACCGCCGACGCCGCGGCCTCCGGGTCGACCGGGTTGACCAGCACCGCCTCCGAGCCCTCCTCGATGGCGCGGTCGAGCTGCCGGGACTGCCGGGCAGACCGGTCGTCGGCCGCGACGACCTTCAGCCGAACACCGGCGGCGTCGGCCGCCGCCTCGGCCCCGACACGCATCTGCCGGAAGAACGGGTTGTGCAGCGACGACACCGCCAGCGTCACGCTCTCGGTGGGGGCGTTGTCCCGGGGTGCGCAGGCGGTGACCGAGACGACCAGTGCAGCTGCTCCGACGATGGCCAGACGGCGACGGATGCGGCGCTCCACCGTTCTCCTTCGAGGCGTACGACGTCAGCCGCGCATGCCCGGAGGCGGACGGCGGACGAAGGTGTTCAAGGGGTTGGTCCCATCCTCGCATTCGGCCCGGCCGGATCCCCGCAAGGGCGCGGTGCTGCGCGGATGATCTGCGTCACCCGCTGCGGAGCAGCACACCGCGGCCGCCGGGTCAGCGCGCCTGCAGTGCGTCCAGTGCCACCGCCATCGCGGCGGCCAGGCGGAAGTCCAGGCGCTCGTCGGGAACGTCGACGACGTAGCGGTCGCGAAGAGTCATTCGGCGCTCGCTCGACATCACCGGCTGCCTGGTGTCGTCGTCGACGAAGTCGAAGTGGAACACGAACGGCGCCCAGATCTCGCCGAGGTACGGCACGAACTCCCAGATCCGGCGCAGGATCGCGACCAGCTGGTTGCGCTCGGTGCCCGACGCGCTGAGCCCGGGACCGCCCAGCCGCCAGCTCGAGCGCAGCAGGCTCTTGCCGAACTCCTTGCGGAACTCGCCGAGCGGTCGCCCGGCCGGGTCGAACACGTCGTAACCCGAGCCGAGGTCGAGCCGCTTGCGCGCCTTGAAGGAGAACACCGGCTGGGTCTTCGCCGCGTCGGCGTAGAACGTGACCTGCTCCTTGAACGCCATCCGCTTCTGCTGGGCGAAGGCGAGCAGCTGCCCGTCGGAGCCGTCGGGATTGGCGGCCAGCAGCTCGTACTGGTTCACCATCATGGTGATCCGCTGCCGGACGAAGAACCGCGGGACGTACATGGGGTTCGGGCCGCTCGGCTGCTGCGAGGTCGTCATGGGCCCAGTGTTCCACCCAATGTGCCATCCAGTGTTCCATCCCGGCTCCGCCAGGCACGCGGATAACGGGTAGCCGTGGGCCGGAGTCCGTGTCAGGGTGGGAGGACCGCTCCCTCGACGCTGGAGGTGCTCGTGACTTCTTCACCGGACGGCAAGGACGGTTCCGACGACGTGCGGCGGAAGTTCCGGGAGGCCCTCGAACGCAAGAGCCAGCGCACGCACGCCACCGCCGAGTCCGCACGGCACGACGGCTCCAAGAAGTCCCATGGCGCGGACACGCCGACCAAGGGACCGGGCTTCCGGCGCAAGACCGGCTGACGCGGGCCCGAGTACCGGGCCGTCACCAGCAGTCGGGCCGCCGCTCCCGCCAGGGTGAGGCGGCCTCGACCTGGGCGGCCAGCGAAAGCAGCACATGCTCCTGCGCGGGCCGGCCCGCGAGCATGACGCCGACCGGGAGGCCGTCGTCGGTCCAGTGCAGCGGCAGCGACACCGCCGGCATCCCGGTGACGTTCCAGGCCGAGGTGTACGGAGTGAACCGCTTCTGGTTCTCGAAGTCGCGCGCGGGGTCGTCGTCGTCGCGGATCGCGCCGACCTTCGCCGGCAGGGCGGCCAGCGTCGGCGTGAGCACGACGTCGTAGGGCGCGAGGGCCTGCAGCGTGACTGCGGCGATCCGTCGCAGCTCACCGACCGCGAGCCCGAACTCCACCGCCGACACCTTCGCGGCCCGCTCGCCGAGCCACCGGGTCAGCGGCCGGATTCGGTCGATGCGCTCACCGGGTACGACCGACATCGCACTGAGGACGGCCCAGCAGGTCTCGAAGACCGGCACCGCCTGCGGCGTGAGCGGCTCGGCGATGTCCTCGACCTCGTGGCCGAGGTCGCCTAGGAGGCTGGAGGCCTGTTCGTAGGCCTGCAGGCACTCGGGCGCGACCTCGACGTCGGCGATCAGCGGTGTGCTGAACCGCGCCACCCGCAGCCGCCCGGGCGGTCGCTCGCACGAGCCCAGGTAGCTGCCGTCGGCCGGCCCGGCAGGCGCCGGGTGCGGGTCGCCGACCGCGGGGCCGGCGAGCACGTCGAGCATCGCGGCGGCGTCGCGCACCGTGCGGGTCAGCGGCCCGGGCGTGGCCAGGCCGACCAGGTCGCCGTACATCGGGGCGGTGCTCACGCGGCCGCGGCTGAGCTTGAGCCCGACCAGGCCGCACACGCTGGCCGGGATCCGGACGGAGCCGCCGCCGTCGGACCCCTGGGCCCACGGGACGAGCCCGGCCGCCACCGCCGAGCCCGCGCCCCCGCTCGACCCGCCCGCACTGCGGGAGAGGTCGTACGGCGTGCGGGCCGCGGAAGCGACGTCGGGCTCGGTGTAGCACGGACTGCCGAACTCGGGGGTGTTCGTCTTGCCGAGGCTCACCAGCCCGGCCCGCCCCAGGCGCAGCGCGACCTCGTCGCTCACGTCCGGGACGTAGTCGTCGAACACCGCGGAGCCGAAGGTCGTGCGGATGCCCGCAGTGAGGTTGAGGTCCTTGATCGCCGTGGGTACACCGAGCAGCGGCGGCAGCGAGGACATCTCGTCACTACGACGACTGTGGGCGATGGCCTCGTCGGCCCGGCGCGCCGACGACAGCGCCTCCTCGGCGGTCACGGTGATGAACGCGCCGACCTGCTCGTCGAGACGCTCCACCCGAGCCAGGTAGTGCTCGGTGAGCTCGAGCGAGGAGACCTCGCCGGCACGCAGCGCTGCTGCCTGCTCCAGCGCGCTGAGGTCGTGCGGCTCGGTGCTCACGACTGCAGGTGCTGCTCGAGGCGCTGCACCTTCCCGGTCAGCTCGCCGGTGTGCCCCGGACGGATGTCGGCCTTGAGCACCAGGCCCACACGCGGCGACTGCGCGGCGACGACGTCGACGGCCTGCTTGACGACGGCCATCACCTCGTCCCACTCGCCCTCGATGTTGGTGAACATGGAGTTGGTCTCGCACGGCAGGCCGGAGCGGCGTACGACCTGGACGACCTCGGCGACGGCCTCGGACACCCCGCCGGTCTCGTCTGCCGTACCTGGACTGATGCTGAACGCGACGATCATGGGCCCAAGCGTGTCACCCCGCCCGGCGCCGTCGGACGTGGGTGTGCGGGTCGGGCAGGATGGGGGCGTGCAGCTCAGCAACTACCGCTTCCGCTCTGCCTGGCACGTCGACGTCGACGAACAGACGTTGTTCGACGTGCTGTCGGACATCGGGTCGTACCCGCAGTGGTGGCGGCAGGTGCGCTCGGTCGAGCGGATCGACGACGACAGCGCTTCCGTCGTGTGCCGGTCGGTGCTGCCGTACGACCTGCGGCTGCGCGCCGACCGGGCACGCGAGGACCGCGAGGGCGGGACCCTGGAGGTGCGGCTGAGCGGCGACCTCGACGGCTGGTCGCGATGGACGCTGCGCGCCGACGGCACGGGCACCGCTCTGGTCTACGAGCAGGAGGTGGTCGTGCACAGCCGGCTGCTGCACTGGGTCGGTCTGGTCGGGCGTCCGTTGCTGCGGCTCAACCACGCGTGGATGATGCACAACGGACGCGTGGGCCTACGGCGCTGGGTCGCCGCCCGCGTGGCCTGAGCTGCTTGGGTCGGTGTCCAGCCGGCCGCGGGCGCACTCGGCGACCGACGCCAGGTCGAGGCAGTACGTCGGGCCGCCGGTCGCGGCGTAGGCATCCAGGCGTGCGCAGCCGCGGTCGACCAGCCGGCCTGCGCCGACCCGGTTGCCGCGCAGCGCGTGCGTGAGCCCGACGCAGATCTGCGCGAGGCCCTGCCACAGGTCACGCTGCTCGTCTGGGCCCGCCTTCCAGCGCGCCTCCAGCACCTCGTGCGCCGAGAACGGCCGGCCCTCGTCGACCAGCTCGCGGGCGTACCGCAGCGTCTCGTCCGGTGGCAGCGGGTCCTCCGAGACCGGCTCGACCCCCTTGCTGCCGTAGGGCAGCGGCCGGCCCAGCTCGTCGCGCGGCCTGGCCTGACGGGCGCGTCCCTCCGGGTCACGGTCACGGTCTTCTGCTGCGTTGGCCATGGGCCCATGCTAGGACGGGTCGGTAGACGGTATGGCCTGCTGCGCGCCGCCCCACGGGCGCCTCGCTGCGTTGCAGCCGCTCGACATACGACACCGGCATGCCTGCGCGGCTGCGCCTCGCGAGGCATCCCGTGGATGCGACGCTCTCGCGACGGCCGACCGTCTACCAACACGCCCTGCGCGCCCCCGTCACGGCAGGTTGGCCAGTGGCCAGATCTCGGCGGTACCGCTGTCGACCAGCGCGAGGCGGCCGGCGTACGCCTGCATCGGGAGCACGTCGTAGACCGCCGCGGCGAGGACCGGCAGCACCGCCAGCGGCACCCGCGGAGCGATCGTGCAGTGCGGCACCCACACCCCGGGCAGGTAGTGCCGGTGCAGGTCGGCGCCGGTTGCGGCGACGGCGGACACCACCTGTTCCTGACGTCGCGTGAGGTCGCTCGTGACCGCCGGTGCGAGCCAGGAACGCCCTCGGCGGAACGTGCCCAGCGCGTCGAAGTGCAGCTCGTACGGCGCGCCGGAGGGGATCGCCTCGACCTTTTCCCGCACGTCGTCGAGCCGCCACTCGCGCAGCACGGCGAAGGACAGGTGCGGCACGTGCCGGCCGTGCGTGTGCGACCGCAGGGTCGGCACGCCGAGGTCCTCGAGACGGTTCCAGAGGTGGCGCAGCGACCGGTTGGTGCGTTCGTCGAACAGCAGACACACCGCGAGCGCCATGCCGTCACGCTAGATGTCGCCCGCCACCGGGTGCGAGTGCGACGGGCTCGGGCGGCCGAGCGCGCGGTAGCTCCACCCGGCCGCCCGCCACCGGTCCGCGTCGAGTGCGTTGCGGGCGTCGACGACTCGGGGCGTCGCGACCAGTGGCAGGAGCTCGGCCGGGTCGAGGTCGCAGAACTCCGGCCACTGGGTGAGGTGCAGAACAAGGTCCGCGTCCCGGATGGCTCCCGCTACGTCGTCCGCGTAGCCGAGCGTGGGATAGAGCGCGGCGGCGTTGACGTTCGCGCGGGGGTCGTACACCGTCACCTGCGCGCCCTCGAGGTGCAGCCGCGCCGCGACGTCCAGCGCGGGGGAGTCCCGCACAGACCCAGCTCCTTTGGCGAACGGATCACGTGTGTCGCTACGTTTGCTGCACCCCAACAGCCATTCTCGCGCGCCGGGCGGCGGCGGTCACCCTTCATGTCGGGCGGCCCTGGCCGTCGCGCTGAGCGACCGAACTGTCTCGTGCGTAATCGGGTGGCATTTCGCCACATGGCGGGCCGGACGGTTTCGGTATGCCGCTCTTGTCCCGGAGCCGGTCGCCGGCCGTCGGCGAAGATTTTGCCTTCATACACCGGGCGAACCCGGCACGGGCCTCGCGTGCGCACTGCGAGAGGATGTTGGTCAGTGAAGAGAACCCCGCCGGCGACCGGCTCGGGCCCGGCGAAGGGTCCGGCCGCGGGTTCGGCGTCCGCGGCCGCCGATCGACCTGGCAGCGCCACCGTCGCGCCGACCGGTCGGCGCTACCTCCAATTGGTGCTGGTTCTCGGTGCCCTGATCTCGATCGGCCCGCTGACCGTCGACATGTACCTCCCGGCGCTGCCGGAGCTCGCGGAGGAGCTCGACGCCGGCGACGCTGCGGTGCAGGTGACGCTGACCGGGATGCTTGCCGGTCTCGCGTTCGGCCAGCTGGTCATCGGGCCGCTGTCCGACTCGCTCGGTCGCCGGCGTCCGCTGCTGGTCGGAGTTCTCGTGCACGCCGTCACGTCGTTGCTGTGCGCGCTCGCACCGGACGTCGTCAGCCTCAGCGCCGTACGGGTCCTGCAGGGCTTCGCCGGAGCGGCGATCAGCGTGAACGCGATGGCGATCGTGCGCGACCTGTTCGTCGGGATCGCCGCGGCCCGGCTGCTCTCCCGGCTGATGCTGGTCATCGGCGCCGCCCCAGTCCTCGCGCCGAGCCTGGGTGGGCTGATCCTGCAGTACACCTCGTGGCGCGGCATCTTCGTGGTGCTGGCCGGGTTCGCGGTGCTGCTGGCGGTGGTGGCCGCGGTCGGCTTGCGCGAGACGCTGCCGCCGCAGCGCCGTCGTTCAGCCCGTCTGATGGCCACCCTGCGGACCTACCGGTCCCTGCTGCGCGACCGGACCTTCGTCGCGCTCGTGCTGGTCGCCGGTCTGATGATGTCGGCGCTGTTCAGCTACATCTCCGGCTCGCCGTTCGTGTTCCAGGACATCTACGGGCTCAGCCAGCGCACCTACGGACTCGTCTTCGGCGGCAACGCGCTGGGCATCGTGCTCGGTACGCAGCTCAACCCGCTGCTGCTGCGGCGGTACCTACCGAGCCAGGTGCTGACCGGTGCTGTGCTGGTGGCGACCGCCGGTGGCACGGTGCTCGTGGTGGTCACCGCGACCGGGTTCGGCGGGCTCGCCGGCGTACTCGCGCCCCTGGCGGTGATCGTCACCGCGTGCGGGCTGGCGCTCCCGAATACGCCGGCGCTGGCGCTGTCGCGGCACGGCGAGGCGGCCGGTACCGCGGCAGCCCTCCTCGGCTCGGTGCAGTTCGGCGTGGGCGCGTTCACCGCGCCGCTGGTTGGCCTGCTCGGCACGAGTACGGCGGTGCCGATGGCGGCGGTGATCCTCGGTGGTGCCGGCCTGGCCGCAGTGCTCCTGCTCACTGTCGTTCGGCGCGACGTCAACGTCGACACCGCGCAGAACGTGGACTAGGGCGGTGACGCACCGGGTTGCATCCACACGGTCCAGCGCTCCACCGGCAGGTACCCCAGCCGCTCGTACACCGGACGGCCGTCGTCGCTGGCGATGAGTACGGCCGGACGCGCGGGGTCGCAGGTCGTCGCGGCCCAGGCCACGGCGGCTCCGGCACCCTTGCCGCGTGCGCCCGCCAGTGCCGCGACACCCTCGACGAGCGTGACCCCGGCGTGCAGGTGTGCGGCCGCGGTCGCGACCGGAGCGCCGTCGTCCCAGGCGACCCAGACGCGGGTCGTGCCGTCGAGCAGGCCGGGCCCGTACACGACGCCGGGGTGCAACGGTTCGAGCTCGGGCAGCGGGTATCCCTCGACCAGGACGCGCTCGGCGACGGCGAGGCCGTCGTCGTCCTCGACCTCGCGCACCTCGACGTTGCTGGGCGGTCCGGCTGACGTGTCGGGCATGCGCAGCATCAGCGGCGGATGACCCACCAGTCCCAGGCCGAGCTCGCGCAGGTGGGGCGTGGGCCACGGGCTCACCAGCAGGTAGGGGACGTGCGGCGGGAACAGCGCCGCGACCTCGGCCAGGACGGCGTCCAGGTACTTGGTCGGGCGGGTGAGGACCACCCAGTTGGTGAGGGCGCCGCGGTCGCCGACCCGGCCCCCCGCCCAGGCACCTTCGTCCCGCCAGGGCCGTCCGACCTTGCGGGCGAGCGTGATGGCCCACGATGCGTGCACGAGCACGGCCTGGCGCACCAGGGTGTCGTCCTCGGGCACGTCGGGCTCCCAGCCCGAGGTGAGGCGCTCGTGCTCCGGCGGTAACAGGGACTGGCCCACGAGACCCACGATGGCACCGGCGCCTCGAGATTGCACGAGCCCGCATTCCTTCGCGCCGAGATTGCACGAATGGCCCAGTCCTTCATTGCGGGAGGGGAGCCTTGACTTCACGTTAACTTTAAGTTTCATGATCGGCGAGTACGAACCAACCATCCCCGTGTCCCCGATCGTGGAGTACCTCATGCCTCTCGCCGTTGTCACCGGAGCCTCCCGTGGTCTGGGACGCGCACTGACCCTCGCCCTGGCCGAACGTGGCTGGAGCCTCGTCGTCGACGGGCGCGACCCGTCCACACTCTCGGTGGCCTCCGACGCGCTGCACGCCGCCGGAGCACCGGCAGTCCACGCGGTGCCCGGGGACGTCGCCGACCCGGCACACCGCGACCGGCTGGTCGCCACGGCCCAGAGCGCGGGCGACGTCGATGTGCTGGTCAACAACGCCAGCCACCTCGGCCCGAGCCCGCAACCCGCGCTCGCGGACTATCCGCTGGCCGAGCTGCAGCGCGTCTACGCGGTGAACACGCTCGCACCGCTGGCGCTCACGCAGGCACTGCTGCCGCAGCTGCTCGCGGCCGGAGGCCGCGTGGTCAACGTGACCTCGGACGCGGCGGTCGAGGCGTACCCGGGGTGGGGTGGGTACGGCTCGGCCAAGGCCGCCCTCGAGCAGATCACCGCGATCATGGCCGCGGAGCAGCCGACGTTGCGTGTGTACGCG
>CAWETD010000003.1:0-12336 GCA_963811945.1 uncultured Actinomycetota bacterium | reverse complement strand
GTGCTGGGGTCACGCATCCTGCGCGTGCGCGGACGCACGTCCGGCCACTGGCGCGAGACCCCGGTCAACCTGCTCGCCTTCGGGGGTGCCCACTACCTCGTCGCCGCCCGCGGGGAGACGCAGTGGGTGCGCAACCTGCGTGCCGCCGGCGGCGGTGAGCTGCGGGTGGGGCGACGCGTCCACGCGTTCACCGCGACCGAGGTCGGCGACGACGAGAAGGTGGCCGTGCTGCGCGCCTACCTGCGGCGGTGGCGATGGGAGGTCGGCGCCTTCTTCGGCGGCGTGGGCCCGGACTCCTCCGACCAGGAGGTGCACGAGGAGGCGCCGGCGC
Source organism: uncultured Actinomycetota bacterium (assembly GCA_963811945.1). Taxonomy (GTDB): domain Bacteria; phylum Actinomycetota; class Actinomycetes; order Propionibacteriales; family Nocardioidaceae; genus JACCWP01. Next base: position 12,005 of record CAWETD010000003.1, on the reverse strand, counting down.
ACCCCGTGTTCCTGCTGCGGGTGTCACCGCCCTCCTGACACCAGGGGAGCCACGGGAGAGCTGTCGGAGCGGGCGGGCATGATCACTCCGGTGAGCATGCGGAGTACGCCGACGACGCCCCGACCCCCGACGAGGGGCCGGGTAGCGGTGGGCGTGCTCTGCCTGATCCAGTTCGTCGACGTCCTGGGCGTCACCGTGGTCGTCATCGCGCTGCCGTCGATGCTGCACGACCTCGACGCCCCGGCTGCGGCCGCGGGTCCGGTGATGACCGGTTACGCGATGTTCTTCGGCGGCCTGCTGATGTTCGGCGCCAGGCTCGGCGACCGCTACGGCCATCGCCGGGTGCTGCTCTGCGGCCTGGCCCTGTTCGCGGTCGCGTCGCTGCTGGCCGGTCTCGTCGCGTCGGTCTGGCTGCTGGTGGCAGGCCGCTGTCTACAGGGGTGCGCGGCGGCGGTGTCGGTGCCCACCGCGCTACGGCTGCTGACCTGGGTGACGCCCTCGCCGGCGGCCCGGAGACGGGCGGTCGCGGCGTGGAGCGCCGCCGGCGCCGCGGCCGGGGCGAGCGGGTTCGTCGTCGGCGGGGTGGTCACCCAGACGGCCGGGTGGCGGGTGATCTTCCTCGCCGGCGTTCCGCTCGCGATGGTCCTGGCGTTCATGGTCCTGCGCGCCGTTCCCGAGACCGACGATGCACGCTCCGGCGGCGCCTTGGACGTGACCGGCGCGCTGCTGCTGACCTGCTCGGTCATGGCTCTGGTGATCGGAGCCGCGGCAGTCGAGCAGCCGGCCTCACGTCCGCTGGGGCTGCTGGCACTGGCGACCGGGGTGGCGCTGCTGCCGGTCTTCGTCCGCAGCCAGCGCAGCTGCCCGGCTCCGCTGCTTCCCGCCCGGGCCGCACGTGACCGGCGGCTGCGGGTCGGTGCCGCCACCGCGTTCGTCAACACCGCCACGACCAGCTCCGTCGTCACGCTCGTGACCCTGCAGCTGCAGCAGTCCGGCGGCCTGAGCCCGAGTGCGGCCGGACTCAACCTGTTACCCGTCAGCCTCGGCGTCGTCGTGGGGGCGGCGGGCGCGGCCCCGGCGCTGCGCCGCTATCGGCCGCAGACCGTCCTGGGCCTGGGCCTGGCCGGCATCGCGGCAGGCGCGGGGGCGCTGACCGCGATGGCGACGGGCGTCTGGCTGGTCCCGGCCGCGGTCGGTGTCCTGGGGGCCGGGCTCGGGCTGTCGTCGGTGGCCTCGACGAGTCTGGGCACGGACGTACCCACCGACCTGCAGGGCACCGCGTCCGGTGCCCTCAACACCATGGCGCAGCTCGGCACGGCGCTGGGCGTGGCGGCGCTGCTGCTGACCGCGTCCACGGTCGACCGCCTCGGCCTCGGGATCTCCGGGGCCCAGGTGGCATGGGCGTTGGCCGCGGCCGCCGCCTGCGTCACCGCGCTCGTCGTGGTCCTGCACGACCGCCGGACCGCGACGGCGTCGAGCCGCGACCCGACCACGACCTCGGCCAGGTGAGTGCCCCACGACGGCAGGGGCACGCGGAGACCGGGCGGTCGGGCAGGATGTGCTGATGGACGACAACCCCGGTGCGGTGTGGCTGCCGATTCGCTTCAGGGACGTCGACGCCTTCGGGCACGTCTACCACGCGGAGTACCTCACGCTCCTCGACGAGGCCCGCACCCGCTGGTTCCGTCACGTGGTCGGCGTCGCCAACCCCGCCGACTACGTGCTGGCCCGCATCGAGATCGACTACGTCAGCAGCATCGTCCTTGCCGACGAGTCCGTGCGAGGCACGTTCGAGATCGAGCGGGTGGGCACGTCCAGCCTGACCCTCGCCGAGGCCCTGCACACCCCCGACGGCCGCCTGGTCTCGCGTGGTCGCGCGGTCACCGTCTTCCGTGACGCCGATACCGGTACGTCGCGCCGCCTCACCGACGAGGAGCGCCGTCGGGCGATGGCGCTGGTGTCAGCCTCCGACCCGGCCTGACGGCGCCATAGCGTCAGGACCCGAACCGCCGCGACGGCGCACAAACGCCGTAGCCGTGGTCACCTGCTGCGGCGGCGGAACAGGTACGTCGCCCAGACGTACCCCACCACGGCGAGGCCGCCGCACCAGAGCACGGCCTGCCAGCCGCTGGCGCCGACGGGCGTACCCATCAGCAGTCCCCGCAACGTCTCGATCACCGGCGTCACGGGCTGGTTCTCCGAGACCCACTGCAGCGCCGACGGCATCGTCTGCGTGGGCACGAAGGCGCTGCTCAGGTACGGCACGAACAGCATGAAGAACGTCGCACCGCCGGCCGCCTCGGCGCTGCTGGTGGCCAGGCCGACCGCGGCCGAGAGCCAGCCGATCGCGAGCATGAACAGCCAGATCAGCCCGACCGCGACCACCCAGTCGAGTACGCCCGCCTCCGGCCGGAAGCCCAGCAGCGCAGCCGTGCCGACCACGAGCAGCATCGAGACGGTGTTGCGCAGGAGTGCCGCGGTCACATGGCCGGTGAGCACGGCGGAGCTGACGATCGGCATGGACTGGAACCGGTCGATCACGCCGTTGCGCATGTCGCTGTTGACGCTGACGGCGGTCATGGACGAGCCGTAGCCGGCGCACAGCAGGATGATCCCGGGTACGACGTAGTCGACGTAGGAGGGACTCTGGGCGCCCGGCGCGGCCTGCGTGCTGATCGCGCCACCGAACACGTAGACGAACACCAGCATGAGCAGCACCGGCAGCAGCACCGACATGAGCAGCGCGTCGATGCTGCGCAGGCTGAGCAGGACGCTCCTGCGGATCATCGTGGCCGAGTCGCTCACGGCCCACACGAGCGTGCTCATCGGACCTCCTCCAGCGCCGCAGGGGCGGTCTCGCGGCCGGCCGCTGTGCGCCCGGTCATGGTCAGGAAGACGTCGTCGAGCGTCGGCTTGTGCAGCGCGATGGTCGCCACGGCGACGTCACTCGTGCGGAGGTGGTCGAGCAGGTCGCGGACAGCGCCGGCACTGCCGTCGGTCGGGATCTCGACGGTGAGCCGCGTCGCCTCGGCGTCCAGCACGCGGTCACCGAGCACATGCCGGGCGGCGTCGTAGGCGGCGGCATCGGCGAACCCGAGGAGCGCGCGCTCGTCGCCGACGGTGCGCTTGAGCTCGTCGGCGGTGCCCTCCGCGACGACCCGGCCGGCGTCGACCAGCGTGATCCGGTCGGCGAGCTGGTCGGCCTCCTCGAGGTACTGGGTGGTGAGGAGTACGGTCGCGCCGTCGGACACGAGTGCGCGCACGGCCTGCCACATCGTCTGCCGGCTCGCGGGGTCGAGACCGGTGGTCGGCTCGTCGAGGATGATCAGCCGCGGCCGGGCGACCAGGCTCGCCGCGAGGTCGAGTCGTCGGCGCATGCCGCCGGAGTACGTGGAGACGGGGCGTCGCGCGGCGTCGAGGAGGTCGAACCGGGTGAGCAGCTCGAGGCAGCGTTCCCGTGCCTGCCGCGGGGAGAGGTGGCGCAGGCGGGCCATCGTCAGCAGGTTCTCGCGACCCGACAGCGGCTCGTCGACCGCGGCGTACTGGCCGGTGAGTCCGATGACGCGGCGCACCTGGCCGGGCCGGCGTGCGACGTCGAAGCCGTCGACCAGGACCTCGCCCGCGTCGGGTCGTGACAGCGTGGACAGGATGCGCACGATCGTGGTCTTGCCGGCACCGTTGGGACCGAGCAGTGCGTGCACGCTGCCCCGTCGGACCTCGAGGTCGATGCCCTCGAGCACCCGGTGTGTCCCGAACGACTTCTCGACGCCCCTGGCCTGGACGATCATGTCCCCTCCCACAACTGTGTATGCCATACACGAATTAGTGTAGACTATAAACGGTTTCTTCGAGGCCTGTCCAGGCCGTGAGCGAGCAGCAGGTGAGGATGGACGATTCGCGCAGCACCGGCGGGGAGCCCGGTCGGGGGGCCCTACCGCCCGGGCTGGCCCTGCTGTGGGGCGCCGGGCGGTCCTCTCGCCGCGGGCCCAAACCGGGGCTGTCCGTCGAGGCCGTCGTGGGTGCTGCCGTGGATATCGCGGATGCCGAAGGCATCGCCGCGGTCTCGATGGCCCGGGTGGCCAAGCACCTCGGGTTCACCACGATGTCGCTGTACCGCTACGTGAGCAGCAAGGACGCGCTCGTCGACCTGATGATCGACACCGTCGTCGCCGAGCCCACCCAGCCCGACCCGGACGAGGGTTGGCGTCCCGCGCTGGAGCGGTGGGCGTGGGAGTATCTCGCCGCGCTGCGCCGGCATCCGTGGATCGTGCAGGTGCCGGTCAGTGCACCTCCGCTCGGGCCGCGGTCGCTGCTGTGGCTCGAGGCCGGCCTGATGGCGCTGTCCGGCACGCCGCTGGACGAGGGCGAGAAGGTCGGCATCGTGCTCCTCGTCACCGGGTTCGTGCGCAGCGAGGCGCGTCTGTGGGGCGAGCTCGAGGCGGCCGCCGATGCCCCTGCAGGGTCCGCGGAGGCCGCGGACTCGGAGCTGCCGTCATACGGCGGGCTGCTTCGTGCCCTCATCGACGAGCGGGCCTACCCCGCGTTGATGCAGGTGATCGACTCCGGCGCCTTCGACGGACCGCAGGAGTACTCCGAGGAGGACGTGCGCTTCGGGCTCGACCGCATCCTCGACGGAGTCGCCGCCCTCGTCGCCGCACGGGAACCGGGTCGCTGAGCCGTACGGACCGCCGCGCGCGGAGTCCGCGCGGGGCCGTTGTCCGTGGCAGGTGGTTGGCTGCCGCCATGGGTAGCAGAGAGGCACTCGTGCTGGGTGCGACCGGGATCGTCGGCAGCCGCGTCACGCGGCGACTGCGCGAGCGCGCGACACCGGTGCGCGCCGCCTCGAGGACGGGACCAATGCGGTTCGACTGGGGAGACCCGGCGACGTGGGATCCGTGCCTGGAGGGCGTGCAGGCGGTGTTCGTGATGGCACCGGACGGTGTGGAGGTCGCCCCGGACTTCCTGCAGCGGGCCAGCAGCGCGGGCGTCGAGCGGGTCGTGCTGCTGTCCAGCAAGGGCATCGAGGTGATGGGCGACAAGCGTCTGCTGGCCGCGGAGCAGGCGGTGCGGTCCACGGCCCTGCAGTGGACGATCGTGCGGCCGGACTGGTTCGACCAGAACTTCGACGAGGGAGTGCTGCGCGACTCGGTGCTGTCCGGCGAGATCGTGCTGCCGGTGGGAGCGACCAGACAGGCGTTCAACGACGCCGACGACATCGCCGCGGTCGTGACAGTCGCGCTGGTCGAGGACGGCCACGACGGCCGGGTCTACGAACTCAGCGGGCCGCAGGCGCTGTCGTTTCACGACGCCGCGGCCGCCATCGCGCAGGCGTCCGGCCGCCGGGTCCGCTTCTCCGGAGGGGCTGACCGCTACGTCGAGGTGATGACCGGGTTCGGCCTCGACCGGCGGCAGGTGCTTGCGGAGGTCGATGCCTTCGAGGCGCTGGCGGCCAACGGCGACGCCGCGGTCACCGACACCGTCACCCGGGTCACGGGCCGTGCGCCGGTCTCGTTCGGTGCGTACGCCGAGAGGGCTGCTGCACGGCGCGCATGGGCCGACGACTGACGCGCACGCCGGCCCGCGCGTACTTTGCGGCCGGCTGGAGGGCATGGGCTAAACAACACTAATTTGATAGTCTTAATGCATGGCTGTGATCACGGAACTGTCCCTCCCGCGGTTCGAGGGCTCCAGAGTCGCCGTACCCGCCCCTGCCCCCGGGGCCGGCAACTGGGCGGGTGCGGCCAGCGTCGTGCTCGACGGCGGCGTCTTCTGGATGGCCTACCGTGTTCGGCGGCCGGTCGAGGAGGGGCGCGGGGTCGCCGTCGCCATTGCGCGCTCCGACGACGGCGAGAACTTCGTGCCGGTCGCCGAGGTGCGCCGTGACGCGATGGGTGCCGCCTCGTTCGAGCGGCCGGCTCTGATGCGGCTGCCCGATGGCGGCTGGCGGCTGTACCTCAGCTGCGCCACCCCCGGCAGCAAGCACTGGTGGATCGAGGCGCTGGATGCCGCCCGGCCCGAGGCGCTGTCGTTCGGCCGGCGACGGATGGTGCTACCCGGTGACGACATGTCGGCGGTCAAGGACCCGGTGATCACCCGCGACGCGCGCGGCTGGCACATGTGGGTGTGCTGCCACCCGCTCGACGTGGCCGGCGCCGAGGACCGGATGAGCACCTGGTACGCCACCAGCAACGACGGGCTGCGGTGGTCGATGCAGCGCGAGGTCCTGGCCGGTCGCGCAGGGGAGTGGGACGCCAGGGGAGCGCGGGTGACCGCGGTGCTGGGGACCGAGCCGCTGCGGGTGCTGTACGACGGGCGGCCCACCGCGCAGGCCAACTGGTTCGAGACCACGGGCATGGCGACCGAGGTCGACGGCGAGCTCGTGCCGGTCGACGGTGGACCGGTGGCGGCCTCGCCGTACTCCGACGGTGCGCTGCGCTACGTGGTGGCGGTTCCGCTGCGCAAGGGCGGAACCCGGTTCTACTTCGAGGCCGCCCGCGCGGACGGCGCGCACGACCTGCGCACTCAGGTCCTGCCCTGAGCCACCTTCGTGCTCTGCCGCGCGCGGTGCTGGAGCGAGCCACGGTCGACGTGGCCGCGCCAGTCGTCGAAGGACTGACCGGTGACCCGCTCGAGCTGCTCGATATCGTCCAGGAGGGGTTCGAGCAGCCGGGTCCGCACCTCGGCCGGCAGTGTCGGCCGGTGCGCATCGCGGTCGCTCTGCAGCCAGTCGACCAGTGGGCGGCTCGCTTGACGCCATAGCTGCGGCGGGAACAGGGCACCTGCGCGCGCCCCTGCCCGCAGGGCCCGACCCAGAAGCGCGGCGCGCGGACCGGCCGGCACGAACGGCCGGGAGTTGTCGGGCGGCACTGTACCGACGGCGCCCTCGCGCACACCGAGGAAGCGGCAGACACGGTCGAGGGTGGACTGCGGCTGGTCGACCAGCTCGCGGTAGCGGAGAAGCAGGACGCGGTCGCGGTCGAAGCGCTCGAACAGCCCGCTGAGCTGGCTGCCGTAGCGCCCCATCGCCCGGTAGTGCCAGAACGGAGCCCAGCCGGCCCCGATCCGGGCCGGCTCGGCGGCGCACGCCTGGGCGAAGTCCGCGAGCGGCTCCAGGCCGTCGGCCCACAGGTGCATCCAGTTGGAGTACGCCCGGTCGACGGGGTCGCGCAGGATCGCGACCAGCCGCACGCCCGGCAGCCGGGCAGCGATGCGGCGCTGCGCGTCGTCGTCGTACAGGTAGAACGGCGTGCTCTCGCCGCAGAGCTGGTCGCCCGCGGCGTCGGCGAACAGTGCGCTGTACCGGTCGCGCTGCCACGTCCACTCGCGGCAGCTGTGCGCGTCGCCTGGCCCGCGGTAGGCCGGCGGCGGGGTGTCCCCGCACAGGAAGTACTTCGGCTCCTTGACCCGGCTCAGCCACAGGTCCGGGTGACGCGACAGCGCTGCGTGCAGCGCGCTGGTGCCGGCCTTGGGTGCCCCGACGATGAGGAAGTCGGGCATCCGATCGGTGGCGGGGGGCGTGAGGACCGGGTGCATGTCGATACTCTACTATTCAAGTAGACATTAATCACTAGGAGTCGCTGGACCCGGCTGCGATGTGGTGAGACGCTGAGGGTCGGTTCGATATGCGATGCCCTGTACGGCGCGATGGTCCGTGATCTGGTGGTCGGTGACCCGCTGGGTCGTCTCCGATCGGCCTCGGGGCGTCCCGAGCGACCGGGGGGTCGACATGCCGTTCATCGTCTTCGCGGCGATCGCGCTGATCGGCGCCGCCGTCCAGATCCGCCGGCAGCGCGGACAGGAGCGGCTCGCGGTCGACACGCTGTTCGTCTGGTGGATGGTCGTGTCGATCGGGCTCGGGTCGATCGTGGGCTCGATGTTCCACCTGTTCGACGGTGCGCAGATCGCCGAGCAGATCGGCTACACCCGCGGTAACGGCGGCTTCCAGTTCGAGAACGCCATGGGTGACCTCGCCATCGGCATCGCCGCGGTGCTGTGCGTGCGCTTCCGCGGCTACTTCTGGCTGGCGACGCTGATGATCCTGTCGATCCAGTTCTTCGGCGACGCGGGCGGGCACATCTACTACTGGGTCGCGGACGGCAACACCCAGCCGGACAATATCGGGATTCCGCTGGCGTTCGACTTCATCCAGCCGATCCTCGCGATCATCCTGTTCTGGATCTCGTGGCGCCGCGGCGGCGACGCCCGCCCCTCGGCTGCGAGGATGCCGGTCGCTCGCCCTGCCGGCTAGGTCGGTCCGCGCTGCCCGGCCGGGACTGCGACGCCGTTCAGCTTGGCCGGGTCGATGACGACGTAACCGTGCGGCGTGGTCAAGGTCGTCGTAACCAGGTCGTGGCTCATGTTCCCCACCGGGACGCTGAAGAGCGCCGGGACGGCCGGGCTCCTCGCCCTGGTCACCACGCCCCGCCTCTGGCGCTGGAAATAGACGCCTAGCACCGCCCGGTCGGGGGAGTGGCGTCCCTCGCGAGCGGGATCTGTCGTGGCGCCGGCGAGTCGACGATCGACTCATCGGCACTGGCGAACCGACCGTGAGAAGGACGGAACGATCATGCGGCAGCATTCGCGATGGTGGCGGCGTTGGCCGGACTGGGTGGCGTACGCCGCGAGCGTGTGGGCGCTTGCTTGCGCGGTTGTCTGGCTCGAGCGCAGCTGGCAGGTCGCGGGTCTTCTGCTCGCCTGCGCGGTGCTGGCCGCGGGTACGACGCGACCCGGGTTGCGTCGCCCGCTCGCGCACGTGCTCCTCGCCGGTGTCTGGATGTCTGCCGCGGCAGCGGCCGTCGGCGGCTTCGGGCTGGTCATGTCGCTGGTGGAGCTCGCAACCACGGGTCGCGTCACCGGCCCCGACGGACACGTCGTCTGGACACGGCTCGCCGACAAGAGCGCCTGTGCGCTCGGCGCAATGCTGCTCGTCGGCACTGCCCTCTCCTTGCGGCGCCGACTGCACGGCACCTGTCCGCGGTGTGGCGGGTGGTGGCACCCGCTCGGCACCGCGCTCGACGTTGTACGACCGGCACCGAGCGCGTCGCCCCGGGGTGTGCGCCGGGTCGCCGCTGCCGGCATCGTCTGCTTCGTTCCGTACGTCGCGGCCAAGACCGCGATCGGCCTGGGCGGTACGGTCGCCGGGCTCTCCGCGAACGACATGGGGGACTACGCGGGCCTGGCCGGCTGGCTGCAGCAGCGCGGCATCGACGTCACTGCGATTCTCGCCGTGCTCGGCATCGTGCTTCTCGTCGGTCTGACGAGTTGCTGGGGCTCCGCGCTTCCACGCCCGCTGCTGCTCGTCCCCGGCTGGCTGGGCGCGGCGACGCTGGCGCCGTACGGCATGGGACTGCTCCTGGCCCTGCCGTTCCTGGCCACCGGCGCCATCGAGTACGAAGCGCCGGTCTCGCTGTGGTGGTTCGTGATTGGTGGCGCCTTCGGACCGTACGGCCTGGCTCTCGCGGTGGCCGCACTGTCGTACCAGCGGCGCACCCGGGCTCGCTGCGCCCTTGGCCGACCCACCGAGTTCCCGAATCGCGCCCCCGCACCGCACCCAACACCGCATCCGATCACCGAGGAGCTGTCATGACCGCAACCACCACCAACGCGCCTCCCCGCAGCGCAGCGTCACCCGCGGGGCGATGGGCGACCGCCGCCGCGATCGCAGTGCCGCTGTGCGTGCTCCCGTCCGCGCTGTGGAGGCTGGGCCATGTGATCGGCTCCCTGGTCAACGGACCGGGACCCTGCGAGAGCGGCCTTGTCGGCGAGAGCGTGTACCAGGCGAGCCTGTCGCTGGTGTCGATGGCGCTCGCGCTGCTGACCCTCGGGCTCGTCCGCCCGTGGGGTGAGGTGGTTCCGCGATGGGTGCCGGGTGTCGGTGGACGGCGGGTCCCCGGCAGGGCGGCGACTATCCCGGCGACCGTCGGTGCAGGCATCATCGGCGCGCTCACGTTGTACCAGCTGCTGCACCAGATGTTCGACATCGCGGGACCACTCGAGCCGCTGCCCCCGGGATGTACACCACCCGGTGCGGAGATTCTCGTGTTCTACGCGCCACTCGTGGCCTGGGCGCCCCTGCTGTTCTTCGTGACCCACGACTACCGCCGGCGGCGTGCCGCGTGCGCCTAGCCGGCGTCGGGCGGCTGGTGCACGGTCCGCCGCGCTTCGTACCAGGTCTCGCCGACGGGCTCGCCCGCCATGTTCCAGCTCCAGGAGAACCGCGGCGTGATCCGCATGTACAGGCCAGGACCCGACATCCCAGTGCGTTCGAAGGGTGCCTCGGCGTCGCCGTACACCCGGATGCACCGGGTGATGAACGGGTCGAAGGACACCATGTCGTCGACGACGAGCGCCACCTTGCGGCGGCCGGCGTCGACGTTGCGGAACTTCCGGGTGAGGAGGACCGAAGGTCCCGAGCCACCGACCCAGAAGTACCGGCCGTCGAACTCGAAGCCGACGGGCACGACGTCTGGCTGCTCGTCGCGCCCGAGTGTCGCCAGCCGCGCGAGCATCTGCGACCGCAGGTAGGCGATCTCGTCCTCGCTGAACACGCGACACCCTCCCTCCGCGTCGCCGCACCGGCACCGTGCAGGCCGGCTCGTCACGCAGGAGGAGGGGCGTCGCGACGAGGACGCGTCACAGCTTCGTGATGTTCCCGCTGCCGGTGTTGACGACCCAGATGTTAGCGGAGTCGAAGACCACGCCGAGAGGTCTGTTGCCCACCGCGAACGTCCCTCGTCGTGACCCGTCGGAGGCGCGCAGTCTGGTGACGGTGTCATCGCTCTGGTTGCTGACCCAGATGTTCCTGCCGTCGAAGGCGACACCCATCGGCGTGGCACCGACGGCGTACGTTGCCAGGCGGTTGCCGTCCGAGGCGCGCAGCCTCGTGACGCTGTTCCCCAGCGCGTTGGTGACCCAGATGCTGCCCCCGTCGAACGCGACGTCATGAGGAGTGTTGCCGGTGGCGAAGGTGCCCAGCCGGCGGCCGTCGGAGGCCCGCAGCTTGGTGACCGTGTTGCTGTGGGCATTGACGATCCAGACGGCACCCCCGTCGAAGGCGATACCGAGCGGGTTCTCCCCGGTCGGGAACGTTCCCTGGACGGCGCCGTTGGACGCGCGCAGCTGTGTGACGGTGTCGGAGATGGAGTTGGTCACCCACATGCTGCTGCCGTCGAAGGCGATGCCGCGCGGGCCGTTCCCGGTCCGGAACGTCCCCTGGACGACACCGTTCGAGGCGCGCAGCTGTGTGACGGTGTCGGCACCGCTGTTGGTGACCCAGATGCTTGCACCGTCGAAGGCCACGTCGACCGGGGCGTTGCCGGTCGGGAACGTGTCCACCACGGCGCCGTCGGCCGCCCGAACCTTTGTCACGGAGTCGCTGCCGGTGTTGGTCACCCAGATGTGCGCCCCGTCGAACGCGGCGTTCTGCGGAGTCGTGCCCACGCCGAACGTGTTGCCCGCCTGGTTGACGGGGTACCAGCGCAGGGTCGCTACTCGCTGCAGGTTGACGCCGGGACCACCGGACCTGCCGCGTGGACCCTCCTCGCCGCGCCGACCGCGCAGGCCTCGCGGACCACGCTCACCTTGGGTGCCTGACCGGATCCGTTGCTGGAGCCCCGAGGTCAGGTCGGCGATGCGAAGTCCGCCGTCGCGAAGCTCGGCAGTGGTGACCCCGCCGCGGTCGATGTCGACCGCACGGACGCTCTCGTTCTTGATGTCTGCCGAGGTGATCAGGGCGGCCGCTCCTGCGGCTGTCGACCCGAGCCCGATGACGACTGCTGCCCCCGCGGCGACCGCCGCGACACGGTTCTGAAGGATTCTACGCACCGTAATGCCCCCAACACGGTTAGCGACTCAGATAGGGGCGACGCTAGACCTCAGGTCCTGACTTGTCGGAAAAACCAGGGAATGTTTACCCGGGCCGAGCACCTCGGACCATGCCAGCCAGCAGGTCGCCCGAGGCGTCCTGGCGTCTCGTGTCGACCACGGTCCGACACGCGGTCGGGGAC
>CAWETD010000002.1:0-10780 GCA_963811945.1 uncultured Actinomycetota bacterium | reverse complement strand
GACGACGCCCCAGCCCCCGACGCGGGGCCGGGTAGCCGTGGGTGTGCTCTGCCTGATCCAGTTCGTCGACGTTTTGGGCGTCACCGTGGTCGTCATCGCGCTCCCGTCGATGCTGCACGACCTCGACGCCCCGGCTGCGGCCGCGGGTCCGGTGATGACCGGCTACGCGATGTTCTTCGGCGGTCTGCTGATGTTCGGCGCCAGGCTCGGCGACCGCTACGGCCATCGGCGGGTGCTGCTGTGCGGCCTGGCCCTGTTCGCGGTCGCGTCGCTGCTGGCCGGTGGCGTCGCGTCGGTCTGGCTACTGGTGGCAGGACGGTGTCTACAGGGATGCGCGGCGGCGGTGTCGGTGCCCACCGCGCTGCGGCTGCTGACGTGGGTGACGCCGACGCCGGCGGCCCGTCGACGCGCGGTCGCCGCGTGGAGCGCCGCCGGTGCCGCGGCCGGGGCGAGCGGGTTCGTCGTCGGTGGGGCCGTCACCCAGACGGCCGGGTGGCGGGTGATCTTCCTCGCCGGCGTTCCGCTCGCGATGGTCCTGGCGTTCATGGTCCTGCGCGCCGTACCCGAGACCGACGATGCACGCTCCGGCGGCCCCCTGGACGTGAGCGGTGCGCTGCTGCTGACCTGCTCGGTCATGGCCCTGGTGCTCGGAGCCGCGGCACTCGAGCAGCCGGTCTCCCGCCCGCTGGGGCTGCTGGCACTGGCGACCGGACTGGCACTGCTGCCGGTCTTCGTCCGGAGCCAGCGCAGGTGCCCGGCTCCGCTGCTTCCCGCCCAGGCCGCACGCGACCGGCGTCTGCGGGTCGGTGCCACCACCGCGTTCGTCAACACCGCCACGACCAGTCCCGTCGTCACGCTCGCGACCCTGCAGCTGCAGCAGTCCGGCGGCCTGAGCCCGGGTGCGGCCGGACTCAACCTGTTGCCCGTCAGCCTCGGTGTCGTCGTGGGGGCGGCGGGCGCGGCCCCTGCACTGCGCCGCTTTCGGCCGCAGGCCGTCCTCGGCCTGGGCCTGGCCGGCATCGCGGCAGGCGCCGGGGCGCTGACCGCGATGGCGACGGGCGTCTGGCTGGTCGCGGTCGCGGTCGGTGTCCTGGGGGCCGGGCTCGGGCTGTCCTCGGTGGCCTCGACGACTCTCGGCACGGACGTGCCCAAGGACCTGCAGGGCACCGCGTCCGGTGCCCTCAACACCATGGCGCAGCTCGGCACGGCGCTGGGCGTGGCGGCGCTGCTGCTGACCGCGTCCACGGTCGACCGCCTCGGCCTGGGGATCTCCGGGGCCCAGGTGGCATGGGCGTTGGCCGCGGCCGCCGCCTGCGGCACCGCACTCGTCGTGGTCCTGCACGACCGAAGGACCGCGTCGGCGGCGAGCCGCGAGCCGACCACGACCGCGGCCAGGTGAGCGCCCGCCCACGATGGCAGCGGCACGCGGAGACAGGCGGTCGGGCAGGATGTGCTGATGGACGACAACCCCGGCGCGGTGTGGCTGCCGCTTCGCTTCAGGGACGTCGACGCCTTCGGGCACGTCTACCACGCGGAGTACCTCACGCTGCTCGACGAGGCCCGCACCCGCTGGTTCCGTCACGTGGTCGGCGTCGTCAACCCCGCCGACTACGTGCTGGCCCGCATCGAGATCGACTACGTCAGCAGCATCGTTCTTGCCGACGATTCCGTGCGAGGCATGTTCGAGATCGAGCGGGTGGGCACGTCCAGCCTGACCCTCGCCGAGAGCCTGCACACCCCCGACGGCCGCCTGGTCTCGCGTGGCCGCGCGGTCACCGTCTTCCGCGACGCCGACACGGGTACGTCGCGCCGCCTCACCGACGACGAGCGCCGTCGGGCGATGGCGCTGGTGTCTGCGGCGGACCCGGCCTGACCGCCGTAGCGTCAGGACCCGAACCGCCACCGCGTCGGCGAGGCCATGTCCGCGTCCCCGGCGAACACCACCCGAGGCAGCACGCGATGTGCGGGCCCACCGACCCCGTTCGAGTCCTGGACGCCGCCGTCGGCCGGTTCGATCGGGTAGTCGTACTTGGGGCCGTACGCGTCGCACATCGCCTGGAGCGAACGGAGGTCGGTCTCCGGCCGGGCCGTGCCCTCGAGGATCACGACCTCCCGGCCGTCCTCGAGGTGGACGGTGATCTCACTGTTGAGCGGAAGGTTGTTCCGGGCCAGAGAGCCGGTGCTGAACCAGAACCCGTCAGGGAGCCACACGCCCCACACCGGCCGGCAGTGCGGACGCCCGTTCGGCCTCGTGGTCGCGATCCAGTACTGCCGGGCGTCGACGAGACGTCGCTCCGCCCATGCCCATGGGAGCAGCTCGCCGGGCGGTGCCGGCGCTCCGAACATCAGCGGTGCCGATGCCGGCGGCGACGGCAGAGCATCCACCGTCGGAACGTAGCAACGGCGCTTCGGCGGCGTCCATCGTCTCGGCACGCCGTAGCCGTGGTCACCTGCTGCGGCGGCGGAACAGGTACGTCGCCCACACGTATCCCACGACGGCGAGGCCGCCGCACCAGAGCACGGCCTGCCAGCCGCTCGCGCCGACGGGAGTGCCCATCAGCAGTCCCCGCAACGTCTCGATCACCGGCGTCACGGGCTGGTTCTCCGAGACCCACTGCAGCGCCGACGGCATCGTCTGCGTGGGTACGAAGGCGCTGCTCAGGTACGGCACGAACAGCATGAAGAACGTCGCACCGCCTGCCGCCTCGGCGCTGCTGGTGGCCAGGCCGACCGCGGCCGAGAGCCAGCCGATCGCGAGCATGAACAACCAGATCAGCCCCACCGCGACGACCCAGTCGAGTACGCCCGCCTCCGGCCGGAAGCCGAGCAGCGCGGCCGTGCCGACTACGAGCAGCATCGAGACGGTGTTGCGCAGGAGTGCCGCGGTCACGTGGCCGGTGAGCACGGCGGAGCTGACGATCGGCATGGACTGGAACCGGTCGACCACGCCGTTGCGCATGTCGCTGTTGACGCTGACCGCGGTCATGGACGAGCCATAGCCGGCGCACAGCAGGATGATCCCGGGTACGACATAGTCGACGTAGGAGGGACTCTGCCCGCCCGGCGCGGCCTGCGTGCTGATCGCGCCACCGAACACGTAGACGAACACCAACATGAGCAGCACCGGCAGCAGCACCGACATGAGCAGGGCGTCGATGCTGCGCATGCTGAGCAGGACGCTCCTGCGGATCATCGTGGCCGAGTCGCTCACGGCCCACACGAGCGTGCTCATCGGACCTCCTCCAGCGCCGCAGCGGCGGTCTCGCGGCCGGCGGCTGTGCGCCCGGTCATGGTCAGGAAGACGTCGTCGAGGGTCGGCTTGTGCAGCGCGATCGTCTCTACGGCGACGTTACTCGTGCGGAGGTGGTCGAGCAGGTCGCGGACAGCGCCGGCACTGCCGTCGGTCGGGACCTCGACGGTGAGCCGCGTCGCCTCGGCGTCCAGCACGCGGTCACCGAGCACCTGCCGGGCGGCGTCGTACGCCGCGGCGTCGGCGAACCCGAGGATCGCGCGCTCGTCGCCGACGGTGCGCTTGAGCTCGTCGGCGGTGCCCTCGGCGACGACCCGGCCCGTGTCGACCAGCGTGATCCGGTCGGCGAGCTGGTCGGCCTCCTCGAGGTACTGGGTGGTGAGGAGTACGGTCGCGCCGTCGGACACGAGCGTGCGCACGGCCTGCCACATGGTCTGCCGGCTCGCGGGGTCGAGGCCGCTGGTCGGCTCGTCGAGGATGATCAGCCGTGGCCGGGCGACCAGGCTCGCCGCCAGGTCGAGTCGTCGGCGCATGCCGCCGGAGTACGTGGAGACGGGGCGACGCGCGGCGTCGAGGAGGTCGAACTGGGTGAGCAGCTCGAGGCAGCGTTCCCGTGCCTGCCGCGGGGGGAGGTGGCGCAGGCGGGCCATCGTCAGCAGGTTCTCGCGACCCGACAGCGGCTCGTCGACCGCGGCGTACTGCCCGGTGAGCCCGATGACGGGGCGCACCTGGCCGGGCCGGCGTACGACGTCGAAACCGTCGACCAGAACCTCGCCCGCGTCGGGCCGTGACAGCGTGGAGAGGATGCGCACGATCGTGGTCTTGCCGGCGCCATTGGGACCGAGCAGTGCGTGCACGCTGCCCCGTCGGACCTCGAGGTCGATGCCCTCGAGCACCCGGTGCGTCCCGAACGCCTTCTCGACGCCCCTCGCCTGGACGATCATGTCCCCTCCCACAACTGTGTATGCTATACACGAATTAGTGTAGACTATAAACGGTTTCTTCGAGGCCTGTCCAGGCCGTGAGCGAGCAGCAGGTGAGGATGGACGATTCGCACAGCACGGGCGGGGAGCTCGGTCAGGACGCGTTGCCGCCCGGGCTGGCCCTGCTGTGGGGCTCCGGGCGCAGCGCTCGGCGCGGGCCCAAACCTGGGCTGACCGTCGAGGCCGTCGTGGGTGCTGCCGTGGAGATCGCGGATGCCGAAGGCATCGCCGCGGTCTCGATGGCCCGGGTGGCCAAGCGCCTCGGGTTCACCACGATGTCGCTGTACCGCTACGTGAGCAGCAAGGACGCGCTCGTCGACCTGATGATCGACACCGTCGTCGCCGAGCCCACGCAGCCCGACCCGGACGAGGGCTGGCGTCCCGCGCTGGAGCGTTGGGCGTGGGAGTACCTCGCCGCGCTGCGCCGGCACCCCTGGATCGTGCAGGTGCCGGTGAGCGCACCTCCGCTCGGGCCACGTTCGCTGCTGTGGCTGGAGGCCGGCCTGATGGCGCTGTCCGGCACGCCGCTGGAGGAGGGCGAGAAGGTCGGCATCGTGCTGCTCGTCACCGGGTTCGTGCGCAGCGAGGTGCGTCTGTGGGGCGAGCTCGAGGCGGCCGTGGGAGCGGCAGCCGGGCCGGAAGACCCCGACGGGGCGGACGCCGACGCCCCTGAAGAGGCCGCGGAGGTGGCGGGCGCGGATCCGCCGTCGTACGGCGGGCTGCTGCGTGCGCTGATCGACGAGCGGGCCTACCCGGCGCTGATGCAGGTCGTCGACTCCGGCGCCTTCGACGGGCCGCAGGAGTACTCCGAGGAGGACGTGCGCTTCGGGCTCGACCGCATCCTCGACGGAGTCGCCGCCCTCGTCGCCGCGCGCGAGCCGGGCGGCTGACCCGTACGGACCGCCGCGCGCGGGGTCAGCGCGGGGCCGTTGTCCGTGGCAGGTGGTTGGCTGCCGCCATGGGTAGCGGAGAGGTACTTGTGCTGGGTGCGACCGGGACCGTCGGCAGCCGCGTCACGCGGCGACTTCGCGAGCGCGCGTCACCGGTGCGCGCCGTCTCGAGGACGGGACGGACGCGGTTCGACTGGGGTGTCCCGGCGACGTGGGACCCGTGCCTGGAGGGCGTGCAGGCTGCGTTCGTGATGGCACCCGACGGTGTGGAGGTCGCCCCCGACTTCCTGCAGCGGGCCAGCAGTGCGGGCGTCGAGCGGGTCGTGCTGCTGTCCAGCAAGGGCATCGAGGTGATGGGCGACAAGCGCCTGATGGCCGCGGAGCAGGCGGTGCGGTCCACGGCCGCGCAGTGGACGATCGTGCGCCCCGACTGGTTCGACCAGAACTTCGACGAGGGCGTGCTGCGCGACTCCGTGCTGTCCGGCGAGATCGTCCTGCCGGTGGGTGCGACCAAACAGGCGTTCAACGACGCCGACGACATCGCCGCGGTCGTGACAGTCGCGCTGGTCGAGGACGGCCACGACGGCCGGGTCTACGAGCTCAGCGGGCCGCAGGCGCTGTCGTTCCACGAGGCCGCGGCCGCCATCGCGCGGGCGTCCGGCCGCCGGGTCCGCTTCTCCGGAGGGGCTGACCGCTACGTCGAGGTGATGACCGGGTTCGGCCTCGGCCGCCGGCAGGTGCTCGCGGAGGTCGATGCCTTCGAGGCGCTGGCGGCCAACGGCGACGCCGAGGTCACCGACACTGTCACCCGGGTCACGGGCCGGACACCGGTCTCGTTCCACACGTACGCCAAGAGGGCCGCTGCAGGGCGCGCATGGGCCGACGACTGACGCGTACGCCGGCCCGCACGCGCTGTGCGGGCCGGCTTCGACGTGCTTTCGCGGCGGCGGTCACCTCTCCGTGTCGACGCGGATGAACGGTTCCGGACGGGTGGGGTGGTCGGCCGGGCCGTCGACGAAGACCTCGCCGTCGAACGTCACCCGACCGGTCGCGGTCGCCGTGCGCACCTTGGTCCTGCTTCCGGGGCCGTTGCGAGTCTTCTCCAACGGTCCCGTCCCCTTCCAGGTGACGTCGAACGTCACCTGGTGGGCGACGCCGAAGATGTCCCGGGCGACTCCGCCGCCCACCGTGTGGACGCCCCTGAGCTTCTTCTTGCTGGTGATGGTCGCGGGCAGGACGGCTCCCCAGCTGAACGACGTACCGTCATCGCAGACGGCCAGGAACTGCAGCCTGGTAGTGGGGTCGGCGTCCTCGGTGTCGGGTGCCTCGAAGTCGCGGGTGCTGCTCACCAGGAAGGTCCCCGAGACGGTAGAGCCGTCGGCGCACTCGTGTGTGGGTCCCCAGAAGGCCGAGGAGGTCTCCGCGAAGAACTGCACGGGCCTGGCTTGGGCGGGTACCGCGGTCGAGAGAGCGGGGCCGGCGGCCAGCGTGGCCAGTGGTAGGGCGGCCCAACGGCGGCGCGGGCGCGCAGAAGATGTACGTGACATGGTGTGCTTCCTCCGCGGCTGGGCGGCCGGCCATGGCCGCTCCTCAACAGCCAATACGCATCATGAACCCCCACCCGCCCGTGCGGGGGTGGAACGCGATGTGTGGCCTTTCGGCCGTCGTCCGGTTGACCCGTCCGGACCCGTGGGCTAAACAAGCCTAATTTGATAGTCTTAATGCATGACTGTGATCACGGAACTGTCCCTCCCGCGGTTCGAGGGCTCCAGAGTCGCCGTACCCGCCCCTGCCCCCGGGGCCGGCAACTGGGCGGGTGCGGCCAGCGTCGTGCTCGACGGCGGCGTCTTCTGGATGGCCTACCGCGTCCGGCGGCCGGTCGAGGAGGGGCGGGGGGTCGCCGTCGCCGTTGCGCGCTCCGACGACGGGGAGAACTTCGTGCCGGTCGCCGAGGTGCGCCGTGACGCGATGGGCGCCGCCTCGTTCGAGCGGCCGGCTCTGGTGAGGCTGCCCGACGGCGGCTGGCGGCTGTACCTCAGCTGCGCCTCCCCGGGCAGCAAGCACTGGTGGATCGAGGCGCTGGATGCCGTCCGGCCCGAGGCGCTGTCCTTCGGCCGGCGGCAGATGGTGCTTCCCGGTGACGACATGTCCGCGGTCAAGGACCCGGTGATCACCCGCGACGCGCGAGGCTGGCACATGTGGGTGTGCTGCCACCCGCTCGACGTGGTCGGCGCCGAGGACCGGATGAGCACCTGGTACGCCACCAGCACCGACGGGTTGCGGTGGTCGATGCAGCGCGAGGTCCTGGCCGGTCGCGCAGGGGAGTGGGACGCCAGGGGAGCGCGGGTGACCGCGGTGCTGGGGACCGAGCCGCTGCGCGTCCTGTACGACGCGCGGCCCACCGCGCAGGCCAACTGGTTCGAGACCACGGGCATGGCGACGGAGGTCGACGGGGAGCTCGTGCCGGTCGACGGTGGACCGGTGGCGGCCTCGCCGTACTCTGACGGTGCGTTGCGCTATGTGGTGGCGGTCCCGCTGCGCAAGGGCGGAACCCGGTTCTACTTCGAGGCCGCCCGCGCGGACGGCGCGCACGACCTGCGCACTCAGGTCCTGCCCTGAGCCACCCGCGTGCTCTGCTGCGCGCGGTGCTGGAACGAGCCACGGTCGACGCCGCCGCGCCAGTCGTCGAAGGACTGACCGGTGACCCGCTCGAGCTCCTCGATGTCGTCCAGGAGGGGTTCGAGCAGCCGGGTCCGCAGCTGCGCCGGCAGCGTCGGCCGGTGCGCAGTGCGGTCGCTCCGCAGCCAGTCGACCAGTGGCGGCTGGCTCGACGCCATAGCTGCGGCGGGAACAGCGCACCGGCACGCGCTCCTGCCCGCAGGGTCCGACCCAGGAGTGCGGCGCGTGGACCGGCCGGCACGAACGGCCGGGAGTTGTCGGGCGGCACGGTGTCGACGGCGCCCTCACGCACCCCGAGGAAGCGGCAGACGCGGTCGAGCGTGGGCTGCGGCTGGTCGACCAGCTCGCGATAGCGGAGAAGCAGCACGCGGTCGCGGTCGAAGCGCTCGAACAGCCCGCTGAGCTGGCGGCCGTAGCGCCCCATCGCCCGGTAGTGCCAGAACGGCGCCCAGCCGGCCTCGATCCGGGCCGGCTCGGCGGCGCACGCCTGGGAGAAGTCCGCGAGCGGCTCCAGGCCGTCGGCCCACAGGTGCATCCAGTTGGAGTACGCCCGGTCGATCGGGTCGCGCAGGATCGCGACCAGCCGCACGTCCGGCAGCCGGGCGGCGATGCGGCGCTGCGCGTCGTCGTCGTACAGGTAGAGCGGCGTGCTCTCGCCGCAGAGCTGGTTTCCCGGGCCTCGGCGAACAGCGCGCTGTACCGGTCGCGCTGCCATGTCCACTCGCGGCAGCTGTGCGCGTCGCCCGGCCCGCGATACGCCGGCGGCGGGATATCCCCGCACAGGAAGTACTTCGGCTCCTTGACCCGGCTCAGCCACAGTTCCGGGTGACGCGATAGGGCTGCGTGCAGTGCGCTGGTGCCGGCCTTGGGTGCCCCGACGATGAGGAAGTCGGGCATCCGACCGGAGGCGGCGGGGTTGAGGGCCGTGTGCCTGCCGATACTCTACTATTCAAGTAGACATTAAGCATTAGGGCGGCCGCTGCCGTCCGGGGCTGGCGCTGGCCCTCGACCTGGCTGCGATGTGGTGAGACGCTGTGGGTCAGTTCGATAGGCGATGCCGCATGCGCCTAGCCGGCGTCGGGCGGCTGGTGCACGGTCCGCCGCGCTTCGTACCAGGTCTCGCCGACCGGCTCGCCCGCCATGTTCCAGCTCCAGGAGATCCGCGGCGTGATCCGCATGTACGAACCGGGACCGGACATCCCCGTGCGCTCGAAGGGCGCCTCGGCGTGGCCGTACACCCGGATGCACCGGGTGATGAACGGGTCGAAGGAGACCATGTCGTCGACCACGAGCGCCACCTTGCGGCGGCCGGCCTCGACGTTGCGGAACTTCCGGGTGAGGAGGACCGACGGTCCCGAGCCTCCGACCCAGAAGTACCGGCCGTCGAACTCGAAGCCGAGGGGCACGACGTCGGGCTGCTCGTCGCGTCCGAGCGTCGCCAGCCGCGCGAGCATCTGCGACCGCAGGTAGGCGATCTCGTCCTCGCTGAACACGCGGCACCCTCTCTCCGCGTCGCCGCACCAGCACCGTGCACGCCGGCTCGTCACGCAGCAGGAGGGGCGTCGCGACGAGGGCGTGTCACAGCTTCGTGATGTTCCCGCTGCCGTTGTTGACGACCCAGATGTTAGCGGAGTCGAAGACCACGCCGAGCGGTCTGTTGCCCACGGCGAACGTCCCTCGGCGTGAGCCGTCGGACGCCCGCAGCCTGGTGACGGTGTCATCGCTCTGGTTGCTGACCCAGATGTTCGTGCCGTCGAAGGCGACACCCATCGGTGTGGCCCCGACGGCGTACGTGTCCAGGCGGTTGCCGTCCGAGGCGCGCAGCCTCGTGACGCTGTTCCCCAGCGCGTTGGTGACCCAGATGCTGCCGCCGTCGAAGGCGACGTCATGCGGGGTGTTGCCGGTGCCGAAGGTGCCCAGCCGGCGGCCGTCGGAGGTCCGCAGCTTGGTGACCGTGTTGCTGTGGGCGTTGACGATCCAGACGGCGCCCCCGTCGAAGGCGATACCAAGCGGGTTCTCCCCGGTCGGGAACGTTCCCTGGATGGCGCCGTTGGACGCGCGCAGCTTGGTGACGGTGTCGGCGATCGAGTTGGTCACCCAGATGCTGCTGCCGTCGAAGGCGATGCCGCGCGGGCCGTTCCCGGTCCGGAACGTCCCCTGGACGACGCCGTTCGAGGCGCGCAGCTGTGTGACGGTGTCGGCCGCGCTGTTGGTGACCCAGATGCTTGCACCGTCGAAGGCCACGTCGACCGGGGCATTGCCGGTCGGAAACGTGTCCACCACGGCGCCGTCGGCCGCCCGAACCTTGGTCACGGAGTCGCTGCCGGTGTTGGTCACCCAGATGTGTGCCCCGTCGAACGCGGCGTTCTGCGGAGTCGTGCCCACGCCGAACGTGTTGCCCGCCTGGTTGACGGGGTACCAGCGCAGGGTCGCCACTCGCTGCAGGTTGGCGCCCGGACCACCGGACCTGCCTCGTGGACCCTCCTCGCCGCGCCGCCCGCGCAGGCCACGCGGACCACGGTCTCCCCGGGTGCCTGACCGGATCCGTTGCTGGAGCACCGAGGTCAGGTCGGCGATGCGAAGCGCGCCGTCGCGTAGCTCGGTCGTGGTGACACCGCCGCGGTCGATGTCGACCGCTCGGACGCTCTCGTTCTTGATGTCTGCCGAGGTGATCAGGGCGGCGGCTCCTGCGGCTGTCGACCCGAGCCCGATGACGACCGCTGCCCCCGCGGCTACCGCCGCGACACGGTTCTGAAGAATTCTGCGCACCGTAATGCCCCCAACACGGTTAGCGACTCAGATAGGGGCGACGCTAGACCTCAGGTCCTGACTTGTCGGAAAAACCAGGGAATGTTTACCCGGGATCGAGCACCTCGACCGCACCAGCAGGTCACCCGAGGCGTCCTGGCGACTCGTGTCGACCACGATCCGACGCACGAGCAGCACGACCCCCTGATGAACCCTGATGAACCCTGATG
>CAWETD010000001.1:0-2834891 GCA_963811945.1 uncultured Actinomycetota bacterium | reverse complement strand
CGCACGTCGTCGGCATCTCGATGGGCGGTGCCATCGGCCAGAGCCTCGACCGCGCTGCACGCCGACCGGGTCACCTCGCTGACGCTGATGTCGACCAGCCCGGCCGGGACCCGCGAGCCCGGCGGGCCCGACCTGCCGCCACCGGCCCACCGGGTGGCGGCGACGTTCAACGACCCGCCGCCGCTGCCGGACTGGTCCGACCGGGACGCGGTGATCGAGCACGTGCTGGCGGGCGAGCGCGCGTACGCCGGCTCGATCCCGGTCGACGAGGACCAGGTGCGCGCCCTGGCCGGGCAGGTCTACGACCGCACCGTCGACATCGCCGCGAGCATGACCAACCACTGGGCGCTGGCCGATGACGACGACGAGGTGAGCTTCCGGCTCGCCGACATCACCGTGCCGACGCTCGTCCTGCACGGCACCGAGGACCCGCTCTTCCCGTACGCCCACGGGGAAGCCCTGGCCGCCGGCATCCCGGACGCACGCCTGATCCCGCTGGAGGGCGTCGGCCACCAGGCGCCTCCCCCGGCGGTGTGGGACGTCGTCGTCCCCGCCGTGCTGTCGCACACGTCCGGCGGCTGGGACGAGCAGGCGGACCGGCTCGCCGCCTCGTCGCTGGCCGCCGGCGACCCGACCGGGTGGTTCGAGCGGCTCTACCGGTCGGCGGTCAAGGGCGAGGTCCCGATGCCGTGGGACCGCACCGCCCCGCACCCGCTGCTCGCCGAGTGGGCGCAGGCCCGCGGCCTGACCGGCGACGGGCGGCGCGCGGTGGTCGTCGGGTGCGGGCTCGGCGCCGACGCGGAGTACGTCGTCGGGGCTCGGCTTCGACGCGACGGGCTTCGACCTGTCGGAGTCGGCGATCCGCGAGGCCCGGCAGCGACACCCGGACTCGGCTGTCCACTACCAGCAGGCGAACCTGCTCGACCTGCCCGCGGAGTGGGCCGGGGCGTTCGACCTGGTCGTGGAGATCTTCACCGTCCAGGCGCTGCCCGCGTCCATCCGTGCCGACGCGATCGCGAGCGTGCGCGGTCTGGTCGCGCCCGGCGGCACCCTCGTCGTCGTCGCGTTCGCCGACCCCGAGGGCACCAGCGCCGGGCAGGGTCCGCCGTGGCCGCTGAGCCGCGCGCAGCTCGAGTCGTTCGCCGCCGACGGCCTGGTCGCGGTGCGGGTCGAGGAGGTCGCCCTCCCCGACCGCCCCGGCGAGCACCGTTGGCGGGCCGAGTTCCACCGGCCCTCCGACGGCTGACGGGGTTGCCGGGGTCACCCGAGACGAATCTCGTGACATCCGGGTCGCCATGACCACCGCCATGGCACGACATCGGTCGAGCGGAGCCGGCAGCCGGAGCAGGGTCAGGCGAGCAGCGTCTCGCCCCACCAGCCGCTCCCGTCCACACCCGGCGGGCAGGCGAACACCGCGGACCCGATGTGGACGATGTACTCGTTCATGATGTCCGACCCCGCCAGCGCCTGCTGGATCGGCACGAACTGGGTCTGCGGATTGCGCTGGTAGGCAAGGAAGAACAACCCCGCGGCCAGCTGACCGAGGTCGTCGTTGCCGTCGACGAAGGTGTAGCCGCGACGCAGCAGCCGTGCCCCGTGGTGCATCGAGGGGTGCGCGAGCCGTACGTGCGCGATCTCCGGGATCGCGAGCTCACCCTCGTCGGTCGTCGCGTCGAAGTCGGGCTCGGTGAACTCGTCACCGCCCGACAGCGGCGCGCCGGATCCCTTGGTGCGCCCGATGATCTCCTCCTGGGCCACCAGCTGCTCGCGGTCCCAGGTCTCGACCCGCATCATGATGGTCCGCGCGACGAGGTACGAGCCCCCGGCCAGCCAGTCCGGCCCGTCCCCGTCGGCCACCCAGACCCACTCGTCGAGGTGGTCGGTCTGGTCGGACTTGATGTTCTGGGTGCCGTCCTTGAAGCCGAACATGTTGCGCGGGGTGATCTGGTCGGCCGTCGTGGACGACGTACGGCCGAAGCCCAGCTGGCTCCAGCGCAGCTCGGCCCGGCCGAACGCGATCCGGGTGAGGTTGCGGATCGCGTGCACGGCCACCTGCGGGTCGTCGGCACACGCCTGGATCGCGATGTCCCCGCCGGAGCGCTCGGGTCGCAGGTCGTCGCCGATGAAGTGCGGCAGCGGCGCCAGCGCCGGCGGACGCTGGTCCTGCAGCCCGAACCGCGTCCGTCCGTCGTCGTCCTCGAACAGCCCGGGACCGAATCCGACCGTGATCGTCAGCCGCGACGGCGGAAGCCCCATCGCCTCGCCGGTGTCGTCGGGCGGGGCGTACGGCGAACCGGCGACCGCTCCGTCGCCGATCTCGCGCCCGGCGGTCATCGCGCGCGCTGCCGCCGTCCACTCCTTCAGCAGCGCGACCAGCTCGGCGCGGTCCTCGGTCGTGACGTCGTAGGCCGCGAAGTGCAGCCGGTCCTGCGCGGGCGTGACGATGCCGGCCTGGTACGTCCCCTCGAACCCCACCGCCTCCGCGCTCGTGCGAGGTCGGCTGGAGATCGGCCGACTGGTTGCCCAGGGCGTAACCGACCCCACCGGCCGCGGCGAGCGCTCCCACCCCGGCGGTGCCCAGCAGGCCGCGCCGACTGATCCGGCGCGCGGAGGTCTGCTCCTGCGCCTCGTCGACCGGCTGCTCCTCGATCACTGCACCTCCTGGCGGGCTACTGCCCGGCCACCACGGCGGCCACCTGGCTCACCGACTCGCTCAGCGCCGCGACGGCGTCGGCGAACGCCTGGATCTCGTCCTGGCTCAGGTCGGTGTACAGAACGTACCCGTCGCCCTCGCGCTGCTCGTCGAGCAGGGCCTCCACGTCGGCGAAGCCGTCGTCGATCTCGGCCAGCAGCTTCGGGTCGCGGTCCTCGAGCACCGGCCGCAGCGCGGCGATCGCCGCCTTGGACCCCTCCACGTTGGCGGCGAAGTCCCACAGGTCGGTGTGCGAGTAGCGGTCCTCCTCGCCGGTGATCTTGCCGGTGGCGACCTCGTCCAGCAGCGCCTTCGAGCCCTCGGCGAGCTGCAACGCCGTCAGCGGCTCCTCGGCGGCCAGCCGGACGACCTCCCGCACGTCGGCGAGCAGCTTGTCGGCGAGCGGCTCCATGCCCTGGGTGTTGCCGGCCACCCACAGCTGCTTCTCGATCCGGTGGTAGCCGGTCCACTCGTCACCCTCGGCCACGTCGTTGACCCGGGCGTCGACGGCCGGGTCGAGGTCGCCGAAGATCTCGGCCACCGGCTCGATCCGCTCCCACGGCGTACGCGCCAGCGGGAACAGCTCCTTCGCCGCCCTCGACGTCGCCCTGCCCTGACCAGGTCGACGAACTGCTCGGTCAGCGTGATCAGGCTCTTGGACTGGGTCTCGACGTAGCGGGAGTAGTCGTCGGCGGCCTGGGTGAGCTCCTCGGAGTCCGACAGGGGCTCGGCCTGCTCGCCGCTCACCGTGATGCCGGTACGGATCCCGTCGCCGACCATGCCCGGCTTGCACGCGCCCTCGTAGTCGCCGGCCGGCAGCTCGACGCGCAGCTCGCGGCTCAGTCCGGGGCCGATGTTCTCGACCTCCTGCATGATCCGGTCGCCCTCGGCGTAGACGTAGAACTCGGTGACCTGCGACCCCTCGTTGGTGACCTCGAACGTCTGCACCCCCGCCTGCAGGTCGGTGTCGGACAGGTCGCAGCTGTCGTCGCCTGCGGTCACGTCCACGACGTCGTCGCCGGAGGCCGACCCGCCGCCCTCGTCGTCGGTCGAGCAGCCGGCCAGGGCCGCGGCCAGGACGAGGGCGCCGCTCGCGCAGGTGGCAGCGGGACGGAGACGCAGGCGGCGGGTGCTGCGGGGCATGGCTGTCCTCGGGGGCTCGGAGGTGAGGCTAGGCTTCTCGTTGTTAGGCAAGCCTTCGCACACTATCTCCCGTCTGCCGTGCGGGTCCACCCGGGCCGGGGACCGCCCGGATCGTCCGACGGGTCAGTGCGGCTCGTACTCGGTGAAGTACCAGTACGCCGACGTCCACCACACGACGACCAGCACGGTGAACAGGGCGGCGCCCAGCACCGGGAGGGCCCAGCCCGGCACCCGCGAGGTGCGCAGCACGAGCATCTTGGTGACGAAGACCCCGTAGAACGCGCAGCCCGAGCAGCGAGTGCACCCAGACCCGGGCGTCGGAGGTGCCGAAGCCCAGCGCCCACAGGCAGTGGTAGGCCACCGGCAGCGAGACGAGCACGGCCAGCACCCCGGACAGCCGGTGCGTGACCCCGACCGCGCGCGGCGCGGGTCCGGTCCCGAACCGGCCGTAGATCCGCAGCGCGGTGGCGACCTGTACGACGCCGAAGGCCAGGGCCGCGGTGCCGAGCCACGCCTTCATGTCGAACATCTCGTCGAAGCCGAAGGTCGTGATGGGCTCGAAGGTCGGCGTGTGCACGCGCGCGTAGACGCCGAGCGCCACCGAGACGGCGGCGCCCGACGAGCAGCAGTCCGATCAGCAGGCCGACGCCGCGCGTGGCGCCCCCTGCGCGGTGCGGGCGCCGGCCCCCGGTCTCAGCGGTCACGGCTCCGTACGCAACTCCGGGGCGGGGGTGCTGTCAACCAGTTCCGGGAATCAGCCCCGGCCGGAGCGGCGGCGAGGGCCGGCGTCAGCCCGCGAGCTCGGCCAGCATCGGGTGCGCGGCCCGGGTGGTCGCCACCAGCTCGGCGTCGAGGTCGGCGACCAGCACCACCTCCGGGTCCTCCCCCGCCCCCACCACGACCCGGCCCTCCGGGTCGAGCACGGCCGACCCGCCGGTGAACACCCGGTCTCCGCACGGCCCGACCAGGCCGGCCAGCACGACGTACATCCCGTTGTCGATGGCGCGAGCCCGGTAGTAGAGGTCGCGACGGTGCTCGCTGCCGGCGACGTAGGCGGCCGGGCAGGCGTAGGCCAGCGCGCCCGCGAGGGCCGCCGACCGGGCGTGCTCGGGGAAGCAGCCGTCGTAGCAGACCGCCAGACCGACGGGCCAGCCGTGGACGTCGACGCCGGCGCCGTGCTCGCCGCGGCTGAAGACGGTGTGCTCGTCACCGGACAGGTGCTGCTTGTCGTACGGCACGGAGACCCGGCCGGCATCGTCGACCAGGAGCACGGACAGCCCGCGGCGGTCACCACGGCGCACGGACGCGCCGACCAGGGCGACGACCCTGCGGTCGCGGCAGGCGTCCCGCAGCGGGTCGAGCCGGGTGTCGGCGTCGAGCGCCGCGGCGTCGACGTCGCGACCGGGGTCGGCGAGCAGGCCCGGCACGTCGTAGCCGGGGAGGAACAGCTCGGGCAGCACGGCGAGGACGGCCCCGTCGTCGCCCGCCCTGGTGACGAGGCGACCCGCTGTCGCGGCGTTGCCGGGCACGTCGCCCGCGGTCGCCACCGCCTGGCACGCCGCCACCCGCAGCAGCGGCAGCGTCACTGGACGACGACCTCGACCCGCTGGAACTCCTTGAGCTCGGTGTAGCCCGTGGTCGCCATCGCGCGACGCAGCGCGCCGATCAGGTTCATCGTCCCGTCGGCCACCCGGGAGGGGCCGAACAGCACCTCCTCGAGGCTGCCGACGGTGCCGATCTCGACCCGTTCGCCGCGGGGCAGGTCGGCGTGCCACGCCTCGGCGCCCCAGTGGAAGCCGCGGCCCGGTGCCTCCTCCGCACGGGCGAACGGCGAGCCCACCATCAGCGCGTCGGCTCCGCACGCGATCGCCTTGGCGACGTCGCCGCTGCGCCCGACCGAGCCGTCGGCGATCACGTGCACGTAGCGCCCGCCGGACTCGTCCAGGTAGTCGCGCCGGGCCGCCGCCACGTCGGCCACCGCGGTGGCCATCGGCACGGCGACGCCCAGCACCGAGCGGGTGGTGTGCGCGGCACCGCCGCCGAAGCCGACCAGCACGCCCGCCGCACCGGTGCGCATCAGGTGCAGCGCCGCCTGGTAGGTCGCGCAGCCGCCGACGATGACGGGCACGTCGAGCTCGTAGATGAACTCCTTGAGGTTGAGCGGCTCCGCGTTGCCCGACACGTGCTCGGCCGACACCGTCGTGCCCCGGATGACGAACAGGTCGACGCCCGCGTCGACGACGGTCTGCGCGAGCTGCTTGGTCCGCTGCGGCGACAGCGCTCCGGCAACCGTCACGCCGGCGTCGCGCATCTGCTGCAGCCGGTCGCGTACGAGCTCTGGCAGCACCGGCGCGGTGTAGACCTGCTGGAGCCGGCGGGTCGCCTCGTGCCCGCGCAGCCGGGCGACCTCCTCGAGCATCGGCATCGGGTCCTCGTAGCGGGTCCACAGCCCCTCGAGGTCGAGCACGCCCAGCCCGCCCAGCTTGCCGAACGCGATGGCGGTCTCGGGCGACATCACCGAGTCCATCGGGGCGGCGATCACCGGGATCTCGAACCGGTAGGCGTCGATCTGCCAGGCGACCGAGACCTCCTCGGGGTCGCGGGTGCGGCGGCTCGGCACGATCGCGATGTCGTCGAACGAGTACGCCCGGCGGCCGCGCTTGGCCCGCCCGATCTCGATCTCCATGCCGACAGGCTATCGGCGCCCGACCCGGCCCCCGCCCGGCGGCCGCGGCTCAGTGCGCGGTGTAGTTGGGCGCCTCGACCGTCATCTGGATGTCGTGCGGGTGGCTCTCCTTGAGGCCGGCCGCGGAGATGCGGACGAAGCGGCCGCGCTCCTTGAGCTGGGGGATGTCCTGCGCGCCGACGTAGAACATCGACTGGTGCAGCCCGCCGACCAGCTGGTGCGCGACGGCGGACAGCGGCCCGCGGTAGGGCACCTGGCCCTCGATGCCCTCCGGCACGATCTTGTCGTCGGTGTCGACGTCGGCCTGGAAGTAGCGGTCCTTGGAGTACGACACCCGCCCGCGCGAGGCCATGGCGCCCAGCGAGCCCATGCCGCGATAGGCCTTGTACTGCTTGCCGTTGACGAAGATGAGGTCTCCGGGACTCTCGTCGCAGCCGGCCAGCAGCGAGCCCAGCATCACGGTGTCGGCCCCGGCCACCAGCGCCTTGGCGATGTCGCCGGAGTACTGCAGGCCGCCGTCACCGACCACGGGAACGCCGGCCGGTCCGCAGGCGCGGGCCGCCTCGTGGATGGCCGTCACCTGCGGGACGCCGACGCCGGCGACCACGCGGGTGGTGCAGATCGAGCCCGGTCCGACGCCGACCTTGACCGCGTCGACGCCCGCGTCGACCAGCGCCTGGGCGCCGGCACGGGTGGCGACGTTGCCGCCCATGACCTGGACGTGCCGGGTCGCCGGGTCGCTCTTGAGCCGGGCCACGAGCTCGAGCATCAGCCGGGCGTGGCCGTTGGCGACGTCGGGGACGAGGACGTCGACGCCCGCCTCGACGAGCGTCGTGGCCCGCTCCCAGGCGTCGCCGAAGTAGCCGATCGCGGCCGCGACCAGCAGCCGGCCGTGGTCGTCGTTGGACGCGTGCGGGAACTGCTCGGACTTGACGAAGTCCTTGACGGTGATCAGCCCGGCCAGCCGGCCGCTGTCATCGACCAGCGGGAGCCGCTCGCGCTTGTGCTGGCGCAGCAGCGTGGTCGCCTCCTCGCGGGAGATGCCGACCGGCCCGGTGATCAGCGGCATCGGCGTCATCACGTCGCCGACCAGCCGGGTCGCCCACTCCGCGACCGGGACGAACCGCAGGTCGCGGTTGGTGATGATGCCCAGCAGGATGCCGTCCTGGTCGACGACCGGCAGGCCCGAGACGCGGTACTCGCCGCAGATCTCGTCCAGCTCCTCGAGCGTCGCCTTGGGGGTGATCGTGATCGGGTTGCTGATCATGCCCGTCTGGGTCCGCTTCACCAGGTCGACCTGGTAGGCCTGGTCCTCGATCGACAGGTTGCGGTGCAGGACGCCGATCCCGCCCTGGCGGGCCATCGCGATGGCCATCCGCGCCTCGGTGACGGTGTCCATCGCGCTGGAGACCAGTGGCGTGCGCAGCGAGATCTCGCGGGTCAGCCGCGAGGTGGTGTCGGCCTCGCTCGGCACGACATCGGTCTCGCCGGGCAGCAGCAGCACGTCGTCGAAGGTGAGGCCGAGCGGGGCGAAACCGGAGCTCGGGTCCGCGGGCGAGGTGTCGGACATCAGACCTTCCGGATAGCCGGGGAGAGGTCCATCCTAGCCCGATGACGCAGCCAATCCGTCGCGCGCTCGCCGCTGTGCTCGGCCTCACTCTCGCCCTCGGACTGACCGGCGCACTCGGTGCGTCGGCAGCCCCGTCAGTGCTCCGTCAGCGGGGCGAGCGACGCCCCTGACCGCCACCGCGGCAGGCACGGCCAGCCGTGCCCGCGCTCGACTGGCGACCCTGCGGGGAGGGGTTCCGGTGCGCCCAGGCGCCCGTGCCGCTGGACTACGACGAGCCCGACGGCGCGCAGGTGGGGATCGCGCTGATCAAGCTGCCGGCGTCGGGGGCCAGGCCGGCCAAGGGGACCGTGTTCATCAACCCGGGTGGTCCCGGAGGTTCCGGGGTCGGCTTCGTGCGCAACGCCGGGAAGAACCTGTTCACCGCCGACGTGCGCCGGCGCTTCGACATCGTCGGCTTCGACCCGCGAGGCATCGCCCGCAGCCGCCCGGTCGAGTGCTTCGAGACGCAGCAGGAGGCCCTGGACGTCCTGCCGCGGTTCCCGTTCCCGTACACGCAGGCGCAGGAGCGGCGCTGGCTGCGGGCCGACCGGGAGTACGCGCAGGCGTGCGCCGACAACGCCGGACCCATCATCAACCACATGTCGACGGCCAACGTGGCCCGCGACATCGACCTGCTGCGCGCGGCGGTGGGCGACCGGCGCACCACCTTCGTCGGCTACTCCTACGGCAGCATGGTCGGCTCGACGTACGCCGCGATGTTCCCCCACCGGGTCCGGGCCGTCGTGATCGACGCCGTCATCGACCCGATCTCGTGGGCGACCGGCCGCGGCGACGAGGCGGAGACGCTCCCGGTCGACGCGCGGCTGCGCAGCGAGGACGGCGCGTACGCGACGTTGCAGCAGTTCCTGACGCTGTGCGACGACGGTGGCGACCGGTGCGCGTTCTCGGCGGGCGACCCGCGTCGGCGCTACCACCGGCTCGCGCACCGCCTCATCGACGAGCCCGTGCAGCTGCCCGGCGGCGGTCGTGTCACCTACAACTCGCTCGTCTCGACCACGCTGGGCGCGATGTACGGTCCCGGACGCCTGGCCGTCGCTGGCCCGGCTGCTGCAGACGCTCTCCCGCGAGTCCCGGCCGGCCGTGGTCGCGCACCGGCTGCGGGCACTGCACGAGGCGGTCGCCGAGGCGGGCGCCGGCATCGGCCGGCCGCTCCGGGCCGGGCGCGCCCAGGTGCTCGAGGGCTTCGCCGGCGTCACCTGCTCCGACACCGACAACCCGGCGACCGGGCAGGCGTGGGCGAAGGCCGCGGCGCGCGCCGACCGCAGGTCCCCGTACTTCGGCCGGCCGTGGATCTGGGGCTCCAGCATCTGTGCGGTGTGGCCCGGCGCCGACGAGGACCGCTTCACCGGGCCGTGGTCGCGGCCGACGGCCAGCCCGGTGCTGGTGGTGGGCAACCGGTTCGACCCCGCCACCCGCTACGAGGACGCGGTCAGCACCGCGTCGATCCTCGGCAGGGCCAGGCTGCTCACCCTCGAGGGCTGGGGACACACCTCGCTGTTCGTGTCCCCGTGCGTGGACCGCTACACCGCGGACTACCTGCTGCACGTCACCCTGCCGCCGCGCGGAGCCAGCTGCCGCCCCGCCGAGGTGCCGTTCGCCGCCCCGTCCGGCGCGTCGTCGCGGCAGGTCGCGAACCACCCATAGGGGGCAGGTGGCGCATCTCCCCGCCCTGGTCTACGTTGCGAATCGACTTCCGCAGCATGCAAGGAAACTTCCACGATCCGGAAGAGAGGCCACCGTGGATCTGCCCCCCGGCGTCCGTGTGACCGTCGATGCCAGCGACCTGTCCGAACCCGGTCTGCTCGACCGGATCCTGACGACCGAGGCGCTGGAGCTGGTCGCCGACCTGCACCGGGCGTTCCAGCCCCGGCGTGCCGAGCTGCTCGAGCAGCGCCGGGCCCGGTCGGCCGAGCTGGACAGCGGCGGCACGCTGGACTTCTCCGAGGAGACCAAGGACGTCCGCGAGGACCCGGACTGGCAGGTCGCGCCGCTCGGCCCCGGGATCGAGGACCGCCGGGTCGAGATCACCGGGCCCACCGACAAGAAGATGGCGATCAACGCCCTCAACTCGGGCGCCAAGGTGTGGCTCGCCGACTTCGAGGACGCCAACTCGCCGCTGTTCGAGAACATGCTCGCCGGCCAGGCCAACCTGCGCGACTCCATCGACGGGACGCTGGCGTTCACGCAGGCCGACGGCAAGGAGTACGCCCTCAACGACGGCCCGCACGCGGTGCCGGTCGTCCGGCCGCGCGGCTGGCACCTGCCGGAGAAGCACGTGCTGGTCGACGACGAGCCGGTCTCCGGCGGCATCTTCGACTTCGCCCTCTACCTGCTGCACTCCGGTCAGGCGCAGATCGACGCCGGCCGCGGGCCGTACTTCTACCTGCCGAAGATGGAGCACCACCTCGAGGCCCGGCTCTGGAACGACGTGTTCATCCGTGCCCAGGAGTCAGTCGGCATCCCCCGCGGCACGGTGCGCGCCACCGTGCTGATCGAGACCTACCCGGCCGCGTTCCAGATGGAGGAGATCCTGTACGAGCTGCGCGAGCACTCTGCGGGCCTCAACGCCGGGCGCTGGGACTACCTGTTCAGCGTGATCAAGAAGTTCCGCACCCGTGGCACCGACTTCCTGCTGCCCGACCGCAACGCGGTGACGATGACGGCGCCGTTCATGCGGGCCTACGCGGAGCTGCTCGTCCGCACCTGCCACAAGCGCGGCGCGAGCGCGATCGGCGGCATGGCGGCGTTCATCCCGAGCCGGCGCGACAAGGAGGTCAACGACAAGGCCCTGGCCAAGGTCCGGGAGGACAAGGAGCGCGAGGCCAAGGCCGGCTACGACGGCTCCTGGGTCGCGCACCCCGACCTGGTGCCGATCTGCCGGGAGGTCTTCGACAGCTACCTCGGCGACAAGCCCAACCAGATCGACAACGTGCGCGAGGACGTCCACGTCTCGGCCGCCGACCTGCTGGACGTCAAGTCCACCGAGGGCGACATGACCGAGGCGGGGCTGCGCAACAACGTGAGCGTCGGCCTGCAGTACCTCAACGCCTGGCTCGACGGCAGCGGTGCGGTCGCGATCTACGGGCTGATGGAGGACGCCGCCACGGCGGAGATCTCCCGGGCCCAGGTCTGGCAGTGGATCGCCCTCAACGTCGCGATCGAGACCGAGGACGGCGGCCGCCGCGAGGTCACCCGCGAGTGGGCCGACGAGGTCATCGACGAGGAGCTGGAGCGGATCCGCGAGGTCATCGGCGACGAGGCGTTCGGCAAGGGGCGCTACGAGGACGCCAAGGCGCTCTACCGCGAGATGGCGCTGGCCGACGACTTCGCCGAGTTCCTCACGCTGCCCGCCTACGAGCGGATGCCATGACCACCCACCCGACCAGTACCGAGCACGAGGCCGACGCGCGTGACTCGGACGCGGTCGAGGCGCTCATCGCGCGGCTGACCGCCTCGCTCGGCGAGCGGTCGGTGCTCACCGACGAGGCCCGCAGGCGCACGTACGAGTGCGACGGACTGGCGGCCTACGCCGTGGTACCGGCGGTCGTGGTGCTGGCCACCGGCGCGGAGCAGGTGCGGGAGGCGCTGGACGCCTGCCACGACCTCGGCGTCCCGTTCGTGGCCCGGGGGTCGGGCACCGGGCTCTCGGGCGGTGCCCTGCCCGTGGCCGACGGCGCGCTGATCGTGCTCAGCCAGATGCGCGACATCCTGCACGTCGACCCGCTCGCCCAGCGGGCGACCGTGCAACCGGGCGTCATCAACCTGGACGTCAGCGCGGCGGCCAAGCCGCACGGCTACTACTACGCCCCCGACCCGAGCAGCCAGCAGATCTGCTCGATCGGCGGCAACGTCGCGGAGAACTCCGGCGGCGCGCACTGCCTCAAGTACGGCTTCACCACCAACCACGTGCTGTCGGTCGAGATGGTCACACCCGACGGGCGCGAGACGACGCTCGGCACCACCGCACCGGACGCCCCCGGCTACGACCTGCTCGGCACCGTGGTCGGGTCGGAGGGCACCCTCGGCGTCGTCACCGAGGTCACCGTCAAGCTCACCCGGAGCCCGCAGAGCGTGCGCACGCTGCTCGCCGGCTTCCGCAGCACCGACGACGCGGGCACCGCGACCTCGGCGATCATCGGCGCCGGTGTCGTGCCGGCGGCGATCGAGATGATGGACGCGCTCGCGATCGAGGCCGCCGAGGAGGCCGTGTCCTGCGGCTACCCGGCCGGCGCCGGCGCCGTGCTGGTGATCGAGCTGGACGGGCCGACCGCGGAGGTCGACGCGCAGCTGGACGAGGTCATCCGGCACTGCGAGGAGGCGGGCTCGTTCGAGATCCGGCAGGCCGCCGACGACACCGAGCGGGCGCTGATCTGGCGGGGCCGCAAGTCCGCGTTCGCCGCGGTCGGGCGGATCAGCCCCGACTACATCGTCCAGGACGGGGTCATCCCCCGCACCGCACTCTCGGAGGTGCTGCACCGCATCGGCGAGCTGGCCGACGACGCCGGCATCCGGGTCGCCAACGTCTTCCACGCGGGCGACGGCAACCTGCACCCGCTGGTGCTGTTCGACGCCGAGAACGAGGGCGAGACCGAACGCGCCGAGAAGGTGTCGGGCGCGATCCTCGCGCTCTGCCTCGAGCACGGCGGCTCCATCACCGGTGAGCACGGGGTCGGCGCCGACAAGGCGCCGTACATGGCCGACATGTTCGGCCCCGACGACCTCGACACCATGCAGCTGCTGCGGTGCGCCTTCGACCCGCGGCACCTGTCCAACCCCGGCAAGGTCTTCCCCACGCCGCGGTTGTGCGGCGAGCGCCCGGGCCGGCGCAAGGGCGCCCACCCGCTGCAGGAGGCCGGTCTGGCGGAGGTCTTCTGATGGCTGCGGCCACCGGCACCGCGGTGCTCGACGAGCTGGCGGCTGCCGTCGACGGGCACGCGGCCGAGGCCACGGACGCCGACACGGTCGGTGGCCTCGCACCCCGGTTCACCGCCGCCCCGGCAGCACGGAGGAGGCGTCCGCGCTGCTGTCCGCCGCCGCCGCCCACGACCTGTTCGTGCTCGTACGCGGTCGCGGCACCGCCCTGCACTGGGGCGCGCCGCCGCGCCAGGTCGACCTGGTCGTGAGCACGCACCGGATGGACGCGGTCGTCGAGCACGTCGCGGGCGACCTGGTGTGCGTGGTGCAGGCCGGCGCCACCCTCGACGCGATCAACGAGCAGGTCGGAGAGCACGGCCAGCAGCTCGCCCTCGACCAGCCGCTGCGCGGCTCGAGTGTTGCGGGCACGATGTCGACGACCCGCAGCGGTCCACGACGGATGCTCTACGGCTCCCCGCGCGACCTCGTCGTCGGCACCACGATGGTGCGCGGCGACGGCGTCGTCTCCAAGTCCGGCGGCAAGGTGGTCAAGAACGTCGCCGGCTACGACCTCGCCAAGCTGCTGGGCGGCGCCTGGGGCACGCTCGGCCTGATCACCCAGCTGGTCGTCCGCCTGCACCCCGTCCCGCCGGAGTCGCGGTGGCTGGCGCGCACGTTGCCGCACACCGAGGCCGCGGAGATCGCGCTCGAGCTCGCCGGGTCGCAGCTGGCACCGACCGCTGTCGAGATCCGCCGGGAGCCGGGTGCCGAGGAGGCGACCGTGCTGGTGCTGCTGGAGGGCACCGAGCGCGGCGTGTCCGACCGCGCCGACGAGGCGGCGCGGGTGCTCGGCTCCGTCGAGGACACGACCGACACGTCCACCCGCGAGCTCGCCCGCGTCGACGCCGAGCCCGACGACGTGGTGGTCAAGGTGGCGGTGCCGCTCACCGGAGTCGTCGCCGTGCTCGACAGCGCGCGAGCCGCCGAGCAGCGGCACGGCGTCCGGTGCCGCGTGCAGGGCAGCGCCGGGGTCGGCGTGCTGCACGCGGTCGTCTCCGGCGGCGCCGACGGGCAGGCCGCCACCGTCACCGCGCTGCGCGAGACCGCCACCGGCGGCAGCGCGGTCGCCCTGCAGGCGCCGGCCGCCGTACGCGAGCAGGTCGACTGCTGGGGGCCGGTGCCGGCGATCGACCTGATGCGCCGGGTCAAGGACGAGTTCGACCCCGGCCACCGCTTCGCCCCCGGCCGTTTCGTGGGAGGGATCTGATGACCGCCGCACCCGAGGCACGCTTCGACGCGACGCAGCAGCTGCGCGACGACCTGGACGAGTGCGTGCACTGCGGGTTCTGCCTCCCGACGTGCCCGACGTACTCGCTCTGGGGCGAGGAGATGGACTCCCCGCGCGGGCGCATCCACCTGGTCGAGCAGGCCGCGCAGACCGGCGTGCTGCCGGAGTCGACCGTCGGGCACCTCGACGCGTGCCTGGGCTGCATGGCGTGCGTGACCGCGTGCCCGTCCGGGGTGAAGTACGACCGCATCATCGAGACCGCCAGGGCCCAGGTCGAGACCCAGCACCGGCGGCCCCGCGGCCAGCGGCTGCTGCGCGAGTCGATCTTCCGCGTCTTCCCCTACCCCCGGCGGCTGCGGGCGATGCGCGGCCCGCTGGCCGCCTACCAGCGCAGCGGGCTGCAGCGGTTCGTCCGCAACAGCGGCCTGCTCGAGCGGCTCTCGCCGACGTTGCGCACGATGGAGGCGGTGGCACCGCCGATCCGCCGACGCAGGGCACTGCCCGAACGCGTCCCCGCACGGGGCACCCGCCGCGCCGTCGTCGGCATGCTCACCGGGTGCGTGCAGCGCGAGTTCTTCCCCGACGTCAACGCCGCCACCGCCCGGGTGCTGGCCGCCGAGGGCTGCGACGTGATCGTGCCCGCGTCCCAGGGCTGCTGCGGCGCGCTCAGCCTGCACACCGGCCGCGAGGCGGAGGCCCAGCGCTTCGCCCGCCGGCTGGTGGACAGCTTCGCCGACGCGGGCGTCGAGTACGTCGTCGTCAACTCCGCGGGCTGCGGCTCGTCGATGAAGGAGTACGCCACCCTGCTCGCCGGCGACCCGACCTACGCCCGCCGGGCCGAGGAGTTCGCCGCCAAGGTCCGCGACGTGACCGAGATCCTGGTCGAGCTCGGCCCGGTCGCCGAGCGGCACCCGCTGCCGGTGCGGGTCGCCTACCACGACGCGTGCCACCTGGCGCACGCGCAGGGAGTACGCACACCGCCGCGCGAGCTGCTGGCCGGCGTACCCGAGCTCACGGTGAGCGAGATCTCCGAGGGCGGCATGTGCTGCGGCAGCGCCGGCGTCTACAACCTGCTCGAGCCCGAGCCCGCCCGCGAGCTCGGTGACCGCAAGGCCGGCCACGTCGCCGCGACCGGCGCCGACCTGCTCGTCACCGCCAACCCCGGCTGCCTGCTGCAGATCACCTCCGCGCTGCGGCGGGCCGGCACCACCATCGCCACCGCCCACACGGTCGAGGTGCTGGACGCCTCGATCGCCGGAGACCCCGTCACGACGTTGACCGATCGCTGACCGACCGACCCCTGGAGACGCGCCATGCTGCTGGCCACCTTCCAACCCGACATCGAGTCGGTCAGCGGCTCGCTGACGGCCTCCGCGCTGGTGGCGATGCTGCCGCTGGCGACCCTGTTCGTGCTGCTCGGGGCGCTGCGGATCACCGCCTGGATCTCCGGGCTGGTCTCCCTCGTGGTGGCGATCGTGGTCGCGATCGCGGCCTTCGGGATGCCGCTCGACCAGACCCTGCTGGTCGCCACCTGGGGTGCGGCGTTCGGGTTCTTCCCGATCCTCTGGATCGTGATCAGCGCGATCTGGGTCTACAACATGACCGTCGAGACCGGGCACTTCGACGTGCTGCGCCGGTCGTTCAGCACGGTCAGCGACGACATGCGGATCCAGGGCATCATCATCGCGTTCTGCTTCGGGGCGCTGCTGGAGGCGCTGGCGGGCTTCGGCACGCCGGTGGCGATCACCAGCGTCATGCTCATCGCGCTGGGCTTCCGGCCGCTCAAGGCTGCGGTGCTCGCGCTGGTGGCCAACACGGCGCCGGTGGCGTTCGGAGCGCTGGCGACGCCGATCGTCACGCTGTCCGCGGTCACGACCGGCGCCGAGCCCCAGCAGGCCGACCTGTTCACCGAGGACAAGCTGGGCGCCCTGGTGGGCCACCAGACCCCGATCCTGGCGCTGTTCGTGCCGCTGGCGCTGGTGTTCATCGTCGACGGCAAGCGCGGCATCCGGCAGACCTGGTTGCCGGCCATCGTCTGCGGTGTCACCTTCGCGGTCGCCCAGTGGCTCACCGCGACGTACTTCTCGGTGACGCTCACCGACATCGTCGCCTCGCTGGTGAGCGCGCTCGCGGTCGTGCTGCTGCTGCGCGTCTGGCACCCCGCCGAGGGCTACGTCGAGCCGGCCGACGACGAGCCGGCGTCGGGTGGCGCGCAGCCGAGCCCCGTCCGGTGGCGGCACCGCGACCGCGACCGGCACCCGGCCGGAGACCACCACGACCCACGACCCGGGTGTCGAGGTGGCCAAGGCCTACGCGCCGTACCTGATCATCATCGCGATCTTCAGCATCGCGCAGATCACGGCGATCAAGGAGGCGCTGGCCGAGGAGCCGTGGACCTACCTGTTCACCTGGCCGGGCCTCGACCTCGTCAGCACCAGCGGCGCACCGCCCGTGCCGTTCGCCTTCAACTGGCTGGCCGCCGCCGGGACGCTCACGATCATCGCCGGGCTGATCACCATCCCGATCATCGGCATCTCGCCGGCCAAGGCGGTCTCGGCCTACTTCGCGACGTACAAGCAGCTCGCGGCGGCGATCGTCACGGTGATGGCGGTGCTGGCGCTCGCGTACGTCATGAACAACTCCGGTCAGACCGGGGCGATCGGCAACTGGCTGGCAGCCGCGGGCTCGGCGTTCGCGATCCTCTCCCCCGTGCTCGGCTGGCTGGGCGTGGCCGTGACCGGGTCCGACACGTCGTCGAACTCGCTGTTCGGCGCGCTGCAGGTGGCGGCGGCCGAGAAGGCCAACCTCGACCCCGCGCTGATGGCGGCCGCCAACTCGTCCGGCGGTGTGCTGGGCAAGATGATCTCGCCGCAGAACCTCGCGATCGCCGCGGCCGCGGTGGGCATGGCCGGGCGGGAGGGCGACATCTTCCGCAAGGTGATCGGCTGGAGCCTGCTGTTCCTCGCGCTGATGTGCATCCTGGTGTTCCTGCAGACCAACGTGCTGGAGTGGATGCTGCCCTAAGCGGGCAACCCCTCGGATCGAGACACCCACCCCCGGGATCACGCAATTGGGGTGACCGCAACCTGCTCCGGTCGTACTATCCGACCGCCGGGGTAACGCCGCCGCGGCCGCTGGGACCGGAGGGGGTCGGACCATGAGGTCCACCTATCGCGTGCTCGCCATCCTGATCGCCGTCGTGGTCGTGCTGCAGGCAGCGAGCATCGCGTTCGCCTGGTTCGACGTGCTGCACGCCGTCGACGACGGCAAGGCCTTCACCGACATCGACGACCGCAACGCCGGCCACGACATGCACAGCCTGGGTGCCATCGTGATCGCGGTGCTCGCCCTGCTGCTGCTGATCGTCTCGTTCTTCGCCCGGATCCCCGGCGGCGTGAAGTGGGCGCTGATCGTCTTCGGCGTCATGCTCCTGCAGTGGGTGCTGGCGATCGTGGCGTTCAGTGTCGCCCGCGATCGGCTTCCTGCACGGGATCAACGCCCTCGATCCTCGCCGGCGTCGCCGGCCGAGCGTCCAGCCTGGCGGCGCAGGCGGACACCCCGGCGTCGCCCACTCCGTCTGCCGCCTGACCGAACCGGCACTGACTGACCCGTGGTCCGCGCACCCAGCAATCGCTGGCGCGCCGTCATCGCGACGGCCGCGACCTTGGCGATCCTCGTCCCGCTGGGCTGGATGTGGTGGTCGAGCCTGGTGCCCGACACCTACTCGGTCATGGACATGGGCGTGCCCGACTACGGCGGCGGGCCGACCGAGCAGGACCACGAGGCCATGGCCGGCAGCCACGAGACCGTCGGCGTGGAGACGCTGACCGGTCCGCAGTCCGGCGAGCCGGACGTGGCCGAGACGCTGACCGCCGAGCAGGGTGACGTCGAGGTCGGCGGCGGCGACAGCGATCGACGGCTACACCCTCAACGGCACCTCGCCCGGTCCGGAGATCCGAGCCACCGAAGGCGACCTGGTCGAGGTGACCCTGGTCAACGAGTCCGTCCCCGACGGCGTCACCCTGCACTGGCACGGCGTCGACGTGCCGAACGCCGAGGACGGCGTCGCCGGCGTCACCCAGGACGCCGTGCCCACCGGCGGCGAGCACGTCTACCGGTTCGTGGCCGAGGACGCCGGGACGTACTGGTACCACTCGCACCAGGTCTCGCACGAGCAGGTACGCAGCGGACTGTTCGGGACGCTCGTCGTCGAGCCGCGTCGCGACCTCGACCCGCCCGACCTCGACGTGGTCGCGGCGGTGCACGGCTACGACGGACAGGACACCGTCAACGGCCAGGTCGGCGAGACGTGGGTCGAGGCCGAGCCCGGCGACACCGCGCGGGTGCGGGTGATCAACAC
This sequence comes from uncultured Actinomycetota bacterium, assembly GCA_963811945.1. Lineage (GTDB taxonomy): Bacteria > Actinomycetota > Actinomycetes > Propionibacteriales > Nocardioidaceae > JACCWP01. The sequence continues at coordinate 2,816,238 of CAWETD010000001.1, read as the reverse complement.
CGACAACGGGCCGATGATGACCTGGGTCGCGGGCGCGCCGTACCGCGTGGTGGCGGTGGACGCGCGGGAGTGGAACGAACCCACCGACGTCGAGGACAGCACAGTCCTGGTCACCGCCGGGGGCCGGGTCGATCTCGAGGTGACCGTCCCCGACGACGGGTCGGCGGTGCGCATCGGCGCCGGCGGCGGGGAGACGTCGATGGTCATCGGGCCCGAGGGCGGGGAGACACCGAGCGAGGACATGCCCGACGACGAGCTCGACCTGCTGTCCTACGGCACCCCGGAGCCGCCGCCGTTCGACGTGACCAGCTTCGACCGCGACTTCGACTACGACATCGGCCGCCGCCCGGGCTTCCTCGACGGCCGGCCCGGGATGTGGTGGACGATCAACGGCAAGCTGTGGCCCGACGTGCCGATGTACATGGTCGCCGAGGGCGACGTGGTGCGGATGACGCTGACGAACTCCAGCGGCCAGGTGCACCCCATGCACCTGCACGGCCACCACGCGCTGGTGCTCAGCCGGGACGGCGTGGAGTCGACCGGCAGCCCGTGGTGGGTCGACTCGCTCGACGTGGGCGACGGCGAGACGTACGAGATCGCGTTCGTCGCCGACAACCCCGGCATCTGGATGGACCACTGCCACAACCTCGACCACGCGGCCGAGGGTCTGGTCGCGCATCTGATGTACGAGGGCGTCAGCACGCCCTACCTCGTCGGCGGCGACGACGAGAACAGCCCCGAGTAGGCCGACTCAGGTGTCGGTGAGGATGAGCCGCATCGGCTTGTCCTCGACCTCCGAGACCGGCGTGCAGTCGGCGCTGCCGTCGAGCGCGCAGTCGACGACCTGGTAACCGCCGTCGACGTGGGTCACGACCAGCAGGCTGCCGTCGGGGTCGAACTGGCTCTCGACCGGCTCACCCGGCGGGTCGACCTCCATGCTCTTGTCGGGGTCGTCGACCGACGTGACGGTGAGACCGCTCAGCGACCCAGTTGCCGTCGAACGACAGCAACCCGTTCTCGTCCAGCGGAGGCGTGGCGGTCCAGTCGGCCGGCAGCCCGCTGTAGCTCGCGTCGCCGATCCAGCTGGGCCGATAGACGGTGCGCGCATGCGCCTGCAGCACCTCGGGCGTGTCGATGAGGAAGTACTCCGTCTCGCTGCGGGTCAGGCCCAGCGGGTCCCAGCCGCGCACGCCGTTGTCGATGACGAACACCAGCCCGTCGCTCATGACGTAGGCCCGCGGGCAGCCGCCGGGGAAGCCGCCCTTCGGCTTGCAGGGCACGGACTTGCGCGCCACCTCGCGGTCGGCGGCGGTGTCGTACAGGACGAAGTCGGCGCCGTCGGGGCCCTCCTCGGTCCAGGCGACCAGCGGCCGCGTCGGGTCGGCGGCGACCCAGCCTGCGTAGTCGGCGCCGTCGCGCTGCGGCTGTTCCGGCGCCAGGGCGACGTCCTCGCCGTCCATGGTGACCAGATAGGGGACGCCGCCCGGCCCGCTGTAGGCGACACCGTTCCGGGTGACGTGCATGCTCTCGCGCTGCCGGGCCGGGGCGACCACGCCGTCGATCACCAGCCGGCCGTCGGCCAGCGCATAGACCTCGGTGGGTCCCGGCACCGGCGTCGGCGCACCCACCTCGCCCGGCGTGTCCGCGGGCGCAGGCTCGCCGCGGCTGGTCACGCCGCCGGTGAGGGCGCCGGTGACCACGACCGCACCGACGAGGACGGCCGCCACCAGCACCGTGGTCCCGCCCATGATGGCGGTCCGCCGGCGCCGTCCGCGGCGTACGAGCCCGGGCACGTGCACCGGCGGCGCGGTCGTCTCGACGTGCTCGCGGAGCGCGACGCGGAGGAGGTCTTCGGTGGTCATGGGTGCTCCCCGTGGTCGTCGTGACCTGGCTGAGGCGGGTCCGGAGGGTGCGCAGGGCGCCGCTGCACTGGCTCTTGACCGTGCCGGGCGCGATCCCCAGCACGGCAGCGATCTCGCTCTCGCTGAGGTCCTCGTAGTAGCGCAGCACCACGACCGCGCGCTGTCGCGGCGGCAGGGTGGCCAGCGCCTGCCACATCGCACCGCTCTCGGTGATGCCTGGCTCGGGCCCGGCCGTGCCGGCGTCCGGGACGTCGGCGGTCGTCGTCTCCGAGCGGTGCAGCGGCCGCCGGCGCCAGCTGATCAGCTGGTTGACCAGCATCCGGCGGACATAGGCGTCCCGGTTGGCAGCCCGGCTGATCCTGCTCCAGGAGCCGTACGCCTTGATCAGGGCGGTCTGCAGCAGGTCCTCGGCCTCGTGCCGGTCGCCGGTGAGCGCGAGCGCGGTACGGAACAGGCGGGCCCAGGACGCCTCGACGTACGCGGTGTAGTCGTCGTCGCCGTTCCGCACCGATGCCGCCCCTCGTCTGATGTTCCCCCACCCTGAAGACGCGGCGCGGACCCGCGGGGTTCGTTCCGGGGCGGGACCACTCCGGCACCCACCACTCACGTGAAAACGTCACCGCCCACGGGAGGCCTCCCGTGAGCGGTGACGTTTTCTCAAGGGACCTTGGGAAAGACCCCTAGGTCCGCGGGGTGCGGCTCAGTGGCCGTGCCCGTGCCCGTGACCGGCGCCGTCGGCGTCGTCGTCCTCCTCGGGCTTCTCCACCACCAGGGTCTCGGTGGTGAGCAGCATCGAGGCGATCGACGCCGCGTTGGCCAGTGCGGAGCGGGTCACCTTGACCGGGTCGAGCACGCCCTGGGCGACCAGGTCGCCGTACTCGCCGGTGGCGGCGTTGTAGCCGACACCCTCGCCCGACTCGCGGACGCGGTGCACCACGACCAGGCCGGGCTCACCGCCGTTCTCGGCGATCCACCGCAGCGGCTCGCCGGCAGCGCGGCGCACGATCGCCACGCCGACGGCCTCGTCACCGGTGAGGTCGAGACCGGCGTCGAGGGTCTTGGCCGCGTGCACGAGGGCGGAGCCGCCACCGGCGACGATGCCCTCCTCGATCGCGGCCCGGGTCGCCGAGACGGCGTCCTCGATCCGGTGCTTCTTCTCCTTCAGCTCGACCTCGGTGGCCGCGCCGACCTGGATCACGCAGACGCCGCCGGCCAGCTTGGCCAGCCGCTCCTGCAGCTTCTCCCGGTCCCAGTCGGAGTCGGACGCCTCGATCTCGGCCTTGATCTGGTTGACGCGGGCGTCGACCTCGCCCTGCTTGCCGCCGCCGTCGATGATCGTGGTGGTGTCCTTGGTGACCACGACGCGCCGGGCGCTGCCCAGCACCTCGAGGCCGACCTGGTCGAGCTTGAGCCCGACCTCGGGGGCCACGACCTCGGCGCCGGTCAGGACCGCGAGGTCCTGCAGCATCGCCTTGCGGCGGTCGCCGAACGCCGGCGCCTTGACCGCGACGGACGTGAACGTGCCGCGGATCTTGTTGACGACCAGCGTCGACAGCGCCTCGCCCTCGACGTCCTCGGCCACGATGAACAGCGGCTTGCCCGCCTGCACGACCTTCTCCAGCAGCGGGAGCAGGTCGGCGACGGCCGAGATCTTGCCCTGGTGCAGCAGCACGTAGGGGTCGTCGAGCACGGCTTCCATGCGCTCGGTGTCGGTCACCATGTACGGCGACACGTAGCCCTTGTCGAACTGCATGCCCTCGGTGAACTCGAGCTCGGTGCCGAGGGTGTTGGACTCCTCGACGGTGATGACGCCGTCCTTGCCGACCTTGTCGAAGGCCTCGGCGATCAGCTCGCCGATGTGCGAGTCGCGCGCGGAGATGGTCGCGACGTGCGCCATGTCGCCCTTGTCGTCGACGTCGCGGGCGACGTCGAGCAGCTTGGTGGACACCGCGTCGACGGCCGCGTCGATGCCGCGCTTGAGGCCGACCGGGTTGGAACCGGCAGCCACGGCGCGCAGGCCCTCGTGCACCATCGCCTGCGCGAGCACGGTGGCGGTGGTGGTGCCGTCGCCGGCGATGTCGTTGGTCTTGGTCGCGACCTCCTTGGCCAGCTGCGCGCCGAGGTTCTCGAACGGGTCGTCCAGCTCGATCTCCCGAGCGACGGTCACGCCGTCGTTGGTGATCGTGGGGGCGCCCCACTTCTTGTCCAGGACGACGTAGCGGCCCTTGGGGCCGAGCGTGACCTTGACGGTGTCGGCGAGCTTGTCGACACCGCGCTCGAGCGCGCGCCTCGCGTGCTCGTCGAACTCCAGGATCTTGGGCATGGGTGTTCCGGTCCCTTCGATCGTCCGCCCCGGCGCCCAGCTGGGCTACCGGGGCGGACGCGGGTCAGTTGCTGGTGGGTGTCACTTGTTGACGACGGCGAGGACGTCACGAGCGGAGAGGATGAGAAGCTCCTCGCCGCCGTACTTGACCTCGGTGCCGCCGTACTTGCTGAAGACGACGACGTCGCCGGCGCTGATGTCCAGCGGGACGCGCTTGTCGCCCGCCTCGTTGAATCGGCCGGGGCCGACGGCCAGGACCTCGCCCTCCTGGGGCTTCTCCTTGGCGGTGTCGGGGATGACCAGGCCGGAAGCAGTGGTCTGCTCCGCGTCCAGGGCCCGAACCACGATGCGGTCCTCGAGCGGCTTGATGTTGATCGACACTGTTGCCGACCCTCCCTCTCTCAGGGGTGGTGACGTGTGGGCGTGTACGGGGTCCGGCTCGGTCGCACGCCGTCGCGGGGGTCGTGCGCGAGCCGCTGGCAATCTCACGGGGAGAGTGCCAAGGATGAAGATATGCCGCCGTTAGCACTCGGTCAACCCGAGTGCCAGATGCCGGCTCGCGCTCGGGCGTGATGATGGGCGCGTGGACGCCGCGACGGTCGAGGCGCTCGGCACCCCCGCCGGGCGCGACCTGCTCGACCTCGTCGCGGCCGACGACCGGGGCGCCGCTCCCGGTGCCGGCGCCGGCGCCTCCCAGCGGGCGCTCGGCGAGCGGCTGCGTCGCACCCACGACCCCGACCTGGTCGCCGCGGCGATGACGCTGGTCGGGCTCCGGCGCCAGGCCGTGGCCAAGCTGGGCGCCGACGCCGCGCTGCTGGTGCTGGACCGGGCCGGTCTCGAGCAGGCGACCCGCGCCCCGGTCGCCGCCCACCGGGCCGGCCGGCTGGTCGCGGCGGGCGTGCACACGGTGCTCGACCTCGGCTGCGGCATCGGCGTCCGACCTGGTGGCGATGGCCCGGGCCGGGCTGGACGTCACCGGCGTCGACCGCGACCCCGCCCGGGTGGCGATGGCCCGGGCCAACCTCGCCGCGCTCGGGCTGCCGGGCCGGGTCGAGCAGGCCGACGCGGCGACGGTCGACGTCTCCGGCCACGACGCCGTCTTCGTCGACCCGGCGCGACGTGCAGGAGCCGGCCGGGTCTTCGACCCCGCCGGCTGGTCCCCCGGGTGGGACCTCGTCGTCCGGCTGCTGGCCGGCCGCGCGGTGGCGAAGACCGCACCCGGCCTCCCGCACCGCATGGTTCCCGCCGGCGTGGAGGCGGAGTGGGTCAGCGACGGCGGCGACCTCGTCGAGGCGACGCTGTGGGGACCGGGACTCGGCACCGCGCAGCGGAGGGCGACGCTGCTCCCGGACGCGCACACGCTGACCGACGCCGACGACCCCGGCCGGCTGCCTGCGGGGCCGGTTCTCGGCTACCTGTACGAGCCCGACGACGCCGTGACCCGGGCCGGGCTGGTCACCGCGGTCGCCCAGCGCGTCGACGGCCGACTGGTCGACGAGCACCTGGCGTACGTGACCTCCGACCGCCGGGTCGGCACGCCGTTCGCCCGGGCGTACGCGGTCGTCGACGAAGTCCCCTACCGGGAGCGGCCGCTGCGCCAGGAGCTGCGCCGCCGCGACGTGGGCCGGCTGACGATCAAGAAGCGGGGCGTCGACGTCGTGCCCGAGCAGCTGCGCCGGCGGCTGGCGCTGCGGGGCAGCCGGGAGGCCACGGTGGTGCTGACCCGGGTGGAGGGCCGGGCCCGCGGCTACCTGGTGGAGCCGCTCAGTCCGGACCCAGCCGGCCCGACCCCGCCCCATCTGCCGGCTCCTTGAGCTCGACGAAGATCGTGTGCGTCTCGGTGTCGCCGATGTTGTGCCCGAAGTGCTGCTGCGCCGGCAGCCAGTGCGCGCCGCCGGCCTCGAGCTCGACGTCGCGCTGCTGGTCGCCCATGTGCAGCCGTCGGCGGAACGCGCTCAACGTGACCATGACGCTGTCCGGGTGCGCGTGCACGGTCGTGACGTCGCCCGGCGCGTCGGTGTACTCCAACACTCGGACCCGGTCGTTCTCGAAGACGACCCGGTAGTGCTGGGGATTGGTCACGGTGGGATCGGGATCCATCCTGCGACGCTAGTGGGCCGCGGACAGCGCTCGCCGCAATTCGATGGAGCCGCTCGCTGCGGCCGCCTAGCGTCAGCGTCCGTGACCACCCCGATCGAGCACCCGATCGAGCACCGCGTCGCGGGCCGGGAGGGGGCTGCGCCGCTGGTCGCCGCGCTCGCCGGCTGGGAGCCGTTCGGTGGGCACGTGGCGGAGCTGCACGCCGGTGACGTCGGCTGGTTCCTGCGGCTGCCCGACGACCAGGTCGAGGGGCGGCTGCACGGCTGGTGGCGCGGCGACCGGCTGGTGGCGGTCGCGCTGGTCGACGGCGTGATCGCGCGGCCGCGGCTGTCGCCGGACTCCGTCGGTGACCGCGAGCTGTGCGAGTCGGTGGCCGAGGTCGTGGCCGCGATGCCCGGTGCCGAGGTCTGGACCGACGCCCAGCCGGGCTCGGTGCTGCGCACGCTGCTGGTGGCGCGCGGCTGGGAGCTCGACCGCGACGTCTGGGTCGCCCTGCACGTCTCCTTCACCGGTGGGTGGGACGAGCTGGCCCCGGCGGTGCTGCGGGAGGCGGCCGCCGTCGAGGGGGTCGCGCCGACGGTCACCGACGCCGACGTCGACGACCGGGTGTCGGTGCAGCAGGTCGCGTTCCGGCACACGACCTTCGGCTCCGAGGCGTGGCGCCGGATGGCGGCCGGGCCCGGCTTCGACCCCGCGCTCGACCTGCTCGCCCGCGACTCCGCGGGCGCGCCGGTGGCGGCCGCCACCGCCTGGTCCGCCGGCCGGGACCGGTGCGGGATCCTCGAGCCGGTCGGCACCCACCAGGAACACCGCGACCAGGGGCACGGCCGGCGGGTGGTGCTGGCGGCGATGGACGCGTTGCAGCGCGCCGGGGCGTCCGGGATGTCGGTGTCGACGCCCGGTCGCAACCAGCCCGGCATCGCCCTGTTCCGGTCGTGCGGGATGCGTCCGGTGGAGTCGCTGCAGGCGCTGACCCGTGAGACCTGAGATCGGCCACGCCCTGCGTGCAACCTTCCGGGGTGCCCACCGCATCTTCCCGGTGACGAGGGGAGGTGGACGGTGAGCGGGTCCGGCAGCGCCCGAGGCGTCGACGTGGAGTTCAGCGACTACGTCGCGGCGCGCCAGCACGCGCTGCTGCGGACCGCGTACGTGCTGACCGGCGAGCTGGCCGGCGCCGAGGACCTGCTGCAGACCGCACTGGCCAAGGCCTACCTCTCGTGGTCGCGGATCCGGGACCCGCGCGCCGCCGACGCCTACGTCCGCAAGATCATGGTCAACGAGCACACCAGCTGGTGGCGCCGTGCGTGGCGCAAGCGGGAGTACGCGACCGCGGAGCTGCCCGACCAGCCCGCGGGACCGGGCCGGGACGACCACCCCGGCGCGCTCGAGGAGCGGGACGCCATGTGGGCCCTGGTCCAGACCCTGGCGCCGCGGCAGCGCGCCGCGGTGGTGCTGCGCTACTACGAGGACCTGTCCGAGGCAGAGACCGCCGAGGTGCTCGGCTGCTCGGTGGGCACGGTGAAGTCGCAGACCAGCCGCGCCCTCGCCCGGCTGCGCGAGCAGCTGGCGCCGGGCGGCGCCGCCCCCACGACCGCCACAGGAGGTGCCCGATGAGCACCGACCTCGACCGGCAGCTGCGGGAGTCCCTGCACCGGGGCGCCGACGCGCTGCCGTACGGACCGGACCTGACCGGGGCTGCCATCGCCAGGGCCGGGCGCATCCGCCGCCACCGGCGCACGACGGCGGTGCGTCGCCGTGGCAGCGGTGGTCGCGATCGGCGTCCCGCTGGGACTGCAGCTCGGTGACGACGTCAGCGGCACCCGGGCGCCGGTGGTCACCCGGCCCACCGAGCCGGCCGGCGACGTGGCCACGACGCTCGACGTCGGCGACCTGTCCCTCGGCGACGCGCCGTCGACGGCGTGGAGCGACGGCGCGACCTACCACGACGGCGACGTCACGCTGGACCTGCAAGGGCCCGGTGGGCGACGTGTTCCGCACCGCGGCGGGCGCGTACGTGGTCGACGACCCGATCGGCGTGGGCGAGGGCCGGCTGGTCACCGCGGCGGGCGACGTGCTGCGGCTGTACGGCGCGGACGACGAGCTCTACCAGGTCAAGTCGTCGACGAACGGGCGCTGGACCGCCCTGCTGTACGAGCTCGGCGACGCGAAGACCGGTCACCTCACCGGCCGCTTCGGGCTCAGCGTGTTCGACGCCGCGACCCGGCAGGTCGTCCGGAAGGCAGAACCTCGGCTCGACCTACCCGTGGATCGCGGGCATCGCCGACGACGGGCGGGTGCTGGTGCAGCCGACCGACGCGCCCACGCTGCTCTACCACCGGGGCGCGCTGCGGCCGGCGGGCCTGTCCGGTGCGACCGCGTGGTCGCCGGACGCCGGCCTCTACGGGGTCACCACCCGGCTCACCGAGGCCCGGCACTGCAGCGCGGTGCGCACCGAGACCGGCCGCACGCTGTGGTCGACCTGCGACTGGAGCCTGACCGGCTTCAGCCCCGACGGCAGGTGGGTCTACGGCATGCCGCCGATCCCGGCCGGCTACGGGCAGAGCCAGGTCGCGGTCCTGGACGCGCGCACCGGCGAGGTGGTCCGGACGATCGACGTCGCGTCGGCCACCGACGACCCCGGCATGGTCCGCGACCACACCTTCGAGTCCGACGACACCCTGCTGCTGCAGGTCGAGGCCGGCGACCAGGCCGCCCTGGTCCGGCTGGACATCCTCACCGGCGAGACCGAGCTGGCCACCGAGCCCGTCACCGTGCGACCCGTGCGCGGGGACACCCCGTACGCGCTGGGGTGAGCCGCGATGCGGTATCCCTGGGCGCATGACCGACGCGGTGCGCGTACGCCCGGCAGAGCCGCCCGACCGCCCGGCCGTGCTCGCTCTCGCCGGCCGGCTCAACGAGGGCGTGGCGCCGTGGCGCGACCCCGCCGGTGTCGCCGCGGCGGTGCGCGGCTGGGTGGAGGAGGCGCTGGCCAGCACCGCTGACGACCGGGCCGTCCTGGTGGCCGAGCGCGACGGCCGGGTGCTGGGGTTCGTGACGGTCGCGGAGCAGGAGCACTGGTCCGGCGGGCTCGACGCCTACATCGGCGAGCTGGCGGTGGACCGCGACGCCGAGCGCGGCGGGGTCGGCCGGGCCCTGGTCGACGCCGCCCGCGCGTGGGCGGCCGGGCGCGGGCTGTCCCGGCTCGCCCTGGCGACCGGGGCCGCCAACGCAGGGGCGCGGTCCTTCTACGCCGCGCAGGGGTTCGAGGAGGAGGACGTCCGGCTCACCCTGCGCTGGTGACCCGACGGACGGAGAGGATTGCGGGACATGAGGGTCCTGGTGCTGGGGGGCACCCGGTTCATCGGCCGCCGGATCGTCGAGCTGCTGCTCGCCCGCGGCGACGAGGTGCTGGTCGTGCACCGGGGGAGTCGGAGCCCGCCGACTTCCCGCCGTGCGGGCACCTGCACACCGACCGGGCCGCGCCTGGCGGCACCGTGACGACGTCGCCGCGTTCGCCCCGGACGCGGTGGTCGACACCTTCGCGCTCACCGGCAGCCGACGTGACCGCCGCGCTGCCGGCACTGCCCGAGGTGCCGGTTGTCGTGCTGTCCAGCCAGGACGTCTACCGCGCGTTCGAGGGGGTGCAGCAGGACCGGCTGCTGGCGCCGGGCCCGGTCACCGAGTCGTCGCCGCTGCGGCACGACCGCTACCCCGACGCCGGCGCGGGCGCCGGGCTCGACGCTACAGCAAGCTCGACGTGGAGGACGCCTACCGTCCACGCGGCGCCACCGTGCTGCGGCTGCCGATGGTCTACGGGCCGCACGACGACCAGCGCCGCGAGGAGCCGGCGCTGCGGCGGGTGCGCGCCGGCCGGGCAGCCGTGCCGGTGGGTGCAGGCACGCTGCGCTGGAGCCGGGCGCACGTCGACGACGTGGCCGCTGCGGTGCTGGCGGCCCTGGACACGCCGCCGCCCGCGGTGAGGTGGTCAACATCGCCGAGCCGACCGCGCCGACGATGACGCAGTGGCTGCAGCAGGTGCTCGCCGCCGCGGGGAGCACGCCGCCCTGGTGCGGGTGCCCGACGCCGCCGTGCCCGACGACCTCGGCCTGACCCGGGCGATCCCGCAGGACGTCGTCGTCGACCCGGCCCACGCGCACGCGGTGCTGGGCTGGCGGGTCGCCGACCCCGCGACCCGGATCGGCGAGTCGGTGCGCTGGCACCTGGCGCACCCGCCCGCCGAGGCGTGGTCGGAGGCCGACACCGCGACCGACGAGGCGGCGCTGGCCGCCGCGCACCCGTCAGTCGGCTAATCCCGTCGACAGCACGCCCACCGGGCTGTCAGCCTCACCTCCGATGACGACGACACGTACCGACAAGCCGACTGCGTGGGACGAGCGCAGCACGCTGCAGACGATGCTCACCTACGTCCGGGAGACCGCCATCGCCAAGTGCGAGGGGCTGTCCGACGAGCTGGCCGGCCAGGCACCGCTGGCGACGTCGCCGCTGACGAGCATCGGGGGCTTCGTCAACCACCTGCGGTGGGTCGAGCACTCGTGGTTCGAGACGGTGTTCCTCGGCGAGCCCGACCGCGGGCCGTGGACCGACGAGGAGCCCGACCGCGAGATGACGCTCGGCGCGCAGGGCCCGCTCGCCCAGGTGCTCGTCCGACTACCGCGACCAGTGCCCGACGATCCGACGAGATCATCGCCGCGCACTCGCTCGAGGACCGGGCCGTCCGCGGGCTGCGCGACGGCGACCATGCCACCTTGCGCTGGATCGTGCTGCACATGATCGAGGAGACCGCCCGGCACAACGGTCACCTCGACATCATGCGGGAGATGGCCGACGGGACCGTCGGCGACTGACCGCGGCTCAGCCGTCCCCGCGCCGGGTGCGCCGCGCCGCCTGCTCCTCGGCGTCGAGCTGCGCGGCCTGCTCGGGCGTCGGCGCCGACCCGCCGTACGAGTCCGGCAGCCACCACGCGCCGGGCGGGCGCTCGGGGTAGCGCCGGACCGACTCGTCCAGCAGTCGCCGCCATCCGCTTGCGCAGCTCGGCGGTCTCGGCGACCGGGTCGACCCCGCTGGGGTGCAGCGGCTCGCCGACGGTGATGGCGATCGCCCGGCCCCGGGAGAAGTCCCGGGGGTGGTCCTTGGTGAGCATCCGCTGGGTGCCCCACAGCACTGCCGGGATCAGCGGCACGCCGCCGTCGGCAGCCAGCCGGGTGGCCCCGGTCTTGAACTCCTTGAGCTCGAACGACCTGCTGATGGTCGCCTCGGGGAAGACACCCACCACCTCGCCCGCGGCGAGGTAGTGACGCGCCAGCTCGTACGACGCGCGTCCGTCGGCCCGGTCCACCTCGATGTGGTGCAGCGACCGCATCAGCGGTCCGGTCAGCCGGTGCGCGAACAGCTCCCGCTTGGCCATGAACCGCACCAGCCGCCGGCTCGGCAGCGCGGCGTAGCCGCCGAAGACGAAGTCGACGTAGCTCACGTGGTTGAGCGCCAGGACCGCCCCGCCGGAGCGCGGCACGTGCTCGGCGCCGCGCAGGTCGAAGCGCACGCCCAGCAGCCGGAACGCCGTTGTCGCCGCCACGATCACCGGCGGGTAGGTCAGGTCTCGCACCGGCTCAACCTAGCCAGATCCGGCGGCCCGCATGACCACCGCGTCCCGGCCACCCGGGTAGTAGCCCGGCTCTCCGGGCGATCTCCACGAACCCGGCGGACGCGTACAGCGCCTGTGCGGCGTCGTTGTCGGCGGCGACCTCGAGCAGCACCTCGGCACAACCGCGCCGCTCGGCCTCGGCCAGCAGGGCGTCGAGCAGCCGCCGGCCGGTCCCCCGGCCCCGGTGCACCGGATCGACCGCGACCCGCTGCACGTCCGCGGAGTCGGCGACCACCCGCACGATGCCGTAGCCGACCACCGCGCCACCGTGCTCGGCGACGACCGCGTGCCGAGTGGCCGGGACCGCGGCGAGCTCGGCGGCCAGCACCGGTCCGCTCCAGGCATCGACGCCCATCGTCGCCGTCTCGAGCAGCTCCAGGGCCGGCAGGTCCCCGACCCCGGCCTCGCGGATGGTCGTCGTCACCGCACCGGCTTCGGCGGCCCGGGCGGGCGGGCGTCGGGTCGGCGGAGGTACAGCGGCTCGACCGGCAGCAGCGGGACCGCTCGGTCCACCACGGCCTGGGCGAGGACGGCGGCGTCGGGGTCGAGCGGCGGCTGGTGGGCAGGCAGCACGTCGGCGTGCAGCTCGGCGCCCCGTCCGACGAGCAGCGTGCCCGGATCCAGCCGTTCGGCGAGGACCGCCGGCAGGTCGACCGCCGGTCCCTCGGTACGCCGCCCGTCGGCGTCGTACGCCGCCCAGTGCACCTCCTGGCGCCGCGCGTCCGTGACCACCACCAGCGGCGTCCCGCGCCGCGCTGCGGCGATGGTGTCGAGCGTGCACACCCCGTGCAGCGCCGCCCCCACGACGCTCGCGGTCGTCCGCGCGGTGACCAGGCCGATCCGCAGCCCGGTGTAGGGACCCGGGCCCACCCCCACGGCGACGTCGGTGAGGTCCCGTGGCGTCGCCCCGGCCTCGGCCAGCACCTCGGCGAGCATCGGGGCCAGCAGCTCGCCGTGCCGGCGGGCGTCGACGGTGCTCCGCGCCGCCAGCACCGACGTCCCGTCGTGCACCGCCACGGTGACGGCCGGGGTGGCGGTGTCGAGGGCGAGCAGCAGCACGGTCGTCGAGCCTAGTAAGCCCACCGCCCGCTGCTGAAGGTCGCGGGCGGCGGCGCGCATCGCGGCGAAGCTGGGCAGCCGGTCCGCGGCCGTGTCCGGCGCGTTGAGGCCGATACTGCACGTGAGTCCGGTCGGGCCGGTCGCCTGCACGAACAGCCTCGGGTCGCCGACGCCGTCGACGACAGCGTCGGTCTGCAGCAGGCCGCGTGGTCCAGCCTTGTCGTGCACCGTGACGCTGGCGGCCCCATCGGCGCCGGTCGCACGGATCTCCAGCTTCCACTCGGAGTGCTTGCGGGCGAGCTGCAGATAGCGAACCGCCAGCGTGTCCGGACCCGTACGACGTACCGAGAGGCTGGTGTAGATCCGCGGGCTGCACTGGGCGGCGCCGAGCGAGCGCTGCCGCAGCCAGCCTGCCAGCACGCACTGCTCGCCCGGCGCGAGAAGGCGCCCAGCTCCACGCCTCGCGCCGGACCTTCCTCGAACGCGCCGAAGGTCGCGGAGTGCGTCCAGCTGCCGTCGACCACTCTGCTGGTGAAGTCCTTGAGGGTGGTCTCGTGCCGGGTGTAGGCCACCAACTGGCCGCCCCAGCGCACGCCGTCCCGCATGTTGCGGGTGCTGACGACGACATCGGTCGTGCCGTCCTGCTGCGGGAAGACGGTGAGCGTGACCCGACCGGGCCCGACGCACCCGGCGCGGATCGTGGTCGCGGTGGGGTCCCCGTCCGGCGTGGCCGCCGCGGAACCAGGGCTGCTCAGCAGGGCCGCGGACAGGGCAACGGTGAGGGCAAGACACAGACGGCGCATGCCCGGAGCGTCCCATCTCGCCCCGATCCGTGCCGCGTGTCGCGTGCCGCGTGTCGCAACCCGGCGACCACCCCGCCATCGCTGGCCCTGACGTCTCACTGCACTTTCCGGCGTGTCCGGCGGTGAGACGTCAGGCTCAGCGGTGGGGGCGGTCAGGCGAGGAGGGTGGAGCGCAGCGGGACGGTGGCCCAGCGGGGGCCGACCGGGCGGACGCTCGCCACCCGGGTCTCGACGTCGTCGGGCGGGACCTGCCGGCCCGGACCGGCGGCGGCGAGTGCGGCGGCGCCGCCGGCGGCGAGCGGGTCGAGGCGCACGTCGAGCCAGGACACGGCCAGCCCCTCCGCGAGCCCGGCCCCCCACTCCACCACCGTGACCGAGTCGGCCACCGACGCGTCCAGGTCGAGGTCGTCGAGCTCGGGGGCACCGCCGAGCCGGTAGGCGTCGACGTGCACGAGGTCGGGCCCGCCGACCAGCGACGGGTGCACCCGCGAGATCACGAACGTCGGCGAGGTGACGTCGCCGCGTACGCGCAAGCCGGCGCCGATGCCCTGCGCGAGCGTGGTCTTGCCCGCCCCGAGCTCGCCGGTGAGCACCACCAGGTCGCCGGCTCCGACCAGCCCGGCCAGCCGCTCGCCGAACGCCCGGGTGTCGGCGGCCGTCGGCAGCGCCCGGGCCAGCCACAGCGTCTTGGCCAGCTCGATGCTCCGACCGCGGCGGGCCACCTCGACGTAGCCGCGGCGGTCCCAGAAGACGAGGTTCTCCGGCAGCTCCTCGCGGGCGGTGAGCCAGGTGCCGTCGAGCCCGCGGTCCTCGGCGACGTCCTCGGCGACGCCCACCATCGCGGACGCGACGCCGTGGCCCTGCTGGGCCGGGTCGACGCTCACCCGGAGCAGCCCCAGCCGGCCCGGCCGGGCGTCGGTGTCGAACATGACCGACCCCACCGGCCGGTCGTGCCGCAGCACCAGCAGTCCACCGGACCGGTCCAGCCTGGCGCGTACCGTCTGCTCGGTCTCGTCCAGCGCCGTGCTCGGCGGGTCGAGCGGCGGCCGGGGGCCGAACGCGCGCCGCAGCACCGCCAGCACGTCCGCGGTGTCGGCCGGCCCGGCCTCGACCACGCTCAGCGAGGAGCTCACGGCGCCTCCAGCAGCCCGGCGACCAGCGCCAGGTCGTCGCGCAGCGCCGCCAGCGGCTCCCCGGCCGGGCCGAAGCGCAGCGCCGCCGAGGGGTGGTAGGTCGCGACCAGGGGGCGACCGCCCGGCCCGTCGTCGTGCACCCGGCCCCGTACGTCCCGCAGCCGGTGCCCGGTGCCGAGCGCCCAGGCCAGGGCGGAGCCACCGAGGGTGACCACGACGGCGGGGTCGACGACCGTCACCTGCTGGTCCAGCCACGGGCGGCAGGTGGTCGCCTCCAGCCGCCGCGGTGCCCGGTTGCCCGGTGGCCGGCACTTGACCGTGTTGACGACCGCCATCTCCGAGCGGTCGAGCCCCACCTCGGCCAGCAGCTCGTCCAGCAGCCGGCCGGAGCGGCCGATGAACGGCTGCCCGCCCTCGTCCTCCTCGCGGCCGGGTGCCTCGCCGACCAGCAGCACCCGCGCACCGGGTGGGAACTGTCCCGGCACCACCCGCTGCCGCGTCTCGGCGAGCTCGCAGGCCGTGCACGTCGACATCCGGGCCGACAGCTCGGCCCACTCGGTCCGGCTCACCGCGCGGCCCGCCGACGCGCGCGGCGACCCGCGGTGGGACGCGCGGGCAGCGCCCGCCGCGGCCGCCTCGTCGACCAGCTGCTCGAGCGCCTCGGTCACCTCTGCCTGCCGTTCGAGCATCACCATGTGCCCCGCGTCCTCGAACCCGAGCAGCCGCGACTTCGGCAGCAGCTCGGCGATCCGCTCGGCATGGGCGTAGGGCAGCACGTGGTCGAGCTTGCCCGCCGATCACCAGGCTCGGCACGTCCGCGTACGCCGCCAGCACGTCCTCGCGCTCGTGGTGGCGGAAGCTCGGGAAGAAGTCCCAGATGACGTCCGAGGGCGTCTTGCTGATCATCTCGTCGACGAAGACGACATAGGCGTCCGGCACCTCACCGCCGAAGGCCAGCTGCTTGGTGAGCGCGAACGCCGTGGTCCGGCGACCGGTCTCCACCAGCCACGGCAGCCGGGCGAGGGCAGCCGCCAGCAACGGCTGCGCCCGGTCGAGCGCGCGGCCCGGTGCGCCCGGGAGCAGCTTGCCGACCCCGCCGGCGCTGGTGGCGAGGAAGGCGACGCCCACCACCCGCTCGGCGACCGTCTCGGGATACTGCTCGGCGAACGACATCAGCGACATGCCGCCCATCGAGTGGCCGACCAGCACGATCGGCCCGCTCGGCGACCTCCTGGTCCAGCACGGCGGCGAGGTCGCGGCCGAGCTGGTCGATGGTGCTGTGCGCGGACGACGAGCGTCCCGACCGGCCGTGGCTGCGCTGGTCGTAGAACACCATCCGGTAGCGGCCGCGCAGGGCCGCGCGCTGGAAGTGCCAGCAGTCGAGGTCGAGCACGTAGCCGTGCACGAACACCACCGTCGGCAGCGCCGCGTCGGGCTGCTCGGGCTCGTCGACCTCGACGTGCAGCGCCACGCCGTCGTCGGCCACCACCGTGTGCGGCTCCGCCCGCAGCGTGCCGAAGTGGTGCTGCTCGCCCCGCCGCGCCCGCCGCGCCGCCATGGTGCGCTGTGCGGCCAGACCGCCGGCCGCCGCCGCGGCGGTGGCGCCGGCCACGCCGACACCGACCCCGAGCGCCCATTTCCAGCCGCTCACGGGCGCGCTCCGGTGTGCCGGCGGTTGATCCGGCCGCCGAGGCGGGCGACGACCTCGTACGCGATCGTGCCGGTCCACTCCGCCCAGTCCTGCGCGGTGGGCTCACCCGCGTCACCCGGCCCGATCAGCAGCACCTCGTCGCCGGGCGCCGCCGCGCTGTCCGGGCCGAGGTCGACGACGAACTGGTCCATGCACACCGCACCGACGACCGGCGCGCGGGCGCCGCCGACCTGCACCTGCGCGACGTTGGACGCCGAGCGTGGGATGCCGTCGCCGTAGCCGAGCGGCACCAGCCCGAGCGTGGTCGGGCGCGGCGTGACGAACGTGTGGCCGTAGGACACCCCGGCACCCTGCGGCACGGACCTGACCGCCGCCAGCCGGGAGCCGAGCGTGAGCGCGGGACGTAGCCCGAGCTCGGGCGCGCTCGCCACCTCGGGCGCCGGTGACAGGCCGTAGACGGCCAGCCCGGTCCGGACCAGGTCGTAGTGCGCGGACGGGCGGGTCAGCGTCGCCGGCGAGTTCGCCAGGTGCCGCACCTCCGGCTCCAGCCCGGCCCGCGCGACCACGGCCAGCGCCTCCTCGAACACCTGCTGCTGGGCGTCGTTGGCCGGGTGGTCCGGCTGGTCGGCGCAGGCGAAGTGGGACCAGACGCCGGTGAGCTGCACGGTGCCGTCGCGCTGCGCGCCGCGGTCGCCTCGACCAGGTCGGGCCAGTCGGCCGGCGGGCACCCGTTGCGGGACAGGCCGGTGTCGGCCTTGAGCTGCAGCCGGGCCCGTACGCCGCCGCGCGCGGGCCGCCGCCACCACCTCGGCCAGCTGCCAGCCGGAGGAGGCCGTGACGTCGACACCGGCGTCGAGCAGCTCGGCGTAGGGCTCCCCCGGCACCGCCAGCCAGCACAGCAGCGGCCCGGTGTCGCCGGCGGCACGCAGCGCGAGCGCCTCCTCCCGCACCGCCACGCCGAGCCACTGCGCCCCGGCCTCGCGCGCCGCGCGGGCGACCGGCAGCAGCCCGTGGCCGTAGCCGTCGGCCTTGACCACGGCCAGCACCTGGGCCCCGGACGCGACCGCGCGCAGCCGGGCGACGTTGGCGCGTACGGCGTCGAGGTCGACCACCGCCTCCGCGCGCGGAGCGCTGCTCACGCGCTCAGCTCCCGCAGCACCTGCGGCAGAGCGGTGGCCACGTCGCCGGCGACGACCGGCCCTCCCGCCCCCGCCAGGGTCGCCGCGGCCCCGTGCAGCCACGCGCCGACGGCGCCGGCGAGCAACGGGTCGTGCAGGGTCGCGAGCAGCGCACCGCACAGCCCGGCGAGCACGTCGCCGGCCCCGGCGGTGCCCAGCCACGGCGTGCCGGTGGTGTTGACGTAGGTGCGGTCGCCGTCGGTGACCACGGTGCGGTTGCCCTTGAGCAGGACGACCGCGCCCAGCCGTTCGGCCGCGTCCCGGGCGAAGCGCAGCGGAGCGGCCTCGATCTCGGCCCGCTCCACGCCGAGGACGCCGGCCAGCTCGCCGGCGTGCGGGGTCAGCAACGCCGGCACGTCGAGCGGCGCCTGCACGTGCTGCAGCGCGTCGGCGTCGACCACCAGCGGCACGCCGTCGCCGCGGGCCCGCTCGAGGACCGCCCGCGCGTCACCGCCGCCGCCCGAGCCCACGACCCACGCCTGCACGCGGCCGGCACCGACGACCACCTCGGGGTGGCGGACCCGGACCAGGTCGGCGACCTCACGCGGCCCGTCGTAGCGCACCATGCCCGCCAGCCCGCACGAGGCGCCGGCGGTGGCGAGCAGCCCGGCGCCGGTGAACTCCGCGGAGCCAGCCGCCACGCCGACGACACCGCGGGTGTACTTGTGGTCGCCCGGCCCGGGCGCCACGTCGGCCAGGGTGTCGGCCACGTCGTCGGCCGTGAGCGCGAGCAGGCGCGGGGTCGGGGAGGTGGTCGGTCAGGCCGATGTCGACCAGGTGCACGGCGCCCGCCGCGCGCGCGGCCGGCTCGGCCAGCAGACCGACCTTGTACGCACCGAACGTCACGGTCACGTCGGCGTCGACGTGCTCGCCGTCGACCGTGCCGTCGTCGACCCCCACCCCGCTGGGCACGTCGACCGCCACGACCGTGGCGTCGAGCCGCTGCACGCGGTGCCAGACGTCGGCGGCGTCGGGGCGCAGTCCGCCGGAGCCGCCGATGCCGACGATCCCGTCCAGGACCAGGTCGGCGGCGCCCACCGCGGCGACTCTCCCTGCCGCCGGCCGCGCGCAGCGCGGCGAGCCCCTCGGCGTGCACCTTGTCCGGACTCAGCAGCAGCGCCTCGACGCGGGCGCCACGGCGGGCCAGCCGCGCACCGGCGTACAGCGCGTCCCCGCCGTTGTCGCCGCTGCCGGCCAGCACCAGCACCCTGGCCCCGTAGACACCGCCGCGGGACCCGCCCAGCAGGTCGGCGCAGGCGGCGGCCAGGCCGGCCGCCGCACGCTGCATGAGCACACCCGGCGGCAGCGCGGCCATCAGCTCCTGCTCCGCCGCGCGTACGTCGGCGACGGCGTAGGCCCGCCGGGTCACGACCCGCTCTCCAGCACCACGACCGCCGAGGCGATGCCGGCGTCGTGCGACAGCGACACGTGCACGTGCTCGGCGCCGACGTCGGCGGCGCGTACGGCCACCGCACCGGAGAGCACCAGGTGCGGCCGACCGTCGTCGGCGGTCACCACCTCGGCGTCGACCCAGTGCAGTCCGGCCGGGGCACCGAGCGCCTTGGCCAGTGCCTCCTTGGCGGCGAACCGCGCGGCCAGCGACGCGATCGGCCGGTCGCGCCTCGTGCGCGGTGAACAGCCGGCTGCGCAGTCCCGGGGTGCGCGCCAGCGTCTGGTCGAACCGGGCCACGTCGACGACGTCGATGCCCACGCCCACGATCACTCGACGGTGACCGACTTCGCGAGGTTGCGTGGCTGGTCCACGTCGTGGCCGAGCAGGGTGGCCACCTCGCAGGCGAAGATCTGCAGCGGCACGGTCGCGACCAGCGGCTGCAGCAGCGTCGGCACCCGCGGCAGCCGGATGATCTCGTCGGCGTAGTCGTCGACCGTGTCGTCGCCCTCCTCGATCAGCACCACGGTGCGGGCGCCGCGGGCGCGGATCTCCTGGATGTTGTTGACGACCTTGCCGTGCAGCGCGTCCCGACCGCGCGGCGGCACGATGACGAAGACCGGCAGCCCCTCCTCGATCAGGGCGATCGGGCCGTGCTTGAGCTCGCCCGCGGCGAAACCCTCCGCGTGCAGGTAGGCGAGCTCCTTGAGCTTGAGCGCGCCCTCCAGCGCGACCGGGAACCCGGTGTGGCGGCCGAGGAACAGCACCGACCGGCTGGACGCCAGCTCGCGCGCCAGCGCGCGTACCTGCCCGGCCTCATCCAGCAGCTGCTGGACGGCGGCGGGCACCTCCTGCAGCTGCTCGAGGATGCCGCCGATCTCGTCGCCGAACTTGGTGCCGCGCACCTGCGCGAGGTAGAGCCCGAGCAGGTAGCAGGCCACGATCTGGGACAGGAAGCCCTTGGTCGACGCGACCGCCACCTCGGGACCGGCCCGGGTGTAGATGACGGCGTCGGACTCGCGCGGGATGGTCGACCCGTTGGTGTTGCAGATCGCGAGCACCCGGGCGTGCTGGGCCCGCGCGTAGCGGATCGCCATCAGGGTGTCCATGGTCTCGCCGGACTGGCTGATCGCCACCACCAGCGTGGCCCGGTCGACCACCGGGTCGCGGTAGCGGAACTCCGAGGCCAGCTCCACCTCGCAGGGCAGCCGGGTCCAGTGCTCGATCGCGTACTTCGCGACCAGCCCGGCGTAGAACGCGGTGCCGCAGGCGATGATCACCACCTTGTCGACGTCGCGCAGCTCCTCGTCGGACAGCCGTACCTCGTCGAGCTGCAGCGCACCCTGCGCGTCGGTGCGGCCGAGCAGGGTGTCGGCGATCGCCCGCGGCTGCTCGTCGATCTCCTTGAGCATGAACCAGGCGTAGCCGCCCTTCTCCGCGGCCGACGCGTCCCAGTCGACGTGGTACGGCGTCCCGTGCGACGGCGTGCCGTCGAAGTTGGTCACGACGACGTCGGTACGCGTCACCTCGACCACCTGGTCCTGGCCGAGCTCGAGCGCCTCCCGGGTGTGTGCGATGAAGGCCGACACGTCGCTGGCGACGAAGTTCTCGCCGTCGCCGAGGCCGACGACCAGCGGTGAGCTGCGGCGCGCGGCGACCACCCGGTCCGGGTCGGACGCGGCGACCGCGACCAGGGTGAACGCACCCTCCAGCCGCTGGCACACGGCGCGCATCGCGTCGCCGAGGTTGCCACCGTGCTGGGGCAGAGCCATGCCGAGCAGGTGCGCCACCGTCTCGGTGTCGGTCGCGGACACCAGGTCGCAGCCGTCCTGCTCCAGCTCGGCGCGCAGCGTGGCGTAGTTCTCGATGATCCCGTTGTGGATCACCGCCACGGTGTTGGCGGCGTCGGTGTGCGGGTGCGCGTTGACGTCGTTGGGCGCCCCGTGGGTCGCCCAGCGGGTGTGCCCGATGCCGGTGGTCGCCGGCGGGGGCCGGTGCAGGGCCAGCGCCAGGTCGAGGTTGGACAGCTTGCCGGCGCGCTTGGCCGTGTGCAGCGTCTCGTCGGAGGCGAGCGCCACGCCCGCGGAGTCGTAGCCGCGGTACTCGAGGCGCCGCAGCCCGTCGACGACGACGTCGAGCGCCTGCTGGCCACCCACGTACCCGACGATGCCGCACATGGGCGTCAGGGTACCGAGGACGCCCCGGCATGATGTGCGGCATGGCCGAGGCGTCACCGTATGTCGAGCTGGACCGGGACGCGTGGGCGCGGCTGGCCTCATCCCCCTCCGACGGGCCGGACGGCACCTGGGGGTCCGCGCTCAGCGACGCCGAGCTGGACCACATCCGGGGGCTGGGCGACGCCCTGGACCTGCACGAGGTGCAGCAGGTCTACCGGCCGCTGAGCGAGCTGCTGAGCCTGTACGTCCGGCACGCCACGCAGCTGTACCGGGCGACCGAGCGGTTCCTGGAACGTCCGCAGCCGCCGCGCACGCCGTTCGTCATCGGCATCGCCGGGTCGGTCGCGGTCGGCAAGTCCACGACGGCCCGGCTGCTGCGCGAGCTCCTCGCCCGCTGGTCGCAGCACCCGCGGGTGGAGCTGGTCACCACCGACGGCTTCCTGTTCCCCAACGCCGAGCTGGAGCAGCGCGGCCTGCTCGAGCGCAAGGGGTTCCCCGAGTCGTACGACCGGCGGGCGCTGCTGCGCTTCGTGATGGAGGTGAAGTCGGGCGTCGACGAGGTGAGCCGCGCCGGTCTACTCGCACCTGGTCTACGACGTCACCGACGACCGGGTGGTGCTGCACCGTCCCGACATCGTCATCGTCGAGGGGCTGAACGTGCTCGCGCCCGCGCGGGTACGCGCCGACGGCCGGCAGGGCCTCGCGATCAGCGACTTCTTCGACTTCGGCGTCTACGTCGACGCCGCCACCGACGACATCCGGCGCTGGTACGTGGAGCGGTTCCTCCGGCTGCGCGGGACCGCGTTCCGCGACCCCGCCTCCTACTTCCGGCGCTACGCCTCGCTGACCGAGCCGGAGGCGGTGGCCCGCGCCGAGCAGCTGTGGGACACCATCAACGGTCCGAACCTGGAGGCGAACATCAAGCCGACCCGCGGCCGCGCCACCCTGGTGCTGCGCAAGGACGGCGACCACACCGTGCGCTGGGTGCGGCTGCGCAAGCGCTAGCCAACCGGCTCAGCCTCAGCCTCAGCATCAGCCTCAGCCTCAGCCTCAGCCCAGCGTGCGCTGCCACTCCTCCATGTACTCGACCGGACGGAACCCGAGCGCGGCGTTGACCGCCAGCATCGGCGCGTTGACCCCGGCGTTGAACGTGTGCAGCAGCCGCGACGCCGCGTCCTCGGCCAGCAGCAGCCGCAGGTTGGCCACCTTCATCGCCAGCCCGATCCGGTGGCCGCGGTGCTCGGGCAGCACCAGCGTGCCGTTCTGGGCCACCCCGCCGCGCACCATCTCGGCGCTGACCACCAGCTCGGTGTTGCCGACCATGCGTGCCGTCCGGAGCCACCCCGACGGTCACGAACGTGCGTTGCTTCCGGGCCCGCCGGCGATCCTCCACGGCACGCACCCGCTCGGGCGACCATCGCTCCGGCTCGACCGTCAGCTCGCCCGTCGGCGCCTCGGTGACGAAGGCCTCCTCCAGCCGGCACAGGTGGTCCACCCACTCGTCGGGCGTGCGGTCGCGCCACGACACCAGCCGGTAGTCGCCCAGCCGCTCGGCCGCGTGCGCCTCGAGCCGGTCGAGCAGGTCGTCGGCAGGCGGCAGGTCGACGACGGAGTGGGTCTCCGAGTTGGCGCGGACGTAGCCGCGGGCGGTGGCGAACGCGACCCCCGCCTGCTGCTCGCGGTCGCACGTCGAAGGCGCTCGGGACGTCGGCCTGCGCGACGGGGCGCCCGTCCTGGAGCAACCACTCCTCCACCGCCCCGAGCAGCGCAGACCCCACGCCGCGCCGGCGGGCAGCGGGCACCACCGACAGCTCGAACCACCCGAGGTTGGTGTTGTCGAGCAGCGGCCGCATGACGGTCGCCGTGCCGACCACCTCGTCGCCCGACCACGCCGCGAATCCGTTGGTGGCGTAATCGGCAGCCGAGCGGGTGTAGTTCACCCGGTTGGTCTCCGTGTTGCTGACGTCGGCGTACGGGCGCTCGTGGAACATCGCCTCGACGTGGGCGGCGTAGAACGCCTGCCACTGCGCGTCGTCATGCGCGTCCAGCGGGCGGACCTCGACCTTCACCGGTCGGCCGCGCTCTGTCGCTGTCCGCCCGGCAGGCCGGCCAGCGGTCCCTGCCACTCACCGACCCGCTCGATCGGCACGAACCCCAGCCGGTCGTTGACGGCGACCATCGGCCCGTTCTGCTCGGCGTTGTGGGTGTGCACCTCGCGGGCCTCGGGGTGGGCCGGCGCCACGATCCTCAGGTTGGCGATCTTGACCGCCATGCCCAGCCGGTGGCCGCGATGCGCGGGGAGGACCAGGGTGTCCCAGTTCCACAGCGCGGGCCGGGTCGTGCGCCGCGTGCAGCAGCTCGTTGAAGCCGGCCACCTCGCCGTCCGGGGCGAGGGCGAGGACGGTGAACCGGGTGCGGCCCATCGCGGCCAGCTCGGTCTCCTCCTCGCGCAGCCGGCGCTCGTCCCAGACCTCCGGGTCCATCTCGACGTCGCCCATCGGCGCCTCGGCGATCATCGCGGACTTGAGCCGGCAGTACGCCGGGACGTACTCGTCCGGGCAGCGGGCGGTGAACGACACCATCCGGTAGTCCGCGTGGTGCGGGGCGGCGTCGGCTGCCAGCCGGTCGAGCACCGCCTCGTCGACGGGCAGCGGCAGCACCCGGTGCAGATCGGTGTTGCGCAGCGTCAGCCCGCACGCCCGGGCGAAGGCGTCGCCCGGCGGCTCCGGCCCGTCGACCGGGGTGCCGTCGGGATGCACCTGGCGCCCGGCGATCCAGGCCCCCGCGAGCCGCCGGCCGGCCGCCTCGGCCCCGGTGCGCAGGTGCGCGGCGAGCGCCGTGCCGACGCCCCGCCGCCACCGGTCCGGCCGGACGTAGACCGCCAGCCCGGCCAGGTGCAGGTTGTCGGTCAGCGGCAGCTCGAGCCGGGCGACGCCCAGGGCGTCACCGTCGTCCTCGGCGACGTACAGACGTACGTCCTCGGCGCTCGACGGGGTGCGGTACGACGCCTTCATCTCCGCGAGCGGCCAGGTCGTCGGGCTGGGCCGGCCGTGGCGGTCGGCGGCGGCGTAGACGGCGTGCGCGCGCGCGAAGTCGTCGTCGTCGAACACGTCGACCGGTCGGATCAGCACGGGAGGCGACGCTAGCGACCGCGACCGGGCGCGGCGAGCGATTAACCCAGGCTGAGCGCGCGCTCCACGACGCCGGCGAGCTCACGCGCGACCGCGTCGGCCTGCTCGGCCGTGGGGGCCTCCACCATCACCCGGACCAGCGGCTCGGTGCCCGAGGGCCGCAGCAGCACCCGGCCCGAGTCGCCCAGCACCGCCTCGGCGGCGCCCGACCGCGGCGGCCACGTCGGGGTCGGTGTCGGCGCGCGCCTTGTCGACTCCGGGCACGTTGACCAGCACCTGGGGCAGCCGGGTCATGATCGCGGCGAGCTCGGTCAGCGAGCGGGTGGCGGCGGCGACCTGGGCGGACACGTGCAGGGCGGTGAGCAGCCCGTCGCCGGTGGTCGCGTGCTGGGCCATGATCACGTGCCCGGACTGTTCGCCGCCGAGCAGGAAGCGCCCGGCCTGCATCGCCTCCAGGACGTAGCGGTCGCCGACCGCCGTCTGCACGACATGGATGCCCAGCCGCTGCATCGCGTGCAGGAAGCCGAGGTTGCTCATCACCGTCGCGACGACGGTGTCGTCGACCAGCTCGCCCCGGTCGCGTGCCGCCTGGGCCAGGATCGCCAGGATCTGGTCCCCGTCGACGACCGATCCCTCGGCGTCGACCCCGAGGCAGCGGTCGGCGTCGCCGTCGAACGCGAACCCGGCGTCGGCCCCCTGGCGCACCACCTCCGCCTGCAGGTCGCCGAGGTGGGTGGAGCCGCAGCCGTCGTTGATGGAGTAGCCGTCGGTCTGGTCGTGGATGGTGTGCACGGTCGCCCCGGCGGCCGAGAACGCGGCGGGGGCGACGCGGGAGGCGGCACCGTTGGCGCAGTCCAGCACCACGTTGAGCCCGTCCAGCCGGTGCGGCACGGTCGAGACGACGTGGTCGACGTAGCGCCGCCACGCGCCCTCGGGCGGGCGCACCCGGCCGACCTCGGCCCCGGTGGGCCGCGCCCACGGCTCGCGCAGCCGGGCCTCGATGGCGTCCTCGGCGGCGTCGGCGAGCTTGTGCCCGCCGCGGGCGAGGAACTTGATGCCGTTGTCGGCCATCGGGTTGTGGCTGGCCGAGATCATCACGCCCAGGTCGGCGTCCAGGTCGGCGACGAGGTACGCCACCGCGGGGGTGGGCAGGACGCCCAGTCGCTGCACGTCGACGCCGGCCGAGGCCAGCCCGGCGATGACCGCCGCCTGCAGGAACTCACCCGAGGCGCGCGTGTCGCGTCCGACCACGGCGAGCGGCCGGGGGCGGTCCGTACGCGCGGCGAACACCCCCGCCTCGCCGAGCACGTGGGCGGCAGCGACCGACAGGTCCAGTGCGGTCTCGGCCGTGACGTCGCGGTTCGCGAGCCCGCGAATGCCGTCGGTGCCGAACAGGCGACCCACGGAGTGGTCAGCGCTTGGAGTACTGCGGCGCCTTCCGGGCCTTCTTGAGCCCGGCCTTCTTGCGCTCCTTGACCCGGGCGTCGCGGGTCAGCATGCCGGCGCCCTTGAGCGACGGGCGGTTGGCCTCTTCGTCGAGCTCGTTGAGGGAGCGGGCCACGCCCAGGCGCAGCGCGCCGGCCTGGCCGGTCATGCCGCCGCCGTGGATGCGGGCCACCACGTCGAAGCGGTCGGACAGGTCGGTGAGCACGAACGGCTCGTTGACGGTCTGCTGGTGGACCTTGTTCGGGAAGTACTCGTCCAGGGTCTTGCCGTTGATCGTCCACTGCCCGGTGCCGGGCACCAGGCGCACCCGGGCCACGGCCTCCTTGCGCCGGCCGGTGGCGGCGGCGGGGGCGATGTGGGCGGGCCGGGGCGGGGCGTCCGGCGCGGCAGCGCTCTCCGAGCTGTAGGCGACGGTCGAGTCGCCGCCCTCGACGGGGGTGCCGTCGCCCGTGGTGAGCGGTGGGGCGATGGCGGCGTCGCTGGTGTCGGGGACGTCGCTGCTGGTCGGTGCTGGGGCGCTGTCGGCCACGGTGGGGATCCTCGGTCTCGCGGGCTGTGTCACTGGGCGATCTGGGTGATCTCGAAGGTGTGCGGCTGCTGTGCGGCGTGCGGGTGCTCCGGGCCGGCGTACACCTTGAGCTTCTTGATCAGCTGCCGGCTGAGTCGGTTCTTGGGGAGCATCCCCCACACCGCGTTCTCGACGGCCTTGCGCGGGTCGCGCTCGAGCAGCTCGCCCACGGTGGTGGACTTCAGCCCGCCCGGGTAGCCGGAGTGGCGGTAGGCCAGCTTGGTGTCGCGCTTGTCGCCGGTCAGCGCGATCTTGCTCGCGTTGACGACGACCACGAAGTCGCCGGAGTCGACGTGCGGGGCGAAGGTCGCCTTGTGCTTGCCCCGGAGCAGCGTCGCCACCTGGACGGCCAGCCGGCCGAGCACGACGTCGTCGGCGTCGATGACGTGCCACTGACGCTGCACGTCACCGGGCTTGGGGCTGTACGTACGCACGGTGGTGACCTTCTCGTCGGAGATGGGGGACGCCGGGTGTGCCGTCCGCGCGGGCAGGGCCGTCGGACGTCGTGCACACGACGACCGCCCAGGTTACCCGGGGAGACGTGGACGGGTCAAAGCGGTCCGGAACGGGGGGTCCCGGATTCGACGCTGCACCCGGGCGCCCGTAGGTTTGGGTGCGTGAATGAGTCCCTCACCGTCCGCGACAACCGTACGGGTCGCGACTACGAGCTGCCGATCACCGACGGCACCATCCGTGCCGGTGACCTGGCGCAGATCAGGACCGACGACGACGAGCCCGGGATCGCGACCTACGACCCCGGGTTCACCAACACCGCGTCCTGCCGCAGCTCCATCACCTACATCGACGGCGAGAAGGGGGTGCTGGAGTACCGCGGCTTCCCGATCGAGCAGCTGGCGGAGGACTCGACGTTCCTCGAGGTCGCCTACCTGCTGATCCACGGCGAGCTCCCCGGCCGCGACGCCTACGACGCGTGGGTGCACGAGATCACCTACCACACGTTCGTGCACGAGAACGTCAAGACGTTCATGCAGGGCTTCCGCTACGACGCGCACCCGATGGGGATGCTGATGGCGTCGGTGGGGGCCCTGTCGACGTTCTACCCCGAGTCGCGCAACATCAGCGACGTCGAGAACCGGCACATCCAGATGGTGCGGCTGATCGCCAAGATGCCGACGCTCGGGGCCTGGGCCTACCGGCACGCGCAGGGCAAGCCCTACGTCTACCCCGACAACGAGCTCTCGTACGCCGAGAACTTCCTGTCGATGCTGTTCCGGATGAGCGAGCAGAAGTTCCACGCCGACGAGCGGTTGACCAAGGCGCTGGAGATCCTGTTCATCCTGCACGCCGACCACGAGCAGAACTGCTCGACCAACGCGGTCCGCTCGGTCGGGTCCAGCCAGGTCGACCCCTACTCGGCGGTGTCGGCCGGCATCGCCGCGCTGTACGGCCCGCTGCACGGTGGGGCCAACGAGGCGGTGCTGCGGATGCTGCGCCGGATCGGCAGCAAGGACAACGTCAGCGACTTCATCTCGGGCGTCAAGAACGGCGACGAGCGGCTGATGGGCTTCGGTCACCGGGTCTACAAGAACTACGACCCGCGGGCGCAGATCATCAAGAAGGCCACCGACGACGTGTTCGAGGTGACCGGCGTCAACCCGCTGCTCGAGATCGCGGTCGAGCTGGAGAAGATCGCCCTCGAGGACGAGTACTTCGTCAAGCGCAAGCTCTACCCCAACGTGGACTTCTACTCCGGCCTGATCTACGAGGCGCTGAGCTTCCCGCCGGAGATGTTCACCGTGCTGTTCGCCATCCCGCGCACCGTCGGCTGGCTGGCGCAGTGGTCCGAGCTGGTCGACGACAAGGACCAGAAGATCGCCCGGCCCAAGCAGATCTACACCGGCGAGCGCACCGTCGAGTTCACGCCGCGGGAGAAGCGCTGGGCCTGACCGGGTCCCGGTTCACGGTCAGGTCCTCCGCGCCGGACGCCGGGATTCGTGACGTCGGGTCGTGGTCAGCGGGTACGACGACCCGGCCCTCGTCCCACACCGGCTCGTCGGACTCGTACACCGAACCGTCGGCGCCGAAGACGAGGTAACCGGTCGAAGCCACGCGCGAACCAGCGGTCGTGGGTGACCGCCAGCACGGTGCCCTCGAAGCGCTCCAGCCCCTCCTCGAGCGCCTCGGCCGACTGCACGTCGAGGTTGTCGGTCGGCTCGTCGAGCACCAGCAAGGTGGCGCCGGACAGCTCGAGCAGCAGGATCTGCAGCCGCGCCTGCTGCCCGCCCGACAGTGACTCGAAGCGCTGCTCGGAGGCGTACGCGAGCTCGTAGCGGTCGAGGGCCCGGGCTGCCTGCTCGCGCGGCATCCCGGCGCGGCCCCGGCCGTCGGGCAGCGCGTCGCCGCGGTGCAGGATCTCCAGCAGGGTCCGGCCGACCAGCTCGGGGTGGGCGTGCGTCTGGACGAACCAGCCCGGCCGCACCCGGGCGCCGAGCCGGGCCCGGCCGGTGTGCTGCACGGCCGCGACCGGGGTGTCGTCGACGGGGCGGTGCTCCACGTCGGGGTCGCTGCCGCCGGCGGCCAGCAGCCGCAGGAAGTGGGACTTCCCGGAGCCGTTGGAGCCGAGCACCGCCACCCGCTCGCCGAACCACACCTCGAGGTCGAACGGCTTCATCAGGCCGGTCAGCTCGAGCTGCTCGCAGATCACCGCCCGCTTGCCGGTGCGGCCGCCGGTCAGGCGCATCTTGACGTCCTGCTCGCGCGGGATCGCCTGCGGCGGCCCGGCCTCCTCGAACTTGCGCAGCCGGGTCTGCGCGGCCTGGTAGCGCGAGGCCATGCCGTCGTTGTAGGCGGCCTTCTGCTTGTACATGAGCACCAGCGCCTTGAGCTTCGCGTGGTCCTCGTCCCAGCGGCGCCGCATCTCCTCCAGCCGCTCGAACCGCGCCTTGCGGGCGTCGTGGTAGGTGGTGAAGCCGCCGGGGTGCACCCACGCGGTGTTGCCCGCAGCGCCCAGCTCGAGGGTGGCGACGCGGGTGGCGGTGCGGGCCAGCAGCTCGCGGTCGTGGCTGACGTACAGCACGGTCTTGGCAGAGCCGGACAGCCGGTCCTCGAGCCAGCGCTTGCCCGGCACGTCGAGGAAGTTGTCCGGCTCGTCGAGCAGCAGCACCTCCTCGGGTCCGCGCAGCAGCGCCTCGAGCACCAGCCGCTTCTGCTCGCCGCCGGACAGCGTGGACACCGGGCGCCACCGGGCCCGCTCGTACGGCACGCCCAGCGCCGTGGTGCAGCAGGCGTCCCAGTCCACCTCGGCGTCGTAGCCGCCGGCGTCGGCGTACTCCGCGAGCGCCGTGGCGTAGCGCATCTGGGTGCGCTCGTCGTCGCGGTCCATCAGCAACAGCTCGATCTCGTCCACCGCGACCGCCGCCGCTCGCACCCGCGGCGGTGCGACCGACAGCAGCAGGTCGCGGACGCTCCAGTCCACCCCGGCCGGGCGTCACCATCTGCCGCATGACGCCCAGGCCCGCCGGTGCGCGTGACCGTGCCCGGCGTGCGGGGTGAGCTCACCGGTGACGATGCGCAGCAGCGTGGTCTTCCCCGCCCCGTTGGCCCCGACCAGCGCCACCTTCGCGCCGTCGCCGACGCGGAACCCGACGTCGTCGAGCAGCACCCGCCCGTCCGGCAGCTCGAACCGGATCCCGCTCAGCTCCACGTGTCCCACAAGCGACCAGTCTGCGGCTCAGCAGCCCCTCCGCGGCGACCGATTTCGCCGCGCCCACCTCGCCGGCCGCCTGACCCGCCCACCCCGCGGCCCCATCCGCCCGCCGCCCGCCCACCTCCCCCACCAGAGTGTCTCGCTTCTGCCCGAGGCTGCGGGCAGAAGCAGACACTCTGCGGCGGGGTGGGGCGTCGTCCACCGGTCGGGGGCTGTGGATTGTTGTCCACAGGTCCGGGGCGGGGTGCCGCCAGGCGGTGGTCGGGGCGACGAGGGTGCGGGCATGGACGAGTTCTCGGAGTTCGGCTACCTGCTGCGGTGGGCCCGGCGGCACGGCGACATGAGCCAGCGGGACCTGGCGCGGTGGTCGGGGGTGCCCAAGTCGACCATCGCCGACATCGAGACGGGGCGGTGCCGGCCGCGGATCCGGGTGGTGGTCGAGCTGTTGGGGGTGCTCGGCCTGGAGCTGGCGCTGGTGCGCCAGGACGGGCTGCCGGCAGGGTCGATCGTGGTCGACCCTCGCCGGGATCGCGCCGGGCGGCAGGTGCCACCGCACCTCGACGTGCGGCAGCGCAGCCGGGCCGAGCTGTGGTCGCTCATGACCAGCGGGGCGTGCCCCGACCCGTCGCCGCTCACGTGGCGCCGCAGCCACGACCACCGCGACGTGCTGCGCCAGCACGGCTACTTCGGCGACTTCCCGCACCCGGCGCTGCCGCGGCGGGGAGGCGGTGACGTGTTGCAGCCGCCCGCTCCGCGGGTGGACCCGCTGGTCTGGTCCCCCTACATGCGGGAGCTCCGCACCGGACTGGCAGCCGGCTTCGACGACCGGCTGCGCTGGCGGGGGTGGGACAGCTCCGGTCAGCCGCCGTGACGGACCTCGAGCACCCGGAAACCCTTGGCGCTGCCGAGGCGCTCGCACGCCCACCCGCGCTCGACGCAGCCACCGCTGGTACGAGTCCGCGCCGAGGTTGCGGCCGATCACCAGCACCGCACGGCCGTCCGGGGCGAGCCTGGGCAGCCAGTCGCTGAGCAGCGCGTGCACCGCCGGCTTGCCGATGCGGATGGGCGGGTTGGACCAGATCTCGTCGAACCGCAGGTCGGCCGGCACCTCGTCGGGGGTGCCGACCCGCACCCGGTCGCCGAGCCGGTACGCGGCGACGTTCGCCCGGGTGGTCGCGAGCGCCCGCTCGTTGACGTCGACCGCCCAGACCGCAGCCTTCGGCAGGGCGAGCCCGAGCCCGACCGCGATCAGCCCGTAGCCGCAGCCCAGGTCCAGCACGGTACCGAGCCGCCGGGTCCGGCGCCGCCGTGCGGAGCAGCACCCCCGTGCCGAGGTCGACCCGCCCGTGCGCGAACACTCCGCTCGCCGACCGGACCGTCAGGTCGTGCCCCCACACCCGGGCGTGCACGTCCGCGTGCCGCAACGGTGAGGCCGGATCGGGCGAGAAGTAGTGCTGGCTCATGCCGGCTCACCCCGGCGCGCCCGCGCCTGCTGCGCCCGGGCCGCCAGCTGCTCGTCGTCGGGGTAGCCGACCTCCTCGAGCGTCAGCCCGTGCGCCGGCAGCACCTGCACCCGCGGATCGCGCGCCCCGGCCGCCAGGATCCGCGCCGGCTCCTCGACCGGCAGTCGGCCCTCCCCCACCGCCACCAGCGCCCCCATCAGGGCCCGCACCATGTGGTGGCAGAACGCGTCGGCGACCACGCGTCACCTCCACCAGACCCTCCGTGCGCACCGGCTCCAGCCGCAGCAGGGTCCGCACCGTGCTCGCCCCCTCGCGGGGTCGGCAGAACGCGGCGAAGTCGTGCTCACCCAGCAGACCGGCGGCGGCGTCGCCCATCAGCACCGCGCTGACCGGACGCCGCCAGGCCAGCACCTGCCCGCGCCGCAGCGGGTCGAGGCAGTGCGCCTGGTCGCAGATCCGGTAGACGTAGCGCCGCCAGATCGCGGAGAACCGGGCGTCGAACCCGGCCGGGGCCACCGCGACGTCCCGCACCGCGACGTCGTCGGGCAGCGCGCTGTTGAGCCGCCGGGCGAGCGGTCGGCCACGTCTCGGGCACGGCGTCGGGCACGGTGTCGGGCACGTCGACGTGCACGACCTGCCCCCGCGCGTGCACCCCCGCGTCGGTACGCCCCGCGCAGGTGACGCGACACCGACTCGAGGCGCAGCACCCGGCCGAGCGCCGTCTCGAGCTCGCCCTGCACCGTGCGCCGGCCGGGCTGGCGGGCCCAGCCGGAGAACCCGGCACCGTCGTAGCCGAGCTCGAGTCGCAGCCGCACCCGCCGACCCGTCAGGCCTTGGGCTCCTCGGAGACGTCGCCGGCGTCGGTGTCGTCGACCTCGTCGGCCGACTCCTCGTCGGTCGCGCCCTCGTCGCTGCACCCTCGTCGCTGGCACCCTCGTCGCTGGCACCCTCGTCGGTCGCTGCGACCTCCTCGCTCGCGAGCGTCCTCCTCGACCTGGGTCGACTCGGTCGTCTCCTCGTCGGACGGCGACGCGGCCTCCTCGGACGGAGCCGGCTCGGGCGCGGGCTCGCCGCTGGCAGCCGGTGCAGCGGGCGTGCTCGAGCGGGTCGCGAAGTCCTTCTCCTCGACCAGCTCGATCACCGCCATCGGCGCGTTGTCACCCTTGCGCGGGCCCACCTTGGTGATCCGGGTGTAGCCGCCCGGGCGGGTGGTGTAGTGCGGCGCGATCTCGGTGAACAGGGTGTGCACGACGCCCTTGTCCCGGATCACCGACAGCACCTGCCGACGCGCGTGCAGGTCGTCGCGCCGCGCCTTGCTGATCAGCCGCTCGGCGTAGGGCCGCAGCCGCCGCGCCTTGGCCTCGGTGGTGGTGATCTTGCCGTACTCGAACAGGTTCGTTGCGAGGTTGGCGAGGATCATCCGCTGGTGCGCGGGGCTGCCACCCAGCCGCGGACCCTTGGTGGGCGTAGGCATCGCTCAGTCTCCTCGATCGGGTTGGTGCGGGATCAGTACTGCTCGTCTTCGACGAAGGACTGGTCGTCGTCCCCGTACGCCTCGAGCGCGGCCTGGGGGTCGAAGCCGGGCGCGCTGTCCTTGAGCGCCAGGCCCATCTCGACCAGCTTGGCCTTGACCTCGTCGATCGACTTCGCACCGAAGTTGCGGATGTCGAGCAGGTCCTGCTCGCTGCGCGAGATGAGCTCACCCACGGTGTGGATGCCCTCGCGCTTGAGGCAGTTGTAGGACCGCACGGTGAGGTTGAGCTCCTCGACCGGCAGCGCCAGGTCGGCAGCCAGCTGCTCGTCGACCGGCGACGGGCCGATGTCGATGCCCTCGGCCTCCACGTTGAGCTCGCGGGCCAGCCCGAACAGCTCGACCAGCGTCTTGCCGGCGCTGGCGATCGCGTCCCGCGGCTTCATCGACGGCTTGGTCTCGACGTCGATGACCAGCCGGTCGAAGTCGGTGCGCTGCTCGACGCGGGTCGCCTCGACCTTGTAGGTCACCTTGAGGACCGGCGAGTAGATCGAGTCGACCGGGAGCCGGCCGATCTCGCCGTCGCCGAGGTTGTTCTGCGCCGACGAGACGTAGCCACGACCGCGCTCGACGACGAGCTCGAGCTCGACCCGGCCCTTGTCGTTGAGGGTGGCCAGGTGCAGGTCGGGGTTGTGCACCTCGACACCCGCGGGCGGGGCGATGTCGGCGGCGGTGACGTCACCGGGGCCCTGCTTGCGCAGGTACATGGTGACGGGCTCGTCGTGCTCCGAGGAGACCACGAGCTCCTTGAGGTTGAGGATGATCTCCGTGACGTCT
Source organism: uncultured Actinomycetota bacterium (assembly GCA_963811945.1). Lineage (GTDB taxonomy): Bacteria > Actinomycetota > Actinomycetes > Propionibacteriales > Nocardioidaceae > JACCWP01. The sequence goes on along the minus strand of CAWETD010000001.1, from coordinate 2,782,317 downwards.
TCCTTGACGCCCTCCACCGTGGAGAACTCGTGCAGGACACCGTCGATCTTGATCGAGGTGACCGAGGCTCCGGGGATGGAGGACAGCAGGGTACGACGCAGGGAGTTGCCGAGGGTGTAGCCGAAACCGGGCTCGAGCGGCTCGATGGCGAAGCGCGAGCGGTGGTCGCCGACGACTTCCTCGGACAGGCTGGGACGCTGGGCGATGAGCACGATGTGTTCCTTTCCGCACCGACCGCTATATGACGGGGCGGGTCGTTGGACCGGTGGGGACCGGCCCGGGGTGGGTCACTTCTTGGAGTAGAACTCCACGATCAGCTGCTCCTGGACCGGCACGTCGATCTGCTGCCGGACCGGGAGCTGGTGCACGAGCACGCGCATCTTGTTGGGCAGGACCTCGAGCCACGCCGGCACGATGCGCTCGCCGTGGGTCTCCCGAGCGACGATGAACGGCGTCGTCTCGATCGACTTGGGGCGCACGTCGATGACGTCGTGCTCGCCGACCTGGAACGAGGGGATGTCGACCTTGCGGCCGTTGACGACGAAGTGGCCGTGCACGACGAGCTGGCGGGCGTGGCGGCGCGTACGGGCGAACCCGGCGCGGTAGACCACGTTGTCCAGCCGGCCCTCGAGCAGCTGCAGCAGGTTGTCACCGGTCTTGCCGGGACGACGGCTGGCCTCGTCGTAGTAGTTGTGGAACTGCTTTTCCATGACGCCGTAGGTGAAGCGGGCCTTCTGCTTCTCCTGCAGCTGCAGGCGGTACTCGCTCTCCTTCACCCGGCCGCGGCCGTGCTGGCCGGGCGGGTAGGGGCGACGCTCGAATGCCTGGTCTCCACCGACGAGGTCAACCCCGAGTCGGCGCGACTTCTTCGTCATGGGTCCGGTGTAGCGGGCCATGTGAGTCAGGTCTCCTTGATACGTACGGGCTCTGGGATGGCGCGGGGAATCAGACGCGACGCCGCTTGGGAGGGCGGCAGCCGTTGTGCGGGGTGGGGGTGACGTCCTGGATGGTGCCCACCTCGAGGCCGACGGCCCCGAGCGAGCGGATGGCGGTCTCCCGGCCGGAGCCGGGGCCCTTGACGAAGACGTCGATCTTCTTCATCCCGTGGTCCATCGCCCGCCGGCCGGCGGCCTCGGCGGCCATCTGCGCGGCGAACGGGGTGGACTTGCGCGAGCCCTTGAAGCCGACGGTGCCGGCACTGGCCCACGAGATCACCGCACCCGCGGGGTCGGTGATCGTGACGATGGTGTTGTTGAACGTCGACTTGATGTGGGCGGCGCCCACGGCGATGTTCTTCTTCTCCTTGCGGCGGACCTTCTTGGCGCCAGGTGCCGTTCGGCTCTTGGGAGGCATGGTTCGAGGTACTCCAGGTGATCGAGGACGAGGGGGGCGGGGCGGGGCCCTACTTCTTGCCGGCCTTCTTCTTGCCGGCGACGGTGCGCTTGGGACCCTTGCGTCCGCGCGCGTTGGTACGGGTCCGCTGGCCGCGTACGGGCAGACCGCTGCGGTGGCGGCGCCCCTGGTAGCTGCCGATCTCGACCTTGCGACGGATGTCGCCGGCGACCTCGCGGCGGAGGTCACCCTCGATCTGGTAGTTGCCCTCGATGAAGTCGCGGAGCTTGACCAGCTCCTCGTCACCCAGCTCGTGGACCCGGAGGTCGGGGCTGACCCCGGTGGCCTCGAGGGTCTGCTGGGCGCGGGTACGACCGATACCGAAGATGGAGGTGAGCGCGATCTCGACCCGCTTGTCGCGGGGGAGGTCGACGCCGACGAGACGTGCCATGGCGATGGCGTCCTTTCACATCGTGCGGAGGTGTCGTGCGTGCCGCGTCCCGACTCGCCTCGAGGCGGTCCCCTCACGGGGACGGTTCCTCGGCCGGGCCCCGGCCTCCGTCCGGGGGTCACACGGGGCGCCCGGACCTGCCGGGGACCCGTGAGCGGTCACGCTGGGATTGTGCCCTGCTGTCGTGCTCAGCCCTGCCGCTGCTTGTGGCGAGGGTTGTCGCAGATCACCATGACCCGCCGGTTGCGACGGATCACCTTGCACTTGTCACAGATCTTCTTGACGCTGGGTTGCACCTTCATCAGGGCTGAAACCTTCTCGCTCTGCTACTTGTAGCGGTAGACGATGCGGCCACGGGTGAGGTCGTAGGGCGAGAGCTCCACCACGACCCGGTCCTCGGGGAGGATCCGGATGTAGTGCTGGCGCATCTTGCCGCTGATGTGGGCAAGCACCTTGTGCCCGTTGGTCAGCTCCACCCGGAACATGGCGTTGGGCAGTGCCTCCACAACCGAGCCCTCGATCTCGATGACCCCTTCCTTCTTGGGCATCGTCCTCCACAATCTGGTCGTCAACAGGGGATGGACAGCCGGCACCAGGGCAGCGCGCCGTTGCCCTCGCAAGGGCGCGCACCACGGGCCGACTGTCCAGTGTACGGGAAGACCGGGACCCGGAGCCAATCCGCCCGGAAGGGACCCGCTCCCCCGCCGCGCGCTGCCGACCGCGCTAGGCGTCGCCCCCGAACGGCACGCCGAGCGCCTCCAGCCGCTGTCGCCCGCCGTCGAGCGCGGTGAGCACCCACACCCCGGTCTCGGTGGCGGTCACGGTGTGCTCGAAGTGGGCGGCCGGCGAGCCGTCGACCGTGACCACGGTCCAGTCGTCGTCGAGGACGTGCGTCACCGGGCTGCCCAGCGTGAGCATCGGCTCCACCGCGAGCGCCAGCCCCGGCACGATCCGGGCCCCCCGGCCCGGGCGGCCGTAGTTGGGGACGTCGGGCGGCTGGTGCATCGCCGAGCCGATCCCGTGGCCGACGTAGTCCTCGACGATCCCGTGGTCGCCGCGGCTGCGCACGAGCCCCTCGACCGCCGCGGAGACGTCGGTGACCCGCCCGCCCAGCCGCACCGCCGACAGCCCGGCCCACAGCGCGTCGTCGCAGACCTCGAGCAGCGTGGCCACCTCGGGCGCGACCTCGCCGAGCGCCACCGTGATCGCCGCGTCGCCGTGCCAGCCCTCGACGATCGCCCCGCAGTCGACCGACAGCACGTCGCCGTCGCGCAGCACCCGGCTGCCCGGGATGCCGTGCACGACCTCGTCGTTGACCGACAGGCACAGGCTGGCCGGGAAGCCGTGGTAGCCCTTGAACGACGGCACCGCCCCGCGGTCCCGGATGTAGTCCTCGGCCAGCGCGTCCAGCCCCGCCGTGGTGATACCGGGCTGCGCGTGCCGACCGGACGAGCTCGAGCGTCTCGCCGACGACGAGGCCGGCCCGGCGCATCAGCCGGATCTGCTCCGGGGTCTTGAGCTCGACCCCGCGGCCCTGGAACACCGCGGCCTGTCAGCTGCCGGCCGACTCGAGGGCGCCGATGGCGCGCTCGGTGACCTCGTCGACCGTGCCGATGGCCTCGATCCGGCGCAGCAGGCCGGACTCGTCGTAGTGCTCGACCAGCGGCGCGGTCTGCTCGGCGTAGACCTCGAGCCGGTGCCGTACGGTCTCCGGCGCGTCGTCGTCGCGGCGGAACAGCTCGCTGCCGCAGGCGTCGCACACGCCCTTCTCCGACGGCTTGTCGAACTCGACGTGCCAGTTGCGGCCGCAGCCGTGGCAGGTGCGGCGCCCGGACAGCCTGCGCACGACCTCGTCCTCGTCGACCGACAGCTCCAGGACGGCGTCCAGGTTGACGCTCAGCTCGGCCAGGATCTCGTCCAGCGCCTCGGCCTGCCGCACGGTGCGCGGGAAACCGTCCAGCAGGAAGCCCTCCTGCGCGTCGTCCTCGGCCAGCCGGTCCTTGACCATCGCGATGGTCACCTCGTCGGGCACCAGGTCGCCCGCGTCCATGTACTTCTTCGCCTCCAGCCCCAGCTCGGTGCGCTGGGTGACGTTGGCGCGGAAGATGTCACCGGTGGAGATCTGCGGGATCGAGAAGTGCTTGGCGATGTGGCTTGCCTGCGTGCCCTTCCCAGCCCCCGGCGGACCCACGAGGACCGTGCGCATCAGCGCAGGAACCCTTCGTAGTTGCGCTGCTGCAACTGGCTCTCGATCTGTTTCACCGTGTCGAGGCCGACGCCGACGATGATGAGGATCGTGGTGCCGCCGAACGGGAAGTTCTGGTTGGCGTCGACCAGCGCGATCGCGATCAGCGGGATCAGCGCGACCAGGCCCAGGTAGGTCGAGCCGGGTGCCGTGATCCGCGACAGCACGTAGGCGAGGTACTCCTCGGTCGGCCGGCCCGCGCGGATGCCCGGGATGAAGCCGCCGTACTTCTTCATGTTGTCGGCGACCTCCTCGGGGTTGAACGTGATCGACACGTAGAAGTACGTGAAGAACACGATCAGCAGGAAGAACGTCACCATGTAGAGCGGGTGGTCGCCGCGCACGAGGTACTTGGTCACCCAGCCGGCCCACGGCGCGGTCGGGTTGAACTGCGCGGCCAGCGCCGGGAGGTACATCAGGCTGGAGGCGAAGATCACCGGGATGATGCCCGCCTGGTTGACCTTCAGCGGGATGTACGTGGACGAGCCGCCGAACATCTTGCGACCGACCATCCGGCGGGCGTACTGCACCGGGATCCGGCGCTGCGCCTGTTCGACGAAGATCACCGCCGCGATCACCGCCAGGCCGACGGCCACCACCACCGCGAAGGTGAACCAGCCCTGGCTGACCTTGATCGACCACAGCGTGCCGGGGAACGTCGCCACGACCTGGGTGAAGATCAGGATCGACATGCCGTTGCCGATGCCGCGGTCGGTGATCAGCTCGCCCAGCCACATGATGACCGCGGTGCCGGCGGTCATCGTGAGCACCAGCAGGATGAACGCGAGGATGCTGTCCTCGTCGTAGAGCAGCGCGTCGGAGCAGACCCCGCCGAACAGCTGCCGGCCGCGGGCCAGCGCCACGATGCCGGTCGCCTGCAGGACGGCAAGGCCCAGGGTGAGGTAGCGGGTGTACTGGGTGATCTTGGCCTGGCCGGACTGACCCTCCTTCTTCAGGGTCTCCAGCCGCGGGATCACCACGGTGAGCAGCTGCAGGATGATGCTCGCCGTGATGTAGGGCATGATCCCCAGCGCGAACACGGTGAGCTGCAGCAGCGCGCCGCCGGAGAACAGGTTGATCAGGCTGAACAGGCTGTTGCCCTCGGCCTGGCTCACGCAGTTCTGCACGTTGGGGACGTTGATCCCGGGCGCAGGGACGGTCGAGCCGAGCCGGAAGACGGCGATCATGAACAGGACGAACAGCAGCTTCTTGCGCAGGTCCGGTGTCCGGAACGCGTTGACGAAGGCGCCTAGCACCTGTTCCTCCCTGCGGATCCCCGGCTCGAGGACCCGGTCGTGTCGGGCGGCACGGCCGCCGCGACTCTAACAGGCGACACCCGGGCATCCGGGCGGCGCCGAGGCCACGTCACAGCTCGGTGACGGTGCCCCCGGCAGCCTCGATCTTGGTACGCGCGGACGCGGAGAACGCGTGCGCGCTCACCTGGACCGCGGTGTCCAGCTCGCCCTGGCCCAGCACCTTGACGGGCTGTCCCGGCCGGACGGCGCCGCGCTCGGCCAGCGACTCGGCCGTGACCTCGCCGCCGTCGGGGTACAGCGCCGCGATCCGGTCGAGGTTGACGACCTGGTGCTCGACCCGGAACCGGTTCGTGAAGCCCTTGAGCTTGGGCAGCCGCATGTGCAGCGGCATCTGCCCGCCCTCGAAGCCTGCCGACACCTGTCCGCGGGCCTTGCTGCCCTTGGTGCCGCGACCGGCGGTCTTGCCCTTGCCTCCCTCACCACGGCCGACCCGGGTCTTGGCCGTCTTGGCCCCGGGTGCCGGGCGGAGGTGATGCAGCTTGAGAGTCATGTCAGTCCCCCTTCTTGTCAGGGACGGTCTCGACGTCGACCAGGTGGGTCACCGTCGCGAGCATGCCGCGGATCTCCGGGCGGTCCTCCTTGACGACGACGTCGCCGATCCGCTTGAGGCCGAGGGTCCGGAGGGTGTGGCGCTGGTTCTGCTTGCGCCCGATCCCGGACCGCGTCTGGCGTACCTTGAGCCGCGCCATCACGCCGTCTCCGCCCTGGCCCGCAGCAGCGCCGCCGGAGCGACGTCCTCGACCGGGAGCCCGCGCCGCTTCGCGACGTCGTCGGGGTCCTCGAGGTCGCGCAGCGCCTGGACCGTCGCGTGCACGATGTTGATGGCGTTGCTGGAGCCGAGCGACTTGCTCAGCACGTCGTGGATGCCCGCGCACTCGAGCACGGCGCGCACCGGGCCGCCGGCGATGACGCCGGTACCGGGCGCGGCCGGGCGCAGCAGCACCACGCCCGCGGCCTTCTCGCCCTGGACCGGGTGCGGGATGGTGCCCTGGATGCGGGGCACGCGGAAGAAGCTCTTCTTCGCCTCCTCCACGCCCTTCGCGATCGCGGCGGGCACCTCCTTGGCCTTGCCGTAGCCGACGCCGACGGTGCCGTCGCCGTCACCGACGACGACGAGCGCGGTGAAGCTGAACCGCCGCCCGCCCTTGACGACCTTGGCGACCCGGTTGATGCCGACGACGCGCTCGATGTAGGCGGTCTTGTCCGCCGACTGGCCGCGGCCTCCGCCGCTGCCTCGACGGTCACCTGCACCGCCACTGCGGCGCTGGGGTCCGCTCATCAGATGTCCCTCTTCCCTTGCTTGCGCGTACTCGATGAAATCGGCATCAGAAGCTGAGGCCGCCCTCGCGGGCGCCGTCGGCCAGAGCCGCGACCCGCCCGTGGTAGCGGTTGCCCGCGCGGTCGAAGACCACGGTCCCGACTCCGGCGCTCTTGGCCCGGTCGGCCACGAGCTCGCCCACCCGCTTGGCCTTGGCGGTCTTGTCGTCGGACAGACCGCGCAGGTCGGCCTCCATCGAGCTCGCGGAGGCCAGCGTGCGGCCCTCGACGTCGTCGACCACCTGGGCGACGATGTGCCGGCTCGACCGGGTGACCACCAGGCGTGGCCGCTCGCTCGTGCCCGAGACCTTCTTGCGGCCGCGGACCTGGCGGCGCAGCCGCGAGGCGGTGCGCCCCGCGACCGACTTCTTCTGCTTCAGTGCGATCGCCATCGTCTACTTCCCTGCCTTTCCGACCTTGCGTCGGACCTGCTCGCCCGCGTAGCGGATGCCCTTGCCCTTGTACGGCTCCGGCTTGCGCAGCTTGCGGATGTTGGCGGCGACCTCGCCGACCAGCTGCTTGTCGATGCCGGCCACCGAGAACTTGGTCGGCGACTCGACGGCGAACGTCACGCCCTCCGGCGCGTCGAACGTGATCGGGTGGCTGTAGCCGAGGTTCAGCTCGATCTGGTTCGGGTCCCCGGGACAGCACCCGGTAGCCGACGCCGACGATCTCGAGCTTCTTCTCGTAGCCGTCGGTGACCCCGATGACCATGTTCGCCAGCAGGGTGCGCGACAGCCCGTGCAACGCGCGGCTCTGCCGCTCGTCGTCGGGACGGCGCACCTGCAGCAGGCCGTCGTCGCGGTTGACGGTGATGGGCTCCACCACGGTGTGCGCCAGCTCGCCCTTGGGCCCGCTGACCCGTACGTGCTGGCCCTCGACGGCGACGTCGACACCGGACGGGATCGTGATGGGCAGCTTGCCGATACGTGACATCAGACGACTCCTCCCTGTCCCGTCGTCACCAGACGAAGGCGAGGACTTCCCCGCCAACGCCTCGGTGGTTGGCCTGCCGGTCGGTCAGCAGTCCCTGGCTGGTCGAGATGATCGCGACGCCGAGGCCGCCGAGCACGCGCGGCAGCGCGGTGTGCTTGGCGTAGACCCGCAGACCCGGCTTCGAGATCCGGCGCACGCCGGCAAGGGCGCGCTCGCGCTGCGGGCCGTACTTGAGCACGAGGGTCAGCGTCTTGCCGACCTGGTCCTCGCGCGGCTCCTCGACCTTCCAGGAGGAGATGTAGCCCTCCTGCTGGAGGATCGCGGCAACACCGGTCTTGAGCTTGCTCGAGGGCATGCTCACCGTGTCGTGGAACGCCTGGTTGCCGTTGCGCAGACGGGTCAGCATGTCTGCGATCGGGTCGGTCATCGTCATGGTGTGAGTACTACTTTCCCGTCGTGGTTTCCGGCCGGGGCCGGACCTGCGGCGATGTGAGGGGTGTTACCAGCTGCTCTTGGTGACGCCGGGGAGCTCCCCGCGGTGCGCCATCTCGCGCAGACAGATCCGGCACAGGCCGAACTTGCGGAAGACGGCGCGCGGCCGGCCGCAACGCTGGCAACGGGTGTAGCCGCGGACCTTGTACTTGGGGGTCCGCGCCTGCTTGACGACGAGGGCTGTCTTGGCCATCGGTCAGGACTCCTTGAAGGGGAAGCCGAGCTGCTTGAGCAGGGCCCGGCCCTGCTCGTCCTCGGTGGCGGTGGTCACGACCGTGATGTCCATGCCCCGGGGGCGGTCGATCCTGTCCTGGTCGATCTCGTGGAACATGACCTGCTCGGTGAGACCGAAGGTGTAGTTGCCGTTGCCGTCGAACTGGCCCGGTGCCAGGCCGCGGAAGTCGCGGATGCGGGGCAGCGCGAGCGACAGCAGCCGGTCGAGGAACTCCCACATCCGGTCGCCGCGCAGGGTCACGTGGCAGCCGATCGGCATGCCCTCGCGCAGCTTGAACTGCGCGATGGACTTGCGGGCCTTGGTGACCTGCGGCTTCTGGCCGGTGATCGTGGTGAGGTCGCGGATCGGCGCCCTCGATCAGCTTGGAGTCGCGGGCCGCCTCGCCGACGCCCATGTTGACGACGATCTTGGTCAGGCCGGGCACCTGCATGACGTTGGCGTGGTCGAACTGCTCCCGCAGCGCGGGCGCGACCTCCTCGCGGTAGCGCGCCTTGAGCCGCGGGATCGTCCGCTGCTCCGACGACTCTCCGACGACTGCTCCGGCCTCGGCTGCTCGGTCTCGGTGGTGCTCATCAGATCTCCTCGCCGGTTCGCTTCGCGATCCGGACACTGCGGTGTGCGGTGTACGTGGTGCCGTCGGGCCGGGTCTTCACGACCTCGTCGCGGCGGTAGCCGATGCGGGTCGGCACCTTGTCGCCGTCGACCTCGACCAGCAGGCTCACGTTGGAGACGTCGACCGGCGCCTCCTGCGTGACGATGCCGCCGGTGGTGCCGGCGCGGCCGCCCTGGCGGACGACCTTGGTGTGGCGCTTGACGCGGTTGACGCCCTCGACGATGACGCGGCGCTGCTCGGCGCGCACCGCGATGACCCGCCCCTCGACGCCCTTGTCCCGACCCGCGACGACGCGGACCAGGTCACCCTTCTTGATGCTCAGCTCGTTCGGCATCACAACACCTCCGGTGCGAGCGAGATGATTCGCATGAACCGCTTCTCGCGCAGCTCACGGCCGACCGGTCCGAAGATGCGCGTCCCGCGGGGCTCGCCACTGTCCTGGCGGAGGATCACGGCGGCGTTCTCGTCGAAGCGGATGTAGCTGCCGTCGGGCCGCCGGCGCTCCTTGACGGTGCGCACGATGACGGCCTTGACGACCTCACCCTTCTTGACGTTGCCGCCGGGGATCGCGTCCTTGACGGTGGCGACGATGACGTCACCGATGCCGGCGTAGCGACGACCGGAACCGCCGAGCACCCGGATGCACAAGATCTCCTTGGCACCGGTGTTGTCGGCGACCTTGAGCCGCGACTCCTGCTGGATCACTTCGCCTTCTCCAGAATCTCCACGACCCGCCAGCGCTTCGTCGCCGACGACGGCCGGGTCTCCATCAGCAGCACCCGGTCGCCGGTGCCGCACTGGTTGCGCTCGTCGTGCGCCTTGAGCTTGGAGTTGCGACGCAGCACCTTGCCGTACAGCGGGTGCTTGACGCGGTCCTCGACGATCACGACGACGGTCTTGTCCATCTTGTCGCTCACCACGAGGCCCTCACGGGTCTTGCGGCGGCGACGCTCGTCCTGCAGCTCGGTCTGGTCGGTGCTCATGCCTCACTCGTCTCGGACTCGATGATGCCCAGCTCGCGCTCGCGCAGCACGGTGTAGATGCGCGCGATGTCGTGCCGGACCATGCGCAGGCGGCCGTGGCTCTCCAGCTGGCCGGTGGCGGCCTGGAACCGGAGGTTGAACAGCTCCTCCTTGGCCTCACGCAGCTTCTCGGCCAGGTCGTCGGGCTCGAGCACGCGCAGCTCTGCCGCGGTCGTCGCAGCCATCAGTGGTCACCTGCCTCGCGGGTCACGAACCTGCACTTCATGGGGAGCTTGTGCATCGCGCGCCGCAGCGCCTCGCGGGCGACGGTCTCGTCGACACCGGACAGCTCGAACATGACCCGTCCGGCCTTGACGTTGGCGATCCACCACTCCGGCGAACCCTTGCCGGAACCCATCCGGGTCTCGGCGGGCTTCTTGGTCAGCGGCCGGTCGGGGTAGATGTTGATCCAGACCTTGCCGCCACGCTTGATGTGCCGGGTCATCGCGATCCGGGCGGACTCGATCTGGCGGTTGGTCACGTAGTGACCCTCGAGCGCCTGGATCCCGAAGTCGCCGAACGCCAGCGACGTCCCGCCCTTGGCCATGCCACGGCGGGTGGGGTGGTGCTGCTTGCGGTGCTTGACCCTGCGCGGGATCAGCATGCGTCAGCCCTCCTGTCCCGTGGTCGGAGCGGTGGTCGCGGGAGCGTCGGTCGCCGGAGCCGTCGCGGTCGCCGGGGCCGCCGGTGCCTGCTCGGCGGGCGCGCCCTGGGTCGCCGGGGCACCCTCGGCGCCACGGGTCGGACGGCGGTCGCCGCCACGCTCGGGGCGGCGGCCGCGGGTCGGCCGGTTGCGGCCGGCAGCAGCGGCGCGCGCGGCGGCCTGCGCCTCGCGCTCGGCGCGGCTGCCCGCGACCTCGCCCTTGTAGATCCAGACCTTGACGCCGATCCGGCCGAAGGTCGTCTTGGCCTCGTAGAAGCCGTAGTCGACGTCGGCGCGCAGCGTGTGCAGCGGCACCCGGCCCTCGCGGTAGAACTCCGAGCGCGACATCTCGGTGCCACCGAGGCGGCCCGAGCACTGCACCTTGACGCCGAGGGCGCCGCTGCGCATGGTCGTCTGCAGCGCCTTGCGCATCGCGCGCCGGAACTGCACCCGGCCGGACAGCTGCTCGGCCACGCCCTGCGCGACCAGCTGGGCGTCCATCTCGGGGTTCTTGACCTCGAGGATGTTCAGCTGCACCTGCTTGCCGGTGAGCTTCTCCAGGTCGCCACGGATGCGCTCGGCCTCCGCACCACGACGGCCGATGACGATGCCCGGCCGGGCGGTGTGGATGTCGACGCGTACGCGGTCGCGGGTGCGCTCGATCTCGACCTTGGAGATGCCGGCGCGGTCCATGCCCTTGGAGAGCAGTCGCCGGATCTTGACGTCCTCACCGACGTACGCCTTGTAGAGGTCGCCGGCGTACCAGCGGCTCTTGTGGTCGGTGGAGATGCCGAGTCGGAACCCGTGCGGGTTGACCTTCTGTCCCACTAGCGGGACCTCCTCTTCGTGCTGGTGGTCTGCCCGGACTCGTTGTCCTCGCGCGGCTGGACCACCAACGTGATGTGGCTGGTGCGCTTGTTGATGCGGTAGGCGCGGCCCTGTGCACGCGGCCGGAACCGCTTGAGCGTGGGGCCCTCGTCGACGTTGGCGCGGGTGATGACCAGGGTGGCCCGGTCGAGGTCCTCGCCGCCGGTCGCGTTGGCGACCGCGCTCTCGAGGGTCTTGTAGACGGTCTCGGCGGCTGCCTGCGGCGCGAACCGCAGCAGCGCCAGTGCGTCGTCGACCGGAAGACCGCGTACGAGGTCGACGACGCGGCGTGCCTTCATCGGGGTCACGCGGGCGAACCGCGCGACCGCGAAGGCCCCGGGCTCGTCGCCCAGCAGGCTGTCGCGACGGGCGGAGACCCGGCGGCGCTCTGCAACACTCATCTGTCGTTACTTCCTCGTCGTCTGTGTCGCCGCGGTCAGCGGCGGCGGCTCTTGCGGTCGTCCTTGTCGTGTCCCCGGAAGGTCCGCGTGGGAGCGAACTCGCCGAGCTTGTGCCCGACCATCGCCTCGGTCACGAACACCGGGACGTGCTTGCGCCCGTCGTGCACCGCGATCGTGTGGCCGAGCATGGCCGGCACGACCATTGAGCGGCGCGACCACGTCTTGATCACGTTCTTGCTGCCCGCCTCGTTCTGCGTGTCCACCTTCTTGATCAGGTGGTCGTCGACGAAGGGGCCCTTCTTCAGGCTGCGTGGCATCTCTGGAGTCCCTTCCTCAGCGCCGCTTGCTCGACTTGCGGCGGCGGACGATCAGCTGGTCGCTGGCCTTGCTCTTGCGGGTACGACCCTCGGCCTGACCCCACGGCGAGACCGGGTGCCGGCCACCGGACGTCTTGCCCTCGCCACCACCGTGCGGGTGGTCGACCGGGTTCATGGCGACACCACGGACGGTCGGGCGCTTGCCCTTCCAGCGCATTCGGCCGGCCTTGCCCCAGTTGATGTTGGACTGCTCGGCGTTGCCCACCTCGCCGACCGTGGCGCGGCAGCGCACGTCGACGTAGCGCATCTCGCCGGACGGCAGCCGCACCTGGGCGCGGGCACCCTCCTTGGCGACCAGCTGCACCGACGCGCCGGCGGAGCGGCCCATCTTGGCGCCGCCCCCCGGACGCAGCTCGACGGCGTGGATCGTCGTGCCGACCGGGATGTTGCGCAGCGGCAGGTTGTTGCCGGGCTTGATGTCGGCCGCGGGTCCGGCCTCGACCGGGGTGCCCTGGCGAAGCCCCTGCGGCGCGATGATGTAGCGCTTCTCGCCGTCGATGTAGTGCAGCAGCGCGATCCGCGCGGTGCGGTTGGGGTCGTACTCGATGTGCGCGACCGTGGCCGGCACGCCGTCCTTGTCGTAGCGACGGAAGTCGATGACGCGGTAGGCGCGCTTGTGCCCACCACCCTGGTGCCGGGTGGTGATGCGGCCCTGGTTGTTGCGTCCGCCCTTCTTGGGCAGCGGGCGCACCAGCGACTTCTCCGGCGTGGTCCGGGTGATCTCGACGAAGTCGGCCACGGACGAGCCGCGACGGCCCGGGGTGGTCGGCTTGTACTTGCGGATGGCCATGTCAGTCCTCCTCGTCCAGTCCCGCTCAGGCGCCGGGGCCGGAGAAGATGTCGATGCGCTGGCCCTCGGCCACGCTCACGATCGCCCGCTTGGTGTCGGGGCGGGAGCCGTAACCCTGGCGGGTGCGGCGTCGCTTGCCGACGCGGTTGACCGTGTTCACGGCGAGGACCCGGACCGAGAAGACCTTTTCCACGGCGATCTTGATCTCGGTCTTGTTGGCGTCCTTGCGTACCAGGAACGTGTACTTGTTCTGGTCGAGGAGCCCGTAGCTCTTCTCGCTGACCACCGGGGCGATCAGCACGTCACGGGCTTCCTTGTGCAGGGTGCTCACTTGTCGCCCTCGCTCTCGCCGGCCGGGGTGCGGCCCGCCACGAACGCGTCGTAGGCGGCCTTGGTGAACACGACGTCGTCACTCACCAGGACGTCGTAGGTGTTGAGCTGGTCGACGAAGACCAGGTGCACGCCACGGTCGTTGCGCAGGCTGAGCCACGAGAGCTCGTCGTCGCGGTCGAGCACCACGAGGGCGCGCGGCCGCTCGGTGAGGCCGCGCAGCGCGGCCAGCGCCGACTTGGTCGACGGGGTCTCCCCCTCGACCAGGCCCTCGATCACGTGCACGCGGCCACCGCGGGCCCGGTCGGACAGGGCACCGCGCAGGGCGGCGGCCTTCATCTTCTTGGGCGTGCGCTGGTCGTACGAGCGCGGGCTCGGCCCGTGCACGACGCCACCGCCGGTGAACTGCGGCGCCCGGATCGAGCCCTGGCGGGCGCGACCGGTGCCCTTCTGGCGGTAGGGCTTGCGGCCACCGCCGGCGACCTCGGCGCGGGTCTTGGTGGAGGCGGTGCCCTGGCGGGCGGCCGCCTGCTGTCCGACCACGACCTGGTGGATCAGCGGGATGTTGACCTGGACGTCGAAGATCTCGGCGGGCAGGTCGACGGTGCCGGACTTCTTGCCGGAGGCGTCGCGCACGTCGATGCTGGTCACTTCGCGGCCTCCTTCTGCTTGGCCTTGACGCCGCCGCGGACCATCACCAGGCCCCCTCGGGGACCGGGGACGGCGCCGACGAGCAGCAGCAGACCCTTGTCGACGTCGACCGAGTGCACGGTGAGGTTCAGCGTGGTGACCGCCTCGCCGCCCATCCGGCCCGCCATCTTCATGCCGCGGAAGACGCGACCGGGAGTGGCGCAGCCGCCGATCGAACCCGGCTTGCGGTGGTTGCGGTGCGCACCGTGCGAGGCGCCGACGCCATGGAAGCCGTGGCGCTTCATGACACCGGCGAAGCCCTTGCCCTTGCTGGTGGCCGTCACGTCGACCTGCTCACCGGGGGTGAACAGGTCGGGCGTCAGCTCCTGGCCGGGCTCGTAGTCGGAGGCGTCGTCGGTGCGGATCTCGACCAGCGTGCGGCGCGGGGTGACGCCGGCCTTGGCGAAGTGTCCCGCCTCCGGCTTGTTCACCTTGCGGCCGGCGATCTCGCCGAAGCCGACCTGCACGGCGGAGTAGCCGTCGGTCTCGGGCTTGCGCACCTGGGTGACGATGTTGGTGCCGGCCGCGATGACCGTCACCGGCACGACGCGGTTGGCGTCGTCCCACACCTGGGTCATGCCGAGCTTGGTGCCCAGCAACCCGCGGACGGTTCGTGTCTGTCTGCTCATGGGTCCGTGATTCCTCTGCAGCCTCAGAGCTTGATCTCGATGTCGACGCCCGCCGGCAGGTCGAGTCGCATCAACGAGTCGACCGTCTTGGGGGTCGGGTCGATGATGTCGATCAAGCGCTTGTGGGTGCGCATCTCGAAGTGCTCGCGGCTGTCCTTGTACTTGTGCGGCGACCGGATGACACAGAAGACGTTCTTCTCCGTCGGCAGCGGCACCGGCCCCGCGACCTTGGCGCCGGTACGGGTCACGGTGTCGACGATCTTGCGCGCCGACGAGTCGATGACCTCGTGGTCGTACGCCTTGAGCCTGATGCGGATCTTCTGTCCCGCCATAGCCTTCGTCTCTCGTCCTTCTCGGTCGTCGTGCCCTGCGTTGTCGTCGTGCGGTCTTCGTTGCGGCTCCGGCCGCGCTCCACGCCTCGACCCCCGAGGTCGGGTGTGTCGCACTCCGCGTGGAGCGCGCACCCGTTCCCCGAATCAGGTAGGGGGTGGATCCCCGGCGGCTGCCGGGGTCGGCCGGGACTCCTGGTGCGGCACGTCGGCGGACACATTTCGTGGCGCAGACGCACCCCGGCATCCCCGCCGGAGCAACCCCGACAGTCTGCCAGACCCGGCACGCGGTGCCAAATCCCCACCCTCCCCGCCCGCCCCGCCCGACCTTCCGCCCGATCTTCCGGCCGTACGAGCGTCCCGACGACCCCCTCGCCGGAAGATCGGCGGGTGGCGGCCGCGCGATCTTCCGGCCGCACGACGCCCCGACGACCACCTCGCCGGAAGATCGCCGGATGGAGGTCGGCCGATCTTCCGGCCGTACGAGCGTCCCGACGACCCCCTCGCCGGAAGATCGCCGAGCTGGCCGCGAACGCTCCGATCTTCACGGCTGCACGAGCCGCCGGGGCGATCGCCTGGCCGGAAGATGGGGGTGGGCGTGCGAGGGGCCCGCACCGACGGGATCGGTACGGGCCCCTGCGGGCCGTGCTAGGGGGTCACTTGATGATGTTGGTGACCCGGCCGGCGCCGACGGTGCGGCCGCCCTCGCGGATCGCGAAGCGGAGACCGTCCTCCATCGCGATCGGCTGGATGAGGTCGACCTTCATGTCGGTGTTGTCACCCGGCATGACCATCTCGGTGCCCTCGGGCAGGTGGACGACTCCGGTCACGTCCGTCGTACGGAAGTAGAACTGCGGCCGGTAGTTGTCGAAGAACGGCGTGTGGCGGCCGCCCTCCTCCTTGCTCAGGATGTAGACCTGCGCCTCGAACTCGGTGTGCGGGGTCGTGGTGCCCGGCTTGATGACCACCATGCCGCGCTCGACGTCCTCGCGCTTGGTGCCACGAAGCAGCAGGCCGACGTTCTCACCGGCCTGGCCCTCGTCGAGCAGCTTGCGGAACATCTCGACGCCGGTGACGGTCGTGGTCTGCTTGGTCTCGCGGATCCCGACGAGGTCGACGGTCTCGTTGATCTTGACCACGCCACGCTCGATCCGGCCGGTCACCACGGTGCCGCGGCCGGTGATCGTGAAGACGTCCTCGACGGGCATGAGGAACGGCTTCTCGATCTCGCGCACGGGCTGCGGGATGTAGTCGTCGACCGCGTTCATCAGCTCGATGATCGACTCACCCCACTTCTCGTCGCCCTGGAGCGCCGGCTGTGCGGCCACCTTGATGACCGGCACGTTGTCGCCGTCGAACTCCTGGTCGGAGAGCAGCTCACGCACCTCGAGCTCCACCAGCTCGAGGATCTCCTCGTCGTCGACCATGTCGCACTTGTTGAGCGCCACGACCATGGCCGGCACGCCGACCTGGCGGGCGAGCAGCACGTGCTCACGCGTCTGCGGCATCGGACCGTCGGTGGCGGCCACCACGAGGATGGCGCCGTCCATCTGGGCCGCGCCCGTGATCATGTTCTTCACGTAGTCGGCGTGGCCCGGGCAGTCGACGTGTGCGTAGTGCCGCTGCTCGGTCTGGTACTCGACGTGCGCGATCGAGATCGTGATACCGCGCTGACGCTCCTCGGGAGCCTTGTCGATCTGGTCGAACGCCGACGCCTCGTTGAGGTTCGGGTACTTGTCGTGCAGCACCTTGGTGATCGCCGCGGTCAGCGTGGTCTTGCCGTGGTCGATGTGGCCGATGGTGCCGATGTTGACGTGGGGCTTCGTCCGCTCGAACTTCGCCTTAGCCACTTCTGGCTCCTCCTGGTCTGTTGTCTCTGCTGCCGTGCGTGGTGCCGTGGACCCCTGACCTTAGGCCAGGGGCGTGATCACTCGCCCCGGGCCTTCTTGATGATCTCCTCCGCCACGCTCTTGGGGACCTCGGCGTAGGAGTCGAACTGCATCGAGTAGCCCGCGCGACCGGAGGTCTTGGACCTCAGGTCGCCCACGTACCCGAACATCTCCGAGAGCGGCACCAGGGCCTGGACGACCTTCGAGCCGCTGGGGCCCTCGTCCATGGCCTGGATGTGCCCCCGGCGCGAGTTGAGGTCGCCGATCACGTCGCCCATGTAGTCCTCGGGCGTGGTCACCTCGACCGCGAACATCGGCTCGAGCAGGACCGGGTCGGCCCGCCGTGCCGCCTCCTTGAACGCCATCGAACCGGCGATCTTGAAGGCGAGCTCGGAGGAGTCGACCTCGTGGTACTGGCCGTCTCGCAGGGTCACCTGCATGTCGACCATGGGGTAGCCGGCGAGCACGCCGAACTCCATGGCCTCCTGCGCCCCCTCGTCGACCGAGGGGATGTACTCGCGCGGGATGCGGCCACCGGTCACCGCGTTGACGAACTCGTAGCCGCCGTCGCCGTTACCGCCGGTCGGCGCCAGGTCGATGATGACCTTGGCGAACTGGCCGGACCCACCGGTCTGCTTCTTGTGGGTGTAGCTGACCTTGTCGACCGCGCGCTTGATCGTCTCGCGGTAGGCCACCTGCGGCTTGCCGACGTTGGCCTCGACCCGGAACTCGCGGCGCATCCGGTCGACCAGCACCTCGAGGTGCAGCTCGCCCATGCCGGCGATGATCGTCTGGCCGGTCTCCTCGTCGGTACGGACCTGGAAGGTCGGGTCCTCCTCGGACAGCCGCTGGATGGCCATGCCCAGCTTTTCCTGGTCACCCTTGGACTTCGGCTCGATCGCGACGTGGATCACCGGCGGCGGGAAGTTCATCGACTCGAGCACGACCGGGTTGGCGGGATCGCAGAGCGTCTCGCCGGTGGTCGTGTCCTTGAGCCCCATGACGGCCACGATGTGGCCGGACCCGATGCTGGCGATCTCCTCACGCTTGTTGGCGTGCATCCGGTAGATCTTGCCGATCCGCTCCTTGCGGCCCTTGGTCGGGTTGAGCACCTGGGTGCCCGTCTCCAACCGGCCGGAGTAGACCCGCAGGTAGGTGAGCTTGCCGAGGTGCTGGTCGGCCATGATCTTGAACGCCAGCGCGGAGAACGGCTCCTCCTCGCGCGGCAGCCGCTGCACCAGGGCCTCCTCGTCGCCCACGGCGTGACCGGTGATGGCCGGCACGTCGATCGGCGAGGGCAGGTAGGCCACCACGGCGTCGAGCAGGGGCTGGACGCCCTTGTTCTTGAACGCCGTGCCGCACAACACCGGGGTGAGCGCGCTGGACAGCGTCGCCCGGCGGATGGCGGCGATGAGCCCCTCGGTGTCGGGCTCCTGGCCCTCGAGGTAGAGGTGCATCATCTCGTCGTCGGCCTCGGCCACGGTCTCCCACAGCCGGTCGCGCCACTCGCGCGCGGCCTCGGTGTGGGTGGCCGGGATCTCCTCGACCTCGTAGGCCTCGCCCTTGTCGGTCTCGCCGCGCCAGGTGAGCGCCTTCATCGAGACCAGGTCGATGACGCCGATGAAGTCGGCCTCGGTGCCGATCGGCAGCTGCAGCACCAGCGGCACTGCGGCGAGCCGGGTACGGATCATCTCGACGCAGCGGTGGAACTCAGCGCCGGTGCGGTCCAGCTTGTTGACGAAGCAGATCCGCGGCACCTTGTAGCGGTCGGCCTGGCGCCAGACGGTCTCCGACTGGGGCTCCACGCCCGCCACACCGTCGAAGACGGCGACAGCGCCGTCGAGGACGCGCAGCGAACGCTCCACCTCGACGGTGAAGTCGACGTGGCCCGGGGTGTCGAGGATGTTGATGGTGTGGTCTTTCCAGATGCAGGTCGTCGCGGCAGACGTGATCGTGATGCCGCGCTCCTGCTCCTGCTCCATCCAGTCCATCGTGGCGGCGCCCTCGTGGACCTCGCCGATCTTGTAGTTGATGCCGGTGTAGAAGAGGATTCGCTCGGTCGTCGTCGTCTTGCCGGCGTCGATGTGCGCCATGATCCCGATGTTGCGGACACGGCCGAGGTCGGTCGTGATGTCGACAGCCACTGTGGACGTCAACCCTTCGTGTCGATGCGGGTGGTGGGAGCCGGTCGTCGGCGTCAGGTCGTGACGCCGGGCCGGCAGCTCACCAGCGGTAGTGGGCGAAGGCCTTGTTGGCCTCGGCCATCTTGTGCGTGTCCTCGCGGCGCTTGACGCTGCCGCCCAGGCCGTTGGACGCGTCGAGCAGCTCGTTCATCAGCCGCTCGGCCATGGTCTTCTCGCGACGCTCGGCCGCGTACTTGACGATCCAGCGCATGGCGAGGGTGTTGGACCGCGAGCCGCGGACCTCGACCGGCACCTGGTAGGTGGCGCCGCCGACGCGGCGGCTGCGGACCTCGAGGGTCGGCTTCACGTTGTCCATGGCGCGCTTGAGCGTGACGACGGGGTCGACGCCGGACTTCTCCCGGCTGCCCTCGAGCGCCTTGTAGACGATGCGCTGCGCCACGGCCTTCTTGCCGTCCTCGAGCACCTTGTTGACCAGCTGGGTCACGAGGGGGCTGGAGTAGACGGGGTCGATCTCGACCGGACGCTTCGCGGCGGGGCCCTTGCGCGGCATCAGCTCTTCTCCTTCTTCGCGCCGTAGCGGCTGCGCGCCTGCTTGCGGTTCTTGACGCCCTGGGTGTCGAGCGAGCCGCGGATGATCTTGTAGCGGACGCCGGGGAGGTCCTTCACCCGGCCGCCGCGCACGAGCACCATCGAGTGCTCCTGCAGGTTGTGACCGACGCCGGGGATGTAGGCGGTCACCTCGATGCCGCTGGACAGCCGGACGCGGGCGACCTTGCGCAGCGCGGAGTTCGGCTTCTTCGGCGTCGTGGTGTAGACGCGCGTGCACACACCACGTCGCTGTGGCGAACCCTTCAGGGCCGGTGTCTTGTTCTTGGACACCTTGTCCTGGCGGCCCTTGCGGACCAGCTGCTGGATCGTGGGCACCGCGTACTTCCTTCGGTTCGAGGAGCGTGGGTCTGACTGGTGTGCGACCGCCGACCGGGCTCCGGAGGACGACCCCCGATGTCGGGCGTGTCGGAACCCTTCAAGACGGCACACGTGAAGCCTGGGCCTCCCCAGGCACGGCTATGAACATTACCCGGTCGCCTGGGGACGGTCAAAACGCGCGGGTACGGGGCGGCCGGCTCACGGGACCACCGGTCCGGCCAGCCAGCCGGCCGCCGCAGCCCCGGTGACCTCGACGTCGGCGCCGCCCCGCTCCCACAGCCGCAGATACAGGTCCACGGCGGGCCCGGCCACCCGGTCCGCACCGGCCGAACCCGACGGCCCGTCGGGGCGCGAGACGGCCGGCACCCCCTCGCCGGGCGTCAGCAGCCAGCGGTCGCCGGTGTCGGTCGCGGACACCTCGACCGGCCCGGGCAGCACCACGTGCCGGCCGCGCTGCCGCAGCCGGTGCGGCCACATGGTCAGCACCTCGTCGACGCCGTCGGCGGCGACGGCAAGGCTCGACGGCTGACCACGGCTCCCCGGCCGGTCGCCAGCAGCACGTCGACCGTGTGCACGCGTCACCTCGTGCAGCTGCCGCCGCCACCAGAACGCTGCCCGCCGCTGCTGGGTGCCGACGAGGGTCCAGCCCTCCTGGTCGGGCTCGACGGCCCGCAGCGCGGCCAGCAGCGCCGCGGCGGACCGGGCGTACCAGTCCGCGAGCCCGTCCTGCGGCGCCACCGGCTCCGGCGTCGCTGCTGCTCGACCGGTCAGCAGGATGGCGCCCGCCCAGCGGTGCACCCCCACCAGGTGGTCGACCAGCCCTCGGACGTCCCAGCCGGGGCAGGTCGCCACCGGCGCGTCGGCGGGAGCGGCGGCGACCGCCGCGGTCATCTGCACCGATCGCCTGCTCCAGCCGGGGCGCGAGCCAGTCGACGTCGGGCGCGCGTCACCACAGCTCGACCGAGTCGCGCAGGATCGTCGCGAGGTCGTCCGCGCTGGGCTCGCGCGGAGCCATCGACAGCAGCCGCTGCTGCTGCAGCGTGCCCTCCACCAGGTCGTCGACGTCGCCCTCGCCGAAGCCGACGGCGCCGAGGCCCGCGGGGATGCCGATGTCGCGCATCAGACCGACGAGCACGGCGGGCAGCAGACCGGCGGCGTCGTCCGGCCGCTCGGCGCCCGGCGCGAGCAGCTCGGCGGCCCGCAGGTGCCGCTCGGGCGCCGAGTCGAACGTGAACCGGAACGCCTCCGGCGCGGTGAGCGAGACCGCCATGCCGTGCGGCACCATCGGGTGCCCGGGCGGGTAGTCGGCCGGCTGGAAGTCGCGCACCCGGCCCGCGATCGGGTAGGCGTTGGCGTGCGGGATGTGCACGCCCGGCGTTGCCGAACCCGAGGCCGGCGAACGTCGCCGCCATCGCCATGTCGGCGCGTGCCTCCCGGTCGTCGCCGTCGCGTACCGCCCGGCGGAACGACGTGGCCAGCAGCCCCAGCGCCCGCTCCGACCACATGTCCGCGATCGGGTTCGAGCCGCAGTACGGCACCCGCTGGTCGGGCTGCTTCCTCGCGTAGTCGGTGTACGGGCGGGCGGTGTAGCTCTCCAGCGCGTGGCAGCAGATGTCCATGCCCGCCGCCGCCGTCACCCCGGCGGGCTGGGTCACCGTGAGGTCGGGGTCGATGACGGCCAGCGTCGGCCGCAGTGCCGTGTGGCTGATTCCGGTCTTGACCCGCTGCGCCAGCACGTCGAGCACACAGACCGTGGTGCTCTCCGCCCCCGTGCCCGTGGTCGTGGGCACGGCGACCAGCGGCAGCAGCGGCTCGGTGGGCGCCTTCCCGCCGCCGACCGGCGCGTTGACGTAGTCGAGCAGCTCGCCGGGGTTGGTGGTCAGCAGGTCGACCGCCTTGGCGGTGTCGATGCTCGACCCGCCCCCGACCGCGACGTACGCGTCGTAGGGCCCGGTGGCGCGGGCGTGCTCGATCGCCTCGGTGAGACTCTCGTCCGTGGGCTCGACGTGACTGCGGTCGAAGATGGGCGCCTCGATGCCGTAACCCGCGAGCTGCTCGGCGACCCGCTGCGGGATGCCGGTGGCCGCGACGCCGGGGTCGGTCACCACCAACGCCCGGCGGGCCCCGCGACGGGCGAGGTCGTGGCCGATCTCCGCGGAGGCACCGGGTCCGAACAGCAGCTGCGGTGCGGCGTAGGTGAACACGGTCTCGGCGGGATCGGGCACGGTCCCAACCTATGTCGGCAGCACTAGGCCGGCAGCAGCAGTGCGGGCAGGTCGGCCAGGCCGCGCAGGTGGTCGTGGCCGTCCGGGCGCGGGCAGTCGCCCCACGGGTCGAGGTGCAGCACCGGCACCCCGCACGCCGCGGCACCCGCGACGTCGTAGCGGAGCGTGTCACCGACGAACACGGTGGTCCCCGGCGTCGCCGCCACCGCCTCCAGCCCCAGCCGCATGATCCCCGGATCGGGCTTCGCCGACCCGACCAGGTACGAGTCGAGCACCGCCGCGACCGGGGCGCCGGCACCCGGGCCGACCTGGCAGACCCCGGCCCTGGCCAGCATCTGCTCGACGGTGCCCTCGGCGTTGGACACCACCGCCACCCGCAGCCCGGCGTCGACCAGTGCCTGCACCGCGTCCGCGGCACCGTCGGTCGACTGCACCCACACGTGCGCGGTGACGGCCTCGGTGAGGACCGCCACCGCCTCCTGCAGCCGTTCACCGGGCACGCCGACCGCGGTGGCGTACGCCGCGAGGTAGGACGCCCACGCGCCGTCGTCGGACGAGTCGAGCGCCGCCACCGCGAGGTAGTGCGCGCGCACCAGGGCGGCGGACTCCGGCGCGACGTCGACCCCGGCCAGCGCCTCCTTGACCACGGCGGGATCGGGTAGCAGCAGCACGCCGCCGGCGTCCAGCAGCACCGCCTCGACGGGTGCGCCCACCCGCTCAGCCGGCACGGTCGCCGTCCCGGTAGCGGTCCAGCACGGCGGCCACGTCGGGGCGGCGGTATCCCCGGGGCTTCGGTGCCTTGGCGCCCGGCTCCAGCGGCTCGCCGGGCACCACCTTGGTGAGGTTGGACCGGTGCACCTCCGCGAAAACCTCGTCCAGCGGGATGCCGTGCACCAGAGCCGTGCCGTAGACGACGTAGAGCAGGTCGGCCAACGCGTCGGCGGTGCCGACGACGTCGCCCGCGGCCGCGGCCGACTCGTACTCCTCGAGCTCCTCGCGGATCATCCCCGCGCGCTGCTCCCACACCGGCGAGCCCACCGGTTCGCTCGGTGTCTCGATCCCCAGTGCGTCGTGGAAGTGCCGCACGGCGCCGGCGGCGCGGCTCGTCCGGCGGCTGGCAGCCAGCGCCCACGTCACCAGGCCGACCATGCGGTCCGACTCCCCCTGGACGTCGCGTACCGGGAACCAGCGGGCGTCAGCCGTGGTGCCGTCCTGCTCCAGCACCCGGGGCTCGGGTGCGTCGCCGGCGACCGTCCCCTCGAACACCAGCCGCAGCGCGTGGTAGTCCTCCAGCACGCCGTCCGGGGCGACGCCCTCGTGGTGCAGCGAGTGAACGTCGAGGATCCGTCCGACGGTCACGTCGAGCCCGGTCTCCTCGCGCACCTCCCGCACGACCGCGTCGGTGGGATCCTCGCCGTGGTCGACACCGCCGCCGGGGAGGGTCCAGGCACCCGGCCTGGTCGTGACCTCCGAGAGCAGGGTGAGCAGCACCTCCTGCCCGGCCGGTCCCTCGCGCAGCACCAGCGCGTAGGCCGAGATCCGCTGCCGGGGCACGGGCTGCCCGCCGGACCGTTCCGGCGGCTGGGGTCGCGCACTCACCCCGCGAGGCTATTCCGTCGCCGGACGCGTCAGGGGCGGCCCTCCCGGTCGGGAGAGCCGCCCCTGGCGGCGGTGCCGGTGGTGCGCGGGTGGTGCGTCAGTTGCGGAACGACCCGAAGTCGAAGTCGTCCAGCGCCACGGACTGCCCGGTCGGCTGGCCGAAGTCGTAGTCGTACGACTCGTAGCCGGTGAGCGAGTAGGCCGCGGTGCGCGCCTCCTCCGTCGGCTCCACCCGGATGTTGCGGTAGCGCTCCAGGCCGGTGCCGGCGGGGATGAGCTTGCCGAGGATGACGTTCTCCTTCAGCCCCATCAGCGAGTCGGACCGACCGTGGATGGCGGCGTCGGTGAGGACGCGGGTGGTCTCCTGGAAGGAGGCCGCCGACAGCCACGACTCGGTGGCCAGCGACGCCTTGGTGATGCCCATCAGCACCGGGCGACCCGACGCGGGCTGGCCACCCTCGGCCACCACGCGGCGGTTCTCCTCCTCGAAGCGCACCCGGTCCACGAGGTCACCGGTGAGCAGCTCGGCCGCTCCCTGCTCGATGACCGTCACGCGGCGCAGCATCTGCCGCACGATGATCTCGATGTGCTTGTCGTGGATCGACACCCCCTGGCTCCGGTAGACCTCCTGCACCTCGTCGACGAGGTGCTCCTGGGCCTTACGGACACCGAGGATCCGCAGTACGTCCTGCGGGTCGGGCGTGCCGTGGGTGAGCTGCTGACCCACATCGACGTGGTCACCGTCCTCGATCAGCAGGCGCGAGCGCTTGCTGATCGGGTAGGGCTGCTCCTCGCCGCCGTCGTCGGGGACGACGATGATCTTGCGGGCCTTGTCGGTCTCGTCGATGCGGACCCGGCCGGCGCTCTCGGTGATGGGCGCCTTGCCCTTCGGGGTACGGGCCTCGAAGAGCTCGACCACGCGGGGCAGACCGTGCGTGATGTCGTCACCCGCCACACCACCGGTGTGGAACGTGCGCATCGTCAGCTGGGTGCCCGGCTCACCGATCGACTGGGCGGCGATGATGCCGACCGCCTCGCCGATGTCGACGAGCTTGCCGGTGGCCAGCGAACGGCCGTAGCACTTGGCACACGTGCCGGTGCGGGCGTCGCAGGTCAGCACGGAACGGACCTTGACCGACTCGATGCCGGCCTCGACCAGCTCGAGGATCTTCGGGTCACCCATGTCGCCGCCACCCTCGACCAGCACCTCGCCGGTGTCGGGGTGGACGACGGCTGTAGCCGCCGAGCGGGCGTACGCCGAGGTGTCGACGTTGTCCGCGGGGACGATCCGGCCGTCCTCGAGACGCTGACCGATCGTCTTGGGCAGACCACGCTCGGTGCCGCAGTCGTCCTCGCGGATGATGACGTCCTGGCTGACGTCGACCAGGCGCCGGGTGAGGTACCCGGAGTCGGCCGTGCGCAGCGCGGTGTCGGCGAGGCCCTTGCGGGCACCGTGGGTGGAGATGAAGTACTCGACCACCGACAGGCCCTCGCGGAAGTTGGCCTTGATCGGCCGCGGGATGATCTCGCCGCGCGGGTTGGCCACCAGCCCACGCATGGCGGCGATCTGGCGCACCTGCATCATGTTGCCGCGCGCGCCCGAGTGCACCGTCATGTAGATCGGGTTGGTCTTCTCGAAGGTCTTCTCCATCTCCTTCGCGACCACGTTGGTCGCCTGGGTCCAGATCTCGATGAGCTCCTGACGGCGCTCCTCGTCGGTGATCAGACCCCGGTCGAACTGCTTCTGGACCTTGGCCGCCTGGTCCTCGTAGGTCGCGAGGATCTCCTGCTTGCGCGGCGGGGTGACGACGTCGGAGATCGAGATCGTGACGCCGGACCGGGTGGCCCAGTGGAAGCCGGTGTCCTTGAGCGCGTCCAGCGCCGCCGCGACGTCGACCTTGGTGTAGCGCTCGGCCAGGTCGTTGACGATGACCCCGAGCTGCCGCTTGCCGACCTCGTGGTTGACGAAGGCGTAGTCGGCCGGCAGCGCCTCGTTGAACAGCGCCCGGCCGAGCGTGGTGCCGTACAGGATCGGGCGACCCGGCTCCCAGCCCTCGGGCAGCTCGGCCTCGACCGGCGGCACGAGGTCGCGGTAGCGGATCCTGATCTTGCTCTGCAGCGAGATCTCGCCCCGCTCGAAGGCCATCTGGGCCTCGGCCACCGACGAGAACGCCCGGCCCTCGCCGAGCTCGCCGTCCTTGTCCAGGGTGAGGAAGTAGATGCCGATGACCATGTCCTGGGTCGGCATCGTCACGGGCCGGCCGTCGGCCGGCTTGAGGATGTTGTTCGTGCTCAGCATCAGGATTCGGGCCTCGGCCTGCGCCTCCGCCGACAGCGGCAGGTGCACCGCCATCTGGTCGCCGTCGAAGTCGGCGTTGAACGCCGTGCAGACCAGCGGGTGGATCTGGACCGCCTTGCCCTCGATCAGCTGCGGCTCGAACGCCTGGATGCCGAGCCGGTGCAGGGTCGGTGCCCGGTTGAGCAGCACCGGGTGCTCGGCGATGACCTCTTCCAGCACGTCCCAGACGACCGGCCGGGCGCGCTCGACCATGCGCTTGGCGCTCTTGATGTTCTGCGCGTGGTTGAGGTCGACCAGCCGCTTCATCACGAACGGCTTGAACAGCTCGAGGGCCATCTGCTTGGGCAGGCCGCACTGGTGCAGCTTCAGCTGCGGGCCGACCACGATGACGGAGCGGCCGGAGTAGTCGACGCGCTTGCCGAGCAGGTTCTGGCGGAACCGACCCTGCTTGCCCTTGAGCATGTCGGACAGCGACTTGAGCGGACGGTTGCCCGGCCCGGTGACCGGGCGGCCACGACGGCCGTTGTCGAACAGCGAGTCGACGGCCTCCTGCAGCATCCGCTTCTCGTTGTTGACGATGATCTCGGGTGCGCCGAGGTCGAGCAGCCGCTTGAGCCGGTTGTTGCGGTTGATCACCCGACGGTAGAGGTCGTTGAGGTCGCTGGTCGCGAACCGGCCGCCGTCGAGCTGCACCATGGGGCGCAGGTCGGGCGGGATGACCGGGACGCAGTCGAGCACCATGCCGCGCGGCGAGTTGGTGGTCTCGCGGAACGCCGACACGACCTTGAGCCGCTTGAGGGCGCGGGTCTTGCGCTGACCCTTGCCGTTCTTGATGACGTCGTGCAGCGCGGCGGCCTCGGCCTCGAGGTCGAACGACTCCAGCCGCTTCTGGATCGCCTCGGCGCCCATGTAGCCCTCGAAGTACTGCCCGAAGCGGTACTTCATCTCACGGTAGAGCACCTCGTCGCCCTCGAGGTCCTGGACCTTGAGGTTCTTGAACCGGCTCCACACCTCGTCGAGGCGGTCGATCTCACGCTGCGCGCGGTCCCGGCGCTGCTTGAGCTCGCGCTCGGCGCTGTCGCGCACCTTGCGGCGCTGGTCGGCCTTGGCGCCCTCGGCCTCGAGTGCGGCGAGGTCCTCCTCGAGCTTGCCCATCCGCGCCTCGATGTCGGTGTCGCGGCGCTGGGCCATGCCCTGCCGCTCGACGTCGATCTTGCCCTCGAGCGAGGGCAGGTCGCGGTGCCTGGCGTCGTCGTCGACGTGGGTGATCATGTACGCCGCGAAGTAGATGACCTTCTCGAGGTCCTTCGGGGCCAGGTCGAGCAGGTACCCGAGCCGGCTGGGCACAC
Source organism: uncultured Actinomycetota bacterium (assembly GCA_963811945.1). GTDB lineage: Bacteria > Actinomycetota > Actinomycetes > Propionibacteriales > Nocardioidaceae > JACCWP01. Next base: position 2,754,870 of record CAWETD010000001.1, on the reverse strand, counting down.
CCTTGAAGTACCAGATGTGCGTGACCGGGGCGGCCAGCTCGATGTGGCCCATCCGCTCGCGACGGACCTTGCTGCGGGTCACCTCGACGCCGCAGCGCTCGCAGATGATGCCCTTGAACCGGACCCGCTTGTACTTGCCGCAGTAGCACTCCCAGTCCCGGGTGGGACCGAAGATCTTCTCGCAGAAGAGTCCGTCCCGCTCGGGCTTGAGGGTGCGGTAGTTGATGGTCTCGGGCTTCTTCACCTCGCCGTGCGACCACTGACGGATGTCATCGGCAGTCGCAAGACCGATGCGCAGCTCGTCGAAGAAGTTCACGTCCAGCACTGTTGACTCACTTTCGAACGCTGGTGAGCAGGAATGAGGCGCCTCGCGGGGGCGCTGATGCCTCTATGGGGCAACGCCTCAGACCTCCTCGACGCTGCTGGGCTCACGGCGGGACAGGTCGATGCCGAGCTCCTCGGCGGCACGGAAGACGTCGTCCTCCGTGTCGCGCATCTCGAGGGTGGTGCCGTCACTCGACAGCACTTCCACGTTGAGGCACAACGACTGCATCTCCTTGACCAGCACCTTGAAGGACTCAGGGATGCCGGGTTCGGGGACGTTCTCGCCCTTGACGATTGCTTCGTAGACCTTGACGCGTCCGAGCACGTCGTCAGACTTGATGGTGAGCAGCTCCTGCAGGGCGTACGCCGCCCCGTAGGCCTCCAGCGCCCAGACCTCCATCTCGCCGAAGCGCTGACCGCCGAACTGCGCCTTACCGCCCAGCGGCTGCTGGGTGATCATCGAGTACGGACCGGTCGACCGGGCGTGGATCTTGTCGTCGACGAGGTGGTGCAGCTTGAGCAGGTACATGTAGCCCACCGACACCGGGTCGGGAAGCTTCTCGCCGCTGCGGCCGTCGAACAGCGCGGCCTTGCCGTCGCCGCCGACCATCCGCTCGCCGTCCCGGTTGGGCAGGGTCGACGACAGCAGGCCGGTGATCTCGTCCTCCTTGGCACCGTCGAACACCGGGGTGGCGACGTTGCTGTCGGAGGGCGACTCGGAGGCGCCGATGGTGCGCAGCCGCTGCTGCCACTCCTCCTTCTTGCCGTCGACCTTCCAGCCGGCCTTGGCCACCCACCCGAGGTGGGTCTCCAGGACCTGGCCGATGTTCATCCGGCCGGGCACGCCCAACGGGTTGAGGATGATGTCGACGGGCGTGCCGTCCTCCATGAACGGCATGTCCTCGACGGGCAGGATCTTCGAGATCACGCCCTTGTTGCCGTGCCGGCCGGCGAGCTTGTCGCCGTCGGAGATCTTCCGCTTCTGCGCGACATAGACGCGCACCAGCTGGTTGACGCCGGGCGGCAGCTCGTCGCCCTCCTCGCGGTCGAAGACGCGCACGCCGATGACCGTGCCGGACTCACCGTGCGGCACCTTCAGCGACGTGTCGCGCACCTCGCGCGCCTTCTCGCCGAAGATCGCGCGCAGCAGCCGCTCCTCGGGCGTCAGCTCGGTCTCGCCCTTGGGCGTGACCTTGCCGACAAGGATGTCGCCGTTGCCGACCTCGGCACCGATCCGGATGATCCCGCGCTCGTCGAGGTCGGCGAGCATCTCCTCGCTGACGTTGGGGATGTCGCGGGTGATCTCCTCCGGCCCCAGCTTGGTGTCGCGGGCGTCGACCTCGTGCTCCTCGATGTGGATGGAGGTGAGCACGTCCTCCTGCACCAGGCGCTGGGACAGGATGATCGCGTCCTCGTAGTTGTGGCCCTGCCACGGCATGAACGCCACCAGCAGGTTGGTGCCGAGAGCCATCTCGCCCTCGTCGGTGCACGGCCCGTCGGCGATCGGCTGGCCGTGCTCCACCCGGGCGCCCTCGACGACCAGCGGACGCTGGTTGATGCAGGTGCCCTGGTTGGACCGGCGGAACTTCGCCAGCCGGTAGGAGCGGACGGTGCCGTCGTCCTGCAGCACCTCGACCAGGTCGGCGCTGACCTCGCGCACCACCCCGGCCTGCTCGGCCACCACCACGTCGCCGGCGTCGACCGCGGCACGGAACTCCATGCCGGTGCCGACCAGCGGGGCGTGGCTGCGGATGAGCGGCACCGCCTGGCGCTGCATGTTGGAGCCCATCAGCGCGCGGTTGGCGTCGTCGTGCTCGAGGAACGGGATCAGGGCGGTCGCGACCGACACCATCTGGCGCGGCGAGACGTCCATGTAGTCGACGACCTCGCCCGGCACCAGGCCGACCTCGCCGTCGCGCTGGCGCACCAGCACCTTGTCGTCGATGAACGTGCTGTCGGCGTTCAGCAGGGCGTTGGCCTGGGCGATGACGAACCGGTCCTCCTCGGAGGCGGTCAGGTAGTGCACCTCGTTGGTCACCAGCCCGTCGACGACCTTGCGGTACGGCGTCTCGACGAAGCCGAAGGCGTTGATCCGGCCGTAGGTCGACAGCGACCCGATCAGGCCGATGTTCGGTCCCTCCGGGGTCTCGATCGGGCACATCCGGCCGTAGTGCGACGTGTGCACGTCGCGGACCTCGTAGCCGGCCCGCTCGCGGGACAGACCACCGGGACCGAGCGCCGAGAGCCGGCGCTTGTGGGTGAGGCCGGCGATCGGGTTGGTCTGGTCCATGAACTGGCTGAGCTGGGAGGTGCCGAAGAACTCCTTCAGCGCCGCCACGACCGGGCGGATGTTGATCAGGGTCTGCGGCGTGATGGCCTCGACGTCCTGGGTCGTCATCCGCTCGCGGACCACCCGCTCCATCCGGGCCAGGCCGGTGCGCAGCTGGTTCTGGATCAGCTCGCCGACCGTACGCATGCGCCGGTTGCCGAAGTGGTCGATGTCGTCAGCCTCGACGACCACGGCGCCCTGCGGGCCCTCGAGCTCGGTCTGGCCGTCGTGCAGCGCCACGATGTAGCGGATCGCGGCCACGATGTCGTCGACGGTCAGCGTCTGCTGGTCGAACGGCGCGTCGAGACCGAGCTTCTGGTTGATCTTGTGGCGGCCGACCTTGGCCAGGTCGTAGCGCTTGGAGTTGAAGTAGTAGTTGTCCAGCAGGGTCTGGGCGGCCTCGCGGGTCGGCGGCTCACCCGGACGCAGCTTGCGGTAGATGTCGAGCAGCGCGTCGTCCTGGCCGGAGGTGTGGTCCTTCTCCAGCGTCTGGCGGATCGACTCGTACTGGCCGAACTCCTCGAGGATCTGCGCCTCGGTCCACCCGAGCGCCTTGAGCAGCACGGTGACGTTCTGCTTGCGCTTGCGGTCGAGGCGGACTCCGACCATGTCCCGCTTGTCGATCTCGAACTCGAGCCAGGCCCCGCGGGACGGGATGATCTTGGCGGTGTAGATGTCCTTGTCGCTGGTCTTGTCGGCGCTGCGCTCGAAGTAGACACCGGGCGAGCGGACCAGCTGGGACACGACGACACGCTCGGTGCCGTTGATGATGAAGGTGCCCTTGTCGCTCATGAGCGGGAAGTCGCCCATGAAGACGGTCTGGCTCTTGATCTCGCCGGTCTCGTTGTTCATGAACTCGGCCGTGACGAACAGCGGAGCGGCGTAGGTGAAGTCCTTCTCCTTGCACTCGTCCACCGAGTACTTCGGCGGCTCGAAGCGCGGCTGGGCGAAGGACAGCGACATCGTCTCGGAGAAGTCCTCGATCGGGGAGATCTCCGCGAAGATCTCCTGCAGCCCGAAGGTGCGGGAGACGTCCGGCCGGCCCTCGGCGAGGGCGGCGTCGGTGCGGGTCTTCCAGTCCTCGTCGCCGAGGAGCCAGGAGAAGCTCGAGGTCTGCAGGGCCAGGAGCTCGGGAACCTCGAGGGGCTCTGCGATCTTGGCGAAGGAGATGCGGCGGGGTGCGAGATCGTTGCTGCGGGGGGAGCGGGCGGTGCTGCTGGTGGATCGGCTAGCGGCGGTGCGCGAGGCGGCCAAGAGTGGTCCTTCCGAGAGCTCGCGAGTCAACTGCGGCGGCGGACCGCGTACGGGTCCGAGCGCATGCCGAACCGCCCCGGTCAAGGGCTGGTAGGGACGGAAGGCAGCGCAAATTAGCAGTCTAGCCTCTCGGCACACTGCTGTCGAGCCGGGGGCCCGTGGGCGCCCGGCCTGGGCATTTTCGGCGCCTGCCCGGTGGTGGTCACGGGCCCGGGCACCGACCTCGCCCGATGAGAATGACCCCTCCGGGGCCCGGCGTCAAGCACCCCGCCTGGCAGCGGGGGACAGCCGGGCGTGGCGGGCGGGTGGCGATGCCGGGGTCGCCACGCCGGGTGCCACCGGTCAGAAGCCGGTCAGGTCGTCGACCAGCCACTCGCCGTCGACCCGCTCCATGGTGAAGACCGCCCGGTTGAGCGTGCGGGAGGGCCGGGGCTCCGTGGGGCTGCGGGTCACCTGGTCGACGAACACGAGCACGTCGACCCGGTCGGCCGAGCAGGCGTCGCCGCACGGCACCACGGCGACGGCCTTCACGCTGGCGGTGATGCTCCGCCCGGTCTGTTCGGCTGCGCCCCCGATGAGCTGGTCGACGCTCTCCTGGTAGTCGTCGGCGTAGCCGTCGGTCATGAACGACTTGGCGGCCTCGGAGCTGCCCTCGATGTCGGTGCGGTCGATGCTCAGGACCGGCCCGGCCGCGTCCTGCGCGGCGCTGGCGGCCTGGTCCCGGGCGCTGTCGACGGCCTCCTGGTCGCGCGCCTCGTCCCAGTACCGGGCGGCGAGGACGACGGCGAGGGCGGTCAGCACCGCGAGGACGCCCAGCACGACGATGCCGAGCACGGAGAGGCTCGCGTCGCGGGCACCGGTCCCGGCCGGGCCGTCGGTGGCCGCCCCGCCCGGCGGCGGTGGCGGTGCCGTGGGACGTGGTGCCGCCGAGGGCGGTGGTACCCGGGGCGCAGCCGCGGAGTCCGCCGGCGGCTCGCCGGCCGGGACCTCGTCGGGACGCCGGGTCCGCTCGCCGGCGATGCGGCGGCGACGCGGCGGGACCTGCTCGGGGGGCACGCTGACTCCTGCTCGTACTACTCGACGATGGGGGTGAAGTCGTCGACCAGCCACTCGCCGTCGACCCTGGTCAGTGAGACCTCGGCGCGGAAGAAGCGCTCGCGGGTCTGCACCGTCGACTGCGCGGTCGCGTCGGCCACCACCAGCACCGCGGCCGAGTCCGCGTCGACGCTGGCGATGCCGGTACGCAGGACGGAGCCGTCCGAGGTCAGCTTGGTGGTCTCGGCGAGGTCCGCGAGGCCCGGGAACTGCTGCTCGAACTCGTCCTTGACCCGGCCGGTGGTCTGCGCGAGCATCCGGTCGCGGTGGGCCTCCATGTCGTCGTAGGAGAAGGTGTTGAGGTCGTGCACGAACTGGCTGGCCGCCTGCGAGACCTCGTCGCGGCGCTGCTGGTCGGCCTCGGCGTCCTCGACCTGCTGCCACGCGCGGTAGCCGACCAGGCCCGCGGCGAGCAGGACCAGGACGAGCACCACGCCGACGGCGAGGGCCCAGACGGGGGTGCGCGTGCGCCCGCCCGTCACCGCCGCACCAGCGGCCCGAGCAGCAGCCACTGCCACGAGTCGTCTCCCAGCACCGGTGCCTCACCTCCCGCTGCCACCACCCGCCGGTCCGGCGAGTGCCTGGCCGGGCGCAGCCGCCCGGTGTCGGGATCGTAGGCCGCCACCACCGGGGCCCGGTTGTTGGCGGGGGCGTTCTGGGCGCCGCGGGCGTTGGACTCCGCCTGGGCGGCCACGCACCGGGCGTACCGGTTGAGCGGCTCCTCGCTGGTGTCGGCGGGCGGCCGCTTGTCGGTTCCCTCGTAGCCCTCGCTGCACACGTGCGGCTCGCTGGTGAGCACCAGCCCGAAGTGGGCGTCGTAGAGGCCCGAGTACGGATCCTTGGCGATCACCGTGTAGCCGCCCTCGACGACGTACGGGTAGAGCACCAGGACCTGTTCGACCCCGTCCAGCCTGGCCACGACGATCTCGTTGGTGGTGGTGAGGTTGCCGATCAGCGAGGCCAGCTCGTCGGCGTTGTCGTCGATCAGGCGGCGCAGGGCCGTGGCGGCGCCGCTGCCGTTGTCGATGACCCCGCGCAGGTCACCGTCGCTCGCGGCGAGCGTGTCGGAGAACAGCGCCAGGTTGCGGGCGAACGTGCGGATGTCGCCTCGCGAGTCGATCTGGGTGTCCAGGACGGTCTCGGACTCGCGGATCAGCTGGGTGGTGATCGCGAAGTTGGCGTCCGCCTCCTCGATGAACGCGTTGCCGGTGTCGATGATCGTGCCGAGGTCGCGTCCGGCTCCTCCCTCGAAGGCGGCGCCGAGCTCGTCGATCGTCGTACGGAGGCTGTCCTCGTCGACGGACGTGACCAGCTCGTCGATGTCGACCAGCAGGGTGGTGGTGGCCAGCGGCACGCTGGTGTCGGCAAGCGCGATCTGCGAGCCGTCGTCGAGAAACGGGCCGCTGTCGCCCCGGGGCTGCAGGTCGACGTACTGCTCCCCCACGGCCGAGCGGTTCGCCACGACCGCCTCGAGATCCTGCGGGATGTCCTCGTGCTCGTTGTCGATCTCGAGCTCGACGTCGACGCCCTCGTCGGTGAGCGTGAGCGGTCCGACCCGGCCGACGGACACGCCGCGGTAGGTCACCTCGGCGCCGGTGAAGATGCCGCCGGACTCCTCGAAGTGGGCCACCACGGTGTAGCTCTGGTCGGTCACCAACCGGTCGAGCCGGGCGTAGCGGGCACCGACGAACGTGCAGCCCACCAGCGTGATCACCACGAAGAACGCCAGCTGGACCTTGACCTTGCGACTGATCACGGCGCCATCAGCCCCCTCAGCAGCAGGGCGGTCAGGTCGGGGTCGTAGCCGAGCTCACCGGCCGTCGGCACCGGGCGCAGGCCGGGCGCGTACGACGGGTCGGCCGTGGGACCGAACGGGGCCGCGCGGCACAGCAGCGGGATCGTGCAGCCACCGCCACCGCCACCACCGCCAGTGCCGCCGCCGCCGCCAGTGCCGCCGCCGCCAGTGCCGCCGCCAGTGCCGCCGCCCCCTCCCCCACCGGGCAGACCGGGCAGACCGGGCAGCCCGCCACCGCCACCGCCGCCACCGCCGGGCAGGCCCGGCAGACCGCCGCCACCACCGCCGCCACCGCCGCCTCCCCCGCCGCCCCCACCGCCGGGCAGGCCGGGCAGTCCTGGCAGTCCTGGCAGGCCGCCGCCACCACCGCCACCGCCGGGCAGACCCGGGAGCTCGGGCAGCTCGGGCAGCCCCTGGAGCACGGTCTGCAGATTGACGTCGAGCTGGACCTCGAGGTTGGTGTAGTCGCCGGTGTGCAGGTTGCGCGCCTCGACCGGCGTGGTGCCGACGACCGCGTCGACGAACGGGTAGCTGAGGGCCAGCCCCAGGGCCCGCGGGATGTCCTCGCCGACCCGGTTCAGCTCGGTGAGGATCGGCACCAGGTTGCGCAGGTTGGCCAGCGTGTCCTCCTTGGACGCCTCGATCACCCGGGTGCCCACCCGGCCCAGCCGGTCGAGCGACCCGAGCATCCGCACCAGGCCGGCCCGCTGGTCGTCCAGCGACTCCAGTGCCTGCGGCAGGGTGCCGAGGGCGCTCACGATCGCGTCCTCCTGCCGGCGCACCGAGACCGCCAGGGCGTTGACTTTCTCGATCGCGGTGATGATCGCCTGCTTGTTGTCGTCGAGCTGGCCCATGAAGCCGGACAGCTCGCCCAGCACGTGGCGGACCTCGGGCTCACGGCCCTCGAGAGCGTTGTTCAGCTCCACCGTGATCGTCTTGAGCTGGGCGATGCCGCCGCCGTTGAGCACGAGCGACAGGGCTCCCAGCACCTCCTCGACCTCCGGGTTGCGGCCGCTCCTGGCCAGCGGGATCACGTCGCCGTCGCCCAGCCGGCCGGCGGAGGCGGGCTCGTCCTCCGGGGGCGAGAGCTCGACGAACTTCTCCCCGAGCAGGCTGGTCTGCCGCAGCCCGGCGGTCGCGTTGTCGGGCAGCTCGACCGACCCGTTGACCAGGACGGTCACCTCGGCGTTCCAGCCGTCGAGGCTCACGTCGGTGACCCGGCCGACCGTCACGTCGTCGACCTTGACCGAGCTCTGCGGGACCAGGTCGAGCACGTCGTCGAACTGGATGGTCACCTCGTACGGGTCGTCACCGACGTCGGCGCCGCCGGGCAGCGGCATGTCGTAGACGGAGAAGTCGCATCCGGACAGCACCGTCGCCAGCGCGGCGCACGCGACGGCCACCCGCAGGCGCGAGCCGGGACGTCGCAACCGAGGGGAGGTCATGGCGCCAGCCCCCCGAGGGTCGGGTCCACGTGCTCGACCTCGACCGGCCGCTGCTGGCCGTCGGTGCCGAAGGGCCGCGCCCGCGGCAGCGGCGGCAGGTCCGGGAGGTTCCCGTCGTCGAGCACGTCGGTGAGCACGCCACAGAGCTCGTCCTGCTCGCTCTCGTTGAGCAGCGTGCACAGCAGCAGCGCCGGGTCGTCGGCCCCGATCTCGAGGTTCTCCAGCAGGTTGGTGCGCTGGTCCAGCGTGCCGGTGCCCTCGTTGTAGGCGACGCCGAGGTTGGTCAGCGCCGTCGGGGCGACGTCGAGCGCGTCGGTCAGCGCGTCCCGCTGCCGCACCAGCACCCGCGTCACCCGGCTCAGGCCCTGGACGTTGCTCGCGATCAGCTCCTCGTTGCGCTCGACGAACCCCTGGACGTCACCCAGCGCACGGCCGAGCGCGTCCAACGCCGCCGCGAGGTCGTCCCGCTCGCCCTCCAGCACGGTGGACACGCCGGCCAGGCTGGCGTTGAACCGGCGCACGGCGGAGTCGTTCTCGGCCAGCGCGTGCACGAACCGGCTGACCTGCTGGAGGCTGCCGAACAGCTCCTCCTTGTTGTTGGACAGGGTGCCGGTGAGCAGTGCCAGGTCGCGGATCGTCTGCCGCAGCTGGGCGCCGTTGCCGTCGAAGTTCTCGGCCGAGGCGTCCAGCAGCCGGCTCAGCGAGCCCTGCGAGTTGGCGCCGCGCGGGCCGAGTGCCACCGACAGGTCGTCGATGGACTGGTAGATCTCGTCCAGCTCCACCGGCGTCGCGGCCCGGGCCTCGTCGAGGGTCTCGCCGTCGGCCAGCACGGCCCCCTCGGTGTAGGCGGGCGTCAGCTGCACGAACCGGTCACCGACGACGGCGGGCGACACGATCACCGCGCGGGCGTCGTCGGGCACCTTGACCTCGGCGTCGTACGACATCCGCACCGACACCGTGGTGCCCGTCGGCGTCACCGACTCGACCTCGCCGATCTTGACGCCGAGCACCCGCAGGTCCGAGCCCTCGTACAGCGACACCGTGCGGGGGAACTCGACGGTGACGTAGCGCTTCGGGGCGTCCGGCCAGAACGTCACCGCGCCGGCGACGATCACCATCGCGACCACGGCAGCGACAAGCAGCCGCGGCAGCGCCGCGAACCGCTCGCCGAGCGGGCCCAGACGGGAGGCCATCAGTTGCCCACCCCCAGGCCGCCGCTGAGGTTGAGGTCGGGCGCCGGCGGGATGTTCTGGATGTAGGTGTCGAACCACGGCCCGGTGCCGAGGGTGTTGGCGAAGACGCGGTAGAACGGTGCCATCATCCGCAGGCTCTGGTCGAGGTTGTCCTGGTTGGTCTCGAGGACGTCGACGACGGTGTCGAGGTGGCGGAGCGCCGGGGTCAGGTCCTGGCGGGTGTCGGCAATCAGCCCGGAAAGCTGGCCGGACAGCTGCCGGCTCGACACCAGCAGGTCGTGCACCGCGTCCCGGCGGGCGATGAGCGCGTCGAACAGCAGCTCGCCGTCCTTGAACAGCTTGATCAGCTCGTGGTTGCGGTCGGCGACGACCGTGCTCACGTCCTCGAGACTGACCAGCAGGCTGTTGAGTTGGGCGTCCCGGGCGGCGACCACGCGGGACAGCCGGGACAGCCCCTCGAGCGAGCTCTGCACCTCCTCGGGTGTCTGCTCCCCCACGTCGGCGAGGGTGTTGAACGCCTCCGACAGCTGGCGGGTGTCGATCCGCTGGGTCGTCGTCGCGAGACCGCTGAACGCCTCGACGACGTCGTACGGCGACGTCGTCCGCGCCACCGGGATCGTGCTGCCGGGTTCGAGCTGGCCCGAGCCGCCGGGCTCGAGCGCGACGAACATCGAGCCCAGCAGGGTCTTGATCCGGATCGACGCCCCCGACTCGGTGCCGAACGACGTGCCCTTGTCGACGCGGAACGCCACGACGACGCGGTCGCCGTCGAGCTCGATCTCCTCGACCTGGCCGACCCGGACGCCCGCCACCCGTACCTCGTCGCCGAGCTCCAGCCCGCCGGCCTCCGAGAAGGCCGCGTAGTAGACGTCGCCGCCGCCGATCAGCGGCAGCTGCTCGGCGCGGAAGGCGGCCACCAGGAGCAGCGCGATCGCCGCCAGCCCGGCGATGCCGATGATGACCGGGTTGCGCTCGCGGAAGGGCTTCACAGCGAACACCGCTCCGATCCGACCGCGTAGTCGATCGGGATGGCGCCGTTCTGGCCCAGCTGGATGCCTGCCTGGGCCAGCAGCTGCTGCAGCCTTCTCGGGACCTCGATCTGGCCCTCGAAGTTGCACAGGTAGAAGTTGAACCACGAGCCGTAGGTGGCCGTCTGACCGATCTTCTTCAGCTTGATCGGCAGGATCTTGAGCGCGGTGTCGATGTCACCGCGGCTGTTGGCCAGGTCGCCCACCAGGCCGCGCAGCTGGCGGATGTCCTCGGTGAGGGCCGGCCGCGCGTCCGACACCAGGTCGGCTGTCTGCACCGACAGGTCGGAGATCGAGTTGAGCGAGCCGAGGATCGCCCGGCGGTCCGACGCCAGACCGCTCACGAACTGCTGCAGCCGCAGGATGGTGCCGGACAGCTCCTCGTCGCGCTCGCTGAGCGTGGTCAGCACCGCATCCAGGTTGTCGATCACGTCGCCGATGAGCTGGTCGCGGTCGGCCAGGCTGTTGGTGAGCGACCCGGTGCGGTCCAGCAGCGACTCCACGGTGCCGCCCTCGCCCTGCAGCACCCGGATGATCTCGTAGGCGAGCTGGTTGACGTCGTCGGGCGACAGTGCCTCGAACAGCGGCTTGAAGCCGTTGAACAGCACGGTCAGGTCCAGCGCCGGCGCGGTCTGCGCGACCGGGATGGTCCCGTCGGCGTCCAGGGGGCTGCCGCCACCCTCGCCCTGCTCCAGTGCGATGTAGCGCTGGCCGACCAGGTTGCGGTAGCGGATGGCTGCGGTGGTGGTGTCGGTCAGCTCGATGTCGCTGTCGGCGTCGAACGTCACGAGCGCCAGGTCGTCGTCGTTGACCTCGATGGAGCTCACCGAGCCCACCCGTACCCCGGCGACGCGGATGTCGTCGCCGGTGTTGAGGCCGGTGGCGTCGGTGAACACCGCGCGGTAGCTGGTGCGGTCGCCGAACGAGATGTTGCCGATGGTGACCGCGAGCAGTGCGGTCGAGAGCGTGGTCACGACCAGGAAGATCACCAGCTTGACCAACGACGAGACGGTGGTCGAGTCGAGTCGCCTCATCGCACGCTCACCTCCGTCCCGCGGGTGAGCGGACCGAGCAGCATGCTGGTGACGCCGGGTACGTCGTCGGGTGCGACCCCGAGCACCGGTCCCGCCAGGCTGGCCAGCAGCTGACGCTCCCGTCCGGTGCCCCCGAACTGCCCGGACAGCACGTACGTCGGTCCCTCGCCCGGCGCGGCCCGGTACTTGCCGTGGTAGCCGGTGATGCCGCTGTCGCGCACCACCTCCAGCGGGATGGTCGGCGCGGGGTTCGCCTGGCTGTGCGGCGGGGTCGGGAGCTCGTGGCAGGCGGGTCCGATCGACGCGCCGTAGACCGGGTCGTCGGGGATTCCGTAGCCGGTGGGCTGGTTGGGGATCAGCTCAAGGTTGATGTGCAGGGTGTGGTCGCGGTAGGCCTCGCTCATCCGCGGGATCCAGTTGACCAGGCCCTCGGTCAGGCAGGGGAACTCCGGCGAGTACTGCGCCAGCAGCGCGGTGATCGGCGCCGACACCTCACCGAGGCGGACGATGTCGTCACCGGTGTCGTCGAGGAAGCCGCGGGTGGTGTCGGCGAACCCGGTCACGTCGGTGAACAGCTCGCTGATCTCCTGCTCCTTGGCCAGCACGGTCTGCCCGGTGACGACTTGGTTGCGCAACAACCGCCCGAGCTGGGGCATCACGTCGGCGTAGACGTCGCTGACCTGGCCAAGCTTGTCGAGGTCGCGCACCAGCTGGGGCACCTGCGGGTTGAGCCGGGTCAGGTACGAGTCCAGCCGCACCAGGTTGTCGCCGATCCGGTCGCCGCGGCCGCCGAGCGCGGTGGCCAGCGCGTTCAGCGTGTACGACAGCTGGGTGGGGCGCACCGCGGTGAGCAGCGGGTAGACGTCGGCCAGCACCTGCTCGACCTCGATCGGCACCTCGGTGCGGCCGATGACGTCGCCGGCCTGCAACGCCTGGTCCGGGCTGAGCGCCGACCCGACAACCGTCCCGTCGGGCACCTCGAGCGAGACGTACTTCTCGCCGAACAGCGTCTTGGGCACGATCAGCGCGGTGACGTCGACCGGGATCTCGCCCACCAGGTCGGGGTCGAGGGCCAGCGAGACCTTCGCGCCGTCGCCGTCGGCGGCCACCGAGCTCACCTCACCGACGATCAGCCCGCGCACCTTGACGTCGGCCGCCGTGGGCAGCTGCAGACCGACCCGGGACGTCTCGACCGTGACCGGGACGACGTCGGTGAACGACTTGTTGAAGAACGCGTAGGTGAGGCCGGCGAACCCGACGATGATCGCGAGCAGCAGCACGCCGGCCACCCGGCGGCGGGTGGCGGCTCCGAGGGCGCGCGCGGAGGTCGCCACCGCTAACCCGCCAGCCTGACGGTCGTGGTGGCGCCCCAGATCGCCATCGACAGGAACAGGTCGACGACGTTGATCGCCACGATCGACGTACGCACTGCGCGGCCGACCGCGACCCCGACGCCCGCGGGGCCACCGCTCGCGTAGTAGCCGTAGTAGCAGTGGATGAGGATCACGAGCACGGCAAAGATGAGCACCTTGCCGAACGACCACAACACGTCACCCGGTGGCAGGAACAACGTGAAGTAGTGGTCGTACGTCCCCTCGCTCTGACCGAAGAACGTCGTGACGGTGAGCCGGGTCGCGAAGTACGACGACAGCAGCCCGATGACGTACAGCGGCACGATCGCGATCAGCCCGGCGATGATGCGGGTGGTGACCAGGAACGGCAGCGACGGGATCGCCATCACTTCGAGGGCGTCGACCTCCTCGCTGATCCGCATCGCGCCCAGCTGCGCGGTGAAGCCGCACCCGACGGTGGCCGCGAGCGCGATGCCCGCGATCAGCGGAGAGATCTCCCGGGTGTTGAAGTACGCCGACACGAAGCCGGAGAACGCGGCGGTGCCGATCTGGTTCAGCGCGGCATAGCCCTGCAGCCCGACCTCGGTGCCCGTGAAGAACGCCAGCGCGGTGATGACGCCCACCGTGCCGCCGATCACGGCCAGCGCGCCCGAGCCGAGCGTCACCTCGGCCAGCAGCCGCATGATCTCCTTGCGGTAGCGGCGCACAGTGCGCGGCGTCCAGGCGATCGCCTTGACGTAGAACTCCAGCTGCGAGCCCATCTGGTCGAGGGTCTGCAGCGGGCGGCGGTAGATGGTGCGGAGATCGGCCATCGTCAACCGCCCTTCGGCGGCACGAGCTGGAAGTAGATCGCGCTCATGACGAAGTTGACGATGAACAGCAGCAGGAACGTGATGACGACCGACTCGTTGACGGCGTCGCCCACGCCTTTGGGCCCGCCGCCGGCGTTCATGCCCTTGTAGGACGCGACGATGGCGGCGATCGCGCCGAACACGAGTGCCTTGAGCATGCCCTGCCAGAGGTCCGGCAGCTGGGCGAGCGCCGTGAACGACGCCAGATAGGCCCCTGGTGTGCCGTCCTGGAGGACCACGTTGAAGACGTAGCCGCCCGCGACACCCACGACACTGACCAGGCCGTTGAGGAAGACGGCCACCATCATGCAGGCGAGCACCCGGGGCACGACGAGGCGCTGGATCGGGTCGATGCCCAGCACCATCATCGCGTCGAGCTCCTCGCGGATCTTGCGCGCGCCGAGGTCGGCTGCGATCGCCGACCCGCCCGCACCGGCGATGAGCAGCGCGGTGGCGATCGGCCCGGCCTCCCGCACGACCGCGAGCACCGCAGCCGACCCGGTGAACGACTGGGCACCGAACTGCTTGATCAGCCCGCCCACCTGCAACGCGATGACGGCGCCGAAGGGGATGGCGACGAGCGCAGTCGGGATGATCGTCACCGAGGCGATGAACCAGGCCTGCTGCAGGAACTCCCGCACCTGGAAGGGGCGCCGGAAGAGCCCGCGCAGCACGTCGAGACCGAAGGCGAACAGCTTGCCCGCCGTCCCGATCGGCCGGGTCACCGACAGCATGCTCACCGGGGAGCGCCCTCGACACCCGCGTGGTAGCCCTCGAACGATCCCGGCGGAGGCGTCACGTCGTTGTCGCGGCACCAGGCGCCTGGCTCGGGCTGGGTCGGACGGGGCTGGCCGTCGGAGGTCTCCAGCTGCAGCGGGATCGGCGGCAGCGGTGGCAGCTCCTGGTCACCCTCGGCCGCCAGCTCGTCGGCGTCCTTCTCCTCGCTCATGCCGATCGGGCCGATCCGCTGCGCGTTGAGGAACTGCCGCACGACCGGCTCCTCGCTGGACAGCAGCATCTCGCGCGGGCCGAACATCGCCAGGTGCTGGTGGTACAGCAGCCCGATGTTGTCCGGCACGGTGCGCGCGGTGTTGACGTCGTGGGTGACGATGAGGAAGGTCGCCTCGATCTGGGCGTTGAGGTCGACGATCAGCTGGTTGAGGTACGCCGTGCGGACCGGGTCGAGTCCGGAGTCGGGCTCGTCGAACAGCACGATCTCGGGGTCGAGCACCAGGGCGCGGGCCAGGCCGGCCCGCTTGCGCATGCCACCGGAGATCTCGCCGGGGAGCTTCATCTCGGCTCCGACGAGGCCGACCATCTCCATCTTGTCCATGACGATGGAGCGGATGTCGGACTCGGACTTGCGGGTGTGCTCGCGCAGCGGGAAGGCGACGTTGTCGTACAGGTTCATCGAGCCGAACATCGCGCCGTCCTGGAACAGCACGCCGAACAGCTTGCGCACGTCGTACAGCTCCCGCTCGCTGCACGTCGCGATGTCGGTGCCCTCGATGTGCACGTGGCCGCTGTCGGGCTTGAGCAGCCCGATGATGGTCTTGAGGAACACGGACTTGCCGGTCCCGGACGGACCGAGCATCACGCAGATCTCACCCGGGGGGAGGGTGAGACTCACGTCACCCCAGATGAGCTGCTTGCCGAAGCTCTTGGTGAGGTTGTCGACCCGGATCTCGACGCCCACAGCCCACCCTCCTCTCGGCCCCGACCGACGCACCGATCGACCCGCGCCGGTATCCGGTCGGCGGGTTCGTACTGGCGTAACGAGCCGACGACACGCGGGTTACGAGCTGGCAGGGCGGCGCGGACCCTTGTTACCGGCCGGTCAGTCTGGCACGCACCCCCGGGGACGCCGACGGGCAGCCACCCACGGCGGGGTGACTGCCCGTGACGAGCGCGTCCGCGGACGCGGCGGCCGGCTGGGTCAGGCGACCGAGACGGTGGCCCCGGCGCCCTCGAGCGCGTCCTTGGCCTTGTCGGCGGCCTCCTTGTTGACCCGCTCCAGGATCGGCTTCGGAGCGGCCTCGACCAGCTCCTTGGCCTCCTTGAGGCCGAGGCTGGTGAGCCCGCGGACCTCCTTGATGACCTGGATCTTCTTCTCGCCTGCCGACTCGAGGACGACGTCGAACTCGTCCTTCTCCTCCTCGGCCTCCGCGGCGGCGCCGCCACCGGCGGCACCCGGCGCGGCGGCGACCGCGACGGGCGCGGCGGCGGTGACGCCGAAGGTCTCCTCGAACTCCTTCACGAACTCACTCAGCTCGAGCAGCGTCATCTCCTTGAACGCGTCGAGCAGGTCAGCGGTGTCGATCTTCGCCATGGTGGCGGTCCTTCCAGACGTGGTGCGGTGGGTGGTGGTCGGGGTCACGCCTCGGCGGGCGCCTCCTGCTCGGGCTCTGCAGCAGCGGGCTCGGGCTCAGCCGCCTCGGGCTCGGGTTCGGCGGCAGCGTCAGGCTCGGGTTCGGCGGCAGCCTCGGGCTCGGCAGCAGCCTCGGGCTCGGCGGGAGCGGCCTGCTCCTGCTGGGCCTGCAGCGCACCCAGCACCCGCGCGGCCTGCGCGAGCGGGGCGTTGAACATGTAGGCGGCGTTCTGCAGCGATGCCTGCATGGCGCCGGCCATCTTGGCCAGGAGCACCTCGCGGGACTCCAGGTCGGCCATCGTGTTGATCTCGGCCGCGGACAGCGGCTTGCCGTCGAGCACACCGCCCTTGATGATCAGCGGCTGGTGGGCCCTGGCGAAGTCACGCAGGCCCTTGGCCGTCTCGACCGCGTCGCCGTGGATGAAGGCGATGGCGGACGGGCCGACGAGCATCTCGTCGAACTCGGTGATGCCAGCCTGCTTCGCGGCGATCTTGGTCAGCGTGTTCTTCACCACGGCGTACGTGGCGTTCTCACCCAGCGTGCGGCGCAGCTCCTTCAGCTGCGCCACGGTGAGCCCGCGGTACTCGGTCAGCACCGCGCCGCTCGACTGCGAGAACTGCTCGCTGAGCTCGGCGACGGCTGCTGCCTTGTCGGGGCGCGCCATGGCACTCCTTCCTCGGCCTGTGCGGGAAACCGCGCGGTTCGCGCGCGGGGCGTCCACCGCCGACCACACCGGGAAGTGCAACAAGCCCCGGGCGCAGGCGCGCACGGGGCTGGAAGTCCTGGTCCGGACCTCTGGTCTCGTCACACCTACGCAGGTCGCCCGCTGGTGCGGGCCTTCGGCCGCGGCTTGCGCCACGACGACCGGCGGTCTTCGGCCCGGTCAGCGTACGTGACCGGCGGCGGCGCGGCCAAATCGCCCCGCCGCCGAACGATCCGGCGAGGCGAGCGCCATGACGACCGTGCGGCCGGATCGTTCCGGTCAGGGGCCGGCGGCCGCCCGCCGAACGATCCGACGAGGTGAGCGCCATGGCGACCGTACGGCCGGAACGTTCGGGTGGGGGTGGCCGGGTCAGCCGGCGAAGCCGCCCGCCTTGGCGATCTCGTCGGGTGACGGCGCCTCGATCTGCACCGGCTCGCCCCACCCGGTGAACGTCAGCGTGCTGGTCTGGCCGAGCAGGTCGAAGCTGAGCCTGCGGATCAGCCCGTCGTCGTCACCGACCCAGAGGTCGTACGCGAACGTCTTGGGCAGCTGGGCGGCGGTCTGCGAGGGCATGGTGTCGGACACGCCGCTGGCCGCGAGCGCCGCCTCGGTGTCGACGGTGGCGCGGTAGTGGGTCGTGGCGACACCGTCGACCCGGTCCTCGCCGATCTTGTCCAGCTTCTCCAGGCCCTCTGCCAGCGCGGCGATGCTGCGGCCGGGGTCGGCGCTGTCGAGCAGCGGGCCGAACTGCTGGGCCAGCGGTTCGGACGGGTCGGACAGGTCGATCCGCGCGTACTTGTTGCCGGTCGCCTGGCCGAGGTTCATGTAGACGGTCTGGTCGACCAGGATCATCCGCACGCCCGAGCCGAGCTGCGGGATGTCGAGCTGCACGTCCATGGCCAGCTCGTCGGGATCGCCCGTCCGCATGTCGCCCGTCATCGACAGCGACTGACCCCCGGCGCCGAACGCGCCCGACACGTGCACCGACCCGGCCTCGGCCTGCGCCTCGACCAGACTGACGGCCAGGTTGTCGGCGGTCAGGTCCGCGCCCCCGGCGGCCGGCTCGGCACCGTCGTCGGACGGCTCCTCGGTCTCGCCGGCGGTCGTCTCCGGACTCTCGCTGGCCGTGCTCTGGTCGTCCGCCTGGTCGGCGTCGTCACCACCACCGCACGCGGTGACGGTGCCCACCAGCACCAGTACGAGTGATGCGAGCACGGCCTTGGCGCGCGAGGTCCTCATGCTGTCTCCCCCAGGGGATCGTGTCGGTGCTGCGGCACTCAGTCGTCGCTGGTCGTGAGGCGCGCCTTGCCGGGATCGATCGGGACGCCCGGGCCCATGGTCGTCGACAGGGTGACCTTGCGCAGGTAGCGGCCCTTGGAGCTGGCCGGCTTGAGTCGCAGCACCTCGTCCAGCGCCGCCACGTAGTTCTCCGTCAGCTGCTCCTCGGAGAACGAGGCCTTGCCGATGATGAAGTGCAGGTTGGCGTGCCGGTCGACCCGGAACTCGATCTTGCCGCCCTTGATCTCGCCGACCGCCTTGGCGACGTCAGGCGTCACGGTGCCGGTCTTCGGGTTGGGCATCAGCCCGCGCGGACCGAGCACCCGGCCCAGCCGGCCGACCTTGCCCATCATGTCGGGGGTCGCGACCACGGCGTCGAAGTCGAGCCAGCCGCCGGACACCTTCTCGACCATGTCGTCCGCACCCACGTGGTCGGCGCCGGCCTCCCGCGCGGCCTCGGCCTTGTCGCCGGTGGCGAACACCAGCACCCGTGCGGTCTTGCCGGTGCCGTGCGGCAGGTTCACCGTGCCGCGGACCATCTGGTCGGCCTTGCGCGGGTCGACCCCGAGCCGCATGGCGACGTCGACGGTCTGGTCGAACTTCGCCACCTTGCCGCTCTTGGCGATCCGTACCGCCTGCAGCGGGGTGTACAGGGAGTCGAGGTCGATCCTTTCCGCGGTCTCGCGGTAGCTCTTGCTGCGCTTCATGTCTGGTTCCTCTCACCAGGGTGTGGTCGTCGGGCGCGTCAGCCGCCCTGCCACGTACTGCTGTGTTGACTGTTCTGTGTTGACCTGCTGTCGACGGTACCCGGTCGGGGGTGGCTCAGCGCTCGACCGTGACGCCCATCGAACGGGCGGTGCCCTCGACGATCTTCATCGCGGCGTCGATGTCGTTGGCGTTGAGGTCGGGCTGCTTCGTGGTCGCGATCTCCCGCACCTGCGCACGAGTGAGCCGGCCGACCTTGTCCTTCTGCGGGATCGACGACCCCTTGTCCACGCCGGCGGCCTTCTTGATCAGCTCGGCGGCCGGCGGGGTCTTGGTGATGAACGTGAACGACCGGTCCTCGAAGATCGTGATCTCCACCGGGATGACGTTGCCGCGCATGGTCTCTGTCGCAGCGTTGTACGCCTTGCAGAACTCCATGATGTTCACGCCGTGCGGGCCGAGCGCCGTCCCCACCGGGGGAGCGGGCGTGGCCTGGCCGGCCTGCAGCTGCACCTTGACCAGGGCAGCGACCTTCTTCTTCGGAGGCATGTTCTGGGTCCTTCGTCTTTCGTCGTACGGGACGGTGGTGTGACCGGGTCGGCCGTCAGTCCCGCTGGATCTGGGTGAAGCTGAGCTCGACCGGGGTCTCCCGGCCGAAGATCTCGACCAGCGCCTTGACCCGCTGGGCGTCGATGTTGATCTCGGTGATGGTCGCGTGCAGGGTCGCGAACGGCCCGTCGACCACCATGACCGAGTCGCCGGCCGAGAAGTCGGAGAACTCCACCTTGGGCGACTTCTTCGCCGCCGCCGGGGACTCGCCGCTCTCGCTGGCGATCGCAGCCGCGGCCTGTGCCTCGACGGCGGGGGCGAGCATCGACTCGACCTCGGCCAGGCTCAGCGGCACGGGCTGGTGGCTGTGGCCCACGAAGCCGGTGACCGACGGCGTGTGCCGCACGGCCGCCCAGGACTCGTCGGTGAGGTCCATCCGGACCAGCACGTAGCCGGGGAGAACGGTGCGCTTGACCATGCGGCGCTGGCCGTTCTTGATCTCGGCCACCTCCTCGGTCGGCACCGTCACCTCGTAGATGAAGTCCTCCATGTTCAGCGAGCCGATCCGGCTCTCGATGTTGGTCTTCACCCGGTTCTCCATGCCGGAGTAGGTGTGCACGACGAACCAGTCGCCGGGCTGGGAGTGCAGCAGCTCGCGGAACTCCTGGACCGGGTCGCCCGGGTCGTCGACGCCGGCCACCGGCTCCTCGACCTGCACGGCGGCCTCCTCGGCGGCCACGTCAGCGGCGTCGGACGCGGCGTCGACGGCTGCCGACTCGGCCTCGCTGCTGTCGTCGGCGGCGGCCTCGACCGCCTGGTCGGCGACCGGGTCGGGGGTCTGCACCGCGAGGTCCTCGGCAGCGGTGTCGGTGGGGACGTCGGCTGCGACGAGCTCGTCGGCCACCTCGGGTGCGGTGGCGTCGTCGGCGACCGCGGCGACCTCCGCGTCGTGCTGGAGGTCGTCGGACGCGGCGTCGAGACCGGCATCGACCTCGGAGACCACGACGTCCTGGTCGTTGTCCTGCTCGTGGTCGGGGTCGCCCTCGCGCTCCGCCTCGGTACGCAGCGGGTCGTCGCTGTGCGCGACGGACTGCTCGTCAGGCCCGGGAGCCTCGTCGAACGGCTGGGACACGTCGGTTTCCGCCACCTTCACTGGGTTGTTGCTCGTACCTGTTGCTGGACCTGCATCGCACCCGCTCGGACTCCGGGTGATCAGCCGAAGACCTTGAACACCAGCTTGCCGAAGCCGAAGTCCAGTCCCGCGACATAGGCCATCATCACGGCGACGAACACCAGCACCACGAAGAAGTAGGTGATCACCTGCTGCTGAGTGGGCCACACCACCTTGCGCAGCTCGGCGATGACCTGGCGCAGGAACAACCCGGGAGAGGTACGCGGCCGCTCGCCGTCGCTCCTCACCGGGGTCCTCGAGCGGGTATCGCTCATCGCTGCCACCTGCCCCTGTCGTCAGTCCTGCGTTCGTCGGTCCGGGTCTCGCAGGGCACGAGGGACTCGAACCCCCAACCTTCGGTTTTGGAGACCGATGCTCTGCCAGTTGAGCTAGTGCCCTGGGCGGCGGAACCGGCCGCATGCGGGCATGACGACCACTGGTGCTCGATCCACCGACCCCCGAGTCTACGGGGTGGCCACGGCCCCCGTCGAACCGGCGACCCCCACCCGTGCACGCTCCGACCAGGCGTCGGCCCCGGCACTCAGCCGGTCGGATCGTCCGGGGCCGGGTGCGGGTGACACGATGGTCCCATGGCTGCCCAGTCCGCCCCCGGCCCCGCTCCCAGCCCCGTTCCCAGTCCCGGAGACACCCGCCGCGTGTCGGCGCGCATCGGCGGCATCGCCGAGTCGGCAACGCTCGCGGTCGACTCGAAGGCCAAGGCGCTGAAGGCGGCCGGCCGGCCGGTGATCGGCTTCGGCGCCGGCGAGCCCGACTTCGCCACGCCCGACCCCATCGTCGCGGCCGCCGTCGAGGCGTGCCGCGACCCGCGCAACCACCGCTACAGCCCGGCCGGCGGGCTGCCCGAGCTGAAGGCCGCGATCGTCGCGAAGACGGCACGCGACTCCGGTTACGAGGTGACGCCCGGCCAGGTGCTGGTGACCAACGGCGGCAAGCAGGCGGTGTACGAGGCGTTCGCGACCCTGCTCGACCCGGGTGACGAGGTGCTGCTGCCGGCGCCGTACTGGACCACGTACCCGGAGTCGATCCGGCTCGCGGGTGGGGTGCCGGTGGAGGTCGCCGCCGACGAGACGCAGGACTACCTGGTCACGGTCGACCAGCTGGAGGCCGCCCGCACCAACCGCACCACCACGCTGCTGTTCTGCTCGCCGTCGAACCCGACCGGCGCGGTCTACCCCCGCGAGCAGGTCGAGGCGATCGGCCGCTGGGCGGTCGAGCACGGCCTGTGGGTCCTCACCGACGAGATCTACGAGCACCTCGTCTACGACGGCGCAGAGGCGGTGTCGCTCCCGGTCGCGGTGCCGGAGCTGGCCGACCGGTGCGTGGTCGTCAACGGGGTGGCCAAGACGTACGCGATGACCGGCTGGCGGGTCGGCTGGCTGCTCGGCCCCGCCGACGTGGTCAAGGCGGCGACCAACCTGCAGTCGCACGCCACCTCCAACGTCTCGAACGTCGCGCAGCGGGCCGCCGTCGCCGCGCTCACCGGCGACCTCTCGGCGGTCGCGATGATGCGCGAGGCGTTCGACCGCCGCCGGCGCACGATCGTGTCCATGCTGAACGAGATCGACGGGGTCGTCTGCCCGGTGCCGCGGGGCGCGTTCTACGTCTACCCGTCGGTGCAGGGCGTGCTCGGCCGCGAGATCGGGGGCCGCGCGGCGGCGACCTCCACCGAGCTCGCCGAGCTGCTGCTCGAGCAGGCCGAGGTCGCGGTGGTGCCGGGCGAGGCGTTCGGCACACCCGGGTACGTACGGATGTCGTACGCGCTGGGCGACGACGACCTGGTCGAGGGCGTCGGCCGGCTGCAGAAGCTGATCGGCACCGGCGCCTGAGCCCGGTGGCCGACGGGGCGGGCCGCCGCCCGCTGCGCGACCTGCCGAAGGCGCACCTGCACCTGCACTTCACCGGGTCGATGCGCCACGCCACCCTGGTCGAGCTCGCCGACCGCGACGGCATCCGGCTGCCTCCGGCCCTGCGGGAGGACTGGCCGCCGGTGCTCTCGGCGGCCGACGAGAAGGGCTGGTTCCGCTTCCAGCGGCTCTACGACGTGGCCCGGTCGGTGCTGCGCACCGAGGACGACGTACGCCGGCTGGTGCGCGAGGCGGCCGAGGACGACGTGGCCGACGGGTCCGGCTGGACCGAGATCCAGGTCGACCCCTCGGGCTACGCCGCGCGCTTCGACGGCATCACCGCGTTCACCGACCTGGTGCTGGACGCGGTCCAGGCCGCCGGGGAGGAGACCGGGCTGCCGATGGCGGTGGTGGTCGCCGCCAACCGCACCCGGCACCCGATGGACGCCCGCACGCTGGCCCGGCTCGCCGCGCAGTACGCCGGGCGCGGGGTGGTGGGGTTCGGCCTGTCCAACGACGAGCGCCGCGGCCGTACCGACGAGTTCGCCCGCGCGTTCGCCATCGCCCGCGACGCGGGGCTGGCCAGCGTGCCGCACGGCGGCGAGCTGCGCGGGGCCGCGAGCGTGGACGGCGTGTTGAGCGCCCTGCACCCCGACCGGCTCGGCCATGGCGTCCGCGCCGTCGAGGACCCCGCGGTGCTGGCCCGGGTGGTCGACTCCGGCGTGACGCTCGAGGTCTGCCCGGTCTCCAACGTCTCGCTCGGGGTCTACTCCACCCTGCAGGAGGTGCCGGTGCCGGTGCTGCTCGAGGCCGGGGTCCCCATCGCCCTCGGGGCCGACGACCCGCTGCTGTTCGGCTCCCGGCTCGCCGGCCAGTACGCCGTCGTGCGGGCCGCCCACGAGATGTCCGACCCCGCCCTCGCCGAGCTCGCCCGGATGTCGGTGCGGGCGTCCTGCGCGCCCACCGACGTGCGCGACGACCTGCTCCGGCGCGTGGACGGCTGGCTCACGGGCTGACGGGGTCCGGTTTCCCAAGTGACCTTGGGAAACCGAAGCTCCCCGCGGGTTGTGACGCGCGGGAACCTCGGGTTTCGCGGGGGAAGCCGCGGCGGTGGCGTCGCCGGCAGCCGGTCTCGCGGCGGCAGCGGGTCAGAGGGTGCAGCCGACGGTGACGGGCTCGTTGACCAGCACGATCCCGAACCGCTCGCGTACGCCGTCGCGCACCTCGCGGGCCAGGGCGAGCAGGTCGGCAGTACGGGCGCCGCCGCGGTTGGTCAGCGCCAGCGTGTGCTTGGTCGAGATCCGCGCCGGACCGGTGCCGTAGCCCTTGCCGAAGCCGGAGCGCTCGATCAGCCACGCGGCACTCACCTTCACCGTGCCGTCCGGCTGCCGCCAGCGGGGCACCTCGGCAGGGAGCGCGTCCGCGGTCTCGGCGGCGACCACCGGGTTGGTGAAGAACGAGCCGGCGCTCCAGGTGTCGTGGTCGTCGGGGTCGAGCACCATGCCCTTGCCGGCGCGCAGCGCGAGCACCGCGTCGCGCACCTCGGCCAGCGGCCGGCGTTCGCCCACCTGCACACCGAGCCGGCGGGCCAGCTCGGCGTAGGTCAACCGGCGCGGACAGGTCCCCGAGCGGCAGCTGGAACGTCACCTCGAGCACCAGGAAGCGGCCGGGGTCGGCCTTGAAGCGGCTGGTCCGGTAACCGAACCCGCACTCCGGCCCCGCGAACGTCCGCCGCCGGTGCTCGACCCGGTCCCACGTACGCACCTGCGCGATGGTCTGGGCGACGTCCTGTCCGTACGCGCCGACGTTCTGCACCGGCGTCGCGCCGACCGAGCCCGGGACGCCGGACAGCGCCTCGATGCCGACCCAGCCGTCGGTGCAGGCACGGGCGACCAGCGGCTCCCAGTCCTCCCCGGCGGCCACCCGGACCATCGCTCCGCCGCACAGGTCGGACTCGACGTGCACGCCCCGGGTACGTACCAGCACGACCGGGCCGGCGACCCCCTCGTCGGCGACGACGAGGTTGCTGCCGCCGGCCACCACCAGCGCCGGCTCGCCGGCGGCGTCGGCCGTGGAGACGGCGTCGACGAGCGACTGCTCGTCGGCCGCCTCGACCATCCGGGGGGCCGGACCGCCGAGCCGCAGCGTGGTGAGCTCCGCGAACGTCGTCGGGCGCCCGGCCCTCGGGTCAGTCACCGACGGCAACGCTCGCCCGCGCCTGGCCGAGCACCTTCGTGCCCGCGCTGGCCACGGTGAGGTCCACCCGCGCGCGACCGTCGGCGATGGTGCCGACGACGCCGTCCACGGTGATCTCGACCCCCTCGTCGTCGTCCGGCACGACGACAGGGCGGGTGAAGCGGACGCCGTACTCGCGCACCCGCGCCGGGTCGCCGGCCCACGCGGCCAGGGCCCGTCCGCCCAGCGCCATCGTGAACATGCCGTGGGCGATGACACCGGGCAGGCCCACCGCGGTGGCGACGCGGTCGGACCAGTGGATCGGGTTGTGGTCGCCGCTGGCGCCGGCGTAGGCGATCAGGTCCGCGCGGGTGATCCGGTACGTCTTCGTGGGAAGCGCCTTGCCCTCGACGAGCTCCTCCGCCGGCGCGCCCATCAGCCGGCCTCGGTCTCGGGGGTGCGGTGCGCCAGCGAGGCGCGGGCGGTGCAGACGTGCTCGCCGTCGGCGTCGGTGATCGCGCTGCTGGTGGCGACCAGGTCGGTCCCGGCCGCGGTACGTACCGACTCGACGGTCAGCGTCGCGGTCAGCACGTCGCCGGCGTAGACCGGGCGGGAGCTCTCGAACCGCTGCTCGGCGTGGACGACGTTGCGCAGCTCGATGCCGACGTCGGGGTCGGTGAGCAGCCGTTGCATCGCGTCGAAGGCGACGACGATCGGGAACGTGGCCGGCGCCGGGACGTCGCGGTGCCCCCGGGACCGCGCCAGGTCGGGGTCGGTGTGCACCGGGTCGGTCTCCCCGATCGCGGCGGCGAAGCGCGCCACGTCGGCACGGCTCACGTCGTAGGGCGGGGTGGGCGCGAACGTACGCCCGGCCAGACCGGGGTCGAGAGCCACGGCGCGATCGTCCGCCTGCGTCAGCGGGTCTCGCGGTGGTCGGTGTGCTTGCCGCACCGCGGGCAGAACTTCTTCAGGTCCAGCCGGTCGGGATCGTTGCGGCGGTTCTTCTTGGTGATGTAGTTGCGCTCCTTGCACACCGTGCAGGCCATGGTGACCTTCGGTCGGACGTCGGAGCTCTTGCTGGCCACGAGGTTGCCTCTTTACGTAAGCGTCGATGGTGCCGTGTCGTGCGTCGTGCGTAGCGGGGGCGGGACTCGAACCCGCGACACCACGATTATGAGCCGTGTGCTCTGACCGCCTGAGCTACCCCGCCACCGGGACCGTGCCGCCGGCGGCGCCGGTGAGGAGCGGACCCAGAGCCCCTTTACGGAATCGAACCGTAGACCTTCTCCTTACCATGGAGACGCTCTGCCGACTGAGCTAAAGGGGCGGGCGACCTCAGAGGATACACAGAGGCCGCGCCCCGCCCGAAATCGGCGGCGGGGGTCAGCCGACCCCCGCCTCGTCCGGCTGGTGGCAGGTGCAGGATTCGAACCTGCGAAGGCTGTGCCGGCTGATTTACAGTCAGCTCCCTTTGGCCGCTCGGGCAACCTGCCGGGTGCCGCGCGCCCCGTACGATCGGGGTCCGGCGGCACAGAACGATAGCCCACGCACCAGCGCTCATCACCGGGAGGACAAGCATGGCGGCCGACTCCAGCTTCGACATCGTGAGCAAGGTCGACCGGCAGGAGGTCGACAACGCTCTCAACCAGGCGGCCAAGGAGATCTCGCAGCGGTTCGACTTCAAGAACACCGGCACCTCCATCGCCTGGCACGGCGACAACGGTGTCGAGATCAGCGCCAACGCCGAGGAGCGGGCCCTGGCCGCCCTGGACGTGTTCAAGGGCAAGCTGGTCAAGCGCGGGGTCTCCCTCAAGGCGCTGGAGGCCGGCGAGCCGCGGCAGTCCGGGCGCGAGGTGAAGATCGACGCCTCGCTGTCGCAGGGCATCAGCCAGGAACAGGCCAAGAAGATCGGCAAGCTGATCCGGGACGAGGGCCCCAAGGGCGTCAAGGTGCAGGTCCAGGGTGACGAGCTGCGGGTCACCAGCAAGAAGCGCGACGACCTGCAGGAGGTCATCGCCCTGGTCAAGAGCCAGGAGTACGACTTCGCCGTGCAGTTCGTGAACTACCGATGACGCTGCGGTGAGCCGTACCGCCGTCCCCGGCCGGGCCTATGTGGTGCCCGGATCGATCAGCGGCGGCGACGACGGCCTGGCCGAGGGCGGCAACGTCAACAACTTCCGGGCGAAGTCACGGGTACGCGAGTCGGTGCTGGTCGTGCCCTCCGTCCCCGGCCTGTCCGACACCCGCGCCGCCGACCACCAACGGGTGAAGGCCCGGATCCCGAACTGGCTGCGCATCGTGCTGCGCTACGCCGGCACCAACTACGGCCCCTGGGCCGAGCTGCCGGCCGAGGTGCACCTGCCGGTGCTGATCGACCCGGCGACCGGCCAGGTCACCGCGGTCGACGTCGAGCTGGCCTGCACCGAGCTGGAGCCGTACCGCGAGGTCGCGACCCGGTTCTGGCAGCAGACCGAGGCGGTCCTGGCGCCGGTGCGTACCGCCGTGTGGCTGCCCGGAGCGGCGATCCGTGGTGCACGCGAGTTCGTGGCCGACTGGAAGGGGGCGATCAGCGACCTCGGGAAGAGCTCGGTGGAGACCGACCGGCCGCCGAAGCCGGAGGAGGCCGAGCAGGCGCGGCGCACCGCCCGCCAGCTCGGCCATGTGCTCGCGCGCCGGCCCGAGCAGCACGCCAAGATCCGGGCCAGTGCCCTGGAGGCCGGTCCGATGATGGCCGACGGGGTGCGCGCCGGCAGCTACCCGCGGTACGGCTTCCTGTCCTGGCTGGAGTGGCAGGAGCTGTCCACCGCGATCACGCCGGAGGAGGCCGCCGCCTACCGCGAGCAGGCCGGCCTCCCCTCCCCGGACGATCCGACCTCCTGACGGTCCCGGCCGTCACGGAGTCGGATCGTTCAGGTGTCGCGCGGGGGGCAGCGCCTGCAGGTCGCGCTCGCACTCCAGGACGAGCCGCCGCGCCTCGTCCAGGCCCGTCCGCTCGGGGTCGCCCGGGCTCCGCGCCGGCGCGACCGGCCGGGTGACGGCCCGGACCGGCCGGGCCCTTTCCCCCCACGGCGCTGCCGGCGGCGGGTCGTCGCGCAGCCGTACCGGAACCAGCAGGACGTCGGCGTGGACGCGCAGCAACGGCATGCCGAGCAGCCGGGCGAGCAGGTGTGCCTCCACCCCCACGCCCTCGGGCAGCCTGCCCTCCGGGTCAGGAGTTGCGGTGAGAGCCCTGGCCGGCGTCGGGTGTCGCCGTCGGTCCCCGTGCACCGCTGAACTCGTCGAGCCGTGCCGACGCCTTGTGAGCCAGCGCAACCAGTTGGGCATATCGCTCACGTCCCGCTCTCGAGCCCAGTACGTAGCCGGCGCCGAAGAAGGCCACGGTCCTGAGCTTCACGACTGCGACAGCTTCTTGCGCGCCGCGGAGACGATGGAGCTCGCCATGGTGACCCCGAGCGCCGCTCCCGCCGCCACCGCTCCCGACTTGACCGCAGCCCGGCCCGGTACGCGCCCGCGCAGCGGATCGGTGGCCTTCTGCCACTTGCTCTTCCTCGTGAACCACACCATGTCGTTGTCCCTCCTTGACGGTCAGCCGACGGTCAGCCGGACGGTCAGCCGCGCTTCTTGGACTGCGCGTCGATGGCGCTGACCAGCTCGGACTTGTTCATGGTCGACCGGCCGCTGACGTCGAGTGTCGTGGCGAGGTCGAGGAGGTCCTTGCGGGTCAGCTCGCCGAGGTCGTCCGGCACGTCCTTGCCCCGCAGCTGCTTACGGATGTCCTTCGCGTGCGACGCGGCGTCCTTCTGCACCTGCGTGGCCTCGGCCACCTGCTCGTCCACGCCGGCGGCCTGCTCGCGGGCCTCGCCGGCCAGGTCCTCTGCTCGCTGCTGCGCCTCCGCAGCCGCCTGCTGAGCCGCCTGCACGGCCTCGTCGGCCAGCCGGCGGGCCTCGGCCATCTGCTCCGTGGCCTCGGCGATCCTGGACCGGGCGAGCTCCTGAGCCTTCTCGGCCTCCGCTCGTGCCTGCTCCTCGTCCTTGTGGACCTCGTCGGCCACCTCGCGCACCGATCCGTCCGCCTCCTCCTGCGCGCGGGCCCGGCTCGCCTCCACCTGCTCGTCCGCCTTCCGGCGGGCTTCCGCCACCTCGGCATCGACCTTCTCTGTCGCCCGGCGCTCGGCGTCGCGTACCCGGCGCTTGCCCTCCGTCGACACGGCTCCGGCGCGGTCGCTGAGCTCCTTGGCGTGCCGCGCCTCGGCGAGCGCCTCCTCCTCGAGCCGCTGGGCCCGGTCCGCGGCCTCCCTGGCTCGCGTCAGCCGTGCCTCGAGCGAGTCCGACCCACCGGGTATGGCGTCGCGGACAGTCGCCGACACGCCGCGGACGCCGTCGCGGGCACTGGAGGCGGCGTTCTCAGCCGGCCCAGCGAGGGCCTTGGACAGCGCCCACGAGACGTTGCTCGGCAGCTCCTTGATCCCCACCTTCGCGTGGCCGGCCAGCCATCGGACAGGCTTCCTGTCAGACATCGGTCCCTCCCCAGGGCAATGAGCGCCCCGCTGCGCTCACTGCGCACAGTGCGCCAGGGAGGGCGAGTTCGCATCTCGGGCCGCCCTGACCCCGCGGACGAGACGTCGGACGTTCACCTGGACGCAGTACGGAGCACGCCGCGGCGTCACGTCGGGCGGTCAGCGTGAGGGCATGCGACCCGAGCGCCCGATGCCCACCCGCACCAGGCTCGCGACCTTCGTCATCGTCGTGGCCGCAACCGCGATCGGGTTCGTCACGCCGGCGGGCTCCCTCTCCGGCCATGACACACCCGCGCCGCCCGGCTTCGCCGGGCGCTGACCCGGCTCAGCCGAGCAGCCGGCTCCAGGTGGCCGGTCCGACGATGCCGTCGGCGGCGATCCCACGGTCGGTCTGGAAGGCCGACACCGCGGCAGCGGTACGTCCCGTGAACCGCCCGTCGACGGACACCGCGTAGCCACGGTCGGCCAGCAGCAGCTGGGCCGCGCGCACCGCCCGGTCCGCCCCGGCGTGCGGCCGGTGGCTGCCCACCATCACGGTGGTGACGATCGACTCCCAGGTACGCGGCCCGACGATCCCGTCGACCGGCAACCGGCGCACCCGCTGGAAGGCGCGCACGGCTGCGACGTCCGCGCCGTCGAGGACGCCGTCGACCGCCACCGGCTGCCCGCCCTGGCGCAGCAGGTGCTGCACCGCACGGACCCGGGTGCCCCGGTCCCCACGACGCAGCGTCGGCCACGAGTGCGCAGCACCGGCGACGCGCTCGCCGAACCTGGCGCCGACCGCCGCCCGCAGGTCCGGCAGCATGCCGTAGAGGACCTCGCCGGGGCACTCGGTCGCGTTGAAGTCCCGGTGCCCGAGGATCGACGACGAGGCGATGCCGTACTGCCCGCAGATCCACGCGCTCGTCTCCACCAGCGAGTCCCACAGGGCCTGGGTGGGCCCCACGGACGTGTAGGTGCCCTCGTTCTCGATGCCGATGCAGGTGGTGTTGAACCCGCCGACGTGCGCGCCGAGCACGTGGCTGGTGCCGCTGGACACCGCGCCGAGGCTCTCGTGCCGCCCCTCCATGACGTAGCCACCACGGCTGATGGTCAGCTGCTGCCCGCTGTCGATCCAGCCGTTGCCGAAGTGCCACTGCTGGATGTCGCGGGCCAGCTGGTGCGCGTGCGCCTCGGAGTAGTCGGTGCTGTTCGCGCTCGCGGTGTGGTGCACGACCAGCGTGGTCGGCGGCGCGACGTGCTCGATGGTGCCGCGCGGCGGCTCGGCGCCCCACGTCGCGCAGTCGGCGACCGCTGGGGCCGCGAGGGCAGCGGGCGCGAGCCGGAGCTGGAACGGTCCGACCGCCGCCGTGGCTCCGGCGAGGACGCCGGCGCGCAGCACGGTGCGGCGGTGGGGGCGAGGGGTTCGGTCGGTGCCGGGCATGAATGGCCTCCTCTGGGGTCCGGACGTCGACTCGACGGTAGGACTCCAGGGGGTCATTAGTCATGGTTCGTGACCCTTTGTCCGCCTAGCGTCGGGACATCCGTCCACTGGGAGGTCCGCGATGAACCGTCCGCTGTCCCGCCGCACGCTGCTGAGGGGCGCCGTGGCCCTGCCCGCGGGTGTCGGTCTCGCGGCCGCGCTCGCCGGTCCCGCCGCGGCGTACCCCTGGAGCCGCACCCTGGCCGAGGGGTCGTCGGGCGCCGACGTCGCCGAGCTGCAGGTTCGGGTCGCCGGGTGGGCCGCCGACTCCGCCCAGCAGACCTACGTGGCGGTGGACGGCGCGTTCGGCCCGGGCACCAAGGCTGCCGTCATCCGGTTGCAGGGAGCGTACGGTCTCGCCGCCGACGGCGTCGCCGGGCCGTCGACCCACGGTGCCCTGAACGCGCTGGAGAGCGGCGACGGCTCCACCGCGCACTTCGAGTACGCGGAGTTCCACTCCAAGGACGGCAGCGGCTTCTCCGGCGGCAAGGTCGGCGCCGCCACCGTGCAGGAGAACGTGCGGCGGCTGATGTACAAGCTGGAGGCGCTGCGGCTGAAGTCCGGCGGCTCCGCGGTGACGGTCAACTCCGGCTTCCGCTCGATCGCCCACAACGCGAGCGTGGGCGGCGCGAGCAACTCCATGCACGTCTACGGCGTGGCCGCCGACGTCGTCGTCTCCGGGCGCACGACCCTCCAGACCTACCGGGTCGCCGAGACCTGCGGCTTCTCCGGCCTGGAGGCCTACACGCACTCGTGGCAGCACTGCGACAGCCGGGTCGAGTACCCGTACGGGTCGCAGTCGTGGTGGTGGGAGTCGGGCACGGTCTGATCCCGAGACGCGCGGTTGTCACCTTCTGGTTGAGTCATAGGCTCACCAGGCGGTGACAGGTCGAGTCGTGGGAGGCGTACGTGCAGCAGCGCAGCATCGGTGACCGGCAGGTCAGCGCCGTGGGGCTCGGCGCGATGCCGTTCTCGGTCGACCCGATCCCCGACGCCGAGCGGGCCGAGGCGACGGTGCACGCGGCCCTGGACGCGGGCGTCACGCTGATCGACACGGCGGACGCGTACACGACGAGCGAGGTCGACTTCATGCCGGGGCACAACGAGCAGGTGGTCGCGGCGGCACTGGCGTCGTACGGCGGCGACACCTCCGACGTGCTGGTCGCCACCAAGGGCGGCTCCACCCGTGCGCCCGACGGCCGCTGGAGCCAGGACGGCCGCCCCGAGCACCTGCGCCGGGCGGCGGAGGCGTCGCTGCGCACGCTCCAGGTCGAGGCGATCGGGCTCTACCAGCACCACCGTCCCGACCCGCGGGTGCCGTACGAGGAGACGCTGGGCGGGCTCGCGGAGCTGGTCCAGGCCGGTCTGGTGCAGCGGATCGGCCTCTCCAACGTCGATCCCGACCAGATCCGCACCGCGCAGCGGGTCCTCGGCACCAGCCTGGTGAGCGTGCAGAACCAGCTGTCGCCCACGTTCCGTTCCAGCCTGCCCGAGGTCAGGGTGTGCGACGAGCTCGGCCTGGCGTTCCTGCCCTGGAGCCCGCTCGGCGGCATGCGCGAGGCCGCCGAGCTCGGCGACCGGCACTCGGCGTTCGCGTCCGTCGCGGCGGCGCACGGCGCCAGCCCGCAGCAGGTCGCGGTGGCCTGGCTGCTCGGCCTGTCCGACCGGGTGGTGCCGATTCCCGGCGCCAGCCGGCCCGAGTCGATCCGCAGCTCGGTCGAGGCGGCCGACCTGGTGCTGACCGACGACGAGCGCGCCGCCCTCGACGATGCCTGACCCGGTCGATCTGCGAGCGGGAGCCTCGCTCGGCCCGTTCGCCGACCACCTGGGGCTGCGCGTCGCCCTCGCCGACGGCGACGAGGTCGTGGGCGAGTGGGAGGCCGATACCCACCTGCACCAGCCGTACGGGCTGGTCAACGGCGGTGCGCACAGCACCGTGGTCGAGACGCTGGCCAGCATCGGCGCCGGGCTGTGGTTCGGCGACCGGGGCACGGTCGTGGGCGTGTCCAACACCACCGATTTCTACCGGGCAGTACGCACCGGGCCGCTGCGCTCGCGCGCCACCCCGGTGCACCGGGGCCGTTCGCAGCAGGTGTGGGTGGTCGAGACGCACGACGACGGGGACCGCCTGGTGGCCCGCGGCCAGGTCCGGCTGCAGAACCTCGCGAAGCCGGGCTGACGGGCCGCGAATCCGGGCCACGTGACGGAACTCGCCCCTGCCGCACCGCGGACAGAGGTGAGCAAGTTGGCCTGACCCGCCTACGATGGTGGGCGGCACACATCCGCATACGCGCGGGGCGCAAGCGGCCCGACCGGCCGACCCCCCGCCGGGAAGAGGACCCGCGTGACCAGGCAGGTCAAGCAGCTAGATCGCGTCATCATTCGATTCGCCGGCGACTCCGGCGACGGCATGCAACTCACCGGCGACAGGTTCACCCAGGAGACGGCAGCGTTCGGCAACGACCTCTCGACGCTCCCGAACTTCCCCGCCGAGATCCGCGCTCCGGCCGGCACCATGGCCGGCGTCTCGAGCTTCCAGGTGCACTTCGCCGACCACGACATCCTCACGCCGGGTGATGCGCCCGACGTGCTCGTCGCCATGAACCCGGCCGCGCTCCGGGCCAACCTGGCCGACGTGCCGCGGGGTGCGACGATCATCGTCGACACCCACGACTTCTCGGCCCGCAACCTCACCAAGGCGGGTTACACCGAGAACCCGCTCGAGGACGGCACGCTCGAGCCCTTCGCCCTGCACGACGTCGACCTGACGTCGCTGACCGTCGAGGCGGTCAAGGAGTTCGGGCTGTCCCGCAAGGACTCCGCCCGGGCCAAGAACATGTTCGCCCTCGGGCTGCTGTCGTGGATGTACGGGCGGCCGACGGAGCCGACGATCGAGTTCCTCACCACCCGGTTCGCCGCGAAGCCGACCCTGCGCGACGCCAACGTGACCGCGTTCCGCACCGGTTGGAACTTCGGCGAGACCACCGAGGCGTTCGCGGTCAAGTACGAGATCAAGCCCGCGTCGATGGCGACCGGCCGCTACCGCAACATCACCGGCAACGCGGCGCTGGCCTACGGGTTGATCGCCGCGAGCCGCCAGTCCGGGCTGCCGCTGTTCCTGGGCTCGTACCCGATCACGCCGGCCTCGGACGTGCTGCACGAGCTGTCCAAGCACAAGCGTTTCGGCGTGACCACCTTCCAGGCCGAGGACGAGATCGCCGGGGTGGGTGCGGCGCTGGGTGCGGCGTTCGGCGGCTCCCTCGGCGTCACCACGACGTCCGGACCCGGCGTCGCCCTGAAGGCCGAGACCATCGGGCTCGGGGTGATGCTCGAGCTGCCGCTGCTGGTGTGCGACATCCAGCGCGGCGGGCCCAGCACCGGCCTGCCCACCAAGACCGAGCAGGCCGACCTGCTGCAGGCGCTGTTCGGCCGCAACGGCGAGGCGCCGCTGCCGGTCGTGGCACCGCGCTCGCCGGCCGACTGCTTCGATGCGGCGCTCGAGGCGGTACGGATCGCGGTCACCTACCGCACGCCGGTGATGCTGCTGTCCGACGGCTCGCTGGCCAACGGCTCCGAGCCGTGGCAGCTGCCCGACGTCGAGGCGCTGCCGGCGATCCGGCCCGACTTCGCCACCGGTGCTAACGGCGAGGACGCCGACGGCACCGAGGTGTTCCTGCCGTACCTGCGCGACGAGGAGACGCTGGCCCGGCCGTGGGCGGTGCCCGGCACCCCCGAGCTGATGCACCGCATCGGCGGGCTGGAGAAGGCCGACCGCACCGGCGACATCTCCTACGACCCGGCCAACCACGACCTGATGGTCCGCACCCGGCAGGCCAAGGTCGACGCGATCGCCAAGAGCCTCCCGCCCACCGAGGTCGACGACCCCGGTGCCGAGATCGGGCAGGGCGCCCGGATGCTGGTGATCGGCTGGGGCTCGACCTACGGGCCCATCGGCGCCGCGGTGCGCCGGGTCCGTCGCGACGGGCTCAAGGCCGCACAGGTGCACCTGCGGCACCTCAACCCGATGCCGTCCGACCTCGCCGACATCCTGGGCCGCTACGACCGGGTGGTCGTCCCGGAGATGAACCTCGGCCAGCTGGCGCTGCTGCTGCGCGGCCGCTACCTGGTCGACGCCAAGAGCCACACGCAGGTGAGCGGCATGCCGTTCAAGGCGGCTCTGCTCGCCGACGTGCTGCGCGACCACCTGGCCGGGCTCGAGCCCGCCGCCGACGACACCGATGGGAGGGTCTCCGCATGACCGCCGTCGACCTGCCCGCTCCGGAGCTGGTCCGGGACGGACTGGAGGGCGTTCCGACCAACGACGACAAGCAGACCCGCAAGGAGTACTCGTCGGACCAGGAGGTCCGCTGGTGCCCCGGTTGCGGCGACTACATCGTGCTGAACGCGGTACAGGGTTTCCTGCCCGACCTCGGTCTCCAGCGCGAGAACATCGTGTTCGTCTCCGGCATCGGCTGCTCGTCGCGCTTCCCGTACTACCTGGACACGTACGGCATGCACTCGATCCACGGGCGCGCACCGGCGATTGCGACCGGTCTGGCGATCACCCGCTCCGACCTCTCGGTGTGGGTGGTCACCGGCGACGGCGACGCGCTGTCGATCGGCGGCAACCACCTGATCCATGCGCTGCGGCGCAACATCAACATGACGATCCTGCTGTTCAACAACCGGATCTACGGCCTGACCAAGGGGCAGTACTCCCCCACGTCGGAGACCGGCAAGGTCACGAAGTCCACGCCGATGGGCTCGGTCGACACCCCGTTCAACCCGGTGTCGCTGGCACTGGGCGCGGAGGCGACGTTCGTGGCGCGCACCATCGACTCCGACCGCACGCACCTGACCGGCGTGCTGCGCGAGGCCGCCGCCCACCGCGGCACCTCACTGGTGGAGATCTACCAGAACTGCCCGATCTTCAACGACGGCGCCTTCGACGCGTTCAAGGACAAGGACAGCCGCGAGGCGGCGGTGATCCCGCTGGAGCACGGCCAGCCGGTCCGCTTCGGCCCGGACGGGTCGCTCGGCGTGATCCGCGACCCCGACAACGGCTCGATGAAGGTGGTCGACGTCGCCGACGTCGGTGTGGACGCGCTGACCGTGCACGACGCGCACTCCGACGACCCCACCTCCGCGTTCGCGCTGTCCCGGCTCACCGACGCCGGCGTGCTGCAGCAGTCGCCGATCGGCATCTTCCGCCAGGTCGAGCGCCCGACCTACGACGACCTGGCCCGTACCCAGGTGCAGACCGCGAAGGACACCGAGGGCGAGGGTGACCTGGCCGCGCTGATCGCCGGCAAGGACACCTGGACCGTCGACTGAGCGGGCTGCCGCCCGCTGCCGTTTTCCCAAGGGACCTTGAGAAAAGCACACCGCTCACGGGTGGCCACACGTGAGTGGTGACGTCAACACGTGAGTGGTGGGCGGATGCGCGCAGTCGTGTACGACGCCTTCGGCGGCCCGCTCGCGGTGCGCGAGGTGGACGCACCGGTCTGCCCACCCGACGCGGCGGTCGTACGCGTCGCCGCCACCGGGATGTGCCGCAGCGACTGGCACGGCTGGCTGGGGCACGACGCGGACATCCAGCAGCTGCCGCACGTGCCCGGGCACGAGCTCGCGGGGACCGTGGCCGAGGTGGGCACCGATGTCCGTGACTGGGCACCGGGACCCCGGGTCACGACGCCGTTCGTCTGCGCGTGCGGCAGCTGTGACCAGTGCCTGGCCGGCGACGGGCAGGTGTGCACCCGCCAGACCCAGCCGGGCTTCACCCACTGGGGATCGTTCGCCGGGCTGGTGGTCGTGCGGAACGCCGACGTCAACCTGGTCGCGCTGCCCGACGACATCGACTCCGTCACCGCCGCCGGACTCGGTTGCCGCTTCGGCACCGCCTACCGCGCGGTGACGGCCCACGGTGGGGTCGAGTCCGGGCAGTGGGTGGCCGTGCACGGCTGCGGCGGCGTGGGTCTGTCGGCCGTCATGGTCGCCGCCGCACGCGGCGCGCGAGTGGTCGCCGTCGATCCCAGTCCCGACGCCCGCTCGGCGGCCACCGCGGCGGGCGCCACCGCGGTGCTCGACCCCGGCGGGCTCACGCCCGACGGTGTGGGGGCCGCCGTGCGCGACCTGACCGACGGCGGGGCGTACGTGTCGCTCGACGCACTCGGGTCGACGCCGACGCTGGTCGGGTCGCTTGCGGGTCTGCGGCCACGCGGCCGGCACGTACAGGTCGGGCTGCTCGCGGGCGAGCACGCCGCCCCGCCGGTGCCACTCGGCCGACTGGTCGCCCAGGAGCTCAGCCTGCTCGGCAGCCACGGCCTGGCGGCCGCCGACTACCCAGCGATGCTCGCGGAGGTCGCCGCGGGGACGCTGCGACCGCACCTGCTGGTCGGCCGGGTGATCGGGCTCGACGAGGCGCCGGCCGCGCTGGCGGCCATGGACCACCCGCCCGCGGGCGCCGGCATGACCGTGGTCCGCGTCGTCGGCGACGAGTAGCTCCGGCGACAATGACGCGCGTGACCACCGAAGCGCCAGCAACCGGGCCGGGTGCCGGGACCGCCGTCGTGCTGCGTGGCGTGCGGCTGGGCAGCGGTGGGCCGGTGCGCGACGTCCGACTCCAGGACGGCGTGGTCGTCGAGATCGACGAGTCCGTCGACCACCGCACGGGCGACGAGGTCTGGCACCACCAGGGAGCGGTGCTGCTGCCCGGCTTCGTCGACGGGCACGTGCACGCTACCCAGTGGGCGCTGCAGCGGGCACGGATCGACGTGCAGTCCGCCCGGTCGCCGCAGCAGGTGGCGGACCTGCTGCTGGCCGGCGTACGCGACCGCGACGTCCCGCCCCGGCGCGACGAGGTGCTCGTCGGGCACGGCTACCGCGACGCGTTGTGGGCGCAGCCGCCGCACCAGGACGTGCTCGAGAACGCGCTGCCGGGGCAGCCGGTCGCGGTCGTGAGCCAGGACATGCACGCGGTCTGGCTGAGCCCCGCAGCACTCGCGCTGCTCGGCCGGGACCACCCCACCGGGGTGCTGCGCGAGCAGGACGCCCTGGACGTCGTGCAGGCCCTCGACACCGGCCGCACCGCCGAGCAGGTGGACGGCTGGGTTGCCGAGGCGACGGCGGCCGCAGCCGCCCGCGGCCTCACCGAGGTGATCGACTTCGAGTTCGCCGACAACCGCAGGCACTGGACCCGGCGCACCGACCGTGACGGCGACCTCGCGGTGCGCGTGCGCAGCGCGGTCTGGCTGCCGTGGCTCGACGAGGCCGTCGAACGCGGGCTGCGCACGGGTGAGCCGCTGCCGGGCGCGCGGGGTCCGGTCGAGGTCGGGCCGTTCAAGCTGATCGCCGACGGCTCGCTCAACACCCGCACCGCCTACTGCCACGCTGCCTACCCCGACTCCCCCGCCGACGGTGACGGCCGGCACGGCATGCTGCTCATCGAGCCCGACGAGCTGACCGCTCTGATGTCCCGCGGCTGGCACGCCGGGCTGCTCCCCGCCGTGCACGCGATCGGCGACCGGGCGAACACGGTCGTGCTGGACGCGTTCGAGCAGGTCGGGTGCGCCGGACGGATCGAGCACGCCCAGCACGTACGCCCCGACGACGCCGACCGCTTCGCCCGGCCCGGCCTGGTGGCCTCGGTGCAGCCGCAGCACGCGATGGCCGACCGCGACGTTGCCGACCACCACTGGGAGGGACGGACGTCGTGGGCGTTCCCCTACCGCTCGCTGCTCACCGCGGGCGCGCGGCTGGAGCTCGGGTCGGACGCACCGGTCTCGGAGCCGATGCCGTGGCAGGCGGTGGCCGACGCGGTCCGGCGCACCGACGACGAGCGCCCGCCGTGGCACGTGGAGCAGGCGATCCCGCTGTCCGCGGCACTGCCTGCGGCCAGCGGCGGCCGCACCGGAGTGCGGGTCGGCGACCGGGCCGACCTGGTGCTCGCCGGCGCCGACCCCGCGACCGTCCCGGCGACCGATCTCGCGCACGTGCCGGTGCTCGCCACCCTGCTGGCCGGCCGGTTCACGCACCGCGCCGACGGATGAGCGGGACACCACGTCCCGTCGGCGACGCGGCTGCGCTGTCGCCCGCGCGGCGAGCTGCGGCGCTCGCCGCCGCCACCGCGGACGTGCACGACGTCGTCGTCGTGGGTGGCGGAGTGACCGGCGCCGGGGTGGCGCTGGACGCCGCGACCCGTGGCCTGTCCGTGGTCCTGCTCGAGGCCGGGGACATCGCCGGCGGCACGTCGTCGCGATCGGGCAAGACCGCGCACGGCGGGCTGCGCTACCTCGAGCAGCTCAACCTGCCGCTGGTCGCAGGCGCACTGCGCGAGCGCGACCTGATGATGCACCGGCTGGCGCCGCACCTGGTGCGGGCAGAGCCGTTCCTCTTCCCGCTGACCTCGGCCTGGCAGCGCGCGTACGTCGGCGCCGGGGTGGCCCTCTACGACGCGATGGCGA
Organism: uncultured Actinomycetota bacterium; assembly: GCA_963811945.1. Lineage (GTDB taxonomy): Bacteria > Actinomycetota > Actinomycetes > Propionibacteriales > Nocardioidaceae > JACCWP01. The sequence continues at coordinate 2,715,914 of CAWETD010000001.1, read as the reverse complement.
CCGTGGCCGCAGGGCGAACGCGCAGGCCGGGCGTCCCGCACCACCGGCACCTGACGCGTCGTGGCGCGCTGCTCGAGGCCCCCGGACTCGCCCCGGACGCCCTGACCGGGGCGGTGCAGTACGCCGACGGCCGGCTGGATGACGCCCGGCACACCCTCGCCGTCGCCCGCACCGCGAGCGCGTACGGCGCGCACGTGGTCAGCCGCGCCCCGGTCGTCGACGTACGGGTCGCGGGCGGCCGGGTCACGGGCGTGGTCGTGGCGGACGTCGCCGGCGGGGACCGGCACGAGGTGCGCGCCCGGGCCGTGGTCAACGCCGCCGGCGTGTGGGCCGCCCAGGTGCAGGCGATGGCCGGCGCCTCGACGTTCTCGGTGCGGCCGGCCAAGGGTGTGCACCTGCTGTTCGGCCCCGAGGCGTTCGACTCGCGCTCGGGAGTGATCGCCCGGGCGGACGACTCGGTGGTCGTGCTGCGGCGCTGGTTCGGGAACTGGCTGCTCGGCACGACCGACACCGGCTACGACGGAACACTGGTCACTCCGACCGTGGAGGCTGCAGACGTCCACGCACTGCTCGGCAGCATCAACCGGTACCTCGCCCGGCCGCTGACCACCGAGCAGGCGCTCGGCGCGTACGCCGGGCTGCGGCCGCTGCTGGCTCCGCTGCGCCGGGACCGGGTCACCACGTCGGCGCTGTCCCGCGACCACAGCGTGGTCGAGTCGCCGCCGGGACTGGTGACGGTGGTGGGCGGCAAGTACACGACGTACCGCACGATGGCGCGCGACGCCGTGGACACGACGGCCCGCGCCCTCGGCCGCGCGCTCCCGCGCTGTGCCACCGCGCGGGTGCCGGTCGTTGGCGCCGCCGGCTGGCCGGCCATGAGGCACCGAACCGATGCGATCGCGCGCGACACCGGCGTCGACGTCGGGCACGTCGTCCGGTTGCTCGGCCGCTACGGCGACGAGGTGCCCGAGGTGCTGGCACCGGTACGAACCGACGCGTCGCTCGGCCGCCCGCTCGCAGGTGCACCCGGCTACCTGGCCGCCGAGTACCGGTACGCCGCCACGCACGAGCAGGCGATGACGCTGGAAGACGTGCTGACCCGCCGCACCCACGTGGCAATCGAGGAGCGCGACGGAGGCGAGGCCGTCGCACCGGCCGCGGCCGCGGTCGTCGCCCCGGTCCTCGGCTGGGACGCCGCCCGGCAGGCGCGCGAGGTCGACGACCACCTCGCATCCGTACGCGCCGACCGGGCCGCCCTCGGTCGTTGACCGCAACCGTCGTAGCGTGGCCCGGTGAGCGAGGAGCGGCGCGGTTTCCTCAGCGGCCTCGCGGCATACGCACTGTGGGGGATCTTCCCGCTGTACTTCCCGCTGCTCGAGCCGGCCAGCTCGATCGAGGTCCTTGCCCACCGGATCATGTGGTCGCTGGTCATCGTGCTGCTCCTGCTCGCGGTGCGACACCGCTGGGGCCGGCTCCGCGCGGTCATCGCCGACCGGCGCCGGATGGTCTACCTGGCCGTCGCAGCCACCGTGATCTCGGTCAACTGGGGGGTGTTCATCTGGGCGTCGACCCACGACCACGTCGTTGACACGGCGCTCGGCTACTTCATCAACCCGCTGGTGCTGATCGGGCTCGGCGTGGTGCTGCTCGGTGAGCGACTGCGCCCGGCGCAGTGGGTGGGGCTGGCCATCGCCGCAGCCGCCGTGGTCGAGCTCACCGTCGACTACGGCAAGCCACCGTGGGTCGCGCTGATCCTCGCGGCGTCGTTCGGCACGTACGGGCTGATGAAGAAGCGTGCCGGCGTCGGCGCGGTCGAGGGGCTCACGGTCGAGACGCTGCTGCTGATGCCGGTGGCGTTGACGTACGTGCTGTGGCTCGAGAGCAGTGGTGACGGCACCCTCACCGAGGGCGTCGGGCCACGCGTTGCTGCTCGCGGGGACCGGCGTGGTCACCGCACTGCCGTTGCTGCTGTTCAGTGCGGCCGCGACGCGGGTGCCGCTCAGCACCCTCGGCCTGCTTCAGTACGTCGCCCCGGTGATCCAGTTCCTGATCGGTGTGCTGGTGTTCGACGAGGTGATGGGCACCGGCCGCTGGATCGGTTTCCTCCTCGTGTGGGTGGCGTTGGTGATCATCACCCTCGAATCGCTGGTGCACAGCCGCCGGGTGTCTCGGGCGGCACGCGCCGCCCGGCTCGATCCGCTGGGTGACGCGGCGGGGTCGGTCTGCTGACCACTGGGCCAACTCCGGCCGCCGGGGTCGCGGGCCGCGGGCTGCGGCGATAACGTCCGGATTGTCCGTCCGCGCACGTCCGGCCCCAGGAGAACGCATGTCACCGAGGCTCCTGCCCCTGCTCGACACCTCCGGCCCGCACGGGTCACGCAGCCGCATGACCTGCACGTTCCGCTGCGGCAACGCGTGTGATCACCCCGAGCCGAACCGCTCCGGCAATCCCCACTTCCAGGACCTGCTCGGACGCGCCTTGGACCGCCGCCGGGTGCTCGGGGCCACGGCGGTCGGCTCGGCCGCGCTGCTGGCCGGGCCGCTGGTGCGCCCAGCAGCTGCGGTCACGCCCGACGGTCCCGGCGCCTCGGTGGCCGGACTGACCTTCGACCCCGTCGCGCCGAACAAGCGGGACAACGTGACCGTGCCGGTCGGTTACGACTACGACGTCCTGATCGGCTGGGGTGATGCCGTCGTCGCGGGCGCGCCCGCATTCGACGTCTACCAGCAGACCGCCGAGGCGCAGGCGCTGCAGTTCGGCTACAACTGCGACTACGTCGGGCTGGTGCCGGTCGAGGGCCGGCGGGGCCACTTCATGATGGCCGTCAATCACGAGTACACCGACGAGGACCTCATGTTCCCGACGGACCAGTACTCCGCCAACGCGATCCGGCGGATCGCGATGATGGCGCACGGGATGTCGGTGGTCGAGATCCGTAACGGTCGCCGCCCGGGCACCTTCCAGCGGGTGCCGGTCGCGCGAGCGACCCGGAACCGCCGGATCACCGCGTCGACCCCCTTCCGGGTGACCGGTCCGGCCGCTGGCACCGAACGGATGCGCACGTCCGCCGACCCGACAGGACGACGTGTCCTCGGCACCTTGAACAACTGCTCCGGCGGCACGACGCCGTGGGGCACCGTGCTGTCCGGCGAGGAGAACTTCAACCAGTACTTCGAGCCCAGCGACGGCATCGACCCCGCCTACGCCGAGAGCTACGAGCGGTACGGCGTCGGCGAGGAGGAGGAGGGACGGGGCTGGCACCGGGTCGACCCGCGCTTCGACCTGTCCAAGGAGCCGCACGAACCGTTCCGCTTCGGCTGGATCGTCGAGATCGACCCCTCCGACCCGACGTCGACTCCGCGCAAGCACACGATGCTCGGCCGACTCAAGCACGAGACCGCCAACCTGGCGTTCACCCCCGCCGGCCGGGTGGTCGCCTACACCGGCGACGACGAGCGCGGCGACTACCTCTACCGCTTCATCTCCACCAAGCGCTACCGGGACGGGGGCACGCCCGCGGACCGCGCGCACAACATGACGCTGCTCGAGACGGGCACCCTGCAGGTGGCCAAGTTCGTCGACGAGGCGGACGACGCTGCGCCGGAGTACGACGGGTACATCCGGTGGATCCCGCTCACCAGCGACACCGAGTCCTACGTCGACGGCATGTCGGTGGCCGACGTGCTGATCGACACCCGGCTGGCCGCCGACGAGGTGGGTGCCACCAAGATGGACCGTCCTGAGGACGTGCAGGTCAACCCGGTCAACGACCGGGTCTACGCGACGCTCACCAACAACAGTGAGCGCGGTGTGGAGTACCCGGCTGACGAGGCGAACCCGCTGGCCAGCAGCCAGATCCGGGAGACCCCCGGTGGCCCGCTGGTCACGGTGTCCGGCAACCGCAACGGCTACATCCTGGAGATCACGCCTCGCAACGGCAACCACGGCGCGCCCCGCTCCGACTGGGCGCTGATGCTCGTCTGCGGCGACCCCGACGCACCCGAGACCTACTTCGCCGGCTATCCCAAGGACCAGGTCAGCCCGATCTCCTGCCCGGACAACGTCGCCTTCGACAGCCGGGGCAACCTGTGGATCTCGACCGACGGCAACCAGCTCGGTTCCAACGACGGACTCTTCGCGGTGCCCACGGCGGGAACGCAGCGGGGCAAGGTGCTGCAGTTCCTCACCGTGCCGCTCGGGGCCGAGACCTGCGGGCCGCTGATCGTGCGCAACGACACCGCCGTGCTGACGGCCGTCCAGCACCCCGGCGAGATCGACGGTGCGACGTTCGAGGACCAGGCCAGCACCTGGCCGCACACCACCCGCTACCCCATCCCGTCGGTGATCGTGACGTTCCGGGTCGACGGCGGCCGGATCGGCACCTGACCCCCGACCGCCCATCCGCGAAATGGCGGCAACACGCTGGCGACACGCCGTCCCGGTGCGCAGCTTGCCGCCATTTCGCAGCAGCTGAGGGCGGAACCAGGGTCACGCGGTGCGGGTGACCACGAGGTCGCAGAGGGCGTCCAAGGCCTCGCGCGCCGGGCCCTCGGGCAGGCGGGGCAGCAGCGCGCGAGCCTCCTCCGCCCGGGCCAGCACGTTGTCGCGGGCCTCAGCCATCGCCGGGTGCGCGCGCAGCAGCGCCAGCGCCTCGGCGTGCGGAGCGTCGTCGTCGAGGTCGCCCGCGAGCAGCGAGCGCAACCGGGCCGACGACGGGTCGCTCGAGCGCTGGGCCAGCAGCACCGGCAGGGTCGGTACGCCCTCGCGCAGATCGGTGCCCGGCGTCTTGCCCGACTCGATGGCGTCGCTCGCGATGTCGAGCACGTCGTCGGAGAGCTGGAAGGCCACGCCGATCCGCTCGCCGTACTCGGTCAGCACCTCCTGGTGCGCGCTGCTCACCCCGGCGGTCAGCGCACCCATCCGGGCGGCGGCGGCGATCAGCGAGCCGGTCTTGTCGGCGACCACCGAGAGGTAGTGCTCGAGCGGGTCCTCGTCGTCGGCGGGGCCGCGGGTCTCGCTGATCTGGCCCTGCACCAGCCGGGAGAACGTCCGCGCCTGGATCCGCACCGCCTCCGGCCCGAGGTCGGCAACGATGTCGGACGCCTGCGCGAACAACCAGTCGCCGATGAGGATCGCGACCGAGTTGTCGAAGCGGGCGTTGGCGCTGGGGGCCCCGCGTCGCAGCGGCGCCTCGTCCATCACGTCGTCGTGGTAGAGCGTGGCGAGGTGGGTCAGCTCCACCACCAGTGCGGCCGGGACGACCCCGTCGGCGTCGGGATCGCCCAGCTCGGCGGCCAACAGCACCAGCAGCGGGCGGAAGCGCTTGCCCCCCGCGTCGAGCAGGTGCCGGGCGGCCTCGGTGACGAAGGGCGCGTCGCTGGCCACCGAGGCAGCCAGTCGCCGCTCGATCTCGGTCAGCCGGTCGCGGACGCGTCCCTCCAGGTCGGGGTCACCGACCTGGATCACGAGACCGCCTGCAGACACCGGAACCCCCTGCTCAACGGATGAACGTACCGGCCTGCTCCGCGAGCTCGAGGACCGGGCCGGGCACGATGCCCAGCGCGACGGTCGCCAGCGCGGTCAGGCCGATGACCCCGGTGGTCAGGATGCTCGGCACCGCCACGGCAGGCCCCTCGCCCACGGGGTCGGCGAAGAACATCGCGACGATGACGCGTACGTAGAAGAACGCGGCCACCACGCTGGCCATCACCGCCACGACGACCAGCGGCCACGCACCGCCGGCCCAGGCAGCGGCGAAGACCGTCCACTTGCCGATGAACCCGCTGGTGAGCGGGATGCCGGCGAAGGCCAGCAGGAAGAACGCGAACACACCGGCGAGCACCGGTGCCTCGCGCCCGAGCCCGGCCCACCGGGACAGCTGGGTGGTCTCGCCGCCGGCATCGCGCACCAGCGTCACCACGGCGAACGCACCGATGGTCGAGAAGCCGTAGGCGGTGAGGTAGAACAGCACGCCGGAAAGGCTGGTGAGGCCGCTGCCGCCGGTGCCGTGGTAGACCCCGGCGAAGCCCACCAGCACGAACCCGGCGTGCGCGATCGACGAGTACGCCAGCATCCGCTTGATGTCGGTCTGCGTGATCGCGATCACCGAGCCGACCACCATGGTGAGGATCGCGACCACCCACATCAGCGGGCGCCAGTCCCACGACGCGCCGCCGAAGGCCACGTAGAACACCCGCAGCAGCGCCCCGAACGCCGCGATCTTGGTGCACGCCGCCATGAACGCGGTGACCGACGTGGGCGCACCCTGGTAGACGTCGGGGGTCCACGCGTGGAACGGTGCCGCACCCACCTTGAACAGCAGCCCGACCGAGATCAGCCCGATCCCGCCGAGCAGGTACGCGTCGGAGCCGGTGCTGCCCGAGACCGCCTGGTCGATGGCGGCCAGCTCGAACGAGCCGGCGTAGCCGTAGACCAGCGCGATGCCGTACAGGAAGAACGCCGACGAGAACGCGCCCAGCAGGAAGTACTTCATCGCCGCCTCCTGGGAGAGCAGGCGGCGACGACGGGCGAGCCCGCACAGCAGGTACAGCGGCAGCGACAGCACCTCGAGCGCGACGAACATCGTGATCAGGTCGTTGGACGCGGGGAACAGCATCATCCCGGACACCGCGAACAGCATCAGCGGGAAGACCTCGGTGTGCTCGATGCCCTGGGTCGACGCCTGGCGCTCGGCGTCGGTGCCCGGCAGGGCCGCCGCCTGGCCGGCGAACCCGGTGAGGCCGCCCTCCAGCCGGCGCTCGGCGAAGAGCAGCACGCTGATCAACGACATGACCAGCAGCACCCCCCACAGGAACACGGTGGGCCCGTCGACGACCACCGCACCCTCGACGGCCAGCGTGCCGCGGGCGAGCAGGTCGCCGGACAGGGTCTCGAGGTCGAGCGCCACCTGCACGGTCGTCACCAGCGCCACCACGAACGCCGTGATGCTGATGCCGACCTGCACGGTGTAGCGCCACGCCCGCGGCACGAAGGCCTCGACGATGACGCCGAGCAGCGCGGCACCGAGGACGACGAGCAGCGGCAGCAGCGTGCCGTACTCGACCGTCGGGGCGTCGAACTCGGTCACGGCTGGGCCTCCTCGGCGACCGGGACGTCCGGCACGACATCTGGCTCAGGATCGGTGACACCGACGTGGTCGAGGGTGTCGGCGACGGCGGGGTCGATGACGTCGAGGAGCACCTGCGGGAAGAACCCGAGCGCGAAGATCACCGCGACGACCGGTCCCAGCGCCAGCTTCTCGCGCAGCCCGAGATCGGGGGTGACCCCCAGCGAGGCGCGCTCCGGCCCGTTCATCGTGCGTTGGTACATGATCAGGATGTACAGGGCTGCCAGCACGATGCCCAGCACGGCGGCGACGGCTGCCGGCACGGAGTAGCGGTAGGTGCCGGCCAGCACGAGGAACTCGCTGACGAACGGCGACAGGCCCGGCAGCGACAGGCTGGAGAGCCCGGCCACCATGAACACCCCGGCCAGCACCGGTGCGGCCTTCTGCACGCCGCCGTAGTCGCTGATGCGGGCCGACCCGTGCCGGTGGATGAGCATCCCGGTCACCAGGAACAGCGCCGCGGTCGACAGGCCGTGGTTGAACATGTAGAGCGTCGACCCGGCGCCGCCCTGGCTGGTGAACACGAAGATGCCGAGCACGATGAAGCCGAAGTGCGACACCGAGGTGTAGGCGATCAGCCGGCGCATGTCGTCCTGGCCGATGGCGACGACGGCGCCGTACAGGATGCTCACGACGGCCAGCACGATCACCACCGGCGACGCCCACTGCGACGCCTCCGGGAACAGACCGAGGCAGAACCGGATCATGCCGAACGTGCCGATCTTGTCCAGCACGCTGACCAGCAGCACCGAGGTGCCGGGGGTGGCCGACTGGGCGGCATCCGGGAGCCAGGTGTGCACCGGGAACATCGGCGCCTTGACCGCGAACGCGACGAAGAACCCGAGGAACAGCCAGCGCCCGGTGGTCTCGTCCATCGGCAGCGCCATCATGTCCTGCAGCAGGTAGCTCGGCTCACCCGCGTCGTTGGACACGACGAACAGCCCGACCACCGACGCGAGCATCAGCAGGCCGCCGAACAGGCTGAACAGCAGGAACTTCACCGCGGCGTACGAGCGCTCGCCGCCGCCGAACCCGCCGATCAGGAAGTAGATCGGGATCAGCGTCGCCTCGAACAGCACGTAGAACAAGAAGACGTCGGTGGCGGCGAAGACGCCGATCGCGAGCCCCTCGAGCCCCAGCATCCAGGCGAAGAACGCGTTGCTGCTCCATCGGCCGCCGTCACCGTCGTGCCACGACGCGAGCACCACGACCGGCGTGAGCACCAGCGTCATCAGCACGAGGGTCAGGCCGATGCCGTCGACGCCCAGTGCGTAGAAGGCGCCGAGCGTCGGGATCCACTCGTGCTGCTCGGTCAGCTGGAAACCGGCGCCCGGGTCGAACTCGGTGAGGGCGGCGTACAGCCCGACCACGAGCGCGGCCAGCGACGTGCCGAGGGCGACCTGGGGAGCGAGCCCCGCCCGCCCGCGCGGCATCAGCACCAGCACGACTGCGCCGAGCAGCGGCAGCCCCGCGGTGATGGTGAGCCAGGGGATGTTCACGAGAGCGTCACCGCCAGGGTCGCGACGATGGCGATCAAGGCGCCGCCCAGCATGGTCAGGGCGTACGAGCGGACGAAGCCGGTCTGCACCCGGCGGACGCTGCCGGACGTGCCGCCGACCAGCGCGGCCAGGCCGTTGACGATGCCGTCGATGATCCGGTCGTCGATGTAGACCAGCGCGGTGGTGAGCCGCTGGCCGGGCCGCATGAACACTGCCTCGTTGAGCCGGTCGCCGAACAGGTCGAGGCGTGCCGCGCGGGTGGCGAAGCCGACGTTGACCGGGGCGACCTCGGGGATGGTGCGCCCGGCGCCGTAGGTGCGCCAGGCCACGGCGGCGCCGACGGCCACGATGGCCAGGACGATGGCCGAGATCACCAGTGGTGGCGCGAACAGCTCGTGCTCCACCTCGGGTCCGGTGATCGGCTCGAGCCAGTCGACGATCCAGCTGCCGAGGATGAGGACGCCGCCCACCACCGCAAGGGACCCGAGGACGATCAGCGGCGTGGTCATCACCCGCGGGGACTCGTGCGGCTTGACGTCGGGGCGCCACCGCTTGCTGCCGAAGAACGTCATCAGCATCACCCGGGTCATGTAGAACCCGGTGATCCCGGCGCCGATGCTCGCCAGGGTGCCGTAGACCCAGCCCACGCCGAAGGCCGCCTCGATGATGTGGTCCTTGCTGAAGAACCCGGAGAACGGCGGGAACCCGATGATTGCGAGGTAGCCCATCGTGAAGGTGGCGAACGTGATCGGCAGCGCCCGGCGCAGCGCGCCGTAGTGCCGCATGTCGACGTCGTCGTTGGTCGCGTGCATGACCGACCCGGCGCCGAGGAACAGGTCGGCCTTGAAGAAGCCGTGCGTCAGCAGATGGAAGATCGCGAACGCGTAGCCCGCCGGTCCGAGCCCGGCGGCCAGCATCATGTAGCCGATCTGGCTCATCGTCGAGCCGGCCAGTGCCTTCTTGATGTCGTCCTTGGCGCAACCGATGATCGCGCCGAACAGCAGCGTCACCACTCCGACGACCGCGACGGCGGTCAGGGCGTCCGGCGTCATCGCGTAGACGAAGTTCGAGCGGACGATCAGGTAGACGCCCGCCGTCACCATCGTCGCCGCGTGGATCAGTGCCGACACGGGCGTCGGGCCCTCCATCGCGTCCAGCAGCCAGGACTGCAGCGGCACCTGCGCCGACTTACCGCACGCGGCGAGCAGCAGCAGCAGCCCGAGGGTGGTGGCGACACCGTCGGAGACCTCGGGCATGCCGGCCGAGACGCCCTCGAACGATGTGGTCGCGAACGTCGTGACCATCAGCATCGCGGCCAGCGACATGCCGAGGTCGCCGACCCGGTTGACCACGAACGCCTTCTTGGCGGCCGTCGCCGCCGAGTCCTTGTGCGCCCAGAAGCCGATCAACAGGTACGACGCCAGGCCGACGCCTTCCCAGCCGACGAACATCACCAGGTAGTCGTCGGCGAGGACGAGCAGCAGCATCGCCGCGACGAACAGGTTGAGGAATCCGAAGAAGCGCCGACGCCGGGCGTCGTCGGCCAGGTAGCCGATCGAGTAGACGTGGATCAGGGAGCCGACCCCGGTGATCAGCAGCACGAACAGCACCGACAGCTGGTCGAGCATCAACCCGACCTGAACCGTGTAGTCGCCCACGTCGAGCCAGGTGAACAGCTGCTGCCGGACCTGCCGGTCCTCGGCGTCGCGTCCGAGCAGCTGCACGAACATGACCAGCCCGAGCACGAACGACCCGATCGGCAGCGCGCAACCGAGCAGGTGTCCCCACTTGTCGGTGCGCCGGCCGCCGAGCAGCAGCACGGCCGCACCGAGCGCAGGCAGCGCGACGACCAGCCACAGCAGCGAGAACGCGCCGTCGGCCTCGACGGGCACGACGGGCACGCCCGCCTCTGCGGCGGCGAGCGGGACGCTCGTGGCGAGGTGGCTCACGGGGCTCCTCAGATCTCCTTCAGTACTTCAGCAGGCTCGCGTCGTCGACCGAGGCCGACCGGCGGGAGCGGAAGATGGCGACGATGATCGACAGGCCGACGACCACCTCGGCCGCGGCGACGACCATGACGAAGAACGCCGCCACCTGGCCGTCGAGCTGGCCGTGGGCGCGGGAGAACGCGACGAACGCGAGGTTGGACGCGTTGAGCATCAGCTCGACGCACATGAACACGACGATGGCGTTGCGGCGTACGAGCACGCCGACCGCGCCGATGGTGAACAGCAGGGCCGACAGCGTCAGGTAGTGGTCGGTGTTCACCGGCCGCTCCCCCGGTCGGTGTGGTCGGCCGCCGGTGTCTGCGGGTCGAGCTCGGCGGCGGTCTTGTCGACCTCGTCGACGAGCGCCTCGCGTACGGTGCCGCGCGCCTGCAGCGAGCGCGACACCGACAGCGACGTCGGCGTGCCGTCGGGCAGCAGGGCCGGCGTGTCGACCGCGTTGTGGCGTGCGTAGACACCGGGCGTGGGAAGCGGGCCGAGCGGCTTGCCGCTGTCGGCGTAGTCGCGCATCCGCTGGGCGGCCAGGTCGCGCTGGGTGGCCTTCGGTGTCAGCCGTTCGCGGTGCGCGAGCACCATCGCGCCGAGCGCCGCGGTGATCAACAATGCGCTGGTCAGCTCGAAGGCCAGCACGTAGCGGCTGAACAGCAGCTGGGCGAGTGCCGGGACGTTGCCCTCGGCGTTGGCCTCGGCGAGACCGACGCTGGTGGCCGCCGCCGTCTGGGCGACGCCCAACACGAGCACCAGCCCGAACAGCAGCCCCACCACGGTCGCGGTGAGCCGCTGGCCGCGTAGCGTCTCGACGACCGAGTCGGACGCGTCGACACCGACCAGCATCAGCACGAAGAGGAACAGCATCAAGATGGCGCCGGTGTAGACGATGATCTGCACGGCGAACAGGAACGGCGCCTCGAGTGCGGCGTAGAGCACCGCCAGGCACACCATCACGAGCGCGAGCAGCAGTGCGGAGTGCACCGCCTTGCGCACCAGCACCATGCCGAGCGCGGCCAGCACCATCACCGGGGCGAGCGACCAGAAGACGATCATGACGCCGCCTCGCCGCCCGGCCGGTTCTGCCCGCCCAGGTAGTAGTCCTTCTCCGTGTCCCCGAGGCGCATCGGGTGCGGCGGCTGTTCCATGCCGGGCAGCAGCGGTGCAAGCAGGTCCGACTTCTCGTAGATCAGGTCGGCGCGGTTGTCGTCGGCCAGCTCGTACTCGTTGGTCATCGTGAGCGCGCGGGTCGGGCACGCCTCGATGCACAGCCCGCACAGGATGCAGCGCAGGTAGTTGATCTGGTAGACGCGGCCGTAGCGCTCGCCGGGTGAGTAGCGCTCGTCGTCGGTCTCGTTGTCGGCGCCCTCGACGTAGATGGCGTCGGCGGGACAGGCCCAGGCGCACAGCTCGCAGCCGATGCACTTCTCCAGCCCGTCGGGCCAGCGGTTCAGCTGGTGCCGACCGTGGAACCGGGGCGCGGTCGGCTTCTTGTGGAACGGGTACTCCTCGGTCACGACCCGGCGGAACATGGTCCGGAAGGTGACCCCGAAGCCCGCCACCGGGTCCCAGAGCTGCTCCTTGAGGCTAGCCACGGTCGTCCTCCAGCTGTTGTCCCTCGACGGCGCTGTCGTCGGTGCGGTCGGCGCCGACCACCGTGCTGACCGCGGGCGGGAGCCCGGGCAGCCGTTGACCGGGCATGGGTGGCACCGGGTAGCCACCGGCGAACGGGTCGAACTCCGCCTCGTCGGCGTCGTCAGCCTCGTCCCGCGACCGCTCCGGGATGAACGCGGTCGCGAGCAGCAGCACGGCGAGCACGACGCCGCCACCGATGAGCCAGCCCTGGTCGAGCTCGCCGTCGGCCATCTCGTTACGCACGACGCGGACCGCGGACACGGCGACGATCCAGGCGAGCGACGCCGGGATGAGCACCTTCCAGCCGAACTTCATGAACTGGTCGTAGCGCAGCCGGGGCAGCGTGCCACGCAGCCAGATGAACACGAACAGGAAGACCGACACCTTGCCGAGGAACCACAGCAGCGGCCAGTACCCGGTGTTGGCGGCGTCCCACGTCGAGATCGGCCAGGGGGCGTGCCACCCGCCCAGGAACAGCGTCGTCGCGAGCGCGGAGACGGTGACCATGTTGACGTACTCGGCGAGGAAGAACAGCGCGAACTTCAGCGAGGAGTACTCGGTGTGGAAGCCGCCGACCAGCTCACCCTCCGCCTCGGCGAGGTCGAACGGGGCACGGTTGGTCTCGCCGACCATGGAGATCAGGTAGATGACGAAGCTGGGCAACAGGATGAAGGCGAACCACACGTCGTCCTGCGCCTCGACGATGCCCGACGTCGACATCGTTCCCGAGTAGATGAACACGGCGACGAGGGACAGGCCCATGGCAACTTCGTACGAGATCACCTGCGCCGACGACCGCAGACCACCGAGCAGGGCGTAGGTCGAGCCGGACGACCAGCCGGCGAGGACGATGCCGTAGACGCCCACCGAGGCCACCGCGAGGATGTACAGCACAGCGACCGACAGGTCGGTGACCTGCAGCGGTGTGCGCTGGTCGGTGAACGGGATCGTGACGACCGGGCCCAGCGGGATCACGGCGAACGCGACGAACGCCGCCGTCGCGGAGATGACCGGCGCCAGGATGAACACCGCCTTGTCGGCGGCCTTGGGGACGATGTCCTCCTTGAGCGCCAGCTTGATGCCGTCGGCCAGCGACTGCAGCAGGCCGAACGGGCCGTGGTACTTCGGCCCCATCCGGTGCTGCATCCGGGCGACGACCTTGCGCTCCCCCCAGATGGTGAGCAGTGTCATCAGCACCAGCAGCACGAAGGCCAGCACGCACTTGAGCCCGATGACCCACCAGACGTCGGTGCCGAAGATCGAGAGGTCCTCGTTCATGCCGGCACTCCCTCCGTGTGCATCTCGGTGCCGGCGCCGATCCGGACCACGTCGCCGCGGCCCGCGCCTAGTGCGACGCGCAGCGGCACCTCGCCGGCGTGCTGCGGTGCCCAGACGACCCCGTCGGAGATGTCGGCCGACTCGGCCGGCAGGGTCACCGCGCCGGCGTCGGTCTGCAGCATCACCGGGTCGCCCTCGACGACGCCGAGCCGGTGCAGCGTAGCGGCCGAGGCGCGGATGGTCGCCGCCCGGCCGGTGGCCCGGAGGTAGGGCTCGCCGTCGAGCATCCGGCCGGAGTCGATCAGCAGCTTGTACGTGTCCAGCACGACCTCGCCTTCGATGGTGGTCGCGGCGGCACCGGCCGGCACCGTGGGCGCTGCGGCGCGCTCGCCGTCCCACCCGCCGAGCTCGGCCAGCTCGGCACCGGCCTGCTCGACCGTGCGGAACGCCAGCCCGCGCCCGCCGACCAGCTCCTCGGCGATGCCGGCCAGCACCCGGACGTCGGGCAGCGCGTTGCCGCCGGCGAGCACCTGGCCGAACGGCCGCGGGCGGCCCTCCCAGTCGACGAACGTGCCGGGCTTCTCGGCCACCGGCGCGACCGGCAGCACCACGTCGGCACGCCGGGTCACCTCGCTGACCCGGATCTCGCAGCTGACGAGGAACGGCACCGTCTCGAGCGCGGTGCGCACCGACGCGGGATCGGGCAGGTCGACCGGGTCGACCCCCGCGACCACGAGCGCGCCCAGTTGCCCACGGGTGGCCGCCTCGAGGATGGCGCCGGTGTCCAGCCCCGGCCGGGCCGGCAGCGCCTCGACCCCCCAGGTGGCGGCGACGTCGGCGCGCGCGGACGCGTCGGCGACGAGGCGGCCGCCGGGCAGCAGTCCGGGCAGGCAGCCGGCGTCGAGGGCACCGCGGTCGCCCGCCCGGCGCGGGACCCACGCGAGCCTGGCGCCAGTGCGACGGGCGAGGTCGAGGGCGGCGCTGAGCGCACCGGGTGAGGTGGCCAGCCGCTCGCCGACCAGCACCACCGCACCCGGGTCGAGCGCGAGCGCGCCGTCGTCGGCCAGCCGGCTCAGCGCGGCGGCCTCGTCGCCGGGTGCCGTGCCCAGCAGCGTGACGTCCAGCTTGGCGAGGCCGCGGGAGGTGTGGCTGGCGACCGCGAACACCCGCTGGCCGTGCTTGCGCACCGCCTTGCGCAGCCGCAGGAAGATCATCGCGGCCTCTTCCTCCGGGTCGAGGCCGGCGAGCACCACGGTGCGCGTCGACTCGAGGTCGGAGTAGGTCACGCCGAGACCGCTGCCCGCGACGTGCGCGGCGAGGAACTCGGCCTCCTCGGCGGAGTGCGGCCGGGCCCGGAAGTCGACGTTGTTGGTGCCGAGGACGGACCGGGCGAACTTGGCGTAGGCGTAGGCGTCCTCGCGGGTGAGCCGCCCGCCGGTGAGCACACCGACGTTGCGGCCCGCGTCCGCGAGCCCCGCCGCCGCGGCGGCGAACGCCGCCGGCCAGGACGCCGGGTGCAGCTCACCGGTGCGCTCGTCCCGTACCAGCGGGTGCTGGAGCCGGTCGTCGAGCCTGGCGTAGGTGAAGGCGAAGCGGTCCTTGTCGCTGATCCACTCCTCGTTGACCTCGGGGTCGTCACCGGCGAGCCGCCGCATCACCTTGCCGCGGCGGTGGTCGACCCGCAGCGCCGAGCCGCAGGCGTCGTGCTCGGCGACCGACGGCGTCGAGACCAGGTCGAACGGCCGGGCCCGGAAACGGTAGGCCGCGCTGGTCAGGGCGCCGACCGGGCAGATCTGGATGGTGTTGCCGGAGAAGTACGACTCGAACGGCTGCTGCTCGTAGATGCCGACCTGCTGCAGCGCGCCACGCTCGAGCATCGCGATGAACGGGTCACCGGCGATCTGCTCGGAGAAGCGGGTGCAGCGGGCGCAGAGCACGCAGCGCTCGCGGTCGAGCAGCACCTGCGCGGAGATGTTGATCGGCTTGGCGAAGGTCCGCTTGGTCTCGTTGAAGCGGGTCTCACCCCGGCCGTTGGACATCGCCTGGTTCTGCAGCGGGCACTCGCCGCCCTTGTCGCAGATCGGGCAGTCCAGCGGGTGGTTGACCAGCAGGAACTCCATGATCCCCTGCTGCGCCTTGTCGGAGACCGGCGACGTCGCCTGCGTGCGCACCACCATGCCCGGCGCCACCGTGAGCGTGCACGAGGCCTGCGGCTTGGGCATCGGGCGCCCGTTGCCCGCGTCGGGCACCTCGACCAGGCACTGGCGGCACGCCCCGACGGGGTCGAGCAACGGGTGGTCGCAGAACCGCGGCACCTGCACGCCGATCAGCTCGGCGGCCCGGATCACCAGCGTGTTCTTGGGGACGCTGATCTCGACGTCGTCGATGGTGAGCGTGACCAGGTCGTCGCGCTTCTCCAGGTCACTGCCGGCGCTGCTGCCCGTGGTCACTGTCATCGGCTCGCTCCCACGGTCGGTGCCGGTGCGTGCAGGGCCGACGCAGCGTACGGGAACGCCTCCCACGCGGGGGTGTGGGTGCCCAGCAGGAACTCGTCGCGGAAGTACTGGATCGCGCTCAGCACGCAGGCCGCGGTGCCGTCGGCGAGCGCGCAGAACGAGCGCCCGGCCATGTTGTCGGAGGTGTCGAGCAGCACCTCGATGTCCTCCTCGGTGCCCTGCCCCGCCTCCAGCCGGCGCAGCACCTGCACCATCCACCAGGAGCCCTCGCGGCACGGTGTGCACTTGCCGCACGACTCGTGCTTGTAGAACTCCACCCACCGCAGCGTGGTGCGCACCACCGAGGTGGTCTCGTCGAAGATCTGCAGTGCTTTGGTACCGAGCATCGAGCCGGCGGCCGCGATGCCCTCGTAGTCGAGCGGCACGTCGAGGTGCTCGTCGGTGAGGATCGGCGTCGACGAGCCGCCCGGGGTCCAGAACTTCAGCTGGTGTCCCTCCCGGACGCCGCCGGCGAGCTCGAGCAGCTCGCGCAGGGTGATGCCGAGGGGAGCCTCGAGCTGGCCGGGTCGCGCCACGTGACCGGACAGCGAGTACAGCGTCGGGCCCTTGGACTTCTCGGTGCCCATCGAGCTGAACCAGTCGGCGCCCCGGTCGAGGATGTAGGGCACCGACGCGATCGACTCGACGTTGTTGATCACCGTCGGGCTCGCGTAGAGGCCCGCGATCGCCGGGAACGGCGGGCGCAGCCGCGGCTGGCCGCGCAGGCCCTCCAGCGAGTCGAGCAGCGCGGTCTCCTCGCCGCAGATGTACGCACCGGCGCCGGCGTGCACGATGATGTCGAGGTCGTAGCCGGAGCCGTGGATGTCGGTGCCGACATGACCGGCGAGGTAGGCCTCCTGCACCGCACGCTGGAGCCGTCGGAGCACGTGCAGCACCTCGCCGCGCACGTAGATGAACGCGTGCCGGGCCCGGATGGCGTAGGACGAGATGATCACGCCCTCGACCAGGGTGTGCGGGGCCGCCAGCATCAGCGGGATGTCCTTGCAGGTGCCGGGCTCGGACTCGTCGGCGTTGACCACGAGGTAGTGCGGCTTCGCGGCGGCGGTGCCCGTGTCCTTGCCGGTGTCCTGGGGTATGAATCCCCACTTCATGCCGGTGGGGAAGCCCGCCCCGCCGCGTCCGCGCAGACCGGACTCCTTGACCGCCTCGATCACGGCGTCGGGGGTCATCTTCAGCGCGGCGTGCAGCCCGCGATAGCCGCCGGCGTCGGTGTAGGTGTCCAGCGTCCACGAGCGCTCGTGGTCCCAGGTCTCGGTCATGACCGGGGTCAGCGGGTCGGTCGTCACGCGTCCTCCTCGCCGGCCGCGGTGGAGCCGTCGTGCGACGGCGGGGTGCGCTCGGAGGCGTCACGGGTCTCGGCAGCGGACTCCTGCACGCGGGTCTCCTGGTCGGCCCGGCGGTAGGGGGCGGTGCCGCTGGAGTCGCTCGGGTCGGCCCGGCCCTCGCCGGGGCCGGCGCCGGTGCTGTCCAGCTCCCCGGCCTGCTCGGGGCTCGGCGCGGTCCACCCGTGCTCACGGGCGATCCGTAGCCCGAGCAGGGACGCCTCGCCCGCCCCGACGCCCTCGTCGGCCCGGTCGTCGGGGAACCCGGCGAGCACACGCTCGGCCTCACGCCAGGTGCAGACCCGGGCGCCGCGGGTGGCCGCGACCTGCTGGCCGGACTGCAACCGGTCGACGAGGTCGACGGCGGAGTCGGGCGTCTGCTGGTCGAAGAACTCCCAGTTGACCATCACCACGGGTGCGTAGTCGCAGGCGGCGTTGCACTCGACGTGCTCGAGGGTGATCCGGCCGTCGTCGGTGGTCTCGTCGTTGCCGAGGTCGAGGTGGTTCTTGAGCCGCTCGAAGATGGCGTCGCCACCCATGACCGCGCACAGCGTGTTGGTGCAGACGCCGACGTGGTAGTCGCCGACCGGGCGCCGCTTGTACATCGTGTAGAACGTCGCCACCCCCGCGACGTCGGCGGTGCTGAGGCCGAGCACCTCCGCGCAGGCCTCGATGCCCGCGTTGGTGACGCACCCCTCGACGCTCTGCACCAGGTGCAGCATCGGCAGCAGTGCGGACCGCGGCTGCGGGTAGCGGCCGGCCAGCTCCGCGAGCTCGGCCATCGTCTGCTCGGACAGCGGTGGCAGCGCGGCGTCGCCGCTGCCGGGTGGCGAGGGCTGCGGCTGCTGTGCCGTTCCCGGGCTGGTCATCAGCGGTCCACCCCGCCCATCACCGGGTCGAGGCTCGCGATGGCGACGATCACGTCGGCGACCATGCCGCCCTCACTCATCACCGACGTGCACTGCAGGTTGACGAACGACGGGTCGCGGAAGTGCGCACGGTAGGGCCGGGTGCCGCCGTCGGAGACGACGTGGCAGGACAGCTCGCCGCGGGGCGACTCGACCACGCCGTAGGCCTGACCGGCCGGCACCCGGAAGCCCTCCGTCACCAGCTTGAAGTGGTGGATCAGTGCCTCCATCGACTCGCCCATGATGTGCCGGATGTGGTCCAGCGAGTTGCCCATGCCGTCGGCACCGACCGCGAGCTGGGCCGGCCAGGCGATCTTCTTGTCCGCGACGATGACCGGGTCACCCTCCATCTCGGCCAGCCGGTCGGCGCACTGCTCGGCGATGCGCAACGACTGCCACATCTCCTCGAGCCGGATCCGGAACCGGCCGTAGGCGTCGGAGGTGTCCCACGTGACGACGTCGAAGTCGTACGACTCGTAGCCCCAGTAGGGCTGGGTGCGGCGCAGGTCCCACGGGTAGCCGGTCGCGCGCAGCACCGGCCCGGTCGCGCCGAGCGCTAGGCAGCCGGCGAGGTCGAGGTGACCGACGTCGACCAGGCGGCCCTTGAAGACCGGGTTGGCGTTGCAGAGCGCGGCGTACTCGGGCAGCCGCTTCTTCATCAGCTTGACGAACTCGCGGATCGACTCGAGCGCGCCGGGCGGCATGTCCTGCGCGACACCGCCTGGGCGGATGAACGCGCTGTTCATGCGCAGCCCGGTGATCAGCTCGAACAGGTCGAGCACCAGCTCGCGCTCGCGGAAGCCGATCGTCATCACCGTGAGCGCGCCGATCTCCATGCCACCGGTGGCGATGCACACCAGGTGCGAGGAGATCCGGTTGAGCTCCATCAGCAGCACCCGCATCACGAGTGCCTTGTCGGGGATGTCGTCCTCGATGCCGAGCAGCCGCTCGACCCCGCGGGCGTAGGCGGCCTCGTTGTAGAACGGGGACAGGTAGTCCATCCGGGTGCAGAACGTGGTGCCCTGCACCCAGTTGCGGTACTCCATGTTCTTCTCGATGCCGGTGTGCAGGTAGCCGATCCCGCACCGGGCCTCGGTCACCGTCTCGCCCTCGAGCTCGAGGATCAGCCGCAGCACGCCGTGCGTGGACGGGTGCTGCGGACCCATGTTGACCACGACCCGCTCCTGGTCGAGGTCGGCGGCGCCGGTGACGACGGAGTCCCAGTCCTGGCCGGTGACGGTGAAGACGGGCCCGGCGGTGTAGTCGGACTGCGGCGCGTACGGGTCGGTCGTCTGCTGGTCGGTGCTGGCCGTCATCAGGTGTACGACCTCCGCGTGTCGGGGGGCGGGATGGTGGCGCCCTTGTACTCCACCGGCACGCCGCCCAGGGGATAGTCCTTGCGCTGGGGATGGCCGGGCCAGTCGTCCGGCATCATGATCCGGGTCAGCGCGGGGTGGCCGTCGAAGACGATGCCGTAGAAGTCGTAGGTCTCGCGCTCGTGCCAGTCGGCGGTCGGGTAGACCGCGACGACCGACGGGATGTGCGGGTCGGCGTCGGGCGCCGCCACCTCGAGCCGCAGCCGGCGGTTGTGGGTCATCGACAGCAGGTGGTAGACGGCGTGCAGCTCGCGCCCCGTGTCGTCGGGGTAGTGCACGCCGGACACCCCGCTGAGGAACTCGTAGCGCAGCTCGGCGTCGTCGCGCAGGTGCCGCACGGTGGTGAGCAGGTGCTCGCGGCGTACGAAGATCGTCATCTCGCCGCGGTGCACCACGATCTTGTCGACCACGTCGCCGACACCGGTCTGCCGCAGCACGACCTCCAGCCGGTCGGCCACCTCGTCGAAGCCGTCGCCGAAGGGCCGCTCGGTGGCGCCGGGCATGACGACGGGCCGGCGCAGCCCGCCGTAGCCGGAGGTGTCGCCGGAGCCGTGCACGCCGAACATGCCCTCGCGGACGGCGACGACCTCGAGCGCGCTGTCCTCGGCTCCGGCGGGGACGACGGTGTTCTCGGCCATCTCCTCGCGGACTCCGAGGTCCTTCTCCGGGCCCTGCGGGGTGGTGCCGACCTCGGGCCCGTCCTCTGGTTCGTGCGGAGACGTCACCGCAGCAGCCCCCGCATCTGTGAGGTGGGCAGCGCCGCCAGCGCCTCCCGCTCGTCGGTCTCGATCTCGGTCTTGCGGTGCGCGCCGAGCTTCTCGGCCTTGATGTTGGTGTGCAGCTTGAGGATCGCGTCGATCAGCATCTCCGGACGGGGCGGGCAGCCGGGCAGGTACATGTCGACGGGCACCACGTGGTCGACGCCCTGCACGATGGCGTAGTTGTTGAACATGCCGCCCGAGCTGGCGCACACGCCCATGGCGAGTACCCACTTGGGGTTGGCCATCTGGTCGTAGATCTGGCGCAGCACCGGCGCCATCTTGTTGCTCACCCGGCCGGCGACGATCATCAGGTCGGCCTGCCGCGGGGAGGCGCGGAAGACCTCCATGCCCCAGCGCGAGGAGTCGTACCTCGGACCGCCGAACGTCATCATCTCGATCGCGCAGCACGCCAGCCCGAACGTCGCCGGCCACAACGACGCCTTGCGGAAGTAGCCGGCGACGGTCTCGACCGACGTCAGCAGCACACCGCTGGGGAGCTTCTCCTCGATGCCCATCAGGCCCGCCCCTCCGTCAGTCCCACTCGAGGCCGCCGCGACGCCAGACGTAGGCGTACGCGATGAAGACGGTGAGGATGAACAGGACCATCTCGACCAGCCCGAACAACGCGAGCGAGTCGAACGCGACCGCGTACGGGAAGAGGAAGATGATCTCGATGTCGAAGACGATGAACAGCATCGCCGTGATGAAGTACTTGATCGGGAAGCGCCCGCCGCCCACCGGCTGCGGCGTCGGCTCGATGCCGCACTCGTAGGAGTCGAGGCGGGCCCGGTTGTAGCGCCGGGGGCCGGTGAGGCCGCTGACCACCACGGAGAAGACCGCGAAGCCGAGGCCGATGGCCCCGAGCACCAGGACCGGGACGTACGCGCTCATCCGGTGACCTCCCCTCCCTCCGTACGGGCGGCAGACCGCCCGCCACGGCAGGCAATCCTAGGAGTGCCGCCAGCCCTCCTGCAGGTCGGGTGCGCCGGGGTCACGCGGCCGGCGCCATCTTGCTGAGGGCGTTGATCGTGCGGTCCATCGCGTCGCCTCCGCGGGGGTCGGTCAGGTTGGCGAGCATCTTCAGCGCGAAGCGCATCAGCGTCGGCCGCTTGAGGCCGTGGTAGGCGGCCGCCCGCATCACCGCCGGGTGCCCGATCAGCCGAACGAAGACACGGCCGAGGGTGAAGTAGCCGCCGTAGCGGGCGTCCAGCGCCCGGGGGTAGGCGGCGAGCGCGCGGTCGTGCTCGGACTCGGGGCGCCCGAACGCCTGGGCGATCACCTCGGCGGCCATCTCGCCGGACTCCATCGCGTAGGCGATGCCCTCGCCGTTGAACGGGTTGACCATGCCGCCCGCGTCGCCGACCAGCAGCAGGCCACGGTCGTAGTGCGGCTTGCGGTTGAACCCCATCGGCAGCGCGGCCCCGCGTACGGGCTCGGTGCGGTTGTGCTCGCGGAAGCCCCACTCCTCCGGCGTGTGGTCGAGCCAGCGGCGGAGCAGGTCCTTGTAGTCGACGTTGCGGAACGCGGACGAGGTGTCGAGGATCCCGAGCCCGACGTTGCAGGTGCCGTCGGCGACGCCGAAGATCCAGCCGTAGCCCGGCAGCAGCCCGCCGCCTGACTCAGCGTCGTGGTCCCACAGCTCGAGCCACGACTCGAGCCAGTCGTCGTCGTGGCGCGGGCTGGTGTAGTAGGTGCGGACCGCGACGCCCATCGGGCGGTCCTGGCGGCGCTGCAGGCCGAGGCTGAGCGCGAGCCGGGCCGACGTGCCGTCGGCGGCGACCACCACCGGCGCGCGGTAGTGCCGCTCCTCGCCGGTGCGGCGGCCGTCGTGGTCGAGCTCGCGGGCGGTCACGCCGATGACCCGGTCGGTGCGCTCGTGCAGCAGCGGGCCGGTCACCTGGGTGCGTTCGCGCAGCCGGGCGCCCGACTTCTCCGCGTGCCGCACGAGGATCTCGTCGAAGTCGGTGCGGGTGCGTACCAGGCCGAAGGAGGGGTAGTCGGTGAGGTCCGGCCAGGGCAGCTCGAGGCGGTGGCCACCGCCGACGATGCGCAGGCCCCGGTTGCGTACCCAGCCCGGGCCCTCGAGGTCGATGCCCATCCGGAGCAGCTGCTTGACCGCGCGCGGCGTGAGCCCGTCGCCGCAGACCTTCTCCCGGGGGAACGAGGTCTTCTCCAGCACCAGCACGTCGACACCGGCCTGGGCGAGGTGGTGGGCGACCGTCGCGCCCGCCGGCCCGGCGCCGACGACGAGGACGTCGGCGTCCCGCTCGCCGGGCGCGTGACCGGGGCTCATCGCACTCCTCGGACCAGAGGGATTGTGACCTCGTGAATTCGTTCACGAACTCTCGCGGCGACAGCGTACGCCGCCCCCGCCCCCCGCGCGAACGCCTCTCCGGGCTCCCCGGTTGTGGCGGCAACACGCTGCCGACTCGCCGCCCGGACCGACCGGATGCCGCCACAGCTCGGACGGTCGGTGCGTCCACAGCGGGCGGGGTCCGGTGCACCGTCCACAGGGCCGTCGGTACGGGCCGCCGGCGCCCGCGCCCGGCGACCAGAGTGCGACGTGACCGACGCACTGCGCACCCACGAGTGTCGAGCCGCCGGGCCCAACCGCCACCAGCGGGAGGGTCCCGGCTGGGAGCAGGTCAGCCATGGTCTCTACACGCCGTACGGGACCCGACTGATCCTGCCGACGCACGCGAGCGCCCTGGCCCGGGTGCTGCCCGCCGACGCGGCGTTCGGTCACGTCACGGGAGCGGCGTTGCGGGGGTGGCCGCTGCCCTGGCTGCCCGACGGGTTGCCGCTGTTCGCCTCGACCGGCGGCCAGCTGCACGTGCAACGCAACGGCAGCTACGTCCGGCGGGTCCCGTTCGGCCCGCCAGACACCGTCGGCGCCCTGCCCGTGGTCGGGGTCGCCCACCACCTGGTCGACCTGGCCCGCGACCTCGAGCTGGTCGACCTCGTGCCGGTGGTCGACGCGGCGCTGCGGTCCAGCGAGCTGACCGCCGCCGACGTCCTGGGCGGGCTCCGTCCGCGCATGCACGGGTTGCCCCGGCTCCGCCGTGCGCTCGCCCTGGCGGATCCGCGCAGCGAGTCGTTCTGGGAGTCGGTGCTGCGCCTCCTGCACGTGCTCGGCGGGATCTCCGCGGTCGAGGCACAGCACTGGGTCGACGACGCGCGGACGATCCGCGGCGATCTGTGGCTGGTCGACACCCGCCGGATCGTGGAGTACGACGGTGCGGAGCACCGCTCGGCACCCGGCCACCGCCGCGACCTCACGCGCGACAAGAAGATCCGTCGCCTCGGGTGGGAGCGCTACGCGTACGTCGCCCAGGACATCGTCAGCAGTCCCGGCCGCATCCTGCGCGACGCCGAGGCCGGGCTTGGCCTCCGGCACGAACCGGCGCGACTGCGCCGATGGCTCGCGTACGCACGCCGGTCGACGTTGACGGGCGAGGGCAAGGCCCGGCTGGAGCGGCGGTTGGCCCGGTACGTCCTCGCGGCCGAGCGCCCGGACCGGCAACCCTGCTGAGCTGTGGCGGCATCCGGTCGGTCCGGGCGGCGTGTCGTCAGCGTGTTGCCGCCACAACCGGGGGCCGGGCCGCCGCGGGGCGGGTCAGGGACGGGTGGCGGTGTGCAGGGCGACGATGCCGCCGGACAGGTTGCGCCACCGGACCCGGTCCCACCCGGAAGCACTGACCAGGTGCGCGAGCGCCGGCTGGTCGGGCCAGGCCCGGATCGACTCGGCCAGGTAGACGTACGCGTCCGGCGACGACGAGACGCCGCGCGCGACGGGGGGCAGCAGCCGCATCAGGTACTCGAGGTAGACGGTCCGGAACGGCGGGAACGTCGGCCGGCTGAACTCGCAGACGACAAGCCGCCCGCCGGACCGCGTCACCCGGGCCATCTCGGCGAGCGCCGCGGCCGGGTCGACCACGTTGCGCAACCCGAACGAGATCGTCACGGCGTCGAACACCTCATCGGCGAACGGCAGCCGGGTGCCGTCGCCAGCGGTGTACGGCAACCCGGGCCGGGCCCGCTTGCCGACGGCGAGCATGCCGAGCGACAGGTCGCAGGGCACCACGGTCGCGCCGAGATCGGCGAACGGCTGGCTCGACGTGCCCGTACCCGCGGCGAGGTCGAGCACCCGGTCACCGGGCTGCGCACCCACCGCCCGCACGACGGCGCGCCGCCACCGCCGGTCCTGGAACAGCGACAGCACGTCGTTGGTCAGGTCGTAGCGGGCCGCCACCGCGTCGAACATCGCCGCCACCTCGTCGGGCCGCTTGTCGAGGGAGGCGCGAGACACGCGCACACCCTGCCACGGCGCGGACGGCCCGGGCTCCGTACCCTGCTGGGGGTGACCACAGCGCTGCCCGACGTCGGCGCGGAAGCGCCCCTCGTCGTCCGGACGACCGAGCTGACCGGCACCGACGCCGACGGCACCCTGCTGGACCTGCTGCCCGCCGACGACCCGGTCGCCTGGCTGCGACGCGGTGACGGCCTGGTCGGCTGGGGGGTCGCCGCACGGGTACGGACCAGCGGCCCGGCCCGCTTCGACGCCGCGGAGACCTGGTGGCAGGAGGCGGTGGCCGGCGCCGTCGTGCGCGACGAGGTCGGGGTGCCCGGCACCGGGCTGGTCGCGTTCGGGTCCTTCGGGTTCGCCGACGCGCCGGGCGACTCGGTGCTGGTCGTCCCACGGGTGGTCGTCGGCCAGCGCCGCCAGGGCGGCCGGACCCGGCGCTGGGTGACGGTCGTGGGCTCCGGCCAGCTGCCGCCCGGCGCCCTGCCGCTCGCCGCCCCGGCGCCGCTGGCCCCACGCGGCCTTCGCTACGCCGACGGAGCGCTGGACGGAGCCCAGTGGGCGTCCGCGGTCGAGGAGGCGGTGCGCCGCATCGGTGAGGGGCAGCTGGAGAAGGTCGTGCTCGCACGCGACCTGATCGCGCAGGCCGACGCACCGATCGACGTGCGCTGGCCGCTGCAGCGGCTGGCCGGGTCGTACTCCGGCTGCTGGACGTACCACGTCGACGGCCTGGTCGGCGCGACGCCGGAGATGCTGGTACGCCGCGAGCGCGGCCTGGTGACGTCACGGGTCCTCGCCGGCACCATCCGCCGCACCGGCGACGACCAGCACGACCTCGCGCTGGCCGGGGCGCTGGCCCGCTCCAGCAAGGACCTCGAGGAGCACGAGTACGCCGTCCGGTCCGTCGCCGAGGCACTCGCGCCACACTGCAGCAGCATGAACGTGCCGGAGGCGCCGTTCGTGCTGCACCTGCCCAACGTCATGCACCTGGCGACCGACGTCACCGGCGTGCTCGACGCGCCCTCGCACACCGGCACCGGTGCGCTGGCGCTGGCCGCGTCGCTGCACCCGTCGGCGGCCGTAGGAGGGACACCCACCACCACCGCGCTGGCGGCGATCGCCGAGCTCGAGGAGATGCCGCGCGGGCGCTACGCCGGACCGATCGGCTGGATCGACGCCGACGGCGACGGCGAGTGGGGGCTGGCCCTGCGCTGCGGGCAGGTCGAGGGCGACCGGGTGCGCCTGTTCGCCGGCTGCGGCATCGTCGCCGGTTCCCAGGCCGAGGCCGAGCTGGCGGAGGCACAGGCCAAGCTGGTTCCCGTACGGGACGCGCTCAGCGGTTGACGTCGGCTCCGCACACGGCGGTGCGTACGAGCGAGCGGAGCAGCGGCCGGGCGACGGACAGGCCGGCCGAGGTCTGCGGGTCGCCGAACATCTCCAGCAGCCACCCGACCCCGTCGTCGCAGCGTTCACCGGCCGCCAGCGTCGAGACGTAGCCCATCCTGGCGAGGAACGCCCGTTCGCTGCTCTCGCCCTCGGTGAGGCTGGCGAAGTACGAGCCACCTTCGAGCGCGCGCGCCGTGGCCGGGAAGTCGGCGGGGTCGAACTCGGTGCCCGACACCAGCTCGACCTGTGCCAGCTCGCCCCGTGAGTCGTCGCGCACCATCCGGCCGAGCACGTCGACGAGCGAGCCGCCCGGCACGTGCCGGCTGACCCACCAGGAGGCCACGTCGAAGGCCTGCGCCATCGCGTCGCTGACCACCTGCAGCCGCCAGGCGACCGACCGGTCGGTGCCGGAGTCGAGCCGGTCGAGCACCCGGTCGGCGAGGTCGTCCTCGCCCTGGG
The DNA here is from genome assembly GCA_963811945.1 of uncultured Actinomycetota bacterium. GTDB lineage: Bacteria > Actinomycetota > Actinomycetes > Propionibacteriales > Nocardioidaceae > JACCWP01. The sequence continues at coordinate 2,689,350 of CAWETD010000001.1, read as the reverse complement.
GGTAGAGCACCGCCACCGCGGCCGAACCTGTCGACAGGGTGCTCGACGACAGCCGCTGGGTCTGCTTGTGCCGGTACTGCGCGGCATCTGCGAGCCGCATCAGGGCACGGGTCGCGGTCGTGACGGTCTCGGCTCCGGCCGGCCGCGACACGGTGGTGGCCGCGCCCACCGCGATGCCGGCTCCGTGCGGCATCCGTACGCCGGCGATGCGGGCGACGGCGGCGTCGACCTGCTGCTGCGTCGCGCCGTCGACCAGCAGCACGAACTCGTCGCCGCCGATCCGCGCCGCCAGGGCGTCCGACAGCAGGACGTCGGACAGGTCGCCGGCGATGGCGCTCAGCCGGCCCGCCACCAGGCGGACCAGCTGGTCGCCCGCGGTGTGGCCGAACGCGTCGTTGACGCGCTTGAGCCCGTTGATGTCGCACAGCACGACCGAGACGGGCGGGAACGGCTCCGGCGCGGCCAGCCGCCGCTCCAGCCACTCGTCGGCCGCCCGGCGGTTGGCCAGCGCGGTCAGCGGGTCGGTGTACGCCAGCCGGGACAGGTCCGCGAGCAGGTCCAGCCGGGAGAGGCCGGACGACAGCAGGCCGGCGAACGTCAGCCCGGTCGTGAGCTCCTCGGGGCCGAACGCCTGGCCGCAGCGGGTCACGTAGACCTCGCCCCAGACCTGGTCGGCGACGAGCACGCTGAACGCGGCCGCGTGCCGCTTGCCCATCCGGCGCAGCAGGTCGGCGTCGGCTTCGGACGTGGTGGGGTCGTCGACCGAGCCGACCCAGCTGTGGGTGTGGCCGGTGGCGGTCGCCTCGGCCTGCGGGTAGTCGTGCACGGAGTACGCGGCGTCGGCCGGCCACTCCTGCTCCCACGCGGCGAGGTCACCGAGGTTGCGCAGCACCCGGACCTGGCCGTGCGCGGGGTCGAAGCGGCTCACCGACACGGAGTCGGCGTCGAGCAGGGCGAGCGCGACGGCTGCGCCACGATCGACGAGGTCGCTGAGGGAGTCGCTCGACGACACGGCCTGCGCGAAGTCGCGCAGACCATGCAATCGCTCGCTGCCGTCCGCCACCGGACGCTCCCTTCCCCCGACATGCACCCCCCTGATCGCAACACCGACGTCAATCATGGGTGTCAGGAGTATCGCCGCCACCCTGGCGATACGCCGGTTGCGGCCCGGAAAAGGCCGGTGCGGCCGACGCGATCCCACCCGTTCGCCCGACCGGCCCTCGCCCTACCGACCGGCGGTCAGGGCATCAGGTCGCTCAGGACCTCCTGCGCCCGCTCGGCGAGCCGCTGCTCCAGCGCCCGCCGTCCGGACCGGTCGACCCCGGCCTGGACCACGTCGATGCCGCCGGCCGGGGTCGCCAGCGCCCCCGCCAGCGCGTCGCGGTCGGCAACCCGCCGGTGCGGGGTCCCGCTGGTGGCGCACGCGGCCGCGAGATCGGCTCCGGTCGGGGTGCCGAAGACCCGTTCGAAGGCGTCCGCGTGGTCGGCTGCCCCCTGCTCGAGCACCGCGAAGATGCTCCCGCCGTCGTCGTCGGCGACCACGACGGTGAGGTCGGGCCGGGGCTCGTCGGGGCCGAGCAGCAGGCCGTTCAGGTCGTGCAGGAAGGTCAGGTCGCCGACGTACGCGAGCGCGCGGCTCGACGGGCGGGCCAGTGCGGCGCCGATCGCGGTGGACAGGGCGCCGTCGATGCCGGACAGCCCGCGGTTGGCCAGCACCAGCCGGCGCTCACCCACCGGCCGGGCAGGAGCCATCAGGTCGAGGTCGCGCACCGGCTGCGACGACCCGACCACCAGCAGCCCCTGTGCAGGCAACGCCTCCGCCACCGCGCGGGCGACGTCGTGGGCCAGCAGGGTGCCCGGCGCAAGCGCGGCCCGGGCGTCGCCGAGCGTGGCGTCGACGGCGGCGGAGACGGCGTCGTCCAGCCGCGACCACAGGGCCCGCCACCCCGGGTCGGTCGGCGTGCCCTGCACGGCGGGGTGCACGGTCGCGGCCCGGTGTCCCGGATCGGCCCACGGCATCCGGTCCGAGCACACGACCAGCTCGACGTCGGGGCTGGACAGCAGCCGGGTGACCGTACGGGACAGCGTCGGCCGCCCGAAGACGACCACCCGCTGCACCTGGTCGACCAGCGGCGGGTGACCCAGCAGCAGCCGGTGGCTGCGCAGCGGGTGGGTTCCGGTACGCGCACCCGACGCGGGCTCGGCCAGCAGCGGCCAGTCGGCCTGCTCGGCGAGCTCGCGGGCGGGCGGGCCGGAGTCTGCGCCGGCGACCACCACGGTGCGCGGGCCTGGAGCCAAGGCGACCGGAGCGGGCTGCTGCCGCGACGGCAGCCGGGTCCACGGCGCCCCGTCATCCCGCCCGGGCGGAGGCTCGTCGGTCCCGTCGCCGGCCGGCAGCAGCGGCTCGGCGAAGCACAGGTTGAGGTGCACCGGCCCCGGATCGGCCGTCAGCGCACCGGTAGCGGCGGCGACCAGCCGGGACACCAGCGCCCGCCACGCGTCCGGGGACGCGCTGCTGTCGGCGGGCACGTCGGCCCGGTGGCGTACGGAGCCACCGAACAGCCGTGCCTGGTCGGTCGTCTGGTTGGCGCCGGTGTCGCGCAGCGCGGCAGGCCGGTCGGCGGACACGACGACGACCGGCACCCCGCTGTGGTGCGCCTCGAGCACGGCGGGGTGCAGGTGGGCGACCGCTGAGCCGGACGTCGTGACGACCGGCACCGGTCCGCGGCTGCCCCGGGCCAGCCCGAGAGCGAGGAACCCGGCGGTGCGCTCGTCGACGCGCACGTGCAGCCGGAGCCGGCCGGCGGCGTCGGCCGCGTGCAGCGCCAGTGCGAGCGGCGCCGACCGTGAGCCGGGCGCGAGCACGGCGTCGCGCACCCCGTGCCGCGCCAGCTCGTCGACGACCAGCCGGGCGAGCAGCGTCGACGTCGTCACGGTCGTCGATCCTGCCCCAGCGACCGGTCCTGTGCGCGTACGGCCTCGGCCCGCTCGGCCCAGCGTCGGGCGGTCGAGTCGTCGGCCAGCGTGGCGTCGACGGCGTCCGGCGAGACCCGGCGGACCGGCAGTGACCCGTCGACCGGGAGCAGCGGGTCCGCGGTGACGTCGCGGCTGAACATCGCCGCCGTGCCCAGCCCGCACGCGTAGGGCAGCTCGGGCAGCGCGGCCGCGAGCGCGACCCCGGCGGCGAGACCGACCGAGCTCTCCAGCGCCGACGACACGACCACCGGCAGGCCGATCCGCTCGGCGATCTCGAGGCAGGCCACGACCCCGCCGAGGGGCGCCACCTTGAGCACGGCCACGTCCGCGGCCCCGAGCGTGGCCACCCGGTAGGGGTCGTCGGCTCGCCGGATGGACTCGTCGGCGGCGACCGGCACGTCGGTGCGCCGGCGCACGGCCGCGAGCTCCTCGACCGTGGCGCACGGCTGCTCGGCGTACTCCAGCCCGCCGGCCGCCCGGTCCAGCGCCGCCAGCGCGGTCACCGCCGCGTCGACGTCCCAACCGCCGTTGGCGTCGACGCGTACCCGGCCGCCCGGTCCGAGTGCGTCCCGCACCGCCTCTACCCGGGCGATGTCGTCGGCCAGGGTCTGGCCGGTCTCGGCGACCTTGACCTTGGCGGTGCGGCAGCCGTGCGGGGCGGACGCGATCGCCGCAGCCGCCTCGGGGTCGACCGCGGGAACCGTGCAGTTGACCGGGACCCGCTCGCGCCGGGGCGGCGGCCAGCCGTGCTCGGCCGCCTCGACCGACGCCCGCCACCAGGGCAGCGACCCGGCGACGTCGTAGTCCCAGAACGGGCAGAACTCGCCCCAGCCGGCCGCCCCTCGCCAGAGCAGGCCCTCGCGCACCGTGATGCCGCGGAAGCGCGTGCGCATCGGCAGCGCGTAGACGGGTTCGGGGTGCCCGGAGCCGTCCACGGGCAGCACCGTACGGGGCGCCGCGACGGCTCAGTCGACCAGCAGCCCGCGCCGCCGGGCCACGGCGGCAGCCTCGGTGCGGCCGCCGACCGCGAGCTTGGCCAGGATGTTGGACACGTGCACGCTGACGGTCTTGGCACTGATGTAGAGCCGGTCGGCGATCTCGCGGTTGCTGCGCCCCTCGGCGACCAGCGCGAGGATCTCGCGCTCCCGCGGCGTCAGCGCCTCGTCGACCCGGGTGGCCGGGTCGCGCCGCAGGGCGGCCACCCCGAGCGCGCGGAGCTCGGCCAGCAGCGGCTGCGCGCCGAGCTGGTGGGCGGTGGCACGGGCGGCGTCGGCCTGCTCGCGCGCGGCCGCCTGGTCGCCGACCGAGCGCAGCACCGCCGCCAGCCTGGTGCGGGACCGGGCCAGCTCGAACATGTGCGGGTAGTGCTCGAAGGCCGCGACGCTGCGCTGCCAGGCGGCCAGCAGCTCGTCCTCGGGCGGCGTGTCGATGCCACTGAGCCAGCGCAGCCGCAGGTGCTCGGCGTCGAGCCGGGCGAGCCAGGCCTCGGTCTCGGGACCGTGGGGTCGCCGGCCGAGAGCGCCGACGCGGTCGGCGGCACGACGGCCGGCGTCGGCCAGCTCGTCGCCCTCGCGGACCAGTGCGGTCCGCTCGGCCGGCCCTACCTGCGGGGCGTGCGCGGCGAGCTGGCCCACCAGCAGGCCGCTCAACCGGGTACGCGCCTGGAAGTCGACCATCTGCCACAACCCGCTCACGCACAGGACGGCCTCGTCGTGCGCGGCGACTGCCGCCGTGAGATCGCCCGCGTCGCCGAGCAGGTCGATCGCCGCCCCCGCGGCGACGACCGCGATCATGCCGTCGCGCGCCCACCACGGGCGGATGTGCGGCAGCAGCGCCTGTGCTGCCTCGTCGCCGCGCTCGGCCAGGACGGTCAGCGTGACCGCGCCGAGCATGGCCTCGGCCAGCGGCGGCGGGGACTCCCCGGCGACGTCGGCGAGCTCGAGGGCACCCTCCCAGTCGCCGCACTGGAACGCCACCAGGGCTGCGAGCACCCGGGCGTCGAACCCGTACGGCGCCCACGGCCGGCCGGTCTGCTCGGCCCGCTCGGCACCACGGCGGAAGACCGCGAGCGCCTCGCCCAGCTCACCCCGCTCGAGGTGGAAGCCGCCGAGATGGTGCAGCCCGCGCAGCTCCGCGGGGTCGCCACTCGAGTGGGCGTCGTCGATGATCTGTTCGTAGGCCGCACGGGACGCCTCGGGGTCGCCGCCACGGTCCTTGATGCGGGCGAGCGTCGCCGTCGCGGCGTGCACCTGGTCGGGCAGGCCGAGCTCGTGGGCGAGCGCGAGAGCGTCCCGTGCCCAGCGGTTGGCGTCCTCGTCGCGGTGCCGGTCGGCGAGGGCCTCGGCGTGCACGTTGACGAGGCGGCAGCGCAGCGCGGTGGGCGGCTCGGCGGGGACCAGGTCGAGCCCCTCGTGCGTCATCGCCAGCGCGTCGACCCGGCTGTCGCTGATCACGGCAGCGGACGCCAGGGCCAGCAGCAGCGTGCCGCGCCCGACCGGGGAGGCGTCGGGGGTTGTCTGCTCCAGCCGGTCCTGCACCAGCGCGACCGCCTTGTCCAGCCGGCCGGCGGCGATGGCGATGTTGCTCGCCTTGACGGTCAGGTCGATCACGTCGACCGCGTCGCGCGCGCTGCGGCCGTCGTCGCTCTCGCCGGCCACCAGCTCGAGGGCCAGCCGGTAGTGACCCAGCGCCTCGTCGGGACCGCCGACCGCCGCCGCCTCGTCGCCCGCGGCGATGCTCGCGCGCAGTGCCGTGGCGTCGTCGTGGGCCGCCCGCGCGTGCCGGGCGAGGTCGGCCGCCGTACCCGGTGTCTCCTGACCACAGAGGACCTGCACGTACGCGGCGTGCATGCGCACCCGCTCACCCGGCAGCAGGTCGTCGTAGACCGCCTCGCCGAGCATCGCGTGCCGGAAGGAGTAGCTGTCAGGGCCGGCCGGGACCAGCACGTTGCGCTCGACCGCGCTGCGGACCCCCTGCTCGAGCGCCGCGGCATCGAGCTCGGCCACCGCGGCCAGCGCCTGGTGGGAGACGCTGCGACCGGCGGCCGAGGCCACCCGCACCACGTGCCGGGCGGTGTCGTCGAGCTGGTCGAGGCGGACCAGCAGCAGGCCGGCGAGGTCGGGCGGCATCGCACCGTCACCGAGCGAGGTCGCGGCGACCAGCTCCTCGGTGAACAGCGCGTTGCCCTCGGCGCGCTCGACGACGGTGTGCACGTCGCTCTCGCGCAGCGGGTCGGGGTGCAGGACCCGCACCAGGCGGCGCACGTCGGTGTCGCGCAGCGGCCCCAGCTCGAGCCGGCCCATGCCGGGCAGCCGTCCCCACTGCGCCGCCGTGGCGCGCAGCGGGTGGCGTCGGTGCAGGTCGTCGCTGCGGTAGGAGACCACGAGGGAGACCGGGGTGGTGAAGCCACGGCTGTAGAGCAGGGTGAGCAGGTCGCGGGTGGACTGGTCGGCCCAGTGCGCGTCCTCGATCACGAGCAGCAGCGGCCCGTCGGCACCGAGGCCCTCGAACGCCGCGTGCACGGCCTCGAAGAGCTCACTGCGGTCGGTCGGCTGCGCGCTGTCGGCTGCCCCGTCGTCGGTGGGCCGCCGGCCGGGCAGCAGACGCCGCAGCGGCGGGTACTGCCGGCCCAGCCTCTCCGCCAGCCCGGGCGTTGCGGCCTCGAGCCGGGCGAACACCTCGCTGAACGGCAGGTAGGGCAGCGCCGCGTCGCCGAAGTCGAGACAGTGCCCGACCGCCACCCGCCAGCCCGCCTCGGCGGCACGGGTGCGCAGGTCGGCCAGCAGCCGGGTCTTGCCGATGCCCGCGTCTCCGGACAGCACGACGATGCCCGGCCGTGGGTCGCCGGCGTCGACGCCCGCCAGGGCGGACAGCCGGTCGAGCTCGGCGGTCCGCCCGATGAGCGGGGTCGCGGTGGGCAGGTCGAGCGGCACGTCCCCCATCATCGCGGACAGCGCCGACAGGGCCGACAGCGCGGACTCCGTCGGCACTGCCGACAGGGTCGACACCGTCAGTGACCGGCGACGGGCCGGTGGTGGCCCAGCCCCCAGGTGGTGTTCGTGATGGTGCGTACCCGGCGGGGCCCGTTGCGCTGACGACGGACGGCGTAGCGTGCGCTGCGCCGGGCCTCGAGCTCGCGCTGCGCGGCCAGCTCGCCTAGCACGTATGAGTTCAGCAGTCCCAACATCATGGTCTCCTCGGTCTGGATCTGATGTCGTTGACTCTGGTCGTCTGAGGACCCCCCACACATGAGGACAACGCCCTATCCGGCGTCTGAGGTGCCTCAGATGCGGGCAGCGAGGACGCGCACGGCCATCCGGTCGACCTTGCCGCCGGGCAGCAGCGGCAGCGCCTGCGCGACCCGCACCGACCGTGGCGCCCAGGCCCGCGGGAGGGTGGCGGCGACGTGGTCGCGCAACGCCTCGACCGAGGGCGGCGGGCCGTCGGCGACCACGACCGCGACCACCCGGCTGCCCCACTCGGGGTCGTCCACCGCGGTCACGGCAGCCTGCTCGACGGCCGGGTGGGACAGCACCGCCAGCTCCACCGCGGCCAGGTGCACGGAGACGCCACCGCTGTGCACCACGTCGTCGGCGCGGCCGAGCACCTCGAGCCGCCCGGACCCGTCGAGACGGCCCACGTCGCCGGTCCGGAACCAGCCGTCCTGCAGCACCGCCGCGGTCGCCTCCGGGTCGGCCTCGTAGCCGTCGAAGAGCACCGGTCCTCGGAGCAGCACGCGGCCGTCGGACCCGATCCGCACGTCGACCCCGTCCAGCCCGACGCCGTCGTACACGCACCCGCCGCACGTCTCGCTGGCCCCGTACGTCTGCACGACCGACACGCCGGCCGTCCGCGCGCGGTCGAGCAGCGAGGGGTCGGCCGGTGCACCGCCGACCAGCACGGCGTCGAAGCGGGTGAGCACGCCGAGGGACCCCGCGCGGTCGAGCCGGTGCAGCTGGGTCGGCACGACGGAGACGTACGCACGGCCGGGGCCGAGCCGCCCGACCGCGTCGGTCAGCTCCCCGTCGGAGACCACCGGCTCCGTGCCCGCCGCCAGCGAGCGCGCCAGCACCATCAGCCCGGCCACGTGCGTGGCCGGGAGAGCAAGCAGCCACCGTCCGGGGCCGCCCAGCCGCGCCAGCCCGGCGTGCGCCGCGTGGGTGACGGCGCGGTGCGACAGCGCGACGTCCTTGGGGCTGCCGGTCGACCCGGACGTACGCACCACGACCGGGCCGTCGGGGTCGTCCCACCAGCGGGTCAGTGCCGCCCACACGTCGGTCGTCGAACCGCTCACCGGACACAGTCCACCGCTCGACGGAGAGGTCACGATCCCGAGGGTAGGACCGCCTGGGAGACTCCACGCTCGTGGCGTCGAGCGGGCAGTGGGTGCAGGGGGCGCGTCCGCGCACGCTGCCCGCCGCAGTCTCGCCCGTGCTGGCCGGCACCGGCGCGGCCGTGTACGCCGACGCCGTCGTGTGGTGGAAGGCGGTGCTGGCGCTGGTGGTCGCGCTGGCGCTGCAGGTGGGTGTCAACTACGCCAACGACTACTCCGACGGTGTGCGCGGCACCGACACCGACCGGGTCGGTCCGCTGCGGCTGGTGGGGTCGGGCCTGGCCAGGCCGGACGCGGTGCGGGCGGCGGCGTTCGCGAGCCTCGGGGTGGCGGGGGTCGCCGGCCTGGCGCTCGCGGCGACGAGCGGGTGGTGGCTGATCGGCGTCGGTGCGCTCGCGATGTTCGCGGCGTGGTTCTACACCGGCGGCTCGCGGCCGTACGGCTACCTCGGGCTGGGCGAGATCTTCGTCTTCTGCTTCTTCGGCCTGGTCGCGGTGTGCGGCACGACGTACGTGCAGGTCGGCCGGGTGACCGGCGAGAGCCTGCTCGCGGCGGTGGGGGTCGGCGCGCTGGCGTGCGCGCTGCTGGTGGCCAACAACCTGCGCGACATCCCGACCGACGAGGTGGCGGGCAAGCGGACGCTGGCGGTGCTGCTCGGCGACCGGTGGAGCCGGCGGCTCTACGCGGGGCTGGTCGGCGTGGCGCTGGTGGTGCTGGCCGCCCTTGTCGTGGTGGCGCCGTGGACCGCGCTGGCGCTGCTCGCCACCCCGCTGGCGGTCCGCGCACTGCGGCCGGTGCTGTCCGGCGCGGTCGGTCCGGCGCTGGTCCCGGTGCTGCGTGACACCGGGCTGGCCGAGCTGGTGTGGGCGCTGGGTGTCGCCGTCGGTCTCGCCCTCGCCTGACCGTCACGGGTCCTCGGCGCGGCGAGCCTCCTCGAACCGGTCGGCGATGCGCCGGGCGCGGCTGTCGACGTCGCGGGCCAGCCGGTCGCGCAACCCGGCCAGCAGCCAGTACGAGACGACGGCGGACACGGCCAGTGCGACCAGGGCGGTCCAGAGCACGGTGAGCTGGTCCCAGGTCAGCCAGCTGAACCCGACCGCCCAGACCAGTCCGAACGCCACGCCGAACACGGCCATCCGGGCCAGGGTGTAGCCGACGAAGCTCCTCATGCCGCCCACCCGAGCAGCCCGCGCAACGCCTCCGGGTCGAGGTTGCCGCCGGACACGACGGCGACCGTGCGCCCGCCCGGCAGCCTCCCGGCCGCCTCGAGCACCGCCGCGCTGGTCACGGCCCCGCTCGGCTCGACGACCAGCCGCGACCCGTGCGCGAGCCGCGCGACCGCTGCCCCGATCGCCTCCTCGCTGACCGTGACGATGTCGTCGACGTACCGCTGGACCAGCGGCCAGGTGATGTCGCCGAGCTCGGGCACCCGCAGCCCGTCGGCGATCGTGCGCGTGGTGTCGTCGCTCGACCAGGAGACCAGTGAGCCGGTGCGCAGGCTCTCGGCGGCGTCTCCCGCCAGCGCCGGCTCGCAGCCGATGACGCGTACGTGCGGCAGCAGCGCCTTGAGCGCCACGGCGACGCCCGAGATCAACCCGCCGCCGCCGACCGGCACCAGCACGGTCTCGACGTCGGGGAGGTCCGCGGCGATCTCGAGACCCACCGTCCCCTGCCCGGCCACCACGTCGACGTGGTCGAAGGGCGGGATCTCCACGGCGCCCGTGCGGCCGGCGATCTCGGCGCAGGCGGTGACGCGGTCGGCCATCGCCACCCGGACCACCTCCGCGCCCGCTCGCCGGATCGCGTCGACCTTGATCTCCGGTGCGCCGTGCGGGATCACCACGGTGGCTGGCACGTCCGCAGCCGCGGCCGCGTACGCGAGCGCCCAGCCGTGGTTGCCCGACGAGTGGGTGACGACCCCGCGTGCCCGCTGCGCGCTGTCGAGGCCGGCGATCGCGTTGGTGGCGCCGCGCAGCTTGAAGGCCCCGGTCGGCTGCAGCGACTCGGGCTTGAGCCACAGCGTGGTGCCCGGCGGCGCCCATGTCGCGGGCACCAGCGGGGTGCGCACGCACGTCGTCACGATCCGTTCCGCGGCGGCGCGCACGTCGTCCAGCGAGACCATCCGGCCAGGGTGCCAGACGGCCCTGGGGGCGGATCGTGGCCCGGCACCTAGGCTGGGGGGGTGCTGAAGGGGTTGGCGGTCGTGGCCGCGGTCGGACTCACCGTCTACTGCCTGTTCGACGTCCGTCGCTGCGCCGGCCGCGCGGTGCGCGGACTGCCCCGGACGGCGTGGTACGTGGTCGTGCTGGTGCCGCTCGTCGGCCCGCTGGCGTGGCTGCTCGCCGGGCGCCCGCGCAGCGGACCGGCCGGCCGGTCCGTACCGCCGCGGATCGTCGGACCCGACGACGACCCCGACTTCCTCTGGGAGATCGAGCGCCGGCGCCGCCGGCCCCGCCCCGGCGACGGCGACGACAAGCCGCAACCCCACCCCGGCTGAGGTCGCTGGGTTTCCCAAGTGACCTTGGGAAACCAGACCGCGTCAGAACGCGTAGGAGTGCAGGCCTCCGGCGAACAGGTTGATGCCGATGAAGTTGAAGATGAACGTCGCGAAGCCGACCAGGGCGAGCACGGCGGCGCCGCGACCGCGCCAGCCGGCGGTCGCGCGGGCGTGCAGGTAGCCCGCGTAGACGACCCAGGTGATGAACGCCCAGACCTCCTTGGGGTCCCAGCCCCAGTAGCGACCCCAGGCGTTCTGCGCCCAGATCGGCCCGGCGATCAGCGCGGCGAAGGTCCACACCGGGAACGCGAAGGCGTGCACCCGGTAGGCCATCCGGTCCATCGCCGCGGTCGAGGGCAGCCGCCCGAGCACCCCCCGCTCGCCGGCGGTGGGGTCACGCCGCTGCGCCCGGTCCTTGACCAGGAACATCGCCGACGTCCCCGCGCCGACCACGAACGCCCCGCCGGCGAGTGCCGCGGCGCTGACGTGCAGCACCAGCCAGTACGAGTCCAGCGCCGGCACCAGCGGACCGGCGGGCACGTAGACCAGGATGGACAGCCCGAGCACGACCACGCAGAAGCCGGTGACGACGGGGCCCAGCCAGCTGATCCCGAGCCTGGTCACCATGCCGAGGTAGACCACCGCGACCACCAGCGAGCCCACCACGGCGAACTCGTACATGTTGCCCCACGGCACCCGCTCCGCGGCCAGGCCGCGGGCGATCACGCCGGCGGCCAGCAGCGCGGTGCCGAGCACCGTCAGCGACAGGCCGATGCCGCCGAGCCGGTCGCTGAGCGACGGCGACCCGAGCCCGGGCTCCGGGTCGGGTGCGGGCTCCACCGGCTCCGGGGGACCGCCGACCGCCACCGCGTCGCGCTCGCGCGCCGGCCGGACCTGGCGCGCGGCGGCCCACTCGGCCACGTGCGCGAGGCACGCGAGCGCCAGCACCACCGTCGCCGACGCGACCGCGACGTTGGACAGCTGCGCCAGGGCTTCGGTGTTCACGTGCGGGTGCCTCCCGGGTCGCGCAGCTCCGTGACGAGGTCGTCGAGGTCGGTGGTCAGGTCGCCACCGGACACCCGGTCCAGCCCGGCCACCTCGACCACCGTACGACCCTCGCGGCTGGTTGCGCGCACCCATGTCCGCCGCGGCCGCAGGAACAGGGACGCGACCAGTCCGGTCATGGCCAGCACCAGACCGGTCAGTGGCAGCCAGGACAGCGGCGTCGACGACACCTGCAGCCGGGCGAACTCGCGGACATCGTCGAAGCGGATGCTCCCCAGCCCGTCGGGCAGCGCCGCCCGCTCCCCCGGACCGAGCGTGAGCCGCAGGGGCTCGCCGTCCTCGTCCTGCACGGCGGACAGCCCGTCCTTGTCCAGCGCGAAGACCGACTGCGGCTCGCCGTCGTCGAGCCCGAGGTCCCCGGTCCAGACCACCAACGAGAGCTGGGCGTTGAGCGGCTCGGGGAACATCGAGCGCGGCACGCCGTCGGGACCGGTCACCGCTGTCGGCAGGAAGAAGCCCTCGAACCCGAGCTGGGCCGGCGCGGCGTCCGGCGCCTTGATCACACCCTGGCTGACGTACGAGGGGTCCTCCGGCAGGAACGGCACCGGACCGGAGTACGTCACCTCGCCGCTGCCGTCGCGCACCGTGACCACGGGCGCGTAGCCGCTGCCGACGAGGAACACCGACGTGCCGTCGACGGTAAGCGGGTGGTTGACGCTGATGTCGAAGTCGTCCGCCTGCTCGCCCGGCGCCGGCGTGACCGTGCCGGACGCCTCGAACTGCTTCGGCTGCCCCGCCTGCTCACCCTCGGTCTGGAACGACGCGGTCATGGTGTCCAGCCCGAGGCTGAACGGCGGCAGCGAGTCGGCACCGGCCAGTGCACCGGCGCGGAACTCGTCGTACTGCGTGAGCGTGTTGGAGAAGCCCTGACCCTCGACGACGATCACGTTGCCGCGGTAGCCGAACAGCGCACCGACGGCGACGCCGACCAGCACCGCGAGCAGGCTGGTGTGGAACAACAGGTTGCCGGCCTCGCGCAGGTAGCCCTTCTCCGCGCGCACCGAGCCCACGCCGTCGGTCTCCGCGTCGACGTCGACCCGGAAGCGGCGACGGCGCAGCACCTGCGCGGCTTCTGCGAGCACCTCGGAAGGCGTCCGGTCGGTCTCGTACGTCGCGTGCGCGGGCAGCCGGTCGAGCCGACTCGGGGTGCGCGGCGGCCGGGCCCGCAGCGCCCGCCAGTACGCGATCGAACGCGGGATGATGCAGCCGACCAGCGACACCATCAGCAACAGGTAGATCGCGGCGAACCAGGGTGAGGAGTAGACCGAGAACACCCCGAGCCGGTCGAGCCACGGCGTCAGGTCAGGGTGATCGGCGCGAAAGCGCGCGACGGCCAGCGAATCTACGCCCTGCTGTGGCACCAGCGAACCCGGCACCGCGGCGAGCGCCAGCGCGAGCAGCAGCAGCAGGGCGGTACGCATCGAGGTGAGCTGCCGCCACGCCCACCGGCCGAGCTCGCGCGCCGACAGCGCGGGCGGCCGGCCCGGCTCGTCCTCGAACCGCCCGCCGCCGGGCGGTGCGGAGGTGTCGGGGGTGGCCGTCATGGTCCGGTCACCACCTAGACCGCCGTGCTGACGACCGGGAACCAGCTCTGCATCTCGACCACCAGCCGGGTCCACCCGCCGGTGAGCAGCAGCACCCCGACGGTCACCAGCATCAGGCCGCCGAGCCGGGTGATCCAGAGCTGGTGCCGGCGCACCCACGCCGTGGTGCGGAGCATGCGGTGGAACGCGAGCCCGGCCAGCACGAACGGGGCGCCGAGTCCCAGGCAGTAGCAGAAGGTCAGGAACGCACCGCGGGCGGCGCTCGCCTGGTCCGCCGACAACGCCAGCACCGCGGTGAGCGTCGGCCCGATGCACGGCACCCACCCGAGCCCGAACAGGACGCCGAGCAGCGGCGCCGCGGCGATGCCGATCGCGGGCACCCGGTGCACCCGGAGGTCGCGCTGGGCGAACGGCACCAGCCCGGCGAACGCGAGCCCGAGCACGATCACGAGCGCACCCAGCACGATGGAGATCTCACGCTGGTAGGTGAGCAGCCAGGTGCCGACCGCGCCGATGAGGGTGCCGAGCGACACGTAGACGAACGAGAAGCCGAGCACGAACAGGCCGGTGCCGGCGAGCATCCGGCCACGTCTCCGGCGGTCGGGCACCCCGGTCTCCATCAGGTCGGCGCCGGACAGGCCGGTGACGTACGAGACGTAGCCGGGCAGCAGTGGCAGCACGCACGGCGAGAAGAAGCTGACCAGTCCCGCAAGCAGCGCGACCGGCACCGCCAACACCAGTGAACCGGAATAGGCGGTGTCGCCGAACCACTCGCCCATCAGCCGTCCTCGACGGAGACGTCCTCGACGGCTCCGACAAGTGTCGCCGTCGTCTGCGGGCCGATCAGCCGGGCGCCGAGGCGGCCCTGCTCGTCGACGACGAACGTGGTCGGCGGTGACGACGCCGTCATCGAGTCGCGGAAGCCGAGCAGCTGGCTGCTGGACGGGTCGAAGATGCTCGGCCACGACACGTCGTTGGCGGCCTCGTACCGCAGCGCGGAGGACCGGTCGTCGCGGATGTCGATGCCGAGGAACGCCACGTCGTCGGCGCGAAGCTCCGCCTCCGCCTCGACCAGGTCGTCGGTCTCGACCCGGCAGGCCGGACACCACGAGCCCCACACGTTGATCACCACGACCTGGCCGGCGAAGTCGTCGAGCGACACCTCGCCGCCGTCGAGGGTCTCGCCCGAGACCTCGGGCGCGGGCTCACGCTCGTCGGCCGGCACCGTGGTGATGCCGTAGTCGCCCTGCACGTAGCCGCCGCTCGACCGCTCCGCCTGCAACGCGTTGCCGCACCCGCCGAGGAGCAGGGTGGCGACGAGCAGCGGCAGCGCGCGGCGGGAGGTCATGCGCCGAACTGCTCGTCGTCCGCCCGGGTCAGCAGGTCCGCCGACGGCTCGGAGTAGGCAGTCGCCCGGATCTGGTCGCCTGCGTAGGTGAGCGACGTGACGCTGGCGAGCGCGCACTGCCGCCGGCGCGGGTCGTGCAGGAAGCGTCGGCCCTCGACCGCGCACCGGGCGATCCACACCGGCAGCTGGTGCGACACGATCACCGCCTCGTGACCGCGCGCGGCGTCCCGGGCGTCGGCGGCCGCGGCCAGCATCCGGGCAGCGATCAAGGCGTAGGGCTCGCCCCACGACGGCCGCCACGGGTTGCGGAGCCGCCACCAGACCCCCGGGTGCCACAGCGCTCCGTCGCCGACGCCGAACGTCTTGCCCTCGAACTGGTTGTCCGCCTCGATCACCCGGTCGTCGATCACCGGCTCGAGGCCGAAGGCCTTGGCGGTGGGGGTCGCGGTCTCCTGGGCACGCTCCAGCGGTGACGACACCAGGTGGGTGATGTCGCGCCCGCCGAACCAGGCGGCCGCCCGCTCGGCCATCCGCTCGCCGAGCTCGGACAGGTGGTAGCCGGGCAGCCGGCCGTACAGGACGCCCGACGGGTTGTGGACCTCACCGTGGCGCAGCAGGTGCACGACGGTGACGGTCTCCTCGGGGGTGATGGTCATCGGGTTCCCCCGTCGGGCCGGGCGGCGGCCGCGGCGCGCGCGGCGTGCGGCAGGGCCGCGGCCACGCGGTCGAGCGCGGCGTCGTCGTGGGCGGCGTTGACGAACCACGCCTCGAAGGCGCTCGGGGGCAGCGCGACCCCGTGCGACAGCATCGCGTGGAAGAAGGCGCGGAAGCGGTGCAGAGCCTGGCCCTGGGCGGCGGCGAAGTCGCGTACCTCGGTCGCGTCCGCGTGGTCGTCGTCGACGAAGAACACGCTGAACAGGTTGCCCGCCCACTGCGCCACGTGCGGTACGCCCTCGGCGTCGAGGGCCTTGCCGGCGAGCGCGCCAAGGGTCGCGGACGTGCGGTCGAGTCCGACGTAGACGTCGTCGGTGGCCAGCCGCAGCGCGGCCAGCCCGGCCCGGGTGGCCACGGGATTACCCGACAGCGTGCCGGCCTGGTAGACGGGTCCCTCGGGAGCGAGCTGCGACATGACGTCCGCGCGGCCACCGAACGCCGCCGCGGGGAAGCCGCCGCCCATCACCTTGCCGAACGTCACCAGGTCGGGCCGCCAGCCCTCGACCGCACCGTCGAGCCCCCACCAGCCCGAGCGGTGCACCCGGAAGCCGGTCATCACCTCGTCACTGACCAGCAGCGCGCCGTGCGCACGGCAGGTCTCGGCGAGGAACCGGTTGAAGCCGGGCTCCGGCGGGACCGCCCCCATGTTGCCGCAGGCCGCCTCGGTGATGACGCAGGCGATCCGGTCGCCGTGCTCGGCGAACGCCGCAGCGACCGCCCCGGTGTCGTTGTACGGGAGCACGAGGGTCGCGGCGGTGACGGCAGCGGGTACGCCGGGCGTGCCCGGCAGCCCGAACGTCACCACCCCCGACCCGGCCGAGGCGAGCAGCGCGTCGACGTGTCCGTGGTAGCAGCCGGCGAACTTGACCACCACGTCCCGGCCGGTCACCCCGCGCGCCAGCCGCACCGCCGACATCGTCGCCTCGGTGCCGGACGACACCAGCCGGACCTGCTCCACCGGCGTACGGGCGACGATCTCCTCGGCGAGCTCGACCTCCGCCTCGGTCGGCGCACCGTACGACGTGCCGGCAGCCGCCGCGGAGGCCACCGCCTCCACGACCTGCGGGTGGGCGTGCCCGTGCAGCAGCGCTCCCCAGGAGGAGACCAGGTCGACGTACTCGCGCCCGTCGGCGTCGGTCACGTAGGCCCCCCGCGCCGACGCGACGAACCGGGGGGTGCCGCCGACCGCGCGATAGGCCCGCACCGGGGAGTTGACGCCGCCGGGCACGACCGCCCGGGCACGCTGCATCAGCGCGGCCGACGCGGGTGCGTCGAGGGGGTACGGCGCGGCGTCGGGGGTCACCCCGCCATTGTCGCGGACCGTCCGGCCCGGCCGTTCGCGCGGGTCGAGCAGCGCCCGGGGGCGGCCGGAATGACCGGGCTCGCCCGGGTACGCCTCGCCCGCCGACGTGAGCCAGGTCACCCGTCCGTTTCGGAAGGTCGGCCGAACGGGTAGGAACCCGGTGCCGCAGATGTGCAGCGGGCGGACGCGCCGTAACGTGTCGTGACCCTTGTCGTTGCACAGAGCGGTGTGTTCCGCGGAAGTGCTCGGGGAGGCCGGAGGAGCTCATGCGCTTGCAGCGTGGCGAGCCGCGACCCCTGCGTCGTTGGCAGAAGGCGACGGCGATCGTCCCCCTGGTCCTGATCTCGGGCGCCTGGACCGCCTCCCTGACCGGCTCCGGGATGGCAGCAGCGGCAGACGACGGCGACCCCGGCGTGCCGGCGGTACCGACCACTCCGTACGAGCAGCCCGCCAGTGTCACCCTGCCCGGCGGCGCCGAGGCCCCGACCGCCCAGGGCAACGGCTCCAGCCCCTCCGGCTCCGTCGACGGCATCCCCACCGCGTCCCTGCTCGCGTACCAGAACGCCGCCGACGTGCTGGACCAGGCGGACGCGTCCTGCCACCTGCCCTGGGCGCTGGTCGCGGCGATCGGCAAGGTCGAGTCCGACCACGGGCGCTACGGCAGCAACACGGTCGGCTCCGACGGCGTCTCCCGTCCCGGCATCTACGGCATCGCGCTCGACGGCACCAACAACACCGCGCGGATCGGCGACACCGACGGCGGCACTCTCGACAACGACCCGGTCTACGACCGCGCGGTCGGCCCGATGCAGTTCATCCCCGGCACGTGGGCGGTCGTCGGTGTCGACGGCGACGGTGACGGCGACAAGAACCCGCAGGACATCGACGACGCCGCGGTGGCGTCCGGCGTCTACCTGTGCGCCGGCACCGGTGACCTCAGCACACCGTCCGGTGCGCAGTCGGCGGTCTACCGCTACAACCACTCCGACGACTACGTCGAGCTGGTGCTGTCGATCGCCGAGGACTACACCAACGGCTCGTACAGCATGGTGCCCAACGGCACCTCCTCGCCCAGCGTGGTGCCGACCACCCCGGTCGACGACCCGGACAACCAGGGCGACGGCGGCAACGGCGGCAACGGCGGGGGCCACGGCGGTAACGGCGGTGGCGGTGCTGGCGGCGGGGGTGCCGGCGGCGGCAACGGCGGCGGTGGGGACGGCAACGGCGGCGGCGGTGATGGCGGCGGCGATGGCGGCGGCGACGGCGGCGGAGACGGCGGCGGCGGGGACGGCGGCGGCGGGGACGGCGGCGGCGGGGACGGCGGCGGCGGAGACGGCGGCGGCGGAGACGGCGGACGGCGATGGCGGAGACGGCGGCGGAGACGACGGCGGCGGCGATGGCGGCGGTGACGGTGGGAATCCGCAGCCGCCCGAGCCGCCGGACGTGCTGACCCCGCTGGAGAAGGCCACCCAGTACTGCAGCTCGGCGCTCTCCGGCTCGGGCGCCTCGGGCAGTCAGGTGCAGCAGTGCATCAACGCCTACCTGTCCGGCGGCGCCGGTGCGGCGAACAACGTCGTCAACAGCATCCTCAACCTGCTCGGCGGACTCGGCGGCGGGGGCGGCGGGGGCGGCGGCGGCGGGGCGGCGGTGGCGGCGGTGGCGGTGGCGGTTGCCCGCTGCTCTGCCGCACCTCCTGACCCGACTGCTCCCGACCCGCCCGAGTGGCGCGTAACCGGGCTGCCCAACCACCCGCAAGCCCCGTTTCGCGCCACTGGCGCGCGAGAGGTCCGGTCAGCCGAGCCAGCCGGCGGCCTCGGTGGCCCAGTACGTCAGCACGATCTCGGCACCGGCCCGGCGGATGCACGTGAGCGTCTCCAGCACGGCACGTTCGCGGTCGATCCACCCGTGCGCGGCGGCGGCCTCGACCATCGCGTACTCCCCCGACACGCAGTAGGCCGCCACCGGCACGGTCACGTGGGAGCGGATCAGCGGGACCAGGTCGAGATAGCCCAGCGCCGGCTTGACCATCACCACGTCGGCCCCCTCACCCACGTCGAGCAACGCCTCGCGCAGCGCCTCCCGGGCGTTGGCGGGGTCCTGCTGGTACGTACGGCGGTCGCCGACCAGCGACGAGTCCACCGCGTCCCGGAACGGACCGAAGAAGGCGGAGGCGTACTTGGCCGCGTAGGCCAGGATCGACGTGTCGTGGTGCCCGGCGTCGTCCAGCGCAGACCGCACCCGCCCGACCTGGCCGTCCATCATCCCGCTCGGCCCGACCATGCCGACGCCCGCCTCGGCGTGCACGACTGCCATCTGCGCGTACAGCTCGAGCGTCGCGTCGTTGTCGACCCGGCCGGCCGCGTCGAGCACGCCGCAGTGGCCGTGGTCGGTGTACTCGTCCAGGCACAGGTCGCTCATCACGACCAGCGCGTCGCCCGCCTCCGCGACCGCGTCGCGGATCGCCACCGCGAGCACGCCGTCGGGGTCCAGCGCCGCGCTGCCGGTGGCGTCCTTGTGAGCCGGCAGTCCGAACAGCACCACCCCGCCGACCCCAGCCTCGGCGGCCTCGGCGACCGCCTTGCGCATGCTGTCGCGGCTGTGCTGCACCACGCCCGGCATGCTGGCGATCGGCACCGGGTCGCCGGCCCCCTCACGGACGAACAACGGCAGCACCAGCTGCCGCGGGGCGAGCGATGTCTCCGCGACCAGCGAGCGCACCGCCCGCGAGACCCGGAGCCGACGCGGCCGCGCTGAGGGATAGCCGCCGGAGGCACCCATCTCAGGTCGCCTTGCGCCTCGCCGCCGGCTTCTTGTCCGACGGCTTGGTCACCGGGCCGCCCGACTCCAGGCACGCCAACCTGCGCTCCGCCCCGAAGTCGGCCAGCGCCTCGGCCAGCACCGCGACCGACGGCTCCTCGGCCAGCACGTCGACGCGCAGCCCGTGCTCCTGCGCCGTCTTGGCGGTTGCCGGCCCGATGCACGCGATGACCGTCGACGGGTGCGGCTTGCCGGCGATGCCGACCAGGTTGCGCACCGTGGACGACGAGGTGAACACCACCGCGTCGAACTTGCCGGCCTTGATCGCCTCCCGGGTCGGAGCCGGTGGCGGCGCCGCCCGCACGGTGCGGTAGGCCGTGACGTCGTCGACCTCCCAGCCGAGGTCCTGCAGGCCCGCGACCAGGGTCTCGGTGGCGATGTCAGCGCGCGGCAAGAACACCCGGTTGATCGGGTCGAGCACGTCGTCGTAGGGCGGCCAGTCGGCCAGCAGACCCGCCGCCGACTGCTCGCCGGACGGCACCAGGTCGGGCTTGATGCCCCAGGTCGAGATCGCGTCCGCGGTCGTCTCGCCGACGGCGGCGATCTTGAGGCCGGAGAACGCGCGGGCGTCGAGGCCGTACTCCTCGAACTTCTCCCGCACCGCGCGCACCGCGTTGACCGACGTGAAGCCGACCCACTCGTAGCGGCCCTCGACCAGGCCTCGCACGGCCTTGTCCATCTGCTGCGGGTTGCGGGGCGGCTCGACCGAGATGGTCGGGACCTCCTCGGGCACCGCGCCGTAGGTGCGCAGCCGGGAGGTGAGCGCGCCCGCCTGCTCCTTGGTACGCGGCACCAGCACCCGCCAGCCGAACAGCGGCCGGGTCTCGTACCAGCTCAGGGCGTCGCGCAGGTCGACCACCGACCCGACCACGACGACCGCGGGCGCCTCGACGCCGGCGGAGGCGACGTCGTCGACGACCCGTTCCAGGGTCGACACCAGCGTCGTCTGCTCGGTGGTGGTGCCAGCGCGCGTGACCGCGACCGGCGTCTCCGGGTCACGTCCCGCCGCGACCAGGGCCGGAGCGATCGTGGGCAGCTCGTCGAGCGCCGCCAGCAGCACCAGCGTGCCGGTGCCGCCGTGCGCCGACCAGTCGACGGCACGGCCGCCGGCCCGGACCACGCTCAGCTGGTCGGTGCCCTTCGAGGTGACGGGCACGCCGGCGTACGCGGGCACCGCGACCGCCTCGGGCACACCGGGCACGACCTCGACGCCCACACCCGCCTTGACGCAGGCCTGCGCCTCCTCCGGGGCGGAGCCGTGCACGAACGGGTCGCCGGCCAGCAGTCGCACGACCGTTGCCCCGCCGCGGGCCTGCTTGACGACGAGCCGGCCACGCGCCGACAGCGTGAGCGGGGCGCCGCCGTCGCCGACGGCACCGTCGACGACCACCGTCTCGTCGAGGTCGGGGCGCAGCGACGCGACCAGCGCGGCGTGCTCCGGGACCTCGGTGACGACGACGTCGGCCGAGCGGATCAGCTCGACGGCGCGGACGGTGAGCAGGCCGGGGTCACCGGGGCCGGTGCCCACGAAGCTGACCCGCCCGGGCCGCTTGGCGGCCTTGGCCGAGCGCGCGGTCGAGCTGGCGGTGCGGGTGGAGGCGGTGCTGGTCACGGCGTCCTTCTTCGTCGGTTTCGGACGGGCGGTGGTGCTGGTCCTCGTACGGGTGGAAGTCCTGGTCGGTGGTGTCATGCCGGCTCCCCTCGCGCGGCGCCGATGAGCTCGGCCGCGCCGCGCTCGAGCATCTCGGCGGCGAGTCGCCGCCCCACCGCTTGCGCTTCGGTGGGCAGGCCGGTGGCCGACAGCCTCAGCAGTGGGGCGCCGCTCGGCGCGACGACCAGCCCGCGCAGCCACAGCTCCTCCGGGACCCACTCGTCGCCGTCGCCGGCGGTCCACGCGAGCTCCGCAAGGGCACCGACCGGTGCCGAGCAGCCGGCCTCGACGGCGGCGAGGAACTCGCGTTCGGCCGTCACGGTCGCCCGCGACGGTCCGTCGTCGAGCACCGCGCGTACGTCACCGGCGACCGGGTCGTCGGCCCGGCACTCGACGGCGAGCGCACCCTGCCCGGGGGCCGGGAGCATCTGTAGCGGGTCGAGCACCTCGGTGACCTCGTCCAGCCGGTGGAGGCGGGCCAGGCCAGCGCGAGCCAGTAGGACGGCGTCGACGTCACCCTCGTGCACCCGGCGGAGCCGGGTGTCCACGTTGCCGCGCATGTCGACGACGTCGAGCCCGAACCCGAGCGCGAGCAGCTGTGCCGCCCGCCGGGGCGAGCCGGTGCCGACCGTCGCGCCCGCAGGCAGCTCGCCGAGGGTCAGGCCGTCGCGGGCGATCACCACGTCGCGCGGGTCCTCCCGGACCGGCACGGCGGCGAGCACGACGCCCTCGGCGGGGGCCGTGGGCAGGTCCTTGAGCGAGTGCACGGCCAGGTCGACGTCACCCGCCAGCAGCGCCTCGCGCACCGCCGACACGAACACACCAGCACCGCCGATGCTCGCCAGCGGAGCGCTGTCGACGTCACCGCGGGTGGACACGTCGACCAGCTCGACGGACGTGCCGGTCGCAGCGGTCAGCCGGTCGGCGACCAGCCGGCTCTGGGCCCGGGCCAGGGCGCTGGCCCTGGTGCCGAGCCGCAGCGTGTCCCGCTGGGTACGGGGTCGGGTCACCGCGCTCACGGCGTCACCCCCGGCGGCTCGTCCGGCGGCTCGAGGGCGTCGGACAGCGGCTCCACGTCCGGCCGGGTGACGGCCTCGGCGGTGCCCGAGGGCAGGGAGAACAGCTCGGCGAGCACCTCGGCGTAGGACATCCCGGCCGGCTGCCCGGTGAGCTCCTTGATCCGGGTGGTGGGTGCGTGCAGCAGCTTGCCGGCCACCCGGCGCACGGCCAGCTCGAGCTCGGCGCGTACGGCCGGGTCCGCCGACGGCAGCCGGGCCCACAGCCGGGCCAGCTCGGACTCCACCACGTCGGTGGCCATCGACCGCAGCGCCACCACGGTCGGGGTCGCCTTCGCGGCCCGCCGCGCGCCGACGAACGCCGAGACCTCACCGGCGACGATGCGGCGCACGTGGTCGATGTCGGGCCCGATCTGCAGGGAGGTCTCGCCCCTGGCCAGGTCGTCGGCCAGCGCCGCCAGGCCGGTGTAGTGCACCCGCGGGTCGGCCGCGAGGACGGGGTCGAAGTCGTGCGGCAGCGCGAGGTCGACCACCTCCAGCGGCCGGTCCGGGTTGTGGGACCCCAGCGCGGGCGCGACGTCGTCGACCCCGACGACGACACCAGTGGCCCCGGTGCAGCAGATGACGACATCGGCCGCGGCGACCTCGGCGGCGAGGCTCTCGAGCCCGCCGGAGCGGCCACCGACCGGGGCCGCCAGCCGCGCCGCCCGGTCGGGAGTGCGGTTGAGGACGGTGATGTTGCCCGCACCACGCCGATCGAGGTGGGCGACCGACAGGCCGGCCATCGCGCCGGCCCCGACGACCAGCGCCCGCGCGCCGTCGAGGTCGAGCCCGTGGGCGGCGACCCGGTCGAGGGCGGCGGCGACGATCGACGGCCCGGCCCGGTCGATGCCGGTCTCGGCGTGACCGCGCTTGCCGACGCGAAGGGCCTGCTGGAAAGCGGCGTTGAGCGCCGGGCCGACGGTCGCGTCGTCCTGGCCGCGGGTGAGGGCGGTGCGGATCTGACCGAGGATCTGGCTCTCGCCGACGACCATCGAGTCGAGCCCGGACGCGACCGTGAACAGGTGCGCGAGCGCGCCCTCGTCGTAGTGGACGTACAGGTGCGAGACGATCACGTCGCGGTCGGTGTCGGCGAGGTCGCACAGCAGCGCGGACACGTCCTCGACGCTGCCGTGGAAGCGGTCGACCTCGGCGTAGACCTCGACCCGGTTGCAGGTTGCGACGACGGCCGCCTCGGTCACGTGCTCGGTCTCGGCGACGGCGTGTGCCAGCTTGGCGGCCCCGTCGGCGTCGAGGGCCACCCGCTCGAGTACGGCGACCGGCGCGCTCTGGTGGGACACGCCCACGCACAGGATGCTCACGGCGACCCCACCACCCTCGCCACGACGTCGCCGAGCTCGATCGGCGCGCCCAACGAACCGGCCATGGACTTGCGCTGCTCGTGGTAGGCGAGGATCTGCAGCTCGATCGACAGGTCGACCTTGCGTACGTCGACACCCTCGGGGACCGAGATCACCGCCGGCGCGAAGTTCAGGATGCTGGTGACGCCCGACCCGACCAGCCGGTCGGCGACCTGCTGGGCCACCGCAGCCGGGGTGGTGACGACGGCGATGGAGATGCCGTGCTCGGCCACCAGGGCGTCGAGGTCGTCGATGTGCTGCACGCCGACGCCGCCGTAGACCTCGCCCACCCGGGCGACGTCGTTGTCGAGCAGCGCGGCGACCCGGAAGCCGCGGGTGCCGAAGCCGGCGTAGTTGGCCAGCGCCTGTCCCAGGTTGCCCAGCCCGACGATGACGACGGGCCAGTCCTGGGTGAGGCCGATCTCGCGGGCGATCTGGTAGCGGAGGTACTCCACGTCGTAGCCGACGCCGCGGGTGCCGTACGAGCCCAGGTAGCTGAGGTCCTTGCGCAGCTTCGCGGAGTTGACGCCGGCGGCGACCGCCAGGTCCTCGCTGGACGCCGTGGCGACGCCGCGCTCGGTGAGCATGGTGAGCGCCCGCAGGTAGATCGGCAGCCGGGCGACCGTGGCCTCGGGGATACCGCGGCCGCGGTCGTCGGCCGACCCCGTCGACGCGGGGGTCGCGGCGACCGGGTGCTGGTCGGGAACGGGGTTCACGGGTGCTCGCAGGGTCCTTGCCGGGAGGGTGGTGGCGCGAAACGGCCGGTCTCACTGTAGGAGTTTGTGAACGGGAGAACAAAATCCGCCAACCCCCGGACACCCCGCCCCCGCCCCACCCCCACCGAACGATCCGACGCCACGTACGCCCGGGCGACCGTCAGGTCGGATCGTTCGGGGTGCGGGGTGGGGTGGGGCGGCGTGGGGATGGCTTCAGCCGGCGGCGAGGGCGTGGCGGAGCCGCTGCGGGTCGACCCGCCAGAAGTCGTGCTGCGACCCGTCGACGAACGTGACCGGCACCTGCTCGGTGAACAGCTCGCGCAGCTCCCGGCCCTGCGGGGTGGCGGCGTCGATGTCGACCTCCACCCAGTCCGCCCCGACCTCGGCGCACGCGGCCGCGACCACGTCCAGGGCCTCGGCGCACAGGTGACAGCCGGGCCTGGAGTAGACGACCACCCGGGCGTCGCGGGCGTGCGGGACGCTCACGCGAGCCCCAGGGCGTCCCGCCGGGCCTGGGCGCGCAGCCTGCCTTTGGCGACCTTGCCGGTGGCCGAGTGCGGCAGCCCGCCGACCACGACCACCTGGCTGGGCTGCTTGAACCGCGCCAGCCGCCGCTCGCAGTGGCTCCGGACCCGCTCGACCAGCGCCGCCTCGCCCGGGTCGTCGCCCGCAGCGACCACGTAGGCGACCACGGCCTCGCCGGTCTGCTCGTCGGGCACGCCGATGACGGCGGCCTCCCCCACCTCGTCCAGCTCGGCGACCACGGTCTCGACCTCGGTGGGGTAGACGTTGAACCCGGACACGATCACCAGCTCGCGGAGCCGGTCGACCAGCACGAGGTCGCCGTACGGGTCGCGCACGGCCAGGTCCCCGGTCGACCACCACCCGTGGGGGTCGGGCCCGTCGGCGCCGTCGGGCCAGTAGCCGGAGAACAGGTTGTCACCACGGACGCGGATCTCACCCGGGTCGCCGTCGCTGACCTCCTCGCCGCCCGGGTCGACCACACCGATCTCGATGCCGGGCAGCGGGCCGCCGACGCCGTCCGGGTCGGGCGTGGCACCGGCGGCGCGGGCCCCGGACGCCAGCGTCGACGACACCACCGGTGCGGTCTCGGTCAGGCCGTAGCCCTGCTCGACCGCCACGCCGGTCGCGTCCGAGACCAGCGCGGACAGCTCGGGGTCCAGCGGTGCGGCGCCACAGACCAGCAGCCGCACCCGCGCGAACTTCTGCGCGAGGTCGGAGCGGCCGGCCCACGCGGCGATCACGGGTGGCGCCACCGGCAGGTTCGTGACGCCGTGCTCGGCCACCGCGTCCAGGGTCTGCTCCGGGTCGAAGCGGTCCACCAGGACCAGCCGGGCACCGGTGGCGAGCGCCTGTCCGAGCACCGCGTTCAGCCCGTAGACGTGGAACAGCGGCAGCAGCCCGAGCACCACGTCGCCGGCCGTCATCACCGGCGGGTGCAGCCTGGACACCTGCTCGACGTTGGCCAGCAGGGCACGGTGGCTGAGCATGACGCCGCGGGGGCGGCCACTGGTGCCGGAGGTGTACAGCAGCACCGCCAGCCGCTCCGGGTCCGGCGGGGTGACGACGTCGGCGCTCCCCCGCGCCGCGAGGCCCTGCCAATCGACCTCTCCTGCTAGCGCCGGCTCGCCCTGCACGACGAGGGTGGGGGCCGGGTTGCGGGCACGTAGCTCGTCGTCGGCACCCTCGAGCGCGTCCTGCACCCCACCGACGGCCGTCCGTACGGACCCCACCGTCGTGGCGTCGCAGACGACGACCCGGGCGCCGGAGTCCGCCACCATCCGGACCAGCTCACCGGTGGCCGAACGCGGGTTCATCGGCACCGCGACCAGACCCGCGCGCAGCACCGCGAGGTAGGTGGACACGAACGGCGTCCCGTTGGCCAGCGCGAAGGCGACCCGCTGGCCGGCGACCAGGCCGAGCGACGAGAGTCCGCGTGCCAGCCCGTCCACGTCGTCGTCGAGCTCGCGCCAGGTACGGGTGCCACCCCCGGTGGCCTCGAGCAGGGCGACGCGGTCCGCATCGGCGCTGCCGGCCCGGTCCCGGAGGAGGTCGGAGACGTTGATCGCAGCCGGGGAGCCGGCCGCCTCCTCGTTCACCGGCTCAGTCTTCCACAGGGCCGGACGACCCCGAGTGGCCCCGATGCCGTGCCCTACGCTGCGGGCGTGCCGGGCCGGACTGGAGCGCAGCCGCCGCGGGTGGCCGACCTGCGGGCCCGCTCGGTGCTGGCCGGCGAGGCCGCTGCTGCCGCCGCGGAGGTCGAGCAGGCGCTGACCGTCCCGTCCGACCCGACGGCCGCTGCGTTCTTCGACGTCGACAACACGCTCATGCGCGGAGCGTCGATCTTCCACCTGGCCCGCGGCCTGCACCGGCGGCGGTTCTTCACCACCAAGGACATCGTGTCGGCCGCCTGGCACCAGACGCGGTTCCGGGTGGTGGGCGTCGAGGACCCCGACCACGTGGAGAGCGCCCGGGTCTCGGCACTGGGGTTCATCGAGGGGCACCCGGTGACCGAGCTGGAGTCGCTCGGCGAGGAGATCTTCGACGAGGCGATGTCGCACCGGATCTGGCCGGGCACCCGAGCCCTGGCCCAACGGCACCTCGACCGGGGCCAGCGGGTCTGGCTGGTGACGGCAGCGCCGATCGAGATCGCCACCATCATCGCCGCCCGGCTCGGGCTCACGGGGGCGCTGGGCACGATCTCGGAACAGGTCGACGGCGTCTACACCGGCCGGCTGGTGGGAGAGCTGCTGCACGGCCCGGGCAAGGCGGAGGCGGTGCTCGCGCTGGCCGAGCGCGAGGACCTCGTCCTGCGCCGGTGCGCGGCGTACTCCGACTCCTACAACGATCTGCCGCTGCTCCGCCTGGTCGGTGACCCGTGCGCGGTCAACCCGGACGGCCGGCTCCGGGAGCACGCCCGGGCCGCGGGTTGGCGGGTGTTCGACTACCGCACCGGACGCAAGGCCGCCCGCTGGGGCGTGCTCGCGGCAGCGGCGACCGGCGCGGTGATCGGCGGAGCCGCGGCCGGCGCCTCGGCCCGGCGGCGACTGTCCTGACGGACACCGCGGGTGGGTCGATCGTGTGACTCCCGCCGCACGCGACTAGCCCCGCCCCCGGATCGCGCTTACCCTGATTCGGTTGCTCCTCGGCCTCGGCGCCGGGGGAGGGAGTGGTATGCGACGGTCCACCGGGGGGGAGTCGCGCGGCCCCGCTGACGTCGGTCTCGACGCCCTGCGGGACGCCGTGCTCCTTGTTCTTCGCGCGCCCGCACTCTCCGGCGCGACGTACGAGCAGCGCTTCGACGTGCTGCTCGCCCAGGCCCGGGTCGCCCCGGACGCGGCGCCGGTCGGGGGTTCCGGTCCTGCCACCACCCAGCTGCCCGACGATCCCGACCGGGACCGGATGGTGGCACTCGTGCGGCTCGCCCAGGAGGGCGACGCCGAGGCGTTCGGCCAGCTCTACGACCGCTACGTCGACGGGGTCTACCGGTTCTGCTACCACCGCGTCTCGAGCGCGAGCCTGGCCGAGGACCTGACCAGCGAGACGTTCTTCCGCGCCCTGCGCGGCATCTCCCAGTTCCGCTGGCAGGGCCGCGACTTCGGCGCCTGGCTCACGACCATCGCCCGCAACCTGGTCACCGACCACTACAAGTCCAGCCGATCGCGGCTCGAGACGGTGTCCGACACGCTGCCCGAGCGCGACGACAGCGGCCCCGGCCCGGAGGACGCCGCGCTGGCGCTGGTCACCCAGGAGGCCCTCACCGAGGCGCTCCGGCGGCTGCCCGACGAACAGCGCGACTGCGTGGTGATGCGCTTCCTGCAGGGCTTGTCGATCGCCGAGACCGCCGAGGTGCTCGACCGCTCCGAGGGCGCGGTGAAGCAGCTGCAGCTGCGCGCCGTCCGCAACCTCGCCAAGTGGCTGCCACGGGACGTCCGGTGAACGCCGTAACCTGCGCGGCCGCGTCCTCGTTGTCCCCGTTGACACGGGG
The DNA here is from genome assembly GCA_963811945.1 of uncultured Actinomycetota bacterium. Taxonomy (GTDB): domain Bacteria; phylum Actinomycetota; class Actinomycetes; order Propionibacteriales; family Nocardioidaceae; genus JACCWP01. The sequence continues at coordinate 2,660,962 of CAWETD010000001.1, read as the reverse complement.
GCCAGCAGGGCCGCCCCGGACTCTCCACCTGGTGAGGCTCAGATGAGGACGCCGACGCTCCCAGGCCGCCGCCGCGCGGTCGAGCTCGACGACGCCCTCTCCGGCCGCCGCGAGCCGCGGGACCGGGTGGTGCGCGACCTGGTCCGCACCGTCGACACGATCCGCTCCCGGCCGACGGTCACGCCCGACCCGCAGTTCACCGCCGACCTCCGCGTCCGCGTGGTCGCGGCCGCCGAGCGCGAGCTGAGCCGACTGCCCGAGCAGCGCGGTACCCGCACCCGGACGCCCGCGCCCGCCGTGGTCCCGCTGCGCCGGCGCATCGGGCTCGCAGCCGCGGCGACGACCTTCGTGCTGGTGGGCGGTGGCGCGGGCCTCGCGTCCGCGGCCACCCAGGCACTCCCCGGTGACCTGCTCTACCCGGTCAAGCGCGGGGTGGAGCAGACGCAGGTCGCGCTCGACGGCAGCGACGGCGAGCGCGGCCGCACGCTGGTCGGCCAGGCCGACACGCGGCTGTCGGAGCTGCGCGGCCTGATGGCTGGCGGGGACCAGCCCGGCAACGACGACCTGGTCGTGGACACGCTGCACACCTTCTCCGAGCAGGCCGAGGAGGGCGGCGACGCCCTGCTGGCGGCGCACGCCGACGGCGACGCGGGCGCGGTGAACGCGCTGGACGACTTCACCGTCGGCGCCGGAGAGACCCTGACCGACATGTCCGGGACCCTGCCGGCCGAGGCGCAGAACTCCTACGCCGAGGCCGCCGGCACCGTCGCGACCCTGCAGGGAGACATCGGCGACGTGTGCGCCGACTGTGCCGCGCCCACGGCGGTACACCTCCCGGTCGAGCTGCTGGCGTCGGCCGAGACGCTGCTCCCCACCGACGGGGCGCCCGGCCGCGACGCGCTGCTCGCCGGCGGTCTGCCGGGCGGCGAGCTCCTCGGCGACTCCTCGCTCCAGCTGCCCGACGTCGACCCGGGCGACCTGCCGACCGGCGCGGGCGGCGACCCGACGGCCGATCCTGACGCGGACCCGGACGACCCGGCCGACCCGGACGACTCCGGCGGCACCGACACCGAGACCCCGGGCCTCCCCGGCGACGACGGTGGCTCCGACTCCGGGGGCACCGACGACCCGTCCGATCCCGGGGACACCGTGGGTGACGTCGTGGGCGACCTGCTGGGCGGAGGCGACGGTTCCGGGGACGGTTCCGGTGGCGGGACGCTCGGCGACGTCGGTGACGGTGTCAACGACGTCCTCGACGACGTCCCGACCGGTGGCCCGCTCGACGACCTGCTGGGCGGCGGTGGTTCGGGCGACGGTTCTGGCGGTTCCGGTGGTTCGGGCGACGGCTCGGACGGCTCGGACGACGGCGGGCTGCTCGGCGGCCTGCTCGGCAACTGACCCGGCGGGTGGCTCAGTAGAAGACGTGCTCGCGGTGCATGAGCAGCGTGTACAGCGTCTGCTGGATGGTCTCGCGCACCTGGTCGGTGACGTTGAAGACCAGCATCGGGTCGTCGGCGGCACCGTCGGAGTAGGCATCGGTACGGATCGGCTCGCCGAACTCGATCACCCACTTGCTCGGCAGCGGCACCATCCCCAGCGGCCCGAGCCACGGGAACAGCGGCGTCACCGGCAGGTACGGCACCCCGAGCAGCCGGGCCAGTGACGGCAGGTTGCCGATCAGCGGGTAGATCTCCTCGGCGCCGACGATCGAGCACGGCACGATCGGCACGCCGGTGCGGATCGCGGCGGACACGAACCCGCCGCGCCCGAAACGCTGCAGCTTGTACCGCTCGGCGTAGGGCTTGCCGACGCCCTTGAAGCCCTCGGGCCACACGCCGACCAGCTCGCCACCGCCGAGCATCCGCTCGGCGTCCTCGCCGCAGGCCAGCGTCGCGCCGCCCTTGCGGGCCAGCTCCGACACGAACGGCAGCGTGAACACCAGGTCGGCGCCGAGCGCGCGCAGGTAGCGGCCGGCGTGGTCGTGCACCACCAGGCTGGTCATCAGCGCGTCCATCGGCAGCGTGCCGGAGTGGTTGGCCACCAGCAGCGCCCCGCCGTCGTCGGGGATGTTGTCGAGACCGCGTACCTCGATCCGGAACCACTTCTCGGCCAGCGGCCGCAGCATCGGCATGAACACCTGCGAGGTCAGGTCGGCGTCGAAGCCGAGCTCGTCGACCTCGTACTCGCCGGTGACCCGCCGCCGCAGGAACGCCAGCGCCTGTGCGACCGGGTCGACCTCGGCACCGGGTGAAACGTCGGGAACGACCGGGCTGGTGTCCTGCTCGGCATCGGTACGGGCCGGCTCGACCGGCTCGACCGGCTCCACGGGCTCGACGGTGGACGGTTCGTCGGCGGGCGGCGCCTCGCGCAGGGACGGGGCGGGGTCGGGCGGCCGGCGTGGGCGGCGCCGGCCGGGGGGTGCCAGCGAGCGGGCCGCCTTGCTCGGCGAGGTGTCGCCGCTGCCGCGACCGGGCTTGCCCCGGGTGCCCAGCGGGATGACCTCGGCCTCAGGCATCGGAGCCACCTCCTCCGGCCGACCGTACGGCGGCGTAGGCGTTGCCGACGCGCTGCTCGACCATGCGCACCGACGAGGCGTCGACCGGTCCGCGCCCGACTGCCGCGGCGAACTCCTCCAGGGTGTCGGCGGTCGACCAGCGCGGGAGGAACCCGAACCGCTCCCGCAGCGCGGTGGTGTCGACCACCCGCCCGAAGGTGAGGAACGAGACCTGGTCCGGCGAGAGGTCGAGCCGGGACGTACGCCGCAGCGCCTGACCCACCGGGCCCACGGCGGGTCCCGGGAGCGGGAGCGGGGCGCGACCGAGCCGGCGCAGCACCTGGGACAGCACCAGCACCCCGGGGCCGGCGACGTTGTACGTGCCGGCCAGGTCGTTGACCGCGCCGCGGACCAGAGCAGCCAGCGCGTCGTCGGGGTGCACCAGCTGCAGCCGGGGGTCGAAGCCGAGGACGGTCGGGACGACCGGGAGCCGCAGGTACAGCGACAGCGGTCCGGTGACGCCCGCCCCGAGCACGTCGGCCATGCGCAGGATGGTGATGGCGACGTCGGGTCGGCGGCGGGCGAAGCCGCGGACGTAGCCCTCGACCTCGGAGCAGTCCTTGGCGTACCCGGTGCGCGGCAGCCGCTTCGGGGCGGTGTCCTCGGTGAACAGTCCCGGGTCGCGGGCGGACGCGCCGTAGACCGACGTGGACGACATCAGCACCAGGTTGCGGATGCTCGACGAGCGCTGGCAGGCGGCCAGCAGCTGCATGGTGCCGATGACGTTGGTCTCCTTGAGCGTCCCGCGTCCGCTGCCGCGACCGGGGACGGCCAGCACGCTCATGTGCAGGACGGTGTCGACGTCCTCGACGGCCAAGACCTTGGCGATGACCGGGTTGCGGATGTCGGCTCGGACGAACCGCACGCCCTCGATGTCGCCACGTGGCGGGAGCACGTCGACGCCGACCACCTTGTCGACCTCGGGGTCGTCGGCCAGCCGTCGCGCGGCAGCAGCGCCCAGCTGGCCTGCCACACCCGTCACGAGGACGACGCGACCCATCGTCACCTCACAGCATTTCGATCGCCGTCAGCGGCTCGCCCGGAGCCGTCCGGAGGGAGCCGTCACGCCGCCCGGGTCACTTCCCGGCGCGCCTGCGCTGAATGCGCGTCCGCTTCAACAGCTTGCGGTGCTTCTTCTTCGCCATGCGCTTGCGACGCTTCTTGATGACGGAACCCACGTACGGACCAATCGCTCGGGACGCGCCCGCGCGCGCGGCCGCCCGAGCAGCCTACCCGCCCGGGTGGGGGGTGCTGCAGCGGTGTCGGACGCGGTCAGCCCGCCTGGAAGTACGACTTCTTGAGGTAGTCGTCGACAGCTGTCTCGGGCACCCGGAACGAGCGCCCCACCCGCACGGCCTCGAGCTCACCGTTGTGAACCAGCCGATACACGGTCATCTTGGACACTCTCATGGTCTGAGCCACTTCGGCGACGGTGAGGAACCGCACCTCGGACAGACCCGGCTTCTGTGAACCAGAGGCCATGGCGCACCGCACTTCCTGCACGGGACGCTCGCCGGCTTCCCCGCCGGCGAACTGACGTCTGTGCGTACGGGGAGGGTAGTGCCTGGTGTGGCCAGTGGGAAGCCGGAGTAGTACAGACGAGCCGAGAGCTGACCGAGTGGGGGATGGTCATTTCGCCCACCGCTGGCCGCCGTGGGGCCCCGGATCAGTAGTGGGGATCGAGTCCGAGCGCCGGGAAGACGGCGGTGCGGGTGGCGAGGACGGACCGGTCCAGCCAGCTGCCCGGGTCGTACCCGTCCGACCAGGGCCGGAACACCGGGTCGTTGCCGTCGGTCATGGAGGCCGGCCCCGGCCGCCCGACCAGCTGTTCGACCAGGTCGCGCCAGGCCTGCGGGGTGGGGGTGGCCGGGTCGAGCGGGCGCCCGTCGACGACCGCCAGCAGATGGGTCCACGCCCGGGGCACGACGTCGGCGATCGCGTACCCGCCGCCGCCGGTGGCGACCCACCTGCCGCCGGTGACCTCTCGGGCGAGGTCGGCGAGCGCGAGGTACGACGCCCGCTGCCCGTCGACCGACAGCATCAGGTGCGCCAGCGGGTCGACCCGGTGCGAGTCGCAGCCGTGCTGGGTGACCAGCACGTCCGGCCCGAAGGCCCGCAGCACGTCGGGCACGACGGCGTGGAACGCCCGCAGCCAGCCCGCGTCGTCGGTGCCCGGCGGCAGCGCGACGTTGACCGCGCTGCCCGGTGCGTGGGCGCCGCCGGTCTCCGACGGTGCGCCGGTGCCCGGGAAGAGGGTCTGGGGCGTCTCGTGCAGGCTGACCGTGAGCACCCGCGGGTCGTCGTAGAAGATCTGCTGCACGCCGTCGCCGTGGTGCACGTCGACGTCGACGTACGCCACCCGCTGCGCGCCCTGGTCGAGCAGGAACGCGATCGCCACGGCGACGTCGTTGTAGACGCAGAACCCGCTGGCCGTGCCCGGCATCGCGTGGTGCAGCCCGCCGGCCGGGCTGGCGGCGCGGCGCATCTCCCCCGACCAGACCCGGCGGGCGGCCTCCACGGTCGCGGCCACGACTCTGGCACCGGCCTCGTGCATCCCCTTGAACGTGGGGTTGTCGTCGCTGCCGAGTCCGCGCGAGAGGTTGTGCTGGTCGGGGTCGTCGCCGGCCCGGCGCACGCAGTCGACGTAGCCGGGGTCGTGCACGAGGGACAGCCACCGGTCGTCCGCCTCCGGCACCGGCACCTCGGGCAGTCCGCCCTCGCCGACGACGCCGAGCGCCCGGGCCAGTCGCATGGTGAGGTCGATGCGGGCCGGCGCCATCGGGTGGGCCGGGCCGAAGTCGTACTGCGTGAGGCTGTCGTCGAAGACGACGCAGGCGTCACCGTCAGGGGTACGGGACATGGCGCGGACATTACCTCTGCGGGCTACGCTGGCACGGTGAGAGTCTCGCGCCCGGCCCAGTGCTGGTGGTCCGCCTCCTAGGCGGACTCGTGCTGCGCACACCCCTCTTCTCGCATCCGACCGCCTCGACGCAGGCGGTCGTCCCACCCGTAGCCGGTGGTCAGCGGTCTGCGACGTGGCCCGTACCCACCGGAGACCCGCATGACCACCATCCAGGCACCCGGCACCACCCGCACTGCCACCCGCCCGGCCACCGCGCTGTCCGGGATCACCCCGAGCGGCACGCCGACGCTCGGCAACCACCTCGGCGCGCTGCGCCGGTTCGCGACCGAGCAGCACGGTGCCCGGTCGTTCTACTTCGTCGCGGACCTGCACGCGCTGACCACCGCGCACGACCCGGCGCGGCTCCGGGCGCGCAGCCGCGAGCTCGCACTGCTGATGCTGGCTGCCGGTGTCGACCCGGACGTGTCGACGGTGTTCGTGCAGTCCCGGGTGCGCGAGCACGTCGAGCTCTCCTACCTGCTGGAGTGCACCGCACACGTCGGCGAGCTCGGCCGGATGGTGCAGTTCAAGACCAAGGGCGGCAGGCCGGGCACCCGGGCCAGCCTGTTCACGTACCCGTGCCTGATGGCCGCTGACATCCTGCTCTACGACACCGACGTGGTGCCGGTCGGCGGCGACCAGGACCAGCACGTCGAGCTGGCGCGGGTGCTCGCCGAGCGGTTCAACCGCGCGTACGGCGAGACCTTCACGGTGCCGCGGGTGGCGCGGGCGGACGGCACCGCCCGGATCGCCGACCTCGCCGATCCCACGGCGAAGATGAGCAAGTCCGGGCCAGCGACCGCGGCGGGCGTCGTACGGATGCTCGACCCGGCCGACGTGGTGCGGCGCAAGGTGATGCGTGCGGTCACCGACGGCGGCCACGAGGTGCGCTTCGACCCGGCGACGAGACCAGGGGTGTCGAACCTGCTCGTCATCCTCGCGGCCTGCACCGGTGGCGACCCGGCAGCCCTCGCGGACGGGTTCGGCGACTACGCGTCGCTCAAGCGGGCGGTCGCCGACGCGGTCGTGACCGAGCTGGAGCCGCTGCAGCGCCGCTACGCCGAGCTGGCGGCCGACCCGGCCGCTGTCGACGCGGTGCTCGCCGACGGCGCGGCTCGGGCTCGGGCGGCCGGGGCGCCGGTGCTGGACCGGGCCCGGCGCGCGATCGGGCTGGACTGACTCGCTCAGCCCTCGCCGGCGGACAGGTCGCGGGAGCGGTTGCGCGCGGCCTCCATCGCGGTGAGGAAGGCGGCGCGGACCTTGTGGTCCTCGAGCTCGCGCACCGCCGCCGCGGTGGTGCCGCCGGGTGAGGTGACGCGCTCGCGCAGCACGGTGGGGTGCTCACCGGTCTCGCGCAGCAGCTTGGCCGAGCCGACCACGGTCTGGACGACGAGCTCGCTCGCGGTGCTGCGCGGGAGGCCGAGGTGCACGCCGGCCTCGATCATCGCCTCGACCACGAAGAACAGGTACGCCGGTCCGGAGCCGCTGATGGCGGTGACGGCGTCCTGCTGCTTCTCCGGTACGCGGAGCACCTTGCCGGTGGCCGACAGCAGGTCCTCGACCTCGGCCAGATGCGGCTCGTCGCAGGACGAGCCGCGCGAGATGGCGGCCATGCCCTCGTCGACCAGCGCGGGGGTGTTGGGCATCACCCGCACCACCGGAGTGCCGGTCGGGAGCCTGCTCTCGATGAAGCCGGTGGTGATGCCGGCGGCCAGCGACACGACCATCGTGCCCCCGGTCAGGTGCGGGGCGATCTCGTCGAGGACGTCGCCCATGTCCTGCGGCTTGACCACCAGTACCAGGGTGTCGGCCTTGCGGGCCGCGTCGACGTTGCCGACGACCTCGATGCCGTACCGCTCGTGCAGCTCGGTCGCCCGCTCCGGTCGCCGCTCGGCGAGCAGCAGCTCGTCCGGGCGCCGGCCCGCGCGCAGCAGCCCCGACACCAGCGTCTCGCCCATCACTCCCGCGCCCAGCACGGCCACCACAGTCATGACCCCATGATGCCCGCCCGCCCCCCGGGCATCCCGTTTCGGGTTTCCCAAGGTATGCCGGGAAACCCGAGGTTCCCCCGTGTCGTGACACGGGGGAACCTTCGGTTTCCCAAGTCACCTTGGGAAACCGATCCCCGGGTCAGGCGGTGCGGCGGCGGAGGGTGGCGGCGCCGAACAGCAGCGCGAGCAGCCCGGCGCCGGCGACGACGGTGACGTCGAGGGTGAGCTCACTGGTCCACGTGGCCGAGGCCTGGACCTCCTGCATGGCGTCGACGGCGTACGACAGCGGCAGCACGTCCGACACCACGCGAAGCACGTCGGGCAGCGCGTCGCGGGCGACGAACAGCCCGCACAGGAGCACCTGCGGGAGCACCAGCGCCGGCATGAACTGGACCGCCTGGAACTCGGTCTCCGCGAACGCCGACACGAACAGGCCGAGCGCGGTGCCGAGCACCGCGTTCAGCACCGCCACGACGGTGAGCGTCCAGACCGAGCCCTGCACCTCCATGTCCAGCACGCCGACCGTCAGCCCCACGGCCAGCAACGACTGCACGAGCGCGACCGCGCCGAACGCGAGTGCGTAGCCGAGCAACAGGTCGGCCTTGCCCATCGGCATCGACAGCAGCCGCTCCAGCGTGCCGGACGACCGCTCGCGCAGCGTGGTCACCGACGTCACCAGGAACATCACGATGAACGGGAACAGCGCGAGCAGCGGCGGGCCGAACTGGTTGAAGACCACGTCGTTGCCGTCGAACATCCACCACAGCAACGTGAGCAGCACGCAGGGGACGACGAGCAGCATCGCCACCGTGCGATGGTCGCGGCGCAGCTGGGCCAGCACCCGGCCGGCGACGGCGAGCGTGATCCGCGGTGTCATGACGCCACCTCCTGTCCGCGGGCGTTGTCGATCAGGGTCAGGAACGCGCCCTCGATGTCGTCGGCCCCGGTCTCCTGGCGCAGCTGCTCCGGCGTGTCCTCGGCCAGCAGCTGGCCCTCGCGCAGCAGCAGCAGCCGGTCGCAGCGGTCCGCCTCGTCCATCACGTGGCTCGAGACCAGCAGCGTGGTGCCGCCGTCGGCGAGCTGGTGGAACAGCTTCCAGAGGTCACGGCGCAGCACCGGGTCGAGACCGACGGTGGGTTCGTCGAGCACCAGCAGGTCGGGCTCGGCGAGCAGCGCCACCGCGAGCGAGGCCCGCGAACGCTGGCCACCGGACAGCCGGCCCACCAGCGCATCGGCGTGGTCGACCAGGTCGACCTTGTCCAACGCCGTGGCGACTGAATCACGCGGTGCACCCAGCACCCGGGCGAAGAAGCGCAGGTTCTCGGTCACGGTCAGGTCGGCGTAGACGCTGGGCGCCTGGGTCACGTAGCCGACCCGTCGCCGTAGCGCCGCCGAGCCGGCCGGCAGCCCCAGCACCTCGACCCGGCCGCCCTGCACCTTCTGTACGCCGACGATCGCGCGGATGAGCGTGGACTTGCCGCCGCCCGACGGGCCGAGCAGGCCGGTGACCTGACCGGTCGGGAGCACGCACGACAGGTCCGGCAGGACGGTGCGCCCGCCGCGGACGACGTGCAGGTTCTCGATGCGGACCGCCTCGGTTTTATTGGCCATGTGTTTAATATGGCAGTCGGCGCAACCGGATGTCAACCCGTACGGACCCTCAGCCGCGGAGGTGGTGCTGCAGCACCGGGGCCAGGCGCCGCACCAGCTCGTCGGGCGGGGTGGAGGCCAGCGGCTCGACCACGACGACGTGGCGGAACATCTCCATGCCGATCACCTGGGACAGGGCCAGCTGCAGGCGCAGGGTGGCGTCCGGTCCCGCGACCACCGACCCGAGCACCGCCGCCACGATCCGCAGGAACCCGTCGCGCAGCATGGCAGCCACGGGCTCGCTGGTCATCGCCCCGCGCAGCAGTGCCAGCAGCGGTTCCCGCCGTTCCTCGTCCTCCCAGATCGTGACGATGGCGCGGGCCAGCCGCTCCCCCACCTCCTCCGGTGGTCCCTCGGCCACCGGGCGCAGGGCGACCCTCGGGTCGAACGGCACCGCCAGCGCCTCGAGGAAGAGGTCCTCCTTGGAGCCGAAGAAGTGGTGCACCATGGCCGGCGCCACGCCCGCCGCGGACGCGATGCCGCGGATGGTCGTACGCTCAAATCCCTTGTCCGCAAAGGATGTACGCGCCGCGGACAGCACCTCGCTGCGCGTGTCGGGCGCCCCGGGCCGGCGACCCGGGCCCCGCGACGGCGCCACGGAGGACACCGGGCTCAGCCCTTGGTGGCGAGCGAGCGCACGAAGAAGCCGACGTTGGCGGGACGTTCCGCCAGCCGTCGCATCAGGTAGCCGTACCACTCGTCGCCGTAGGGCACGTAGACCCGCATGGTGCTGCCGGCCGCGACCAGCCGCCGCTGCTCCTCGGGCCGGACGCCGTAGAGCATCTGGTACTCGTAGCTGTCCTGCGCCCGGTCGGCCCGGTCGGCCAGCACGCCGGCGATGCGGATCAGCCGCGGGTCGTGGGTGGCGATCATCGGGTAGCCGGCGCCGTTCATCAGCACCTTCAGGCACCGCACGTACGACCGGTCGACGTCGATGCGGTCGGGGTAGGCGACCGACTCGGGCTCCTTGTAGGCGCCCTTGCACAGCCGGACCCGGGACCCGGTGTGCGCGAGGTCCTTGCAGTCGCCCTCGGTGCGACGCAGGTACGCCTGCAGCACGGCGCCGGTCTCGGGGAAGTCCTGCCGCAGCTCGGCGAGCACGTCGAGGGTGGCGTCGGTGGTGGTGTGGTCCTCGGCGTCAAGGGTCACGGTGGTGCCCGCGTTGCGTGCGGCCTGGCAGACCCGGCGGGCGTTGTCGAGCGCGATCCGGTCGGCGTCCCCGTGGCCGGCCGGGATGGCCTGGCCGATCGCGGACAGCTTGACCGACACCTCGGTGTCGGTGGTGAGCCCGGCGTCGGAGAGCTGTCGCAATACCTCGACGTACTCGCCCACCTTGCCGTCGGCCTGGGCGCGGTCGAGGGTGTCCTCGCCGAGGTGGTCGAGCGAGACCCGCATGTCCTTGGCGGCCAGCTCGCCCGCGACCCGTACGGCGTCGGCAGGGGTCTCCCCCGCGACGAAGCGGCTCACGATCCCGCCGGACACCGGCATCGTGCTCGCGAGCTGCTTGACCCGCCCGCTGCGCGCCAGCGCCAGCAACGACCTCCTCAGCACTGCTCGCCCTCCTGTCCCGCGTCCCCGGCAGCACGCGGTCGTCGCTGACTGTACGGCCTCACGTGTGCTCTGCGACTCCGTCGGTCCCCACCACGAACCCGGCCCGGCGCGGCGCCGCAAGGTGCAGCCGGGTGAACGCGAGCGACTCGGCGAGGTCGGCCTCACGGGCGTCCCGGTCGGTGGCACGGCGGGTGTTGATCTCGACCACGACGTGCCCGTCGTAGCCACGGGCGGCGAGCAGCTCCAGCAGCTCCGAACACGGCTGGGTGCCGCGGCCGGGCACCAGGTGCTCGTCCTTGGCCGAGCCAGCCCCGTCGGCCATGTGCACGTGGGTCAGCCGCCCGGCGAGGTCGCGGGCCATGCCCAGGGCGTCGGAGCCGGCGGTGGCGGTGTGGGACAGGTCGAGGGTGACGTGCGGGGCGTCGTGGCCGACCGGGTCCCAGTCCGGCGTGTACGCCTGCACCTCCCGGCGGCGCGCCCGCCAGGGATACATGTTCTCGACCGCGTACGACAGACCCGTGCGTCCCTCGATCTCCACGATGCCCTCGACGAAGCCCCGCCCGTAGTCGCGCTGCCACCGGAACGCCGGGTGCACGACCACGACGTTGGCGTCCAGCGCGTGCGCCATCTCCGCGCTGCGCTCGAGCTTGCCCCAGGGGTCGGTGCCCCATACCCGCTGCGTGATGAGCAGGCACGGCGCGTGCACGGCCACGACCGGCAGCTGGTACCGGTCGACCAGCGCACGCACCGCGGCGACGTCCTGGCTGTCCTCGTCCATGCCGACCATGACCTCGACGGCGTCGTAGCCCAGCGACGCAGCGAGCCCGAACGCCTCCGTGGTCGGCGCCGGGTAGACCGACGCGGTCGACAGCGCCACGGCGGCCGTGGGCACCTCCACCGCAGGGTCGACCCGGTCCGTCACCCGGCAGAGCCTAGGCAAGCGCGCCCGGGTGGGGCCATGTCACCCGTGGCCGGGCCGGCGTCACATCAGGTCGAGCCGTTCGAGGATCACGCCCTCGCGCAGCGCCCACGGGCAGATCTCCAGCCCGGCAAGGCCGAACAGCTCCATCACCGCGTCGGCCACGAACGCGCCGGCCACCACCTGGTGGGACCGGTTGGCGGAGACGCCGGGGAGGTCGGCGATCTCCTCGGTCGGCATCTTCACCAGCCGCGGCAGCCAGTCGGACAGCTCGTCCCGCTCCAGCACCCTCCGGACGAACGGCCCCTCGTCCGACGCCGCGGCGCCGCAGATCCGGGCGAGCGACCGGAACGTCTTGCTCGTCGCCACGGCCTGGTCGGCATCGCCCCAGCGCAGCACGTCCCGGGCGTCCTGCGCCATCTGGGTACGCACCCGCCTCCGCAGCGCGCGGACCGCGTCGTCGTCGGCGGGCTGGGTCAACAGGTGCTCGCGGGCCAGCCGGGCGGCGCCGAGCGGCAGCGACTGCACCACGTCGGGCTTCTCGTCGGTGCCCGCCGCGATCTCCAGGGACCCACCGCCGACGTCGAAGACCGCGAGCCGTCCGGACGACCAGCCGAACCAGCGCCGCACGGCCAGGAACGTCAGCCGGGCCTCGTGGCCCCCGGACAGCACCTCGAGCTCGACGCCGGTCGCGGCGCGTACCGTCCCGAGCACCTCGTCCGCGTTGACCGCGTCGCGCAGCGCCGACGTCGCGAACGCGATGATCGACGCGCATCCCTTGTCCTCCGCCACCGCCTGGGACTGCCGGACGAACGACACCAGCGCGTCCACGCCGGACTCGTCGACCGCGCCGTCCCGGTCGAGGTGCTCGGCCAGCCGCAACGGCTCCTTGAAGGAGTACGCCGGCAACGGGGCCGCCCCGCGGTGCGCGTCGACGACGAGCAGGTGCCCGGTGTTCGAGCCGATGTCCAGCACGCCGGTGCGCATGGACCACGAGGCTAGTCGTCGCGAGGCTAACGCCGTCGGATGCCGAGCAGGACCGGGCCGTCGGGCAGCAGCGGGTTGGCGAACTGAAGCGTCAGGACCCGGGACCCCGACCGCGGCGGGTTCGCGCGTGTCGGCACCACGACCCGCCCGGACCGCTCCCCGGGCAGCAGCTCGACCCGGCTCTGGTAGTGCTTCGCGACCGCCTCGGTCGGCCCCGGGTCGCCGCGCAGGTGGTCGTCGGCCCACCGCACGGGTACGTCCGAGACGACCAGGTTGCGCGCCTGCGGCGTGGTGACGATGCCACGCACGGAGACCAGCACGCGGTAGTCGGTGGGCCGGTCGAGTCGCACCCGCCAGACCATCCGGCCGCCCGGCGCCACGCTGCGCGTCTCCCGTCGCACGCTGAGCCGGGCGTCGGGGTCGTCGTCGCGGACGGTCACCCGGGAGTACTGCTTCCCCACCACGACCGAGCGCTGGCCGATGGCCTGCAGGTAGGTGGTGCGGCGCGCCACGTCGTCGACGTCGTCCGCCTCGTACGGCACCTCGAAGGTCCCCGTGCTGACCCCGGCCGGCACCTCGAGCTCGATGGCCCGGACGTCGACCCGCTCGTCGTAGGTCGACGCCGCGATCGTCACCCGCGCGGGCCGCGGCGAGGGCTCGTCCAGCCGGTACCGCACCGTCGCGCTCGCCTGGCCGGCCTCGTCTCCCTCGGCGACGACGACCGGGCGGCCGAGCGAGAACGTCGACAGCCGCACGTCGGGCACCGGCAGCAGCGCCGGGCGTCGGGCGGCCGCGTCGAGCACCCACACGCGGCCCTCGGGCGACGAAGCGACCAGTCCCACCACGCTCACCGCCGTCACGTCCAGCCGTGGCGGTGCGTTGTCCGGGTCGACTCGCAGCGTCTGCCCCCAGTACGTGCGGATGTAGCCGCCGGTCAGGCCGGTCAGCCGGCGCGGGTCGGTGTTCCAGGTCGAGCCGTCGGCATCGGTCAGCCGGATGCGTACGCGCTGATCGTCCGGGACGGGGTCGACGACGGTACGCAGGTCCAGGGTCGTCCCCGCCGCGGACAGGTCGAGCGGCTGGTCGAGCGCGAGTCCCGCGCCGACGCCGCGCGAGAACCAGGTCAGCGACAGCTCCGACGGCGACTCGACCGGGACCGGCTGGGTGGACCAGTGCACCGTCCGCTGCGCGTTGATCCCGCGGGCGCACGGTGGCGCGAACGCGTCGGGGCGGCCGATCGCCCGGCACAGGACGCCGGCCCCGGTGGGGGACGCGTCGGCGCCGGGGCGTACCAGCTCCCGATCGCCGCCCAGGGCGTGGGTACGCACCGCTCCGGCGGCGGCCGACGCGACGGTCACCGCCCCGCTCGCGTCGAGCATCGCCAGCACGTCCGTGTCGTCGTCGGCGAACAGCCGGACCGCGCCGGCGATCCAGGCCTGTCCGGCGTCGCGCTGCTGCTTCGCGCTCAGTCGGGTCGGGTCGTCGTCCCCGCACACCGGGTGCTCGTCGTCGAACCAGTCGTCGACGCTCGGCGCCACCGAGATCCCCGGCGTCCACTCGGTGTTGAAGAAGTTGTGGTTCGCCCCGCGCATCAGCACGCTGCTTCGGAAGGCGGTGTCGCCATTGGTGAGGTCGCGCGGCAGGTCGGTGAACTGCTGTCCCTGCAGGTCGGACACGTCGCCGTCGCAGTACGGCAGCAGCGTCACCGACGGGGTGAACGGCATCGGCAGCCGGGCGAAGTTGGTCGGTGCGACGAGCACGTCGCCCAGCACGTCCCACGGCGCGCCGGTGGGGGCATCGGTGGTCGCCCGGGCGACGCCCTCGCCGCCGCGGCTGTGCCCGACCAGCACCGTGCGCTCGACGTCGATCCGGCCGAACCAGCGCGGCCGGTCGGGATCCGCCGCCCACTGCGCCAGCAGGTCGAGGTGGTGGCGTACCAGCGCGGAGCGGGCGGAGGCTCCGCCGTCGACGCTGTCGAAGTCCTGGGCGTTGACGGCGTTGGCGGAGACGGACACGGAGGCGTAGCCCTGCGAGGCCAGCAGCCGCTGGACGTAGTCGTAGCCGAGGTAGCTCGGCACCGGCTCCCGCCGTCCGCGGCAGCCCCACTGCCTGGCGTCGGCCACCGTGTCACCGGCGACGCCGTTGCGGGGCCGGTAGCAGGCCGCGTGCCGCCCGTGCAGCAACAGCACCAGCGGTGCGACGTCGACGCCCTCCGGCATCCGCACGTGCCCGAGCACCTCCATCGAGCGCGAGAACTCGGGCCAGCGCAGCGGCGCGGCGGTGTAGTCGAATGCCGTCGCCACCTCGTACGGGCCGGGCACACCCGGGTCGACGTCGAGCACGTCCGGGTTCGCGAAGGCGTCGGCGCCAGCGGCAGCGCCCGGCCCAACGCTCTGCAGCGACGGGGCGAGCGCGCCGGCTCGATCGAGCCGGTCCGCACCGAGCCACACCTCCAGCCGCCGGGTGTCGACCCCGCCGAGCTCGTCGAGCGGCACGACCAGGCCGTTCCCGTCCGCGGTGCCGGTCGGCACCGCGACGACCCGGCTGCCGACGCGCAGCTCCGGTCTCGCGTCGGTGAGGGGGAGCCGTTGCGGGGACCGCCAGACCAGCGACGTGCCCCCCGGTCCGGCGGCCCGGGTCCAGGCGTCGGTCCGTACCTCCCAGCGGCCGACCAGCGCGGCACCGGACGGCAGCGGCACGTCGGTCGGGGACACCACGGCAGTCGTGGCCGGGGGCGACGCGGCGCCCGCCGGGGGCGCCGCCGTACCGAGCAGCAACCCAGCGAGGAGCGCCGTCACCAGCGCGGGCAGCGCGACGTCGCGGACACGGATCCAGGTCATCTGTGGTCCTTCCTCGACCGCCCATCCTTGTCCACGCCACTTCGCTGGCTAGGGTTGCCCCGTGCCCGAGGTCGACCTGGACTTTCCCCGTGCCTGGGCGGAGTTCCCTGATCCTGCCGACGACGATCAGGTCTTCCGCTGCGACCTGACCTTCCTGACCTCCAGCTGGACGTGCATCTTCGGCCGCGGCTGCCCCGGCGTCTACGCCGACCGGCCGCACGACGGTTGCTGCACGCTCGGCGCGCACTTCGCGGACAAGGCCGACGAGAAGCGGGTCCGCAAGGCGATGAAGCTGCTCGGCCCGGAGGACTGGGAGCTCCGCAAGACCGGCCGCAAGGACGGCATCGTGGAGACCGACGACGACGGCGAGCGCAAGACCCGGGTGGTCGACGGCGCCTGCGTGTTCCTGAACCGACCCGGCTTCCCCGGCGGGGAGGGCTGCGCGCTGCACGGCTGGGCGCTGCGTCACGACACCGAGCCGCTGGAGACCAAGCCGGACGTGTGCTGGCAGCTGCCGATCCGGCGCCGCTACCGCGACGTGGAGCGCACCGACGGCAGCACGTACCTCGAGATCAGCATCGAGGAGTACGACCGCCGCGGCTGGGGCGCCGGCGGCCACGACATGGACTGGTACTGCTCGGGCAACACCGAGGCGCACGTCGCGCCGGAGCCGGTCTACGTCGGCAACCGGGCCGAGCTGACCGAGCTGATGGGCGCCAAGGCCTACGACGAGCTGGCCGCGCTGTGCGAGGAGCACCTGTCCCGGCGCAGCGTGCTGACCCTGCACCCCGCGACCCGCCTGGCGGGTGGCTGAGCCACCCCCCGCCGCCGGGGCGATCGGCACGTCGCACCACAATCGGGGCATGCGCCTCGACCACGTGTCGTACGCGGCCGGGCCGGACGGTCTGGCCGAGACCGCCGCCCGGCTGTCGTCGGCGATCGGTGAGGACTTCGTCGACGGCGGGGTGCACCCCCGGTTCGGCACCCGCAACATGCTGCTGCCACTGACGCACGGGCACTACCTCGAGGTGGTGGCGGTGCTGGACCACCCCGCGTCGGACAAGGTGCCGTTCGGCCAGGCGGTGCGGGCCCGGTCGGCTGCCGGCGGCGGGTGGCTCGGCTGGGTGGTCGCCGTCGACGACATCGGCCCGGTCGAGCAGCGGCTCGGGCGTACCGCGGTCAAGGGCAACCGGTGGCGGCCGGACGGCTACGAGCTGCGCTGGCGCCAGATCGGCGTCAAGGGCCTGCAGTCCGACCCCCAGCTGCCGTTCGTCGTGGAGTGGGACGTACCCGTCGCGGCGCACCCGTCGGCAGGGGCCAGCGGCGACGTCACGCTGCGCGCGCTGGAGATCGCCGGGGTGCCCGAGCGGGTGGAGGAGTGGCTCGGGACGCCGGCGACCACGGCGCTGGGCGACATCGAGGTCGAGTGGGTCGCCCCGCACGGTCAGCCAGGCATCGTCGCCGCGCACCTGTCGACCCCCTCGGGCATCGTCCGGCTGTGAACCGGATCGAGCCCGGCGCGCGGCCGAGCCCGAACATCTGGCACCACCCGGCGACCTACGAGCTGGAGAACCGCGCCGTCGACCCTGGCGGCATGATCGAGCAGGCGATGGCCGAGGTGCGCGGCTGGGACGGCGCGACGCTGCTCGACGTCGGCTGCGGCACCGGGTTCCACCTGCCCCGCTTCGCCGAGCGGGCGTCCCGGGTGGTCGGTGTGGAGCCACACGGGACCCTCGCGGCCACGGCCCGGATGCGTTGCGCCGGGCTGCCCGGGGTGCAGGTGCTGGCCGGCACCGCACAGTCGCTGCCGGTGGCCGACGCGTCGGTCGACGTGGTGCACGCCCGGTGGTCGTACTTCTTCGGACCCGGCTGCGAGCCCGGGCTGGCCGAGGTGGACCGGGTGCTGCGAAGAGGCGGCGCCGCGTTCGTCGTCGACCACGACGCGACCCGGAGCACCTTCGGCGGCTGGTTCCGGCGGGCGATGCCCACGTACGACCCGGCGGAGGTCGAGCGGTTCTGGTCCGGCCGCGGCTGGACCCGTACCCCGGTGCTGACCGAGTGGCGCTTCGCCCGCCGGGCCGACCTCGAGGCCGTCGTGCGGATCGAGTTCGCCCCGGAGGTGGCCGAGGAGCTGCTGGCCACCCACCCCGGCACCTCGGTCGACTACGCCGTCAACGTCTGGTGGCGCCGCCGCTGACGCGGCCTCGTGGTTTCCCAAGGGAACGTGGGAAACCGAAGGTTCCACCGTGAAATTTCGCGGTAGAAGCTCGGGTTTCCCAAGCGACCTTGGGAATCCCCACAGCCCAGCCTCCACCGGTACGCGCGTCGGGGCGGGGTTGTCGGCAGCGTCGCCTAGCGTGTGGGACGTGGCGTCGACGTCGGTGAAACAGCAGCGCAGCCGGGTGGCCTACCGCTGCGCGGAGTGTGGCTGGGAGACCGGCAAGTGGGTGGGGCGCTGCGCCGAGTGCCACGCCTGGGGCAGCGTCGACGAGGCCGGCGCGAAGCCGTCCGGGCGCACCGGCGCGGGTCCGGTGACCACCCCCGCGCGCCCGATCACCGAGATCGACGTCGAGGCCTCCCGCGCGATCAGCTCCGGGGTCGACGAGCTCGACCGCGTGCTCGGTGGAGGCGTCGTCAAGGGTGTCTCGCTGCTGCTGGCCGGCGAGCCGGGCGTCGGCAAGTCGACGCTGCTGCTCGAGGTCGCCGCCCGGTGGGCCGCTGCCGGGCGTCGCACCCTTTACGTCACCGGAGAGGAGTCGGCCGCCCAGGTACGGCTGCGCGCCGAGCGCACCGGTGCGGTGCAGCCCGAGCTCTACCTCGCGGCAGAGACCGAGCTGGGCGCCGTGCTCGGCCACATCGAGCAGGTCGAGCCGACCCTGGTCGTGGTCGACTCGGTGCAGACCATCGGCGCGGAAGGTGCCGACGGGGTGCCGGGTGGCGTGACGCAGGTGCGCGAGGTGGCCAGCAGCCTGGTCCAGGTCGCGAAGCGGCGCGGCATCGCCACCCTGCTGGTCGGCCACGTCACCAAGGAGGGCGGCATCGCCGGCCCCCGGGCGCTCGAGCACCTCGTCGACGTGGTGCTGCACTTCGAGGGCGACCGCACGTCGCGGCTGCGCTTCGTCCGCGCGGTCAAGAACAGGTTCGGCCCGGTCGACGAGGTCGGCTGCTTCGACCTGTCCCACGACGGCATCGTCCAGGTGACCGACCCGACCGGGCTGTTCGTCTCCCGCCACGTCGAGCCGGTCGCGGGCACGTGCGTCACGGTGACCCTCGACGGCCGCCGGCCGCTGCTCGGCGAGGTGCAGGCCCTGGTGGCCCCGTCGTCGCTGCAGTCGCCGCGCCGGGCGACCAGCGGCATCGAGACCGCCCGGGCGGCGATGGTGCTGGCGGTGCTCGAGCGCCGGGCCGGCATGCGGCTGTCGTCCAAGGACGTCTACCTCGCCACCGTCGGCGGCGGCCGGCTCACCGAGCCGTCGGCCGACCTGGCGGTCGCGGTGGCCACCGCGTCGGCAGGCGCCGACACCGTGGTCTCTACCGACCTCGTCGCCGTCGGCGAGGTGGGACTGGCCGGCGAGGTACGCCGGGTGTCGGGGTTGCGCCGCCGGCTGGAGGAGGCCGCCCGGCTCGGCTTCCGGCACGCGGTGGTCCCCTCCGACACCGGTCCCGAGACGCTGCCGACGATCCCCGGCCTGCGGGTGATCGGGGTCCCGGACGTGCTGTCCGCGTTGCGCGTCGTCGGCCTGGTGCCCGGCGACACCCGTACCCGGGTCGAGCCCAACCACGGCAACCCGCGGGTCCCTCATCTCAGCGTGGTCCGTCCGGACTGATGACCGACACGCAACGTGGGATGCGCTGCCACTGGCACCGCCGAACCCCCTACACTTCGCGACGTCGGTAACGATCGGCAGACGGGGGCCGACGGGACGTGAACGTGTCGAGCAGCAACCCGGGCGACCGGTCCGCCGAGGAAGCGCGCCTGCGTGCGACCCTGGCCACCATCGCTCCTGGCACCGCCCTGCGCGAGGGTCTGGAGCGGATCCTGCGCGGGCGGACGGGCGGGCTGCTGGTGCTCGGCCTCGACCGCACCGTGGAGGCGATCTCGACCGGCGGCTTCAGCCTGGACGTGCCGTTCACCGCCACCGGGCTGCGTGAGCTGGCCAAGATGGACGGCGCGATCGTGCTCGACCGCGACGTCACCCGGATCGTGCGGGCGGCCGTCCACCTGATGCCCGACGCGTCCATCCACACCGACGAGACCGGCACCCGGCACCGCACCGCCGACCGGGTCGCCCGCCAGACCGGCCTGCCGGTGGTCTCGGTGTCGCAGTCGATGCAGATCATCGCCGTCTACGTCGGTGGCACCCGGCACGTGCTGGAGGACACCGGCGCGATCCTGTCCCGCGCCAACCAGGCGCTGGCGACCCTCGAGCGCTACAAGATGCGCCTCGACGAGGTCTCGGGCGCCCTGTCCGCGCTCGAGATCGAGGACCTGGTGACGATCCGAGACGTCGCCTCGGTGGCGCAGCGGCTGGAGATGGTCGTACGGATCGCCCGCGAGATCGAGGGCTACGTCGTCGAGCTCGGCACCGACGGCCGGCTGCTCTCGCTGCAGCTGGAGGAGCTGGTCGGCGGCGTCGACGACGAGCGCGGCCTGGTCGTCCGCGACTACGCGCCGGCGGGCCGCAAGGCCCGACCGATCGACGAGGTGCTGGCTGACCTCGGCGCGCTGGACCCGAGCGAGCTGGTCGACGTGGCTGCCGTGGCCCGCGCGGTGGGGCTGGCGCAGGGCGAGCACCTCGACACCGCCCTCTCGCCCCGTGGCTACCGGCTGCTGGCCAAGGTCCCGCGGCTGCCCGGCGCCGTGGTCGAGCGGCTGGTCGACCACTTCGGCACGTTGCAGAAGCTGCTGGCCGCGAGCATCGACGACCTGCAGGCCGTCGACGGCGTCGGTGAGCTGCGGGCCCGCAGCGTGCGTGAGGGGCTCAGCCGGCTGGCCGAGTCCAGCATCCTCGAGCGCTACGTCTGAGCCGGGCTCACTGCCCCTGGGTGTCACCCGCGTGGTTGCCGGTGCTCGCGTCGTCCTCGCCGCCGTAGTCGACGCCGCCCTGGGTGCCGCCGGTCCCGTCGTCGGAGCCCTCGTCCCCGTCGCCCGCGTCCGCGCCGCCGGTCCCGTCGTCGGAGCCCTCGTCCGCCTCGTCGCCGTCGTCCGACCCGTTGCCGCCGCGCGGCCCGTCCCCTTCGTCGTCGGGCGGCACCGCCGCCGCGAGATCGAAGTCGGTCCGGCTCGGCTCGCCCTCGTAGACCGCCGCCTCGACCGCGTAGGAGCCCGGCGGCGCGTCCTTGGTGGTGCCGGTGCAGCCCTTGTCGCCGTAGATCCCCGGCCACACCACGTCCAGCGCGGAGGTCCAGCCGGGGCGCAGCACCACGGTCCGCTCGGGCACGGCCCCGGGGCACTGCTCGGTGCTCCACACCGGCGAGCCGTCGGTGGAGACCTGAAGCAGCAGCAGCTCGGCGTCGACCTCGATCCGGCAGGGCGTCGACCCGGCGGTCGCCAGGGACAGCTGCACCGTCGCGTCCTCGCCGCCGGTGGCGCCGCGGGCAACGGCGGGCACGACCCGCACGTCCTCCGGAAGGCAGCCGCCCTGCGCGTCCGCGAGCCCGGTGCTGACGACCCGCGGCTTGCCGTCGACGTCGTTGTGCCCGCCGCGAGGCGGCTGCACCGTCGGCGGCGGAGTGGTCGTGGTGGGCGCGGGCTCCGGCGGGTCCTGGGTGGCGGCTGCTTGCTTGGTGTCGTCGCCGCCGCCCACCAGCGCTGTCACGCCCCACACCAGCGCCACCGCGATACCGAGCACCATCAGCCGGCGGAACCAGTAGACCCGCGCGGGCAGCCGCGCGGGCCGGCGCCGCGGCGGAGGTCGGCGAGACGCGGGAGCACTCATCCCGGCCACGCTAACCCGGCGACCACGCCGCATCCGGCAGCCGCGCCGCAGGCGCCGGCGACCGGGTCAGCCCTTGACGCCGCCCTCATTGGCACCGGTCACGAAGTAGCGCTGGAAGCAGAAGAACACGATCGCCACCGGCACCGTCGCGACCAGCGCGACCGCCAGCTTGAGCGGGTACTCGGCACCGGAGCCCAGCCCGCCGGAGAACAGGCTCGCCATCCCGGTGGTCAGCACGGTGTACGACTCGTCGTCGGTGGCGACCAGGAAGTGGGTGAACTCGTTCCACGACCCCTGGAAGGACAGGATCGTCAGCGTGATCAGCGCCGGCTTGCCCATCGGCAGCACGACCGACCAGAACGTGCGGAACACGCCGGCACCGTCGATGCGTGCGGCCTCCTCGACCGACAGCGGCACCGAGTCGAAGAACTGCTTCATGATGAAGATGCCGGTGGCGTCGACGATCAGCGGCAGCACCATGCCGGAGTACGAGTTGTAGAGCCCGAACGTGTTGAGCACCAGGAACTTCGGGATCAGCAGCACCACGCTGGGGACGCTGAGCACCGACAGGATCATCAGGAACAGGAACCGCCGCCCGACGAAGCTGAGCCGCGACAGCGCGTACCCCGCCATCGAGTCGAACAGCACCCGGCCGAGCGTGACGCTGATGGCCACGAACGCCGAGTTGCCGAACCAGCGCAGGAAGTCGACCGAGCTGTCGTCGGTCAGCCCGAACATCCGGCGGAACGCGTCCAGCACCGGCGGGTCGGGGACCAGCGCGAGCGGGTGTGCCACCGCGTCGGCGTTGGTCTTGAAGGCGTTGGCAACCTGCAGCGCGAACGGCGACACGTACAGCACGGCGAAGAACACCAGCACCGCATAGACCAGCACCCGCTGGCGCCGGCTATCCCGCAGCACGACGGCCTCCCCCGAACCACCGGAGCCGGCGTCGGCCGGGCACCGGGTCGCGCTCGCGCATCACCGCGCGCTGCACGAGCGTCAGCACGATGATCAGCGCGAACAGCAGGAACGCGGTCGCGGCGCCGATTCCCCACTCCTGGCTGAGGAAGCTGCTGCGGTAGGTGAGGAACGCCGGCGTCAACGTGGTCTTCTGCGGGTCTCCCGCCCCGAGCACGTACACCTGGTCGAAGACCTGCCAGGTGCCGATCAAGCCCAGCGTGAGCACCAGGAACATCGCCGGCCGCAGCTGCGGCAGCGTGACGTAGCGGAACCGCTTCCAGTGGGAGGCTCCGTCGATCCGGGCCGCCTCGTCGACCTCCGCCGGGATGTCCTGCAGCGCCGCGAGGAACAGCAGCATCAACGTGCCGGACGTGGTCCAGACGACCAGGATGATGATCGCGCACAGCGCGACCGACGGACCCGCGATCCACGCCCACCAGCTCATGCCCAGCATGGTGTTGTCGACCAGCCAGCCCGGCGGGTCGCTGGTGTCGACCAGGTGCAGCGCACCGAGCAGGTTGTGGATCACCCCGTTCGCGTCGTTGAACCACGACGGCCCGTTGATACCGACCCACGCCAGCACCTGGTTGACCGCACCGGAGTTGAGGAACAGGAACAGGAAGATCATGCTCACCGCGATCGAGCTGGCGATCGACGGGAAGAAGAACGCGGTACGGAAGAACCCGCGACCGCGGAGCCGGGCCCTGTTCAGCACCACCGCGAGCAGCAGCGCCAGCGCGGTCTGGCACGGCACCACGAACAGCACGTAGTAGAAGTTGTTCCGGATGCTGATGACGAAGTCCTGCTTGGCCAGGCCGTCGTGGATCACCAGGTCCGCGTAGTTCTCCGTACCGACGAACTCCCCGGCACCGGAGAACGGGTCGCCCTGGGTGGGCTTCCAGTCCAGCAGGCTGACCCAGAACGCCATCGCGATCGGCACCAGCATGAACAGCCCGAGCACCAGCACGGCCGGGAGCACGAACAGCCAGCCGGACAGCTGCTCGTTGCCCCGGACGCCCCTTCGTCGCCGGGACGCCCGCGGCCGGGGCGCAACGCTCACTGATCCTCGATGGCAGCCTGCGCGTTCTGCTGCACCGAGGCGAGGATCTCGGCCGGGTCGGCACCCTCGAGGCCGGCGAGCTGCGAGTCGAAGTCGGCGAGGACGTCGATGAAGCCCGGCAGCGACACCGGTCCCTGCGCGTGCTCGGCGCCGGAGATGAACGCCGCGTTGACCGGCGAGATGCTCGCGTAGTCCTGCTCGGCCGACTCCAGGGCCGGCATCACGCCGAACGCCTTGGCGTTGGCCAGCTGCTGCTCGGGGGTCACGACCGACTCGATGAACTCGACGGCCTGGTCCTGGAACTCGCTCTTGGCCGCCACGCCCCAGCAGTTGGTGAACAGCAGCGTGCCCTCACCCGCGGGCCCGGCGGGCAGCGGTGCGACCGTCCAGTCGACGTCGGGGTAGTCGGCACTCATCGCGCCGCCGATCCAGTTGCCCTCGATGGTCATCGCGGCCTTCTGCTCGCCCAACGCGGCGCCGCCCCACTCGCTGTCCAGGTCGGTGGACCACGCGGCGACGCCGTCCTTGAGCAGCCCCTGCACGTACGTGAGCGCCTCGACGTTCGCACCGGAGTCGGCGGTGGCCTCGGTGCCGTCGTCGTTGACCAGCCAGCCGCCGGCCTCGACCATGAACGCGCCGACCCGGTCCCGCGTCGGTGAGATCGCGAGACCGACGTGGTCGTCGGTCGTGAGCTGCTCCGCCACCGCCGAGAGCTCGTCCCAGTCGCTGGGGTAGTCGTCCTCGGTGAGCCCCGCCTCCTTCCACATCTTCTGGTTGATCACCAGGCCGAGGGTCGAGAAGTCCTTGGGCAGGCAGTAGAACTCGTCGTCGTAGGTGAACGTGTCCCGCAGCGACGGGTAGACGTCGGCCGCGTCCTCGGTGTCCTCGGCGTACGGGTACAGCGCGTCCTGCGACGCCCACGTCGCGAACGTCCCCGCATCGATGTACATGACGTCGTAAGGATCCGCGGTCGCGAACGTCTTGGTCAGGTCGGTGGCGATGTCGTCGGAGAGCTTGAGCTCGACGGTGTTGCCGCTCTGCTGCTCGTACGCCTCGACCGACGACGTGACCGCATTGGTCTCCGCGTCACCGCTGGACGCGATGAGCACCCGCAGCGTCACCGCCCCGTCGCCCGACGACGCACCCTCGTCGCCACCGTCGTCCTCGAAGCTGCTCCCACCGCAGCCGGCCGCGAGCAGGGCGGCGGTGGTGAGCAGGGCCGGCACGGTCAGTCGGTGGTGACGCCTCATGGCTGTGGCTCCTCGTCGGTGCGGTCGGTGCGGTCGGTGCTGTGGGTACGGACGGTGGGGTCGGTGCTGCCCCGCACGACCAGTGCCGGGGTCAGCAACCGGCCGTGCTCGGACGGGGGTCGGCCGTCGAGCAGCCCCGCGAGCCGGCTGGCGATCGCGTGCGCCACGTCCTCGAGCGGCTGGCGCACCGAGGTGAGTCCTGGCGGCACGACCGACGCTGCGGCGGTGTCGTCGAAGCCGCACACGGCGAGATCGTGTCCGGCGCGCAGGCCGCGCCGGTGCAGCAGCCCCAGCACGCCCATCGCGAGGGTGTCGCTGGCGCACACCAGCGCGGTCGGGGTGCCGGCCGGGCCGGGGCCGTCGAGCAGGCTCGCCGCGGCACGGGCGCCCTCCGCCACGCCGTCGGCGCCGTGTGTGGTCAAGCCGGCCGTCGGCAGCCCGGCGGCCGCGCAACCGTCGCGCCAGCCCGCGAGCCGGTCTTCCCCGACGTCGGAGCCGGCGGGCCACCCGACGAACCCCACCCGGCGGTGGCCGAGGCCGACCAGGTGCGCGACGGCTGCCCGGGTCCCCGCGGCGCCGTCGACGTCGACCCAGGCGTGGTCCGGGCCGCGCTGCCACGGGCGGCCGAACGCCACGAACGGCGCCTCCCGCTCGGTGAGCCAGCGCAGCCGGCGGTCGCCGCGGTGGGTGTCGGTGAGGACGAACGCATCGACGCCGGTGGTGGCCAGCAGCTCGGTGAAGCCGGACAGCTCGTCGGCCGGGTCGGGCGGGGTGAACAGCAGCAGGTGGTACCCCTCGCCGGTCGACCCCTCGGTCAAGGCGTGCAGGAACCGGTCGTGCAGCGAGCCCGCCGTACCGGGCACCGACGGGTCGATCCGCAACCCCACCAGCCGGGACGCGCGGGTGCGCAGGCTGCGGGCCGCCCGGTTGGGCTGGTAGCCGAGCTCCGCGACCACTCCGAGCACCCGCTCCAGGGTCGGCCGGGCGAGCCGGTCGGGGGCGTTCAGCGCGTTGGACACCGTCTGCCGCGACACCCCGGCACTGCGCGCAACGGCGTCGATGGTGACCGCGCTGTCGCGTGCCATCGGGCCTCCGTCGGCGGTGAGGCGGGGCGGGAGAGTGGTTGACCCCGACTGTTTTGAACGATCAAAATGGACAACGTGCACGAAATCTCCCCCGATCGGCCGCATTTGTCAACGGGCCGTGGGCCGCTCCAGCCGCTGCTGCACCACCTGGTGTCGTGCGTACGGGCGCCCGGTCTGGTGCTGTCGGCAGCCGACGGTCAGCTGCGCGACCACGGCGTGCAGGGCTGGTTCCAGGCCGACCGGCGGGCGCTGTCCGGGCTGGTCGTGACGGTGGGCGGCGAGGAGCCCGAGGCGGTCGGCCGCGAGGTGTCGGGTGCCTCGGCGGCGTCGTTCACCGGAGTGGTGCGGCGCCTGGGCGACCCGCACGCCGACCCGACCGTGCTGGTCGACCGGCGCCGGGTGCTCGACGGCGACGGGCTGGTCGAGCGGGTCGCGGTGTCATCCGAGGCCCAGACGCCGGTGGACGCCGTGCTCCGGGTACAGGTGACGACGGACCTGGCGCCGATGGCAGCGGTCAGGGTCGGCGTCACCTCGCCGCCGGTCGGCGCTGTCGCCGTGGCCGGAGGGCTTCGGTTCGCGGCCGAGGGCAGCATCGTGACCCTGCGAACCGAGCCGGCTCCGGACGTGGTCGACCCGGCCACCGGCGGGCTGGGCTGGCGACGAACCCTGCACCACGGCGACACCCTGCAGGTGACGTTGCGAGCGACCTGCCGTACCGAGGTGACGGCACCGTTCGCGGCTCGTACCTGCACGCCGCTCGCCCGGCCCACCGTGGAGTGCCCCGACCCGCGGCTCCCGCGGCTGGTGGCACAGGGCGTCGACGACGTCGAGGGACTGCTGCTCACCGATCAGGCAGGCGACCACTTCGTGGGGGCGGGCAGCCCGTGGTTCCTCACCCTGTTCGGCCGCGACTCGCTGTGGGCGGCCCGGATGCTGTTGCCGCTCGGTACCGAGCTCGCGCTGTCCACGCTGCGGGTGCTGGCCCGGCGGCAGGGCAGACACGACCGGGTCGGGACCGAGGAGCAGCCGGGCAAGATCCTGCACGAGGTCCGCGCGGAGGCGACCACCCTCGAGCACAGCACCCTGCCGCCGGTCTACTACGGCACAGTCGACGCGACCCCGCTGTTCGTGGTGCTGCTCGCGGAGGCGTGGCGGTGGGGCGCCGACCCGGTGCAGGTCCGCGCGCTGCTGCCCGCCGCGGAGGCCGCGCTCCGGTGGTGCGAGCGCGCTGCCGGGCCGGGTTTCCTGCGGTACGTCGACGGCGGCGGCACCGGCCTGGACAACCAGGGCTGGAAGGACTCGCACGACGCGATCCAGTGGTCCGACGGGCGGCTCGCCGACCCCCCGATCGCCCTGTGCGAGGCGCAGGCCTACGCCCACCAGGCCGCGGTGCTCGGCGCCGACCTGTTCGAGGCGT
Source organism: uncultured Actinomycetota bacterium (assembly GCA_963811945.1). Taxonomy (GTDB): domain Bacteria; phylum Actinomycetota; class Actinomycetes; order Propionibacteriales; family Nocardioidaceae; genus JACCWP01. Next base: position 2,633,857 of record CAWETD010000001.1, on the reverse strand, counting down.
TCGGGCACGGCGACGCGGCGCACTGGCGGCGCTGGGCGGGGCGGCTCGCGGATCGGTTCCGGGCGGCGTACTGGGTCGGCGAACGCGCCGACGCCTACCCCGCCGTCGCGCTGGACGGTGCGGGCCGACCGGTCGACTCCGTCACCTCGAACCTGGGGCACCTGCTGGGCACCGGGCTGCTGACGGCCGACGAGTCCGACCGGGTGGCGCGACGGCTGGCGGCGCCGCCGCTCAGCGGCGGGTTCGGCCTGCGTACGCTCACCGCCGACTCACCGCGCTTCGGCCGGCTGTCCTACCACGGCGGGGCGGTGTGGCCGCACGACACCGCGATCGCGGCCACCGGACTCGCCCGCGCCGGGCACGCGGATACAGCGGCTGGCCTGCTGGAGGGGTTGGTGCTCGCCGCGCCGGCCTTCGACTACCGGCTGCCCGAGCTGTTCGGCGGCGACGCCCGTACCCGGGCCGCGCCGACGGCCTACCCCGCCGCCTGCCGGCCACAGGCCTGGTCGGCCGCGGCCCCACTTGCGGCGCTGTGCGCCGTGCTCGGCATCGAGCCCGACGTGCCGACCGGCGTGGTGCGGGTACGCGGACCGGGCGGCCCGTTGCCGTTCGGCCCCGTGCGGCTGCGCGGACTGGTGGTGGGCACCGCCCGCCTCGACGTCGCCGTCGACGACGCCGGCGACGTCACCGCCTCGAGCACCGACCCCGCCCTCGACATCGCCCTCCCCTAGCCGAACGATCTGACCCCACGCGGGTCCCGACCCTCACCAGGTCGGATCGTTGGGGTCGGGCGGGCGGTGGGAGGATCCGGGCGATGACAGCGGACGTCCCGGCCCGGGTCACGGCGTGGTACGCCGCGCACCGGCGGGACCTGCCGTGGCGACGGCCGGAGACCTCCGCGTGGGGCGTGCTGGTCTCGGAGTTCATGCTGCAGCAGACGCCGGTGAGCCGGGTGCTGCCGGCCTGGGACGAGTGGGTGCAGCGCTGGCCGACGCCGGCGGCGCTCGCCGCCGAGCCACCCGGCGAGGCGGTACGCGCCTGGGGCCGGCTCGGCTACCCGCGCCGGGCCCTGCGGCTGCACGCAGCCGCGGTAGCGGTGGCGCAGCGACACGGTGGCAAGGTGCCGGACGACGAGGCCCGGCTGCGAGCGCTGCCGGGGGTCGGTGACTACACCGCCGCCGCGGTCGCCGCGTTCGCGTACGGGCGGCGCACCGTGGTGCTGGACACCAACGTGCGCCGCGTGCTCGGACGGGTGCTGCGCGGCCAGGCGTACCCGCCGTCCACCGGGCCGAGCGCCGGTGAGCGCGCCGACGCGGAGGGGCTGCTGCCGACAGACCCCGCGACGGCCGCGACCTGGTCGGTCGCGGTGATGGAGCTGGGGGCGCTGGTCTGCACCGCCCGCAGCCCGCGATGCGGGACCTGCCCGGTGTCGGGCGCCTGCCGCTGGCTGGCCGCCGGCTGCCCGCCGGACCCGGCGACGGCGCCGCGCGCGCAGACCTACGCCGGCACGGATCGGCAGGTACGCGGCCGGCTGCTGGCCGTGCTCCGCGACGCCGACCGCCCGGTCCCCCGCGCATCGCTGGAGGCGGCCTGGGACGAGCCGGTGCAGCGGGAGCGCGCGCTGGACGGGCTGGTCGCCGACGGGCTGGTCGAGCCGCTGGGCCCGGACGCGTTCGCGCTGCCCGGCACGCACCCGTCCCCCGCCTGAGCCGGGTCAGGCGTCGCTGATCCGCTGCACGGCGTCGGCGAGGTCGCGCACCACCTGGTCCACGTGCCGCGCCCCGGCGTCGACCGGCTGGTCGAGGAACAGCCCGAACAGGGTCGCGTCCACCAGCTCACCGACCCGCAACGAGCGCCGGGCCGGCACGCCGCTGCGCACCATGAAGTCGGCGACCGCCTCGCCCCACACGTCGTTGCTGCGCCGCGCTGCCGAGAGGTACGGCTCGTCGCCCAGCAGGCCGAGCGCGGCGGACTGGGCGTACACCCGCAGGCACCGGGCGATGACCGGCCGATGCCAGGCGCGCCACAGCGCTGGCACGGCCGCCCGGGGAGTCCTCGCCGCCGGCAGTGCCCGCAGCGCGGCGACGGAGCGGTCGTTGGCGCGCTCGATCACGCCGGCGACGAGCGAGTCCTTGTTGCCGAAGTGGTACACGAGCATCCGGTCGCTGGTGTCCAGCGCGGCCGCGAGCGGACGCAGGCTCAGGCCGGCGATGCCGTGGTCGAGCACGTAGTCGGTGGCCCCTTCGGCCAACGCCTCCCGCCTCCCCGTCTCGCGTGCCACCCGTCACGCCCTCCTCGCTCGAAACGCCTCGTAGCGAGTGCTACAGTAGCGGGGTGTAGCGACTGCTACAGATGGACGTGAGAGACAGGAGCAGGACCGTGTGGTTGGCAGCGTCGTTGCTGGGTGTGGCGATCGTGGTGGAGGTCGGCGCCACAGCCGCCCTGCCCCGGGCCGCCGGCTTCACCCACCCGTGGTGGACGGCCGCCGTCCTCGGTGGGTACGCGGTGTCGATCTGGCTGCTCGCCGTCGTGGTGCGGCAGATCCCGGTCTCGGTGGCCTACGCCGTCTGGTCGGGTGCCGGCACCGCACTGGTGGCGGTCGCCGGCTTCATGTTCCTGGGCGAGCGGGTCGACGCCGTCAAGCTGAGCGCGCTGGCCGCGATCGTCCTCGGCGTCGTGGTGCTCAACGTCAGCTCCGCCATCCACTGACCCCACACACACATCCGCGCAGCACGCCCGGGGGCGTACTGCGCGGATGAGTGCCGCGGACTACTCGGTGGTGTCGGAGGTGGTGGCCTCCACCGGTGGCACGTCGGGCAGCTCGGCCTTGGCGGTGCCGCTGAACGTGAAGTTCGCGTCCTTGCCGTCGCCGTCGACGTCGACCAGGACGATCTGGCCCGGGCGCACCTCGCCGTAGAGCAGCTTCTCGGCGAGCTGGTCCTCGATCTCGCGCTGCACGGTGCGGCGCAGCGGCCGCGCCCCGAGCACCGGGTCGAATCCCCGCTCGGCCAGGACCTTCTTGGCGGCGGTGGTGAGCTCCAGCGCCATGTCCTTGTCCTTGAGCCGGGCCTCCACCGAGGTGAGCATGAAGTCGACCATGTCGATGATCTCGTCCTGGGTGAGCGGCGGGAACACGATCATCTCGTCAACCCGGTTGAGGAACTCCGGACGGAAGTGCTGCTTCAGCTCCTCGCTCACCTTGCTCTTCATCCGGTCGTACGAACCGGCGGAGTCACCGGTCTGCTGGAATCCGAGATTGACGCCCTTCGAGATGTCCCGCGTCCCGAGGTTGGTCGTCATGATGATCACGGTGTTCTTGAAGTCGATGACCCGGCCCTGGGAATCGGTGAGCCGACCTTCCTCCAGGATCTGCAGCAACGAGTTGAAGATGTCCGGGTGCGCCTTCTCGATCTCGTCGAAAAGAACCACCGAGAACGGCTTCCGGCGCACCTTCTCGGTGAGCTGGCCGCCCTCTTCGTAGCCCACGTAACCGGGGGGCGAGCCGAACAGCCGCGACACCGTGTGCTTCTCCGAGAACTCGCTCATGTCGAGCTGGATCAGCGCGTCGTCGTCACCGAACAGGAAGTTCGCCAGCGCCTTGGACAGCCACGTCTTCCCGACGCCGGACGGGCCGGCGAAGATGAACGACCCACCCGGGCGCCGCGGGTCCTTGAGGCCCGCGCGGGTGCGCCGGATCGCCCGGGACAGGGCCTTGATGGCCTCGTCCTGGCCGATGACGCGCTTGTGCAGCTCGTCCTCCATCTTGAGCAGCCGGGTCGACTCCTCCTCGGTGAGCTTGATGATCGGGATGCCGGTGGCGGTGGCGAGCACCTCGGCGATCAGCTCGTCGTCGACCTCGGCGACGACGTCCATGTCGCCGGCCTTCCACTGCTTCTCGCGCTCGGTGCGGGCACCGATCAGCTTCTTCTCCTCGTCGCGCAGCGAGGCGGCGGCCTCGAAGTCCTGCGCGTCGATGGCACCCTCCTTGCGCTTGCGGACGTCGGCGATCTTCTCGTCGAACTCCCGCAGGTCCGGCGGGGCCGTCATCCGGCGGATCCGCAGCCGGGACCCGGCCTCGTCGATGAGGTCGATGGCCTTGTCCGGGAGGAACCGGTCCGAGATGTACCGGTCTGCGAAGGTCGCCGCCGACACCAGCGCCTCGTCGGTGATCGTCACGCGGTGGTGGGCTTCGTACCGGTCCCGGAGGCCCTTGAGCATCTCGATCGTGTGCGCGATCGACGGCTCGGCCACCTGGATCGGCTGGAAGCGGCGCTCCAGCGCGGCGTCCTTCTCCAGGTGCTTGCGGTACTCGTCCAGCGTGGTCGCGCCGATGGTCTGCAGCTCGCCGCGGGCGAGCATCGGCTTCAGGATGCTGGCCGCGTCGATCGCGCCCTCGGCAGCACCAGCACCGACGAGGGTGTGGATCTCGTCGATGAACAGCACGATGTCGCCGCGGGTACGGATCTCCTTGAGCACCTTCTTGAGCCGCTCCTCGAAGTCGCCGCGGTAGCGGGAACCGGCGACCAGCGCACCGAGGTCGAGGGTGTAGATCTGCTTGTCCTTGAGCGTCTCGGGCACGTCACCACGGACGATGTCCTGGGCCAGCCCCTCGACGATGGTGGTCTTGCCGACGCCGGGCTCACCGATCAGCACCGGGTTGTTCTTCGTGCGGCGCGACAGGACCTGCATGACCCGCTCGATCTCCTTCTCACGACCGATGACCGGGTCGAGCTTGCCCTCACGGGCGGCCTGGGTGAGGTTGCGACCGAACTGGTCCAGCACGAGTGAGCTGCTGGGGGCGCTCTCGGCCGGCGCGCCCGATGCCGCCGTCTCCTTGCCCTGGTAGCCGCTGAGCAGCTGGATGACCTGCTGGCGGACCCGGTTGAGGTCGGCGCCGAGCTTGACCAGCACCTGGGCGGCCACGCCCTCGCCCTCGCGGATCAGGCCGAGCAGGATGTGCTCGGTGCCGATGTAGTTGTGCCCGAGCTGCAGCGCCTCGCGCAGGCTCAGCTCCAGCACCTTCTTGGCCCGCGGCGTGAACGGGATGTGCCCGCTCGGCGCCTGCTGACCCTGGCCGATGATGTCCTCGACCTGCGCCCGCACGGCCTCCAGCGAGATCCCGAGGCTCTCGAGGGCCTTGGCGGCGACGCCCTCGCCCTCGTGGATCAGGCCCAGCAGGATGTGCTCGGTGCCGATGTAGTTGTGGCTGAGCATCCGGGCCTCCTCCTGTGCGAGGACGACGACCCGACGAGCCCTGTCGGTGAACCGCTCGAACATCAGCTTTCTCCTTGCCGACCGCTCCACCCAGCAACCACTGCTCGGCGAGGGGTCTGTCGTTCATGCTAGTCACGGCACCACGACGCTGTGGACTGAGTACGCCCGTTCCTGGCCACTCGGAGGATCCCCGGGGCCCGGAAGTGCCTGACACCACGTCCAACACGACCCCCGCGAGACGTGTTCCCGGCCGGGAGTTCACCAGCGGCGAACACCCGGCCGGGCACGTACTCCCAGGGTCAGGTCAGTGGGCGGCCCGGAAAGCCTCCGTCACCTCGGCCGACACCCGACCGCGGTCGGACACCTGGTAGCCGTTGGCGCGGGCCCATTCCCGCACCTCGCTGGCCGAGCCGTTGTCCGCCGACCTCGAGCGGCCCCGCCGCCGCCCGGCCCGCGCGCCGACCCGGCGCGCCGCGCCGACGTAGCCCGCGAGCGCGTCGCGCAGCTTCGTCGCATTCTTCGACGACAGGTCGATCTCGTACGACACGCCGTCGAGCCCGAACTGCACGGTCTCGTCGGCCTTGCCTTCGTCGATGTCGTCGACCAGGAGAACCTGGACCTTCTGAGCCATTACGGCGTTCCTCACTCTCGAGCGGAGTCGAACCCGGCCCCCGAGACGGAATTCTGTGAATAGCGCGACGCTAGCAGCCCCGTGAATGCGAAAGTCTCGCCGGGTCACGATTCGTGTGCGGGATTCACTCCGGTCGCAGCAACGGGAACAGGATCGATTCCCGAATACCGGTGCCCATCAACAACATGATCAGCCGGTCGACGCCCATTCCCATTCCCCCCGCCGGCGGCATCCCGTGCTCGAGCGCGCGCAGGAACACCTCGTCGAGGTCGTTGGCCTCGGGGTCGCCGGCCTCGGCGGCGCGGGCCTGCCCCTCGAGCCGCTCCCGTTGCACCACCGGGTCGTTGAGCTCGGAGTAGGCAGCCACCAGCTCGACCCCGTTGATGACGAGGTCGAACGCCTCGTTGAGGCCCGGCGCGGACCGGTGCGGCTTGGCCAGCGGCTTGACCGCGGCGGGGTAGTCACACACGAACGTCGGCCGGACCAGCGTCTCCTCCACCAGCTGCTCGTAGAGCTCCAGCAGCACCTCGGCGGGCTGCCACTCGGGACGCAGGTCGACATGATGCGCCACCGCGTGCCGGCGCAGGGTCTCGAGGTCGGTGTCGAGGGTGACGGTCTCGCCCACGGCCGTGCTCACCAGATCGAGGAGGGACTCCCGGTGCCAGGGCGCCTCGAGGTCGATCTCCGACCCGTCCCGAGCCGGCACGACCGTGCGGCCGAGTGCGCTCGCCGAGGCCAGCACCAGGTCACGCGTGAGCTCCATCATCGTCTCGTAGTCGCCGTAGGCCTGGTACGCCTCCAGCATCATGAACTCGGCGTTGTGGGTGGAGTCGATGCCCTCGTTGCGGAACGTCTTGCCGATCTCGTACACGCGGTCGACGCCGCCCACCATCGCCCGCTTGAGGTCGAGCTCCAGCGCGATCCGCAGCAGCATCGGCTGGTCGAAGGTGTTGAGGTGGGTGCGGAACGGTCGCGCCGCCGCTCCACCGTTGGTCAGCTGGAGCACCGGCGTCTCGACCTCGACGAAGTCGCGGGCGTCCAGCGCCTGCCGCAGCGCGCGCAGCACGGTGGCCTTGGCCCGCACCATCTCCCGGGCCTCGGGCCGCACGATCATGTCCAGGTAGCGCTGCCGCACCCGGGCCTCGTCGTTGAGTGGCCGGTGCTCGTTGGGCAACGGCCGCAGGGCCTTGGCCGCCATCTGCCAGCTGTGCGCCTGCACCGACAGCTCGCCGCGCCGGCTCACCACGACCTCGCCGCGCACGGCGACGTGGTCGCCGATGTCGACCAGTGCCTTGAACTCCTCCAGCCGCTGCTCGCCCAGCTCGGCAAGCGACATCATCACCTGCAGCTCGGTGCCGTCGCCCTCGCGCAGCCGGGCGAAGCAGAGCTTGCCGGTGTTGCGCAGGAAGATGACGCGGCCGGTGACCGCGACCTCCTCGCCGGTGCCCGCGCCCGGCTCCAGGTCGCTGTCGTCGTACGCGTCCCGGACCTGTCGCAGGGTGTGCGTGCGCGCGACCACGATCGGGTACGCCTCGGCGCCGGACTCGATCAGCCGCTGCCGCTTGTCCCGGCGCACCCGCTCCTGCTCGGAGAGGTCGTCGGTGCCCACGGCCGGCTGCTCGGTCATGGGTGGGAAGGCTACGGGGGCGAGCAGTTGCGCTCGAACACCAGCCGCAGCCCGATCATCGTCAACGCGGGTTCGTGCACGTCGATCTGACTGCACTCCTCCAGCAGCACGTCGGCCAGCCCCCCGGTCGCGACCACCGTCACGTCCGAACGCTGGACGCCGAGCGCGTCGACCATCCGGGTCACGACCCCGTCGACCTGCGAGGCGAAGCCGAACACCGCGCCCGACTGCAGCGCCTCGACGGTGTTCTTGGCGATGACCGACCGCGGCCGGGCCAGCTCGACCCGCCGGAGCTGCGCGCCCCGGCGGCCGAGCGCCTCCAGGGAGATCTCGATGCCGGGGGCGATGGCACCGCCCACGTACTCGCCCCGGGAGCTGACGACGTCGAACGTCGTGGCGGTGCCGACGTCGACGACGATGCAGGGGCCGCCGAAGAGCGTCGACGCAGCCAGCGCGTTGACGATGCGGTCGGTCCCCACCTCGCGCGGGTTGTCCATCAGCACCGGGACCCCGGTACGGACCCCCGCCTCCACCACCAGGTGCGGGACGTCGTCGAAGTAGCGCTCCAGCACCTGGCGCACCTCGTGCAGCACCATCGGCACCGTCGAGCAGACCACGATGCCGCTGGTCGGCATGCCGAGTGATCCCGGTGGCGCCTCGTGCTCCGGGTCGGTGCCGCCGCGCAGCAGCCCGCGCAGCAGCACGAACCACTCGTCCGCGGTGCGGCTCTCGGCGGTGGTGACCCGCCAGCGGTGCTCGAGCCGGTCACCGTCGAACAGCCCCAGCACGGTGTGGCTGTTGCCGATGTCGACGCACAGCAGCACGGCGGCTCCTCAGCCCTGGAGGGTGAGGCCGGCGTTGTCGAGCAGTCGCGTCGTGCCCACCCGGCCGGCGACCAGCAGCCGGGCCGGTCCGCTGGCCGGCACCGGCCCCAGCTCGGGGTCGGTGAGCGCGACGTAGTCGGGCTCGACACCCGGCTCCTGCTCGAGCACGGTACGCGCCGCCCGCTCGACCCCTGCCGCGTCGGCCCCGCCGGCAGCCAGGTGCGCGCCGCTCGTCAACGCCCGGGACAACGCGAGCCCGCTGCACCGCTGCGCCTCGTCGAGGTAGCGGTTGCGCGACGACAGCGCCAGACCGTCGGGCTCGCGGACGATGGGGCCGGCGACCACGTCGACGGGCAGCCCGAGCTCGTGCACCATCCGCCGGATCAGCACCAGCTGCTGGTAGTCCTTCTCGCCGAACACGGCAGCGTCGGGCCGGACGACGCCGAGCAGCTTGGCCACGACGGTCAGGACCCCGCGGAAGTGCGTCGGCCGGGCCGCGCCCTCGAGCACCGCGCCGAGCGCTCCCGGGTCGACGGTCACGCCGCTGCCGACGCCGTAGGGGTAGAGGTCGGCGACGTCCGGCACGTACACGGTGTCGGCGCCCACCGCGCCGAGCGCCTCGGTGTCGGCCGCCAGCGTGCGGGGGTAGCGGTCGAGGTCCTCACCGGGCGCGAACTGCAGCGGGTTGACGAAGATCGAGACCACGACGTGGTCGCTGTGCTCACGGGCCAGCCGCACCAGCGACAGGTGCCCGTCGTGCAGCGCACCCATGGTGGGGACCAGGCCGGTCGACGCGCCCTCGCCGCGCAACGGGCCGAGGCGACGGTCCAGCTGGGCGCGGTCGGTGCAGACGTCGGCCATCGGGTGGGGGTCAGGCCGACGCGCGGTCGCCGCCGAGCAGCGCCTCGATCTCGTCGGCGCCCTCGGGGGACAGCCGGCCGTCGACCACGGCCCGGCGTGCCGTGGCGTGCGCCATCGCCCGGTAGGAGTCGCGGGTGCTCTGATCGGCCGATGCCAGCGCGTCCAGGTGTGCGGCCACGGTGCGGGTGTCGCCGCGCACCACCGGGCCGGTGAGTGCCGCGTCGCCGTAGGCCAGCCCGTTGTCCAGCGCGGCCTGCAGCAGCGGCCGGAGCACGACTGCCGGGTCGGTGGACCCGGCCGCGCGGAGCAGGTCCATCGACTGGCCGACCAGCGTGACCAGGTGGTTGGCGCCGTGCGCCAGCGCAGCGTGGTAGGCGGTGCGCTGCTCCTCGGAGACGTAGACCGCGCGGGCGCCGAGGTCGGCGGCCAGCTGCTCGCCGACCGCACGGCCCCGGGGGCCCGCGGTGAGCCCGAACACGACGCCCGGGAGCCGGTCGAGGTCGACGTCGGTGCCGGTGAAGGTCATCGCGGGGTGCAGGGCGATGGTCAGCGCACCCGCCTCGGCGGCGGCCGCGAGCACGCCGGTGCCGTGCCGTCCGCTGGTGTGCACGACGACCTGGCCGGGCCGCAGCGTTCCCGCCGCGGCGAGCCGCTCGACCAGCTCGCCGAGCGCGTCGTCGGGGACCGTGAGCAGCAGCAGGTCGGCGGCGCGCGCGACCTCGTACGGGTCGCGTGGGGTGAGGTGCGGCAGCAACGTCTCCAGCCGCAGCCGGGTGGCGTCCGAGGAGCCGGCAGCGGCGACGACCTCGTGGCCGGCGGCGCGGAGAGCGGCGGCGAGGACGGCACCGACGCGACCGGCGCCGATGACGCCGACCCGCCAGGTCGGGGCAGAGGTCTGCATGCGCTGCACCTTTCGTTCCAGTCCACAGCGGGTACCGGACGGTGGGGGCCGAGCACTGCCAGGGTACGGCCGCGGCCACGGCCGGGCACCGTGCCGTCTGTCACACGCCCCTTCCCGCGCTCAGCGGGAGCCGACGGCGGCCTCGGTGGGGAGGGTGAGCGCGAGCGCGCACGCCTCGGTGGCCTCGCGGTGCCGGCCCTCGGCGGAAACCGGGCCGGCCGGCAGGTGCACGTGCAGGGTGGCCAGCCCGAGCCGCCGCTGCAGCGGCCCCTGGGTGACGTCGCAGGACTGCACCTTGTGCCGGGGCACCACGTCGGTGCGCCGCACCAGCACTCCGCGCCGGGTCACGACCTGGCCGGCTCCGGTGCCGAGCCGCAGCACCGGCCACCCGATCGGGTCGAGCCAGCGGGCGCGGTGCGGTGGCTGCTGCAGCGGGGTGGCCTCGGGGCCGCCGCTGCCGAGGGCGTCGACGGCCAGCCGGGCGCCGGCGTCGCGCTCGATCACCGGCACCAGCGTGCTGGTGAACCTGGCCTCGTCGTCGCCACGGCTGCGCACCCCCGCGACCGTGACCTGCACCTCGCACCAGCCGAGCCAGCGCCACACGACCGGCTCGACCACCACGACGCCCTGCACCCGGTCGACCGGGATCGACTGGCTGCGGACGTTGAGCAGCCCGGCGCGTACGCCCAGGCCGCGACTGGTAAGGCTGAGGGTGAAGCCGTACTGCGCCACGAACCCGTTGCCGACCGCGCCGAACACCGCGATGCCCATCGGCAGCAGCAGCGCCAGCCCCAGCGGCTGGCCGAGGAAGACCGACACCCCCACGGCCAGCCCGGTGCCCACCATCGTGAGCAGCGGTCCGGTACGCACCAGCTGGCTCACCAGCAGCAGCCCGGGGTCGACCCGGTGCAGCACCGTCGGCTCGGGCACCGGCCCGACGGTCGCCTCGCCCTCCGGACCGGACGGGGCGAGCTGGCCGAACGGATCGAGGGGACGGGCACCGGCCCGCTCGAGCAGCTCGCTGCGCAGCTCGAGGGCGTGCGCGCGGGTCAGGAAGGCGAGCGCGGCCTCGGTGCCACCGCCCGCGGTCTCGATCTGCAGCTCGGCCATGCCGAAGAGCCGGGCGAGCAGCGGCTGCTGCAGCTCGACCGCCTGCACCCGGTCGAGCCGGATCCGGCGCGAGCGACGGGCCAGGATGCCGCTCTCGATCCGCAGCGTGTGGGTGCCGAGCCGGAACCGGGTGAACCACCAGCTCAATCCGGCCCACGCCACGACGGCAACGATGATCGCCCCGAAGATCGGCACGGACCAGCCCCACTCCTCACCCCCGCCCCCGCTCTCGATCAGCTGCCGGCCGGCGGCGAACACGATCGCGACGGCGACCACGCCGCCGCGCAGCAGCGGCGACAGGGGGTGCACTCGCTGCAGCCGGCCCTCGTCCTCGTCGACCGGGACCTCCGGCTCCCTGTCGGTCACGGGTCGGTCACGGGTCGGTCACGGGTCGGTCACGGGTCGGCACGGGTCGGCACGGGTCGGTCACAGCCCGGCCGCCTGGCTCTCACCGCGTTCGGTGAGCCGGTCGCGGAGCCGCTGGGCCACCGCCGGCGTGAGCCCGGGAACGTGTGCCTGGCTGGAGGGCGAGGCGGTGTGCATCCGCACGGTGGTGATGCCGATCGCGCGCTCGATCGGACCGGCCGTGACGTCGACCAGCTGCATCCGCCCGTACGGCACCACGTCGAGGCGGCGCCAGAACCGCCCGCGGGTGAGGACCAGGTCGTGCTCGCGCTCGACGAAGCCCCACGCCGACACCTGCCGGCCGACCAACCACCATCCCCACACCGTCGCCAGCACCGTGGCCACCGCGAGCGCGGCCCACCACGGCCGCCGGTCGGTGTCCAGCAGGTACAGGGTGACGGCCCCGGCGAGCACCAGCACCGCGGCAACGCACACACTGGCTCGCCGCAGCATCGCCAGCCGCGGGCTCACCCGCTCCCACTCCACGCCGGGGACGCGGAAGGGGTCGGCCGCGCTCACACCGGCGAGCCTACGGGGCGCCCGGACCGCTCCCGTGTGCAGCGGCGCTCAGCAGCAGCGCTGCTGCGGACGCGCGTCGGCCAGGTCCTGGCGGGCCCGCTCGAACTCGCGCCGGGTCGGCGGCTCGTGGTCGGGGTGCTCGACCCGGTGCCGGGCGACGTGCCGCTCGTAGGCGGTCTCGCCGCTGGCCTCGCGCAGGTACCACCACACGCCGCGCAGCCCGGAGCTCAGCGCGGCCCTCATCGTCGGTCTCCACCGTCACCGTCACCGTCACCGCCGCCGCCGCGCGACGCCGAGGCCATCGCGCGCCTCTCGTCCGCCGTGGGGATCAGTCCCGAGGGCGCGACGATGGTCGAGCGGACGTACGGCACCTCGGTGGTCTCGGCCTGCCCGCCGGCGCGGAGCGTCCGGATGCAGACCCGGGCGGCGTCGGCGATCACCACCACGACGAGGATCGCGAAGAAGGCCGCGAGGATGCCGTCGACCGTGGTGTTGGTGACGACCTGGTTCATGTCGTCCATGCTCGTCGCCGGGGGCAGCACCTCGCCGGCGTCGATCGCGTCGGAGTAGCGCTCCCGCTGTGCGAAGAAGCCGAGGATCGGGTCGTCGGAGAACACCTTCTGCCAGCTGGCGGTGAGCGTCACGGCCGCGTCCCAGGCCAGTGGGATGCCGGTGACCCACGCCCACTTCAGCTTGCCGTGCTTGATCAGCAGCGTGGTGGCCACGGTGAGCGCGATCGCCGCGAGCAGCTGGTTGGCGATGCCGAACAGCGGGAACAGCTGGTTGATGCCACCGAGCGGGTCGGTGACGCCCGCGTAGAGGAAGTACCCCCACGCGCCGACCACGACGGCGCTGGTGAGGTAGACCCCGGGCCGCCACGACACGTCGCGCATCGGCTTGTAGACGTTGCCGAGGGTGTCCTGCAGCATGAACCGGCCGACCCGGGTGCCGGCGTCGACGGTCGTGAGGATGAACAACGCCTCGAACATGATCGCGAAGTGGTACCAGAACGCCTGGCCGCCGCCGCCGAACGCGTCCGAGAAGATCATCGACATGCCCACCGCGAGCGTGGGCGCACCACCCGTGCGGCCCACGAGGGTCTCCTCCTCCACCTGGTTGGCGAAGGCCTGCAGCTGCTCGGGCGAGATCGTGAAGCCGACGTTGGCGACCGCCTCCGACGCCGACTGCACGGTGTCGCCGAGCACCGTGGCGGGCATGTTCATCGCGAAGTACAGGCCCGGGTCGATGATCGAGGCGCAGATGATCGCGCTGACCGCGACGAACGACTCGGCGAGCATCCCGCCGTAGCCGATCATCCGGATCTGCGACTCCTTCTCGATCATCTTCGGGGTCGTGCCCGAGGAGATGAGTGCATGGAAGCCGGACAGCGCACCGCACGCGATCGTGATGAACACGAACGGGAACAGCGAGCCGGCGAAGACCGGCCCCTCGCCGTTGAACGCGAAGTCCGTCGTCGCGGCCATCTCCATCGTCGGCCGGGCGAGCACGATCCCCACGGCCAGCAGCGCGATGGTGCCGATCTTCATGAACGTCGACAGGTAGTCGCGGGGTGCGAGCAGCATCCACACCGGCAGCACCGAGGCGACGAACCCGTAGACCACCAGGCAGAGCACCAGCGTCTCTGGTGACAGCGTGAACGTGTCGGCCAGGCTGGACCCGTCGACCCAGCCGCCCGCGACGATGGCCAGCAGCAGCAGCGCCACGCCGATGACGGTGGTCTCCATCACCCGGCCGGGACGGATGGTGCGCAGGTAGAAGCCCATGAAGAAGGCGATCGGGATCGTCATCGCGATCGAGAACGTCGCCCACGGCGAGTCGGCCATCGCGTTGACGACCACCAGCGCGAGCACCGCGAGCAGGATGATCATGATCGTGAAGACGCCGACCAGGGCGGCGACCCCACCGACCGGTCCGATCTCGTCCCGGGCCATCTGGCCGAGGCTCTTGCCGTCGCGACGCATCGAGAAGAACAGCACGACCATGTCCTGCACGGCGCCGGCCACGATGACGCCGACGATGATCCAGACGGTGCCGGGCAGGTAGCCCATCTGCGCGGCCAGCACCGGACCCACCAGCGGACCGGCTCCGGCGATCGCGGCGAAGTGGTGCCCGTACAGCACCCGCCGGTCGGTGACCTGGAAGTCGCGGTCATTGCTCAGCCGCTCGGCCGGCGTCGCCCGGGTGTCGTCGGCACCGAGCACCTTGTACGCGACGAACCGCGCGTAGAAGCGGTAGGCGATCGCGTACGACCCCAGCGCCGCGCCGAGCAGCCACACCGCGGAGATGTGCTCGTCGCGCACCAGGGCGACGACGCCCCAGCAGACCGCCCCGACCAGGGCGACCAGCGTCCAGACGGCGATCGACCGCGGCGAGGGCCGGGACCGGCGCGGCGGCTCCGGCGACTCCGGGGGTGGGGCGGAACGGTGCGACGTCGTCACGGTGGCCTCCGGCGTCGTGGCAGGGGCAGGACGGGGCATCCGTCCTGGTGACACCGATGCACACTTTCTGCCAGTTTGGCCGTCTGGTCAACCGGAACGTTTCCGCCTAGCGAAACCGGGGTGTCACCAGGCGGACGCCTGCGACACCACCCGCGGCGGGATCAGCCGACCAGGCCTTGGGCCGCCAGGAACTCCGCGGCGACGTCCTCGGGCTTGCGCCGCTCGAGGTCGACCGCCGCGTTCATCGACGCGAGGTCCTCGGTGGTCAGCGCGTCGGACAGCTCGTTGAGGGTGTCCTCGACGTCGGGGTTGTCGTCGATCACCTGTTGCGAGACGACCGGCACGAGGTTCTGCGCGACCTGCAGGCCCTGGTCGTCCTCGAGGATCACCAGGCCGAGCTCCTCGAGGCTGCCGTCCGAGGTACCGACCAGCCCGAGCTGCGACTCACCGCTCACCACCGAGTCCTTGGTCTGCGGGGTGCCGAAGCCGAGCGGCAGGATCTCCTCGATCTGGATGCCGTAGGTGCCCTCGAGGCCCTCGGCGCAGTCCGGCCGGGACGAGCAGTCCTCGGACGCCGCGAGCGTGATCGGCTCCCCGAGCTCGCCGAGGTCGGTCAGCGTGGTGAGGCCGTTCTCCTCGGCAAAGTCGGTGGTCGTCGCGAAGGCGTTCTGGTCGGTCGCCTCGGCCGGCTCCAGCGCCGTCAGTCCGGACGGGAGGAGCAGCTCGCGCAGCGCCTCCATGGTGGCGTCGATGTCGTTGGAGCTGACCTGCGGCGCGTTCGGGCCGTTGGCCACGAGGTTGAGCTCGTCGGTGATCGAGCCGGCGTACTCGGGGACGATGTCGATGTTGCCGTTCTTCAGGTCGCGCAGGTAGACCTTGCGGGTGCTGACCAGCTGGGTGTCGACGGTGTAGCCGGCGTCCTCGAGCAGCTGCTGGTAGATCGATGCCATGATCTGCATCTCGGTGAAGTCCTGCCCGCCGAGGACCAGCGTGCCCTTGTCACCGCCGTCGTCGTCGGAGCCGCTGTCGTCGGCGAGCGGGTCGTCGCTGCCGCAGGCGGACGCGGCGAGCAGCGCCAGGACGGCAATGGGCAGGGTCAAGGAACGCAAGCGCGGCATGATGCTCCACCTTCTGTGCCCCGCGGGCTCGTGCCCGCGCGTGTCCGGTGAGGCACCTGCGGCGCCCCTGATCACCAGCATTCAACACCCCGGCACCGACGGTGCAAGCCCGTTGGGCCCATCCGAGGACACGCTTCGGTCACGGTTGGGCGGTCTGAACCGTCCCCGCAGGCGTTTCCGGGCGCGCGACGGCGTCCGCCGCACCCCTCGGCACCGGTGACGCCGCCTTCTCCAGCCCGGCCATCGCGACCTCCAGCACGACCGCGACGGCGGCGATGACGATGGCGCCACCGATCACCTGTGGGGTGTTGCTGCTGGCGAAGCCCTCGGTGACCACGTTGCCCAGGCCCGGCCCGGCGACCAGCGCAGCGATCGTCGCTGTCGCCCACACCTGCACGACCGCGAGCCGCAGCCCGGTCATGATCAACGGCATCGCCAGCGGCAGCTCGACCCGCCGGAAAAGCTGCCCGCCACGCATCCCCATGCCGCGCGCGGCGTCCACGATCTCGCGGTCGACCTCACGCACCCCCACGTAGGCGTTGGTGACGATCGGCGGCAGCGCGAACAGCAGCAGTGCCACCAGGGTGGCGAGCCCAGCCCTGCCGTACGGGCCGAAGTCCGCTGTGCCGAGCGGCCCGAGCGAGAGCAGCACCAGCACCGCGAAGGTGGGCACGGCCCGTCCCACATTGGTGATGTTGATGGCGAGCGCGCCGCCGCGGCCGATGTGACCCAGCCACAGCGCGAGCGGCAGCCCGACGGCCGCCGCGCCGACCACGCTGGTCACGGTCAGCAGCAGCTGCTGCACGAGGTACGTCCCCATGCCCTGGGGACCCGACCAGTTGGCCCCGTCGGTGAGGAAGTCCCATACCGCGGCGACGTCCACGGGTCACCGCCCCCGCTGCCACGGGGTGGCCAGCCGTTGCACGCCGACCAGCAGCACGTCGAACACGACGGCCAGCAGCACGCACAGCACGCTCGCGGTGAGGACCTGCGCCTTGAAGTCGCTCTGCACCCCCAGCCGGATCAGGTTGCCCAGGCCGCCGTAGCCGAGGATGCAGCCCACGGTGAGCAGCGCGACCGACGAGACGGTCGCGACGCGGAGACCGGCCATGATGACCGGCAGCGCGAGCGGGGTCTCGATCCGCAGCAGCATCTTCACCGGCCCGTACCCGAGACCGCGGGCTGCGTCACGCACGTCGTCGGGCACTGCCTCCAGGCCGGCCACCATGTTCCGTACCAGGATCGTCAACGTGTACAGGGCGAGTCCGATGATCACCGACGTCGCGCTGATCCCGGTGAACGGCAGGAGCAGCGAGAACATCGCCAGCGACGGGATCGTGTAGATGGTCGTGCTGGCGCCGAGCACGAGGCCGGAGGCGGTCGAGCTGCGCCTGGCAAGCAGCGCGAGCGGGAAGGCGATCGCCGCACCGAGCAGCACCGAGACGACGGTGATCCAGATGTGCTGCCACGTGCTGGACACCAGCTCGCTGCGGTAGTCGCTCAGGTACGCCGGGCAGATCCAGTGGTTGTTGACGAAGTTGTAGCACTCGCTCGACGTGTCCACCTATCCCACCGCCACTAGGGTCGCGGGATGGCTCCCGGCGAGGCTCACCCGCACGACGCTATCGAGGATCCGATGATCCGGCTCGACGGCGTGGGCAAGACCTACCCCGACGGGACGGTCGCGGTGCAGGAGCTCGGCCTGGACGTTCCCCGCGGTGCACTGGTGGTGCTGGTCGGTCCGTCCGGGTGCGGCAAGTCGACCACGCTGCGGATGGTCAACCGGCTGATCGAGCCGACGACCGGGACGATCACGCTGGACGGCGAGGACGTCACGCGCGTCGACCCGGTCGAGCTGCGCCGCCGGATCGGGTACGTGATCCAGCAGGTCGGCCTGTTCCCGCACCAGACCGTGCGTACCAACGTCGCGACGGTCGCCTCGCTGCTCGGGTGGGACCGCACGCGCACGCGGGACCGCGTCGACGAGCTGCTCGCGCTGGTCGGGCTGGAGCCCGGCCAGTACGGCGACCGCTACCCGCACCAGCTGTCCGGCGGCCAGCGGCAGCGGGTGGGGGTGGCACGCGCGCTGGTGGCCGACCCGCCGGTGCTGCTGATGGACGAGCCGTTCGGCGCGGTCGACCCGGTCGTCCGGGTGCGGCTGCAGGACGAGTTCGTCGCCCTGCAGGAGCGGCTCGGCACCACGGTGCTGTTCGTGACCCACGACATCGAGGAAGCCGTCCGGCTCGGCGCCAAGGTGGCTGTCTTCCAGCAGGGCGGCCGGCTGGCGCAGTACGACACCCCCGCCCGGGTGCTGGGGGCGCCCGCGGACGAGTTCGTCGCCGACTTCGTGGGTGCCGACCGCGGCCTGCGCCGGCTCGCGGTCACGCCGATCGACGACGAGGACCTCGAGCACCCACCGGTCGTACGCGTCGACGACACGTTGTCCGCAGCAGGGCAGGAGCTGGACCGCGAGGGCGCACGCTGGGCGGTCGTGCTCGACGCAGACGGCAACCTGCGTGGCTGGGTGGCCCGCGAGCGGGGCACCGACGGCAGCGGCTCGGTCGCCGACCACACCCGGCGGATGGAGGCGTGGGTCGCGCGGGACGCGTCGCTCAAGGACGCGCTGGCGCAGATGCTGCAGCACGACGCGGGCTGGGTCGCGGTCCTCGACGGGTCCCGGTTCTGCGGGGTGATGACACCGGTGACGCTGCACGAGGCGCTGCGCCGCTCGGTCGACGCCGACAACCGCGGGGTCGAGCCTTCGTCGGTGGAGGTGGAGCTCGCCGGGCCGTTGCGGGCCTGACGTTCAGGCGTGCTTGCGCCAGTCCTCGGCCGACTCGGCGGCGGCCTCGGCCGCGCGCTCGTCCCAGCCGACCAGGTCGATGACGGTGGGCGCCTGCGAGGCGTCCCACACCGCCACCTCGTCGCCGTCCTCGACGGCCGGCGCGAGCTGCGCCTGCTGCAGCAGCGCGACCTCTGCCTGCAGCTCACCCACCCGCGCGGACTCGGCGCGAGCCTGCTCCTCGGCGTCGTCGGCCCGGCGCAGGGCGACCCGCAGGGCGCGGCGCAGCCGCACGATCACGTGCTCGCGGTCGGCCAGCCGGGACGTCATCGTGGTGGCGAAGCGGGCGTGGTCGGTCGACGCGCGGGCGCTCAGCTGCTGGTAGGCGACGGCCTGGCGGGCCCGGTCGAGGGCCGCGTCACGGCGGGACTGGATCAGCTCGGCGTGCATGATCCGGGCCGCGGCCAGGCCCGAGACCAGCGCCGCGACGGCCGCAGCGCCCGTCCACACGCCGGTGCCGAGCGACAGGGCCACCAGGAACGTGGCCTCGAGCAGGAGCACCAGCACGACGGTGACCCTGATGCTGCGCTGACGACGACGGTTGGCTGCCACGCCGGGACCGTACCGATCCCTGCCCGGGTCGACGGGGAGGCGCGCCGACACCAGGTGCCCCAGCAGTCACACCGACCCCATGTCGTCTCCTGGCCCGTCGGAGCCGGCCGGGTCGTCACGGTCGGGGTCGTCCGGGCCGCCCGGCACCTGGCAGGCCCGCTCCAGCGCGAGCCCGCCCGCCACCACGAGCACCGCCGCCGCGGACGCGAGCAGTCCGCGGGACAGGCGTTCCTGCGGGACGGAGGCGTCGTTGCCGAGGTAGCCGAGCGCGAAGGCGAGGTAGCCACCGCAGACCGCCGCGCCCACCAGCGCGCTGGAGCGGCCCAGCACGAACAGGTTGACCGCCCGGTGCGACTCGATCCGCGGCCCCGGTCGGCGCAGGGCCCGCCAGGTCGTCCAGGCCAGTGCCATCAGCACCACCGCCAGGAACGTCAGCGCCAGCACCGCGCTCCACGGCACGGTGGGGACGATGCCGCCGCTGCGCTCGATCAGCGGCGTCACCGAGCCGCCGACCAGGATCCCCACCAGGGCCGCGACCGCCAGCACCGGCGCGGAGGTGGGGCGCAGCCGCCCTGGCGGGGGCGAGCTCAATCGAGGGCGAGGGTGAGGTCGTCGCGCCGCTGCGGTCGCTGCCCCTCGAGGTCGGACAGCAGGTCGACCACCCACCCGTGCCCGGGCAGGAACCCCTCGGGGTCGACGTCGTGCCAGGGCTGCAGCACGAACGCGCGCAGGTGCGCGCGCGGGTGCGGCAGCACCAGCTCGTCGTCGGTGACCTTCTGGTCGCCGACGCTGACGACGTCGACGTCGAGCGTGCGCGGCGCGTTGCGCTCCACCGGCCGCTGCCGACCGAACGCGTCCTCGATGGCCAGCGCGCGGTCGAGCAGGGTGTGCGGCGACAGGGTGGTGTCGACCGCGACCACCAGATTGAGGAAGTCGCGTGACCCGTCCGGGGCGTCGACCGGCGCGGACTCGTACACCGGTGACACGTCGACGACCCGCACATCCGGGGTGTCGACGAGGGCGGACAGGCCGCCTTGCAGGTTGGCGAGTCGCTCCCCGAGGTTGGACCCCATCGACAGCACCGCGCGGCGGATCGGTCGCATCTCGCCGGTCATGGTGTCCGCGTCGACGATGTGGGGGTTCGGCGTCTCGGTCACGCTCGGCTCCGCTCTATCGTGACGGCGACGTCGGTCAACGTCACCGGGACGGGCGCCTGGGGTTTGTGCACGGTGACCGTGACCCGGTCGACCAGCGGTTCCCCCAGGCACAGGCTCGCGATGCGCTCGGCGAGCGTCTCGATGAGGTCCACGGGGCCGGAGACGATCGCCTCGTGGACCCGCTGGGCCAGGTGGCCGTAGTCGACAGTACGCGACAAAGCGTCCATCTCCCCAGCCGGTCCCAGATCGAGGAACAGCGACACGTCGACCACGAAGGTCTGGCCCAGCTCGCGCTCGTGCGGCAGCGCACCGTGGTGGCCGAAACCGGTGATGCCGGTGAGGTTGATGCTGTCAGCCATCGACTGCTCCCGCTCCCGCCGTGGCCCACGCCGCGACCAGCCGGACCGCGTCCGCGGAGCCGCGTACCTCGTGCACCCGCAGGCACCAGGCTCCGGCGGCGGCCGCGAGCGCCGACGACGCAACGGTCGCGTCGTCCCGCTCGGTCACCGACCGTGGCCCGCTGTCGTCGGCGAGCAGCGAGCCGAGGAAGCTCTTGCGGCTCACCCCCAGCAGCAGCGGCTGCCCGAGGGCGTGCAGCGCGTCGAGGTGCGCGAGCAACCGCCAGTTGTGCTCGGCGGTCTTGGCGAAGCCCAGGCCGGGGTCGAGCGCGACCCGGTCCCGCTCGACGCCGGCCGCCACCGCCGCGTCCAGCCGCGCGCGCAGGTGGGTGACCACGTCGACGACGACGTCGTCGTACGCGGTGTGTGCCTGCATGTCGACGGAGTGCCGCCGCCAGTGCATGACCACGTACGGGACGCCGGCAGTCGCCACGGCGCCGAGCATCTCCGGGTCGGCCATCCCCCCGGACACGTCGTTGACCATGACCGCCCCGGCGTCCAGTGCGGCCCGGGCGACGCCCGACCGCATGGTGTCGATCGAGACCAGCACCCCGGCCGCGGCGAGCTCGTGCACGACCGGCAGCACCCGCCGGAGCTCCTCCTCCTCGGGCACCCGTTCCGCGCCGGGGCGGGTCGACTCACCGCCGACGTCGACCAGGTCGGCGCCCTCGTCGCGCATCGCCAGGCCGTGCTCGACGGCCGCCCCCGGCTCCCACCAGACGCCGCCGTCGGAGAACGAGTCGGGCGTGACGTTGACGACGCCCATCACCAGGCTGCGCCCCGGTGCCGGGAGTCCGGCGACGAGACGAGCGGGGCCGGCGTGCACGGGGTCACGCTAGGGCACGCGGGAACGGTGTGGCCCACCCGACGGGTGCACCGCTGTCGGGCCGTCGCGGTCGAGGACTCGGGTCAGTTGAGGATGAGGCTCATCGCCTCGGCCCGGGTGGCCGGGTCGCGCAGCTGGCCGCGCACCGCGCTGGTGACGGTGCGGGACCCGGGCTTGCGCACGCCGCGCATGGTCATGCACAGGTGCTCGGCCTCGATCACCACGATCACGCCCCGCGGCTGGAGGATCCGGGACATCGCCTCGGCGATCTGTGTGGTGAGCCGCTCCTGCACCTGCGGGCGGCGGGCGTAGACGTCGACCAGCCGGGCCAGCTTGGACAGCCCGGTGATCCGGCCCGAGTCGTGCGGGATGTACCCGACGTGCGCCCTGCCGGTGAACGGCACCAGGTGGTGCTCGCACACCGACCACAGCTCGAGGTCCTTCACCAGCACGATCTCGTCGTGCCCGATGTCGAACGTCGTGGTGAGCACGTCCTCGGCCCGCTGGCGCAGGCCGGCCGTCATCTCCGCCCACGCCCGGGCGACGCGCTGCGGGGTGTCGTGCAAGCCCTCGCGCTCGGGGTCCTCACCCATCGCGAGCAGCAGCTCGCGGACGGCCGCGGCGGCTCGCGCGTGGTCGAACTCCGGAGCCCGCTCACCGGGCCCGAGCTCGTGCAACGTCACCGGGTCGACCGACGACACCGGCGTCAGTCCTGACCGGGCGCCGCCGGGGGCGCCGGGGGCGCCGGGGGCATGGCGTCGTTGCCCAGCCCCTCGCCGCCGCCGGGAGGTGCGGCCGCGCCCGGGCTGCCCGCGCCACCGCGGATGTCGCCGCCGTCGCCGGGGGCGAGCACCACGCCACCCTCGGCGTCCTCGTCGCTGGGCCGGCTGCCGTTGGTGCCCTCGGGCACGTTGACCGGCGGCTTGTCCGACGGCACCCGCTCCGGCGAACCGGTCCACGCGGGACGCCGGTCGCGGCGGCGCAGCGAAGCGAAGATCTCGGCCACCTGCTTCTGGTCGAGGGTCTCCTTGTCGAACAGCTCGAGCACCAGGTTGTCGAGCACGTCGCGGTTGTCGACGAGGACGTCGAAGGCCTCCTGGTGGGCGCCGGAGATCAACTTCTTGACCTCGTCGTCGACCATCGCCGCGATCTCCTCGGAGTAGTTGCGGGCGTGGCCGATGTCCCGCCCCACGAAGGGCTCCGCGTTGCCCTCGCCGAACTTGATGGCCCCGAGCCGCTCGGTCATGCCGTACTGCGTCACCATCGCCCGGGCCAGCGCCGTGGCCTTCTCGATGTCGTTGGAGGCGCCCGTGGTCGGGTCGTGGAAGACCAGCTCCTCGGCCGCGCGGCCGCCCATCATGTACGCGAGGCGGTCGAGCATCTCGCTGCGGGTCGTGGAGTACTTGTCCTCGTCGGGCAGCACCATCGTGTAGCCGAGGGCCCGGCCGCGCGGCAGGATCGTGATCTTGCGCACCGGGTCGCTGCCCGGCAGCGCCGCCGCCACCAGGGCGTGGCCGCCCTCGTGGTAGGCGGTGATCTTCTTCTCCTGGTCGCTCATCAGCCGGGTGCGCCGCTGCGGGCCGGCGATGACGCGGTCGATGGCCTCGTCCAGCGCCTTGTCGTCGATCAGCTTGAGGTCCATCCGCGCCGTGAGCAGCGCGGCCTCGTTCAGCACGTTGGCCAGGTCGGCGCCGGTGAAGCCGGGAGTACGCCGCGCCACGGCCGTCAGGTCGACGTCCTGCGCGATCGGCTTGCCGCGTGAGTGCACCTCGAGGATCTTCTTCCGCCCGTTCGCGTCGGGGGCGTCGACGCCGATCTGGCGGTCGAAGCGCCCGGGGCGCAGCAGCGCGGGGTCGAGCACGTCCGGCCGGTTGGTCGCGGCGATCAGGATGACGCCGCCGCGGACGTCGAAGCCGTCCATCTCGACCAGCAGCTGGTTCAGGGTCTGCTCGCGCTCGTCGTGGCCACCGCCGAGGCCCGCGCCGCGGTGCCGGCCGACGGCGTCGATCTCGTCGATGAACACGATCGCCGGTGCGTTCTCCTTGGCCTGCTCGAACAGGTCGCGCACCCGGCTCGCACCCACACCGACGAACATCTCGACGAAGTCGGAGCCGGAGATGGAGTAGAACGGCACGCCCGCCTCGCCCGCGACCGCCCGGGCCAGCAGCGTCTTGCCGGTGCCGGGCTGCCCGTACAGCAGCACGCCCTTGGGGATCTTGGCGCCCACCGCCTGGAACTTCGCGGGCTCGGCGAGGAACGCCTTGATCTCCTCGAGCTCCTCGACCGCCTCCTGCGCCCCCGCGACGTCGGCGAACGTCGTCTTGGGCATGTCCTTGGTGATCAGCCGGGCCTTGGACTTGCCGAACTGCATCACCCGGCCGCCGCCGCCCTGCACCTGGTTGATGAGGAAGATGAACAGCAAGAAGATCAGCACGAACGGCAGCAGCGTGCCGAGGATGGACCCGAGCAGGCTCGGCTCCCGCGGCGCCTCGACGTCGAAGTCCTCGATCTCACCGGCGTCGACGCCCTCCTGGACCAGGTCGACCAGCTCGATGCCCTGGTCCAGCTGGTACTGGGAGCGGATCTCGGAGTCGTCGTCGAGGGTCGCCTGGATCTCCTGGTCGCCGTCGACGAACAGCGCCGACTTGACCTCACCGGACTTGATCTTGGAGACGACCGTGGAGGTGTCGACCTCTTCGGCACCGCCGGAGGCGGACAGGATCTGCAGGATCATGAGCACAGCGGCGACACCGAGGACGATCCACAGCCACGGCCCACGAAAGATGCGTTTGAAATCCATGTCGCGGGGCGTCTGCCCCGTCCCTCCTGCCATCCCGATGCTGCGCTACGACTCACGACGGTACCCGGCAGGGGCATCGGACCGCCTACCGACCGTGACAACGAGCGGGACGACCACCGGCGTTCCCGGCCCCGTTCGGCCCGGCGGCGTCAGGTGTAGACGTGTGGGGCCAGCGTGCCGATGCAGCGCAGGTTGCGATACCTCTCGGCGTAGTCGAGACCGTACCCGACGACGAACTCGTCCGGGATGTCGAAACCGACGTACGCGACATCGACGGCCATCCGCTGGGCCTCCGGCTTGCGCAGCAGCGTGCAGATCGCGACCGAGGCCGGTCCCCGCGACGACAGGTTGCTGACCAGCCAGGACAGGGTGAGGCCGGTGTCGATGATGTCCTCGACCACCAGGACGTGCCGTCCGGTGATGTCGGAGTCGAGGTCCTTGAGGATGCGGACGACCCCCGACGAGGTGGTGCCCGACCCGTACGACGAGACGGCCATCCAGTCCATCTCGACGTGCCGGTCGAGGCTGCGCGCCAGGTCGGCCATCACCATGACCGCGCCGCGCAGCACGCCGACCAGCAACAGGTCCCGGCCGGCGTAGTCGCGCTCGATCTCGCGGGCCAGTTCGTCCAGCCGCGTACGCACCTGGTCCTCGGTGACCAGCACCCGGGTCAGGTCGCCCTCCACGTGCTGCTGGTCCACGCCGGTCAGCCTGTCACACCGGGAGCGGTCAGCCGGAGGGCGCCTGCGACCCGTTCGGCGCGGACCCGGCCGGGCAGGTCGACCCCGCGCTGGCCGTGCCAGTCGGTGAGCAACGCGTCCAGCGCGAGGACGTGCCCGGCGGTGAGGTCGCCGGCCGGGCAGCCGGCACCCAGGGCCGCCGTGCGCAGCGCCCGGTGGCGAAGTGCGTCGGGTGCGCTGGTGAGCTTCTCCACCCGCAACCCCCACGCGTCCGAGGCCTGGTGGAAGAGCAGGTCGGCGAGCGA
The DNA here is from genome assembly GCA_963811945.1 of uncultured Actinomycetota bacterium. Classification (GTDB taxonomy): domain Bacteria; phylum Actinomycetota; class Actinomycetes; order Propionibacteriales; family Nocardioidaceae; genus JACCWP01. The sequence continues at coordinate 2,608,628 of CAWETD010000001.1, read as the reverse complement.
GTCCAGCGCGTCGGCGTCGGCGCGGAGCAGGTCGGCGCTGCGGGCCAGCGCGTCCCGTACGCCCGGGCCGAGCTCGCTCTCGAACGCCGGCAGCAACGCGTGCCGCACCCGGGCCCGCGCGTGCACGACATCGGCGTTGTGCGGGTCGTCCCACCACTCGATGCCCTCGGCCCGGCAGGCCTGGACGGTGTCGTCGTGGGTGATGTCCAGCAGCGGCCTGCGGACCCGGCCGGCCACCGGTCGCATGCCGGCCAGGGACCGGGTGCCCGACCCGCGCGCGAGCCCGAGCAGCACCGTCTCGGCCTGGTCGTCGCGGGTGTGCGCGAGCAGCAGCACCTGCGCGTCGAGCTCGTCGGCCACCCGCTGCAGCGCAGCGTGCCGGGCGGACCGCGCCGCCCCCTCCGGCCCGCCCTGGCGGCCGACGGTGACCCGTTCGACGCGTACCGGCTCGGCCCCGAGGGTCGCGGCGATCTTCGCGGCGCGCACGGCCACCTGCAGCGACCCGTCCTGGAGCCGGTGGTCGATCACGACCGCGCCGACGGTCAGTCCCGCCTTCGGGCCCTCGAAGCAGCAGGCCGCCAGCAGTGCGAGGGAGTCCGCGCCGCCGGAGCACGCGACGAGCACCAGGTCACCGGGGTCGAGGTCGGCGAGCGACTCCCGCACGGCGACCCGGGTCCGCGCCACCGCGGGATCGAGCCGGCCGCCCACGTCTCGTACCGGCTAGCCGACCACCCGGTCGCACCAGCGACCGGGCTCGGCGATCTCGGCGGGGCGGGGCAGGTTGGCCGGCTGCTGCCAGACCGCCGCGAAGCCCTCGTGGCCCACCCGGTCGACGACCCCGCGGACGAAGGCTGCGCCGTCGCGGTACTGCCGCATCTTGGCGTCCAGCCCGAGCAGCCGCCGGATCAGCTTGTCGAAGACGCCGGCGCCCTTGCGGCGCTGGGTGAACCGCTTGCGCAGCACGTCGACGCTCGGCACCACCTCCGGACCGACGCCGTCCATCACCACGTCGGCGTGCCCCTCCAGCAGCGACATCACCGCGGTGATCTCCTCGACCACCACCTTCTGCTCGTCCGACTGCACGAGGTCGAGCAGGGAGGCCTCGGAGTCACCACGGACGATCCGTCCGACCAGGGTCAGCGCCTGGTCGACCAGCTGGGGCACGTCGGAGACCTCGAGGTCGGTCGTCTCGGCCAGCCGCCCGACCTGCGCCCGCAGGTGGTCGCCCAGCCAGGGCACGCCGCCGAACTGCAGCCGGTGCGTCTCCTCGTGCAGGCACACCCACATCCGGAAGTCGTCGGCATCGGCCTGGAGCTCACGCTCGGCCTGCACGATGTTGGGCGCCACCAGCAGCAGCCGCCCGGCCCTGCCGCCGCCGGACGCCGTGCCCTCGCCCGAGAACGGGTCGAACTGCCCGAGCACCTTGTGGGACATGAACGCGAGCAGGCCGCCCACCTCGAGACCGGTGACCCGCGACCCGATCGCCCGGGCCCAGGGGGTGACCCCCTTGGCGTTGGCCAGCCGCCGCTCGAGCGGCTCGGACAGCTCGGCGAAGCCCTCGGCGCTGGCCTGCACCCACCGGGACCGGTCGACGACGAGCACGGGCGTACGCGCCGGGTCGGCGTCGAGGCCGGTGTACTCCGACACGAACCCGCGCGAACGCTCGGCGGCGGACCGCAGTCCGGCCACCGCCTCGTCGGCCTCCGCGGTGGACACCTCGGGTCCGGGACGCACCAGGGACTGCCCGGTGCGGACGGCCAGGTCCCAGTCGATGACGCCGTTGCTCTTGCGACGGGGTCGGCGCGCGGGGAGGTCGGACGAGCCGGGGGGCATGATGACCACCGTACGGGGCGGTCGCCGACGCCCTGGCTCAGCCGCGGCCCCAGCGGCAGCCTCAGCGGGCGCAGCCGCAGCCGGCCAGCGCGGCGGTCATCCGGTCGAGGGTGGCGCGGGCGTCCAGGGTGTGGATCGGACGGACCCGGTCGGTGAGCAACGCGAAGCCGAGCAGGGTGCCGTCGCGGGTCACGACCGTGCCGGTCAGGCCGTGCACGCCGGTCAGCGTGCCGGTCTTGGCGCGGACCACGCCGCGCGCGGCCGCGGAAGCGGAGTCGATGAAGCGGTAGGCGAGGGAGCCGTTGAACCGCGCGGCCGGCAGCCCGGTCACGACCGTGCGCAGGTCGGGCTGACCGGGGTCGGACGCGAGCGACAGCACGGCCATCTCGGCGGCGAGCGTCACCCGGTCGTCGCGGGACAGCCCGCTGCCGTCGTACGTCACGACGTCGCGCCACGGCACCCCGAGACCGGTCAGCGTCTCGCGCAGCCCCGCGGTCCCGCCGACGAACGAGCCGGCGCGGCCGGTGACGAGGCCGACGTGGCGCAGCAGCACCTCCGCGCCCTCGTTGTCGCTCACCTCGAGGATGTGCTCGACGATCTCGTCCAGCGGCGCGCTCTGTGCCGACGCGACGACCTCGGCGTTGCCGGCGTCGACAGCGACCGGCCTGCCGCTGACGCGCACGCCTTGCCGGGCCAGTCCGTCGGCCAGCTCCTGGGCGGCCGCGGCGGCCGGGTCGGGCGAACGCTCGGAGAAGCCGTAGCCGAGCCGGCCCTCGTCGACCCACAGCGCGGAGATCGGGCTGACCACCTGCTCGGGCACGTACGACGGCTCCCACTGCGGTGCGACGGCCGGGCCGCTGAACAAGGACGCGTCCCAGCCGACCCGGACCCGGCCGACCCCGGCGTCGCTGAGCGCCCGCGCCGCGTCGGCCGCGAGCCGGTCGACGCTGGCGACGCTCGACACGTCGGGGGCGTACGCGCCGTCGCGGTCGTGCTGGGTCCGGGCGAGCAGCGGGTCGCCGCCGCCGACGAGCACGACCCGCGGCGGGCCGGCTCCGCGGCGGTCCAGCGCGACCGTCGTCTCGAACCGGTGGCCCGGGCCGAGGGTGGCCAGCGCGGCCGCGGTGGTGAACAGCTTGAGCGTCGACGCCGGCGTGAACGTGTCGTCGGCGCCGATCGCGAGCACGTCCTGGTCCCGGCCGAGGTCGCGCACGGCCACTCCGACGTGGCGTCCGAGGTCGCGGTCGGCCAGCAGCCCGGCCAGCCGCTGCCGGACGTCGGCGGGGTCGACGGGAGGACCGGACGCCGGCCCCAGCACGAGCGCCGCGCGCCGAGCGCGCGGCAGGTCCAGCCCCTGCGGCGGCGCGACCCGGGTGGGGTCGTCGGGTCCGCTCGGGACGCGGTCGTCGGCGATGTACAGGCTGGTGGCGATGCCGGCGCCGGCCAGCACGACGATCAGCAGTGCGACGAGCGCAAGGGTCCGGGTGCGCACCGCTGGCCCTCCCGTCCCTCGCCTGGTCGCCGGTGCGAGACACTAGCCCGGGCACCGGTGGGGTTGCGCGACGGCAGGCAGGGCGAAGGGACGTGGCACTGTGCAGTTCGACGTGACGGTGGAGATCCCGAAGGGCCAGCGCAACAAGTACGAGGTCGACCACACCACCCACCGGATCCGGCTCGACCGCACGCTGTTCACCGCGACCCAGTACCCCGCCGACTACGGCTTCGTCGAGCACACCCTCGGCCAGGACGGCGACCCGCTGGACGCGCTGGTGGTGCTCGCGGAACCGACGTTCCCCGGGTGCCTGATCGAGTGCCGGGCGATCGGGATGTTCCGGATGAGCGACGAGGCCGGCCGCGACGACAAGGTCCTGTGCGTGCCGGCCCACGACCCGCGCCAGGAGCACCTGCGCGACATCCACCACATGCCGGAGTTCGACCGGCTGGAGATCCAGCACTTCTTCGAGGTCTACAAGGACCTCGAGCCCGGCAAGTCGGTCGAAGGCGCCACCTGGGTCGGTCGCACCGACGCCGAGCGCGAGATCGTCGCCTCCCAGCAACGGTTCGAGAAGTACGGCTACGACGGTGCGCCGTCGGCCGACCCCACCGGCCCGGGCGACGCTGACTAGCGACCCCCTCCCGGATCTTCCGGCCGTACGCGCCCCATAACGCTCGCCTGGCCGGAGGATCGGGGCGCCGGTCAGAGCTCCCCCTCCCGCATCCTCCGGCCGTACGCGCCCCATAACGCTCGCCTGGCCGGAAGATCGGGGCGCCGGTCAGACCTCCCCCTCCCGCAATCTTCCGGCGGTACGCGCCCGATAGCGCTCGCCTGGCCGGAGGATCGGGGCGCCGGTCAGACCTCCCCCTCCCGCATCCTCCGGCGGTACGCGCCCGATAGCGCTCGCCTGACCGGAAGATCGGGGCGGGGGGTTACACCCGGCCGAACAGGTCCGGGAGGATCCAGTAGTACATCGACACGATCTCGACGCTGCGGCCCGGCCGCGGCGCCTGGATCATCTGCCCGCCGCCGAGGTACATCGCGACGTGGTAGATCGAGCTCGGGCTGCCGCTGCTCCAGAACAGCAGGTCACCCGGCTGCAGCTGCGACTGCGAGATCGGTGTGGTCTCGGAGTACTGCGCCACCGACCAGTGCGACAGCGGGTGCCCGGCGGCACCCCACGCCTTGCTGGTCAGGCCGGAGCAGTCCCAGGAGTCCGGGCCGTCCGCTCCGTAGACGTACGGCTCGCCCAGCTGGGCCTTGGCGAACGCGATGGCGCGGGCGGCGCCGCTCGGGTTCGGCGGGTTCGGCGGGTTCGGCGGGTTCGGCGGGTTCGGCGGGTTCGGTGCGGGTTCGGCGGGTTCGGCGGGTCGGCGGTGCCGCCGCCGTTGCCGTCACCCCCGTTGCCGTCACCCCCGTTGCCGCCACCCCCGTTGCCGCCGCCCCCGTTGCCGCCGCCCCCGTTGCCGCCGCCGTTGCCGCCACCGGTGCTCGGCGGGTCGGCGGGCTCCTCGGGCTGCTGCGGCTGCGGGTCGTCGGCCTCCTCGGCGGCCGCTGCCTCGGCGGCCTCCTCCTGCGCTGCCTGCTCCGCGGCCGCCTGCGCCGCCTCGGCGGCGGCGGCGGCAAGCGCCTGCTGCCGCTGCCGGGCCAGCGCCACCGACACGTCCTGTGCCTCGGCCAGCGCGCGGACGAGCTCGTCGGTGCGGGCGGCCAGCGCGGCCTCCTGCTGCTCCGCAGCCGCGACAGCCGCCTCGGCCGCCTGCCGTGCCTGCCGTGCGGCGTCGGCGGCGTCGGCCCGGCGGGCCAGCGCGGCGTCGGCCTGCTCGCGCAGGACCTCGGCGACGGCACGGGTGGCGTCCCAGGCGTCCAGGCCGGACTGCATCGCGGTCGTGGTGTTGTTCCAGGCGCCGTACTCCTCCAGCAGCTCGTCCGGCCCGCCCGACGACAGCAGGGTGCCGACCTGGCCGAGCGACGTCGCCTCCTGCGCGTTGCCCACGGCGAAGCCCTCGAGCGCTCGCCGCTGCTGCTCCACCTCTGCGGTGGCGTCGGCGGCTCTGGCCAGTGCCCGGCGCGCCTCGGCCCGGGCCTGCTGCAGCGCGTAGATCGCGCCGTTGTAGGCCTCTGTCGCCTGCATGGCCGCGACCCGGACATCGGTCAGCTGCTGCTCGGCGATCGCGAGCTGGGCTTGGATCTGCCCGACCTCGGTCGCCCGGGACGCGACCTCGGCGCGGGCATCGCGCACCTCGGCGCGGGTGGGCGCCGGCGGGTCGCCGCCGGGCTCGGCGGACGCCGCCGACAACGGCGCGGCCACCAGGACGGCCAGCACGGCCGCGGTGACCGACGTACGTACCGATCGGCGTCGGTCGGATCGCCGCACCGCGTCCACCCCTTCTCTGTGTGACCCCGGAGTGCGCGAGGCGCGGTGTCGAGCCCGATCCCCGAGGGCTCGGCACCGCACTCACGCGTCACGTGGGATGCCTGTCGTCACACAGGGAACACCAACCACACACTTCCCGCTAGTGGTGCGGCGTGTCGGCTTGCAAATTACAACCATGTAGTACTCACGCCACTCAGCCGGCCTGCCCCGGGAGAGCACCTGGGCGCCGCACCGGACGGTCCCTCCCCTGGTTTGGGGACCGCCGGTACGGCGCCGCAGGCGGTCGCAGCGCGCCGAACGCGCTAACCCAAGTTAATCAATCGCATTAGCGACGTACAAGGGGACCGCGTCAGCCGCCCAGCGCCGCGGACACCACGGCCGTCGCCTCCTCCTGCACCCGGGCCAGGTGCTCGGGGCCGGCGAAGGACTCGGCGTAGACCTTGTACACGTCCTCGGTGCCCGAGGGCCGGGCCGCGAACCAGGCCCGCTCGGTCACCACCTTGAGCCCGCCCAGCGGCGCGTCGTTGCCCGGCGCCGCGGTGAGGCGGTCGGTGATGGCGTCGCCGGCCAGCTCGGTGGTGGTGACGGCGTCGGGCGACAGCTTCGCCAGCCTGGCCTTCTCGTCCCGGCTGGCCGGCGCGTCGACCCGGGCGTACGCGGGGTCGCCGAAGCGTTCGGTGAGGCCCGTGTACAGCTGGCTGGGCGTGCGACCGGTGACGGCGAGCACCTCGCTCGCCAGCAGGGCCAGCAGGATGCCGTCCTTGTCGGTGGTCCAGGTGCTGCCGTCCCGGCGCAGGAAGCTGGCGCCCGCGCTCTCCTCGCCGCCGAACGCGACCGTGCCGTCCAGCAGGCCCGGCACGAACCACTTGAACCCGACCGGCACCTCGAGCAGCCGCCGTCCGCGCGAGCGCACGACATGGTCGATCATGCTCGACGACACCAACGTCTTGCCGATCGCGACCTGGTCCGACCACGCGCGGCCCGCCAACAGGTAGTCGATCGCGACGGCGAGGTAGTGGTTCGGGTTCATCAGCCCGGCGTCCGGGGTGACGATGCCGTGCCGGTCGGCGTCGGCGTCGTTGCCGGTCGAGATGTCGAAGTCGTGCCGGCGCTCGACCATCGAGGCCATTGCGTACGGCGACGAGCAGTCCATCCGAATCTTGCCGTCGTGGTCGAGCGTCATGAACCCCCACTGCGGGTCGACGTTGTCGTTGACCACCGTGAGGTCGAGGCGGTGCCGCTCGGCGATCGCGCCCCAGTACGCGACGCTCGCGCCGCCCATCGGGTCGGCGCCGATGCGTACGCCCGCCTCGCGGATCGCATCGAGGTCCAGAACCGTCGGCAGGTCGTCGACGTAGTGGCCGAGGAAGTCGTAGCCCACGCACGCGTCGCGGGTCTGGTCCGAGCTCGCGCGGCGGATCGTGCCGACCCCCTCGCGCAGCAGCTGGTTGGCCCGGTCGGCGATCCATCCGGTCGCGTCGCTGTCGGCCGGACCGCCGTGCGGCGGGTTGTACTTGAACCCTCCGTCGCGGGGCGGGTTGTGCGACGGCGTGACGACGATGCCGTCTACCGCGCCGTGGTCGGCGTCCCGATTGAGCCGCAGGATCGCGTGCGACAGCGCCGGGGTGGGCGTGTAGCCGTCCTGCTCGTCGACCAACGTGGTCACGTCGTTGGCGACCAGCACCTCCAGCGCGGTGTGCCAGGCCGGCAGCGACAGCGCGTGCGTGTCCCGGGCCAGCAGCAGCGGGCCCCGATGGCCCTCGCCGGCGCGGTAGTCGCAGATCGCCTGGGTGATCGCGAGGATGTGCGCCTCGTTGAACGCCCCGTCCCGGCTCGAGCCCCGGTGCCCGGACGTGCCGAACACGACCTGCTGCGCCGGGTCGTCCGGGTCCGGTGCGGTGGCGTAGTAGGCGGACTCCAGCGCCGCGAGGTCGACCAGGTCGTCGGGGCGGGCGGGCTGGCCGGCGCGCTCGTGCATGCGGCGACCCTAGTGCCGCTCCGCGACCGGGACCGGCGGAGCCGGCGCGGGTGCCGGACGAGGGGCGGGTCCGTACCGTGACCCGGTGACCGAGCCGACCTCAGAGCCGACCTCAGAGTCGACCACAGCGCCGACCACAGGGCCGACCACGGGGCCACCGGACCCGGCCCGCTGGCGGGCGCTGAGCCTGTGCCTGGTGGCGGGGTTCATGACCCTGCTGGACGTCTCGATCGTCAACGTCGCACTGCCCTCGATCCGGACCGGGCTGGGTGCCGACGACAGCGACGTGCAGTGGATCGTCGCCGGCTACGCGCTGGCGTTCGGCATGGTCCTGGTTCCCGCGGGCCGGCTCGGCGACGCCCGCAGCCGCCGGGGCGTGTTCGCGCTCGGGCTCGGGCTGTTCACGTTGTTCAGCGCGCTGTGCGGCGTGGCCCCGTCGGCCGGGTGGCTGGTGGTGTTCCGGCTGGCGCAGGGACTCGCTGCCGGGCTGGTCTCGCCGCAGGTGTCGGGATTCATCCAGACGATGTTCCGTGGCGCCGAGCGCGGCAAGGCGTTCGGCCTGTTCGGCATGACGGTGGGGATCTCGACCGCCGTCGGGCCGCTGCTCGGCGGGCTGCTGGTGACCGGTGGGGGCGACGACGGGTGGCGCTGGGTCTTCCTGGTCAACGTGCCGGTGGGTCTGGTCGCACTGCTGCTGGTGCGCAGGCTGCTGCCGGCCGAGCCGCCGCGCCAGCGGCAGTCGCTCGACCCGGTGGGGGTGCTGCTGTTCGCCGCCGCGATGCTGCTCGCGCTGCTGCCCCTGGTCGAGGGGGACAGCGACGAGCTGTCGTCGCGCCCCTGGTGGCTGCTGGCCCCCGCGGCGGCGCTGCTCGCCTCGTTCGCGGTCTGGGAACGGTGGTGGGACCGACGGAACCAGGCGACGCTCGTGGACCTGCGGCTGGTCCGGGTGCGGTCGTACGTGCTCGGGCTCGGCCTGGGCACGGTGTTCTTCGCCGGGTTCACGTCGGTGTTCCTCGTGCTCACGCTGTACCTGCAGCTGGGACTCGGGCACTCCGCGCTCGAGGCGGGGCTGATCCAGACGCCGTTCGCGGTCGGCTCGGCGGTCGCCGCGGCGGCCGGCGGGCGCTACGTCCAGCGGTTCGGGCGCCGGCTGGTCGTACTCGGCCTGGTGATCTGCGCGGGCGGGCTGGTGGCGCTCGACGCCGTGGTGTCGGTGGTGGACGAGCCGAGCGGGTGGCTGCTGCTGCCGGCGCTGCTGGTGACCGGCTTCGGCACCGGGCTGGTGATCTCGCCGAACGTCACGCTGACCGTCGCCGAGGTCGACGTGCGCTACGCGGGCAGCGCGGGCGGCATGCTGCAGACCGCGCAGCGGGTCGGCTCCGCGGTCGGGGTCGCGCTCGTCCTTGCCCAGTTCTTCTCCACCCTCGCGGCCAGCCGGGGCGACTACGGCGAGTCGTTCTCGGTGGGGCTGCGCACGACGCTGGCCTTCGTGCTCGGCGCGCTGGTGCTCGGCCTGCTCGACCTGCGGGCAGGTCGCCGCGAAGCCGCAACCCGGCCCTGACCCCGGCCCCCGGCCGCGGCCCCGGCCCCGGTTGTGGCGGCAACACGCTGACGACACGCCGGCGGGACCGGCACTCTGCCGCCACAACGCCGCTTCGGGGACGGTGGGTCAGGCGCGTACGCCACCCAGCGACCCGGCCAACCCGGCCAGCGTCTCGCTGCAGCCGGCGTCGACCCGTAGGTCGGCGAGGTCGTCGCCACGGGTCGGCCCACGGTTGACGATGACCACCGGCGTACCAGCGCGCGCCGCCTGCCGTACGAAGCGGAACCCGCTCATCACCGTCAACGACGAGCCCACGACCAGCAGCACCTCGGCCTCGTCGACCAGTGCGATCGCCCGGGCCACCCGCTCGCGCGGCACGTTCTCGCCGAAGAACACCACGTGCGGCTTGAGCCGGCCGCCGCACGCCGCGCACCCGCCGAGCGCGAACCGTTCGGTGTCGTCGACCAACGCGTCGCCGTCGGGCGCGATCTCGACGTCAGCGGTGTCGGCGCGGGCGTGCGACGGGTTCAGAGCGGCCAGCCGGTCCTGCAGCCGCGCCCGCGAGCTCACGTCGCGGCAGTCGAGGCACACCACCTCGGAGATCCGGCCGTGCAGGTCGATCAGCCGCTGGTGGCCGGCTGCGGCGTGCAGGCCGTCGACGTTCTGGGTGATCAGCGCGTGCACGGCACCGGCCCGCTCCAGCACCGCCATCGCCCGGTGCCCGTCGTTGGGCTGCGCCCGCCCCATGTGCCGCCAGCCGACGAACGCCCGGGACCAGTAGCGGCGCTGCGCGGCCTCGCCGGAGCAGAACACGTCGTACGTCATCGGCGTCCGCGCCGGCGACCCCGGGCCGCGGTAGTCGGGGATGCCCGAGTCGGTGGAGATCCCGGCCCCCGTCAGCGCGACGACCTTGCGGCCGGCGAGCAGGTCGACCGCCCGGGCCAGGTCATCGGTCGTCACCCGCCCGAGCGTACGTGCGGGCGGCGCCGGGCGCTGCCGGTCAGCAGGCCCGGACCCAGGAGCACTCCACGCCGTCGGGCAGCGGTCGCGCCGGGCGCACGTCCGCGGCGTCGACCGGCTCGCCGCGCTCGTCGGGGTCGGCGCTCCACTCGGCCAGGGTGACGCCGACCGCGTCCTCGACCGGCCGCGGGCTGGTCAGGTAGTGGTTGCTGACCATCGAGAACACCAGCAGCCGACCGTCGGCATCGGTGACGTAGCCGGACAGCGCGGTGACACCGGTGAGCGAGCCGGTCTTGCCGTGCAGGTTCTCGGCAGCGGCCGTGCCGACCATCCGGCTGCGCAGGGTCCCGCCGACCATCCGGTCCGGCTCGCCGGCGATCGGCAGCGCGTCGTACCAGCGGTCGAACCAAGGCTCGTCCTGCGCCGCGACCAGCAGGTCGGTGATCGCGTCGGGGGTGAGCTCGTTCATCCGGGACAGGCCGGAGCCGTCGGCGAGCCGGATCCGGGACACGTCGACGCCCTGCTCGTCGGCGTACGCGACGACCTGCTCGAGCCCGGCCGGCCACGAGCCCTCGCTCGCTACCTCGGCACCCAGTGTCTTGACCAGCGTCTCCGCGTGCCCGTTGTTGCTCAGCTTGAGGAACGGCGTCATCAGCCGGGCGACCGTCATCGACCGGTCGCTCGCCAGCCGGTCGGCGCCCGCGGGTGTGACCGCCTCCCGGGTCGGGCCGCGCACGGTGATGCCCCGTCCCACCAGCGCCCGGCGGAAGACGTCCGCCGCGTAGGCCGGCGGGTCGGGCACGGTGACCCACTCGGTGGTCGTGCCGCCGTCGACCGGGACGTTGCCGGTGATGACCACCCGGTTGGTGCTGTGCTCGCGTTCGATGCCCAGGGTGTCGGTCGACCCCGCGGGTCCGGTACGGGCGCGGTCGACGACCTTCAGCACGTCGGTGCGCGGGGTCATCGAGACGGTCACGGGATCGCCCGCCCTCGCCCCGGGCCCGGCGACGACGATCACGTTGCCCGCGTCGTAGTCGGTGTCGGGCGCGACGGTCAGCGCCGAGACGACCGCGCTGTAGTAGAACGGCTCGTCGTCCCAGGACCAGCCGTTGCCGAGCGGCACGTCGTCGAAGTACGACGCGTCGGTGAGCAGGTTGCCGCGCACCGTACGGATCCCGTCGTCGGCGAGGTCGGAGGCCAGCGCGCGGTAGTCACGGGCCAGCGCGGTCGGGTCTCCTTCGCCACGAAGGAACAGGTCACCGCGCAGCACCGCACCGCGCTGCTCGCCGTTGGTCAGGACGTCGGTGTGGAAGCGGAAGCCGGGACCGAGACCGGCCAGCGCGGCCGTCGAGGTGAACAGCTTGGCGTTGGACGCCGGCAGCCGCCGCTCGTCGCCGTCCCGGTCGTACAGGACCTCGCCGGTGGTCGCGTCGCGGACCACCAGGCCCACCTGCGATCCGTCGAAGGCGGGGTCGGTGAGCAGCGCGTCGAGGCGCTCGGTCAGCGCGGGGTCGGCCGGGGCGGGGGCCTGCTCGGGGGCCGAGGTGGCCGAGGGGCCGAGGGCCACCACCGCCGCGGCGACGCCGACGGTGACGAGCAGGGCAGGGGCGCGTCGCGACATACGGTGGGATTTCCCTGCACCCGGCGTGAGCAAACGCACGACGCGACCGACGTCACGGCGACGTGGCGGCATACCGTGGGTACGGTCGGGCCCATGACCGACGATCCTGCTGACTTGGCCGTGCCGCTACGGGACGCGCTCGGCGGCCGCTGGGCGCACATCCGCGAGGAGGCCCGCGACCGGCTGGCACCCGAGGAACTCGCCCAGGCCTCCGGGCTGTCCCCGGAGGAGCACCGGGCCCGAGTGGCCGACCAGATGCAGCTCATCGTGAAGACCGGGCACCCGCGCGCGGGCTTCGCGGTCGAGCACGGGGGTGGCGGCGACCTGGGGGCGTCGACGACCTCGTTCGAGATGCTCGCCAACGCCGACCTGTCCCTGCTGGTCAAGGCAGGCGTGCAGTGGGGGCTGTTCGGCGGTGCGATCGAGAACCTGGGCACGGAACGGCACCACGGGCTGCTGCCCCAGGTGATGGACCTGACCCTGCCCGGCTGCTTCGCGATGACAGAGACCGGGCACGGCAGCGACGTGCAATCGCTGCTGACGACGGCGACGTACGACCCGGACGGCGACGAGTTCGTCCTGCACACACCGAACCGGTCGGCGCGCAAGGACTACATCGGCGGTGTCGCGCGGGACGCGCAGCTGGCGGTGGTGTTCGCACGGCTGAGCACGGGCGGCGAGGAGCACGGCGTGCACGCACTGCTGGTGCCGATCCGCGACGCGGACGGGACGGTGCTGCCCGGCGTGACGGTGGAGGACTGCGGCTGGAAGGCCGGGCTCAACGGGGTCGACAACGGCCGGCTGTGGTTCGACCAGGTGCGGGTGCCGCGGGACAACCTGCTGAACCGGTACGCCTCGGTCGCGGCCGACGGAACGTACTCGAGCCCGATCGACAACCCGAACAAGCGTTTCTTCACCATGCTCGGCACCCTGATCCGCGGCCGGATCTCGGTGGCGGGCGGTGCCGGGGCGGCGGCACGGGTAGCACTGGCCATCGCGCTGACATATGGCGAGCGGAGGCGGCAGTTCAAGGCGCCGAGCGGCGAGGAGGTCGTGCTGCTCGACTACCGCGCGCACCAGCGCCGGCTGCTGCCGAGGCTCGCGCGCTCGTACGCGCTCGCCTTCGCTCAGAACGAGATGGTCGCTCGCATGCACGACGTGCAGAGCGTGGTGCAGCACGGCGGCACCGCCGACGAGCACGACCAGCGCGAGCTCGAGGCGCGGGCCGCCGGGCTGAAGGCGCTGACCACCTGGCACGCCACCCGCACCATCCAGGAGTGTCGCGAGGCGTGCGGCGGTGCGGGCTACCTGGAGGAGAACCGGCTGCCGCAGCTCAAGGCCGACACCGACGTGTTCACCACGTTCGAGGGTGACAACACGGTGCTGCTGCAGCTGGTCGCCAAGGAGCTGCTGGTGGGGTACGCGTCGGAGTTCGGCGGCCTTGACACCTGGGGGATGGTGCGGTTCGCCACCCGCCAGGTCGCCACGACGGTCGTGGAGCGGACGGCGGCGCGGGACCTGATCCAGCGCCTGGTGGACGCCGCCCGGCGCGACGACTCCAAGGACCTGCGCGCGCGCGGCACCCAGCTGTCCCTGCTCGAGGACCGTGAGGCGCACCTGCTCGAGACGCTGGCCCGCCGGCTCCGGCGCGCGACCGACGACGACGCCGACGCGTTCGCGATCTACAACGACGCGCAGCCGCACGTGCTGCGGCTGGCCGAGGCGCACGTCGAACGGATCGTGCTGGAGGCGTTCGTGGCGGGGATCGAGGCCTGCGCCGACCCGGCGGCGCAGGCGATGCTGGGCACGGTCTGCGACCTGTTCGTCCTCGACTGCGTGGAGTCGGACAAGGCGTGGTTCCTCGAGCACGGTCGGCTCACCGCGACCCGCGCGAAGGCGGTGACGTCGACCGTCGACGCGCTGTGCGCCGAGCTGCGCCCGCACACCGCGGCCCTGGTAGCCGGTTTCGGCATCCCCGACGGCTGGCTCGGGGCCGCGATGCTCGCCGACTGACCGGGGCTGGGTTTCCCAAGGTGGCTTGGGAAACCCGTGGTTCTACCGCGAAATTTCACGGTAGAGGTTTCGGTTTCCCAAGTGACCTTGGGAAACCGAAAGACGTCAGCCGGTACGGATGCGGCCGTGGGCCTCGCGGTGCACGGACTGGGGCTCGTCGGCATGGTCGGGGGTACGGACCTCGCCGACGATCGCGTCGCGCGACAGCGGCCAGGACAGGTAGCGGACGCTGAGGTTGACGATCGTCGCGATCCGGTTGCGGGTGCCGAGCAGGAACATGATGTGCACGAACAGCCAGATCACCCAGGCGGGGAAGCCGGTGATGTTGGGCACCCGCTTGATCTGCGCCACCGCCGAGCTGCGCCCGATGGTCGCGAGGATGCCCTTGTCCCAGTACGTCATCGGCTGCGTCGGCTCGCCGGCGACCAGCCGGGCGATCTGCCGGCCGGCGTGCTTGCCACCCTGCAGGGCTGGTTGAGCCAGCTGGGGCAGCTGCTCGGGCGAGAACGCGATGTCGCCCACCGCGAACACGTCGTCGTGCCCGAGCACCCGCAGGTCGGCCTCGACCTCGATCCGGCCCGCCTTGCCCTGCGGGAGGCCCCACTCGGACACGACGTCCGGCGCCTTGATGCCACTGGCCCAGATCACCAGACCGGCCTCGATGAACTCGCCGTCGTCGATGACCACGCCGCCACGGCGGACCTCCGCGACGGTGGTGCCGAGCCGCAGCTGCACCCCACGCTTCTCCAGCGCACGCTTGGCGTAGCGCTGCAGCCGCGGCGCGAACGGCGCCAGCAGGTGGGGCAGCATCTCGACCAGCGTGATGTGCATGCGGTCGCTGTCGAGCTCGGGGTAGAGCTCCTCGGCACTGTTGTTGCGCAGCTCGGCGAGCGTGCCCGCCATCTCGACGCCGGTGGCGCCGCCACCGACGATCAGCACCCGCAGGTCGTGCGGCTGGCCCTGGCGGACCGCACGCTCGAGGTCGCTGAACATCCGGTCCCGTACGTGCAGCGCCTGCGTCCGGGTGTAGAGGGCCAGGGCGTGCTCCTCGGCGCCGGGGATGCCGAAGTAGTTCGTCGTCACCCCGGTGGCGATGACCAGGTAGTCGTAGTCCAGCGAGAGCCCGACATCCAGGTCGACGCGCTTCGCGGCGGTGTCGATGCCGACGACCTCGCCCTTGCTGAAGCGCATGTTGGGTTGCTTGGTGTGCACCGACCGCAGGAAGTACGTGATGTCGCCGGGGTTCAGCCCCGCGGTCGCCACCTGGTACAGCAGCGGCTGGAACGTGTTGTACGCGTGCGCGTCCACAAGGGTGATGTCGACGGGTGCCTTGCGCAGTGCCTTCACCGCCGACAGCCCCCCGAACCCGCCACCGAGGATGACGACGTGCGGTCGGCTCTGTTTGCGGCTGGTCTCCATGACTGGTCCAACGTTCGCAGACGCCCCACCCATGTCAAGAGAGCCCCCGCACCGGCGTGATGTCCGCGACAGCTCAGCGGCCGTCGCGCTCGGGCCCCGGGCCCGGCTGGCAGTGCGAGCACCACCAGGTGGCCCGCCGCTCGGCGTCCCCGGCCACTTCGGGTACGTACCGCACCGGCGTACGGCAGCGCCAGCACAGCTCCCCGGACCTTCGGTAGACCCAGTGCTCGTGACCGCGCCGTGGGTCTCCGGTGGTGACCTGACCGTTGCCGCGGACACTGATGCTCTGCCGCAGCATCCGGGCCGCGGTGGCCACCAGCGGGCCGGTGTCGACCTCGGCCACCGGCGTCCACGGGCTGTGGCCGCGCACGAACAGCAGCTCGTTGACCCAGAGGTTGCCCAGCCCGGCCAGGCCGCTCTGGTCGAGCAGCGCGGCGACCAGCGGTCGGTCCGGCCGGTCGGCCAGCCGTCGCGCCGCTGCTTCGGGGTCCCAGTCGGCGCGGAGCGGGTCGGGCCCGAGCCGTGCCGTCACCGCCGCCTCGTCGCCGGTCCGCATCAGCTCGACCACCGGCATCCGCAGCGCCAGAGCACGCCGGTCGTCGTCGGTCACCAGCAGCACCCGGACGTCGGCGGCCAGCCGCGACGGCGCCCGGCGACCCGGCCGGAGCACCGCCCACTCCCCGTCCATGCGCAGGTGGGTGTGCAGCGTCGTGTCGTCGTCGAAGCGGGTGAACAGGTGCTTGCCGTGGGTCTCGGTCCCCAGCACCCGACGCCCGGCCAGGTCGGCGGTCGCGTGCTGCGGCACCCGGAAGTCGCTGCGCGCGATCCGGTGGCCGGCCAGGCCACGGTCCAGCCGCCGCGCGGCCCGCCAGACGCTGTCACCCTCGGGCACGCCCGCCAGCGTAGGCACCGGCCGCCGAACGGCGACCGGGGTCGTCCGATCGGACGAGGCGCGCGCTCGGCGTACGCGTGATCGGCCACGGCTCGACTACGTTAGGTGATGTGACGGCTACAGTACGTGCTCGTTGGACGCTGCGTACCGTCGCCCAGCTGCTGATCCTCGGCGCCGTGGCCTTCTGCACGCTGAACGCCCCCGATGACGCCTTCGGCAGCAGCGCCCCCACCTCGCAGTCCGTGGCCCGGACCAGTCCCGTGGCCGACGGCGCCGAGGCACGCTTCGCCCGGACGGCGCTGCGGCTGACCAACCAGGCCCGGGCCACCCACGACCTCCCCCCGCTGCGCCTGCAGCCCTGCCTGGCCGAGGTCGCGCAGGACTGGGCCGCGACGCTGGCCGAGCAGGCCCGGCTCACCGAGCAGGACCTCGGCCCGGTCGCCGACGCGTGCGGCACCAGCGCGGGGACCGGCGCCAACGTCGCCACCGGGTACACCACCCCGCGCGACGCCCTGCGCGGCTGGATGCGCTCCCCGGCCACCGCGCCACCGTCCTCGGCGCGACCTTCACCCACATCGGCATCGGCGTCGTCCAGGACGCCGAGGGTCACTGGTGGTGGGTGCAGGATCTCGGGGCCCGGGCCTGACCGACCCCCACGTCAGGTCACTACTGTCGGCCAGATGACCGAAGCCCGGAATGTCCGCCACCGGTTCCCGTTGGCCGCCCAGCTGCTGGTCCTCGGCAGCCTGATCCTCTGCACGCTCGTCGCCCCCGGCGGGGCGTACGGCACCACCCCGCCGCCCACCGGACACCACGTCGACTCGACGGACCCGACGGTGCGTACGCCCGCGCAGTTCCGCCGGGCCGTCGTCCGGCTCACCAACCAGGCGCGAGCACGCCACGACGTGCCGCGGCTGCGGGCCAAGCCGTGCCTGAAGCGGGTGGCCCAGCGGTGGGCCGGGCGGATGGCACGCCGCGGCCAGCTCGTGCACAACGACCTCGACAACGTGCAACGCGCCTGCCACCGCGAGGTCGGCGTGGGCGAGAACATCGCGGTGGGCTACCCCAGCCCGCGGGCCGTGGTCCGGGCCTGGATGCGCTCCGACGGTCACCGGGCGAACATCCTCCGGCGTTCGTTCGACTCCATCGGGGTGGGCGCCAAACGCGACTCCGACGGCACCTGGTGGTGGGTGCAGGACTTCGCCGACATGCGCTGACCGGTCAGGACGGGAGCAGCGCAGCCACCGCCTGCCGGGCCTCGGCCGGTGTGGCCGCTGCGCGCGCCGCCCCGGCCGCCTCCCGGCAGGTCGCGAGGTCGACCTCGGCCAGCAGCGCGCGCACCGCCGGTACCGCGACCGGCGCCATCGACAGCGACCGCACCCCGAGGCCCACCAGCACGACGGCGAGCCGGGGGTCCGCCGCGGCCTCGCCGCACACCCCCACCGGTCGGCCGGTCGCCTCCCCGCCGGCGCAGCTGGCGGCGACCAGGTCGAGCAGCGCCGGCTGCCACGGGTCGAGCAGGCTGCCCAGCTCGCCGAGCTGACGGTCGGCGGCCAGCGCGTACTGCGCCAGGTCGTTGGTGCCGAGCGAACCGAAGTCGCCCTCGGCGAGCACCTGGGCCGAGCGCAGCGCGGCCGCCGGCACCTCCACCATCACCCCGACGGTGCCCAGGCCCGCCGCCCGGGCCTGCGTGGCGAACCCCCGCGCCTCGTCCGCGGTCGTGACCATCGGAGCCATCACCCAGGGCGCGGTGCCGGTGCGCTCCCCGGCAGCCGCGATCGCCGCGAGCTGCCGGGTGAGGACCTCCGGCCGCACCCGCGACGTACGAAGCCCGCGCACCCCGAGGGCAGGGTTGTCCTCGTCGGGCAGACCGAGGAACGGCACCGGCTTGTCCGAGCCGGCGTCCAGCGTGCGCACCACGACCCGCCGCTCGCCGAACGCGGCGAGCACGGCGGCGTACGTCTCGACCTGCTCGTCGTGCGTCGGCTCGTCCGCGCGGCCGAGGAAGAGGAACTCGGTGCGGAACAGCCCGACCCCCTCCACGTCCGCGCCGGCGGCGGCCAGCGCGTCGTCGACCGTGCCCACGTTGGCGAGCAGCGCGACCGCAAACCCGTCGGCGGTGGCGCCGGGCCCGGTGCTGCGGGCCCGGCGCTCGGCGTCGCGGCGCTCGCGCTCGGCCAGCCGGTCGGCCAGGTCGGCCGCCGGGTCGACGTACAAGGTGCCCGTTGACCCGTCCAGCACGACGTCGTGGCCGTCGGCCGCGTCCCGCGCCCCGGGACAGCCGACCACGGCCGGGATGCGCAGCGCGCGCGCCAGGATCGTGGTGTGGCTGGTCGGTCCGCCCTGCTCGGTGACGATGCCGACCACCACCGCCGGGTCGAGCAGCGCGGTGTCGGCCGGCGCGAGGTCGCGGGCCACCAGCACGTACGGGTGGCCCGGCTCGGGCAGCCCGGCGGCCACCCGCCCCTCGAGACTGGCGGCCAGCCGCTCACCCACGTCGACGACGTCACCGGCCCGCTCGGCCAGGTAGCCGCCCAGGCCACGCAGCTGCTCCGCGTAGCCCTCGGCGGCCTGCCGCACCGCGTCCGGCGGCGGGGTCCCGCCGGCGTGCAGGCGCCCGGCGGCGGCCAGCAGCTCGGGGTCACCGGCGAACATCGCCAGGGCGTCCAGCACCTCCCGGCCGATGGACGTGGTGGCCGCCGAGCTGCGTGCGGTCAGGTCGGCGACCACCCGGCGCGAGGCGTCGGCGATGTCGGCGGCGGCGGGCTCGCTGCTCTCGGCCGCGGTCCCGTCCCAGCCGACGGCAGGCCCGGACGCGACGCCGGGGCTGGCGGGGACTCCTTGCAGGGTGCTGATCGGCACCCGCCGATCATGCCCGCACGGCGACGGGTCAAGCCACGCGCCCGCCGGTCGAGGCCATGCCGAGCCAGCTGTGCGGGACGCCGGCGAAGCACCAGCCGAGGTGCGGGGCGCCCTTGCTGATCCAGATCGCAGGCACCCGACGGTCGCCGCGACGCGAGCCCGCCAGCGAGAAGCAGTGGTTCTTCTCCAGCACGTCGGGGTGCAGGGTCAGCAGCGCGATCCCCTCGTCGACCGTCAGCGGCGTGCGATCCCGGTCGGCCAGCGTGGCGACGGCGCTCTCGGGCGCGACGTCGCAGAACTCCGAGCCGCGCTCGACCCCGACCAGCAGGTACGCGTCGGCGGCGGGCACACCCGCTGCCTCGATCGGCGCGAAGGAGTCGATGTCGCCGGCGTGCTGGTTGACCGACCCCGGCTTGCCGCGCAGCGCGACCCGCGCGATCGCGTCCGCGGCCGGCCGCACAGCGGCAGGCACAACCAGCAGGAACGGCACGCGTTCACGGGTCTGCTCACCACCGGGTGCCGGCGCGGCGCTGAGCGCGTCGCGCAGGCGCTCGAGTGAGGTCTCGGGGATCGGGTGCCCGAGGCCGGCCCAGACGTCGGCCTGGCGGTCGAGCTCGGTGGTCAGATCGGTGGCGACAGTCGGCACGGGGGTCCTCTCGACAGGTGACAGGAACCGCTTCCAACGTACAGTGTACGGAGTTTGTTCCCTGCCCGTCGTCACTCGTGTGCGGCGAGCCGCGCAGCCCCCACGATCCCGGCCGCGTTCCCCAGCAGCGCGGGCACGATCGGTGCCCGCAGGTGCAGCAGCGGCAGGTACTTCTGCGCGTGCTTCGACACCCCGCCGCCGACCACGATGAGGTCGGGGTGCAGCAGGTCCTCGAGGTGGGCGAAGTAGCGCTGCAGCCGGTTGGCCCACTCCTCCCACGACAGCTCGTCGTTCTCGCGGGACCGCGCCGACGCCCGGGTCTCGGCGTCGAAGCCGTCGAGCTCGACGTGGCCGAGCTCGCTGTTGGGCACCAGGGCGCCGCGGTGGAGCAGCGCGCTGCCGATGCCGGTGCCCAGGGTGGCGAGCAGCACCAGGCCGTCGACGTGGCGGGCCGCCCCGTAGTGCAACTCGGCGACGCCCGCCGCGTCGGCGTCGTTGACCACCGTCACCGCCCGGCCGAGCCGGCTGCGGAGCAGCGACTCCGCGTCGGTCCCGATCCACGTCTTGTCGATGTTCGCGGCCGTACGGACCACCCCGGCGCTGACCACACCGGGCACGGTCACCCCCATCGGGGAGTCCTTGGCCTGGTCGCGGAAGTGGTGTGCGATCTGCTGCACGACGTCGGCCACCGCGTCGGGCGTGGACGGCTCGGGGGTGGCGATGCGCTGCCGCTCGTGTGAGAACTCCCCGGCCTTCAGATCCACCGGCGCGCCCTTGATCCCGCTCCCGCCGATGTCGATACCCAGCGGGTAACCGTGCTTCATGCCCCCATCGTGCCGCTTCCCGCCGTCGCGGGCAGGACAGACGCCGCGGCACGGGCGTCCCGTTGACCGTCGCACCTCGATGTGCGATCACTGGGATCACCCCCTGGGGTGCTGAGGAGGCGGACATGCGCGTGCTGCTGTGCGGCGGAACCGGCGACCTCGGCGGCCGCATCGCCGTACGCATCGCCGCCGAGCACGTCCCGTTCCGGGTGCTGCTGCGGTCCGAGCAGGGCGCCCCGCGCCTGCGCGCGCTGGGCGCGGAGATCGCGACCGGCGACCTGACCGACCGTGCGAGCCTCGAGGCCGCCGTCGAGGACGTGGACACGGTGGTGACCACGGCGAACGCGATCGGGCGCCTGCTGTCCGGCAAGAAGGACCTGTCCATAGACACCGTCGACCGTGTCGGCAACGCTCACTTGGTGGCGGCGGCCGAGGCTGCCGGCGTCAGCAGGTTCGTGTTCGTGTCGTTCGCCGGTTGCGGCGACGACGTCGCGTCCCGCGCCCCGCTGGCGGCCGCCAAGCTGCAGACCGAGCGGTTGCTCCAGGCGTCGCCCATGCGCGAGGTCATCGTCCGGCCGGACAAGATGCACGAGGTCTGGCTGTCCGCGAAGACTGGCATCGATCCCGTCAAGCACCGCGCGGTCATCCTCGGACGAGGCCTGGTCCGCGAGGCGTACGTCGCCACCGACGATGTCGCCGAGGCCTGTGTCCGGCTCGCCCTGCACGACGACCCGCCGGCGATGGTCGAGTTCGGCGGGCCCGAGCACATGACGCGCAGGCAGGTGGTGGACGCGTTCGAGGCGGAGTTCGGCCACCGCTTCCGGCGGGTGCGGGTACCCCGTGTCCTGCTGCGGCTGGGGGCGCGGGCGTTGCGCCGGGCCAAGCCCGAGGTGGCTTCCGTGCTGGGCATGGCGCTGGCGGCAGATCTGACCGGGTCACCGTGGACCGACGAGCCGCTCCTCCGCCTCGGCATCACCCCACGCCCGGCCACCACCTACATCCGCGACCTGGCGCGCGAGACCGAAACCGGACGGTGACCGACGCCAGCACGTGCCCCAAGCGTCGTGCAACAGTGACCGCTCCGGGCCGCGAACCGGGGAGTGTTGCGCCACTCGGCGAAGGTGGGGGCGAACGTTGTGCATGTGCTGAGGCGGGCCGTGGCGGTCGGCGCACTGCTGGCTCTGGTCGGGGCCGCGTGGTGGGGTCTGCCCGCGCTGGCCGGTGAGGACAGCCGCGACGTCCTGCCCGCCACCCTTCCCGATGACGCCCGCGCGGCGGCGGCGTCGCGTCCTGGCCAGGCGTTCGAGCCACTGGCCCTCGTGGTGTCGTACGGCGCGGCGGGTCAGCTGGCGGTCGGCGCGGAGACCGGCGCCGTGCGACGGCTCGTCGTCCGGCACCTGCCGTGGACGCTGTCCCTCTCGGCCGACGGCGGCTCGGTGGTGTGGGTCGACCCCGACTCGCCCGACTCGCTGCGCGTCTGGGACGTCGTCGACGGCGAGGAGGATCTGGTCAGGGTCGCGTCCGGTCCGGACGACCGGATCACGAGCGCCCTGGTACGCCCGGACGGCGAGCAGGTGGCAGTCACCGTGTCGGGAGCGCGGCAGCAGGTCGTGGTGGTCGACCTCGCGGGGACCGAGACGGCCCGGGTGTCGATGGGGCGTCCGCTCGTGTGGACGGCTGACGGCGAAGAGCTGCTGCCCTTCGACGAGTTCGACGTGGACGCGTTCGACGTGGCCAGCGGCGAGCGGCGCACCGTGGTCGAGTCGGGCGACGGGGAGGGAGTGGCCAGTGCGCTGTCGCCGGACGAGCAGACCGTCGTGCAGTGGCGGACCGGCGCCGAGGGTGACGGTCCGCTCACGGGTTACGTGATCGACGTGTCCAGCGGTGAGGACACCGCGCTGGACAGTGCCACGACCAGCGACCTGTCCCCCGACGTGCTGACCTGGCTCGCCGACGACATGCTCGTCGCCTTCGACCCGGGTGATGCCGACGACTTCGCCGACCAGACCCCGGAGGGGACGGGCCTCGTGACCATGGACGTGTCCGACCAGGAGGCTGAGCCCCTGGTCGGCTGGTCGTCGGCCGCCGAGCAGAGCAGCAGACAGACTCTGGTGGTGCCGGAGGCACTCGCCCCAGCCCTCGACTCGTCGACCACGTCCTGGTGGACCGACCGACCCTGGTTGCCGGCCGGGCTCGTGCTGGTAGGGGCGGCTGGGCTCGGAGCGGTCGTCACGCCGTGGTCCAGGCGCGGCCGGTGACGACCGCCCGACTGGTGCCCGTCACCACGGACATGGCCGGCGCCGAGCTGGACGCCGAGGACGCCTGGCACACGGTGCGCCACCACGGCGTGCGCGCGCTGGTGGCAGCGTCGGTCGTTCGGTTCCGCTTCGGCGACGGGTTCACCAACAGCAGGGCGCTGGCACTGCAGATCGCGCTGTCGGTGATCCCGTTCCTGATCGCGCTGACCGGGCTGGCCGCCGACATCGACGCCGACCGGGTGGCCGGAGCGCTGGCCGCCACCATCAGTGCGCTGTCGCCCGGCTCGGGCGGCGGCGACGTGGCAAGAGCCGCGCTGCGCCCCGACGACACCGCCGAACGTGCCGGCGAGGTGGCGTTGAGCCTCGGGCTGCTGTTCGCCGCCGTGTCGATGACGACCGCGATGGCCCAGGTCGAGCGAGGCGCCAACCGGATCTACGGCATCGAGCGCGACCGGCCGGCGCTGCACAAGTACGGGCGTGCCGTCGTCCTGACCGCGGTGCTCGGCGTTCCGGTCGGAGTGGGCTTCCTGGTCCTGGTGGGCGGGGGCGCGTTCGGTGACGCGATGCAGCAGTTCTACGGGTGGTCCGACGCGACCGACCGGGTGTGGGACGCCGTCCGCTGGCCGCTGGGCGTCGTCGTCACCACGCTGGCGATCGCCGTCCTGCTCGACCACTCCCCCCGTCGGCGCCAACCTGCCCTCAGCTGGCTGGCGCTCGGCGCAGGGGTGGCGGTCGTGCTGACCGTCGCGGCCTCCGGCCTGCTGGCGCTGTACGTCCGCTACAGCGGCTCGTTCGGGACCGTGTACGGCCCGCTGGCGGGCGTGATGGCGCTGCTGCTGTGGTCGTACCTCACTTCGATCGCGCTGTTCCTCGGCACGGCCGTGGCGGCGCAGCTGGAGGCGGTGCGGGCCGGGGTCGCCGACCCCGTGCACCCGGACCCGGGGCCGCCCGAGGGCACCCGGCGCACCCCCGACTCAGGCTGACGCGACCAGCGCCTCGCGCACCAGCTCGACCGGGTGCCAGGCGTTGCGCTCGGTGCCGTGGAAGATCTGCTGGCGGCACGACACCCCGGTCGCGCAGATCAGCGTGTCCGGTCCCTCGGCGCGCACGGCCGGGAACAGCCGGTCCTCGCCCACCGTCATCGACACCTCGTAGTGCTCGGCCTCGAAGCCGAACGACCCCGCCATGCCGCAGCAGCCGGCGTCGACCTCGACCACCTCGAGCCCGGGGACCCGGCGCAGCAGCGCCACGGTGGCGGCGGTGCCCACCTCGGCCTTCTGGTGACAGTGGCCGTGGTACAGCACCCGGCGGCCGGCGAGCCACGAGTCGTCGCTGAGCACCAGGCGTCCGTCGTCGACCGCCTCGACGAGCAGCTCCTCCACCTGCCGCACCCGGCTGCCGACGTCGCGCACGTGCGGATCGTCGGGAAGCAGCGCGGCGTGCTCGTCGCGCAGGGTGAACAGGCAGGACGGCTCGCACCCGACGATCGGCGAGCCCGGGGCGGTGCCGGTGGCGAGCCGGGTCGACAGCGCACGCGCCTTCGCCGTGGCGTCGTCGACCAGGCCCTTGGACAGGCTGGACCGGCCGCAGCAGCCGGACCCGTGCACCGACACCCGCCACCCCGCCGCCTCGAGCAGCTCGACCGCCGCGCGGCCGATCTGCGGCTCGGTGTACGTCGCGAACGAGTCGGCGAGGAACGTGACCTCGCCCTGCGACGCCGTCCCCGTGCGGGCAGGGGAAGGGGATCGCCGACGGAACCAGCGGAGCAGGTTGTCGCGGTGGAAGACCGGAAGCGGGCGCTCCGGCGCGATGCCGACCGCCCGCCCCATCGCCTTGCGGGCAAGGCGGTTGCGGCCCGGGAGGTTCGACAGCGGCGCCGTGGCCGACCCCAGCCGGTTGAGCGACCGGATGGCCCCGAACACGCGCGACCGCAACGGCGTGCCGTGGATGTCGTGGTGGTGGGCCAGCGTCTCGCTCTTGAGTGTCGCCATGTCGACACCGAGCGGGCACTCGGTCTTGCACGCCTTGCACATCAGGCAGAGGTCGAGGATCTCGTGCAGCCGTTCGTCGCCCAGCGCGGTGTGCGGGTCGGGCTCGGTCAGCGCCTTGACCAGCGCGTTGGCCCGACCTCGGACCGAGTGCTCCTCCTCGCGGGTCGCCATGTACGAGGGGCACATCGCTCCGGTCGCGCTCTTGCGGCAGACCCCGATGTTCATGCACCTGTCCGCGGCACCGCGCATGCCGCCGACGACGTCGAAGTCGAGGCGGGTACGCAACGGCGGCGCCGGGGGCAGCGCGGCGTCGCGCAGGTTGTCGGTCATGCTTGGTGCGTCGACGATCTTGCCCGGGTTCATCACGCCGGTCGGGTCGAACAGCGCCTTGACCTCGCGCATCGCCTCGTACAGCGCGTCGCCGAACACCTCCCGGTTGAACTCGCTGCGGGCCAGCCCGTCACCGTGCTCGCTGGAGTTGACGCCGCCGTACTCCTTGACCAGGTCCTTGACCTGCTCGGCGACGACACGCATCGTCACGACCTCGTCCGGTCGGCTCAGGTCGACGAACGGCCGGATGTGCAGGCAGCCCACCGACGCGTGCCCGTAGAACCCGGCGGTCAGGTGGTGCGCGTCGAGCACCTCGCGGACCTTCCGGGTGTACGCCGCCAGGTGCTCGGGCGGCACCGCGGTGTCCTCGATGAACGCCAGCGGCCGGTTGGCGCCCCGGCTGTTGGCCATCAGCAGGCCGAGACCCGCCTTGCGCACCTTGAGCAGGTAGCCCTGCTGCTCTGCGGTCTCGGCCCGCAGCAGGTGGTAGCCGTGGCCGTGCTCGCGCCACAGCTCGGTGAGCCGGTCCAGCCGGCCGGTCAGCGCCTCGCGGTCGTCACCGGTGAACGAGACGAACAGCAGCGCCTCGGGGTCGCCCTCGAGGATGTCGCCCAGCCCGGCGTACTCGATCTTCTGCCGGGACAGGTCGAGGATCGTGCGGTCCAGCATCTCGACCTGCGCGGGGTCGACGGTGAGTGCGTCGGCGGTGGCATCGATGGCGCCTTGCACGCTGTCGAAGTGACCGACGCCGAAGACGGTGTGCCGCGGCTTCGGTACGAGGTCGACGACCGCCTCGGTGGCGACGACCAGCGTCCCCTCGGCGCCGACGACGAACTTCGCCAGGTCGAACGCCGTGCCGTCGACCAGCCGGTCGAGGCGGTAGCCGCAGGCCCGGCGCCAGTGCGGCGGGAAGCCGCTCTCGATCGCGGACCGGTTGGCCTCGACCAGCTCGGGCAGCCGGCGGTAGATCTCGCCCTCGAGGGTGTCGGCACCCGCGCGCCGTCGCCGTTCGTCGTCGACGACCGGCTCCAGCCGCGCCCGCGAGCCGTCGGCCAGCACCACGTCCAGCGTGCGCACGTGGTCGATCGTCATGCCGTAGCGCACCGACCCGCTGCCGGCCGAGTTGTTGCCGATCATCCCGCCGAGGGTGGCCCGGTTGCTGGTCGAGGTGTCCGGACCGAACATCAGCCCGTACGGGGCCGCCGCGCGGTTGAGGTCGTCCTGCACCACGCCCAGCTGCACCCGGGCGGTACGCGCCTCGGCGTCGATCGACACGATCTCGGCCATGTGCCGCGACAGGTCCAGCACCAGACCGGGGCCGACGGTCTGGCCGGCCAGGCTGGTGCCCGCCCCGCGTGGCACGACCGGCACGCCGAGCTCGTGGCACGCCCGCACAGCGGCGGCGACGTCCTCGCCGTGCCGCGGGAACGCGACGCCCAGCGGCATGATCGTGTACATGCTCGCGTCGCGGCTGAACAGGTGCCGCGTGTAGTCGTCGAACCGCACGTCGGCGGCGCC
The DNA here is from genome assembly GCA_963811945.1 of uncultured Actinomycetota bacterium. Classification (GTDB taxonomy): domain Bacteria; phylum Actinomycetota; class Actinomycetes; order Propionibacteriales; family Nocardioidaceae; genus JACCWP01. The sequence goes on along the minus strand of CAWETD010000001.1, from coordinate 2,582,068 downwards.
GCCCGACAGGTCCCGCTCGAGCCGGCCGCGCAGCTCGGCCGCGACGTCGGTGGGCGCGTCCACGGTCGCTGTCACCTGCGCGACGATAAGCCGACCGTCCCGGCCCCGCCCCTCGGGGCGACCGCCGGGCACCGCGTTCGCCCGTGGCGGACGCCGGGCAGGGTCGGTGGGTGCCCGCTGTTGCACCCGACGTGGACGAGGCGCCGCTGGACGCGTACTCCCGGATCGTCACGGAGGTGGCGGCCGCGGTCGGACCGAGCGTGGGCGCGGTGCGGCTGCGCCGCGGCGCGGGCTCGGCGGTCAGCTTCACCGACGACGGGTTCCTGCTCACCAACGCCCACGTCGTCGGTCGTGCGGACGCCGGCACCGTCGCGTTCGGCGACGGGACCTCGATGCCCTTCCACGTGATCGGGACCGACCCGTTGTCCGACCTCGCGGTGGTGCGGGCCGACGGGCCCACTCCGGCCCCCGCGCGGCTGGGTGAGGCCGCCGACCTGCGGGTGGGCCAGCTCGTGGTCGCCGTCGGCAACCCGCTGGGGCTCAGCGGCAGCGTGACCGCTGGCGTGGTGAGCGGCCTCGGCCGGTCGATGCCGACCCGCTCGGGCGCCGCGGTACGCGTCGTCGACGACGTCGTGCAGACCGACGCCGCACTGAACCCGGGCAACTCCGGCGGCGCGCTGGCGACGGCCGACGCGTCGGTGGTCGGGATCAACACCGCCGTGGCCGGCATCGGCGTCGGCCTGGCGATCCCGGTCAACACGACGACCCGCCAGATCATCAGCACCCTGATGCGCGAGGGCAGGGTGCGCCGCGCCTACCTCGGCGTGGCCGGCGTGCCGGCGCCGCTGCCGCCCGCGGTCGTGGAACGTACCGGCCAGGACACCGGTCTGCGGGTGGCGGAGGTGGTGCCCGGCAGCCCGGCCGACCGGGCCGGCATCCTCGCCGGCGACGTGGTGGTCGCCGCAGCGGGCAGCGCGGTGCGGACCGCGCAGGAGCTGCAACGGCTGATGCTCGCCGACGCGATCGGCAGCCGGCTCGCCGTGACGGTGCTGCGCGCCGGCGCGATGGTCGACGTCATCGCCCATCCGACCGAGCTGTCACCCGCGGACTGACCCACCCTCCGCCTGCAGCACCTCGAGCGCGGCGGCGACGCCACCGGACGACACCGGCACACCCGCCAGCCCCAGGCCCATCTGCACACCGGACAGCGTGCCGGCCAGGGTCAGGTCGTTGAAGTCGCCCAGGTGCCCGATCCGGAAGATCCGCCCGGCCAGCTTCGACAGCCCGGCGCCGAGCGACATGTCGAAGCGCTCCAGCACGATCCTGCGCACCTCGTCGGCGTCGTGACCGTCGGGGAGCAGCACCGCGGTCAACGAGCCGGAGTGCTCCCGCTCGTCGAGGCACAGCACCTCCAGACCCCACCCGCGCACCGCCGCCCGTGTCGCCTCGGCATGCCGCTGGTGCCGGGCGAAGACCGCCGGCAGGCCTTCGTCGTCGAGCATCCGCAGCGACTCGCGCAGCCCGTACATCAGGTTGGTCGCCGGGGTGTACGGGTAGAACCCGCGGGCGTTGGCCTCGAGCACCGGCCCCCAGTCCCAGTACGACCGCGCCGAGCGCGCGGTCTCGGACGCGGCGAGCGCCTTGTCGCTGACCGCGTTGAAGCCCAGCCCGGGTGGCAGCATCAGCCCCTTCTGCGAGCCGGCCACCGTGACGTCGACGCCCCACTCGTCGTGGCGGTAGTCGATCGACGCGAGCGACGAGATGGTGTCGACCAGGAACAACGCGGGGTGCCCGGCGGCGTCGATGGCCCGGCGGATCTCGGGGACCCGGCTGGTCACCCCGGTCGAGGTCTCGTTGTGCACCACGCAGACCGCCGCGATCTCGTGCGCCGTGTCAGCAGTCAGTCGCTCGGAGACCTCGCCGGGGTCGACCCCGTGCCGCCAGTCGCCCGGCACCACGTCGACCTTCAGCCCCAGTGTCCGCGCCATCTCCTGCCACAGCGCGCTGAAGTGCCCGGTCTCGAAGGACAGCACCCGGTCGCCGGGGCTGAGCGTGTTGACCAGCGCTGCCTCCCAGGCACCGGTGCCCGAGCTCGGGTAGATGATCACCGGGCCGGACGTGCCGAAGACCGGCTGCACCGCCTCCAGCAGGTGCAGCGTCAGGTCCCGGAACTCGGGCCCGCGGTGGTCGATGGTGGGCATCGCCATCGCCGCCAGCACCTCGTCGGGCACGTTGGTCGGGCCGGGGATCTGCAAGAAGTGGCGACCCATCGGGGTCCTCTCGTGCGTCGGTCGGCTGTCCGCTGAGCGGAATCTCATTACCGCGCTACGGACTCTAAGGGGCGTACCGGACACCGGCCATCCCGGCTCCCGTCTCTTGACGGTTCCCGACAAACCGGGCACTGTGCTCGCCAGCGAAACCTGACTTCCGCATCGCGGAAGCCCCGCGTGGGCCCCCTGACCCTGGAGCGACGCCGATGTCCGTGGAAATGATCTCCATCCTCGTCCTCGTCGGGGTGTTCCTCGCCGCGACCGTGCTGCCGATCAACATGGGCGCGCTCGCACTGGTGGCGGCATACGTGGTGGGCGTCTACGTCGTCGACCCGGGCACGCTGCTCGGCGAGGAGGAGAACATCGACGGGGTCTTCCTGGGCTTCCCCGCCGACCTGTTCGTCATCCTCGTCGGCGTCACGTACCTGTTCGCGATCGCGCGAGACAACGGCACCGTCGACTGGCTGGTCGACGTGTCGGTGAAGTCGGTCGGCGGCCGCATCGTGCTGATCCCGTGGGTCATGTTCGGGATCACCGCCATCCTCACCGCCTTCGGTGCGGTGGTGCCGGCGGCCGTGGCCATCGTGGCGCCGATCGCGATGGGCTTCGCCGTCCGCTACCAGATCAACGTCATCCTGATGGGGCTGATGGTGATCAACGGGGCGACCGCCGGTGGGTTCTCCCCGCTCAGCGTGTTCGGGACGATCGCCAACGACGCCGTCAGCGACCTCGACCTCGAGGGCAGCCCGTTGCTGCTGTTCCTCACCTCGCTGGTGTTCAACGTGGTGCTCGGCGTCATCACGTTCGTGATCTTCGGTGGCCGCGGGCTGATCGGCCGGCGCGACCAGGGCGAGTCCGAGGCGGCTGCGCGGGAGAAGGCAGCCGAGGTGGCCCAGCTGCAGGGTGGCGAGGGCGCCACCCTGACCGAGACCGAGACGGCACGCGTGCGCAACCGGCGGATCACCGTCGCGGGGATGCTCGCCCTCGCGGTGGGGGTGCTGTTCTTCGACTGGGACATCGGCTTCACCGCCATCGGACTCGGCATCGTGCTGACGCTGTTCAGTCCCAACCTCGCCAAGAGCTCGATCGCCAAGATCGCCTGGCCCACCGTGCTGCTGATCTGCGGCATCGTCACCTACGTCTCCCTGCTGGAGAACATCGGCACCGTCGACTGGCTGGGCGAGAAGGTGGCGAACCTGGATGCGCCGCTGCTCGCCGCGCTGCTGATCTGCTACATCGGCGGCATCGTGTCGGCGTTCGCGTCCACGACCGGCATCCTCGGCACGCTGATCCCGCTGGCAGGACCCTTCCTGCTCGCCGGCGACGTCGGCACCGTCGCCATGGTCATCGCACTGTGCGTCTCGAGCTCGGTCGTCGACTCCAGCCCGTTCTCGACCTCGGGTGCACTCGTGGTGGCCAACGCACCAGAGGAGAATCGCGACCAGGTCTTCCGCCAGCTGATGATCTGGGGCTTCACCATGGTCGCGGTGGCCCCGTTGGTGGCCTGGGGGCTCCTGGTCGCCCCCGGTTGGTGACGGGCCGACCGACTCGTCCCGACGACGCCAGACGGGGAGGCAGGAATTGGCAATGGCCGCGGGTGGCGTGCAGTCGATCGAGCGCGCGATGCGCGTGCTCGAGGCAGTCGCGCGCAACGAGGCGGGCATGGGGCTGTCCCGGATCGCCGCCGAGACCGGGCTGCCGCTGCCGACCATCCACCGGCTGGTGCGCACGTTGGTCGACCTCGGCTACCTGCGGCAGGAGCCGTCCCGGGCGTACGCGCTCGGGCCGCGGCTGCTGCTCCTGACCGAGAGCTCGTCGGCGATGCTGAACAGCATCGCCCGACCGCACCTGTCCGCGCTGGTGGACAGCCTCGGCGAGACGGCCAACCTCGCGATGCTCGACGGTGACCGGGCGGCCTATCTTGCCCAGGTGCCGTCGCGACACGCGATGCGCATGTTCACCGAGGTGGGCCGCCGGGTGCTGCTGCACTGCACCGGGGTGGGCAAGGTGCTGGCATCGACGCTGCCGCCCGACGAGGTGCGCGACATCCTCGACCGGTCGGGCATGCCGGCGCAGACCGACCACACGCTGACCGACCCGGATGCGATGCTGCGCCAGCTTGACTGGGTGCGCCGGCACGGCTACGCGCTCGACGACGGCGAGCAGGAGATCGGGGTGCGGTGCGTGGCGGTCACCGTGCCGGACGTGCCGGTGCGGCTGGCGCTGTCGGTGTCGGGACCGACAGCACGGATCAGCGACGACGTCGTGCAGGTGGCGGTGCCGCTGCTGCACCAGGCCGCAGGCGCTCTCGCCGCCGACCTGGCCTGACCGGCATCAGCTGACGTTGACGCCGATCAGCATCCCCACGACGTAGGTGGCGGTCGCGGCGATCGCACCGAAGGCGAGTTGACGGATCGCGTTCTTCCACCACGGCTGCACCGTGAACCTCGCCGCGAGCGCACCGGCCGCGAGCAGTCCGCCGGCACCGACGATCAGTGCCGCCGCGAGCGAGTCGAAGCCCAGCAGGTACGGGATCAGCGGGACCACCGCTCCCAGGCAGAAGGTCACGAACGACGAGACGGCCGCCACCCGCGGGGAAGGGGTGTCGTCGGGGTCGATGCCGAGCTCCTGCGTCACGTGCACCCAGGTCGCCCGCTCGGGGTCGGCGTGCACGTCGGCCGCCGCGGCCGCCGCTGTCTCCGCGCGCATCCCCAGCTCCCGGAACATCACGGCCAGCTCGGCCTGCTCGTCCCGCGGGTGCTCGAGGATCTCGCGCCGCTCGACCGCCACCTCGTGGTCGACCTGCTCGGCCTGCGTCGTCACCGACGTGTACTCGCCGAGGGACATCGAGAAGGCGCCGGCGACCAGACCTGCCATCCCGGTCAGCACGACGGTGCGCGGAGGCGCGCCCGCGGCAGCGACGCCGGCGACCAGGGAGATGTTCGTGACCAGCCCGTCCATGGCACCGAACACGGACGCGCGCAGCCAGCCACCGGACACGTCCGCGTGGGTGTGCCCGACCTCCGCAGCGCCCGCGAGATCGGCATCGGCATGAATCGCCACGTACCCCAATATCCCAAAGCGACAAGGCACATTCCAGGCAGGAAAGGCTGTCCTGACGACGCCGGCGTGCAGCACCATCGGCGGATGAGCGACAGATCCCACGAAGCCGAAGAGGCCGACCGGTTGGCAGCCGAATCGGCGACCCGGGCCGGCGTGCAGGTGCGTCTGCTCACCGAGGTCGACGAGCTCGCCGCCGCCATCGCGCTGGTCGACCGGACGTGGGGAGCAGGCAGCGACGAGGTCTCCGTACCGTTGCTGCGGGCGTTCACCGCCGTAGGCAATTTCGTCAGCGGCGCGTGCGACGGCGACCGGCTGGTGGGCACCTGCGTCGCCTTCTTCGGACCGCCGCACACCTCGCACCTGCACAGCCACCTCGCCGCCGTCGACGCCGAATACCGCGGCCGCGGGGTCGGGTTCGCGCTCAAGGTGCACCAGTGGGCGTGGGCGTACGCCGGTGGCGTGCAGCAGATCAGCTGGACGTACGACCCGCTGCAGCGCCGGAACGCCTTCTTCAACCTGGCCCGGCTCCGCGCTACCCCGACCCGCTGGCTGCCGGACTTCTACGGCACGGTCGACGACGCGGTCAACGGCGCGGAGCCCACCGACCGGTTGCTCGTGACCTGGGCGGTGTCGTCCGAGGAGACCCGCCTCGCGTGCATGCGGCAGTCCAAGGTCGCCGACAGCGAGACGCTGCAGGCCGGCGGCGCCCGGCTGCTGCTCACGGCCGGACCGGGCGGCGAGCCCGTGCACGCCACCGATGACGGGACCGGCACCGTCCTGGTCGGGGTGCCCGCAGACATCACCGCGCTGCGACGCGACCACGCCGAGCAGTCCCGTGCATGGCGCGAGGCGGTGGAGCGCACCCTCGGTGCCGCGCTGCTGGCCGGACACCGGGTCACCGGCTTCACCCCGCAGGGCCACTACGTTGTCGAGCGATGAGACCCGACGCGATCGAGCTGGTACGGATCGACATGCCGTTGGTGTCGCCGTTCCGTACGTCCTTCGGCACCTCGACCTCCCGCGACGTGCTGCTGGTGCACGTCACCACGCCGGACGCGGAGGGGTGGGGCGAGTGCGTCAGCGACATCGACCCGCGCTACTCCTCGGAGTACGTCGACGGGTGCGCCGACGTGCTGACCCGCTTCCTGGTGCCGGCGGTGGCAGCGCTGCCGCACGTCGACGCCGGCACCGTCGAGCACGCCCTCGAGCCGTTCAAGGGTCACTGGATGGCCAAGTCCGCGCTGCACACCGCGGTGCTCGACGCCGAGCTGCGCGCCCGCGGTGAGTCGCTCGCCCACCACCTCGGCGCCACCCGCGACCGGGTCGACTGCGGCGTCTCGGTCGGGATCATGGACTCCCTCCCCGAGCTGCTGGACGCGGTCGGTCGCTACCTCGACCAGGGCTATCTCCGGATCAAGCTCAAGATCGAGCCGGGGTGGGACGTCGAGCCCGTACGCCTCGTGCGGGAGCGCTTCGGTGCCGACTTCCTGCTGCAGGTCGACGCCAACACCGCGTACACGCTCGCCGACGCCCGGCTGCTGGCGCGCCTCGACGAGTACGACCTGCTGCTGATCGAGCAGCCGCTGCCGGAGGACGACATCTTCGGTCACGCCGACCTGGCCACCCGGGTACGCACACCGATCTGCCTCGACGAGTCGATCACGTCGGCCCGGGTGGCGGCGGCGGCGATCCGGCTGGGCGCGTGCAGCGTCATCAACATCAAGCCCGGCCGGGTGGGCGGCTACAGCGAGGCGCGGCGGATCGCCGAGCTCGCCGCCGCGCACGGCGTGGCGGTGTGGTGCGGCGGCATGCTGGAGACCGGTGTCGGGCGTGCGGCCAACGTGGCGCTGGCCGCGATGCCGCAGTTCACCCTGCCGGGTGACACGTCCGCCTCCGACCGCTACTTCCGCATCGACGTGACCGAGCCGTTCGTGCTCGACGACGGACAGCTCGAGGTGCCGACCGGGCCGGGCGTCGGCCGGGCACCACTGCCCGAACGACTCGAGGAGTTCCTGACCGCCCGGCAGGTGCTGCCCCTCCGTTGACCCACGCCCCGTCCACGCAACGGCGTGCGACGCGCACGGGAGTTTGTTCGCGTCCAGATGTCGCGGATTGCGGGTTCGCTCCCTCTGAACGCCCCATCCGCGGCATCTCGCGGGCTGGGGTTACGACGCAGTACGCGCGGACGGGAGGCCGTGGCGGGCGTTCGCGGGCCGGTGCGGCGCGCACGGGAGCTTGTTCGCGTCCAGATGTCGCCGATTGCGGGTTCGATCCCTCTGAACCCCCCGTCCAGGCAACGGCTCCCGCGTCGTGCCGCGGCGGCATACCGTGGTTGGTGAGCGGTCGTACCAAAGGCTACTCTGGTGGTCGACATTAGTGACAAAAGGGAGACCACGCCGTGATCCTGGAGCAGTACTACATCAGCTGCCTGTCGCAGGGCTCGTACCTGATCGGTGACGAGACCGGCGGCCAGGCGGTTGTCGTCGACCCGCGTCGCGACGTCGACGACTACCTCGACGACGCCGAGCGCCACGGCCTCACGATCGTCGGCGTGATCAACACCCACTTCCACGCCGACTTCGTGGCCGGCCACCTCGAGCTCGCCGCCAGGACGGGCGCGTGGATCGCCTACGGCCGGCGCGCCGAGGCCGAGTACGAGATCCGCCGGCTCGCACACGGCGAGCGGATCGCCCTGGGTGAGGTCGAGATCGAGGTGCTCGAGACACCGGGGCACACCTGGGAGTCGATCAGCCTGCTGGTGCGCGAGCACGCTGGCGACACGACGCCCGCGGCGGTTCTCACCGGTGACGCGCTGTTCGTCGGCGACGTGGGCCGTCCCGACCTGGCGGTCTCGCTCGGCGCCTCCGCCGACGAGCTCGCGCGGGCGCTCTACTCCTCGGTCCACGACGTGCTGATGACGCTGCCCGACGATGTCCGGCTGCTGCCCGGGCACGGCGCGGGTTCGGCCTGCGGCAAGAACCTCTCCGACGAGCTGCAGTCGACGATCGGCGCGCAGCGGGCCACCAACCCGTCGGTCCAGCCGATGAGCGAGGACACGTTCGTCGCGATGATCACCGCGGGCCAGCCGTCCGCGCCGGCGTACTTCGCGGTCGACGCCGTGCTCAACCGGCAGCTGCGCCGCACTGTCACCGAGCCGCACCGTTCCGTGCCGCTGCCGCCGGAGGACGTCCGCGCCGCGATCGACGCCGGCGTGCGGGTGCTCGACACCCGCTGCCCGGACGACTTCGCCGCCGGGCACCTGCGCGGAGCGGTCAACGTGGGAGCCGACGGCCGGCTCTCGGAGACCACCGGCATGGTGCTCGAGCACGAAGAACCGATCATCACTGTCACCGACGCCGGCCGCGAGGACGAGGTGATGATGCGGCTGGCGCGGATCGGCTTCGACGACGTGCGTGGCCACGTGGCCGACCCGCCGCGGTCGTTCGTCGAGCTGGCGGACCTGATCGAGGTGGGCGCCCGGATCGGCGTCGACGAGCTGGCAGCCGCCCGCGAGGCCGGGGCCGTGACGGTGCTCGACGTGCGCAACCCCGGTGAGGTCGCCGACGGCGCGATCGAGGGCTCGCTGCACATCCCGCTCGCCGAGCTGGTCCGCCGGCACGGCGAGGTGCCGGCCGACCGGCCGGTGGTCGTGCAGTGCGCCAGCGGCTGGCGGTCGAGTGTCGGCGCCAGCGCCCTGCGGGCCCTCGGGCACGGCGACGTCTCCGACCTGCGCGACGGCTACGACGACTGGGTACGCGCCCACGCACCGGTCACCCGCTGAGCGGGGGCAGCCGCAGGCCGTGCATGCCGCCGTCGACGGCGAGCACGGTGCCGGTGACCGAGCCGGACAGCGGCGAGGCCAGGTAGGCGATCGCGTGCGCCACGTCGTCGGCCGACACCAGCCGACCGGTCGGCTGTCGCGCCTCCAGTGCGGCCCGGGTGGCCGCCGGGTCGTCGGCCCGGGCGAGCAGCCCCTCGACCCACGGGGTGTCGGTCGTGCCGGGTGCCACCGCGTTGCAGCGCACGCCGTCACGGACAGCGTCAGCGGCCACGGCCAGCGCAAGCGCGAGGACCGCGCCCTTGGTGGCGCTGTACAACGCCCGCTGGGGCAGGCCGGCCCACGACGCGACCGAGGCCGTGACCACGGCGGCGCCGTGCGGTGACGCGCGCAGGTGCGGCATCGCCGCGGCCAGCGTGCGGGCGACCCCGGTGACGTTGACGTCCAGGACCCGGGCCCACTCCTCGTCGGAGTTGGCCTGTACGTCGCCGACCGCCCCGACCCCGGCGTTGGCGACGACGATGTCCAGCCCGCCGGTGCGCTCGACGACGCGGGCGACCGCGGCGTCGACGGCGGCGCGGTCGCGCACGTCGCACTCCACCCCGGCGACTCCGTCCGGTAGGTCGCGGGGATCGAGGTCGAGCGCGGTCACGTCGGCGCCACGGGCCGCGAGCAGCCGCGCGGTTGCCAGCCCGATCCCCGACGCGCCTCCGGTCACGACCGCCCGCAGGCCGGAGAGGTCGTCGGCGGTCAACGGCTCGACCAGTACGCGCCGTCGGGCCAGCGGTACGTCGCCACCGACTCGGCGTGCATCTGTGCGCTGTACCCCGGCGCCGTCGGCAGCAGATATGCCGCGTCCTTGACGACACACGGGTCGACGAAGTGCTCGTGCAGGTGGTCGACGTACTCGACGACCCGGTTCTCCCGGCTGCCGGACACCGCGACGAAGTCGACGACCGACAGGTGCTGCACGAGCTCGCAGAGACCGACCCCGCCGGCGTGCGGGCAGACCGGCACGCCGAACTTCGCGGCCATCAGCATGACCGCCAGGATCTCGTTCACGCTCGCGAGCCGGCACGAGTCGAGCTGGCAGTAGTCGATCGCCTCGGCCTGGAACAGCTGCTTGAACATCACCCGGTTGTGGGCGTGCTCGCCGGTGGCGACGCCGACGGGTGCGACCGCGCGGCGGATGGCGGCATGCCCGAGCACGTCGTCCGGGCTGGTCGGCTCCTCGATCCACATCAGGTCGAACCGCCCGAGTGCCCGTACCCACTCGATCGCCTGGGGGACGTCCCAGACCTGGTTGGCGTCGACCATCAGCGCGACGTCCGGGCCGATCTCCTCGCGGGCGATGGAGCAGCGCCGGATGTCGTCGCCGAGGTCGGCACCGACCTTGAGCTTGACGTGCCGGAAGCCCTGCTCGACCGCTTCGCGGCACAGCCGTCTCAGCTTGTCGTCGGAGTAGCCCAGCCAGCCGGGTGAGGTGGTGTAGCAGGGGTAGCCCTCGCGCTCCAGCACCGCCACCCGCTCCGCGCGGGTCGGCTCGAGCGCGCGCAGTCGCTCCACCGCCTCGTCGCGGGTGAGCACGTCGCCGAGGTAGCGCAGGTCGGCGACGTCGGCAAGCTGCTCGGGTGACATGTCGACGAGCAGCTGCCACAACGGCTGGCCTGCCCGGCGGGCGACCAGGTCCCAAGCAGCGTTGAGGACTGCGGCCAGCGCCAGGTGCACGACGCCCTTCTCCGGGCCGAGCCAGCGCAGCTGCGAGTCGGCCTGGAACCGCCGGTTGAGGGCACCCATGTCGGAAGCCATCTCGTCGACGTCCAGCCCGTGCAGGTGCTCGGCCACCTGGTGGGCCGCCGCGACCACCAGGTCGGTGCCGCGCCCGGTGGTGAAGGTGAGGCCGTACCCCGACAGGCGCGGGTCGTCGGTGGTGAGCACGACGTAGGCCGCCGAGTAGTCGCAGTCGGTGTTCATCGCGTCGGAGCCGTCGGCCTCGAGCGAGGTCGGGAAGCGGACGTCGACGACGTCGACAGAGGTGATGCGGGCCATGGGCTACCTCTCGCGCTGTTCGTCGGGACGTGCGCAGCGCGCCGACCGCACCGCGTCGGCGGTGAGGCGGCGCACGGTGTCGTGGTCGCCGGCGGCCAGCGCCGTGACCGGCACCATCCAGCTGCCGCCGACGGCGGCGACGGCGGGCACCGCCAGGTAGTCACCCACGTCGTCCGCGCTCACGCCACCCGTGGGGACGAAGGCCATCGACGGGAACGGCGCCGCAAGCGCCCGGACGGTCGGCGGACCGCCCAGCGGCCCGGCCGGGAACAGCTTGACCAGGTCGAGGCCGAGCGCCGTGGCGGTCATGAGGTCGCTCGGCGTGGCCACGCCCGGCAGGATCGGCACCCCGTAGCGGCGGGCCTGCTCGACGACGTCGACGGCGAGCCCGGGCGAGACGAGGAACCGCGCCCCCGCGTCGACGGCCGCGTCCACCTGGGCGGCGCTGATCACGGTGCCGGCGCCCACGACGACGTCGGGGCAGCCCTCGGCCATCGCCCGCAGCACCTCCAGCGCGCGAGGCACGCGCAGCGTCACCTCCGCGATCGGGAGGCCGCCGTCGGCGAGCGCCCGCCCCAGTCCCACCGCGTGCGCGGGCGCGTCGGAGACGATGACGGGCACCAGCAGGTGCCCGCCCAGCACGTCCCGGCCAGCAGTCATCGGCCGAGCGGTCGTCCGGTCGCGTCGAGGTGGTCCGTCCACGACACCGTGGGCCGCCACCCGAGCAGCCGTGCCGCCTTGGCGGCCGACACGCCCGCGGCGTCGGGCCGGTCGACCCGGCGCAGCTCGGTCGGTGCCTCCGGGAACGCCGCCCGCCAGCTCGCGTGCAGGTCGCGACCGCCGATCGTGTCGGCCGCCGTGATGAAGAACACCTCGTGTCCGGGCAGGTCACTCTCGACCGACAGCCGCACCGCCTCGGCCAGGTCGCCGGCGTCGATGTAGGACCAGCCGTTGAGCGCCGGCTCGCTCGGGTCGGCGATCGACGGCCCCAGGTTGCGGGCGTACGACGTGTCGTCCTGCACCCAGGTGGGGCGCAACGAGATCACCCGCAGGTCGGACCTGCGCACCGCTGCCTCGCACACCTGCTCGCCGAGGTGCTTGGCCAGTGCGTACGGGTCCTGCGGCTCGCACCGGTGCTCCTCGTCGACGGGGAGGTAGTCGGGCTGCCACGGCCGCTCGGGGAACAGGTAGCCGGGCACCGTCTCGCTGGAGACGTTCACCAGCCGCGGGACGCCCCAGCGCACGCACGCCTCGACGACGTTGAACACACCCATCAGGTTGTTGCCGAACACGACGTGCGGAGGGTGCTTGCCCGGTGCCGGGATCGCGCCTGCGTGCACGACCGCGTCGAACGGGCCCGACTTGGTCGTCTCGCCGGGCGACCAGCCGCCGACCAGCGCGTAGACCTCGCCCGCGTCGGTCAGGTCGGTGCGCACGTACGGAGCGGCGCCGGCGTCGGGGCGGTCGAACACCGGCTCGGCGCGGTCGGTCGCCACCACGTCGTGGCCCGTCGCCTGCAATGCCGGCACGACGGCTCGCCCGACCTTGCCGCGGGCACCGGTCACGAGAACACGCATGCGTCTCATCCGACCAGTACGCAGCGACGGCAGCAACACCGGGTGGCGGCAACAGTTGCCGCGGCCTACGGTTCCCGGATGGAGATCCGCAACCTCGGCCGCACCGGCTGCGCCGTCTCGGCGTACGCGCTCGGCACGATGACCTTCGGCCGCGAGACAGACGAGAAGCACTCGCACGAGCAGCTCGACACGTTCGTCGACGCCGGCGGCAATCTCGTCGACACCGCCGACGTCTACTCCGACACCGAGTCGGAGTCGATCATCGGCCGCTGGCTCGCCGCGGCACCGCCCGACGTGCGCGACAGCGTGGTGGTCGCGACCAAGGGCCGGTTCCCCACCGACGACTCTCCCAACGGGCTCGGCCTGTCCCGGCGGCACCTGTCCCGGGCACTGGACGCCTCGCTGTCCCGGCTGGGCGTCGACGCGATCGACCTCTACCAGGTGCACGCGTGGGACCCGCACACACCGCTGGACGAGACGCTGCGGTTCGCCGACGACGCGGTGCGCGCGGGGAAGGTGCGCTACTTCGGGCTGTCGAACTTCACCGGCTGGCAGCTGCAGAAGGCGGTCGACTCCGCCGAGCACCACGGCTGGTCGGTCCCGGTGACGCTGCAACCGCAGTACAACCTGCTGGTGCGCGAGATCGAGTGGGAGATCGTCCCCGCCGCTCTGCACAACGGGCTCGGCCTGCTGCCGTGGTCGCCGCTGGGCGGTGGCTGGCTGACCGGCAAGTACAGCCGCGACGAGCAGCCGACCGGCGCCACCCGGCTGGGCGAGAACCCCGACCGCGGCGTGGAGGCGTACGGCAGGCGCAGCGCCGAGCAGCGCACGTGGGACGTCGTCGACGCCGTGCGCGCGGTCGCCGACGACCGGGGGGTCCCGATGGCGAGCGTTGCGCTGTCCTGGCTGGTCGCGCGCCCCGGCGTGACGTCGGTGATCCTGGGTGCCCGGACCACCGAGCAGCTGCAGGACAACCTGGCGTCGGCCGACCTGCGGCTCACCGCCGACGAGACCTCGCGGCTCGACGCCGCGAGCGACCCCGGCGCCGCCGACTACCCGTACGGCGAGCCCGGCGTCAACCAGCGCTCCCGCGTGCTGGAGGGCGGTCGCTGAGCCCGGACGCCGTGCCACCATCGGGACCATGACCCGTCCCGGCCGTGTCGCCTTCGTGCTCGGCGGCGGCGGGGTGCACGGCTCGGCCGAGGTGGGCATGCTCAAGGCACTCACCGAGACCGGCGTCCGCGCCGACCTGGTCGTGGGCACGTCGATCGGCGCGATCAACGGCGCGCTGTACGCGACCGACCCCGGCCTGGCCACCGTGCAGCGGCTCGAGGCGCTGTGGGGCGACCTCGCCGGCGGCGACGTCTTCGGCAAGTCATTGTTCGCCCAGGCCACCACGCTGCTGCGCTCGCGCACCCACGTGCACGACCGCGACCCGCTCCGGCGGCTGCTGGAGGATGAGGTCGGTGGCCGCCGGATCGAGGACCTGACCGTGCCGTTCCAGTGCGTGGCCGCGAGCATCGAGCGAGCCGGCGAGCACTGGTTCACGGCCGGCTCGCTGGTCGACGCCGTCCTCGCCAGCTCGGCGGTCCCCGGGCTGCTGCCCGCGGTCGAGCTCGACGGCGAGCACTACCTCGACGGCGGGTTGGTCGACAGCATCCCGGTTGGGAGGGCGGTCCGGCTCGGCGCCAAGACCGTGTACGTGCTCCAGGTCGGCCGGGTGGAGACGCCGCTGGCTCCGCCGCGCAGTCCGTCCGAGGTCGCGTTCGTGGCGTTCGAGATCGCCCGCCGGCACCGGTTCGCCACCACCATGGCCGAGCTGCCGGAGGGAATCGCCGTGCACGTGCTCCCGGCCGGCGTCGACCCGGAGCGGCTCACCGGTCTGCGTCAGCTGCGCTACCGCGACCTCGGTGACGTCGCGGCACGCATCGACGCGGCGTACCAAGCGACGGCGTCGTACCTCACCAGTGCCCGCACCGGCTGACGCCGCGCGTCAGGCAGGAACGAGGTCGCGCCGCAGCGCCTGCACCTCCCGGGCGTAGGCGCGCTCGCCGGCCAACCGCCACATCAGCCGCGCGAGCAGCGGGAGCCGGGCCAGGAACTCGGCCCGCTCCTCGTCGGTCGCGTCTTCGAGGATCGACCCGAGGAACAGCAGCGACTTCTTGCCCCGGGGAAGCGACGCACGACCGTGCTCGCCCAGCGCGTCCCACTCCTGCTGGCTGACGTTCTCGGCGATGATCGGCAGCATCAGCCGCTCCTCGTCGTCGAGGTGCTCGACCAGTGCCGCGTGCATCTGGTCGACCGCGGTGGCGAGCTCGTCCCGGCTCGGCACGTCGGCGTGCTCGGCCCACCGGAGCGCCCATTGCTGGGTCTCGCCGATCCGCTCGTGCACGACCTCGTGCTGGGCCTCCATCCGGCGCACCACGGTCGCCTCGAGGCCCACCCGCTGCATCAGCAGCGGCCACAGCAGCTCGTCCTCGCCGGTGTGGTGCGTCGTGAGTCCGGTGGTCACGTCGACCAGGTGCTCGGTGACGCGGGCGGCTCGCGCGGTGTCGCCGTCGGCCACGCCGCGGATCAGTCGCGGCAGCAGACCGAGCTCTCGTCGGAAGACCCGGTGGATGACGACCATCTCACGGGTGTCGACGGTCATGGCCCACTCCTCCCCGCCGGGTCCGTCGCCCGGCGTCATGCGGCCTACTCTGCCCTGCGACCTGGCCGCCGTACGGCGGCTTCCCGGCATCGGTCGTGCCACCATCGACCGGTGAAGGTCCCCCCATGGCCGGTGCGGCGAGCGCTCGGCGTCGCACTGCTGGTGCTGCTGCTCGCGGCGGTACTGGCGATCCCGGTGCTGGTCCTGGTCGCTGCCGTGGTGTCGTACTGGCTGCCTGGGAAGCTGCGCGGGTTGCGGCTGTTCATGTTCGGGCTGCTGTGGCTGGCCGCCGAGTCGGCGGTGGTCGTGGTGGCCTTCGTCCTGTGGGTCGCCAGCGGTTTCGGCTGGGCGATGCACCGGCCGGCGTTCCAGCGGGCGCACCACGTGACGCTGCGCTGGACGTTGGAGGTGCTGGTACGCGCCGCGCGGCGGCTGTTCAAGCTCGACATCGTCACCGACGGCGAGGGCTGGAGCCCGCTGGACGACGGCGTGCCCGGTTCCACCAACGCGATGCTCGTGCTGAGTCGGCACGCCGGACCCGGAGACAGCCTGCTGCTGATGGAGACGCTGATGAACCGTGACCACCTACGCCGGCCGCGCGTGGTCATGAAGGACACCATGCAGCTCGACCCGATGGTCGACGTCTACTTCCACCGGCTGCCGTCGGCCTTCGTCGATCCCCACCCGGTGACCGGGGACGACCCGGAGGTACGGATCGCCGAGCTGGCCTCCGACCTCGGCACCGAGGACGCGCTGCTGATCTTCCCCGAGGGCGGCAACTTCACCCCGCGCCGGCGGACCAAGGCGATCACCAGCCTGCGTCGCAAGGGCTTCACCGACGCGGCCGAGCGCGCCGAGACGATGGAGCACGTGCTGCCGCCCCGGCCCGGCGGGGTGCTGGCCGCGCTCGATGCCGCACCGCACGCCGACGTGGTGTTCGTCGCGCACACCGGACTCGAGCACATCTTCGGGCTGCGTGACGTCTGGCGGGCGATCCCGCAGGACAAGACCCTGCACATGCGCTGGTGGTTCCACGCCGCCGACGACGTGCCGGCCGGCCGCGAGCAGCGGATCGGCTGGCTGTTCGACCGGTGGGCCGACATCGACGAGTGGATCACCGAGCAGCGCGAGGCGTCGCCGGCCTGACCCGGGGGCCAGCGCTCAGGCGGAGTGCCGGTCCGACCGGGTGGCCGACGGCGGGTGACCGTAGCGGGCGCGGTAGGCGCGCCCGAAGTGGGAGACGTTGTTGAAGCCCGCGGCGTGACAGGCCTCGGTGACGGTGATGTCGCTGGACGACAGCAGCGACCGGGCGAACCGCAGCCGCCGGTGCACCAGGTAGCCCTGGAACGAGACGCCGGTGTAGTCGTGGAACCGCTCGCTGAAGTAGTTCGGCGACAGGTGCGCCTGCGCGGCCACCTCGTTGAGGGTCAGCGACTCCCGGAAGTGCTGGTCGACGAAGAACAGCGCGCGCCGCAGCGGGTCGTCGCCGACGACGGCCTCCGGCGCCGGCTCCCCGTCCGCCGGCTGCTCGCGGGACACCTGCCGGGAGAACTCCACCAGCACGCACCGCAGCAGGGCGTCCACCAGCTGGCCGGCACCCGGCTGGCCGCCGTGGTACTCCCGCCAGAGCCGGTCGACGTCGGGCCGGGCGACGGTGAGGTCGTCGACGGCCCAGCCACTGCGCGCCGACCCCGACCCGAGCAACGCGTCCAGGTGCGGGTCGAGCCACCACGGGTCGATGACGACGTTGTAACAGCTCAGCACCCCGCCGGCGAAGCTCTGGAACCCGTGGAAGTCGGCGGGGCTGAGCAGCAGCGCACTGCCGGCACCGATGTCGCGCACCTCGCCGTTGCACACGTGCCGGCTGCGGCCGTCGAGCACCAGCACCAGCTCGTAGAAGTCGTGCCAGTGCACCGGCACGTCCTGCAGCTGTTGGTGCATGATCCGCACGGGTGAGTCGGGGGCCGGCAGCGAGTCCAGCGTGTAGCGCTCGAGCAGGTCCCGCACGGCCAGCCCTTCGACGCCGCGGACAACGGCGCGGGACGCGAGGGTCACGGCTCGTTGTTCAAATCGATTTGCGTCCGGCTACGCTAGGCGGGCCGACCACCGGTGTCAACGGACGGCCGTGCGGCACCACGGGTCGCGGATCGAGACGATGAGGCGCCGATGACGCAGCTCCACCGATCGCCGCACGGGGACGGACGAGTCACGATGCTCGACGTCGCGAGCGAGGCCGGGGTCAGCGCGACGACCGTCTCCCACGTGCTCTCCGGCAAGCGGCTGGTTGCCGCCGCGACCCGCGAGCGGGTCGAGCGGGCGGTCCGCGAGCTCGGCTACCGGCCCAACCACGTGGCCCGCAACCTGCGCACCCGCCAGTCGCACATGATCGCGGTGGTCGTGCCCGACATCACCAACCCGTTCTACAGCGAGCTGACCCGCGGGCTCGCCGATGCAGTGCTCGGCGGCGACTACGGCACGTACGTCTGCAACACCGACGGACGGGTCGACCGGGAACGCGCGTTCGTCAACGACGTGATGGACCGCGGTGTCGACGGTGTCGTGATCGCGTCGGTGAGCACGTCAGGTCTGGCCACGGCACCCCTTCGGTACGGCACGCCGATCGTGTGCCTCGGCGAGAGCATCGAGCACCCTGAAGTCGACCAGGTCAAGGCCGACGACGGCGACGGCTCCTGTGCGGCGACCCTGCACCTGCTCAGCCGTGGCGCCAAGCGGGTCGCGATGATCCAGGGTCCGCCGCACACCGGCGTGCTGCGCAACGAGGGCTACGCCCGCGCGCTGTCGGAGGCCGGCCACGAGCTGGACGAGCGCTACACCGTGCCCGGCGACTGGACCCGGCAGGGCGGGCGCACCGCGATGCACCGGCTGATGCGCGTCCGGCCGCGACCCGACGCGGTGTTCTGCGGCAACGACCTGATGGCCATCGGTGCGATGGACGCCGCCCGAGAGCTGGGGCTGTCGATCCCTGCCGACGTGGCGCTGGTGGGCTTCGACGACATCGACGCGGCCGCACTCGTCAGCCCGGCGCTCACGACCGTCGACAACCCGTCGTACGAGACCGGGCGCAGCGCCGGCGAGCTGCTGCTGAGCCGGATGCTGGGCGACTACTCCGGTCCCCGCCGGACCGTGGTGCTCCCGTGTCAGCTCATCCAGCGCGAGTCCGCGTAGCGGGAGAGGGCGTCAGATGCAGCGTGGTGTCTACTTCGACGCCTGGTTCCCCCGGCAGCACTGCTACCACCCGAGCCTGCCGCCGCGCCGGCTGCGGATGGTCGACGACCTGGTCGACTACCGCGCCACCGTGCTGGTGTGGTCGGCGATGGGCGGCGGCTCGCTGTCGCTGCCGTACCTCGAGCAGGAGGCGTTCGGCGAGGTCGACGCCCGCTCACGGTTCTACGGTTTCGTCAACGACAGCGAGTTCATCGCCGCGTGCCACGAGCACGGGATCGCCGTGTTCGGCGTCGTGTTCGAGGCGCAGGGTTGGGAGTTCCCGGTCGAGCTGAACGACGCCGAGGACGCGGTGCTCGCGCTCAACGAGCTGCGGGGTGTCGGCCACCGGGACTGGATGGGACTGCGCGAGTTCTCCCAGAACCGCTACCCCGACCTGTGGCCGCCCATCGAGAAGTACTTCCCCGGCGGCCTGGTCAACAGCGAGGGCGAGCCGGTCACCGACCTGATCGAGGAGTGCGCGGCGCGCGACATCCGCCAGGTGGCGTGCCACGCCCGCTGGGTCGAGTGTCCCGACCGCGAGCACCAGTGCTATTACATGGACCGCAACAACCCGGTGTGGCGGGAGTACCTGAAGGCCGTCATCCGGATCCAGATCGACGCCGGCGTCGACGGCATCCAGCTGGACGAGGCCGAGCTGCCGATGGGCGCGTTCCAGTACGGCGCCTGCTTCTGCAAGGACTGCATGAAGGGCTTCCGGGCGTACCTGCAGGCACAGCCCGAGGACCAGCGCGATCCTGCGCTCGCCGGCACCGACCTCGGCACGTTCCACTACGGCGACTGGCTGCTGGAACGCGGTCACGACTTCCAGACCGGTCGCGAGTCGGCGCCGCTGTTCGGCGACTACTACCGTTACCAGTGCGCTGCCATCACCGAGTACTTCCACGAGCTGGCAGAGCACGCGCGGGCGTACGGCCGCGAGGTGGGGCGGGAGGTGTTGGTCTCGGGCAACTTCTTCAACCTCGATCCGACGTACCTCGCGCTGGCCGACGACGTCGACCTCGTCATCACCGAGATGCGCAACACCACCTACCGGCAGCCGGAGTGGTACCGCTACGTCGCTGCGTTCGCGGGCGACAAGGACGTCGTGGTGGTGGAGAACCCCTACGGCGGGATCGTCCCCGAGCTGGTCGGGCTGCTGGGCGACGGGCGCGGCCACGACCTGCTCCGGCTGTCGCTGTACGAGGGCGCCGCCTTCGGCGCGAACATGACGGCTCCGTACGGCTCCTGGATGGGCAGCACCATCGAGGACTCGTTCTACGCACCGCACGAGCTGCTCGTCGAGGTGCAGGGCTTCCTGGCAGACCACGACGAGCTGTACCAGCGGCGGACCCATCATGAGCTCGCCGTCGTGTTCAGCGTCGCAAGCACCCGCGACCTGATCAGCCGGCAGGACAAGAGCGACAACCTGCACAACGCACGTGACGAGTCGGTGCGGGTGCCGTATCGCGTCGTGGTGCAGGCGTTGGCCGACGCCTCGGAGCCGTTCGACGTAGTGCTGTTCCCGGACGGGGTGACGGCACCCGACCGCGTCGACGCCGACGCGCTGGCCCGCTACCGGACCGTGCTGCTCCCCGACTGCGCCGACCTCACGCCCGGCCAGGCCGGTGCGATCGGCACGTACCTCGACAACGGCGGGACCGTCGTCGTGGTGGGCCGGTTCGGCGACAACCTGCCGGACGACGTCCGCGAGCGGCTGCTCGGCCATGTCGGTGTGCGCCGGGCCGACCTGGACGACCTGCCCGCGCTGACCCCGCACGGCCGCCAGGTCGAGGTGTCCGGTGGCGTCGGGGTCAACGTCGCGCGGCTGTCCGAGACCGGGGCAGCGGTGCACCTGGTCAACTACGACTACGACGCCCGGGCCGACCGGGTTCGCACCCGGACCGATCTCGAGCTGACCGTCCGGCTCCCCTTCGACGCCGCGTCGGCGGAGCTGGTGACTCCCGGCACGCCGGCCCAACCGCTGGCGATGACCCGCGACGGCGACCGGCAGCGGCTGACCCTGTCCGAGCTCGGCGTCCACGCGGTCGTGGTGCTGCATGCGGAGGGGACCGGGCGATGAGGATCGCCGCGCTGACGGGCCAGCGGCGGTTCACCGTCGAGGACGCCCCGGTCCCGCCGGTCCGGGCCGACGAGGTGCTGGTCAAGGTGGCCGCCTGCGGGGTCTGCGCCTCGGAGCTCGGCGTCTGGGCGGGTGTGGGCGGGCCGGCGTACCCGCTCTACCTCGGGCACGAGGTCAGCGGCACGGTCGTCGAGGCGGGTGCCGAGGCGGGCGTCCTGTCCGTCGGTGAGCCGGTCGGCATCTGGGTCACCAGCCGCGGCTTCGCCGACTACGTCGCGGTGAAGGCCGACCACTGCCGCCCTGCGGGTGACGCCCGGCTGGACACCGTTCTCGCGGAGCCGCTCGCGTGCGCGGCCAACGCGGTCGAGCGCGCCGACGTGCGACTCGGTGACGACGTGGTCGTGGTCGGGGCCGGGTTCATGGGCAACCTGGTGCACCAGCTGGTCGGGCTGCGGGGACCTCGTCAGGTCGTCGTCGCCGACACCCGCCCGGACGCGTTGGAGCGGGCTCGCGCGTTCGGAGCCGACCGGGTCGTCGACGTCACGGCGGAGTCGTTGCCCGACGTGGTCCACGAGCTGACCGGCGGCCGCGGTGCCGACGTCACCTTCGAGTGCACCGGCACGCAGGGGGCGCTGTCCACGCTCGGCGACGTCACCCGGATGAGCGGGCGGCTGGTGCTGGTGGGCTTCCATCAGGGCGCCGACCGCGAGATCCCGCTGGCGCAGTGGAACTGGATGGCGTTCGACATCGTCAACGCCCACTTCCGCGAGGCGTCGACGATCATGCGGGGGATGACCGTCGGTACCCGGCTGCTGTCGTCCGGGCGGCTGTCGCTGGAGCCGTTGGTCACGCACCGGTACGCGCTCGACGACATCGGCGCCGCGTTCCAGGCCGCGGTGGACAAGCCGCCCGGGTTCGTGAAGGCCACCGTGGTGCTGGCGGACCTTCCGTAACCGTGCCGCAACACCGCGGCCGAACCGCTTGACAAGGCAGGACCCCCGGACGATGCTGCCCACCAGGAGCCAAACGATTTGCATCGGTCGGCTCCGGTCCGTCCGGGTGCCCACGTCGAGCGAGGAGCTGGTCCGGTGAACAGTCGCAGATTCCGGAGGACGGGCGCTGTCGCCGCGTCGCTGCTCGTCGCCGCCACGGCGTTGGCCGCCTGCTCCAGCGGCACCACGGCGGACACCAGCCGCGGCGAGGGCGAGGGTCCGGTCGAGGACCCCACCGAGGACGTGACCGTCACCTTCCAGGTCACCGATGCCGCGATGGGCGCGACCATGGACAAGTTCGTCAAGGACTTCGAGGAGCAGCACCCGACCATCACCGTCGAGCTGCAGAAGGCGCCGACGGACACCGCGAGCCAGAAGCTCACGGTCCAGCTCGCCGGTGGCACCCCGCCCGACGTCGCCTACGTCAACGCCAGCGACACGGCCGACTTCGCGTCCCGCGGCGCCCTCGTCAACCTCGACGACTACATCGCCCGCAGCGACATCGTGAAGCCCGACGACTACGTCGAGGCGTTCCAGACCTTCGTCACCTACGAGGACAGCATGTACGGGCTGCCCTTCAACGGTGAGTCGACCGGCCTGTTCTACCGCACCGACATGTTCGAGGCGGCGGGCATCGACGGCCCGCCGGCGACGTGGGAGGAGTTCGAGCAGACCGCGGCGGCGCTGACCGACCCGGCGCAGAACCAGTACGGCACCATCATCTTCGCCCCCGAGGCGGCGTACTACTGGTACCCGTGGCTCTACCAGGCGGGCGGCGACCTGCTGGACGAGGACGGCAACATCCTCTTCACCAGCGACGAGGCCCGCACGGCGGCCGAGTACTACGTGGGGCTCGCCGAGTACTCGCCGCCGGACTACCTCAACTCAAACTCCTACGACGCCCGCACCGCGTTCATCGAGGGACAGGTCGGGATGTACGTCAACGGCGCCTGGTTCGCCGGGGTGCTGCAGTCGGAGGCACCCCAGATCGACGGCAAGTGGGCCACCGCGCCGCTGCCCAGCGGGCCCGCAGGCTGCAAGACCACGATCGCGGGCGACGCCCTGATCATGGTCGCCAACAACGAGAACAGCGACGCCGAGACCGACGCCGCCTGGTTGTTGATCGAGTACCTCTCCCAGCCCGACATCCTGGCCGAGTGGACCTACGGATCTGAGGACGGAACCAACCTGCCGCCGCTGACGTCACTGCTCGAGGGTCCGGACCTGGTCGAGCAGAAGCCCATCCTCGAGGGTTTCGCCGAGCTGATGAAGTGCGGCGTGGCCAGCACGGTGTCGAACCCGAAGTTCCCGCGGGTCGAAGAGGTGCTGAACACCGAGCTGGGCAACGCGATCTTCGGAGAGCAGTCGGCCGACGAGGCGCTGGACAAGGCCGAGGCCGAGGCGCAGGAGATCCTCAACAAGTAGGCGACTGCTGCAGCAGTCGTCACCGACGACCCGGGCCGGTCGGCCCGGGTCGTCCGGCGGGACGGGAGGATCGACCATGACCACCGCAACGGCGGCCCGGAGACGACTGCGACGTCACCGGCCGGTCCGTCGCCAGCGCGGGACGCTCGGCCGGATGCGACGGGACTGGTCGGCCTACCTGTTCGTCGCACCGGGCCTGATCATCTTCAGCGTCTTCACGGCGTTCTCGTTGCTGTTCGCGTTCTGGCTGACGTTCCACGAGTGGAGCATCATCCAGCCGGAGGCGCCGTTCATCGGACTCGACAACTACCGGGAGATGATCCACGACGAGGGCTACCGCCAGTCCATTCTCAACACGTTCTACTTCACCGGGGGGTCGGTGCCGCTGCAGATGCTCCTCGGGCTGATGATCGCCATCCTGGTCAACCAGCCGATCCGGTTCCGGGGCCTCTGGCGGACGTTCTACTACCTGCCCGTGCTCACGCCGTTCGTCGTCCAGGGGATCCTCTGGAAGTGGCTCTACAACGGTGACTTCGGGCTGTTCAACTACTACCTGCTCAAGGCCCACCTGATCACCGAGCCGTTGTTGTGGCTGTCGGACAAGAACCTCGCCATGCCGGCGGTCATCTTGATGATCGTCTGGTCGGGCACGGGCTTCTCGATGGTCGTCTACCTGGCCGGGCTGCAGGCCGTCCCCGAGGAGCTGTACGAGGCCGCCGAGATCGACGGGGCCGGTGCCTTCTCGCGGTTCCGGCACATCACGATCCCGCTCCTGGCGCCCAGCACGTTGTTCCTGCTGGTGATGGGGATCATCGGCTCGTTCCAGGTCTTCGCCCAGATCTTCGTGATGACCCAGGGCGGGCCGGTCGGCAGGACGCGGGTGATGGTCTACTTCATCTACGAGGCGGCCTTCAAGTTCTACGAGATGGGCTACGCCAGCACGCTGGCCTTCGGGTTGTTCGCCATCCTGCTCGTCGTCACTGCCATGCAGCTGCGCTTCTACCGCAAGGCGATGACGTGACCACGAGCGAACCGGTCACCGAGGCACCGGCCGCCCTGCTGCCGGACTCGGATCAGCCGCGCCGGCTGGTGGGGCGCGAGCGCAGGCGCGCCACGAAGCGCAGCCTGTTGATCACCTACGTGATCCTGGTGCCCGGCGCGATCCTGTTCATCGCGCCGTTCGTCTGGATGATCAGTGCGTCCTTCCAGCCGGTCAGCGAGATCTTCTCCAACCCGCCGCAGTGGATCCCGGACCAGACCACCACCGACGGGTACAAGCAGTTCCTCAACGTCGGCGAGCTCACCGAGGCCCAGCGCAGTCGCGGCTCGGGCAACTGGCGCTGGTTCGCCAACTCCGCCTTCGTGGCCCTCACCGTCACGGCGCTGCAGACGCTCTTCAACGCGATGTGTGCCTACGCATTCGCCAAGCGGTCGTTCCCCGGCCGCGACATCCTCTTCCTCGCCTTCCTCGCCACGATGATGCTCCCGCCCCAGATCTCGCTGATCCCGAACTACATCATCCTGAAGCGGATGCCGTTCTTCGGCGGCAACGACGCCTTGGGTCTGCACGGGCACGGGATGCTGGACTCGTACTGGGGACTCATCCTGCCCAACGTCGTCAGCGCCTTCGGCATCTTCCTGCTCCGCCAGTACATGCAGTCGATCCCCGACGAGCTCCTCGACGCAGCGCGGGTCGACGGTGCCAACGAGTTCCAGATCTTCTGGAAGATCGTGCTGCCGCTGTGCGTGCCTGCGCTTGCTGCCACGGCCATCTTCACCTTCCAGGGCTCCTGGGAGGACTTCCTCTGGCCGCTGATCATCATCAACAGCGAGGAGCTGTTCACCGCACCGCTGGGACTCGGGCTCTTCGTGGTGCAGAACCAGACGTCGTGGACGGTGCTGTTCGCCGGATCAGTGATCAGCACGCTGCCGATGGTCCTCGTCTTCATCTTCTTCCAGCGCAAGTTCATCCAGGGCATCGCGCTCAGCGGCGTCAAGGGCTGAACGTGCCCGCCTTGCGCGTCGGCGTCATCGGGGCCGGCCTGATCGCGGGCGAGCACGTCAGCGCGTACGCGGCGACGCCGGGGGTACAGCTCGTCGCTGTCGCCGATCCCGTTGCAGGCAAGGCGGAGCGGCTCGCGGCGAGCGTCGGGGCCGCGGTGGTCCCCGACCTCGACGGCGTCCTCGACGCCGGCGTCGACATCGTCAGCGTGTGCACGCCGCCGACGTCACACGCAGAGCTCACGATCGAGGCGCTGCGGGCGGACGCCCACGTGCTCTGCGAGAAGCCGATCGCCCGCACCCTCGAGGATGCGCGCCGCATCGTCGAAGCGTCCCGACTGGCCAGCGGCATCCTGATGGTCGGCCACGTGTCGCGCTTCGAACCCGACCACCGGCAGGCCAAGGACGTCGTCGACTCCGGCCATCTGGGCGCGGTGCAGATGGCCTCGCACTCGATGACCACGTCGGTGCCGGGCTGGAGCCAGGACGGCTGGCTCACCGACGTGGCTGAGTCCGGTGGCCCGCTGGTCGACCTGGCGGTGCACAGCTTCGACTACCTCGCCTGGGCGACCGGCAGCCAGCCGGTGCGCGTGCATGCAGTGGGCGCCGACACGGCAGCGGGACCGGCGACGTACGTGCTCACCACCGTCCGCTACGCGAGTGGCGCGATCGGGCTGGTGGAGACCAGCTGGGCGCACCCGGTGGCGCACGGCTTCAAGCTGCGCGCCGAGCTGATCGGCGCCGAGGGTCGGCTGAGCTGGGACTACGACCACCTCAACGGCGGCACGATGTACCGCGCGGCCGGCGACACCTCGTGGTTCGACCCGTTGGGCAACCGCGGCTACGTGGCGGAGATCGGGTGCTTCACCGACGCGATCCGCGACGGCGCGCCCTCACCTGTCAGCGTCGAGGACGGGTTCGCGGCAGTGCGTACGGCCTTGGCGGCGCGGGAGTCGATCGACTCCGGCCGGACCATCGACCTCACCACCTGGGAGCTCCCGTGAGCGCTCCGCTCGGGGTCGCCGTCGTCGGCTGCGCCCACCGCCCGCACGCGTGGTCGTACGCCCGGGCGCTGGCCGGCTCCCCCGAGACCCGGTTGGTCGGGGTCTTCGACCGGTCCCCCGACCTGGGCCGGTCCGTCGCCGACGACTTCGCCGCCCCGTACCACGACGACGCCGAGGCGCTGATCGCCTCGTCGGAGGTGCAGGCGGTGATCGTGTGCAGCAGCACGGTCGAGCACCGTGGCCTGGTCGAGCTGGCCGCAGCGTACGGACGGCACGTGCTGTGCGAGAAGCCCGTCGCCACCACGCTCGACGACGCCCGGGCGATGGTCGACGCCTGCCGGAACGCAAGCGTCCAGCTGCACAGCGCGTTCGTCACCCGGTTCCACCCGCTGGTGCAGGAGGTCCGCGCCCGCCTGCTGGCCGGCGACCTCGGTGACCTCGTCGGTGCGGTGGCCGGCAACCGCGGACGCCCTCCGCTGCCGCCGCAGTACCCGGCGTGGATCACCACGGCATCGGAGTCGGGCGGCGGTGCGCTGATGGACCACTCGGTGCACCTCACCGACGTGCTGCGGCACCTGAGCGGTCAGGAGGTGCGCCGGGTGTCGGCCGAGGTCGGCGCGCAGCTGTGGGACTGCGGCGTCGACGACGTCGCACTGATGTCGTTGGTGCTCGACAACGGTGTCGTGGCGAGTGTCGACCCGAGCTGGTCGGTGCCCGCGGGCAACCCGTGGGACTACGACTTCTCCCTCCGGCTGGTGGGCACCGCCGGCTCCGTATCGGTCAACGACCTGGCCGAGTCGCTGCAGCTGGTCAGCAACCGGGCAGGTGGCGGCCTCCGGCTGGTGCCGTTCGGGACCGACGTCGACCGGCTGATGGTCGAGGCGTTCGCGGCGTCGGTCCGCGCCGGCGAGGTGCTCGACCCCTGCGCCACCGGCGACGACGGCCTCCGCGCACTCGAGGTCGCGCTGGCGGGGTACGCCTCCGCGGCCAGCGCCACCCCCGTCGACCTGCCGCTCTGACCCCACCCTCCCTCCCCCGAACGTTCCGACCTGACGGTCGCCCCGACGCACGCCTCGCCGGAACTTTCGCGGACGGCTGCGCCCTCCACCACCGAACGTTCCGACCTGACGATCGCCCCGACGCACGCCTCGCCGGAACTTTCGCGGACGGCCGCGCCCTCCCCCCACCGAACGTTCCGACCTGACGATCGCCCCGACGCACGCCTCGCCGGAACGTTCGCGGACGGCCGCGCCCTCCCCCACCGAACGTTCCGACCTGACGATCGCCCCGACGCACGCCTCGCCGGATCATTCGCGGAGGGAGGGAGCGGGGGAGGGACAGCGGGGAGGGTGGGGTCAGGCGTCGAGGAGGGGGGTGAGGGTGCGCTCGGCGACGACCAGGCCCTCCCGCACCCGGTCGGGGGTGCCGCTCCACACCGGGTCCTCGTGCTCGACGGACACCACGCCGTCGTAGCCGCCGTCGCGCAGCGCGTCCAGGACGCCACGCCAGTCGACCTCGCCGAGGCCCGGGACCCGGAACCGCCACCAGCCGGTGTCCCAGGGCTCCCGGTCGATCTGCCGGCCCGGCACGCCGTAGCGGTCCCGTGCGACCGGGTCGACCTGGACGTCCTTGGCCTGTACGTGCAGCACCTTGTCGAGGTGCGCACTCAGCGCGGCCACCGGGTCGATGCCGAGCGGGACCAGGTGCGACGGGTCGTAGTTCAGCCACAGCCCGAGCGCGTGCATCCAGTCCCAGAGCTCGGGCGAGTACGCGAGGTTCGCCGGCGCACCGTCCGGGTGCCAGCCCTCCATCGGGCAGTTCTCGACGACCAGCCGCACGCCCCGTTCTCCGGCGTAGTGCACCAACGGTGGCAGCAACCTCTCCGCCAGCCGCAGGTTGTCCGCGACCGGCAGGTCGACGTCCCGCCCGACGAAGGTGCCGACGAGCGGGCAGCCGAGCAGCACGGCGGCGTCGACGCAGCGGCGCAGATGCTCGTGCGTCGCGGCCCGCTGCTGCGGGTCACCGGTCAGGTTGTTGTCGTAGTAGGCGACGGCGGACACCGAGAGCCCCAGCCCGTCCAGCATCGCCCGGGTCGCCTCCGCGCCGCGCTGGTCGAGCGCCGCCACGTCCAGGTGGCTCGCGACCCAGGGCCGGTCCGGCGACCTCGGCCAGGCGGCGATCTCGAGCGCCCGGTAGCCGTGTCCGGCCGCCCAGGTGGCGATCTCGTCCAGCGACGACCCGGGCAGGCAGGCGGTGAGCAGGCCCAGCCTCACGCCACCGGGACGTTCTCGTAGGTGTTGCCGGCCGAGTCGTCGCCCCGGGCCAGCCAGATCTTCCAGCCGGCGTTCTGCTCGACCGGCAGCACGCGCACCGAAGCCGGGAAGTAGCGCATGGTGTAGCCGGTGCGCCGCACCGGGCTGGTGTTCGGCTTGGCGCCGTGCATGATCCGGCCGTCGTGCAGCGAGAATTCCCCCCGCGCGAGCTCGAAGTCGACCGCCCGGTCCTCGTCGACGTCGATGATCTCGGCGTGGAAGGTCTGGACGGTCTTGTCGGTGGGCCGGTACTCGGAGAAGCCGTGGTGATGCGTGCCGGGGACGACCCGCATGCAGCCGTTGTCCCGGTTGCTCGGTCCGAGCGCCAGCCACACGGTCACGATGTGGTCGTACGCGCTGAGCCGGCCGTTCCAGTAGGCGGAGTCCTCGTGCCAGGGCGTGGACCGCCCGGTGAACGGGTCCTTGGAGATGAAGTGACTGGTCCACAGCGCGATGTCCGGGCCGATCAGCGGTTCGACCAGGTCGAGCGCCTCGTCGCTGAGCAGGTAGTCGAGCAGCCGGCTGTCGCGGAAGTGTGGCGTGTCGAGCTCGTCGGAGAGCCTGTCGCCCTTGTCGGCGAGGTGCTCGTCGAAGATCGCCTCCAGGGCGTCCAGCCGCTCGGGACTGAACAGCTGCTTGCCGGGCAGCAGGTAGCCGTCGCGGCGGAACGTCGCGACGTCGGTGTCGGTCAGCATCGGGCATCTCCAGGTGTGCGAGGAGGGACGACCACGACGCTACGTCCGTACGCCAGTCCGCCGCCGCACATCGCTTCGGCGCGGGTCGACGGAAGTTCGGGGAGGAAGGACCCGTGCTCGCGTGGGTGTCCGGATCAGGTCAGCTCGCAGGCGGAGGCTGGTCCGCCTTGACCGCCCCGCGGCGACCCATCGGCTCCTCGGCTCCGGTCGTGGTGTCCCGCGCGGTCTGCCCCTCCGCCTCGGCGTTGATCTCCGCCCCGAGCAGCACCACCAGCGCGGTGATCCAGAACCAGAGCAGCAGCACCACCACACCGGCGAGGCTGCCGTACGTCTCGCCGTAGCTGCTGAAGTTGTTGACGTAGAAGGAGAACCCGACCGACGCGGCGACCCACAGCACGGTGGCGATGACGGCACCCAGCGACAGCCAGCGCACGTCCGGGGCATCGCGGTCGGGACCGATCCGGTAGAGGAAGCCCAGCGCGACGATGGCGACCAGCACGAGGACGAGCCAGCGCACCACCTGCGCCACCACCTCGACGACGATGCCGAGGCCCAGCTGGTCGAGCACCACGGGGAAGACCGCGACCAGCCCAATGGCAACGGCGAGGAAGACGATGAACCCGAGGGTCAGCAGGATGGCCAGCCCGCGCTTGACGAAGAAGTTGCGTCCCTCCTCCTCGTCGTAGGCGATGTTGGTCGCCTCGACGAGTCCGGCGACACCGGCCGAGGCACTCCACAGGGCCAGCGCGATGCTGATCGCCACCGCGATCCCGCCGCCGCTGCTCGCCGATGAGGTGGCGGAGGTCAGCTGGTCAGTCACGAGCGGCTGCGCACTCTTGGGCAGCGCGCCGGCCAGGTCGCTGATCTGCTGCTGGATCTGCGCCGGGTCGGCCACCAGGCCCCAGATCAGTACCGCCGCGATCATGCCGGGGAACAGCGCGAGGAACCACGCGTAGGCGATGCCGCCGGCCACGAGCGTCAGGTGGTCCTGACCGACCTCCTTGATGCTGCGGCGCAGCACCTGGAACCAACCACGCGCCGGGATCTGAGCCGGCCTCTCGGCCTGCTCACCCGGCGCGCTCACCCGGCGCTCTGACTGCCGGAGTTGGAGCTGGTCACCTTGTCGCTGGCCCTGCTGGCGGCGTCGACGACCCGGTCCTTGACCACGGGCGCCTTGTCGGCCGCGGTCTGCTTGGCGTCCGCGGCGGCCTTCTGCACCCGCGGGTCCTGCCACAGCCGCTGCGCCTGCGCGCTGATCTGCTCGTAACGCTCGCGGCCGGCGCGGGCACCGAGGACGTAGCCGGCGGCTGCGGCGGCGAGGGTGACGATCTTGCTCATGGGTTCTCCTTGGGTCGGGACGTACGGACGGACGCTGCGACGGCGTCAGTCACCGGGCCACTCGCCGGTCCAGCGCTCGAACGCGCGGGCACCGGCGCGGTCGATGGCGGCCTTGACCACGGCGTAGACGGCGCCCTGCAGCGCGGCAGAGACCAGCACCTGGCGCCAGCCGTACTCGCCCTGCAGCGCGTCGGGTGCGTCGTCCTCGCCCTGGACGCGGCGCCAGGTCTGCTTGAACACGGTGCCGGCGACGATCCCGCCGACGATGCTCGACGCGAGCCCGAAGGGCCGGTAGGCGATCTTGGCGACCTTGTTGCTCATCGCCGCCCCCTCCACTCGAGCAGGACCAGGACCACGACGAAGGTACCCACCGCGGCCACGATCGGCGCCGGGTCGCGCTGCCACTGGGCGGTCGCCCGGGCCGGCACGTCCTGCACGCGCTCCTGCACCACGGTGGCCGCCGACCGGGCCTGTTGCTTGACGTCCAGCTTGTCGCCGAGTGCCTGTGCGGTGTGAGCGAGCTCCTCGCGGGTCTGCTCGATCTCGTCCCGGAGCACCTCGGTCTCGTCCGGTGCCGACGTGCTGCTGTGCGCGCCACTCATCTGGTGGTCCCTCCCTTGAGCGCGTCGACGTCCCGCTTGACACCCTCGATCGACTCGGTGGGCAGCGGCGGGGTCGCCTGCGCGACCTGCTTCTTGCCGGTCAGCGCCAGGACCCCGGCCACGGCGAGCACCACGACGCCGACGATCAGCGCCGCCAGCCAGGCGTCGACCGCCGTGGCCAGGCCCAGCACCGCCGCCGCGAGCAGCACGGCCAGGCCGTACGCCGCGACCAGCCCGGCCCCGCCGAACAGGCCGGCCCCGATTCCCGCGGCCTTGCCCTTGGCCTTCAGCTCCGCCTGCGCCAGCGCGAGCTCGTCGCGGACCAGCAGGCTCACCTGCTCGGTGAGCTGTCCTACCAGCTCCCCCACGCCCTGATCGGGCTGGGATTGTCGCGTCGTCGGTTCGGTCATGCCACTCCTCGGTGCTGCTGGTTTACGTTGTAAGGCTGGCGACGTTACGGGCCGTCGGTACGGCTCGCAAATCGGTACCCCTCAGCAACCCGCGTCAACCGGGCAGCTGCAGCCGGATCAACGAGATCCGGTCCAGCAGGCTCTCCAGCGACTCCTCGAACTCGGTGGCGGCGTGGTCCTCCGACAGCGACTCGCTCAGCCGTGCCACCTGGGGGTAGCGCTCGATGCCGGGCGTCTCCTCGTCGTCCTCGAGGATGTCCAGCGGCCCGATGTCCGCGCCGTACCCCGACACCTCGAGCAGCAGGTGTCCCAGCAGGAAGCTGGTGAAAGCCCGGTAGGCGGCGACCGCTGCGTCGTCGGAGAAGCCCTCGGCCAGCAGGCCGTCCAGGAACCGCTCGACCCACGGCAGGCTGCGCAGCGGCGGCCGCAGCCACGGCGCCTCCAGCGGTCGGGACGCCACCAGCGGGAACGCGCCGGGATGGGCCAGCGCCACCCGCCGTACCCCGTGCGCGATCCGCTGCAGGAAGTCCTGCCAGCCATCCGCGGGGCTCCCCAGAACGTCCGGGTCGTCGTGCATCTCGGTCAGGACGGTCTCGACGACGCCGTCGAGCAGCTCCTCGCGACCGGGGACGTAGCGGTAGAGCGACATCGCCTCGACGTCGAGCGTGGCGCCGAGCCGGCGCATGGTCAGGTCGCGCAGGCTGTTGTCGTCGATGAAGCGCACGGCCGCCGCGAGGATGCGGTCCCGGTCGAGCCGCACCCGACGCGACGGCGGGGCCGCGCCGGCCACCACCATGGCGTCGGCGTCGACGAGCTCACCGTCGGCGTCGGTCATCACGCGACAGTAGCCGCAGACGGCCGACCCGGCTCAGGCGTTCGCCTTGCCCAGCACCCGGATCAGCTCCGCGAAGAGGTCGAGGTCGAGCACGAAGTCCTCGGGGCCGGTCTTCGGCGCGGTGCCGGAGGTCACCACGTCGTGGAAGTACTCGAGCTCGTGCGTGTACGGGTCCTTGAGGTGCGGGCGGCTCACGGTGCGCCGGAACTCGTCCCCGGTGGTCTGCTCGAGGACCAGCGTCGTGGGCAGGTGCCGGACGTACGGGGTGTCGTACTGCACTCGCAGCGACGCTGCATCGCCGAACACCTCGAGGTGGGCGTCGAAGCGCAGCTGCTCGTCGACGCCGGTCTCGTACGCGACCACGTAGTCGTCGTAGTCGAGCAGCGCGGCGATGTAGCCACCGCTGCGCCACTGCCGGGCAGCGGCGACACCGCGCGGACGGCCCAGCAGCTCGCGCATCGCGGACAGGTCGTGACTGCCCAGACCGCACAGCAGCCGGTAGGCGTTGGCTAGGTCGTCCGGGACCGAGCCGACCGCGTCCTCGACCAGGCGGCGACCGCGTGCCCAGCGCTGCTCGATCACGTCCTGCGCGATGTCGGTGGGCCGGCAGACCTCGGCGGTCTGGTCCACGATCAGCCGGTTGCGGCCGATGACGTCGTGCACCCGGGCGAAGTTGATCCGGCCCAAGGTCGGCAACAGCTCGACGGCCTCGACGAAGGCAGGGGCGAACCGCCGCATGTACCCGACCATGACGGTCAGGCCGGTGCGGTCACGCGCCCGGACGATCTGCTCCGCCTCGCCGGGACTGAGGCACATCGGCTTCTCGACCAGCACGTGCATGCCGTGCTCGAGCGCCGCAACCACGCACTCGGCGTGGTACTCGTCGCTGTTCAGCACCAGCACGCAGTCGAGACCGCCCGCGGCGAGCATCTCGTCGGCCGACCCGTAGCGGGAGGGGATGCCGAAGCGGTCGCCGACCACCTGCAGCAGCGTGGGGGAGATGTCACCCGCGGCGCGCACCTCGAACCGGTGCGGCAGCGACTGCAGCACCGGCAGGTGCACGACCTGGGCGACCTCGCCGAGCCCGATCACCCCGACTCGCAGCACCATCAGGACTCCTCGAGTGCGATGATCGTCCGGTCGGCGCGCAAACGATTTGCACCCGTGCACCTGACGCTAGAGCAGTCGCCCGGCGGCGACAAGCGAACCCGCGAACTTTCTGCCCCGCGGGCGGTCAGAGCGAGCGGATCCGCTCGCGGAACAGCGCGGTGAACCCGTCCGCGTCGACCGCCGTGCCAATGCGGCAGTTCGGCGCCGGCGGCTGTGCCGACGTGAGCAGGTCGGCCACCATCACCCCGCGGGCCACCCACCCGTCCGTCTCGACCTGCAGGTAGGCCGGCCGCCAGGTCACCAGCTCGGGTCGGGTGACGACGGCGACCGCGAGCGGGTCGTGCAACGCACAGCTGTCCTGCTCCCGCGGGTCGCCGGGGTTGGCCGCGCCGTGGTGGTCGATCCACTCGATGGCACACCGGCCCGCGAACGCCTCGAAGTCGCGACCCGACTCGGCCATCACCGCCGCGGCGGCTCGGGTGAGGCGCACCTGCCGGGTCACGTCCAGGCCGACGAACCGCAGCGGCGCCCCGCTCGCCAGCACCACCGCGGTCGCCTCGGGGTCGCACCAGGTGTTGTACTCCCCGGGCATCGCCGCGAGGTTCGTGTGCTCGAGGAAGACGCCACCCATGACGACCACCTCGCGCACGTCGCTGGCCAGCGCCGGGTCGAGCAGCAGCGCCGTGGCGACGTTGGTCAGCGGCCCGATCGCGACCAGGGTGATCTCACCGGGTGCCGCCGCGACGGCCTCGGCGATCGCGGTGGCGGCGTACGGCGCCCGGTGCGGGCCGGAGCGCCGGTGCGCACCGCCGCGCAGTGGCAGCGACGCCCCGCCGACGACCGGCACGTCGGTGCGGTCCAACCGCTCCAGCAGCTCGCGGGTCAGCCTGGTGCAGACGTCGACGTCGGCGTTGCCTCCCACCGTCGTCACCAGCTCGAGGCTGACGGCGGGGTCGGCCACGGCGAGTGCCAGCGCGAAGCCGTCGTCGATGTCGGAGCCGGCGTTGCCCATGCCGTTGTCGGTGTCCAGGACGACCCGGTGCACGGTGCTCACGGACCGAGAGTGTTGCTCACCGGGTGGCTAACGCGCAGCCCAGAGCAGCCCGCGTTCGGTCAGCGTGCGCACCGGCGGCACGTCCAGGTCGGTCGGGAAGTGACCGATCGTGGAGACGAACACCCTGCCCTCGCCCCAGATCCGCGTCCACACCGCCGGCGCGATCAGCTCCTGCCGCCACGGCGTGTCCGGCCCGGGCTGGAACCGGGACATCACCAGCACGTCGTTGAGGCCGTCGGTGAGGCTCCAGTACTGCTCGGTGTGCTGGTCCCAGCGCGGCGCGATCCCGGCGACGATCGGGTGGTCGGCCCGCGCCGGCACCACCTCGACCTCGTGGTCGCGGACGCCGCCCGGGTGGGTGGCGAACTGCCCCCCGGTGAGCTGCAGGTACTCCGGCGACATCCGGAACGAGTCGATGATCCCGCCGTGCCATCCGGCGAGACCGGTGCCGGCGGCCACCGCGGCCGACAACCGGGCCACCCGTTCGTCGCTGATCCGGTCCTGCGTCCAGCACTGCAGCACCAGGTCGCTGCCGGCGAGCAGCTCCTCGTCGTCGTACGCGTCCAGGTCCTCGCGCACGGCGACGTCGAAGCCCTGCTCCTTGAGGAACGGGATGAACCGCTCGGTCGCCTCGACCGGCGAGTGGCCCTCCCATCCCCCACGGACCACGACCGCGCGCCGGCCGCTCCGGGTCGTCACCGCAGCGGCTGCCAGAGCGGGGTGCGCTTCGGGGCGTCGTGCAGCGCGGCACAGATCGCGTCGTAGGCCGCCTTCGGCCGCAACGTCCGGTCGTACGGCAGCGGGCGGCGGTGGGTGCCGTCGTCGCGCGGGTAGTCCTCCTCCAGCCAGGTGTAGCGGTCCGACAGGCCGAACGACATCACCGACTTCACCGCGGGCTCGTCGAGGGCCACGTCGAGGTAGCGGCGGTAGACCTTGCCCATCCAGCGGTCGCGGACGCTCGGCGACCTGGGCATGCCGTCGTCGAGGCAGTCCATCTCGGTGATGAGGATGTGCAGGCCACGGTCGGCCACGTCGGCCAGGAACCGCCGGTAGCCGTTCTCGTCGAAGCGGCTGCGGAACCTGTCGCCCAGCAGGTGACCCTGCACGCCCAGTGCGTGCACTGGCACGCCCTCGTCCAGCAGCGTGTCGATGACCTGCAGGGTCGCCCGGCGGCGCGGTTCGGGGCGGTCGCCGAACTCGTTGACGGTCTCGAAGCCGTACTCGTTGAGCACCAGGGTCGCGTCCGGGTCCTGCTCGGCCGCGATGTGGAAGACCTCGTTGATGTACTTGCGGCCGATGGTCTCGTACCAGGGCACGTTGGTGCGGAAGCCGTTCTTGCCCTCCGGGTCCGTGACCTCGGTGGCCGCGGCCCATCCGACCGTCCGGCCGCGGTAGCGCCGGGACAGCCTGCGCGCGATCGGGTACAGCAGGTCCTCGGCCTGCTTCCTGGTCAGGCCCCACAGGTCGTCGTCGGTCCAGCCCTCGCCGAAGCCCTCGTCCCACACCAGGTGGGCCCCGAACACCAGCTGCTGCTTGCGCTCCGCGAATGCGTGGAACCGGTCACCCCAGTCGAAGTTCAGCCGTGACCTCGGAGTTGGCTTGAGCTTGTACCAGAGCAGGTCGTCCTCGGTGAACGCCACCGCTGCCTCGCGGTCGACGAGCTGGCGGTACGGGTGGTCCTTCAGCCGGGTCGAGAAGGCGGACCCGAACACCAGTCCGCGGCGCCACGCCTGCTCCCACAGCGGCGCGCGCTTCTCGGCGTCGGCAGCCGCCGGGCCGGCCGTGGCCCCGACCGCCGGACCAGCACCGCCGACGACGCCGGACGCCGCCGCGCCGGCGGCACCGAGCATCACTGCCCGCCGGCTCACCTTCTCCGGACTGGTCATGCCTCGCTCCTTCGATCGGCGGGGACGCGGGCGGCCGACCAGGCCCGGCCACCCGCGATGCAAAACGTTTGCGCGACCGCGCTCGTGGAGCGTACCGCCGCCCTCGGCGGGAGGGGAAGCGATCCTTGGAAATCAGGTCCGGCGACGATCCCCGACCGGCGCGGTCACCTGCTCGAGCAGTCCCCGCCACCGGGCGCCAACTGCGGGAAGCGAGTACGTCCCGGCGCTCTCCAGCGCACCGCGCGACAGCCGCGACCGCAGGGCGTCGTCGGCCAGCACCCGGGAAAGGGCCTCGGTGTAGGCGGCCTGGTCGTCGTCGTCGACCAGGAAGCCGTTCACCCCGTCCTCGACCAGCTCGCGCGGCCCGCGCGGACAGTCGTAGGCCACGACGGGGAGCCCCCGCCCGAAGGCCTCCAGCACGATCATCGGCAGTCCCTCGAAGCGGGAGGTGAGGGCGAGCACCGACGCGTCGGCCATCACCTCTGCCATGTCGTCGGTCCAGCCCTTCAGCTCGACCACGCTGGTGAGTCCGCGCTGCACGATCAGCTGCTCGAGCTCCGCGCGCGCGTCACCCTCGCCGTAGATGTGCAACCGCCAGTCCGGGTGGCGGGTTGCGACATCGGCGTACGCCTCGACCAGCCGGTCGAAGCCCTTCTGCCGCGCCAGTCGCCCCGCCGCCACCACGACGGGCCGGCGCTCCCTGCCGTCGTGGCCGACCGCCCAGGGGACCGGGTTCGGGATGACCTGCACCGGCAGTGCCCGGCCCCGCAGCGCAACGCTCCAGTCCTCCCGGTCGCGCTCGGTGAGTACGACCAACGCCTTGGCCCGGCTGCCGGCGCGATAGACCAGCCTCCGCAGTGGAGCGGGCCGGGTCTGCGCGTTCATGTGCTCCTGCCCGACCAGCGCGAGGCGGCGGGGGGCGACCCGCGCCGCCAGCGACAGCAGGCTCGGCCGGGTCGTGATCAGCACGCCCGAGCGCATGGAGCGGAGCGCGCGCAACAGCGCGAGGTCGGTGAGCAGCGTGCAGTGCGGGTAGAGCGTGTCAGCGGGGTGGACCAGCCGGCTGGGACGGTTCCGCAGCGGCCGGGTCAGCATCCGGCGCACGCGACCGCCGTTGCGCTGCACGCCGGTCGCCGACCGGCGGTGGTCCTGCAGGTACGTCAGCCGCACGCCCTCGGGCACCGGGTAGGTGGGGACGTTCCGACGTCGGAACAGGCTGACGACCTCGACGTCGTGGGACAGGGCGAGCTGACCCGCGAGCACCAGGACGCTGCGCGCGACGCCGCCGGGCGCGTCCGCGGTGCGCAGCAGGAAGCGCACGCGTGGTCTGCTCACGGAGCTCCCCCGGTCGACGTGTGTGGGCCACCAGACTGACGGGCCGGCAGCCCGCACGCATCGTGTCCGATGGGACTACGACCCGCGCGGGCCGAGCTCGGCCCAGGTCGCCTTGCCGTTGCGGGTGATCCGCGACCCCCACGCCACTGCGAGCGCGGACACGATCGGCAGGCCGCGGCCGTGCTCGTCGTCGTCGGCGGCCACCCGGGCGCGCGGTGCGGAGGCGGACCGGTCGGCGACCTCGACGACGATCCGGTCGAACGCCACGTGCGCGCGCACCGACACCGGCGGACCGACGTGGGACATCGCGTTGGCCAGCAGCTCCGCGGACACGTGCGCGACCCGGTACGTCAGGGCCGGCGTGTGCCGGGCGGCGAGCCCGGCGAGGTCACGGCGGGTCCGGGACACGTCGGACATCTGCTCGAGCGTCGCCGTGTAGCGCTCCACCGGCAGCCCCGCCGCATCGCTGCGCAGCAGCACGAGGGCGATGTCGTCGGCACCTGAGCCGCGCGTGAGCAGCCGGTCGGCCGCCACGTCGAGGTCGGCATCCGCGTCGACGTCGGCGAGGTCGACGGACAGCCGCTCGATGCCGGAGTCGATGTCGACCCGGTTGGACTCGACCAGTCCGTCGGTGAAGGCGAGCAGGAGGGAGCCGGCCGGGAAGTCGATGACCGCCTCCTCGTAGCCGCCGATCCCGAGCCCCAGCGGCGGGCCCGGCGGCGCGGCGACCCGGCGGACGGCTCCTCCCGGGTCCCGTACCAGCAGTGGCGGATGACCGGCGTTGGCGATCCGCAGCGTCTGGTCGAACGCCTCGATCACGGCGTAGGCAGCGGTCGCGAACCGGGGCTGCAGCGCGCTGTCGGCGGCGCTCTCCACCGACACCAGCTCGTTGACCTGGGCGTCCAGGACGGTGAGCAGGTCGGCCGGCGGCAGGTCCGCGTGCGCGGCCGCCCGCATCCCGGAGCGGGCCTGTCCCATCACGATCGCAGCCGGAACCCCGCGTCCGGACACGTCGCCGACGCCGACGCCGACCCGGCCCGCGCCCAGGTCGTGCACGTCCCACCAGTCGCCGCCCACCTCGACGTCGTCGCCGCCGGCGCGGTAGCGGGCGGCCACTTTCAGCCCCTGCAACCGCGGTGGCGCGTCGGGCAGCAGCGCGCGTTGCAGGTTGATCGCGACCTGTCGCTGCACCTGGTGCGCGCGGGCGTTCGCGACAGCGGTCCCGGCTCGGGCGGCGACGTGCTCGATGAAGGCGATGTCCTGCTCGGCGTACCGCTCCCGGTGGGCGGTGCCGAGCAGCACCAGCGCGCCGGTGAGCACGCCAGCGACAGCAAGTGGCACCACCACGAGGTCGCGCGCGCTGGCGTCGGTGAGCCACCGTGCCGTCACCGGGTCGCCCAGCTGCGGCGACTCCTCCAGGTCGATGACGATGGTCTTGCCGGCCGCGAGCAGCGCGTCCCACGGCGACGGGCCCTCGCGCGGGCCGGGCGGCGGCGGTCGCCCGGCGGCCGACAGCAGCCGCGGTGAGACGGTCATCGCCGCTGGCTCGCGCTGCTCGGCGAGAGCAGCGTCGCGGCCTCGATCCGGAAGCCCGTGCACGACGTAGACGGCCGCGAGGTCGGCGATCTCGGGGACCAGCTGGTCGGCCAGCGCGGCGAGCGCAGCGTCGGGGTCGGCCGCGCTGTTCATCCGTTCGGCTACTCGGGACAACAGCTCGGCGCGCACCACTGCCTGCTCCGCGTGCGCCTCCGCCGTCACGTCGACCGAGGTGACGACGACCCCGTCGTACGGCGGCCCGGCTCCGAGCGGGGCGAGCACGTACCGGAGGTGGACGACGCCGCCCTCGACGTCACGCACCCCGGTGTCCGCCCGGGGCACCTGCACCACCCGCCCGGTCTCGCGGACCGCGTCCAGCGTCTCCATCGTCCGGCCCCGCAGCTCGGGAAAGGCGTCGGACATGGCAACACCGGTCGGGCGCCGGCCGAACAGCGCCGCCGACGCGTCGTTCTGGTAGGTGAGCACGTGCTCGGGGCCCTCGGTGACGATCACCAGGGCAGGCGAGCAGTCCCACGCTGTCCGGAGCGCCTCGGGCACCGGGAGGGTCACCGATGGCACCGTCGGCCGGACGGCGTCATCCCCCCGACCCCCTGGCGCGTCGGTCACGGCAAGGACGCTACCGCGCCCGGTGCCGGGAGCCGTGCCTCAGCGCCGTGGCAGCACGGCGCAGTAGTCGGCGAGCAGCCGGAGGTCGACCGACTGCCCGACCCTGGGCGCCTCCACGTCAGGGGGCAGGTGCGCCAGCAGCGGAGGTGTCGTTGCGATGCGCACCTCCCAGCGCCCGGGACCGGGCACGACCGCCCGTACGGTGCCGGTCCACCCCGTCTCGCCGGGCCGGGCGACGGCAACGCCCGCGGCCCACACCGCGACGGTGACGGGACCCGGCAGGAGGTCGCACGAGGTCGCCACCCGCACGTCGCCGACCCGGACGACGCCCTGCTCATCGAGCTCGGCGGGCAGCAGGTTGTGGAACCCGACGATGCGTGCGACGGCAGCATCGGCTGGGG
Source organism: uncultured Actinomycetota bacterium (assembly GCA_963811945.1). GTDB lineage: Bacteria > Actinomycetota > Actinomycetes > Propionibacteriales > Nocardioidaceae > JACCWP01. The sequence goes on along the minus strand of CAWETD010000001.1, from coordinate 2,541,813 downwards.
CACGGAAGACCTCGACCGGGGCGGCGAGCTGACGGACCCGGCCGGCGTCGAGCACCGCTACCTGGTCGGCGCCCCGGATCGCCTCCTCGGGCCGGTGCGACACGTGTACGACCGTCGTCGCCGAGGCATCCAGCGCCGCGTCGAGGTCGTCGAGGAACGCCGCTCGCGCGGCCGGGTCGAGGGCCGCGGCGGGCTCGTCGAGCAGCAGCACCTCCGGCTCGGTGGCCAGGGACCGGGCCAGGTTCACCCGCTGCCGTTCCCCGCCCGAGAGCCGTCCGGCGGGGCGGTCCACGAGGTGCGCGATGCCGAGCCGGTCCAGCGCGGCCAGCGCCCGCCGCCCCTGCTCGGCCCGGGGCACCCCGCGCCAGGACAGCGGGAGCTCGACGTTGCGTCGCACGCTGGTGGTCAGCAGGCCCGGCTGCTGGGTCACGTAGCCGATCCCGCGCCGGGCGCGCACGCCCAGCCGGTCGACGGTTCGCCCGCCCAGCGCGACCGTCCCCTCCGTCGGCCGTTCGATGCCAGCGAGCAGCCGCAGCAATGTGGTCTTGCCGGCGCCGTTGGGACCCAGGACCGCCAGTCGTTCACCGGCTGCGACCGAGAGCTCGTCGACGCCCAGGACCTCGCGCCCGCCCCGTACGTGCCGGAGCCGGTGCGCGGTCAGGGCCGTGCCCACCCGGCACCCCGCTGGTGGACCGACGAGAGCACCGCGTTGACGACGAAGGCGAGCGCGAGCAGCACGGCGGCGTAGACGGCCGCGCCGCCGAGGTCTCCACGGCCCACGTTCTCGACGATGGCCGTCGTCATGACCTGCGTGCGGCCGTGCAGGTTGCCGCCCACGATCGTCGCTGCTCCGACCTCGGAGACGGCATGGCCGAAGCCGGCCATCGCCGCGGCCAGCAACGGCAACCGCGCCTCCAACCAGAGCCGCAGCACGAGCTGCGCCCGGCTCGCGCCGAGCGCCCGCAGCTGATCGGGCAGCCCCGGCGGCAGCAGCAGGAGGGCGGCCATCGTGATGCCGGTGATCAGCGGCGCGGCGATCAGGACCTGGGCGATCACCATGCCGCGCAAGGTGTAGATCAGGTCGAGGCCGCCCAGCGGGCCACTGCGCCACAGCAGCAGCGCGACCCCCAGCCCGACCACGACGGTCGGCACCGCCATGCCCGTGTTGACGACAGCCACCACGGCGCCGCGGCCCGGCAGCCGGGCCAGGGCGAGCAACGTGCCCAGCGGGATGCCGATCAGCAGCGCCAGCAGAGTGGCCGAGATCGAGACGACGGCCGTCCGGGCGACGACGTCGAGCAGCGGGTCGGACACGTCGGCTTCAGGGCTGCGCGTCCGGGTGGAAGAGCTGCTGCCCGTACTCCTCGACACCGAACTCGCCGATCACCTGCTGCGTCTCCGGGGTCAGTAGCCAGTCGGCGAAGCCCTCCGCGCACTCGGTGTTCGTGCCCTCGTGGTCGACCACGATGACGTGGTAGACGTTCAGCAGGTCGTCGCTGCGCTGGCTCAGGATCTCCAGGTCGATGCCCTCGGTCGCGAGGTACGTCCCGCGGTCGGTCAGCGTGTAGCCACCCATCTGGTCGGTGATGGTCAGCGTCTCGCCCATCCCCTGCCCGGTCTCGACGTAGTCGTCACCACCGGGCTCGACCCCCGCCTGCTCCCACAGGTCCAGCTCCTTGGTGTTCGTGCCCGACTCGTCAGCGCGCGAGACGAACGTCGCACCGCTCTGGTCGATGCGGGCCATCGCGTCGACTGCTGTCTCGGCACCCGCGATGTCACCGGGGTCGTCGGCCGGCCCGACGAGGACGAAGTCGTTGTGCATCACCAGGTCGCGACGACTTCCGTCACCCGCGGCCATGTACTCCTCCTCGGCCTCGGGCGAGTGCACCAGCAGGGCGTCGGCGTTGCCGGACGCGCCGAGCTCGAGCGCCTCGCCGGACCCGACGCCGAGCGCCTTGACGCCGCAGCCGCCGGAGTCCTCGTAAACCGGGAGCAGCTCGTCGAGCAGTCCCGAGTCGACGGTGCTGGTGGTGGTGGCGAGGATCATCTCGTCCGACGACCCGCCGCCGTCGCCACCTCCATCCCCACCGTCGTCGCCACCGCACCCGGTCGCCGCCGCGACGACCAGCAGCAGCACCGAGCCGGCAGCGGCCGCGCGCCTCATGCCGCGGCTCGCATCCGGCCGCTGTCGCTCAGGTCGTAGCCGGGCATGACCTCGATCCGGCTGCGCAGCGCCGGGCTGGCCAGCGCGGCGAGCAGGTCCTCGGCGGCGACGAGGCGGTCGGAACGGATGGCCAGCTCGAACGGCTCCTCGGCCACCGGCAGCCAGTCCGCACCCACCGACTCCGCGGCGGCACGCACCGCCAGCCCGGCATCGGCGGCACCGCTCACCACCGCGACGGCGACCGCGACGTGGGAGTCGACGGTGACGCCGTGATCGGGCGACGCGGTCACGTCGGACTCGCGCAGCAGCCGTTCCAGCAGCAGCCGCGACCCGGTGCCGGCATCGCGCCAGGCGAGCCGGCGGCCGGCGAGGTCGGCGGTCGAGCGGACGCCGGCAGGGTTGCCGGGGGGCAGCACCAGCACCTGTTGGCGGCGCCACAGGTGCAGCAGGGTGAGGGGCCCGGCGCCGGCGAGCGCGCGGACGAAGTCGTCGTTGTGCTGGCCGGTGCCGGTGTGCAGCAGGTGCATCGCCGCGGCGTCGGCAGCCCCGCGAGCCAGCACGCCCATGCCGGTGACACTGCCGCGAGGCCCGGGCACCAACGTGACCCGCTCGCCGAGCGCCCCGATCAGCAGGTCGAGCGCTGGGTCGTCGCTGCCGGTGAGTCGCAGCGGCGGACCGCCGCGCAGCATCGTCCGGGCGCGGGCAGCGCCGTCGGGCGCCACCGTGAGCTGGGCCCGCTGCCGACCGGTGACCACACCGGCCGCGCGCAGCCGCAGGTACGCCCGCGCCACGGTCCCCGCCGAGCAGCCACGCTCTGCCGCCAGCGCCCGGACCGCGGGCAACGGGTCGCCGGGCCCGTACCCGCCGTCGCGCACGGCGGTCGCCAGCGAGTGGACCAATGCCTCGGTCGTCTGCATGGACACAGGAGGGTACAGAGGGGACGGGCCGCCGTTGAGCCCGGCCGGTGCGCGGTGCAGGATCGCCGCATGCGTACGCGCGAGTCCGCGGTGGTCGCGCTCGACGACGCCGTCGAGCAGGCCCGGGCGGACTACGTGGCGTGCCACCCGCGGGCGCGGGCGCTGCACGAGCGGGCCCGGGCGGTGCTGCCGGGCGGCAACACCCGCACGGTGCTGTACCACCCGCCGTTCCCGCTGCGGGTCGCCCGGGCCTGGGACGCGGTGCTCGAGGACGTCGACGGTCACCGCTACGTGAACCTGCTCGGCGAGTACTCCGCCGGTCTGTACGGGCACTCGCACCCGGTGATCCAGCAGGCGATGCGGGCGGCCATCGACGACGGGCTCAGCCGCAGCGCGCACACCGAGCACGAGGTGCTGCTCGCCGAGGCGATGTGCGAGCGGTTCGGCTCCGTGCACCGGGTGCGGTTCACCAACTCCGGCACCGAGGCCAACCTGATGGCGTTGGCCGCGGCACGTGCCTACACCGGTCGGGAGCGCGTGGTGGGCGTGCACGGCGGCTACCACGGCGGACTGCTCACCTTCCGCGACGGCGCGTCGGCGGTGAACGCGCCGTACGACGTGACCCTGGTGCCGTACAACGACGTGGCGGCAGCTCGCGCGGCGATCCTGGACGGCTCCGACCCGGCAGCGGTGCTGGTCGAGCCGATGCTGGGGGCGTCCGGCTGCATCCCCGGGGAGCCGGAGTTCCTCGCGGCGTTGCGGGAGGCGGCCAGCGAGACGGGTGCGCTGCTGGTGCTCGACGAGGTGATGACCTCACGCACCGGTGCCGGCGGTCTGCAGCAGCCGCTGGGGATCGTTCCCGACCTCACCACGTTCGGGAAGTACCTGGGCGGTGGCAGCTCGTTCGGCGCGTTCGGCGGCCGCGGTGACGTCATGGACCTGTTCGACCCCTCGCGGTCCGACGCCCTGCAGCACGCCGGGACCTTCAACAACAACGTGATCTCGATGGCCGCCGGGCACGTCGGGCTGACCACGGTGTACACCCCTGAGGTCGCCGAGCGGCACACCGCGCGCGGCGATGCGCTGCGGGCCGACCTCGACGCGGCCGCCCTCGGCTCGTCAGCGCCGTTCCAGGTGTGCGGCGTGGGCAGCCTGATGTCGTTCCACCCGACCCGGGCACCGATCCGGCGGCACGAGGACCTCGCCGGCACCGACCCGCGGCTGCTCGAGCTGCTGTTCCTCGACCTGCTCGCCGAGGGCTACTACCTGGCCCCGCGCGGCTACCTCGCGCTGAGCCTCGCGGTGACCGACGAGCAGCAGGCGGGGTTCGTGGCCGCGGTCGGGCGGGTGCTGTCCGCGCGGTCGTCGTTGTGGAGCTGATGCTCGCCGAGCGTGGCTCGGTCGACGACCTCGAACGACTCGCCGCCGCCGGCTACGCGTTCGACCTGAAGGTCGACGGGGTCCGGGCACTCGTCTCGACCCAGCCGAGCGCCGCGGAGCCCCGGGTGCGCATGACCACCCGGCTGGGCGCCGACCTCACGGTGCGCTTCCCCGAGCTGCGCGAGGCGTTGCTGGCGGTCGCGCGTGACCGGCCCGGCCTGGTGCTCGACACCGAGGTCGCCGTGCCGGACGACCGCGGGCTGCCGTCGTGGCCCCTCACCCAGCAACGCATCGCCCAGCACTCCGCGGCGGCCCGGTGGGCCGCCGAGCTGCCGGCCCGGCTTTACGTGTTCGACCTGCTCGGTCGCGACGGCGAGGCGACGACCGGGTGGACGTACGACCGTCGTCGCGCCGCGTTGGAGGAGATCGCCGCCGACTGGGAGCCGCCGCTCGGCCTCACCCTCACCAGCGTCGACCCGGGGCCGTTGTGGGAGGTCGTCACTCGGCACGGCCTGGAGGGCGTCATCGCCAAGCGCCGCGACAGCCGCTACCGCCGCGGCCGCTCCGCCGACTGGGTCAAGATCAAGACGCTGCGGACGGTGAGCTGCCTGGTCGGCGGGGTGGACTGGGGGCCGGCCGCCCCACCGGGTGCGGCCCGCGAGTACCCCCGCGCGCTCGACCTCTACCTGCTCGACGCCGACGGCGAGCTGGTCCTGATGGGCCGCGTCGGCGGGTCCACCTCTGACCGGCTGCGCAAGGAGATCCTGCACGGTCTGAAGCGGCCCCCGCTGATCGTCGAGGTCGAGTACTCCGCCGTCACCGCCGCCGGACGGCTGCGGCAGCCGGTGCTGCGGCGGGTGCGTACCGATCTCGACGTGCTCGCCTGCGGGCTCGACCAGCTCGAGGCAGGCGGCCGGAGCAGCGGCTAGTTTGACGCCATGAGCGACACACCGGCCTACCGGCTGCTGCAGGACGGTTTCGACCGGGTACGCGAGATCGTCGACGGCGCGGTCGACGGGCTGGACCCCGACCGGCTGTCCTGGCGCCCGCACGACACGGGCAACTCGATCGCCTGGCTGACCTGGCACCTCACCCGCATCTCCGACGACCACTTCGCCGACGCCGCCGGCACGCCGCAGGTGTGGGTCGAGCAGGGGTGGGTGGACCGGTTCGGGCTGCCGTTCGACCCCGAGGCCACCGGCTACGGCCACAGCTCCACCGAGGTCGACCAGGTGCGGGTGGAGTCGGGCGACCTGCTCCGTGGCTACCAGCACGCGGTGCACGAGCAGAACGGGCGGCTGCTCGACGGCTGGGACGACGCCGAGCTCGACCGGGTCGTCGACGAGCGCTGGGACCCGCCGGTCACCCTCGGCGTCCGGCTGGTCAGCGTGCTCTCGGACTCGCTGCAGCACGCCGGGCAGGCGCGGTACGTCCGCGGCCTGCTCTAGCCGTCACTGCGAGAACCGGCTGGCCGGCAGGTTGTGCGGCGTCACCACCTGGATGCTGGACGGCGCCGGCGGGCCGGTGAGCGGCAGCGCCCGGTGGGCCTGCATGATCACCTGGCAGGCGCGGCGCACGTCCTGGTGCAGGTCGTGGTGCAGCACCGCCGACAGCCGCCCGGTCCGCAGCAGCCGGCTGTTGTCGTCATCGAGATCGTGCCCGATGAAGACCGCGCACTCGCGGCCGAGCGCGTCGAACGTCTCGACGGTCGCCACGTTGCCGCCCCCGATGGAGTAGACGGCCCGGATCTCCGGGTCGCCTTCCAGCGCGCCGCGTACGAGCGCGCGCATCGTCTCGTCGAGACCATCGCTCTCCGTGATGTCGACCAGCGTGCGCGCGGTGGGCGACGCGCGCATCGCGCTGCGAAAGCCCATCTCCCGCTCCTCCTCGCCGCGGAAGTACTCACTGCTCAACGTGACGAGCACGTGGCCGGGCCGACCACCCATCCACTGCTCCACGAGGTAGGCGGCCGTCGCGCCCGCCGCCCGGTTGTCGATGCCGACGTAGCCGGCGCGCGGGCTGGTCGGCAGGTCGGTCACCAGCGTGACCACGGGGATGCCCGCGTCGACCAGCCGCTGCACGGCCGCCCGCACCTCGGGCACGTCCGGCGCCTTGAGGATCACGCCTTTCGAGCCCCGGGCCACGATCCGGTCGAGGGTCGCGACCAGGTCCTCGGCCGGGCCGCTCTCGGTGAGGTGGAACCGGCACCGGATGACGGCGGGCCGCAGCGTGGGCAGCTCGTCCTCCAGCGCCCCGCGCACCTGCGAGGAGAAGCGCTCCGGCGCCTGCATCACGATGTCGACCATGAACGTGCGCCCGGTCAGGCGGACCTGCGTCTGCTGGCGATCGAGGTCGGCCACGGCCCGTTCCACCTCGCGCGCGGTGCTCGGCCGCACGCCGCCCCGCCGGTTGAGCACGCGGTCGACGGTCGCCTCGCTCAGACCGGCCTGCAGCGCGATCTCGCGGATCGCGTACGGGTGTCCCACGGCGGCCTCCTGCTGAGGGGAAATTGAGGGTTGCGTGCGGTGCTGCTGCAGGCTCCCGATCCGTAGGGTGACAGACACCGCGCCACCGCCGCTCCCGAAGGGACCCACCCGTCATGGCCGCAGTGCCCGTCACGAGCCCAATCACCAGCCCAACCACCAGCCCAACCACCAGCCCAGCCACCAGCCCCACCACCAGCCCCACCACCAGCCGCGGCTGGCTGTCGCAGGACGACTGCCGGCTCGAGGACTTCGTCGCCGTCGTCGAGCGGGTCACCGACCTCGCCGACTACCCGTACGCCGACTCTGTCCAGGACAACGCGCTGGTCTACGACAGCGACCGGCTGCGCAAGCAGATCGACTCCGCCGACGGCCGGCGCGAGGTGCAGGCCGAGCTCGCCCGGGCGCTCACCGACGGACCAGGGCTGGTGGTGTTCCGGGCTGCGTTCCCCGACCGCGCCGTCGTCGACCGCGCGACCGCGGCGTTCGACGCGATGATCGCCGACCAGCGGGCCAGCGGTGCCGCCGCGGGCGACCACTTCGCCAAGCCGGGTGCCAACGACCGGGTGTGGAACGCGCTGGAGAAGCTCGCCGTGCGCGACGCCGACGCGTTCGCGGACTACTACGCCAACGACATCCTCGCGCTGGTCTCCACCGCGTGGCTGGGCCCGGCCTACCAGGTCACCAGCCAGGTCAACGTGGTCAACCCCGGTGGCGAGGCGCAGAGCCCGCACCGCGACTACCACCTGGGGTTCATGACCGACGACGAGGCCGCGCAGTTCCCGGCGCACGTGCACCAGCTGTCGCCGGTGCTCACCCTGCAAGGCGCGGTGGCGCACTCGGACATGCCGGTCGAGAGCGGCCCGACCATGTACCTGCCGCACTCGCAGAAGTACCTGCCCGGCTACCTCGCCTGGCGCCGACCCGAGTTCATCGACTACTTCCACGAGCACCTGGTGCAGCTGCCGCTCGCCACCGGTGACGCCGCGTTCTTCAACCCGGCGCTGTTCCACGGCGCCGGACACAACCGCTCGACCGACATCAAGCGGATGGCCAACCTGCTGCAGGTGTCGTCGGCGTTCGGGCGCGCGATGGAGACCGTCGACCGCGAGAAGGTGTCCGACGCGCTGTTCCCCGCACTGGTCCGGTTGCGCGAGCAGGGCGTCGGCGACGACGCGGTGCGCAACGTGATCGCCGCCGGCGCTGAGGGGTACGGCTTCCCGACCAACCTCGACCGTGACCAACCGGTCGACGGGCTCGCCCCCGAGACGCAGGCCGGGCTGCTCTGGCGGGCAGTGCGCGAGGGCTGGGAGCGGGACGCGTTCCGCACCGCGCTCGCCGACCAGGCGGCGCGGCGCCGCACCGACGAGGTCTGACCGCGCTCAGCTCGGCGGAGGCACGGGCGCGCCGCCGGGCCCGTCGGCACCAGGCGGCTGCGGGTCGGCGGTGCCTTCTCCCGACCAGGAGACGACCGTCCACCCGGCGCCGGGATCACCGTCGAGCGCCACGACGCCGGTGTTGGCCAGCCAGTTGCGGGCGGCGAACTCGGCGTCGACGTTGCCGGAGCGCGCGGCCACCCAGGTCCGGATGATCGCCCCGTGGCTGACGAACGCGACCGCGCCGTCGCCGGCACCGTCGGCGGCCTCCCGGACGACGTCGTCGTAGCGGCCGAGGACATCGCGGCCGGGTTCGCCGCCGGGCACGCTCGCCTCGAGGTCACCGGCGCCCCAGGCCATCGCGGCGGTGAGGTAGGCCCGCACCGCCTCGTCGTCGCGGCGCAGCTCCAGGTCGCCCGCGGAGATCTCGCGCAGGCCGGAACGTACGTGCACCGGCAGGCCGAGGGCTCGGCCGAGCGGCGCCGCCGTCTGCGCGGCCCGCTGCAGCGGCGAGGAGTAGACGGCACGGACGGGCTCGTGCGCGAGCGCCTCGGGCAACGCCTCGGCCTGCTGCCGACCGATGTCGGTGAGCGGCAGCCCGGGCGGTGCGGTGTCCAGCCGGCGGTGGCGGTTCGCCTCGGTCTCGCCGTGGCGGACGAGCAGCAGTCGCACCCGGTGCCTCCCTCCGACGGTCGCGTGCGGGGTTACCGTAACCGGGTGCCGCGGCCCGCACCCGTGCTCGCCCTGCTGGGCGTGCTCGCCTGCGCGGGCTGTTGGTCCGGACCGCCGTCCGACCGGCCCGCACCGGCGCCGACGCAGCAGACCCAGCGTTCCGACGCTCTCGACGACGTGGCCCTGCGAGCGGCGCACACCGCCACCACGACGCCCGACGGCGACGTGCTCGTCGCGGGCGGCTGCACCGTTGACGGCTGCTCCACCGCGACGTCGTCGGTCGTGGCGGTCGACGCAGCCGGCAACGTCTCGTCCCGTCCCGCGCTGCTGTCGGCACGCGACGCCCACACCGCCGCCCTGCTCGGCGACGGGTCCGTGCTCGTGGCCGGCGGCTTCAGCGGTGAGGGGCAGCCCCCGCTGGCGTCCGCCGAGACCCTCGCCCCCGGCGGGACGCGCTGGCAGGAGACCGCTCCGATGCGGACGCCGCGCGGCGGGCACGCCGCGGCACGCTTCGGCGACGGCCGGGTCCTCGTCGCGGGTGGGTGGGTCGCGTCGCAGACGTACACCGACAGCACCGAGATCTACGACCCGGTGACCCGCCGCTTCGTCCCCGGTCCGCGGCTGCCGCTGGCCGTCGACGGGCTGGCGGCCGCCCCGCTGCCGGACGGATCCGTGCTGGTCGCCGGCGGGCAGGTACGCCCCGGAGTCGCGACCAACCGGGCGGTCGTCGTGCACGCGGACGGGACACGCACGCCGGTGGCACCGCTCGCGCAGGCGAGGTTCAAGCACGCGATGGTGCCGCTGCCCTCGGGCGAGGTGCTGGTCATCGGCGGCACCGTCGACGACGAGCGTCTGCTGACCAGCACGGAGCTGTTCGATCCGCGTACCCGCACGTGGCGCCCCGGCCCCGAGCTCAGCAGCGGTCGCTACAAGCTCGGCGGCGCGGCGGTCGCCCTCCCGGACGGACGGGTCGTGGTCGCCGGCGGCGGACCGGGCATCGAGGTCATCGACGTCGGCGCCGGGACGAGCCGCCCGTACGCACCCGGCCAGGTCCCCCCGGTGCGCGGGTCGTTCTCGACCGTGAGCATCGTGGGTGACCGGGTGCTCGTGCTGGGCGGGTACGACGAGGACATCCGGCTCACCGGGCGGTACACGCTGATCGGAGTACGGCGGCTGGGCGAGGGCTAGTGCGCTGCGTCAGAGGTCGTGTGCGACGTCGTGCCGAGGTTGGTAGACGATCATCTCGCCGGCGCCGGGTACGACCATCGAGGTGGTCAGGCCGTATCCGTCGTCCCTGATCCCGCGGGTGAACCGCACGCCCTTGGCCTCGAGCTCGGCGACGGTCGCCTCGACGTCGTCGCACATCAACGAGATCTCGTGGTGCTGGTCGGTCGTCCAAGTCTCGCCGGCGCCCTCGTCCGACGTCGGATGGACGCCCAGCTCGGACGGGCCGGTCCGGAAGATCAGCCAGCCACCGCCGGCGTCGACGTGCGGCCAGCCGAGGACATCGCGGAAAAACCGCCGTGCAGCACCCGCGTCGTCGGCGTAGACGAGGGTGTGCACGGCGGTGATCACGCAGCGAGCCTAGGCCCTGCTGGTCAGCCGGCGAGCTCCAACCATGCGCTCTTCAGCGCCGGGTCGTCGCCGAGCTTGTAGTTGCCGTTCGACCAGGCGAGGTCGAACCAGTTGTAGTGCACGGCGCCGTTGGCCTCGCAGGCCGGGCCGGACGCCTTGAGCCAGTCGACCCGGTTCTGGATCGAGACCGCGTCGCTCATCTGGGCGGTGGGCAGCGCCATGCCGCCGGCCGCGTTCGACCAGGCGATCTGGCGCGACTTGGCGAAGTCGCCACAGCGCTCGGCCTGCGTCACCGCGTCGGCCTTCGGCACTGCGTGCCCGTTCACGATCTTGACACCGGCGTAGACCGAGATGGCGATGTGCTGACAGCCCGGCCGGATGTAGTTGTTGGGGTTGCGGGCACCGGTGGCGGACTGTCCGCCCTGGTCCCACAGCTGGATGGTCCACTCCATCAGCTCGACGGACTTGACCACGTACGGCAGGTTCGCGGCATCGATCGCGGCGTACATGGCATCGGTACGCGCCTGCCACTGAGCGAGTGTGAACTGGCCGCTCTCGACCTGGTCCTCGGGCTCGTTCCAGTGGTGGACGTACACCTTGCCGGTGCGGGTCTTCGGGAACGTGGCGAACGTGGCGTCGTACTCGGCGCGGGTGGTCGCCTTGAGCTGGAGGATGATGTCGTGGTCGTCCGGAACGTTCGAGCAGTTGCGTGACCAGCCGGGGTTGGTGCCGTTGGGCGGCCAGTACACGTACACGTTGCTGGCAGCCAGGCCACTCACCTGCGAGGCGTACGTCGCGTCGAACGGGTCAGCGGTCCCGCCCATCCCGTACCGCATCGGGGGGATCGGCGCCGGCGCCATGGACAGCCAGGCTGCCTTCAGCGCCGCGTCGTCGGCGAACCGGAAGGTGCCGGTCGACGTGGTCTGGTCGAACCAGCTGTAGTGGCGCGCACCGTTGGCCGCGCAGGCGGCCGCGGAGCCCTTCAGCCAGGTGACCCGGTTCTGGACCGAAGCCGCGTCCTGCAGGTAGGCACTGGGCAGCGACATCCCCGCTGCGGTGCTCGACCACTGCAGGCCCTTGGAGACGGCGAAGTCGCCACAGCGCTTCGCCTGGACGGCGGGGTCGACGTGCGCGACTGCGTGCCCGTTCACGATCTTGGTAGGCGTGTTCCACAGGGACAGGCCCACGTGCTGGCAGCCCGGCCGGATGTAGTTGGAGGGGTTGCGCGGTCCGGTGGCCGGCTGTCCGCCGTTCGCCCACCGGTGCAGCGTCCACTCCGCCAGGCCGACGGACTTGACGACGTAGGGGAGGTTCGCGGCATCGACTGCGGCGTAGAGGGCGTCGGTGCGCTTCTGCCACTGGAGCAGCGTGAAGGTCCCGCGCTCGATGTCGTCCTCGGGCTCGTTCAGGTGGTGCACGTAGACCTTGCCGGTCCTGGTCTGCGGGAACGTGGCCAGCGTCGCGTCGAACTTGGCGCGGCCGGTCGCCGTGAACTGCAAGACGATGTCGTGGTCGTCCGGCACGTCAGCGCAGTCGCGCGACCAGCTCGGGTTGGTGCCGTTGGGCACCCAGTACACGTACGCGGTGGTGGCGTTGTAGGCGGCCACCTGGGCGGCGTAGGTCGTCGCGAAGGGATCAGCGGTCCAACCCATCCCGTAACGCATCGGCGCCGTGGGCGCGGCCGCGGCGCCGTTCCCCAGCTGGTGCGCGGTCGCGGACCGACCGAACGCGGCAGAGGGTGCGGCAATGGCCAGGGCCGCGAGGCCTCCGCCGGCGACGAGGCCCTTGAGCAGGCTGCGGCGGGAGGTGCTGCGTTCGCTGAGGGGGTGAGACATGGGTGTTTGCTCCACTCGAAATCACTCTGTGTAACCGAATTGGTTACACAGAGCAACATAGGGTGGGCCGACGCATTTCCCGGCACGTGCGGGTTGGTCCCTCGTCCTGTTACCCCGATACCTGACCTGATCAGCCATTCACGGCCACCGGACGGCGTCGCGCACCGGTGCTTCACCGGGTACCGACAGAGCCGAGCGCCGACCAGCGGCGGCCGGCACGCTGTTTGACCGCCCGCCCCCAGCCGAACACCCCACCGGTGCCCATCGCGGGCCGCCGGTACTCGTCCGCGGGTGCGCCCGTTCCGGCTCTGGTCGGTGCCCTCAGCGGCTCTCCCGGACCACGTCCGGTGCTGCCTTGTCCTGCCGCAGCCCCTCGTACCGCGGGTGCCGCAGCCGGCCGTCGCGAGTCCACTCGCTGAAACCGACCTGCGCGACCAGCTCGGGCTCGACCCAGTGCGCGGCGGGCTCGCGCACGACGTCGGCGAACGGGCTGAGGTCCCGCTCGAGCGCGTCCAGCCGGGTGCGCAGGTCCTGCAGGGTGGCCGTGCTGAACCCGGTGCCGACCTTGCCGGCGTACCGCAGTCCGCGATCGTCGTGGTAGCCGACCAGCAGCGCGCCGAGCCAGGCCCGGGACCCCTGCGGCTCGGTGAAACCGCCGACCACCAGCTCCTGGCCGGCCTCGCACTTCATCTTCAGCCAGTCGGGACTGCGGCCGCTGCGGTACGGTGCGGCGGCCCGCTTGGCGATCAGGCCCTCCCAGCCCTGGCGGCACGCGTGCTCGTAGTGCGCCTCGCCGTCACCGTTGCGATGCACCGAGAACCGCAACGGACCGCCCCAGCGCACCGCCCGCCGCAGCAGCCGCTTGCGCGTGCGCAACGGCAGCCGCGTCAGGTCCTGGCCGTCGAGCTGGAGCAGGTCGAACAGGTACAGGTGGACGGCCACCCCGGTCGTGGCGATGCGGCGCACGTCCCGCAGGTGGATGCGTGCCTGCAGCCGGCTGAAGCTGGTGCGCCCGCGCTCGAACGCCACCACCTCGCCGTCCGCGAGCAGCTCGGCGTCGGTGGCCCCGGCCAGGGCGTCCACCAGCTCGGGATAACCGCGCGAGACGACGTTGCCGTTGCGGGACAGCAGCGTCACGTCCCCGTCCCGGCAGCGGGTCAGCAGCCGTACGCCGTCGAGCTTGCGCTCGTAGATCCAGCCGGGGTCGCTGAACCGCCGGTCGGTGAGTGTCGCCAGCTGCGGCTCGCTCCATCCACGGTCGGCCGGCCGCAGCCGCTCGCGCTCCTGGTCGGTGAGTGTCTCGAGCAGGCTGTCGGGCATCGGTCAGGAGCCCGTGACGCGGGACCACTCGGCCTGCAAGGTCGGCAGGTCGTCGACCACGGCCGTTGCGCCCGCGTCGTACAGCTCCGCGGAGGCGAAGCCGCCCGTCCGCACGCAGACCGTCGGGACCTCGAGCTCGGACGCGGCCATGACGTCCCAGGGCGTGTCCCCCACCATGACCGCGGCCGTGGCGTCGACCTGGTCCAGCGCGATGCGCACGATGTCCGGCGCGGGCTTGCTCTGCTCGGCGTCCTCGGCCGTCACCCAGGCGTCCGCGAGCTCGCGGCCGTCCAGGAGGTCGAGGTAGTGGTCGACGTGCTCGGGCTTGCCGGACGTCGCCAGCACCACCGTGAGCCCTGCGTCGCGCAGGAACCGCAGCAGGTCCTGCGCGCCGGTGAGCATGCGTACCTCGTGCAGGAACGGCTCGAACTCCTCCACCCACGCGTCGCGCACCGCGTCACCGCAGCTCCGCTCGGCGTCGTCGCCCGCGACCGCCGCCACCAGCCGGTCGCCGCCCATCCCGATCGCGCGGTGCAGTCGCCAGAGGGGCGGGTAGAGGTCGCTGCGCGCGAACGCGCGGGACCAGGCCAGCGCGTGGTGGTAGTTGGTGTCGACCAGCGTCCCGTCGACGTCGAGCACCACGGTGTCCAAGTCGCTCACCCGCACACGGTACGGCCAGCGGCAGCCGCCGGCCGATCAGGCCGACAGCGCTTCCAGCGCCGCCGTCGTCTCACGCTCGAGCGTGGACACCAGCTCCCGTGCGGGCAGCGACCGCGCCATCGCGGCGGCCTGACCGGAAAGCATCGGCGGCTCGGTGTCGAAGAACCGCGGCAGCGGGTAGTCCGGCGGCTCGACCCCCGACTGCTCGAGCCGTTCCACGGTGTCGGTCCGCACCATGCGCGCCTCCCGCCCGGTCAGCACCCGGGTGACCGTGGTGTCGCGCCCGAGGGCCTCGCGGTAGGCCGCGCCGGTGCCCGCCTCGTCGGCGCGGAGGAACGCGCTGCCGAGCTGCACGCCCTGCGCACCCAGGGCGCACGCAGCCGCGATGCCGCGGCCGTCCATCACCCCGCCGGAGGCGATCACCGGCACCGAGACGGCGTCGACGAGCTGCGGCACCAGCGCCATCGTGCCGACCAGGGACTGCTCGACCGGGGCCAGGAAGGTCGCCCGGTGACCGCCCGCCTCGTACCCCTGGGCGACCACCGCGTCCACACCGGCGTCCTGCAGGGCCACCGCCTCGGCGATCGTGGTGGCGGTCCCGACGGTGAACGCGTCCACGCCGTCCAACGGCGGCACACCGAAGGTGAAGCTGAACACCGGCACGCGTTCGTCCACGACCACCGCGATCTGGTCGTCCAGCCGTGGCCCGCTCGTTGGCGCGTCCGGCACCGGCACGCCGGCAACCCGCGACCACTCGTCGACGCCGCGCATCGTCGGCGCGGGCAGCGGCGCGAACAGGTTGACCGCGAAGGGTCGGTCGGTGAGCGAGCGGACCTCGCGGATCAGCTCGCGGAGGTCGTCGGGCGGCACCATCGCCCCCGCGACCGATCCCAGCCCGCCGGCCTCGGACACCTCAGCCACCAGCCGCGGGGTCGTCCACCCGCCGGCCATCGGTGCCTGCACGATCGGCAGCCGGATGCCCAGCCGCCGGGTCAGCTCGGTCTCATGCCACGTCATGGTGCCGACGGTAGGGCACTGCTCGACTAGGGTTCCGCCGTGCCGACCGACCCGTTCGCCGACGTGCTCTCCGCGAACGTGGCCTACAGCGCCCGGTTCGAGCTCGCCGAGCTGGAGGCCCGCGCGGCCAGGGGGCTCGCGGTGCTCACCTGCATGGACTCGCGGATCGACCCGATGGCGATGCTCGGTCTCGTGCCCGGCGACGCGAAGATCCTGCGCAACGCGGGCGCTCGCGTCACCGACGACGTGCTCCGCACCCTGGTGCTCGCCTCGCACCTGCTCGGCGTCGAGCGGGTCATGGTCGTCGCCCACACCGACTGCCGGATGGCCGGCGGCACCGAGGACGACGTGCACGCGCAGATCCGCGCCGCCGGAGGCCCGGACACCCGGAGCCTCACGTTCCTCACGACCGAGGACCAGGAGGCGGCGCTGCGCGAGGACGTGCAGCGGGCGCGGTCGTCGCCCTACCTCGGGCACGTCACGGTCGGTGGCTTCCGCTACGACCTGGGCACCGGACGACTGGCGCGGATCTGCTGAGTCGCCGCCACCGGTCAGGCGTCGATGACGACCGGGATGACCACCGGCCGGCGCCGGAATCGCCGCAGCGCCCAGTTCGCGACCTCGCGACGCGCCACGTCCTCGATGTCGGACCGCGCGGGCGGCTTGCCCTGTTGCCGCTTCAGCGCCTGCTGGAGCTTCGGCACCAGCTCGGCGAAGGTGTTCGACTCGTGCACGAAGCCGTGCGTGAGGAAGTCCGGCTCCTCGGCCAGGCTCCCGTCGGACCCGACGATGAGGACGACCGTGACGACCCCTTCGGTGCCGAGCTTGCGGCGCTCGGCGAGCGAGTCCTCGGTGGCACCGCCCACCGTCATCCCGTCGACGTAGATGTGCTGGGCGGCGACCGACCCGACGATGCGTGCCGTCCCGTCGACCAGGTCGATGACGTGCCCGTCCTGCGCGAGCACGACGCGGGACGGCTCGATGCCGGTCGAGATCGCGAGGTCGGCGTTGGCGCGCAGGTGCCGCCACTCGCCGTGCACCGGCAGCACGTGCCGCGGCTGCACGAGGTTGTAGCAGTAGACGAGCTCGCCGGCGCTGGCGTGGCCGGAGACGTGCACCTTCGCGATGCCCTTGTGGATCACGTGCGCGCCCAGCTTGGACAGCCCGTTGATGACCCGGTAGACGGCGTTCTCGTTGCCCGGGATCAGCGAGCTGGCCAGCAGCACCGTGTCGTCCTCGCCGACCTGGATCTCGTGGTCCTGGTTGGCCATCCGGGCCAGCGCCGCCATCGGCTCGCCCTGCGAGCCGGTGCAGATGAGTGCGACCTTGTCGTCGGGGAGGGACTCGAGCGACTTGGGGTCGACAAGCACGCCACGAGGAACCCGCAGGTAGCCGAGGTCCTTGGCGATCCCCATGTTGCGCACCATCGAGCGACCCACGAAGGCGGCCTTGCGGCCGTGCGCCTTGGCCGCGTCGAGCACCTGCTGGATCCGGTGCACATGGCTGGCGAAGCTGGACACGATGACCCGCCGCGGAGCCGTACGGAACACCGTCTCGATCGCAGGGATCAGGTCCTTCTCGGCGGTGGTGAAGCCGGGCACCTCAGCGTTGGTCGAGTCGGTGAGGAACAGGTCCACGCCCTCCTCGCCGAGCCGGGCGAAGGACCGCAGGTCGGTGATCCGGCGGTCCAGCGGGAACTGGTCCATCTTGAAGTCGCCGGTGTGCAGGACCAGGCCGGCGGCCGTGCGCAGCGCCACGGCGAGGCCGTCGGGGATCGAGTGGTTGACCGCGATGAACTCGCAGTCGAACGGTCCGTACGAGTGCCGCTCGCCCTCGCTCACCTGGATCATCGGCGGGCGCAGCCGGTGCTCGGCAAGCTTGGCCTTGAGGAAGCCGAGGGTCAGCCGGGAGCCGACCACCGGGATGTCACCGCGCAGCCGCAGCAGGTACGGCACGCCGCCGATGTGGTCCTCGTGCCCGTGCGTGAGCACCACGGCCTCGATGTCGCCGAGGCGGTTCTGCAGCCAGCTGAAGTCGGGCAGGATCACGTCCACCCCGGGCTGGTGCTCCTCGGGGAAGAGCACCCCGCAGTCGACCACGAGCAGCCGGCCGCGGTGCTCGAAGACCGTCATGTTGCGGCCGATCTCGCCCAGGCCGCCGAAGGGGATGACACGCAGCCCTCCACGGGACAGCGACGGCAGCGGGCGGGGTGATCGGTGCGGAGTCACACCCGTCACGCTAGCCCCTCGGGCCGCCGTCAAGTCGCCGCCGACCGTGCGCGGCGACGGAGACCCCGTCGGTCGGTGCAGCATGATCACAGCACCCGACGTACGAGGGATGGTGAGCGGTGGACCGCGGTGTCGGCTGGCTGAGCAGCATCCGCGGACGGATCCTCTCGGTCGTCGCCGGACTGCTGCTGGCCTCCTCGATCGGTTCGGTGCTGCTGCTGCGGGCGCTGCTCCTCGACCAGCTGGCCGAGGAGGTGGAGCTCGACCTCGACCAGGAGACCGAGGAGTTCCGGCTGCTCAGCGCGGGCAACGACCCCGCCACGGGAGAGCCGTTCGACGGTGACCTCGAGGCGATCTTCGACGTCTACTTCGCGCGCGAGGTCCCCGACGAGGGGGAGTCCCTGCTGGCGTTCGTCGACGGCGAGCTGTACGCCTCCAGCCGCGCGCAAGGCGCAGCCTCGGCTCCCGAGATGGAGGACGCCGTCGCCCACTGGCTGGCGCTGGACGAGCTGGAGCGCGACAGCGTCGACACCCCGCTCGGGGAAGCGCGCTACGTGGCGATGCCGTTGCGGGGCAGCGGAGGGACCCAAGGGTTGTTCGTCGTCGCGAACTTCCCGGCCTTCGAGCGGGCCGAGATCAACGCAGCGGTGCGCCAGCACGTGGTGGTGCAGCTGGTGGCGCTCGTGGGGGCGTCGCTGCTGGCGCTGACGCTGTCCGGCCGGGTGCTGCGACCTTTGCGTTCGCTCGCCAGCACGGCGCGGACGATCTCCGACACCGACCTGTCCCAGCGGATCCCCCTCACCGGCAGGGACGAGGCGTCGGAGATCGCCGCCACGTTCAACGCCATGCTCAACCGGCTCGAGGAGTCCTTCACCGCCCAGCGCCAGTTCCTCGACGACACGAGCCACGAGCTGCGCACGCCGCTGACCATCGCGCGGGGCCACCTCGAGCTGCTCGGCGACGACACGTCCGAGCAGGAACGGCGCGAGACGATCGCGCTGGTGCTGGACGAGCTGGACCGGATGTCGGCGCTGGTGCAGGGCCTGTTCATGCTGGCGCGGTCGCAGACGCCCGACTTCCTGCACCCGGAGCCGATCGACGCCGCGGACGTCGCCGAGGAGGTGCACCGCAAGGTCACCGCCCTCGCTCCCCGGGACTGGCGGCTGGAGGCCTCCGGACCGGTGCCGATCCGGGCCGACCGGAACCGGCTCGCCCAGGCGTTGCTCCAGCTCGCCGACAACGCGGTGAAGTTCACCGTGGAGGGGGCGACGATCCGCATCGGGGCCTACGTCACCGGCGGGTCGGCGCGGCTGTGGGTCGACGACGACGGCGAGGGTGTCGCGCCTGCTGACCAGGAGCGCATCTTCGAGCGGTTCGAACGCGGCGCGGCACGAGCAGACGCCAGTGGCGCCGGTCTGGGGCTGGCCATCGTGCAGGCGATCGCCGCGTCGCACGGCGGACGGGTCCGGCTCGTGCAGCGCGGAGGACCGGGTGCACGCTTCGAGATCACCCTGCCGCTGGACGCCCCCGACCCTCGGACGGCGTGACCTCGCCTGCCCTGCCTCATCGCCGGCAGTCGGCGCCGCGGCAGTTCCTCAGGTCACGTAGTCGTCGGTCGAGCCTCTCCTGCACCCCGTTGAACGACGGGTCACGGGCGAGGCTGCGCAGCTCGTGCGGATCCTTGGCCAGGTCGTACATCTCGCGCTGCACCCGCGGCCCGTCGAGGAACCGGACGAACTTCCACCGGCGGCTCACCACCCCGCGGTAGCGGTACCCGCCCTCGTTGTCCCCAGCCTCGAGCAGGACCATCCGGTCCCGCAGCCGTTGCGGATGTCCGACCAACCGACGCAGGTTGATGCCGTCGATGGACCGGGTCCAGGAGCGCCGCCATACCCGAGCCGCCCGCAGGATGGTGGGCGCCAGGTCCTGCATGCCGACCGCAGTACCGACGGTGCTGCTCCCTGGCCACCCCGGGCCGGACACCAGCAGCGGGATCCTGCTCGCGGGTTCGTAGGGAAGGATCTTTCCGGTCGGCAGCCGGTGCTGACCGAGCAGGAACCCGTTGTCCGACGTCAGCACGATCATCGTTCGCCGGAGCGTCCCTTCTCTGCGCAGGACACGCAGCGTCTGCCCCAGCTGGCGGGCGACGCTCTTCAGCGACTCGCGGCGCTGCGCGTTGCCTTCGCGGACGGCATCCCGCGTGCGCGGTCCCATCCGCGGCGTGTCCTGGAAGCTTGTCCGCTTGTCGCTGATGTCGCGCTCGTTGAAGGCGGGATTCTGCGCCGGTGACGGACCCAGGTAGGTGTTGCGCAGCCGCGGTGGTACGTACGGCGTGCCGTAGTCGGGCGGATCGTCCGGATCCCTCGGTGGACCCTGGTGCGGAGCCACGAACGACGTGACCAGGAAGTACGGCGCCCGGTTGTCCGCGCGCGCCCGGATGAACGAGCGGGTCAGCCGGCCGTCCAGCTGCGCCGAGTAGATCCCGCGACGCCACACCAGCCGGCCGTCGACGTTCAGCCGTCGGTCGCGGTAGTTGTAGATGCCGTCGACCGGCACCCGCCAGTGGTCGTACCCCGGCGGCACGTAGCGCTTGCGGCCGACGCCGTAGTCGTTGAGGTACTTGCCGATCCACCCGGTCACGTACCGCCGGTCGAGCCGGGTCGCCAGCGTCGGGGTGTCGTCGAACTGGAAGAACCCGCCGTCCGGCAGCGTGTTGGTCAGCACCCCGTGGTTGTGCGGGTACTGCCCGGTCAGCAGCGAGGCACGAGCCGGACAGCAGCTCGCGGACGGCGAGTACGCCCGGCCGAAGCTCACGCCACGCCGGGTGAGCAGCGACCACACCTTCCGCATGGTGCGGGCGTCGGCGACGGTCGCGTCGTCGAGCAGCACCACCCACACGTCGGGTCTGGGGGGCGCACCGGGCGCGGCGACGGCGGACGATCCGCCGTGGCCGGTGGTACCGGAGACCGGGCCAATACCGGACGGCGCCGCAAGCAACAGCGATGCGGGCATCAGGATCCCCAGCAGCAGCGCTCCCCGTCGCAACAGCCGCACCTCGGGCACCTCCCCCGTGCCTGGATGTCGGGGGGACGTTACCGATCCGGGACCCGCTGCTCCACCGGTTCGCGAAGGTTCGGCTGAGCGGCAGTCGCTCGCGCAGCTCACCAGTGGCACCCGGTGCCGCGGCACGTCATCAGGCCCCGCAACCGCCGGACGAGCCGCTCCTGCACGTCGTTGAACGACGGGTCACGGGCCACGCTGGTCAGCTCGTACGGATCCTTGGCCAGGTCGTACATCTCCGCCTCGAGAACTGGCCCGCCGTGGAAGCGCACCAGCTTCCAGCGGCGCCCGACCACGCCGCGGTAGCGGTAGCCGCCATGGTTGTCGCCGGTCTCGAGCAGGACCATCCGGTCCGGCTGCCGTTGCGGATGTCCGACCAACCGACGCAGGTTGATGCCGTCGATGGACCGGGTCCAGGAGCGCCGCCATACCCGAGCCGCCCGCAAGATGGTGGGCGCCAGGTCCTGCAGCCCGACTGCGGTGTTGACCGTGGCCCCGCCGGGCCACCCCGGGCCGGACACCAGCAGCGGGATCCTGCTCGCCGGCTCGTACGGGCTGTTCTTGCCCGCGGGCAGGCGATGCTGGCCGAGCAGGAACCCGTTGTCCGACGTCAGCACGATCACGGTGTCGCGCATCGTGCCGCCCCTTCGCAGGCGACGCAGAGTCTGCGAGATCTGGCGGACGACCGTCTTCAGCACCTCATGTCGCTGCGCATTCGCCTCCCGGATGGCGGTCCGGGTGCGCGGCCCGATCCGCGGCCGCTCCTGGAGGCTGCTCCGCTTGTCGCTGATGTCGCGCTCGCTGAACGCAGGATGCCGCGCGGGTGACGGTCCCGCGTACGTGTTGCGCAGACTCCGTGGCACGTACGGCGTGGCGTAGCGCGCCGGGTCGCCGGGATCGGCCGGCTGACCGCCGTGCGGGGCGAGGAACGAGGTCACGAGGAAGTACGGTGCCGGACGTCCGGCGCGGGCCCGGATGAACGAGCGGGTCAGGCGCCCGCCGAGCCGCGCAGAGTCGACCCCGTTGCGCCGCACCAGCCGGCCGTTGAGGTTCAGCGTGCGCTGGAGGTAGTGGTAGACGGTGTCGACCGGCACTGCCCAGAGGTCCCACCCCGGGGGGACGTAGCGGTCGCGTCCGAGCTCGTAGTCGTTGAGGTACTTGCCGATCCACCCGGTCACGTACCGCCGGTCGAGCCGGGTCGCCAGCGTCGGGGTGTCGTCGAACTGGAAGAACCCGCCGTCCGGCAGCGTGTTGGTCAGCACGCCGTGATTGTGCGGGTACTGCCCGGTCAGCAGCGTCGCACGGGCCGGGCAGCAGCTCGCCGTCGACGAGTAGGCGCGGGTGAAGGTCACCCCTCGCCGGGTGAGCAGCGACCACACCTGACGCATGCTGCGGGCGTCGGCGACAGTCGCGTCGTCGAGCAGCACCACCCACACGTCCGGTCTGCCCGGCCCGCCCGGCTCTGCGACCAGTGCGGACCGACTGTGCTCCGCCGCACCGGAGACCGGACCGACACCGGACGGCGCCGCCAGCAACAGCGATGCGGGCATCAGGATCCCCAGCAGCAGCGCTCCCCGTCGCAACAGCCGCACCTCGGGCACCTCCCCCGTGCCTGGATGTCGGACGGACGCTACCGATCCGGGACCCGGTGCTCCACCGGTTCGCGAAGGTTCAGCTGAGCGGCAGTCGCTCGCGCACGGCGGCGTCGACCGCCGCCTTGAGCGTGGGCTCCGACGCCAGCAGTGGTCCGAACAGCTCGTGCGGGAGCTGCCAGAGCCGGACGGCCGACACGGCGGTGACCGTGGCCAGTCGCGGGTAGCCGAACCCCGAGCCCCAGTCCCGGGCCGCGAGCTCGCCGAAGAAGTCACCGGTTCCCAGCCGGCGCGCCTGCGCGCCGTCGACGTCGACGACCAGGTCGCCGGCGAGCACGAGGTAGAAGTCCCGGTCGGAGGCCCACCGACGGATCACGACCTCGGCGGGCGCCGCCCACAGCTCCTTGCCGCCCGATGCCACCAGCCGCCGGCCCGGCTCGGACAGGGCCGCGAGCACCGGGTGCGCGCGCAGATCGTCGGAGCCGAGGCCCGGGGGCCGCGGTGAGCGGGTGGGGACCCGCTCGGCGTCGAGCTGCGGGCGCGGGACCGAGTCGGCCACCGGGGTCGACGCCACGTGCTCGATCACCCGTCGGACGTCGGCGGCGGTGGTGGTGTGGTTGAGGACGCACAGCCGGATCGCGTACCGGCCGCGCAGCCTCGTCGACGACACCATCCCGACGCCTGCGTCGGCCACCGACGCCACCAGGCCGGCGTTGCGGTACGCGACGACCGCCTCGGAGTCGGTGTCGGCGAACCGGCGCCGGAAGCAGACGATGCCGAGGGTCGCGTCCATCATCAGCTCGAGCCGATCGTCGTCGCGCACGGTCTGCTCCGCGAGCAGAGCAAGGTCGAGCGCGTTCCCGACCGCGTCACGGAATGCCGCGACCCCGAACGTGCGTAGGGACATCCACACCTTGAGCGCACGGCTGCCGCGGGTGAGCTGCAAACCCCGGGAAGCGAAGTTGACCTCGGCCTGCCGCGCCTCGGTGTCGGCCAGGTAGTCGGGCGTCACGGAGAAGGCGCGCTCCAGTGCCGACGGCTCGCGCACCAGCACCGCACCGCACTCGATCGGCTGGTGGAGCCACTTGTGCGGGTCGAGCGTGACCGAGTCGGCGAGCTCGATCCCTCGCAGCAGCATGCGGCCGCGCTCGGTGAGAACCGCGAAGCCGCCGTACGCCGCGTCGACGTGGAACCAGATGTCCTGCGCAGCGCAGTAGGCCGCCAGCTCCGGGAGCGGGTCGACCGCGCCGGTGTTGGTGGCGCCGGCGTTGGCCGACACCAGCAGCGGCACCAGACCGGCCCCGCGGTCGGAGCCGACAGCGGCGGCCAGGGCGTCGAGCCGCATCCGGTAGCGGTCGTCGCTGGGCAGCACCCGCACCTGTTCCGGTCGGAAGCCCAGCGTCCGGGCGGCACGGGCGACTGACGAGTGCGACTGGTCGGAGCAGTAGACGACGGCGCGGTCGGTCATCGGGCCCAGCCGCAGCTCGCGCGCGCAGGACAGGGCGGTCAGGTTGGCCGCCGATCCCCCCGACACCAGGACGCCGCCCGCGTCCTCGGGGTAGCCGATCCAGTCCCGGAACCAGTCGAGCACCTGCAGCTCGACGGCGCTGGGTCCGGCCGACTCCATCCAGTTCCCGCCGTCGATGTTCACCGCGCTGGCGACGAGGTCGCCCAGCGCGCCCGGCCAGGTGCCGCAGCCCGGGATGTACGCCAGGTAGCCCGGGTGCTGGATGTTGCTGCGGAACGGCAGGACGTCGGCGACGACGGACCGCAGCACCCGGTCGAAGCCCTCCGGCTCCTCCGGGGCCGGGCCACCGAGCCGGCGCTGCGTCTGTTCCGGTGTGGCCTCGCGCACCACCGGCCGGCTCCGGTGGTCGGTGAGCAGGTCGACCAGCGCGTCGACGGTCGCGTACCCGGCCCGGCGCATCTCGTCGGGCGACATCGCCAGCCGGTCGTCCTGCTCGGTCGACATGGCGCCTCCACGGTCCGGGTCCGGTGGACGAACGCTAGCCGTCGCCGTCGGGCGGAGGAGGTCGCTTGGCGCGGTTGGCGTCCCGCTCCCGGTGCTCGACGACGACCGCGCTGGCGGCCTGGTGCGTGGGCACGTGTCCGTGCACCGCGGTGAGGAAGGAGTCCCGGTCCAGTGAGTACACGGTGACCGGGGTGAGAGCGACGGCGTCGGCGGTGCGCGGCCCGCCGTGCAGCAGCGCGATCTCGCCCATGCCCTCGCCACGCCCGAGCTCGCGGATGCGGTGCCCGTCCTGCCGGATCTCGACCGATCCGTCGGCGATGGCGTAGTAGCGGTCCGCCTCGCCGCCCTGGCGGATGATCTGCGCACCCGGTTCGTACTCGACCCGGCGCAACGCGTGGGCCACGCCCTCGAGCGCGGGCCCGGGCAGGCCGCGGAAGACCGGCGTCGAGCGCAGCAACGAGATCTGCACGACGGGCACCTGCGCCTGCTCGTCCAGCCGGAACAGCAACCTGGCCCGCAGCACGACGATCAGCGGCACGATCGCTGCCGTGCCGACCAGCGCGAGGGTCGCGCCGCCGAACGACGCCAGCAGCGGCACCACCAGCGAACCGGCGGCGACTCCTGCGAGGGAGAGCCCCTCGGTCAACCCGAAGATCCGCGCCACCATGTCGGCCGCCACGGCACGCTGCAGGAGGCTGCGGCTCGCGACGTCGAACAGCGCCCGGCTGGCACCCACCACCGCCAGCAGCACCAGCACGGCGACGTCGCCGGAGACCAGCGCGGTGGCAGCCAGGGCACCGCCCAGCGCGCAGGCGGTCACCACGACCACCGGTCCGAGCCGGCGCCCGATGATCACCATCGCGAACCCGCCGACGACGATGCCACCGACGCCGTACGCGGAGTTCAGGTAGCCCGCCCAGTCCTCCCCGTGGCCGAGGACGTCGATGGCCAGCACCACGAACAGGACGTCCAGCGCGCCGATGACCATGTACTCCGCCGCCAGCAGCCCGACCAGCACGCCGGCCCGCTGGTTCGCCCGGACCACCGCGATGCCATCGGCCACCTGCCGGATCGCGCTCTCCTCGGCGACGCCGGCCGTCAAGGGTGGCGACGGCAGTCGTGCGACCAGCACCGCCGCGACGATGGTGAAGCCCGCCGACGCGGCGGCCACCGGCGCCACGCCACCCACAGCCATGAGCACCCCGCTCACGACGCCTGCCAGCGCGATGCTGATGCTCTCCACCCAGCCGATCAGCACGTTGGTGGCGGTCAGCTCCTCGATGTCGCGCGCCAGCCCGGGCACCAGTGCCGCCTGGCCCGGTCGGGTCGTGCACATCGCCGTGGTCGCCAGAACCGCGGCCGCGTACGCGACGTACGGCGAGGCATCGCCGTAGATCGCAACCGCGACGACCACGCACCCGAGCGCCTGCACCAGGAAGCCGACCGTGAGCAGCACGGTAGGGGACCGCCGGTCGGCCACGGTGGCGAAGAACGGCGCGGCGAGCGCGGCCGGTAGCAGCTGGGCCAAGGACACCAGCCCGGCCTCGGTGACGCCGCCGTTGCCGTACGCGTAGACGAGCATCGCGATCCACATCGCGTACTCGGTCACCGTGAACAGCGCGTACGCCAGCACCACCCGGACCAACGCGGCGCTCCGGGCGACGCGGAGGACGAACCGGAGCGCCGTTGGCACACCTGGACGCTAGCGGCTCACGTCCACCAGGACCTCGCGCGAGCCGCGGGGGGAGACGCCGACCGACAGCACCGGCCCGACACCCACCGCGTAGAACTTGTGCTCCAGCACGAACGGCTCCAGCGGCACCCGGTCGCTGGTGGTGAGCACCGATCGGTACGCCTCGCCATGCACCTTGATCCGGTCGCGGGTGGTGAGGACCCGGCCGCGGTCCTCGGCCTGGCCTTCGTAGTACTCCTGCCGGTAGCCGCAGCCGGCGACCGGCGAGGCCGGCACCGCCACCCCGGCCTGGGCGCCGTCGACGCCGTACTCGAACGACCCGTCGGTGCTGACGACCTCGCCGTCCTCGTACTCGCGGGTGAACTCGCCGAGGTACCAGATGGTGCCTCCGCTGTCCTGCGCGTACCAGTCGACGGTGTTCTCGACCAGCTGCCCGTGCTCGTGCACGACGTCGTGCACGACGCGTGCCTCGATGCCGCGGATCGTCCTGGTGCGATGCGTGACGGTGACCGTGACGTGCTCCCGGGACCCGTCGCTGTTCGTCTCGACGTACTCCCACCGGGTGCCCGGCGACATCGGCCAGTACGGGTTGTCGATGTGCGTGCTGAAGTCCGCCGGGTCGAGGTCGACCGGCTCGGCGCCGTGCGGCAGCGGGTACGGTCCCGGCTGCTCGCACCTCGCCTGTCCTGCGTCTGCGGCGGCCTGGCCCGGGGCGGAACGGGCAGCGAGGCCCGCCGCCACCCCGAGCGAGGCCAGGAGTGCCACCGTCGTGGTGGCGGACATCGTGCGCATGATCGTGTTCATGGGCTGCTCCCTCCACGGGACCCGGCGCCGACGCCCGGTCTCACGGAGACACTGGCGCCGGGCCCCTGTCAGGAGGCTGAACACGTTCGTGGGTCAGGGCTCCAGCTGGCCCCGCAGCGCGCCGGACGGGAAGCCCGCGTTGTGCACGTTGACGTAGAACTGCGTCGGGTGCTCGGCGATGAAGCGGGCCGTCCTGGGTCGCACGTCCGTGCAGCCCCGACGGAACGGCTCGAGCGGGACCGCGACCGGTCCGGAGACGCCGGCGGGTCCGGGGTGGATGTGGGCGGCCGTGATCGGGCCGACGCCCTGCACACTGATCCGCCAGCAGACCTCCTGCTTGTCAACGCTCACGTCCGCGAGCCCCCAGCCGTCCGGGTCCCCCGGTCCGGGGACCTCGTTCCCACCGACCAGCACGGCCCCGAGCTGCGTGGCGCCGCCGCCGGGTGCTGCCGCACCCACGGCCGTCGCGCCTGTCGCGGCCGAACCTGCCAGTGCCACCACGGCGGTGGTGACTCCTCCGAGGAGAGCAGCTGCTCGTCGCACGATGACGTCTCCTTCCTGGTGCCGCCCCGTAGCGGCACAGCGGATACGGCCAGCATCCAGCGGGGTGCGACGGGTCGGTACTGCCCTTTGGGGAGCCCTCAGGCGCGGGCGCGGGTCGTCACGCAGCAGAGTCCCGGTTGCGGGTCGAGGACAGCCTCGAGACCGTCGCAGCCCAGCCCGTCGAGGACGCCGTCGATGAGCGCGTGGTTGAGCGAGCAGACCAGCTCGGTGTGGGTACGGGCCAGCTGGTCGAACGGACAGTTCGCGAGGCAGATCGACGTGTCCCGCACCCGCGGCTCGTAGCCGTGCCGCTCCAGCACGCCGGCAGCCCGTTCCAGCTCGGAGCCCGCCACGTCGCTGGCTGCCGCGAGGCGACGGCCCTCGGCCGTCGCGACCTCCAGCACGGCCTGGCCCACTCCGATGCCCTCGGTCTTCGCCCGGTCGATCGCCTCGGCCAGCACCTCACCGGCCAGGTCGTAGCGGCGCTCGGGCAGCGAGACGGTCAGCTGCCGTTGGGAGCGCCGGTACAGCTTCGCCGGCCGGCCGGCGCCAGGGCCGGAGCGGCCGGACAGCCGGCGGAACTCGATGTCGAGCAGACCCTCGTCGACCAACCGGTCGAGATGGAACTTCACCGAGTGCAGCGGCAGCTCGAGGGCCTCCGCGGCCTGTTCGCGGCTGACGTCGTCGGCCTGGGACGACACGTAGAGGTACAGCGCCCGGCGGACCGGCTCGGCCAGCGCGCCGACCCCGGACACCTGCGCGGCGAACTCCTCACCCATGCCGAGCTCTAACAGACAGATCCATTGACGAAAGCCTCCGTCGCTACTAACGTCAACTCTATCCTCTTTTAGAACGGAGTTCCACATGAGCCATGCAGCCGGGCTGGACCGCCCGCACCTGGTCACCGGTGGCCCCCCGCTCTCCCACCAGCGGCCGATCGACCTGACCGCCGCACAGCGAGCGGCCACCGACCTGCTGGTCGCCCTCGGGCAGCCGATCGGCACCGCGGAGATGGCCGAGACCCCGCGGCGGATGGCACAGGCGCTCGCCGAGCTGCTGGCAGCACCGCCGTTCGACCTCACCACGTTCCCGAACACCAACGGCTACCAGGAGCTGGTGCTGGTCGAGGACATCCCGGTCCGGTCCCTGTGCGAGCACCACCTGCTGCCGTTCGTCGGTGTCGCCCACATCGGCTACCTCCCCGGCGACCGGATCCTCGGGTTGTCGAAGTTCGCCCGGGTGGTGGACTACTTTGCGCACCAGGCCCAGACTCAGGAACGGCTGACCATGCAGGTGGCCGACCACCTCCAGGACCAGCTCGCGCCGCACGGCGTGGGCGTCGTCATCGAGGCCGACCACACGTGCATGACACTGCGGGGGGTGCGCGCCACCGGCACCCGCACGGTGACGTCGGCGGTGTCCGGCGCCCTGCATGACGACGCCGCGGCGCGCGCGGAGTTCCTGGCGCTGGCCCGTACCCGTAGGGAGACCCGATGACGACCACGGACAACCGCACCTTCCTGGTCGCCGGTGCCGGGCTGACCGCGGCCAAGGCAGTGGAGGCGCTGCGCACCGAAGGCTTCGGGGGCAGGATCGCGGTGCTCGGCCAGGAGCAGCACCTGCCGTACGAGCGACCGCCGCTGTCCAAGGGCTTCCTGAACGGGGACGACCCGCTCGACTCGGTGTTCACGCACTCGCAGGAGTGGTACGCCGAGCACGACGTCGACCTGCACCTGGGCACGACGGTGACCGCGATCGACACCGCCGGCCACACGGTCACGGCCGGAGACGAGCAGCACCACTACGACAAGCTGCTGATCGCGACCGGCTCCGTCCCGCGGCACCTGCCGATCGCCGACGACGCCGGCGCGCCGGTGACGTACCTGCGGACCATCGAGGACGCCGAGCACCTGGTGGCGGCCTTCACGCCCGAGCGCCGGCTGGCCATCATCGGTGGCGGCTGGATCGGCCTGGAGGTGGCCTCGGCCGCACGGAACAAGGGCCTGGACGTCACCGTGCTCGAGACCCTCGAGCTGCCGCTGCTGCGGGTGCTCGGCCCGGAGGTCGCCCAGGAGTTCGTCTCCCTGCACGAGGACCACGGGGTCGACCTGCGGGTGAGCTGCACGGTGTCGTCGATCCAGACCGACGGCGGGCGGACGGTACTACGACTCGGCGACGGATCCACGGTCGTCGCCGACCTGCTGGTGGTGGGCGTGGGCGCGGTGCCGTGCACAGAGCTGGCCGAGGCAGCAGGCATCGACGTCGACAACGGCATCGTCGTCGACGAGTGGTTGCGCACCTCGGTGTCCGACGTCTACGCGGCCGGCGACGTGGCCAACGCCTACCACCCGCGGCTGGCCCGGCACCTGCGGGTCGAGCACTGGGACAACGCCATCGAGCAGGGCGCGGCCGCCGGCCGGAGCATGCTCGACTCGGGCGTGAGCTACGACCGGCTGCCGTACTTCTTCACCGACCAGTACGACTTCGGCATGGAGTACGTCGGCAGTGTCGGCCCCGAGGGATACGACGAGGTCGTCGTACGCCGCGCCGCCGAACCGCGGACGTTCACCGCCTTCTGGGTCCGGGCCGGTCAGGTCCTCGCCGGCATGCACGCCAACGACTGGGACGCCATCGATCCCGTCAGGGCGATCGTCGGCAGCCCAGCCGTGGCGGAGCTGTGGGACGAGTCGGTGCCGCTGGAGCGGGTCGCGGCGGCGGCCCTCAGAACGTGAGGTTGCCGCTGCAGGTCTGACCGGTCCGGGCGTTGCGCGCACGGAAGCCGATCCGGTCGTTGCCCGCGCCGTTGGTCACCCGGCGCTCGACCGAGAACGAGCCGCTGCGGCCGGTGGTCTGTGCGGTGCCGCGGGCGGCGACGTTGCCGTTGCGCAGGATGCGCCAGTGCCAGGTCTGACCGCTGACGTTGCTGTCGACCTCGCCCTCGACCTCGAGGCGTCCGTCGTCGGTCTTGACCTTGAGCTTCCAGTTGGCGCTGCCGGAGCAGTCCCCCCGGCGGATCACCTCGTCGTCACCCGCGAAGGCGGGGGCGACCCCGACGCCGGTGAGCCCGACGACGGCGATCGTGGTGGCGGCCAGGGTGGTGCGGATGCGGTTCATCGGGACTCCAGGTTGGCGAGTGGTGAGCAGGCATGGTCACCCTGCTGCCCGGCACGGGCAGTCCGCCATCGGCCCGTCGTCGTAGCACCGACCGGGCGCACGTCCTACTCCCTCTGCCAGCAGCGGCACGAACGGGCCCGATATTCTGCTGCCGAGGCAGGGCTCAGGCTCGAGGTGGTGACATGAGCACGGTCTGGATCACCATCCTCACCCTCGCGACCGGGGCACTGCTCTCCGGTGTCGCCACCTACATCGGGACGCGCCACAAGCTGGCGCTGGACTACGACGCGGACCTTCGCCAGAAACGCATCGTCGCCTACCAGGACCTGTGGCGCCGGCTCGGGCCGCTGGCCAAGTACGGGCACACCGCATCGTTGTCCGCGCAGGGCGTGGACGAGCTCGCCGAGGATCTTCGCGACTGGTACTTCGGGACCGGCGGTGGGCTGTTCCTGTCCACGTCGGCGCGAGAGGACTACTTCGCGCTGCAGAGCCTCCTGCAGCTCGTCGCCGACGGCTGGGGCTGGGACCAAGACGCCAAGGGCACGATGACGCCAGCGACGCGCGAGCACGTCCGCACCTACGGGAGCCGACTGCGCACCAGCCTGACGCGAGACGTGGCCACGCGGACGCGTCCCACCATGCGCGGTGACGTCGACCCGCTCGACACGTCCGTGGCAG
The DNA here is from genome assembly GCA_963811945.1 of uncultured Actinomycetota bacterium. Lineage (GTDB taxonomy): Bacteria > Actinomycetota > Actinomycetes > Propionibacteriales > Nocardioidaceae > JACCWP01. Next base: position 2,510,730 of record CAWETD010000001.1, on the reverse strand, counting down.
GCACGTACGTACGGGACGGCGACGGACGGCGACTACGCCTGTCCTTCCAGCGACGCCTGCGCGGCGGCACGGGCCGCATCGTCCTCACCGCGCTCGACGACGGGCGTGAGACGCCGATCGAGGTGCGTGCGTGGTCCCGGGACCGCCTGACGATCACGGCCGAGCTGGTGGATCCCGCGGGGACACTCGCGGACCGGGTCCTGCTGCTGGAGGGCGGACGAATCGTCGAGGGTCCCCCGCTCGAAGCGGAGTCACCAGCGCCGCCGGCCCTGTGGCGCCGCCCGGAGACCGGGTGACGCTCGACGAGCTGGCACCCGTCAGCCCACCACCGCCAGCGCGTCGATCTCGACCAGCATCTCCTCGCGCGGCAGACCGGTGAACACGGTCGTGCGGCACGGCAGCACGCCGTCGGTGACGTGCCCGGCGACGAAGGCGCCGTACGCATCGTTCATCGCGCCGAAGTCGTCGCGGCTCGTGAGGTAGACCCGCAGCATCACCACGTCGTCCACCGACGCACCGCCGGCCGCCAGGATCGCCTGCACGTTCGCGAGCGTCCGCCGGGTCTGCCCGGCCACGTCACCGACGTGCACGTACGCACCCGTCGTCGGGTCCACCGGTCCCTGCCCGGACACCTGCAGCAGGGGGCCCTTGCGCACCCCTTGCGAGAACGTGTGGGCCGGGGCCGGCGCGTCGTCGGTGCTCACCTGTGTCTTGCCGCTCACGAACGCGTCCTCTCCCTGGCCTTCTTGGGCGATCTGCACGGTACCTCCCGTTCTGCCAGGGTGGTGGCCGATGACGTCCCTCGAGCCGGACACCGCCCTGCTCGGTCCCGGCTGCAAGAGCCTCCCGCCGCGCGCGTGGGGGACGACCGCGGTCGACTTCCTCGACAGCCGACCGGAGCTGGCGGAGTTCACCACCCCGGTGCTGACGCTGGACGAGTCGGCGCTGGCGCACAACCTCGTCGTGCTCGCCGAGTGGACCGCGCGAGCCGGCGTCGCGCTCGCCCCGCACGGCAAGACCACGATGGCCCCGCGGTTGTGGGCCCGCCAGCTCGACGCCGGCGCCTGGGGCATCACCCTCGCGACCCCGTGGCAGGTCCAGGTCGGACGGGCCGCCGGTGTCACCCGGGTGCTGCTGGCCAATGCACTGGTGGACCCGGTCGGCATCGCGTGGGTCTGCCGCGAGCAGGACGCCGACCCGGCCTTCTCCGTCACCTGCTGGGCCGACGGCCTGCAGACCGTGCGGGCGATGACGGGACCGCTCGACATGGCCGCACCCGCGCGACCGGTCGACGTCGTGGTGGAGCTCGGCGCCGACGGTGGCCGCACCGGTGCGCGCTCGGTGGACGCCGCGGTGGAGGTGGCCCGCGCGGTGCACGCGTCGCCATGGCTGCGGGTGGCCGGGGTCGGCGGGTACGAAGGCGCGCTCGCCCACGACCGCTCACCCGCAGGGCTGCACGCAGTAGGTGCCTACCTCGACGACGTCGCCGCCCTGCACCGGCGGCTGGACGACGAGGGGCTGTACGCCGCCGGCCGCGCCATCGTCACGGTCGGCGGCAGCGCCTACCCCGACGAGGTGGTCGCGCACTGCGGGCACCTCGCCGACCCGGACGGTGCACGGGGCACGCCGACGACCGTCGTGCTCCGCTCCGGGGCCTACGTCGTGCACGACGACGGCTTCTACGCCAGCATCTCCCCCTTCGCGGGCACCTTGCGCTCGGCGATGCACGCCTGGGCCAGGGTGCTGTCCCGGCCCGAGCCCGGTCTCGCCCTGCTCGACGCGGGCAAGCGTGACGTCTCCGTCGACGAGGGGCTGCCGACGGCACAGCTGGTCGTCGGCGTCGACCCGGCGCAGAGCCATGCCTGGCTTGACGGTTCGGCGATCAGTGCGGTCAACGACCAGCACGCCTTCCTGCACCTCGTGGACGACGACCCCGAGGCATTGCCGGTCGGCAGCGTGGTGCGACTCGGCCTCTCGCACCCGTGCACCGCGCTGGACAAGTGGCGCCTCATCCCGGTCGTGGCGGACGCAGGCGCCCAGCGGCCGCAGGTCATCGACCTCGTGACGACCTGGTTCTGAGGAGGGGGGATGAGCGACGTACTGATCCTCGGCGGCACCGTCATCGACGGCACCGGGGCGCCGGGGTTCCCTGCCGACGTCGCGCTCGCCGACGGGCGCATCGAGCGGCTGGCGCCACCGGGTGAGCTCGGCACGTCGGCGAGCCGGGTGATCGACGCGACCGGCCACGTGCTCACGCCCGGCTTCATCGACATGCACGCGCACTCGGACCTGCCGCTGATCACCGACCCGTTGCACGAGGCCAAGACCAGCCAGGGGGTCACCACCGAGGTGATCGGTCAGGACGGTCTCGCGTACGCACCGGTGGACGACCGCGTGCTCGCGCAGGTCCGCCGCCAGATCGCCGGCTGGAACGGAAACCCGGACGACGAGGTCTTCAGCTGGCGCACGGTCGGGGAGTACCTCGACCGGCTCGACCAGGGGATCGCCTGCAATGCGGTCTACCTGGTGCCACAGGGCACGGTCCGGCTGCTGGTGGTCGGTGCCGACGACCGCCCCGCCACCGCTGCGGAGGTCGAGCAGATGCAGCGGGTCGTCGCGCAGGGCATGACCGAGGGCGCGGCCGGGATGTCCAGCGGGCTGACCTACACGCCGGGCATGTACGCGTCCACCGACGAGCTGGTCGCGCTGTGCGACGTCGTCACGGAGCGGGGCGGCTACTGGTCGCCACACACCCGTTCCTACGGTGCCGGCGCGCTGGAGGCGTACGCGGAGGCGGTCGACGTGGCCAGCCGCAGCGGCTGCCCGCTGCACCTCACCCACGCCACCATGAACTTCGCACCCAACCGCGGCCGGGCCGGCGAGCTGCTGGCGCTGGTCGATGCCGCGGTCGCCGACGGCTGCGACCTGTCGCTGGACACGTACCCCTACCTACCGGGGTCGACCACCCTGTCGGCGCTGCTGCCCAGCTGGTCGAGCGCCGGCGGTCCCGACGCCACCCTGGCCCGGCTGGACGACGACGACGCGCTGGCCCGGATCCGGCAGGCGACCGAGCGGGACGGGTCGGACGGGTGCCACGGCGTCACGGTCGACTGGGCCACGGTCCAGGTCAGCGGGGTCGCCGACGGGGCGCTGGAGCCTTACGTCGGGCGGACGGTCGCCGACATCGGGGCCGACGAGGGGCGCGCACCGTTCGACGTGTTCGTCGACGTGCTGCGCCGCGACCAGCTGGCGACGACGATCCTGCAGCACGTCGGCGACGAGCAGAACGTGCAGTCGATCATGGTCCACCCGCGGCACACCGGCGGCAGCGACGGCATCCTCGTCGGGAGCCGGCCACACCCCCGCGCATGGGGCACGTTCCCGCGCTACCTCGCTCGCTACGTCCGCGAGCTGGGCCTGCTCGGGCTGGAGCAGTGCGTGGCGCACCTCACCGGCCGGGCGGCCCAGCGTCTCGGGCTCGACGACCGGGGTGTCGTTCGGGTCGGCGCCGTCGCCGACCTGGTCGTCCTCGACCCGCACACGGTGGCCGACACCGCCACCTTCGAGCAGCCTCGGCAACGGGCGGCCGGCATCCCGTACGTGCTCGTGGCGGGAGTTCCGACGATCGACCAGGGGGAACCGACGGGTGCTCTGCCGGGGCGTGCGCTCCGGCTCCGATGACCCACGACCGCTGACCGATCCACCGAGAGGGACGTGCGCCATGGAAGACCTCGTGAGCTGGCTGCGGGACACGACACCCGGGCTGCTGACCCTGTGCGCGGTCGCCGTCGCCGTCCTGCTCGTGCTGATCATCAGGATGAAGCTGGAGCCGTTCATCGCCCTGCTGTTGACCGGGTTCGCGCTCGCGCTGGCCGCGGGTCTGTCGGTCGAGGAGCTGGTCGGGACACCACTGAATCCGTCGGAGTCGGTGCTGGAGACCGGCTTCGGCGGCATCCTCGGTCACATCGCCGTGATCATCGGGCTCGGCACCGTGCTCGGAGCACTGCTGGAACGGTCCGGTGGCGCGGACGTCTTGATGTCGCGGCTGCTCGGTGTGTTCGGTGAGCGCGGTGCGCCGGTCGCACTCGGCCTGCTGGGCCTGATCTGCGGTGTGCCGGTGTTCTTCGACATCGGGATCTTCGTTCTGGCGCCGCTGGTGCACGTGGCCGCCCGGCGCGGTGGGCGCTCGCTGGTGCTGTACGCGATGCCGATGCTCGCCGGTCTCTCGATGACGCACGCGTTCCTGCCACCGCACCCCGGACCGGTGGCGCTCGGCGGGCTGCTCGGGGTCGACCTCGGCTGGCTGATCCTCATCGGCCTGGTCTGCGGGCTGCCCGGCTTCGCGGTCGCGGGGCTCGCGTGGGGCGGCTGGATCGGCCGGCGGGTGTACGTGGAGGTCCCGGACGATTTCATCGCCGCCGCCGAGGGGCACGGGGCGTCGGAACCGTACCGGAGCGGAACCGCGGTCGAGACGAAGCCGGTGGAGACTCGTACCGACGTGGACGTCGCGCCGGCCGCGCCGTCCCTCGCGCTGGTCGGGGCCCTGATCGCGACGCCGCTGGTGCTGATCCTCTGCGCCACGTTCGGCACCGTCGCCCTCGCCGAGGACAGCCCGTGGACCAGCCTGCTGACCTTCATCGGCACGCCGGCGGTGGCCCTGCTGGCCGCGGTGCTGCTGTCCTTCTGGCTGCTGGGCGTGCGCCGCGGCACGAGTGTCGCCGAGCTGAGCACCATCACCTCGGACTCGTTGCGTCCGGTCGGGATGCTGCTGCTCGTGGTCGGCGCGGGCGCGTTCTTCGGCGCGGTGATCGCGGCCACCGGCATCGGCGAGGCCCTCGCCGAGACGATGTCGGACGCGGGGCTGCCCACCATCGTGCTGGCGTACGTGATCAGCTGCGGGCTACGGCTGGCACAGGGCTCGGCGACGGTCGCCATCGTCACCACCGGCGGGATCGTCGGCCCACTGGTGGCCGACCTCGACTACAGCCAGCTCCAGCTGTCGCTGATCGCGATGGCGATCGCCTCCGGCTCGATCATCGCGAGCCACGTCAACGACGGCGGCTTCTGGATCATCGCCAAGTACTTCAACATGACGGTGAAGCAGACCCTCCAGACCTGGACCGTGCTGGAGACGATCCTTTCCGTCGTCAGCTTCGCCGTCGCGGGGGTGCTGTTCGCGATCGTGTCGTGAGCTCCGCCGAGAACCTCTGCCGCACGCTCGCGGCCTGATCAGCCGGAGCGCGCGGGTTCCGCGTCCGTGGCCGGGGTGACGTTGCGGTTGACCCGGAACAGGTTGGACGGGTCCCAGGCCGCCTTGACCCGTCGGAGCCGCTCGAGGTTTCCGCGGTACGCCGCGGCGGTGCGGGCGTCGTCGTCGTCGGCCAGCTGGAAGTTGACGTAGTTGCCGCCGGTCGAGAACGGCTTGATCGCGTCCCACCCCGCCCGCACCCAGGCGATGTGCTGGTCGGGGGCGTCGCCCGGCATCCAGCTGCCGGCGAAGCCGGTGACGAAGCGGGCGTCGCGGTTCCCGACCGCGCCGTCGTCGTCCGCGCGGTCGTTCAGCGCGCCGCCGATGTGCAGCAGGACGGACTCCGACAACACGGTGGGCACCCGCAGCGCGTGCTCGCGGAAGCGGTCGAGGAAGCCGTCGGTCAGCCCGGGGAGGAATTCCGCCTTCCAGTAGTAGTGCTGGCCGTGCGGCTCGGTGCCGTCCACCAGCGACTGCTGCTCCACGTACGACCGCTGCTGCACCAGGTCGAAGACGGGGTCGCCGAGGGCCCGGAACGGCGCGAGGTCGCTGTCGGTGTCCGGCCCGCTGTGGCAGACCAGGAGTCCGATGATCGGCCGGCCGTGCCACTCCTGCGGCACGAACGGCGCCGGCGGCGCCAGCCGGATCATGGCCCCCACGGTCAGCTCCCGCGGCGCCGTCTCGGTCACCCGGCGGTACGTCGCCAGCACCTCGGCAGCACGATCGGCGCTCCACGCCATCAGCCCAGCCGTCACGGTGGGACCGACGTCGTGCAGGCGGAAGCTGAACCGGGTGACGACACCGAGGTTGCCCCCCCCACCTCGAAGTGCCCAGAACAGATCGGCGTGTGAGTCGGCGTTGGCGACCCGGACCTGTCCGTCGGCCGTCACCACCTCGACCTCGGCCAGGTTGTCGACCGCCCAGCCGAACCGGCGGGCCAGGTACCCGAACCCTCCGCCGAGCGTGAGCCCGGCGACGCCGGTGTCGGACACGAAGCCCAGCACCGTGGCCATCCCGTGCTGCTGCGTGGCGGCGTCGACCTCTGCCAGCAGGCATCCGGACCCGACGTGCACGAGCCGGTTGTCCGGGTCGACGCTGACATCTCGGAGCAGCGCCATGTCGAGCGCCAGGCAACGCTCGGCGAGGGCGGTGCCGGCGATGTTGTGGCCGCCGCCCTTCACGCTGAGCAGCAGCCGGTGCGCACGGGCGAAGTCGACGACCACCGCCACGTCGCGCGCGGAAGCAGGCTGCACGACCAGCGCGGGCCGGCTCGCCACCATGCCGTTCCAGATCAGCACCGCGGCGTCCCACCCAGGGTCGTCCGCGTTCAGCACCCGGCCGTCGAGTCGGGTACGCAGTCGTTCGAGCTCCGCGGCGGGGACGTCCCGGACGTCGCCGTCCAGCCCGGCGATGGCGGTCATGACCGCACCATCGGTGCCTCGACCGCGTGGCGGGCGCGCAGCGCCTCGTCCCACTCGCCGCTGCAGTAGCCCACGACCTCGGCGATTCTGCCGTCTCGCACCTCGCACAGCCACATCCGCCGGGCCGAGAGGTCCTCGCCGTCCACGGACTGATGCTCCTCGTGCTCGGTGACGAAGCCGGTCGAGGTCGCGACGGTGCGCAGCACGTCCAGCCGGACCGGACCGTGCGCGATCGAGCGCAATTGCGCCGCGAACGCGTCACCGCCCTCGAGCTGGAACCGCCAGACGGGCATGTTGAGGTCGAAGAACGCGTCGGGTGCGAACAGGTCGGCCGGCTCGAAGTCCTCGAAGAGGGCGCCGAACCTGGCGCTCAGCACGTCGACCGTCGGCGGCGCGGACTCCATCTGGGTCGTGGTCATGGACCCGACAGTGGCCCCGGACCACCGGTGCCGGCATCGCCAGAATCCACCAACCCGTACGCGCCGAGTGGTCAGTTCTGCTCACACCAGGTGGTGCTCGTAGGCGAACGAGGTCGCGGCGGTGCGTGAGTAGACGCCGAGCTTGGCGCAGATGTTCTGCACGTGGCGTGCCACCGTGTGCTCGCTGATGACCAGGGCTGCCGAGATCTCACGGTTCGTCCTGCCCTTGGCGACGAGCGCGAGCACCTCCATCTCGCGCCCGGTGAGTCCGGCAGCGATCGTCTCGCGCTCGGGGCGTGCCAGTGCCTCGACGCGGGCGACGTCCGTGCTGGCACCGAGCTGCTCGAAGCCGAGCCGGGCCGCGTCGAGCTCCATCTCCGCGGTGTCGGTGTCGCCGAGCGCACGGCAGGCCAAGCCGATCAGCACCCGGACCCGGGCAGCCTCGTACGGCGCCTCGAGCGCGCGCCAGGCCGTCCAGGCCGCGCGGAGAACCGGCAGCGCGGCGCGGGAGTCGCCCTCGGCCACGAGCACGCCACCGGTGGCGTGCCCGGCCAGCGCGTGCACGTACGGTGCGTCGAGCGTGGCGGCGAGGGCACCCAGCTCGTCGGCGCCGCCCCGTGCCGCCGCGACGTCGCCGACGGCCACCATGATCTGCACGAACGGGCCTAGCACCCGGGACCGGGCCACGGGGCCGCGTGCCTCGTCGACGACCCGCCGGATTCCCGCCGCGGCGGCATCGGGCTGTCCCTGGGCGAGGCGCAGCAGCGCCAGTCCCGGCTGCGGTTCGCGGCCCCAGCGCGTCGCCTCGCGGTAGGCGGAGTCGGCAGCGGCGTGCTCGCCCAGCAGCCGGTGCAGCTCGGCCCGCTGATAGAAGGCATCACCCACGGCCGGCTCGCCCGCCAGCTGGTCGCACGCGCGACGCGCCTCGTCCGCGGCATCCGGCCACGCGCCGTGCATCGCCATGATCTCGGTCCGGTGAATCAGGCACTGCCCGCGGTACGGAACGAGGTCTGGTTGCGACGCACACCAGCGGTCGAGGGCCGCGGTCCACTCCTGCGCGCGGCTGAGGTCGAAGATGTCCTGGCACGCCTCGATGGCCGCGCAGTAGACGATGCCCATGACGAGCGGTGACACCTCACCGGCGGTGACCGCGACGATCGCCTCGTCGATGTGGCCCACAGCCTCGGACACCGATCCCAGCGCGATCAGCGCCTGGCCGCGTCCCATCCGCGCGAGCGTCAGGAGGTCCTGGTCGCCGAAGCGTGCCGCGAGATCGCCGGCCTCGACGAAGGCGGCGAGCGCGGCCGCGGGATCACCGTCGCCGAGGCACCCCAGCCCGTGCGGCACCAGCAGGTAGCCACGTGCCGCACAGTCCGGACCAGCCTCGTCGACGAGCTTCTGCGCCCGTGCCAGCCAGCCGGCGCCGCGGGCCGCCTCGCCCCGGCTGAGCAGTCCGAAGCCCAGCCAGAAGGCGCATCGCGCCGCGCGCTCGGGTGCGCCGTGGCGTACCCACTCGTCGTGCGCGCGGGTCCAGATGTCGGCGCTCTCGCTGTCGGCGCCGACGAGGAGGGCGGTGATCGCCCACCGCTCGAGGTCGTGCACCTCGAGTCCTGCTTCGCGGTCCGCCGTTTCCAGCTGGGCGTACGCGTCCCGCCAGGCCCGCCGCTCGAAGGCGGCCCGAGCATCGCGAACCCCGGTGTCCACGATCGCAGCGTCTCACGCGCGAGGCGGTCGGCTCACGGCCCTTGGACCACCCGGGGATATGCGGCCGGGTCCAACCACCGCACCACCCAGCGCATCGCCGCCGGGTTGCCGAGCTTGGTGCATCCCTCGGTCGGCGACCACGGATGACCTGGCATCGAGGTGTGGTAGAAGATGCCGTACCCCTTGCCAGGGACCGGTCTGGGCCCGACGCCGGGGCGCAGGCGCGGGTGGTTGTAGTTGACGATGAAGCCGTTGCGCATCGACAGCCGGTCGCCGTCGGTACGGCCCCGCTCCTCGATCCAGGTGTTGTACAGCCGGTCCGGGTGGTTGGTCACGATCGACGTGGGCAGACGTCGTCGCCACGGCATCGATCCCGGGGCGTGCCTGCCGGTCGAGAAGGTGATCCGGATCCGGTAGATGCCACTCGGCGACCGCATGTCCCCCTCACGCTGCTTACCGAAACCGTTCGGCGCGATCGACGACCGGAACCGGCGAACAATCACCCACTGCCCGTCGGCCCGCTTGCGCCACACCTGGGTGACCGTGCACCAGACGTGGTCGCACCACACCCGGCTGCTGATGGTGCGTACGACCTGCTTGGTCCGCCGAGGAACCCGGTCGGCGAACGCCGGGTTTCGCTCGACCCGAGACTGCTGTTCGGCGCCCGCGCCCGTCGAGCCGGCCACGTCGGTGCCCGGCCCGGCACTCACCGGACCGGTCGACACCAGCAGGACGGCGACCACACCAGCCGCGAGGCCGACCGTGAGCCGAGGACCTCGCCACTGACGCACCCGACGGGTCACGCTCACACGTCGTCGAAGTCGCAGTCGATGCACACCGTGAAGCGCTCGTACAGGTTGGGAACGTTGCCCGGACGCTTGCCCACCGCGCGCAGGACGCGCTCGCCGTCCTGGAACAGGATCACGCGCACCCGGTAGCGCCCGTCGCTGTTGGTACGGACCTGCACCCCGGGCAGGTCCCGCCAGCCCGATGCCGTCGACGACTGGATCTTGACCAGCCGTCCGGGGCGGGACGCGTGACCGTTGATCGTCACCAGGCCGCGGACGATGAACTGCTGGCCGCTGTCGTAGCTCTCGTGCCGAGTGTGCGCGGTGATGTCGTTGCGACCGGGCGCAGCATTGGCCGGGGCGGCGGCGGCCGTGCCGGCCATCAGCCCCAGGACCGCGAGGCCGACGACGAGGCGACGCGCTGGGCGTCGTTGCGAGACGAAGAATGTGAATGCCATGACGGCCTCCCCTGGGCCGGGGGCGGCGAGCCCGCCCGTCGCCTGCACGATCCTCCGACGGCGTCGACGGCACAAGACCCGCGCAACAACACCAGGATCGCGCACCCCGCGTAGTCTCGGTTGTTCGCGGGCTGTCCGCGTCCGAGGGAAGGAGGCGAGCCAGTGCCATCGGAGTCGTTCGACGTCGCTGACGCACTGGCGGACGTCGCCAACCGGCTGAACGAGGAGCCGTCCCTGCAGGAAACCCTGGACGGCGTGGTGGCGACGGTCATCGGCACCGTGCCCGGTGTCGAGCACGCGAGCATCTTCCGACTGCACCGCAACGGACGGCTGGACACCATCGCTGCGTCAAGCGACCTGGTGCGTGAGCTCGACGACATCCAGCGGGAGACCCACGAGGGCCCGTGCTACGAGGCGCTCACCGAGGAGAAGCCGGTGGTGGTCGGCAACGTGGACGACGCGGATCGGTGGCCGCAGTTCGCCCCTCGTGCCCGCAGCCTCGGCGTCCGCGCGCGGATGGCGTTCCTGCTGATCGCCGACGAGCACGTCACCGCGGCGCTCAACTGCTACTCCACCCGGCTGGAGAGCTTCACCCACGACGATCGACACCTGGGTCAGCTGTTCGCGACGCACGCGGCGGTCGCGATGGGCCGGGCGCGGATGGAGCACGACCTCAACCAGGCGCTCGTCACCCGGAGGGAGATCGGCCAGGCCATCGGCATCGTGATGGAGCGGTACACGCTCACCGAGGACGGTGCCTTCCGCTTCCTGGTGCGGCTGTCCAGGGACAGCAACACCAAGCTCCGGGACGTGGCGCACGAGGTCGTCCGCAGCCTCGAGGAGCAGGCGGCCGACGACGGCCGCTGATTCGCACCCGAAGGGTCGGCCGGGGGGAATGAGCGCGCTATAGGACTCGTCCCAGCCCCGGCCGACTGCTTCGGGGGTCGCGACCGGGGTCCAGGGCCACGCATGTGTGCGGCCACTGCGCAAGCGGGCCAGCACGACCCGACAAGCGTACCCAGAACCGAGCCGATTTGCCCAGCCTCCTCAGTGATTTCCGTGCAGGTCGTGCATGACCGCGTGACCACGCCCGCGGGCGATCAGGTAGCGGTTGACCGGGACGGTGACGACGAAAGCGACAGCGAGGCTGAAGGCGAGCGCGCCCCAGAACAGCCAGCTGGCCAGGCCGGCGTGCATGGCGCCGGGGATCAGGACGAGGACCAGGTTGTCGACGATCTCCATGACGGTGATCGAGAGCGTGTCCGAGGCCAGGGCGATCGGCACCGCGGCGGCGAAGGCGAGTCCGGCCGCGAGGACCGAGCGGATCGTCAGGGCGTATCCGAAGACGAAGGCCAGGACGATGGCAAGGATGATCGTGGCCAGGTTGCTCCACCCGAGTGCAGTGCCGATGACCATGCCGAGCACCTCGCCGATGGCGCAGCCGGTGAGACAGTGCGCGGTCGCGGTGACTGCCATCCAGGTCAGCGCGGAGCCTTCGAGTGCGTGCTCGTCTCCGCCGTGGGTGGGTGGGTGCGTAGCCATGTCAGACCTCCGCAGCGAAGGATACCCCAGGGGGGTATTTCGGCCAACTCCCGCTCGCAGCAACTGCGCGTGACGTCCCCTCTGATGCGGCGATCGCTGCCGGATTCCCCTTGTGGACAAGGGGATTCGAGGTCGGGGCAGTGTCGGTGCCGGCGTCTAGGTTGGTGTCATGTCCGACCAGCCGATCAGTCCCGCCGTCCACCCGGTGGCCGAGCTGTGTGCCGCCGGTTGGGTGCCCGGCTGGACCAGGTCGGCGACCCGGCCCTGTGGTCACTCGGCGATTCCGAGCTGGGCGGGCTGGTCCGGGACCTGGACGTGCAGATCCGCCGGTTGCAGGCCTGGCAGACCAAGACCGTCGCCGAAGCGGCCCGGCGGGACCTGGCCAAGACCGTCGGGGCAACCTCGACGACCGGGTGGCTGGCCGGCACCCTGACCGCCCGCCCGGCCCGCGCCCGCCAGCTCACCACCCTGGCCGCCGAGCTGGATCACGGCCTCGATGCCACCGTGGCGCGTTCGGGGCCGGTGCGATCGATGCCGACCAGGCCCGGGTGATCGCCGAAGCCATCCACGCCCTGCCCGCCGACCGTCGGGTCCCGAGGTGATCCGTCAGGGGGAGCAGCTGATGCTGGACTGGGCCGGCCAGCACCCGGCCCACGTGCTCGCCGGCTACGCCCAGCACCTGCTGGCCCACCTCGCCCCCGACATCGCCGACGTGGCAGAGGCCGCCGAGGCCGAGGCGCTGGCCCGCGGCCGAACGGCGCGACGAGTCCCGGGCCAACACCCTCACCGCGAACCCCGACCACCGGGGAAGGGTCCGGCTGCGCGGCGAGCTCGACCCCGAGTCCTGGGCCGTCGTCTCGGCCGCGTTGGAACCCGTCGCCAAACCCACCGCCCAGGTCCACCACGGCGGGCTCGCCGAGGGGTTCGGCGAGTCCGACCGGCGCACCGTCGGGCAACGCCAGGCCGACGCCCTGGTCGAGATCTCCCGCCGCACCCTGGGCTCGGACCAGACGCCGACCTCGTTCGGGTTCCCCGCCCACCTGGCCGTCACCATCGGCTACCACCAACTCGCCACCGCGGTCGGGGTCGGCACCTTGGACACCGGCACCCCGCTGTCGGCCGAAGACATCCGCCGGATCGCCTGCGACACCACCATCCTGCCGGTGCTGCTCAACTCGGCCGGGGTGCCGCTGGACGTCGGCCGGGCGATCCGGGTCTTCACCAAGGAACTCCGCCGGGCCGTCGAGATCCGCGACCTCGGCTGCGCGTTCCCCGGATGCCCACGCCCTGCCTCCTGGTGCAACGTGCACCACATCGTGCACTGGGCCGACGGCGGACCCACCAGCCTCGACAACGGGGTCCTGCTCTGCGGCACCCACCACCGGGTCATCCACCGCAACCAATGGACCGTCCGACTCGGCACCGACCGCCGACCCGAATTCACCCCACCCACCTGGATCGACCCCGACCGAACACCCCGCCGCAACCAGGTCCACCTCCGCTGCTGAGCCGATCGGGCTGGATCTAGTTGGACCTGGGCACCACTCGAACCGCGTCCAGCGCAGGACCCGCGTCTGTGGCGGTGAGCCCGCGGAATTCGAGTCGGGTGTGGGTATGTCGGGCGTAGACCAGCACGCTCACCCGGCGCCACTCCGGCTGGGAGCTGACGTCGACGGTGAGCGTCCTTGCCGAGCCGCCCCAGATGACGCTTAGCCGGCTGCGTGGTGGCGGGCCGTTGGGGTCTCCCCAGAGCAGGAAGCTGAGTCGAAACGTTGAGTTGTGGCAAGACGTCGCGACCGTCCCGGCCCAAGCGATTGCCGACCTTGACCGGCGGGCCAGTCAGTTCCGACCACGTCTACTGATCCAGGGTTCGTCGATGACCGGTCTCTCAAAGCCACCGTTGCGCACGAGGGGTTCGGGCTGGAGGGAACTCGGGCCACGAGGTCATCAAAGTCCTGATCTGGGCACTCCGGATTGCAACCGCCGCTGTCGTCCCATCGGATCGTCCAACTCGTGGGGCTCACCCGCTTGATTGCAGCGTGGCTCTGATCGGTCGACAAGAAGGAAACGCTGCCACCGTCACTCACGTGGTCGATGAGCCTGAACACCAGTTGCGCCCCCTGGCGGTATCGACCGACTCGGGCCTCGACGCCGGGCCCGCAGGCGCGGCACACCCAGGAGACGCTGGCTGATCCAACGCCAGGCCGAGCTGGTCGCCGGCGCTCTTCGTCAGGACCTTCGTCGAGACCACGCCGGCTGACGGCAAGACGATCCTGTCCGCTCTTGTCTCCGTGGGCGGTGCGGCTGCCGGGACGGGCATGGCTCGGACTCGATCTGGCGGTGAATCTCGGCACTGCGCGGAACGTGCGCGGCCTGAGACGACGCAGCCTGCGCAAGGGGGTGCGACAGGGTCGAACACCAACAATTGCTGGTCGGCATCGATGCACCTGAGCCTCAGGAAACTCCAGGGTGAGCGCCGCCGTCAGCAACAGTCGGTATCGCCGCGCCACGCCTCGATGCCTTCGCGCAGGGCGACTGCCGCAATGACCAGACCCGCGAACGGATCGGCCCACCACCAACCCAGCTGTGAGTTCAGCACGAGGCCGACCAGCAGCACGCCGGACAGGTACGTGCAGAGCATCGTCTGCGTCGAGTCGGCCACCACCGCAGCGGAACCGAGCGCCCGGCCGGTTCGGCGCTTCGCCAGGCTCAGCACCGGCATAACCGCGAGCGACACGGCGGCGAGGCCGATCCCGACGGCGCTTTCCTCCGCTCGCTCGGTGCTGAACACGAGCGTTCGCGTGCTCTCGAACGCGACGTACGCGGCCAGCGCGAGGAACGCGACCGCCACCAGCCGCAGCGTCCGTGCCTCACGCTCCTCCGAGTGGACACCACGCCCGGCGAACTGCCAGGACACCGCTACTGCGGACAGGACCTCGACACAGGAGTCGAGCCCGAAGGACACCAGCGCGATGGACCCCGCGACGACGCCCGCACCGATCGCGACAACAGCTTCCAGCGCGTTGTAACCGATGGTCGCCCAGGCGAGCAGCTGGGCGCGCCGACGCAGCACCGATGCACGGGGGTCGGTACGCGCGGGGATCAAGGAGTCCTCGATCGCCACACGCTACCCGGGCGGCTGCGCCCTCAGCGACCCACGGACCGGGCGTCGAGCCGGGTCAGCCGGCGGCTTGCGGCCTCGTCGTCGTCGTCGAGGTCGACGACCGCCCGGGCGAGCAGGTACTGGTCGCGCAGGACCGCGACCAGGGTGGCGAACGAGTCGGCCTGGCCCTCCGCAGGAGCCGCCTCCTCGAGCCGCACCACACAGGCGCGCAGGTAGTCGCGCCACGCGAGCGCGTCGCCGGAGAGGACGAGGGTCTCGACCCGTTCCTGTTCCGTACCGAGGTCGACCGGACTGGGGCCGGAAGCGGTCAGCTCGGTGAAAAGGGCGGGCACCAGCGCCTCCACCTCGGGCGGAAGGAACAGCCAGTCGTCATCGCCCCGGCTCAACCGGCTGCACCGCCCTCGAGAGCGGCGATGCGCGGCAGGCACTCCCGCAACCGGCTCTGGAACCGGATCACCGACGGCTCCTGCTCGTCGTTGAGGATGCCGGCGACGTACGACGGCGCGAGCACCCCGCGCTGCACCCGACTCGTGATCTCGACGTCCTCGTCCATCACGTCGTGCTGCAGCTCGTGGCACAGCGCCCGTGCCCGCTGGTCCTGCTCGGTCGCGTCGGGGTGCACGAGCGTCAACGTGCTCGCGCGGGTGCTGGCGAGACCGAGCGGCTCGAGCTGCCAGGTGTCGATGTGGTGCGGATAGATCTCCATGAACGTCGCAGGCCAGATGTGGACGTTGCCCCACATCCCCTCGAAGCGCTCGGGCATACCGGGCATCCGGCGTACCAGCTCCTGGTACTCGCGCTCCCGCGCGTCGCGCGACGGTCTGGTCCGCATCGGGACCGTCGACCACTCCGACCACAGGTTCTGATCCGCGACGGTCTCCTTGACGTCGAGCAGACGTACGAGGGCCGGGTGCGCCACCGGTACGTGGTAGTCCTCGAGGTAGTTGTCGGCCAGGATCTTCCAGTTCTCCGGGTAGTCGTCATGACGTCGCGCGCCCTGCGGCCAGTGGTGCACCACCAGCCGTTCGAGGCCGAGCGAGACGAGGAACTCCTCGACCGGTCCCAGCAGCTCGCGCAGAGCAGGCGCATCGGGGTCGGCGCAGGCGAAGACCAGGCCGGCGACCTCCGCGGTACGGAAGCGCGGCAGGGCCACGGTCGACGGGTCGAACGCCTTGAAGCCGCGGGCGGACGGCGCAGCGGCCAGCGTCCCGTCGAGGTGGTAGGTCCAGCCGTGATACGGGCACCGCATCGCCGAGCGGCAGGCGCCCGACCCCTCGAGGATGGTCGACGCCCGGTGCCGGCAGACGTTGGACAGCGTCCGCAGCTCCCCGTCGGCGCCGCGGATCACCATCACCGGCTCACGGCCGAGCGTCGCCGTGACGTACTGACCCGGCTCGGCCAGCTCCGACACGTGTCCGACCAGTGCCCAGCCGCGGCCGAAGATCTCCCGCAGCTCGTCGTCGTACAGCTGCCCGTCGGTGTAGGCCGCGGGCGGGAGCGCGCGGGTCGGTGCGATGGCGCCGGGCAGGTCGCTGTCCATGAGGGCTCCCGAGGGCTGACTAAACAGTCAGGGAGCCTAGCAGCGCTCCGGCTCCGGTGGGCCTGGTTCACCCGCCCGTCTCGCCGGCTCCCGTCGCCAGTGCCCCGCGAACAGGACAAGCAAGGTGATCGCGATCGGTGCGGCGGACAGCAGCCCGACGGCGACGACGTCGTCCGGCCCGAGGTGTGCGGCGTGCGCGACCACGACGGCCGCCTGGGCGTTCACGCTTCCGTCCCTCAGCCGACACTCACGGCGGCGGGAGCAGGGACCCGGCGCGGGTGGAACTCGACCAGGGCGATGCCGGCCAGGAAGAGCGACATGCCGATCGGACCCATGGGGCGGGCGTGCCCGAGGCTGAACACGAGCGCACCGAGTGCCATCAGCACGAGGGCTGTGCCGCTGGCCCGGTTCCGCAGCGCGATGACGACCGACAGCGCAGCCGCGAGCCAGAGCACACCCGCGCCGAAGTACAAGACGTAGCCCGAGGGCTCGGGTTTGTTCAGCAAGACGATGAGCCGGCCGGCCGCGGCCTGGTCGACAGTCGACATCCCGTTCGCCGTCTGGGCGACGATCCCCCACGCGATGCCGAGCACCGCGTCGAGCGCGGTGTACAGGATCACGAAGGGCAGGATCAGCGCGCGGGCGATCGTGGCCGCGCGGTTTCTCAGGTCCTCCACCAGCAGCCACAGCACGTACGCGAGACCCCAGATCAGGAACAGCTGCGCGATGTGCAGGCCAACGAACAGCCCGGTGGGGTCGCCGACCTCGGGGTTCTCCGTCGGGTGCAACAACCCGAGCACCACGTACAGGAAGGGCACGCCGAGCAGGACCGCCCGACGCGGCACGAGGCTCTGCTCTGATCTCATGCTGCACGGTCGCAGACCCAGCGCAGCCGGGTAAGCCGGGAGACCTCCCGATCGTGGGGCGGTTTTCTGGCGTCCGGACGGCCTTGGGCCCTTCTGGACCCTGAGCTTTGTCGCTAGAGTCAGCACCGCGGTGCGGCACTTCTTCCCTCGGAAGTCGCCCCACCATGTGCGTGGCTCCGGACCCCGGTCGCGATGCCGGAAGATGGTCGGCCGGGGCAAGGTCGGGTTCAACAGCGCGCTCTCCTCGCCCTGGTCGACCGTCAGCGACATGCGGTCCCCGCGACACCTTGACCGACGGCGTCACCTGACTAAGGTCAGAGAACATGACGGTCCAGCCCACCGAGCAGGTCCGCGCGTTCAATCGCACGGTCACCCAGCGGATCGGCGCGCTCCAGGAGGAGTACCTGGCGCGGTCGCGACCACTCGGCGCGTCCCGGGTGCTGTGGGAGATCGGCGACGACGGCGCCGACGTCCGGGCCCTGCGCGACCGGCTCGACCTCGACTCGGGCTACCTGAGCAGGCTGCTGCGCCGACTGGAGGCCGACGCCCTCGTGCTGGTCGGCCCGATGCCGGACGACCAACGCGTCCGTGTGGTCGCGCTGACCGAAGCCGGGCGGGCAGAGCGGGTCGAGCTGGACCGGCGCAGCGACGCACTCGCCGCGGCACTGCTCGAGCCGCTGAACAGCCGCCAGCGCGAGCAGCTGGTGGACGCGATGACCACGGTCGAGCGGCTGCTCACCGCCGGCCTCGTCGAGATCGGGATCGAGGTCCCCACCAGCCGCGCCGCGCTGTTCTGCACTCGTGCGTACTACGCCGAGCTCGACACCCGGTTCGACGAAGGATTCGATACCGACACGACCCACTCAGCGACCGCCCGCGAGCTGACCGAGCCCGCCGGTCTGCTGCTGCTGGCCCGGATCCACGGCGAACCCATCGGCTGCGGGGCGCTGAAGCTGCACGGATCCGATCCTGCCGAGCTCAAGCGGATGTGGGTCTCCGCCGGAGCACGCGGGCTCGGAGTCGGTCGGCGCATCCTGCACGAGCTCGAGCAGCACGCACGCCAGCGCGGGGTCACGACGCTGCGGCTCGAGACCAACCGGCGGCTCGGCGAGGCGATCGCGCTGTACCGGTCCGCCGGCTTCGTCGAGGTTCCTGCGTTCAACGACGAGCCGTACGCGCACCACTGGTTCGAGAAGGACCTCGTCGGCACATGAGCGGGGTGCTGCGCGTGCTGGTCATACTGTCGGTGGTCGCGGCGCTGCCGGTCGCGCTGCTCTGGGCGTTCCAGCGTCAGCTGATCTATCTGCCGTCCACCGCGACCGTCGGACCGGCAGCCGAGTCGATCCCGGGTGCCCGCGACGTCGTGCTGCACACGAGCGACGGCCTGAGCCTCGACGCCTGGTTCGTCCCGGCCACGGGGCCGGACGACGGTCTGGCCGTGCTGGTGGCCAACGGCAACGCAGGCGACCGGAGCGGGCGGGCCGCGCTCGCACGGGCACTGGCCGACCGGGGCCTGGCCGTCCTGCTGTTCGACTACCGCGGCTACGGAGGCAACCCGGGTCGGCCCAGCGAGACCGGACTGGCCCGCGACGTCCGCGCGGCACAACGCTTCTTGGTCGACGACGCCGGCTGGCCGCCGCACCGCATCCTCTACTACGGCGAGAGCCTCGGCGCGGCGGTCGTGACCGAGCTCGCCGCCGAGCACCCTCCGGCTGGCCTGGTGCTGCGGTCGCCGTTCGTCGACCTGGCCTCGGTCGGGCGGGTGCACTTTCCGTACCTGCCTGTCTCGACGCTGCTTCGGGACGAGTACCCGCTGGTCACGCAGCTCGCGGACGTGCGGATTCCGGTCACGGTGGTGTACGGCGACCGCGACTCGGTGGTCCCACCGGAGCAGAGCCGGACCGTTGCCGAGTCAGCGCCGCAGCTGCGGCACCTGGTCGAGGTCACCGGCGCCGACCACAACGACCAGGTCCTGCTCGATGGTCACGCGCTGATCGATGCCGTCGTCGACCTCGCGAGGCACGTCGACGCGGACGGGGACCATCGCCAGTCGACCGGACCGTGACATCGTCCGGTCGGACGGGTGGCTGCGCCCCCGGCCCCCTTGTAGGGTCAGGACCAGTCGGCGGTACGCCGGCCCGCGGCGAGGCGGTGTCCTTGCTGGCAACTGAATGCACTTGTGGCCGGGACCCCGCTGCGTGCAGATCGGAACGAGGTCATCGACCCCACCACGTCCTCCCCCCTGCTCGACGCGCCGAACACCACCGACCTGCTGGACGCACCGGAAGCCCCCGAGCCCGCGGGGCGGCCGGGCACAGCGGCACGCTTCGCCAGCCTGTACACCGACCTCGCGAGCGAGATCCGTGACAGCGGCCTGCTCCGCCGGCGCTACGCCTACTACTGGTCGCGGATGCTGGCCGCCGGCGCTGCCTTCGCTGCCATCTGGGCCGGGGTGTTCCTGCTGGGCGACACCTGGTTCCAGCTGCTGCTCGCTGCCGCGCTGGGCGTCCTGGTGACGCAGTTCGGCTTCCTCGGGCACGACGGCGCGCACCGGCAGATGTTCCGGTCACCGGCGTGGAACGAGTGGACGTCGCGGCTGCTGGCCGGCGTGTTCGCGGGACTCAGCTACGGATGGTGGCGCTCGAAGCACAACCGGCACCACGCCGCCCCCAACCACGAGGGTCGCGACCCCGACATCGGCGCCGGGGCGATCGTGTTCACCCCGGGCCCCGCCCTCGCCCGCACCGGCATCCCCGGATGGCTGGTGCGGCACCAGGGATGGTTCTTCTTCCCGCTGCTGCTGCTGGAGGGGCTGAACCTCCACCTGGCCAGCATCCTGACCCTGCTCAAGCCGAATGCGTTCCCGTACCAGCGACTCGAGGCGGCGATGGTCGTCTGCCGGCTGGCCGCGCTCCTGGCCGTGCTGTTCATCGCGCTCCCGCCGGGGAAGGCGGGTGCGTTCGTCGGCCTGCAGATGGGTGTCTTCGGGCTCTGCCTGGGTGGGTCGTTCGCCCCCAACCACAAGGGCATGCCCATCGTGCCGGCCACCATGAAGCTGGACTTCCTGCGCCGCCAGGTACTCATGTCCCGCAACATCCGCGGGTCGCTCTTCGTCGACTTCGCCATGGGCGGGCTCAACTACCAGATCGAGCACCACCTGTTCCCGAGCATGCCCCGACCGAATCTCAAGCACGCCCAGCCCATCGTCCGCGCGTACTGCGAGAAGCACGGCGTCGCCTACACCGAGGTCGGCTTGTTCGCCTCGTACGGCATCGTCACGCGCTACCTCAACAACGTCGGCCTGCGGGCCCGAGATCCGTTCGAGTGCCCGTTGGCCGCCCAGCTCCGGGGCTGACCCGACCCGCAGCCGCCGCACGGCCAGGGCAGCCTCAGCCACTCGGTGGGCCGTTATGTCCGAGAGGCCGATCACGACCAGGCCGCTCGCGTGCGACCGTTGAGCATCATGACAACCGGTGTGTTCCCGTCCGGCGGCGCAGTCTCGCGCCCGCCCGACCCGAGCCCTGAGGGCAGCACGCCGTCCTACTCCCCCCTCGGCTGGCAGCTCACCAGCGTGCTGGGCGCGGACCGTTGCGACACCGGCCACCCCTCGCACCCGGACACCTGGTGCTTCCTGCGGGTCGGTCACGGTGGACCGCACCGGTGCTGCGCCCGCGAGGGCAGCAGTCACGAGTGGGGCATGAGCCGGACCGTGGACCTGCGCGCCTTCTACGGGCTCTCCGACTCGCACACCTGAGCACTGGCTCAGGCCATCACCACGCCGCTGTCTGACCTGGCTGGTCAGGACGTTGCCAGCTCCCGCCTTACCTGGCGGGCCGCCTCGACGAGGTTGCCGAGTGCCTCGGTGACCTCGTCGGTGCGGCGGGTCTTGAGCCCGCAGTCGGGATTGACCCACAACCGGTCCTCCGGCAGCACCTGCAACGCGCGGCGCAGCAGGGCGGACAGCTCGTCGACTCCCGGCACCCGCGGCGAGTGGATGTCGTAGACGCCGGGTCCGAGGTCAGCGGTCACCGAGGCGCTCGCGAGCTCGGCGATCTCGCTCATGTCGGAGCGAGCCGCCTCCAGGCTGACCACGTCGGCATCGAGGCCGGCGATGGCGTCCTTGACGTCTCCGAAGTCGGCGTAGCACATGTGCGTGTGCACCTGTGTGGACGGCGAGACCCCCGACGTCGCCAGCCGGAACGCCCCCACCGCCCACTCGACGTAGGTCGCGCGGTCGCTCTCGCGCAGCGGCAGCAGCTCGCGCAGGCCCGGTTCGTCGACCTGCACGATCGTGATGCCTGCCGCCTCGAGGTCGTGCACCTCGTCGCGCAGGGCGAGCGCGACCTGGTCGGCGGTCGAGCCCAACGGCTGGTCGTCGCGGACGAAGGACCAGGCCAGCATGGTGACCGGGCCGGTCAGCATCCCCTTGACCGGCCGACTGCTCAGCGCCTGCGCGTGCGTCGCCCAGTCGACGGTCATCGTCTCCGGGCGGGAGACGTCGCCGAACAGGATCGGCGGTCGCACGCAGCGCGAACCGTACGACTGCACCCATCCGTGCCGGGTCGTCGTGAAGCCCTCGAGCTGCTCGGCGAAGTACTGCACCATGTCGTTGCGCTCGGGCTCGCCATGCACGAGCACGTCGAGCCCCAGCTTCTCCTGCAGCGCGACCACGTCCGCGATCTCCTGACGCATGACGCCGACGTACTCCTGCTCGCTCATCCGGTCGTTGCGCCGAGCAGCCCGGGCGGTACGGATCCGGTGCGTCTGCGGGAACGACCCGATCGTCGTGGTGGGCAGCAGCGGCAGCCCCAGCCGCTCGCGCTGCGCATCCCGACGCTCGCCGATCGGGACCCGGTGCCGGTGCACGTCCCGGCAGGCGTCGAGGCGGGCTCGTACCCGACCGTCCCGCGCCGCCGGCGACGATGCGCGTGCCACGGACACCAGGTCGGACTCGACCAGGGCGTCGTGCACGGACTCGAGGTCCTCGTTCATCGCCTGGTGGATGCGCGCGACCTCGCGCAGCTTCTGGTCGGCGAACGCCAGGGTGCCCTGGACCGCCGGGTGCAGGTCGGTCTCACGGTCTGCGTCGTGAGGCACGTGCAGCAGCGAGCACGAGGAGCTGACCGCGACCTCCCGCGCGAGCCCGAGCAGCGGTGTCATGCGGCTGATGACCCTGCGCAGGTCCGTACGCCACACGTTGCGGCCGTCGACGGCGCCGGCGACGAGGACGGCCCGATCCAGTCCCTTCACCCCTGCGAGGGCACCCACATCGGTAGCGGTCAGGTCGACCGCGACCGCGTCGACACCGGCGTCGAGCCAGACCGGCAGCGCCTCGGCGGGATGTGCGAAGTAGCTCGCGACCAGCAGTCGCGGCCGCTCGGCGACTGACGCGAGCCGCCGGTAGGCCCTCGACAACGCCGCCGTAGCCGCCGCGTCCAGGGACGCCGCGGCCGCCGGCTCGTCGACCTGCAGCCACTCCGCCCCCCGCTGCGCCAACGCCTCGAACAGTGCGACGTACGTCTCCACCAGGTCATCCAGGCGCGTCATCGGGTCGAAGTCCTCGGGGGCACCGGCCGCGCGCTTGGCGTACGCGAGCAGGGTGTACGGGCCGACCATGACGGGTCGCGGGCGGACCCCGAGGTCGACCGCCTCAGCGTGTGCGGCGACCAGTCGTTCCGGGTGGACCCGGAACGACGTGTCCGGCCCGATCTCGGGCACCAGCACGTGGTAGTTGGTGTCGAACCACTTCGTCATCTCCAGCGGCGGCTGGTCCGCCGAGCCGCGCGCCATCGCGAAGTACGTGTCGAGCGTGCAGCCTCCGACGTCCGGTCCGCCCGAGGGCGCGCGGCCGAATCGTTCCGGAACCGCCCCCACGGTGACGGCGGCGTCGAGCAGGTGGTCGTACAGGGCGAAGTGCCCGACCGGGACGGTGTCGAGGCCGGCGTCGCGCATGGTGCGGATCGCGTCGCTACGTACCTCGCGGGCGGTCTCCAGCAGGTCGTCAGCGCCGACGTCTCCGGACCAGTAGCGCTCGAGCGCACGCTTGAGCTCCCGGTCGCGGCCGATCCGCGGATAGCCGAGGACGGTGGCGCCGATGGACGTGGTCTGGGACGTGGTCTGGGACGTGGTCGGGGACGTGGTCGGGGCGTGCGGGTTCTGGGTCACTGGCTCATCCCTCGCGAGCTCGTCGTGGCGGACCACCGCGCGTCATCGGGACGCATGGTGGGCTGGCAGGTCTTCGGACTCACGGGCTCGGATGCGGCACATCCACCTAGCGGCCGTCGCTTCCCAGGCTCACACCCAGTGCTCGTGACGACTGTCGTTCCCGTTCACCGCTGCGGGGCAGTCCCGGTCTCTCACCGGATTCCCTCTTGCGACACCCGGTCGTGCGGGACCGGGTGAACCAGCTGCCCGACCAGCGTAGTAATCCGATGGCCCGCCCGCCAGGCAGGTCCTGACGGTACGTTCGCGCCATGGACGTCGCACGGCCGGAGTCAGCCGTCCCGGACGTGCTGGAGATGGACGTCGCCCCCGGGACGCGGGTCCTCGTCACGAGCGACCTGCACCTGCGTGAGGTCGCCACCGATGCGTCCACGTGGGCGTGCGGCGAGCTCGTTCGCCTGCTGGACGCGTGGGAGGGACCGGGCGTCCTGGCCATGGCGGGAGACGTGATCGAGCTCTGGGCCGGTGACAACCCCCGTGCCGACACCGCCCTCGATGCCCACCCCGACCTGGTGCGCGCCATCGCCGCGTTCGCCGCGGGGCCGGAGCGCCGGGTGCTGTACCTGGTCGGCAACCACGACGGCCGGGTGGGGTGGGACGCCGAGTCCATCGACATCGTGGTGCAACGTCTCGGCTGCGAGGTCACGTTCGCCGCGGAGATCGCCGTGCAAGGCGTCGCCGGGTCCACGGTGCGGATGGAGCACGGCCACGCCTATGACCCGGCGAACGCGTTCGAGGACCCGCGGGACCCGCACTCGTCCCCGCTGGGACAGCACATCGTGCAGGAGTTCCTGCCGTCGGTCTCCCGCCTGAAGGCCGGCTGGCTCGAGGGTCTGGACACTCTGACGGACCCGCGCGGGTTCCCGACGCTGATCGCGTCCCGGATGTTCTACCGGCGCGTCGTGCGAGAGGCGCGGTGGTTCGTGGTGCCGTTCCTGCTGGTGCTGCTGCTGCGGATACCCCTCGCGTACGTCGTGTTCAACGGCAGGCTCGAGCGGCTGCGCCCCTTCTCGAGAGTGCTGCTGATCGCCGACATCATGATCCTCACCGTGATCGTCGTCGGCTCGGCCATCCTGCTGCTGTTGGTACGCCACTGGTGGAAGACCGTCAGCACCATCATCGTGGAGGAGCAGGGCGCCGAGCAGAACGCCAGCACCCGCTTCGCCGCAGCCGACTTCATCGAGCGTCGCTACGCGGGCATGGTCTGCGGGCACACCCACCACGCGGAGCTCAGCACGGTCGGCGCCGGCTTCTACGCCAACACGGGCTCGGGGACCCGGGCGCTGGACCGCGTCGAGGCCCGCCTCGGGCTGCCGTCGGTCTTCCTGCAACGGCTGCAGACCTCGTGGGTTCTGCTGCAGGCAGGCGCCGACACCGGCACCGAGACCGGCACCGAGACCGGAACCGCGACCGGCACCGAGGCAGGCACCGCACACCCGTGGGTGGTCACCCTCACCATGGGTCGCCGGAATCTGCCGGGCTCCAGCACCGTCGAACGCATGGTCGCCAAGCAGGCGGGGGCACTGCTGCCCGAGCCCGTGCCCATCGGCCGCTACCCCTAGACCGGCGGGTCTCGGCTGATGGAGGCGATGACGCTCGCAGGCCTGTTCGCGCTCGGGAGCGCGATGTGGTCCGCGATCGGCTCGGTGGCACAGCACGGTGCCGCCTCCCGGGTGTCCGGCGACGACGCGACCGGCGTCGCCCTCATCACCAACCTGGCCAGGCAACGGATGTGGTGGGCCGGGTTCCTCGGCGACGCGGGCGGGTACGCATTCCAGGCGGTGGCGCTCGGGCTCGGGCCGCTGCTGCTGGTGCAGCCGTTGCTGGTGGCATCGCTGGTGTTCGCCTTGCCGATCGGCGCGCGCTGGAGCGGCCGCCGGGTGTCCCGGTCCGACCTCGGGTGGGCGCTCGCGCTGTCCGCGGCGCTGGTCGTGTTCCTGGTCGTCGGGAACCCGGCCCCCGGCGTCGACCACGCCGCCAGCCGCGACTGGATCGCCGTCGGCAGCACGCTCGGGCTGGGGGTCGGGCTGTGCGTCCTGGGTGCGAGACTCACGACCGGCGCAGCCCGCGCCGCGCTGCTCGCGGTCACGGCGGGCGCCTGCTACGGGCTCACCGCGGCGCTCACGAAGTCTGTGGTCGACACCCTCGCCGATGGTCCCGTCGAGACGTTGACGTTCCTCGGGACGTACGCGCTGGTCGGCGCCGGGACACTCGGCTTCTACTTCCAGCAGGCGGCGTTCCAGGCCGGTTCCCTCGGCGCATCGCTGCCGGCCATCACCCTGGTCGAGCCGGTCGTCGCCGCGGGGATCGGCATCGCCATCCTGCAGGAGCACCTGCGCGCGGACGGGCCGGAGATGGTGCTGCTCGCGCTGTCGGCCGTGGTCATGGTCGTGGCAACGGTCGCCCTGTCCCGTTCGTCGGCACGGGCAGGAATCACCTGAGCGCCCTGCCGCGGCGGCGGACCAGCGCCGCGTAGACGAACGGCGGGCAGGAGAGCGCGACGACGGCACCGACCAGCAGCAGCACGTACACGACCGTGTTGCCGGTCTGCAGCTGACTGGGAGGCACGAACCCGAGGTAGAACGAGAACACGCAGGCCACCAGTCCGGTGCCACCGGCAAGCCACACGCCGGGCATCCCGCCGGGGATGCGGTACGGACGCGGCCGGTCCGGCTGGGTGTAGCGCAGCCGGATCACGGACGCGAACATCAGCCCGTACATCACCACGATGATCTGCGCCGTGACGGCGGACAGCATCCAGTACGACGTGCTCACGCTCGGGACGAACAGGAACAGCAGCGCGAACAGCGATCCGCCGATGCCCTGGATCACCAGCAGCATGACCGGCACGTCGTTGTCGTTGACCCGTCCCAGCCGGACGGGCGCGAAGCCGTCGCGGGCCACCTCGCCCACGCCGCGTGCAGGCCCCAGAATCCACGGCGAGAGGTGGGCGATCCCGCCGAGCGCGATGACCAGAGCGAGCGGCTTGAGCAGCCAGCCGATGCCCAGCTTGTCCAGCACGTCCTGGAACAGCTCCATCGTGCCCGAGACGAGGCTGATCTCGTTGGCGGGCAGCACGAAGGCGAGGAACAGCGACCCCAGGACCGAGAAGAGCACGATGACGACGACGGCCAGCGCGATGGCCCGCGGGACGTCGCGGCCGGGGTTCGCCGTCTCCTTCGAGTGGAAGCCCGCCATCTCCATGCCGGTGAACAGCAGGATGATGCCGCCGAGGAACGCCAGATTGTGTACGTCGACGTCGGGCACCAGGGCCTCGGACGAGAACGGGATCTGCGACGGGTTTCCCTGCAGCAGGAAGACCGCACCCAGCGCGACGACCAGCAGCGCCGGGAGGATCGACCCCAGGATGGTGCCGATCGAGCCGATCGCGCTGGACGCACGCACCCCGCTGAGGTTCGCGATCGTGGTGCCCCAGAAGAACACCATCATCACCACGACCAGGAACACCTTGTTCGAGGCCAATGCCGGGTCGAAGACGTACGCCAGGCTGGCGGCCATGAACGACAGCACGGTGGGGAACCACGCCACGTTCTCGGAGTAGTCGCACCACACCGCGAGGAAACCGGTGCGCCCGCCGAAAGCCTCGCGGACCCACGCGTAGATGCCGCCCTCCTCGGGCCACCCGGTCCCGAGCTCGGCGGCCGCCATCGAGATCGGGACCAGGAACACCAGGATGGACAGGGCGAACAGCGCCAGCATCGCCCAGCCGTAGACGGCCATGACCGGGAGGTTCCGCGCACTGACGATCGCTGCGACGTTGATCATCGCGATGGCGAAGACGCCGAGCCGCACAGCGCGACCGGACGGTGCACTCATCGCTGGGCACCGAGGTCGTCGTCGAGCGTCGTCGCCACCTGCTCGAACACGGCGTCGTCCGAGGTGCCGAACACGAAGATCGACGTCTGCCCATATGTCCAGGCCGCACCGGAGCCCCGGGGTCGGACCGACACCTCGAAGCCCCGGACGGCTGCGTCGCGATCATCGACGTCGTCGAACTCGTCCACCGTGACCTGGGCGCGGTCGTCGCTGTCACAGTCGAGCGCGACGTCGTACGTGCGACTCTGCTCCGCCTGGTTCGCGAGGCCGTCGTCCACCTCGTGGTGAGCACAGACCTGCAGGCCACCCCGGTCGAACGCGTCCTCGATCTCGCCGAACGAGCCATCGCCGGACGACGCCCGCGAGCCGCACGCCGTGGCGAGACACGACATCGCCAGCAGGGCCACCCACCCGGCCCGGCGGCTCATGCGGCCTGCGTGTCCTCGTGCCCGGCCGGAGGCACGACCTCGGCGACGCGGACAGGCTTGGGCACGAACAGCTCACCGAGTCCCGGGACGGACAGGAAGCCCTCCGCCCCCGCGTAGCGCAGGGCCACCCGGGGCAGGTCCTCGGGTGCGCGGTAGACCAGGACCCGGGGCAGCCACTCGGGCGAGAACTTCGTGTTGAAGGCGTGCAGCGACTCGATCTGGAAGTACGGGTTGAGGACCGAGATCACCCGCTTCGCCAGCCGCTGGGACGAGGTGAAGGGGACGTCGGCCTCGAACAACCGGCCCCACACCGCGAAGTTCATCGACAGCCGGCGGACCCCCTCTTGCTTCAGCGCGGCCGCCGTGCCGGCGATGAGGAACTCGGTCATGCCGTTCGGGGCGTCCGGGTCGTGGCGCATCAGGTCCAGCGTGTAGCCGAAGTCGGCGCCGTACGCGGGCACGATGCGCAGGAAGCCGCCCGGCCGGTTGTGCTCGTCGAGGGCCACGCAGAGCAGGAACTCGGGATCGGTGCCCTCGATGTCCTGGCTGAGCGTCATCGTGAAGCCTCGTTCGGGTTTCTTCCCCCTCCAGCGGGCACTGATCTCGTTGAGCTGTCGCACCAGGGTCGGCGAGGCCTTCGACTCCTGCATCAGCTCGAACCGGTACCGCTTCCCCACCCGACGCACCGACTCGCGCACCCCCTTCATCGCCCGCCCCTCGAGCCCGAAGGTGTCGCAACGGATGATCGCCTCGTCGCCCAGGTAGAAGTGGTGGAACCCGCGGGCGGCGTAGTCGGGCACGTCGGCCTCGCGGACGGCGAGGAACGAGGGACTCCACCCCCGCTCGTCACACATGTCGACGAACTCGTCGACGACGGTCGGGACGGATGCGGGGTCACCGATCGGGTCGCCCGACGCCAGCGCGCAGCCGCTCATGTACGTGTAGGCGATCATCGCGTTGCCGTCGGAGGAGAAGAAGAAGCTCTTGTCATCACGGAGAGCGAACGAGGCGAGCGTGTCCCAGCCGTACCGGCGCACGAGTGCCTCGGCGCGTTCCCACTCGCCGGTGCCGCGAGTCGGCCTGGCCACCAGTGGACGGAACAGCAGCCAGCACAGACCCACCGCCCCGGCGATCCCGAGCGCGAGCATGACCGCGGGGTAGAGGTGGTCGAAGAACCGTCCTTGGTACGTGTAGGCGCCGTCGACACCGACCAGGCCGGCGAGCGTCGTCCAGAACACTCCCCACACCGTCAGATCGGGATCCACCCGGTCCCGCTCGAGAAACAGGCTGGCCGAGCTGAACGCGAAGACTGCTGCGACGTAGAGGGGCGCGAGCCTGAGCAGCCGCAGCGCCGACGGCGGGTCGGACGGTACGCGGAACCGGTGCCGGTTGACCAGGAACGCGGCCAGCATGGCGGCGCTGATCGCCGCCGGCACCAGGTGCGGCCCCTTGAGCAGGTGCACCACGGTGCCGAGCGCGAAGACGCCGACGGCCAGCTGCCACGCCCGTTGCTTGTACTTGGCGATCTGGTCGGCCAGCACCAGCAGCGCCACTCCCAGCAGCACGGCGGCGACGTGGCCGCTGACGCGGAACCAGAGCGGTGTCACGTCGGCGTCGATCAGGCCGATCCGGGAACGCAGCACCGGCAGCAGGCCCAGCAGCGACAGGACGCCGGTGGCGGCGGTCAGCGCGGCCAGCACCCGGCCCGGTCCTCGATCGACCGGGGCGTGCGGCGGTCGGGACGGCGCGGACGCCACCGCCTTGGGGAAGTCGGCCACGGCAGCGGGCGCGGCAGGAGCGCCCTCAGCGGTCCCGCCGGCCGCCGCCGCCATCGCCGCCCGGACCGCCGGGATGCCGCTTCCTCCGCCGCCACCGGGGCCTGCCGTGCTCGGGTACTCCGGTCGCAGCGTCGGGAACAGGATCACCTCGCGAATGGAGTCGACGCTGGCGATCAGCATGACGAGCCGGTCGATGCCCATGCCCATGCCACCTGTGCACGGCATGCCGTACTCCAGCGCGCGGACGTAGTCGAGGTCGACGTCTCCGGCCTCGGGGTCACCTTCGGCCTTCGCCCGGGCCTCCTCCTCGAACGCCTTCAGCTGCTCGGTCGGGTCGTTCTGCTCGCTGTAGGCGTTGCAGAGCTCGTGGCCGCCCACGATGAGCTCGAACCGCTCGACGTAGCCCGGCTCCGAGCGGTGCGCGCGAGCGAGAGGCGAGACCTCCTGCGGGTAGTCGACGCAGAACAGCGGACCGCGCACCTCGTGCTGGGCCCGTTCGTCGTACAGCGCCTTCATCAGCTTGCCGCTGCCCCAGTCGTTCTCCCACGCGATCTCGAACTGGTCGAGGATCGCGCGCGCCTCGTCCACCGGCATCGACGGGCTCATGTCGACGCCCGTCTTGTCCTTGATGAGGTCGGCCATCCGCACCCGCTGCCACGGCGGGCTCAGGTCGAGAGGTTCGCCGTCGAGGGTGACCGTCAGCGCGCCGTCGAGCGCACGCTTGGTCGCGTGCACGATCAGGCCCTCGGTGAGATCCATCATGTCGTGGTAGTCGCCGTAGGCCTGGTAGGCCTCCAGCATCGTGAACTCCGGGTTGTGGCTGGTGTCGACGCCCTCGTTGCGGAACACCCGGCCGATCTCGAACACCCGCTCCATCCCGCCGACGATCAGCCGCTTGAGGTGCAGCTCCAGCGCGATCCGCATGTAGAGGTCGAGGTCGAGTGCGTTGTGGTGGGTGATGAACGGACGGGCGGACGCCCCTCCCTGGATGGTGGACAGCATCGGGCCCTCGACCTCCCAGAACCCCTGGCCCTCGAGGTGCTCGCGGATGGCCAGTAGCACGGTGCGACGGATCTCGAAGACCCGTCGGGTGTGCTCGTTCGCGATCAGGTCGACGTAGCGCTGTCGGTACCTGGTCTCGGTCGCGACGAGGCCCTTCCACTTGTCGGGTGGCGGCAGGATCGCCTTGCCCAGCAGCTCGAAGCGGGACACGTCGATCGAGAGCTCGCCGCGCCGGGTCGTGATGACCGTGCCCTCGACACCGACCCAGTCGCCGCGGTCGAGGTGGTCGAACTGCTGGTGCACCTCGGTTCCCAGCCGTGCGGAGTCGACGAACAGCTGTAGCTCACCGGTCCGGTCGTGCAGGGTCGCGAAGGTGAGACCGCCCTGTCGGCGGATCAGCATCAACCGGCCGGCAACCCGGACCGCGTCATCGGTACGGGTGTCGGGCGGCAGACCCTGGTGCGACTCCCGGATGTCGGCCAGGTGGTGGTCGGGGTCGAAGTGGAACGGGTACGGGTTGGCGCCGGCCGCACGCAGCTGCTCGATCTTGTGCAGCCGGAACTCACGTTGGGTCTCAGGGTGCTCGTCCGGATCCGGTCGACCGTTCGGGTCGTCGTCGGTCATTACCGGACCCTATTACCGCGCGTGCGGTCCACGGGGAAACTCAGGCCGGGTCGTCGTCGACCAGGCCGAGCTCTCGGGCCCTGGCGACCGCGGCGCGACGGGTGGAGACGCCGAGCTTCCGGTAGACGTGTCGCAAGTGCACCTTGACGGTGTTCGGCGACACGAAGAGCTGCTCGGCGATCTCCCCGTTGGTGAGCATCGTGGCGAGGTAGTGCAACACGGTCTTCTCGCGCTCGGTGACGGCCTCGACCGGAGGCACGACCGCAGCGCCACCAGCGGCGTCACCCTGCTCGTCGAGCAGGTGCCGAAGGAACGCCGGGTCTCCCTTCCGGAGCAGCACCAGTCGCTCCAGCAGACCTCGCACCCGCTGTGGCGCAGCGCTGACGAAGGGCGCCACGAACCCGTCCGGCCGGGCGAGCCGCAGCGCTCGGCGCAGCGCATCCAGTGCGTCGCTGTCCCGACCTGCGCGATCCGCGGCGAGGGCCTGCACGATTCCGGCCTCGATGGACAGCTGCAGGTCAGCGCGCTGGTCGGCGACCGGAGCGACCAATCCGTCCAGGTCACGCAGGTCACCCAGTGCCAACCGGGCCTTGGCCAGGCACAGCCGCTCCACCAAGGACAGTGCGTCACGCGGCACCTGTTCCAGCCGGGCGCTCAGTCCCGCGGCGTCGTCGGACGCCAGCGCCAGCTCCGCCTCGGTCAGGACCAACCACCGCCTCAGCAGCGGCGGTGGTTGCCGAGACCCGAACGCGCTGAGCACCTCGTCGACCATGGCCCGCGCGGCGTCACGCCGGCGGCGAGCGATGTCGATGGAGGCCTGGGTCAGACGCAGGGCTGCCAGCGCGTGCGGCTCGCGCTGGTTCTGCTGCGTCTCCAGGCCGAGCGCGACCAGGTGCTCGGCCTCGTCGAGGTCGTGACGCTGAAGGCTCACGATCGCGAGACCGACGAAGACGGTCGTAGCCTGTATCAGCGTCGTCCACCCCCGTGCCTCGGCCAGGTCACGACCGCGTCGCCCCCACTCCATCGCTTCGTCCAGCCGCCCAGCGACGGCAGCCGCGAGCCCGAGATGTCCCAGGCTGTTCAGCTGCGCCAGCGACGCCCCCAGCTGCTCGGCCGCCGCCAGGCCCGCGGTCAGGCATCCCTCCGCGTCGGCCAGGTCCCCCCGCCACACCAGCCCGACCCCCTTGTTGCCCAGGGCGACGGCCCGGAACTCCCGGGCCAGCGGGATCGCCGAGCCGGCCCGATCGAGCGTCTCCAACGCGCCGCTCGCCGCCTCCACCACGCCGTCGGCGGAGCCCTGCACACGTGCGATCGCGGCGGTCATCAGGTCGAGCACGACCCGGGTGGACGGGTCCGCGTCGGCGCCCTGCCGGCCCAGCTGCTCGCGGGCCATGACCAGGTGCGGCTCGATGTCGGCGATGCGTTCCTCGAACAGGCACAACAACGTGGCGCACAGCTGCAGCTCGGGGCTCGCCGCCAGCTCGCCGGTCGGGATCTGCGTGAGCACCGATGCCAGCGCGTGTCGATCGGCTGTGAGGACCCGAGGCGCCGCAACGTTGGTCACCATCGTGCCCACGAGCGGCCAGTTTCGTGCTGCGGCAGCGTGCCGCACCGCCTCTAGCGGCTGACCGTGGGCGGCGAACCAGTGCGAGGCCCGTTCGTGCAGCCCGGGGATGTTCCCTGGATGCTCCAGCTCGATCTGGCGACGCAGCATGTCGGCGAGCAGCGGGTGGTAGCGGTACCACCGCCGCTCCGGTCCCAGGGCGGTGACGAACGCGTTGTCCCGCTCCAGCTCGGCCAGCGTGGCATGACCGTCCTGCCGTCCGGTCAGCGCGTCGGCGAGGTCCCCGCTGACCCGAGCGACCAGGCTTGTACGCAGCAGGAACTGCCAGGTCTGGGGAGGCTGCTCGGCGACCACCTCTGCGGCCAGGTAGTCGGCCACGGAGCGATCGACACCACCGAAGCCGCTGACATCGGAGCCCGGCCGGCTCAGGAACATCGCGGCGAGGCGCAACCCGGCCGCCCAGCCCTCGGTCCGCACCAGCAGCCGGCCCACGTCGGCGACATGTGCTGCCGGGATGCCCTGGCGCACGAGCAGCTCGGTGGCCTCGGCGGCGTCGAACGCCAGGTCGTCGCTGTGGATCTCCGCGAGTGTCCCGCTGACGCGGAGCCGGTGCAGCAACGGACGGGGTTCGACCCGAGTCACCAGCACGAGGCGCAGCGGTGACTCGTACCGGAAGAGGCGGGCGAGCTGCTCGTGCACCGCGTCGCTGCGCAGCTCGTGGACGTCGTCGAGCACGAGCACCACGTCGCCGCGCAGCCGGGACAGGCCGACCTGGATCTGCCGGTGAGTGTCCGGGCCGAGGCCGCCGATCGGCTCGATGACAGCGAGCGGGTTGTCCGCCGCCACCGCCCCACTCGACCGCAGCGCCACCAGCACCGACGCCCAGAACAGTCGCGGCTCGTCGTCGTCGGCGTCCAGAGTGAGCCACGCGACCGTGCGACCGGCTCGGGTCTGCTCCGCCCAGGAGGCCACCAGCGTCGTCTTGCCCCATCCCGGGCCACCCGTCACGAGGGTCACCGGACAGGTGACGGCCTCCTCCAGGGCCGCCTGCAGCCGGGGCCGCTCGACGTAGCCGGACGGGACCTCCGGCCGGGCGACCTTGGCGGCAGCCAGCCCTGCGTCCCACAGCTTCGTGCCGTCCTCCGCCGCAGGCGCCGGCAACCGGCGCAGCACGTCACCCGACATCAGGTCCGGCCGCCCGGGGCGGGGTGCGGGCCAGGATCACCCGGAACGGGTAGTGCCAGGTCGACTCCGACACGGCAGCGTGCGGAAGCGTGCGGTTCGACAGCGTGGAGGGCGGCGACGCGGAGGTGGTGTCGGTGGACGACGACCCCGAGGTCGTGACCCGCGGTGGTCCGGGGCACAGGCACGAGGGCGAGGCCGGCCGGGCCACCTGCCCGGCGTGCTGGGCCGACGACGCCCGGGCGGACCTGGACCGGGCCCAGCGGCGCCTCCGGCGCCTGCGGGACGAGCTGGCGACCGGGTTGCGTCTCGCCGAGGGCTGACAGCCGGCTCATCGGTCCTCGAGGGTCGCCAGGAACTCGCGGAGGTCGCACCAGACGTCGCTGGCGGAGACCTCGGACCGGCCCGCGGCCCGCCGCTCCGCGACGACCATGTGCGCGAGCGACACCGCGATGCGGACGAAACCGGCAGTCAGCCGCTGCTCGTCGACCGGCCCAGCCTCGGGCGCCGAGACAAGCCCCTCGCACTGACCGCCGGACCAGACGGCGCGCAGCAGCGCCATCGCCTCTTCCTCCCCGACGTCGTCGGTCGTCAGGGTGGCCATCAGGTCGACGAAGAACCTGGCGACCCGTTGCGTCTCGGCCTCATCGACCTCCGGATCGGACATGCGACTGCTCATCACCTCGCTTCGGCTGCGCAAACCGTATTCGCATCTGGCCGTCCTGGCCTGATCCGCGGTGAGGTAGATCGGCGGTGCACGTCCACCCGGTCTGCCCGTTCGTGCAGGGTGTGGGCCGTGGAACGTCGATGACGGAGTTCTCCGCAGCGGTGCTGCCACTGGCGCTGGCAACCGCGGCCAGCCCCGTGCCGCTGGTCGTCATGCTGGTCCTGCTGCTCACCCCGCGGGCCGTGCACAACGGTGTCGCGTTCACGGCGGGCTGGGCCGCCGCGCTGTTGGTGGTCGGAGCCGGGACGTTCGCGGTCGGTGGTCCGGGAGCGTATCTCGACGGAACGGTGGTGGGCACCGTCCAGATCACGCTGGGGATCGCGTTGATCGGGCTTGGGGGGTGGCACTGGGCCCGACGACCGAGGGACGGCTCCTCAGTACGTGTCCCGCGCTGGCTGACAGCGGCGGACGACTGCACACCGATGCACGCGTGCGGACTGGGCATCGTCCTGGTGGTGCTCAACCCGAAGGTCTTCGCGCTCACGGTGGCCGCAGCCGGCACGATCGCAGCAGACAGCGCCGACGCCCCGCCGCGCCTTCTCGCTCTGCTGGCGTACGCCGCAGTCGGAACGCTGGGCATCCTGGTGCCGCTCGGCCTGCAACTGGTGCTAGGGACCCCGGCAGCCGGTCGCCTCACCACCTGGCGCGGCTGGCTGGTGGCGAACGGGTCCTCGGTCACCGCAGCGGGGCTGGGCGCGATCGGACTGCTCCTGCTCACCCGCGGCGTACTGGCGCTCTGAGCGGCTGTCACGAAGAGGTGCTGCCCGGCCGCTCCCGATCCGGCACGTCGGCCGCAGGCGCGGCTCCGGACCCGACCAGCGTGTCCGGGGTGTCCCTGGCGTCGCCGGGAGGCGTTCCCGAAACCTGCTCCCGGGACGCGTTCCCGGTTCCGACCAGGACCTGCACCACCATGAGGAGAACGACGACGAAGGCGACCGACCAGAACAGCCTGGCCTCCGAGATGTTGTTGCCCCACAGCAGGACGACGACGCCGAGCACGGCGACGACCACCCGCAGCCAGCGGGCGTTGGCCACCATCCAGTGGCCAGCACCAGTGGCCGGCCCGTCGGCGAGGGCGGCCCCGATCGTCTCCAGGCCGTGGCGCACGGTTCTGCGGACTGCGGTTCCGAACGCGTTGCGTCCGACGAACCAGCCGGTGAGCACGAGGATCAGGCCGAGCCACAGCAGCACCCGTTGTCCCCGCATCAGGAACGACAGCAGCGTGTCGAAGATGTCGGTGCTGGCGGGGCCGAACTCGGTCCCGGACAAGGCGTCGTTGAAGAGCTGGCGGCTGACCGAGAGGGCCATCGCCACGAGCAGTGAGTTGGCCGCCAGCACGAACCCGATCGCGACCGTCATCCGCGCCCGGCGCCGAGACAGCACGACCGCGACCAGGAAGAGCGCCGCGACGATCACGAGCAGCCACTGGGCCACCGGGTTCACGACCGCATAGGTGGTGCGCGCCTTCGTCAGCTGCGGGGCCTCGAACAGCACGATCTGCCGGTCCGCCTCGGGGATCGGCAGCTTCTCGATCATGGTGAGACCACGCTCGACCAAGCGCTGCTTGACCTGGTCGATCACTTCCGAGACGTCCAGCACCACGTCGTCGTCCTGCAGGGACACCGCGCCCGACGCCTCCCCTTCCAGGATGCGCACCAAGCCTTGTTGGAGCCTGGTGTTCGCGGTGATCCAGAAGTCGGCGAAGGCCTCCGAGGCGAGGAACGTACGCACCTGGTTCTCGATCAGCCCGTTGATCGCACCGGCAAGCGGCCCGATCAGCGCCTCCAGCCGAGGCTGCTTGGTGATGACGCCGGCGAAGACCTGCTCGAGGATCGCCTCGACGTCCACCTGCTTCTCCAGCGCCTCGGCCACCTTCGTGGCGACCGCGGCCTGCACCTCGGCAGAGTCCACCAGCGGACCCACCGTGTCGACGTAGCGCTCGGTGTCGTTCACCGTGCGCTGCCCCCAGTACGCCAGGGCCGCAGGTGTGAGCAGCAGCGCCGCGAGCACGACACAGAGCAGTGCGCCGACGGCTCTGCCGGTGACAGCCCGCGGAGACGCAGGCTGCGCGAGCGATGAACCTGACGGTGCAGGCGTTGATTCGGTCATCCGGTCCTCCCCTGGTGCCCGTGCACACGTTGCGCTTGGGCGTGCACGCGCACCCGACAGCACCGCCTCCTACGCGGTGTCGAAACTAGGTTCGCAACCGTCCGGTGGCATCCCCCGGAGCGGATGAATGGGCTGGTCCGGCGCGAGTCAGGGATTGTCGATGATGTCCAGCACGCGCGCCCGGCGGACCGCCTGGTGGCGCCGCGAGACCGACAGCTTGCGCAGGATGCTGCGTACGTGCGTGCGGACGGTGTTCACCGACACGAACATCTCGGCCGCGATCTCCTCGGTGGTGAGCAGCTGCGACAGGTGGGTGAGGACCTCGAGCTCCTTGGCCGTCAAGGAGTCGACCATGGGTGCCGCCTCGTCGGTCCCAGCGCCCGACTGAGCGCGTGGAGTGGGGAGAGTGGCCCCGGGACCCTTGCTCGTGCCGTCCCGGGCCGTCGACACTCTGCTCCCGGCGACCGGCTGGCGGGTTCGTGCGATGAGCTGGCGAACGGCTGGTGCCGCCTCCTGGAAGGGCAACCGCAGCTTCTCCGGGGCGGCCAGCCGGGTGGCGCGCTGCACGGACGCGCGAGCGAGCTCCTGCTGGCCGCGCTGCAGCTCCGCTTCGGCGACCAGCAGCGCGGCCGTCACCTGGGCCACGAGCGGCTCGCTGGGCCTGGTGGCGATGGGCGCCACCGATTCCGCCGCGCCGGCGACGCGGTCGCGCAGCCGCAGCCGGGCCGCGCTGAGCAGAGCGCCGGTGTCATCGCGGCCGGACAGCGCGTTCGCGAGGTCCTGGGCGAGGACCGCGTCGCCGGTGGAGATCGCGCTGAGGACCTCCTCCTCGGCAGCGAGGTCGGCGACCCACGGCGCGGCGGTCGCGGTCTGCTGCCGCACTGCGTGTACAAGTTGTGTGGCCCGGACCACGTCGCCCTCGACCCTGGCCAGCCTCGCTGACGCCAGATCGAGCAGGGCTGCCGGCAGGACGGCGTCAGGTCCGCCACCACCGCGGACCGCGCCGATCCGCTCGCGGGCCGACTTCGCATCCCCGTGCTGCAGGGCGATCCAGGACTGCGCCACCAGGCTCGCATCCTGCAGCACCCACGGGTCGACGCCCGCGCTGCGCACGAGGTCGAGCGCCCGCTGCGCGCGTTCGCTACCGCGGCGGAGAACGCCGTCGATCGCGTCCAGCAGGGCCAGGTGCGACAGGCAGTAGATGAGGACCGACTCGCACCCAGGGGCTTCGGCCATGCCAAGGGCCGCGACGAACGCCTCGCGTCCGGCCTGCACCTTCCCCGTGCGCACCAGAGCGGTCGCCCGTGCAGCAACGAGCATCGCGACGAGCTCGGGGTGGACGGCCAGTCGCTCAGGCGACTGCCCTTGGAGCTCACGCTCGGCTGCGATCGCGGTCTCCAGCGCGTGTGCAGCGTTCGGGTCGTGCAACGACACCAGTGCCGAGATCAGGCGGTTGGCGAGCAGCTGGGCACGCCCGGGATCACCCGCGTCCTGCGCGTTGTGGAGCTCCTGCCGGGCGGCCGTGGTGTCGCCGATGGACACCGCGAGCGCCGCGCGGACGATTGCCGCCGCGGCGCCCGGGACGGTGTCCGGCATCGCGCGCAGAGTGTTGCGCAGACTCTCCCGCGCGTGAGACTGAAAGAGCGCCGCTACGGCAAGGTCGTCGACGACGTACTGCGCTGCCTCGCCCCACTGGTAGGCCGACGCAGCATGCGACACCGCGGCGTCGAGCATGTCGTGGTCCGCGTGCCACCGACCGGCCCGACGGTGCAGGGCGATCGACCGGGTGGGTGCGAGATAGCTCAGTTCGGCGCGCAACAGCTCGCGGAACAAGGGGTGATATCGGTACCACCCGGGCTGGTCGGCGACGGTCTCCACGAACGCGTTGGCATGGGCGAGCTGGGCCAGGGCTCGCGGTGCCGTCGGCCCGGCGAGCTCCTCGATGAGCCCGGGGCGGAGGACCTCGACCACGCAGGTGGCGAGCAGCAGCTCGCGTTCGGCCTCGGAACGAGTCTCGAGCACCTCGGACATCAGGTACTCGGCGATGTTGCCGGTGTCGCCGGCGAGCTGGAGCACTGCCGCGTCCGGGTCCGGCTGACGGCGCAGGGACAGCGTGGCGAACCGCACCCCTGCCACCCAACCGCGCGTACGCGCGAACAGAGCGTCCACGGACTCCTCGGTCAGGGTGAGGTCGGTGGACTCGACCAGTGCGCGCACCTCGTCCCGCGTGAACGCGAGGTCAGCCGTACGCACCTCGGTCATCAGGTTGCCCAGCCGGTAGCGGTTCAGCGGCAGGACAGGATCCGACCGGGTGACGATGACGACCCCGAGCCGGTGGCCGCTGTGCCGCAGCAGGAAGTCGAGGCCCTTGGCCACCGCCTGGGTCGTGAGCTCCCAGCCGTCCAGCACGAGGACCAGCGTGTCCGCGCGGGTCGACAACGTCGACGCGATCTCGGCGAGCTGGGGACGCGGGAGGTGGGCCGTGCCGGGCGCGGGCGGCGTCGCGGCGGCGGCAACCCCATGTGCGTGCAGCTGGGCGAGCAGGCTGGACCAGAAGGTCGACGGGTGCGCGTCGCCCGGCTCGAAAGTGATCCACGCCGTGTGCTCGGGGTCGCGCCGGGACGCCCAGTCGGCCACCAACGACGTCTTCCCGGTACCCGCGCCGGAGCTCACCAGCGTGAGCGGTTGCTCCGCACCACGTTCCATCGTGCTCAACAGTCGGGGCCGCTCGACGTAGCCGGTCGGGACGGCGGGAATGCCGAATCGGAACGCCACCAAGGGGTCCCGCACGTGCTCGTGCGAGACCTCAGCCCCCTGCGCCTGGCTGACCTCAGACATATGTCTTGCCCTCCGGTCGTGGGCACAGCTCTGTACTTGTCATCGCGCACACCAGTGGAGGTCGCCGCCCTCCTGGCGGGAGGAAGCGATTTCCGCGGGTCCGGGCGGCGATGTCTGTCTACACCCCCGGGCGACGGCCGACAAGCACATCGGCGATTTGTCGGGACGCGCACCCGGCCCGGGAGGTCCGCGTCAATCGTCCGGTGCGGGCGAGGACAAGCCGCCGCCACGGGGCGACGATCGAGCAGGAGAGTCACGATCGCCGGGGAGGCACTGCCATGGCGGCACCCATCTACGAGATCCGCGTCGCCGGTCTCGTACCGCCAGACGAGCTTGCCGAGCTGGACGACGTGCTGGTGGCACAACAAGAGCTCCGCACCGTGCTCACCGGCTCCTTCGAGGACCAAGCGGCACTGCACGGGTTCCTGCAGCGGCTGCGCGCCCTCGGCCTCGACCTGCTCGAGGTCCGATCCCTGCCCGACCCCGAAGGCCCGACGGACTGATCCCACACCACCTCCGGCGGGTGAGGTGCCGGTCGGTGCTGACGGCCGATGCTGTCGTTCATGAAGCCGGAAGCGCGGACGGCGGCGGTCGGCGCGGCCGGCGTGGTGCTGCTGACGCTGGGCTCCGGGCAGTTCCTGATGACCCTGGACAGCTCGGTCATGAACGTGTCCATCGCCCAGGTGGCCAAGGACGTGGACACGACCGTGACCGGCGTGCAGACAGCGATCACGCTCTATACCCTGGTCATGGCGACGTTGATGATCACCGGCGGCAAGATCGGCACGATGATCGGGCGCCGCCGCGCGTTCTCGATCGGATGCGTCATCTACGCTGCCGGCTCGCTGACGACGGCGCTGGCGCCCAGCCTCCCCGTCCTCATCGTCGGCTGGTCGTTCCTCGAGGGTGTGGGGGCCGCCCTGATCATGCCCGCCATCGTGGGCCTGGTCGCCTCGAACTTCCCCGCTGAGCAGCGCCCCCGCGCCTACGGGCTCATCGCCTCGGCCGGGGCCATCGCCGTGGCCGCCGGTCCGTTGATCGGCGGCGCGTTCACCACGTACTTGAGCTGGCGGCTGGTGTTCGCCGGAGAGGTCGTCGTGGTGGTGGTGATCCTGTTCATGGCGCGGAAGGTCAAGGACGCTGCGACCGAGCAGGCTGTGGCCCTCGACTACGTGGGTGTTGTGCTGTCCGCGACCGGGCTCGGGCTGGTCGTGTACGGCGTACTGCGGTCCGGGGAATGGGGTTGGGTGCGGGCCGAGCCGGGCGCCCCCGACCTGTTCGCACTGTCCGCGACCTTGTGGCTGGTTCTGGCGGGTCTCGTCGTGCTCCGCCTGTTCCTCTGGTGGGAGCAGCGGGTCGCCGTCGCCGGCAGGGAACCACTGGTCTCGACCACGATGCTCGACAACCCGCAGCTCACGGGCGGGCTGGTGATGTTCTTCTTCCAGTTCCTGCTGCAGGCCGGCCTCTTCTTCATCGTGCCGCTCTTCCTCTCGGTCGCCCTGGGTCTCACGGCCGTGGAGACCGGGGTCCGCCTGCTGCCCCTCTCGCTGACCCTGCTGCTGGCGGCCGTCGGCGTCCCCAAGCTCTGGCCCGAGGCATCGCCGCGACGGGTGGTGACGCTGGGGCTCACCGCACTGCTGGCGGGCATCGTCTCCCTGCTCGCCGCCCTCGAGGTCGGCGTCGGCGCAGAGGTCGTCACGGTGCCACTGCTGTTGGCGGGCCTGGGCGTCGGGGCCCTTGCCTCTCAGCTGGGAGCCGTGGCCGTGTCCGCAGTGCCAGATGAGCAGACCGGTGAGGTGGGTGGCCTGCAGAACACCGCCACCAACCTCGGCGCCTCACTCGGGACCGCGCTGGCCGGATCCGTGCTCATCGCCGCACTGAGCACCAGCTTCCTCCAGGGGGTGCAGGACAACCCGGACGTCCCCGATGACGTGGTGGCCTCGGCGGAGACGGAGCTGTCCGGCGGCGTCCCGTTCGTCTCGAACATCGACCTCGAGTCCGCGTTGAGCGATGCGGGCGTGACCGGCGCGACCGCCGAAGCCATCGTCGAGGAGAACGAGGCCGCACGAGTCGACGGACTGCGACTCAGCCTGGCGATCCTCGCGCTCCTGGCCGCACTGGCCCTCTTCCTGACCCGGCTGCTCCCGACCCGACCAGCCGGTCGCGCAGCCGACTACTGAAGCGCAGCGGTCAGACGCATCAGGTTGTCGACGAAGCGTGCCGATCGCGAACGGGCACGCCACTCGTCCGCGGTCAGCAGGTGACTCAGCGAGCGGTATCGGTCCTCGGTGGCTCTCATCCGGGCAACGAGTTCGCCGCCGGTCAGCATGATGACCACCTCGTAGTTCAGCGCGAAGGAGCGCATGTCCATGTTGCTGGAACCGATGACAGCGACCTGGTCGTCGACGCTGAAGTGCTTGGAGTGCAGGATCCACGGAGCCGGATAAAGGTAGATCCTGACGCCGGCATCGAGCAGCTCCTCGTAGTAGGAACACTGCGCGTGGCCCACCATGAACTGATCTGCCTCGGCGCTCACGAACAGCTCCACCTCGACCCCACGTTGTGCGGCCGTCGTGATCGCATAGAGCAGCGACTCGTCCGGGACGAAGTACGGGCTGGTGATCGAGAGTCGGCGATGAGCCGAGTAGATGAGCGTCGTGAAGAGTCGCAGGTTGTTCT
This sequence comes from uncultured Actinomycetota bacterium, assembly GCA_963811945.1. Lineage (GTDB taxonomy): Bacteria > Actinomycetota > Actinomycetes > Propionibacteriales > Nocardioidaceae > JACCWP01. The sequence goes on along the minus strand of CAWETD010000001.1, from coordinate 2,468,630 downwards.
CCGTCGCAAATCCGGGTCCGCTCGGCAGGACCTGGCACTCCACCTGGTCCGTTGTCGAGTCGACGTACGGATCTGGTGGCTGCTGCAACTCCTCGGCCAGGAGCTCGTCGGTCTCGCTGTACCAGTCTGTGGCGAACACCAGGTTCAGTTCCGGGACCACCGGACCCTGTACCCGCACATTCAGCTCGACGTACTCCCGTCCTTCCTTCTGGTTCTTGGCTTTGCCGTACGTCGTCTCGATCAGGTTCTGTGAGCCCATGAAGGCGGTCGTGTTGTCCACCACCAGGATCTTGCGGTGGTTGCGCAGGTCGGGGCGCCGCACCTTCCCCCGAAAGGGAGCGATCGTCAGCATCGGTCGCCACGCGATCTCTGCGTCGTCGAGCCGACTCAGCATCTCGCGGTATCCAGCGGTGCTCCGCGAACCGAGATGGTCGAAGAGGACTCGGACGGTGACACCACGCTTGCTGGCCCGTACGAGTGCGTCGAAGAAGTCGCCCGTCGTCGCGTCCCACGCGCTGATGTAGAACTCCACGTGCACGAAGCGTTGTGCTGCGTCGACGGCTGCGGTCATGGCCGCGAAGTAGCCGTCATAGTCGGGATGGAGCTCGACGGTGTTTCCCGCCACCACGGGCAAGGTGCCCAGGTGGCGGTTCAGGAGCGCTGCTGAGCTGAGCGCATCGGGCCAGCCGGCGGTTGCATCACCCGGCGGCATCGCCGCGGTGCGCTCACGGACAAGGTCGTTGACGTGCCGTTGCTTGGCATGGCGTCGCTTCTCGACGTGTGTGCTGCCGAAGAGCAGGAAAGCGATGAAGCCGACCAGCGGCACGGCCAGGATCAGGATCAGCCACGCCATGCCGGTCGACGGCTTGCGATTCCCCGGGATGACTCCCAGGGCGGCGATGCAGATCGCGATGTGCGCGCAAGCGACCACCGCACTCACGAAGGCGACCCAGGAGGAGTCGGAGCCTCCTATGCCAGCAAGCATCGCCGATCGCCACCTACCCGCCCGTCCGGGTGGAGCGTCACGAATCGATCGCGCCGCCGGACCATTCGAACCGGTACGTCACGATCCAAGAACGAGCCTCTTCTGCTCCTCGAACTCGGCATCGGTCAGCACGCCCTGCTCCTTCAGCTGTCCGAGCTCCTTGAGCTGGGCCAACCGGTCCTGCACCGGGTCGGCCGGCGGCGCCGGCGCGGGCTCCGCGTAGGCAGGCTGTTGCTGGTAGGCCTGCGGCTCCTGTGCCGCCCACCGGCCGGCCTGGCGCCGAGAGACGCGGTTGGAGACCGCGGTTGCGGTCCCAGCCACAACGGCGGTCCGCGCGACTCCCCGGAGAAGTCCTGGCATGTCTCGGTTCCTTTCCTCAGCTGCTCAGACGGTGTGAGACATCAACGCTGCTCAGGCGACGGGATCGGATCGGGCCTCGGCGGCCTCGACTGCTGCCAGCAGGCCCTGGACGGGAATCCTGCCGTGGGCGACCAGCTGGGCGCCGCCACGGCGTAGCGCGGCGGCGAACGGCGCCGCCCACACGTTCTCGTAGATGAGCAGGGCTGCCGAGCTACCCGGCTCGAGCACCCCGCCGGCGTCCGCGATGTCCCCGTCGTCGAGCAGGCCCGACGAGGCTCCCTCGAACACGGCCAGATCGAGGTCGCCGTCGCCATCCATGTCGGCGAGCTCGACGCCTCTGATCGTCCCGTCCGACTCCTTCTTGACGAACACCAGGTCGAGAATGCGAATGATCCCCCTCTCGACCAGCTCCACGAGCAGCGGCAGGCCTTCCCCAGTCATCCGGCTGCCGGGAAACTCAACGACCAGGTAGTCGACCGGGCCGAGCTCGTCAACATCGCCCGTCATGGGCCCTCCTCAGTTCGTGCCGATGGGCCGTTGCCCTGGGGTGGAACGCGCGTCGATCCGCACCTGCCTCCTCCGTGGTCCGAGGCTAGGTCGGGAAGCAGCGGGTCGCCTCCCCCGGAGAGGGTGAGAGCGGCCGCGGGGTGTTGACCAGTGCCGGACCGCGGGCCAGCCTGTGCAAGCACACGGGGTGCGAGGAGGTGTGAGGGCGACGAGAGCACCACAGAAGCGCGAGCCGGAGCCGACGGCGTGGTCCCTCGACGGGCGTTCCTTCCGTTTCGAGTGCCCGATGTCGGAGGCGGCGGCCATCGGGTCGGTGGTACGGCTGTCCACGGGAGTGGCGGACTATGTCGGCCAGGTGGTCGAGATGACGGAGTCCCCGTCTCCGGCCGGCGACGCGGGACGTCTCGCGCTCGGGCGCGGGACGTTGCTCGGAACGCTCCATACGGGCGGTGCCACGGCGCCTGGTGAGCCGTTCGAGAGCGCGACGATCGGTGCGATCTCGTACGACGACCTGCAGGCGTGGCACGCCGGCCAGGTCGGCGCCTTGTCAGCCCTCGACCTCGGCACCCTGCAGGACCCGGCCGGAGCCCCGGCCCGGCTGGTCGCAGCCGGCTTCAACCGCCACACCTTCCTGTGCGGGCAGTCGGGATCGGGCAAGACGTACACGCTGGGCCTCATCCTGGAGCAGCTCCTGCTCAACACCACGCTCCGCATCGTGGTGCTCGACCCGAACTCGGACTACGTCGGCCTCAACCAGCTCGAGTCCGACGCGCACGCGGAGCCCGGACCTGTGCACGTGTTGCGTCGTGAGGGCCAGCATCGGCTGCAGATCCGCTTCGGCCGGCTGCCGGTCCATCAGCAGGCCATGGTGCTGGCGCTCGATCCCGTGCGCGACATGGACGAGTACGACGCGCTGCGCAGGCTCACCGCCGACGTGGGCACGACGGAGTACTCGGTGCTCGACCTCCGCAGTGCGCTGGAGAGCAACCAGGGACCGCGCTCGGAGGCCCAACGACGGCTGTTGTTGCGCATCGACAACCTTGGGGTCGCGCACTGGAGCATCTGGGCGGAGGCCGGTGAGCCGCCCCTGCTCGAGCAGCTCGGGAGCGACTGGCGCGCCGCGATCCTCGACCTCGGCCAGCTGGACTCCTCCCAGGAGCGGTCCACAGTCGCGGCCGCAGTCATGGCCGGCCTGTGGCAGGAGCGCCAGCGTCGGCAGCCAGTGCTGGTCGTGGTGGACGAGGCCCACAACGTCTGTCCGCGCGACCCCGTCGACGCCTATGAGGCCTTGGCTGTGGAGCACACGACCGACATCGCGGCCGAGGGACGCAAGTACGGCATGTACCTGCTGCTCGCGACCCAGCGTCCGCACAAGCTGCCGGTCAACGTCTTGTCGCAGTGCGAGAACCTCGTGCTCATGCGGACCAACTCCATCGGCGACGTGAACTACCTCGCTGACGTCTTCGCCCACGTTCCCCGCGGTCTGATCGCGCGCGCGCCCGATTTCGAGCAGGGCGAGGGACTGGTGGCAGGACGCATCTCGCCGACGGCCCAGCTGTTCCGCAGCGGGCGCCGGCGCTCACCCGAGGGAGGGGCGGACGTGCCTACGACCTGGGCACAACCCCCGGTCGTCCCGGTCGACCGACCCTAGTCAGCCGAGCCCAGTCGACGTGGCCCCGCGGCTTCCGCAGGTCATCAGTGCAGCAGCGTCTTCAGCCCGATCATGACGACACCGAACGCACCTGCGGCAGCCGCGGACAGGAGTCGTGGCAGCAGGCCCAGGCCCTTGCCCACCCGCCACCCGGTGAGCGCCAGGAGCCCCGTGCCGGTCACCAGCGCGAGCAGGACGGACGTGAAGACCTCCGCCCCGGCCACGTACGAACCGACCAGGACGAGGAGGGGGACGAACGATGACGTGACGAGCTCCCATCCCTGCCGCAGATCCCGCGACTGGATGCCGTCGACGAGCATGACGCGAGACGCCACCACGTGGGCATATCGCTCGGCCGCCCAGTAGACGATCAGCGTGACGAGAACGGCAACAGCGAGCCGCGGTACCGATTCTGCCTGCGTGGAGGCCATCACCGCACAGCTGACGATCACCCCGTAGATCCCGTGCTCGATGCGCAGCTCCGCGGCCAGCTCCCCCTCCTCGTCGGCTGGACGCGGGTCGGGTGGCAGTGAGTTCACGACCTACTCCCGCAACACACAGCGGAAACCGACGTGCGACGTGGAGCTGCGCACACTGTGCCCCTGCCGCGCCGCTGGCCGGTACCGGAGGCAGTAGCTCGGTGCGCACAGGTGCGACCCGCCCTTGGTGACGTACCGATCGGACTCGACCAGGGGAGCGTGCTCCGGCTGCGGTGCACAGCACGATGCGGCCGCGGCATGCGTCGGCTCCTCGCTGACCTCGTCGACGCCGCGGTCCTGCCAGGCAGTGTCGGTCCACTCCCAGACGTTGCCCGTGACGTCGTGCAGCCCGAAACCGTTCGGAGGGAAGCGCCCGATCGGCGACGTACTCGCCACGCCGTCGACGTTGAGGTTCTCCCACGGGAACTGGCCGTGCCAGGTGTTGGCCATCACCCGGCCCCGCGGCATGAACTCGTCGCCCCACGCGTAGGTGGCCTGCTCGAGGCCACCCCGGGCGGCGAACTCCCACTCCTCCTCGGTGGGCAGCTGCTTCCCGGCCCACTCGGCGTAAGCACGGGCGTCCTCGAGTCCCACGTGCACGACCGGGTGCCGGTCGCGCCCGTGCAGCGTGCTGTCGGGCCCGAGCGGGTGGCGCCAGTCCGCTCCCGGCACCCAGCCCCACCAGCGGGTCCAGTCGTCCAGGGGTACGGGACCTGGCGTCGGCGTGAACACCAGCGACCCGGCGTCCGGCTGCTCCACCAGGTCGTCGTCGAAGTCCGCCTCGTCCGGTGCCTTCTCTGCGCTGGTCACGTAGCCGGTGGCCTTGACGAAGCGGCGGAACTCGGCATTGGTGACCGGGTGGACGTCGACCCACATCGGCCCCGCCCGCGCCGTGCGGACCGGGCCCTCCTCCGGGTAGAACCGGTCGTCGCCCTGGAGGAAGGTGCCCCCGGGCAACCGCACCATGTCCTTCGTGGTCGTCACTGCGCCGTCTCCGATCCCCGCTCCGGTTCCACCGTCGTCGGGGGCACGGTAGCCCCCGAGGTAGGCGTCGCCAATCGTCCGGTGCGGGCGAGGACAGGCTGCCACCGCCGGGCGAGGATCGAGCAGGCAGTCACGATCGTCAGGGAGGCACCGCGATGGCCGCACCCGTCGACGAGACCCGCGGACGGCCGACGACGGAGTTCACCGTCGCCGGTCCCCTCGGTCCGGTGTTGCGTGCGGCCTTCCCCGACCAGCACGTCACCACTCAACAGGTCTGCACGGTCATCTGCAGCGGCGCGGCCGGTGACCAGGACCTGACCGACCTCGTCCACACTCTGGTCGAGCACGGCCTGGAGGTGCAGTCGGTGCGCCGACTGACCGAGCCGTGAGGTCGCCGCACCTCGGCGTCGGCCGTTGGCTGCGCCGGCGACCCTCCGTCCGCGACCTCAAGGCGGACGCGCTCGCCGGGCTCCCCGGCGCCATCGGCTCGGTGCCCGACGGCATGGCGGCCAGCGTCCTGGCCGGCGTCAACCCGGTCTACGGGCTGTACGCCAGCTTCGCCGGGCCCATCGCCGGCGGCACAACGGTCAGCACCCGGCTGATGGTCATCGCGCCCACCAGCGCGGCTGCCCTCGCTGCGGGTTCTGCTCTGATCGACATTCCGGCCGGCGAGCGCCCGGCCGCGCTCTTCCTGGTCACGCTGCTGGCAGGCCTCCTCATGCTGCTTGCCGGGTTGTTCCGGCTCGGCCGTTACGCACGATTCGTCTCGCACTCGGTCATGACCGGGTTCCTCACCGGTGTGGCCGTCAACATCGTCCTCGGACAGCTGCCCGACCTGACCGGCGTCGCGGCCACCGGAGACATCGCCCTCACGAAGGCGCTCGACGTCGTCACCCATCCCAGCGCCATCGAGCTGGCGCCGTTGCTCACCGGACTCGGAGCCGTGGCCGCCATCCTGGTGCTGGGACGCACCCGACTCGCCATGGTCGGCGCGCTTGCGGCGATCGTGGTCCCCACTGCGGTGGTCCAGCTGACCGGCGCCGGCTCGGTGGCACTGGTGTCCGACGCCGGTGACATCCCGTCCGGCGTGCCGTTGCCGGCCCTGCCCGAGCTGAGCCTGGTCTCCCTCGAGCTGGTGGCCGCGGCATTCTCGATCGCGGTCATCATCCTTGTTCAGGGCACCGGCGTTGCCGAGAGCGTCCCCAACCCGGACGGCACCCCGAGTCGCACCGACGTCGACTTCATGGCGCAAGGGGTTGGCAACGTCGCATCCGGGCTCTTCCGGGGGATCCCGGTCGGGGGCTCGGTCGGCAACACGGCGCTGAGCGTTAGCTCGGGCGCGCGAACCCGGTGGGCGTCGATCCTCTCCGGGGTCTGGATGCTGGTCATCCTGGCCGCGTTCTCCCCCCTGGTCGGCAGGGTGGCGATGCCGACCCTCGCCGGCTTGCTCATCTACGCCGCGGTGTCGTCGGTGAAGCCGCGCGAGATATCGACCATCCTGCACACCAGCCTCGTGTCGGCCATCGCCGCAACGGTCACGTTCGGCGCCACGCTGTTCCTGCCGATCCAGGTGGCGGTCGGCGTCGGCGTCGCGCTCTCGCTCGTACTGCAGCTGAACACCGAGGCCCTCGACCTCAAGGTGGTGCGGCTCGCCAAGCGGCCGGACGGCACGGTGGTGGAGTCCGCTCCACCCGCGACGCTGCCCAGCCGCGCGGTGACCGTCGTGGACGTCTACGGCAGCCTGCTGTACGCCGGCGCCCGCACCCTGCAGGCCCGGCTCCCGTCCCCCCGCGGGTCGGAGCAACCGGTGCTGGTGCTGCGGCTGCGGGGACGCACGTCACTCGGCGCCACGTTCTTCGTGGTCCTCGCGGGCTACGCCCGCAGTCTTGACGAGGTCGGGGGACGGTTGTATCTCAGCGGCGTCGACCCGGCTCTGCATCGCCGGCTCACCCGCACCGGCCGGGTCGACCTCACCGGACCGGTCCGGGTGTTCGAGGCCACCGAGGTCGTGGGCGGATCCACCTGGGCGGCCGCTGACGAGGCGAGAGGATGGCTGGTCCGGCACGAGCAGGAGACATGACCTGCACGGTCACCCGCTGCGGATGAGGCGGCGCCAAGCGTTCGGTACGACGTTGGAGGAACGCAGGTGAATACAGACGGGCGGGACGGCATGCCAGCGGCGCCCACCTCGGCCGATGCCATGGCTGCGAAGGCGGACGCCGCGCTCGGCCGGTTGCCCCCACGTCTGCGGGGGTGGGTGGTCTGGCTGCTCTCGCGATGGCCAGGCCGGATCGCGCTGCGCAGCGCGGCGACCTTCATCCGCATCGAGGGGTTCGACCGCTCGATGACGATCGCCGCACAGTTCTTCACCTCGGTGTTCCCCATCCTCATCCTGACGGCTACCTGGGCGAGCGCCCGCGACGCCGACGCCCTTGCCGAAGCCGTCGACCTGCCGGAGCAGTCCCAGTCGGTCATCGAGGACGCCGTCGGGGGGTCGGGCAGCGACACCGCGTTCGGTGTCGTCGGCGTCCTGATCGTGCTGGTGTCCGCGACGAGCCTGTCACGGGCGTTCACCCGCGCCTTTGCGGCCATCTGGGACCTGCCCCGCCCGAAGAGCAGACTGAACGCGGCCTGGCGATGGCTCGCCGTCGTCCTCGGGCTGGCTCTCTCGCTGGTTGTCGTCCGGACGTTGAGCGGCTATGCCGCCGACGTCCCGCCACACAACTTCTGGCAGCTCGTGGTCGCCTTCGTCTGCGATGTCGCTATCGCTGTCTTCGTGCCGTGGTTGCTGCTCTCGGGCGTCGTCCCGATCCTTCGGCTCGTCCCTGGCGCGTTGGGGTTCGCCCTGTTGATGCTCGCGGTGCGCCCGGCCTCATCGTTCTGGCTCCCCCGGGCGCTCGAGGTCAGCGCCGACCGATACGGATCGATCGGCGTCGCGTTCGCCTACCTGGCGTGGCTGTACGTCGTGTCGTTCTGCTTCCTCGCCGCGAGCGTCCTGGGCGAGGTGGTCGTGACCGACCGCGGCGGAGTCGGCAACTGGATCCGCAGTCAGTCACCGACTCATCCCCACGGGATGACGCCCCAGGTCGACCCTGAGTCTTGACTGGCGGCGTGCTCCGAGTGGGAGAGGTCGGAGGGTGCCCGCGTGACTGACGAACCGAGCACACAGGTGGCCGAAGCGACAGGCAGCCAACGGCTCGCTCTCCTCCTGGCGGCGGCGATGTTCGTGCTCGTGGTCGACACGTCGTTGATGAACGTCTCGATCGCGGCCGTGGTCGACGACCTCGACACGACGGTGAGCGGCGTCCAGTCCGCCATTGCGCTCGAGGCCCTGGTATCGGCCGCGTTCATCCTGATCGGAAGCAAGGTCGGTGATCTGATCGGCCGCAAGCGCGCGTACGTGCTGGGTCTCCTGGCCTATGCGGTCGGCGCGTTGGGCATGGCCTTTTCCCAGAACCTGATAGCGATCATCATCTTGTGGGCAGTGGTCGGTGGGCTGGGGGCGTCGCTGCTGCTGCCCGCCATGCAATCCCTGATCCATGGCAATTTCGCAGGAGCGGCCCAGAAGAAGGCCTACGCCCTGGTCGGGGCCGCTGCTGCGATCGCCGCCGCGGTCGGGCCCCTGCTCGGCGGCTTCATCACCACATACCTGTCATGGCGGCTGGCGTTCCTGCTCGAAGTGGTGGTCATCGCTGTCGTTCTCTCCGGTATGAAGCTCGTCCACGACGTGCCCTACACCGGCCCTCGGAACATCGACGCCGTGGGTGCCGTCCTTTCGGTCCTGGGCATGGGCGGCATCGTGCTGGGCATCCTGGTGTGGCAGGAAGGGGGCGAGTCCGTCGGAGTCGTCCTGGCGATAGGCGTCGCGGCGCTCGCAGGGCTCGCCTACTGGCTGGTCCGGCACAAGGGCCAGGGGAAGCCGACGCTGATCGACCCGGACCTGTTCCGCTCGCTGATCTTCAGGTTCGGAGTCTCCCAACAGATGCTCCAGCAGATCGCCCTGGGCGGCACGATGATCGTCCTCCCGATCTACCTGCAGATGGTGCTGGAGTACGACGCGATGCAGGCGGGCCTGTCCTTAGCTCCTCTTTCGCTCAGCATGTTCGCCGTCGCCATCCTTGCCGGGAAGAACACGCGGGGCCGCCGTGCGAGCGGCATCATCCGGATGGGGTTCGGGCTCCTGACCGCGGGCTTGCTCCTGCTGATCCCGATCGTCCCCCGGGTGGACTCCGGCTGGTATCTCCTGGTGCCGATGCTGATCGCAGGCACCGGGTTGGGCCTGTTGGTGTCCCAGCTCAACAACTACACGCTCGCGCCCATCTCGGAGGAGAGAGTCAGTGAGGCCGCCGGCGTGAACTCGGCTGCCGGTTCGTTCGGGCTGTCGTTCGGCCTGGCTTTCGCGGGCGCCATCATGCTGGCCACCCTCTCCATCACCTTCACCCAGATGGCGCAGGACAGCAGCGTGCTCGAACCCGCCGAGCAGGAGCGCGTCGCCCAAGCGCTGGAGGACGACGCCGAGGTCATGACCAACACGTCGCTCGAAGAGGTCCTCGAGGGCCAACCCGAGGACGTCCAGGACGAGATCATCCGCATCAACACCGACTCACGGCCCCTAGCCCTTCAGGTCGCGCTGCTCATTCCGATACTGGCCGGTCTGCTGGGGTTGTGGAACTCGTTCCGGATGATGCGTATCCCCGACCCGCCGCCGTCAGACGTCACCCAGGCGTCGGCCGCGGGTTGACCGCGGCGCCGTCTCAGTGTGCCGGGGCGGCAGGACCGAGCATGGCGTCCTCGTTCTCCCGGGCGAACACGTGGAGCCCGAGGCGTCGAGACACCTCTTGGCACACGCGGACCCCGCGGACGCTGTTGCCGTGAGCGTCGAGCCCCGGCGAGTAGGTCGCGATTCCCATCTTGTCCGGGACAACGGCGAGGATGCCGCCGCTGACCGAGCTCTTGGCCGGGACGCCGACGTCGAACGCCCACTCGCCGGCGAAGTCGTACATGCCGCACGAGAACATCACGCTGAGCACGTCCCGTACGCGGGCTGTGGAGGGTAAGGGACGGGCACCCGTGGCGGGATTGACCCAGCCGTTGGCGAGCGTGACCGCCATCCTGGCCATGTCGTCGCAGGTCACCATGATCGAGCACTGCTGCAGGTAGACGGAGAGCGTCTCCTCGACGTCGCTGACAAGGGTGCCATGGCTGCGCATGAGGTAGGCGATCGCCCGGTTGCGGTCCGCAGTGCGCCTCTCGTGTGCGAAGACTTCTTGGTCCACGTCGAGGCTCTCGTTGCCCGCACACAGTCGCATGACCTCGACGATGCGCTGGACCTTCTCCTCGGAGTCATTGCCGGCGACGAGGTCGCAGGTCGCGATGGCTCCGGCATTGATCATCGGGTTGTACGGCCGATGATGGAGCGGGTCGAGGACGATCGAGTTGAAGGAATCTCCACTCGGCTCGACACCCACCCTGGCAAGGACGTGATCCGAGCCGTGATCGGCGAGTGCCAGGGCGTAGGCGAACACCTTCGAGATCGAATGGATGGGGAAGGCCTCGTCATGGTCACCCGCTGCGTGGATTCCGCCGTCCATGTCCGCCAGGCAGATGCCGAACGTGTCACGTTCTGCGCCGGAAGGGTCCGGCTGGTAGTAGCCGCGACCGGACTCGTAGAAGCGATCGATGCGCACGTCGTCGACGGGGACGTGGCGCAGGTACAGCTCTTCGAGCCGTTCGTCAATCCGCTGGTTCTCCTGCGCGTCCACGATGAGCCTCCGCTTCCTGGCCGCTCAGCAGTCGACCAGGGGCTCAGGACAGTGCCTTGGCCTTCGCCTGCTCGTAGTCTGCGGGCGTGATCGCGCCACTGTCGCGGAGCTCGGCCAGCTTGCGGAGCTCGTCGGCGGTGCTTGTCGTCCCCGCCGCGTCCTGCACGTAGGCCCGCATTCTCGCCTCGTTGTCCTCCGCGGCCTTCGCCTGGCGCTCGTGCATCGAGCCACCGCGCGCAATGAGATACATCAACGCACCCAGCCACGGCAGGAAGACCAGGAACAACACCCAGAGCGCCTTCCCCCCGCCGCTGAGCGAGCGGTCCCGGAAGATGTCACTCACAATCGCGATGAGCAGCCAGATCCAGGCGAACAGCAGCATGAACCAGAACGTGGAGACGATGACTTCCCACAGACTGAAGTCGTCAGACATGACAGGGCTCCCTGTGTGGTCGGGCGGACTGCTCGATCGCTAGCGACGTAAGCATGCGGGTACACGCCTCCGTCGGCATCACCCGTTCAGGATGAGAAGCACCCGGCGAAGGGGCGAGCACGACCCTCGTGTGCGCGCCCGATCGTCAGACCAGGGGAGATCTGGCCCGATTCGCGACGCTGGCCTCGGCGGAGCCCGCGTTCAGGATGGCGAGGCGGCGGCGGGCACGGCGTCGCTTCTTCTCGAGCGCCTCTGGTGGGAGGGAGCGGCCGGCTCGCGGGTCGAGCTTGTCCCGCAAGTCGGCTTCCTTGACCCTTCGAGCGACCGGGTGGCTCGCGCACCGGCCCAGGTAGGCCGCCTGAGACTCGTCGTCGCGCTCGGTGACGAGGTCGAGGATCTCGATCTGTTCGGGCGAGACGCCGGCCTCGATGAGGTCGTTCCAGTCAAGGCTGCCCTTCTCGACCGTGTCGTGCAGGATGGCCACCACCACGGCCAGGTCATCGCTGTCGAGGGCGACCTGTTCGGCGACCCGCATCACATGCGTGAAGGTGGGGTCGCCGAGACTGTTGACCTGATCGACGTGGGCCCGGCGGGCGAGGCGCTCGGCTGCCTCGATCGTGATCATTCCTCTCGTACCTCCGCGGAGAAGAACTCGAGAGCCGTCTTGGTCTTCGTCTGCTGCTCGCCGGTCAGGTCGATGCCCCGTTCGCCGAGGAAGACCCGGGCCCGAGCGGCGACCTGGAACGCCTCGGCCGGTGCGCACTTGGTGGACAGCTCGAGGATGCGCGTGCCGTCCGGGTAGAGCCACAGCTCGGCCACCAGCCGGCCGTCATAGCCGCTGGGAGCGAACTTCAGCTTCAGCACATTGATCGGGCCGAAGATCAACAAGTCGTCGAGGTCGACGCCTTCAGGAACGTGCTGAGCGTAGAAGGCCCGTTGGTGCTTGGTGAACAGGGAGTGCACTCGCCGCTGGCCGCCGACGACCTCTTTGACCTTTCCCGGCGAGTGCTTCTTCTTCAACCGGCCGGAACAGACGAAACCGCCCGGCATCGCGTCGACTTCCACCGCGAAGTCCGGCAGCTTCCGCAGCTCGGACGGCAGCTCGCTCGGAACAACCGGACGCAGCTTCACCACGGAGTCGTCGTCACTTCCCTGGCCGCGCCTGGCCCGAACGATGACGCCGTGCCGGTTGAGCAGCAGATCGCTGGTGTCGAAGAAGAAGACCTGGTGCAGGGTGGCGTCCAACGGGTCCATCTCGAGAGCCCCGACGGCCGACCGCTGCTCCTTGTCGGGCACGGTCAGCTTGAGCTCGACGCTGTCGGCGCCTTCCAGGAGCTCGAGCAGCCGAGCCAGCTCCTGGTCCGAGAACCTGTGGCGACCAGTGTCCGACGTGTTCATCGGCCGAGCTCCCTCCCCGGGCGGGCTCATCCACATGACAGACGACGCCAGACCCGGCTCGGGCCAGCATCGTCACCCGCGACGGTCGGCACATCACCCCATCGGGATGAGGAGACGGGGCGGGGGCAGTGGCTAGCGTGGCCCCCACCGGCACTACGGAGGGATCGCACCATGGCTCACCCCGATGGCGTCTTCCTGTTCATCGCCACGTATCCCGACGAACCGGCCGCGCAGGCCGACTACGACGTCGTCAAGGCCCTCCACGGCGTCGATGCGATCGGTCGGTTCGACGCTGCCGTGGTGACCAAGGACGACAAGGGCAAGATCCACGTCAACAAGGACGAGACTTCGACCCGGAAGGGCGCGTGGACGGGTGTCGCCGCGGGTGCCGTCGTCGGGATCCTGTTCCCACCGGCCATCCTCGCGTCGGCAGCGGTGCTGGGCACGGCCGGCGGTTTCGCCGGCCATCTGTTCGGGGGCCTTTCGCGCAAGGACGTCAGGGAGCTCGGCGAATTCATCGACGAAGGTGAAGCGGCTCTGCTCGTCATCGGCGACATCACCGTGAGCAAAGCCCTGGAGAAGGCCGAGCTCCGCGCCGAGAAGCAGATCCGCCGGGAAGTCGACGTCGACGCCAAGGCGCTCGACAAGGAGCTGGACTGAGCTACCCAGTGCGGGGCATCTTGTCGGATGCACCTTTCGCACGTAGGTAGTCCACGATGGCGCGCCTCACCGGCCATGCGCCGTGCACGGTGTTGGCAATGATCGTGTAGGTGAATCCACCTTCGGGATCGTGGCGACTGTCGAACGAGACCCCGGCGTCGGAGCCGCGCAGCTGCAACGCCCCGTTGTCGAGGTCCAGCCACACCCCGAGGCCATAGCTCTCCCCGTCCACGTCTCGGCCGCTGCGCGGGCGCAGCAGCTCCGACAACGTCGCCTCTGCCACGATCTGCCCGCCGAGGAGCGCCGCCCAGAGCTGGTGCACGTCGTCCAGAGTGGTGAACGCCCCGCCGTCACCATTTCCGCGCACCGGCAGATGGAACACGTTCGAGCGCCACTCGCCATCGACGAGGACGTAGCCCAGCGCGGCATCCTTGGGCAGCGCATCGGATCGCAGGAAGGCTGTGGCTTGCATGCCTGCAGGCGAGCAGACCCGCTGGTGGACCAGTTGGTGGAACGCGACCCCCGAGGCACGCTCAGCAAGCAGTGCCAGCAGGATGTAGCCCCCGTTGCTGTAGGAGAACGCAGTCCCAGCCGTGAACTTCGTGGGGTAACCGTCGAGCACCGGCACGAACGCCTCAGTGGTGGCCAGCTCATGCACCGACACCGGCATCAGGTAGTCGCTCTCGTCGAGGTCTGTGTCCTCGTCCAGGTAGTCCCCGATCCCGGAGCGGTGGCACAACAAGTGCTCAACGGTCACGTCTGCGGCTACCAGCGGGAGGTCCTGCCCGAGCAGCGATCGCGCCGTCGTCGACAACGCGAGTGTTCCGTCCTCGACCAAGCAGAGGACAGCAAGCGCGGTCAGCAGCTTCGAGCCGCTGGCGATGCCCAGGCGCGTCTCGACGGTCATCGGGATCGTGCGAGCCCGGTCGGCCAGCCCGTAGGCCGCACGCAGCTCTAGGTTGTCCGCTACGTCGACCCGGACCACGCCCGCGAACTCGTCCGCGGCGAGAGCTGCGATGCGTTGCTCGAGGTCGGGAACCTCCGGCTGCACGTCTAGCAGCGTACGACGGCAAGCCCGGTCACCATCGCGTCAACCGCCACACCTGCCCTTGTCAGCGCGACCGCGACCGCTGTCGGCGTGAGTGAGTTGCCAACCTGGAAGGCAAGCCTGCATACTTTCCAATATGGAAAGTACACCGGTGCAGCAGGATCCCGAAGATCCCCGCTCTGTACTCGCCGAGGCGGACCTGGCGCGCCAGCGACTGGCCGCCGGCCTGCGCCTGCCCACTGGCCTGCCCCCGGCGCTGGCCGCCGCGGTCGCGATCCAGGTGGGCACCGCCGCCTACGGGATCGCCGCTCAAACGGCCGCCGGGCTCGCGGTGGCGCTGGCGGGGGTGGCGGTCTTCCTGGGCGTGGCCGCGCTCGCGCTGTATCAGTTCCGGCGGATCAACGGCGTCAGGGTCGATGGTCTCGCCAGCCAGATCGTCCTGGGGGCCGGGGCCACGTCGACGCTGGTCTACATGTGCGCGTTCGGGGCGGCGACGTGGGCCGCCTTCGAGTCGCGCTGGGGGCTCGTCGCGGCGGCGGCCGTGGCCGCTGGAGTCGGCTACGCGTTCGGCGCCCTCCGGTGGTGGCACACCTACCGGCACGACCCGGCCGCCCACGCGGGCGGCGCCTCGCCGCGGGTGCTCGCCGCGCTCGCCGTGCTCGCATGTCTGGGGCTGGTTGTGCTGCTGGTCACCGGCTGATGGCCCAACTCGACCCGCTGATCCACGCCCCGGCCCGACTGCAGGCGGTCACGACGCTGTCCGCCGTGTCGGAGGCGGAGTTCGCAACGCTGCGGGCCGTTCTCGGGGTCAGTGACTCGGTGCTGTCCAAACACGTCTCGGCGCTGGCTGACGCCGGCTACGTGCGCAGCCGCAAAGGCGTCCGGGCGGGGCGACGCACGACGTGGATCGCGCTGACCAGCGCCGGGCGGGAGGCCCTCCGCGAGCACGTCGCGGCACTGCGCCAGCTGATCGACGTCGTCGACTGACACCCCATCAGTTCGTGTCCACTCAGTCGCACCGTCTGCTCATGCCACTGCCCGAGCTGCGATGCCGAGCCTCCGCGTCCGATACGCCAGTTTCCGCGAGTGAGACAGAACGTCCGCATCATCGCTGTCGGCTCAGCAGCGGAGGTGGACCTGGTTGCGCCGTGGCAGTTGGTCGGGGTCGATCCAGGTGGGTGGGAGGAACTCGGGTCGGCGGTCTGGTCCGAGTCGGACCGCCCATTGGTTGCGGTGGATCACCCGGTGATGCGTTCCGCAGAGCAGCACCCCGTTGTCCAGCGAGGTGGGTCCGCCGTCGGCCCAGTGCACGATGTGGTGCACGTTGCACCAGGAGGCAGGGCGTGGGCATCCGGGGAATGCGCAGCCGAGGTCGCGGATCTCGACGGCCCGGCGGAGTTCCTTGGTGAAGACCCGGATCGCCCGGCCGACATCCAGCGGCACCCCGTGGCTGTTGAGCAGGACCGGCAGGATGGTGGTGTCGCAGGCGATCCGGCGGATGTCTTCGGCCGACAGCGGGGTGCCGGTGTCCAACGTGCCGACCCCGACCGCGGTGGCGAGCTGGTGGTAGCCGATGGTGACGGCCAGGTGGGCCGGGAACCCGAACGAGGTCGGCGTCTCCTCCGAGCCCAGGGTGCGGCGGGCGATCTCGACCAGGGCGTCGGCCTGGCGTTGCCCGACGGTGCGCCGGTCGGACTCGCGCACCCCGTCGGCACCGCCACTGCCGAGCATGGCTTGGCGAAGGGTTCGAGGGCGGCGGAGACCAGGGCCCAGGACTCGGGGTCGAGCTCGCCCCGCAGCCGGACCCTTCCCCGGTGGTCCGGGTTCGCGGTGAGGGTGTTGGCCCGGGACTCGTCCCGCCGTTCGGCCCGCGCCAACGCCTCCGCCTCGGCGGCCTCGGCGATGTCGGGGGCGAGGTGGGCCAGCAGGTGCTGGGCGTAGCCGGCGAGCACGTGGGCCGGGTGCTGGCCGGCCCAGTCCAGCATCAACTGCTCCCCCTGGCCGATCACCTCGCCGCCGAGGTCGGCGGGCAGGGCGTGCACCGCTTCGGCGATCACCCGCGCCTGGTCGGCATCGATCGCACCGGCCCCGAACGCCGCCACGGTGGCATCGAGGCCGTGATCAAGCTCCGAGGCCAGGGCGGTGAGCTGGCGGGCGCGGGCCGGGCGGGCGGTCAGGGTGCCGGCCAGCCACCCGGTGGTCGAGGTCGCCCCGACCGTCTTTGCCAGGTCCCGCCGGGCCGCTTCGGCCACGGTCTTGGTCTGCCAGGCCTGCAACCGGCGGATCTGCACGTCCAGGTCCCGCACCAGCCCGGCCAGCTCGGAATCGCCGAGTGACCACAGGGCCGGGTCGCCGACCTCGTCCAGCCGGGCCCCCAACCGGCGACACAGCTCGGCCACCGGGTGGACGGCTGGACTGATCGGCTGGTCGGACATGACACCAACCTAGACCCGGCCACCGACACTCCCCCGACACCGAATCCCCTTGTCCACAAGGGGAATCACTGACTGCCGCAACCCAGATCTGGCCGACCTGACTGGCGCGGCGACCTGCTGCCCGAGCCACGACGGTCGGGCGGGACTGCGTGACCTGTTGGCGGGCCTGGGCGTCGCGAGAGGCACATCGGGCCGCAGCGCCACGATCAGGTCGTGGTCGGTGCGGGTGCGAGGCAGGTGCATGCGCTGCTGGCGAGCTGGTCGAGCTCCGGCGAGCACGGGTCACGCTGCGACGGGCCCTCGCCGCGGATGCGCGCTCTCAGGTGCCGTCCGGCCACAGCGTCCCCGCAACCACTCGGGGCTGTCCGCGGCCCGTCAGTCGTCAGTGGTGGCGGCCGGCCCGGCAGAGTCATTCGCGCCGGCATCGAGGGCGCGCCGCCGGCGTTGGGCGACACCAACCAGGACCCTGGCGATGAAGCCGATGAGGATCAGGTCGGCCAACATCTGGATCGTGACCTGCACGCGCGCCACCTCCGACACGGCGGCGATGTCGCCGAACCCCACCGACGCGAACACCGTCACCGAGAAGTAGAACGCGTCGGTGCGCGACATCGCCTCGGTGAAGCTGCCGGACTGCGCCCGCTCAGTCACGAAGTAGGTGGCGGCGAACACCAGCAACAGCAACGGCACGCTGACCGTCACGGCCTCGACCGCCTGCAGCGTCGGGTAGGGCGACCGCGTCACCGCGACGATCTGCCAGGTCACCACCGCGGCGAACACCAGCAGCGCCAGCACGAGGCCGAGGAGGGTCACTCCACGGGGCCGCTCACCGAGCGGCGCCCACGCGTACAGCCCGAACAGCACGAGGGTCACCACGGACAGCCGGACGACCGACTCCACGATCAGCCGCCGGGTCGGACGTCCGGGCTTCCGGGTAGCCACCTACGTCAGCCGGGAAGTCGCGGGTACGCGGCGGCGCCGCCGAGCTCGAGCTGCGCGTGGCTCATGACCTGACGCTAGGCAGGGGCGGACCAGCGCGGATCACCCGGCAGGGGTGAGACCCGCCGGCCGGTCGCCGCCCGGTCGGAGGGATTCATTCGCATTGGATGATGCCGAGCACCGGACAGGGTCGCCATCCTGAGGGCACCTGACCACCCCCTCAGGGAGGATCACCGTGTCCCAGTACAGCGAGGAGCAGTACGAGCAGTCCGCTCGGGCCCTCCGCGAGGATGCCAACCGCGATCAGACCGGCTGGGTCGGATGGATCGTCTTCGCCGCCGTCATGATGACGTTGCTCGGGAGCTTCCACGTCATCCAGGGCCTGGTGGCCCTGCTCAAGGACGAGTACTTCCTGGTCGGCGACTCCGGACTCGTGGTGTCGGTCGACTACACCACGTGGGGATGGGTGCACGTCATCGGTGGCCTGATCATCGCCGCCGCCGGACTGGCGCTGTTCGCCGGACAGATGTGGGCCCGCGTCGTCGGCGTGCTGGTGGCCATGCTGAGTGCCGTCGTCAACCTGGCGTTCCTCTCTGCGTTCCCGGTCTGGTCCGCACTCATGATCCTCTTGGACGTCCTGGTGATCTGGGCGCTCACCGTGCACGGCTCCGAGCTCAAGGCGGCCTAGCCCGGCTCGTTCACGTCCGGCCACAGGAGTCGAGATGACGGAGCCACTGCCGACTTGGCAGGACGCGGCGGCAAAGCACAGCATCATCGAGTTCGTCCGGCGGACGGTCGGAGCGGACGGAACGCCACCGGTGCCGACCGCGGATCGCGTGGCGGTGTTCGACAACGACGGCACGCTGTGGTGCGAGAAGCCGATGCCCATCCAGCTCGACTTCGTCCTGCGACGCCTTGCCGAGATGGCGGAGGCAGACCCGGAGCTGCGTGACCGCCAGCCCTGGAAGGCGGCCCACCAGCGCGACTACGCGTGGTTGAGCGGGGTGCTGACCGAGCACTATGCCGGCGACGACACGAACGTACGCATCCTGGGCGCGGGCATCCTCGCGGCGTTCGGGAACATCAGTGTCGACGCCTTCGCCGCCCAGGCGGAGACGTTCCTCCGCGGGACGACGCATCCCACGCTGGGCCGGGGCTACCTCGAGTGCGCCTACGCCCCGATGGTCGACCTGCTCGGATATCTGGATGCGAACGGCTTCTCGAACTACATCGCCTCCGGCGGCGGACGTGACTTCATGCGCCCGATCACGAGCGAGGTGTACGGGATTCCGAGTGAACGAGTGATCGGGAGCAGCGCCGCCCTCGCGTACACACCCGACGAGCACGGCGGGACGATCACTCGGCAGGCGGCGGCCGACTACCTGGACGACGGTCCGGGGAAGCCGGTGCACATCTGGGCACGCACCGGACGACGGCCGATGTTCGCGGCCGGGAACTCCAACGGCGACATCGAGATGCTGGACTTCACCCAGCACCAGGACATGCCCTTCCTCCGCCTGCTCGTCCTGCACGACGACCCCGACCGCGAGTTCGACTACGTGACCGGTTCCGAGCAGGCCCTCGACCGTGCCAAGCGCAGCGGCTGGACCGTCGTCAGCATCAAGAACGACTGGGCCCGCGTCTTCTGAGCCGGGATCAGGCCCCTCGACGACGCCGACGGGAGCACCCGTTACTGACGAAGCCGCTACCTCACCCCCGCCGGGTGAGGCATCACGCCCGCGGGAGCGCTCAGGGTATGGAAGCGGCGGCTTGCGCCGACCAGGACCAGAGGGAGCGGACATGGCGGAGTCGAAGCTGCGGCAGGTGTTGCCGATCCCGGACCAGCCGGTGCGGGTCCCCGCGACGTACGACGCGAAGGACCCGGACACGTCGTTCCCACCGATCGAACCATTGCTGCCTCCGCTGGGCGCCCCCAACGTGCTCGTCGTCCTGATCGACGACTGCGGCTTCGGTGCCACAGCCACGTTCGGCGGGCCCGTCACGACGCCTACCTTTGACCGGCTCGCCGACCATGGCCTGCGCTACACCCGGTTCCACACCACAGCCTTGTGCTCCCCCACGCGGGCGGCACTCCTTTCGGGACGCAACCACCACACCATCGGGATGGGCGGCATCACCGAAGTCGCCACCTCGGCACCGGGATACAGCTCGCTGCGACCCAACACATGCGCGCCCTTGGCAGAGACCCTCAAGCTCAACGGCTACTCGACCGCGCAGTTCGGCAAGTGCCACGAGGTACCGGTGTGGCAGACCAGCCCGTTGGGTCCCTTCGACAACTGGCCTAGCGGGGGAGGCGGCTTCGAGCACTTCTACGGCTTCATCGGCGGGGAGACGAACCAGTACGCACCCGCCCTGTACAGCGGAACCACGCCGATCGAGCCGGGCCGCACGCCGGAGGGGGGCTACCACCTCACCGAGGACATGACCGACCAGGCGATCGACTGGGTGCGACAGCAGAAGTCGCTGATGCCCGACAAGCCGTTCTTCGCGTACTTCGCGCCGGGTGCGACTCATGCACCGCACCACGTCCCGCTGGAGTGGTCCGCGAAGTACCGGGGCAGGTTCGATCGGGGCTGGGACGCGCTTCGGGAAGAGACCTTCGCCCGCCAGCAGGAGCTGGGTGTGGTGCCGGCGGGGGCAGAACTCACCGCCCGGCCGGAGGAGATCCCCAGCTGGGACGAGATGCCGGACGACCTGAAGCCCGTCCTGGCCCGCCAGATGGAGGTCTACGCCGGCTTCCTCGAGCACACCGACCACCACGTGGGCCGTCTCGTCGAAGCCCTCGACGGTCTGGGCGTCCTCGACGACACCCTCATCTACGTGATCATCGGGGACAACGGGGCCTCGGCGGAGGGCACCGTCAACGGCACGTTCAACGAGCTGCTGTCGCTCAACGGAGCGTCGGCCCTGGAGACCACCGAGTTCATGGCTTCGCGCATCGGCGAATTCGGGACGCCGAAGGCCTACAACCACTACGCCGTCGGCTGGGCACACGCGATGGACACGCCCTACCAGTGGACCAAGCAGGTCGCCTCGCACTGGGGCGGCACCCGCAACGGCACCATCGTGCACTGGCCGGCGGGGATCACCGCGCAGGGAGAGACGCGCCACCAGTTCCACCACGTCATCGACGTGGCACCGACGGTGCTCGACGTGGCCGGACTCCCCGAGCCGACGATCGTGCACGGCGTCCAGCAGCTTCCGTACGAGGGCGTGAGCATGGCCTACTCCTTCGGCGACGCCGAGGCGGAGGACAGGCACCAGGTCCAGTACTTCGAGATGTTCGTGAATCGTGGGATCTACCACCACGGGTGGACCGCGGTGACCCGGCACTCGACGCCGTGGGTGTTCAGCGCAACGCTCCCCGCCTACGACGACGACGTGTGGGAGCTGTACTCACCCGACGACTGGACCCAGGCGCGGAACATCGCAGCCGAGAACCCGGACAAGCTCCACGACCTGCAACGCAAGTTCATGCTGGAAGCGTCGAAGTACAACGTGTTCCCTCTCGACGACCGCCGGGTCGAACGCTTCAACTCCGACCTCGCCGGCCGCCCCACCCTCGTGAAGGGCAACAGCCAGCTGCTGTTCAGCGGCATGGGCAGATTGACGGAGAACTCCGTGCTCAACGTCAAGAACAAGTCGCACGCCGTCACCGCCGACCTCCTGGTGCCCGACGGAGGCGCATCCGGGGTCATCGTGGCGCAGGGCGGCGCGTTCGGTGGCTGGAGCCTGTACCTCCACGACGGCAGACCGGCCTACACCTACAACCTGTTCGGCGTACGCACCTTCAAGGTTCACTCCGATACACAGGTCCCGGCCGGCGAGCACCAGGTGCGGGTCGAGTTCAGCTACGACGGAGGCGGCCTCGGCAAGGGTGGCACAGCCGACCTCTACCTCGACGGGAGCCAGATCGGCAGTGGCCGGGTCGACGCAACCGTGCCCATGATCTTCTCCGGCGACGAGACCCTCGATGTCGGGTCAGACACCGCCACCCCCGTCAGCGACGACTACGACCCGCAGACCAGCGCGTTCACCGGACGGATCCGCCGCATCCAGATCGACCTCGGTGACGACGCCGACGACAACGACCACCTGATCAGCCCCGAGGAGCGGATGCGCATCGCCACCACACGCCAGTAGTCCCACCGGGAGGCACACCCGCCGCCCGGTGCGCCGACGTGCTTGAACGCGTTCAGTAGGGAGTCCCTGACCGCGTCACTGCCGTCAGGACAGCGCCTTTGCCTTGGCCTGCTCGTAGTCCGCGGGTGTGATCGCGCCACTGTCGCGGAGCTCGGCCAGCTTGCGTAGCTCGTCGGCCGTGCTTGATGTCGTTCCCGCCGCCTCTTGCACGTAGGCACGCATCCTTGCGTCGTTGTCTTGTGCCATCTTCGCCTGGCGCTCGTGCATCGAGCCGCCGCGCGCAATGAGGTAGATCAACGCACCCAGCCAGGGCAAGAAGACCAGGAACAGCGTCCAGAGTGCCTTTCCCCCGCCACTGAGCGAGTGGTCCCGGAAGATGTCACTCAGGATCGCGATGATCAGCCAGATCCAGGCGAGCAACAGCATGAACCAGAACATGGAGACGATGACGTCCCACAGACTGAAGTCGTCTGACATTGCGCGAGCTCCTTAGGTGCTGGTTGCGACGGACTTGTCCCGGTACTGACAGCGTGCGCGCCGCCGCCGCGGTCGGCATCACCCTGTCAGGATGAATCAGCCGGGCCACGACTCACGTGACCGACCCGCATATCGCGGGTCAATTCGGATCCGATAGCAGGCTCGCCCATCGGCTCCTCGTCTCGGCAGCGCGGCAGCGCGGCAGCGCGGCAGCCGGGTACCGACCGTGGACATCGGCTGCACCGAGCGGATCACCCGTTACGGATGACGAGATCCTTTGCGGCCGTGTGCAGGATGGCGACACCAGCGACTCGGCGGCGTGCCGGCACGGCTGGACGTCGAGAGGAATCGTCTGATGGGTGCGCGAAACAGCCAGGCCCGGCGCGACGTACTGCCAGTCCCGGACCGTCCCCCCACGGGGCTGGTCACCTTTGACGCCAAGGACCCCGACACCTCGTACGCGCCGATCGAGACGATCAAACCCCCATCCGGTGCGCCGAACGTGCTCGTCGTGCTGATCGACGATGTCGGCTTCGGTGCCTCGAGTGCCTTTGGTGGAGTGATCGAGACTCCGAACGCCGAACGGCTGGCCGCCAACGGGCTCAAGTTCAACCGGTTCCACACCACGGCTCTGTGCTCGCCGACGCGGGCAGCACTGCTCAGCGGCCGGAACCACCACGTGGTCGGGATGGGCGGCATCACCGAGCTCGCAACCTCTGCACCGGGCTACGACTCGAGGCGGCCGAACAGCTGCGCGCCGCTCGCCGAGATCCTCAAGCTCAACGGGTACGCGACCGCGCAGTTCGGCAAGTGCCACGAGGTCCCGGTGTGGGAGACGAGCCCGCTGGGTCCGTTCGCCAACTGGCCGACGGGAAGCGGGTTCGAGTACTTCTACGGGTTCATCGGTGGCGAGGCGCACCAGTACCACCCGGCGCTCTACGAGGGCACCACGCCGGTCGAGCCGGACCGGACGCCCGACGAGGGCTACCACCTGATGATTGACATGACGGACAAGGCGATCAACTGGGTCCGCCAGCAGAAGTCACTGATGCCCGAGAAGCCGTTCTTCGCCTACTTCGCGCCGGGTGCAACCCACGCTCCACACCACGTGCCCACGGAGTGGGCCGACAAGTACGCCGGGATGTTCGACGACGGCTGGGACGCGTTGCGGGACCGGATCTTCGCCCGGCAGAAGGACCAAGGTGTCATACCGCCGGAGGCGATGCTGACCCCGCGGCACGAGCAGATCACCGCCTGGGACGACATGCCCGAGGAGCTCAAGCCGGTCCTCCGGCGGCAGATGGAGGTCTACGCCGGCTTCCTGGAGTTCACCGACCACCACGTGGGCCGGCTGTTCGATGCCCTCGAGGACCTCGAGGTCTTCGAGAACACGCTGGTCTACTACGTCATCGGTGACAACGGCGCCTCGGCCGAGGGCACCATGAACGGCACCTTCAACGAGATGATCAACTTCAACGGTGCGGCCGCCCTCGAGACGCCGGAATTCCTGATGGCGCACCTGGACGACTTCGGCGGACCCGACTCGTACAACCACTACGCGGTCGGCTGGGCCCACGCCATGGACACGCCGTACCAGTGGACGAAGCAGGTGGCGTCGCACTTCGGTGGCACGCGCAACGGAACCATCGTGCACTGGCCCGGTGGCTTCGACGCGAAGGGCGAGGTGCGCAGCCAGTTCGCACACGTCATCGACTTCGCACCCACGGTGCTGGATGTCGCCGGGCTGGCAGAGCCCACGTTCGTCAACGGTGTGCAGCAGACGCCCATGCAGGGCGTGAGCATGCGGTACGCGTTCGACGACGAGCAAGCGGCAGAGCAGCACGAGACGCAGTACTTCGAGATGTTCGGTAACCGCGGTATCTACCACAAGGGCTGGACCGCGGTGACCAGGCACAAGACGCCCTGGCTGCTGGTGGGCGAGCAGCCCCCCGCGTTCGACGACGACGTCTGGGAGCTGTACGACACCGGGGTGGACTGGACCCAGTTCGAGGACCTGTCGCAGGAGCGCCCCGACAAGCTGCACGAGCTGCAGCGGTTGTTCCTCATCGAGGCCACGAAGAACAACGTCCTGCCCCTCGACGACCGCGCGGCAGAGCGGCTCTCACCGGATCTCAGCGGGCGCCCGAAGCTGGTCCAGGGCAGCCGGCAGCGGCTGTTCGCCGGCATGGGCCGGCTCTCCGAGCACTCGGTCGTCAGCATCAAGAACAAGTCACACGCGGTCACGGCCGAGCTCGTCGTCCCAGCTGAGGGAGCGCAGGGCGTCATCATCGCGCAGGGCGGCAGCATCGGCGGCTGGAGCCTGTACGCGAAGGACGGCCGGCTGCGCTACTGCTACAACCTGTTCGGCATCCAGCGGTTCTACGTCGACTCCGACCGACCGCTCCCGGCCGGTGTCCAGCAGGTGCGGATGGAGTTCGACTACGACGGACCCGGGCTCGGCAAGGGTGGCACCGTGACCCTCTTCCTCGAGGGCGACAAGGTCGGCGAGGGCACCGTTGCTGCCACAGCGGCCATGATCTTCTCGGCCGACGACACCTGTGACGTGGGCAGGGAGGATGGCGCCCTGGTGGCCGACGACTACCCCACGCCGAACCACTTCACCGGCACGGTGAACTGGGTGCAGATCGACGTGGACGAGGCCGCGGTGGACGCCGACCACCGGCTGTCGCCCGACGAGCTGCTGCGGATCGCCATGGCACGCCAGTGACGTGCCAGCGATCCGCGGCCCTCGACTAGCGCCAGTCGTAGACGACGTGGGTCCGCAGTAGCAGGTCCTGCACGGACCGCTGCCGCCGGCTCACGGCGACCCAGAGCAGCCCGAGCGGGAACAGCACGCACAGGATCGCGCGGACAGTGCAGCGGACGAGCCCCGGCGGCGCACCGGCTGCCGTCAGGACCCGCAGGCCCATCACCTTGTCGCCACGGGTGCCGCCGAGGACCGCCCAGGACACCGCCAGGTAGCCGATGGCCAGCAGGATCCAGCCGTTCAGGAACCAGCCGAACGTGGTGTCCGGCGGGACGAACCCACGGGGATCGACGAGGAACACCGCCGCCGCCTTGACGGCGTAGGCACCCACGACCAGCCCCAGCACGACCACGGCGTCGACCATCGCGGACAGCCCACGGCTGACGACCCCGGCGGTGCGGGGGATCGGCACCGCTGACGGCGAGGGCAGCCGCGTCACGGCCACGTCCTGACCAGCCTCAGCCGACCGGCAGCGGCCGGCGGCGCAGCAGCCGGTCGATCATGCGCCCGACCGCGACATCAGCCTCGGAACCACGGGTGCGGACGCCCTGTACCGCCTCCGACGTCACCGACTCCGTGGAGTCGCGGATGATCGCCCCTACGTCGATCGTCTGCAGGACCCGCGCGACGAGGATCTCGACGTCGATGCGTTGCGCAATGGCGTCGATGTCGACTCTGGACATCAGGGCGTCCAGGTCCACACCGCTGATCAGGGCTTCGAGGTCGACGTTGTCGCGCACCAGCGCGGTCAGGTCCACCTCTGCCAGCACCAGCGCCAGGACGCGGCGTGCGACCGGCCGCACCACCACGACCGCCATCGCCCCCGCGGTCTCGGCGACGCTTCCGACCAGCCTGCCCATCGTCACCAGCATGATGCGAGCCTGACCTCCCGGTGCGCCGGACGCACCATCCGGCCCGGATGAAGCATACGCGTCGGTCGGTCATCCCAGGGGGATGACGACACTCACCGCACCGGGCGGCAGACTCCCCGCATGACCCGCTTCCAGGTGCGGCAGCGCGCGCTGTCCGTGGGCGACGACTTCTTCATCGACGACGAGAACGGGGATCACGCCTACCGGGTCGACGGCAAGGCACTGCGCATCCGCAAGACGATGATCCTCGAGGACGACGACGGCAACGAGCTGCTGAAGATCCAGAAGCGGATGCTGCGGATCAAGGACTCGATGGAGATCCAGAACCCGGACGGAGACCGCGTCGCGCTGGTCAAGAAAGCGCTGATCAGTCCGCTGCGGGACCGGTGGGACGTCAAGGTCGAGGACGCACCGGACATAACGGTGCACGGGAACATCGTCGACCACGAGTACCGGATGGAACGCGACGGCGACCCGGTCGCCGAGGTCTCGCGCCGCTGGTTCCGGCTCCGGGACACGTACGGGGTCGAGGTGCAGCCTGGCGAGGACGTGCCGCTCGCGCTGGCGGTGACGATCGTGGTCGACGCGATGGCGCATCCCGAGGGCTGAGCCCCAGCCGGCACGGCGCAGGTCATCCGAACCGGATGATGTCTGCGCGGGCCTGGGCCGCACATCATGAGCATGGAACCACCGAGTCGAGGAGGAACCGTGGCTCAGCACAGTCAGTCGCAGCACAGCGGACCCGCGTACCGGGAGCAGACCGGCTGGGTCGGCTGGATCGCCTTCGCCGGGACCATGATGGCCTTGCTGGGGACGTTCCACGTGATCCAGGGACTCGTCGCGATCCTCAACGACGAGTACTTCCTGGTCACGAAGAGCGGGCTGTTGGTAACCGCCGACTACACCGCATGGGGCTGGACGCACGTCGTCATCGGCGCGATCCTCGTGGCCGCAGGCTTCGGCCTGTTCGCCGGCCGGATGTGGGCCCGAATCGTGGGTGTGCTGGTGGCCATGCTCAGCGCGGTGGTCAACCTGGCCTTCCTGGCCGCAACACCGATCTGGTCGGCCCTCATGATCCTGCTGGACGTGCTCGTGATCTGGGCAATCACCGTGCACGGCTCGGAGGTCAAGGACTGACCCAGGAGCTCGCTGGTCAGTGGCCCGGGGACAGCACGATCTTCTCCCGTTCGCGGTCGTGCGCCGGTCCCTTCCTGGACAGGGTCGCGCAGGCGTCCTCGATGTCCCGGGCGAGCGTGTCGACGTGCTCGCGGCTCATCGTCTCCTTGACGAGTGCGCGCATGATCGTGACGTCCTGGGCGTCCGGCGGCAGGGTGTAGGCAGGGACCATCCACCCTCGCTCGGCGGAGAGCTGCCACGCGATGTCGAACTCGTCGTAGTCCAGCTTGTCCGCGAGCTTGAAGGCGACGAGGGGAAGCTGCTCCTCCCCTTGGCCGATCAGCTCGAACTGGCCCATGGCCCCGAGCTTGTCGGCCAGGACCACGGCGTTCTTCTGCATGTTCCTCATGGCGTACGTGTAGCCGGCCCGGCCGAGTCGGACCAGGTTGTAGTACTGGGCCAGCACCATCGCGGAGCCGGTGGAGAAGTTCAAGGTGAACGTGGCATCGGTCTTGCCCAGGTAGTTCTCCTTGAAGACGAGATCCTCGGCGAGGTCTGCCGTCTCCCGGAAGATCAGCCATCCGATGCCCGGGTAGACGAGTCCGAACTTGTGCCCGGAGACGTTGATCGAGCGGACCTGCTCGAGCCGGAAGTCCCACCGGGAGTCGGGGTAGAGGAAGGGCCACACGAACCCTCCGCTGGCCCCGTCGACATGGAGGGGGACGTCGAGACCACGCTCGTTCTTGACGCGCACGAGCAGGTCGTTGATGCCTTCGATGTCGTCCCGGTGCCCGGTGAAGGTCGTCCCGAGCACAGCCGCGACGCCGATCGTGTTCTCGTCGAGGTGCGGCTCGACGTCATCGGGTCCGATCGTGTACTTGCCCGGCTTGAGGGGCACGATTCGGGGCTCGACGTCGAAGTACCGGCAGAACTTCTCCCAGACCACGTGCACGTCCCCGCCGAACACCAGGTTGGGACTCGTGGTCGACCCGCCGGCCGCCTTGCGACGCTTGCGCCAGTTCCACTTGAGAGAGAGACCACCGAGCATGATCGCCTCCGACGAGCCCTGCGTGCGAGCGCCCGTTGTCTCACCGGGAGCGTTGAAGAGGTCGGCGAGCATGCGGATGCAACGCTGCTCGATCTCGGCTGTACGCGGGTACTCCGCATGGTCGATGAAGTTCCGGTGCAGGTTGGAGGCGATGATCTGCTGCGCCTCAGGCTCCATCCACGTGGTCACGAACGTCGCCAGGTTGCGGGCGGGATCGCCCTCGAGCGCCAGATCTTCGGCAACGAGACGCATCGCCTCCTGGGCGGGCATTCCCGTCTCCGGGAACTCGCGAGTCGGGACCTCTTGCGTCAGGAAACGGTTGCCGAACAGTGCTGCGTCGGCCTCGCCCGTCCGAGCTGATGTCGTCATTCGCTGTCCCTTGCGGTCGGAGCCACCTGCGGCACGGCAGGACCGGCTCAACGTAAGCGGCGGGACAGTCGGCCGGCCTCACCCTGGGTGGGTGAGGCCCACGGTCTCGGGTCGGTCACCCGCCACCAGGTCAGCCAGAACGGTCCGGCATCGGCTGGTCGCCGGTCTGCGCGGTCCAGAAGACGGCACCGGCAGGGTCGGCGAGACCGCCCATGCGGCCGTAGTCGGTGGTGAACGGTGACGCCAGCACCTGCCCGCCGTTGCTCTCCGCGGCGGCCGCGGCGGTATCGGCGTCGGCGACGCTGAAGTAGACGAGCCAGTGCGTCGGTGTCCCGTCGGGCGCACCGAACATCCCACCCATGCCGCCGAGCGGGGCCTCGTCCCCGGTGAGGTGGAACGTCGTGTAGTCGGGTCCGGCAGCGGGGAGTCCGTGGAAGTCGAAGTCGAACACCTGTCCGTAGAAGGCTCGTGCGACGTCCGGGTCGGTCGAGCGCAGGTCCTCCCACGCGAGGGCGCCCGGCTCGTTGACGAGCGTGGCGCCGATGTGCGTGCCGGCCTGCCACACCCCGAAGACGCCGCCGGAGGGGTCGCTCGCGACCAGCATGCGGCCCATGGGACCGACGTGGCCGGGTGGCACCAGCACCGTCCCTCCGCTCTCGGTGACCGACGTCGCCGTCTTGTCGGCGTCGTCACTGGCCAGGTAGAGGGTCCAGGCCGGCCGCTGCTGATCGCCCTGCAACGGACCGATGCCGGCCACGACGCCACCACCGACCTCGGCCGCCACGTACCCGCCGTACTCCTCGTCAGGGGCCTGGAAGGACCACCCGAGGACCGCGGCGTAGAAGTCCCGCACGGCCGAGACCTCGGTGGTGGCGAGATCGGCCCAGCACGGCGCGCCGGCCGGCCAGCGCGAGGTACGGACGCTCATACCCGGCATCCCACCTCCGCGGCCGGGGGTTGTAAACCCCCTCAGCGACCGGTGCGCTGCTGCAGCCGCCGCAGGTGCTCGGCGGTGCCTGCACGACGCGCCTGCCACACGCCGTACTTGGCGAACAACCCGTTGCTCACCAGCAGCAGGGTCTTGTGCGGAGGGGCCCAGAAGCCCTTGGCCGTGTGCGGCGCGTACACGGCACTGCCGTCCGGCGCGACGTCGAGCCACCCGGTGAACACCCGGGTGCGGAGTCCGACCAGGTGCGGGCGATAGGTGTGCGCGAGCAGCCCCGCACGACGCGCGCCGGGAGGAAGCAGACCAGGTGAGGTCACCAGGCGCACACCCGTGGAGTCGTGGCCGGCGATGCCGACGGGTGCCACCGCCGGCAGGCCGTCCGCACCCTTGTACGCCAGCACCCGGTGCGGCAGGCCCGCGATCTGCTGCACCGCCCGCGCCACGTCGACCCGCGGGCCGGTGCCGTTCCTCGGTGGGCGCTGCGCGTCCGGTGGACCGTCCAACGGGCGGCCGTAGACGGCAGGAGCACCGGCGGCTGCCAGGTCCGGCCAGGCGACGACGCGCTCGACGGTGATGTCGACGAACACGCGCTCGCGGTAGTACTCACGCAGCAACCGGTCCCAGACCGGGCCGCGCCTGACCTCGCCCAGGAACCGCTCCGCATCCGGCCTCAGCGCGTCGAGCCGCTGCTCGGACGGGACGAGGTCGACCGAGGCGACCCCCTGCACGAGGACGAACAGCGGGCTCGCGGCGCAGCCGTGGTCCCGCGTGTGGAACGCCAGCGCCACCCGGGGGTCGCTGATGATGCGCTCGAGCTTGCGGCCGAACCCGAACGACGTCGTGAAGCCGGCCAGGCCGCGGGCTCGGTCCCGGAGGCCGCACGGGGCGACCCCTGTGACGACCGCGCCGCCGGCGGGGGTGGTGTACGCCGCGGCTGCGGTCAGGTCGCCCCCGATCACCGCGTCGACGTCGTCCGGCCACTCCACCGCGTCAGGACGCCTTGCTGCGGGCCACCGACTCCCCCGCATCCCGGACCGCCTGCTCCAGCTCGGCCCGCTTCATCTTCGACCGTCCGGAGACCCGGAGCTCCCGCGCCACGTCGTCGAGCTCGGACTTCGTCAGCTCGCCGAGATCCGGCTGCGACCTCGGCTTGGCCTTCTGGCCCTTGCCCGACTTCGACGACTTCGCCTGCTCGATGCTCTGCCGCAGCACGTCGACGAGGTCGGTCACGTTCGTGGGCTCGGGCGGCGCCGGCTCGGAGCGCACCTCCCGTCCCTTCCGCTTGTCCTTGACGAGCTGCTTCACCCGTTCGGTGTAGTCGTCCCGGTAGTCGGCCGGGTTCCACCGGCCACTCATCGACTCGACCAGCGAGACCGCCATGTCGAGCTGCTTGCCTCGTGCCGAACGTGCGTCCGGCACGTCGGGCAGCTGTTCGCCGGGATCCAGCACCTCGTCGGCGAAGAACAGGGTCTCGAGGGCAAGCACGCCGTTGTCGGCGCGGATCGCGGCGAGGTACTCCTTGCCGCGCATCACGAACGTGCCGATTGCGGCGCGGTTGGACTTCGCCATCGCCTTGACCAGCAAGGCGTAGGGCTGAGGATCGCTGTCCTTGCCCGGACCCAGCCAGTAGGTCTTCTGGAAGTAGACCGGGTCGATCTCGTCCAGGTCGACGAAGGTCTCGATGTCGAGGGTCTGCGACCGACCCGGGGCCACCGCGTCGAGCTCATCCGGTTCGACGACGACGTACTCCCCGTCGCCTACCTCGTAACCCTTGACGACCTCGTCGAGCTCGACCTCCTTGCCGGTGCGCTCGTTGACGCGGCGGTTGCGCACCCGGTCCGAGGTACCGCGCTGGATCTGGTGGAAGTGCACGGTGTGGTCCCGCGTCGCGCTGTGCAGGCCGACCGGCACGGAGACCAGCCCGAAGTTGATCGATCCCGACCAGATCGGTCTCGCCACGCCCGCTCAGCCCCTGGCGGCGGGCTCGACGTGCCGAACGTGCTGCGGTGCCGGAGTCATGCCCACCTTCGTACCGCCGATCGGGACGACACGCCCGCCGAAGCCGTCGGTGGCGGGATTGACCGGCTGGGCCCAGGGGTACGGCAGTGCATGACCACCGAACCCTTCACCCCAGGGCCGCACGACCCGGACGGGCCGGAGCCGGCCGACCCCGACGGCCCGCTGGTCGATCCGGACCCGGACGTGCAGCCGTCACAACCCGACCCGGACGGACCGGCACCGGTCGACCCGGATCAGCAGGGCCCGACGCGTTAGCTCAGGTCGCCCTGCGGGCGGTGAGCACGAGGTACTCCCAGTCCATCGACCCGCCACCGGTGTCATGGCGGCGGGCGAGGTCGGCGAGGTCACGGTCCAGGCCGGCCGCCCGCTCCGGGTCGTCGGCGATGAATCGGTAGACCGCGATGGTCGGTCCGTAGCAGGCCTTGAAGAAGTCGCGGAACGCCTCGGGGGACTCGAACCGGTCCACCCGCACCGACTGCCGACGCGCCTCGATGTCGGTGACCCGCTCGCCGAGCAGGGCCCGGACGTGGTCCTCGTCGCCCCACATCGGAGGCGGCTGTGCGCCTGGTGGCGGCGGCGGTGCGTACGGCTTCATCGCCGCGAACATCTGGCCGATGAAGCCCTGGGGCGTCCAGCTCAGCAGCCCGATCGTCCCGCCCGGACGGCACACCCGGACCAGCTCGTCGGCCCCGGCCTGGTGGTGCGGGGCGAACATCACGCCCAGACACGACATCACCGTGTCGAACTCGCTGTCGCCGAACGGCAACGCCTCAGCGTCGGCCTCCCGCCACTCCAGCTGCACTCCCTGCCGCTCGGCCGCGGCCCGTCCTGTCTCCAACAGCTCCGGAGTCAGGTCGGTGGCCACCACCTGCGCACCGGCAACCGCAGCCGGGATCGACGCGTTGCCCGACCCGGCCGCCACGTCGAGCACCCGGTCCCCGGACCGCACCCCGCACGCGTCGACCAGCACCGGACCCAGCGACGAGACCACCTCGGTCGCGACGGCCGGATAGTCACCCAGTGCCCACATCGCACGGTGCTTGGCCTTCAGCGCGCGGTCGGCCTCCACGACGTCGATCACCTCGGACATGTCAGCTCACCCTCCAGCATGGCTCCGGCGACGGTCGTCGCCGGGGACGACAGTAGGAGCCGGTACGAGGGCTCCCTAGTACGAGATCTGTACCAGCCCAGGGCCGGTCGCGTGGCCAATCTGCGCGACTGGGCTCCTCGGCCTAGCAGTTCTGCCCGGCGCCGGGCGCTGCCGCTGTGGTTCAGGCTGTCGGCGTCGCCGGCGTCTCGCGACCCGGCTGACACTGCGCCCGTGGCCACTCAGCCGGAACGAAGTACCGTGCCGCCGCTCATGACGAAGTTGACGTCCTCGAGCAGCCGGACGTCGTCGAGCGGATTGCCCTCGACGGCGATCAGGTCAGCCAGGTAACCCACGTCGACGCGACCGATCCGGTCCTCCCACCGCATCAGCTCGGCGGCGTGCAGGGTCGCGCTGCGGATCGCGTCGAGCGGCGTCTGGCCCCACCGCACGTGGTAGGCAAGCTGCCGTGCATTGAGCCCGTGCGGGTAGATGCCGCTGTCGGTCCCGTACGCGATGCGCACTCCGGCCTTCACGCACTTGGCGAATCCCTCGCGCTGCGCGAGCGTGGTCTCGTCGTTCTTCCGCAGGACGTCGGCTCCCCAACCCTGTTCGCGACCGACCTCGGCGATGTAGTCGCCGTCGTAGATGTCGGCGACCAGGTACGTCCCCGCCACGGCCATCATGTCAACCGCTTCGTCGTCCATCATCGAGCCGTGCTCGATCGAGCGCACCCCTCCGCGCACCGCGCTCTTGATGCCCTCCACGCCGTGCGCGTGGGCAGCGACGTGGGCGCCGTAGTGCGCCGCCTCCTCGACGGCGGCACGGATCTCGGCCTCGCTGAGCTCGGGCGCCCCAGGAACTCCCCCGGAGGTCATCACGGCGCCGGTGGCGATGAGCTTGACCAGGTCGGCCCCTCCGTGCAGCACCCGCCGGACCGCCCGGCGGACGTCGTCCACCGAGTCGACCACGCCGACCCGCAGGTCGTACGGCACGACGGCGTCGACGTCGGGTGCCAGGCCGGTGATGTCGCCACCACCCCCCGAGCAGGTGACGAACGCGCCGGCCACCTGCATCCGCGGGCCGACCAACCACCCTGCTGCGATCGCGTCTCGCAGCGCGACGTCGACGAAGGCGCGGAACGTGCCCACGTCGCGGACCGTGGTGAAGCCGGCCAACACGGTGTCGCGCGCGTTGCGCACGCCCGACATCGCCTCCTGCGCGGCGGTACGCGTCAGCAGCTCGGCATAGCCGTGGCCGCTGTCCGGCTCGCCGACGAGGTGGGCGTGGCAGTCGACCAGGCCGGGCAGCAGGGTGTGCTGCGGCAGGTCGACGACGCGAGCGCCCTCGGCCGGTGCATCGGCTGCCGACCGCACCTCCACGACCCGGTCGCCGTCCACGACCACGGCACGGTCGGGCAGCAGGTCGCCGGTCACGACGTCCAGCAGGAGGCGGGGCCGGATGACAGCGCGGGAGGACGTGGTCACGGCGGATACACTAGCCGCCTACTGACTCGTGAGTCAGATTCCTGAAGCGGTTGAATCGGCACTCGGACGCGCCGTCGCGCCGCCCCGGTTAAGCGATCAGCGTCCGCTTCGGGCGGACAACACAGAATTCGTTGCCCTCCGGGTCGGCGAGCACGGTCCAGGACTCGTCACCGGTCTGTCCCACATCCACCCGGCGGGCCCCGAGCGCGAGGATGCGCTCGATCTCGGCCTCCCGGTCGTCCGGGTCGGGACTGAGGTCGAGGTGCAGCCGGTTCTTGACCGTCTTCTCGTCGGCGACGGGCATGAAGCACATGCCGACCGGTGCCGTCTCGTCGGTTCCGATCACCACCTCGCGCTCGCGCTCGGACAACACCTTCCAGCCCAGGGTGCGAGCCCAGAAACGTGCCAGGCCTGGCAGATCGTGGGCGTCGACGACGATGTGGTGCAACGACACAGGCATGTCCGGAGTGTCCACCGCGGTCGGCGCTCGGGGAAAGCGACGACGGCCCGCGACGGGCGAGATTCGTCGAGACGAAACGGAAAAGGCGGGCGTGCAACGACTCCTGCCATTTCGCGGGCCCTGACCGGTGGCTCAGCACGAATCTCCCAAGAAGTCGCCGAGGTGACTATGCTGGTCACTGCGTGCTATGGAACTCGTACCCTGCGCAACCAGATACTCGGTGGGTATCGCAACGCTTTTCTGAGGTGCCATGTGCCATCTCTGATCGCCAACCCAGCGCTTCCGCGCGCCGGCGCGTCGGGCGTGCTGCTGCTGGTCGAGGACGACCCGGACCACGCGTTCCTGGTCCGACGTCAGCTGCGCGAACAGCTGCCCTCCGGGTTCGAGATCGCGCACGTCGCGACGGCGGGTGAGGCGACCGAACGCCTGGGTCAGGGTGGCGTCCGCTGCGTCGTGCTCGACCTCTCCCTCCCCGACGCCACCGGTTTGGAGGCCGTGCGCGCGGTGCACGCCGCGGACCCGACGGTCGCCATCGTGGTCCTCACCGGGATGGACAGCGACGAGCTCGGGCTGCAGGCGCTCCAGCTCGGGGCCCAGGACTACCTGGTCAAGGGCCAGCACGGCCCGGACGTCGTCCGCCGATCGGTGGTCCTGTCCCTCGAGCGGGCCGAGCGGCACGCGGCGGAGCAGGGCCTGGCGCTGTTCGCCCATCGACTGCAGCTCGTGCTCGAGGCGTCCGCCGAAGGCATCTGCATGCTCGACGGCGACGGCGTGATGAGCTTTGCCAACCGCACGGCGGCCGACCTGTTCGGCGTCGCGGCCGACGACCTGGTGGGCAGGTCCCTGCACGAGTTCCATGTGTGTGCCGACCGGCCGTGCCTGCTCGAGCAGCAGCTGAAGACGCGCGACAGGCTCGACGCCGGCGAGCAGCTGTTCCGCTCCCCGGAGGGTCAGACCTCCGTGCTCGAGGTACGCACGCGCGCGCTGTACGACCTGGGCACCGGCTCGGAGTCGGTGGTCAACCTCACCGACGTCACGTCCCGGCGGCGCGCGCTGGACGCCCTGGCCGAACGCGAGGCGCAGCTGGTCGAGGCCCAGCAGCTCGCACACCTGGGCAGCTGGGAGTGGGTGCCCGCCACTGACGACGTCTTGTGGTCGGACGAGATGTACCGGGTCACTGGCCTGTCCCGCGACGACGTCCCAGAGGATGTCCGGGCGTTCACGGTGTACACGGACCTGGTGCCGTTGCCCGAGCAGCCCCGCCTCCGGCCGTTGTTCGACGCGTGGACCGCGGAGCGATCCCCGGTCGACGTGGTGCACCAGCTGGTACGTCCCGACGGCAGCCTGCGTTGGCTGCAGTGCCGGGCCAGTGTGCGCGAGGAAGCCCAGAAGGGGACGGACAAGCCCGCTCTTCACATTGTCGGGACCGTCCAGGACATCACCGAGCAGAAGGTGGCCGAGGACGCGCTGGCCCACCAGGCGATGCACGACGCCCTCACCGGGCTGCCCAACCGGGCCCTCCTGCTCGACCGGCTGGACCGGATGCTGGCGAACACCCGCCGCAAGACCGTGGCCCTGGTGTTCATGGACATCGACCGGTTCAAGTGGGTCAACGACAGCATGACCCACGCCGCCGGTGATGCCCTCCTGGTTGCCGTGGCCGAGCGGCTCGCTGCCACGCTGCGACCGGCCGACACCCTCGCCCGGACCGGCGGCGACGAGTTCGTCCTGGTCTGCGACGGGCTCGACACCGAGGACCAGGTCATCCCCGTGCTCGACCGGCTGTCGCGCGCGCTGGTCCCGCCGTTGCCCGTCGACGGCCGCGAGCTCACCGTCACGATGAGCATGGGTCTCGCCGTGGCGGCTGCCGGCGAGGACGTCGACTCCGAGTCCCTGATCAGGGATGCCGACATCGCGATGTACCGGGCCAAGGAGAGCGGTCGCGCCCGTTACGAGATCTTCGACGAGGCCATGCGCCAACGGGCCTCGCGCCGGCTCGAGGTCCAGGCCGACCTGCACCGGGCGCTGCAGTCCGGCGAGGTCCTGCCGTGGTACCAGCCGATCGTGGAGCTGGGCACCGAGCGTGTCGTGGGCTGCGAAGCGCTGGCGCGGTGGTGCCACCCGGACAAGGGTCTGCTGCTGCCGGACTCCTTCATCCCGCACGCCGAGGAGACCGGCGAGATCGTGGCCATCGACGGCGCCGTGCTCACGGAGGCGTGCCGCCAGGTCGCGGAGTGGAACCGCGGACGCCCCACCGACGACCCGCTCACGCTGTCGGTGAACGTGTCCGCACGCCAGCTCAGCTCGCTGCTCCTGGTCGAGACGGTCAGCGACGCGCTGGAGCCGTCCGGCCTCCCACCGGAGCAGCTGTGCCTGGAGGTCACCGAGAGCGTCGTCATGGAGGACGTCACCGTCAGCGGCAAGGTGCTGGGGCAGCTGCGCGACCTCGGTGTCCGGACGGCGGTCGACGACTTCGGCAAGGGCTACTCCTCCCTGGCCTACCTGCTCAGCCTCCCGGTCGACCTGCTCAAGATCGACCTGTCGTTCGTCCGGGTGCTCGACGCCCCGGACGGACCGGCGGTGGCGATCGTGCGAGCGATCGCCGCACTGGGCGAGGCCCTCGACATCGAGGTGCTGGCCGAGGGCGTGGAGTCGCAGCAGCAGCACGAGCTGCTGTCCGAGCTCGGGGTGGAACAGGGCCAGGGCTTCCTGTGGGGCCGTGCCGTCCCGCACGAGCAGGCCAGCTGGGCGACCTGGCCGTCCCGCGCCGTGCGTGGCGGGCCGCAGGCCGGTGTCCCCGTCCAACGGGCCGCGCCTGATGCGCACACCGACACGGCAGGGCAGCGATGATCCTCGCGGCGGAGGTCCCGGCGGAGCCCACGGTCTTCCTGCACATCACCGAGGTCGTCAACCTGGTGGTGCTCGTCACCGCCGTGGCCGTCCTCGTCCAGCGCCGCAACGTCCACAAGTCGCCCGCCACCGGGTGGGCGATCGCGATGTTCGCGATCTTCGCGTTGGTGCTGATCGCCGGATTCGTCGAGGTCGAGGACGACGGGACGCTGCTCCGGCACGGCTACACCGTCGCTCTGGTCAGTCTCCTGCTGCTCATCCCTTACCTGCTGGTGCGGTTCGCGTACGCCCTCGGCGCCGTCAGCACGCTTGTCCATCAGGTCGCCGTGGGCGTCACGGCGGTCGTCATCGTCTGCACCCTCTTCTCACCCCGGTTCCCGGAGCCGGGTGAGACGCGGACGGACTGGTTCACCGTGTACGTGGTCCTGGTCGTGGGGGCCTGGACACTCCAGTCGGTGCTCGCCGCGTACGGCCTGTGGTCGGCCGGCAAGGGCCAGCCCGCTGTCGTCAAGAACCGGATGCGCACGCTGGCCATCGGAGCGGTCGTCATCGCCCTGGCACTCGTGTCGAGCGCTGGCTCGGAGGCACCGGGCACGGCCACCCAGGTCGTCACCACCCTGATCGCTGTGCTGGGGATCGGCCTGCTGGTGCTCGCCTTCGTGGTCCCGACGTGGCTGCGGTCCGCATGGCGGTCGACCGACCTCGAGCGGCTCGGGGCAACCGAGCGCGAGCTGATGGCCGCCGTCAACCCCCAGCAGGTGGCCGACGCCATCGTGCCCGGGTTGGTGCAGCTGTTCGGCGCCGACGGCGCCGTGGTGCTCGACGGCAAGTGGCGCATCATCAGGTCGCAGGGGGTCGAAGCCGATGCCGTGGCCCGGCTGCGGGGTGAGCTGAGCACGCAGGATCCGGGCACGCGAACGGTCCTCACCGACGGCGGCTTCGCTAGCCGGCTCGGCGACGGCTGGGTGGCTGTCGTCGCGGGAACGTTCGCGCCGGTGTTCGGTGCGGCGGAGCTGTCGCTGCTCGAGCGCGTGTCGACGTTCGCGAGCCTCGCGGTGGAGCGCAGTCGGCTGTTCGAGGAGGAGGCGGTCAGCCGGCGGACGGCCGAGGCGGCCACCGGCGAGCTGCAGACCCTGCTGTACAGCGTCTCGCACGACCTGCGGAACCCCGTCCTGTCGATCCTCGGGTACCTCGACGTGCTGGCTCAGGAGCACGCCGGTCAGCTCCAGGGCGAGGGTGACCGCTACCTCCAGCGCATCTCGGTCAACGCCGTCTACATGCAGAACCTGATCCAGGACCTGCTGGAGCTGTCCCGGATCGGCCGCAGCGAGCCGGCGCCGCGAGAGGTCGCGCTCGGCGCCTTGGCCGAGTCCGTCGCACAGGAGGTGCACGTCGTGCACCCCAGCTGCGACATCTCGGTCAGCGGGAGCTTCCCCGTCGTCTGGATGAGCGAGCTGCGAGCTCGTCAGCTGTTCACCAACCTGATCGAGAACGCCGCCAAGCACGCCCAGGGCGAGCCGCACGTGACGGTGTGGGCCGAAGGCGACGGTGACGGCAGGGCGGTGGTGCTCATCAGCGACAACGGCAAAGGTGTCCCGGCCCGCCACCGGCAGAAGGTGTTCGAGGTCTTCGAACGCCTGGACGCCACCGACGCCGAGGTGCCGGGCACCGGCATGGGCCTGCCCATCTGCAAGCGCATCGTCGAGTCCATCGGGGGAACCATCGTTCTCGAAGGTCCGCCCACCGGCGTGCCTTCGGGCACTACGGTACGTATCACCCTTCCGGCGTCCGTCGTGCGGATGTGGACCGTAGCACCGAGCACAGACAGGGAGCACGCGTGATGAACCCCCCCACCGCGAGGCCACGCGTCCTACTGGCCGAGGACGACGTCGACCACGCCTTCTTCACCACCCGCGCCTTTCACGACGTTCACGGTCCCGAGATCGACATGAGCACCGTCAGCGACGGCGAGCAGCTGCTCGACTACCTCAACAAGCGCGGTGACTACGCCGACGCGATCCGCCCGCACCTGATCGTGCTGGACCTGCGGATGCCCAAGAAGGGCGGCCTCGAGGTGCTCGCGGAGATGAGTGACAACGAGGACCTGCGCACGATCCCGGTCGTGGTGCTGAGCTCGTCGGACCGCACCGAGGACGTCAGCGCCAGCTACGCCCGTGGCGCCAACTCCTACGTGACCAAGCCGACCAGCCTCTCCGGCCTGCGGGTAGGCGTCGGCGAGCTGGCGAAGTACTGGATGGATGTCGCCAGCCTGCCCGAGCCGGCCTGACCGGACTCACTCGCTGGCCGGTGCTCCGACGACCACCGTGGAACGCAGCTCGTCGGAGCGCACCACCCGGGGATGGAGCCCGTGACGGGCGAACGCCTCCACGGTCCGCTGAGCCTGGGACTCGCTCGTCTCGACCAGCAGGTGGCCGCCGGCCGTCAGCCACTTCGACGCTCCCGCAGCCACCCGGCGCTGGACGTCGAGCCCGTCAACTCCGCCGTCCAGCGCCACCTTCGGTTCGTGCAGCCGGGCCTCGGGCGGCATCAGCGCGATCGACTCAGTAGGCACGTACGGTGCATTGGCGACCACGATGTCGGCGCGTCCGCGCAGGCTTGCGGGCAGCGGGTCGTAGAGATCCCCCTCGTACACCCGCCCACCGGCACCCGAGACGTTGCGGCGGGCACACCTGACCGCGGCCGGGTCGACGTCGACAGCGTGCAGCTCGACCCCGTCCAGCGCCGCGACGAGCGCCGCCCCCACGGCACCGGAGCCGCAGCACAGGTCCACGACGACCGCGCGTGGCGGCGCGAGGGCAGCCGCCTGGTGAACCAGGTGCTCGGTGCGGCGACGAGGCACGAAGACGTCCGGGTCGACGGCGATCCGCAGGCCGCAGAACCCCGCCCAGCCGAGGATCTGCTCGAGCGGCAGGCCCTCGACCCGGCGGGCCACCATCTGGTCGAGGTCGGCCTTGGTCACGGCCGCGTCGATCAAGAGCCGGGCCTCGTCCTCCGCGAAGACGCAGCCGGCCGCGCGCAACCGCGTGACGACGTCGGATCGAGCCACAGCTGAGCACCGTACGGGACCGGCACCGCGGTCGCGGTTTCCCAAGGGATGCCGTGAAAGCGTCACCACTCACGTGTGGCCACGCGTGAGCAGTGGCGGTTTCACGGCAGACCTTGGGAAAGTGCGGGCACCGATGAGTCCCGACCGTCGCACCAGTCACCACTGGAGATCCGAGACGAGAGGTGGACACGTGACTGCGCCGATGATGAGCAGCCTGCTGCTGGGCAGCACGGACCCCGACCGGCTGCGTGCCTGGTACGCGCAGACCCTGGGGGCCGCACCCGATCCGGACGGCTTCCTGGTCTTCGGCCAGGTCGCGGTGCTGATCGACGGCAGGGACGACGTGGCCGATCAGACGGTGGAGCCCGGCCGCGTCCTCCTCAACTACACCGTCACCGACATCGCCGCCACCGCACGCGAGCTGGACCGGCTCGGCGTCACGTGGCACGCGCCGGTGGAGTACCGCGAGGAGGGGGGCGCCTGGTTCGGCACGATCGTCGACCCGGACGGCAACTTCGTCCAGCTGATCGAGCTCACCGATGAGTACTGGTCGCAACGCCGCGCCCGGCACGCGGGGTCCCCGCTCGAGCGATCGGTCCTGCGGGACGCATCCGTCGCCGTGCGGTTGCCGGCACAGGATCTCGACCGGGCGCGCCGGTTCTACGCCGAACAGCTCGGGCTGGAGCCGGCGGAGTCACGCGAGGGTGGCTTGAAGTACGAGTGCGGAGGCGGCTCGTTCGTCGTGTTCCAGTCGACCGGACGGCCATCCGGCGAGCACACCCAGATGGGCTTCTACGTTCCCGACATCGAGTCCGCCGTGGCCGAGCTGCGCGCCCGGGGAGTCGAGTTCGACGACGTGCAGTTCGCGGGACTGACGGTCAAGGACGGGATCGTCGACATCCCCGGGCACTACCCGTCGAGCGGGGCCGTCGGTGAACGCGCCGCGTGGTTCCGGGACAGCGAGGGCAACCTGCTAGGAGTCGGCCAGCTGGTGCTGCCGGGGCATGACCGATGATTGTCGCCTCCGGGGGGAGTCACCTCCGGTAGACACCGCCACCACGCCCGCAGGAGGAACCGTCGTGCCCACACTCGACCTCGACCCGGCCGCTCGCGAGGTGATCCGGCTGCTCGACGGCGTCACCGACGACCGGCTCGCCCAGCCCACACCCAGCGTGGCCACTGTCGGTGCTCTGCTCGACCACCTGATGGGGTTGTCGCTGGCATTCACCTGGGGAGCGCGCAAGAGCGACGAGGGCGCCGGGATCCAACCGGGCGCGTCCTCGGCGGAGCAGCTGGACCCGGCCTGGCGCACGGAGCTGCCCCAGCGGCTGGGACAGCTGACGGAGGCCTGGCGCGACGACGCGGCGTGGGAGGGCATGACGACGGTCGGCGGTGCGACGATGCCCGGTGGGGAGATGGGCGTGGTCGCACTTGACGAGCTGGTGCTGCACGGCTGGGACCTAGCCCGCGCGACCGGGCAGCCGTTCCACTGTGACGACGCGAGCGCGGCGGCGGTCCTGGAGTTCACCCGCGCCACCGCGCAACCGGAGCACGCGGCCAGTCGCGAGGGCCTGTTCGGCCCGGCCGTCGACGTGCCCGAGGATGCGCCGACGCTCGACCGGGCGCTCGGATTCGCCGGCCGCGACCCGGCGTGGACCCCGCCGCCCGCCTGACCTGTCGACCTCGCCCCTCCCCTCGGCAGTCGCGGGGACCCATGGGCCGTACGGCCCTTTCTGCGGTCACTTCCGCGGTGCGTGGCCGGGATGCGGTTAGCGTCGAGCGTCGCGCGCATTGTGTCGGCGTGGCCGACTACCGAGAAGGTCACCCATGCGCCAGCCTCGCGTACCCGCGTCCGGGGATCGCTGGTGGCCGACGTGGCTGACGTGGCCGCGACGGCGGCGCCAGCGCGGCCTGGTGCAGGAGCTGCAAGGCAGCCAGCGCGCGACGATCTGGACCCTCCTCACGATGCTGGTCCTCAGCCTGGTGTCGTCGGGCTACCTGCTGCTGGTCAGCCAGCCGCGGGTGACCACGCTCACCGAGCTCACCCAGCAGTCACGGATCGCGTACGTCGCAATGCTCGACCAGGAGACCGGACTCCGGGGCTGGCTCGCCACCGGTGACATGGACTTCCTTGAGCCGTACTCCCAGGGTCAGCGTGACTGGGCGGCTGCGAGCGAATCGCTGTTGAACCTGCCGGCGTCGTCGGAGTTCCACGGCTACGTCCTGGACATGCTGCTGGCGCACCAGGCGTGGGAGGAGTGGGCGGAGCAGGCGACGGGGGCGCCCGCCACCGAGGCGGACCGCACCAGTGGTCGGCTCGGCGAACGTCTGGCCCGGGGCAAGGACCTGTTCGACGACTACCGCGACGCGCAGGTGGACAGCACCGACGTCCTGGCCGCCGAGCGCGACGAGGCCTTCGCCCAGCAGCAGGCCGCCCTCGTGACGGTGCTGCTCTCCACCCTCGCGTTGCTGACCACCGCCACGTTCGTCGCTGTCCGCCGCGGCCGACGGCTCCGGCGCACGGTCGTGGGGCCGCTGCAACGCCTGCTCGGGACCATCAGCGCACTGCGCGCGGGCGACCTCTCCAGACGATCGGAGCCCACCGGGGTGGCCGAGCTGGACTCCATGGGCGCGGCGCTCGGCGAGCTGGCTGCCGACCTGCAGCAGGCGGGCGAGGACGCGTCCGCCAGGGAGGCGCGGCTCGCGCTGCTGGCCGCCCGCTTCGAGACCGTCGTCCGGGTGGCGCGCGAGACGTCGGCAAGCCTGAGCGCGCGTTACGTCTCCGAGACGGTTGCTGCTGCCGCCGCCGAGCTGCTCGGCACCACCACCACCTTGTGGGTACGCAGCGACGAGGGCCTGTTCCTCGCCACCCGCCGCAGCGGGGATCCGCACGGCACGGTGCCGGCCTCGACCCGCACCGCGCCCGCCATGGTCGTCAACGCCGCCGCCGATGCCCGGCCGGGACACGATGGTGACTCGCGCGCGTACCCGATGGTGCTGGCAGGCATGGTCGTGGGCGTGCTCGAGGCGACGGCCCCGCAGGACGACGACGACATCGCGCACGTGCTGGAAGCGTTGCTCTCGACGGCAGCCGCGGCGCTCGAGGCGGCACGGCTGCACAGCTCGGTGC
Organism: uncultured Actinomycetota bacterium; assembly: GCA_963811945.1. GTDB lineage: Bacteria > Actinomycetota > Actinomycetes > Propionibacteriales > Nocardioidaceae > JACCWP01. The sequence continues at coordinate 2,425,130 of CAWETD010000001.1, read as the reverse complement.
GGAAGCTTGCCGACATCGACGCGCTCACCCAGCTGCCCAACCGGCGCCGGCTCGAGGCCGACCTCGACACCGAGTGGGCCCGCGCCCACCGCTACTCCCGGCCGCTCAGCTTCGTGATGCTGGACCTCGACAGCTTCAAGCAGCTGAACGACCGGTACGGGCACCTCGTCGGCGACACCATGCTGCACGCTGCGGCCGCAGCGCTGACGGCCGAGCTGCGCAGCAGCGACACCGCCTACCGGTACGGCGGCGAGGAGATGGCAGTGCTGCTGCGCGAGACCGGGCCGGACGAGGCGGCACGGGTCGCTGAACGGCTGCGGGCCGCGATCGCCGAGGTCCGGCTGCCGGAAACCGACGCCAGGGTCACCGCCTCGGTCGGGGTGTCCAGCGCGGCCGACCCCATGATCAGCTACCCCGAGCTGGTCGGGAGCGCCGACGCCGCCCTCTACCTGGCCAAGAGCGGTGGCCGCAACCGGGTCGCCGTGGCACCGACAGTCGGCGGTCTGCCGCTCAGCCGGTGAGCCGTCACTCCACCGCACAGCACCGGGACCTGGGAGATCAGCAGCTCGTCCAGCAACCCGGCCTCGAGCGCCCGCTGGGCGGTGTACGCGCCGTGCACCAGCACGTCCCGGTCGCCTGCGGCGGCCTTCGCCTGCGCCATCGCGCTGACGATCCCGTCGCTCACGTACGTCACCAACGGATAGCTCGCGACCGACGGCCCGGGCGGCCGGTGACTGGGCACGACGATCGCGACGCCACGGCCGTGATGGTCACCGCCTCAGTGATCGACCTGCTCCACGGTCCGTCGACCCGCCGGCACCGCACCGGTCGCGTTGATCTCGTCGATCAGCTGCCAGCGTCCCCAGGACGGCCGGACGAGCTCCCGTCCGCAGTGAGGCTCCACTCGTGCAACCGTTCGAAGCCGTCGCCGCCGGGGTTGTCCGGATCGTCGTTCGGACCCGCGATGTACCCGTCGAGGGACATCGACATGTACAGCGCTGATGCAGACACTCCGGCCTCCTGTGGTCCCGATCCGAGCTGGTACGACGGCCATTGTCATCGCCTGCGTCCAGAGCGGATCCGGCCCCAGGGCTTGAACACGGCCAGCACCACGGCCAGCGTGAGCGTGGTCAGGGAAACGGCCGGCGGGAAGAACAGCGTGGAGACCGCCGTGGAGTCCGGGCTGCCGGTGAGCAGGTCCTTGCCGTAGTCGCCGACCTCGTCCATGCCGGGCTGGAGCACGAGCACGATCAGGGTGCACAGGACCAGATTGAGGACCAGCTTGACCGCGACCCACCAGTAGCGCACGAGCCCCCACTTGGTGCCGAGCCCGAGCACCAGGCCCGAGACCAGGCTCAGCAGTCCGGCGACGAGCATCGGCCACACCACGAACGTCGCGAGGGCCTGGTAGGCGAGGCTGCGTACCTCGACGTCGTCGCTGAACCAGCCGGTGAGCACCAGGACCGCCACGATCACGTCGATGCCGATCCAGGCACCCGCGGACACGACGTGTACGACGAGCGTCGTGCGTCGCCAACCGCGGGTCAGTCGGCGCGGTCGGTCGCGCGACTGGCGCGGCACGGACGGCGTCCGGGTCGTACTGGTGGTTGTGTCACTCATGGTGCGGTCCTTTCCCGCGAGATGTCAGTGAGCGGGCGACGATGCGACCTGGCCGAGGACCCCGATCCGCTTCGTCATCCCGGGGATCCGACAGGTCAGGACGACGCAGGCGCCGAGACCGAGGGATGCCTCGGGGACCACTGCTGCGACGACCGCCGCGCAGCGGGCAGCCCGGCGGAACCGCCCCACGAGTCCCGCGAGGCAGGCCACGGACCGGATCTGGCAGCCGTCGACCATCACGGTGGCGAGCCGGTGCTCGGCGGACCAGGCCCCGACCAGCTGCCTGGCTCGGAGGAGCGGAGGTCTCATGCGTGCTCATCGAGTGTCCTTTCGCTGGGCCGGCCACGAGTCTCGTGGCCGGGATGGATCGACGAATCCGCCCGTGGGCTGCACACCGCGTACGACCGCGGACGTAGCGGCGTACGTCGGGGGTCGTATCCGGGTGACGGGATCCGGCTGCCGGTGTCATGACGGGAGCCTCTCGACCGCCACTGCGAGGAACATCGGCCAGGTGGCTGATCCGGCGACGGTGACTGGCCGTGCGGGCAGTAGCTCGAGATCGATGTCTCCGTCCCGCGGTCGTGGGACAGTACCCCGCGTGACTGAGGCCTCAGCAGCCGTTGACTCCGACCAGCCGCCAGGGTTCGTCCTCGACCAGACGGGCGGCAACCTGGCGCTCGACCTCTTCGTCGTCGACCAGCACCTCGGCGCACTCCTCGACATCGCGTTCGCCGGGACCGGCGTCACGCCGTCGCAGTACGCCGTCTACGCCCAGCTGGGGAGAGCGGCGCGGACGCCGGGGCAGCTGGCCGAGACCCTGGGCGTTCGCCGAGCCACCCTGTCCGGCTACCTGTCGGCGATGCAGAGCCGCGGTCACATCACCCGCTCGCCCCACGGCTCCGACGGACGCTCGGCACTGATCGCGCTGACTCCCGAAGGTCGCGCCCAGCGCAGGTCCTGCCGACAGCGGATGACGCGCGCGGTCGCGGCACTCGACGCCCAGGTCGGGTCCTCCGCGGGGGTCGCCACGCTGCGGCTGGCGCTCGGTCAGCTCGACGAGGCCATCCGCACGGCGAGAGCGATCCTGCGCAAGCGCCTGGCGTGAGTCGGATCCGGTCTACGAGGCGGCGTCGCGCCGAATCGCCTCGAGGTCGTCGCGGAGCGCACGGGCTCGTTGTGCACCGAGGACCTTCGTGACGCGGTCCTCGACCTCCGGCACGAACTCCTGGGCGACCGCGAAGACGTCGCGCCCGCGGTCTGTCGGCAGCACGAGCTTCGCCCTCCCATCGGTCGGGTCGGGCACCCTGGTGACGTAACCGTGTCGCTCCAGGTGTCGCACCAGCTCGGCCATGGCCTGCTTGGTCATCTGCGCGCGCTGGGCGAGCACGCTGACCGTCGTACCGGTGTCGTCGAGGTACTGGAAGACGGCGCCGTGGGCGGGCCGCACGACACCGTGGCCCCGCTCGCCGAGCCGGGCGACCACGAAGTCGTTGAGCGCGACGAACGCCTCCCGCAGCAGCACCGCGATGTTGGCCGGCCGCTCCTGGCCGGCGAGCATGGGGATCCGGCTTGACTTCGACATGTTCCCGGTCTGTCTTCTCGGCTATGGACAAGTTGCCTGTCGAACGTACGGCATCGGAGCGCCTGCGGGTGGGCACCGATGAGATGACCGTCCGCGCCACCTGCGCACAGACCGGTGGCGCGCTGTTCGCCACGTCCTCGCGGGCGAGTTCACCTTCTACGTCGGCAACGGCAGCGACGTACGACGGGTGACCGCGGCCGCCGGCGACGTCGTCCCGCTCGCCGGCGGGACACCGCACACCGTCCGCAACGAGTCCGGCGCCGACGCGGTCGCCTTCGTCGTGCACGCCCCGGGGGCGGCGATGGAGGACTTCACGCGAGCCACGGCAGCCCTGACTGCCGAGGGCGACCCGAGCATGGACGACGTCCTGGCAGCCGCCGCCTACCACGGCATCGAGGTGTTGGGGGCCATCCCGGCACCGGTCAGCCCTTGATGGCACCAGCGGTCATGCCGGCGACGATCCGGCGTTGGAAGAACATGAACATGATCAGCGGCGGGATGGTGATGAGCAGGACGTTCATGAACAGCAGGTTGTACTCCGTGCCGAACTGACTCTGGAAGTTGTACAGCGTGAGCTGGACGGTGGCGTTCTCGTCCCCGGGTAGGAAGTACAGCGGGTGGACGAAGTCGTTGAAGATCTGGACCGACTGCACGACGACGACCGTGACCGCCACCGAGCGCAGCAGCGGGAAGATCACCGAGAAGAACAGCCGCAGCGGTCCGGCTCCGTCGATGGTCGCCGCCTCGTCCAGGTCCCGGGGGATCGTGGCGATGAACGCCCGGAACAGCAGGATGCAGAACGAGAGCCCGAACGCGACCTCGACGAGGACGAGACCCAGCATCGTGCGGAAGATCCCCAGCCAGTCCATGACCCAGATCGTGGGGACCACGGCGGGCGGGATGATGAGCCCGCACAGCACGAGGCCGTTGATGAACCCGGTCCAGCGGCTCCGGCGGCGCTGCAGCACGAACGCGACCATCGCCGAGATGACGACCAGGAGGGCGACGCTGGAGACGGTCAGGATCGTGCTGTTGATGAAGGCGACGACGAGCATGTAGTCCCGCTCGACCAGGACGTCGTGCACGTTGGCGAGCACGTGGAACTCGCTGGGCCAGGAGAGGTCGAACTGGCCCGCCTCCGGCGCGGACTTGACGGCCGTCAGGACGATGAAGGCGAACGGGACGAGGAACACGACGGCGAACAGGGCGATGGCCAGCGTTCCGAGACCCCACCGGGCCGCCCGGCTCACATCGCCACCTCCTTGCGGTTGAGGTACCAGGAGAGCGGGAAGATGATCGCCGAGACCAGCACGAACAAGATGACGTTGCCGGCGGTCGACAGTCCGTAGAAGCCGGCCTGGTACTGCTTGTAGATCACCGACGCGATGACGTCCGAGGTGAAGCCGGGCCCCCCTCTGGTCATCACCCAGATGAGATCGAAGGACCGCAGTCCCCCGATCAACGACAAGATGATGACGGTGGTCGTCGCCGGCCGCGCCAGCGGCAGGGTGATGTGCCAGAAGCTGCTGAGCGCTCCGGCGCCGTCCACCTTGGCCGCCTCGAAGTACTCGCCCGGGATCGACACGATGCCGGCGATGTAGATGACGGTGGCCAGCCCGATGCCCTTCCACACGTCGACGAGCGCGATCGACAGCAGGGCGTACGACGGGTCGGTCAGCCAGCCGGGACCATCGATGCCGACCACGGCCAGCGACTCGTTGATGAGACCGCGCTCCGGATTCATCAGCGCCTGGAAGGCGATCCCGACACCGATCGTGCTGGCCAGGACGGGGAAGAACATGACCGAGCGCAGGAAGCCGCGAGCGGCGATCTGCGAGGTGAGGAACACCGCCAGCAGCATGCCGAGCACGACCTTGACGCCGGACGTGACCACCCCGTAGATCAACGAGTTCGTCAGGCCCTTGACCAGGGACGGCTCCTCGAAGAACAGGATGAAGTTGTCCAGGCCGATGAACTCCCAGTCGAACAGGGTCCATCGGGTGAGGCTGAAGAAGAACGACGCGAACGTCGGGACGATGAACAGCACGGTGTAGATCACCGCGGCCGGCAGCAGGAACCAGTACGGGTACTGCTTGCCGGGCCGGCGGGTGGCGGGTGGTGGCTCGGTCTGCTCGCGCTGCCGAGCAGTGGGCTCGTTCAGCGTGGTGGCCACGGGGACCTCCTCGGCCGGGGCTGGCGCACCGGCGCTGTCACCAGCCCTCGAGACCCAGCTGCTGCGCCTGCTTCTCCACGTCCTCGTCGTACAGGGCAGCGCCGTCCTCCGCGGATCGGATGCCCGAGCCGACCTCGACGGTGAGCTGCTCCAGGGCGGGGCCCTTCACCGGCGACAGGTACTCCAGCGCAGGCGTCGTGGTCTTGTCCGACTCGAAGTACGGCAGCATGTCCTTGACCGCGGGCACCACGTCGCCCGGCAGCTCGCAGCCGTCGACCAGATACGGGCCTGGCGGTGAGATCGCCTCGGTCTGCGCCTCGCACCCGTCGGTGCTGGCGATGAAGGCCAGGAAGTCCTTTGCGACCTCGAGGTTCTCGCCCTCGGTGGTCTTGGGGATGTAGACGCCGAAACCGGGCCAGACCGTGAGACCGTTCGTGGCCGCGTCGTCGCCGGGAAGTGCGAAGAAGCCGACGTCGTCGATCTGGTCGGGGTGGTTCTCGGCGATGGTGCCGATGACCTGGGTGAGCATCGGGTAGTGCGCTCCCTCGCCTGTCGCGATCATCCGCAGGCCGTCGTTGAGGGTGGCCGAGGCGAAGTCCGGGTTCAGATAGCCCGCGTCGTGCACCTCCTCCAGGTGCTCGAAGCCCTCGAGCGCGGGCTCGTCGGCGTACTTGACCTCGCCCGCCGTGTACTTCTCCGCCCACTCCGGGTCGGCCGTGGCGACGTTGTGGAAGTCACCGAGCACGAACAGCTGTGAGGTCCACGTCTCCTGGTAGGTCTGGATGACGGGTGCGATGCCCGCGGCCTTGATCTGCTCGTTGTTGGCCATGAACTCGTCCCAGGTCTTCGGGATCTCGAGACCCAGATCGGCGTAGATCTTCTTGTTGTACAGGACGCCGCCACCCATCGCGGTGCTCCAGGGAGCGCCGTACACGTCGTCGCCCGCGGTCACGGTGTCGGTGAAGGTGTCCTGGACGTCGTCGAGGAACGGCTCCCCGGTCAGCGGCACGAGGTTCGCCTCGGGATCGATCGCGTGGAAGAGCGACCCGTTGTTGTACTGGAAGACGTCCGGCATGTCGCCGGTCGACAGCCGGGTCTTGACGATGTTGTCACCCTCGGTACCGCCCGGCCGCGTCTCGATGTCGATGGTGACGTCCGGGTTCTCGGCCTCGTACGCGTCGACCAGGGCCTCGGCGGGAACCAGGTCGTCCTCGGCGCTCGGGACCAGGAACGTCAGCGAGACCTCCCCGCCCTCCCCCTCGTCCGAGGTGAGCTCCCCGACGCTGCACGCCGCCAACGACATCGAGCCCATCGCGACTACCGCGAGCAGCGACCGGCGCGGGCTGGAGAGGGTGGACCTCATCGGGACCTCCAGGAGGATCGGCAACCGCCGCGGTACGGCAGAGGAATGAATCGTTTCACTAGAGTTTCGGATATCCTGCCACGAGTGCCGACGTTCCGCGAGCCGTCCGCGTCAGCCACGGCGCGGGAGCACCCCGTCCAGGCGCGCGACCAGCTGGTTCCGTCCCGTGGCGCGGGCGTAGTGCACGAGGTGGTCGACGAGCTCGGGGGCCGGCCGGTCGAGGAACGGCTGCAGGCGCCGGGCGACGTCCGGCTCGTCGGCGGCGACGTCCGCGTCCACGGCGGCGCACACGACCTCGCGCCAGGTGGGCGCGTGGTCGAGCACCTCCCGCACGCTGGCGTCCGGACGTAGCCGCGGTTCGTCGGCGCACGGGTCGGCCACGTCCCAGTCGTGTCGCCCGTGGCCCACCGTGACCGGACCCCCCTGTCCCGGCAGGGTGACCGTGGCCGTGACTCCGACCGGCACGGTGGCATGCACCGTGAGCCGGCCCGCGTCACGCCGCCACGACACGCTCGCCTCCCCGTAGGGAGAGAGGTGCCGCGCCGACGCCGACGTGAGTGCGGCATCGGGTTGCGGCCGGATCTCGAGGGTCCGGTAGCCGGGGGCCGCCGGTGCGAGGCCGGCAACAGTCCGGTGCAGCCAGTCCGCGACGGCCCCCAACGCGTAGTGGTTGAACGACGTCATCTGGCCGGGGTTGATGGTGCCGTCGGGCAGCATGCTGTCCCACCGTTCCCACACCGTGGTGGCACCCATGGTGACGGCGTAGAGCCAGGACGGGCAGCCGGTCTGCAGCAGCAGCCGGTACGCCAGGCCGAGCTCTCCCACCGACGTCAGGGCGTCGGCCATCAGCGGGGTCCCGACGAACCCCGTGCTGATGCGGAAGCCGGAGGTGCGGACCTGGTCGGCCAGCGCGCGACCGGCGCGGGTGCGCTGCTCGGTCGACGGCAGCAGCGCCCACTGGATCGCGAGCGCGTACGCCGTCGGCGCATCGCTCAGGACGCGACCCCCTGCCGTGACGTACTCGCGCGCGAAGGCATCTCGGACCTCGTCGGCCAGTGCGTCGTACCGTTTCGCAGCCTCGTCGTCACCCATCACCCGCGCTGCGTGCGCGACCACCTCGGCGGAGCGGGCGAAGTGGGCGGTCGCGACCACGTCCGGGTCGGCCTTGGCCTGGAAGGGGTTGTCCGGTGGCGCGGTGGGGTCGAGCCAGTCGCCGAACTGGAACCCGCCGGTCCACAGCCGGCTGGGTCCGGCCAGCTCCGCGATGCGGTCCACCCAGGCGCGCATGCTGGGCAGCTGCCGCGCGAGCACCTCCCGGTCGCCGGAGCGCTGGTAGAGGACCCAGGGAACGATGGTCGCGGCATCACCCCACGCTGCTGCGGCCGGTCCGCGACCGTTGAGGACGTCCGGGATCACGTACGGGACGGACCCGTCGGCCTCCTGTTCCGCCGCGAGATCCGCCAGCCAGGACAGCAGGAACCCCGTGCTGTCGAAGAGGAAGGACGCGGTCGGCGAGAACACCTGGATGTCACCGGTCCACCCGAGCCGCTCGTCGCGTTGCGGGCAGTCGGTGGGGACGTCGAGGAAGTTTCCGCGCATGCCCCAGACGACGTTGTCGTGGAACCGGTTGAGCCCGGGGTGTGACGACTCGAACCACCCGGTGCGGCGCAGGTCCGAGCCGATCACCACGGCCTCGATGTCCCCCGCCTCCAGGTGCTCGACACCGGTCACCTCGGCGTAGCGGAAGCCGTGGAAGGTCAGCTCCGGCTCGAGCAGCTCCTCCGCCTCGCCCGCGAGCACGTAGCTGTCGGTCGCTTCGGCCGTGCGCAACGGCCGGGTCCCGAGCTCACCGTTGTCCAGCACCTCCGCGTGGCGTACGACCACCTCGTGGCCCTCGAGGAGGTCACGGACACGCAGCCGCACCCGTCCGACGACGTTCTGGCCGAAGTCGACCAGCGTCTTGCCCGACGGGGACGCGAAGACGTCGACGGCGGGCAGGACGTCGGTGACGCGGACCGGAGGCCCGTCCGGTGCCACCAGCCGGGTCAGGTCCGACGGCAGGACGTCGACGGCGTCGTGTTCACGCGCACCGCCGGTGTGCAGGTCGGTGCGCTGGCCGTCGTACAGGTCGTCGGAGACGATGCCGCTGTGATGAGCGGTCCACGACCCGTCGCTGGCGAGGACGTGCACGGCGCCGCCCGAGTCGGTGACCTCCAGCTGGGCGAGCAGCGCCAGCCGGTCGCCGTAGAACGCCCGCTTACCGGCGAAGCCGAGGCGCCCCCGGTACCACCCGTTGCCCAGCAGGACCTCGAGAACGTTGTCCCCCGGCTGGACGAGCTCGGTGACGTCGTAGGTCTGGTAACGCAGCCGGTGGTCGTAGCTCGTCCAGCCCGGCGCGAGCACCTCATCGCCGACCCGCAGTCCGTTGAGGTGGGCGACGTAGACACCGTGTGCGGTCGAGTAGAGCCGGGCCTTGACCACGTCCGGGGGCAGTGTCGTGACAGCGGTGAGCACGGGAGCCGGCAGGTCCTGCGCACCGAAGCTCCGCGGACTGACGAACGACGCCGTCCAGTCGTCGGCCGACAGCAGCCCCGCCTCCACCCCGGCCCACGGGCTCCAGCCGCTCCAGTCGTCGCCGTGCGCGACCCGGACACGTACCGCGCCCGACTCCCGCGACCGCAGCGGGGCGAACGGCCACGGCACCAGAACCTGGTCCCCGGACGCGACGCGCTCGGTCTCCGGGCCGGAATGTCCGTCGCGGGTCAGCTCCAGCTCGTACGCGTCCTGCGCGAACTCCGCATCGGCCTCGGGGACCGTCCAGGACAGCCGCGGCGAGGCCGCTCCGATGCCGAGCACCGGACCCGCATCCGTGCGGTGCTCGAAGCGCGGCGCCGTCGGTGCAGCGGCATGGGGCATCGGGCAGCTCCGATCAGATGATGAAACGATTCAGCCGTGATCCTGCTGGATGCCGGCGGGACGCGTCAAGATCCGGGGGAGGTTCGCCGTCAGCCCGGCCCGGTGGCGCTCGACTCCCGGACGACCAGCTCGGGGCGGTAGACGACCTCGCGGTGCACGTGGCCCTCGCCGGCGCTCACCTCGTCGAGCAGCAGCTCGGTGGCGGTGCGGCCGAGCAGCGCGCGGGGCTGTCGCACCGACGACAGGGCGACGGTCGCCGCCTCGGCGAACTCGATGTCGTCGTAGCCCACGATGGCCACGTCGGCCGGCACCCGGAGCCCGCTGTGGATGAGTGCCTGCAGCACGCCGAGCGCCACCAGGTCGTTGCCGCACACCACGCCCGTCGGGCGCTCACTGGCCGGCTGCTGGGCGATGAGCTCACCAGCCTCGCGGCCGTCCCCGATGCGCAGGCCGGTCGTCTCGAGGTGGCGGATCGCCACCGGCTGCCCGTCCGCCCGGTGGCTGGCCTCGTTGGCCGCGGTCGTGACGCCCTCGTACCGGTCGGCGATCTGAGGCAGGGCACTCGGGCCGCCCACGAAGTCGAGCCGACGGTGCCCGAGGCCGATCAGGTGCTCGGCAGCCAGCCGCCCTCCGCTGACGTCGTCGACGGAGACCGAGCAGAACCCGCTGTCGCCGCCGGCATCGCGGTCCAGCAGCACGACCGGTACGCCGTGCGCGACCAGGCGCCCGACTCCGGTCGGCAGCTCGAAGATCGGCGAGAGCAGGACGCCGCTGACCCGCTGCTCGAGCAAGAGCTCCAGCAGCTGGTTCTCCCGGTCTGTGCTGCCGGCGCTGTTGAACAGCGACACGATCAGGTTGCCCGCAGCGGCTGCCTGCTCGGCGCCCAGTGCGATGTCGGTGAAGAACGGGTTCGCGGCGTCGAGCACGACCAGCCCGATGCTGCGGCTCGACCCGGCGCGCAGCTGGCGGGCGCTCTCGTTGCGGACGTAGCCGAGCTCGGCGATCACGGCCTGGACACGTACCCGCGTCTCCTCCGCGACCGTCGCCGGCCGGTTCAGCACGTTCGACACCGTCCCCAGGGACACGCCCGCACGGCGGGCCACGTCCTTGATGCCGATCCGGTTCACGCAGGCCTCCGATGCTCGGCGGTCGACCTCGGGCGGTCGTGCGACGACCGCTCCCGGCAAGCCTCTCATCAGCGAGGTGCGGGGTCGTAACGCGTGGGCGGCCGGTCGGCGGTCGCGACGGCTCGCAGCGCCTCGAGGTCTCCCGTCACCAGCCCCAGGGCACGAGCCTGGACCAGCAGGTTCCCGGTGGCAGTGGCCTCGACCGGTCCGGCGAGCACTGGGCGGCCGCACCGGTCGGCGGTCAGCTGGCAGAGCAGCTCGTTGCGGGCTCCGCCACCCACCAGGTGCACGACCCCGACGCTCCGGCCGGCCAGCTCTGCGGCCCGCTCGATGTTGGCGGCGAATGCCTCGGCCAGGCTCTCCACGATGCTGCGCACCGTCTCGACGGCGCCGACCGGTGCCCGTACATCGTGTTCGTCGCACCACTCGGTGATGCGGGACGGCACGTCGCCCGGTGCGAGGAAGCGGGGGTCGTCGACGTCGAAGACGGGAACGGGTGCTTGCAGGTCGGCGGCCTGTCGGAGCAGGCTCTCGGTGTCGTGAGGCTCGCCGGCGCGCTCCCACTGGCGGACCGACTCGCTGAGCAGCCACAGGCCCATCACGTTGTGCAGGAAGCGAGTCCTGTCGTCGACCCCGCCCTCGTTCGTGAAGCAGGCGCGTCGGCTCGCCTCGGACAGGATGGGGTGCGCGAGCTCGAGGCCGACCAGTCCCCAGGTGCCGCAGGAGATGTACGCCGCGTCGTCGGTGGTCATCGGCGTGCCCACGACCGCAGACGCGGTGTCGTGCGATCCCACGGCCGCGACCGCCGGACCGCCGGTCACACCGAGGGCGTCGGCGACGGCCGGGCGAAGACCGCCGACCGCCGTGCCCGGCTGGACGAGATCGGCGAGTATCCCCGCGGGGATGTCGAGCCGTGCTGCGAGCTCGGCGTCCCAACCTCGCGTCCGGGTGTTCAGCAGCCCGGTCGTCGACGCGTTGGTGACCTCACACGTCGCGCGGCCGGACAGCCAGTAGGTGAAGAGGTCGGGGATCAGCAGCATCGAGTCCGCCCACCGCAGGGCGTCGCCCTCCGCCGCCAGCTGGTAGAGCGTGTTGAACGGCAGGAACTGCAGCCCGTTGTGCGCGTACAGCTCCTCGGGGGAGACGCGCGCGTGCACCCGCTCGATGGCGTCCGCGGTGCGACCGTCGCGGTAGTGGAACGGCGTGCCGAGCATGCGACCGTCACGCAGCAGGGCGTAGTCGACGGCCCAGGCGTCGACCGCGACGCTCACGAGGTCCGTTTCCTCGCGAGCAGCGGTGGTGAGGCCCTCGACGGTGTTGCGGTAGAGCTCGAGGATGTTCCAGTGCAGGCCGTCCGGGGTCTCCACCGGCGTGTTCGGGAAGCGATGCACGGTGCGCATCCGGAGCCGGCCGCCGTCGATCCCGCCGACGATCACCCGGCCACTCGTGGCGCCGAGGTCGACCGCCGCCACCACATCGGGCACGCGCAGCTACCGGAGGAACGCGGCGGCCACGCCCGCGTCGACGGGGACGTGCAGCCCGGTGGTGTGCGTGAGATCGGGACCGCAGAGGGCGAACACGGCGTTGGCGACGTGCTCGGGCAACACCTCACGCCCGAGCAGGGTCCGCTGCGCGTAGAACTTGCCCAGGTCTTTCTCCTCGACCCCGTAGACGGCCGCGCGCTTGGCACCCCACCCACCGGCGAAGATGCCCGAGCCCTGGACCACACCGTCGGGGTTGACGCCGTTGACCCGGACGCCGTGCTCTCCCAGCTCGGCCGCCAGCAGCCGCACCTGGTGCGCCTGGTCCGCCTTGACCGCGGAGTAGGCGATGTTGTTCGGGCCGGCGAACACCGCGTTCTTGGAACAGACGTAGACGATGTCGCCGCCCAGCCCCTGGTCGACGAGGACGCGCGCAGCGGCGCGCGAGACCAGGAAGGACCCCTTGGCCATCACGTCGTGCTGGAGCTCCCAGTCGTCGACCGTCGTCTCCAGCAGGGACTTGGACAGGGACAGGCCGGCGTTGTTGACGACCAGGTCGAGACCGCCGAAGGCCAGCACCACCTCGTCAACGGCCGCCTGCACCAACCTCTCGTCGCTGACGTCGACCTCGACGCCGATCGCGACGTCGCTGGTGCCGATCTCGGCGGCTGCGGCCTGCGCCTTGTCGAGGCTGAGGTCGGCCACGACGACGCAGGCACCCTCGGCGGCGAGACGCTCGGCGACCGCCCTGCCGATACCGGACGCGGCGCCGGTGACGAGCGCGACCCGGGTGGCCAACGGCTTCGGTGCGGGCATGCGCTGGAGCTTGGCCTCCTCCAGCGCCCAGTACTCGATCCGGAACTTCTCCGACTCGTCAATGGGCTGGTACGACGACAACCCCTCGGCGCCCCGCATCACGTTGATGGCGTTGACGTAGAACTCGCCCGCCACCCGCGCGGTCTGCTTGTCCCTGCCGAAGCTGAACATCCCCACCCCGGGGACCAGCACGATCAGCGGGTCGGCGCCACGCATGGCGGGCGAGTCGCTGTCGGCGTGCCGCTCGTAGTAGGCCCGGTAGTCGTCGCGGTAGGCGTCGTGCAGCTCCCGGAGCCTGGTCACCGCGTCGTCGACCGACGCCGTGGCGGGCAGGTCGAGGACGAGCGGCTTCACCTTGGTGCGCAGGAAGTGGTCCGGGCAGCTGGTGCCGAGCTCGGCCAGCCGCTGGTGCGCGGCGCGACTCAGGAAGTCGAGCACGACCGGGTCGTCGGTGAAATGGCCGACCTGCGGCCGATCGGTCGAGGCCAGCCCGCGGATCGTCGGAGCCAGTACTGCGGCCCGCGCGCGCCGCTCGTCGTCGGGCAGCGGACCGTAGCCGTCCAGTGCCGGGCCGAACGGCTCGCCCACGCTGTGCTCCGAGATGTACGCCTCGGCCGTGTGGATGATCCACAGCGAGTTGGCCTCGCACTCCTCGCTCGAGTCACCCCAGGCCGTGATGCCGTGACCGCCCAGCACGCATCCCACTGCGTCGGGGAACTTCTCCTTGATCTCGGCGATGTCGAGACCGAGCTGGAATCCCGGTCGCCGCCACGGGACCCACGCGACCTTGTCGCCGAAGATCGTCGAGGTCAGCTGCTCGCCGTCCACAGCCGTGGCGATCGCGATGCCGGCGTCCGGGTGCAGGTGATCGACGTGCGGCGCGTCCACCAGGCCGTGCATGGCGGTGTCGATCGACGGCGCCGCGCCACCCTTGCCGTGCAGGGCGTAGTCGAACGCGCCGACCATCTCGTCCTCCCGCTCGACCCCCGGGTAGACGTCGACCATCGAGCGCAGCCGGTCGAGGCGCAGCACGGCGAGCCCTGCCTCGGTCAGGGTGCCGAGGTCGCCGCCCGATCCCTTGACCCAGAGCAGGTCGACACCGTTGCCCGTCACCGGGTCGACGTCGGTGGCCTTGGCCGACGTGTTGCCGCCGGCGTAGTTGGTGTTGCGCGGGTCGCCGCCGAGCCGGTTGGAGCGTGCGACGAGCTCGGTGACGGTCGGGTGGGTCATCAGTTCCATCCAGTAGGGGTCCCGCCGACGCGGGAGTCCTCGATCTCGGTCTGGTACCCGCTCTGCGCGTACGCACCCAGCGGGTCGGCCGGCAGCCCACGGGACTCCCGCCATGCGGCCAGTGCCGGACGCACGTCGGTGTAGAAGGCGTCCATCAGGACGTCGTTGCCGCCGAGCACGTCACCTGCCTGCTGGGCTTCCTCGAGCGCGGTCCGGTCCACGAGCATGGCGCGCGCGGTCATCTCCTGCACGTTGAGCAGGGAGCGGATCTGTCCCGGGATCTTCTTCTCGACGTTGTGGCACTGGTCGAGCATCAGCGCGACGCCGCTGTCCGGCGCCAGGGCTCCGCCCTTGACCACCTCGAACAGGATGCGGAACAGCTGGAACGGGTCAGCGGCGCCGACGATGAGGTCGTCATCGGCGTAGAAGCGGGAGTTGAAGTCGAACGAGCCGAGGCGACCGAGCCGGAGCAGCTGCGCCACGATGAACTCGATGTTCGTGCCCGGGGCGTGGTGGCCGGTGTCGAGGCAGACGACCGCTCGCTCTCCCAGTGCCACGCAGTGGGCGTACGACGTGCCCCAGTCCGGCACGTCGGTGTGGTAGAAGGCCGGCTCGAAGAACTTGTACTCGAGCACCATCCGCTGGGCGTCGCCGAGGTGCGAGTAGACCTCACGCAGGCCCTCCGCCACCCGTTCCTGCCGCGCCGACATGTCGTCCTGGCCCGGGTAGTTGGTGCCGTCGGCGAGCCAGATCTTCAGGTCCCGGGAACCGGTCTCGTTCATGATCTCGATGCACTCGACCATGTGCGCGACAGCCATCTTCCGCACCCGCGGATCCGGGTGCGCCAGGCTCCCCAGCATGTAGTCGTCGTCCTGGAACGTGTTGGAGTTGATCGTGCCAAGGGCTACCCCGTGCTCCCCGGCGAACGCGCCGAGAGCAGCGTAGTCGTCGACCCGGTCCCACGGGATGTGCAGCGCCACCCGCGGCGCCATGCCGGTCAGCTCGTGCACCTTGGCAGCGTCGGCGATCTTCTCCTCGACGCTGCGGGGGACGCCCGGCTGGGGGAACACCTTGAACCGGGTGCCGGAGTTGCCGAAGGCCCACGACGGGAGCTCGACGGACTGTCGCTCCAGCTCCGGGGCGATGGGGTCGATGCTGCTCATGACGCTTCCCCTTCTGCCTCGCTGTAGCCGACCACCAACGTCCCGTCGGCTCACATTGTGAAACGATTCACTCAATCCTACCGTACGGACCGCCCGGATCGCGCGTCGAGCACTCGCGCGGGCCCCGCACCCACCCGCGCTGGTCCGCGAGCGCCCTGTTGCAGGCCCCCCTCGACCGCCGTACCGTGCCGCGATGAAACGGTTCATTTCTGGTCGCCACCACTGAGGAGGCCGATCGTGGGCATCGGCGCGAAGGAGACCACCGGCTGGAAGGCGACGATCGCCGTCGCGATGTCCAACTACATCGAGGCCGGCTCGATCATCGCCATCGCGGTGAGTCTGACGAACTGGCAGGACGCGTTCGGCGTCGACGACTTCGCCGTGGGGCTGCTCGCGGCCGTCAGCGCGAACGCGTTCGGTGCCGCCGTCGGGGCCATCGTCGGCGGCTACCTCTGTGACCGGCTCGGCCGCAAGTTCATCTACACCTACGACCTGCTGCTCTACATGGTCGGCGTCCTGCTGGCCGCCTTCGCGCTGAACTACGGCATGCTGCTCACGGCATTTGTGCTGACCGGGCTGGCCGTCGGTGCCGGTGTGCCCGCCTCCTGGACGTACATCGCGGAGGAGGCACCCGCGGGCGAGCGCGCCCGACACGTGGGCACCGCACAGCTGGCCTGGTCGTTGGGGCCCGTCGTCGGATTTGCCCTCGCCGTGCTGGTGGGACCGCTCGGCCTGTTGGGCAGCCGGCTCATCTTCCTGCACCTGTTCGTCGTTGCTGCGGTGACGTGGTGGGCACGGCAGGGCCTGCACGAGTCGGTGCTCTGGAGCGAGCAGCGCGATGAGCACGCGGAGCCTGCCTCGGGTCGGGCCCGGGTGGACCTGCGAGAGCTGTTGAGCCGCCGGGCCAACGTGACCGCACTGCTGTTCCTCTTCGGGGTCTACGGGTTCTGGAACCTCGTGGCCGGACAGGCCGGCATCTTCATGCCCCGCGTCTACGAGGCGGCGGGGGTGGTCAGTCCGACCGAGCAGAACGGGCTGCAGGTGCTGGTGTGGACGTGCACGGTGCTCGCGACGTGGTGGGGTTTCATGCGCTACGCCGACCACGTCGACCGACGTCGGCTGTACGCACTGGGTGGCGGCCTCGGGATCGTCGCCTGGGCGGTGCTGGTCTACGCCGACGCATCGCTGCCGGTGCTGCTGACGTACGCGGTCGTCTGGGGCGTGTCGGCCGGCATCGGCGCGCAGGCGTTCTACAGCGTGTGGACCAGCGAGCTCTTCGCCACCCGCTACCGCGCCAGCGCCCAGGGCGTGCTGTTCTTTGCCGCCCGCTGCGCCGTGGGCGGACTGAGCTACTGGTTCCCGACGCTGCTCACCCAGCACGGGGTGCCCTTCGTCGGCACCCTGATGATCGGTCTGCTCGCCGTCGCCCTCGTGGTCGGCACCGTCTGGGCACCGAACACGCAGGGCAAGACGCTGCAGGAGATCGAGGCCGAGCGGTACGGCGAGGTGCTCGACCCGGAACCTGCGGACGTCACCGACCGGGCAGCCGCGCCCGCCGAGAGGTCCGGCTAGGCGATCGGCGAGCTCCCCGGGTGCTCGGCGTCGTCAGGTCGACGAGCCTGTCGCGGACCCGCTGGACTGCCGCATCCGTCCAGCCGACGACCATGGGTGCAGCCTGGGTTCGGACACAGTCGGCCGTCAGGGTGTGTCCGGCTGCCAGCTCTCCCCCGGCCGGAGCAGGACCGGGTCGCAGTCGGGCGCGATTCGCTGTACCGCCTCCACGAAGGCGGGACCGGGCCGTTGCATCCAGCCCGCGGGCGACTCGGCCGCTCCGGGCAGGTGCAGCGTTCCCCAGTGCACCGGGACGGCCCACCGCGCCTTCGTCATCGCGCAGGCTTGTGCCGCCTGCTCGGGTCCGAGGTGACCCCCTGACAGCCGAGGCGCCCAGCCCCCGACCGGCACGACGGCCACGTCGATCGCCGCCTTGCCCAGCCCGGGGAGGTCGGACATCTCCGGAAAGAGCTCGGTGTCGCCCACGACCCACACCGTCTGCGTCGCGGACTGGACGAGGTGCCCGTTCGCTGCTCCTGGCCGGTGTGGCATGGGCCGCTGCCCGTGCACGGCTGGTGTCAGTCGCACCCTGATCCGCCCGCCGACGACGTACTCACCGGCCTCGTCGATCTCCAGCGCCCGGGCGATCCCCTTCCGCCGCAGCCAGCGCGCGTTCGCGGGCGCAGTCAGGACCGGTACGTCCGGCAGCATGCGCAGCGAGCGCAGCTGCGCGTGGTCGTGGTGCAGGTGTGACAGCAGGACCGCGTCCGCGCCGGCCCAGCTCTCCGACGAGGGACGGGCTCCCCGCCTGGTGAGTGGGCCCGCCCGGCCGAGCAGCAGCGGGTCGGTCACCAGCCGTACGCCGTCCAGGTCGAGGACGACCGTGGAGTGGCCCAACCACGTCAGCGTGAGCATGTCGTGCCAGTGGGGCGTCAGTCGCGCACCGGCTGGTACACCGCGACCGCCCAGATCACCGCGACGTCGAGGGCGATGATCAGCATCGCCCACAGCGGGTAGTAGGGCAGCCACAGGAAGTTCGCGATCATGGACAGCGACACCAGGACGATGGCGACGGCGCGTGCCCAGGTCTGCCCGCTGATCACGCCGGCGCCGGCGGCGGCCACGACCAGCCCGAGGAGCAGGTGGATCCACCCCCAGGTGGTGATGTCGAACTCGTACGTGTAGTTCACGCCGACGACGAAGAAGTTGTCGTCGACCAGCGCCACGATTCCCTGCAGCACCTGGAAGGTGCCCAGGACCATCATCATCGCGCCGGCGAAGACGGCGAGACCGGTCGCCCAGGGACCGGGGTTGCTTCGAGTGCTCACAGATGACGTGCTCATGGGCGCATCACTCCTTCGAGTCGGTTCACTCCTCGGCGAACGCGTCACGAAGCGCGCTCTCCTGGTCGTCGGACAGGTTGGTGTGGATCAGCTCGGGCGTGCTGCCCGCGAACGCGTCCCGGACCTTGTCGATGACGGCGTCGGAGCTGAGCAGGAACAGGGCCGACGTTCCCGGGGTCACCGACTGCTTGACCCGGTCGATGAACTTGTCGTCGATGCCGACGTCGGTCAACGCCCCGCCGAGGCCACCGGCAGCCGCCCCGATCGCCAGCCCGAGCAGCGGTACGAAGAACAACATGCCGAACAACAGGCCCCAGAAGGCCCCGCCGAGCGCGCCCGCGGCGCCGAGGTTGTGCAGCTGACGCGTCTTCGGCTTCTTCTGGCCGGCCCGCCAGCTCACGACGGCAGCGTCCTGGACGGTGATGAGCTGTTCGGACTGCAGGGTGCCCAGGGTCTCCACAGCCCGGTCCGCGGCGTCGGCGTCGTCGAACTTCCACACGGTGAACGTGGCCACGTCACGTCCTCTTTCATCGGTCGGAGTCTCATCGGTCGGAGGCCGCCACCTCGGCGGCCTGACCACTGTGTCGCCGGATCCTGAGCGGGGCACCACCCACAGCGGGTGAGCCCGGGCGAGCCGCGCCAGGCTCTGGGCAGGCTCACCCCAGGGGGGTGACGACCCGCGCACCGCGTCGGCGGACTGTGGACGCAGGCGCCGGGCAGCAGGAACGCCCGGCGGAGTGGTGGCGGAGGTCCGCGGTGATGACTGCTTCGTACGAGATCCGGGTGCGCGGCCGGCTCCCGGCCGACCTGCTCGCCGCCTTCCCGGAGATGCAGCCCGCTGTCGAGCCCAAGGAGACGACGACGGTCCTCACCGGCGACCTGGTCGATCAGGCGGCGCTGCACGGTCTGCTGAAGCGACTCGAGGCACTCGGGATCGAGCTGATCGAGGTCCGGCGTGCCGTCGGTGAGGCCGGGCCGTCCACCGAACCTCTGCACCTGCCCGAGACCTAGTTGCCACCCGCCCGGCGCGTGCTGCACCATTCGGACTGAGGGGGACGCTGCTTCCGTCCCGACGACACGCCGGCCCGGCCAGAGCCGCGTGGCACGGTGAGGTGCACCACGGTCCCCGGGGAGCGTGTCTATGGGCGGCGGGGACCACGTGGGTCAGCCGGTTGCGGCTCGGTCGATTCCCGCGCCGCCCGGAGGCCACCTGTCCCGTCCTCGCCTCCTGGCCCTCATGGACGGGGCGCTGGACACCCCGCTGACAGTCGTCGCGGCTCCGGCAGGCGCCGGCAAGACCGCGTTGGTCGCGGAGTGGGCCGGAGGGCTCGCCGGACGACCGCTGTCGGCGCTGTGGACGGACGCCGAGTCACCAGGATGGGCCGTCGGCTGGGTGAGCTGCGAGGAGTGGCTGCAGGACCCGCGCGAGTTCTGGTGGTACCTCCAGCACGCGGTGCAGACCGCCCTGCAGACCGGAGTGCAGACCGGAGTGCAGACCGGACCGCAGACCGGCTCGGCACGACGCGTCCCCGACCGCCCGAGCGCACCGGCCCTGCCCCGGCAGCGGACGACCGCGGCCAAGCACGTACGTCCACTGCTGACCACCCTCGCGCAGGCGGAGCGGCCGGTCGTGCTGGTCCTGGACGACTTCCACCTGGTCACCAACCAGCCGACCCTGGCCGAGCTCGACGACCTGTTGCCCCGACTGCCACCGTCGGTGCACCTGGTCGTCGTCTCGCGATCGGACCCGCCGCTGTCGGTGGAGCGGCTGCGGGTGGCGGGTGCGCAGCTGCAGGTCCGCGCGGCAGACCTGGCATTCACGTCCGGCGAGGTCGAACGACTGGTCGCGGACGCCGGGGTCGGACTCGAGGCCGACGACGTCGGCCTGCTGCTGTCGCGGACGGAGGGCTGGGCCGCCGGGATCCGGCTCGCGCTGCTGGCGATGCGCGACCGGGACAACGCC
Source organism: uncultured Actinomycetota bacterium (assembly GCA_963811945.1). Classification (GTDB taxonomy): domain Bacteria; phylum Actinomycetota; class Actinomycetes; order Propionibacteriales; family Nocardioidaceae; genus JACCWP01. The sequence continues at coordinate 2,404,802 of CAWETD010000001.1, read as the reverse complement.
GCCGAGGTGCTCGAGCAGCTCGTCCAGGACGACTCACCCGTCGCCGCCTACCTGGTCGAGCAGGTGCTCGGACGACTCGAGCCACAGCTGCGTGAGTTCGTCCTGGCCACGTCGATCGTCGAGCGGTTCACCCCCGAGCTGGCCGCTGCGGTCACCGGGCGGGACGACGCCGACGCGGTCCTGCGCGAGCTGGTCGCCTCACACACCTTCCTGCTTCGCCTGGACACAGCCGAGCCCACGTACCGCTATCACGCGCTGTTCGGGGCCCTGCTGCAGCACCGACTCGCCGTCGAGCACGACCCCGACCGCGTCCGCGACCTGCACCGCTCGGCTGCCCGGCGGCTGCACGTCGAGGGCAAGGAGGCGGACGCGGTGCGGCACGCGCTCACTGCCGCCGACTGGTCCGTCGCCGCCGGCATGTTGTCGCGGCTGGCCGTACGGGCCGTCCCGCGCGGCCAGCACCGCGTGGTGGGCGACCTGTTGCGGCGATTCCCGCAGCAACAGCGGGCGTCCGATCCACGCCTGCGCGTCATTGCGGCGGTGACCAGCCTCCTCGAGGGCGACGACGACGCCGCGGCCGCACTGTTGGCGACCGGCCCGATCGACAGGCAGGACGACGGGCGGGCCGACGAGCACGTCGACGGAGCCGAGACCAGGCGGCTCGCCGCGATGTGGGCCATCGCCACGGCAGGGGTCGAACGCGTGAGAGGCCAGCACGCCGACGCGCTGTGCACCCTGTCGACCCCTTTCCCGGACCTCCCCACGCCGGACGAGCCCGAGTTCGATCCCGCTGACGCCAGTCTGACCAGCGAGTGGCTGTGTGCCCGGGCGGCTGCCCTGCTCTGGTCGGGCCGGGTCGGGGACGCGGCTGACGCCGCCGGGCTGGCGCTGCCGCACGCCGAGCGCGGCGGCAACGAGTGGAACCTGCTGGACGCGTGGGGTGTGCTCGCTCTCGTCGACGTCGTGCGCGGCCGGCTCAGCAGCGCGGACCGTACGGTCGGGTCGGCGCTGGCCTTCGCCCGCGCCCGGATGTGGCTCGACCTGCCGCAGATGGTGCCGTTGCACATGGCCGACTGCTACATCCGGCTCTCCCGTGGTGACCTTCCGGGGGCACAGCGTGCGTTCGAGCGGTGCGAGCAGGCGTGGCACTGGCTCCCCCACCGGCCGACCAGCCGTATCCTCAGCCTGCTGCGCGCGTGGATCGACCTGTGCCACAGCGGGGACGGCAGGCAGGCCCTGCGCGCCACCGAGCTGGTCGTGACGGCGTCCCGGGCGGAGGAGAGGTCGTGGTTGGAGCGGCGGCTGACCGTCGTCGTACGCGCCCATTCCCAGCTCAGCCTCGGCCACGTCGACGAGGCCGTCGCCGCGGCCGGAGCAGCCAGCCCCGACGACTTCGGACCGGGACACGACGTGCTGATGGCGTGGCTGGGGGCCAGGCAGCTGCTGTTCCACTCGGGCGAGCACCGCCGCGACGCGGAGCCGCAGCTCCAGCAGGTGCACGACGCTGCCCGCCGCCTGGAGGTGGTGCCCCCCGACCTGCTGACCGACAACTGCGTGCGGCTGCGGCTGCTGCTCACGTGCGCCCTGCTCGCGTTGCGGCGCGGCGAGACGGCGCGCTCGTCCCACCTGCTCGAGCTGGTCCTGGACGACATCGCGCGCGACGGCTGGCGGCTGCCGCTCTCTGAGCTCGGCGAGGGTGCCCGCGAGCTGTTGCGCTCCCAGTACGGGCAGGTGACGCGGCACGGGCTGCTGCTTGCCGGGCTGCTCGCGGAGCAGCGCGTCGACGGCCACGCCAGCCAGCTCATCGCACCCTTGTCCGAACGCGAGTCCGAGGTGTTGGTCTATCTGCCGACCGGACTCAGCCAGGCCGAGCTGTGCGAGGCGTTGTTCATCTCCAACAACACGCTGAAGAGCCACCTGCGGTCCATCTACCGCAAGCTCGGTGTCGAGTCACGTCGCGAGGCGGTCATCCACGCTCGCAGCATCGACCTGCTCTGAGGCCTGCGCTGTCGACGTCGTCACCCCTGCCGGGTGATGCTCCGGTGTCGGCCGGTTCGCGAGGCTGCGTACGCTGCAGCCCGCGCGAGGAGGACGAGATGGCCACGCTCACGGCATGGAGGTTCGAGACCCCGGGTGGCGCCGAGGAAGCAGCCCGGCTGCTGCAGAAGCTGTCGACGGAGTCGCTGATCACGGTGCACGACGCCGCCACCGTGTCGTGGGAAGAGGGCAGGAAGAAGCCGCGCACGCGCCAGCTGCACAACCTTGCCGGTGCCGGCGCGCTGGGCGGCGCGTTCTGGGGCCTGCTGTTCGGACTGATCTTCTTCGTACCGCTGCTCGGCATGGCGGTCGGGGCAGCGTCCGGGGCGATCAGCGGCGCACTGACCGACGTCGGCATCGATGACGGGTTCATCAACCGCGTACGGGAACGGGTCACCCCGGGGACCTCCGCGCTCTTCCTGCTCAGCTCCGACGCCGTCATGGACAAGGTGCGCGAAGCGTTCGCGAGCCGGGAGGCCGAGCTGCTGTTCACCAACCTCGACTCGGCGGAGGAGGAGCGGCTGCGTGAGGTCTTCGCCGAGTAGGCGACCTCCGGAGCACCCCTCCTCACCATGCAGATCCCCGTGTTCGTCTCGCTGCGCGGCTACCGCGTGGCCTGGCTGCGGGGGGACGTGCTGGCCGGACTCACGGTGTGGGCGGTCCTGGTTCCCGAGTGCCTCGCCTATGCCACCATCGCCGGACTGCCGCCCGTCGTCGGCCTGTACGCCGCCGCACCCGCGCTGCTGCTGTACGCCGCCGTCGGCAGCTCTCGCCACCTGGTGGTGGGGCCCATGTCAGCGACGGCGGCGCTGTCGGCTGCCATCGTCGTGGGGTTCGCCGACCAGGGCTCGACCGACTACGTCGTCCTGAGCGCGGCACTGGCGATCGTCACCGGGGTCCTCGGCGTCGCCGCCGGGCTGCTGCGGCTGGGCTTCCTGGCGTCGTTCATCTCCGAACCCGTGCTCAAGGGCTTCATCGTCGGACTGGCGCTCACCATCATCGTCGGTCAGCTGCCGAAGCTCTTCGGGGTGGACTCCGGCAGCGGTGAGTTCTTCGAGCAGGTCTGGGACCTCGGGACGAATCTCGGGGACACCGACCTGGTGACGCTCGCGGTCGGCACCGGCAGCCTCGTCCTGGTGCTCGGCCTCAAGCGGTGGCTCCCGGTGGTGCCGGGCTCGCTGCTCGCGGTGCTCCTCGGCATCGCCGCCGTCGCGGCCTTCGGCCTCGACGACGACGGAGTCGCCATCGTCGGCACCATCGACGCGGGGCTGCCGCCCGTCGGCGTCCCGGATGTCGACGTCCTCGACTACCTGGACCTGGTCGGCCCCGCGGTCGGTCTACTGCTGGTGGGTTTCGCCGAGGGCCTCGGAGCCGCCAAGACGTACGCCGCGCGAGCCGGCTACGACATCGATGCCAACCGCGAGCTGGGCGGCATGGGGGTCGCCAACCTCGGCAGCGGCGTGTGCTCGGGGATGGTCGTCAACGGGAGCCTGTCCAAGACCGCCGTCAACGGCGGGGCAGGCGCGCGTACCCAGGCCTCGGGTCTGGTGGTCGCCGCCCTCACCGTGGTCACGCTCCTGGTGCTGACGGGGTTGTTCGAACAGCTGCCCGAGGCGACGCTCGCCGCGGTGGTCATCGCCGCCGTCATCGAGCTGGTCGACATCGCCGCGCTGCGACGCCTGTACGCGGTGTGGACCGGCCCACTGGCCCGGATCTACCGGTTCGCGGCCCGGGCCGACTTCCTCGCTGCCGTCGCAGCGATGCTCGGCGTGCTGACCTTCGGGACGCTTCCCGGCCTGTTCCTCGGCATCGGTGTCTCGCTGCTGCTGCTGCTCTACCGCGCGTCCCGGCCCAACGTCGCCGTCCTGGCCCGGGTGGGCGGCGCGGAGGGGACGTGGGCCGACGTCTCCCGTCAGCACGGCGCCGAGACGGTCGACGGCGTGCAGGTGCTGCGCATCGAGGCCGGGCTGTTCTTCGCCAATGCCGACCACGTGCGCAAGCGCGTACGCGAGCTCACCGATGACACGACGGTCGTGACCGTCATCGACGGACGGTCCTCACCGTTCGTCGACGTCACGGCCGCCACCATGCTGGGCGAGCTCCGCGAGGACCTGGCGCGCACGGGTACGACCCTGATGCTGGCCCACGAGGTCGGGCAGGTGCGCGACGTGCTCGGCCGGGTCGACGGCACCCCCACGGGGCGGCACGTCTACGCCACCGTCGCGGAGGCAGTCGACGCCGCCCGTGACCTGGTCAGCCGCAGGGAGCAGCGAGACGGCCCGTGACCGGGGTGGACGGTCTAGCCCGGGCCGGGTGAGGCGCTCCCCGACGTCCGCGGCCGAGCATGGACGCATGGCAGGGTCCACCCCCGCGGGGCAGCAACGTCGTGGGGTGGCTGCCTGGCTCGCGCCGACCCTGCACGGCTACGACCGCTCGTGGTTGCGTCCCGACCTCATCGCCGGGATCGCCTGTGGGGCCGTGGTGCTGCCGCAGGCGATGGCGTACGCGACCATTGCCGGCGTCCCGGTCGAGATCGGCCTCTACACCTGCATGCTGCCGCTCGTGACGTACGCGTTGCTCGGCGGCTCCCGAACGCTGAGCGTCAGCACCACGTCGACGGTCGCGGTGCTGGTCGCGGTGACCCTGGCCTCGGCCGGCGGGATCGACGCCCTGCCCACCCTGGTGCTGATGGTCGGCGCCATCCTGCTGGTCGGCGCGCTGCTGCACATCGGCAGCGTCGTGGAGAACATCTCCGGCGCCGTCCTGACCGGCGTCAAGGCGGGCGTCGGGCTCACCGTCTCCGTCGCCCAGCTGCCCAAGCTGCTCGGCGTGGAGCCGGCGGACTCGTCGGACGGGTTCTTCGTCTCGCTGGCGCACGTCGTCGAGGAGCTGCCCGACCTCGACCCTGCCACGGCCGTCCTCGGCGTCGTGTCGGTCCTGCTGTTCGTCGTCCTGTCCAAGACGGTGCCGGCCGTGCCCGCCCCCCTGGTCGTGGTGGCGCTGGGCATCGTGGTCGTCGCCGTCGGCGGTGACGCCGTCGACAGCATCACGCAGGTGCCGCCGGTCCCCGAGGGGGTGCCGGCGCCCGACCTGCCGCCGCTGGACCACCTGGCCGCCCTGTTCCCGGGCGCGCTGGCGATCTCCTTGATGGTGTTCCTCGAGACCGTGTCGGTCGGCACGGCGATGCGCGCGCGTACGGATCCACCCATCGACAGCAACCGCGAGCTCATCGCTGCCGGTTCCGCCAACCTGGTCGGCGCATTCACCCACGCGCTGCCCTCGGCGGGCGGCTTCTCGCAGACCGCGGTCAACGCCCGCGCCGGCGCCCGCAGCCAGCTCAGCGGGCTGACGACGGGGGTGCTCGCCGTCGCGGTCGCACTCTTCCTCGGACCGGTGCTCGACCTGATGCCCGACACGACTCTGGCGGCGCTGGTCATCGTGGCCACCCTGAGCCTCGTCAAGCCCGCCGAGTTCGCCCGGTTGGCCCGGATCGACCGGATGGAGTTCTGGCTGGCGTCGGGCATCGCGGTGGTGGCCCTGGTGGTCGGCCTGCTGGCGGGTGTTCTCGCCGGCGTGCTGTTCACGTGGTTCCTCGTCCTGCGCGAGCTGAACTCGGCCCACGTGGAACCCGTCGCGCACCCGGATGCGAGCCGGCACGGGATGCTGGTGCTGCGGTCGGTGACCGGTCTGTACACCGGCAACGTGCAACCCACGATGCGTGCCGTCCTCGCACTCGTGGCCGAGCAACCGCCGCCGTCCGGCGTGGTGCTGCTCGATCTCGGCGACGTACGACGGCTCAGCGTGACGGTGCTGGACGCGCTGCGGGAGATGGACCACACCCTCGCCGAGAACGGCACCACGCTGGTCGTGTGCGGCCTGTGGCCCTCGGCTCTGGACACGGCCCGGCGCACCACCTGGTGGGCGTCGTGGGAGGCGGAGGGGCGCGTCGCCGAGTCCGTCGACGCGGCCGTGGCAGCGGCGCAGGGACCCTAATTCGCGAACGATCCGACCTCACGACTGTCCCAGCGCTCGTCAGGTCGGATCGTGGCGCGGCGGTGCGCGTGGCTCAGGACGGCAGCGGCAGCGCGGTGCGATGCCCGGAGCGCTCGAGGAACCGCACCAGCACCTCGTGCAGCCGGTCGGCACCGATCAGGATCGTGCCGTCGGAGGGCAGGTCCCAGTCCCGGAGGAGATCCACCGGCGCCAGCAGCATGGCCCGGTCCTGCCAGCCGCCGAGGCCGCCGTGGCAGCCGACCAGGGGCTCGAACGCCGCGACGTCCGTCGTGCCGGGATCGAGCACCGAGTTGACGTAGATGTCCGGCGCCTCGGGCATGGTCATCGCACGTGCCAGGACGGTGGCGGAGTGGCCGGGGAATCCGATCAGCGGGTCTGTCCCCTCGACCCGGCCGGACCGCAGCTCTCGCCGTCCGGCCCTGCCCAGGACGAGTGGACCGACCGCGGGGTCGTCGACGGCGACGAAGCCCACACCGGGGTGCTCCGCGAGACCGGTCACCAGTCGGGGCCAGCGTGCGTCCAGCTCGGCGCGATCCAGCCGCACGGCGCCGGGGGCGTACACCAGCCCGAGGTTGCCGGAGCCGAGCACGACCAGCTTCTCCTCGGCAGCAGCCTCGGGCGCCGCGGTCCCCACCCGCTTCCGTACGCGCTTCGCCACCGTGCCGGCGGCCCTGGACGTGACACCGGAATCGCCGGCCAGGTCGTCCAGCAACGACTCCGCCCGGCCCCATCCCTCGACCGCGTCGTCGACCGCGGCGACGGACGAGGCCGCCAGGCCTCGGCACACCTCGGGGAGGGTCTGCCCGTGCCGCTGGGCGAAGGTGTCGCCCTGGGACTGGCCGTGGTCCGAGAGCACGACGATGCGGTAGCGACGCGGCGCGTGCTCGGCCACCCGGGCGAGCGAGGCGAGCACCCCGTCGAGACCGTCGAGCGCCGCCAGCGACTCGGGACGGAACATCCCCGCGTGGTGGGCGATCTCGTCGTAGTCGACGTAGTCGACGTAGATGGCCTTGGTGCCCCGCAGCATCTCGTCGGACACGACGGCGGTGTTGAGATCACGCAGGATCGCGTTGGTGAACGCACGGAGGCCGGCGAAGGTCCAGCCCCGGTGCACCCGTGGCCGCAGGTCACGGCGTTGCTGCCGTCCGGCCTGGAAGCGCTCCTTCACCACCTCCGCCAGCGTGCGGGTCAGGCTTCGCGCGAACCCGTCCGGACGGGCGAGGTACCACGCCACCGCGCGCCGGGTCTCGGTGCTGCCCCGCGTCAGGGCGAGCCGGCTCATGGTCATCGCCGACCGCGGTGCGTCGCCGCTGAACAGGTTCGACACCGAGATGCCGTCGTCGGCGAGCAGACCGCGCCCGTCGCTGCACCGGGTCTCGATCAGCGCCGCGTCGGCCGGTCGGTTGGCCACGACCAGTCGTCCGAGCTCGCGGTCGTACCAGCGAAATGCCGGCACCTGGTCGACGCTGCCGTGCAGGATGCCCAGCTGGCTCGCCGGTGTGGTGCACGGCAGCTGTGGCGTCCACTCGGCCAGCACGTGCGTCCCGTCGTGGATCCAGCGGCGCAGCGTCGGCACGGTGCCCGCTGCCAGCGCCCACTGCAGCACGGGGTAGGCCACCCCGTCGATCTGCACGAACAGGACACCGTCGACCTCCGGATCGGACAGCTGATCGGTTGATCGCACCGCGCGTCGTCGCAGGGACGCGTCGTACGCCTCGTCCGTGCCGGCAGTGGTGAGCCACGCCAGTGCCGTACCGATCGCGGCCGCGACCCACGCCGCGGCGAACGTCGTCGCGAAGGAGTCGCTGCGGATGCCGGGAGCCACCTCCAGCGCGACCTGCATGATGATCGCCTGACCCACCAGTGCGACCAGCAGCACGGCCGCCCAGCCGATGCGTACGGAGACCTCGACCAGGATGGGGCGCACCAGCACGCCGACCAGTCCGGCCACGGCCGCTGCCCCCACGTACGCCCACGGGGTGGTCGCCCACAGGCCCGGCAACAGCGCGCCGGCGATCCCGAGCGCGAGCGCGGAGACCGCCCAGCCGGTGAGCAGCCGGCCGACGTCACCGATGCGGAGTCGCACGACGGCTCAGACAGAACTGTCGGGGACGAGCATGCGCAGCAGCGCGTCGAGGACGGCGGCGACGAGCGACACGACGAAGGCCGCGCCGACGGCGGACCAGAAGCCGCCCACGTCCAGATAGTTGGTGAGCCCGGCCGTGATCATGAGCAGGAGGGCGTTGACGACGAGCGAGAACAGTCCGAACGTCAGGATGGTCAGCGGGAGACTGAGCAGTCGCAGCAGCGGCCCGAGCAATGCGTTGACCAGCCCGAACAGCGCGGACACCCACACCAGGCCGCCCGTGCCGCCGTCGATGGTCACGGAGTCGAGAAGCTCCGCGGTCACGCCGAGGGCGATCGCGATCACCGCCCAGCTCACCAGCACCCGGATCACCAGCGGGATCACCACGACGCGCTCCTTCCGGTGCGGTCGACGACGACACCAGGGCCATCGTGTGGGTCGGACCCTACCGACTCATCACCCGCCGCGGGCGAGATCGCGCGCGGCGGGTCAATCGCGGGACATCGCTGCCCAGAGATGCTTCTCGACGTCCACGTACGCGTCGTCGGCGACGTCGAGCACGACCTTGACCAGCTCGCCGCCGGTGAAGGGGAACCGCGACCCGGCGTAGGCCTCCGAGACCGCGTCCCCGCTGTCGTATCCGATGCACAAGCCCTCACCGCAGAGCGAGAAGTGACCCAGCACCGTCCGGATCTCCTGCTCCGCGACCATGTCGTCGTCGATGTAGAGCCTGGCCGGGCCGACGCTCTCGCGGTACTCGCCCATGCGCTCCTTGGTGAACTCCACACCGATGATGTGCTTGCCGGACGTCGGAGCAGGCCCCGCGATCCGGTCCTCCGGGGGGATGCCCAGGAAGTTGTACGCGTACACGACCTGCCCGTCCTGGATGAACAGCGAGTACCCGCCGAAACGCGAGCCGTGCGCGAAGATCACGCCCTCCGTCTCCCGCGTGAGCTCGACCTCCGCCAGGACCTTGTACGACACGTTGTGCACGTTGGCCGCCGAGCGTTCCGGGATCTCCGAGGTGCCGGGGTAGTACACGTACCGGCCGCTCGGCGACACCGGGATGTGGAACTCCATTGCCACGAACGTCTCGAAGTCCTTGGTGTTGCCGATGATCTGAGTCGTCGAGCGGGAGCACGTTGTTCGCCTTGGCCTCCTGCATCCAGAGGTCGATCATCTCCCGCACGTTCGGTGCCCCCTCGGGCGCCCGGTCCGGGAGGAAGGCGGGCCAGTCCGAGACCGAGTCGCGGATGTCGGGGTTGATCGTTCCCTGGAACGGAGGGGGCATGTGGTTCTCCCCGGTCGAGTGCGGTCGTCGTCGCGATCGTCGCCGGGTCCGGGGCGGGCTCGCCACCCGGCCAGGGTGATTGCTCTCGCCGCCGCCCGACCGAACGATCCGGCCGCACGATCGCCCCGACGACCACCAGGTCGGATCGTTCGGGGGAGGGGGGCGCGGCCGGCAGCCCTTTCCCCGGTCACCAGCAATGAGCCAAGGTGGACCGATGCGAACCTCGCCGCTGATGCGCTCGATCGACGCCGTCACTGTCCCGGTCCCCGACCTCGACAGCGGGCTGCGCTTCTACCGCGACGGCCTCGGCCACCGGCTGCTGTGGCGCAACGACGAGCTCGGGCAGGCGGGGCTCGGGCTACCCGACAGCGAGGCCGAGATCGTGCTGACAACGGAGCTCGACTACACGCCCAACTGGCTGGTGAGCTCGGCCGACAAGGCGGCAGCCGCCGTCGTCGCCGCCGGGGGTCGCGTCGTCACCGCGCCGTTCGACATCCCGGTCGGCCGCGGCGTCGTCGTTGCCGACGCGTTCGACAACGTGCTGGTCCTGCTGGACCTGTCGACCGGCCGCTACACCACCGACGACACCGGATCGGTCACCGGCATAGCGCGGCCCTAGGACAACGAAAACGAGTTGCCCGGCGGAGCACCGGTCTGCTTCGCTCCCGGAGCCAGTCTTGTCTACCCAGAGGAACCGAGATGCGCCAGGCGTCCATGTCCCACCAGGAAGGAACTGACACCTATCCGAAGGACCTGACGCTTCGTGAGAACGCTCAACCTGGGGATCCTGGCGCACGTCGACGCCGGTAAGACCAGCCTGACCGAGCGGCTCCTCCACGCCGTCGGAGTCATCGACGAGGTCGGCAGCGTCGACGAAGGCAGCACCCAGACCGACTCGCTGGCCCTCGAACGTCAACGTGGCATCACCATCAAGTCCGCGGTCGTCTCGTTCGTCGTCGACGACGTCACGGTCAACCTGATCGACACCCCCGGCCACCCGGACTTCATCGCCGAGGTCGAGCGCGTGCTGAGCGTGCTCGACGGCGCCGTGCTGGTCGTCTCCGCCGTCGAAGGGGTGCAGGCGCAGACGCGGGTGCTGATGCGGACGCTGCAACGGCTGCGCATACCCACCCTGATCTTCGTCAACAAGATTGATCGCGCCGGCGCCGAGTACGACGGCGTGCTGCGGGAAATCTCCGAGCGGCTGACACCGGCGATCGTCGCGATGGGTGCAGCGCGTGGCCTCGGCACCGCGAGCCCCGGCTTCACACCATTCGCCTCGGACGACGCCCCCTTCGCGGCCCGGCTCGCCGACGTCCTCGTCGACCACGACGAGTCGCTGCTGGCGGCATACGTCCAGGACGAGGCGACCGTGTCGTACGAGCGGCTGCGCAGCGAGCTCGCGCGACAGACCCGACAGGCGCTGGTGCACCCGACGTTCTTCGGCTCGGCGATCACCGGTGCGGGCGTGGACGGTCTGCTCGCCGCAATCACGGAGCTGCTCCCCGCGGCCGAACGCCGTGCCGAGGGCCCCGTCGAGGGCGCCGTGTTCAAGGTCGAGCGCGGTGACGGCGGGGAGAAGGTCGCGTACGTACGCATGTTCTCCGGGGCGGTCCAGGTGCGGGACCGGCTGCGGTTCGGGCGCGGCGGCGACGCGAAGGTGACGGCAGTCCAGGTCTTCGACCGCGGCGAGGCCCTCCAGCAGACGTCGGTCCGCGCCGGCCAGATCGGCATGCTCTGGGGACTCGGTGACGTGCAGATCGGCGACACGATCGGCGAGGCGACCGCAGCGTCGGAGCAGCACCACTTCGCTCCACCGACACTGGAGACGGTCATCGTCCCCTGCCGTCCCGCGGACAAGGGCGCCGTGCACCTCGCGCTCACCCAGCTCGCCGAGCAGGATCCGCTGATCAACCTGCGCCAGGACGACGTGCGCCAGGAACTGTTCCTGTCGCTCTACGGCGAGGTGCAGAAGCAGGTCATCCAGGCGACGCTCGAGGGCGACTTCGACCTCGAAGTGACCTTCCGCGAGACGACGACGATCTGCATCGAACGGCCGGTCGGGACGGGCGAGGCGGTCGAACACCCGGGGACGCCCGCCAACCCGTTCCTCGCGGGCGTCGGGTTGCGGGTCGACCCGGCACCGGTCGGCACCGGGGTGCGGTACCGGTACGAGATCGAGCTCGGCTCGCTGCCGATGTCGTTCCACCGGGCGATCGAGGAGACCGTGCACGCGACCTTGCGTCAAGGACTGCACGGTTGGCAGGTCACCGACTGCAGGGTGACCCTGATCCACTCGCAGTACTTCCCGAGGCAGAGCCACTCGCACGCCGTCTTCGACAAGAGCATGTCGAGCACGTCCGCTGACTTCCGCAACCTCACACCGCTGGTACTGATGAGTGCGCTGAAGCAGGCCGGGACCGTGGTGCACGAACCCATGCACCGCTTCTTGCTCGAGATCCCGGCGGATGCTTTCGGGCCCGTGCTGCCGGTACTGACCCGACTGCGCGCTGTACCGCAGGCGCCGCGGATTCAGGGCTCGACGTACCTGTTGGAGGGTGCGATCCCGGCCGCCCGCGTACACGAGCTGCAGCAGCAGCTGCCCGAGCTGACCCGTGGCGAGGGCGTGCTGGAGTCGGCGTTCGACCACTATCAGCCGGTGCAGGGCACGGTCCCGACCCGGCCGCGGTCGGACCACAACCCGCTCAACCGCAAGGAGTACCTGCTGCAGGTCGTGCGCCGGGTCATGCAGGGCTAGGCGTACCCGCCGACAATGGAGACACGAACGGAGTCATGGACGCGTCGTCGTTGCGAGAGGCACAGGCACCGCTCCGAGAGCACTACCGCTCCGATCCTCCCGCCGGTCGCACGCCGCTCCGGGCGCTCGGGGACTACCGCCACGCCGGCGTCACGTGCACGGTGGACCGGTGGCGGTGGCGACAGCGATGGGGCTCACCGTGCGCTCAGCGACGCTGCGCGCAGAGGCGACGTTCGACGCCCGCGGCACCCTCGGGATGGACCGGGAGGTGCCGGTCGGCGTCCAGGGCCTGGTCGTGACGGTGGCGCTCGACAGCGATGCCGACGACGACGCCCTGGAACGACTGGCCCGGTCGACGGAGCGGTACTGCGTGGTCGGCCAGAGTCTGCGGGAGAGCGTGCGGTTCGTGGTGCAGCATGCCGCTGGCGCCGCCGTCGAGTAGACGTACCTGCGGATGATACCCGGGCTATCGTCACCGCATCTGCTGGACGGATCCATGGACGAGGGCCGCATCTTCGCCTAGCGTTCGGCCATGCCGACGTACCGACGCCCCCCGTACCCCCGCCGTGGCACCGGGCGCGCGGCCGTCCTGCTCGCCACCACTGCACTGCTGCTGGCGGGCTGCGGCGACGACGGCGACGACGGGTCCAGCGGGGCCGGTGAGAGCACCCTGACGGTGCTGGCGGCCTCGTCGCTGACCGACGCGTTCGGCGAGCTGGAGAAGACCTACGAGTCCGACCACGCCGACGTCGACGTGCAGCTGTCGTTCGACTCCTCCAGCACGCTGGCCGAGCAGGTCGTCCAGGGCGCGCCGGCCGACGTGCTGGCCACCGCCGACGAGAACACCATGCAGTCGGTGGTCGATGCGGACCTCACCGACGGCGAACCGGTCGGCTTCGCGCAGAACCAGCTGTCGTTGGTCACGCCCCCGGACAACCCCGCCGACATCCAGACCATCGCCGACCTCGACAACGAGGGCGTGGCGTACGCGGTCTGCGTCCCGGACGCCCCGTGCGGCGCCGCCAGCCAGCAGCTGCTCGGTATCGTCGGCGTGACCGCCGACCCGGTGACCGAGGAGGACAACGTGCGCGACACGCTGGGCAAGGTCACGGAAGGCGAGGTCGACGCGGGCCTTGTCTACGTCAGCGACGCACAGGCCGCCGGCGACGACGTGCACGTGCTCGAGGTCCCCGAGTCGGACCAGGTCCTCAACTCCGACGTGATCGCGGTGCTCGCCGACGCCCAGGAACCTGACAACGCACGGGCCTGGGTCGACCTGGTCACGTCCGACGAGGGCCAGCAGGTGCTGCAGAGCTACGGGTTCCTGCCTGCACCATGACCAGCCCGTGACCCGCGGCACCGATCGCCGTCCGACGGTCGTCGGCTCCGCGACCGGACGGCTGCCGTGGCAGCTGTTGCTCCCTGCGTTCCTCGGACTTCTCGTCCTGGTGCTGCCACTGGCCGGGCTGCTGATCCGCGCGCCGTGGTCGACGTTGCCCGAGCGGATCACCGACCCGGCGGTCGGCCAGGCGCTGCGGTTGAGCCTGCTGACCGCCACGGCCAGCATGCTGGTCTGCCTGGTCCTCGGCATCCCGCTGGCCTGGCTGCTGGCTCGCTCCACCTTCCCCGGCCGGCGTGCGATGCGGGCACTCATCATGGTGCCGCTGGTGCTGCCACCCGTCGTCGGCGGCGTGGCGCTGCTGACCGCGTTCGGTCGCACCGGCATCGCCGGCGGCTGGCTCGACGACACGTTCGGGTTCCGGCTGCCGTTCACCACCCTGGGCGTCGTCGTGGCCCAGTCGTTCGTCGCGATGCCGTTCCTGGTGCTCGCCGTCGAGGGTGCGCTTCGGTCGGCGGACGCCCGCTTCGACGACCTCGCAGCGACGTTCGGCGCAAGCCGCTGGCAGACGTTCTACCGGGTGACGCTGCCGCTCGCTGCTCCTGGCGTGATGTCCGGCGCCGTCCTCGCCTGGGCCCGTGCGCTCGGCGAGTTCGGCGCCACGATCACCTTCAACGGCAGCTACGCCGGTACGACCCGCACCATGCCGCTCGCGATCTATGCCGAGCGCAACACCGACTTCGACGCGGCCATCCTGCTGAGCCTGGTGCTGCTGGTCGTGAGCGTCACCATCCTGGCGCTGCTGCGCGAGCGCTGGATGAGCGGGACGTTCGCGTGACTGCTCCGGCGTCACGCCTGCAACCCGGTGGCGCGCTCGTCGCGCACGTCCTGACCACGGCCGGAGACTTCCGGGTCGACGTGCGACTCGACGTCGACGCCGGACAGGTGGTCGCGGTGCTCGGCCCCAACGGCGCGGGCAAGAGCACGATGCTGCGGGTGCTGGCCGGGCTGCACCCGCTGTCGTCGGGGTTCGTACGGCTCGGTGACCGCGTGATCGAGGACCCCGCCGACGGCGTACGGATGCCCGCCCAGCTGCGTGGGGTCGGCCTGGTGCCACAGGAGTCGCTGCTGTTCCCACACCTGCGGGTACGCGACCAGGTGGCCTTCGGCCCGCGGAACCAGGGGGCCGACCGGACCCACGCCCGGCGCGAGGCGGACGAGTGGTTGGAGCGCACCGCGTTGACAGAGCTCGCGGACCGCCGGCCCTCCGAGCTGTCCGGCGGCCAAGCCCGACGGGTGGCCATCGCCCGGGCGTTGGCCACACGGCCGGCACTGCTGCTGTTGGACGAGCCGCTGGCCGCGCTCGACGTCCGCGCGGTCCTGGAGCTGCGTACGTTCCTGCGGCGCCACCTCGCCGACGTAGGCGTTCCGACCGTCCTGGTGACGCACGACGCGCTGGACGCGATGGTGCTCGGCGACAGCCTGGTCGTGCTCGACCGCGGGCGAGTGGAGCAGAAGGGCAGTCCCGGCGACGTGGCCACTCATCCGCGCAGCGCGCACGTGGCCGCCATGGTCGGGCTCAACCTCGCCCGCGGGCTGTCGTCCGGGCACGTCGTCACGCTCACGCCGGACCCGGCCGACCCCGACCCGTACGAGGTGCAGGTGGTGACGGCGTCCGAGCAGCAGGGCGACGTGTTCTGTTGCTTCCCCCCGAACGCGGTGTCGGTGCACGCGAGCCGACCTGAAAGCAGCGCCCGCAACGTGTGGCCGGGCGAGATCGCCGGCATGACCCCGCACGGTGACGTCGTGCGGCTGGAGGTGACGGGTCCGCTCCCTGTGCTGGCCGACGTCACCCCGGCGGCAGTGGCCGACCTGGGTCTGGTCCCGGGGGCGCAGACGTGGGTCTCGGTCAAGGCGACCGAGGTGCAGGTCTACCCCGCCTGACCTGCCCTAGTCTCGCCGATGAGGAGGCCTCCCGGTGGTCGACTACGAGACCTTGCGGCAGCGTCACCGCGCCCACGCGATGGCTCAGCTGCCGGCGCAGGTCGCGCGGTTGGACTGGTCGGCGGAGCAGATCGGCGCTGAACGCGACAGCCGGTTGCGCAGGCTCCTCGCCAGCGCGCGACAGCGCTCGCCGTGGCACCGCGACCGGCTGGCGGGCATCGACGTCGGGACGATCACCACCACCCAGCTCGCGGACCTGCCGGCGATGACGAAGGACGACCTGCTCGGCGAGTTCGACAACATCGTGACCGATCCCCGGCTGACCCTGCGTGACGTCGACGCCTACCTGGGACAAGTCACCGCGGACACGTACCTGTTCGACGAGCACCACGCCATCGCGTCGGGGGGTTCCAGCGGGCAGCGCGGTGTGTACGTGTACGACTGGGAGGGCTGGGCGACATACTTCCTCAGCATCGCGAGGGGCCACGCCCACGACCGCCGGCACGATCCCGCACTCGCGGCCGCGCCGTCCGTCGAGGGCATGGTTGCCGCCGACAAACCGTCGCACGGCTCGTCCGCCCAGGGCCGGACCTTCTCCAACCCCGAGGTGACGATCGAGCGGATCCCGATCACACTTCCCATCACCGAGGTCGTGGCCCGGTTGAACGCCCTCGCCCCCACCACCATCCGCGGCTATCCCTCGGCACTGCACCAGCTGAGCTTCGAAGCCGAGCAGGGCAGGCTCCGGATCGCACCGTTGCGCATCCGCTGCGTCGGTGAGGCACTCCTGCCCGAGGTGCGCGCGCGGCTGGAGCGGACGTGGGGAGTGCCGGTGCACAGCCAGTGGATCGCCTCGGAGGCCGGCTGCCTGGGCTACTCGTGTCTTCGGGGACGCGGGTTGCACCTGAACGACGACCTCGTCGTCGTCGAACCCGTGGACGATGCCGGTCGGCCCGTGTCCCCGGGTCAACGGTCCGCGAAGACCTATGTGACCAACTTGTTCAACCAGGTGCTGCCGCTGGTCCGCTTCGAGGTCACCGATGAGGTGACCGTGATCGAGGGCCCGTGCGCGTGCGGGTCCGCGCACACCTGGATCGAGGAGGTGCAGGGCCGCCTGGACGAGAGCCTGCACTACCCCGGCGGGCTCACGGTGCACCCGATCGTGCTGCGGTCACCGCTCGGCCGCCAGGCCGCTGTCGCCGACTACCAGGTCCGGCAGACCGCCGGCGGCGTCGAGGTGCTGCTGCGCCTGGTCGGCGACTTCGACCTCGACGCCCTCCGGCGGGACCTGGTCAGCGGGCTCGCGCAGGTCGGTCTGCACGACCCCCGCGTCGTGCTGACCCCGGTCGAGCGCATCCCCCGTCAGGCCAGTGGCAAGCTCCAGCGGTTCGTGCCGTTGCGCGCGACCCCGTGAGCGACCAGCGGGGCTGGACCTCCCGTCACTCGTCGGTGTCGTGTCCGCCGGCGTCCTCGTTGCACTCGATCTGCGGTGGTTCCTCGCCGGGGAAAGCCATCAGGTCGTGCTGCGGTCGAGGCCCGCTGAGCCCGAAGGTGAGCGCAGATCGCAGCGTGCGCCTGTGGTTCCTGCCCTGGTAGACGAACCCCGCCCCGGTCGTCGGGACGGTTGGCGTTGACCGTCGAGTTGATGATCGTGACGTCGCCGTCCAGGGTGAAGATCGCCCCGCCCGGACCGTCGGCGGTGTTGCCGTCCACGGTCGAGTCGATCACCGTCACGTCGCCGGCCTCGTCGGTATACAGCGCACCCCCGTCGCCGTCGGTGGTGTTGCCGTCGATGTGCGAGCGCACCACCAGGATGTCGCCGGTCGAACCGATCGCGCCGCCGCTGCCGTCGACCAGGTTGCTGGAGATGATCGAGTCGAAGACCCGCACCCCACCACGACGGGCGTACACACCGCCACCATCGTCATTGGCCAGGTTGCCGGTGATCACGCTGCGGATGATCGTGGCCCGCCGCATCGAGAAGATCCCACCGCCCGGCTCCTCGGCCAGGTTCTGCTTCACCACCGAGTCGACCACGGTGATCTCACCACGCGTGGTCACCGCAGCCCCCGGACCATCCGACCCACCCCGGGTCAACGTCACGTCCTCCAGCCGCAAGTGCCCGGTCCCGTCCTGGCGAAGCAGCCGCTTCTCGAAACAGGTCTGCTGGATCTTGTGCCCCCGACCCTCCAGCGTCATCGGGTACGACGACTCCCGGATCGGATCCCCGGCACGGCAGGCCCGCAAGAAGATGTCCGCACCCAGCACGATCCGGCTCCGACGCGGATCAGCCCACGCCCGACGCAGCTGCGCCTCCGTACGCACCACCGCGCGGCGGTCGTAAGCAGCGGTGGCAGCGTGTCGGGGGCCGGTCTCGACCATGCGTGGCTGCGACCGGTCGGCGGCTCGCGACGCGACCGGTTCGGTGGGTTCGGTCGGTTCAGTGGGTGCGGTCGCCAGCACCACGAGTGCGGCGACGAGGACCGAACGCACGAGAGCGGGTGCCGGAGTCATCTCGGGCTCCGACATGAGTGACGGCCGCGCAGGCACGGGGCGCGACAGCCGTGGTGGTCACGGGTCTGGTCTGAAGAGCCGGCACGCCGGCGGACATCGGTCATCCACCCACTGTGCTACTGGGGTTGGACGCTCGGGCCTGGGTCTGGACATAAGGAGGCGTCGCATCCCGGGACGGCCGGGCCTGTCAGCGAGCCGCCGCACGGCTACGGTCTGGGCATGGCTGACATCACGGCGCTGATCCTCGACGACCACACGTGGTTCCGGGAGCAGTTCGCCGCCCTGGACGAGCTGCAGGGGCAGTCCCCGCTCGACGTCGAGGCAGTCACGGCGGTGTGGCGGCCGCTGGCCGCGCGGCTCGACCTGCACGCGATCGCCGAGGAGGAGATCTTCTACCCGCAGCTGCTCAAGCGCGGCGAGGAGGACCCCGAGGCGGAGACCCTGGACGCCATCGGCGATCACAACGACATCCGCGACGGGGTGCACGACGCCGACCGGCATCCGGTGGGCACGGCGGAGTGGTGGGACGCGGTGGGCCAGGCCCGGGAGGCCAACGACGAGCACATGGCCGAGGAGGAGCGCGAGGGCCTGGCCGACTTCCGCCAGCATGCCCCCGCCGGGCTACGGGAGTCGCTGGGCAAGCGGTTCGCCGAGTTCCTCGACACCCACCGCACGACGGAGGGCGTCGACACCGAGGACAAGGATCCCGAAGGATACGTACGGACCATCGAGCAGCAGATCCACCCGCCCACGGACGACGCGTCCGGCGGCGACGCCTCACTGGGCATCGGCAGTCTGAAGGGACGATGAGGACATGACGGTCACCGACCACCTGCTGCGCGGCCTCGCGCCCATCCCCGCCAAGGCCTGGGACGTCATCGACGACGAGGCACGCGAGCGCCTGACGCCACTGCTGGCCGCGCGACGGCTGGCGGACTGGGTCGGACCGGGCGGCTGGCAGCACCACGCCATGACCCTCGGTCGCACCACGGCGATCGACGGACCTCCGGCCGGGGTCACGGCACCAGAAGCGGAGACCCGGCAGCGGCGGGTGCTGGCACTGACCGAGTTCCGGGTGCCGTTCACGGTGAGCCGGGTCGAGGTCGACGACATCCAGCGCGGCTCCACCAACCCCGAGCTGGACGACCTCGACCGCGCGGCCAGGCAGGCCGCCGACATCGAGAACCGGGCGGTGTTCCACGGCTGGGCGGCGGCAGGCATCGAGGGCATCGCCGGGTCCACGCCGCACCCCGTGGCAGAACTCGGGGACGACTGCAGCCGCTACCCCTCCATCGTCGCCGCAGCCGTCGACCGGCTGCGCTGCTCGGGCATCGCCGGGCCGTACGCACTGGCGATCAGCCCGGAGCGTTACACCGCCGTCGTCGAGACCACCGAGCACGGCGGCTACCTGTTGCTCGACCACCTCACCCGCATCCTCGGGGGCGCGGTCGTCTGGGCACCCGGCGTCGACGGTGCCCTGGTGATCAGCCAGCGCGGTGGGGACTTCCTGCTCGACGTCGGGCAGGACCTCGCGGTCGGGTACAGCCACCACGACGCCGAAGCCGTGCACCTGTACCTGGAGGAGAGCTTCACCTTCCGGGTGGTGGAGCCGGACGCGGCCCTCGCGCTGAGCTAAAGCCCGGGCCGAGCGAGTTGTCACCGCCTGGTGGAGCCAGGGGTGGACCAGAGGGTGACAACTCGGGATACAACCGGTTGTGAAGTATCGGCCGACGAGGCCCGCGGACGTGATCCCAGCAAGTACGCTGACCACGCGACCAGCCGATCACAACCGGTTGTCCCACGAGAGCCCTGGAGACCCATTGCTCGAGCATCTCCGCGTCATCGAGCTGGGGCAGGTCATCGCCGGGACCCTCGGCGGCATGGTCCTCGCCGACCTGGGCGCCGACGTCATCAAGGTGGAGCCACCGGCCGGCGACGCCGGCCGACGCGGCGCGGTCTACGGCATCGGCACGGAGAGCGCGATCCACCTGACCTTCAACCGCTCCAAGCGCAGCATCGTCATCGACCTCAAGACGGCCGCGGGCCGCACCATGCTGCTCGACCTGGTCGCAACCGCGGACGCGGTCGTGGAGAACTTCCGCCCGGGCGTGATGGACCGGCTGGGCATCGGCTACGACGTCATGCACGAGGTGAACCCCCGCGTCGTCGTGGTGTCCGTCTCGGGCTTCGGGGCCACCGGTTCCGGTCGGGAGCGCCCGGCGTACGACCTGATCATGCAGGCCGCCTCCGGTCACATGAGCATCATGGGAGAGCCGGGTCGGCCGCCGGTGATCTTCGGCATCCCGCTCGCCGACATGCAGGCCGGCGTGTTCTCCGCCGTCGCCGTGCTCGCCGGCGTCGCGGGGCGCGACCAGAGCGGGCAGGGCAGCCACGTCGACCTGTCCATGTTCGACGTCATGGTCGCGATGCTCGGCCACGTCGGGACCCTGTTCCTCAACACGGGCATCGAGCAGACGCCGCAGGGATCCGCGCACCCGTTCATCACTCCCTGGCAGGCCTTCGAGTGCGCCGACGGTGCGTACGTCGTGGTGGCCCCGCGGGAGGAACGGTTCTGGCAGCACCTGGTCGAGGCACTCGACGTGGACAGCCTCCGGGCACCCGAGTACGCCACCGCCACCTCACGCACGCTGCACCGCGACGCGGTGCTCGAGATCCTGTCCCGGACGTTTCTCGAGCGGCCTTCGACCGCGTGGCTGAGCCTGCTGGAGAACGCCGACGTCCCGGTGGCCCCGGTACGCAACATGCCGCAGGTGTTCTCCGACCCCGTCCTGGTCGAGCGCGGCCTCATGCGGGAGGTGAAGTCGCCGGTCGGCGAGGCGCTGCGCCTGGTGGGCAACGCGGTCAAGGTCGAGGGCGGCGGCCTGCCCGAGCCCCGGCACGCACCTGCGCTGGGCGCGGACACCGACGGGATCCTCCGTGACCTGCTGGGCTATCCGGCCGCTCGCATCGAGGAACTGCGGGCCGAGCGTGTGGTCAGCTAGCCGCCGGCCCGGGCGGTCGTCCTGCCCGTTGCCGGCCCGAGACGGGATCCCGCCGTGGCCTCGAAGCTGACACTGCAGGAGGTCGCCAGGCGCGCGGGCGTCGACAAGAGCACCGCGTCGCGCGCGCTCAACCCGCAGACCCGCTCCCAGGTCAAGCTCGAGACGGCCGAGCGCGTGCTCCAGGTGGCCGAGGAGGCCGGCTACCTCCCCAACGGGATCGCCCGGGGCCTGCGGATCAAGCGCTCGTACACGATCGGCATCCTGGTACCGGACATCACGAACCCCTTCTTCCCACCCGTCCTCCGGGGGCTGGACGACGTCTTCAGCGACGTCGGCTACCAGACACTCATCGCCAACACCGACGACGACCCGCGGCGGGAGAAGTCTGCCTACCAGGCGTTCATCGAGCGTCAGGTCGACGGTCTGGTCGTCGGCGTCGCGTCGTTCCAGGACGAGCTGCTGGACTCGGCGATCACGAGCGGCATCCCCGTCGTGCTGCTGAACCGGCAGGTCGGCCGCTCCGACGTCTCCGCCGTGTGCAGCGACGACGAGAGCGGTATCCGGCTGGCGGTCGAGCACCTCGCGGCGTTGGGCCACCGGTCGATCGCCCACGTCGCCGGGCGGATGGAGTCGTCGACGGGCTTCACGCGGCACCGCGCCTTCACGTACGCGATGGAGTCGCTGGGCCTGAACCCCGACCCTGACCTCATCGTCCTGAGCGACCGGCTCACCGAGGAGGCCGGCGAACGGGCCACGCTCGAGCTGCTCGGCCGGGGCACGCCCTTGACGGCCGTTGTCGCGGCGACCGACATGCTGGCGCTCGGGTGCCTCGACGCCCTCGAGCAGAGCGGCCTGTCCTGCCCCGACGACGTCAGCGTCGTGGGCCACAACGACGTCCGGTTCGCCAACAAGCTGCGGCCGCCGCTCACCACGGTGCGCGTCCCGCAGTACCAGCTCGGCGTCATGGCCGCCCACGCCCTGCTCGAGCAGATGACCGAGTCACCCCAGCCGCCGCAGGCGGTGCTCCTCCAGCCACAGCTGATCGTCCGCGGGTCGACGGCGGCACCACGTGGCTGACCCCGCCGGCACGACTCCACCCCGATCCCAGGGAGCACGCATGCGCATCGCCGTCGTCCAGCCGCAGACCCACCGGCCGCCCGGGGACGAGGCGAACCTCGAGGTGGCGCTCCGGACGATCGAGGAGTGCGCCGCCGGTGGTGCCGACCTGGTGGCGTTCCCGGAGACCTACCCGGGGCCGTGGCGGTTGCCGGCGGCGTTCGACCCCGTCCCCGTCATCACCGACGCGGCCGCGCGGCACGGGGTGCACGTCCAGTTCGGCACCCTGGAGCCGATCGAGGGGACCACGCGGTCGGCGCACAACGTGCTGGCGCTCGCTCACCCGGACGGTCGGCCGCCGGACCGCTACCGCCGGACGCACCCGCTCGGCCCGTGGATCTACACCGGCGGCCCGTACTGGGACTTCGACTACGTGGCCGCCGACGAGTTCCCTGTGTTCGAGACGCCGTTCGGCGTGCTGGGCCTGGCGATGTGCAGCGAGGTGTACGTGCCCGAGGTCGCACGTCGACTGGCGTTGAACGGGGCCGAGCTGATCCTGCTTCCGGCCGGAGCCGAGAAGAAGCTGCTGTTCGACACGTGGCGCCACCTGATCTGGGCCCGGGCGATCGAGAATCTCGCGGTCGTGGTGACGACGCAGAACCTGTTGACGCCGGACGCCCGCGGGCTCGCGATGGTCGCGTCGCCCGAGGAGGTGCTCTTCGAGACGACCGCCGCCGGGACGTTCCTGGTGGACATCGACCTGAGCCGGGTGCGCGAGCTGCGGCAGGGCCGCGACCAGGTGGGATCGGCCTCCGTCAACCGGGTCAAGGCTGGCCTGCTCACGCAGTGGCACCGCCCCGAGCTGGACCCGCGTGCGCGCGTGCATCAACCCCTCTGACCGCCACATAACAGACCGAGACGAAGGACGACCGATGATCATCGACTGGGACGAGCCCATCGTCATGGACGACGGGCTCACGCTGCGGTGCGACGTCTTCCGGCCGGACGGCGACAGGGTGCCGCGACCGGTGGTGCTCAGCCACGGGCCGTACGCGAAGGGCCTCACCTTCCAGGAGGGCTACCCCGACTCGTGGCGAGTGCTCGTCGAGGGCCACCCCGAGGTGGCCGAGGGATCGTCCTGCGCCTACCAGGCGTGGGAGGTCGTCGACCCCGAGCCGTGGACCGCCGCCGGTTACGTCTGCGTCCGCGTCGACGCGCGCGGCTGGGGACGGTCTCCCGGGTTCGCCGACCCGTGGTCGGCGCGGGAGACCCGGGACCTGTACGCGTGCATCGAGTGGGCCGGGACGCAGCCGTGGAGCTCCGGCAAGGTCGGCCTCAACGGCATCTCGTACTTCGCGATGAACCAGTGGCAGGTGGCGGCGCTCGACCCGCCGCACCTGACCGCGATGATCCCGTGGGAGGGACTCGCCGACTTCTACCGGGACATGTGCTACCACGGCGGCATCCCCGCCACGACGCCGCGCACGTGGTACGGCCGGGTGGTCGACAGCGTCCAGCACGGCATCGGCGACGCCGGGGCACACAACCCGAACACCGGCGTGACGGCGACAGGTCCCGAGACCATGTCCGAGGACGAGCGGGCGGCGAACCGCGCCGACTGGGTGTCAACGCTGCGGGAGCACCCGCACAGCGACGACTTCTGGACCCGCTACCAGGCCGACTGGCCGAACATCACGGTGCCGTTCCTGTCCTCGGGCAACTGGGGCGGTGCGGCGATGCACCTGCGCGGCAACGTCGAAGGGTTCACCCAGGCCGCCTCGACGCAGAAGTGGCTGGAGATCCACGGCCGCGAGCACTGGACCGAGTTCTACACCGACTACGGCCGCAACCTGCAGATGCGCTTCTTCGACCACTTCCTCAAGGGAGAGTCGAACGGCTGGCAGGACCAGCCACCCGTGCACCTGCGCGTTCGCACCGTCGACGGCTTCGTCGACCGCACCGAGCAGGAGTGGCCGCTGGCGCGCACCGAGTGGACCCGTTTCCACCTCGGCGCCGACAAGCAGTCCCTGACCCGTGCTGCTCCGGCCGACCCGGCGACGTGCGACTTCAGCGCCATGCGGACCGGGCTCACCTTCCGCACCGAACCGTTGGCCGAAAGCACCGAGGTCACGGGGCCGGTCGCCGTCAAGCTGTTCGTGTCGTCGTCGACCGAGGACGCAGACATCTTCGTGGTGCTACGGGTCTTCGACTCCGACGACGAGGAGGTGGTCTTCTCCGGAGCCATCGACCCGCACACCCCGATCGGACAGGGGTGGCTGCGGGCGTCCAGCCGGCGGCTCGACCCCGATCGGACGCGTCCGGACCGGCCGTACCACAGCCACGACGTCGTCGAGCCGCTCACCCCCGGGGAGGTCTACGAGCTCGACATCGAGATCTGGCCGACCTCCCTCGTCGTCCCCGCGGGCTGCACCGTCGCGCTGACCGTGCAGGGTCACGACTACGAGTACGAGGGCAGCGACTCGACGGCCAGTCTCAGCCACTTCAAGGACAAGCCGATGCGTGGCTGCGGCATCTACCTGCACGACGACCCGGACGTCCGCCCGGTCGCGCTGTACGGCGGCACGACAACCGTCTACACCGGCGGCGACCAGGCATCGTACGTGTTGCTGCCCGTCATCCCCGGCGCATGACTGCGCACGGCGCAGACGTCGAGACGGTCGACGGAATCGCCGTTGTCACCATCGCCCGGGAGGACAAGCTCAACGCGATGAACCGGGCCGGCTGGCTTTCCCTACGTGCGGCCGTCGACCAGTGTCGTGACCCCGAGGTCACGGCGGTGGTGATCACGGGCGCCGGATCACGAGCGTTCGTCGCCGGCGCCGACATCGAGGAGATGCTGCCCCGGCCCCCGCTGGTGGCACTGGACGGCCTGCCCCAGGCGGTGGTGCAGGCCATCGCCGACCTGCCGGTGGTGACGGTCGCCGCGCTCAACGGGGTGGCCCTCGGTGGCGGCTTCGAGATCGCGCTCGCCTGCGACTTCCGGGTCGCCACGCCCGACGCGCGGGTCGGCCTGCCGGAGGTGGGCCTCGGCCTGGTGCCCGCAGCGGGCGGCACCCAGCGGCTCCTCGCCCACGTCGGGCTCGGCATGGCCACGGAGATCATCCTGGCCGGGCGCACGCTCGAGGCGTACGAGGCCCTCGCCGTCGGTCTGGTCACGCGGGTCGTCGCACCGGACGACCTCGTCCCGGAGGCCCTGTCCCTGGCTCGCAGCGTCGTCCGCAAGGGGCCGGTCGCCGTGCGCCTGGCCAAGGTGCTGCTGGCGGAGGCGGCCGGCGGCCGGACGGGCGCCGAGCTCGAGCGGGTCGCCTACGCGCTGTCCTTCTTCACCGACGATCGCGCCGAGGGCATGCGGGCCTTCCTCGAGGGAAGGCGACCGGACTTCAGCGGGTCGTGAGAGCAGGTCTCTAGCCGTCGTCGTCCGGAGTCTCGGAACGGACTCGCTGTGCGGGCTCCCAGCTCCGCTCGGTCCGGGCACCCACGCGGTTGCCCAGGACGCCGATGCCCGCGATCTCCAGCTCGACGACGTCGTCGGGCTGCAGCTTGTTGAACAGCTCGAGCCCCGAGCCGTAGCCGACCGTGCCGGAGGCCAGCACCTCGCCGACGGCGAGGTCCTCCGACTGGGACAGGAAGGCGACCATCTCCTCGACGGACCACATCATCGAGGCCGAGCTGCCACGGCTGCGCTCCTCGCCGTTGACCGAGGCGACCATCGTGAGGTCGCGCACGTCGAGGCTGTCCGCCGTCGTGACCCACGGGCCGACCGACGTGGCGAAGTCCTTGCTCTTGGCAGGCCCGAAACCGCTGCTCATCTCACGCGCCTGGATGTCGCGGGCCGAGAAGTCGTTCATGATCGTGTACCCGAAGATGTGCGCACCGGCGACGGACGGGTCGAGGTCGCGGCCGCCGCGGCCGATCACGATCGCCAGCTCGAGCTCGTAGTCCATGAACCGGGACCCCGAGCACCAGGCGATCTCCGCGCCGGCTCCGACGACGGTGGCCGGGTTCATCTTGTAGTAGACCGGGACCTCGTAGAAGTAGTCGGGGACGGTCCGCTTGCCCCGCTTGTGCGCGTTGATGAGATGTTGCTCGAACGCCGAGCTGTCCCGCATCACCGGAGGATCGACAGGCGTCAGCCACTCCACGTCGTCCCACGCGAGCGTCGCCTCTTCGTACCCGCCCTCCAGCACGTGCTCGAGGGCGGCCGTGAACGCGTCGCCGGCCCGCAGCGCAGCGGTCAGGCTGCCCGGGAACGTCGCGTGCGACATCCGCCGCGCGGCATCCCACTCCGCACCCTGATGTCGGAGCCGTTGCGTCTCCGCGGTGGCGAGGTCGACCACCTCCCGATCGTCGGGAAGCACAGCCACCAACCTCGGTACCGGACCGTCCAGGCCCGGTCGGGTGATCCGTCCGATGTGCATGGCCTATGCCTCCGGCGGCACGGGCTCGAGCACGAACCGCTGTCGTTCCTCCAGCAGGGGCACGATCTTCGCCTCCACGATCGCCTGGAAGTGCGCGGTCTCGCGGTGCGCCTCCAGCGCGGCCTGGTCGACGTACTCCTCGTAGAGGATGAACTCGTCCGGGTTCTCAACCGATCGACCGGCTCGGTAGTCGATGCAGTCCGGCTCGTCCCGGACGACCGCCGCCGTCATCGTCTGCAACGCCGAGGCCACGAGGTCGCCCTCGCCGGCTCGCGCGCGGTACCTCGCCACCAGCACTCGCTTGGACACCTATGTCTCCTCTGTCTCGGTCACCTCGGGCCGCGACGCGGCCTGCTCGTCCTTGACCAGTCGCCACTGGAACAGCCATATCAGCGCCGCCGACGCGAAGCAGAGCCCGCCCGCCACCGACCAGGCCGCCAGGAAGGAGCCGTGGTCCGCGACGAGACCGAGCCCGACCGGCCCGGCCACCGCGCCCAGGAAGGCGCCGGTCTGCGTGATCCCCACGGCTGCGCCCGGCGCCTCCGGGTTGAGCCGCACCATCGCCAGGTTGTACGAGCCCAGCCACGCCCACCCGGTCGAGAACGTCAGGGGCACGGCGAACCAGAGCCATGCGGAGTCCGCCAGTCCGAACAGCACGAACGCGCCGCCGCCCAGCAGCAGCATCCAGACGACGAGGTCCAGCTGGTCGCCCGGACGGTGGTCCGACCAGTGGCCGACAGCGATGCGGCTGACCAGGCCGACCACGCTGCCGACCGCCACCAGCACTCCCGCGTCCGCCTCGGCCATGCCTGTCGACACCGCCGAGGTCACCGTGTACGTACCGAGGCTGGCCGCTGCGGCGCTGCCCAGCGCCAGCGCGAACGCAGCCAGCACCAGCGTCGACCGCGCGACGTCGGCTTGACGGGCATCCCGCGACCTGGTCGTCGGTGCGCGCACCTTGCTGCGCGGGACGGTGAACAGGACCACGAGCGTGAGCACCGCGGCCGCGACGAAAGCCCATCGCCACCCCACCGTCAGCGCGATCAACGGGACCGCGAGACCGGAGAGCAGGGAGGCGATCGGGATGGACGAGTGCTTCATGCCGAACGCGAGCCCCTGCCGGCCGGGGGCGACGCGTCGCGAGACGAGCACGCTGGAGGCACTTCGCGTCAGCGCGGTGCCGACGCCGCTCAGCAGCATGTAGAAGATCAGCACCGGCACCGAGTGCACCGTCAACGCGATGCCGGCGAACGACACGAGGTAGGCGACCAGGCCGAGCCGCAGTGCCCGTTCGGGTCCGGTCTGCTCGGACCAGGCGCCCAGCGGCGCGGAGAACAGACCGGCCGACAGGAAGTACGAGGCGTAGACGAACCCGAGCGAGCTGATCCCCAGACCGATGTCCTCGTTCAGCTGGATCGCGAGGACACCGGTGAGGAAGATCGGCAGCACGCCCACGGTGTCGACGTAGGTGGCGACGAGTGCGGGGCGGAGCCACTCGGTCTCGGCAGCGGCTCGCACCGGGCTCGACGGGCCGGCGCTCGCGCCGCCGGTCATCCCTGCTCGTCGGTGGCGCCAGGTCGCATCCCTACCGCCCGCTCCACTGCGGTGCCCGGCCCTCCTCGAAGGCACGCGCACCTTCCTTCACGTCCTCGGTGTGCCACACCTCTTTCAGGATGTAGGCGGACAGCTCCAGCGCATCCCGCAACCCGCTGTTGAGTCCCTCCATGATCGCCTGCTTGGAGTACTGCACCGCGAGCGGCGAGTTCTGCAGGACGTCACGTGCGATCTCCTCGGCCCGCTGCAGCAGCTGGTCCGGGGGGACCACCTCGGTGAGCAGACCGATGCGATACGCCTCCTCGGCGTCGATCCGGTAGGCCTTGCCCTGGAGCGTCATGCGGAGCACGTGGTTGAGCGGGATCCGACGACTCAGGCCGATGGGCTCCCACCCCGACACCAGCCCGACGTTGACGTGCGAGTCGAAGAACTGAGCGTTGGTCGAGCCGATGATGATGTCCGTGTCACAGATGAAGTGCAGGCCGCCGCCACAGCAGACGCCATTGACGGCGCAGATGATCGGCTTGTGGAGCTGCTCCATGATCCGGGCCACCGGCAGCCAGATGTGGCCCATCGGCTTGGTCCGCGACTCCTTGACGTCGACGCCGGCGCAGAAATACTTCTCGCCGGCACCGGTGACGATGGCGACCCAGGTCTCGTCGTCGTCGCGGAAGTCCGTCCAGATGGCCTCCATCTCCGCACACATCTGCACGTTGAACGCGTTGGCCGCGCGCTCGCGGTTCAGCGTCACGTAGGCGATGCGGTCCTTCTTCTCGTACCGCGTCTCGGTCAGGGTGAGACCGTTCAACGTCTCGATGGGCACGGGATGACGTCCTTCGCTCGAGAGGTGCCGGTCAGACCGGCGAGAAGCCACCGTCGACGTTGATGGCCTGCATGGTGATCGCCCCTGCTCCGTCCGACAGCAGGAAGAGGACGAGCGGCACGACCTCGACGGGGTCGATGAACCGGCCCATCGGGATCTTCGCCATCCACTGCGCCCTGGTCTCCTCGATCGACGCGCCGGAGTCACGGGCGAACTTGCGCATGCTGTCCTCGACCATGTCGGTCAGGACGAAGCCCGGGCAGATCGCGTTGACCGTGACACCGTGCGGTGCGGCCTCGAACGCCACCTCCTTGGTCAGACCCAGCACCGCGTGCTTGGACGACACGTACGCCGCGCGGTTGGGCCCGATCGGCACCTTGCTGGAGGTGGAGGCGATATTGATGATCCGACCGGCACCGCGGTCGAACATCTCCCCGATGACCTCGCGGATCATGTAGAAGTACGAGTTGACGTTGACGCCGTAGTGGTACTCCCACGCCTCGTCGCTGTGGTGCGAGATTGGCTCGTTGTCGAGCACACCGGCGCTGTTGATCAGGCCGTGGATCTCACCGAGCTCGTCCCGCGCCCGGCTGACCGCTTCCTTGACCGCATCCTTGTCGCTCACGTCCACCGGGATCGCGACACCGCGGCCCTCCAGCGGCTCGAACTCCTGCTCGAGCTCCTTCAGCGCCGACTCCGTGCGCGCGAGCAGGGCGATGGTGGCGCCCTCGCGAGCCATGCCCCGGGCGATCTCTCGGCCCATCCCCTTGCTTGCTCCGGTGACCACGTAGTTCCTGCCGGTGAGCTGACCCATCGTCGTTCCTTTCGTCGTACGTGTGGTGGAGGGGCACTACCTAGGCGCGGCGCTGCTCCTCCTCGACGATCGCGCCGAACACTCGGTCGCTCGGCTCACGGCGGCGCAGGCGCACCTCGTGCCGCACCCGCTCGAGGATGCGTGTCGCGACGTCGTCGTCGATGGGTCCCCAGCCCGAGTCGAGCACTCGGCGCTGGATGGCCTTGGGGCCCGAGTAGTGGCACAACGGCACGTACGCGTCGTTGCCGATGACACGCGGCGCCCATGCGTTGAAGGACCACTCGTCACCGTCGGGCAACGCGTAGTGGACCTCGGCGGCGTGGGAGAAGGCGGTGTGGCCGGTTCCCGCCATGTGCTGGGGGATGGGCTGGTTCCACACGTCGGCGACCCACTCGGACAGATCCTGGAGCAGGTCCATCCGCAGGCCGGTGTCGTAGCCGTACATCATCTCCAGCACCGGCGCCAGCACGGCGAGGTTGGGCACACCGGCCCGCTCCCCCAGCCCGTTGATGCACCCTTCGAGCACCTCCGCGCCACCCTCGAGGGCCGCGAGCTGACCCGCGGTGCCGAGCTCGAAGTCGTTGTGGCTGTGGATCGCGAGCGGGATGTCCGGGCCGAGGATCTGGTTGACCTGTCGTGCGTGGTGCTTGTAGACCGCCGGGATGCAGGCACCGCAGATGTCGTCGATGCGCAGCGCGTCGATGCCTGCTTCCTTCAGGCGAGAGACGATCGTCTTGAGCCAGTCGAGGTCCAGGCGGGAGAAGTCCATGAGGTTCGGATTCATGTAGGCGCCCTGCTCCTTGCCGTACTGAATCGCCTCGCAGGCGCGGTCCAGCGCCTCGGCGCGGGTGATCGTCAGGCCACCCATGGACTCGACCAGCTTGTAGTTGTAGTCGGAGATCGCGAAGGCCGGGCAGATGATGTCCGCGCCGGCGTCGAGGCACAGGTCGATCTCCTCGCGACACGCCTGCGGGTTCAGGGCGGCGGTGGGGTGGACCAGGGCCTGGATCCGGAAGTTCACCCCCAGCTTCTTGGTCTCCTTGATCTCGTCGATGTAGTCGTGGTGCATCTCGACGATGTGGATGCCCACCTCGTCGATGCGCCGGGCGAACTCCAGCACCGCATCGAGGCCGACCGAGACGCCGGCGACCTGGCGACCCTCGCGCAGGGTCATGTCCATCAGCTGCACGGTCGCCGGCAGATCCATGTCGTCCCGGATCGCGGCGTCGTAGTTGTACGTGCTCACCGCCCACATGCCCTCGCGGAAACCGGGGCGGTCACCCGCACTCGCCTCGCCCGCGGGACGCACGCCCTCCGCCGACGCTGGTCCCGAGGCCGCGACCGGCGCGGCGCCCACCATCACGTCAGGCTCGTGCAGACGGACTGTCATCGTGGTCCCTCGATTCCAATCGATTGTGGTCGAGGCACACGCCTACGGACCGCGTCGAACCCGGCAAGGCGCCGACAGTCGGACGCTACGTCCGCCCACGGAAGCGCGACAAGACGATCGGCTTACGCTTCGACCCCGAAGCATCTGACCACGTCAGGGCCGGCTCGGCAGCGCCACCACGGCGGTGCCGGGAGTGGTCTGCTTGCCGGATTCGTCCTCGCACCAGATGTCGAGCTCGACCAGGCCCTGGGCGTCGTCGCGCCAGGCCTTGCGCACGACGCCGCGCACCGTGATCGGCTCCCCGGGGCGATCGACGCCTCGGTAGGAGCACCCGAACCTGATGATCCGACCGCCGGGGCTGACCCAGTCGTGCAACAGCTGTCCGAGGAACGCGTGCTTCAGCGCGCCGTGCACCAGCAGGCCGGGGTGCCCGAGGCGATGCGCATGGTCGAGGTCGTAGTGGATCTCGTAGAAGTCGCCCGAGGCCGCCGCCCACTGCACGAGCTGTCGCGGGGTGCAGGTCTTCACCGTCGAGGGGATCTCCAGACCGGCGGTCGCGTCCTCGAAGTAGGTCTGCGGCACGTGCTGCCCCTCGAGTCAGTAGTTGATGGCCGTGGCCCGGACCCGGGCCACGACCTCGTCGCCGCGCGCGTACGACGTCTCGCGGGTGATGAGGATGAAGTCGCCGATGCTCCCGTGCCGCTGCTGGAGGTCCACGATCCTGGTGGTGGCGTCGAGGACGTCCCCCGCGTGGATGTCGGCCAGGTACTCGCACTCGGTGCCGCCGTTGAGACTCCGCGACAGCGCGGGGTTCAGCCCGCGGATCGGCGGTCCCGGCTCGGCCCCACCGGGGGAGTACTGCGGGGTGCCCAGGAAGCCGGGTGGTGCCGGCAGGTCCGCGTGCCCCTGCTCGCGGGCGGCTGCGTCGTCGTAGTAGACGGGATCGTCGAACCCGACCGCGCGGGCCCACATCCGGATGCCGCTGCGGTCCACCTCGTGGCGTACGGGCGGCCAGTCGCGTCCCACCAGCGACCGCATCTGCGCGGTGATCAGATCGTCCGGCACGCGATCACCCCAATCGGTTGCGAAAATAGCACGACCGGGTGTCAACTGATCCCACAGGCGCGAGGTGCCTCGCCGTGCGACGGCACAGCCCGCGCCCCGGGGAGTCGAGAGGTTCGACCGGAAGTGGAGGCGCGACCGATGTCCACGACCGAGGCCCTGGAATGCTCCGCTCGCGCCAGCACTGCCGCGGCGCCAGCCCTGGATTTCACGTCGAAGGTCCGGCTGCTCACCCAGCTGCTGGAGACCCGGATGCAGACCATCTGCACCGGTTTCGGCATCACCCCGGGCGAGTTCGACGTGCTCTGCGCCATCGGCGCGGATGCGCTGCCGGTGACGCCCAAGGTCCTGCTGGGCCGGTTGTCGATCTCCCCTGCCGGGCTCAGCAACCGGTTGTATCGGCTGGAGCTCAAGGGTCTGGTCCGCCGCACGACGACCGAGGACGACAAGCGCCGGATGCCGGTGGCGCTGACCGCCGAGGGCCGCGATCGCGTCCAGGCCGCGCGGAAGCTGTGCGAACAGGCGGAGAGCGACGTGCTGTCGACAGTGGGCCACGACGTCGGTGACCGCATCGAGCACGCGGTGGCCCAGCTGGGCTCGAAGTCCCGCGCAGCCGTGCCGGCGCAGCGCCGCTCCGCCTCGTCCGAGGCCATGGCCGGCGCATCGGACGGACGCAGCGGCACGCCGTGGCCGGAGACAGGCCGGGAGCTGGAGAAGCTCCAGTGCCGCCTCGCGGGGGCGGTCGAGAACGTCACTCCGTGGGCGTGGGACGGCAAGGCCGACCAGCGCAACGTGTGCGGCATCTTCGTCTCGTACGGCACAGCGCCGAAGCAACCCGAGCGAGGCACTCTCGTGTCCGCTGCTGCGGTGGTGATGCGCGGCAACGAGATGGTCGCCACCAGCATGGGCGCGCGCTGGCTCGGCTTCCCCTACCGGCCGAGCTACCTGGGACTGGTGGTCGGACCGCTGATGGAGGACATCGTGCACGCGCTGCGGGTGCCCCCGAGCGTGTTCTTCGTCAACGGCACAGGCCGTGACCACGCCCGCGGAGCGGGGGTCGCGATCCAGCTGGGAGCAGCGTTCAACGTCCCGACCATCGGCATCACCAACCGTCCGATCCTGGCGGTCGGACCCGAGCCTCCGTC
Source organism: uncultured Actinomycetota bacterium (assembly GCA_963811945.1). Classification (GTDB taxonomy): domain Bacteria; phylum Actinomycetota; class Actinomycetes; order Propionibacteriales; family Nocardioidaceae; genus JACCWP01. The sequence goes on along the minus strand of CAWETD010000001.1, from coordinate 2,371,534 downwards.
CGTGGTCGGCAGCTGGGCGCCGCTCGAGGTCGACGGCAGGGTCGTCGCCTGTCGGGTGCGGACCGCAACGGCCGGACGACCTGTGACCCTGCACGCAGGATGGCGGACCAGTCCGGAGGTCGCCCGCGACTGCGCGTCGTCCATCGACAGCGGTGTCGCGCTCCCCCGCCCCATGGTCCGTGCCTGCCATCTCGCCCGCGCACTGCGTGGTGAGTTCCTGGCCAAGCCGACGAACGACCGCAGCAAGATGACCGCGGTGCCCGGCTAGCGGTTGCAGCAGCTCCCGCGCACCGGACCGTTTGCCGTCGAACTACTTTTCCCGATCGCCCGGACCGTGTGCCAGGGTTCGGGATCCCCTGACGAAGCCGGTGCCTGACATGGACGACCGCGGTGAGGTCCGCGACGGCATGCGGATCGAGTGGGACGTGGCGCTGCCGATGGACGACGGCGTCGTCCTGCGGGCAGACGTGTTCCGCCCCGTCGACGACGGCAGGTACCCGGCCCTGGTGACCTACGGCCCGTACGGCAAGGGGCTCCGGTTCCAGGACGGCTACCCGGACGCCTGGAACCGTCTGGTCGAGGAGCATCCGGAGGCGGCCGAGGGGTCGACCGGCCAGTACACCGCCTGGGAGACCCCGGACCCGGAGCACTGGGTCCCGGACGGCTACGCAGTCGTGCGGATCGACGCCCGCGGCTGGGGACGCTCACCCGGCTACATCGACCCGTACGCCATGCGCGGCTCACGTGACTTCCACGACTGCATCGAGTGGGCAGGGACCCAGCCGTGGAGCAGCGGCAAGGTCGGCCTGCTGGGCATCTCCTACTTCGCCATCGACCAGTGGCTGGTCGCAGGCCTGCAACCACCCCACCTCGCCGCGATGGTGCCGTGGGAGGGGCTGGCCGACTTCTACCGCGACATGTACTACCACGGCGGGATCATGACGACCGCGGTGGACGTGTGGTTCCGACGGACGATCAGCACGGTGCAGCACGGGCTCGGCGAACGCTCGTCTCGGTCGCAGAGCACCGGCGAGCTCGTCGCCGGACCGGAGACGCTCTCCGACGACGAGCTGGCGCTGCGCCGCGCCAACTACCCGGGTGCGGTGCGCGGGCACCGCCTGGCCGACGGCTTCCACCAGGAGCGCTCTGCGCGCTGGGACGCCATCACCGTTCCGTTCCTCGCCGCGGGGAACTGGGGAGGACAGGGGCGGCACCTGCGCGGCGCGACGGAGGCGTTCGTGCGCGCCCGTTCGCCGCAGAAGTGGCTGGAGCTGCACGGCGGCGAGCACTGGACCGAGTTCTACACCTCCTACGGCGTCGACATGCAGAAGGCGTTCCTCGGCCACTTCCTCAAGGGCGAGGACAACGGGTGGGACGCACGTCCGCCGGTCCACCTACGGGTCCGGACGCTGGACGGGTTCGTGGACCGGGACGAGCACGAGTGGCCCCTCGGGCGCACCCGGTGGACCCCGCTGTACCTCGACCTCGTGGACTCCTCGCTGGTCGAGCACTCGACCTCTGCGGACCACTCCGAGTCGTTCTCCGCCCTGGGCGACGGGCTGACGTTCGTGGCACCTCCAGCGGACGCGCCGCTGGAGCTGACCGGCCCGATCGCCGCCAAGTTGTTCGTGTCGTCGTCGACCACCGACGCCGACCTGTTCCTGGTCGTCCAGGTGTTCGCACCGGACGGGAGCGAGGTGGTCTTCCAGGGTGCCGTCGACCCGCACACCCCGGTCGCCCAGGGCTGGCTGCGGATGTCCCACCGCGAGCTCGACCCCGACCTGTCCGAGCCCTACCGGCCGTACCACACGCACCGGGCCCGGCAGCCGGTGATTCCCGGCGAGGTGTACGAGGTCGACGTGGAGATCTGGCCGACCAGTGTCGTGGTACCGCCGGGCCACCGGATCGCGCTGTCCGTCCGCGGCAGGGACTACGAGTACGGCGGACCCGAGCAAGGCGCCAGCCTCAGCCACTTCAAGGGCACCGTGATGCGTGGCTGCGGCATCTACGTGCACGACGATCCCGGCGATCGCCCGCCCGAGATCTACGGGGGCACCACCACGCTGCACGTCGGCCCGCAGCACCCGGCCCACCTGCTGCTCCCGGTGGTGCCGCCGGCCTGACGGGCCGCGGAGTCGGTGTTACTAGGGGATCGTGGGGATCCCGAGCGAGGCCGACCAGTCGGAGTACAGGACGCACGACGTCGCTCGACCGCCGGCACCCTTTCTGAGCGCCACCTCGTCGACGGGATCGAAGGCCACGTGCACGACCTTGCCCGACTGCTCTGCCGCTGTCATCGCGGCCGCCATCGACGGCGGGAGGGTCGAGCGCAGCGTCTCGACCGCCGCTGCGGCCAGCTCGGCGGTCGGGAAGGTGATGTCGGCGACGAAGGGGGACGTCTTGCTGACCGGCAGGGTCGACTCCGTGCCCTGCAAGGTCAGCAGCCGCACGACGTCGTCGACGTCCCAGCCGCACACCGGGGTCACCTTCGGGCAGCGGGTGTGGAAGCGGCAGCCGCTCGGTGGCGCCGCCGGACTGGGGACCGTGCCCGGCAGCCGGATGGACTCCTGCTTGCCGTGCGTGGCGGGGTTGGCCGCGATCAGCGCCTCGGTGTACGGGTGGCGCGGCGTCGCGAACAGGGCCTCCGAGCTGCCGATCTCGCTCACCTGGCCGAGATACATGACGACCATGCGGTCGCTCATGTGCCGCACCACGTTGAGGTCGTGACTGATGAACAGGTACGTCAGGTCGTGCTGCTGCTGCAGCCGGTGCAGCAGGTTGAGGATCTGCGCCTGGACGGAGACGTCGAGCGCGCTCGTCGGCTCGTCCAGGATGACGAGCTGGGGCTCGAGGGCCAGCGAGCGCGCGATCGAGATGCGCTGGCGCTGACCCCCGGAGAACTGGTGCGGGTAGCGGTACAGGTGGGAGCTGCCGAGCCCGACCTGCTCGAGGAGGTCGACCACGCGATCCGTCAGCGCCGAACCACTGAGGCCGTTGTGCAGGTGCAGCGGCCGGCCGACGATGTTGCGGACGAGTTGACGAGGGTTCAGGGAGGCGAAGGGGTCCTGCGCCACCAGCTGGCAGTTGGGCCGGTAGTGCCGCCGGTGGGCCTCGTCGAGGCGGTCGATGCGGTACGAGCGGTCCAGTCGCTCGAGCTCGGTCCGCTCCGCGGGTGACCGCGACTCCTCCGGCACCGGGAGCAGCTCGTCCAGACGAGCCCTGTCGGCCGCCGGGATGTCGAAGTAGGCCCCACCCGCGGTCGGGTCGATGAGTCCCGCGATGCACCGCCCCAGCGTGGTCTTGCCGCAACCGCTCTCGCCGACCAGACCAATCGTCTCGCCGCGGCGAAGGTCGAAGCTGACGCCGTCGACGGCTCGCACGTGGCCGGTGACCCGCTGCAGCACACCCTCGTGGATGGGGAAGTACTTGCGGAGGTTGCGAACGCTGAGGACGTACTCCGACGGCTCCGCGCTCTCGGCCTCCGGACGGTGCAGGTGCAGCGTCCTCATGAGGCGCTCCGCGGAGTCGGCATGTCCGCGGCGTCGGAGCCGATCGCAGTGGGGCTCTCGTAGAGCAGGCAGGCGACGGTGTGGCCGTCGTCGCGGTCGAGCAACGCCGGCTCGTGGTTGTGACAGGCGGGCGCGGCGTACGGGCAGCGCGACGCGAATCGACACGCCCGGTCGGGGTCGATGAGCTCGGGCACGGTGCCCTCGATCGCCACCAGGTGCCCACGACGCTGGCCCGACGTCGGTGCCGCCGCCAGCAGCCCGCGGGTGTAGGGGTGCATCGGGTTGTCGAAGATCTGCTCGGTCGTGCCCACCTCCGCGAGCTGACCGGCGTACATCACGGCGACCTTGTCGCAGATGTTGCGCACGAGGGACAGGTCGTGACTGATGTAGAGCACCGCGGTGTGGTGGCGCTCCTGCAGCTCGGCGATCAGGTCGAGGATGCGGGCCTGGACCGTGACGTCGAGCGCCGTCGTCGGCTCGTCGGCGATCAGCAGGTCCGGGTCGCATGCCAACGCCTGGGCGATCATCACCCGCTGCTTCATGCCACCGGAGAGCTCGTGCGGGTACCGGGCCATCACCTGCCGGGGGTTCGGGATGTTCGTGTTCGCCAGCGCGGCTGCGATGTACTCGTCCAGCAGCGCGTGCAGCCGGCGGCTGCGGCGGCGGAACGGCGGCACGTCCTGCAGCCGGCGCTCGAAGAACGTGGCGCGGCCGTGCGCATCCCTCCGGATGACGGGGTCGACGTGGCCGTCGTCGAGCCCCGCCTCGTGCAGCAGGTTGGACCATCGGTGCTCGGTGAAGACCTCGGCGACCTGCGCGCGGATGGTCATGGTCGGGTTGAGCGCCTTGCCGGGGTCCTGGAACACCATCGCGATGTTGTTGCCCCGCAGCCGGCCCATCTGGCGATCGGACACGGTGAGGAGGTCGACGGTCTCCCGCCCGGTGTGGCCGCACGTGGCGCAGCCGCCACCGCCGCAGTCGACACAGGGCCCGTCCACCTTGCCGGTGCCGCCGCAGACGAGGCAGGGACCGCCCGTGCACGCGGTGCACGCCCGCTTCGGGCGGAACATCGCCTGGCCACCGGCGTAGATGCCGGGAGGCTCGGGGACCAGGCGCAACAGGGCGCGGCCGGTCACGCTCTTGCCGGAACCGGTCTCGCCGACGAGACCGACGGTCTCCCCGTCCCGGATGTCGAGGCTGACACCGTCCACCGCGTGCACGATCCCGCGCTTCGACCGGAACTGGACCCGCAGCCCACGCAACGACAGCAGCTGGACCGACGGGTCGGGCGCGAACGCCACGTCGGTCGGCCGCGCTGGGCTGACCCCTGACGACCTCATCGGCCCTCAGTCCGCGGGTCGAGGATGTCGCGCAGGCCGTCGCCGACCAGGTTCGAGGCCAGCGCCCACAGGAAGACCATCCCGCCGCCGAAGGTCGCGACCCACCAGTCGCCGGTCACGACGCCGTCCTGGCCGGCGGACACCAGGTTGCCCCACTCCGCGAGGCCCACCTCGGCCAGGCCGATGAAGCTCAGGGTCGCGCCGACGAGGACCACCTTGCCCATGTCGAGGGTGATCATCACGATGATCGGCGTGAACGAGTTCGGCAGGATGTCCTTGAGGTAGATGCGCCATCGCTTGTCGCCGATGATGCGCGCCGAGTCGACGTACTCCAGCTGTTTGACGTGCAGGATCTCGCCACGGATGAGCCGGGCGTAGTCGGTCCACCCGGTGATGATCAGGGCGAGCACGATGTTCTTGAAGGACGGCCCGAGCACACCGGCGATCGCGAGCGCCAGGATGAGCTCCGGCACGGACATGAACAGGTCGACCAGCCGCATCAGGTACTCGTCCCAGCGCCCGCCCAGCACCGCCGCAGCGCTTCCGATGAGAACGCCGATGATGGTCGTCGCCGTCACCACGGTGAGCGCGAGCACGACCGACGTCCGGGCACCCCAGACCACGCCGTACAGGACGTCGCCGCCCTGCGAGGTCGTCCCCAACGGGTGGCCCGGAGACCCGGGGGGCGCGTTCAGGGCGGTGTAGTCGCGCGGCAGCTGCGACGAGTCGGGTGAGTTCGCGTCGACCAGGAACGGAGCGAAGATCGCCATCAGGAAGATCAGCACGAGGATGAGAAAGCCGATGACCGTGGTCGGCGAGTGTGCCGCCTGCCTGATCGTGTCCGAGGCGCGCCGGTAGCGGGTCTGGAACGCGCCCTGCGGAGCGACCTGCACCGGCATGGTGCGCGAGATCTCCGAACTCATGCGAGCTCGATCCTCCGATCCAGGTAGGCGTACGCGACGTCCACGGCCAGATTGACCAGCAAGAAGATGACCGCGATCACGAGCACGAACGTCATGACCGTGGCCTGGTCACCCCGCAGCACTGCATCAGCGATCCAGCGCCCCATGCCGGGCCACTGGAAGATCGCCTCGACCACCACCGCGCCCTGCAGGATCATGCCGAAGGCGACGCCCATGACGGTGACCGCAGGAATCAGTGCGTTGCGACGCGCGTGCCTCTTCACGACGATCCGTCTGGGGAGACCCTTGGCGCGGGCTGCGTCGACATAGTCGGCACCCAGCTCGTCGACCAGCGACGAGCGCATGATCCGCGCGATGGTGGCCGCCCCCTCGTAGCCGAGCACCAGCACGGGCAGCCACAGATGGCGGATGGCGTCGACGAACGCCGTCCAGCTGCCGGCCAGGATGGCGTCGAGGGTGTAGATGCCGGTCGGATGGGTGATCGTCACCCAGATCGAGTCGGTCGACCGGCCGAGTGGCGCCCAGCCCAGCACCAGGTAGAAGAAGATGAGGACGAGCAGCGCGAACCAGAACAGCGGCAGGCTGGCCCCGCTGACCGAGATGACCCGCATGGCGTGGTCGCCGAACTTGTCCCGACGGGCGCCGGCGAACGTCCCCATCCACACGCCGAACACCACCATGGCCACGGTGGCCCACAGCCCCAGCTCGAGGGTGGCGGCGAACTTGTCGGGCAGTACCTCTGCCACCGGGGCCGCGGCCACGCCGGAGTAGCCCAGGTCCCCCTGGAGCACGCCCCCGAGCCAGGCGAAGTACTGGTGCACGAGCGAGTCGTTGAGCCCGAACCGCTCCTCCAGCTGCTCCACCTGCTCGGGGGTCTGCTCGTGGTCGAGGTAGATGCCGATGGGCGATCCGCCCAGTCTCGATATCCCGAACACGAAGATCGAGACCAGGAAGAGCATCAGCGGCAGCTTGAGCAGCCGGCGGATCACGTAGTCGCGTACTTGCATCAGCTCGTCCGCTTCGCACAGGCCTGTCGACTCCGGGTCACCGCGGCCTCACTTGCTGTAGAAGGCCCACCTCGGCATGATCCACAACGGGTTGTACACGAAGTCCTCCACCCAGCACTGGTGAATCTGGATGTTGGCCTCGTCCGCCGGCCAGATCCACATCGGGTCGTCGTACAACAGCGGGATGACCTCCTGGTAGAGCTCGGCGCGGCGGTCGAAGTCGGTCTCCTCCGACGCCTCGTCGATGAGCGACGCGATCGCCTCGGGGTCCTCGTAGCCGTTGCGGTAGCCGAGCCGCTCGCCCCACTCACCGTCAGGGTGGAAGTAGGTGTTCATCAGGAAGTGCGGGTCCCCGAACGGGTCCCCGTTCTTGATCCACATCGGGTACTCGAACGGTGTCTTCGCGTGCGCCTCATCGAACTGCGCCTCGGCCACCTCGAGCACGTTGATCTGGAACTTCGGGTTCAGCGCCGCCAGCGAGTCCTTGAGCACCAGGCCGACTGGCGTGAACGTCGGGTTGTTGGCCTCGACCAGGACGGAGGCGGTGAAGCCCTCGTCCCACCAGCCCGTCTCCTTGAACAGCTCCTCCGCCTTGGCGAGGTCCTGCTCGTACCTCATGTTGTCCGGCGAGGCGCCCAGCAGCGCCGGCGGGAGGTACGACGCCACCTCACCGTGGCCGCTCAGACCAGCCTGGATGTACGCGTCATAGTCGAACGCGTAGTTGAAGGCCTGTCTGACCCGCTTGTCCCAGAAGAAGTCCGCCGGAACGGTGTCCTCGTCGGGCAGCGTGCTCTCGTCGATGTTCAGGTTGAATGCGAGCTGCATCGGCTCCAGGAGGAAGCCGTCCTCCTCCACGCAGATGTTGTCGTTGCCCGCCAGCTGGTCGATGAACTGGGGGACCGGCTCGACGATGTCGATGTCGCCCGCCTGCAGCCCGATCACGGTTGCCGCGTTGTCGGCAGACACGAGGAACTGCGCGTCGTTGGACGCCTTCTCGCCCCAGTAGTCCTCGTTGACCTCGAAGTTGACGCGCTCGTTGCGGTCCCACGACACGAACTTGTACGGACCACTGCCGACCATGTTGGTGTTCATCCACTCGTTGGGCACGCCGGCCTCGACGCCGCCGTTGTCCTCGACCGCGGTCGGGCTCACGATGGCGGCCGGCACCGAGTAGGCCACGGACGTGAGGAACCAGGCCGCCGGCTCCAGCAGCGTCACCTCGAAGGTGTAGTCGTCGACGACCTTGGTGGACTCGACGATCTGGTTCAGCGTGTCTGCCTGTCCCTCGGGGAGGTCCATCTCCATGACACGGTCCCAGGAGAACTTCACCGCGTTGGCGTCCAGGTCGGTGCCGTCGTGGAACGTCACTCCCTCGCGGATGGGGAACGTGTAGACGAGACCGTCCTCGGACACCAGGCCGTTGTCGATGGTCGGCACCTCGGTGGAGATCATCGGGATCGGCGTCGACCCCTCGGGCGGCATGTCCACCAGGAAGTCGTACACCTGGATGATGACCCGGTCGCCATAGCCCCCGGCCGGCACCTGCGCCGGGTCGAGACCCTCCGGCTCACCGCCCAGGGCATGGACAATCACGTCCGAACCGCTGCCGCCGCCCCCGTCGCTGCCGGTGTCAGTCGGTGCGTCGGTACAGGCAGCAGCGACGAGTGCCACCACCGCGGTAACCGCGGCGACGCGAGCCCCGGTCAGTCGGCGGCGGGGGGAGGCGCTCCGAGCGGTCATGGTGCACTCGCTTCCTAGGTGCCCGTGGTCATGCCGAGCAGGCGGGCGGCGGTGTCGCCGCCGATCTTGTTCTGGGTGTCGGGGTCGGTGATGGCCTGGGTCATGGCGGCGCAGGGGTCTGCCACACCCATGTCGAAGGGGTAGTCCGAGCCGAGCACCACGTGGTCTGTGCCGATGGTGTCGACCAGGAACTGCAGGCCCCGGGGGCTGTGCGTCAGCGAGTCGGCATAGACCGAGTCGAGGTAGGAGTACGGGTTCTTCATCGGCGGGTCGTTCGGGGCCAGCCGGGCCTCGTAGCCGTGCTCCCAGCGGGACAGGATGTACGGGAACGCGCCACCGCCGTGGGCGAAGCAGGTCTTGATCGTGCCGACGTCCTCGTAGACGCCGTCGAACATCAACGACGCCAACGCACACGCGCTCTCCACCGGCAACCCGACGAAGTTGCCCATGTCGTGCCGGTTCAGCCGGCCCTCCCGCAGCCCCAAGGGTGGCGGCGAGGGGTGCAGGAACACGAACGCGTCCAGATCGGCCACCGCCTGCCAGAACGGCCGCACATCGGGATCGCCCAGGTTCCGCCCGGCCACCGCGGTGCTGATCTGCACCCCCGCGAACCCCAGCTCGGAGACCGCCCGCTTCAGCTCGGTCGCCGCCGCGGCCGGATCCTGCAACGGCACGTTGGCCAACGGGCGGAACCGGTCCGGGTGCTTGGCCGTCGACTCCGCCATCGCATCGTTGATCACCCGGCAGATCGCCAGACCGTCAGCACCCGCCGCGTGGTACTGCATCAACGGCGGCGCGATCGACGGCGCCACCACGTCCAGCCCCACTCGGTCCATGTGCTCCACGGCGGCGTCGATGTCGGTCAGCTCGGCCGGCAGCTCCTGGGTGAACTCACGGAAGCCCAGATCCACCTTCAGCTCGTCGTCCTCGGCCACGTAGCGGCCGGCGAACGGGATCCTTCCTTCCGCCACCGCAGACACAAATGCACGCGGAACGTGATGCCAGTGGACATCAATCTTCATGCGCACGAACTCCTCGAATGGGGTCCGAAGCGCCAGCTGAAAACCGACTGTCCAGCCGTGCGAGGTCGGCCGTCGGGGCTGGAGGCAACGCGCCACATCCGGTCCCGAACGACGCGACGTCTGCACGGAGAAACAGTGTTCCTCGGCCGCTTCGTGATTGGTGTTTGCGACTGTACACAGGGAGAACTCGCGGTCAACGAACGTGTGATAACGCTTCGACCGCGAACTAATGACGCGACCACACGCGACGTCGCCACGTTGCGGACGAAGCCGCCGAGGGGCGACCAAACCGGAGCAGTGGTCACCCGGTCGTGAAGTCGTCAGCGGTCATTCCGTCCGCGTGTCCTTCCGGCCACTGGACGAGCTCGATCAGGTATCCGTCGGGGTCGCGCACCATGGTGACCAGCGGCTCATCCGGGCCGGCGGTCGGCCGCGCCGGATCGGCCTGGATGCCGTGGGCGGCCAGGGTGGCGATGGTGGCGTGCAGGTCGTCGGTCTTGATGGCGAGGTGGTTGAGGCCGCCGGTCTCGGTGACCGGCCGGGCAGGGTCGTGCGCGAGCTCGACGGTGACGAACGGGTCGTCCGGCAGCTGCAGCATGGTCAGGGTGCCGAACGGGGTGTCGGGAACGGTTCCGACAATGGTGTAGCCGAGTGCCTGGTAGAACGCGCGAGAGCGATCCTGGTCGGTGACGCGGAGTCCGACGAGCAGGGTGCGCACGGTCAGTGCTCGATGTCGTAGAGCAGGTGCGTGACACCGTTGCCCTGGGCCACCCGGGACGGGTTGCCGAGCGTGACGTCGTCGCCGGGTCCCAGGGCGCCGAAGAACGGCCTCCCGCCACCGAAGACGACGGGCACGACGTTCATCACGATCTGGTCGATCAGGCCGAGCCGCAGTGCCTGCCCGCCGATCTGACCAGCGGCGACGTCGACGATCCGGTCGCCGCAGAACTCGCGTGCCTGCTTGATCGCGGAGCCGACCCCGTCGGTGACGAACGTGAACGGTGCGGTGTCCGCATGCTCCCAGTCCGTCGGCGCCTCATGCGTCACGACGAAGACGTGATCACCCGTGGCCGGTACGCCGTCCCAGCCGTTGGTCTGGTCGAACAGGTTCCGCCCCATGATGACGGCGCCGATGTCGGGGTAGACCGATTGCATGAAGTCCTTGGACGCCTGCGTGCTGCGCATCGCGTGCTCGTCGGTCTCGGACCATTTCCACTCGACGTCGCCAGCCGACATCCAGTCGAACAAGGACCCGATCTGGCCGTCGTCGTACGCGATGTAGCCGTCGGCCGACACCGACGCGCAACCCATGATGGCCTTGCCCATGATGGTCCTCTCGTCGCAGTCAGGAACACATCGAGGTCAGCGGGCTCCCCCGGGGTTCGCCGCGTCCGCTGCCCTAGCCGGGCGTCGCGCGCTCCGCGGTGGTCTTCAGCTGGGCCAGGCCCTTCTCGAAGTCGGGACCGATCATCTTGTCCATCGACTTGAAGACGCCCATCACCTTCGTCGCGAACGTCTTCTGGCCGGTCATCGTCCAGTCGACCCGGGAGCCGGACCCCTCCGGCTGGATCTCGAACCAGGTCTCGTTGCGCGCCTTGAACGGCTTCTCGAACACGAGGTCGATCTGCACCCTTGACGGCTCGACGGCCTCGGTGATCTCCATCCTCCCCTGGCCGGCCTTGCGGTTGCCGGACCAGGCGTAGGCCGCGCCGGTGCCCGACTCCGCGCCCGAGTAGGTGCGGTCCATCGCGGGGTCGATGCCTGCCCACGGCGACCAGTTGGGCCAGTTGTGGAAGTCCACGACCTGCTCGTACACCTGCTCGGGTCGGGCATTGATCACCGTCGAGCGCTGCACCGTGTACGTGTTGTCTGTCATGCCGTGACAGTAGTCGCGAGCGGCTCCCGTCGGCCAGGTGATCGCCGCACGTCAGCTCGGGAATCGGCGCCGATACTGCAGAAACGTCCTAGCCCTATCGACCACTGCCCGCGCCGGCCGTGGCGGGAAACAATCGAGCATGAGCGACGTCTCCCGCTGGCGATGAGAATCACGGTCGCCGGCGTCGGCTACCTCGGCGCCACCCACGCCGCGTGCATGGCACGCCTGGGTCATGACGTGGTCGGCCTGGACGTCGACGAGGAACGGCTGGCCTCCCTCGGAGCCGGCCGGTTGCCGTTCCACGAGCCAGGGCTCACCGACGTGCTGCGCGAGGGGATCGCATCCGGTCGGCTGCGGTTCACGTCCTCGGCCGCAGAGGCGGGCGCGCACGGCGAGGTGGTCTTCGTGTGCGTCGGTACCCCGCAGCGCGACGACGGCGACGCCGCCGACCTCTCCGCCCTGCACGCCGTCGTCGACGGGCTGGTCCCGCACCTGCGCACCGGGTCGCTGCTCGTCGGCAAGTCGACGGTCCCGGTCGGACCGCGCAGGAGCTGGTCCAGCGGGTACGCCGGCTGCGCCCGTCGCGGGACGAGGCGGATCCGGACGTCGAGGTGGCGTGGAACCCCGAGTTCCTGCGCGAGGGGCACGCGGTCGAGGGCACCCTCGCGCCGTACCGGCTGGTGTGGTGCCGATGATGTGTGCGCAGCGTGTCTGGCACCCAGCCGGGGTCGGCGAGGTCGGGCACCCACAGTCCTGATCGGTGTCGCTCGCGCGCGGAGCAGTGCACGGGACGAACGTACGTCAGCGCCCGGGAACTGCGTTGAAACCACGTGCAACCGCGCTGAAGCCGCCGTGAAGCCCGCGCCGTGCACTCTCGACGATGTCGTGGCCAACCGGGCCACCAGTGACAACGAGAGACGAGAGATCATGACTACCCCACATCCACCGGCGATCGTCGCCACGGGCCTGCGCAAGTCGTTCGGCGACAAGGTCGTGCTCGACGGCATCGACCTGCACGTCCCGGCCGGAACGATCTTCGCCCTGCTCGGCCCCAACGGCGCAGGCAAGACCACCGCCGTGCAGATCCTGTCCACGCTGATCAGCGCCGACGGAGGCGACGTGGAGGTCGGCGGTCACGACCTGACAAGGGAGCCCGACTCGGTACGCGCCGCGATCGGCGTCACCGGCCAGTTCTCCGCGGTGGACGATCTGCTCACCGGCGAGGAGAACCTGATCCTGATGGCGGACCTGCACCACCTGGGCCGGGACGAAGGGCGGCGGCGCAGCGCCGAGCTGCTCCAGCAGTTCGACCTGGTCGAGGCGGGCAGCAAGCGGGTCGCGACCTACTCCGGCGGCATGCGGCGCCGGCTCGACCTCGCGATGGGCCTGGTCGGCAACCCGCGCATCGTGTTCCTCGACGAGCCGACCACCGGTCTCGATCCGCGCAGCCGGCGCACCATGTGGCAGATCATCCGAGAGCTGGTGGCGGGCGGGGTCACGATCTTCCTGACCACGCAGTACCTGCAGGAGGCGGACGAGCTCGCCGATCGGATCGCAGTGCTCGACCACGGCATGCTCGTGGCCGAGGGCACCGCGGCCGAGCTCAAGCGCCTCGTCCCCGGGGGCCACGTGAGCCTGCGATTCGCCGATGCCCGCGGACTCGAGTCGGCCGCCCACGCCCTCGTCGACGTCACCCGTGACCACGAGGCGCTGACTCTGCAGGTCCCGAGCGACGGCAGCCTTCGGGCCCTGAAGACCCTGTTCGACCGGCTCGACGACGAGTCGATCGAGGTCGACGGACTGACGGTGCACACCCCCGACCTCGACGACGTCTTCTTCGCACTCACTGGACAACCCGACACAGAAAAGGAATCCGTACGATGAGCACTCTCACCTACGCGGTGGCCGACTCGGCCACCCTGCTACGCCGCAACCTGCGGCACATGGCGCGCTACCCGGGTCTGACCCTGATCGTCGCCGGCATGCCGGTGGTCTTCCTGTTGCTGTTCGTCTACGTCTTCGGCGGCACCTTGGGCGCTGGGCTCGGAGGCGGAGCAGGCGGGCGCGCCGAGTACGTCAACTACGTGGTGCCCGGCGTCCTCATGATGACCGTGGCCAGCGCGTGCACGGGCACATCGGTGTCGGTCGCGATGGACATGACCGAGGGCATCATCGCCCGGTTCCGCACCATGGCGATCTTCCGTCCGTCGGTGCTGACCGGACACGTCATCGGCAGCATGCTCCAGACGATGATCGGTGTGGCGGTCGTGTTCGGCGTTGCCCTGCTGGTGGGCTTCCGGGCGACCACCGGGCCCCTCGAGTGGATCGGGGCGGTGGCAATGGTCGCGCTGATCAGCCACGCGCTCACCTGGTTCTCGGTCGGGTGCGGCCTGGCGAGCAAGAGCGTCGAGACCGCAAGCAACCTGCCGATGCCGCTGATCCTGCTCCCCTTCCTGGGCAGCGGGTTCGTTCCCACCGACTCGATGCCGACGGGACTGCGTTGGTTCGCCGAGTACCAGCCGTTCACGGCCATGATCGAGACCCTGCGCGGTCTGCTGCTGGGGACCCCGATCGACAACAGCGCGCTGATTGCCGTCACCTGGTCCGTCGGCATCTCGCTGGTCTGCTACCTGTGGGCGCGCAACCTGTACCGGCGCGATCCCGTCCGGTAGTGCACGTGTGGTCAGCCCTGCTGCCGGGCCCGTAGCTCCGCAAGGGCAGTGGTTCGCAGCTGGTCGGCACCCAGGTCGGCATACGACGACACCGCGTCGTCGTATGCCGACCTGTCGGCTTCCACGGCAGCCTGTGTGGCGCTCGCGGGGGACATGGTCGGCTGGAAGTTCCGCAGGAACCTGAAGCGCTCGGCGAGGGCGATCATCCGGGCCCCCGTCCGGGTTTCACCGCGGTCGATGTCGATCCAGGCGAGCGCCAGCAGCAGCGCACCGCGGACCTGCAGATCCATCAGCGACAGGGTCGGCTCCGCGGATGGATCGGCGAGCAGCGCGGACAGCTTGTCCGGCAACCCGGCTGTCATCTCCTCGACCAGGTCGAGCCGGCCGTGCTGCGCGTGCGCGATCACGGCACCGGCCTGGAGCTCGAGGACCCACGGGTTGAGGACGGGATCGAGACCGACCACCGGGCCCTGGACGTTCCGCACCCGCTCGACGGCGCCGCGCCACAGGCGCAGACCCGCGTCGACCTCGGCGCGCGCCAGCGCCAGCTCGGCCCGCACCGCGAGGTCGTACGTGAACACGCCCATCGGTTCGTCCCGCTGGTGCAGCGCAGCGAGCTCCAGCCACTGCTCGGCCCCGTCAAGGTCGCCGAGCTGCAGGCAGGCCAGTACCAGCGCCCACCGCAGTCCGATCGGGTCGGACTCTTCGCCGAGCTCCTCCTGCGCCAGCAGGGCGGTCTCCACATGCCGTCGTGCCTCGTCACCCAGGTCCAGCTGCATGCACAGCTCACCGATCCTCGAGTGGGTCATCACGCGCATCCACGGGTGCGCCGGGTCGTCGAACGCGTCGAGCATCCGCCGGGCAGCCACCAGCGCGCTGTCCAGGTCCCCCTCGCTCTCGCGCCGGTAGGTGGCGATGCCGTTGGCGGCGCCGGCCAGCAGCGGCTCGTCGCTGTCGCTCAAGGCCTCCAGGGTCGAGCGCTCCGCCGCGGGATCGGAGACGGCGCACAGCGCGTTCGCGAAGGCTCGGACCATCGTGTCCGACGGTGCCGGCGGGAGCCGGCGGAGGGTAGCCAGCGCCCGCAACGCATGCGCACTCTGGAACAGGAACGCGAACACCGTGGACAAGGTCGAGGCCGTCCGCATGACCTCGACGAGCTCGGGCTCGGGACGGACGTGCGACAGGCACCAGGCAGTCTCCTCGACCAGCATCGCCATCCGGGAGTAGTTGGAGTCGGCGACGCACAAGGCCCACAGGACCGCGGACGTGGCCGCCACCGTCCGGCCGTCGTCGCGCGCGAGCCCGTGCCGAAGCGCCTGTGCGAGATTGTCCTGCTCGACACGGATCCGCTGGCCCGACCCGTAGGGGTCGGGCCCGAACACCGATTCGTGCTGCGCCACACCGAAGTCGATGGCCCACGCGAGGAGACCGTCGATCGCCGCACCGGTCTCACCGGCCTCCTCGCGGCGGGTCGTACTGAACTCACGGACGGTCTCCAGCATCCGGAACCGGGTGCCCGGCCCGGAGTCGGTCACCTGCAGCAGGGACTGGTCGACCAGGTGCTCCAAGGACTCCACGACATCTCCGCCGAGGAGGTGCTCTGCAGCGTCCGCGGTGAACCCGCCGGGAAAGACCGACAACGCGCGCATCGCCGCCTGGTCGGCGGGGTCGAGGAGGTTCCAGCTCCAGTCGACGACGGCCTCCAGGGTGCGGTGCCGCTGCGGCGTGTCCCGCGCGCCTCCGCGCAGCAGGGCGAAGCGGTCGTCCAGGCGACGGGCGATCTCGGGCACGGACATGACCCGTGCCCGCGCGGCCGCCAGCTCGACCGCGAGCGGCAGCCCGTCCAGGTGCCGGCACAGGTCCTCGACCGCCTCGGCGGGCAGGTCGACACCAGGACGTGCCGCTCGTGCACGCTGGCCGAACAGCTCCACGGCGGTCGACAGGCCAAGCTCCGGCAGCAGGTAGACCGACTCAGACGACAGACCCAGCGGGGCACGACTGGTGGTGAGCACCCGCACGTCCCCGGTCATCAGCACCAGCGCCCGCACCAGCTCGGCAGCCCCCGGGACGACGTGCTCGCAGTTGTCCAGCACGAGCAGCGCTGGGCCGGGCGCGAGAGCGTCGACGATGCCAGCGAGGACGTCCCTCGGGGCGGCGAGGCCACCGACGGAGGAGCGGCGCAGCTCGCCCACGCCAAGGACCGACGCGACCTCGCCGGCGACGTCGCCATCGGTACCGACTCCGGCGAGCGCGACGAAGTGCACCACCCGCTGCTCCGCCTGGCGGCTCACGACGTGCGCGAGACGAGTCTTGCCCAGGCCGCCGGCCCCGACGATCGACGCGACCCGGGAGGTGCGCAGCAGCTCAGCCACCGCTGCGACGTCGTCGGCACGACCGAGCAGCTCGTTGGGCTCGTACGGGATCCCGCGCCGGGTCACGGGCGTCTCGCCCTGCAGCAGCTGCTGGTGCAGGGCCTGGAGCTCGGCACCGGGGTCGCTGCCCAGCTCGTCACGCAGCGAGCGCCGGTACGTGTCGTATGTCGCCAACGCCGTGGACGGCCCCGCCGTCGCCGCCTCGCAGCGCAGCAGCTCCAGCATGACCTCCTCGTCCCGCGGACGGGCACGCATCACGTCCGCCAGCACCTCGACCGCCTCGGCCCGGCGCCCCAGCCGCGACAGCGACAGTGCGCGGGCGCGCACCAACGTGGCGTGCGTGGGTGCCCGTTCCGCGCGCAGCGCCGAGACCGGGTCGTCGGTCCGGCCGTCGCTCTCCCCGCGCCCGTCGAACAGCGCGAGGCCCGCCTCGGCGTGCGTGAGTGCTGCCGCGTGGTCGCCGGCGCGGGAGCGCTGCGCGGCCGCTGTCGCACTGAGCTGGACCGCGGCCGTGTCGACCTGGTCCTCGGTCAGGCAGAGGCGGTAGCCGGTGGGCGTGCTGGCGATGACGTCGGAGCCGAGCTGCGCCCGGGCCCTGGAGACGAGGATCTGCAGCGCCTTGGTCGGGTTGCCGGGCTGCTCGTCGGGCCAGAGCCCGTCCACGAGCCGAGCGGTGCTGGACCCCCGGTGCAGGTCGCGCGCGAGCAGCGCGAGGAGTCCGCGCATCCGCGGGGCGGTGACCTCCTCACCGCGGAAGGCCACCCGCGACAAAAGGGTTAGCTCGGTGGTCACCCGGTCAGGTTATTCCGCGGCCCGGCCGAGGTTCGCCGGTGCGGCGACACCAATCCGGTGTCGTAGGCGACGACGACGGCCCTCGTACGGTCCCTCGCACCGAGCTTCGCGAGGAGGTTGGCCACGTGCGTGCGGATCGTCTCGACACCGAGCACCAGCGTCGCGGCGATCTCGGCGTTCGTCAGACCGCGCGCCACCAGGTCCAGCACCTCCGCTTCTCGCGGCGTCAACGGCGGTCCGTCGTAGGACGAGGCCCGCGGGCTGTGCCTGACCGCCAGCCGTCGCACCGACTCGGGGAAGAGCAGGCTGTCGCCGGCAGCCACGGCCCGGACGGCCGCCACGACGTGGTCGGCCTCGGCGCGCTTGAGCAGGAATCCGGATGCTCCGGCGCGCAGCGCGTCGTAGACGTAGTCGTCGCTCTCGAAGGTCGTGACGACGAGTACCCGTGGCGGCCGCGGCAGGGCGAGCACCAGCTCGGTGGCGCGGATGCCGTCGACTGACGGCATCCGCACGTCCATGCACACGACCGTGGGCGACGTCCCCCGCACCACCGACACCGCTTCGGCGCCGTCGCCGGCTTCGCCGACGACCACGATGTCGTCGTCGGTCTCCAGGATGGTCCTCAGCCCTTGCCGGACCAGCGGTTCGTCGTCAGCCAGGACGACCCGGATCGGTTCAGTCATGGCGGGCTCCCGATCGGCAGCTCGGCCCGGAGTCCCCAGGTCGTCGTGCTCACCGGTCCGACCTCGAGGTCGCCGCCGAACATCCCGACCCGTTCGCGCAGCCCGTAGAGACCGCGACCACCCGACGTGCGCTGACGCTCGCGTGCGGTGGCGGCCGTCGTGGTCGGGTTGCGGAGGTCGATCACGAGAACCCCGGCATCGACCAGGGTGGTGAGCTCTGCGCTCGTGCCTCCGTGCCGCTGCGCGTTCGTGAGGCCCTCCTGCGCGATGCGGTACGCCTCCCGCGAGATCAGGGGTGGCACCGCTGACGGGTCGGCGAGGTCGGCGTGGATGCTCATCCCGGCCGCGCGATACGTGTCGATCAGCGCACCCAGATCGTCCAGACGGCGGTCCGGCTGCGGTGAGGACGGCGACGCGTCATCGCGAAGCAGGCCGAGCATGTGGTCGAGCTCGGCGCTGGCCCGCCGCGCGGTCGTCTCCACCGTTGCCAACACCTCGGCAGCCCGGTCGCGATCGCGATCGATCAGCCGTCGCCCGGCAGCCGCCTGCAGCGAGATGACGCTGAGCGCGTGCCCGATCCCGTCATGGAGGTCCCGCGCCAGCCGTCGGTGCTCGGCTTCTCTCCTCAGCCGTGCCCGCGCGACCGCCAGCCTGTCGGCGTCGGTGGGGCCGAGCAAGCGCGGCGACAGGTGCGCCATCACCTGGCCCGCCGCCGCCACGGCCGCCAGTGCGACCGCCACGGATACCGCTGCCAGGGCGAGGATCGCGGCGTCTCCCATCAGACCGCCGGGGCGGGTGAACCACGAGGAGACGGGACTGCCGTCGGCTGTGATGAATGCCGTGTGGGCAGCCCGCACGATGCTGGGTACGGCGACCGCGACGAGGCCGCCGGCCAGCCCGCCGAGCACCAAGTGGGCCAGGACGAAGCCGGTCGTGCGACGGGTGTTGACCCAGGTACGAGCCGGTGCTTCGTACAGGTCGCCGGTCACCCGCAGCAGCGACCTCGAGGCGACCACCTCGAGCTCACGAACACCCGGCAACGTCGCCACGAGCACCGGCGGAGCGGTCACGGCCACCGCCAGCGCCACCGCCGAGACCGGCCCCGGCCACGCGTCCCAGACAGTGACGACGAGACCGATGTCCAGCAGGGCGAAACCGAACGAGATGGCCGCGCCGACGAGCAGGAACGCGGTGCGCAGCAGCGCGCGGCCGAGCCAGTCCCACGCAGCGCGCGGCCGCGACCGCCCGTCCGCCGTCACCCGCATGCCGCCGTCCCCCAGCTTCCTCTTCCGAGGCCGGGACCGACCCTACCTCCGGACCATGTCGTCGACAGCGATCCCACGGGGGGCCGAGACGGGCTTCGTCGCGTGGCCGGCAGCCACCGACACCAGCACTGTCAGGATCATCGCGCCGGCCCCAATGCTCGCCAGGTGTTGCGCCACTGCGACGGCGAGGTACTCGGGGGTCGCGGAGCCGCCAGGCTGGAGCAGAGCGAGTGGCAGTCTCCAACCGCTCCACGCGAACATCGATCCCGAGGCCGCGAAGCCCAGGGTCATGGGCAGCCACCTCGCCACCCCGCCCACCGGCCGGTGCGTGGTGAGCAGCCAGAGGACGCCGCTGCCGATGAGTGCCCAGATTCCCCAGCTCGCGTTCAGCATCCGCGCGGTGAGACCCACGTCGTCGAGGTGGGCGGGACTCAGGCCGAGCGTTCCCCCGAGCGCCCACCACAGCTTGAGCAGGGCGAACGCGATGGTCACGAGCAGCACCGCGTGCACGAGCATTCGCCGCAACCTGCGCGGGGCTCGGGGCCGTACACCGAGACTGCCCGAGAACGCGTACGGCCACCGCTGCCACATGTAGATCGGCAGCGCGACGGCCAGCCCGGCCGCCATCCCCACGAACCCGACACTGATGAACACCGTCTCCCAGACCGGGATGACCTCGCCGCCACCCGAGCCGCCGGTGTCGCCGGAGGCGTCTTCGACCCCCATCGCCCCCAGGGCGACGCTGAGCACGAGGAAGGGGAGCAGCGGCACGAGGAAGCCGCCGGCCACCCACGCGAACAGGATCACCGCCGGTGCGGGTACCCGTTGACCCCACGGCTGGGCCAACGCCAGCCCGAGCGCGACCCCGACCGCCGACATGACCACGGTGACCAGGTTGAGCACCACCCAGTCGGTCGTGCCCCACGTGTCCCCTCGCCCGTCGCCCAGGAGCGCGGCCACGACCCAGATCACCTTGACGACCAGGTACAGCGACATCGTCCCGGCTGCGCCGTAGCCGGCGATCGTGCGCGCGGCCAGCCATCGCCGGCCAAGGGTTCCCGGGGACTGCGTTGTCTCGTTCATGGATGTCAGCCTGCTGGCGGCGGCGCACCGACGGTTCCCGCAGGGTGGGGAACCTTCCTCCCTCATCCGGGGGAGCCGGGCACTGGGGACTGGGCGGCTACCCGGGATCGGGCTGCGGCTGGTGGTAGGCGCGGGTCCACGCCGTGGCGCGCGACGGCCTCCCGCCGCTCTCGCCGACCACGGTGACCCCACCGCAGGGAGCCAGCGGCGAGACGCCCCGAGTCACGTCGTTGGCCAGCGTGAGCCCGCGGGCGACACCCTCCGGAAGGGGCAGGATCCGCAGCGGGGCCTGCGCGTTGAAGTGGCGCACCCAGCCTCGGTAAGGCCGCCGGGACGAGCTGAACCCGACGACGTCGCCGGCGCCACTGGTCGCCGACGCATGCTGCCGTGGCTCCAGCGGGACCGGTGGCTGGCGTCGCCCGGGCCAGACCACGGCGACGGAGCGGGTGCTTCCCAGTCGCGGGGACAGAGTTCCGACGATGCGGCCCTGGTCGTCGACACCGGTGGCATCGCCGATGCCCAGCCGCTTCCCGTGCAACCCGCGCAGCGGATGGCCGGTGCCGTCGGGACGCCAGGCCCATGCGTACAGCCCGAGGTCACCGACGACGTGTCCGACGACGAGTCCGTGCGAGTTGATCGCCTCGGGTCCGGCGAACTCAGGAGATTCGGCCAGCGGGGGCAGGCGCAGCGGTTCGGCGACGCCCCCGCGCCACCGCACCGGTCGGGAGATGCTGCTGCCCGTCGACGTCCCGACCGCGGTGCCACGGTCGTTCAGTGCGGTGACCCGTGCGTACCCGCCCGGGAGTAACCCGCGCAGGCGGGTGCGCGCTCCCTCGTCCCACAGGAACGACCGCGCCAGGAACTCACTGTCACCGTCGTATGTCTCGCGCTGCACCGCGACGGTGCCGCCGCGGTTGATGGCCTCCGCCGAGGTGCCGTAGGAAGCGGTGCCGTCGGGCGGCTCCCAGCCGGTGAGCACGTCGATGACCTCGACCGCGCCGTCGCGCCACAGCGTCGCCTGATAGCCCGGCTCGTCTAGCCCACCGGAACCTCCCGAGGTCCCGACCACCCACCCAGCCCGGTTCACGCCGGCGGCGTAGCTGTACTCGTCGCCCGGCAGGGTGCCCAGGTCGACCACCTCCGGGTCGCAGCCCGGCGCTGCACTCGGCACCGACGACGCGGCCGGCACGACCACGGCCGGCAACGCCAGCAGGCCGGCGATCGGGACCGCAGCCACCAGACGACTCAGCACGTCTCCCCTCCCGTCGGTGCTGCACCGACGTTAGGGCCGACCACCGCACCGGGGGAACCGTTCGCAGACATCTGGGGTTGGCCGAGCCTCACCGCACGATGCAGAGTGCGCCCATGCGAGCAGCGGTGCTGACACGATTCGGTGGGCCTGAGGCCCTCGAGGTCCGGGAGATGCCTGACCCCGTCCCCGGCGACGGCCAGGTGCTGGTGCGCGTGACCGCGGCGTCGATCAACAACACCGACATCTGGACGCGCGAGGGCGCGTACGGAACTGCTGACGACCCCGACGCCACGGCGGGCTGGCTCGGTGCCATCGACTTCCCCCGGATCCAGGGCGGCGACGTCGCCGGAGTGGTCGAGGGGGTGGGCGACGGTGTCGACCCGTCGCTCCTGGGCCGGCGCGTCCTGGTGGATCCCGCCTTCTACGACTCCGACGGGCACCTGGTCGGCCTGCTCGGCAGCGAGGCCGACGGAGGGTTCGCCGAGTACATCGTCGTCGAGGCGGCGCGGGCCCATGACGTCTCCGACTCAGCACTGACCGACGAGGAGCTGGCCTGCCTGCCGATCGCGTACGGCACGGCGATGGGCATGGTCGAGCGCGGCGGCATCGGCGCCGGCGATACGGTGCTCGTCACCGGCGCCTCCGGGGGAGTCGGCATCAGCCTGGTGCAGCTCGCGCAGGCACGGGGCGCGCGCGTCATCGCCCTCACGACCGAGGCCAAGAGCGGGCCGGTGGCACAGGCAGGTGCGGCGGTCACGATCGACCGCAACCAGGAGCTGGATCCGGCGCTGCGGCAGGCCGCGCCGGACGGTCTGTCCGCCGTGCTCGACGTCGTCGGAGGTCCCACCCTCACGAGCATCCTGGCGCACCTGCGCGATGGTGCCCGCTGGGTCGTCGCGGGCGCCATCGGTGGTCACACCGTCTCCCTCGACCTGCGCCGTCTCTACCTGCACAACCTGGCGATCATCGGGTCGACGATGCACACCGCGGAGCAGTTCGACCTGCTGCTGGACGTGGCTCGCCAGGCTCAGATCCGGCCCCCCATCGCGGCAACGTACGCACTCGCCGACATCCACCGCGCCCAGGAACACTTCATGGAGCGCAGGCACGTCGGCAAGATCGTCATCCGCCCCTGACGCACGAGTTGTCACCGTCTCGTTGAGCCATGGCTCACTGAGACGGTGACAGCTCGGGTGCGGCGAGGGTCAGGCGGACTTGACCTCCCGGCGCAGCAGCCGGACCAGGCCGAGGGCCAGGGGCACGAGCACCCAGATGGTCCCGGCCACTGCCACGTGCGCCCAGTCGTCGCCCTGCAGGGAGTCACCAGCGAAAACCGGTGCGATCGCGCTGTTGAAGTCCAGCCAGGGGGCGGCGTTCTCGAGAGCACCGACCAGCGAGAACACGACGCTCCACGCCAACGGGAGCACGTAGTAGAGCACGATCGCCGCAGCGGTGTTCATCAGCAGCATGCCGAAGGCGAAGCCCTGCAGGACGCCGATCAGCGCCAGGACAAGGAAGTCGCGGATTCCGGCGGCTTCGATGGTCCAGCCACCGGCACCGTCCTGCAGCATGATGCCTGCGACGTTCCCGAGGGCGGCGAAGACGTACGCCGCCGCCACGGCGGCCAGGCCGACCAGGACCACGGCCACCAGCTTCGCGCCCGCGGTCCGGGCCCGGCTGGGCTCCAGGGTGAAGGTGACCAGGCCGGTGCGCTGCGACCACTCCGCCGTGACCGCGAGGATCCCGAGCACCGGGAGCAGGAAGCCCTGCGGTGTCGCGGTCACGGCGATGAAGTTGACGTACGTGAGCTCGCCGGGGTCCGCCGCGAACAGGTACGCCACGATGACGGCGGCGGTGATGAGGCCGATCGCCGCGAGCAGCCAGAAGCCGGCGCGCGTGTCGACCAGCTTGCGCAGCTCGACCCGCACCAGCCGGCTGAACGGGATGGCCGTGACACTCGGGTCGGGTGTGACCGCCGGACGGAACGGTGCGTGCAGGGTCGCGGTGCTCATGCGGTGACCTTCTCTCGTGCGTCGTCTGCGGTGAGCTGAAGGAACATGTCCTCGAGCCCGGCACCGTCGGCGCCTCGCAGCTCGGTGACGACGACGCCGTCGTGTGCGGCGGCCTTGGCGATCTGTTCGCCGGTGGCATCCACGACGTACGCGCCGTCCGGCGTGCTGGTGTAGGAGAGGCCGGCCGCGTCGAGGCTGCGGGCCAGGGCCACGGCGTCCAGGCCGCGCACCAGGGTGCCGGTGGCGGTCAGCAGGTCGGCCTTGCCGCCGTCGGCCACGATCACTCCGCCGCCGATGACCACCAGGTGGTCCGCGATGACCTCGATCTCGTGCAGCAGATGCGAGGAGAGCAGCACCGTGCCGCCGCGTTCGGCGAAGTTGGTGAGCAGGCCGCGCATCCAGTGGATGCCGGCCGGGTCGAGTCCGTTGGCGGGCTCGTCCAGGATCAGCACCTGCGGGTCACCGAGCAGGGCGTGCGCAATGCCCAGCCGCTGCCGCATGCCGAGGGAGTAGTTGCCGATCCTGCGCTCGCCCTCGCTGCCGGAGAGCCCGACGATCTCGAGCATCTCGTCCACCCGGCGGCGGGGCAGGCCCATCGTCATGGCGCCCAGGCGCAGGACCTCGCGCCCGGTGCGGCCGGTGTGCTGGGCCGAGGCGTCCAGCAGGACGCCGACGTGGCGGCCCGGGTTGGGCAGCTGGGCGTAGGGGACGCCCAGGATGGTGCTGTGACCCGCCGATGGCGGGGTCAACCCGACCATCATGCGCATCGTGGTCGACTTGCCCGCGCCGTTGGGACCGAGGAAGCCGGTGACGGACCCCGGCTCGGCTCGCAAGGACACGGCGTCGACGGCGGTGTAGGCGCCGTAGCGCTTGCTGAGCTCCTCGACGGTGATCATGACGTGACCCCCTCGACGGGGATGGCCACGCGGGTGGGCCTGAGGTCGGTGGCCGAGTGACTGCGGGATGCAGCGAGCGGCTGACCTGGCGACGGCGCGATGCGCCCGGACGACTGAGGACGGGGGCGCCTGATCCGGCGGTCACCGTTGAGCTCTTCGATGATGATCATGGCTCGAGCCTCGCGCGGCCGGGGCATCGGCCACATCGGGCGCAGGGCCACGAGCTCGTGACCGTG
Organism: uncultured Actinomycetota bacterium; assembly: GCA_963811945.1. Lineage (GTDB taxonomy): Bacteria > Actinomycetota > Actinomycetes > Propionibacteriales > Nocardioidaceae > JACCWP01. The sequence goes on along the minus strand of CAWETD010000001.1, from coordinate 2,346,854 downwards.
GGATGCCGTCCGCGACCGGAGTGGCGACCGAGGACTACGTCGGCGTGACGGAAGTAGGGGGTCGCCGCCCGATGTCCGCATTCGCGGAGCCGTCTCTCCTACGCTGACGGGTGTGGACGCCGCCGCAGTCACGACCCCTCCGCCCCTGACGCGGTGGCAGTCGACGTGGCGCTACCTCGTCGCCATCATCGTCGGTGCCGGCTTCTGGCTCAGCACGTTGTTCGACCAGTACGGCGGGGAGGTCAACGTCCTGCTGGCCGCCGACCTCCTGCTCGGGGTCGTCAGCGTCGCGCTGATGCACTGGAGGCGACGCTATCCGCTGCCCGTGGCCATGACCGTCATCGTGATCGGAGCTGTCTCCACGGCCGCATCGGGCGCCGTCACGCTGACCACGTTGTCCCTGGCGACCCGCCGGCGGTGGCGGGAGATCCTGCCGGCGGCCGTGGTGAACGTGCTCGCAACTCTCGTCTTCTTCGAGATCCACCCCGACAACTGGGACTCGCGCACCGCCTCGCTGTTGTTCGCCATCGTCTTCGTGTGCGCGGTCACCGCCACCGGCATGTACATCGGCGCCCGCCGCGACCTGGTGGCGACGCTGGAGGAACGAGCGGCGCGCGCGGAGCGCGAGCAGGGCCTGCGGGTCGCCCAGGGTCAGGTCACCGAACGGGCCCGGATCGCGCGAGAGATGCACGACGTCCTCGCCCATCGACTGTCGCTGGTGGCGATGCACGCCGGAGCGCTGTCGTTCACCCGAGGGATGAGCGAGGCCGAGGTTGCCGAGGCGGCGGACGTGATCCGGTTGAACACGCATCGCGCCCTCGCCGACCTGCGCGAGATCCTCGGAGTCCTGCGGACGGTCGAGACCGACGCGCCACCGGAACGTCCCCAACCGACTCTCGTCGACCTGACGTCCCTGGTCGAGGAGGCCTTGACCGCCGGCACGACGGTGCGGTTGCACAACGAGATCGGCGACCTGGCCGACGCACCCGACACCATCGGACGCAGCGCCTACCGGATGGTCCAGGAGAGCCTGACGAACGCTCGCAAGCACGCGCCGGACACCACCGTCGATGTCCTGCTGACCGGCCGACCGGGCGAGCAGCTGGTGCTCGAGATACGTAACCCGCTCCGGGTCGGTGTCGGTGCCAGTGCGACGCCCGGCGCGGGTCTCGGGCTGATCGGGCTGACCGAGCGCGCCGAGCTCGTCGGCGGTCGCCTCGAGCACTCGACGGCCGACGGGGACTTCGTGGTCCGGGCCTGGCTGCCGTGGCCGGCATGAGCGACCCGCCGCACGACGAGCCCGTCCGGGTGGTGATCGTCGACGACGACGCCATGGTCCGTACCGGGCTGGCGATGATCCTGCGAGGCGACGCCTCAATCGAGGTCGTGGGCGAGGCCGACGACGGTGAGGCCGCCGTGGCGCTCGTTGCACAAGCCACACCCGACGTCGTCCTGATGGACATCCGGATGCCGCGCCTCGACGGCATCGAGGCCACCACACAGCTGATGCGGCAACCGGCGCCTCCAAAGGTGATCATGCTGACCACGTTCGACGTTGACGACTACGTGGTGCGGGCGCTGCGCCACGGGGCCAGCGGTTTCCTGCTCAAGGACACCCCGCCCGCCGAGATCGTCGAGGCGGTGCACAAGGTCGTCGGCGGCGACCACATGCTCTCCCCGAGCGTGACCGCCCAGCTGATCGCCCGGCTCGGCGAGGGCGAGCAGGAGACGGCACGGCACGCCGAGGCCCAGTCACGCATCGCGACGCTGAGCGCGCGCGAACGTGAGGTGGCAATCGCCGTCGGCGCGGGCAAGGCCAACGCGCAGATCGCCGAAGAGCTCTACATGAGCGTGCCCACCGTGAAAGCGCACGTGTCGCGCATCCTCACGAAGCTCGATGCCGCCAACCGGGTACAGGTCGCCATCCAGGTGTACGACGCCGGCCTGCACTGAGACGACCGGGACCGCTCAGCGGCCGAGCCAGCGCGGGGCACGCTTCTCGGCGAAGGCCAGCGGCCCTTCCGTGGCGTCGGCCGAGCCGAGTGCCTGCTGGTAGACCGGCAGGTCGCCGCTGCGCAGCAGGTCGAACCCGGCCTCGAGGTCGAGGGCTCCCGTTCGCTCCATGACCTCCAGCACCGCCGCCACGGCGAGCGGAGCGGCGGCCCGAACCTGGCGGGCGAGAACAAGGGCAGCCTCGAGAAGCGTCTCTTCGGGCGCGACGCGGTTTGCCAACCCCCGATGCTCCGCCTCCTGGGCACCCATCCGTCGTCCAGTCAACAGCATCTCGGCGGCCAACGCCGTCGGCAGCCGTCGCGGCAGCCGCAGCAGGCCACCCGAGTCGGCGACGATGCCGAGCGTGACCTCGGGCAGCGCGAGCTCGGCGTGCTCGGCCACCACCACCAGGTCGGCGGCGAGGGCGAGCTCGAAGCCGCCGCCGAGTGCCAGTCCGTTGACTGCCGCGATGACCGGCTTGCGACGGCCGAAGAACTCGGTGAGACCACCGAACCCCCCGGGTCCGTGATCGGCGTCGACGGCCTCGCCCGCAGCGGCCGCCTTGAGGTCCCAGCCCGCGGAGAAGAAGGACCGACCAGCACCGGTGAGAACCGCGACCCGCAGACCCGGATCCTGTTCCAGGCGGGCGAAGGCGTCGTACAGAGCGTTGCTGGTCGGCACGTCGATCGCGTTGGCCTTGGGCCGGTCGAGCGTCACCAGAAGGATCTGCTCCTCGACCATCTCGACCTGGACTGCGCTCACCGGGTCGGCCATCTCAGGCACCGAGGGGACGCAGCATCGAGCGGGAGATGATGTGCCGCTGGATCTCGCTGGTCCCGTCCCAGATGCGTTCCACCCGCGCGTCCCGCCAGAAGCGCTCGAGGGGCAGCTCGCTCATCAGCCCCATGCCGCCGTACACCTGGACCGCCTGGTCGGTGATGCGGCCGAGGGCCTCGGACGCGAAGACCTTGGCCATGGCGGCGTCCTGGTCGCTCATGCGGCCGTGGTCGAGCCGCCAGGCGGCGCGCAGCGTCAACAGCTCCGCCGCCTCGAGGTCCGTGGCCATGTCGGCCAGCGGGAAGGCGATCCCTTGGAACTTTCCGATGGGCTGGCCGAACTGGGTACGGCTAGCAGCCCACTCGGTGGCCATCTCGAGCACCCGGCGGGCTCGACCGACGCTGGTGGCCGCGACCGTCAGGCGACTCGCGCCCAGCCAGGTGCCCATCAGCTCGAAGCCCTGGCCCTCCTCGCCGAGCAGGTTGCCCGCAGGCACGCGGCACCGGTCGAAGGAGAGCTCGCACTGGTGGTAGCCGCGGTGTGACACCGCTGCCGATCCTCGCGTCACCGTCACGCCGGGGGCGTCGAGGTCCACCAGGAAACAGCTGATCAGCTTCCTCGGTCCGCGCTCGGTCTGCGTGGTTCCCGTGGTCGCGAACAGCACCACGAAATCCGACACGTCGGCGTGGCTGATGAAGTGCTTGGTGCCGGTGATCACGTAGTCGTCGCCGTCACGCTCGGCCCGTGTGCTCATCGACCGGACGTCGGAGCCGGCGCCCGGCTCGGACATGGCCAGGCAGTCGTGGCGCTCGCCCCTGATGGCCGGCAGCAGGTACCGGTCCCGCAGCTCGCCCTCGCAGGCGAGCAGGATGTTGCTCGGGCGCGTGACCAGGTGCTGCAGCGCGAAGCTCGCCCGTCCGAGCTCGCGCTCGGCGAGGGTCATGCCCACGGCGTCGAGGCCGCCCCCACCCAGCTCGGCCGGCATGTTGGCGGCGTACAGACCTGCCGTCAGTGCCTTGCCGCGGATCTCCTTGGCGACCTCGTCCGGGACCTCGTCGAGGCGCTCCACCTCGTCCTCGTGGGGATAGAGCTCCTGCACGACGAAGCGACGCACGGTGTCGACGATCGCCTTCTGCTCGTCGTCGAGGTCGAAGTCCACGGATGCCTCCTGGGTACGGATGGGGCTTGCTGCCGGGTCACGGGCGCCGGATGGCGAGTGGGCGGCCCACCAGTTCCGCGACGGGCAGTCCGGCGTGTGCCTGCTGAACGGCGCGCACGTGGTCGAGCACCTCCGCTGGCATCGGCGACGAACGGCCGGCTCGCGTGTCCACGTGCACCAGCATCTGCTCCGCGGCCGCGAGCAACGTGCCGTCGTCGGCACGGCGCATCTCGTGGTAGACGTGCACCCGCTTGTCGTCGTGGTCGAGCACGCGCAGCGTGAGGTCGAGGGCATCGCCCTCGTCGGCCTCGTGCCGGTGGTGCAGGTGAGTCTGCACGGTGAACAAGGAGTGCCCGCCGGCTCGATAGTCCTCGTCGATGCCGATGTACCGGAAGAACGCGTCGGCACTGTCGCCGAAGGCGAGCAGGAAGCACGACTCACTCATGTGGCCGTTGTAGTCCACCCACTGCGGCGCGACCGTCGTCTGGTGCAACCGCAACGGCGCGTCGATGGGAGCATTCGGGTCCCAGCTCCGACGACCGCTGCCCTCGTACGGCGTCGCTACCCGGTTCATGTGCGCACCCGTTCCGCCAACGAGGCGTGGGCATCCCGCATCGCGGCGACGGTTGCGTACCGCGCCTCCGCCAGCGGTCGCACGCCCCCCGCACGGGCGTCGACGTGCAGGTAGAGCGACTCGCCGGTCGCCGCGACCGTGTCGTCCTCGCGCAGCAGCTCGGTACGCAGCCGTAGCCGCTTCGGGTCGGCCTGGACCACCAGCGTCGAGGCGCGCAGGCGGTCGCCGAGCGAGCACTCGGCGAGGTAGTGCACGTGATACTCCACGGTGTAGAACGACGCGCCGGTCTCGGCACGGTAGTCCGCACTCAGACCGAGCGCGGCGAAGACCTCCTCGTTCGCGTCGCTCAGTGCGGCCACGTAGCTCGCGTCGTGCATGTGACCGTTGTAGTCGACCCACTCCTGCGGCACGGTCACGGCGTAGGTCGAGAACGGCGCGCGCACGTCCTCCGCGTAGTCAGCCATCGGTGCCCTGCCGGTGCTTGTCGAGGAGCAGCAGCAGGTCGACAAGGAACGCGTCCCGCCGCCGCTGGAGGTCGGCAACCGTCGTGCCTCCCACCTCCTCGTCGACACCGGCCACCACGCGGTCCCGCAGGTCAGCCGTCAGCTCGGGTGCCGCCAGTCGGGTCCAGGGCTCCAGCAGCGCCGGGCCGAAGTGGTCGAGCATGTGTGCCATGCCACCGGCGCCGCCGGCGAGGTGGAAGGTGAGCATCGGGCCCATCAACGCCCACCGCAGGCCCGGGCCGTGCACGATGGAGTCGTCGATCTGCTGCACCGTGGCCTGCCCCGACTCGACCATGTGCAGGGCCTCGCGCCACAGCGCCTCCTGCAGCCTGTTGCCGACGAACCCGGGGACCTCATGGTCCATGGTCAGACACACCTTGCCTGCCAGCGTGTAGAAGGCGGTCGCCCACTCTACGGTCTGCTCGTCGGTGCGGGTGCCGCCGACGATCTCCACGAGCGGGATGAGATACGGCGGGTTGAACGGGTGTCCGACCACGAAGCGCTCCGGCGTCGCGCATCCGACGACCATGTCGCTCATCGCGAACCCGGACGTGCTCGAGCCCACCACCACGCCGGGCCGCGTCGCGCCATCGATGGCAGCGAGCAGGTCGATCTTGTTGTCCAGCACCTCGGGGGACGACTCCTGGACGAAGTCCGCTTCGGCCAGTGCCTCCTCGATCGACGCCGCGAATCGCAGGTTGGCGCGGGAGGCTCCTGGACGCAGACCCAGCTGCTCCAGCGCGGGCCACGCGGCGTCCACGAGCGCGGTGAGCCGGCCCTCCGCCCCCGGACCCGGGTCCCAGGCCACGACGTCGTAGCCCGTCCGCAGGAAATGCGCGGCCCAGCCTCCGCCGATGACTCCCGTGCCGACAACCGCGACGGTGCGGACCGCCTCCGGAGCGGGGCGACTGTCCATGCGTTCCTCCACCCCCGCAGCAGCCATGGCGACATGGTGGCACGCGCCCGGATGCGGCCGAACGAGCCTGGTCTGCGTCCGGGCAGCGCTAGGGAGCGGCAGCCGTTTCGGGGGACTGGACCGGAGAGCGCCCGCGGATCCACGCCCCGAGCCAGCCGCGGTCGGTCGCGACCACCTGGCCCACCACGGCCGCGACCAGGAAGCAGAACGCCACGACGTACAGCCACGCAAGGTACGTGAAGGCCACCCCGATGGACCCGTACCGCTCGGCACTGACGTCCAGCGCCCGCGGCAGCCACAGCGTCGATGTCGGGCGTACGGTCAGCATCACCAGGGCGAAGAGCAAGGCACCGGGAGCGAGGCGTCGGGCCGGGACGACTCCCGCGAGCAGGATCCAGGGCACGAAGACGGCAGCGCCGAGATCACACACCGCCGCGACCGCCAGCTGCCAGACGTTGCGTGGCGGGACGTCGGCGGCGTACCCGCCCAGCGCCCGCACGGCCACCAGCGAGAGAGCCAACCCCAGGACGACAGCCAGCCACCGCCACGCGGCCACCAACCTGCTCTTCGGGCGGGGCAGTCCCCAGATCGCGGCGTACGCACGCGTGAGCGCCCGGGACAGGCTCGTCGCGGACGCGAGCACGATCAGGGTGCCGACGATGCCGAACGCTGCGCCGCCCGTCCCCTCGGCCACCTCCTCGAGGACAGCCTTGGACTCGTCCGGAAGGCTCACGGCATCGGCGACGGCATCGGTGTCGCTACTGCTCACCCAGGTCGCCATCAAGATGAGGATCGGGAACACCGAGGTGAAGAACTGTGCGGCGATCGTCATCGACCGGTCGAACAGCTCGATGCGGATACAGGTCGAAGCCGTGCGCAGAACGATCCGGCCCGGCCATCGGGACAGCAGCCACCGGATCCACCCCCGAAGCCGCGGGGGCAGCCGGCCGAGCGCAGCCTCGGCCCGGGCAGCAACGGCCTCGGCCGACGTCGGCGCTGCCGACCCCATCCACCCCACCCTTCTCGTGGCCACGCGGTGTCGCGTGAGCAGCACCCTAGGTGCCTGTTGTCGATGATCGCCTCACCCAGCCAGGCTGAACCACGACGAGATCGGGGCCTGCGGCCGCAGGCGCTGGCGCCTCGCTCGTACAGCGGAGCATGGTGTGTCCATGCCCTCCATGGCGCCGCGGTCCGGGACCGAGCCCGACATCGCCGTGGTCGGCGCTGGTATCGCGGGCGGTGCGTTGGCCACCGTGATGGCTCGCGCCGGGGCAGGCGTGCTGTTGCTCGAGCGTCAGGCGACCTACCGCGATCGCGTACGCGGGGAGCTCATGTGGCCGTGGGGCGTCGCCGAGGTACAGCGCCTGGGCCTCGACTCGGTGTTGCACGGTGCCGGCGCCCACGTCGCGGACCGGTTCGTCAGCCACGACGAGGGGAGTCCCGGCGAGCCCGCATCGCAGGACCTGTCCGGCCAGGTCCCCGGCGTGCCCGGCTCGTTGAACCTGTACCACCCTGCGGCCACGGAAGCGTTGGCCGCAGCGGCGACGACGAGCGGCGCGCGCCGGTGCAGCGGGGTGCGTACGGTCTCGATCACCGCGGGACCTCGTCCGGAGATCTCGTGGACCGATGCAGACGGTCGCCATGAGACCCGGTGCGGGTTGATCGTGGGGGCCGACGGACGGAGCTCCGCGGTCCGCAAGCAGGCCGGCATCACCCTGCACCGTGACCCGCCGGCGCACCTGGCCACCGGCCTGCTCGTGGCCGACCTCGAAGGGATCGACGAGCAGACCGACCTCGTCGCCCGAGGCGACGACCTGCTGTTCCTCGGCTTCCCCCAGGGAGCGGGTCGCGCCAGGCTCTACTTCTGCATGCCGAACGAGCAGCGTGGCCGCTTCGCCGGTCCGAGCGGAGCCGCGGCATTCCTCGACACCTGCCGACTGATGACGTCCCTTCCCGACTCCGCCGCCTGGTCGCACGCGAGGGTCGCCGGGCCCTGCGCGACCTTCAGCTGCGAGGACACCTGGGTCGACAGACCTGACCGCGAGGGTGTCGTGCTGATCGGTGACGCCGCCGGATGGAACAACCCGCTGATCGGTCAGGGGTTGGCCCTCGCCGTACGCGACGCCGGGACGCTGTCAGATGCGCTGCTGGCCGGGGTCGGTCCGGAGGCGCTGGCAACGTACGGCGCGGGTCGGTCCGAACGCCTCCGTCGGGCCCGCATTGCGTGTCTTGTCGACGTGTGGGCCAACGACCACTTCCAGACCCAGGATCCCGCCGAGCGAGGACGCCGTTACGAGCGGATCGCTGGCGATGCGCTGCTGACCGCGCTGGATGACGCGCAGTGGACGGGGTTCGAGCGGTTGTCGGAGACACCGTCCGACGACGTCGTGCGCGAGCGCCTGTTCGGCTAGGCCGACGCGGTCAGACGCGCCCGTTCGCGCGAAGCGTCCGGAGGGCACGGACGGTCGCCCATCCGCGCCACTCGAGTCCGCCTGCGGCCGACCAGTGCGCCCAGTCGACGTCCCACCCACCGTCGTCGTGCTGCTCGGCCTCGAGTCGGTCGAGGTCGGCCTCGACGGCCTTCGGGTCGAGCATCGCCCGCAGCAAGCCGTCCGGGTGGGGTGCGAAGTCGAGCGGTCGCATCGCCTCGTCGGGCTTGCCGCCGGTCACGGCCAGGGTCCCGTCCGCCGGCAGCTGCGCGCCGAGGCGCTCGAGCTCGTCCTTCGAGCCGAGCGCGTCGAGGAGCTGGAGAACGTACCGGAACTCGATCGCCTCACGAGGCCCGTCGAGCGCGGCGATCTCGTCCATCGCCCAGGTCGTGGCGCGCCGCAGCCACGGATGGGCCGCCACCGCCGGATCGTGGTGTGCGACCCGGTGCGCGATCCCGAGCACCACCGTGGTCATGTGCAGCGAGGGCGACGCGGTGTCGGCCGACTCCCACATCGGCGCCGAGCCAGCACTGGCGGTCCCGGGCAGCGCGAACGGCAGCGCGCCGCCGGGACCTGCAACGGAGTCGAGCCAGTCGAGCAGTCCCGTTGCCATCGGGCTCGTCACCGGCGCCACCTCCTCGAGCACCTCGAACGCGTGCAGCGCCGCCACCGGCTGGCTGGTCGGCGCCCGCAGATCGGGCTCCAGCGCCCACCCGAACCCGCCGTCGGCGTTGCGGTAGCCGGTGAGCACCGTCAGCGCGGCGTCCGGGTCGCCGGCTCCGACCGCCAGCGCCGCCCGCCGGCGGTCGAGCAGTCGTGCGTTGGAGCCGATGAAGTCGAGGATCCGATCGAGGTCAGGCATGAGTGGTCTCCTGGGTCGACGCTTGCTCAGGAGCCATCCTGGCCGGCTCCCACCCGAAACCTCTTGTCCGAATCGGACGTGCGAGCCGGCGGGACGACGTACGGGTGAGACCGGGCTCAGCCGATCATGTCGGATCCGGCCCTCAGACCTGCCCAAAGCCGTCCTACGACTGCGACTCTGCAACAGCCGGAACGGCGAACGGGGCAATGTCAGGGGTCCAGACGAGATGTTCACGCTGCGCAAGACCACGGCCGGCAAGCACCGCGCCGACACGCAGGCACCGCCGGCACGTCGTGACTCGCGCCGCCGCACCGCCGCGCCCCAGGAGTCATCCGGCACGGGACGGCGCCAGCCGGCCCAGCGCCACTCGCTCCTGCACCAGCTGACGGCCGAGCCGTTCGCCGTCTGGCAGCGCGGCGTCTGAGGGACCCGGTGCTGTGGTTTCGCAAGTGCCCTTGCGAAACCCGCGCAACCCCCTAGCAATAGCACGGGTGGGGTGCGCGCGACACGGGGGAACCAGCAGGCGCTAGAGGACGCGCCGGCTCGGCGTGCGCCGGTCGGAATCTGCTCCTACGCTGCGGACCCAGCCATATCGATCGCATGGGGGCGACCTTGGCGGACGCTCGAGACATGAACCCGTACGGGGTCGGTCGTGCGGACTCTCGCCGGGAGCAGCGCACCAGCCGCTGCGATTGTTGCCAGGTGCCCTTCGCGTTCGTCGCGCCAGCGATCGCCCCTCCCCCGCGGTGGTGCCCCGACTGCAGGCACCATCACCCCGCACCCGGAGAGTCCCGGGAACGCCGGCTGGCTCGGTTCGAGGAGCACGAGCCACGGGTGGTGGCGCAGCTGGAGGCCGCATGGGCGGCTGCGGGTGAGTCGAGGCGCGCTCAGGTGAACGCCGAGCAGGCGACGGCGGCGGCGTTGCAGGACCGCAGCCGGTGGCGAGCGTTGGTACGCGAGATCAACCACCTGCACCACGAGGTCGAACAGGGCCAGTGTGCCTGCGGCCTCGACAAGTTCCCGTGCAACACGGCGCAGACCTTGCAGGAAGCAGACATGTGGGTCTCGGAGTGGCTCGCCGAGCAGCCGCGCCTCCCGCCACATCCGTGAAGCGAAGCTTGCCGCCGGCGCGGGCTGCTCGGGTGGAAGTTGCGCGTCCGCCGGCGTCGCATAGCGTCACAACATCCCGCCTCTGAACGGCGGAGCGGGTCGACCGAAGGAGGCACGTGGAGGCTGACGTTGCCCTGCAGGTTGACGGACAGGCACACCGGCTGCGTATCGACACGCGCACGACACTCCTGGACGCGCTGCGGGATCATCTGGCGAACACAGCCCCGAAAAAGGGGTGTGATCACGGGCAGTGCGGGGCCTGCACGGTCCTGGTCGACGGACGGCGGATCCTGAGCTGTCTGGCCCTCGCCGTCGCCCACCAGGGTACGGACGTCGTCACTGCGCGCGGCCTGGTCGACGGCGACACTCTGCACCCGGTACAGCAGGCATTCCTCGACCACGACGGGTACCAGTGTGGCTACTGCACACCCGGCCAGATCTGCTCGGTCGTGGGCATGCTGGCCGAGGCAGCTGCGGGGCACCCGAGCCACGTCACCGCCGATGTCGGCGGCGCGCCGCACACTGTCGCGGACCTCGATGACGACGAGATCCGCGAGCGCATGAGCGGCAACCTGTGCCGTTGCGGCGCCTACGTGAACATCCTCGCCGCGATTCGTGCAGCGGCCGGTCAATGATCCCGTTTCGTTTCGAGCACGCAGCCTCGGTCGGCGAGGCCGTCGCCACGGTTGCCAGCCATGACGACGCAACCTTCCTTGCCGGCGGCACCAATCTCGTCGACCACATGAAGCTCGGCATTGCTCAGCCGCGTCTCATCGTCGATGTCACCCGGTTGCCGCTGGACACGATCGCGGAAACCGCGAGCGGCGGTCTGCGCGTCGGCGCGACCGTGCGCAACAGCGACCTGGCCGCGCATCCGTTGGTACGGACCCGCTACCCCGTCCTGTCCCAAGCGCTGCTTGCAGGTGCGTCGGGTCAGCTGCGCAACGTGGCCACCACAGGCGGCAACCTGCTGCAACGCACCCGATGTCCCTACTTCCAGGACGTCTCGACCGCGTGCAACAAGCGGGACCCGGGATCGGGCTGCTCGGCCCGCCTCGGTGTGGCGCACAACCATGCCGTGCTCGGAGCGTCCGAGCACTGCGTTGCCACCCACCCGTCCGACATGGCCGTCGCAATGTTGGCACTCGACGCACAGGTCGAGATCGTCGGCGCAGACGGCACCCGGGTCGTGCCGGTTCGCGACCTGCACCGGCTGCCAGGCGACAGCCCCGAGCGCGACACCACACTTGGGCACGGCGAGCTGATCACCGCAGTCCTGCTGCCGCCGCTGCCTGACGGCACCCGGTCGGCCTACCGCAAGGTGCGCGAACGTGCGTCGTACGCCTTCGCCCTGGTGTCGGTCGCCGTGGTGCTGACGCTGGACGACCACACCGTCGCCGACGTCCGCATCGCGTTGGGCGGCGTCGCGCACAAGCCCTGGCGCGCGACCCGGGCGGAGGACGTCCTCCGCGATGGGGTGCTGGACGAGGAGTCGATGACGCGAGCCGCCGACAGCGAGCTCGCCGCCGCCGACCCGCTTCCCGCCACCCGGTGGAAGGTGCCACTGGCCCACCGGACCATCGGCGCCACCCTTCGCGCGCTCGGCGGGTTCACCGCATGAGCCGCCGGGTCGAGCCGCGGGCGATCGGCTCCTCGCCGCTGCGGGTCGATGGGCGCGCCAAGGTGACCGGTACCGCCACCTACGCCTACGAGCATCCGTTCGACAGTCCTGCTTACGCCCACCTGGTGCAGGCCACGATCGCCCGCGGACGTGTGACCGCCATGGACACCGGTACAGCCGATGCCGTGCCGGGTGTGCTCTCGACGCTTACGGTCTTCGACGCGCCCAGCCTCAGCGACACCGGCGACGCCGAGTTGGCGGTGCTGCAGTCCGATGCCGTCGCCTTCCGCGGTCAGGTCATCGGCGCCGTCGTCGCCGAGTCCCCCGAGGCGGCGCGGCACGCCGCCTCGCTCGTACAGGTGGACTACGACGTGGACGACCACGAGACAGCGGTCGACACCGCGCACCTCTACAGCCCCGAGCACGTCGACCCCGAGGGCGAGACCGACACCAACATCGGAGAGGTGAGTGCGGCGCTGGCAGTAGCCAGCGTGGTGATCGACCAGACGTACACGACGCCCATGCAGACCAACAATCCGATGGAGCCGCACACCACTGTGGCGGTCTGGGACTCGACCGACGCTCGGCTGACGCTCTTCGACTCCACCCAGGGGGTCCACGTCGTCAGGGCAGCGGTGGCCCCGTTGCTGGGGCTGGAGCCGGAGCAGGTCCGGGTCGTCGCGCCCTACGTCGGCGGCGGCTTCGGGTCCAAGGGCACGGCGCACGCGCACGACGCGGTCGCCGCCCTCTGTGCACTGCGCGTCCCCGACCGTCCGGTCAAGCTCGCGCTGACCCGCCAGCAGACGTTCACCCTCGGCGGTCATCGCACGCCCACGACCCAGCGGGTCCGGCTGGGCGCCGACCTCGACGGGCGGATCGTGGCGTTGGCACACGACGTCTCGGAGCACACCTCGCGCGTGAAGCAGTTCGCGGAGGAGACGGCCACCATCAGCCGCATGATGTACGCCGCGCCAAACCGTCGGACCTCACACCGGGTCGCCGCGTTGGACGTACCGGTCAACTCGTGGATGCGTGCCCCGGGTGAGGCACCTGGAAGCTTCGGGCTCGAGGTGGCGATGGACGAGCTGGCCGAGGCCTGCGGCCTCGACCCCATCGCGCTCCGCGTACGCAACGACCCGGACGTGGATCCCGAATCGGGCAAGCCGTGGTCGCGCCGTGCGCTGGTCGAGTGCCTCACCAGGGGTGCGGACCGTTTCGGCTGGGCAGATGCGCGCGCGGCCCCGGGCGGCCGCCGCGACGGCGACTGGCTGGTGGGGGTCGGAGTTGCCGCCTCTACCTATCCCTGCTTGCTGATGCCCGGCTCTGCCGCAGAGGTCGAGCGGCTGCGCGACGGGAGCTACACCGTCCGTGTCGGGGCAGTCGACCTCGGAACCGGTGCCTGGACCGCGCTCACCCAGATCGCTGCCGACGCCCTGGCCTGCCCGCTCGATGCCGTCACCGTCGAGATCGGTGACACCGACCTGCCGGCGGCGTCCGTCGCTGGCGGCTCCTCCGGCACCGGCTCCTGGGGATGGACGATCGTGGCGGCAGCCGACGCCTTCCGCGAGGAGTACGGCACCGACCCGCCTGCGGGCGCGTGCACGAGGGCGGAGACACCGGACAACCCAGCCGCAGAGACCCACGCCCTGTACTCCTTCGGCGCACAGTTCGCGGAGGTACGCGTCAACGCCGACTCATCCGAGGTACGCGTGCCCCGCATGCTCGGCGTCTTCTCGGTCGGCCGCATCGTCAACCCGACGGACCGCACGCTCGCAGCTGCTCGGCGGGATGACGATGGGCCTGTCCGCCGCACTGCACGAGCAGACCGTCATGGACCACCGGCTCGGCCACGTCGTCAACCATGACCTGGCCGAGTACCACGTCGCCACCCACGCCGACGTGGCGACGATGGAGGCCGTGTGGCTCGACGAGGAGGACCTCCACGCCAATCCGCTGGGCGCCAAGGGGATCGGCGAGATCGGCATCGTCGGGGCTGCGGCGGCCATCGCCAACGCCGCATACGCCGCCACCGGTATCCGGATCCGCGACCTCCCGTTGGTCCCCGAGCGGTTCCTGTCCGCCTGACACGGTTGCCCGCCTCCTCGGCCGGGTACCGGCGAGTGGCAGCGCAGTCGAGCGGGCAAGGTGAGGGAGGACCCATGCGCATCGTCGTGACGGGTGCCAGCGGCAACCTGGGAACTGCGGTTCTCCGTGCAGCGGAGGCCCAGATGCCGGAGGCGGAATTGGTTGCCCTGGCGAGGCGGTCGCCGGACCGCGGCGACGACCTCGCGGCTCCGGAGAGGACCGAGTGGGTCGAGTGCGATCTGAGGGACGGAGATCTCGCGCCCGTGCTGGAGACGGCCGACGCCGTCGTGCACCTGGCGTGGGCGTTCCATCCCGCCCACCAGCCGGAGCAGACGTGGCAGACGAACGTGGTCGGCACCCGCAGGCTGCTGGAGGCTGTCGCTCTGGCTGGGATCCCGCACCTGGCGGTCGCGTCGTCGGTGGCCGCCTACTCGCCCCGGGAGGACATTCAGCCGGTCGACGAGAGCTGGCCGACCGACGGGTCGTCGGACGCCTCCTATGCACGCGAGAAGGCCTACGTGGAAAGGATGCTGGACGCGTTCGACGCCGGGCAGCCGTCGGTGACGGTGACCCGGATGCGTCCGGCCTTCGTGTTCCAGCCGGGGGCTGCCAGCGAGCAACGACGCATCTTCGCGGGCAGACTGGCCCCCACCAGGTTGGCGCTCGCGGCAGCGACGATGGCACTTCCGCTGCCGACTGGCCTCGTCATGCAGGCGGTGCACGCCGACGACGTCGGCTCGGCGTTCGTCACCGCCGTCCGCGGGCGGGTGGGCGGCGCGTTCAATCTGGCAGCCGACGACATCCTGGACGGCCCCGGTCTCCGGGAGGTGTTCGGAGGCCGGCCGGTGCCGGTGCCCGCCCCGCTTGCCCGGGCAGCGGTCTCTGGCGGCTTCCATGCTCGGTTGCTTCCCGCCGATCCGCGCCTCCTGGACGCACTGCTGAGGGTGCCGATGCTGTCCAGCGCACGAGCGCGAGAACGCCTCGCCTGGCAACCCTCGTACTCATCCGCCGACGCGGTGAACAGTCTCCGCGAGGGCCTGCTCCACCGGGCCGGCGCTCCCACCCCGCCGATGCGCACGGACGCGTGAGCCCGGCCCGTTTCACCGCGTTTGCCGGACACCACCAACGGGGTGACGATGGCGGCCGAGCGCTGACCGGAGGGTGGAGGCATGAAGGCAGTGACCTGGCACGGCAAGCGAGATGTTCGCGTGGACACGGTCCCGGACCCGGCGATCAAGGAGTCGACGGACGCGATCGTGCGCATCACGACGACCAACATCTGCGGATCGGACCTGCACCTGTACGAGACGCTTGGTCCGTTCATGGGCGAGGGGGACATCCTCGGACACGAGCCGATGGGCATCGTGGAAGAGGTCGGCAGCGACGTCGGTGACCTCAGGGTCGGCGACCGGGTGGTGATGCCGTTCCAGATCTCCTGCGGGCACTGCTTCATGTGCGACCAGCGGCTGTACACCCAGTGCGAGACCACGCAGGTCCGCGATCAGGGCATGGGCGCCGCGCTGTTCGGGTTCTCAAGGCTGTACGGCGCGGTGCCGGGCGGCCAGGCGGAGTTCCTCCGTGTCCCGCAGGCCCAGTTCACGCACGTCAAGGTGCCCGAGGGGCCGCCCGACGCGCGCTTCGTGTACCTGTCCGATGTGCTGCCGACGGCATGGCAGGCGGTCCAGTACGCCGACGTTCCCGATGGGGGCAGCCTGGTCGTGCTCGGCCTGGGGCCCATCGGGGACATGGCCTGCCGCATCGCCCTGCACCAGGGCAACCGCGTCATCGGCGTGGATCTGGTGCCCGAGCGGCTGCAACGGGTGGCCGTTCGCGGTGCCGAGACACTCGACCTGAACGAGCACGGAAGCGATCTCGGCGACGCAATCCGGTCCATGACCCAAGGTCGCGGACCGGACGCGGTGGTCGACGCCGTCGGCATGGAGGCGCACGGGTCGCCGGTGGCGCGGATGGCGCAGCAGGTGGCCGGCCTGTTGCCGGCATCGATCTCTGCGCCCGTGATGGCCAAGGCTGGCGTCGACCGGATGGCTGCGCTGTACTCCGCGATCGACATCGTGCGCCGTGGTGGCACGCTCTCACTGATCGGGGTCTACGGCGGCATGGCCGACCCGATGCCGATGCTGACCCTGTTCGACAAGCAGATCCAGCTGCGCATGGGCCAGGCCAACGTCAAGCGCTGGGTGCCGGACATCCTGCCGCTGCTCGTCGACGGCGACCCGCTCGGTGTCGACGACTTCGCCACCCACCGCCTGCCCCTTGAGCAGGCACCGCACGGCTACGACATCTTCCAGAAGAAGCAGGACGGCGCAGTCAAGATCATGCTCACGCCCTGACAACGAGCACTGGGCGCACCGCACGGTTCGTGCAGTGCGCCCAGCGCGCTCGGTGACTACGCTGAAGTGGCGGTCACTTGGTGTTGATGGTGATGGTGGCGATGCCCACCAGCAGACCCGCGGTGACGGCGTCGGTGCCGAACGTGTCGTTGAGCAGTGCGGCGGCGTCGGGCGAGATCTCGACCTTGGTGCCCTCGAGGATGGCGGTGCCGTTGGGGCCGTTCTGCAGCGGCTTGAGGGTACGACCGTCGAGCTGGAACAAGAACGCGTCGTCGACGGCGGGCTTGCCGTCAACGGCCACGTCGCCGAACAGCTGCGAGGTGCCCGGGTCGATGCTGAAGTTGGTCAGCTCGACGACTGTCTTGCCGGCGGTCAGCGAGAAGCCGCTGCCCTCGTGGTCGATCTTGCCCTGCACGTACGGGTCGATGCTGCCGGGCTCGTAGTAGGTGACGTTGCCCCCGGTGATCGGGAAGACCAGGGAACCGTCGGTCAGCTCGGCGTCGCCCACCACACCCGGCGTGAGCTTGAGGCTGGTCAGGGCGTCCACGAAGCCCGCGTCGAGCAGCACCGCGGTGCTCTCGCCGGACAGGTCGTTGACCTCTGCGACCGGTGCCGGAGTGGCCGAGTCGCTGCTCGAGCCGCCCTCGTCGGCCGACGCCGGGTCATCCGTACCGCAGGCCGCCAGCGGCAGGCCGAGCAGCGCTGCCGCCGCGAGGCCAGCAATCGCCTTGGAGTGCTTCGAGTTCGAGAGCAAACGCATCAGAGAAACCATTTTCGTCAGTGGGTGGCTGTCATGAGCCATTCGAGTCGAGGCGCCGAAATGATTGGTCTGATGACGTCACGGCGCCCCGCCTCCGGTCGCTGGAGGCGGGGCGCCGCTGCCTGTTCAGGCCCGTGGAGCGCGTGGTCACTCGGCCAGGCGCCCGGGACCCATGCTGGTGTTGACCGGGCCGTTGACGCCCTTGGGGAAGAAGCCACCGCGCCTGGCCTTCTTCGGCGTCAGATAGACGATGTTGAGGACCCTGGCGGCATTGCGACTGCGTACGACACCGTTCTTGTTGGTCGGGACGATGTTGGCGATGTTCGGCCAGCCGATGCCGGCGTCGCGCTCCATCGGCCCGTCCAGGCTGTCGCGCGCATCGGAGATCTTGCGGGCAGGCCCCTGCAGGTCCTTCTCGTACAGACTGGTCCGCACAGTGGCGGCGTGGTAGGCCTCGGTGGCCAGGATGCCCGCGGCGGCCTCGAGGTAGGCCTTGTTGCGGATCAGTGGTGCCGCGCCCTTGTACGCCGTCACGCCGACGTCTTCGAAGATGAAGGCGGCGAGCAGGAAGTTGTTCTCGTTGGCATACGGGTCGAACGTCTGTCGTGGCCCGATCAGCCCAGCGGCGCGTGCGGCGGCGGTGAAGCTGCTGCGGATGTTGATCTTGGGTCGCGACACCTTCGCTGAGCCAAGTGCCGAGCGCAGGAACTTGACGTGGGCGATCTCGTCGCCTGCGATCTCCTTGGCGTACAGCCGGATCCGTCGGGAGCTGAAGTCGACCTTCCGGCCGCCGATGACGGGGCCTCGGTCGCCCTTGCCGGTCGTCAGTCGCGAGGGCAGCCCGTGACCGAACACGGCGTGGGAGTAGAACTCCGCCTCGAGGTACTCGAGGTTGAGCGCGAAGTTCAGGATCGCGCCGTCGCTGGGCGCGGCCTCCGCAGCACTCCCCATCAAGCCGGCTCCCGTCGCGGCGCCGACGGCGCCGAGACCGGCGAGCCCGGCGCTGCGAAGGAACGACCGCCGATCTGCGTCGTTCTCCGCGCTCCGCTCGATCATGTCCACAACAGTCCGGTTTCCGAACACAGGTGCTCCTCCGTCAAGGCGGCAGTCGACCGCTCGGCG
This sequence comes from uncultured Actinomycetota bacterium, assembly GCA_963811945.1. Classification (GTDB taxonomy): domain Bacteria; phylum Actinomycetota; class Actinomycetes; order Propionibacteriales; family Nocardioidaceae; genus JACCWP01. The sequence continues at coordinate 2,328,593 of CAWETD010000001.1, read as the reverse complement.
GCGCAGACGGCGTGAGCGATCGTGATCCGCTGCTAGGTACCTGTGGACTCGCCCAGTCGTGCGCCTCGTGCTCGGTAGTCCGATGCCACGACCGGGTTGGATTGGTCCGACTCCTCACCAACCCGAGCTTTTTCCCGCAAGGCCGGTACGGGCGATCGCGCTCACTGGTCGTCGTTGCGTCCCGCCAGAGCGAGTGCGCGGAGCTTGTCGTACTCCTCGCGGGGGACAGGCCGGGCGCGCTCCTCGCCGAGCTCCCCGATCGGAACCATGTACGTCTCCTGCGAGGAGTAGGCCGCGACGGCGCAGATGATGCCGCACGCCATGGTGAAGCCGCCGACGATGAGTGGCACGTTCGAGTCGATGGTCGTGATCGCCGCATAGAGCAGCGGCAGGAACGACGTGATGACCGTGCCGATGTTCTGGCAGATGGCGAACGCGGTGACCCTGGTCCTCGTCGGGAACAGCTCCTGGTAGAAGCTCGGGAAGATCGCGTTGTACCCCTGGTAGACCACGCCCCACATCAAGATGGCGAACAGGAACGCCATGGTGACGTTGTCCTGACTGATGAAGTACAGGTACGCGAACGACAGCAACCCGGAGCCCAGGGCACCGCCGATGACCAGGGGTCGACGGCCGACCCGGTCGCTGAGATCGCCCACGAACGGGATGAGAACCACCGCAACGGCGTTGCCCACCACAGAGATCCACAGGTACGTGCTCGTCGACATGCCGATGCCGTACGCGTCCTCGTTGGTGGCGTAGGTGGCTCCGAAGACGGTCGCGGCGATCGGCACGGCGTTCATCAGCGCCATGCACGTGACGCGCACCATGTTCGGCCAGCTCTCCCGGACGGCCTGCACGATCGGAGCGGCGGGCACCTCACCCTGCGCTGCCTTCTCCTGGAACTCCGGCGTCTCGTCGACCCGGCGCCGGATGATGTACCCCGCGAGCACCACGGCGGCGCTGAGCAGGAACGGAAGTCGCCACCCCCACGACTCGAAGGCCGACTCGGACAACCAGATGGACACCGGCAGGAACGCGGCCGCGGCGAGGATCTGCCCGGCCTGGACGCCCTGCAGGCTGAAGCTGGCGAAGAAGCCGCGACGTCCGAACGGCGAGTGCTCGACGATCATCGCGCTGGCGCCGGAGATCTCACCGCCCACGGCGAAGCCCTGGATCAGTCGCAGGACGACCAGCAGGATCGGGGCAAGGATGCCGACCTGCTGGTAGGTGGGGAGCAGCGCGACGAGGAAGGTCGAGAACCCCATCAGCAGCATGCACAGCACCAGGACGTTCTTGCGGCCGTGCTTGTCGCCCCAGTGGCCCAGGACGAACGCCCCGATGGGCCGCGCCACGTAGCCGACACCGAAGGTGGCCAGCGATGCCACGACGGCGACCTGGGGGTCGCCCTCGGGGAACATGATCTGCGGGAACACCAGGGCGGCGGCCTGCGCATAGATGAAGAAGTCGTAGTACTCGAGTGCGCTGCCCACCCAGCCACTGGCCGCGGCCTTGCCGGGCGTCTTGGCGGCCTGATCCGGCTCACGCGAGCTCTGCGGGTCGACGAGTTCTTCCGTCATAGGTCCTGGCACCGCTCTCATCTGTTCGCACAGCGCACACTTGTACGCTCTGCGTTTCACGCTAGTGCCGCCGAAACCCGCCCGCAACCGGGCAAGGCGGGCCGCCGCGGCGGGGCAGCGCTCAGTGGCTCAGCGCGATCGTGCAGGCCGCCGCCGCGGCCAGCCCCGTCGCAACCCGCGCGTGGTTCCCCGCGGTCCACCTGGCGACGTAGTCCTCCCGGGCACCCGCCGCGTCCGCGCCTTCCGGATCGATCCCGTCGAGGCGGTCGTCGAGCGGGACGTTGACGACCATGGTGACTCCGGGCACCCGAGGATGTAGAGGCCGGCACCGGCCAGCACCCACTCGACGGGCTGCTGGCCGGAGGCGGTGAGAGCCCAGACCGCGAGTACGGCACACATACCTGCGGTTCCGAGACATCACGAACGTCGAGAACGGGAACAGGCTCTCCCGGCCGCCAACCCGCAGCCGAGAGCGGCCACGAGTGCCGCCGCGTAGAGCCCGCCGCTCATGGGCGCGAGCATAGGTGGAGTTGCCCTGCGGTTGGTGTCACCGTTGCAGTCGTGGCACCGAGGTCCAAGCGCACGAAGCCGCCCACGAGCGGTGACCCGCTCACGCCCTACCGAGGCAAGCGGGACTTCACCCGCACACCCGAGCCGGCCGGCGCCGCGCGTGCGTCGAGCAGCAGCACGTCGGCCCGGTTCGTCGTGCAGCGGCATCGTGCCAGTCGGCTGCACTACGACCTGCGGTTCGAGGTCGACGGTGTGCTGGTCAGCTGGGCGGTGCCGAAGGGACCGACGCTCGACCCGCGCGCCAGACGGATGGCGGTGCACGTCGAGGACCATCCGATCGAGTACATCGACTTCGAGGGCGTCATCCCCGCCAAGGAGTACGGCGGCGGGGACGTCATCGTGTGGGACCGCGGCACCTGGGAACCGCACATGACCGACGATCCGGCCTCGGCCGTGGCCGCCGGCGAGCTGCATGCCGAGGTCTTCGGGGACAAGTTGCGCGGCAAGCTCGTGCTGGTCCGGCGTGGCGATGACGACGACAAGCAGTGGCTGCTGTTGCACAAGCGGGACGAGCACGCCGTCGACGGCTGGGATCCGGAGGCCCACCCACACTCGGTGCTGAGTGGACGGACCAACGAGGAGGTCGCGGCCGATCCCGATCGGCTGTGGCACTCGGAGCTCCCGGCGTCCCGGGCAGCCGAGACACTGCGCGCCACCGGGCCGAGCGAGTCAGAGCTCTCGGCCCTGAGTGAGCTCGGTGGCAACGGGTCGTGGGAGGTGCACGGGCGGACCCTGCGGGTGACGAACCTCGACAAGGAGCTGTTCCCGGCACGGCGCGCACGTGAGAAGGCCGTGACCAAGCGCGAGCTGGTGGCGTACGCCGCCTGCATCGCACCCGTGGCCCTGCCGTACCTCCGAGGTCGCGCGATGAACCTGCACCGCTACCCCAACGGCACCGGGTCGAAGGGCTTCTGGCACAAGCAGCTGCCGAAGCACGCACCGGACTGGATCCCCCGCTGGGACGACCCCGAGGCGGGCGGCGACACGACCACCTACCTCGTCGCGGACGAGCCGGCCGCGCTGGTGTGGGCGGCCAACTTCGGCGCGCTGGAGTGGCACGCCTGGACGTCGCGCACCGACGAGCCGCGCGCCCCCACGTACGCGCTCATCGACCTCGACCCCGGCGAGCAGACGTCGTGGGCCGACGTGCTGACGCTGGCCCGACTGCACCGGGCGGCTCTCGAGCACCTCGGCGTGCGTGCGCAGGCGAAGCTCACGGGTCGGCGAGGCATCCAGATCTGGGTGCCGATCGCCCGCGGACCGGGCTTCGACGCGACCAGGGACTGGGTCAAGCGGCTCTCGCAGGCCGTCGGCACGGTGGTGCCGGAGCTGGTGAGCTGGAAGTGGGCGGTGCGCGAGCGCGGCGGGCTGGCCCGGCTCGACTACACCCAGAACGCGATCAACAAGACCCTGGTGGCGCCGTACAGTCCGCGAGCCGCTGCAGGCGCACCCGTGTCCGCCCCGATCGCCTGGGACGAGCTGGACGACGACGCGCTGCGGCCGGACGGTTTCACGATCCGTACCGTTATCGACCGGTTGGCCGAGCGTGGGGACCCGTTCCGCGACCTGCTCGACGTCGACCAGACGTTGCCCGCGATCGCCCTGCCCTGAGCCGGGGTAGTCGGGCGACGGTGTCAGTGCCGCCAGCTGATCGTCTCGGATGGCCACGACGACTGCGCCCGTACCTGCGGCGGCCACACCGAAGTCTCGTCGTGATCCCACGGTCGGCTTCCTCTCTCCAGTCCGGGTGACACAAGTCGCTGTCGCAGGCATGCTTCGCTCTTCCTCTCCGAGGACCCGGCCCAGCCGTCAGACTCATCGGTGCGATCGCGGGATCTGGCGAAGGCTCAGCCGAGGGTGATGAGCGTGACGCCGCCCAGCAGGACCGCGACGCCCAGCAGACGGCGCCGTGAGATCTCGCGGCGCGGCAGGCGCAGGAGGCCGTAGCGGTCGACGGCGACGGACGCCAGCTGTTGACCGGCGATGGTGAGCACGATGACGGTCGCGGCGCCGATCTCCGGGATGAGCGAGAAGACCGCGGTCACGTACGTCGCGCCACAGAGCCCACCGAGCCATGCCCACCAGGGCACCCCGCGAAGTGAGGTGACCCGGGGACGCGACGCACCCGCGGCGAGGATGCCGCCGAGCGCGAGTGCCATCGCAGCGGTTGCCACCAGGAACGAGAACGCGCCGACGGCGACTGCTGCGCCGAGCTGGCTGTTGAGCCGGGCGTTGATCGCCCCCTGGACCGGGAGCACCGCCCCGGCGAGCAGCGCCAGCGCGATCCAACCGGTCCGCCCGCGTCCCGCCTCCTCGAGCGCGCCGGCACCCGCCTGCGCACGGACGATCAACCACGTGCCGACCACCACGGCGAACGCGCCGAGCAGAGCCGCAGCACCCGGGGCGTCCCGGGCGACGCCGAGCATGCCGAAGCCGTCGAGAGCCAGCGAGGCGAGCATCTGGCCGGCGATGAAGAGGCCGACAGCGACCAGGGCGCCGAGACGCGGGAACAGCAGGATGCCTGCCGTGATGTAGACCGCGCTGCCGAGGCCGCCGACCAGCGCCCACGGCTCGGCCTCGTCGAGCTGGTCGAAGGCACCGAGCGATCCGGCCAGGCCCGCGAAGCCCAGCAGCAGCAGGGCGCCGATCCCCAGCTGCATGGTCGACGCGCCGAACGGGCTTCCCATCGCCGTCGACAGCTGCACGTTCGCGGCACCCTGCAACGCCAACAGCCCGCCGACCAGCAGCAGCAACGGGATCGCGTACGCCTCCATCGATGTCTCCTCGTAACCGGACTCCGCGTCCGGATGACGCTAGCACAAGCGGACGTGACGTCCAATTAGTTGGTACCATCCGGGCAGTGGAGCTGCCCCGCGCCGACCCGACCCCGCGCCCCGAGCGCGCTGATGCCGCGCGCAACCGTGCTCGGGTGCTCGCGGCCGCGGCAACCCTGTTCGCCGACCGTGGCGGGGCGGAGGTGACGATGGAGCAGATCGCAGCTGCCGCAGGGGTGGGCAAGGGCACGCTCTATCGCCGCTACCCCGACGTGCCCTCGATCGCCCTCGCACTCCTCGACGAGCACGAGCGGGCACTGCAGGAGCGGATCCTGCGCGGGCCACCACCGCTCGGCCCGGGCGCACCACCCGCCGACCGGCTCGCGGCGTTCTATCGGGCCATGGTCGCGCTGCTCGAACGTCATGGACACCTCGCGCTGGCCGCCGAGACGGGCGAACACCGTTACCGCACAGGCGCCTACCGCACCTGGGCCATGCACGTCCGAGTGCTGCTCACCGACGCTGGCCTGGGTGGCCACCGGGCGCTGGCGGACGCGCTCCTGGCGCCGCTGGCCCCCGACGTCTTCGCGCACCAGCGCGCAAGCGGCCTGTCCTCGAAGCGCATCGCCGCCGACCTCGAGATCCTGGCGCGGAAAACGCTCGCGCCCTGACGAGACGACAGCTCGCCTCGCCGATCAACGCAGCGCGCTGAGAATGCGTGCTGCAACGGTGGCGAGCGGGCGGACCTCGATGCTCACGGCCGGTCGGCCCACGCACTCTGCGCGGAGCCACCTCCCGAACACCTGCGTCACCCTCGCTCGGCCGGTCTGATCTCCCTCGTCCGGCTCACGCCGGTAGAGATTCCGGGCGACCTGATCCGTATCGGGTTCGTCCAGGAAGACCGCCCGTACTCGTGGGAGCGTCCCCGCCTTCCACGCGGGGTGCGGATCCATGACCTCGGGCACCAGGTAGTCGCCCTCCAGGACCACCGGGCTTCCGTCCTCGACGTGTTGCTCGACGACGGCACGCACCGCGGGCAGCAGCAGGCGAGAAACGGCGATGTGCAGGTCGACCATCTCCTGCGGCGACATCGACGCCGCCGCCGGACTGGTGTGCCAGTGGTGCAGGACGGGCAGCTGCTCGGGTGTGGTCATGCTCCTGACCGCCGTGTGCAGGTCATCGACCTCGGCGACCCCGAAACCGAGCTCGCGGGCAAGACGGCGACCCACCGTGCTCTTGCCCACCCCCGATGCGCCGCCGATGAGCAGCACGTCCCAGGAGCGTTCACCAGTTGCTGCGTCCATCGCACCTTCCACCCTACGGGCCGCACCACCGTCGGCACGACGTCGATTCACGTCTCGACGGCTGCCTACGGGTGTACGTTGGCGATCGGGTCCCTCATTACGGGTGTGGTGCCAGAGGTAGTTCTGGCCCCTTCGGGTGGATGGCTCTCCATCCTCGGGAGCTGAGTGACCCTTCATGCGCCGATCTGTGTTCACGTTGGTTGTCGTCACCACCGCTGCGCTCGCCTTTGCGCCCCTGCTGCCGGTGGCGGCAGCCGGACCAGGGGGCTGGGACCACGTCGGTGTCGGGGCGATGCCCACGAGTCCGTCGCTCAATGCCACGGTGTCTGCCCTCAACACCGACCAACCCGGCGTCGTCTACGTCGGAGGCAACTTCACCTCCGCCGGCGGTGACACGGACGCGAAGCGCATCGCCCGCTGGGACGGCGCCGCGTGGACCGCGCTCGGCAGCTCCGGGCTGACGAACGGCGCCGTCTATGCGATCGCCTACCACGCAGGCAAGGTCTACGCCGGGGGCACGTTCAAGGACGCCGGCGGCAACGGCGATGCCGACTACCTCGCGGTGTGGGACGGCTCGACCTGGGCGCCCTTCTGTTCCTCGCCGGTGGGTCCGGCGTTCGGCGCCGAGGTCAAGGCCCTGCAGGTCGTCGGGAACACGCTCTACGTCGGTGGGGCCTTCCAGAACGCGGGCGGAGTCGACACGGGCGACTATCTCGTGGGCTGCAACCTGACGACCGGCCAGACCAGCGCGACCGTCCTGCCGGGCGGCGAGTTCACCGGTGTCGTCTACGCACTCGCGGCCGACTCGGCCGGCACGCTGTACGCGGGTGGCGGTTTCCGCAACCTGGCGGAGCTCCCTGCCGCGGACAACGTGGCCGCCTTTTCCGGCGGCGCCTGGGAGGCCATGGGCGACGAGGACGTCGACTCCTTCGTTCGCGGCCTCACCACGGTCGGGACCGACGTCTACGTGGGCACCGATGCGGTGAACGTCGCGGGGATCACGAACGCCGACCACGTGGCCCGCTGGGACGGCACGGCGTGGAGCGCGGTGGGCTCGAACTCCGCGGGCACGAACGGCTGGTTCCCGGCGACCACGACGATCTACGACCTGGCCGCCGTCGGACCAGCAGGACTGGTGGCGACAGGGTCGTTCCTGGACGCGAACGGCACCGCGGCTGCCGACAACATCGCCTACTTCGACGGTGCGACCTGGCGACCCCTCGGTTCGGACGGTGCCGGAAACGGACCCTTCAACGGGCAGGGCAATGCCTTGGGCGTCGCCAAGGGGAAGGTCTATGTCGGTGGCAGCTTCACCGCGGCAGGCGGCGACTCGCTGGCCCGGTTCCTGAGCTCGTACTCACTCAACCTGCCGGACGCGTCCGTCGGCGGCACCCGTACCGGCCAGTTCGTCGGCAACAACGTCTACAGCGCGACCGGCGCCGGCGAGGTCCGCAATGTGCGGGTCACCCGGGGCAGGAGCGTCACGTCGTACGTCAAGATCCAGAACGACGGCATCACCCCGGGTTCCTTCACCGTCCGCAGCACCGGCGGCGCCCGTGGCATCACGGTCAAGTACTTCAGGGGCGCCGCCAACGTCACCGCCGCCGTGCGGAACGGCACGTACGCGACCGGGGCCATAGCACCGCGCGGCGAGATCGTGCTCAAGCTGGTGATCACCGCCTCGAGGTCGAGCGCAGCGAACGCGACGATCACGACACGAGCGGGGTCGCTGCCCGTCGCGCCCCCCGACGCCGTGCGCGTCGTGGTGAAGGCAGTCGGCTAGGCCCGTGCGACCAAGGCTCGAGTTGGCAGATCCCCCATACCCCGCCTACCCGCGCAACTAATCTGCGGCTGTGTCCGCCATCGGTCGCCTGGCTTCACACCGACACCGCGTGCGCACCATGCCCGAGGCTTCCGACTCCGGGAGTGGCCACCGGGTGGGATGGGGCTTCATCACGCTGTACGCGTTGGCGTACATGAGCACCAGCCTGGTGTTCCTCGCACCCCTGCTGGTCACGTTGGCGTTGAAGGTCAACTCGCTGGTGGGGATCGACCAGGCACCGAACAACCTGGCGCTGGTCGCCGGTGTCGGCTCCCTGTTGGCCATGTTCGCCAATCCGTTCTTCGGCAGGATGAGCGACCGCACCTCGTCGCAGCTGGGCATGCGTCGGCCGTGGATGGTCATCGGTCTCGTGGGTGGTTCCGTCGGCGTCCTCGTTGTCGCGTTGGCACCCAACATCCCCGTCGTCCTGGTCGGATGGTGCACCGCACAGGTGTTCTTCAACGCACTGCTCGCCGCCCTGGTGGCGGTGTTGCCAGACCAGGTCCCGGCCTCTCAACGCGGCCTGGTCGCCGGTGTCCTGGGGGTCTGCCTGCCCATCGCGTCGGTGAGCGGCACCTTCGTGGTCAAGCTGTTCACCGGCAACCAGCTGGCCATGTTCATGGGCCCGTGCGTCGATCGGCGGGTTCTTCATCCTGCTCTTCGCGGCCACGCTGAGAGATCGCCGACTTGCCAAGGTGGACAAGCCGGCCTGGTCGCTGCGTGAGTTCGCCGGCACGTTCTACGTGAATCCGTGGAAGAGCCCTGACTTCGCCTGGGCATTCGCCAGCCGCTTCATGTTCCTGCTGGCCTACGCCTTCCTGATCACCTACCAGGCCTACTACCTGCTGGACAAGATCGGCAGCGCCGAGGACGACGTGCCACAACAGATATTCCTCGGCACGCTTGTCCAGTCGGTCGTCCTAGTCACCGCGTCCCTCATCGGAGGCAAGCTCTCCGACCGGACGGGCAGACGCAAGATCTTCGTCCTCACCGCGTCGACCGTCTACGGCCTGGCGATGTTCGTGATCGCCGTCGCCAGCGACTTCAACGGTTTCCTGGTCGGCATGGCCATCGGCGGACTGGGCTTCGGCGTGTACGTGGCCGTCGACCTCGCGCTCGTGGTCGACGTGCTGCCGGACAAGGACAACGCGGCCAAGGATCTCGGCGTGTTCAACATCGCCGGGGCCCTGCCGTTCTCCATCGCGCCCGGGATCGCTCCGGCGGTCCTGGCGGTCGGCGGCGGCAGCTACGGCGTGCTCTACGCAGTGGCCGGGATCTGCGCGATCCTCGGAGCCGTGCGCCATCCTGCCCGTACGCGGTGTGCGATAGGCACGTACGGGCGGAGGCGCTGACCGCTTCAGCTAGTTGACTTCCTCGGCGATGATCGGTGCGGGCTTGAAGCCCTTGACGACCAGGTAGACGCCGAGGGACAGCTCCCACACGAAGATCGGCGCTGCCACGACCCACCACACGGAGCCGTGCTCGGTGAGGCCGAAGATGGTCGCGATCGTGACGGCCAGGAGCAGCGGGGCTCCGATGAGGCCCGTTGCAGGGATCAGGCGGGGCACGAGTCCGGACCGGTACATCAAAGTGCCCAGCAGCAGCGCGTTCAAGCCGGCCATGACGTTGGGCCCGAGCAGGAAGGTCCAGTCCCGGACCGCGACCAGCGACTGCCCGGCCACCACCAGCGAGTCGGCCTCGGCTCCGGAGGCCCCTGGCTGTCGCAAGGTCACGACGGCCAGCAGGCTCACGACCCCGATGACGATGACCGCTGCCTCGAACATCCGCGTGGTGACGAAGCCGAGAGCCAGTGCCTCGCTCTGCCGCTTGACCACGGGGAACAGCGCGACCGCGGTGCCGAAGCAGGCGAGGGCGTTGACCAGGTCGAGGAACGCCCCCCAGAGCACCCGGGTGTCGGCGCCCGCGCTGATGATGTAGCTCGGATCGTTGAGCACCGGGTCGAGCAGGAACACGGCGGGAATCGAGCTGGCGAAGGTGATCAGGTAGAGGGCACCACCAGCCAGCGCCGTCTTCCGCGCCGGGCTCATCGGAGCGCCGGGCGTGCCCGGTGTCCGGGTACGTCGAGCAGTGATCGTCATGTCATGTTCCTCTCGGGGTCGACGTGGACGACGGAGATCAAGGGCAGGCCGATGTCGCGCACCTTCTGGAGCAAGCCGTGCAGCGCTGCCTGGTCGGTGACGGGCCGTGGATGAGCGTGCTGCCGTCGGCCTCGTGGGTGAGGGTCAGGCCGTCGAACCAAGTGGCCCACCGGGCGTCGAGGTGTCCCTTGACGCGGATCTCGTACCGTCCGGACTCGCGGCCATCACCGGTCGGTGCGCGGGATTCGCTCATGGCCTGAAGCTAGGAGCGGAGGTGGTGAGGTGGCATCACCACATGTGGTCATTGAGGTGGTGATCTGACCGCTACAGGTCGAGCTCCGCGGCCCGGCGCACCGCCGCCCGACGGTTGTTGACGCCGAGCTTGGCGTAGATGTTCTTGGTGTGCGTTCGCACGGTGTGCAGGGACACCACGAGCTCACGGGCGATCTCCGGACCGCCGAGGTCGGTCCCGAGCAGCGGAGCACCACGAGCTCGCGCTCGCTCAACGGCTCGATCAAGCCCTGGTCGGTCGTCGTCCCGCTCTCGTGTTTCCCGAGCGCAGACAGCAGCCGGCGGACATAGGTCGGGCGGATCCCACGCTCCGCGGCCACATCGAGCAGGGCCGCCATCGGTCGGCCCTCGTCAACGAACCTGCGGACGTAGCCCTCCGGCTCCGCCAGCAGCATGGCGCGCTCGAGTGGCACCAGCGCCGCCTCGTTGTCGCCCCGCGCCCGGTGGGCGAGCGCCTGCAGCACCAGGATCTCGATGACGCTGCCCGTCCGGTCCCCCTCCTCCGCTGCGTGCAGGAGGCGCTCCAGGAGATCGACTGCCTCGTGGAGGGAGTCCTCCGCCCCCTCGACGGCGTGCTGCGCCAGCAGCATCCGCGCCAGGGTGAGGTGCTCGAACTCGCGCAGGTAGCTGAGGTCGTCGTCGGCGGACAGGCCCTGCTCGCGGGCCCAGCCGAGAGCGTCAGGCGAGCCTCCCCTGCTCGATCCACACGCGTGCCCTCAACGCCGGGACCGGCCGCACGTTGGGGGCGAAGTCCCCCACGTACAGGCGCTCCGCCTCGTCGAGCAGGTCGAGCGCGCCGGGCGAGGTCTCCCTCGGCCTCGTGCACCCGAGCCATCGCGACCCGCCAGCGATATCGGTTCTGCGGCAGCCCGGTGTGCTCGCCCAGCTCCTGGCTCCGCAGCAGCAGCTGCCTGGCGGCGTCCAGGTCGTTGCGCTCCCGGTGGAGCGCGCTCATCCCCACGTACATGTCGGCGGTTCCCCGCAGCACGGGTCCGCCCTGCTCCGGTGCCACCTGCAACGCCTGCTCGTAGGTGCGCATCGCGTCGCCGAGACGGCCCTGGGCGATCCGGATGTCCGCCAGCGTGATCGAGCACCCGAGGACGTCGGAGAGATATCCCGTCCCGACGGAAGATCGCCGCGCACGCGGCGTACGCCTCGTGGGCTGCCTCGAGATCTCCGGCGCGCCAGGATGCGAGCCCCATCAGCGCCGTGGCCGCTCCGCGCCCGACATGGTCGTCCTGCTCGAGCAGACCGAGTGCCCGCCGGGCGTGGGTCACCGTGGCGGAGGCATCGCCACGAGTCAGGGCCTGCCCGGCCCGGTGGACGGCGATCCAGCCGGGCAGCCGACGGAACTCCTCCTCGTCGACGACGACCATCCGGGTCCGGGCACCATGGGCTCCCTCGTGCCCGTCCGCCGTCGCATCGAGCCAGCGCTCGGCATCCCGCAGGCGCGCGTCGACGCCCTCGACCTCGCCGGTGGACAGCAGTGCCCCGGCATAGCCGTTGCTGAGCACCGGCCGGACCCCGATCACCTCGTCGGGCAGCGCCTCGAGCCAGCCCGCGCAGCGTGGCCTCCTGCCTGTCCCGACGCGTGGCCGGCATGGCCAGCTCGACCAGGTCCGCCGCTCGCTCGAACTCCCCGGCGGCCATCGCGTGGCGGATCGCCTCGGACCGCTCGCCGTTCTGCTCGTACCAGTCGCTCGCCCGCCGGTGCAGGTCCGGCACGTCGTCGGGCTGCTCGTCCAGCAGGCGCGCACGCAGCACGTCGGCGAACAGATGGTGGTAGCGGTACCACTGGCGGCGGTCGTCCAGCGGGACCAGGAACAGGTTGCCGCGATCGAGCGCCTCCAGCATGGCCTTGCCGCCGTCCTGGCCGGTGACGGCATCGCACAGCGAGCCGTTCAGCCGGCTCAGCATGGACGTCTGGAGGAGGAAGGTGCGGACTCGTTCGGGCTGACGCTGCAAGACCTCCTCGACCAGGTAGTCGACGATGTAGCGGTCGTCCCCGGCGAAGCCGGCGATGAAGCCGGCGACGTCGTCCCGGCCCTGCATCGAGAGCGCCGCCAGCTGGAGCGCGGCGATCCAGCCCTCGGTGCGCCCCTCCAGTGCTGCGACGTCCTGGCTCGTCAGCACCAGGCCCATCACCTCGTTGAGGTACTCGGCGGCCTCGTCCGGCGTGAAGCGCAGATCGGCGGCGCGGATCTCGACCAGCTCGCCCCGCCCTCGCAGCCGGGCCAGCGGCAGCGCCGGATCGGCGCGGCTGGCGATCACCAGGTGCACCCGTGCCGGGAGGTGCTCCAGCAGGAACGCCATCCCCTCCTGTACGTCGCGCGCGTCGATGACGTGGTAGTCGTCGAGGACCAGCACGACGTCGCTCGTGAGACCGCCGAGGTCGTTGAGCAGCGTGGTCAGCACCGAGTCGATCGGGGGCGGTGGCGAGGTCTGCAGGAGGGCGAGCTCGGCTTCTCCGACCCCGGGCGCCACCGTCCGCAGCGCCGCGATGACGTACGTCCAGAAGGACGTGGGATCGTTGTCCGCCCGGTCGAGGGACAGCCACGCGCCGGCTCGCTCGTCCGTCGCAGCGGCCGGGTCGGCGGCCAGCCACTCGGCCAGCAGCGTCGTCTTGCCGAAGCCGGCCGGTGCGGAGACGAGCATCAGCTTCGACGTCGTCCCGCGGTCCAGCCTCTCGCTCAGTCGCGGACGCGGCACCAGCGCACGTCGCGGTCTCGGGACGTAGAGCTTCGTCTCGAGCAGGAGCGTCGGCACCACCATCTCCTCGGGCGCGCTTGGGAGAGGATTCTACGGATCGCCTCTCGCGGCGGGCTCAGGTGAGGGAGAAGGGCGGGTAGCGGTCGGTGACGAGAAGGAAGGCGTACGCCTGGACCCGCAGCCACCAGCGGTTGACGCCGACCAGGAAGTCGAACAACCCACGTGGGAAGCGACCGGTGAACAGGATCGCGAACCACGCGATGACGACGACGAAGAAGCCAGCTATGGACAACACGATGAGCACGATGAAGTGCGGGATCGCGAGCAGCCACTTCACCAGCGGCAGCCATCGGTTCAGGTCGCGTTCGGCGTCCGGGTAGTCGATGTCGAGGTGGACGCTCTGCGCGTCGACAGTCGACGGATACCGGTCGGTGAGCAGCCCGACGTACGCGCCGATGCGGGTGCTGAACCTGGTCAGCTCCAACGCGAAGTCGAACCACCAGCGGGGGTATCGCTTCCTGAACAGGATCATCAGCAGCGTTGCCAGGAACAGACCGGCGGCGATGCCGCCGCTTGTCGTGCTCACCACGTCGCCGCTCTCGTCGTACGAGGTCTGGGTGGCGCCGGACGTCAGGATGGCAGCGAGGATGCAGATGGGAATGGCAAGGATCAGTCGGAAGAAGGTGGTCAGCCGACTGTGCTGCTCCTGGTAGTCGATCTCGAGGCGCACCGGGTAGACCGAGGCGGACGGTTCGGTGGTGGTCATGACGCCCCCAAGAGGGTCTAGCCGTCGGCTCGGCGTCCGAGCTCGCCCACGAGGGCGCCTGCGACCGTCCGAACCGTTCCCGTTGACGTCGTTTGTACCCCGGCCAAACGTGGAACCTCCTGATCGACACGCGATCGACACTGCCGACGAGGAGCGAACGCATGAACGCCGGCCCACCACGGGTGCTGCTGCTCAACGGCGGGTCCAGCTCAGGCAAGTCCACGCTGGCGCGCAGCCTGCAGGACGTGCTCGACGGGTACTGGCTGCGGCTCGGCGTGGACACCCTCATCGACGCCGCGCCACCCAGGCTCTTCGGGGCCGGCGGTCTGGACCTGGCGGAGGACGGCAGCGTCGGGGTGGGGCCGGCCTTCGTCGAGCTGGAGCATCAGTGGAGGTCCGGGGTCGCCGCGATGGCGGCAGCCGGTGCCCATCTCCTGGTGGAGGACAACGTCGTGAGCGGTCCGGTCGCACAGCAGCGCTGGCAGGAGGCACTGCTCGGCCTCGCGGTGGGCTGGGTAGGGGTCCGGTGCGCGCCCGACATCGTGGCCGCGCGCGAGGCCGCCCGGGGAGACCGGATCACCGGGATGGCGGCGAACCAGGCGGAGTCGGTCCACGCCGGCATCACCTACGACCTCGTGGTCGACACCGGAGTCCACGAGCCCGCTGACCTGGCCCTCGTCGTTCGCGCCCATTTCTGGGGTGTCGGTGGGCACGCGTAGCGTGCCGGCATGGCTATCGCGCGCTTCCCAGGCTTCGTCATCGACTGTCCCGACGCGGGCGCCCTCGCGGCGTTCTACGGCTCGCTGCTGGACTGGAAGGTCACGGGCGCCGCCGACTGGGCGGAGATCCGCTCGGACGACGGTCAGTGCATCTCCTTCCAGCAGGTGGAGGCCTACGCCCCGCCGGTCTGGCCGGGCCAGGAGGTGCCTCAGCAGATGCATCTCGACGTGATCGTCGACGACCTCGACACCGCCGAGGCGGCCGTGCTCGAGCGCGGCGCGACCAAGCACGAGCACCAGCCGGGCACGTCCTTCCGGGTGTTCCTCGATCTGGCCGGGCACCCCTTCTGTCTGTGCGTGAACTGACCTAGCCGGCTCGTGCTGCGGCTGCGTTGACGATGCGCTCGACGTTGACGTCGGAGAAGAACTCGGCCGGCGAGGTGACGCCGGCGTTGACCCGCGCGAACGCGTCCATCGCGTCCTGGTTGCCGTGCACCGCACCGAGGAGCTGCTCGAGGTCGGGTGGCGGTGGGTCGAGCGTCGCGAGCTGCGTGGTCATCTCGTACATCGGCAACACACAGGAGTCGCGTGCCGAGTGGTAGTCCGCCATCGCGGCGTCGTACGAGCGGGTCTCGGTCAGTGCCTCGTCCAGTGCCGTGGCACACAGCTCGGCGTCGCGGAACGCGTCGTGGATGCCTTGGGCGGTGATGAAGTCCTTGTTGTACCCGGCATCTCCGACCAACGCCCAGCCGGGCCCGTACGGTCTGCGGAAGTAGTTGGGCACGGTGGTGCCGACGATCCGCGTGACGCGGGTTGCGGTGCGGATCCGCTCCGCGAAGGTCGGTGCCAGGTCGAACATCGTGAGGTAGTTGCCGTCGATGTCCTCGCGGTTCGCCTTGAGCTCGGCGATGGGCCAGCCGCCGATGACCAGGGTCAGATCGTCGTTGGTCGGCCACGCGGCGAACGCCCGGCCCGGGCGGGAGTAGGTCTCGAAGCGGCCGTTCATCGGTAGCCCGCTCCAGTAGGAGTAGTACCCGCAGAGCAGCGGCGGCTTCTCGTGGTAGCACGCGGGCTTGACCTGCTTGGCCACGAGCGAGTGGCGTCCGTCCGCGCCGATGACCACCCGGGCGTGCTCGCTGACGGTCTGCCCACCGCCCCTGGGGCGCCCGCGGACACCGGTGACCCGGCCGTCCTCGACGATCACCTCCGTGACGGCGAACCCCTCCCGGATCTCGGCTCCCGCCGCGGCTGCGGCGTCCACGAGCAGCTGGTCCAGCACCGTCCGCCGCGGGGCGTACGCGACCGGCGTCTCCTCGGTCCCGGGCGCTCCGGAGATGGTGAACGGCCCGAAGTCGAACGCATACGTGTCGATCGGTGGACACCGGGTCGCCGTCAGCTCGTCGAGCAGACCCCATCGACGCAGCGCCGCCACGCCCGGCGGGTGAACCAGGTGCGTCGAGAGCGTGTCACTGGGAAAGGTCGCCCGATCCACCATCAGGACCCGATAGCCCTTGCGGGCCAACAGCATCGACGCCGGTGCGCCCGCACACCGCGCACCGACCACGATGACGTCGTACTCGTTCGCCGCCATGTCCGCTCTCCCGTCCATCCGATGCTTCGAGCCTCGGTGCGACCTCCCGTTCGGTTCAACTACTGGATCTGTAGCAACGGTGAAAATATGATCGGACCCATGCGGACCTATGGGCAGTTCTGTCCGGTCGCCGCGGCGCTGGACGTCCTCGGTGAGCGCTGGACGTTGCTGGTCGTGCGGGAGATGTTCAGCGGGAGCAGGCGCTTCGCGGAGATCCAGCGGGGCGTGCCGCTGATGTCCCCGACGCTGCTCTCCCAGCGCCTGCGCCGCCTCGAACGCACCGGCGTCATCCAGCGTCGGCCCGGCAGGGGGACGCGCAAGGAGTACGAGCTCACCCCGGCGGGTCGGGAGCTCTGGCCAGTGGTGGAGGGGCTCGGCGTCTGGGGCCAGCGGTGGGCCCGTGACGAGGTCGTGCCCGAGCAGCTCGACCCCGCCCTGCTCATGTGGGACATGCGCAGGCGCATCGACCTGGGACGCGTCCCCGACCGTCGACTGGTGATCCAGTTCTCGTTCCAGGGCATCAGCCGGGGGCGCCCGACCTGGTGGGTGAAGCTCGACCGGACCGAGGTCGACGTCTGCCTGTCCGACCCGGGGTTCGGCATCGACCTCACCGTCGACGCCGACCTGCGTTCGATGATCCTGGTGTGGATGGGTGACCGGCCTCTCGGCCCGACGATGCGCTCCGGGGCGATCTCGGTCAACGGGCCTCGGGCGCTGGTCCGGGCCTTTCCCAGCTGGCTGCGACTCAACCTGCTGGCGGACGCGCCGCGGCCACCCGACCAGCAGGTCGCCACCCGGTGATCGTGCGGCCGGACGGCAGGCCGGTTCAGTCGCCGGTCTGCCCAGGGCACTGGTCCCGGTGCTGCCAGTCGGCTGAGTGCGCGTCGATGAACTCACGCGCCCGGGAGCGACCGAGGTTCCACTCCAGCCAGTCGTCGCTCTCCCGGCCGTCGAGCGTCAGCGCGCACTCGGCGAGGGACTGGGGCAGCGTGGCGAGCTCCGGGAGGGCGTCGTCGGAGAGATCGCCGAGGTAGTGCCAGTCGACCTCGCCGGTGGCGTCGTACCGGTCGAGGTTCTGCCGGGCGATCCAGGCATCGGGGTTGAGGGCCGCCAGACCGAGCAGCAGCACCACGCCGCTGATCAACCCGAACCGGGGCAGCCACGCCGCCCGCAGCGCGACGCCGCCGGCCAGGGTGGCGACAACCAGCAGTCCCAGCCAGCCCTCGAACACGTCGACCAGCAGGCGCAGTCGGGTGAACCCGTAGGCGTCCTGGTACACGTCCATCCGGTACAACGCGGAGGCGACGACGATCAGCGTCAACGCACAGAGCAGGCCGAGCGAGGCCCGGATCCACGCCCGGTCGGACGACGTCTCCCTTGGTGCCTTGCGCGTCGCCGCCCAGACGACCAGCAGGGTGAGCGCGGTGGCGACCGTCAGCTGCCCGAAGCCCTGGTGCACGTACTCGGCGTAGGTCAGCCCGGTGGTGCGCTCCAGGTAGTCGTGGCCGCCGAAGATCACCGTGGCCTGCGCCACCAGGAACACGAGGAACACCGCGTCGACGACCAGCACCGGTGCCAGCCACTCGAACCGGTGCACGACCGGACGAGTGGCACGCTCGCCGCGATCGGCACCGGGCGGGTTGAGGGCTAGGTAGGCGCCGGCCAGCACGATGCCGCCGATGGCCACGGCGACGAAGGCGCGGAGAGCGAAGTCCCCCCACCCGAGATCCGGTACGAGGGCGCCAGCCCACTCGGCGAAGAGCGCGTCGGCCGAGGCGAACAGCAAGGCGAACACGATGATGCCGAGCACCGACCACAGCGCGGTGCGCAGCAGGGCTGCCCCGCTGCCCCGCCCCGTGATGCTACGCACCGTGCGGCCGAGCCAGGGCAGGCCGCGCAGCCCCGCGAGCGGCCAGGCGAGGCAGGCCAGGACGAAGGACGGCACGCTGCGGCCGCGGACCAGTCCCACCGCGCACAGGCCGGCGCCGGCGAACAGGCACAGCACCGCGATCCACTCCGCGTCCCGGACGACGACGCTGGCCGACAGTGCCAGGCACAGGGAGGCGCAGGTCAGGGTGAACGGGTCGCGCCGGTAGCGGCTCGCCGCGAGCAGGACGCCGCCGGCCGCCACCAGCACCAGGAACACGCCCAGCCCGAGGTCGCGGAACGGCAGCACCACTCCTGCGAGCACACCCACAACGAGAGCACCGAGCAGAACGGCGACGTTGCCCGGGACGGCATCGTCAGGCCAGAAGTCGCCGAAGATCGTCTCGGTCAGCGACGAGGCGGCCGTCCGGCTCGGGGACGTCGGTGCCGCGGTGATGTGGCTGCCCACTGGCGCGGTCGCGGGCTCCGGCATCGGGATCTGCTGCTGGCGTGAACGGGTGGGGACGAGCGGGAGGTCGGCGCGTACGCGGGCGCCGTGCGCGCCGGGCTCGGGTTCGGCGAAGCCGATCGTCCCGTCGTGCAGGTCGGTGACCCAGCGGGCGATCGCGAGGCCGAGCCCGGTGCCGCCACCACCGTCGACGTCGCTGAGGGTCCCGAACCGTTCGAAGGCGCGCCCACGGTCCGCCCGCGCGACGCCGGGGCCCTCGTCGGCAACCTCCAGCTGCCAGCGGTCGTCGCTGGCTCCGGCGCGGATCGTCACCGTCGCCCCCGGTGGGCTGTGCCGGGACGCGTTGTCCAGCAGATTGGCGACCAGCTGGTGCAGCCGAGCAGGGTCGCCCTGCACGGTGAGCTCGGGCGGGCTGACGTGTACGGCGTACCCGACGTCGCGACCGCCGACCCGGGACCCGGCGACGGCGGCCTCCAGCAGCGGCCGCACCTCGACGGTCTCGCGGGCGAGCCGCGCCTTGCCGGCGTCGACCCGCGAGAGGTCGAGCAGATCGGTGACCAGGGCCGTCATCCGCTCGCCCTGGTCCAGCGCGGCGCGCAGCGTCTCGGGGTCGGGATCAGCGACGCCGTCGGCCAGGTTCTCCAACAGTGCGCACAGCGCGGTCAACGGCGTGCGGAGCTCGTGACTGACGTTGGCGACCAGCTCGCGGCGCTGCCGGTCCACCCCGGCGAGCTCCTCGGCCATCCGGTTGAAGGCCCGGGCCAGCTCGCCGACCTCGTCCCGCGAGGGGGCGGCGACCCGCACGGAGTGGTCCCCCTTCGCCATGCGCCTGGCGGCGACGGTCATCTCCCGCAGCGGCGATGTCATGCCGACCGCGAGGAGCTGGGTGACGGCGAGCGCCAGGGCGATCGTGACCGGGATGCTGAGCCAGATCGGCACTCCAGCAGCGGAGCCGATGGTGGCGATGACCGAGGCGACCGTGACACTCGCCGCCACCAGCAACCCCAGCTTGACCTTGACGGAGCGGACCGGGTCGAGCGCGCGGACGCTCATGGGGCGGCTCGGGTCTCGAGCGCGTACCCGACCCCGTGCACGGTGCGCACGCGATCTGCTCCGATCTTGGCGCGCAGGGCCTTCACGTGGCTGTCCACCGTGCGGGTCCCTGATGCGCCCGGCCAGCCCCACACCTCGGCCAGCAGTTGCTCCCGGGTGAGCACGACGCCGGGGCTGGCTGCGAGGCACAGCAGGAGGTCGTACTCGGTCGGCGTCAGGTGCACCTCGTCGTCACCGGACCACACCCGGCGGGGCCCGGTCTCGATGCGCAGGTCCCCCAGGTCGGCAGCAGCCTGGTCGACCAGCTCCGCGGCTCGGTCGACGCGGCGCAGCAGTGCTGCGACGCGCGCGACCAGCTCGCGCATGCGGAAGGGCTTGGTGAGGTAGTCGTCGGCGCCGACGGCGAGCCCGACCAGCACATCGGCCTCGTCGTCCCGCGCGGTGAGCATCAGCACAGGCACCGGCCGGACGGCCTGGATGCGCCGGCAGACCTCGTGCCCGTCGAAGCCGGGGAGCATCACGTCGAGGAGGACGAGGTCCGGGTGGTGCGCGGTGAACTCATCTACCGCCCCCGGCCCGTCCCACGCGCGGACGACCTCGTACCCCTCCGCGACCAGCCGGTCGGTGACCGCCTCGTTGATGACGGGCTCGTCCTCGACGACGAGGATCCGGCGGGTGGGCCCGTTCATGTGCTCGAGCGTATGAGTCTTCGCAGCCGGGAATCGGGGACGACTCGTGAAGTTTCTGTGCAGGTTGGTCGGGGCCTGCCCGTGTCTCATCCGTGCCGGACGATGCGGTGCGGCGGTCGAGGGCGTTACCTGACAGCCATGGTGGGTGTCTCGCTGGTGCTGAAACGGGTAGCGGTCCTCGGTACGGTCACGGCGTTCGCGGTATTGGCGGCCGGGTGTGGTGACTCCGGCGACGACGAGCCGAGCGCGACCCCGAGCGAGACGACGGAGAGCGCGTCGAGCGTGGAGGACTGGGTCGACGGTGTCTGCACGGCCGTGGCCACCTGGCGGGTCGACATCACCACGGCAACCGCCACGCTGGAGGATCCCAAGAACGTCAGCGTCAACAGCTTCAATGAGGCGGCCACCGGCGTCGCCGACGCCACCGGGGCACTCGCTGACGAGGTGGCCGGTCTCGGCCCGCCCGACATCGAGGCCGGCGAGGAGCTCCAGGAGGAGCTCACCAGCCTGTCCGACAACGTGGCGTCGGAGGTGGACACCCTCAACGGTGCCACCGGCGACGAAACGTCCACGGCCGACGACATGATCGCCCAGGCGGCGACCATCACCGGGTCGATCTCGACCATCTCCGGCGAGATCGAGGCGACCCTGAACAACCTCGCCGCACTCGATACCGGCAGCGAGCTGCAGGACGCCATCGCCACCACCGAGAGCTGCCAGGAGCTGGACTCAGCCGACTAGGTGCTCACGTCGAGCTCGGTGCGGTCACTCGACCTCGGCGGTCCCGTACTCGGGGCGCCCGGCGTTCCGGTAGACCTGGACCGTCACGCCCTTCGGGGTGGTCCGCGACTCGACCAGCTCGAGCGCCGTGTCCTGGCTCTTGGTCGCGAACAGCCGCGTGCCGTCGCCCACGATGACCGGGAAGATGATGAGGTTGAGCTCGTCGACCAGGTCGTTGTCGAGCAGCCAGCGCACCAGCGCGCCGCTCCCGTGCACCTGTAGCTCCCGCCCAGGTTGCGCCTTCAGCTCGCGCACCTTCGCGGCAACGTCGTCGGAGAGCACGGTCGTGTTCGCCCACTCCGGGTCCTTGAGCGTCGTGGACGGCACGTACTTGGGCAACGTGTTGAGGCCCGCCGCCACGGGGTTGGCCTCGGGATCGGCCATCTGCCCCCACGAGCCTGCGAAGATCTCGTACGTCCGCCGGCCGAGCAGGAACGCATCGACCCGCTGGAACACCTCGTCCATGAACTGCCCGAGCTCGTCGTCGAAGTGCGGCACCAGCCAGCCGCCCCGCTCGAATCCATCGGTGCGGTCTTCTTCAGCGCCGCCTGGCCCCTGCATCACTCCGTCGACCGAGACGAACGTGGTCACTGTCAACTTCATGGTCGCCATCCTTCTTTGCGTGCGGTGTCAGTCGTTCAGACCGGCCAAGCGCGCGGAACTCATCTGTGCAACCGGTATCTGGTGCTTCACGCTCACCCGCCCGGGTGGGGCCAGCGCACTCCGTTGCGGGAGCGAGCCGAGCGGGTGCGACACCGTCGGGGCGCGGGGTCACTCGACCGCGAGCATGACCTCGGTGGACTTGTCCAGCACTGTCGCTACCGAGCCCTCCGTCAGGCTGAGCTCCTCGGCTGCTTCCTTGGTGATAGATGCGGTCACGACCTGTTCGCCACCGTCGAGCTTCACCTTGACGGTGGCCATGACGCTGCCGAGCTTCACCTCGATGACGGTTCCCTCAGTCGGTTGCGGGTGGACACGCGCACGAGCGACTCCTCTTCGGTGCGTCTTCGGTGACGGTGGGAGCCCACCCTAGGCGACCCTGGAGGGCAGCGAATATCGGGAACGCCGAGGCTGTCTAGACCCGTGACGCGGTGACCAGCCAGCAGGCCGAGCCGAAGGTGACGCCGTTCAGGCCCTGGTGTCTCGCGATGCGGCTGCTGAGGTCGTCGATGGCTCGGCGCCTGCCGCTGTCGTCCAGACCGTTGAGCATCCAGCCGACCTGACCGAGAATGAACCGGAGAGCGTCGTCGATGTCGGCGCCGAACCACATGGGCGCGGCCACCCCCTCGACCTCCACGTCGCCGAAGCCGGAGGCGACGAGCCAGCTCCGCGTCCGATCCGGATCGCTCATCGAGAACGGCTGAGGGCCGTTCGGTGGAGGCGTCGGCAGCCGGCGTCCCGCGGTGAGCGCGGTGGATATCTCGAGGAACCACTCGTTGGTGGGCACCGATTGCCAGACCAGCAACGCCAGGTGACCGCCGGGGCGAAGAGCGCGGGCGATGTTTGCGAACGCCGTGGGCTTGTCAGCAAAGAACATCGCGGACGTCCGGCTGATCGCGACGTCGAAGGAGTCGGGGACGAACGGGTGGATCTGCGCGTCGGCCTGCTCGAACGAAGCGTTGACCAGCCCTTCTCGCTCGACCGTCACTCGGGCAACGCGAAGCATCGCCGAGGACAGGTCGACGCCGAGGGCTGACCCCTTCGGTGCCAACCGGGCGGCGTCGATGGTCGACGCCCCTGTGCCGCAGCCGATGTCGAGCACTCGAGCGTCACGCGCGATCCCACCCGCGGCCATGAAGCGCTCCTGGTAGGCCGCCAGCGCACGGTCGAAGTGGTCGGCGTTGGCTGCCCAGTACGCACCTTCGTCGCCGTCCCAGGCGGCCAGCTGTTCGCGGTGTGCGGCGTCCACGTCCAGCGCGGGGGGCGCCGTCATGTCTTCACCTCCTATATAGTCCCGATGGGACTACACACTTACTCCCAAAGGGACTGAGATGTCAAGACCAGGCGACCTCACCACGACGTCATACGCGATTCTGAGCCTGCTGTCGGTGCAGCCGTGGAGCACATACGAACTCACCCGGCAGATGGACAGGAGCCTGGGGCGAGTGTGGCCGCGTGCGAAGAGCAAGCTCTACGAGGAGCCGAAGAAGCTCGTCGCGCACGGTCTGGCGCGGGCCAACCAGGAGAAGGTGGGACGGCGAGCCCGCACCGTGTACCGCATCACCGCCAAGGGACGTCGTGCGTTGGCAGCCTGGCACGGTGAGCCGGGTCACGGCCCGGTGCTGGAGTTCGAGCAACTGCTCAAGGTGATGTTCGCGGAGAACGGCACCAAGGCGGACGTTCTCGTCCAGCTGAGCGCAGCCCGGACCTGGGCCGAGGAACGTAACCGGGACAACGTGGAGGCAGCGCAGGCATACGCCAGCGGGGTGGGACCCTTCCAGCAGCGTGCCGCGCAGGGCATGCTCGCCGGCGCCTTCTTCACCGACTGGTACGCGATGGTGGCGCGCTGGGCAACATGGGCGACCGGCGTCGTCGAGCTGTGGCCCGATGACCCACGCGACGCCGATGCGGACCCCGATGCGATGCGCGACATCCTCCGGCGAGCCCAATGGTCCGAGGCGACGTCGCCCTAGAATGGCGCGACGCTGGCGCGCCGGGCCGACGGTGCCCGCACTCTCGGGAGTCCGCCCACGCTGCGGCCATGGTCTGGTCGCGGGCGCCGGCCGCCAGCGCCGCCTCGGCGTCGTCGAGCCGGGACTCGACCGCGTCGAGCTCACCCGACATCAGCAGCGACCAGCCCGCCATGATGCTGAGCACCGGACGCCGGCGCACCACGGACTCCGGCAACGAACGCGTCCATGCCAGCAGCACGCTGTCCTGCCGGCCGCGTCGCATCTGCGGCAGGGCTTCCTCCATCAGGAAGGCGGCACGGTCGAAGTCCTCGGCGGCGAGCGCGTGCCGGACCGCATCGGTGACCAGGTCGTGCGAGGCGTACCAGGCACTGGCCCGCTGGTGCAGGCCCGGCACGTCGTCAGCGTGCTCGGAGAGCAGACGCGCCTCCAGGACGTCGGCGAACAGGTGGTGGTAGCGGTACCAGGAGCGCTGGGTGTCGAGCGGGACGAGGAAGAGGTTGTCACGCTCGAGGTCCGCCAGCATGCGGGTGCCGTCGGCTCGACCCGTGACGCCGTCACACAGTGGCCCGGTGAGCCGGTCGAGGACGGCGGTGCGAAGCAGGAAGTCCCGTACGTCGGGAGGCTGCCGGGCGAGAACCTCGTCAGCGAGGTAGTCGATGACGAACCGGTTGCTCCCGGTGAACGCGTCGATGAAGCCGGCGACCTCTGTCCGCTCGGGGATGCCGCGCAGGGAGAGCGCAGCGACATCGGCGGCCGTGAGGTCCAGGCCCATCACCTGGTTGAGGAACTCGGCTGCCTCAGCGGGGGTGAAGCGCAGATCGGCTGCGCGCACCTCGGTGAGGTGCGCGCGAGTACGCAGCCGGGCCAGCGGAAGAGGCGGATCGGAGCGGGTCGCCATCAGCAGGTGCCAGTGGTCGGGAACGTGGTCGAGCAGGAAGGTCACCGCCTCATGCACGTCAGGTGCTTCGATGGCGTGGTAGTCGTCGAGCGCCAGGACCCAGTGTTCGTCGGGCGCCTGTTGACTCGCCTGAGTGATGTCGTTGACGAGAACGACCAACTCGTCGGAGACCGAGGCGACGCGAAGGGAGTCGCGGTCCGCGTCGTCGACGTCGAGGCCGACGCTACGGAGGGCAGCGACCAGGTGGGTCAGCAGACGCGTCAGGTCGTTGTCGCCGTCGTCGAGTGAGAGCCACGCGACGTGCGTACGGGTCTGGCGCTCATCAAGATGCGTGAGCCAGTCGCCGAGCAGCGTGGTCTTGCCGAAGCCGGCCGGTGCGGACACGAGGGTGAGCCGATGGCCGGCGTCGAGCCTGGTGTCGAGCCGCTCGAGAAGTCGCGGGAGTGCGACAAGCTGCGGGCGCCGGGTCGGCGCGAACAGCTTGGTCGCGAGCACCGGAGCCGACACGCTCGGATCATAAGAGCACCGCCTCTGGCTATGGTCGCAGCACATGTGCCCATCCCCCTTGTTCTTCGAGACGCACCGCCTGATCGTGCGTCCTTTCACGCACGGAGACCTCGAGGCCTTCGTGGCCTACCGCGCCGACCCGGATGTCGCGCGCTACCAGAGCTGGAGCGGATACACGCTCGAGCTCGGTCGGTCGCTCATCGAGTCGATGCAGGGAGCCAGACCGGGACTCCCGGGCAGCTGGTACCAGTTCGCACTGGAGGAGCGTGCTGGCGGCGCGCTCGTCGGCGACCTCGCTCTCAAGGTGGACGAGAGCGAGCCGCGCGAGGCGGAAATCGGGTTCACGCTCGCACCCGCTCAGCAGGGCAAGGGCTACGGCACCGAGGCGCTGCAGGCCCTGCTCGACTACGCCTTCGGGACGCTGGGGCTGCACCGGGTGACAGCTGTCACCGATGCGCTCAACGCGCCCGCAGCCGCACTGCTCGAGCGGGTGGGGATGCGCCGCGAGGCGCACTTTCACGAGAACGTGTTCTTCAAGGGCGCGTGGGGCAGTGAGTTCCTCTTCGCGATTCTCAACCGGGAGTGGACCGAGCAGCAGAGGTGAGCGTCCTGTCAGTACTCATCTGTCGCAAAGGGGGGTGGACCTCACGTGTCCACGCCCTCCTGCTCCTTGGTCGCCGGCTTCTCGGACGTCGGCGCGGCCGGTGTCTGCTGGCGAGGGAGTCGGCCGGACTGCGGGCCGGATGGCGGCCGGCTTGACGGCGACGTGCTTGGCGGTCGTACGCGCGAGCCGAGACCACGTAGAGCCATCACCGCGCTGGTGGCCAGGAGACCCATCCCGATCAGCGCGAGTCCGGACGTCAGGACACCGAGATCCAGCGGGCCGTCCCCGCCATACGTCTGCACCATCGTCGAGGCGATCAGGACGGCGTATCCGGCCGCACCGAGGAACACGACTCTGGTCCGGCGGGACTCCGCAGAGTCGCCGAGGGACAGCACAAGTGCCAGGGCCGGGAGCACCTGGACGGCGTGCAACGTGAACGCATGCGGCACCTTCAACGCTCCGGCAGCGCCGAAAGTGTTTCCCCCTTCGATGATCATCTGCACGCCCACGGCCTGACTGACCAGCATCAGCACCAGGCCGGTGCGAATGGCCCAGGTCAGGCTCGGCGGCGCGTCTATCCGGGTGAAGGACCAGATCGTGATGACGACCGTCAACAGCCCTACCAGCGAGACCAGCATGCCCATCGTGGAGAACACGGAAGCGTCGAACCCGGTGTCCTCGTTGAAATGCGACGCCACCCCGCGCCACTTCTGCATCGAGATGAGGAAGACCTCGCCGATCGATGCGACGGCGAACGTCCCCACGACCGCCCACCCCGCTGCCTTCCGCGGCCGAAGGAAGCCCATGAACCACGTGAGAGTCGCGAGGGTGACGCCGAACGACAAGCCGAACACGACCGGCTTGCGCCAGGACACCGGCCCTTCCCACGACCCACCGTCAACGAGATAGACCGCCCCGTGGAACACGCCGCTGAGCACCAGGAGTGCGGCGCAGAGGTAGGCGAAACGCTGGTACGGCTGAGCCGGGGTGAACCGCCCCGCTCGCCACAGATCTCCGAGCAAACTCCGCATGAGACCGCCTCCGATTCGCGGGGGGACAGGTCCGACGCTGCGGCCATCACGGTGAGCCGCCGCGGAGGCACCCAGATCTGCAGGTCCCGCGAACAATCTCGTCACTGGACGGTAGACCCCAGACCCGGCGGCCGAATAGGTTTCGACTGAAGGGGGAAGCAGACGATGTCGACAGAGGCTGCGGGCGGGGCCCCGCGGTACCAAGCAGGTCCGGTGTGGCGGCTCCCGGTGCGGCTTCGTCGCGTCCTGATCCTGCTCCCGCCGCTCCTGCTCGCCGGCCTCGAGATCGTCCATCCCAGGCCGGACGTGACCGCGCAGGCTGTGATGGACGTGTCGACATGGTTCGCCGTCTTCCACGGCATCCAGCTGGCGCTCGCCGGGTTGGTCGCGTTGTCCGTGCTCTTGCTTGCCGACACCTACGGACGTGCGCTTGCCTGGCCGACCCAGGTCGGGCTGTGGCTCTTCCTCATCTTCTTCAGTGCCTACGACACCATCGCCGGCATCGGCACCGGGCTCGCGATGCGCAGTGCCCGTGACCTCACAGCTGCCCAGCAGGAGGGCGTCTTCGAGGTGGTCAAGGACTGGCCGGGCGTGAGCCCACCCTTCGCGCTCAGCATCGTGGGTACGGGTGGGTGGCTCCTGGCCGTCGGTGCCCTCGCGCTGGCCGCTCGCCGCCAAGGTGCACCGCGGCCGGAATGGGTGTTCCTCGGCCTTGCCGCGGTGTTCCTGCTGGCTGGACACCCGGCACCGGGCGGAACACTCGCGTTCGGTTGCCTCTTCGTCGCGGGACTCCTCCGTGAGCGTGGCGCTGGTCGACGTGTTGACACGAACGGCAGCAGGTCGTCCACGCCTGGGGGCGCATGAAGCGGCGCTACTTGCCGGTGTAGCCCGGGTCGGCGAACTCCATGCCTTGCAGGCGCGGCGGAACGGCGTCGGGCCAGCGGGAGGCGAACAGTTCCGCATCGTCGCGCGGTTCGTACCCGAGCTCGCGCCAGCCATCCTCGCTGTAGAAGCGGCGCTGGTTGCGGGAGATGCCGTAGCAGGTGACCGGCGCGTGCAGAGGGGCGGTCAGAGCGGCAGTGAACAACCGGACCGTGTCGCCCGGACTGAGCCAGCCCCAGAGAAAGGCGGGGTCATCGGGCTCGGTCGCGAAGCCGACGACGCGCAGGTTCACCACCTCCATGCCGTAGCGGTCGGCGTACATCTGCCCCAGGTGCTCTCCGTAGACCTTGCTCAGGGCGTAGAAGGTGTCGGGTCGGAGCGGGTCGCTGGGTGTGGTCCGTTGCCCCCAGGGGCGATAGCCGGAGACGTGGACGCTGCTGGCGAAGACGATGCGGCGCACGCCGCTGCGCCGGGACGCCTCGTACACGTTGAAGGTCGGCACCACGTTGTCCTGCAGGATCTCGTCGAAGGACGCCTCGTCGGGACGTGCGGCCAGGTGTACGACTGCGTCGGCGTGGGCGAGAGCGTCCTGGGTCGCGTGCAGATCGCGGAGATCGAGCTCACGAATGTCTTCCTTCGCAGACCGGGGCTGGAGGGTGCGGCGGTCGACCAGACGCAGCGTGAACAGGCTGTCGTCGAGGGAGTCGCGCAGTACCGATCCGATGGTGCCGCCGGCACCAGTGATGACTACCAGCGGGGGCGATGCTGACCGCGACACGTGAGGTCCCTTCCCAGCTTGCTCGTGGCCCGCTCCGCACCGGAACCGGGACCAATACCCCATAGGGATAGCAGAGCCTTCCTGCTCGCCTGCCGCACTGCCGAGGAGGTGGCCCTGCTGGTTGAGCCCCATCTGCCGTGATCGGCGGCTGGGCCCGCACACCGCTGACCCGGCGATCGCGCGGCCTAGTCTCTGAGGATGGTGGCCGTCAGGCTCGCGGAGCTGCTGGCGGGGTTGTCGCGGTTTGCCGACCTGGGCTTCGGGCTCCAGGTCGGTACGGCCCTGCGGTCGTGCGCGCTGGCGGCAAGCATGGCGCGATCCCTCGACGTGCCGACAGAGGACGCCAGAGCAGCCTTCTACACGGCCCTGTTGCATCACGTCGGCTGTGCGGGCTACGCCCACGAGACGGCTCTGCTGTTCGGCGACGAGCGCGCCGTCAACGTGGCCGCCGGGCGCACCAACGCTGCGTCGTCGAGGGACCTCTTCGGGACCTTTCTTCCCACCCTGACCCAGGGGAAGCCACCCCTCGAACGAGCGCGGCTCACGCTCACCGCTGTCAGCCAGGGCGGACGTTGGGGACATGAGCTCACCACCACGGCCTGTGAGATCGGCCGCGACTCCGCTCGACGACTGGGCCTGCCGAAGGAGGTTCAGGCCAGCCTCTTCCACGTCTACGACATGTGGCGGGGCAACAGCGGGCCGAAGGGCCTGAACGGCGACGACCTCCCGGTCGGCGCACGCATCGCGCGGCTCACCGGCATCGCCCTCCTCTTCGAGGCGATCGGCGGGAAGGACACCGCCGTCGAAGCCGTTCGGCGGCGTGGAGGCGGCATGCTGGATCCGAGCCTCGTGGCCCACTTTGCAGGCAACGCCGCGGAATGGTTCCACGACCTCGGGGGAACGGACCCGCGCAGCGTCGTCCTCGACACCGAACCCCGGCCACACGTGATGGTGCGCGACCTGCGCCACGTCGCCGAGGTCTTCGGGGACCTGGCCGACGTCAAGAGCCCCTACCTGGTTGGCCACTCGCGAGCGGTCGCCGCAGTTGCGGGTCGGGCGGCCGAACAGCTCCTGCCGGCCGGGTCCGGGACGGAGCTCGAGGTGGCCGCACTGTTGCACGACGTCGGCCGGGTGGCGGTCTCCAACGCGGTCTGGGACAAACCCGGTCCGCTGACCGCTGACGAGTGGGAACAGGTGCGGCTGCACCCGTACTACTCGGAGCGCATCCTGGCTGGTTCAACCGAGCTCGCCCGGCTCGCCCCTCTGGTCGGCCGGCACCACGAGAGGCAGGACGGCAGCGGATACTTCCGCGGTTGCACTGCGCACGACCTGTCGATGCCGGCACGTGTCCTGGCCGCCGCCGACACGTTCCAGGCGCTGACCGAGCACCGCCCACATCGGGCCGCCCCTTCACCGGACCAGGCAGTGCAACGACTGCTCGACGAAGCACGCCGAGGCACACTCGACAACGATGCGGTAGCCGCGGTACTGGCAGCCGCGGGACAGACGGCACCGGTGCGCCGGAGGCGACTACCCCTGGGACTCACCGACCGCGAGGTGGAGGTGCTCGGCCTGCTGGCACGGGGTTGCAGCAACTCGGAGATCGCCGCCCGGCTGGTCATCTCCCGGCGCACGGCCGAGCATCACGTCCAGCACATCTACGCCAAGCTCGGGGCGTCCAGCCGCGCCGCTGCGACCCTCTTCGCTCTCGAGCACGACCTGTTGACCAGGGATAGGTAGTGCTACCGATGCGAAACTGACGGCGCACAGCAAGTCTGATGCTCTCGAAAGCGAGTGGAGCATCTGATGACAGAAGCGGCGCACGTCGCGCAGACCCTCGTGACCTCCCCCGACGGCACCTCGATCGCCGTGTACGTCTCCGGCACCGGCCGACCGCTCGTCGTCGTTCCCGGAACCACGGCCGACCACACCACCTGGCGTCTCGTGCTGCCCCTCTTGGCGCCCCACGTCGCCATCCACGCGGTGGACCGACGCGGTCGTGGCGCAAGCGGCGACAGCCCGGACTACTCACTCGCCAAGGAGTACGCCGACGTGGCCGCCGTCGTCGACGCGGCCGCCGCCGCGACCGGCATCCCCGTCGACCTCCTCGGCCACTCCTACGGCGGCAATGTCGCCTTCGGTGCCGCAGGCCTCACGCCCAACATCCGCAGACTGGTTCTCTATGAGGGCTGGCCCGCGCCCAACATCGCCCACCGAACCTTCTCACCCGAGGTGATAGCCCGGCTCGAGTCCCTCCTCGACCAAGACCGGGCCGCGCAAGCGTTGGAAGCGTTCTACCGAGACATCGTGATGGTGTCCGACCAGGAGATCGCCGATCTCCGGGCAGCCCCCACCTGGCCGGCGCGGGTGGCCGCCGCGCGCACCGTGCCCCGAGAGCTCCGCGGCTTCGGCGGGCAGGCCTTCGACCCCAGCTGGGCAGCAAGGATTGCAGGCCCGGTGCTGCTCCTGGTAGGAGGAGAGAGCCCGGCCGAGATCAAGGCCGATCCGGACATCGTCGCCGCCGCGCTCCCGGACGCGAGGATCCGCGTCCTCGAGGGGCAGATGCATCTCGCCCACCTCACCGACCCGGCAGCGTTCGCCGACCACATCCTGGCCTTCCTCAGCGAATGAGCCTGGATCTCGCTCACCCTCAGACGACGCGTGGTCAGGCCGTCTGGGCGAATTCCTCCAGCAGTACGGCAACCCGATCCGGGTTGCCCAGCTGTGGCACGTGTCCCGCGGGCAGTACCTCGAGGCGGGCGTGGGGGATCTCGGCGGCTGCCATGCGGGCATGCACAAGCGGCACGACGGGGTCGTGATCGCCCCAGATCATGAGCGTGGGCATGTCCAGCCGGCCAAGATCCTCGCGGCCGAGCCGCATGCTGGCTCGGAAGCCGCGTGGGGAGATCAGCGCCCGCAACTCGGCCAGGTTGGCCTGGGCCGCCACCGGGTCCCGGGCGCCGGCAACGAGGGAGTCGATCAGGTCGGGGTGCCGCAGGATGGTGTCCGCCTCCCCCACCGAGGCCATCATCCTCAGCAACATCCGACGTCCGGGCTTCATCCCGCGCACCATGAGGTCACCGACCCCGGGAGTCGCAGCGAGCCGCAGCGGGAGCGGCGCGCGACCACCCGGAAGGACCGGCACGGAGCCGAGCATGACCAGCCCGTGAACCCGCTCCGGGTGAGCCAGGGCGTACCACGTGGCCCAGATGCCGCCGCCGGAAGCGCCCACCAGGAGCACGGACTCGAGGCCCAGGGCGTCAAGCACGTCGCCGACGAAGCCGACGGCGAACTCGCGGAAGTGTCCCGGACGAAAGGAGTCCGGATCGCTGAGACCGCACCCGGGTCGGTCGACGAGGTAAGAGCGCGTGCCGGGCATC
Organism: uncultured Actinomycetota bacterium; assembly: GCA_963811945.1. Classification (GTDB taxonomy): domain Bacteria; phylum Actinomycetota; class Actinomycetes; order Propionibacteriales; family Nocardioidaceae; genus JACCWP01. The sequence continues at coordinate 2,296,798 of CAWETD010000001.1, read as the reverse complement.
CTCCCCGCGAGCATCAGATGAGACAGGGACGATGTGTTGGTGCCGTGCAGGTGGACCACCGGTGGGCCGTCGCCAGCCGCCACCACATGGATGAGGGGGCCCGAAGGGCGCTGGACGAACCGCCCCTGCGCGCCAGCGGCGCGCAGCATGCGGCGGTACACCTCTTCGATCGCGATGGTGTGCCGCGGGGCGGCCGCGGCCTTGGGAAGGGTGGCCATGTGCCCACGATCCGTGCGGCGGCGGGGATCGCATAGTTCTGCTTTCGAACCGCTGGTGGGAGAATGACCCGGTGGGCTCGCGCGAGTTCCCCGGCTACTGCTCGTTCACCAAGGCCATCGAGCACCTCGGCGACCGGTGGAGCCTGCTCATCGTGCGCCAGCTCGGGGTGTTCGGACCGTTGGGTTTCAACGAGCTGATCCGTTCGCTGCCGGGCCGGATCTCGCGCTCTGTGCTCACTGAACGGCTCAGACGGCTGGAGACCCTGGGTCTGGTGGCGCGAGACGGGACCACCGGATACCGCCTCACCACGGTCGGCGCCGGGCTGATGCCTGTGCTCACGTCGCTGCGCGGCTGGGCCGAGACGTGGCTTCCTGACGACCCCGCCATGGTGGAGCGTGATCCCGACGTTGTCCTCGGGTGGTTGGCCCGGCGGGTGGAGGCCCGACACCTACCCGCCGAGCCCGTGGTGCTCGAGTTCTGGATACACGACCACGGTCGGCGCTACTGGCTGGTGCTGCAGGACGGCGTCTCGCCGTACGGGTGTCTGACCGATCCGCTGCTGGACTCAAACCGCTACGTGCATCTGCAGTGTGCGCCCGCGACACTGCTGGCCCTGGCGCGCGGCCGGCTTGGCTGGCCGAGCGCGCTCAACGACGGCTCGCTCACCGCGACCGGCGGTGCGGACCTGTGCCGCCGATTGCCGGAATGGTTCGACCCGCTCGCCGCGCCGGTCGCGGCGGCCGGCGGCTGACCGGCTCACCAGCGGGCGCCATGACGCAATCGGTACCTCAGTGGGTCAGCAACGTGCCGGTACCCGAGACGTTCCTGCTCGGCATCGCCGCGGGCGTTTGGTTGCACCAGACCCATCCGTGGCCGCTGCCAGGCACGCGCCGGATGCAGCGGCTTGTCGGCGGGACGTTCATCGCTTCCGGCAGCTACGTCGTCGTGCGGTCCGTGCGGGCCACCCGCCAGGTCGACCTCACGAACCCCCAACGCCTGGTGACGATCGGGCCGTACGCGATCAGCCGCAACCCGATGTACGGCGGATGGGCGCTGCTGCACCTCGGCGCCGGCGTGGCCAGCGGCTCCGGCTGGGTCCTCGCTGCGCTCCCCGCAGTCATGCGGCTGCTTCACCCGCAGATCCGGCGGGAGGAGCGAGACCTCGGACGGCGGTTCGGCAAGGACTACGAGCGCTACCGCGCAGCGGTTCCTCGCTACCTGACGACGCGACGCGTGGACCAGGTTGACCTCCAGCTTAGTAAGCAGTAACTTACCGTTCGTGCAGGCTAACCGTCCCGACGATGCGTTGAGCGCACTCGGCGATCGCACCAGGCGGGCGATCTTCGACTGCCTGGCCGAGCATCCGCGGGCCGTCGGCGAGCTCGCGCACGAGCTGCCGGTCAGCCGCCCGGCCGTGTCCCAGCACCTGAAGGTGCTCAAGGCGGCGGGGCTGGTGAGCGAGCACGCGGAAGGCACTCGTCGCATCTACCGGCTCAACCCCGACGGGGTCGCCGCCTTGCGGGACCAGCTCGACACGTACTGGACCCGTGCCCTGACCGGCTACGCACAGACCACCGAGCAATCGACACGGGAGCAGCCATGACCGACACCGCCGCCGCGCTGGTGCGCAAGCAGATCACCGTCGAGGCGCCGCTCGAGCAGGCGTTCGCCGTGTTCACCGAGCGGTTCGGCGACTTCAAGCCGCCGGAGCACAACCTGCTCGGCGTGCCCATCGCCGAGACGGTCTTCGAACCGCGGGTCGGCGGTCACATCTACGACCTCGGAGTCGACGGCAGCCAGTGCCGATGGGCCCGCATCCTCACCTACGACCCGCCGAGCCGAGTCGTCTTCAGCTGGGACATCAGCCCGCAGCTGGCAGCTCGAGAGCGATCCCGGCAACGCCAGCGAGGTGGAGGTTCGCTTCGTGGCGGAGGGCGCCGACCGCACCCGGGTCGAGCTGGAGCACCGCAACATCGACCGGCACGGGCCTGGTTGGCCGGGGGTCAGCGAAGGCGTTGACGGCGACGCCGGCTGGCCGCTGTACCTGGACCGCTACGCCGCCCTGCTGGCGGGGCACAGCCGCCCGGCATGAGCGTCAGCTGGGGTCGGTCACGAACCAGACGCCGACGGCCGGCTCTAGGCCGTCGTTGCGGTAGCGGTGCGGCGTCGTGGACTCGAACGAGATCGCGTCCCCCGGCCCCAGGTGCAGCTCCTCGGCACCCAGGGTCAGCATCAGCGCACCGCTGAGCAGGTAGCCGTACTCGCTTCCGCCGTGACGCATCAGCCCGCTCGTGCTGGACGACGAACCACCGGGTTCGTAGGTGATGAGCAGGAAGTCGACGTGCGGGTACGGCAGCTGGCCGAGCCGTTCCCACGTCACACCCGAGTCGAGCTGCAGCACCTCCCGCGATCCCGGCCGTACGAGCGGCCCGACCCGCTGACCGCGCGCCGCACCGAGGGCCGCCAGCACGCTGCCCGGCAGCCGGCCGGCCGACTCGTCGTCGTCGATGGCCGCGTCGCCGGCGGGCGCCGCGAACACGTCCTCCACCGAGATCCCCAGCGCCGTCGTCATCGCGTACAGCGTGCTCACCGAGGGCTGGCTCTTCCCGGTCTCGATCTGGGAGATCAGGCTCGCGGACACGCCCAGCTCGCGCGCCAGGCTGCGCACGCTGATGCCCCGGCGCTGGCGATGCTCGCGCAACCGCTCCCCGACGTACGGCACGAGTCGTGGCGACACCGATGACCTCCTCGACGGCTCCGAACCGCGAAGTGTTAAGTATTACTTGACAGCCGGCGGGAGCGTGACTTAACTCGCCCTCATCCCGCACGGTCGCGGTCGAGGGCGGTGGTCATGGCTATCCGGACGTACGGCCCGAACGCCGTCGACTGGGAGCAGCGGATCGACGTCGACCGCCTGCGGACCGAGCGGCTCCAGCGGCTCCGGACCACGCTCGACGCCTCCTCGCTCGGCTCGCTGGTGACGTTCGACTTCGCCAACATCCGGTACCTGACCGCGACCCACATCGGCACCTGGGCGATGGACAAGCTGATCCGTTTCGCCGTCCTGCCGCGCGGCGGCGAGCCGGTGCTCTGGGACTTCGGTTCCGCCGCCCGGCACCACCAGCTGTTCAACCCGTGGCTGGACGGCGAGGAGCGGGCCCGGGCCGGGATCTCCACCCTGCGCGGGGCCTTCCACCCCGACGCCGGCATCGCCGAGGAGGTGGCCCGCAAGATCGCGGTGGTGCTCGAGGAGCACGGCCTCGCCAGCGAGCCGGTGGGCGTCGACCTGGCGGAGATGCCGATCCTCGCCGCGTTGCGGGCGCGCGGGCTCGAGGTGGTCGACGGCCAGCAGGTCTTCCTGGAGGCGCGCCGCACCAAGACGGTCGATGAGATCGCATTGCTCACCCAGGCCGCCTCGATGGTGGACGCGGCCTACGAGGAGCTCTACGAGTTCCTCCGACCCGGGGTGAAGGAGAACGAGTGTGTCGGCCTCGTCAGCAAGACGCTCTACGACCTCGGCAGCGAGTACGTCGAGGGCGTCAACGCCATCTCCGGCGAACGCTGTGCTCCACACCCGCACGTCTACAGCGACCGGATCATCCGCCCCGGTGACCCGGCGTTCTTCGACATCCTGCACAGCCATCTCGGCTACCGGACCTGCTACTACCGGTGCTTCGCCGTCGGGAGCGCGTCGCCGGCGATGAGGGACGCGTACGTCCGCTGCCGCGAGTACATGGACAGGTCCATTGCAGCCGTCCGACCGGGCGCGACGACCGCCGACATCGTGTCGCTCTGGCCGACGGCTCAGGAGTTCGGCTTCCCCAGCGAGGAGGCGGCCTTCGCCCTGCAGTACGGCCACGGCGTCGGGCTGTCCATCTGGGAGAAGCCGATCTTCAGCCGACTGGTGTCCCTCGATCACCCCGAGGTCCTCGAGGAGGGCATGGTCTTCGCGCTCGAGACGTACTGGCCGGGCAGCGACGGCTGGTCGGCTGCCCGGATCGAGGAGGAGGTCGTGGTGACCGCCGACGGCTGCGAGGTCATCACGAAGTTCCCGGCGGAAGACCTTCTCATCGCCGGCCGTCGCTACTGGGCCGTGGACGGGCCGCTGCCGTCGGTACGCGACTCGCAGTCCCACCTGAACACCGCCGCCGGACGCGGCGAGAGCTAAGCACCTCCACAACCGACCACCTCGGAAAGGGACACGCGGATGGCAAAGACCCTGTTACGTGGCGGGACCGTCCTCTCGATGGACCCCCAGGTCGGTGACCTGGACGTCGGCGACGTGCTGGTCGAGGACGGGAAGATCACGGCGGTCGAAGCCGGCATCGACGCCGATGCCGACGTCGTCGACTGCACCGGCAAGATCCTGATTCCCGGCTTCATCGACAGCCACCGGCACACCTGGGAGGCTGCGATCCGCGGTTGCGCGCCGAACGCGACGCTGGACGACTACTTCGTCGAGGTCCTCGACACGTTCGCGCCCGTCTATCAACCCGACGACGTCTACGCGAGCAACCTGGCGGGCTCGCTGGAGTGCCTGAACGCCGGCATCACGACGCTGGTCGACTGGTCGCACATCAACAACACGCCGGAGCACCCGGACGCGGCGATCAAGGCACTGCAGGAGACCGGGATCCGGGCACAGTACGCCTACGGCAGCGCCAACACGTCGCTGGAGAAGTACTGGTACTTCAGCGCCGAGGCCATTCCGGACGACGACGTCCGGAGGATCAGGGACACGTACTTCGCCGGAGACGACGGGCTGCTGACGATGGCACTGGCAACCCGCGGCCCTGGGTTCACTCAGGACCAGGTCGTCCAGGCGGAGTGGGGGCTCGCTCGCGAGCTCGGCATCCCCGTGACCGTGCACGTCAACATGGGTCGCCTCGCCGGGCGGTACGCGATGGTCGAGCAGCTCGACCGCCTCAACCTGCTCGGGCCGGACACCACCTTCGTCCACGCCTGCTACTTCAGCGAGCACGAGTGGCAGCGGGTGGCCGACACCGGTGGGACCATCTCGATCGCCGCCCAGGTCGAGCTGCAGATGGGGCACGGCTGGCCGCCGGTCAACAAGAGCATCCAGTTCGGGCTGCGGCCGAGCCTGTCCATCGACGTCGTGACGACCGTGCCGGGCGACATGTTCACCCAGATGCGGGCGGCCTTCGGTGCGGAGCGGGCCCGGGTCAACGCCGTGAGCTGGGAGGCCAACGTCGGCGTGCCGGAGACGATGCTGACGGCCAGGCAGGCGCTCGAGCTGGCGACCGTCAACGGCGCGCACGTGGCGGGTGTCGAGGACCGCACCGGGTCCCTCACCCCCGGCAAGCGTGCCGACATCGTCGTCATCGACGCGACTGCGATCAACCTGACGCCGATCCACGACCCGGTGGCTGCGGTGGTCCTGTGCGCCGACGTGTCCAACGTGGAGCACGTGCTGGTCGACGGCGAGTTCCGCAAGCGCGACTTCGCGTTGGTCGGTGACATCGCGAACGCACGGTCACTGGTGGAGAACTCGCGCGACCGGTTGCTTGCGGCGGCGGCGAAGGCGAAGGCTCCCACGGCGTGACGACTTCGCACCTGGTCCGCCGCGCGGCCGACACCGTGTGGGGGTCGGCTTCCGGACCGCTTTCGGGTGCGTCCGGCTTCGACACCTGGTCGATCGTCGACGGGACGACGCCGGCCGTGCACACGGGCTTCGCGGTCGGCCGGCTCGACCCGGGAGGTGCGCTGCCCGCCCATGTCCACTCGTACGAGGAGAGCCTGTACGTCCTCGACGGCCAGGTCGTGGTGCAGACGCCGGGCGAGGCCGTCCGGCTCGGGCCGGGAGACTACGGCCTGATCCCCGTGGGGGTTCCCCACTCGTTGCGCAACGAGGGCTCCGAGCACGTGCGGTGGGCCCGGATGTCGGCGCCCGCTCCGCGGGAGGAGTACGCCGGGGACACCTTTCTGGTGCCGGAGCTGCCCGCCACCGACACCGTCGCAGCCGACGTCCGCGACCCGCGGACCCGGCGATACGGCCACATCGACGCGGCCAACATGGACCCGACCCAGCAGACGCAGGACCGACTGGCGGTGTCGGCCAGCATGCGCACCGCGCTGCTCGTCTACAGCGGCATCAGCGTGAAGATGATGGTCGACTCCGACCTCGGGGCGTCGCTGTCGACGATGTTCATGGTGCAGTACGAACCGGCCGGGCTTGCCGGTGCGCACGACCACCCGTTCGAGGAGACCTACCTGGTCGTCGAGGGGGCGGTGGAGGCGACGTTCGACGGCACCCCCTACGTGCTCGAGCCAGGTGACGTCGCCTGGGCGGGGGTCGGCTGCGTCCACAGCTTCCGCAACGTGGGCGAGGGTCGCGTGCGCTGGCTCGAGACACAGGCGCCGGCGCCGCCGACACGGCACTCCTACCGGTTCGCGCGGGACTGGTCGTACCTCGAGGACCGCCTGCGGGAAGGGGACACCTGATGAGGACCGTCGTGGTCGGTGGCACGAGCGGGCTCGGGCTGGAGATCGCGCACAGCCGGGCGAAGCAGGGGGACGAGGTGGTCGTCACCAGCCGCGACGCAGCCCGGGCGTCTCAGGTCGCGTCGTCGATCGGTGACGGCGCCCGCGGCGTCGTACTCGACCTGGCGGAGCCGGCGAGCATCGCAGCCGCGTTCGCCGCGATCGACCGGGTGGACAGCCTGGTGCTGACGGCCATCGAGCGCGACGCCAACACCTTGCAGTCGTACGACACCGAGGCAGCTATCCGGCTGGCGACACTCAAGCTGGTGGGCTACACCGAGGTGGTGCACGCGCTGCTGCCCGCGCTGCACGACGACTCGGCCATCGTCATCTTCGGAGGCCGGGCGAAGGACCGCCCCTACCCCGGGTCCACGACCGTCTCGACGGTGAACGGCGGCGTCGTCGGCATGGTGAACTCGCTGGTCACGGAGCTCAAACCGATCCGGGTCAACGCTGTGCACCCCGGGATCATCGGTGACAGCCCGTTCTGGGCCGCCAAGCCGCCGGAGGTGCTGGAGGGCTACCGGTCGCGGACACCCACCGGTCGGCTGGCCACGATGGTCGACATCGTCGGAGCGGTGGACTTCCTGCTCACCAATCGCGGTGTCAACGGCGTACATCTCGACGTGGACGGCGGTTGGCTGCTGTTGTGACTCCCGCCGAGGGTCCGCCAGGTTCAGTCGCCACTGGTGAGTGCGCCCTCAACTATGCTTCGCGTCGTGTTGATCATCGGTCTCATCTTGTTCGGGATGCTCGTCGGCGCGGCTGCCCAGTTTCTGGTCGGGCGCTCGGGCTCGGGGATCGACTGGGGGATGGCCCTGGCCGCCGGCCTCATCGGCTCTTTCGTCGGAGGGCTGCTGATCAGCATCATCTCGGGTGACGGGGTCGAGTTCCGGGCCAGCGGGATCATCGGTTCGCTGGCGGGTGCTGTCATCGTGACGCTCGTCTGGCAGTGGTGGCGCGGTCGCGCTGCCACCTCGCGCCGGTAACGAAGAATCGCGAACCGGCTCGCGTTGAACCACACTGTGAGGTGAGGCTACCCTCACTTTGTGATCTGATGGCTCCATGTCCCGCCGACGTCGCCAGAGGTTCGCTGTCCCGTTCCGAGCCGCAGTGGCCACAGCGGTGGCGATGGGCATCGCGATGGGCATGGCGGCGTGCGGCAGTGAGGCCGAGGAGCCCACCGGCGGCTCGGACCCGGGTGCCGGTGGCACAGGCTTTCCGGTCACCGTCGAGCACGCCTACGGGGAGGCGACGATCGAGGCGGAACCTGTCCGGGTCGTCACGGCCGGCTACAACGAGCAGGACTTCGCGCTGGCGGCCGGCATCGTCCCGGTGGGTGTGCGCGAGTTCCTCGGCTACGACGCACCGTCTCGGCCCTGGGCCGCCGACCTGCTGCCCGAGGAGGACATCCCCACCGTCGGCGCCGAGGAGCTGGACATCGAGGCCGTCGCCGCTCTCGAGCCGGACCTGATCCTCGCGATCAATGCCTACATCGACGAGGGCACCTACGACTTGCTCGCCCAGATCGCCCCGACCGTGGCGCAGCCGGCCGGGTATGCCGACGGCGATACCCCGTGGCGGGAGCAGGCCGAGCTGACCGGTACGGCACTCGGCCGGTCGGACGAGATGGCCGCCGCCGTCACCGAGGCCGACGCAGCGTTCGAGGCGGTCCGCGAACAGCATCCGGAGCTGACCGGTGCATCGGCGAGCTTCGCGCTCGGAGGCGCGTACAGCCTCGGAGCTGACGACTACCGCACCCAGTGGCTCGAGGACCTCGGCCTCACGGTGCCCCCGAAGGGAGGCGAGGTCAGCGAGGAGCGGCTGGACGTGTTCGACACTGACGTCGTGCTGCTCGAGGGTGCCGACGACCTGCTCGACGCTCCGCTGTTCGCGTCCCTTGCCGCGGTCCGCGAGGGTCGCGTCGTCGACCTCGGCGACTTCGACGACGACTTCGCGGCGGCGCTGGGCTTCAACAGCCCGCTGAGCCTGCCGTACGTCCTGGACATCGCCGCTCCGCGGCTCGGCGCGGCCGTCGACGGAGACCCGGCAGGCACGCCGGTGGAGCCGTACCCGCCCGCGTAAGCCCCGCGACGGTCATCCGAGATGTCAGGTACCGGACGGTCGACGCGAGACGCAGTCAGCTCTGCTGGGCGCGCTCGAAGACGAGGTCGAAGTCCTTGCGCCAGGTTGATCCGTGATCCTCAGACGCCTCCCAGCGACCCGCGATCCGCTCCGGCCCGACGTCAGCGATGAACCGCTGGTACATGTCGGGGTCCTCGCGATTCAGGTTCCAGTGCAGGCCGTCGAAGGTCATCGCATAGACCCGGCAGACACCTCGTTCGTCGTGGTACAGGGCGGTGTAGGCGTCGTGTGCGTCGCTGCGGCCAAGAACCAGGACCATCTCACTCGTGGCCTTCCCGACATCGCCCGCCATCGTCCAGCGGAAGACCACGAACGCGTCGCCGAGCCACTCCACCGTCGCCGAGCCTGGCACCTCTTGTTCGGCTGGCTCCAGGAACCACGCGTTCCGCAAGGTCGTCCGCCACGATCCCACCAGGACGTCCAGCTTTTCCATGGCCTCGTTGCGCATCGCTGCCTCCCTGAGGTTGACGCTGGGTCGACTCCCGCTGGGCGGCGAAGTCATCGGTGGGAGCCAACCGACGCGGCTCGTGCCGGCTACGGCAGCCGGTTTGCGCCTAGGGTCAGTGTCACCGACCGGACGGCGCGATGGCGACCAGCTTCGACGATGGGCACCCCGAGATCCCCGGAGGGATCGTCGGGCCCGTGGAGCGCGTGCTGGTGGTGGGCGCCGGCATCGCCGGCCTGACAGTCGCCAACGCGATGGCCCACGCGGCAGTGGACTGCGTGGTGCTCGAGGCGCGGAGCCGCGTCGGCGGGCGGCTGCACACCGCGGACCTGGTCGGGTCGTCGGTGGACCTCGGCGGTTCTTGGATGCATCACCCGATCGGCAACCCGGTTCGCAGCTTCGCCCGGATGGTAGGCATCGAGTGTCGGCCCGGCAGCCCGCTGGCGACCCTGTCCGCCTTCGACTGCTCCACCGGGCGTTGGCTGTCACCTGCGGACGTGGAGGCGAGCCTGACCGCTGAGCTCGAGGGCTTCACCGGGGCGCTCGCAGAGCTCCGCACGCGGCTGGGACCGGCCGCCTCGGCAGCCGAGGGGATCGAGGTGTATCTGGCCACGACCGGGCTCACGGGGGCAGCACTTCGACGGGCCCGGCAAGGGCTCCGGGCCAGTGTCGAGGCGGACGCGGCCGGTGCGGCCGAGCAGCAGTCGCTGACGTGGCTGTGGACGCAGGAGGAGTACGGCGGCGACTACTTCGGGGACCTGCCCGAGGGCGGGCTCGCTTCTGTGACGGACGCGTTGGCGGCCGGGTTGGAGGTGCACCTGGACTGGCCGGTGGCGCGGGTGGAGTTGACGGACGCGGGGGTCGCTGTCACGTCGGCGTCCGGGAAGACCGAGGCCGGCTCGCACATCGTTGTCACGGTCCCGCTGGGTGTGCTCAAGCAGGACCTGCCGAGCTTCGTGCCGCCTCTTCCGCCTGAGCGGGTCGAGGCTGTGCGCCGGCTCGGCTTCGGGCGGTACGAGAAGGTGGCGCTGAAGTTCGACGCGGCCTTCTGGCGCGAGGCCGGGTGGTCGCACCTGGTGCTGTTCCCACTCGAGCCCGCTGAGCCCGCGTCGTGGGTGTTCGACCTCGACGCGTTCTCCGGCGTCCCGATCCTGGTGTGCCATACGTTTCACTCCGCCACCGGTCATCTGGCGGAGGCCTCGACGGACTCCGCTGCCCGTTGGGCCATGGACATGCTCTCGGCAGCCATGGGTGCGCCTTGCCCCGAGCCGGTGGCGGTCGCGGTGACCAGGTGGGCAGACGACCCCTTTGCGGCAGGTGCCTACACCCACGTGCCACCGGGCGCCACCAATGCCGACCTCGACCTGCTCGGGACGCCCATCACAGGCCGCCTGCTCTTCGCCGGCGAGCACACGCAGAGCGCGCGACTCGGCTACGCCGACGGTGCCATGACGAGCGGGATCCGAGAGGCCAAGCGACTGCTGGACACCACCACGGTGGCGTTGGGCCGATTCCGCTGAGTCCACCGTTCGCCGGCCAGCGCTCGGTTGGCAATAGGGTGGGAGGAGTACCGCGGCAGGAGGACCCGAGATGGCAGCTCTGAGGGTCGCGGCCGTGCAGGCGGCCTATGTGCTGATGGATCGCGAGGCGACGCTCGCCAAGGTCGAGGCGTTGCTGACCGACCCCTCAGTGCAGGCGGCCGACCTGGTCGTCTTTCCCGAGGCCTTTGTGCCTGGTACGCCGATCTGGATCGACTCGACGCCGATCTGGGACGGTGACGAGCAGTGGTTCGCGATGCTTGCTGAGCAGGCCGTTGTCGTACCCAGCGACACCACCGATCGGCTCGGGGCAGCGGCTCGGGCAGCGGGCGTCTATCTGGTGATCGGGGTCGAGGAGCGAGAACCGACGGGGAGCACGATCTACAACACGTTGTTGTACTTCGATGCCCAAGGCAGTCTCCTCGGCAAGCACCGCAAGCTGATCCCGACTGGCTCGGAGCGCACCGTGTGGGGAATGGGTGACGGCTCGACGCTCGACACCTACCCGACGCCCTTCGGACGCATCGGTGGGCTGATCTGCTGGGAAAACTACATGCCGCTCGCTCGGTTCTACTTGTACTCGCAAGGTGTCGATGTGTGGGTGGCGCCCACGCTGGCAACGGGTGACGGATGGATCGCCACCATGCAACACATAGCCAGGGAAGGCCGCTGCTATGTGATCGGTGTGAATCCGTGCGTTCGCGTCGACCAGATCCCGGCAGACTTCCCCGACCGGGACAGAGTGTGGCCGACCGATCCGGACAACTCTGAGTGGGTGGAGCCGGGCAACACGGTGATCGTCGGCCCAAACGGGAACGTCCTCGCCGGCCCTGCCCGGCACGAGGAGACCATCCTCCTCGCCGAGCTGGATCTCACCAAGGTTGCTTCGGGGCGGCGGATGTTCGACCCGGTCGGCCACTACCACCGGCCCGACGTGTTCAGGCTCGCCGTCGACACCGCACCGCGGCCGGTCGTCACCAAGCTGCGTAACGGCCTCGGCGACGACTGATCGATGCCTCGGCGCGGTCCGGCAAGCCGCCGACAAGAAACTCGAGTGCAGGAGTCCTGGCAACCCAGTACGGTCCCCGGCCATGACCTCGGACGAGTTCGTCCCACCCGGCTTCGATCCGCCGACCTCACTCGTCACCGATCAGTTCCACCTCGAGCCATTGGGGCCGCAGCACAATCAGGCCGACCACGCCGCGTGGATGTCCAGCATCGAGCACATCCGCTCCACCCCCGGCTACCCCGACGGCAACTGGCCGCCACGTAACGGCATGACTCTCGAGGAGAACCTCTCCGACCTTCGCCGCCACGCCGACGACTTCACCCGGGGTGCCGGTTACACGTTCACCGTCCTCGACCCCGGCGACAACGACGTCATCGGCTGCGTCTACCTGTACCCCTCGGCCTCCGACGACTGGGACGTCACGGTGCAGTCGTGGGTGCGGGCCGACAGATCGAGCCTCGACCTGCCTCTCGCCGATGCGGTCGCACGCTGGCTGGCCAGCGACTGGCCCTGGGACCGGGTGGACCGCTGCGGTCGTTGAGGACGACCGTCTCGACTGCCGATGTGCGCTGAGGTCCACCAGGTGATCGCGCCAACCGGCTACCTCCTGTGTGGAACTCCTCGCACGGGCAGCACGCTGCTGTGCAGCCTCCTGTCCTCGACCGGGGTCTTGGGCCGTCCGGAGTCCTACTTCAGGGAGCCCGACGAAGGCACGTGGGCGAGGCGCTTCGACTTGCCCGTCTCGGGTGAACGTGTGCGTGACTACCGAGCCTTCGTCCACGCGGTGCGCGCCGCGTCCACGACCGACAACGGCATCTTCGCGGCGCGCGTCATGTGGGGCTCTATCGAGCGGCTCAGGGACGGACTAGACAAGCCCTCGGACCAGTCGGACCTGGCGGTGTTGGAAGGGGCCTTTGGACGGCTGCTGTTCGTCCATCTCGCTCGCGAGGACGTCGTCGCCCAGGCCGTTTCCTGGACTCGCGCTGAGCAGACCGGCTACTGGCAACGAGGTGATACTGCGTTGCGCTCGCCAGCGCCTGACCTAGGCCGGATGACGGACCTCGTGGCCACCATTCGCGAGCACAACACGTCCTGGCGGGCGTGGTTCGCGAGCAACGGCATCCAGCCGCACCACCTCACGTACGAAGACCTGGTGGGAGAGCCCAGGACGGCCGTCGAAGACATCGCCACCCGGCTCCGGGTCGCCCTCCCCGCCACCTGGCAACCTGCGTCGCCTCATCGCCAGCAGGCCGACCGGATCAATGCGGAGTGGGCGGCGCTGCTGCGGGCGGCACAACCCGGTGTCGAGTAGACGGTGCCCAGGCTTGCCGCGACGTCGAACGAGGCCTTGCTCACGGGTCCCTCCCGATGAAGGGTCCCGGGGGGACCGTAACCGGGCGAGCAACCGTAGGGTGGCGTGCACCTGACACGCCCGACAACGTCCCAGCGCCTGTGAAGTTGACGCGCTAGACCAGTGGTGTCCGGAGAGTGATCGCACCGCCTGGTTCGACGAGGGGAGTGGACTGGTGTCGTTGATCCAGACCGAGCGTCTGACGAAGCGGTACGGCCAAGTAGTGGCTGTGGACTCGCTGACGCTCGATGTGGCGGTGGGTGTCACCGGGTTGGTCGGTGCCAACGGAGCGGGCAAGTCCACGTTGCTCAAGATCCTGCTGGGCCTGCTGCCGGCGACCGAGGGGACCGCGAGCGTCCTTGACCTCGCCGTGGCCGTCGACGGCCCTGCCATCCGCGAACGCGTCGGCTACATGCCCGAGCACGACTGTCTGCCGCCAGACGTGTCCGCCACCGAGTTCGTGGTGCACATGGCGCGGATGTCCGGCCTGCCGACGACGTCCGCCCGCGAGCGCACCGCGGACATCCTTCGCCACGTCGGCCTCTACGAGGAGCGGTACCGCCCGATGGGCGGCTACTCGACGGGCATGCGACAACGGGTGAAGCTGGCCCAGGCGCTGGTGCACGACCCCAGCCTGGTGCTCCTCGACGAGCCCACGAACGGGCTGGATCCTGCTGGTCGCGACGACATGCTGGAGCTGATCCGCCGGATCGGCACGGAGTTCGGCATCTCGGCGATCGTCACCTCGCATCTGCTGGGCGAGCTCGAGCGGGTCTGCGACGGCATCGTGGTCATCGACGGCGGCCGGCTGCTGCGGCACTCCACGACGGCCTCGGTCACGGAGCAGACGCCGCTGGTGACCGTGGAGGTCGACGGCGACCACACCAGCCTCCACGCGCGGCTCACCGAGGCGGGGGTCGCCGTACGCAGCGATGAGAAGCTTCTGCATGTCGACGTCGGCGACGACAGCGCCTACGACCTCGTACGGGATGCGGTCGCAGACCTCGGCCTCGGCCTCGTGCGGATGGAACGCCAGCGGCACCGGATGACCGAGATCTTCACCGACCAGCCTGTCGCCCCGGGGGACGTGCATGTCTGAGCCCAGCACCTCGCCTGCCCGCACCGGTGCCATCCATGACATCGGCTACCGGCACTACGACGGCCCCCGGCTCGGGGCGTCGTACATCCGGCGATCCCTCTTCGTCGAGACCCTGCGCGGGGCGTTCGGCCTCGGCCGCTCGGCGCGGTCGAAGGTCATGCCGCTGCTGCTGCTCGCGGTGATGGTGCTGCCCGCCGTGATCATCGGCATCGTGACCAGCTACCTCGGGTTCTCCGAGCTGCCCCTCCGGTACACCGAGTACGTCGTCACGATGCAGGTCGCCGTCACCATCTTCCTTGGTTCGCAGTCGCCGGCGGTGATGTCACGTGACCTGCGCTTCCGGGTCGCCGCCCTGTACTTCTCGCGACCGTTGAGCCGCCAGCAGTACGTCCAGGCGAAGTTCGGCGGAATGGTGGCCGCACTGTTCGTACTGACGGGGCTGCCGATCACGCTGCTGCTCGCCGGCGCACTTCTCGCTGAGCTGCCGCTCGGTGAGCAGGTGCCGGACTACCTGCGTGCCATGGCCGGTGCTGCCCTCTTCGCGTTGGTGCTGGCAGGCATCGGTCTCGTCATCGCGGCGATGACCCCGCGTCGTGGTGTCGGGGTGGCCGCCGTGGTCGGCGTGCTCCTGGTGCTGTCCGGGCTCCAGGCGGCCGTGCGGGGGATGGCCGACGAGTTCGGCAACGACGTGTTCAGCGGCTACACCGGTCTCCTCTCGCCCTACACCCTCGTCGACGGGGTATGCGTCGGGTTGCTCGGTACCGACTCATCGATCGGCCAGGAACCACCGGGTGCGTTGGGGACTGCCGTGTTCACGGTCGTCGCTGTGCTGCTCGTGGTGGGCTGCTATGCCGCGCTGGTCGCCCGCTATCGGAGGGCGCTCTCGTGAGCACCGTGGAGCTGGCGCAGGTTTCCCGGTGGTTCGGCAACGTGGTGGCGGTCAACGACGTGACCATGCGTCTCGGGCCTGGTGTCACCGGTCTGTTGGGACCCAACGGTGCCGGCAAGTCCACGTTGATCCACATGATGGCGGGGTTCCTGGCTCCGTCGGCGGGCACCGTGACCCTCGACGGGCGACCGCTCTACCGGGACCCGGAGATCTACCGTGAGCTCGGACTGGTGCCCGAACGCGAGGAGATGTACGACGCGGTCAGCGGTTGGGACTTCGTCGTCGCCAACGCCAAGCTGCACAAGCTTGGCGACCCCGAAGCCGCCGCGCGTCGGGCCATCGCCACGGTCGAGATGGCGGAGCCGCAGGACCGTGACATCCGCACGTACTCGAAGGGGATGAAGCAGCGAATCAAGATGGCGACTGCGATCGTGCACGATCCCACCGTGCTGCTGCTCGATGAGCCGTTCAACGGCATGGATCCTCGTCAACGGCTGCACCTGATGGAGCTGCTGCACGAGCTCGGTGACCAGGGCCGCACGATCCTGTTCAGCTCCCACATTCTCGAGGAGGTCGAGCAGATCGCGGCCCGGATCGAGGTGATGGTCTCCGGTCGGCACGCTGCCTCCGGTGACTTCCGTGAGATCCGTCGGCTGATGATCCAGCGGCCACACCAGTACACGATCCGTTCCAGCGACGACCGTGCCCTGGCCTCGGCGGTGATCGCCGAGCCGAGCACGTCCGGCGTCGAGCTGGTGATCGACCGCGCGGGGGGCAGCACCGTACAGGTCCAGGCGACCGACTTCTCTGCGTTCGTGCATGCACTCCCCCGGGTCGCCTCACGGCACGACATCCGGTTGCTGGAAGTGCAGCCGGCAGACGAGTCGCTGGAGAGCGTCTTCTCGTACCTGGTGAACCGATGAACGCCACCGTCGCCACCCTGACCCGCCGAAGCCTGCTGGGGCGCAAGCGCACGCTCGTGCTGCTGCTCCTTCCGGTCGCGTTGCTGGCGTTGTGCACGCTGGCCCGCGTCCTCGCCGGGCTCGACGCCGACCTGCAGCGCGAGCTCGACGGTGCGCTCGCGCCCGACCTGCTCGGCACCTTCGGGATCGCCATCTTGATGCCGCTGCTCACGCTGATCGCAGGCACCGGCTCGATCGGCCCGGAGATCGACGAGGGATCGATCGTCTACCTGCTGGCCAAACCGCTGAACCGGTACTCGATCGTCGTGACCAAGCTGGTGGTCGCGATCGGGGTCGTCATCGCGTTCGGGGTCGTCCCGATCGCGCTCGCGGGTGTCGTGCTGACCGGCGAGATCGGCGTTGTGACCGTGGGATACACGGTCGGCGCGTTGGCCGCCGGTGTGGCGTACTCGGCGGTGTTCCTGCTCCTCGCGGTGCTGTCCAGGAACGCGGTGGTCATCGGCCTGATCTATGCCCTGATCTGGGAGGGCCTGGTCGGGGGTCTGGTCCCCGGCGCGCAGACGCTGAGCATCCAGCAGTGGTCGCTGGCGGTCGTGCAGCAGGTGCTCGGCGACGCCGCCGACAGGCTCGGCGTCGAGGCCGCGGTGGACTTCGGCACCGGTCTGGTGCTGCTCTTGGTCGTCGCCGTCGGCGCTACCGCGTACGCCGGCAGGCGACTGCAGACGTTGCGCCTCAACGAGGACGCGTAACGACACGATGGCCCACCTGGCCATCGAAGAGTGCTCGACATGAAATTGATGCCGCCGCAAGGATGACGCCGTGCAGGTTCGGGAGCCGGGGCTGGACCGGTGGCTGCTCGAAGGTGATCCGGCCATCCGGTGGCGGGTGCTGCGGGACCTCGAGGGTGCCTCAGACCTCCAGTGGGCACGTGAGCGCGCGGGTATCGCGACCGAGGGATGGGGGGGCCGGCTGCTGGCTGCCCAGGACGACGACGGTGGGTGGGGTGGCGGCGTCTACTCCCCCAAGTGGACGTCGACGACGTACACGCTGCTCCGTCTCCTGTGGCTCGGTCTGGCACCCGGTCACCCCGCGACGCTTCGCGGCTGCGAGCAGCTCTGGCAGTGGCAGGGGCGGTGGCGGGTACCGGAGACCTGCGTCGTCAGCATCCTGGTACGCCTGACGAGCTACTTCAGGTACGAGGCGCCCAGGCTCGACCACGTGGTCGCAGACCTGTTGGATCAGCAGCTGGCCGACGGCGGGTGGAACTGTGCCACCAGAACGGACAAGCACAAGCACGGTTCGTTCCACACCAGCATCCAGGCGTTGGAGGCTCTCGATGCGTACGCCGGTGCAGGCGGGGTGATCCGGACGGGCGACGCCCTTCGCCGAGGTCGTGAGTTCTTCCTGCGACATCGCCTGTACCGATCACACCGCACCGGAGCGGTCGCCATCCGTGGCAGCACCAAATTCCCCGCGTTTCCCGAGTGGCACTTCGACGTGCTGCGGGGCCTGGAACACTTCGCCACGGTCGGCGCCCCGCGCGATGAACGCCTCGGGGACGCCATCGATGTGGTCCGCAAGGCTCGTCGCAGTGACGGGCGGTGGCCCACCTACGCTCCCTATCCCGGACGACAGTGGTTCCCGTTGGAGTCTCCGGGACCGAGCCGGTGGAACACCTGCCGCGTCCTGCGCGTACTGCAATGGTGGGAGCAATGACGCCGTGGGTGATGCCTCAGTCGAGGTAGCGCTCCAGAAGAGCGGCCTCGTTGCGCAGGACGCCTGCCGCATCGAGCGCACCGCGGGAGGCGAGTTCGTCTGCGGATGCCAGGCGCTCGTCACGCTCCGATGATCAGCACCACCCAGGTCCTCGCTCGCCTAGGCGGAAGGGTCCGCGCTGGTGACCCGACTCGGGTCGAACACACGTCGAACCATCGGTTCGAAGAACGCCAACGTCTCCGTCGGGTAGTCCGGGTCGAAGGAGTTCTGGTCATAGTCGGCACAGAAGTCGGCGCACGCCTGGTACCACTTGTGATCTGCCCAGCGGTCCCGGGCGTTGGGGTCGGCGCCGATGTGCTGGAACCAGTACACGCCTTGGAAGACCCCGTGGTGCTGAAGGATCCAGTGGTTGCGCTCCGACACGTACGGCCAGACGACGGCGGCGACTGCCTGCGAATGGTTTGCCGGCGCGAGCACGTCGCCCACGTCGTGGACGAGCGCGCACACCACCATCTCTTCGTCCTCACCCGCCCGCAGCGCACGGGTCGCCGCCTGCAGGCTGTGGCCGAGCCGGGTGACCCGGTAGCCCGTGTGATCGTCCATGTCCTGCAGCCAGCCGAGGATGCGGTCCGGCACCCTCGCCAGCTCCTGCTGCTCGTACCGGGCCAGCATTGCGTAGTCCTCGGCGGTCCCGTCGACCATCGCAGTGAAGCCGACAGTCGGCTGATCGGCACCGGCGCTCGGTGACTCTGGCGAGGTCGTCACGACGCCACTCCGACCGCTGGATGCGTCGCCCCCTCGCCGTGCGAACTCATGCGCCGTCCGCCATGGGAGCCTCCAAGGTCTCGATGAACGGAGTCACGCTATATCCCGCGGCGGCGTTGCACCTCCCGTGATCCGGGCCCTTCCACCGCTACTCCGAGACGCTCAGCACCCGCCCGATCCACTCGTCGCGGGCGAGCGCATCGGCCTCCACCCGCGCCACCTGTCGCCGCGCCACCCGCATCGCGTCGACCTTGTCATCCAGCCTGACCGACGCCGGATCCGGCTTGGTCTCGTCGTGCAACACCACCGGTCGGACGATCGTCCAGTCCAGGTCGCTGGCCCGCACGGTCGCTTCTTGCACTTCATGGTCGGCCACCTGCGGCCGGATGGCGAGGGTGACGAACGCCTTGAGTGCCAGCGGCAGCTCCCGGTACGTCGCACCGATTCCGTACGTCGACTGCACGACGAGGCGGCGGATCCCGGTCTCTGCCATGGCCCGTACCAGGATCGCCGTCCCGGCCGACCGCACGTCCAGCGGTGAGCTGGCTCGCCGGGTGAGCCGCACCCGGAACGGGTTGTCCGGGATGCCCAGCGTCACCATCACCGCGTCCTGCCCGGCGACCGCCTTGGTCACCGCGTCCGCATCCAGAACGTCGCCTTGGTGATAGCTGACCCGCTCGTCGTCACCCGCTGATCGTCGAGAGAACGCCGTCACCACATGCCCGCGCTGGGCGAGCTCGCCCACCAGCTCCGCGCCCGTCCCCCGGCTCGCTCCCACCACCAGAACCTTCATGATCTCTCCTCGGATCCTCCGGGCCGCTCCCGGATCTGACCCCAAGGGTTGGACAAGCGACGTGGACTATCAATACCCTGTAGACCACATCTTTTGCTTGATCATCCAAGTCCGCGGAGGCCGACCGGTGACCCACGACGTCATGTCAGACACGCTGTACGACTTCGGTATGAGCGGGGTCTTCTACGCGGCTTCCGAGCTGTCGGCCCCCTGGGGCGTCGACATACCGCCGATGCCGGGGACCATGGTCTTCCACCTCCTCACCAGGGGAGCCGCCGTGATCGAGGTCGCGGGCGAGCAGGTGCCGCTCGAGCCCGGTGCCGTCGTGCTGGTGCCGCACGGCGCCGGTCACGCGGTTCTCGACGCACCCGGCAGCCCTGCGGCGCCCCTGTTCGACATCCCCCGCGAAGAGGTGGGCGAACGCTACGAGCGGATCCGCCTGGTCGGCGGCTCCGGGGAGATCAGCGAACTCCTCTGCGGCGCCGTGCGCTTTTCCGGCCTGGGCGTCACACGTCTCGTGAACGCTCTTCCCCCGACGCTGGTCGCAGCGCCCGCCGACGCGGCCTGGATGCGCGCATCCTTCGGGCTGATCGCCGATGAGTCGCGCAACCCGCGTCCCGGCAGTGACCTGGTCACCGCGCGCCTCGCCGACGTGCTCGTGGTCCAGGCCATCCGCGCCTGGCTCGAGTCGGCCACGCCGGATCGTGGCTGGGTGGCCGGGCTCCGCGACCCGCTGTTGGGGCAGGCCCTGGCCGCCTTCCACGCCGAGCCCGACCAGGCCTGGAGCCTGGAGTCGCTCGCACGGGTGGCCGGGGTCTCCCGGTCAGGGTTCGCCGCGCGCTTCACCGAACTCATGGGCGAGCCGGCGATGACCTACGTGACTGCCTGGCGGATGGCCCTTGCCGCGCGGCTGGTGCGCGAGGAGCGGCTGCCACTTTCCCGCGTGGCCGCACGAGTCGGCTACCGGTCGGAGGCCGCCTTCAACCGGGCCTTCCGCCGGGCGCACGGCGTGACGCCTGGTGTGTTCGCCCGACGTGGCGAGGATCTCTGGCATGTGCCCAACCTGCCCGTCGCGTGACGCGCCGATCGGACCAGCCTGGTCGCACGCTGTCGCCGACAGCATCAGCCGCTCAGCGGGTGTGGCTACACCACGACCCTTGGCACGCGTCCCCGGGGGATCAGTAGCCTTCCGAAGTGGCACTTCGCACGAAAGCCAATCTGGTCAACGCAGAATGCTCAATCACAGTGCACGGCTACCGCCATGCCTGACGACGCGCTGACGTGGGCTTCGTTGGGAGAGTTCGGTGGCCTGAGCGGAGAAGATGGTCGATGACAGCGCAGCCGCTCGTCCTGCTCGTAGTCGGCTTCCTGCTCACCAGCGTCCTGGGTGGTGTGCTGACATACGCCTTCCAGCGTCGCGCCTGGAACCACCAGCACGAGGCCGAAAGCGGGGAGCACCTGCGGGAACTGGCGTTGAAGACCTTCGAGGAAGTCAGCACGCTGCTGGACCAACGTCTCTACAGGATGCGCCAGCTGTACTGGGCGACCAAGCGCCAGGCCCGGGATCGCGCAGCTTCCGGCGGGCTGAACACGGCGCTCGAGGACTACCGCGCGATCTTGCGAGTCTGGAACGACAACCTGAACCGCACGCTCGCCCTGGTCGATGTCTACTTCGGCGACGCGATCCGCGGACGCTTGGAAGAGCGCCTGTACGAGGAGTTCGCCGCCATCGGTGAGGAGCTCGACCAGTTTGTTCGCGAAACCTCTGCCCACGGATCCGAGCCGGTCCACGTGCGGTTCATCGGTCCAAGGCTTGATGCCCTCGGCCACGAGGTCTACGCCTTCAACGTCCTCATCCTGACCTCGCTGCGCGATCGGCGGCTTGGCGATGCAGCGCTCACAGAGCTCCCGGTGGCGCCTCAGCGCCAGACCGTGCGCTTCGGACACAAGGGAGAGGGGGTACGCCGGCTCCAAGACGCACTCCAGACCGCCGGCGCCGCGGGACTCGCCAGCGACGGCCACTTCGGCCTGGCAACCGAACGCGCACTCCGCGAACTCCAGCGAAGCCATGGGCTCAGAGACGACGGCATCGCCGGTCCGGCCGTCTGGAACGCCCTGACCGTGCGCGCGCACGGAGCTCAAGACGACGCTGGGCCGTGAGCGGGGGCGGCACGTATCTGACGCCGCGAAACTTGGGCGGGGTTGTGTCGACGGCCGGCACCTACTGGGCCGGCCACTCACCGGAGGTCGATCTGGACGCGTCCGTTCCTCGCCTCTCGCAACGTTGATACGTATTCCTGCCGGACCCGCCGGAGCAGCGATCCCTGCCCGGGCCACCGAACAGGTGGTCGTTGCCGCGAGCGCCGGAGAGCTCGTCGGCTCCACCGCCACCGCAGATCTGATCGTTGCCGGCTCCGCCCTGTACCCGGTCGGCGCCGCCCAGGGCCAGGATCCCGTCGGCCCTGCCGGTGCCCTTGATGACATCACGACCGTCTGAACCAACGACAGTGACGGAGACGGACCCGCATTCAACGAGCTCGTAGGCGCCGGTGTCGCAGGGGCTCGTGCGGGGGGCACCTCGCTGGTCCCTGCCCGAGCAGCTCGCCCCGGTCGGGCCGTGGTCGATGGCTCCGCGCGACCCGGTCAGCGCGTGGGTCCGCGTGGGGCCTCCGTTGTTGGCCAACGGGCCCAGCTTCGGAATTCCGCTCGAGTCAGTCGTCGGAATCGTCGCGAAGCAGGTGTCCGGGTCATCGCCGACGATGTTGTAACCCGTGGACGTGAGGAGGCCGAAGCAGTCGGAAGAACCGAGATGTCCCGGATTCTCGTTGGCCGCCAGGATCGTGTTCCGCAGCGATGCGCCCGCATTGGAGACGGCGATCCCTCCCCCGCGGCCACCATTGGCGTTGTCATCGTTGGCCACGTTGCGGACGATGGTGGAGCTGGTGATCGTGAGCCGGTAGTTGGCCGTCTGCTGGATCCCGCCGCCATCGCCCCCGGCCGTGTTCCCGGTGATGGTGCTGTTGGCGATGCTGGCCTGCGCATTTCCGACGTTGGTGAGACCGCCTCCGTGGTAGATCCGGGCGGTGTTGCCGGAGACCGTGCTGGTCCTGACATCGAGGGTGGCTTGATTGGAGATGCCACCGCCGAAGAACGCGGTGTTGCCCCGCACGGTGCTTCTCTGCAGCTGCATCGTCCCGCCATGGTGATCGATACCGCCGCCCGCGCCGGCAGTGTTGTCGACGATTCTCGTGTCGATGATCTTCGCTGTGTCGGCGTTGAAGATGCCCCCGCCGTCTCCACTGGCCCGGTTCTGAGCGACCAGGGTGTCGGAGACCGTCAGGTTGCCGTCGCTGTAGATGCCCCCGCCGGCGGCCAGGAGACCGCCCAGCACCGTGTTGCCTCCCACCCTCGACCCGAGGATGTCGGCTCGGCCCCTGTTCCAGATCCCGGCGCCACCGTCCGGCCCGCTGGAGCCTCCCGTCGACTGGTTGAACCCGACGCCGGTGTTGGTGAGAGTCAGTGTCGCGAAGGTGCTGTTGCAGATGCCTCCACCACTGGCGGCCTTGTTGACGTCGACCTGGCTACGAGAGAGATGGGCCGTGCCGTGGTTGAGCAGGCCACCCCCGCAGCCGGACGACGTGCTGGCGTTCACGACACTGTCGATCAGGGTCAAGGTGCCGTCGTTCAGGATCCCCGCGCCGCCGTCGGCGGCCTTCCCGTTGGTGATCAGGAAGCCCTTCAGCGTCGCATTGCCCTCCGGGTTGACCTTGAGGACCCGTCCAGTCCTCTTGGCGTCCAGCGTGACCTGCCCGCCGACGGCTTGAAGGGTCAGGTTCGACCAGATGGTCAGGGGGCCGCTCGTGGCCGTGTACTCCCCGCTGGGAACGAAGACCGTGTGCTCCCCGGGGAGCCCGTTGGCGACATAGACCGCGTCCCAGAGGGTGCAGTGGTCGTCGCACACGCCGTCGTACGTCGCGTCGGTGCTCGTCACGTTGAAGATCGCCGCCTGCGCCGGGGTGGCCCCGACGCCGAGCATCCCCGCGACCAGGGCGACCACGCTGAGTGCCCCACGAATGCGCCTTGTCGTCGTCTTCATGATCAGCAGCTCACCTTCCGGTCCCTGCCTGCGCCCCCGAGGCACCGATCCTCTCCTGGTCCGCCGTTGAGCAGGTCGTTGCCGCTGGACCCGACGAGGACGTCGCGGCCGGTGCCACCGAACAGGTCGTCACCGCCCGGGCCACCACAGACGCTGTCCGCTCCTCCGGCCGCCTCGACCCGGTCGGCTCCTCCCTTGGCGAGGATGCCGTCGGAACCCTGCGACCCCAGCAGCTGGTCGGCGGCATCGGTGCCCACGACGTTGATCACTGCGGAGTCGCAGCGCTCGTACTGGTACGCACCGGTGTCACACGGTCCGGTCCGCGGCACGCCGCGCTGATCGGTTCCCTTGCAGGCGGCCTCGCCGGTCGGGCCGTGGCCGACCGCGAGGCTGACGGACGGCAATGCGTACGTCAGGGTCGGGCCGCCGTTGTCCACCAGCGCACCGGTCGCGGCGGCACCGTTGACATCGGTCGGCTCCAGGTCGATGTCACAGCCGGCGTTGACCACGATGATGTTGTGGCCGAGTGAGTCGAGCGGGCCTGAGCAGTTGGGGTGCTGGTTGGTCCCTCCGTCCGCGTTCCCGAACAGCAACGAGTTGGTGATCAGCACGCCTCCGGCCTGCGCACCGCCCGCGACGAACACGCCACCGCCGTCGCCGTAGCCGTTGTGGTCGAGCTCGGAGGCGTTGCCGATGATGGTCGAGCTCACGATCGACACCACATGCTCGCTGATCTGGTAGATCCCGCCCCCGTTGCCGTCGGTCCGGTTGGCGCTCACCGTGCTGTTCCGGAAGTGGGCCTGGCCTTCAAGGTTGTAGAGGCCACCACCGGTCGACGACGCGGCGTTCTTCCACAGCGTGCTGGTCTCGACCTCGACCCGGCCGCCGCCGTTGTAGATGGCACCGCCGTACACCGCGGAGTTGTCGCTGACCGTGGTGAACCGCAGCGCCAGCGTGCCGGTGCTGTACACACCGCCACCGTCCCGCGCGACGTTCCCGGTGATGGTGCTGTGCGAGATGTAGGCGAGTCCAGCATTGAGGATGCCGCCTCCATGACCGGTCGGTAGCCGGCCGTCAGTGATCTCGAGACCGAACAGGTAGGCCTCACCCGACGCCGTCACCTCGAGGACCCGGTCGGTGTTCTGGCCGTCGATGACCGCCGTCCCGCGGACTGCCTCGATCCACACCTCCGTCTCGATGTCGAGGTCTCCCTCGGGCGAGGTGAGCCGGTACGTGCCGGCGGGCACCCTGATCGTGTCGCGACCGGGATCCGCGTTGGCCGCGACCACGGCCTCACGCAGGGAACAGTCGGAGTCGCACGAGCCGTCGTTGGTGTCGGCCTTCTTGGTGACCTTCAGCGCCGGCTCTGCCGGCTGTGCCGTCAGCGCCGCCGAACCCGTAGGCATCGTCAACACCGTCATCGTCAGCGCTACGGCTGCAACGAGGACTGATCCGCGTCGGGTACTCATGAGACCGGGATCCGGGACTGTGCGGCCTCGACGAAGGCCTTGACCCGCTGCTTGGCCAGGTCCAGCTCGACCCCGGAACCGTCCGCGAACACGATGTGCAGCTGGGAGATCATCAGCTTCTTGTCGACGGTCATCCGCTCGATCCGATCGAGGGGATAGTGCGCCCCACCGGGGAGGGCCTTGCCGACGCCCATCAACCCCGGGAAGACGTGCAGCTGCTGGTCGGTGAGGACGACCCAGAACGTGTTGCCCTCGGGCCAGGACAGCGCATCGCCTCGGGCGCCCGGCTCAGGCTCGTCGCTTCTGCCGAACGAGGCGATCGCGTCGGTCAAGGCACCCGCCTGCTGCATGCCGCGCCGCCACGCCCCACCCTTCGCGTCGGCCATCAAGGCGGCGAGTACCGACTCGCCCACGGGAATCAGCGCGGCGTTCTTCTTCACGAAAGCCTTCGTCACGTCGACCATGTCGGTCCTTCTCCTCGAGTGAGCGCCGGCGCGCAGCCAGCAGTAGCTCGAGACGTTAGGAACTCGCGCGGGACACCTCAATCGAGGAAAACCCCTGGGGTTAGCCGTGCGGCATGCCTTCGGCGAGCTCCTGGAGGCGGGCGCCGAGCCGGGCCCGCGAGCGCACCCCGAGCTTGGCGTACGCCCGCGTCAGGTGCGTCTCGACGGTGCTGATGGAGACATTCAGCTGCCGGGCGATCGTCTTGTTGGGCAGGCCCTCGCTCGCGAGCCGGGCCACCTCGAGCTCCGTGGGCGTCAGCGCTCCGTCGGCGGCCGGCCGGCGGCCGCCGACACGGCCGAGCTCTCCGCGGACGGTGGCCGCCCAACCGTCCGCGCCCAGCTCCTCGAAACGCGCCTCCGCGTTGGAGAGGTGGTCCCGGGCCAGGCCCCACTGCCTCTGTCGACGAAGGGCCGAGCCGATGGCGAGGTGAGCGCGCGCCGCGTCGTGCAGCAGACCGAGGGCCGTCAGCTCGTCGGCCACCGCAGCAGTCCGCGACGACGCGACCGGCGGTGGGAACGACTCGTCGAGCAACCCGACGAGCACGCGAGACCGCTCGCTCATCGCCCGGCCCCACGGGTGGTCCTGTTCCTCGGAGAGCTCCTCGAGCCACGCGATGATCTCGCCCGCCTCGTCGTAACGGCCCTGTAGCGCAAGCGCCTCGACCAGGTCGGGGGCGACCGGAAAGGTCCCGGGTTCCAGCAGGCCGGCGGTGACGACGTGGTCGAAGACACCGCGCAGGAGTTCCTCGGCTGCCTCGGGCTCGCCCGACTGGAGAGCCGCCATCGCGAGGACATGGTCGGCCTCGAGCCGGTTCCACACGTCGCCGAACGCCTCAGCCTGCCCACGGGCGGAGGAGGCCAGCTCGCGAGCCGTCAGGACCTCGCCGTACCGGACGGCGACCACGGCCCGCATGACCTCCAGGGCGTGGACATCGTCCGGGGGGAGGTCGATGTCCAGCAGCCCGTCCAGGTACTGCCGTGCCTCCCGGACCCGCCCGCTCCGCTCCAGGACGTCGAACAGCTGCTCCCACACGGACTCCGACTCACGGAAGCGGCCGGCCTCCTCGGCGGCCGCCATCTGCTGACGCACGCCGCGTTCCGCCTCGGCGAGCTCACCGCGCCAGATGAGGCGCTTCCACATCGGGTCCCCCTCGGCGGGCTCGGGCGGCCGACCACCGCGCACCAGGCACCAGCTGCGGGCCCGACTGGCCATCCACCACTCGGAGTCCTCTCGGACCCCCAGCTCGATCGCTTCCTCCGCCCAGGCCAGGCACGCGGCCGCGTTCCACACCGAGACGCCGCCGGCGATGTGGGACCGGGCCCCCAGTGCGCGGCCCCGGATCTCAGGGTCGTCACCGCTCTCTGCGAGTGCGCGGTCCACCAGGTGCTGGGCATGGGCGACCGTCCCCCACCTGCCGTCGAGCAGCATCAGCAGGGCCTGGCCGCGTTCGGGCCCGGGTGGGATCCGCTCGATCTCCGGCTCGAGGAAGTCGGTGAGCCGCTGGGCCTCGTTGACGACCGCCAGTCGGCCCGCGAGGTCAAGCACCCGCCCGGTGCGGGCCGGCGAGCCGTCCGGTGTCCGTGTCAGGGCAAGCGCGGCCAGCTCGAGCGCGGTATCGGTGGCGCCCCGGTCGCCGGCCAGCCGGGCGCTCTCCGACAGGGCGATGGCCAGCTCCTCGTCGGGGTCGGCCGACGCGAGCGCCAGGTGTCGAACCCGCTGCTCCGGGCTGCTGACCACCTCGGCCAGCCGTCGATGCAGGTCCTGACGTCCCACCGGCGTGGCCGTCTCCCGTGCCGCGGCGGCGAGCAACGGGTGCCACGGCCGGGTCCGACCGTCCTCGGTCATCGTGATCAGGTGTCTGCGGCCCGCACGCTCAACCGATTCCAGACCTGCCAGGGCTACGAGGTCAGTGCTCTTCAGTTGACCGTCCAGCGCGACGGCCAGGAGCACGGTGCGCTGATCGTCGGGAAGCTCCCGGACCCGGAGCCCGAGGACATCGGCCATCTCGGCGGGGAGGCCCAGCGGCTTCCCGGCCTCGGGGATGCCGCGCTCGAGCAGCGCCCGGCCGATCTCGAGCACGAAGAGCGGATTGCCGCGCGACTGCTCGTGCACCTGCCGCAGCACCCGGGAGCTCAACGTGAGGTCGAGGTCGCGCCTGAGCAGCCGCGCGGCCTCCTCCGCGCTGAGTGGCCGTGGCTCGACCTGGCGAAGGCCGAGGCGGGCGACCGACGCCTCGAGAACGGTTCGGGCGAAGCCGGTGCGACGGGTGAGCAGGAACTGGACCGGCGCCTGGTCCAGCCGGCGGGCCGCGAAGGTCAGGGCTTGGAGCGATCCCGGGTCCGCCCACTGGGCGTCGTCCACGCACACGACCACCTGGCGGTCGGAGGCCATTTCGGCCAGCACGTCGTGGACGCCCACCTCGACGAGCTGGGCGTCGACCGGACCGGCTGCCGCCTCGCGCAACAGCACCGCAGCGAGGGCGTCCCGCACCGGTCCACGCAGCCGGTGATCGTCGAGGTCGGTGTCCCGGAACAGGTCGTTCAGCACACCGAACGAGTAACGCTCCTCGCCTTCACCAGGTGTCGCTCGGAGGACCGCGGCACCACGCTCGCTCGCCAGGTCGGCGGCGTACTCCCATAGGGCGGACTTGCCGACCCCGGGCTCGCCGGTCACGACCAGCCCGCCGGGGACCTCATCGTCGAGAAAGTCGGTCAGGGCCGCGATCTCGCGATCTCGTCCCACCAGGCTTCCCCGAGCGCCCATGTCCGCACGGTAGTCGCTCTCACCCGCTAGCCCGGCCGAGCAAGAACCGGTATCCATCTGACTCGAGCCAATCGCGCTTGACTCGATAGCGTGCCACGCATGCCCATCAGACTCGAGAACGTCGGAATCGCCGTACGCGACCTCGAAGCGACCATCGCCTTCTTCACCGACCTGGGGCTGACCGTCCTCGGCCGTGACACGGTCAGTGGAGAGTGGACCGACACAGCCGTCGGCCTCGACGGCAACCACGCCAACATCGCCATGCTCCAGACGCCAGACGGCAACGGTCGTCTCGAGCTCTTCGAGTACATCCACCCCGACGCGATCGAGACGGAGCCCACCCTCCCGAACGAGATCGGCATGCACCGCGTGGCTTTCTCGGTCGACGACATCGACGAGGCCCTCGCCATCGCGGCGAGGCACGGCTGTCACCCGCTGCGCGGCGTGGCGACCTATGGGGACGTGTACAAGCTCACCTACGTCCGCGGCCCCAGCGGCATCCTCGTCATGCTGGCGCAGGAGCTGAAGAAGAGTTGACCCGGGGTCAATCCTCATCCTCGAACAGAATCGGGTGTCATCCAACCGCGGGGCGTGGCACCGTGCACATGTGAGCAGTGGCGTGACACTGGAGGTCGGACGATGCGATCCGGATGCGGTCGCGGCACTGCTGCACGGCCTGCCGGAGTGGTTCGGGCTCGAGGAGTCGACAGCGGCGTACATCGAGGCGGCACGCACGATGCCGACGGTGCTCGCGTACGACGACGGGGTCGCCGTGGGGGCACTGCTGTGGAACCAACACTTCCCGGCCACTGCCGAGGTGCATCTGATGGCCGTGGACGCCGCCCGGCACCGACGCGGCATCGGTACGGCACTCCTGGAACGGGCCGAGGAAGAGCTCCGGGCTGCCCACGTGCGTTACCTCCAGGTCAAGACACTGGGACCGAGCCGCCCCGACGACGAGTACGAGAGAACCCGCCGCTTCTATGAAGCACGCGGTTTCGTGGCTCTGGAAGAGATGATCGGAGTCTGGCCCGAGGACAACCCGATGCTGATCCTTGTCAAGGCGTTGTGACCGGTAGCGCCGGCCTAGGTAGCGTGGCTGAGTGAGCCTCGACGTCCAGCCCGCGACCAGTTCACGGTTCGACGACGTCGCGACGATGCTCGGGCCTAAGAACCCGGACTCTTCGGTGTGCTGGTGCCTCAGTCATCGGGTCGACTCGAAGACCAATCGCGAGCTCGTTGGACGATCGCGGGGCGAGTACGTCAAGAAGCTGTGCAGACGGAGGGTTTCGCCGGGCGTCCTGGCCTACGAGGACGGCGAGGTCATCGGATGGGCCGCCGTCGCGCCCCGATCGGAGCTTCCCTTCGCACGGTCCACGAAGATTCCCCACGTCGACGACCTACCGGTCTGGTCCGTGTGGTGCATCCGTGTTCGACCTGGCCACCGCGGCCGGGGCGTGTCCTACGCCCTGCTCGAGGGTGCCGTCTCGTACGCGCGGTCACAGCAGGCGCCAGCAGTCGAAGGTTATCCGGTGGACAACAAGGGCAACAAGGTCGACCCCACGATGGCCTACGTGGGCACCCGCAAGCTGTTCGAGCAGGCCGGTTTTACCAAAGCCGCCAACACGGACTCCGTCTCCGGGGGCTTTCCGCGCGTGATCATGCGAGCGGACCTGCGCTGACAGTCCCAAGCGGTCGGGCACAGAGGTTGGTGGTCAACCGCGGCCGCACGGGCCTCCACACGATGGCAGGCTCAAGGCGCGCTGTCGTGACGCCACGACTCGGCGAGCATCGCGTACGTGTAGCCGTCCACCCAGCCCAGCTCCGCGTGCCAGGAGTCGCCGACGCCGTGCTCCTCACGACGCATGCCGACCTTCTCGAGGATCCGCACCGAGGCGAGATTGTCAGCGAAGCAGCCCGCCGTGATCCTCCGGACTCCCAGCCGGTCAAACGCGTGCGCCAAGATCGCCGTGACCGCCTCAGTCGCGTAGCCCTGGCCTCCGTACGCCGGGTCGAAGATGTAGCCGAGGTGGGCGTCCGTCCGCGGCGGCATGCCGGGTTGGCCCATCCCATCGACAACCTCCAGGGAGACGGTCCCGATCACCACATCGCCGAGGACCACCGCCACGCTGTGATCGTCGGGGTCCTCCGCCGCCCGCCGCCAGACTGCCGTAAAAGCGGCCGGGTCGACCTCGGTGCGTATCAGCCAGCGATTGACCTCCGGCAGGTTGCGAAACTCCAGGATCCTGTCGACGTCGTCATCACACACCGGGCGAAGAATGAGGCGTTCCGTGCGCAGGACTGTGCTGGTGGCCTCCATGAGCGGGGACGCTAACTGACGCGCTTCGGCGAACACATCCGAATTTGCGCGGCCCCTCAGCCGGACTGAGATCCCTTCCCGGTCGCCTGCCGTTCGAAGACCTCGGTGACCTCCTCCAGCGCGAGGTTCTTGGTCTCGGGCAGGAATCGGGCGACGAACCAGGCCGCCACGATCGACAGGGCGGCGAACAACACCATCACCCAGGCCAGGCCCCAGGCCGCGTTCAAGGTCGGGAACCACTGGATGATGACGAAGTTGGCCAACCAGTCCAGGCTGGCGCACGCCGCGGCCGCGCGACCTCGCACCGCGGTCGGGAAGACTTCGCCCTGGATCAGCCAACCCGTTCCCCCGACACCAATCGCGAACGCGGTGATGAAGAAGGAGAACCCGATCATCACGACCCAGACCCTCGGCAGCCCGGTCAGGAACTCCACTCCCATCGCTGCGACCAGGATGGACACCGCCATCCCCAGGAAGCCACCGATGGCCAGCTTCCGCCGACCGATCTTGTCGATGTAGCGGAAGGCGAAGAACGTCGCAACCACGTTCACCGCGCCCAGGATCGCCGCAGCCTCCACTCCGGCAACGGCAGCGTCCACCGCCGACTTCCCTTCCTGCAGGTACTCGCCCAACAGCTGCGGCCCGTAGTAGAAGGGGATGTTGATGCCGGTGATCTGCTGGAAGACGAAGAAGGCGCCGACGACAGCGAGTGCTCGTTTCACGCCGGGAGTCCACAGCGTCTTGCGTTCCAGCTGCCGCTCGGTCTCCGCGATCTGCTCCGCCGTGTCACGGACCTGCTGCTCGGTCGTCTCCAACCCCAGCTGGCCAAGAGCCTTCTGGGTGTCGGCGTAGCGTTCGTTGAGCATCAACCATCTCGGCGACTCCGGCATCCGAGTCCGCAGCAACAACGCGAGGACGGCCGGTACCGCGCCGACACCGAGAATGATCCGCCAGTCCACCCCGGTCGCCTCCTCCGGAGCGATCTGGAAGGTCACGATGGCGACGATGAACGAGACGAAGATCCCCACCGTGATCATCCACTGCTGCATGATCATCAGCGCGCCTCGCCGAGCGCGCGGCGCAAACTCCGCGATGTAGGCGGTGGCGATCGCGGAGTCCGCACCCACGGCCAATCCGATGAGCGTCCGCGCGATGAGCAGGACCTCGGTGTTCCACGCCACCGCCGAGAGGATGGCCCCGACCGCATAGATGGCGGCATCGAGGATGAGCAGCGACTTCCGACCGAAGCGGTCGGTGAACGGCCCGGCCGCGAGTGCTCCCACGGCGGCGCCGAGTGATGCTCCCGCGACCAGGTAGCCGGTCCAGAAGTTGGAGAGCTCGTACGGGATGAAATCCAGCACCGAGCCGATGACAGCGGTGTCGTACCCGAACAGGAACCCACCGATGCACGACAGCACTGCCAGGTACCAGTAGAAGGACGTCGTGACCTGAGAGTCCAGCCTCGCCAGCACCCCCTCGCCGCCTGGCTGCTCAGTCCGGGACTCCGTGCTCATCGGCTGCCTCCTCGACCCGCCCCACGCCCTCCGCACCCGAGTTCGAAGCAGCGGGGAACGACGCCCTACAGATGCCCACGTACGGTGCCGCCTGAAACGCGGACCACGACGCTGAGGCGGGCACGTTGAGCTGCACGTGCGCCTGTTCGGTCGGCCAGTAGCGTGCCGACCGTGACGCTCGAGCCGGCACTGCTCGACTGGCTGCTCGACGCCGACCCGGCGCTGCGCTGGCAGGTCGAGCGTGACCTCGCGGATGCGCCACCGGCGGTGTGGCGCGCGACTCGCGCGCGGGCCGCCACGGAGGGGTTCGGAGCGCAGCTGCTCGCGCTGCAAGATCCCGACGGGCAGTGGGCCGGCGGGTCGTACTTCCCGAGCGACTTCGACTTCCACGGGCCCGAGGCGGCCGACGACGCGGGGCAGCCATGGACGGCGACGACGTGGGCGCTCAACGCTCTGCGGGACTGGGGCCTCGACGCCGCGTTGCTCGCCGGCACGGCCGACATGCTCGCCGCGAACAGCCGCTGGGACTACGACGACCTGCCGTACTGGGACGGCGAGGTCGACTGCTGCATCAACGCCTACGCGCTCGCCAACGGCGCGTGGCTCGGGGCGGACGTCTCGGGAATCGCCCGGTGGTTCCTCGACCACCGCCTGACCGACGGTGGCTGGAACTGCGAGTGGGTCGAGGGTTCGACCCGCTCGTCGTTCCATTCCACGCTGAACTCCCTCAAGGGGCTGTTGTACTACGAGGCCGCGACCGGAGGCACTGACGCGCTGCACGCCGCCCGCCGAGCCGGCGAGGAGTACCTGCTGGAGCGTCGGCTGATGCGCACGCTGTCGACCGGCGAGGTCGTAGGACCGTGGGTCACCCGGTTCGCCTACCCGTTCCGCTGGTTCTACAGCGTGCTGAACGCAGCTGACCACTTCCGGGCGGCGGCGCAACTCGACGGCATCGCTCCCGATCCCCGGCTGGCCGACGCGATCGACGTGATCGGCGCCGCCCGCCGTCCCGACGGCACCTGGGTGCAGGAACGCCGCCATCCCGGACGGGTCTGGTTCGAGGTCGACGTGCCGCCCGGCGAGCCGTCGAAGTGGCTCACGTTGTACGGCACCCGCGTACTGGCCTGGTGGGATGACGCGGCTCGCGCCTAGCTCCTCTGGGCCGTGACTGACGCGCCGTTTGGGTTCGCCATGCCCGGGGTACCGCGAGGGTGGCAACACGATCGCTTGCCGTCGCGCTCGCGATCGCCAGCGAGAGGAGCGAACGATGACGAGCACACCGGGCGAGCACCTCGAGGAAGAGCCGCAGGAGGAACGCGGCGAACCTGGGTCGCGCGACCTCGGCAGCGATGAGCCCGGCGGTGGTCCGGTCGACCGCCCCGCTGGCACCGCCGACGAAGAGACCGACACGTCGGTCAACCCCCAGGGTTCCGGACCCAGGTCGCCGGACCTTCCGGCTGGGGACGGCGGCGGCTGATCAGCCCGCCCTCGGGCACACCCCGGATCATCGCGTCAGAAGAGGAGCGACCCATGCAGACGCAAGACCACCAGGAGCGCGACGCGCCTCCCCATGAGGGGCGTCAGGAGAGCGGAGAGGTCAAGGACAGCGGCAGCGTGCGCGAAGGCGCGCGGGTCGGCGGGGCAACGGGCCCGGTCCAGGACGATGCACCCAAGGCCGCCGACTCAGAGAGCACACCCCGCGGCAGCGTCGCCTCGCCGGCCGACGAACAACCGGCGGAGGACACTCCGGCCGGGCAGTCGGCGCCAGAGGGCACGGGACCGTCGCACGAGCCCGGCACCGGGCGGGGAGAGGACCGCGCGGACTAGCTGCCCACCGTGCCCTTGGGTTCCACTTCTCCCGCGGCACGCCGGACGCGCCTGGTCCGCTCCGTGAGCCCGCCAATCTGGTCGGCGAGGTTGGCGTGGTCAGTCTGCAGATGGGCGCGAGCGCCGGACAGTGGGTCGAGCAACGCGGACGGGTCGTCTTCGTTGAGTGCGGCGCGAACCCTGGCCGCCTGCCGCCGCCCGGCGGCCGGCAGACCCGTCACCGCGCCCACCTGAACGGCCAGCTGGCGCAGCAGCCCTGCGTTGTCCCGGGCCCACCCCACCACCGCACGATCCCCCGCCCGCCGCGCGCGCGTCGCGCGTACCCGGTCCTCAGCCGTCTGCTCGCCACCGGAGGATGGCTCGAGCCTCAGGAACCGTCGCTCGGCAGCCTGCCGGCTTGCCACCCCGAGGGCCGGGGCAAGGGACTCCCAGGTCGCGCCCTGCAGACGCGCGGCTCTGACCAGCTCCGGCTCCCAGGCAGCGATCTCATCCCGCAGGGCATGCACCGAGCCCAGCGCCGCCACCAGCTCATCCACCGTCGGCGCCTCGGCTCCGCCGTGACGGACGCCGTCCACGATCCCCTGCACCGTCGCGAACTCCGCTATGCCCACAGCGTCATCCTTCTGACGACAGCAGCACTTGTCATCATCATGATGACATGATACAACATGGGCGCGCGTTGACATCCAACGACGATTCGAGGAGGTGTCCCATGTTGATGCGCACCGACCCCTTCCGTGAGATCGACCGGCTCGCCCAGAACCTCGCCGGCGCCGGCTCGACGGGCAGCTGGTCTCGCCCGGCCGCGATGCCGATGGACGCGTACCGCGACGGGGACCACTTCGTTGCGGCCTTCGACCTCCCCGGGGTCAACCCGGATTCGATCGAGCTCGACATCGAGCGCAACGTCCTGACCGTTCGTGCCGAGCGTCGTCCACTTCCCGTCGACGGCACCGTGGAGATGCAGGTCGCCGAACGGCCCCTCGGTGTCTTCTCGCGCCAGCTGTTCCTGGGCGACTCGCTCGACACCGAACACGTCGCGGCCAACTACGCCGATGGCGTGCTTCAGCTGCGGATCCCCATCGCCGAGAGGGCCAAGCCCCGCCGCATCTCGGTCAACTCTTCCTTCGACGAGCAGCGACAGCTGACCAGCTGATCGGTCCGTGGCCGCGAGCAGCGGGGCCGTTACGCACAGCCTCCGCTGCTCGCGGCCCGCCAGGCGCCGAGCCGCCCGATTGCGCACCCTGCGCACGCGCGTAGCGTGCGTGACATGACCAGCACTCCCGGCAGCGACAAGCGGATCGACCCGAAGGTGGCCGATGAGGAGCACCTCGAGCTGACCGATGTTGAAGGCTCCCTCGAGAAGGACCCCGAGCAGGTGCCCAACGCCGACTACTCGAACCCGGACACTCGGCCGGCGAAGGCTCCGGACGAGCCAGCGAGCTGATCAGCAGTCCGTACGTGTTCTCGCCCCGTACCCGTGCAGGCGACCGCGCGGCACCCGCGACCTGCCCGGTGCGAGGCTCATCCCGAGGCCGTCACCGAACGATCGACCGGACAGGAACTCGGCGCACTCGGGCCGCGAGCAGGTGCGGCAGGTGGTGCCGAACCGTTCCTGGCTGCTGGCTCTTCCAAGTCCACCGCGTAGGCAACGCATGAACGACTGCCCGTAGGGGCACCGACAGGGCACCCCCCGGAACAAGGAGATCGAGATGGCCACTGGTGAAACCGGCTTCGACGACGTCAGCTTCGACCTCATCTCTGTCCAGTACCACTCGCTGAAGGCTGGGCACGACTACGGGCAGTACGTGCGCGATGCGGAGAACGCCGGACTGGACGAGGTTGCTGACTTCTTCAGGGAGGTCATGGACGAGGACGCCCGTCGAGCGCACCGATGCCACGAATTCATCAAGCAGCTCAGTTCGTCTGAGGCCACAGCCGGCATCTCCTGACGGGGCCAGCCGGCCGGCCCCTCGAGGGGGTGAGAGCTGACGTGCGTACCGACTCCGCTTCCGACGACGCACTTGCGGAGGAGCTGTCCGGGTTCCTCGATGACGTGGCAAGCCGCGTGGCGAACGAGGTCGGCGCGGTCGGCGGGGTCGTCGGTGTCGCGGTGACCCTTGGCGGCTCGGACGGCCCGTGGACGGCGGGGGCGAGCAACGCGCTGGTGGCCGAGGTCGACCGGGTCCAGTACGAGGTTGGCGCCGGACCGTGCCTGCAGGCTCTCGGGACAGGCGTCGGGATGTACGTACCGGATCTCACTGATGACGATCGTTGGGACGTCTACGGCCGCCGCGCCGCGGCGCTCGGTGTGCGGTCGTGCGTATCCGTCCCCGTCGCTGTGGGCGGAGAAACCGTGGGCGTGCTGAAGGTCTACGCCGAGCCGGTCGACGGACTCGACGAGACCCAGCAGAAGGCTGTCTCCTCCGTCGCCGCCGAGGTCGCCGGCGGGATAGGTCTGGCCCGCCGCTTGACCAGGCAGGCCACGCGAATCACCGACATGGCATCGGCGATGGACAGCAGGCGCACCATCGACCTCGCCCTCGGGATCTTGGTGGAACGGACGCACTGCGGCCCGGACGAGGCGTTCGCCCTGCTCCGCCAGTTCTCCCAGCAGCGCAACGTGAAACTGCGCGACGTTGCTCGCGAGGTCGTGACCTCCGCGACGGGTGCTGACGACAGCGTCACGGCACCCTTCAGGCCGCGTGGGGCCGCACCGTGAGCCCCCCGCGGCTGCTGTTGCGGGGCGGCTGTCGCCGTGGTCGACTGCCCGAGGTGGTTCAGTAGGGCAAGCCACTTCTCTCGGTGAGGAGTGTCCGCATGTTCCTGAACACACAGAGTCTGATCAACGAGATCGTTCCCGATGAGCCGGACCCGGCGGCTGCCAACGCGCTGCAGGAGGGCCTGGGCGGCCAGTTCGGCGAGATGCGCACGATGATGCAGTACCTGTTCCAGAGCTTCAACTTCCGTGGTGACCCATCGTCGAAGCCGTACCAGGACCTGCTCTACGGCATCGGCACAGAGGAGATCAGCCACGTCGAGCTGATCGCCACGACCATCTCGCGCCTGCTCGACGGATCTCCTGCCTACCAGGGCAGGAAGAACGACCCGGTGGACAAGCCGGGCGCGAAGGGCGCCACCCCGCTGAGCATCGCCCTCGACACCAGCAACATCCACCACTACCTGGTGGGGGCGCAGGGCGCCCTGCCCGTGGATGCGGCGGGCAACCCGTGGTCCGGGTCGTACGTCTACAACAGCGGCAACCTGGTGCTCGACCTGCTCTACAACCTGATGCTCGAGTCGACCGGCCGGCTGCAGAAGTGTCGCCTGTACGAGATGACGGACAACAAGTCGGCGCGGTCCACCATCTCCTATCTGATCGTGCGCGACCAGGCGCACGAGAACGCCTACGCCAAGGCGCTCGAGAGCCTGGGAGTCGACTGGGGTGCAACGCTCCCGATCCCGAAGACCGACGCCGAACGCTTCCCCGAGGTGAAGAAGCTTCTCGCCCAGGGCCTGCAGAGCGTCCAGTACACGTTCGACCCGCAGAACCAGAGCCAGGCGGCCAAGCTCTTCCGCGGCGCGTCGCCGTCGAAGGACGGCACCGAGCTGACGACCGAGGTCATGCCCGACGGTGTTCCACTGGTGATGTCGCCGGAGCGTCGCGAGGAGTTCTCGCCCGGCCTCGATCCCGAGCTGCTGGCCCTCATCCAGGCCACGGCCGAGGTGGAGATCGGCGACGCCTCACGCTGACCGACACAGCCCTGCCGGCCCCGGTGCGGGCCGGGGCCGGCAGCGGCGACCGCGCGTGATCCATCACCGCCTCTTTCCGCAGCCGCGATCACCCTGGAACGGTTCCCGGCACCACGCTGATCACCGTCGGGTGCCACGCGGCGCCGGGTGGCGGCCGCAAGGTGTCAGCGCATGTCACCAGCAGGCGAGGTCTCCCGCGACGGCTCCACCGGCGTCGCCTGCGGCGGTGGCACGTCACGGCGCGACCTGGTGGCGATCGTGACTGCCACACCGACGGCAACCAGCCCGTACACAACCGCCAGGATGTAGCCGAGCCGCGCCAGGTCGTCACCGGTCACCATCGTGAACAGGAATGACCCACCCAGTGCGTTGAGTGCCGAGTGCCAGACCGCGGCAAGCGTCCACCCGCCGTTGGAGGCCCGAAACATCGCCAGGACGATGAACTGGAAGGCCGCATTGCCCAGCAGGCCGACAGTCCATGACAGGTCGCCGTTCAGCATCAGCGGAAGGTGCCAAGCAATCCGCATGGCTGCCAGCAGCGCAAAGGTGAGGGCGAACGAGTACCGCTGCAGCAGAGTCGGCGCGGCGAAGGCAGTCCAACCGCCTTCCTCGCCAAGACCGACGAGCACCATGAAGACGACGAACATCGCCAGCACCTGAGGCCAGTCGGACAGCTGACCGCCCGTCGGCAGTGGCGCTCCGAGCGCATGGTTGATGAACGTGTCCACGACGTGGATGGCGACCGGCGCCAGCAGCGCCAACGCGTACCAGGCCGGATGGATCCGCCAGTGGCGCAACCGGCGGCCCCACTCGCGAAGCGATGCGCCGCCGCAGCACGTGGCAACCACCAGGGCCGCGAACACCGGGCCGAGCGGGAGGTTCTCCGGGTTGCTTCCGATCCCGAAGAACGCCAGCTCGTACGGCAGCCAGCCGAAGAGACACGCCAACACGAAGAAGGCGACCATGGGGTGCTGCCGGACAGGGCGCAACAGCGCGGCGCCAGAGGTGTTGCGAAGGCTCGAGTTCATGGGTCAACACTTGCGGCGGCGCGGCCACCACGTCGTCGGTCTGAAGTCCAGGTCCGGACGGCAACGCGGCGGCTCTTCCGTCCCGAGACCTCGGTCTCCAGACGGAGGCCGGGCAGCAGAGTCGCAGCAATACTGTGACGAGGGGAAAGCAGTCAGGGGAGCCCATGGCCAGCGCGTCGCGGCTGAGAGGCCCGCTACGGGACGTGGTCACCGTGCGCCCGCTGTCGCGTCGCGAGGCCGGGTGGGACGCCGTGATCGCGGTCCTGCTGCTGTGCATCGCGATCGCTGTCCATCTCGGTGACTACGACGCCGTACCCGAGAACCGGTCGCCGGATCTGGTCTCGGTCCTGCTGTCTGCGTTGGCCGTCGCGCCGCTCGCGCTGCGCAGACGCGCCCCGCTGGCCGTTCTGGTGGCCAGTCTGCTGCCCCTCATGGCCATGGTGGCGCTGCAGTACTCCGTCGGCCTGGCCAACGTCGGCGCGATCGTGGCCTTCTACACCGCTGTCGCGTGGGATACCCGGCGCAACGCGAGCTACGCGGTCGGTGTGCTCGTCGGCGCGGTCGTCCTCGTGCTGCTGCTGCGTCCGGTGGACCTCGGGGTGGAGGGCGCGCTGGTGCAGCTTGCCGCCTTCGGCGGTGGTTGGGTCCTCGGGACCGGGAACCGTGCCCGCCGTGAGGCTCACGCCACCGAGGTCGCCGACGCAGAGCGGCGGGTCGAGCTCGAGCGTGAGCGCGCCGCCCGGGCTGCAACGGAGGAACGGCTACGGATCACGCGTGAGCTCCATGACGTGCTCGGTCATGCGATGAGCGTGATGGTCGTGCAGGCCGGTGTTGCCGAACGGCTGCTCGAACGCGACCCGGCCCGGGCTCGCGAGGCAGTGGCACAGGTCAGCGTGACCGGCCGCACGTCGCTTGCCGAGATGCGCCGGCTGCTTGGTGTCCTCCGCTCCGGCGACGAGGCCAGTCCCGCACCGAGACAGCCGACGCCGGCACTTCGCGATCTCGCCGCACTCGCAGCCAAGGTCGAAGCGGCAGGGTTGGCGATCGAGCTGGCAGTCGTCGGGGACCGACCCCTTGCCGCCGGTCTGGAGCTCGCGATCTATCGGGTGGTCCAGGAGGCTGTGACGAACTGCCTCAAGCACGCGCACGCGACTCAGGTGCTGGTGCGGGTCGCCATCGGCATCGACGATGTCACGGTTGAGATCGTCGACGACGGCCGCGGTCCGGGTTCCGGAACCGGCACGGGCACCGGCACCGGCACCGGCACACCAGCGGGTCAGGGCCTTGCGGGAATGCGTGAACGGGTAGCCGTCTACGGCGGCGAGCTGCTGACGGGGGCGGGCAGCACGGGCGGCTACCGGGTCTGGGCGCGCTTCCCACGCGAGCCGCCCGTCGCCGAGACGGGGCAATCGTGATCCGGGTCGTGGTGGTCGACGACCAGGCCCTCGTACGTACCGGGTTCGCGCTCATCCTCGACTCCGACGACGAGATCGAGGTGGTCGCCGAGGCCGCAACCGGCGCAGAGGCGCTCGCCGCGGCCCGCGAACAGCTCCCGCACATCGTGCTGATGGACATCAGGATGCCGGAGATGGATGGCATCGAGGCCACCCGCCACCTGACCACCAGCGCGCAGACCCGTCACGTCCGGGTCGTCGTGCTCACCACGTTCGACGCCGACGAGTACGTCTACGAGGCGCTGCACGCCGGCGCCAGCGGCTTCCTGCTCAAGGACACCGCGCCCGCCGACCTGATCGCGGCAGTCAAGGTCGTCGCGGCCGGCGACGCGCTGTTGTCCCCCTCGGTGACCCGACGGCTGATCCAGCAGTTCGTGGCGACACCGGCCACGACCGCTCCCGCTGGCAGTGACGCCGAGGCGCTCCCAGCCCTGACGGGTCGCGAGGCCGACGTGCTCGCGGCCCTGGCGCGGGGCCTGTCCAATCACGAGATCTCCGCCGAGTTGTTCGTCAGCTACTCGACAGTGAAGACGCACGTGAGCCATCTGCTGACCAAGCTCGGCGCCCGCGACCGAGCCCAGCTGGTCATGGTCGCCTACCGGTCAGGCCTGGTGACGCCGTGAACGGACCACGTGGGGCCTCAGGTGGGGTCCTCGGCGAGTGCCGATCCGGCGAGCTCGGCGATCGGCAGCGGGCAGCCCGGGGTTGCGGCGCACTCGAGCAGGTCTTCGCACCCGGCGGCGATGGTGTCGCGCAGCGTCTGCGCGATGACCTGCAGATCCGCGATCCTGGTCTCGACGTCGACCAGCTTGGCCTGCGCGCGATCGCGTAGTCCTGGTCCGTCGCCGGGGCCGTGTCGGTGCCGGGCCGCGTCCAGCAGGTCGGAGACCTCGTCGAGGGTGAAGCCGAGCCGCTGCGCCGCCTTGATCACTCGCAGGGTGGTCACCGCCTCGACCCGGTAGAGGCGGTGGCCACCCAGACTGCGATCGGGCGCCTCCACCAGGCCGCGTCGCTCGTAGTAGCGCAGCGTCTGGAGATTGACACCGGCCGCGGTGGCGACCTGCCCCGCCCGCATGCCCCCGTCGGTGGCACTCATGTCAGCCGGCCATCGGTGCGGGCGACCCCGCAGCCGCAGCTGCGTGGGCGGCGAAGGAGTCCAGGACCGCGACGTGCGTTGCCGGGACGGTGACTGTCATCGCCACCGCGTCCCCGGCGACGGTGGTGAAGTCGAATCCGAAGAACGAGCAGCAGCTGCTCTCACGTCTCGCCAGGTCCCGGGCGAGGTCATCTGCGTCGACTGCGACTGTCAGCCTCAGCGTGGTCGGGTCGGCCCGCTCCATAGCCAGCACGGAGGTGGTGAACAACTCGTCGAACTCGGCGACCCGGAGGGGCTGCTCAACGGTTGGCAGCGTGCACGCGGCCGGAACCCAGTCCCGGCCGGCCGGGGGCGAGGTGTCGTGGTCTGCGGTGTGCATACCGCGACGGTAAACCCGTACCTAGGTACCAGATGCAAGCCCGACATCACTCTGGAAGCGGGAGCCCACCTGGCGTCTTGGTGTACCCGAGCTGCTCGAGGACGCGACCGCCGCTGACCCGCGTCACATTCACGCCGAGAACGGATTCTGCGTCGGTAGGCCTTGAAGAGACCGACGGTCTCAGCGGTGTCCCTGGCGGTTGGTGGATCTGATGTGGTCATCTCACCCTCCGCAGAAAGTAGATCGTTTGGTCTACTCAGGACGGTATAGACTGGTCGATCTACTGTCAACCAGAGGATCACGAGCCGATGAGTCTCACGACCCGCCCGGGACCCCGGGAACGACTTCTCACGGCAGGGCAGCAGCTGTTCTACTCACGCGGCGCCTCCGTCGGAGTGGACGCGCTGCTCAAGGAGGCGAACGTCGCCCGCAGGTCGCTCTACGAGCACTTCGGAGGCAAGGACGGCCTGATCACGGCGGTACTCCGCCGCGCCTCCGAGGAAGATCTTGCGTGGTACGAGGACGCGTTGGCCGGCGCCACGGAACCCCGAGCCCGGTTGCTGGGACTCTTCGACCGGCTCGACGAGCTCATCTCGAACGCGGACTTCCGAGGCTGTCGGTACTTCGCGACCGACCTTGCCTTGACGGATCCCCGCCATCCGGCACACGCGGAGACCGACGCGTTCCGCCGGCGCCTTCGCGCACTCCTCGTACGGGAGTTCGAGGCGTTGGGTCATGCCCGCCCAGAAGAAGCTGCTGCGCAGCTGCACCTCCTGATCGAGGGGGCGTTGGTGATGGGTGCCACCCAGGACAACCAGCATCCCGCTCGCTCCGCGCGCGAGCTCGCCGCCATCGTCCTCGACTGAGTCGCTCCCTCGGGTCCAGCTCCGCGTCAGGCGATCCCGGCGATCACGTAGTAGCACCCGAGCCCACCCAGGCCGCCGTCCGCGTCCGGCAGGTAGGGGGCCGGGCCGGTGACGTCGAGCGGCGTCCACACGCCCTCTGTGTCCAGCCGGTCGATCACGCCCTGGCAGTTGCGGGGCTCCCACAGGTCCTCGCGCTGAGTCGCGACCACGAGTCCCCCCGACCGGACGACCCTCGCAAACTCACGCCACACCGCTTCGACGTCTGGGAGGTAGGTCATCACGCCGACACAGACCAGCGCGTCGACACCGTTGTCGTCGACATCGAGCGGCTGTTGGAGGTCTGCCGGCTCGAGCGTGTCGTACGCCCCGGTCCCTTGTGCGACCCGAAGCGACGTCTGCGAGATGTCGAGTCCCATGATCCGGCCCGCATAACCTCGCGCCCGAAGGGCTCTGCCGACCAGTCCGGTGCCGCACCCCACATCGAGCACCGTTCCGGCCTTCGGCTGACGGCTGACGACGGTCTCGGCAACAACGGCGGGAGCCTGGTACGACCACGAGGCGAGGTCGTCGTCGTAGTTCTCGGCCCACTCGTCGTACCGACCGGCGATCTGGCCGGCGTCGGCCGTACCTTGCAGCAACCAGTCGTCGCTCGGAACCTCGTGAGCAGCCATCGCCCCAACGTCTCACACGACGGAAACGTGCGCATCGTTCCGGGATCCGCTCCCGAGGACGACGACCAGCTCCGCTGGGCCGGGTGGCACACAGCACGTCAGGTCGGCTCTTCACGCAGGTGGCGGCGGTGCGGCCTCGAGGGTCGAGCGCACGTCGTCGAGCTGAGCCGAGAACGCTGCGAGTCCTTCAACGCGCGCCGCGATCTCGGCCTGCTTGTCAACGATCAGGCGGAGCGTGACCGTTCCCGTCGGCGACATCGAGATCGCCGGCACCGTCGTGGGCGACGGCAAGCTGGTCATCGTCATCCACGGAGCCATCCGTCTCGGAAGCACGTACATGCGAGCGCCGTCGTGCTCTCCATGGCCGGGTCTCTCCGCTGGGTGTTCGTGGTGCCGCTGCTCGCCCGGGACTACCTGGCCGGAGACGAGACGACCAGGGCCGCAGTCACCGCAGCCTGGACCGCGCAGCACCAGTACGGCGGAGCGCTGCTCGGCGAGCACCTCGGCGAGCTGCTGGTCATCGCGTGGTCGGCGACGCTCTGTGTCATCATCCTGCGGACCAGGGCACTGCCGGCCTGGCTGGGCTGGACCGGGCTCGTGATGAGCATCCTGTACTTCCTCAACCAGGGCGACATCATGAGCACCGCCATCCCGGACTTCCCGGTGTGGGACCTCGCAGGCGCTCTCGGCAGCACCGGCTG
Organism: uncultured Actinomycetota bacterium; assembly: GCA_963811945.1. Taxonomy (GTDB): domain Bacteria; phylum Actinomycetota; class Actinomycetes; order Propionibacteriales; family Nocardioidaceae; genus JACCWP01. The sequence continues at coordinate 2,252,964 of CAWETD010000001.1, read as the reverse complement.
GGGCCTGTGGGTCGCAGCCCTCGGCGTCACGCTCCTGCTGCGCCGACCCACAAAGCGTGCCTAGATTCGTCAGGAGGGCTTGGCGTACGCGGCGATGCCGGTGTCCAGGATCACGCAGGGCTCGTCGCCAACGGTCCACGCGTCATGGCCCGGGTCGAGGTTGACGACGTCGCCGGGTCCGACGGTGATCTCCTGGCCGTCGTCGGCGCGGATCGTCATCTGGCCGGACAGGCAGAACCCGGTGTGGTGGGTCTGGCAGGAGTCCGTACCGGCGATGGGCTTGACGTCATCGGACCAGCGCCAGCCGGGCTCGAACACGCCGCGGCCGAGCGTGAAGTCGCCGAGTGTGACCACATCGACATGGCCGTGGGCCTTGAAGGGTCGACGTTCGTGCGGGGTGTCGATGTTCTGCGTGTCAGTCATGAAGGTCCTCCTGTCGAGCGTGGAACCTGACCCGGCTACCCGGACGGGGTGGTGTGGTGATGATCCACCTCTTCGGACGGCGGTGAGATGAGTTTGCGCGGGATCTTGCGGTCACTCCTCCTGATCCGGACATTCTCCATTCGCCGTGTAACGCCACGGCCGTCATCGGCACTGATCCCTTGACGTCTGCATCCCGGACCACGAAGGAGAGACCGTGACCGAGCCGGCAACCGCCTTGCCTGACACCGACACCGACTACGCCGACCTCAAGGCGCTGTTCATCAACTGCACGCTCAAGAAGTCACCGGAGCCCAGCAACACCCAAGGCCTGGTCGACATCAGCCGCCGCATCATGGAGGCCCACGGCGTGCAGGTGGACGTGGTCCGGGCGATCGACCACGACATCGCCACCGGGGTCTGGCCGGACATGCGCGAGCACGGGTGGGAGACCGACGATTGGCCTGCGATCTTCGAGCAGGTCCAGGCCGCCGACATCCTCGTTCTCGCCGGGCCGATCTGGCTCGGCGACAACAGCTCGATCATGAAGCAGGTCCACGAGCGACTGTACGGCGGCTCGCACCTGCTCAACGACCGCGGACAGTACCTCTACTACGGCCGCGTGGGCGGATGCCTGATCACCGGCAACGAGGACGGCATCAAGCACTGCGCGCACAACGTCCTCTACACGCTGCAGCACATCGGGTACACGATCCCGCCCCAGGCCGACGCGGGCTGGATCGGTGAGGCCGGGCCGGGGCCGTCGTACCTCGACCCGGGATCAGGTGGTCCGGAGAATGACTTCACGAACCGGAACACGACGTTCATGACCTGGAACCTGCTGCACCTGGCACGGATGCTCAAGGACGCCGGCGGTGTTCCGGCGTACGGCAACCAGAGGTCCGAGTGGGACGCCGGCTGCCGCTTCGACTTCGACAACCCGGACTACCGATGATGGACGATACGCTCCGCGGGTGGCCACGGCCGGCACCGAAGACGCGATCGTGGCGGGTGTTCGATCCGGTGACGAAGCCGTCGTCGCGCAGCTGCTGACCGACTGGTCACGGTCCATGCTGCTGCTCGCCAGCACGTTCGTCTCGACGCACGCCTCCGCCGAGGACGTCGTCCAGGACACCTGGCTAGCCGTCATCGGTGGCATCGACCGGTTCGAGGGCCGGTGCACGTTACGCACCTGGGTGTACCGGATTCTGGTCAACACCGCGCGACGACGCGGTGCGCGCGAGAGCCGGACGGTGCCTTGGAGCAGCCTGTCCGCCGTCGACGAGGACCGTGGCCCGACGGTGGACCCGGCCCTGTTCCGGGACGCCGAAGACGCGTACCCCGGCGGATGGCGGTCGTTTCCGCTGGAGTGGCAGTCGTCGGAGGCAGCTGTGCTCGCCGGTGAGGTCCGAACGCAGATCCGTAGCGCGATCAGCTCGTTGCCGGACCGGCAGCGGGTCGTGATCACCTTGCGGGACGTGCTGGGACACAGCCCGGACGAGGTCTGTCAAATGCTCGAGATCTCGGCTGCCAACCAGCGCGTGCTGCTGCATCGGGCGCGCGCAGCGGTGCGCAGCCACGTGGCGCCGTACCTCGAACGCGATGCCACCACGCGCACCGGAGGGGGTGGCTGAGGTGGCCGACCTCACCTGCCGGGAATTCGTCGAGCTCGTGACCGACTACCTCGAGGGCGCTCTCGACGAGGACACCAGGGTCCGGTTCGAGCAGCACCTGGTGGCCTGTCCTGGATGCGAGACCTACCTGCAGCAGATGAGGCAGACAGCCACGCGTCTGGGAGAGCTCCCGGTGGAGACCCTCTCCGACGAGATGCGGCTGACGTTGCTCTCCGCCTTCCGCGACTTCCGACGCTGACCCGTGCGGGCTCCGTCGAACGTCAGCCCGGTGCGTTGAGCCAGGGATCCTTGAGGTCGAAGAAGACAGGCTCCCCGACGGTGAGCGCGTCCATCTCCTTCATCATCTCCTGCATCTCGGGCGGCGGCTCCTTCTGCTCCCCCTCGCGGGCGGCCGCCTCGGAGGTGAAGTAGAGGGCCATCGTCCAGGCGTCGCCGTCGTGACCCACGGACACGCTGCCGAGGATCTCCGGCCGGAAGGCCTGCCAGTCGGTCGGATCGTCCGCCATCAGCTCGCGCGCACGGTCGGGATCACTCGACCGGCCCTGCATGACCTGGACGAACCCCGCCTGGGACGGGTCGCCAGGCGTGTCCACCTCGACCGACGTGCTGTTGTGAAACACCGGCTCGTCGGTGAACAGCGCCGACATCTCTTCCCACCACGCCGTCTGCTCCGGCCGATCGGAATTCTGCTGCGCTGCCTCCTCCGACTCAAAACGCACCAGCGCCACCACCTGGCCGTCTTCGGTCACCCCCGACGTGCTTCCCAGCCATCCCACGGCGCCAGGAGCCACCTCCGCCGCCCACTTGTCGAGCTGCGCACGCACCCGTGCTGCATCCGACACACGACCCTGGATCACCTGAACGAACATGTCGATTCCCTCCGCCACCTGCGACCTACGCTGTTGCCCAGCGACGCCCGCGACGCTACTCCGACAGGCCGACTGCCCGCCGACTAACCGACGAAACGGCGTCGGCCACGCCACCGCAATCCTCACGTCCCGGTCGACGATTACCCTTCGACAGATGGGCACTATCGATCCGACCGCCTGGGTGGCGCCCACCGCCGTCATCACCGGTGACGTCACCCTCGGCCCGAGCAGCCGGGTGCTGCCCGGTGCTGTGCTCAACGGTGATCTAGGCCCGGTGACGATCGGGTCCGACGTGGTGGTGATGGAACAGGCAGTCCTCCGCGGCCGGCCGGATCATCCCCTTCACGTCGGCGACGCCGTGCTGGTCGGGCCGCACACTCACCTCAACGGCACCCGGGCCGATGACGAGGTCTTCATCGCCACTGGGGTCTCGATGTTCCCCGGCTCGCGGGCCGGCACCGGCTGTGAGCTCCGGATCAACAGCATCCTGCACGTGAACTCGGTGCTGGAGCCGGGGACGGTCGTACCCATCGGCTGGATCGCGGCCGGGCAGCCGGCACAGCTGTTCTCACCCGACCGTCACGATGACCTGTGGGCTGTCCAGCAGCCGCTGGATTTCCCCGGCACGGTCTACGGCGTACGGCGAGGCACTTCCATGCGCGAGATCATGCGCCGCCAGTGCGAGGCCTACGGGCCGACGCAGGAGCCATCCGCGAGCTAGTCGGCCGTGTCGCCCAACGCGTCCAGCGTCGCCATGTCGGCGGCTGTGAGATCGAACCCGGCCACGTCGGCGTTGCTGCGGATCCGGTCGGCCTGGCGGGACTTCGGAATCACCACGACACCGTGCTGCACGTGCCACCGGACGATGACCTGGGCCGGCGTACGTCCCAGCCGCTCTGCGATCGAGACGACGTCGGGGTGCTCCAGAGTGCCACCGCGCAGTGTGCTGTACCCCTCGAGCGTGACGCCCCGTTGGCGGTGCGCGTCGAGCGCTGTTGCGTCGAAGAGCAGTGGGCTCCACTCGATCTGGTTCACTGCCGGAGCCACCCCGGTGGTGGAGGTGACGTCGTCGATCATGGCCACGTCGAAGTTGCTGACCCCGATGTCACGGGCCAGACCCTGCTCACGGGCCTCGACGAATGACCGCCACAGGTCCGCCTGAGAGACGCCGCTGCCTGGCCAGTGGATGAGCCACAGGTCGACGTAGTCGGTGCCGAGCAGGTCAAGGCTGCGACGCAGGGTGCCCACCGCCTCGCTGGCGGCGTCCGGAGGGCACTTGGTGGTGACGAACACGTCCCCCCGCGCGACGCCGCTGCGCTCGAGGCCCCGGCCGACCTCGCCCTCGTTGCCGTAGACGGTCGCGGTGTCCAGGTGCCGGTAGCCGGACTCGAGCGCGACAGCGGTGGCATCGACGGCCTCGTCGCCCGTGATCTGCCAGGTGCCGAAGCCCAGCAGCGGCATCGTGCCGTGCGCCAGTTGGACGGAGTCGTCGGGGACGTTCGGAACGCGGGAGGAGTCAGCCATGGCGCCACGATAGGTCGTGGCACCACCGGAGCTGCCTCACGCGTTGTCGGCACCCTCGGACAGGACGCCCGTGAGCAGCGCGGTCAAGGCGGCCACCTGGACGTCGGAGGAGTCAGACGCCTCCTGGCTCGACCCGTCGAGCGCCCGAGCGGCTAGCCCCGCCTTTGCGTCGATCAGCTCGGCGATCTTCGCGTCGATGGTCTGGGCCGCGATGATCCTCCATGCGGTGACGGGCTCCCGCTGGCCGATGCGGTGCACTCGGTCGATCGCCTGGGTCTGCTCGGCGTTGGTCCAGGAGAGTTCGGCCAGGACGACGTTCGAGGCGACCTGCAGGTTGATCCCCACTCCAGCGGCTGTCAGCGAGCAGATGATGACCGCGACGTCGGGGTCGTTGACGAACGCGTCGATGGCTTCCTGGCGTGCCGTTGAGGTCTGGTTACCCCGGATCGACCGGTAGCTGATGTCGCGCTTGGCGAACGCGTCCTCGGCGGCGTCCATCACGTCGAGGTGCTTGGCGAAGAAGACGACCTTGCCGGCGCTGCGGGCCAGCTGCGCGGCGTAGTCAGCGGCCAGCACGGCCTTGGCCTGGCCGATCTTGCGCACCATCGCGAACACGTTGTCCCCAGTGCTCGCATCGCTGCCCTCGGCTACCTCGCGCTCGGCCACGCGGCGTACCAGGGTGTGGTCGATGCCCTCGGCGACCGCGCCCGCGCGCCGGTGCTCCAACGCCGCCTGGTAGCGACCGACCAGGCGCTTGGCGAGCTGGTTCTCAGCCTCGCGAATCGAACGGCCGTCCGCGCCCTCGAGGTCGACCGGCATGTCGGCGATCCGACGGGCGGGGATGTCGGCGGCCACGTCGATCTTGCGTCGGCGGACGATGCCAAGATCGACGACCGCGGCCCGCGCGGCCGGGTAGAACGCGTGGTCGGCAGGCGTCATACCGGTACGTTCCAGCGCGTGCATCAGGGCATCCCCTGGCTTCCGCGCCTCGATCCATCCGAGGAACTGCCAGATGGCCCGGAAGTCCTCGATGTCATTGATCAGCGGAGTGCCGGTCAACGCCATCAGCAGCGGACGAGGGTGCCGTTTGCGGATCCGTTCGGAGACTTCGATGACGTGCTGGGACCGCTGCGACTTCTTGTTCTTGATGTAGTGCGCCTCGTCGACCACCATGCCGCGGAAGCCGTGCTCGCCGATCCAGTCGACGTGCCGGTCGAGCACCTCGTAGTTGACCACGACGATGTCGGCGAACCCGTCGACCGTCTCCCCGTCCCCGTGGATCACCGTCACGGACCGACTGGGCGTCCACTGCTCGGCCTCGCGCGCCCAGTTCGTCTTCACCACGTTGGGGACCACAGCCAGCAGTGGGTAGGCCCCGGCGACCTGGGCGCCCAGCAGTGCCTGCGCAGTCTTGCCCAGCCCGGGCTCGTCGGCCAGGAGGAAGGTGCGGTGCCCCGCGGACACGGCGGCCAGCAGACGCGCCTGGTGCGGCATGAGGTCCAGGCCCTTGGGCGTCGGCATCGCCGCCCGGGACTCCGGGAGCACCATGCAGGCCGAGGCGCCCGGGGACGGATGCTCGAACGAGTTGAGCAGCGGCCCGATCAGCTCCCATCCCGCCAGGCGCCCCTCCGCCTTCGGCCTTGCCTGCGTGAAGTCGGGCGCCAGGAACGGGTTGGCCATCTGCGCTGCGACCACCGACCGCGGTGCAGGTTTGCGTTCGGTGCGCGCCACGGGGTCCGCCGCTGAGCGGTGGACATCCGGCTCCGGCGTCGGGTCAACACCTGCGGCGACCTGCAGCTCACGCTGGATCCGGCGCGTGGCGTCGCTCACCTCGGCGTCCTCGTCGAGCAGGTAGAACAGGGACGGCTCACGCGTCGCGATGCGCGCCAGGATCGTAGCCACGCCGTCAAGGCGCCTGAGCTCGGTGTTTCGTTGTGCCTCGGTGCGGGCCGCATCGGCCCGTACCCGGGCGCGCTCCGCCCGGGCGAGCAGCGCAACGGCCTGAAAGCGGGCGTGCTGCGCCGAGGTCACCTGTTCACGGTCGACGGCCCGCTCGACCTCCCGGACCGCCTTCGCGAGGATCGGAAGAATGCCGTCGTTGTGCTGTCGGCGGTCGCGAGCACGCCGAGTCGACGGGCCGTCGCCGGACCGGTTCCTACGCTGCTTCGCCAAACGGCAGCCCTTCCCTCATACGCCCTCTGCCGCCGGCGCCGTCGGCAGGCCTGATGCGGCGGGAGCCCGCCCCAGCGGACTCGTCGTGCCCTCAGCAGGTTCCCGACCGGCGACGCCCGCCCGCACGGGAGCTCGAAGGCGTCACTCGGCCGATGTGCCGGGCGCTACCAGTCTACGAGATCGTCCAGATCGCGCCCGACGGCCGCCGTGGCAAACCACGACACGTGCACGCATCACCTCGGAGGGATGATGTCGCCATGACCAGCGGAGCCGCACCCACCCAGCACCAGGGCCGAGCAGTTCTCGTCACCGGAGGCTCACGCGGCATCGGCGCTGCCATCGCCCGCGCCTTCGCCGCGCAGGGCAACCGGGTCGCGGTGCACTACGGCGCGTCGGCCGAGAAGGCGGAGGCGGTGCGGGTCTCCCTGGCTGGGGAGGGCCACGTCACGGTGCAGGCCGACATGACCCGACCCGACGAGCTCCGCTCCGCCGTGGACTCGGCCGCCGACCGGCTCGGCCGGCTCGACGTGCTGGTCAACAACGCAGGGGTGTTCCTCGCCCACCCACCGCTGTCGACGTCGTACGACGACTGGCTGGCCGCGTGGTCCCAGACCCTCGCCACCAACCTCACCGGTGCCGCCAACGTCACCTTCTGTGCCATCCCGCACCTCCGCGCCGCAGGCGGTGGCGCCGTGGTCAACGTGTCGAGCAGAGGAGCCTTCCGCGGAGAGCCGAACTGCCCGGCCTACGCCGCGTCCAAGGCCGGGATGAACGCCTTCGGGCAGTCGATGGCGCTCGTCCTTGCACCGCACAACATCTCCGTCGGCACCGTGGCACCCGGTTTCGTGCAGACCGAGATGGCCCGCGACGTGCTCGACGGCACAGGCGGGGACGCGGTGCGCGCGCAGTCGCCGTTCGGCCGGGTGGCACACCCCGAGGAGGTCGCCGCCGCAGTGGTCTGGCTCGCCTCGCCAGCGGCCCGCTTCTCGTCGGGCGCCATCATCGACGTCAACGGCGCGTCCTACCTCCGGAGCTGAGCCAGCCTCCGCCAACGGTGGCAGGGCGAAATCAGTTCAACCTGGCTTGCGCCACACCGAGATGTGGCTCTCACTGTCGCTGGTGAAGGGGTTGCCGTGCCAGTCGGCGATCCGGCGCTCGAGGCTCATCCCGGCCATGTCAGCCATGAGGTCACACTCGGCCGGCCAGATGTATCGGAAGTTGCTGGCGCTGTAGGTCACGGTGCCGTCGCGGTGTCGGCTGTAGTGGTGGGACGTGCCTTGCTGAGTGGTCATGTCGTAGGTGTCGAAGCCGACATGATGCGGACCCACGTGGAAGGGCACCGCAGCCTGACCGGGCGGGAAGCGCCGGATGCCTGGGATCCACAGTTCGATGAGGAATCGTCCGCCGGGTGCGAGGTGGCGCGCGGCATTGCGGAAGCATGCAACCTGCTCGGCCTGAGTCCGCAGGTTTCCGATGCTGTTCCAGACGAGATACACGAGCGAGAACTCTCCCGGCACCGTGCGCGTCGCCATGTCACCGACGACGACGGGGATGTCCGCCCGCTTCCTGTGCAGTTGGTCGACCATCGGCTTCGACAGCTCGATGCCGGAAACCGAGACGCCACGCTCGACCAACGGGATGGCGACCCTTCCCGTCCCGATCGCGAACTCCATGGCCGGCCCACGGCCCGCCAGCTCTTCCAGGAAATGAACGGCTGGATGCAGTACCTCTGGTGCAAACATGAATGCCGATGACTCGTCGTAGTGCTTCGCCGTCTCGGCGTCCCATCGGTCACTGCTGGTCATAAAGGCAACCTCACAGAGCCTGTGCCGTGACCACCACCTGTTTTCCGGAGGGCGGGTCGGAACCCGTTGACACGCCCGCCAGCGGGCGAGACCCTTCCGGCACGACCCGCGGGGGTGAGCGATGCCTACCGACCAAGAGGACCAGTCGCGCTCGCCCTGGTACGTGCGTTGGCGCCTGTTCATCGTGGGGGTTGGCGCGATCGCGGCGGCGTTGCTCGCGGTGCTCAGCCTGTGGGACCGGGTGTTTCCCCCGGACACCGAGGACGCTGCGTCCATCACGTCGGCCGAGGTGACCCAGCAGATGTCACTGGGCCGCTTCGCGGAGACCGCGAGCGGCACGGAGGCCCGGTTGGGCGCGGCGTCGGCCAGCGTGCGGCTCTCCCTGATCAGTTCGGTGCTGTCCGATGCGACCACCGCGCCCCCCGACTCGTCGGATCCCCCGGACACCTCCGAGCTGACATCGGAGCCGACAACAGAGCCGACAACAGAGCCGACACCCACCGAAACGACCACTCCGACGGACACGACGACGCCGAGCGACACCACGACCCCGACGGCCACCACGGAACCCACCGGCAGCGGAATGAGCTGGCCGCCGAGCCAGGAGGAACTCGGCGCGGTGGCCAGCCAGCCGGTCCTCAACGAGTACGAGAAGCCGATCAAGCTCGTCCCGTTGTTGTTCCCGACCGTCATCGACCCCCAGGAACTTGGTGGTGGTGGCGTCGAGCTCGACTCCGCGGAGATCGCCGTGCGGCTGGCCGATGCGTTGCGAGACGTGGAGTGGCAGGGCGAGCCGGACCAGAAGGACCCCAGGGGATGGGTGGTGGCGGTGAATCTGGACGTCAGCGGTCTGAAGGACGTGCCGTTACTGCTCACGTGGTCGCTCGATGGGCTCGACGTGCCGGTGAACTGGGCCGCCACCAACGTCGCATACCGCCTCACGCCGACGACCGACCACGACGCCGGCAGCGTCGAGGTCTGGGTGCCGAACCTGGCGCGGCCCGGCGAGTACAACGTCAACCTCGAGCTCGCGCGGGAGTCCGACGGCACGGTCCTGACCCGCAGCCCGCCGGTGAAGGTCGTCGACCCCTAGCGAGTCGACTACGACCCTTCGGTGCGTAGCCGGGCAATCCGGGCACGCCTCGTCTCCAGACCCGCCTCACGCAACTGCGCAAGCGTCACGCCGCAGCGCTGCGTGCACAGGACGCGTTCGGGCAGCCCATGTGGTGTTGAACTGCTCCACAGCGGAGCACGCGGCATGTGCACCAGCAGCGTGGCGTGCCCACAGTTCGGACACACCAGCGTCTGGCGGCGACTCATCGCCCCAAGGTCGCACAACGGGCTCGGGCTTGCGCACAGCGGGTACGCGCGCGGCACCCGGAGGCTCAAGCCCAGCGCATCTGCTCTCCGTCGTCAGCGACGGCCGCGTGCGGGCCACCGTGCCCGACGGACAGGGAGCACGTCACCCAGGGGCGGGAAGGGTGTGGCATGAAGCACGGCTCGCGGAGGAAGGTCATCCGTCGCGCCCGCCCAGCCTCGACGCCACGACAACGACTGCTGCACCCGAGCCAAGCCACAGGCAGAGCGCCAGCAGCAGCAACAGCAACATCACGTCTCCTGGTGGTTGAGCAGAGTGGTGCGTCCTCGATCACCGACGGGGGAGCGGCGATCGAGGACGCACGCAGAACCCTGACACGCAGGTCGGGTCGGGCAGGTCGTTGTCGCACAAGTAGCGCACAGGCGAACGGAGCGTGTGGTGGAGTGCAACTGGCCGTCACGCGGCGTCACGTACGCCCGCAGATGGATCGGGTTCTCCGCTGCTACGCGGGTGACCCGGACCGTAGCGGAGGTGTTCCGATCACGACGTCCCGGTTTGGGTCGGGTCCCGGGTCGGATCGGCCGGGCCCAGCGTCCGGCGTTGCTGCCGCGGCGGTCGGCCAGTGGCCGGTGTGTGGCCCGCTCCGAGGGGCAGCGGATCAAGTCGGCCGGGAAACGCAATGGGGTCGAGGGCAGGATGCTGTGAGGGGCGGTCGAGCAGGAAGCCTTGTACGCCGTAGCACGTGGTCTGCCTGAGCAGAGCCAGCTGCTCGGGGGTCTCCACGCCTTCGGCGACCACCCGCATGTCCAGCTCGGCACCGAGGGCGATGACGGCGTAGACGACCGCGGAGTCTCGCTTGCTCGTCCCGAGGCCGGCGACGAATGACCGGTCGATCTTGACGGCGGCGATCGGGAACCGGGTGAGATGAGTCAGCGATGAGAACCCGGTCCCGAAGTCGTCGAGAACAAGTTCTGCACCGGCCTCTCGTAGAGCCGTCAGAGCCTCGATACCCGTGCCGTCCTCCAGCAGTGCTGTCTCGGTCAGCTCAAGCGAGAGGGACCCGGCGGCGAGGTTGGTGAGCCGTAGGTCTGCCTCGACCTGTCGGGCGAGCGTGGGGTCGTCCAGCTGCCGCGGTGACACGTTGACAGCCAGCCGAAGGGGCTCGAGCCGTCCGGGTTGTCGGTGTTGCTGTCGTTGCTGCCATCGGGCGACCTGGGCGCACGCGGTGTGCAGCACCCACTGGCCCAGCGGCACGATCAGCCCGGTCTGCTCGGCGACCGGGATGAACTGGTCCGGTCCGACGAGCCCTCGTTCGGGGTGCTGCCACCGTACGAGTGCTTCCACTCCGAGGACCGTCTGGTCGTCCAGGGATCGGATCGGCTGGTAGTGCACCAGGAACTCGCCGTTGTCGATCCCTCGCCGGATGTCGGACTCCAGCTGGGACCTGTGCCGTGCCTGCCGTTGTAGCCGCTCGTCGAACAGGCGGCTTTGACCGCGGCCGTCCTGCTTGGACATGTAGAGCGCCGCGTCCGCCTCACCGAGCAGCGCTCTGGCTGTCGGTGGCTCACTGGACGGATGCCGGCGCAACGCGACGCCGATGCTTGCGGTCACCTGCACTCGTGAGTCGGCAACGACGACGGGGTCGGTCGTGGCCGCCTGGAGTCGTTGCAAGAGACGAGTCGCGGTGTGCTCGTCCAACGCCTGCTCACACAAGACGGCGAACTCGTCGCCACCGATGCGCGCCACCGTGTCCTCCGGCCGGACTGCGTCGAGGAACCGTTTGGCGACGGCGATCAACAGCTCGTCGCCGGCGTGGTGGCCCAAGCTGTCGTTGACTCGCTTGAAGTCGTCCAGGTCGATGAGCATCACCGTGACACCGCCGGGCACCTGGCTTCCGTGTGGGGCGCGGCGGCTCAGGGCGAGCTCGAGGCGATCGAGGAACAGCGATCTGTTGGGCAGCCCGGTCAACCCGTCGTGCATCGCCTGGTGACTGATCTTGGCGCGCTGCTCCGCGTGCTCCCACGCGGTGGCTACCACCCCTGCCAGGGCGGTGGCGGCTGCGACCTCGTACCGCGTGAACCGACGCCGTCTACGGAAGTGCATCGCGAGCACGCCGAGTGGCCCTTGTGAGCCGAGCACCGGCACCGCCAGCCCGCTGACGACACCTCGGCGCAGCAACGGTTCCGGCGGCGTGATCCGGGGATCGACGCGCAGGTCCGTGGAGACGAACGCCTGTCCTGACTGCATGATGAACTCCGCGTACGAGTCCTTGGCGGCGCCGGGCAGGATCGACCCGGGTGTCAACGGATGCGGGCCGAGCTCGGCGACAACGCGCATCCGACCGTCCGGCAGCTGTCTGAGCGCGGTTCCGTAGTCCGAGCCCACCACGTCGACCGCCACGTGCAGAGCTTGGCTCAACAGGGCGTCCGGTTCGCTCACGCTCAAGGCCCGGTGCCCGAGCTTGGCGACCGAGTCCGCGACTCGGGTGCGGTGGCCTAGCTGTGCACCCAACCGCCTCGCCACGAGGCCGACGATCACCACGGTCACGCTCAGCTGCAACCAGTGCGAGAGGCTGGTCTCGAGCGTCGCGTCGCCGATCCGGACCGTCACGACCATGACCACCGCGTGGACCACGACGAAGTACACGATCTGTATCCATGCGCGCCACGTGGGCAGCAGGGCGCAGGCGAACGGGACCGCGAGCAGCACACTGACGGTCAGGCTCGTGCCCTCCGCCGGATACACGACGGCGGTCGCACCAGACGCGGTGGTCATCGCGAGCAGGAGCGCATCGAACGTGCCGTCCCGCAGGTTCTCGGTACGCCCCGCGATCAAGATCACACCGATGCCTGCAGCCGCGATCGCGAACACCAGTGTCGGCGGCTGGCTGCCGCCATCCACGGTGGCGACCTCGTCGGCTGCCACCAGCCCCGCGGCGCCCAACAGCCAGGCGACACCCAGGATGCGGATTGCCCACGTCCGGTCGAGCGACTCGATCACAGGCCCGTCGACGCCGTGGGCTGAGCCATCCAGCCCGGGGGGACCACGGTCATCCGGACGGCGCTCTCCCGAGCGTCGGCGTGAGCTTCTCAACCACGAGGCGACAGACGAGCCCAACTCAGCTCACCGACTCCCACCCCCGTCGAACCCCAGGTGCACGTCGGCTGCACCGCGCCACCGCGAGGTACATGCTCGATCTGGGGTGTGGTCAGAGTCGGAGTACGGCTGCGGCCCGTTCCGGCGTCAAGACGGAACGACGTCAACTCCCGACCCCGATGTCTTTCCGTGAGATTAGCACTACGCGTGGTAGTCCCTTCGGACGGAGTGGAGCGGGCCCGGCCCGCTTCCGACGCGACCAAACCGGCACGAGCGCATCGTGCGGTCGGAAGTGGCGACGGTGAGTCCACCGGGCCCGCGGGTATCACCATGCCTGGATCGGCCGGAATACACATCCACCGTGACGAGCAGGATCCGGGTCGGAACAGAACTCGGCCGCACGCGCCGGGCATCTGGGCGATTCGTCACCGCCGGCCACCTGGCGACTCGATAGTTTGTGCTGGTCCTGGGAGGGCAGATCCGATGACGGACTCGCACGGCTCTTCGCGCGGGTCACCCGCAGAGGGTGGACCCGCCACGTCGCCGTCGGCCGGCCCACCGGCGATGGACCCGGTTGCGGTGATCCGCTCCAAGCCGTACCTGGCGGCGCTGCTGCTGGCCGCGATTCTGGGTGCTCCGATCTCGGCGGTCGCCTACGGCTTCCTGGCATTGGTCACCGAGATCCAGGACTACTTGTTCGACGATCTGCCCAACGACGTCTTCAGCGGCGGCGTCCCCGCGTGGTGGCCGGTCCCCTGGCTGGTGCTCTGTGGCGTGCTGACGGGTATGACCATCCGGTACCTGCCCGGCAACGGGGGGCACTCACCTGCCTTCGGGTTCCACGCGGGCGGAGGGCCGCCCGTCGACCGTGAGTTCCCCGGCATCGTGCTGGCCGCCCTGACCACACTCAGCCTGGGAGCGGTGCTCGGGCCGGAGGCGCCCCTGATCGCCATCGGTGGCGGCCTGGCGGTCTTGACCGTGCACCTGGCGAAGAAGGACGCGCCGCCGATGGCGCTGACGGTCATGGCGTCGGCCGGCAGCTTCGCGGCGATCAGCACTCTGCTCGGTTCCCCGGTGCTCGGCGCCTTCCTGATCATGGAGATCGCCGGCATCGCGGGCGCGACGCTGAGCCTGATCGCGCTGCCGGGACTCCTCGCCTCCGGCCTCGGGGCACTGGTCTTCGTGGGGCTGGACAACTGGACCGGCCTCGGCAGCTTCTCGCTCGCCCTCACGTCGGTGCCACCGGCAGTGGATCCGACAGTGGCCACCATGGCCTGGGCCCTTGCCATGGGCGCGGGCGGCGCGCTGCTGGGCTGGGTGATCCGCTGGATCGGACTGTCGCTGCGCCCGGTCGTGCACCTGAACCGGATACTGGTGACGGCGCTGCTCGGACTGCTCATCGGCCTCACCGCGATGGCCTACCAGCTCATCTCCGACAACAGCTTCCGCCAGGTGTTGTTCTCGGGCCAGAGCGCGTTGCCCGAGCTGGTCGACCACGCCGCCGACTACTCGGTCGGTGTGCTGATCCTGCTGGCCCTCTGCAAGACCTTCGTCTACGGGCTCTCCCTGAGTGCCTTCCGCGGCGGGCCGATCTTCCCCGCGATGTTCATCGGAGCCGTCCTCGGCATCGCCGCGGCCGAGTTGCCCGGCATGAGCCTGGCGCCGGCGATCGCCATGGGCATCGGCGCCATGTGCACTGCGATGCTGCGACTGCCGTTGACCTCCACGCTGCTGGCGACCCTGCTGCTCGGCACCGACGGCGTGTCGGTGACACCCCAGGTCGTGGTCGCTGTCGCGGTGGCGTTCGTCATCACCACAGTGCTGCCGGCTCCGGGCGCGACCGGACCGGAACCGTGATCCACCGGTGCATGGCAGTGCTCACGCATGCAGGGTGGGCCGGTAGATGAGCTCTTGGGTGTGGCCGTCGAGCGTCCGGCTCTCGATCAGCTCGAGGTCGAAGTCGGGCGCACCCTGGAAGATCGGGTCCTCCCCGGTCTGACCGGTGATCACCGGGAACAGCGTCAGCTGGACGCGGTCGACCAGACCGGCGGCCATCAGCGCCCGGTTCAACGACAGGCTGCCGTGCGAGCGCAACGGAACCTCGGACGCCTCCTTGAGCCGGGCAACGACGTCGACGACGTCGCCGCTCACGAGCGTCGCGTCCGGCCAGTCGAGGGGTTCTTCCAAGGTTGCCGACACCACGATTGCCGGCAGGTTCCGCATCCGGGTGACCCAGGGGTCACGTACCTCGGCCCCTTCGCTGCTCGAGGCCAGCATCTGTGCGTGCGCACGATACGTGTTGGCTCCGAAGACCATCCGCTGCTCCTGGTCGTACAGGGCGAGGCGGTGATCGAGGAACTCGGGGCCTTGCTTACCCCAGTAGCCGCCCCAGTTGCCGCTGTGGGCGCCATAGCCGTCGAGGCTGGAAAAGACGTCGAACGTGTAGGTGGCGGTCATGGTGCTCTCCTCGAGTGCGATTGGTCAGGTGGGTTCCGGTCACCGAGGTCGGGACTGCCTCCACGCCGCGCGACACCCCGTCTCGCCGCAGAGGTGAGCAGCCGTATCACCACGCCAAGCACGACCAGGTTGAGCAGCATCTGCAGCGTCACCAGCAGCCGCATCGCGTTGTCCTGGGCCACGATGTCTCCGAACCCGACGGTGGCAAAGACAGTGACGGTGAAGTACAGCGCCGAGGCCCTGTCCAGCTGCTCGGAGAACGTTGCCGGATCGTTGAGGGAGTTCGACAGGTAGACCCGGGCGAAGATCAGCAGGTACAACGGGATGAGAACCGCGAGTGCCTCGACGGCACGGAGGATGGGGTACTTCGACTTGACTATGGCCGGCAGCTGGATGCCGACGACCACCACGAAGACACCCAACTCCAGGATCAGCCACGGCACGTCGGAGCCCCCGCCCGCGCTCCTTGTCGGGATCAGGCAGTACGCCGCCACCAGCACTGACACCGACAGCGTCACCCGGAGGAAGACGAGGAAGCCGCGCCTCCAGACGTGCCGATCTGAGGCCGGCACCGGCGGATCCGATTGCGTCATGGGTCCGCACTCTCCCCGGTCCGCGGGTGCGGCGCCACGTCCATGCGCTCCCGGCCACGATGGCTCTGCCGTTCCGGGATGGTCTGGGCCACTAGTCGGTCACGGCCCAGACAACCTTTCCGCCGTCCCGGGTGGGCAGGACACCCCAGCTGCGGGCCACGCTGCCCACGATCTGCAGGCCTCGGCCCCCCCTGCGCTCGGGGTGCGGACGCCGCGGTCGGGGCTCGTCGCTGCTGGCATCACGCACGGCGATCCGCAGCCGTCGATCTGCATGGGTCAAGGACAACGTGAGGTTTGTCCGGGCGTGCACCATGGCGTTGGTGACGAGTTCGCTGGCAACAAGGCAGGCGCCCGGGATGTTGCGGGCCACTCCCCAGTCCAGAAATGTTCGACTGACAAAGTCACGGGCCGCTCGCGGCGCCGTGGGGTGTGGGGCCAGGCGGAGCTCCACCGAGACCTGCTCGGGGAGCCCGGTCAGGATGGTCAGAGCCTCGTGCAGCGACGCCGTGACTGCCAGGTGTTCGCCGCTCGGCAGCCGCTGAACCGCAGTACGCACCTGAGCGCTGGGACAGGCGACGGCGATCGGAGTGGCCGGCCATTGCCATGCCAGTGCCCCGAGTCCGCCCAGCCTTGACAGCGCGGTAGACGACGGAGACCCCGGCAGGGTCGTCATGTCGACAACGACGGGGCGGCAGGAGTCGGCCAGCGTCATCAGCACGGCGAGGCGCGCGGCTTCGAGGGCCCGTTCGTCGCCATGGCTCACCCCGATCACGTCGACGTTGCCGAGCACACGGGCGCTACCGAAATCGATGCCACGGTCCGAATCACCAGTGGTGGAACGCCGCAGCTCAGGGTCGATGCCCCGGGAGTGCGCGCCTCGAATCGGCAGCGGTTCGTGCGCCTGCGGCTGATGAGCGATGTCCGGCTCCCTATACGGAAGCCACCGCCTCGAGCAGAGCTCCCACGCACCCGGCAAGGACAGTGGCCGGGGTCTGGGGCTGTGCACGAATCACATTACGACAAAACGGACCTCGGCCGCTACCGCAGCCGGGCGTGTCGCACCCTTCCGCCGCTGCTGGTGGACCGACGCCTCCGGACGGCCCCCATCACTCGGGGGGAGCGCTCACCTCGGTGCCCTGGTCGGAGATGACCAGCCAACGCCCGTGCTCGAAGGTGTACGTGACCGTGTTGATGGCGTGCCGTGTGAGCCCCGGGCGCTCGATCAGGGTGCGGTAGACGATGACGGCGGTGTGGCATCCCTGGACCGACCTGGTGATCTCGGTCCAGCTCCACTGGGCGACCCTGGCCTCGAAGTAGGGAGCCAGTGCCTCCATGATCGCGTCCCGGCCGATGGCGACCTCACCGACCGCGAACACACTCACCGCATCGGGGTGGTGGACCTCTCGGAACGACTCGGCGTCGTAGTCGCGGAACGACTCCATGTCCTGCCGTTGCGCCTGGTCGAACCTCTCCGCACAGAAGTGATGGGGCCGCGAGCGTTCTGCTCCGGACGCGGTGGACACTCCCATGGTCGGGACCGCGGTGGTCACGGTGGCGGTGAGTGCTGCGGCCAGGCAGACGGCGAACGTGCGCATCGGGTTCCTCCTCGGTGGAACTGCGGTTCGGCCACGCTAGGTCCGCGGCCTGCTCGGGGAGGACGCCAAGCCGGGTCCGGGAACGTGGGCCACCGTCGGGCCGTGAGTGCTACCCGGGAAGGACGTCGAGCAAGGCCGCGAGTGCACCCCGGAATGCATGTGCCGGAGGGCGTGCGTAGCCGACGACCAGTCCGCCTTGTTCGGGGTCCTGGTGATCGGTGATCCGGAAGGTGCCCAGCCCGGCGAGGGCCAGGCCCTGGGCCGAGGCGCGCGCCAGCACCTTCAGCTCCGTCTGGTGACCGCCGGGGAGCTCGACCAGTCCATGGAGACCGGCGGGAACACCGCGGAGGGGCAGGGGGCGGGCCCGCGCGACGAGGGCGTGCTCCAGCGACTCCCGACGTCGTCGGTATCGCAGCCGGGCGGCCCGGACGTGCCGGTCGAAGTCGCCGCACTCGATGTACTCCGCCAGGCCCAGCTGCTCGCCGACCCCGGGGTGGAGGTCGCTGCCCTGCCGCACCCGCAACAGCGGATCGAGCCACCGCCGTGGCACGGCCATCCAGCCGAGTCGGAAGCCCGGCGCCAGAACCTTGCTCAGGGAGCCGAGGTAGATCACGCGATCCGGATCAGTCGCCTGCAACGCTCCGATCCGGGTCCGGTCGTAGCGGAACTCTCCGTCGTAGTCGTCCTCGATGACCACGCCGTCGGTGGCCTGTGCCCACTCGAGCACCTCCGCCCGGCGTGGCGAGCTGAGCGGAACGCCTGTCGGGAACTGGTGCGCGGGCGTGAGCACTGCCGCGCCCACGGACGTCTGCCACAGCCGGTCCACGCAGGCTCCGGCACCGTCCAGGGGAAGCGGCGTCACGGTGAGGCCCTGCCGGACCGCCACCCGACGGTAGGCCGGGTAGCAGTGGGACTCCATGGCCACGCTGGCGCTTGCCGTCTGGCCGAGCACGGCGGCCAGCATGCTCAGTCCGTGGGTCGCCCCGTTGCAGATCACGATCTGGCCGGAGGTGGTGCGCACCCCCCGCGCGCGGCCCAGGTAGGCGGCGAGGGCGGCGCGCAGCCGCGGATGGCCGAGCGGGTCGCCGTACGCCAGGGACTCGGCCGGCGCGGAGAGCAGGGCCCGCCGGTAGGCGGCGGTCCACGCGTCGCGGGGAAAACCGGCGACGTCCGGGACTCCGGCGCGCAGGTCGTAGCGCGGCCGCGGCTCGTTGTCATCGGGCTCGGTCGCCAGGGTTGCCTCGGGCAGGTCGCGCGCCACCGAGGTCCCACGCCCCCGATGTGCCTCGAACCAGCCCTCCGCCACCAGCAGCGCGTAGGCGTTCGCCACCGTGTTGCGGGCAACGCCGAGGTCAGCGGCGAGAGTGCGCGAGGACGGGAGCCGGGTCCCCGGCTTGAGCCGGCCGAACCGCACGGCCTCGCGCAGGTCTCGCTCCAACCCGGCCCGGAGACCACGGCTGCCGATCTCGACGTGCAGGTCGAGACCCCGCGTGGCCTCGCCACTCGCGCCGGGATCCCCTCGGGTCGATCGGCTCGCCGGCTCTGTCACTGCTCCTCAGCACACACTTCTCAGTGACCCCTCGCTGCGATCAACCCATCATGCCTGGTCCGCTAGGCGGGAGCCGGCTCCACGTCCAGTGATGCGTCGGGGCTGTGCATGCTCGGCATCGGGTTCGGCCGGAGGAAGACCCCGCCAACGACCGCGGCCAGCAGGGCTGCGACCGCGCCGGCGGCGCCAGCCGCCTGTAGCCCGCCGTTGAGTGCTGCGACAGGTGAGGTCCCGTCGACAAGGAGGCTCTCGGTGCGAGCCGTGGAGATGCTGACGAGCACGGCCAGGCCCAGCGCGCCGCCCAGCATGAACGAGGTGTTGACCACCCCGGAGGCGAGACCGGACTCGTGCGGCTCCACGTCGCCCATGGCAGCGAGCAGCACCGGGTTGAAGGCGATGCCCGCTCCTGCGCCGAGCAGCACCATCGACGGCAGCACGTCGACCACGAAGCTGCCTCCCACCGGTGCCTGCGAGAACAGGGTGAGGCTCCCTGCAGCCAGCAGCAGTCCCACGGTGAGCGGCGGCCGGATGCCGAAGCGCATCACCAAGCGGTCAGAGACCCGCAGTGAGCAGTAGGCCATCACGACGCTGGTGGGGATGAATGCCAGACCGACGTCGAGCGCGTCATAGTGCAGCACCTTCTGCAGGTAGATCGCGGCCAGGAAGAACCAGGCGAACATCGCGGCTGCCCACAGCACCCCGACGATCTGCGAGACCAGCACGTTGCGAAGCGCGAACAGACGCAACGGCACCAGCGGGTTGGTGACCCGTGCCTCGCGGACCACGAAGCCGACCAGCAGACCGAGTCCGCCGCCGAGCAGTCCCAGCGTCCGGGCAGAGGTCCAACCCGAGTCATTGCCGCCGACGATCGCGTACACGCTGAGCATCAGCGCGGCCGTCACCATGACCGCGCCGATGACGTCGAGCCGGGACTTCTCAGCAACGACCTCGTCTGCGGGGAGCACGCGGCGGGCGGCGACCCAGACGGCGATTCCGACGGGCACGTTCACCAGGAAGATCCAGTTCCACGAGAACAGCCCGGTCAGGACCCCACCGAGGAGAACGCCGACGGCGCCTCCGCCCGACATCACAAAGCCGAAGACCCCCATCGCCTTCGCCCGCTCGCCGGGGTCGGTGAACAGGCTCATGATCAGGGCCAGCGCCACGGCGGAGACCGCGGCGCCGCCAAGGCCCTGGACGGCACGACCGACGACGAGCAGCTCTGCAGAGGGAGCCAACCCGCAGGCAACCGAGGCGATCGTGAACGACACGACCCCGCCCAGGAAGACCCGCTTGCTGCCGAGCAGGTCGCCGAAGCGGCCGGACAGCAGGAGGAACCCGCCGAAGGTGAGCAGGTAGGCGTTGACCACCCAGGCAAGGGCGGCCTGGGAGAAACCCAGATCAGTCTGGATGGACGGCAGGGCAACGTTCACGATGCTCGAGTCGAGCACGATCATCAGGTCGCCGAGGCAGAGCACGTAGAGAGCGAGCCAACGGCTCTTCAGGTCAGTCACTGGGATCTTCTCCTTTGTGGTGGCAAGTGCTTGCACCCACACCACGAACGGACACGGCTACATACGACAGACCCGCCCGGATCCCAGAAGTCATCGGTCGGTGCGCGGCGTGCACACGAACAGCGCGTGTCAGGCTGTCTGCGTGAGTGACGTCTGGCTCCTCGTGCACGGTGAGCGCTTCGCCCTCATCGATGACCTCGCGCACCTCACCGACGACCAGTGGGCCCACCCATCGCTGTGGGGCGACTGGACAGTGCACGACGTCGCGGCTCACTTGATCGGCAACGCCAAGACCACCCGCCTCGGGATCGTGCGCGCCATGGTCCGGTCGCGATTCGACGTCAACCGCCAGAACGCCCAAGGCGTCGAACGCGAACGCGGCGCCACGCCCCACGAGACACTCGCACGGCTTCGACAGGTGGTTCCGGTACGTCGACACCGCCAGCGCCGCTCGACAGCAGACTGGTCGAAGAGGTCGTCCACGGCGAAGACATCCGGAAGCCTCTGGGCATCGAGCGCGCCTATCCGTCGGAGGCGGTCGTCAGGTCGTTGCGGTATCAGGCGCGTACCCCGGTTGCCGCCCTGGGCGGTGCGAAGCGGCGCATTGCCACGCTCCGGCTGCGGGCCACCGACGCAGACGTGGCCATGGGTGACGGACCCGAAGCCAGTGGTCCGGCGCTGTCCCTGCTCATGGCGGTCTCGGGGCGCAGGGCAGCGCTTGGTGACCTCGAGGGGCCGGGCCTCGCTGCGCTGGGGTGATCACTCCCGCGGTGCCCCGCCGGCTTCGGGGCCGAGCTGGTCGCGACGCCGACCGAGGTAGCGGCGCTCGGCGTCGTTCTCGGTGGCCGCGATCGCGGCGTCGTACGCGACGCGCGCGTCGTCGCTCTGGCCGAGCCGGCGCAGCAGGTCGGCGCGGGTTGCATGCCAGGCGTGGTACGTGGTCAACGGGAGCCGCTCGACGAGGGCGAGGGCGACCTCGGGGCCGTCGAGCTCGGCCACCGCGACGGCGCGGTTGAGAGCGACGATCGGCGACGGGTCGATCGCGGCGAGCTGGTCGTAGAGGGTGGCGATCTGGGGCCAGTCGGTGTCGGCCGCGGTGGGTGCGTCGGTGTGCACCGCGTTGACCGCGGCGAGGAGCTGGTAGCGACCCGGCCGGTTGGCGGCGAGGCAGGCGCGCACCAGTGCGTGACCCTCGGCGATCAGGACGCGGTCCCACCGTCCGCGGTCCTGCTCGTCGAGCGGGACCAGCTCGCCACCGGCGACCCGGGTCGCGCGTCGGGCATCGATGAGGAGCATCAGCGCCAGCAGCCCTGTCACCTCGAACGCGCGAGGCAGCTGAGTATGGAGGGCCCGGGTCAACCGGATGGCCTCGCCGGTGAGCTCGTCGCGGATCGGCTCCTGGCCTCCGCTGGCGAGGTAGCCCTCGTTGAACACCAGGAACAGCACGGCCAGGACGGCGGAGAGCCGGTCGGTCAGGTCGCCCTCAGCCGGCACGCGGTAGGGGATGTTGGCGTCCCGGATCTTCGCCTTGGCGCGGGTGATCCGCTGGGCCATCGTCGGCTCGGGCACCAGGAAGGCCTGGGCCACCTCGGCCACGGTCAGACCGCCGAGCAGCCGCAGGGTCAGGGCCACCCGGGACTCAGGGGACAGCGCCGGGTGACAACAGGTGAAGATCAGCCGCAGCCGGTCGTCCTGCACAGGTCCGGTCGGCTCGTGCGGGGTGTCGTCGTGGATCATCTGGGCCGCCTGGTGCTTGGCGTCCCGCCGCTGCTCCCGGCGCAGCCGGTCGAGCGCCCGGCGTGCGGCGGTCGTCGTCAGCCAGCCGCCCGGGTTGGGCGGCGTGCCGTCGACCGGCCACCGCTCGAGGGCGACGACGAGCGCCTCGCTGGCCGCCTCCTCGGCGACGTCGATGTCACCGAAGCGGCGCACCAGCGAGGCGATCACCCGGCCGTACTCCTCGCGGAAGATCCGTTCGATCGCAGCATGGGCAGCGGGCGTGACGGGGGTGGACACTCAGGTACGGCCTAGGACTCGTCCGGCGGCGCTTCCTGGAAGGCGCGCACCTCGATCCGGCCCCGCAGCGCCTTCGAGCCGAGCTTGGCGTACTCGAGCGCGGCGTCCAGGTCCGGGGCCTCGATGATCCAGAAGCCCCCCAGGTACTCCTTCGCCTCGACGTACGGCCCGTCGGTGAGGATCGGCGCGTCGCCGGTGGCGTCGACCGTGGTGGCGGTCGAGGGCGGGTGCAGACCGCCGGCGAAGACCCAGGCGCCGTCGTCCTTGAGCCTGGTGTTGAACCCGTCGACCGCGGCGAAGACCTCCTGGAGGGCTGCCGGGTCCATGTCCTGCATCGTCGGCTCCTCGGCCGAGTCGTGCGGCAGGGTCAGGAAGTACTGCGTCATGATGGCTCTCCTTGGTCATGGGCGGCTTGGTCATGGGCGGCCCGCATGGCTGCCTCACCCTCTCCACGAACGCCGTCGTCCCGATACGACACCCCGGCGAAACTGTTCTTCGGCACTTTCTATCGGGTGCTCGCGGCGGGTCCCGCGCCGGGTTGCCGGGCACTCGGAACGGCTCATGACGTACCGGCCTTGCGGTTCCTCGCCGTCTTCCTGACCCAGCGGGTTGATCGCCCCGGGAGGCCCGATACTGGAGCCAGCGGATGGGGAGGCTCAGAGGTGGCGGACCAACGCGTGGTGATCGTCGGTGGCGGCTTCGGAGGGCTGTTCGCCGCAAAGTTCCTGAGGCGGGCTCCTGTGCAGGTGACGCTGATCGACCGCAGGAACTACCACCTCTTCCAGCCGCTGCTCTACCAGCTTGCGACGGGGATCCTGTCGGAAGGCGAGGTCGCACCGCCGATCCGGGAGGTCCTGCGCCACCACGCCAACGTGACGGTCGAGATGGCCACCGTCGAGGACATCGACCTGGAGGAGCGCACGGTGCGGGCGGTGCGACCCGACCGGACGACGTGCACCTTCGGGTACGACAGCCTGATCGTCGCCGGAGGGGCCGCCCAGTCGTACTTCGGCCACGACGAGTTCTCGCGGTTCGCGCCAGGCATGAAGACGATCGACGACGCGCTGGAGCTGCGGGGCCGGATCTTCGGCGCCTTCGAGATGGCCGAGAGCGAGGAGGACCCGGATGTACGCCGTGCGTGGCTGACGTTCGTCGTCGTCGGTGGCGGGCCGACCGGGGTCGAGGTCGCCGGCCAGATCGCCGAGCTGTCGCGCTCGGGACTGAAGGCCAACTTCCGTCGGATCGACCCCTCCGAAGCGACGGTCGTGCTCGTCGACGGGGGCCACGAGATCCTTGCCATGTTCGGGGACAGGCTCTCCCAGAAGGCCGCCGCCGAGCTCCAGCGCCTCGGGGTGACGATCCGGACCGGGACGGTGGTCACCGGCGTCGACGCACACGGCGTCGACGTCAGGACTCCCGAGGGCGGGCAGGACCGGGTGGTCGCCCGGACGAAGATCTGGGCCGCTGGCGTCCAGGCATCACCGTTGGCGTCCCTGCTCGCGAAGGCCAGTGGAGCGACCTGCGACCGATCGGGCCGGATCGCCGTGCTGCCGGACTGCAGCCTGCCCGACCACCCGGAGGTGTTCGCGATCGGCGACATGATGGCTCTCGACAACCTTCCCGGTGTCGCCGAGGTCGCCATGCAGTCCGGGATCCACGCGGCAAACACGATCAAGCGTCGGCTCCGCGGCAAGGAGCCCGCTGACTTCACCTACCGCGACCTCGGCAGCATGGCGACGATCTCCCGCTTCCATGCGGTGGTGAGCTTCAAGGGGATCCGACTGTCCGGCTTCCTCGGGTGGGTGATGTGGCTCGCGGTGCACATCACATTCCTGACCGGCTTCAGGAACCGGTTCGCCGCGATGCTGCACTGGACCGGGACCTTCGCGGTCGGCACGCGTCCCGAGCGGACGATCAGCCTTCGCCAGGTGATCGAACGGCTGGCCATCGAGCGGGCTGGTGGGGACGACTTCACCCGGAGTCTGGTCGCCGAAGCCGCGTCGGCGGACCCGGACGGGACGGATGAGCGAGCATGAGCTCGCCCGAGGTGTTCACCACACTGGCCATGGATCCCGTGCCGTGGGCGCGCTCGCAGATGGCATTCACGCTGGCCTTCCACATCATCCTGGTGCCCCTGGGGGTCTCCTGGTCGGTGATGACCCTGATCGCCAACTACCGCGGGATCAAGCACGGCGACCGGGATGCGATGCTGCTCGCCCAGCGCTGGTCGAAGTACATGGCGGTGACGTTCGCTGTCGGAGCCGTGACCGGGACGGTGCTCTCGTTCGAGTTCGGCCTGTTGTGGCCGAAGTTCATGGGCCAGTGGGGGGCCGCGTTCGGCATCCCGTTCGCGTTCGAGGGCCTGTTCTTCTTCGCCGAGGCGATCTTCATCTCCATCTACATCTTCGGGTGGCGCCGGCTCAAGCCGTGGACCCACTTCTGGGCCGGTGTCCCGATCGCGGTTGCGGGCGTCTTCGGCAGCATCTCGGTCGTCGCCGCGAATGCGTGGATGAACGCACCCGAAGGCGTCACCCTCGACTCCGCGGGCAAGGTGGTCGACGTCGACCCTGTCGGCGTGATCTTCAACAGTGCAATGCCCCTCATGGCGGCACACATGGTCGTGGCGGCGTACCTGGTCGGAGGCTTCATGGTCGCCTCGGTCTACGCGTTCGCGATGCTTCGGGGTCGCCGTGATCGCTACCACCGGGTCGGTTTCCTCATCGGCTTCACCGTCGCGGCGATCGCGACCCCGGTGCAGATGGCAGTCGGGGACGTCCTCGCGCGCTGGGTGTTCGAGGAGCAGCCTGCGAAGTTCGCGTCGATCGAGATGGTGCCCAAGACGAGCGATGACGTGCCTGAGGTCCTCTTCGGTCACCTCAACTCCAAGGGTGAGGTGACCGGTGGGATCAGCATTCCCGGGCTTGCCTCCATCCTGTCCGATCCGAGCAAGGGGACGTCGACGGTCATCAAGGGCCTCGACGAGATACCCAAGGCGGACCGGCCCACCCACCACGAGGTCAACGTCACCCACACGGCCTGGGACCTCATGGTCGGGATCGGCACGTTGTTGTTCCTGCTGACGCTCTGGTACTGGGCGTCCTGGATCTTCCGTCGAGACATGCCCAAGAGCAAGTGGTTCCTGCGTGCCTGTGCTGCGTCCGGGGTGCTTGCCGTGGTCTGCCTCGAGGCGGGGTGGACCGTCAGCGAGGTGGGACGTCAGCCCTGGATCGTCTACGAGAAGATGAAGGTGGAGGACGCCGCGACCGCCAACACGGGGATCTGGATCACCTTCATCGGCGTGGTGATCCTCTATATCGCCCTCGGCGTGACGACCATCCTGGTGCTGCGCGGCATGAGCCGGCGATTCCGGCGCTCCGACCACCTCGACGAGGCCGATGTCCCGTACGGACCGAGCCAGCCCGCCGAGACCACTAAGGCACCGGGGCCATGAGCACCACGGCCGCCCTTATCCTGTTCACGGCGATCCTCATGTACACCACCTTCGGAGGCGCCGACTTCGGGGCCGGCTTCTGGGACCTCGTGGCCGGCGGCACGAAGCGGGGAGAGCGACCTCGTGAGGTCATCGACCACTCGATCGCTCCGGTGTGGGAGGCGAACCACGTCTGGCTGATCTTCATCTTCGTGCTCCTGTGGACGTGCTTCCCGGAGGCGTACGCGTCGATCACCCTCACCTTGTTCGTGCCGTTGACGTTGGCTGCCTTCGGCATCGTGCTGCGCGGAGCCGGCTTCGCGTTTCGCAAGTCGGTGCTGCGGACGCGGGACCGGCGGACCTTCGGCGCCGCCTTCGCGCTCGCGTCCGTGCTGGTCCCCTACTGCTTCGGGGCCGTGGTCGGGGGCATCGCGTCCGGCCGTGTCCCGGACGGAGGAAAGGCTGGTGATCCCTGGGACAGCTGGGTGAACCCGACATCAGTCCTCGGCGGCGTGCTGGCCGTGTGCGTGGCGGCGTACCTGGCCGCATTCTTCCTCGTCTCCGACGCCCACAGGCTCTCGGACGAGGCGATGGTCGACTACTTCCGCCGGAGGGCCACGGCAGCCGCGCTGGTCGCCGGGCTGGTCGCGATGGTGGGGATCTTCGTCCTTGCCAAGGACGCGGACTACCTGTTCGACGGGCTCACCTCACGCGCCCTCCCCCTCGTGATCCTCTCCGCGATCTCGGGTCTCGCCGCCCTCGTGTTGCTGAGGCGACGGGCCAGGACCGCGGCCCGGATCGCCGCAGTCGGCGCGGTTGCCGGCATCGTCGTCGCCTGGGGCGTGGCGCAGTGGGACTACCTTCTGCCGACGAGCCTGACCGTGTCGGCGGCGGCCGCCCCGTCCGGCACCATCACCGCGGTGCTGGTCGCCACCGCACTGGCCGTCGCCCTCATCGTCCCTGCCTTCGGTCTCCTGTACGTCCTCGACCAGAAGACGCTCCTCCCGGAAGAGAGCGTCCCCGAGCGGGAGCACCCACCCGGTGGCTGAGATCAGTCCCGGGTTGCGGGCTCAGCGCCATCGGCTCCGAGGAACATGCTGTCGGCATACCTGCGGAACGCTGCGGGCTCGATGAAGAGCTGTGCCCCGGGCTGTGCGCCGTCGTCCAGCTCGATCCACATGCTGTCGTTGAAACGGTTGAGGAAGTTGAACAGGCAAGCCGCCAGCGTGAGTTCGACGATCTCCTCGTCGGAGTAGCTGGCCTGCACCCGCTCGTATGCCGCCGGGTCGGCGTGTGATTCGTTGCGGGTGACCAGGTCGGCCCACGCGATGGCGGCCAGCTCCTCCTCGGTGAACTCACCACTACCGGCGGGATCCTCACCCGAGACTGCCACGATCTGGTTGTCCGAGACATCGACGAGGCGTCCGAGGCGGATGTTGTGCTGGGTGCAGAAGAAGCACTTGTTCCGCGTGCACGTGCGCAGGATCGCAAGCTCCTTGACCCGCAGGTCGAGGGTGGTGTCGGGTCCGCCGCGCTGAATGGCCGCGATCATCGGAATGGCCCACCGAGCCACCCACGGTGCGTGCGCCGCCGTGCGCGCGAAATTGGAGACGAAGGCCAACAGTTCGGCGGCGCCGTCGAAGATGCGCCGCACAGGCGCTGTCGCGGCAGCGTCCTCCACCAGAGGTACGCGAGCCGTACTCATCAGGCAGCCCCGTCCGTCCCGGGGACGCCTGGCTGGAACAGGCGCCGGCTCCATTCCGCGAGCACCGACTCCTCGAGTCCGTGCGCGGCCGGTGCGAGGCCGACCGGTGGTTCCGGTGATACGCGGAGGGCGTTGGTGATCCGCACCGCCATCGCCGCGAGCGACGCCACCATCGTGAGCTCGACGATCTCCGTGGTGTCGAACTGTGCAGCCACGCTGCGGTAGGCGTCCACGTCACGCTGGGCGAGTCGCCGAGCGACCCGGTCACCCCAGAGGATGGCGGCCCGCTCCCGGTCGCTGAAGGCCGGCGTCGTCTCCCAGTCGTCGGTGGTCACCAGCGTCACCTGGTCGGCGCCGACGCCCAGCGTGACGGCGGCGTCCTCCCACTGGAGCCGCCAGTACGGAGACCGCTCGATCGACGCCACCCGAAGCAGGAGCAGCACCCGTGTCCTCGGCTCGAGGGTCGACTCCGCCGTGCCATGGAAGGCGGCGGCCAGGGCCGGGAGGATCCACCGTGCGCTTCGTGGTGCCGACTGGAGACGGCGGCCGAGCGCGGTGGCGTCAATGGCGGACAGGGGACTCACCGCGACCGGACTGGGCATGCCGTCATGGTCGGCGCCTGCATGGCACCTCCGCAACAGGACGACGACCATGCTTCGGTGTCGAAGCAACTCAGGATCGCTGGCTTGCGGGTTCCTGTCGTCTCTAGATTGACGCGATCGGCCACACGTAGGCGTGGGGCCGAACCGCCCGCAGGAGGAGGACGACATGTCACGTGGTCGCACAGGAGTCGTGGCAGGGGTCAGTCTCCTGCTCTTGGTTGCTGCATGTTCGGGCGACGGCGGCGACACGTCTGCGGCGAGTGACGCCACCACGGGAGCGGACTGCGACAGCGTCGACGAGGTCAGGATCGGATTCCCCGGCCTCCCTCCTGACTTCGTCCAGATGGGTCTGCCGATGGCGGACTACCGCGGGACCCTGCAGGAGTACTGCATCGTTCCCGAATTCATCGAGGTGGAGTCGGGCGTCGCGGCGTTCCGGGCCATGGCTGCGGGCGAGTTCGAGTTCTCCTACTCCGGATCGGTCTCGCCCGTACTGGCGAAGGGCGAGGGCGCGGAGGCGACCGTCTTCATGAGCCCGGCCAATCAGCTGGACTTCCAGACCGTTGCCTTGGAGGGTTTCGAGACCTGTGAGTCCTTGGAGGGCCAGGCGATCGCGACCGACGGCCCGGGTGGTCTCATCCACGCGGTGATGGAAGCGTTCCTCGAGAACTGCGGCCTGGACATCGACTCGGACGTGACGGTGCAGATCGGCGACCCGGAGACATTCGGCCAGCAGCTGGCCTCGCAGACCGTCGTGGCGAGCGCCGTGCACATCGACGAGAAGTTCTTCATCGAGGACGACATCGGAGTCACCCTGAACGTTCTGGGCAATGCCTGGGAGTTCACACCGCTCTTCCACTACGCGTCACTGTCGACTGCGACGTCCCGCCTCGAGGAGGACCGCGACGTCTACGTCCGGATGTCCGCGGCCATCCTGGAGACGAACCGGTGGCTGAGGGACCCGGCGAACCGCGAGGAGGCGATCGAGGCCATGGCCGAGGTCAGCGAGCAGCCCGTGTCGGTGATCGAGAAGGCAGTCGAGGCGTACGGATTCCGCTTCCCGACCGACTGCGCGGAGGCCCTCGACCTGGAGGCGTTCCAGTTCCTCATCGATCAGCAGGCGGAGCTCGGAAACCTCGAGGAGCCGTACCCCGCCGAGGAGCTCGTCGACACCAGCGTCTGTGAAGAGGCCGAGCAGCTGGTCGAGGAGCAGGCGAGCGAGTAGATGAAGGACGACGTGCCCGCCGGGCGTCCGGCAGTCTGAGGCCCGTGACGACCACGGAGGCGGCCGCACCAGCGTCGACGCTGGCCAGCGGGGAGCCCATCCCTCCCCGCTGGCAGCGCGTGCTCCGCAACCGATGGACGCTGCGTGGGGCCGGATTGGTGGTGATCCTCGGGCTCTGGGAGTTCTTCCTGGGACCCAGCAGAGTCACACCGATCCTGGCGGCGCCACCCTCGAAGGTGGTTGCGGCGATCCCGGAGGTGCTCGGGGACCCGCTGTTCCTCCCGGCACTCGCCGACACCCTGAAGCTCTTCGCCCTCGGGGTCGCGATCTCACTGGTCCTCGGGACGTTCCTTGGCTTCCTGCTGGCCCGGGTGCGCGTTCTCGACACCGCGTTGTCGCCGTACGTCAACGCCCTGTACGCCTCACCGCTGCCGGCTCTGGTCCCGATCATCACCGCCGTCTTCGGTTACCTGCTCGAGGCCAAGCTGATCATTGTCGTCCTGCTCGGCGTCTTCCCCATCCTGATCAACGCCAACCAGGGGGCGAAGGACGCCGACGTCACGCTGATCGAGGTGGCGCACTCGTTCGGCGCCGACGAGCGGCGGGTCTGGCGAGACGTGATCTTCCCGTTCAGCGTGCCCTACCTCCTCGTCGGCGCACGCCTGACCGCTGCGCGGGCCCTGATCGGCACGGTGGTGGCGGAGATCTATGCATCACCGAGCGGTCTCGGCTACCTGATCATCACCTACGGGTCGCGGTTCAACATGGACGCGATGCTGGTCGTCGTCCTCACGTTCACCTTGATGGGCTTGCTGCTGTCCGTCGGCGTCTCCATCATCGGTCGAACGCTCGTGCCCTGGCGGGTGTCGCTCCAATGACGTCGACACTCTCACCGCCCGGCACGGCGGTGCCTCCCCGGTCCGGCCGCTGGCACCTCGACCTTGGTCGCCTCGCGATCGTCGCCGTCACGTTCGTCGTCTTCCTGCTCTTCTGGCAGTACTACGCCACCCACTCCGGCACGGTCTTCGAGATGCCGACGCCGCGCAGCACGGCCGAGGCCGCGGCAGACATGTGGCAGTCCGGCGAGCTGCGCACGGCGACGATCGAGAGCGGCCAGGTGTTCCTGCTCGGGACCATCCCGGCGATCATTCTCGGGGTGCTGATGGGCGTGCTGATCGGCGGGGTCCGAGAGCTGGACGTCGCCTTCAGCCCGTACATCTTCGCCTTCTACACGACGCCGTTCGTGGCCTTGATCCCGATCTACCTGCTGATCTTCGGCCTCGACCTGGTGGGCAAGGCAGCCATCGTGTTCTCGCTGGTGTGGGTCGCCGTCGTCATCCAGACGACTGCCGGCGTACGCGACGTCGACCCGCGTTTCCTCGAGGTCGCCCGGTCCTTCCGAGCCTCGTGGTGGCGGCAGATGTTCGAGGTCAGACTGCCAGCCGCATCGTCGTTGATCGTGGCGGGCATGCGGTTGGCCATCGGACGCGCGCTGGTCGGCGTGGTCGTGGCCGAGTTCGACACCGCCTTCAGCGGGCTCGGCGCACTGATCTTCCGGTACGCCCAGCGGTTCGAGCTCTCCTACGCACTGGTTCCAGCGGTCGTGCTCGGGGCGTTCGGGGTCGTGCTGAGCAGCGGCCTGCGACAGGCGGAGCGCAGGCTGGAGCGGTGGAGGCACCTGGACCAGACCTGACGCGCTGCGAGTGGAACGACGCCATGTCCGAACGGTTTACGTCGAGCAAGGAGACACACAGTGAGTGACGCCAATGACGTCGCCATCTCGATCGAGAACTGCTCCAAGGTGTTCTCGGGCGGCGAGGTCGTCGCGTTCGAGAACCTGACTCTCGACGTCTACGAGCACGAGTCCCTGTGCATCGTCGGCCCGTCCGGGTGTGGCAAGACCACCCTGTTGCGTTGCATGGACGGACTGATCCCGGTGACTTCGGGCCAGATCAAGATCCGCGGCGAGACAGTGAAGGGGGCCCACCCTCGGGTGGCGATGGTGTTCCAGCACTTCGGGTTGTTCCCCTGGATGACGGTGGAGAGCAACATCGCCTACGGCCTGCGGGTGCAGGGGGTGCGGAAGTCGGAGCGGATGGCTGTGGCGGCTCAGTACATCGAGCTGGTGGGGCTGGAGGGTTTCGAGAAGAAGTATCCGTACCAGCTCTCCGGAGGCATGCAGCAACGTGCCGGGCTGGCCCGGGCGCTGAGCCTGGAGCCGGACGTGTTGTTGATGGACGAGCCTTTCGCGTCCGTCGACGCCCAGACCAGGGTGCTGCTCCAGGAGCAGCTGCTGAGCATCTGGGAGAAGCACCGGCGGGCGATGGTGTTCATCACCCACAGCATCGAGGAAGCGATCCTGATGGGTGATCGAGTCGCCGTCCTGTCGACGCGGCCTGGTCGGGTGAAGGAGATCGTGGACGTTCCCTTCGGGCACCCGAGGGACTTCGGTGCGCTGTTCGAGGACCCGCGGTTCGGTGAGCTGCGCAACCGGGTGTGGAGCAACCTGCGGCAGGAGGCCACCGCCGAGCTGCAGCAGGAGGCCGACGTCTAGGTCGGTCCAGCCCATCTGCCATCTCGTGGAGCCCCTGTGGCCACGACCCAGGGGACCAGGAGCCGCGGATGGTAGGAGGTTCGCGAGCCTGGCTCTTCGTTGCTGCCGTGGCCATGTCGGTCGACAGCATCGGTGTGCTCCCGGTGATCCTCACCGGCGCGATGGCGGTGCAGATCAACGCCGACATCGGGCTTGGAGCCGACGACATCGGACTGGTCTTCGCCTCGTACTTCGGGGCGGCTGCGCTCCTGTCGGCACCGTTGTCCCGGGTACCGGACCGCATCGGCGTCCGGAACGCCCTACGGCTGGGACTGCTCATCTACGCAGTCGCACTCCTGGGCATCGCCGGCCCGACGGCGTCGGCGAGCTGGCTGTGCGGGTTCGTGGCGGTCGCGGGGTTCGCCACCGCGTTGACACGCACCGCCTCGAGTGTGCTGGTCGCGGACAACGTCGTGCCCGGCAGGCAGGGCATCGCCTTCGGGATCAAGCACTGCTCGGTTCCCGTGGCGACTCTGCTGGCCGGCCTGGCCGTGCCCGGGTTGGCGTTGACCGTCGGGTGGCGGTGGGCGTACGTCGTCGCGGCCTGCTTGTCGGTCGTTCTCACCCTGGGCGTGCCCGCGGACGCCGGGCGGCGGCCCGTGTCAGACAAGGGTCGAGGCGACATGTCCAGGAAGGTCCTGATCCTGGCCGCTGCATGCTTCGGCCTCGGCAGCTCGGCCGCGTCGTCACTGGGTGCCTACACGGTGAGCACGGCGGTGTCGGCCGGCGTGGCCGAGGGCTCTGCGGGAGTCCTGGTCGCCGTCGGCAGTGTCATCGGCCTCGCCAGCCGGCTGGGTGTCGGTCACTGGTCCGACAGCCGTCCGGGCAACCAGCTCGACCTGATCAGCTGGATGATGGCACTGGGTGGGCTGGCGTTCTGCCTGTTGGCCGTGCCGGATGCCTTGGTGGTCTACGTGGCGGCGCCTCTCGCGTTCGCCACCGGGTGGGCGTGGCTCGGCTCGTACAACCTCGCGATGGTCCGCCTCAACCCGGTCGCACCGGGCGCAGCTGTCGGGGTGACTCAGACCGGCGCGTTCATCGGGGCGATCTTCGGCCCAGCCTCGTTGGGCCTTCTCGCCGAGCACTACTCGTTCTCGGCCGCCTGGATCGCGGCCGCTGCAGCGTCGTTCGCGGCTGCGGCCACGATCTCCGTACTCAGGCGCCTGGTGTGATGTGCTTCGCGGTCGAACGATCGGTCCCGACAGTGCGCTGCCGCCACTAGGGTGCATCGTGGCCGAGAATGAGGGCTTCCGGCTCCACGAGTGGGGCGGACCGCTGCACTGGGAACGTTGGCAGCTCGCCGACCCGGGACCCACCGAGGTCCAGGTCGAGGTGGAGGCGTGCGGCGTCGGACTCACGGTGCTGAACAACAGTCGCGGCGAGAACTGGGACGACCCGACGTTGTTGCCCAGGGTGCCCGGCCACGAGCTCGTGGGGCGCGTCGTCAAGACCGGCGCACAGGTTAAGAGCCGCGCCATCGGCGACCGGGTGCTTGCGTACTTCTACCTGTCGTGCTTCGCCTGCCGCGCGTGCACCTCCGGTCGGGAGGAACGCTGCCAGTCATCGCAGGGACGCCTCGGCATCCACCGCGATGGCGGCTACGCCCGGCTGACCAACATCCCGGCCGGCAACGCCGTTCCGCTCGCCGACGGGATCGACGCCATCGCCGCCACGACCATCCCGGACGCCGTGGCCACCTCCCTCCACGTGTGCCAGTCCCGCCTCGCCCTCAAGGAGGGCGAACGGCTGATCGTGATCGGAGCCGGTGGCGGAGTCGGCGCCCATCTCGTCCAGGTCGCCCGTACATGCGGTGCAGAGGTCGCAGGGGTCGACCGCTCACCGGACAAGCTCGCCCTGATCGAGCAGCTCGGGGCCGTCGCCCTCGACGCGGCAGGCTTCGGGGGAACCCGGATCGACCCCTGGGACGGCCCCGTCGACGCGGTCGTCGACCTGGTGGGCACCACCGAGAGCCTCACGTGGGGGCTCGACCAGCTGGGCCAGGGTGGCCGGTTGTGTGTGGTCACCACGTTCCGCGACGTCGCCCTGCCGGTCGGGCCGCGCGACCTGGTCGTCCGTGAGCTGGTGTGCATGGGCAGCCACTACGCGACCCGGCTTGAGGTGGACGAGGCGGCGGGTCTGGTCGCGTCCGGTCTCGTGCGGCCGGTGATCGGCACGACCGTGGCGGCGCAGGAGGTGGAGACCCTGCACGAGCAGCTGCGAGCCGGGCTGCTGCTCGGTCGTGGAGCCATCAGCTGGACGGCATGACGGTCATCCGAGCGCGAAAGGTCACGACATGTGGTGCGACCTGACCGAGGAGCAGCTGGAGATCCGCGACCTCGCACGGAGGTTCCGCAAGGAGGTGATCGATCCGATCGAGCCGCACAAGCGTGAGTGGATCGAGGACCACGACGATCGCTTCCCCTGGAGTGTCGTAGAGGAAGGCTCGCGTCGCGGCCTCCGGACGCTGACCGTGCCGCGCGAGTACGGCGGGCGAGAGGCGAGCGTGCTCGAGCTCTGCCTGGTGGTGGAAGAGCTGGCCGCGGGAGACATGGGGATCGCGGTGATCTTCGACCAGACCTGGAAGGTCTGCGACATGCTCGCCGGACTGGCCACCCCCGAGCAACGGGCCTGGTTCTTCCCCACCTTCACCGCCGACCACCGCTACCTGCTCGCGATCGGTGTGGCCGAGCCGGATCACGGCACCGACGTGCACCTGTCCAAGCGCCTGATGGAGGTGGAAGGCCGTCAGGTCGCGATCTCGACCACCGCCCGGTGGGACCAGGACACGTGGATCCTGGACGGCAGCAAGCTGATGCCCTCGTGCGGCAGCACCGCCAAGCTCGTCGTGGTCATGGCGGAGACTGAGCCGGACCGTCCGATCCACCTGGGGTGCAGCTACTTCCTGCTCCCTGCCGACACGTCCGGCTTCCGGGTGTCGCGCGTCTGGGACAAGATCAGCCAGCGGCTCGTTGACAACGCCGGCCTGGTGTTCGAGGGGTGCCGGTTGCCAGCCCAGCGGCTGCTCGGCAACCGGGGCGAGGCACGAACCCACCCGACCACCGCCGGCGGCAACATCGAGGCCGCGGCGACGACGCTGGGCAGCGCTCGAGGCGCCTACGAGGCGGCACTCCAGCACGCCCGCCGGCGAGTGCAGGGCGCCCGCCCGATCATCGAGCACCAGGCGATCGGCATGATGCTGGCCGAGATGGCCAGCGAGCTGGAGTCCGCGCGAGCACTGACCTGGCGGGCCGCGGCAGCCTTCGACGCCGGGGACACCACCACCCCGTTGCAGTACATGGCCAAGTGGCACGCTGCCGAGGTGGCTGTCCGGGTGTGCGTCAAGGCTATGGAGGTGCTCGGTGGTGCCAGCATCCTGCGGGACACGCCCGTTCAGAAGTACCTGCGCGACTGCCTGTCCTTCCTGCACTCCGACGGCACCCAGCAGAGCCGTCTCATGTTGATCCAACAGGGACTGCTTGCCGACCCGGTCCACTGACGTCAGCCGCTGGGCTTGCAGAGAACTCCTGAGGCTCGCTCTGCCCGTTCATGGAGACGAGGTACCCCTCTGGTGTCGCGGCCGATCGGCGATACGCCGTCGGTGAGATGCCACGGACCCGCTTGAAGGCCGCACTGAGCGCGAAGGCGTTGGCGTAGCCGACCGTCTCAGCGATCGACCCGACCGTGTGATCGGTGTCCCGGAGCAGATCGGCAGCCATACAGAGCCGCCACTCACTGAGGTACGTCATGGGTGGCTCACCGACGAGCGCCGTGAACCTTCGCGCCAGGCTGGCGCGGGAGACACCGACAGCCTTGGCCAGCTCCGACAGTCGCCAGCCGTGTGCTGGCTCGTCGTGGATCAGCCGCAGGGCGGCTCCGACGACCGGGTCGCCCTGACCGAGGTACCAACCCGGCGCGCGTGCGTGCTGTCCGTCGAACCACGCCCGCAGCGTGGTGATGAGCGCCAGGTCGAGCCATCGGTCCAACACCGTCTGCTGC
Source organism: uncultured Actinomycetota bacterium (assembly GCA_963811945.1). GTDB lineage: Bacteria > Actinomycetota > Actinomycetes > Propionibacteriales > Nocardioidaceae > JACCWP01. The sequence continues at coordinate 2,216,854 of CAWETD010000001.1, read as the reverse complement.
CCAGGCCGGTCCTGCACGATCTCATCCAGCACCACCCGCATGACCGGCTCACTGACCTCAGCGGCGGGCATCACGGTGGTCGCGGGCAGCGCGCTGAGCAGGCGGCGGCCGACGTCGGAGTCGAGCTGATAGGTGCCGCTGACCAGCACCGCCTCGCCGTCGGGTCTCGCGCCATGAGTCCGCACCCCCAGGCGAGCGCTGTCATCGACGCGGGCCCCGGGTAGCGGCTCGCACCTGCCGCCGGGGTGAATGCGAAGGGTCGGTGCCGTGTCCGGCGAATCTGCGACGACGTACGGCTCGCCACCCGCCAGCACGACGACATCGCCGTGCGCGATCCGAGCCGGTTCGGCACCCTCGCGTAGCACCCAACCCGATCCCCGGACCATCACCGCGAGGGCGAGCGGGGCCCCGTCCACGATGTGCAGGCCCCACGGCGGATCCAGGCTCGACACGTGGAAGTCTCCGCCGCGCGCTCTGGCTCCGGTCAAGAGGCCGTCAAGCTCGTCCATGTCGTGCACGCTACGACAACGTGAGACGTAGAGACATGTGCATGCGTCTCACAACCATGGCCCATCGACTTGCCGGCGGGTCTACTACCGGAATGGCTCGTCTCGGATTGACTGCCTAGCCGGAGTGACAGGAGGATCCATGACCACCGAGAGCCCAACCGACCGGTTGCGATCCCTCGAACCCTTGGTGGGGACGTGGCGGATCGAGGGAGCCGGCACATCCGGAACCGTGGTCTACGCCTGGGCCGACTTCGGCGGATGGCTGGTGCAGCACGTCGACATCGAGGCCGACAACGAACGCACGTACGGGGTCGAGTACATCGGTTACGACGGGGAGACGGACAGCATCCGCTCGCACTTCTTCGGCGGTTCGGGCGAGATTCTCGAATACACCTACTCGCTGGACGGCACCGTTTTGACGATCTACTTCGGCGACACGGATTCCCCAGCGAAGTTCGTGGGGACGTTCAACGACGACTTCACCACGAACTCCGGCGCATGGTCCTGGCCCGGAGGCGGGTACGAGTCGACGATGATCAAGCAACCAGACGTGTCCTAGGATGCCGCGGTGCCGAGAGCAGTCGTCCTGGGTGGCAACGGGCAGGTTGGCGGCGCCGCTGCACTGAGACTGGCCTCCGCAGGTTGGGAGGTCACGTCCACCGGGCAGGCGCTTCAGCGCTTCCCTCCAGCTCTGCGGGAAGCGGGGATCCGGTTCGTCCGGTCCGACCGGTACGCCGCCGATGGCCTCCACCAGCTGCTCCGTGCCGGCGCGGATCTCGTGGTCGACTGCGTGGGATACACCGCAGAACACGCCCGGCTGCTTCTCCCGTTCCGGCAAGGCATCGGATCGCTGGTGTTCATCTCGAGCAAGGCTGTCTATGTCGACGATGAGGGCCGACACTCCAACTCGGACGATCCGCCCGCGTTCGGTGTGCCGGTAGCGGAGACGCAGCCGACGATGGCGCCATCGGACATCGACTACAACTCCCGAGAGGGATACGGGGCCAACAAGGTTGCCGCGGAACGCGTCCTCCTGGACTCCGGCATGAGAGTCAGCGTCCTGCGGCCTTCGCGGATACACGGGATCGGGGCCGCACGTCCGCTCGAGTGGGTGTTCGTCAAGCGCGTGCTCGACGGCCGGCGGTACCTGTTGCTCGCCAACGAGGGCCGGGGCATCAACCACCCGACCGCAGCAGTCAACCTGGCGGCGCTCGTGGAGTTCTGCGCGGTGAGCCCCGGGACACGCATCCTCAACAGCGCTGACCCCGACGCACCAGACGGCCTGACGATCTCCAGGATCATCGCTACGCACTTGGAGCACACATGGAGCGAGGTCCTCCTCGACGTCACCGCACCCCAGGGCCTTGGTGACCATCCGTGGAACACCATGCCACCCTTCGTCCTCGACACTTCTGCGGCCCAGCAGCTCGGTTTCGTCCCTGTGGGCAGCTACGCGGAGACGGTCGGTGCTGAGCTCGACTGGCTGGTAGCGGCAGCCAAAACCGGCGACCCCGCGGGGGTCTTGCCTCCGCCGCAGGATCCCCTCTTCCTGCCCTTCTTCGACTACCTCCGAGAGGATGCGTGGTTGGACGAGCGGTCCCAGAATGACGACGACCGGCAGGGGTGAAAGTCGACGTCGTCAGGGTGCGACAAGCAGCCCGACGTAGCCGAGGCGAATGGTCAGCCACGCAGCCGCACCGACAGGCAGGTCACACAGCCCTCGAGCTTCTCGTACTCCGTCAGGTCGACCGACACCACCCGCAACCCGCGGGCGGCGAACATCTCGGCCGTGCGTGGTGCGTTAGTGGACATGAGCACGGTCTGTTCATCGAGCAGCACCACGTGCGAGCCCGGCTCCTCCGGGACGTCAAGGAAGCTCTCCCAGACGGCCGGGTCGTCGACCAGAGGCGGGTAGCCCACGACTGTGCCATCGGGCAGCGCGGTGACGGCGGACTTCAGGTGCAGCACCTTGGTGAGCGGCACGCCAACCACCCGGGCACCAAGCGGCTCCAGTGCTGCGACGAGCTGATCGAGACCGGACTGGTTCGTACGTCCGCCGAGACCGACCCACACGGTGCCGTCGTGCTTGAGCACGTCGCCGCCGTCGAGGGTCCCGGGATCCTGTATGCGCACGATCCGGTAACCGAGCCCAGCGAGCTGTCTCTCGACCGCGGCCGTCTCGGGCTTGCGCTCGTCGGCACCAGGACGCGAGATGACCGCGAGGTCGCCGTAGACGACCACGGTGTCCTCGACGAAGACCGCGTCCGGACAGTCATCTGCAGGGGGGACCTCGATCGTCTCCCAGCCCTCGTCGTGCAGGGCAGCGACGTACCCGTCCCACTGACGTCGCGCCAGGTCGAGGTCGATGCGTGAACGCTCGATGTGCGTGACCAGGCCCTCCGCCAAGCGGGGACCCGGACGGCGCACGAGCGCACGCTTGTTCACTCGTCCAGGCTACCGAGGCGGCACGTTCACCGGCGTCGTCCGTCAAGCGCCTTGGTCCCCGCGCGCCCTCAGGGCAATTCGGTGGTTCATTCCGGCTGGTCGCGCGAGCATGGTGCGCATGCGGATCGGCCGGAGGTGAGACTGCCACTACAGGGTGGGCTGCCGCCGGTGGATGGGCTCGGCGGCGGCGTGGTGGAAATTGCCTGTGACGAGTCCGGGTTCTCCGGCACCAACTTGTTGGATGCGGCCACGCCGGTGATCGCACACGCGAGTGTCGACCTGGGCGTCGGGGAGGCGGCTGAGCTGATCGCGGCGCTGAGGTCAGGGTTCCGGCGCTCGTTGAACGAGTTCAAGTCCGGGCAGCTTCTCCGCGGCCGGGAGGGGGACGAGTCGCTGGAGTGGTTTCTGGCGTCGCTCAGCGGCCGGGCGCAGGTACAGCTGGTCGACAAGGAGTTCTTCCTCGTCACCCGGATCGTCGACCTGTTCCTGGCGGAGCCCTCCTACGCCGCCGGTACTCGCTTGACTCAGCACAACCGCGCGGCTGCCTTCACCCTGTACCGGGCCCGGCGCGCTGGTGGTGGTGACTGGGGTGAGTTCCTCGCGGCGTTCGTCGAACTGGTCCGGATCAAGCGGCGACATCAGCTTGATCGCGGCGTCGTGGAGGGCTTCTTCCATGCTCGCGACTCGCTGGCAGAGGCCGGGCTCGGCGCGCCGGCGGACAGTGTCCTCGGCGGGCTCAACCGGACCCGGGTGTGGGCCGTCATGACCCGGTTGACCATGGACGACCGGTCGATCCCGCCACCGCTGGAGCCGATGGTTCCGGCGCTGGCGGAGACCGTCCTGTTCTGGAGCGGCGGAAAGCGACGGGTGCTGGTGATTCACGACGAGCAGAGCGCTCTTACTGCCGGCCGGTTGAGGCGTCTCCAGCAGGTCTTGGCCGACGGCGCTGGACCGTCGTCAGCAGGTGCCGTCGGGGCTGGGCCGTCACCGGCCAAGGTGTCGCCGTTGGCGGGCCTGGTGATGGTCGACTCCCGGGACGATCCGCGGGTGCAGGTCGCTGACCTCTTGGCCGGCGTGGCTCGGCGGTCCCCGGACACCGGGTACGACGGCCTGCTCCAGCCGTTCCTCTCCCCCACGTCACTGCGCGATCCCGAGCAGTGACGAACGGTTGGTTCGGGAGCGCAGCTGCTGGGCGACGTGACGCATCCCCTCGACAGATGGCAGTCGGGCGGTCGTCACGTTCGGGAGGTCCAGCCCCATCCCACAACGCCGTCCGTACTCCCCGGTCGCCAGCACGAACAGCCGCGGGTTGTCCACGCCCTCCAGAACCACCCGGGTCGAGAGAACCCCACGGGCGCTGGTCTGGTCGTCGACGGTCACCGTCGCTCCATCACCGGCACCGACGGCGCGGATCGCCAGGCTCCAGCGCGACCCCGGCCGGCCGGACTGCACGTAGCGCAGCACGAGTGCGTCATCGGTGTCGCGGCGCACGGCGAGCACCTGGTGCACCCTCGGGCTGCACCAGGACATTCCCAGGGCGCGGCGCCCCTCGACGGCGGCGACGCTGCAGAACCGGGCGAGGGTGGGACGGCGTGCTTCGAAGACGATCAGGTGGTAGCTGGCCGGGCCGGTGTAGTCGCCGAGGTCGAGCCGACCGTCGACCGCCCAAGTGCCGTCGGAAACATCGCGGCGGAACTCTCTGGAGTCCAGGTCGGCAAAGTCGTCGGCGGCGGCCGACGCCAGGACCACACCCTCCCAGCGGACCCCACCGGGTAGATGACTGGCGAGGGCCTCGAATCGTACGGTCCCGTCGGCGTCGCGCGCAGACATCGTGAGCGAGACCCGTCCGGGTCCGCCGGTGCAGCCTCCCCGGATGGCAGTCTGGTCGGGCTCGGCTGGAACCGCTCCGGTCGGAGACGACGCCAGCGCCCCGACGAGCGCCGCGACCAGGCAGCAGACAACCAGGCAGTGGGGATGGCGCACAGACCGAGCGTGTCACGCTGCCCCGGTCCGTGTCGGGTTTCGGCCGAAGCGGGCGTTGTGGCCGGTGGCGACAAGAACACCGAGCGCAGCGCACATGTCGGCCGGTGCGTCGCCGGCGCCGGACGGCGGCCGCACGGATGCGGCTACCCGTCCTGAATCGGCCGAGCGCTTGATCGAGCTTGCGTCAGTGCTTGAGCATCCTGAGTGGTCGGGCCACTCAATCGGCAAGCGGAGTCTCGACCCGCGCGAGCAGCTCGGTGAGGTGGCTGCGCAACGCGTCCCGGTGCTCCTGCTCCAGCCGGGTCAGCCGGGCAATCTCGGCAGTTCGCTGCGTCCGCTCCTCCTCGAGCCGGCCATACACCGCCTCAGACTCCGACTTGGCAGCGGCCACGAGCTGATCGGCTTCCGCCTTGGCCGAGGTCGTCAGCTGGTCAGCGTCGGCCTGGCTGGCGGCGGCGAGCTGATCTGCGTCGACTTGCGCCCTCGCCACCAGCACGGTGGCTTCGGACTTGACCTCGTCGAGGAGCTCCTCAGCGTTGCGGGCGGCCATCTCCAGGAGCCGGGCCGCGGCGCGGGTGCTCTCGGACCTACCGGTGTCGTCCGAGGTGCCGGCCGTGGTGAGTGCCGTGTCGATCGTCGTGACGGTCGCTTCGTCCTGCATGGTCATGGCTCCCCCTAAGGGCTTGCGCACCGGTCTTGGTGCGTACGTCGAGTGTGTGAGCCTGCCAAGGGCCAGGCCGAGCAATTCGTGGGGAACCGACCGAACGTATGACGACGGGCCAGCCACTCGGTCGGGCTCGACCGGCGGTGAGCTCTCCGGGGTCGCTGAACGGGTTGGGTGGTCCACTCCAGCACGCGCTGCCGGCGTAGCAGGTCGCCGGGCTGACACCCGAACCGACCGGGACGCTACATCGGTGCGTTCAGTCCGTAGCGCTGCATCAAGTCGGGGATCCAGTCCATCTGACCCAGCTGGCCGCCCACGCCGTAACGGTCGTCCACCGCAGTCATCGCGGCCATGTCTGGTTCACCGGGAGTTGCCACCAACGCAGCCAGCTCACGAAAGAACATCTCGAAGCCCGCGGGCGAGATGATCTCGAGCAGGCGAGCCGGCTGGTCGGTGGGGTTCCAGAACGTGTGCGGTATTCCGCGCGGCTTCAGCACGTACGCGCCTGCTCCCACGGTCAGCTCCTGATCGCCGATCCGAGCGCCGATCTCACCCTCGAGAACGTAGGAGAACTCATCCTCCCGTTCGTGCACATGCGGGACCACAAGCGTGCGTGGCGCGATGGGATGCTCCACGACGGAGAACGCCCCGCCGGTTTCGTGCCCCTCGATCTTGAACACGACTCCGAGCCCGGGGCTGATCTCCACCTGCTCGCCCTCGGTGGGGCTGATCGTCAATCGGTTCGGCGCCACGTCCTACACCACCCTCCCGGTCCGGCGTCGCCCTGCCGCGGACGCCAGGCGCCCCAGACTCTGCCACGGGCCGGACGGGTCGGTGGTGAGTCGCTGGAACCTGGCGCCCGACCGTCTGGTCACCCCTGAGACACGAGCCGATCGAGACCGTCAAGGATGAGATCGAGGCCGAACTCGTACTCATCGCCGTAGTCGTAGCCGGGCTGGAGGACGTGCTCGATGGTCAGCTGAGCGAGGCGCGGGTACTGCTTGGTGGGGAACTGCAGGAGGAACGCCTTGGCGAGCTCGGAGGTCTCCTCCGGGGTGCCGAATGCCAGGCTCTTCTCCTGCAGTGCGAACCCATAGATGTAGCTGTCGAGAGCGGCAAACGCGTGCGCTGCCAGGGGGAGGGAGAACCCGGCATCGAGGAAGCAGCCGATGACAGCGTCGTGGTGTTGAAGCGTGGCGGGTCCGGGGACGCGACGTGACTCCATGAGTCCGATGGCCCAGGGGTGTCGGGTCATGGCGGTGCGCATCGAGATCGCCCGCTGCCGCATCGCGACCTTCCAGCTGGGTTCATGGGTGGGTAGCTCGATCTCGCTGAACACCACGTCGATCATCCCGTCGAGGAGGTCGTCCTTGTTGGAGACGTGGTTGTAGAGCGACATCGTTCCGCCGCCGAGTGCCTGGCTGAGCTTGCGCATGCTGAGTCCTTCGATGCCGAGCTCGTCGGCGAGGTCGATCGCGGCGCGCAGGCACTGCGCTCTGGTCCACGGGGCCCGGGGCCTGAGCACCGGATCATGTGTCTCGGCCATGTTCACCTTCCGCTCGGGCGTCACCGCTGCCGTGCCATTGACGGACGTACACCGTACGTGTACCGTACGGCGTACGCGTACATCGTACGTGGAGACTGGACGAGTGGGCAACCCGCTCCTCGGGCACCCCAGAACTCCCGCGTGAAGGGGAAGCACATGACCATGCGCAGCGAGGACCTGCCCGTACACACGCACCCAAGTGATGCACCACCTCCCACGTCTCGCCGGTCACCTGCTCAGTGGTCGATCCGCAACGCGAGCCTCACGGCTGGGGCAGCAATCCTGCTCATGGCGGTCGTGGCCATCTTCGGCAAAGTCGTCGTGGTCGACGGACTGGTGACCCAGGGCGATGCCGCTCAGACCACCACCGACATCGTCGCCTCGCAAGGGCTCTTCCGGCTCGGGATCGCGAGCCTGATCCTCGTGGTCGTCCTCGACGTGGTCGTCGCGTGGGCCCTGTTCCGCGTCTTCAGTCCCGTCAGCGCGAGTCTCTCGATGCTGGCGGGCGCGATGCGGCTGGTCTACTCGGGCGTCTTCATGGTTGCGATCGGCCAGCTCGTCGGCGTGACTCGGCTGCTCAGTGACGACACCGCGCGTCCTGTGCTCGGCGCAGACCAGGTCGATGTCCAAGCCATGCAGGGAATCGCCGCCTTCAACGACATCTGGTACGTCAGTCAGTCCCTCTTCGGTGCGCACCTGCTCCTCATCGGCTACCTCGCCTATCGATCCGGCTACATCCCCAGGGTGCTGGGCGTCCTTCTTGTCATTGCCGGTATGGGTTATGCCATCGACAGCTTCGGTGCCGTGCTCTCCGAGAGCGCATGGACCGACGTCAGCTCGTTCACGTTCCTCGGCGAGTTCCTCCTGGCACTCTGGCTCGTGGTTCGTGCCCGCAGCATCGCGGCCAGCGCGTCAGCACTCGAGCTGACGCCAGTCGGCCCTCGGGCGATGGATCACGTCACCTCCTGATCAACCCAACCCATCCACGATGGAGCGCCGGGTCTGCAGCCGGGGCGGGTCGACGTCGGCTCGCCTGTGTGGCTCATCTTTCGGGGCTCGTCTGACCAGTCGAGGCCTTTCGACCACTGACGATGGCGTCTATCCGGACATCCCGGATCTGGGGATCACCAGGTGAGTTCGATCTCCAGCTCGTTCTCGTCGTTCCCGATCTCTACCTCGATCTTGAGGTCAACCTCGTCGGGGACGTGCACTGTGATGCGACGACCTGCGCGCTCGAAGTCGACGGCGTTGTGCCGGGCCAGGGCGTCGGCGAGGGCATGGAGCCGCGCAGCGGCCTCCTCGCGACGAAGGTGCTGGGTCTCGTCTATCTCGAACAGATCCATGTCGTCTCCTCGACGGTCTTGCGGGTTCATCGGCGGTCGACGTGGATCACTTCGATGGCGTTGTTTCCGTACCCGAGGCGGTTCCACGGGGGGATGTCGGTCTGGACGTTGCCGGAGGCGTCGGTTGCTCTGGCTCGCAGCGTGTGCCTGCCCACGTGGAGCGTCTCCCAGGTGAAGGTCCAGCCTTGCCAGTGGTAGCCGCTTTGAGATGGCTCCAGCTGTGCTGGGTGCCAGTCGCCTTCTCCGGTGAGGCTGACGTCGACGCGGGTGACGGGGCCGGTACCGGACCATGCCTTCCCGCGGACCGTGTAGGCCCCGGGACCGACGGTCGAACCGGGGGCCGGGTCGGTGATCCGGGCACGTACCCGCATCAACGCCACTGGCTCTTAGGGCCGGTCCGGCCATTGGTACATGTAGTGGCCGGTCTGGAACTCACCGGTGTATGGCTCGGTCAGCACGTCGAGCCTCTTGAGCCACTTCACGGAGGCGGCGGCGTACCAGTGGGGCACGATCAGCCGGAACGGGGCGCCGTGGTCGGGCCTGAGCGGTTCGCCGTTCATCTCGTAAGCGATGAGGATCCCCGACGTGGGGTCGGCGGCGTGTGCGAGCGGTAGGGATCGGGTGAAGGTGAGGTTGTCCTGGTCCGTCTCGGGCAGGATCGCCTGGAGGTGGTGGGAGCCATGGTCGGCGCCCTGGGCGAGGACTTCGATCCCCTGCGCCCTCGGCTCGACCGATGCCAGCACCTCGTGCAGGAGGGCGCCGGTCCATCGTGCCGTGGACGGCGGAGTCGCCCCAGGGTGCACCGGTCGGTAGCGGCCGCATGTCCAGGCGCCCGTTACCCGCACATTCCAGGGTGACGGTGTGATCGTGTGCCGGCATCGCGCGCAGGCCGTCGAGGGTCAGTGTCGTCGGACGGTCGACGGCCCCTCCGATCTGATCCAACCCGCAGCGCCATTCGCCAGGGTGCTCGAGCGGTTGCGCCAGCTCCTCGAGGACCTCATGGAAACAGCCCCGCCAGCAGCCCAACACGAACTCACGCGTCTACACGCCAGCGTCAGCGACAGACTGGCTCTCCCCACCTAGGCAGTGTGGGACCCGCTCACGCTCTAGGCGCCGGACGAACCTCGCCAACGCAATCGTCGAGCGCGATACTGCTGTGACTTCCCAAGGGGGTGGCAACGCCATGGCGACCTTGCGCTTCTGTGCCTACCAGTATCAGCATCTGGCCCTGGACGCGCTCACCGAGCGTTGGCGTGCGGCCGAGCAGCTCGACTTCGACGTGGTCTGGAACTGCGACACGATGGTGGAGCCCGACCGGCCACGCCACGTGATGTACGACGGCCCGACAACGTTGACCATGATGGCCGGCGCCACCAGCAGGATCCGGGTCGGAACGCTGGTCTCGAGTCTGCAGTTCCGGCAACCGGAGCCACTCGCCAAGGCCACCATGACGCTGGACCAGCTGACCGGAGGACGCATGGAGCTTGCCCTCGGCGTCGGTGACCCGGCCGCCGGTGGGCCGTCGGTGGGCGCCAAGTGGTCCCCAGCGGAGCAGGTGTCCCGGTTCCGTGAATTCGTCGAGCTGATCGACCTGCTGCTGCGCCAGGAGGTCACGACGTACGACGGTTCCTACTACCGGTGCACGGAAGCCGAGACCATCCCCGGCCCCGTGCAGCGACCCCGCCCCCCGATCACCATCGCCGCCCATGGGCCCAAGATGCTGGCGATTGCGGCCCAGTTCGCAGACGGCTGGAGCTCGTGGGGTGGGTACGGCGTGGAGACCGAGGCGGACTTCCATGCCGTCACCGCCGAGCGGTGCCAGCGGTTCGACGAGCTCGTCGACCGGCAGGGCCGCGACCCGAGGAGCATCAGGCACTCGCTGGTGTGCTTTCCGCCGCTGACACCCTGGGAGTCGCCCGGCTACTTCACCGACATGGTCAACAGGTTCCGCTCGGTCGGGATCGACGAGTTCGTGCTCTACTGGCCGGGGTCTTGGCGACCCGACGCCCATCGCGAGCAGCAGGTCTTCGAGCAGGTCGCCACCGATGTGATCCCGGGTCTCCGTTCGACGTAGCGGGATCTACTGCAGAGGCCCGGTCTGTCGCCACTTCCCCAACCAGTCGGTGGTCCACATCCGCCGGGTGGTAGCCGATCAGGTCGCGTCGACGTCAGCGCGTCGGGGGTGACCAACGGCGCCCAGCGGTCGGCCGTCCAGCAGCACCAGCCACGCACCGCAGACGCAGCGGGCATAGGCGACCGTGCCCGCGGACGTCTGGTGCGTGGACCGGAGCTGCCAGCCCGCCGGCGCGGCGTGGTCGCAGGCGGGGTGCGGAACCAGCCGCAGTCTGCTCATCGCCTCACCGCTCCTCACGGCCACCGGCTCGTACCGGCTCACGCCGAACGTGCGCGGACAACTCAGCTCGGCTCGATCGACAGCGGATGAGTGAAGATGCGGTGCGGATCCCACCGACTCTTCGTCTCGCTGAGCTCCGGGTAGTTCCCGCCGTAGTACAGCTCGGACCACGGGGAACCAGATTGATTCCACTCATGGTCCCGGAGATCTGGGTCGGGCCAGTTGACATAGCATCCGCCCGTCCGGTCGTTGGGTACTGGCACGCCACCGGTGGCTGCGAACAGATCCCGGTAGAACGTCCGGGTCCAGCTCAGGTGCTTCTCGCTCTCGTCCGGGTTGTCCCAGAAGCTTCCCAGCCCCAGCAGCACCGTCGACTCCCGCTCGGCGACCGCGGTGTCGCGCGGGCTCAATGCGTTGATCTGTCCGCCCCAGGTGGCAAGGGACATGACGCCGCCACGCCAGCCGTAGTCGTCATCGGTGAGACGGTCATAGACGGCTGCGGTTTGCGCTGCATCCAACGGCGACCGCAGAAACGCACCTTTGGTTTTCGAACGCTGCTGTGTCGTCGGGAGACCCAGCACGTCGGACGCGTCCGGAAGATTGATCGTGTTGTAGAGCCACGGCTCACGGTCTCGCATCGTCGTCGTGCCGTTCGGGACATTCGCGGTCACCTCGGCAAAGTACGCGTCAAGTGTTTCGCGGCTAGCCGGCCGGCCCGGATCGATCTGGCCGACCAGCATGACGACACCGAACTCCTTGCGGAACGCGATCAGCTGACCCCACACCGCCGCCGCAGGAGCGCTCGGAGAACTGTTTCGTTCACACCAGCCCATGAAGTTGTGGAGCAGCGTCGTGAAGGTCGCCTCGTCAAGGTCCGCCCATTTCCAAGCAACGGAGGCAACCGTGAACCCGGACGGCCGTCTCGGCAACAGCTGCGCCGGATCGTCTCCGTGAGCGTCTCGACTCCGGAACCAGAACTTCGTCGCGACGCCGAAGTTCCCACCACCTCCGCCGGTGTGTGCCCACCACAGGTCGCGATTCGGATCGTCCTCCTCTCGTGTCGCGACAACCTGCTTGGCCTTGCCATTCGCGTCGACCACCACTGACTCGACCGCGTACAGATGATCTGATATGCACCCGTGCAACCGTGACAAGGCCCCGAAGCCACCGCCGATGACGTGGCCGCCCACGCCGACACTCGGGCAAGTGCTTCCGGGAAGGGTCACTCCCCAACCCAGGTCCAGAGCCTGGTACAACCGACCGAACGTGGCGCCGGCCTCCACCGCGAAGGCGTGCCGCCCCGGGTCGTACTGCACTGAGTCCATTCGAGCGAGATCGATGACGCACTCGACTGCGGGATCGTCGACGAACCCTTCGATGCAGTGCCCGCCACTGCGCACCGCGAGCTTCTTCCCCGAGGAGACGGCCGCGTCCACCGCAGCCACCACGTGGCGGGTGTCGGCCACGACATACACGCTGTCCGGCGTCCCGACGAACCGTCGGTTCTTCCCCCGCAGTTGCAGGTCCCGGTACAGCGGATCGCCGGGATTCACCTCCGGCAGTTGATCGCGCATCCCCTCACCATCTCCGGCGTCCGCCGACGGCGTTCTCCATCACGGCTCTCCCAAACTTGACCGTCGGTCCAGTAACTCAGTGTGGGACAATCTGGACCAGGGGTCAAGTTGCTAGCCCGGGGGGTTCCCGATGACGGTCGACGACGCGAGGCCCGAACGAGCCGACGCCGCGCGCAACCGCCGAGCCATCCTCGACGCCGCCGGCACACTGCTGGCCGAGCGAGGCGCGAACAACGCGTCGATCGAAGAGATCGCCGCCGCCGCCGGCGTCGGCAAGGGCACCGTGTTCCATCGATTCGGCAGTCGCGTCGGGCTGCTGCGCGCGCTGGTGATGGAGCGCGCCGAGTCGCTGCGGACCGCCGTCACGTCCGGTGAGCCGGCGCTCGGTCCCGGCGGGCCCGCGCGTGCGCGGCTGCTCGCCTTCTTCGCCGCGTGGGCCGAATTCTCCATCGAGAACTTCGAGCTGTACGCGGCCTACTCCACCGGCATCGACGACGACCCGCGCGCCGAAGAGTTTCACGCCTTCTGGTGTGGACACATCGCGGCGCTGCTCGGCGAGATCCGACCCGGCATCGTCGACGCCGACGTGCAGGCGCGGCTGCTGTTCTTCGGCATCTTTGCAAGTCCCGCCAGTTTCCAGCTGTTCCGCGCCGGGGAGGGCAACCGACTCAAGACCGCCGCTCTCGCCATCGTCGACGCAGTCGCTTCATCACGCTGACCCCGCGCCGTCGCCGAGGCGGCGGGGCTCGACCCAGCCGCGCTCGACTCGGTCAGACCTCGACGACGTGAACCTGCACGCCCGCCTGCTCGAGCTCGGCCACGTCCGCCTGCCTCGCATCCGCGTCCGTCACCAGATCACTGACGGCATCGACACCGCTCAGCCGGGCAAAGCCACGCCGGCCGAGCTTGGACGAGTCGGCCACGGTGATCACCCTGCCCGCCGCGTGCATGAGACATCTGTTGGTGTGCGCCTCGATCTCGTGATGAGTCGTGAGCCCCGCCGACACACTGATGCCGTCCACACCGATGATCGCGACATCGAGATTGATGTTCGAGAGCGTCATGTCGGCGAGCGGTCCGACCAGCTCGTACGACTCGCTCCGGGCGCTGCCGCCGCACACGACGAGCTCGATGTTCGAGCGAACGGCCAGTTCGGACGCGATGTTGAGTGCGTTGGTCACCACCCGCAGGCCGGCGTGGGACACCAGCGCCCGCGCAACCTCCGTCGTTGTCGATCCCCCGTTCAGTCCCACCGACGTCACGTCAGCATCCAGCAGCCCGACCGTCGCACGCGCGATGGCCCGCTTCTCCTCATGACGCTGGCCGCCTCGGTACCGCATGGGCAGCTCGTACAGGACACCCGAGGCGACGGCGCCTCCGTGCGTTCTCGACAAGAGCTGTTGGCTCTCGAGCAGCGTGAGGTCGCGGCGGATCGACGCCTGGGAGACGTTCAACTCCTTTGCCAGGATGGCCACATCGACGGAGCCGTGCCGACTCAGGTGCTCGAGGATCGAGCCCAGGCGGGCCTGCTGGCGCATGACGTGAAGGCTACGCGTCGGACGATGCCGCTGCCCGCGAGCGACCCGCCGTCGTGTTGTCGTGATCCGGACCCGGCGCGCGTCCGGTCGGCCGGACGTGCATCATCCCTTGAGCCCGGTGAAGGCGATGCCCTCGATGAGCCGTCGCTGGAAGATGATGAACGCGATGATGAGCGGCAGGCTGGCCATCAGGGCGCCCGCCATCAGCACCGGGTAGTTGGTCAGGTGCTCGCCCCGCAGAGTCGCCAGGCCAGCCGAGAGCGGCATCTTCTCCGGATCGGTGTTGACCACCAGTGGCCACAGCAAGTCGTTCCACGACCAGATCGCCACCAGCAGACCGAGCGCCAACATGCCCGGCGCACTCAGCGGCAGCATGATGCGCCAGTAGATCTGCCACGGGTTCGCACCGTCCAGCCGAGCGGCCTCTTCGAGCTCGAGCGGCAGCTGCATGAAGAACTGGCGCATGAGGAAGGTGCCGAAGGCGCTGAACATGCCCGGCAGCGCCAGTGCGGCGACCGTGTTGAGCAACCCGAGGCTCTGCATGATCTCGTACTGCGGGATCAGGAACATCTGCGGCGGCACCATCATCACCGACAGGAACAGTCCGAAGAAGAAGATCCGCCCCCGGAAGTGCAGCCGCGCGAACGCGTAGCCGGCCAGGGAGCAGAAGAACACCTGCCCGGCCGTCCGCGCGAGCGTCATGAGCACCGTGTTCATGAAGAGGGCGCTGAACGGCAGCGAGTCGAAGACCTCCCGGTAGTTGTGCCAGTCGAAGGTCGCCGGGATGACGACCGGCGGCACGTGGATTGACTCGGCGAATGTCTTGAACGACGTCAGGACCTCCCAGGCGAAGGGCCCGATCATGACGACGGCGCCGAGGCTCAGGAGCAGGTGGGGCACGAGGTGTTCCGAGCGCCGGGTGCTAGCCATAGTGGACCCACCGCCTCTGCATGCGGAACTGGATCCCCGTGAAGATCAGGATGGCGATCATCAGCACGAACGCGATGGCGGCGGCGTACCCACCGTTGTGCTCGACGAAGCCCCGCTGGTAGAAGAGGTAGACGACCGTCTGGCTCCGGTCCAGCGCCGGGTTGTTCTTGCTGATCATGAGATAGACCAGGTCGAAGGCCTGCAGCGAGTTGATGATGGAGATGACCGTCACGAAGAAGATGGACGGTGTCAGCAGCGGCACGGTGATGGCCAGGAACTGCCGGATCCGCCCCGCTCCGTCGAGCTGGGCAGCTTCGTAGTAGTCGCGGGGAATCGTCTGCATGCCCGCGAGCAGGATCACCATGTTGTAGCCGACCGAGCTCCAGACCGACACCACGGCGATCGCATAGAGCGCGGTGTCGGGGTTGGACAACCAGTACGGTCCACTGATGCCCACCAGGCTGAGCAGCCAGTTCACGATGCCGTAGTCACCGCTGTAGAGCAGCTTCCACATCAGCGCCACCGACGCCGGCAAGGTGACAACGGGCAGGAAGTAGAGCGTGCGATAGAACGCCAGCCCCCGCATGCCGGGTCGGCTCAGCAGCGCCGCAACGACGATCGCCAGCGGCACGCTGGTCAACGTCAGCGCGGTGAAGATCAGCGTGTTGACCGTGGACTGCAGGAGCTCGGTGTCCTCCACCAGGGAGCGGTAGTTGTCGAGACCGGACCACTCGTGACCGCCGAAGGCGCCCCACGTGGTGAACGAGTAGTAGAGGGTCTGGACGATCGGCCACAGCGAGAAGACCGCCAAACCCACGAGGGTCGGCAGGATCATGACCAGAGCCCACCAGCCCTCGCCGCGCCGTAACCCGCCGGGCCGGCGAGAGCGGCGCGGTTCCTCCGCGCCATCGCTCGACCGGGTGGGCCGGCGCGAGCGCAGCTCCAAGCGGCCGGTCACGCTACTCCTGCTCTTCGGCTAGGGCCTCGTCCATGTAGTCGGCCACGGTCTGCGCCGCCTCCTCCACCGACACTTCTCCTGTCCAGGCCTTCGCGAACTCCTCGGTCGCGAAGTCTCGCCACGCCGCCGTGTTCAGCGACACGGGGAACGGCAGAGCGTTCGGCAGCTGGTCGACGAGCGCCTGGGCATCCAGCCACGGCATGGACTTCACGTACTCGCCGGCCTGCCCGTTGTACGCAGGAATCACGGTGCCGGTCGTGGCCTGGATCTGGTTGGCCTCCTTCGATCCCAGGAACTCGACGAACTCCCACGCTTCCTCGGGGTGCTCGGTCTCGGCATAGATGGAGTTGGCGAGGCCGTTGCTGTAGTAGTCCGACGTGGTCCCCTCGGGAAGCGGCGCGACCCCGGTGAAGGCTTTCGCCGCCGGCACGTCCGCGATGGCGACCGGGTCCCACGAGCCGCCGTAGTACATCGCCACCTTCCCGGAGGTGAACATCGCCAGTGAGTCGGTGTCGGTCAGCTGCTGGAGGTTGGGTGACACCTCGTCGTTGACCAGGTCCACCCAGAACTGGATGCCCTCGATCGTCTCGGGAGTGTCGTAGCCCGACTCCGTGCCGTCCGCACTGATGACCTCGCCTCCGTTCTGCGGAACGGTGAGGTACCAGGTGGTCTCGTCGGCCTCCGGCGCGGCGATTCCGTACACTCCCTTCGCCGGGTCGGTCAGCTCATGAGCCGCCTGTTCGACGTCGTCCCAGGTCCAGGAGTCATCCGGGTAGTCCACGCCGGCCTCGTCGAACAGCGTCTTGTTGTAGAACAGGCCGAACGCGTTGATGTCCTTGGGAATCCCGTAGACGGTGTCATCGAACGTGTAGGCCTCGGTCATCGCCGGGTTGTAGTTCGACATGTCCAGGCCAGCTGCCTCGATCTGGTCGTCCAGCGGCAGCAGCGCGCCACCGTCGGCGTAGTAGTCGAAGTAGGCGAGGGTGGTCCAGAAGACGTCGGGGGCGCTGCCCCCGGTGGCCGCGGTCTGCAGCTTGGTCCAGTAGTCGTCCCACGGCGTCACCTGGATCTTCACGTGGACGTCCGGATGCTCCTTGTTGAACTCCTCGATGATCTGCTCCATCGCGGGCACCTGCGCCTGGTCCCAGACCGCGTACGACAGGGTGACTTCGCCGCCTTCCGACGAGTCACCGTCGTCGGAGCAGGCGGTCAGCGCCGTCACGGCAACCGTCATGCATGCCAGGGCGACAGCGGCTCGCCTCAGCGTCGTGCGTGGGTTCCGCATGTTCTTCCCTTCGAGAGGTTGAGGACGAGTCGAGTCAGCCCACGTCCGGCGACAGGGCGGTAGCGATGCCGATGGCTTCACGGTCGGGTGTCAGGAGGTCGAGCTCGATCGACGACGGGAGTCCGAGGGCCTGCTCGGCTGCGACCTCTCCCACCATCGGTCCGAGGGTGAGGCCCCAGGACCCGAGGCCGGTGGCGACGACGACGTTGTGGCTTGCGCCGGGTCGTCCGACGAGTGGGTATCCGTCAGCGCTGCGCGGCCGGAACCCGACGCGGGTCTCCAGCACCGTGCCGGCTCCCAGCCCCGGCGCGATGCGCAGGGCTTTGGACAGCACGGAGTGCAGCCCCTCGGCGGTCACCCGGTGGTCGAAGCCCGCCTCCGGCTCGTGGGTGCCTCCCGTCACGACCCGGTGTCCCGGAAAGCCCAGGAAGTAGTGACCCTCGAACGTGTTGACGACGGGGCGAACCTCGGTGCGCGCACCCGCGACGTCGAGGTGCACGATCTGACCGCGGACGGGCTGCACCGTCGTACGAACACCCAGCGCACACAACGTCGGCGCCGACCAGGCGCCGGCCGCCAGGATGATGGCGCCCGTTCGGACGGGTTCGTCGTCGACGCGGAGTGAGCACGTGTGATCCGCGTCGATATCGACCTTCGCGTGGCCGTCGACGAAGGTGGCCCCGCGCAACACCGCCAGATCCCGGATGGCCGCACCCATCCGGCGGCCGTCCATCCGAGCGACGTTCTCGATGAACAGGCCGTGGAGATCCGTACGGAGCTCGGGCCAGGAGCGCGTGAGGTCGGGGGGATCGAGGCGCTCGACACGGCCGACCGGGATCCCCTGCTCGGCAAGTGTCGACAGGCGTCCAGCAAGGTCCTCGAGAAGCAGACCGTCCGCCTCCCGGGTCGTGACCACGATCTCCCCGACCCGGGAGAAGCCGACATCGCTCATGCCGGCCTCGCCGAGCAGGTCGAGCAAGCGGTCGTAGTGCGAGATCGCCGACGCGACGAGCGTCGTCCACGCCAGGCTGGTCTCGTACCCGCTCAAGCCGACGGGGGAGACGATGCCGGCGCCGGCGGCAGTGGCCTGGCCAGGCAGACCCGCATCGACGACGGCGACGTGTGCCCCGAGGCTCGCGCACCGGAGACCAGCGCTGGCGCCGACGATGCCGCCGCCGATCACCACGACGTCGAACTCGCCTGCACGAAGACCGGCGGCACCCACCGTCAGGACTCCTTCGCCAGGGCGGGCACCAGCCGGCGCGCGTTGCTGCCGACCACCTGATCGAGAACGTCAGCAGGGAGGTCGATCCCCGAGATCCGCCACCTGCCGCTGCCGGGTGGGTTCGAGTCGGAGTACGGGAAGTACTCGTCATCGGTGCTCAGGAACCGGAGGTACGTGGCGTAGTCCTCGCGTCGTGGAGGGAAGCAGTCGGTGCCGAGCAGCACACGGTCGGGATGCTCGAGGACCAGCCGACGAGTCGCGCGCGGCTGCCGCCCGAGCTCGGCGATGCGTGCCGCGATGTCGACGTTGAAGTTCGAGTAGGACGTGAGCATCCGGTGCACCCAGGACAGGTCCTCCGCGTAGCAACCCACGTGGGCACCGATGAACGTCACCCCCGGGTTCGCCTCCACACAGTGCTCCAGGGCGTCCAGCAGTCGCTGCAGGCTCGGGAACTCCGGGCCGTGGAAGTGCCAGTCGGGATGGGCGAGCAGCTCTTCGAGCCGCTCGTTGGTCGCGTCGAGCGGACGGAAGAAGGCCGCGGGGTCAGCGGTGTGGACCAGAACGGGTAGGCGGGCCTCCGCAACGGCCGCCCACATCGGGAGGAGCCGGGGGTCGTCGAGCATGAACAGCCGGTCGTGCTCGTCCCGAAGCCGCAGGCCGATGTCCTTCCACAGCTTCAGGCCGGCGGCGCCACGAGACGCCGAGTCACGCAGCGAGGCGGCGAGGCGCTCGCCCCATCCCCGCTCCTGAGTCTGTGACCAGTCGAGCCGGCAGAACGTCGCGAACCGGCCGGGGTGCGCGCGGTCGTAGCGATCGAGGTTCGCCTCGAGCTCGTCGCCCCATCCACCGTCGAGGTTGACGACCGTGCCGACGTTGACGTCGTCCATCACCGCCAGCAGGTGCTCGACGTCCGGTATCGACCACGACCCTCGATGCCACCTGCCGAGATGGTTGTGCACGTCGACGCCGGGGGTCGGGAACCGATCCGGGCGGTGCTCCGGGACCCGCAGCATCGGCTCAGGGCGGAACTCCCGGAGCGGAAGCCGATCCAGCCCAACGTGGCCGCTCACAGCGGTCCGTCCCACAGTGGTTCGTCGACAACGCTCACGTCGACGGCCTCCCAGTCGGAAAAGCCATGCTTTGCCCGTCATGCCCTGTCGTTTTCTGCGCTGAAGAGTGCCATCTCTTGCAGGAACGTGCAAGAGTTTGGCGCACGCCGCTCCTACTCTCGCGACGCCCCCACGCACGCGACGACGGATCCCAGGGCCGCCAACGCCCCGGCGACACCGAAGACGAGGGCCGGTGACAGCTCGGTGTAGGCGACGCCACCGAGCGAGGCCCCCACGATCGGCGCGATGCCCATCAGGGTGGTCTGCAGCGCCGCCTGGCCGCTGGCCTGACGGCCGGGCGGGAGCAGCGCGCCGACGGCCGTGACGAGCCCGACGTAGACCAGCGCGTACCCCGCTCCTCTGATCGCACTCACCGCCACGAGCCCCGCAGGGACCTCGGTCAGCCCGTAGAGACACAGGGCCACCGCGAACAGTCCACCCCCGACGAGGAAGACCGACGCTGCGCCGAATCGACGGGACAGGCGCCCGCTCCACAGCATCAGCGGAATCTCGGCTGCCGCTCCCACCACACTCGCGGCACCGACCGCTCCGACGTCTCCGCCGGCGGCGAGGATCGCCAGTGGCAGCAGCGTTATCGACGCTCCGATCGCGACCCCGACGCCGAACGCCCCGGCGAGGACCACAGCGAACCTGCCGCTGATCAGCTCCCTCGCGGCGTGGACCCACGGAACTCGTGCATTCAGCGGGGGCCGCGAACGCATCCCTCTGGTGCTGGCGATCTGGACGACCATCGCGACGGGGTAAGCGAACAGCACGACGGCCAAGGTGGTGCGATCGAGCACGATGCCCCACACGGCGACGGCGGCCGCGAATCCCACGCTGGCCCAGAGCCGGACCGATCCGTAGTACCGCGGCGCCGTCTTCCCCAGCGCCCCGACCGTCAGAGCGTCGGCGAGGGCTTCGCCGGGGGCGCGGGCCGTGGCGAGCAAGGCCGCGCAGCCCACGATGGCCGTCGTCGAGCTGCCGGCGCCGAACAGGGCGAGGCTCGCCAGGGCAGCCAGCAGGCTGGACAAGCGCAGGGCCCGGACCGTGCCGAGCACCCGGTCGGCGAGAAGACCCCACAGCGGAAGTGCGGCCACCCCGAAGGCCGACATGAGCCCTAGCACGAGTCCGACCTCGGCCGGCGACAGGCCGCGCCACGTCAGGTACAGGACGAGGAACGGCAGCAGGGTTCCGACCCCCGCCCCCATCGCCGCGTAGAGGACGTTGAGTCTCCCCAGGCCGGCCGCGGTCTCCACCCTGCCGGAGTCGACGTCACCGGAGCGCGACACGAGGACCCTCCAGACAGCGGAAGAGGACGGCCGTGAGTAGATCGAGCAGAAACATACACAGTGAGTGTCTGAATGAGCGCGACTACCGGTTGCTCGAACAGCGCCACCGGCTACAACGGCGAGGTGCTCCGGTGATCACCACGGGCATCCAGCTCGTCGCGATCGAGCGCTGCTCGGAGCTGACCGAGCCACTCGGTGCCCAGCTGGCGCCCGTGGGGGAACTGGTCGTCTCGATCCCAGCGCCACGTGGTGATCATCGCCAGCACGAGGATCCGGCACTCGCGCAGCAAGCCGTGGTTGAGACCCGCGTAGTGGTCGCTGACTTCTTCAGGCGCATGGGCGAACTCGACCGCCCACGGCAACACGTCTCGAGGTCGATGAACAGCAGCCCGTTCTTCGTGGTGCGCACGTTGCCCGGGTGCGGCTCGCCGTGCAGCAGCTGCTCGGCCCAGCCGCGCCCGCCGATCACTCGTCTCAGGCTCGGCAACGTGTCACCGAGCAGCTCCCGGTCCGCGTGGGCGAGCGCCGGAGTGTGGTCACAGCTCGCCACGAGTTGTTGAGCCTGCTCGCTTTTCGGCCTGGTCTCACCGTGATCGCGGACGAGATGGTCTAACGTCGCGTCGTGAGTCTGCGCGGAGGGGCGCAGGTGGCCGTCATCGGGGCCGGGCCCGGCGGTTTGGTCGCCGCAAGGCACGCTCTGGAGGCTGGCTTCGAACCCACGGTCTTCGAGGCGAGTGACGACCTCGGTGGGCAGTGGTACACGTCGGCCGAGCACAGCGGCATCTGGCCGGGCATGCACACCAACACCAGCAGCGCCTTGACGGCGTTCTCCGATCTGCCCCCACCCGTCGACCATCCGCTGCACCCTGCCGCAGCCCAGATGCACGACTACCTGCGCGCCTATGCCAACAAGTTCGGCATCCTCGAGCGGATCAGGTTCCAGACGCCCGTACGTGCAGTCTCGCCGGGGTGGGTCGTGGACGGTGAGCGCTTCGAGGCGGTGGTGCTGGCGTCCGGCCGGTTCCGAAAGCCCAGGTTTCCACCAGAGCTTTCCGGCTTCGAGGGCGAGCCGCTGCATGCCTTCGACTACCCGGGATCCGAGGCCTTCGCCGGCCGACGCACGCTGGTCTACGGCAACGGGGTGAGCGGGCTCGAGATCGCCTCCGACCTTGCTCGGGTGACGGCAGTGGTGTCGTCGTTTCGCAAGCCGCGTTACGTCCTGTCGAAGGTCGTCGACGGTGTCTCCTCGGACTGGCAGTGGTACACGGAGTTCGGCGCCCGCGAGCGCCGGCACCTGTCGCGCGCGGAGCTCGGTGCGGTGCTGACCGCGCGCGTGCTACGGATCGCCAATGACCCCGCGACGTACGGCGCTCCCCCGCCCGACCCCGACGTGCTGGTGGCAGGCACCTCGCTGTGTCAGGACTTCTTGGTCCAGGTCCGCGAACACCTCATCGTGTGCCGCCCGGGCATCACCGCGGTCGAGGGTCGCCGGGTGGTCTTCAGTGACGGCAGCACCGAGACCGTGGACGCGGTGGTCTGCGCAACGGGCTATCAGCTCGATCTGCCCTACCTCGACGACGACCTGCACCGGCGCTTGGTCCGCGGCGACGAGCTCGACCTCTATCAGCGCACGCTGCACCCCGACCTACCGGGTCTCGGCGTCATGGGGCAATTCCTTCTCCAAGGGCCCTACTGGCCCCTGCTGGAGCTTCAGGCTCGCTGGATCATGGGCGCGTTCTCGGGCGCGGTGCCCACCCCGGGCTCGCAGCGCCTGCGCGCGGTGATGGCGACGCCCCGGCCCCTGGTCGAGTCCCACCACGTCCTGGGCCTGCTGTTCGCCGAAGAGCAGGGCGTGAGCCCCGACCCGCTGGCCTGGCCCGAGCTCGCGGAGGCACTCCTCTTCGGGCCGATGCTTCCCGCGCGCTACCGGCTCAGCGGACCCGGGGCCCGGCCCGACGCCGCGGACCTCTTCTCCACCCAGATCGCCCTGTCCAAGCGGGCCCCGGTTGACCCTGCAGACATCGCCGCCCTGCGTCACTTCGGCTTGGCTCACGTGGCGGACCTGATCGGCTGACGCGACAGCTGTCACGGGCCAGCGAGAGGTGCCGCTGCCTCACGATTGACGATGAGCACGCCGGCACAGACGAGCGCAGTGCCCACTGCCAGTGGCCATCCCAGCGTCTCGCCCAGGACCGCCCAGCCCATGACCACCGCGACAACGGGCACGAGACAGATGGACACCGCCACGGTGCCCACCTCGCCCGTAGACACCAGACGCATCCAGATGAGCCATGCCACGGCGGTACCCACGAGCGTGGTCCAGGCGACGCCGAAGGCGACTCGTCCTGACGGGTCGACCGTAAGGTCACCGGTGACGCCGGCGACCAGCGTGAGCGCGGCGCCGCCCGCCACAAGAGGCAGGGCGACGGCCCACAAGGGCTCGAGGCGTGGACTGAAGCGCTTGGCCGCGATGGTGCCGAACGCCCAGCAACCCGCTGCCACGATTCCCAGCACCACTCCCCAGGTCGACACCTCGCCGTCGGGGTGGAGCGAGACCACGACGACCCCGATGAAGGCGATCAGCACACCTGCGAGACGAGCGAAGCCCAGAGTCTCGCCAAGTAGCGGGGCAGCGAGGAGCACTGTGAACACCGGCTGGAGATAGATCAGAACTGACGCGTAGCCGGACGGCAAGAACTCGATAGCCAGCGTCTGGAGTCCGAAGAAGCCGACAACGTTGAGCAGGGCCAGACCGGCGTAGGGGACGAGATTGTCGCGTAGCCGTGGCTCCCTGCGAGCGATCACCGCTACCGATGCGATGAGGATCCCACCGACCAGGCAGCGGCCTCCCGCCAGCAGCATCGGGGGAACCCCTTGGAGCGACACCTTGATCGACGTGAACGTGGATCCCCAAGCCAAAACGAGCAGGCCGGTGGCCACAAGCCGACTCTTCACCGCACTGACGATGCCACGTGGCGGCGACACGCCGGTCCCGGCCAGGCCTCACCGACAGGACATACGCAACGCTACGCCGCCACCCAAGGGACCAGCCCCCATCAGGACGCGGACCCGGTCCCGGCGGGCAGGATTACGATGTCGGCGGCAGGGAGGTGTCATGAGGACCGCGACGGCCGTGCGAACCGGCGTGCTCGGGTCCTTGTGCGCGGTACTCACCGTGACCGCCCACACGAGTGCCGGGGGGCGGGTGCCGGGCCTCGTTGCCCTGATGGGCATCATCGCTGGCTGCTGCGGCTTCGGTCTCCTGGTGTCACGGCGACGGTGGGCGGTCGGCAGCCTGGTCGTCCTGTTCGGGGGCTGCCAGCTGGTTGCACACCTCGTCCTGGAAGGGCTGTCCGCGCCTACGTCGCCCAGTCATTCGCACGTGACGTCGTCGATGGCGACGGTCGACCGTACAGCGGCGCACTCGCTGTCGATGGCGCTCGTCCACGTCGTCGTCGCGATCGTCTCGGCTGTCTTGCTGTGCCGCACCGAGCGTGCGGTGGGACTTGTCTTCGATGTCGCAGAGTGGTTCGCTACCGCGCTGAGCCGACTCACGCCGGCGTGGACATCCGTCGCTGTGTCGCCTCCCCGGCGGGCCCGGGTGGTCGCGGCTCGCCGCGGAGCAGTCCGTGTTGTCGTCGACCTCGCCTACGGCGTCAGCCGTCGCGGACCACCGCTTGCACCTGCACCCGACCCCATCCGTTGAGTGCCGCCGCGCCCAGGCGCGTGGCGTGAAAGGTGTTCCCTCATGCGTTCGTTCAGTACGTCTCATGGCCATGCCTGCACCATGATCTGGCGCGCCATCGCAGTTGTCGGGACGGCCGCCGCGGTGGTGCTCCTCGGCGCCCTGCCGGCCTCCGCCCATGTCACGGTGTCTTCCACCGACGCCGCCCCGGGCGGTTTCGGCAAGCTGGTCTTCCGCGTCCCCACCGAGTCCGACACGGCCAGCACGGTCGGTGTCACCGTCTCCCTACCCGCCGATACCCCGTTCGCGTTCGTCTCGGTCAAGCCCAAACCAGGCTGGGCGGCCAAGACCACCACCACCAAGCTCGACGAGCCCGTCACGGTCGGCGACTTCAACCTCACCGAGGCCGTCACGAAGGTGACGTGGACCGCCGAGCAAGGAACCGACATCGCGCCCGGCGAGTTCGACGAGTTCGAGATCTCGGCCGGACCGTTCCCCGAGGATGTCGACTCGATGTCGTTCCCGGCTGTGCAGACCTACGACGACGGTGAGGTCGTGAAATGGTCACAGCCGGTCGTCCCCGGCGAGGAGGAGCCAGAACTGCCCGCTCCGACGCTGGAGCTGCCAGCGGCCTCGGCCGATGAAGGCACTGCCGGTGGCGACGAAGCCGACGAAACCGGGGCGGACACCGGTGTGGCTGAAAGCACCGACGAGGCCAGTTCGTCGACGAGCCCGGACGGGGACGACTCGGCCGACACGATGGCCCGCGCGCTCGGTGTGGTCGGGATCGGACTTGGCGCGGTGGCTGTGCTGCTGGTGGCGTTGCGTCGCAGGTCCTGATGCCGGTCGCAGCGCGTGCCGCAGTGACCCGGCTCCGTCGGCTGCGGCGGTGGGTTCTCGCGCTCGCCGCAGCGCCGGCGGCCGTGGCGCTGTGCCTGGCGGGGCCGGCGGCTGGGCCGGCGCTGGCCCATGCGCACCTGGTCTCCAGCACCCCGGGTGACGGTTCCACGGTCGAGGCCGCCCCGGCACGTATCGTGTTGCGGTTCGACGAAGCAGTGCAGGCGTCGTCGGCTCAGGTGGCGGTGACCGCACCAGACGGCTCCGCGGTGTCCACTGGAGCCGCGGAGGTCCTGGACGCCGTCGTGTCGGCAGACGTCGACGCGTTGCCGGCGGCCGGCGACTACACGGTCGGGTGGCGGATCGTCTCGGCGGACGGGCATCCCGTCGATGGTCAGATCGTGTTCAGCGCCATGGCCAGCGCGGCGGATCAGGCGGGCACCGGCTCAACCCCCGACGACTCGGCCGGCGACGATCCCGCTGACGGCGGCGCCGTGAGCGACGGGTCGTGGTTGGAGCGCCATGCGTGGCACGTGGCGGCCGGTGCGGGGGTGATCGCCATCGGACTGGTGCTGTGGGCGTGGGAGCGGCGCGGGCGGCGTGCGCATGGGTGACCCGGGTACGACCTACCAGCGGACATTACCGACTGGCAGCGAAGCCAGTGGCATTCCGTTGGCCTTTTCCTACGCGGTGTGCGTCGTGGCCGTGGTGGCGCTGGTCGTCGCACTCGAGGTGGGCGGCGGTGCACCACACGAGCCGCCCACCGGCATCGCGGGGCCCGGTGGCCCGACCGGATGGGGTGTGCCCGGCACGCGTCTGCTGTCGAACGTTGCCGGGGCCGTGATGGTCGGGGCCGTGCTCGCCTCGACCACGCTGGTGCCCGGCAACCAACCACGGCTCCGGCATCGATTCCTCCGCTACGCGTGTCTGGCCGCGCTGGTGGTCGCGCTGTCCGCGGCCGCAGGACTGGTGTTCAACGCCAGCGAGCTGCTGGGTCAGCCGGTCAGCGCGGTTCTGGGTGACCCGGGCGCGGCAACGGGGACGCTGGACTCGACCGTGGGCAAGGCGTTGGGGGTCCAGCTCCTGCTCGCGCTCGGCGTGGCCGTCGCGACCCGGCTGGACCGCGTCAGCGACTCTTCCGGTGCGGGTTCGGGTCATCTGTTCGCTGCGGCTGTGCTGATCGTGGCGACCGCCGCGTTCGCCGCCCCGACCGTCGCCGGGCACGCGGCTATCGGCGCCGACCGCGGTCTCGCGTCGTTCGCCGTGCTGGTCCACGCCGCTGCCGCGTCGCTGTGGGTCGGCGGTCTGGTGGCGCTTGCACTGATGGCGCGGCTCGTGCCCGGGGACACTGCTGCCTCCTTCGTCGTGGTCGCGCCGGTTCGCCGCTTCAGCGTCCTTGCACTGGGCTGTTTCGTTGCGGTGGCAGTGAGCGGGCTGGTCAACGCCTGGGTCCGCTTGGGTGCGGTGTCGGAACTGTGGCGCACTGACTACGGCCGCCTCGTCCTGGCAAAGGCAGTGGCGCTGGCGCTGTTGGCCGGTATCGGCTGGGCACACCGCCGTTACACCATCCCCGGGCTCGAGGCAGCCGCTACGGACGACGCCACGGGGCCGCGACGACAATTCGTTCGTCTGGCCGGCGTGGAGATCGCGGTGATGGCCGCAACGTTCGGCATCGCCGTCGGACTGGCGCACTCCCCGACCCCCGGCGGCGCGCAGCTCGCCGGTGCACACTCCGCCGGCGCGGACCACGCCGGCATGGCCGACATGGACGACATGGACCTGTCGCGGCTGAACGAGCCCGACGCGACGCCGGCCAATGAGCTCGCCGGCGTTGACCTGGAGTCGGGGGTGTTCATGGTCCTCGACACGGCGCCGCCGAACAGCGAGGCAGTGAGCGGGCAGGCGTGGCTGGCGCAGGACGAGTCAGGCACCACGGTGACCGTTCGGCTGCGCGGCCTCGTCCCGGGCGACACCTACCTGGCACACCTGCATGAGCAGCCGTGCGGGCGCGACGCCGGCGGCGACCACTTCGCCTTCGACCCCGACGGCCCCGAAGCACCGCCGAACGAGGTCCACCTCGGCTTCGTTGCATCTGCAGATGGCAGCGGGCAGGCCAGCGTGACCAACGATCGACGGGTGGGTGACGGTGCCCGGGCGATCGTGGTTCATCCGGCGGCAGCGATGGACAACCGGCTCGCATGCGCAGACTTCTGACCTCGGTTGTCGCCGCTGCGGCGATGCTGATCGCCGCCCCGGTCGCGTACGCGCACACAGGTCTGGAGCGCGGAAGCCCAGGGCCAGGTGACACGGTCCGGCCCGGCGGTGAGCTCCTCGCGCTCACCTTCGAGCGAATCGACCCCCAGGCTCCGCACGAGATCGCCCTCATGGGTCCCGACGAACAGGCATTGCCCGTCGGTGCGGCGCTCGCCGTCAACAGCAGCACCGTCTGCGCACGAGTCGATCCGCTCGACCTGGGCATCCACACCATTGCCTACTCGGTCACGAGCGCTGACGGCCACC
Organism: uncultured Actinomycetota bacterium; assembly: GCA_963811945.1. Lineage (GTDB taxonomy): Bacteria > Actinomycetota > Actinomycetes > Propionibacteriales > Nocardioidaceae > JACCWP01. Next base: position 2,189,058 of record CAWETD010000001.1, on the reverse strand, counting down.
TCGTGCGGGGGACGTACCAGTTCGAGGTCGTCACCGGCGGCGATCGCTCGCGGCCCGGCCCTTGCGCATCCACCTCGCTCGCCGCACCCACCACGGGCCGCGGCATCGAAGGACTGGACACCAACGGCGTTCCACGAATCGTGGTGTGGCTTTCACTTGCCACCTGCGTCGCGGTTGTCAGCGCTGCCCTTGTCACACTGCGACGCCGACGCCGCCGCACCGAGCACGACGCCTTCGAGGCCTCGACGTCGCCGCCATGCGTGCCGAGAGGGTAATTGTCCCTGCCATCACCAGAGCCGGACAGGAACGTTTCCCGGCTCCAGGCCATCAGGTCCCTCACGAGGTGGGACCTCGAACCGTCAGTGCCATGCTGCTGCGCATGAGCAGATAGCCAATCGACCGCTCCCGAAAGCGGCGGGAGTGTTCTGTAGAACTCCACCGCATCACACAGCACGTCGCGGATCGGCGATGCTCGCCTTCTCGGCCTGCTGGTGCTGGGGCAGGAGGCGCCGCCCCTGACGCCCGCGCCGGGTCAGCCGAGTCGAAGGCTGCGAGGTGTCTCTGTGGCTCGACTGGACGCCCTGTTGCGAACGGTGGCCTTGGCGTAGATGTGCTCGACGTGACTGCTTGCCGTCTTGCGCGAGATGGTCAGTTCCTCGGCGATCTGCTTGTTGGACAGAGCTCGGGCAACCAACCGGACGCACTCGACCCACGCGCCGTCAGCCCGGCCGGCCAGTCACGACGTCGCGGGTTGCGATGCCCCTCCGCCGTCAGCACGGCGGCGGTCGCGTCGCCGTCCAGGCGACCGGGCTCGGTCTGTTCCCGGAGCGACGTCGCAGATCTTTGCGGTCTGACCAGATCGAGATGTTCAGAGCGGTCTCGATTGGTCGTCAGTGACCGACGAGTTCGGCCAGCTTGTCCATCGCCTGTTCCCAGGCGGCCGAGGCTCCGTCGGCACCGACGGCCGGGAAGGGACCTTGGCGCAGTTCCAGTCGGGTACCGCCGTCCTCCTCGGACAGCTCGACGGTCATCGTGACCACGGCGCCGTCGGGCATGACGTCGGTGACGACGAGCAGGTGCGGCTCCTTGACCTCTGTCACCGTCCCGCTGAGCGGCATGGTCCGATCGCCGATCACCATCGTGAGCGCCCACGGTCCGCCGGGACGCGCTTCGACCGACACCGACTCCGGGGCCACAGTGACGCCGGTCGGGCCGTACCAGCGCGCAAGGTGGTCGGGATCAGTGAACGCTTGCCAGACCGACTCGACGGGGGCATCGAACCACCGGCTTATCTGGGCGTCGCGGGTGTCCTCACTCATGGTTTTACCTTCCGTCGGTCCGGCTGCTTGACGGCGGCCAGGTGGTCGTCGAGCCGGTCCAGCCGGGCTGCCCAGATCGAGGTGACGTGGTCGATCCAGTCCCCAGCTACGCGGAGCGGATCGGTCCGGAGGTGGTTCGTGCGCCACTGGGCCTGCCGGGTCCGTGTGATCAACCCGGCTGTCTCGAGAACCCGCAGGTGCCGCGAGATGGCTGGCAGGCTGACGTCGTACGGCGCGGCCAGGTCGCCCACGGTCGAGTCGCCCTCCCCCAGTCGGGCCAGGATGTCGCGTCGGGTCGGGTCCGCCAAGGCCGAGAACACCGCGTTGAGCTCGTCCGTCGCCAGCATCTGATTAACATATCAGTTAATTAACCACAGGATCAAGCAAGAGGGACGACCACCAGACCCAGGACCCGTTCCACACGCGCTCGCGACGCTCGAGATCGAGCACGCAGGACCGAGTCTCGTCGGGACGGTCCGGCGTCGGTGGAACCTGGACTCGGCCGACGACCGTGACAAGGACAGTCGAGCCCGGCGACCAGGGAGCATGCGCGCGCCGAGTGCTCGCATGCTGTGGACCGCGACCTGGGTCGCAATGCTGGTCCTGCTCGCGGCGTCGGCCTGGGCGGAGGCCGAGCCGCCGTCCGTCGGGGCGCAGTCATGGCTGGTGCCGCTGGTCGGAGCACTGGTGGCCACGACGGCCTTTGCCATGCAGGGGTCCGCGCCATCGCGGGCCTTGCTCGCGGTGACAGCGGCGGCGTGGCTGGCTGGATCGCTTTCACCCTGGTTGCTCGTCGCACACCAGGGCGTTCTGCTGCTTGTGCTGCTGGTGCTCCCGACCGGTCGCCTGGACGGATGGACTCGGCTGGTTGCTCTCCCCGCCATCCCGGTCGGGCTCGGGGTGCTCGCCCAAACCCGTCGTCGATCTGGTCTTGCGGACGGCAACCGGGCTCCGCCGCCCGCAAGCCGGGCCACACTGCGAGATTGGTGCGCGAGCGAACGCCGGATTCGCATCGGAGCGAGCGACGCGACGATCTGGAGATCATGCAAGTCGAAGGAACTCGAGGTGCTCCTCATACTGGTTGAGGCAGTCGTGGATGATTTGTGTAGTGGAGAAACCCATGACGTCGTAGTCCTGGCCACCGCCGGCGGTGTGCACTTCCAGACGGGCGTACTGGTCGCGGTGGCCGATCATCCGGCCGCCGTACGTCGGCACCGGTGACTCGTGGACCTGTACCCGGTAGACAAAGGGGTCTGCGCCGCCGCTCGAGCGCAGCTCAACCCAGGTCAGCCCGCCGTCTTCGTCGTCCTCGACACCCCCTACACCCTGGTTGACCTCCGTGGGCAGCCCCCGCTCCACCAGTTCGTGGGCGACCTGGGCCAGCGCGGGTCGTACCACGGCATCGAGGTACGTCGTCGCAGCCTCGACATCGACGAAGTTGACCGCACGGGCCAAGCGAGCCTTCCACGCCAACTCGTCGTGTCCCTCGGCGTCGGAAGCGCGACCCAGCAGCATCAACGGCAACGCGCGGCTCCCGGCGCCCGCCCGCCGACCCTCAACCCGCAATGCCTTGTGCAGGCCGAGCATGACGAGCACGATGACGAATGCGAACGGTAGACCAAAGATCACCGTGGCGTACTGCAGGGCATAGATGCCGCCCACTGCCAGCACGGCGATCGTGAGCAGTCCAGTCGCGGAGGCCCACACGATGCGCAGCCAGGGCGCGGCGTCGTCCTGGACCGAACGTAGCTCGGACGAGAGGTTGCCCATCACCAGGGCACCGGAGTCAGCCGAGGTGACGTAGAAGAGGAGGCCGACGAAGATCGATACGCCGATCACGACGCCGGAGAGGGGGTACTCCTCCAGCAGTGAGTAGAAGCCCGCCTCCGGGGAAGCCAGCGCCGCGTCGGCGAAGGCGTCGTCTCCTCCACGGATCCGCTCGAGGGCGGCGTTGCCGAAGATCGAGATCCACATGACGATGTAAGTGAACGGGATGATCATCGTTCCGGCGACGAACTGCCGGATGGTCCGACCGCGAGAGATCCGGGCCAGGAACAGTCCCACGAAGGACGCCCAGGCGATCCACCAGGCCCAGAAGAAGAGCGTCCACAGCGACATCCACTCGGTCGCGCCGTCGAACGCGAAGGTCTCCATCGTCTTGCGGGGGAAGGTCTGAACGTAGTCGCCGACGTTCATGACGACGGCGTTGAGGATGAAGCTCGTGCGGCCTGTCAGCAGTACGTAGGCGGCGAGACCCAGGGCCAGGATGACGTTGAGCTGGGACAGCAAGCGGATGCCTCGGTCGACACCCGTGGTGGCCGAGATGGCGGCCATTGCCACGGCGAGGACGATGAGGCCGATCTGGGCGCCGATGCCGACGGGGACGTCGAACAGGATGTGGAGACCCTGGTTGAGGAACACCACGCCGATGCCCAGGCTGGTCGCTACCCCGAAGATGGTGCCGAGCACGGCCGCCGTGTCGACGGCGTGGCCGAGGCCGCCGTCGACCCGTCGCCCGAAGATCGGGTACAAAGCCGAGCGCACCGCGAGCGGCAGGTTCATCCGGTAGGTGAAGTAGCCGAGCGCCATCCCCATCAAGGCGTACAGCCCCCAGCCTGAGATCCCGTAGTGGAACAACGTCCACACCGTCGCCTCGCGGGCAGCCGCGACGGTTTCGGGGTCTCCGGTCGGCGGCGTCATGTACTGGCTGACGGGCTCGGCGACCGCGTAGAACATGACGTCGGTGCCGATACCCGCAGCGAAGAGCATCGAGGCCCAGGCAAACGTGGAGAACTGGGGCTTGGAGTGGTCAGGGCCGAGCTTGATGGAGCCGTAGCGAGACAGGGCCAGGTAGAGCACGAACACCAGCACCACCGTGGTCAGCAGCACGTAGAACCACCCGAACCAGTCCACGACCCGGGCTACCGCCTCGCCGATGACCGACTCGGCCTGGTCAGGCGCGAAGATCGCCCAGGTCGCCATGACCAGGACACCGATCACCGCCGAGTAGAACACCGGCCTGCGGATCGGCGGCCCGTCCGTGAGGAATGTCCACCGGTCGCTCTTCACGGCGGAGTCGGCGGTCTCGCTCGTCATGGGCGTCTCCTCAGCTCCGGCGGCTCAGGCTGACACCTGAACGGGGACTTGATGTCGCTGGAGTCATGATGGTAGGACGAGGTCGACGACGTTGTGGCACTCCTCGACGCGCCCGACCTGTGCACGACGGCGTTGGGATGATTCCGGGCTAGATCTGCGCCCGACTGGCAGGGATGTTGCCCGACGGACCGAGTGGGCGCCCCCCGTCAACCACGGTCCTACCCAGCCCGCCCGGCCACGAGCGGTTGTTCCGTGCGGCTCGCCGGGGGGCGCACCAAGCCGCGCGCCGGCCGGTCCGCGCGTGGAACGCGCGACATCGGCCCGCAATGCCTTCTCAGCGGGCAGAGAGCTCTCGGGAGAGACGGCCGAGGTCCTTGGTCATCGCGCCCTTCATCGCCTTGGCCATGACTGGTGCCGCGACCTTGGTGAACCCGCTGGGTGTGCCGCGGTTGCGCAGCCTCATCAAGGTTCCGCCTTCGACGGACTCCCAGGTGTAGGTGGTCTCCATCGGGAACGGACCGTCGGCGGTACGCATCACCAGCCGCTTGCCTGGGTCCAGGTCGACGATCTCGTACGTGTAGGACAGCCGGCGGCCGAGGAACCTGGCCTTGAAGTCGATCTGCGAGCCGACGGCGCCCGGGGGTTGCGTGCGCCAGTTCACCGACTCGATGTTGGCGTACCACTGTGGTGCGTTCGTCGGGTCGCCGGCATAGCTGGAGACCACCTCACGGGGAAACGGGATGAGGGCCTCGACAACGACGTCGACATCCATGGGTCCGAGTATGCGCCTCCCTGATGTCCGGTCGCCTCGGGACGTAGGACCGGTGAGGGGGCATCGGTCGGGCCGACCTCGAGGTCGGTGGACGAGTTCATCGCGGGCAACGACCCGGAGGGGTCGCCGGCCCGGTTGGATGCGGTCATCATCACAGGGCGGCCCGGCGCCGCTAGCGCTCCTCGTCCAGTTGGTCACGGGCGAACTCGACAGCCTCGGTGAGGAGCTGCTGCCACAGTCCACGTCCGGCCGGCGCATCCGGAGCCGGGACGGCGACCCACTCGCGGAACACCTTGCCGGCCGGCGCGAACGGGTTGCCGGCGCCGGTGTCGACGAGTTCGGCGACACGTTCGCGGGGCAGCTTCACCACCAGGCAGTTGGACTTGTCGTCGTAGGAGGCGAGGAACTTTCCGGCCAGCCGCAAGCACGGGTACCCCATCATCGTGGCCCTGCCGATGGCGGGGTCGTAGAGCAGGTCGTCGGTGAGCTCGTCGTACAGGTCGCGGGCCGTACCGTCGGCCGCACTGTCGGTCGCACCGTCGGCCGCACCGTCGGCCGCATCGTGCGGCGCGCCCCCGCCGGGTGGTTCCGGCGGGGACGCGGGCGTGGCGGGTCGGGTCATCCGGCGGCCGGCGGGGTGAAGACGCCGAAGGCGTTGCCGGCGGGGTCGCGCAGGTAGGCGAACGTCGGGGCGCCGGGCAGCAGGTCGAGGTGCTTGCTGACGACCGACCCGCCGAGCTGTTCGGCGTCGGCGCAGGTCGCGTCGACGTCGGCGACCAGAATGTAAAAGACGGCGTGGTCGGGCACCTGTCCGCCTGTGCCGAAGACGCCGCCCATCGGCGCTGCGGCGCCGGAGGCGGTGATGTTGCGGTAGTCCATGCCGCCGGAGGCGGCCGGCCCATCGGCGTTGAAGCTCCAGTCGAACAGGCTGCCGTAGAACCTTGCGGCGGAGTCGGGGTCGCTGGTGGCGACCTCGAACCAGGCCAGGGTGCCGGGTGCGGGGGTGGTCATCGTGCTCTCCTCTGGGTCGGGTCACCCACCGGGACGTGGGCTGGCTCGACTGTCCCGGGGACACGCGACAACCCTGTGTCGGTGTTTCCCAGAAGGTTTCCGGGTCGCAGCACCGCCACCGGGGCCTTGGTCTGGTGGCCGTCGACGACCGGCTCAGGTGCCCTCCGCTGGGGTCGCGGCGGTGAGGGAGCTCGTTCGGCGCGCGTGATGCGGTCAAGACGGAAGAGCCGGTCGTCGCCGCGCAGATGGCACCAGGCCGCCAGATAGGAGCCGTTGGGCCCGACCACGACCTGCTGGGGCTCCACCTCGCGTTCGGTCTCCAGACCGCCGACATCGATGTACCCGATGCGCAAAGCGCAGCTGTCACGCACGGCACGCCAGATGGTCTCGGCGATCTCGGCGTCGGGGTTGGGCGCGGGCTGGACCAGGAGCCGGACCTTCTCGGCGGCCGAGCGGGCCTCCTCGACGGCCCGCTCCGGCATGGCGGCCACTATCTTCTGCAGGGCGCTGCGCGCGTCGCGGGCGAACAGGACGTGCTCGCTGCGGCTCAGCGCAACCGCGACCGCGGCCGCTTCGCGTGGAGTGAAGTTGAGCGGCGGCAGGCTCATCGACCGGTCCAGCGTGTAGCCGCCGCTGCGGCCGGTCCTGATGTCGAGCGGAACCCCGGCCTGGCCCAGCGCGCTCAGGTCGCGCTCGATGGTGCGGACGCTGACCTCGAAGTGCGCGGCCAGATGGCGGGCGGTACGTCCTCTGGGCCCGGCCGCGCGGAGCTCTTCGACCAGGGCGTAGAGCCGGTCGATGCGGTTCATACTCCGAGCCTAGAGGCACCCGTGGACAGCGCCTGCCTGCTTCAGTGGTTCGTGCCGGTCCGAGGCCGGAACCTCGTGGTCTCCGGGTCAGAGCTCACCATCGTCGGACTCGGCGCGGCCGCCGCGGCCGGCCGATGCCGCTGTCAGGCCCGCGGTCGCCGCCGATGCCGGCTGAGAACCGACACGTCGGTGCACGTGACTGCGCTACCTCGCACGAACCCGGTTGTTGCGCGGGTTGTGCTCCAGCTCGACCAGGCCGAGCTCCTCCAGCAAAGGCGGGAGGTACATTCCGAACCGGCCCCGGTACCCCGTCCGCAGCCCGTACCAGCCGCCCACCGGGTTCGACACGTCACGGCCCCACGCCTCGACCGTCCCGTCCTTCGCGGGCTTCTGCTCATCCGCCGCCCCGAGCTCCACCCAGTCGCCAAGCTCGACCAGCATCGCGTGCAGGTCCTCCACGGCACGCAGGTGGTACCGCAGCGTGGTCTTGCCGACCGTGCACACCAGCGCGGGCGGGTCGGCCTCCGGGTCCCGGTGCATCGTGTACTCCGACGTGCCCGGCGCCGTCTTGAGGACCCACGGGTCCTCCGCAGTTCCTGTGGCCATGTTGCTCACCCTCCCCGTTCAGCTGCTGCCTTGAAGTGCGGGAGCAGACCAGCCCAGCCGTCCCGGTTGGCATCGCGCCACGACGGGCCCTCCTCGGCCAACCGCTCCCACCCGGTGTGCTCGATCCGGACCCGGCTCCCGCCATCGTCTGTGTCGACGAAGAGCACCAGCACGTCGGTAGCCGCCTCGCGCGTGCGGCGGATGTGCCACAGGTAGCCGAGCCGGAACGGCGGCTCCCAGGCGGTCACCTCGCCCCAGTTGATCTCCCGGCCGTCGCTGGTCCGCTCGAAGATCCGGCCACCGAGTCGCGGCTCGAGGTGCACCGTCGCATCGGGGTCGCCTGACGTCTTGTGCCCGGTCGGCCACCAGAGACCGAACCGCTCGGTCCAGGTCGCGAACGCGTGCGCCGCCGAGCACCGCAGCTCCAGCTCCACCAGAAGGGGCTCAATCATCCGCGGTCCCGGCGCCCAGTCTCGGTCGTGTTCTCCGCAACCAAACCGAACCGCGCCCCCGCTTCCCCCCAGACACCCTCCAGGTAGACCCGGATCGCCTCCAGCCCGTCCTCCCGGACGTGGTACACCCGCCGGGTCCCTTCGGGCACCTCGTCGACGAACCCCGCTTCCTTCAGCAGCCGCAGGTGTCGGGAGACTGCCGGCCGGCTCACCGGCAACTGGTGCGCCAACACCGCAACCGACTGCGGCTCGGCACTCAGCAGCTGCAAGATACGCCGCCGGGTCGGGTCCCCCAGGGCATCGAACGGATCCGTTGCCGTGGCCACGGCTCAGCCCTGCTCGCAGTGTGCCTTGATGCCGTCAGCGAACTTCTCGAACGAAGGCTGCAGGTCCGGCATCCGCTTGCTCATCGGACCCGCCAGCGGACCTGCGAACTGCTCGTGCACCTCGAGTTCCGACCCGCCGCTGGCCGAGGCAACCGCGAAGGTGCGGACCCCCTTGAACAGACCCAACGGCATCCCACCAGTCCACCTCATCACCCGACCGTCGCCGTCGAGGGCGACGCGGACCGGAAACGCCCGTCCGGGGCTGACCTCGCTGAAGACCTTGAGCTTGCCGCCATCGACGGCCGCGCCCTCGACCTTCGTCACCCCAGTGTCCCAATCGGGCCACGACCCAACCGCAAGCAGGGCCGACCACACGCGGTCCGGCGCTGCATCCACGTGACGGCTGACGCGGTACTCCACAGAAGCCTCCTCAGTAACCGGACGGTTACCGTAACACGAGAGTAACCGAGGTGCTCTGCTTCGTCGACGTCCTCTCCGACTAGCCGACGCGACCACTTCCCACCCACTCAGCAACTCGGTCACGTCGGGTCACCACAAAGCACCCAGCCGCGATGTGCGCTCGCACAGTGCGCCTCTTCCGCGTCCGACGGACCGCCCGAAGCTGGCCGCGATGCCCGCATTCAGAATCCGCGTCATACCGCCGCAGGCCCGAGTCAGGAAGGCTCGGAGGTGGTTCGAGCAAGTTCGTCGTCGGCGGTAACGGTCGGGGTCATCCTCTTGCTTTACCGCAAGCGGCCGCCCAACGACACCGGCCGGCGACGCGTTCCATCGCAGGGGCGCAGCGGCGGTGTCACTCAGAACGAGTGATACTCCGACCGCGCTGGGTCTGCCGAGTCGAGGACCTGCGAGGTGCCTCTGGGCTCGACGAGACGTCCTACTAGTAGCCGGGCGCGAACACCGCATGTGCCGGCAAGATCGCCACCTGCGGCTCGCCGGGGATCCCCACCTTCTGAACTGCCGGCATCAGCCTTTCGTCGGTGAACCGTTGGAATTGCTCGACCGACTCCCACACATCGGTGATGTGTGCCCCATCCGCGTCGAAGGCCACCACATGAACAGGCCGCCGTCAGCCTTGTCCTTCTCTTTGCAGAGGGCACCCGGATGAGGTTGCGCAACCACGGCGAGCCCAGCGGCTCGCGTGTAGCGCGGCCCAGCCAATGGGCCGGGGGCCAGCGGGGCACCTTAGAGCGTGAGTCGGCGCCACGAACGCGTGGTGAGCAAGGCGGCCCCCAGGCCAACGGGCACAGCCACCATGAGCTGAACGGTCATCACGGATCCGGCTGCCGGGCTCGGTGAGGTGGCCCAGATCCCCGGTGCTGCAAACGGGAACCAGCCGCCCAAACCAGCGATGACGGCCACCTGAGTGGCCGCAACGAGGGCGATCACTGCGCCGATCGCTGCGAGGTAGCCCCGCGTGACAGTAGCCACCACGGCGCATGGAAGCGCGAGCAGCGCGGTGAGCATCGTGCTGACGATAAGACGCGCCGACAGTGCCGTCACAGAGGTTGCCGACGCGTCCAAGCCGAGCGCCCAGCCCGCGAGCAGAAGGGGTCCGGTGAGAGCTGGTCCGATCGCGGCCGCCCACCCGAGCAGCACGAGGAGCTTGGCCAGGGCGATCGTCGAGCGTGAGACGGGCAGGGCGTACAGGCCGAACACCGTGCCGTCGCTGAACTCCCGCCCGTAGATCCACCCGGCGACCACGCCGAACGCGATCAACCCACCTACCGCGGCCACCTGGCCGGCGACCGTGAACAGCGCACTCCAGTCGTGTGCGCTGACCATGGTCGCCGCCTTCTCGGCAAAAGCGCCTTCGCCGCCGGGCGCGAGCATGGTGGCCCCCGACACCGCGACGATGCCGAGCACGAGCAGAAGAGTCGCGGCCAGCGGAACCGGCGAGGAGCGAAACTTCAACCATTCGACAGCGACCGCTGCCCCGAGCTGCTGCTTCGGCGTCACGAGCGCGCCTCGGCGTCGGCAAGGACCAACGAGAAGAAGCGTCGCTCGATATCGGGTTCCTCCGGTTCCAACGAGCCGATGACGCGCCCCTGGTTGATGACGCTGATGCGGTGCGCGATGCGCGCCACCTCGTCCAGATGATGGCTGGAGACGAGTACTGACGTCTCATGCTCGGACACCCGACGCCGCAGGGCGTCTCGCACCAACACGACGCCCGCCGGATCGAGCGCGCTGGTCGGCTCATCCAGTACCAGCACCGAAGGACCGCCGATGAGCGCTGCGGCCAGACCGAGGCGTTGACGGTTGCCCTGCGACAGAGTCCGCGTCCGGTGGCCCCACCACAGCACGATGCCCAGCTCCTCAGCCAGGCACCCTGCGGCGATCTGTGCGGTCGCCCTGCTCAAGCCCGCGAGCCGCCCGGCGATGCACAGGTTCTGCTGCACCGTGAGCTCGGGGTAGGCGAGCGGGAAGTCGACCAGGTGGCCGAAGCTCCTCCAGTCGACAGCCGTGACTCTCGCTATGTCGCGCCCATGAACCAACACGGTTCCCTCTGTCGGGAACGTCATTGCCAGCAGGAGTCGCATGATCGTTGTCTTTCCGGCGCCGTTCAGTCCGACGAGTGCGTGGATCTCGCCGGGCTCCAGGGTCAGGTTCACGTCGTGAAGGACCACCGTGCCGGCGTAGCTCTTGCCTGCGCCGACGAGCTCGAGTCGGGCGCTCGGAGAGTTCATCTCCGGGCTCCCGTGTGATCGGCCGCCGGCGCCGCCGCGAGCTGCCCGAGCGCCACAGCCAGGCAGTCGCCCAGACTGCCCTCAGCGTGTCGGCCCCACTCGAGCAGGGCTGCCATGACCGCGCCGAGGCACGCCCCCGCTGCCACCTCCGCCTGGAGCCGTTCGACGCCGGTGCTCACCAGAGCGGTCACGATCGCCCGCTGCGTCGTGAGGTTGTTCTCCCACATGCATGCCATCAGTGCCGGCGACGCCACCACGATCCGGATCCGCTGGCGGGTGTCGCCACGATCCGGCTGGGGTAGGCGTGACCACGCTGAGGCGATTCCCCGGCACACGCGCTCCAGCGCGGGCAGACCCGCGGGCTGCTCGACGATCCCGTCGACGATCGCCGGGTCGTACGGATCCTCAAGGATCACCGCGTCCTTGGTGGCGAAGTACCGGAAGAACGTCATCGATGTGACGCCCGCGGCGGCCGCGATCTGATCCACAGTCACCCGGTCGTAGCCGTCGCGCGCACACAGCTCGAGCGCGGCTGCCTGGAGCCTGGCCCGAGTCTCCGCGCTCCTGCCCATCGCTCGAATGTTAGTCACTAACATAGTGCCGGGCAACGCCCCTGCTCCTGCTGAGCGCGCTAGTGCTCGTCGTCCGGGTGGCCCGGCCGCGGGGCACACGGTAGGGAGGTTCCATGGCCACCGTCATTGCCTTCGACGTCAACGAGACCCTGCTCGACCTGGGCGCCCTCGATGAGCCATTCGAGGAGCTGTTGGGGGCCGCCGGTCTGCGGCAGCAGTGGTTCGCCCAGATGCTGCAGCTGTCCTTTGTCGGCGGGCTGACCGGGTCGTACGTCGACTTCAGCACCGCCCAGCACGCGGCGCTGCTGATGCTCGCCGAACGGGTGGGTCGCGACGTGACCGATGCGGACGCCGCCGCCATGGTCGACCGGATGAGTGCGCTACCGCCGCACCCCGAGGTCGACGCAGCGCTACGCGGGTTGCAGGCCAGCCCGCTCACCATCGCGGCGCTCACCAACTCGGTGCAGTCCGTGGCCGAGGCGCAGCTGTCCGCCGCGGGGATCCGTGACCACTTCGACCTGGTCCTGTCCGCGGACAGCGTCCGGCAGCTCAAGCCCGGCCCGGAGCCGTACCGAGCCGTCGCTCACGCCACCGGCGTCGGCGTGGCGGACGTGCGGCTGGTCGCCGCCCATGCCTGGGACGTGTCCGGCGCGCTCGCCGCCGGGTGTGCGGCGGCATTCGTCGCCCGGCCGGGCATGGTCCTCAGCCCACTAGGCCGGCAACCGGACATCATCGGTGCCGACATCGCCGACGTCGTGGACCAGATCCTCGCCCGCGACGCGTAAGAAGCCCCGGCCAGGAGCTGCGAACGAGGTGCTCCATGGTTTGTCGAAGCCCGCGCGTGGCGCACGCGAAGACGAGTCTGTGTGATGCTCCACATGAGGCTCGCCTAGCGGTCTGACCGCCGCTGTTGATGATGGGAAGCAAAGCTTGTCCACGCTGGTCCAAGAGATGGCTGAGGGCGCCGCGAATCTGGCTAGGTTGCGCCAGCAGTGGGGACTCGACGCGGAAACGGGCACCGGCCTTGATCTCGCGTCGACGGACATGTGTGAAAGGGGTGCCCAAGCGCACCTGGCGTACCTTGTTCGCATGACTCCGGCGTGCATTGCTCCGGTGAAGCGCTGCCGCCTTCCTGGTTATGCCTGTTGTGACGGTGAGGAAGCCGCTAGCTGACGCGTTGTCGCGCTCAGCCGGTCCTTCCCCCTTCGCACTCAGGAGTCAACACCACCATGGTCCTTCCCGCGGTACTGCCGCGCGTCTTGATGCTCGTTGCCGCGGCGGCGTGCTGGGGCGTGGGCACCGTCGTCAGCAAGCAGGCTCTCGACGACATCGCCCCACTCACCCTGCTACCCGTCCAGCTGCTCGCCAGCACCCTGTTCCTGCTCGGCATGCAACAGGTCACCCGGTCGCGGATCATCTGGTCGGCCCAGCTGCGACGACTGGCTGCGCTTGGCCTGCTGAACCCAGGCCTCGCCTACGCGTTCGGGCTGCTCGGCCTGGTCTCGATCACGGCCAGCCTGTCGGTACTCCTCTGGACGCTCGAGCCGGTGCTCATCCTGCTGCTGTCCGTGCTGCTGCTGAGGGAGCGGATCCCGGCCGCGATGACAATCGCGATGGCCGCCGCCGTCGGCGGCGTACTGCTGATCGTCTATCAGGGCGGAGCGGCCGGCGACACCACCGGAGTGCTGCTGACCGCCACCGCGGTCGGAGCATGCGCGGTGTACACAGTCGCCGCCCGCCACCTGCTGCTGGACGACGCCTCCGTGACGGTCGCGCTGGTCCAGCAGGCAGCGGCGCTCGCCTTTGCGGTCGTGCTCGTGCTCGCCGTGGCCGCCTTCGGCGGCAACGTCTGGCCGGACGAGTCCCTGCCCGCCGCCGCCTGGGGTGCCGCGGTCTTGTCCGGAATCCTCTACTACGGGCTCGCCTTCTGGTTCTACCTGAGCGCACTGAGCCGGGTCCCGGCCTCGGTCGCCGGTGCCTTTCTGCCACTCATCCCGGTCTTCGGCGTGGCCGCCGGCTACCTCATCGGCGAACGGCTCACCGAGCGGCAGTGGGTCGGAGCAGCCGTGGTCGTCGCCGCCGTCACCGTGGTCACGCTCCTGCAGCACCGCACCACGAACGAGTCGGTCCCGGCAGCGGCTGCGACTGACGGGCCTGGTTAGGCAACATGCCTGGAGGTAAGCGCACTCCTGAAAGCTCCGGCTCAGCCATCACGAGGTTGAACGAGCGGGCCGCATCGGCTCCGCCAGGAAGAAGCAGGACCGATCGTCCCCGCCTTTGGCGGTCCGGCCGTCAGAAGCTCCCAGGACTCCCTCATCTGTACCTGCCAATCAGCGGCTCCTACCCCATGAACGCTAGGCGAACGATCCCGCGTGGACGGCTGGAGTCCTTGAGAACCAGTGGCGCACGTGGCAGCTGGTCTCCGAATCGGTCGAGCGAATCGCGACGCCAGCCTTGGCCCACGGACTGCAACACGTGCGCTACTCCACCACCATGTGTCTGGCATGGCCTGCCCGGTCACAGGCGGGGCTGACGGCAGCGGCGGATCTCGGCGGGAGTCCGTCACGAGCAGAGGCTCGAGCCAGGTCATGAGCGCGGAGACGCTCACCCAGGAGCAGAGCTCGGATTCCGCTCGAAGGACGCCTTGAGCGCGTCGACAGTGATCGTGCGCTCTTTCACAGCGAACCGCCGCCAGATCGGCGTGCCCAGGCGCCAGACACCGTACGACACCAGCTTGCCGCGATGGCGGACCAGCGTCTCGCTGTCGCCGGCGGCCTGCAGCTGGTAACTCGGCCAGCCCTCAAACTTGAACGTGCCTGACTTCGACTTCTCCCACCAGTGGTAGACGATCGTGTGCGGCGCCATCATCTCGACTATCTCCCCAGGCAGGGCGCCCTGACTCGTCTCGTCGACGAACGTCGTTCCGACCGCGGGCTCTCCCGGAGAGGTCTGGCGGGTGCGCATGAGCATGCTTCCCGTCCCGGCCATCCAGTCGTTGTGCCCCTCGATGTCGACAAGCCGTGCGAACACCTGCTCAATCGGTGCCCGGATCGTGCGCTCGAGCTCGAACTCGATGGGCCTCATGCGATCAGCATCCTCGGCCAGTCAAGGCACGGCGAGGCTCCCAGTTGCACCAAAGCCGATGGCGTTGGCCAGACGTCAGCTGCGCCGGACTGGTCGACCCGAAGGCTACGAGTGCTGAGGAAACTCTTCATCGGCCGCATTGTCCGTTGCCGCTGCATCAGATGGTCGTGCGGGCGCTGAGGTGCGACCGCCCGCGGCGCATTGCTGTCCCCCATGTCGCCTTCCATGCCTCCAGAAGTGCGCCATTTTCCGCAGGTGGCCGCAACGATGACGCTGACTCCTCGCCTCGCAGATCCCGATGCTTCGGCGCGTTGGCGTCCCGGGCGGGTCAGTTGACGAGCGCGGTCAGGTAGTAGCAGGCGACCTCGGGCGTCCCCCCGTAACCGTCCGGCAGATACGTGGCCGGGCCCGTGATGTGCAGAGGCATCCACACCCCCTCGGTCCGCAGCCGGTCGACCACGGCTGGGCACATGCGGGAGTGCCACAGGTCCTCGCGCTGTGTCGCGACAACGAGACCCCCGGGCCGGGCCACCCTCGCGAACTCTCGCCACACCGCCTCAACGTCCGGGAGGTAGGTCATCACCCCCACACAGATGACGGCGTCGACGCTGTCATCCTCGAAGGCGAGCCGCTGCTGAAGGTCTGCGTGGTCGAGCGAGTCATACGCCCCGCACTGCCGGGCGATCTCGAGGGACGCTTGCGAGATGTCGAGCCCGAGGATCTCCCCCGCGAATCCTCGCGCGCGAAGTGCTCGGCCGACCAGCCCGGTGCCACATCCCACGTCGAGCGCCGAGCCCGCCGCGGGGTGCCGGGTGGCGACGGTTTCGGCCACCACCGTGGGAGCCTGGTAGGACCATGAGGCCAGGTCGTCGTCGTAGCGATGCGCCCACTCGTCGTACCGCTCGGCGACCTCCCGAACATCGCTCGTGCCTTGGTGCAACCAGTCCCCAATTGGGACCGCGTCGGGAGCCATCGCGCCAGCGTCTCACGCGACAGCATTGACGTGCGGACCCACATGCGCAGCAGCGCGCAGCTGCGTCGATGGGAGGTGACTCGGGCGGTTGGCTCCGTCACCGGGTCATGGATGCCGCGTCGGCATCGCCAGACCATCGGGGACGCCCGGCCCGGGTCGACCGTCTCGATGGTCGTCTCGCGGATCGTTCGGCTGCGTTATTCCGGCTCCAGAATGACGCGGTCCTCAGATGGCCCCTGCCAGAATGTCTTGGGCCCGGCGGGGTCAGCAGGATCCTGACCGTGCCCTCTGCGGCCTTGCGTTGGAGGGTGTCCTCACCGTTCGCCGCCTGCTCAAGCGGCAGCTGGGTGGGTGACGAAGTCCTCGCGCCGAGGGGCCCCGATCGATCAGCAGCGGCAGGATGTCGGGCCACCCAGCGCTTGACGATTGCCTGGCCGTGGCTTCACGGCGCGATCGCATCGAAGGCTTGCACACCGCGGTCCCCGGAGGGCAACTAAGGCTCCGGTAGGCCGCGTCCTATCGCTGCGCGGGACTCGTGGCCGAGGACCAAATGCCGCCGCGCTCGCTGAGGCCTATCGGTCAACCGTCGGGTTCCAACCACGGCGGCGTGCGCGATGACCTCCGAGATGGACAGAGCGACCATCGGCCTACGGTCAGCTATGCCGATGACTTGGGCGTCCCCAAGTTGGCAGTGGCTCGTCGGCATGGACACCAAGTGATGGTCCTACCCGGAGTTGCCAGGCTCGGAGACCGTCGACCATCCGCAGACGACGCTCGGTCCCGAGGGCCTGGGCACAGGGCATGAACCTCGACATCCCGGGACCTAGATCCTGGACAGCCCGTACACCTACACCGAGTTCGCACCGGGGCCACGCACGGCCAGGACACCTCAACAGCTGCGGCGCCGGTCGCGCGTCAGCGCCGGACGGCCTCGGCCTCGTCCAGGAAGGGCTCGAGTTCGTCGGCCGCAGCGCCGAAGACCCAGCTCAGCAGCATCACGTCGTCGATGTATCCGCCGGCCCGGAAGTCCGGGACCACGTCGATCGGCGTCACCAAGTAGTGCAAGGCAGCGACGACCAGCCGCTCGCGGGCCTCGCTGATGACCCCGGCGGCCCGGGCCTCCGGGGAGGAGGGGTCGTTCGCCGGCGAGCCGTCATCGGCACCGTGTCCCGAAGGCGGATCGAGTCGGTCGGCGTGAGCGTGCAGGAAGCGCATGGCGGCATCGACCCGGTCGGAGATGGCGGACAGGGGGGCGTCGACTTTGTCGATCGCCCGCACCCGGTCGGCGAGCACGCGCAGGGCGGAGGCGTCCTCGAGGATCAGCCGGGCTTGCTGGCGCGAGTTCTCGAACGAGTGGCTGTGCAGAACCTTGGTGATGGTCGCCTGGGGAGTGCGGAACAGAGGTTTCCAGCTCGGCTCGGTCATCACCCTTGCTCTTTCCTCGTCCTGTGGTCGCCGGTTCGGCCGCGACGACTATGCCAGTGACGAGTCACTCGTGCAGGCAGCCCCATCGGTGAGGACCGGACCTGGGACTCCCCCAATGGCGCCGGCTCGGCGTGATTGGCATCGGTGGACACTGAGGCGCTCGAGCGCTGAGCTCGTCCGACTGGGCGCGGTGCAGGTCGAGCACCGCGGACGTCAGTAGCGGGACATGAGGACGACAACCACGAGCGCGGTGCGCGCCAGTCCCAGCAGCGGTCCGAACGGCAGCCAGAAGCCGATCCAGAACACGAGCTCGACTGGCAGCAGGACCAGCGCCAGCCACAGGGCGCCCGTGGTGTCGCGCCACAGCAGGATGCCCACCACGACCTCCGCGGCGCACACGGCCACGAAGCCGACCATCAGCGTGGTGCTGGTCGGGAATCCCCAGCGCTCGAAGGGCCCGTCGCCGTACGTCGGGAAGCCGAGAAACCTCCATACCTGGCTGCGCCGCGCATAGAACCATGCGCCATACGCGCCCGGGAGGCCGAAGCCCAAGCCGAGCACGAGGGAGCAGACGGCGGCCGCCCTGGTCACGGCGTCCCCCGGCTCACTCGAACTGCGGGCCGCGGACTGATGTGATGTACCTGCGGTACTTGCGCTTGCCGATCAGGTGCCAGAGCACCTTCACCGGCGGCGGCAGGTTGGCGAACATCATCGCCGTCTCCTCGGGCGTGGCGACTTCGACCATCATCCCGGTGGCGATCCACCGCTGGGCTGGCGTGAACTTCTCGAAGCCGCGCTCCCCGACGTCCTGCCACTCGGCCTCGGTGAGGTGCCGGTCGATAAGCGGCACGACTACCCGCTCCTCCTCGTCGAGATGTTCTTCCACGACAAGGAGGAACTCGCCGATGCCGTCGGCGAGCGCCGAGGAGGTCGCTGGTGTCGGATCCGAGCGCCACGCCGACATCGCCACCCGCAACTCGACGACCGAGGCGTCGATCTGCTGGTGCTGTTCCTCCATCCGCTGCACCAGCGGTGCGTCGAGGCCCGCGCGGTCGAGCAGCTTCGGCCAGATCAGGTCGTCCTCCGTGGTGTGGTGCATGTGCAGTCCGTCGAGCAGGAACCCGAGGTGGTCGGCGACGGCGTCCACCCGAGTCGCATCGGCTGCCGACGCGTGCTGCACCAGCGCCCGCACCTCAGCGAATTGGTGCCGGAAGATTCGGTGGATGATCGGCATCTCGCGGGTCGCGGGTCCTCCGGTGCTCATTGCTCGCTGGCCTTCCACAGCGCGTAGCCGAGGGCCGCGAAGAGCAGCATCCAGACCGTGATTGCAAGCCGCGCGAGGACGAACGGTCCCATCAGTGCAGGTGTCATCGGTACGAACACGAAGATGCCGGCGACCAGCACCACGAGCCCGCGCCATCCGGTCCAGCGGCCCCTGTGGCGGACGGCGATGCCGGCCAGGATCAGCCCCACCCCGACCGCCAGGCTGGAGAGGCCGTAGAGCGCGTCGAGAAGCCCTGTGTGATCGCCGGGGTAGGTCGAGTTGCGTGCCGTGATGGCGATCAGTTCGGTGACGGCGAGAAGAGCCATGCCTGACGCCGCGAGGCCGGTGCCCCAGCGTGCACTTCGGCCCGGTGCCATGGTCTCCGCGCGCGCGAGCGCCGCGATGCCGGCGAGCAGCCCGAGGTGCTGGAAGAAGAACCAGATCTGACTGACGGTGAAGCCGTCGGCCGTGAACGGGTAGCTGAACATGTCCTCGGGCACCCGGCCCGGGTACACGGCCAACACGATGCCGCTGACGGCTCCCAGGATTCCGGCCGCCAAGCAGACCGCACCAGCGGATCTCACCCAGGCCGCCGAGGTAACAGGCGACGTGTCCGCTCTCACTTGACTCATGGCCATCGCTCCTCTCGCCGCGACCAGCAGCGTGCCAACGCGGCGCGGCGCCGTAAGATGTTCAGGTAGCCTTAGTACTATTGCGGCCCGGGGATGTCAAGGGAGGAGCGAATGAACACGGTCTCAATGCTGGGCCAGGCCTACAGCCTGCTCGGTTTCCAGATCGTGGAGGGCGTAGTCGGTGCCGGCTATCCGCAGAAGCCCAAGCACTCCGCCGTCTTTGCCCAGATCTCTCCCGCCGGCTCGCGACTCACTGAACTCGCGCGGAAAGCCAACATGACCCCTCAGGCCATGGGCGAACTCGTCGACGAGCTCGTGGACATGGGGTACGTCGTCCGTCGTCCCGACCCCGACGACGGCCGGGCGAAACTCATCATGCTCACCAAGCGTGGCCGGGATGCCGTGGCCGCCGGGCTTCAGACGATCGAGGGCATCGAGGAGCAGATGACAGAGATCCTGGGCGAGCGCGGGCACCGGGAGCTTCGACAGTTGCTGTCGAAGCTGCTCGACGCTACCGATGGCTGAGGGGCTCCAACCGTCGACCTACGGGCTCTCGCCACTCCAGCCAACCGACCGCCGACGACCATCGGTCCAGCCTGCAGCCTGTCCTCGAGGACACCGCGACGACGCTCGAGGAGATTGGTGAGATCGCCTACTGTTTGGCCGCTCGGCGCCTGCGATGATGCGCAAATCGCCGCCGGGAGCGACAAGGCGGCCGAGGTCGATACGTCCATCGCTGCCTGCGCGAGACCCACCGCAGCCAAGAAGCCGCCGTCGGCTCCGTCCCCTGACTGGATCAGCAAGACGAGCACTGGAGGATGGCCCCATGTCACACGTGTGACGTTTCGACCATGTCGGCATCACCGTCACGGACCTCGACACGGTGACCGCGTTCTTCGTCGGGCTGGGTCCCGAGGACGACGGCACGCGGATGCCCTGGAAGGCGAGTCCCTGGACAACTGTCATCGGGATCCCCGACTCCCGTACCGAGATCATCATGCTGAGGCCGCCCGACGGAGGTACCAACCGAGGCGCCGCCAGTGCTGTCGCGCCAGAGTGCCGGTCTGCCGCAACCGGCACGCCTCCGCTGTAGTCGGCGAGCGACGCCACCGGTCGGGGGTTGGGGCCATTCGGTCTGAATTGATACTCGAACGG
Organism: uncultured Actinomycetota bacterium; assembly: GCA_963811945.1. GTDB lineage: Bacteria > Actinomycetota > Actinomycetes > Propionibacteriales > Nocardioidaceae > JACCWP01. The sequence goes on along the minus strand of CAWETD010000001.1, from coordinate 2,168,854 downwards.
CCCTAGATCAACCATCTGCGCGCATCTCGGGCTCGATCTCGGTCACGTGCCATTAGTTTCGCCGTGTAGGTGATCGCGCAGCCATGGGTCAAGAGACCCGGCGCAGTTCCCGACGCCCATGTCCCTCTCACGAAATGAGCTCGCCATGCGCAGGATCTCGAAGAAGAAGGTCGTTGCCGTCCTGACCGGAACGGCAGTCGTCGTCGCCGGCGCCGGCCTGGCCTACGCCTACTGGACCAACACCGGTTCGGGTACCGGTGAGGCGACGACCGGGTCCAACAGCCCGATCACGGTCAACCAGACGAGCATCGTCACCGGCCTGGCCCCCGGTCTCCCGGCGCAGTCGTTGGCCGGCAACTTCGACAACTCCAACACGAGCCCGGTCTACGTCGCCGCGGTGACTGCCACCGTGACTGGCACGGACACGCCCGGCTGCGGTGCCACCGACTACACGATCGCCGGCACTGCCCCGGTGGCCGCCCAGGTGCCGGCCGGCACAGCGGTCGGAGCGTGGACGGGCCTGACGATCCAGTTCAACAACAAGGCCGGCGTCAACCAGGACGCCTGCAAGAACGCAGTGGTGGCCATCGCCTACGCCAGCAACTGATCGCGACCGTCGTGACCCGTGGATCCCACCCCCGGGTCACGTCCCTGCGGCACACCTGAGGTCACACAGAGAGTCCGGTCAGCCATGAGCACGAGCCGCAGCACCGCGCCGGTCGGTGCTCGGGGCGACGGCCGGGGCAATCGCGGCGGCCGACTGCGACGCCGCATGGGGTTAGTTGCCGGGGGCACCGTGCTCATCCTGGGACTAGGGGTGGCCGCGTTCGCGTTCTGGACGGTCGGCGGCGCCGGCAGCGCGGCGGCCGGCACAGGCACCCTGAGCGTTCCTACGAACGTCGCGGCCTCGGCACCGGTCAACAGCACCACAGTTGCTGTCAGCTGGAACGCCGCCGCGCTCGGGACCGGCGAACCGGCGGCCTACTACATAACCCGGATCCGCGACAGTGACGGAGCACCGTCCCCTGCGTGTGACACGTCCCCCTCGGCGACGATTTCTGGTCTGGTGTGCAACGACCTGGGCGTCACCGACGGCGACTATCACTACACCGTCACGGCGACCTACCAGAGCTGGACCTCGATCAGCGCGCCCAGCGCAAGCGTGCACGTGGTCAACGACAACTCGCTGCCGAGCATCCACGTCACGTCGATCTCTCCGACCCCGAACGGCAACGGCTGGAACAGCTCCAGCCCGGTGACGGTCAACCTGTCGGCCTCGGCGGGGCTGGGGATCGAGTCCATCACCTTTTCGGTCGACTCCGGGCCGCCCACGACCGTTCCGGCCAGCACAGCCGCCGTGGCCACCTCCGGTGACGGCATCCACACGGTGCACTTCTCCGCGCGGGACAACCTCGGCCAGGACAGCGAGACCGAGTCCGTGCTCGTCCGGATCGACACGGTGGCACCCGAATCCCCGTCGGCGCCAGTGCTTGCAGCTGCCAGCGACAGCGGCTCGTCCTCGTCCGACTCGATCACCAGGATCACCACGCCGTCGTTCAACGGGACCGCAGAGGCGGGTTCGACCGTCACTCTCTACGACGGGGCCACGGCGGTGGGAACCGCGGTCGCCACATCCGGTACCTATGCCATCGTCTCGTCCACCCTGGCCAACGGGTCGCACACGCTGACGGCACGGGCCACCGACCTTGCCGGCAACGTCGGGCCCACCAGCGACGGCACGGGCCTCACCATCGACACGACCGCACCAGTCGCGCCGATCGCGCCGACCCTCGCCGCGGCCAGCGACAGCGGGTCGTCGTCATCGGACCGGCTCACCAACGTGACGACGCCGACCTTCACGGGAACGGCCGAGGACGGGTCGACCGTCACGCTCTACAACTCCACCACGAACGTCGGCAGTGCCGCGGCCACCGGGGGCAGCTACAGCGTCACGTCCGGCACGCTGACCTCTGGTGTGAAACCGATGACGGTCAAGGCGACCGACGTGGCGGGCAACCTGGGACCGGCGTCGTCCATCACCAGCATCACCATCGACATCACCGCCCCGGCTAAGCCGGCGACCCTGGTGCTGGCCGCGGCCAGCGACTCCGGCCGTTCGGCCTCCGACAGGAACACGAAGGTCACCGCTCCCACCCTGACCGGCACCACGACCGCGGCGACCACCGTCACGCTGTACGACGGTGCCACGTTGATCGGCAGCGTCTACGCCCCCACCACCGCGTACTCGATCACGTCCACCCAGCTGGTCGACGCCTCGCACGTGATCACCACCAAGGCAACCGACGCCGCCGGGAACCTCGGCCCCGCCTCCACGGCCATCACTGTCATCGTCGACACGACCGCGCCGGCCGCTCCCAGCACACCGTTCCTCGCCGCCACCAGCGACACCGGCAAGTCGTCCACCGACCGGATCACCAACAAGACAACCCCGGTCTTCACGGGCACGAACGAGACCAAAGCCATCGTCGCGCTGTTCGACACCGCGACGCAGGTCGGGACGGTCACCACGACCAGCACGACCTACTCGGTCACCTCCAGCACGCTGACACCCGGCACCCACACCTTGAACGCCACCGCCACCGACATCGCCGGGAACCTCGGGCCGGTATCGGCCGACGTCACCATCACCATCGACACGACCGCGCCCGTCGCGCCCTCAACACCTGCCCTGACCACCGCCAGCGACACGGGCATCTCGGCTACCGATGGCATCACCACCGACACGACCTCCACGTTCACGGGGACCGCCGAGTCCGGAGCCACCGTCACCTTGCTCAACGGTGTCGCCGCCACCGGCACCGCTGTCACCGCCACCGGCGGTGCCTGGACGGCCACCACCTCCACCTTGGCAAACGCCAGCTACACCATCGGTGCCAGGACCACTGATGTGGCCGGGAACATCGGTCCGGCATCGGCCGGCGTCAGCCTCGTGGTCGACACCGTCAAGCCGACGGTGACCCTCAACCAGGCGACCAGCCAGGCCGACCCGACATCGTCGGCACCGATCGACTTCACGGTCGTGTTCAGCGAGCCGGTCAACGGCTTCCTCAACACTGACCTGACCTACACCGGCACCGCCGCGGCCAACGCCGCCGTGGTCAGTGGGGGTCCGAACAGCTACGGGGTCGCGATCAGCGGCATGACCAGGACCGGCACCGTCATCCCCACCCTCGCCGCCGCTAAGGCAGCGGACACCGCCGGCAACACCAACCTCGTCGCCACCTACACCGACAACAACGTCACCTACAACGACGTCACGCCGCCAGCCGCCCCCTCGACGCCTAGCCTGCTGGCCGCCAGCGACACCGGGTCATCGTCGACCGACCGGATCACGAAGACCACCACCCCGACGTTCACCGGCACCGCCGAGGCGGGGTCGACGGTCAGGATTCTGGACGGGGTGACCCAGGTCGGCAGCGGAGTGGCGACGGCAGGCGGTACGTACTCCATCGTCAGCACCGCGTTGGTCAACGGTGTCCACTCGATCACTGCGACGGCCACCGACCCCACCGGCAACCTCGGCCCGGCCTCGGCCAGCACCAGCGTGACGATCGACACCGTGGTGCCGACCCTGACGCTGAACCAGGCCGTCGGTCAGGGCGACCCGACCACGACGTCGCCGGTCAACTTCACCATCGCCTCCAACGAGCCGGTCACTGGCGTCACCAACACGGACGTGACCTACACCGGCACCGCCGGTGCCACCACGTCGAACGTCACCGGCAGCGGTGCGTCGTACAACCTCGCGACCAGCGGCATGACCAAGACCGGCACCGTCATCCCCACGTTCGCCACCGGTGGTGCCCTCGACATCGCGGGCAACGCGAGCGGGACCGCTACGTACACCGACCGCACCGTCACCTACACCGACAACGTGGCGCCGGCCGTGACGATCACCGGCTTCTCGTCCTCCGTCGACGGATCTCAGACTGCGAGCGTCAGCGGCACGGCGGGCTTCGGCCTGGGAGACAACCTGACGGTCACCGTGGTGCTCTGTACCCAGAACGCATTCCCGTGCCTCGCTGGGAACACCAAGGCCACGTTGACGGGCGTTCCAGTCAGTCCCAGCACGGGGATGTGGTCGGTGGACTCCGGCTCACTGGGCGTCACCCCCACGCTGTACGCACGGGCGACCCAGACCGATCTGACGGGCAACTCCGGCGTCAGCGCAGTCGCCGGACCAATAGCGGTCAGCTGAGCCGTGGGGACGTCGTGGAGGAAAGCCTTCCGATGCGCCGCCGGATACGCAGCGGTCACGGCGGTCGGCGTGGCAGCCGGTGGGATCATCGCAATCAGCCAGAACCCGGGCGTCCACGAGCCCGCGCCGTCCGGCGTGATCATCGGCGAAGCGGAGCACCGCTCGTTCACCATCCGCGGTGACGTGGCCGGCCTCGTCCCGGGGAGCACAGCGCCCCTGATGGTGGAGGTATCCAACCCCGGCAGAAGACCGATCCGACTCCTCACCATCGCCGTGGAGGCGGGTCGGGCCACCGCCGGCTGCCGGGCCGCACCTCACCTCCACATCAGCAGCTACAACTCCCGGCGGCCGCACGCACAACCGATCATCGTGGCGGGCCACGACACGGCCGTCGTGCCCTTGCGAATCCGGCTGCCCAACGCGCCGCACCGCAACCAGGACTCATGCCAGAACGCGGCGTTCACACTGCACTACGCAGGCACCGCCAGGCGGCTGATCAGATGACCTTCGGGCCGAGTCGCATCGGCGGTCGTCCCAGGTCCGACCGCTCACGCACTATCTGCGGGAGTTCCGCGCCGATCAGTCGGAATGGACTGCCGTTCGCCTGATTGCAGGGCGAAATCATGCCTCCGAGGCGGCGACTCAGGCCGATGGTGAAGGATGCACTTGTCGTCGCGAGCCTACGGTGCGTGGCTATTCGTGGGCTCGGCCGTCGCAAGCCTGGTGCCGGTCGTGGTTCTTGGCGCTGCGCTGGCCAATCTGGAGCGCGACAAGGGCGCCCAGCACGCCTTGGACTACGGTCTCGCGCAGGCCGCGGTCATCGAGGAGATGGCGATAGCTCCGGCCCTGCGGGGCGGCGGCGGCAACCTCGAAGGTGGCCTCAGTCAGCGCGAGGACGCCCAGCTGCTGGACGCAATCCGGCTCGCCATCAACGACAGCTCAGTCATGCGCCTGTGGGTGAGCACCTTCGACGGCGACGTGGTCTTCTCCGACACCAACCAGACCGGCGGGGCGTTGTCGGCGTCTGACCCCGCCTTCGTGAGCGCCGCCGCCGGCGGGACCGAGGCCGACCTCATCGATCGGAACGGCTCTCCGGATTCAATCCGGGTGTTGCGACCCATCCGCCCCGAGGCCAACGGCCAAGCAGTGGGTGTCCTCGAGCTCCACCTGCCTTATGCGCCAATCGCAGCCAAGGTGGATGCGGCTACCCGGGGAACGTACTGGTATCTCGCGCTCGGCCTGGGCGCTCTTTACCTCGTACTGGCCGCAGTGTCGTGGTCGAGCACCCGACGGCTGCGCCGGCATGCTCGCGAGCGGGAGCAGGAAGCGCTTCACGACCCGTTGACCGGGCTGCCCAACCGCAAGCTCTTTCGCCAGCGGCTCGAGGACATGCTCCGAAGCAACTCCGCGGGCGCGGTCGTGCTGCTCGACCTTGATCGCTTCAAGGAGGTCAACGACTCGCTGGGACACCAAGCGGGTGACGATCTGCTGCGTGTGGTGGCTGCGCGCCTGCAGCAGGGACTGCGCACCAACGACACAGTTGCACGGCTCGGCGGCGACGAGTTCGGGCTCCTTCTCCCCAGCCTTTGCGAGGCGGAGACTGCCCACAGCCTGGCGGCGAGTGCACGGTCCGCACTGGCCGTGGAACTCGACCTCGTGGGCGTTCCCCTCAGCGTGGAGGCCAGCTTTGGCCTTGCGATGTATCCGAGCGATGCCACGAACGCTGACGACCTGCTTCGATGCGCCGACACCGCGATGTACCACGGGAAGCGCGGCACCCAAACCATTGTCCGGTACGACGTGGCCTACGCCAACCTCGCTTCACAGCATCTCAGTCTGCAGACCGACATGCGGCGTGCCATCGACAGGGAACAACTGCGGCTGCACTACCAGCCCAAGGTCAACCTTCGCACCGGACAGGTTGTCGGCGTCGAGGCTCTTTTGCGCTGGGAGCACCCCGAGCGTGGCCTGCTCCGTCCGGGCGAGTTCCTTCCCGCCATCGAGCAGACCGGCCTCATCGACCCGCTCACCGAGTGGGTACTTGCTCAGGCCCTCGCAGACTCTGCCGCGTGGTCAGCCGCCGGCGAAGTGTGGACCGTCGCAGTCAACGTCTCGGCTCGCAACCTCGATTCGGCGGGCTTCCCAGAAGTCGTAGCAACCGCGCTGCGCGACAGCGGGGTCCACCCCTCCCACTTGCAGATCGAGGTGACCGAGACCGCGATGTCGATCGACCAGGACACCGCCAAGTCGAGCCTGGAGACCCTGGCATTGCGTGGAGTCGGTGTCGCACTCGACGACTTCGGCGTCGGGTATGCCAGTCTCGCTCACCTCCGGACCCTGGCCCTTTCCGAGGTCAAGGTCGATCGGGCGTTCGTTCGCGGTATCGAAGACAGTGACTCCGACCGCGAGGTCGTCCGCTCGCTCGTGCAGCTCGCTCACGGCCTGGGCTTGCATGTCACCGCAGAGGGCGTCGAGAACGCCGCAACGGCACGGTGGCTTCTCGCCGCCGGTTGCGACAGTGCTCAGGGCTACTTCTTTAGTCGACCGCTTCCTTGGACCGAGCTCACAGGCGGTTCTGCGAGGGACATGTCCTACTCCTATTCGAACGAGGTCCGCGCATGAGGCGTCGACACGTGTTGCTACCAGCACTGGTCGTGGCGGGGTTGTGGACCTTGTCAGCATGTGGCGCGGCCGCGGTCGACCCGCCCGTCGCCACCACCACGTACGACGAGGCACTACACGCACGACTGCCGGCTGACGTGCGCGCCGACGGCGTGCTGCGGATCGCGACCGATTCCTCCTACGCCCCTGCTTCGTTCTTCGGACAGGACGGCCGCACCGTCATCGGCTTCGAACCCGACTTGGCTGCTGCCATCGGGCGCACCCTCGGTGTCGAAGTGGAGTACGTGGTGATTGGCTTCGAAGATCTCCTCGGCGCGGTCGAGTCCGGCGAGGCGGACCTCGTGATGAGCTCCATGACCGACATCCCGGAACGCCAGCGCCGCGTCGATTTCATCGACTACTTCAACGCCGGGTCAGCGATCGTCGTGCAGCGCGGCAACCCCAGCACCATCGCAAATTTCACGGACCTATGTGGACAGGTCGTTGCTGTCGAGCAGGGCACGGTCCAGGTCGACCTCCTCGCACGCCAACAGCACGACTGCTTCGGCAACCGCATTCAGGTGCACCAGCACGCCACCAACACCGACGCCCTGCTCGAACTACGCACGGGACGAGCGGCAGCGGTGCTCAACGACTATCCGCCCGCCGCCTACCTGGCGAGTGATCCACGGACTCAAGCCGACTTCCAACTTGCCTCTGAGGCGCAGTACGAACCAGGCCCGTATGGCATCGGCATTGCAAAGGACCGCCACCGACTCCGCGACGCCGTGCGCGCCGCGCTCGTCGCCGTTCTCGAGTCCCAGGAGTACGAGTCGATCCTGACCGACTGGGGTGTCCGCGACGGGGCACTTCCCCGTATCAGCGTCAACGCCGGGTAGGGAGGCGGGCCCTGGCGGAGCTCGTCTACTTGGCTGCTCTACCCGCGCCGTCCGCTCGCCGAACATCGGGTGTTGACCGCGTCTGCCGGTGCCACTGGAGGTGACCCGCCACCCTCAAAGCCAGACTGGGAAGTTCTCGAACACGCGAGGGGTGCGGACAATGCGATGTGCCCGCGTGCCGTCGGCTCTCATCACACACAGGTCATCCTGCTCCTCGCTGACGACGAAGCAGCCGAACAGGATGCGTTTGCCGTTGGGAGAAAAGTCCGGCTTGAACCCGCGGAATCGATCGCTGCGAAAGACGCGATGCCGGTTCTCGCCGTTCGCACGGACTAGGTAGATCCCATCCTTCGCGGTCGGCGAATCGATGATGTTGTAGACGATGCGCCGGCCGTCTGGCGACCAACGGGGGTGCTCCAACCCGACGGTGTACGGGGTGATCCGACGGGGGTGAGACCCGTCGGCGTTCACCACGAACACCGCCGTCTTCTCGTAGTCCGAGCGAGCCGAGAGACGGGCGAAGACGATCTTCGAGCCGTCGGGCGCGTACTCCGGCTCCACGTCGAAGGTGGACGAGTCGGGTCCGAAGAGCGCGTGCGGATGCGTGCCATCGGCGCGCATCACCCACAGCGATGTGTAGAAGGATGGCTGATCAGGGGAGAAGCGGCCGAAGATGATTCGCCGTCCGCCCGGCGCGTAGTCCGGAGACTCAGAGATCCCGGGAAGATCGGTCAACTGACGAACGTGGGAACCATTGGCTCGGACCGTAGCGATCTGCTCGTCCCCTTCGTCGTCTGGAAAGTCGAAGGCGAGCCGTTTGTGGTTCGGCACCCAGGCGGGGAAGTAGACAGGCCCCCGCAAGACCTTGCGCTGGTGAGAGCCGTCAGGTCTGGCTGTCCACAACACGGAATCGTCGCCGGTGTGCGACCGCGTAAACGCGATGCGATGCCCTGACCACGGTGGACCATCGCCCTCGGTCGCGGCAGTCTCGGACCATTCGTGCGTCGAGGCGAACTGGGCCGGCTGGGTGCCGGACTCGCCTTCGCTGCTGTCGGTCGCACAGCCGAGGAGAGCAAGGCCGAGCGCTGACGTGATGGCAGCAGCGCTCGTGCTCCACCCGAGGCCCGTCGTACGTGGAAGGCAATGGGGATTCATGGCTGGTCTCCTCGCTGGTCTCAGCTCGTCGACTCAGCGTCAGGGGGCGCTCGTCCCAGCCACCAGGGTCGGGTGTCACATGAGCCGAGGAGTTTTGGACGGCAACAAGCGGCATCGGGCGAGGTGATCGAACGGATCCCGCCGCGGTGCACCCGCTCCGTCGCGCGCTGCACGCACCCGGCCTCGGTCTGGAGCGGAAGAACTGTCGGACGACGGCTGAGCACCTGCTGGCGCCGATCTGCGTCCATCAGGGGTTCGGGTATCCAGCCTCCCGCGCCATGATGACCAGCTCGGCGCGGTCGCGGGCGTGCAACTTGGCCAGGACGTTTGACACGTAGTTGCGCACGGTCTTCGTGCTGAGACCCAGCGCTTGAGCGATCTCCTGGCTGTTGCGGCCGCGGAGGATCTCCTGGAGCAGGTCGTGCTCGCGATCGGTGAGTTCCGGGAACGGTCGTGGCGGGTCCGCGGCGTGCGCCAGTCGCCGGTGGACGTGTTCCGCCGCCCGCTTGGACAGGATTGTCTCGCCGAGGTGCACGGCCGTGATCGCCCGGACCAGGTCGTCGACCCCGGCGTCCTTGAGGAGGTAGCCGCGGGCGCCTGCCCGGATGGCGGGCAGGACCGAGTCGTCGTCCAACATGGTCAGCACGAGCACGGCGACGTCCGGGTGCGCGCTGGACAGCTGCTGGGTCGCGGCCAGCCCCCCGGCCCCGGGCATGTTGAGGTCCATCAGGACGACGTCGGGGTGAAGCGATCCCACGAGGTGTAGCGCTTCCTCGCCGGTAGCGGCCTCGCCCAGGACCGCGATCTCCTCGGGACGGGTCGCAAGCAGCGCCTTGACCCCCTCGCGGTAGAAGACGTGGTCGTCGGCAACCAGCACCCCGATGGGCGATATCACGACAGAACCCGGACTGGAATGAGGGCGCGGACCCAGGTGCCGCCGCCCGGCGCGTCAACGATCTCGCAGGAGCCTCCCAGCTCGTCGGCCCGCTCGCACATGGACCGCACGCCGGTCCCGACCCGCGCTCCAGCCTCCATGCCGTGACCGTCGTCGAAGACGGAGACGACGAGGGCACCGTCCGACACGCCTAGCCGCACGGTCGCCGAGGTCGCCGCAGAGTGCCGTGCGACGTTGGTGAGCGCCTCGACCGCAATCCGGTAGGCCGCCGCCTCGACGACCGGCTCCAGTGCGGGCAGATCTTCGGCGGTGACCCGGACGTCCAGGCCGTCGAACCGTGAGCCGACGGCCTCGAGCGCAGCGGCGAGCCCGAGCTCGTCGAGCTCGGGCGGGTGCAGCTCGCGCACCAGCGAGCGGATGTCGCCGATCACCGAGCGCGTCTGCTCGGCGACGTCGGCCAGGAGCCGGTCGGCGGCGGCCAGGTCACGTCCGAACAGTGAACGAGCCGCGTCGACGCGTTGATAGAGGCTGGCCAGGGTCGGCCCGAGCCCGTCGTGCAGGTCGCGCTGCAGTCGTCGCCGCTCGTCCTCCCGAGTGACGAGGATCCGCTCACGCGACTTCCGGAGGTCGTCGTTGAGGGTCGCGGCCCGGACCGCGGCACCGGCCTGGCGCGCCAGGCCGCCGAGGAGGTCCAGGTCGGAGGGGTTGAGGTCGTCGCCAGGGCGCGGAGCGACAACGAGCGTGCCGAGGTCCTCGTCCTGCCACCTGAGGGGGAAGACCTTGGCCTGGTCCGATCCTGCGACCGCTCCCTCGGGCCAGGTGACGACCACGTCGCCGTGCGCGGCCGCGACGAAGCCGAGCTTCAGGGTGGTGCCCACTTCGTGCACGAGTGTCTGCAGCACCTGGTCTGCCGGCACCACGCCTTCGAGCCTTCGACCGAGGTTGGTCAGCACGGTGTACGGCTCCTTGCGTCCGCCGTAGACGTACCGGTCGACCCACCGTTGCGCCCGGAGCCGCAGGGGATGGAGCGCGACGGCGATGACCACTGTCGCGGCGAGCGGCGCGGCCAGGTCGTTGTCATGCCAGATGAGTCCGGCCATGCCGGCGAGGAGGGCGTACGACCCGACGACGGTCGCCGTCAGCACGCCGTAGACCAGCACGCGGTTGACCCACACGTCGACGTCGTAGAGGCGGTAGCGCAGCACCGCGACGGCGATGGATGCCGGCAGCAGCACGCTCACCAGGTAGCTGCCGAGTAGAACGACGGCATTGGCCGTGAGACCCGCCCCGCTCATCTGCTCGAGAAGGCCGCGCAACGGCGTCGCGATGGTCAGCAGCGCCACCAGGAACCACAGCCCGAGCGCGGCGACCACGCCTCTCGTCTGCAGCCGCTGCTCCTGGGTGGACACCCGCCGGTAGCGGTACGCCGCGGCGAACACGCAGGTGCCGAACAAGGCGAGGAGGGGAAGCGTCTCGACCAGGCTGTCTGGATCCGACTCATAGCCGAGCAGGACCGCGACGCCGAGCGTTGGCAGGTACACCGCCCACCCGACGGCCGCCCATCGGGTCCAGCGGGGCACGAACCGGCCGTCGGGGAACAGGTAGGCAAGTGGGAACACCGCCACCCAGCCCAGGCCCTGCAGCAACCCGGGCACCTCGGCGACGGCGCCGTCGAGCACCGCGCTGTAGAGGATGGGCATCGTCCCGCCCATCGTGACCCACAGCGCGATCGCGACGGCGACGTACAGGTGGAACCATGTCGTCGCCCCGCGGAGCAGCAACAACGCCGCCGTGATCCCGGCAGTCGCGGCGAGCAGTTCGAGAAGCATCACGTACACGGAGAGCGCGCCAGTCGGGATCCCGGCGTCGAGGGAGACCCTGCGCAGGTCCGCCTCCGACCACGCATCCGGGAGCAACCAGAGTGCGGCGGTCAGGTCACCGTCACGAGCCCACAGCACGACGCCGAACGCGAACAGAGACCCGCAAGCAGCCACTGCGACCCGCGCGGCCCGGCGGCCGACTCGCCACCAGGACGAGTCGACCGCCGGGGTCACGTGAACCGCAGTCACACCGCGGAAGGTACGCGCGCCCGCAGCACCATGCCACCAAGGACGGCCCAGACGAACCCGAGCAGGAACGGCGGCAGCCCGACGGTGTCTGCGAGCGTGGGCGAGCCGAGCAGCGCGGGCAGGTAGGTCAGCACCTCCACGACGAAGTAGAGCAAGGTCACCGCAGCGACCGCCCACATGGACCTTCGAGCGACCGCCCGCCTGGCGAAGGCGACGGCCACGAGGATGGTCGCCGGCAAGGTGCCTGCCCAAGCGACCGCGAGACTGAGGACTACGCCCACGCCGTAGAGCCGGCTGTCACCCCAGGTCTGGCCGTCGAAGCCAAAGGCGAGGAGCTGGACGACGAGGTACGCCGCCGAGAGGACAATCGCGACGCCGGCGAGCGCTCGGACAACCCCGGCGTGCCGAAGCTGCCCACGCGAGGCGATTTGTGTCAGACCTACGGCGGCGAGCACCGACGGAAGCATCCAGAGCAGGTGCAACGCGACCCATGAGGGGCCAAGGTCGGAGACCTGCGTCGGGGTGAGCTCGGCCGACGACGCCTCGACCTTGGTAGCGATCGTGGCGACCGCCAGCACCAGATAGGCGACGTACGCCGGCAAGGTCAAGACCAGGAGCCAGGCCGGCCTGTTGATAGCAGCAGTCTCCGGGGGTGCGGCGGTCCGGGTCATGGGGAGACCTCTCTCGGTGTGTGGTGATCTCACCTTCCGAGCCTGGCCGTCCCACGCGCCAGGGACACTTGTCAGCGCGGCGCCGGGAATTCCTCGTCCACTGTTTCCGGTATCTCGTCGGGGCAGACGGCCTCGTGGGGCTGGGCGGGCAGGAACTCCTCCCACTCCTGCTCGGTCAGGTCCCGTCCGGCCATCTGGCAGGCGAAGTCGATGGCCCGTTCGAGGTCGGTCTCCCACGTGTAGACCCGTCCGTCGTACGACGCGATGGCCACGTCATGGGTATCGCCGATGAACTGCGCGCCGGCCGGGACCGCCTCGCCGTCCTGGGGTGGGTAGACGGTGCCGAGCAGGTCCAGCGTTGAGGCGTCCCACAGGCTGACCCCACCGTCGGCCGCGCCGGAGACCAGCAGTTCACCATCGTCGGAGTAGTTGAGCCAGAACACCTCGGCTCCGAGACCGATAGATCGCCCCTGTTCGTCTCCGGTCGCGACATCGATGGTGACAATTTCGCCGGTGTTCCCGGCAACCGCCACGGTCGAGCCGTCCGGAGAGGCAACGGACGTGTAGGCCAGCAGGTCCACGTCGCCCTCGGGCTGGACGGCGCCGGTGTTGACGTCGATGACTCGCCAGTGCTGACTCCCGGCGCCCGTGGAGCCGAGTTCGTAGACCATCGCGGTGCTCCCGTCCCCGATCGGGGTGGTGCAACAGTTGAGGTTTTCGAGGATGTCGAGGGGCTCGCCGCGAGGTCGCAGGGTCTCGGCGTCGACGATGTGGATCCGGCCGTCCGAGTCGCTCGCGAGCAGGCTGCGACCCTCGTCGACGTACGCCAGTGAAGAGATATCGCCGTCGTCGTCGACAACGTCCCGGGGTTTCCGCAGGAGTTTGCCCGTGACGGAGTCGAGGACACTGACGATGCCGTCCTTCGTGCAGTCAGAGTCGCAGAATGCGGCGTACTGCCCACCCTGGGGATGCCAGGTGCCGAGGGGCCACGGGTATTCGTTCACCGGAAGGCGGGTCGCGGGCGTCGCTTCGCCGGTGACCGTGTCGACGAACCTGACCCATCCCGTGCCCTTGTCGTCGAGCCAGCGATAGGCCACTTGCTGCCCGTCCGGGGAGACGTCGCCCTGCGCAAACACCTCGGCGTCGCCGACCTGGGTCGTCTGCTGCAGGTAGGTGTCCTCCGCGGACAGGTCCCAGGTGCGCAGCATCGAATCGACGCCGCCGCCGCCGCCGTAGACCAGGTCATTGTCCGGGCTGAACCCGACGCCCCACTCACCGAAGGTGTCCCACCGTTCCAGTGGCCGGGCGGTGGCGGTGTCCCAGACGATGAGCTCGCCGTCGCCGGAGACCGACCCCACCAGCGAGCCGTCAGGTGAGAACCGGATGTCGGCCACACCTACCCGGTGACCCCGCAGCCGCTCGACCGTCGCACCGTCGGACGCGTCCACCAGGAACGCGTCCCGGCGGGTTTGGTCCACGACAGCAAGCAGAGTTCCCGCGGCGTTCACGTCGAGACGCGGCTGACCCCTCCCCACTGCGTCCCGGCGCCAGATCCGCCGACCTGTCGCCACGTCGTACGCCGTCAACGGCCAGCTGGTGTACAAGGTCTGGCCGTCCGGGCTGAGCGCCACGCCCTCGTAACCGATGCCGGTCGGCACCCGCACGGGCGGCGAGGATGGGGAGCGGAGGTCCCAGACCACCGCGTACCCCGGAGTGAGAAGAGGGTCGTCCTTGACCAGGGGGAAAGTCTGCATCGTGGCCGCCAGAAAGCGTCCGTCGGCGCTGAACTGGACGTCCACTCCCCACACCGGCTTGCCGCCGGGGACGTCGAGCGTCGTCGTCGGTTTCATGGTGTCCGGATCCAGCAGGCGCACCGGCTCGGTGGACTCCTGGAAGGCCAGGATGACGGCGAGCTGTTTGCTGTCGGGGCTGAACGCCCCGACGATCCACACCAGCTCGTCCTCGGTTGGCCGGCCGGCGTCGTAGCTGCGCAGCAGCCGGTTGGTGGCGGCGTCGTAGAGGTGCATCCGAATCTGATCGTCGGAGGCGGCGATCCAGCGGCCGTCTCGACTGACGTCGATGTAGTCCAGGTGGTCGCCGCCGGGCGGCGCCGACCGGACCAGCTGCGGCCGCTTTGCCAGCGCGGTGAGCAGGTTGACTCGGGTCTCCGGTGAATCGTCCAGCCGTGCACCCGCGGCCGCGAGCAGCAGCGAGAGGCTGATGTCGTCGGTGAGTTGCGATCTGGCTCCGACCCGCCGCGCATCGGCGGAGACGGCGGCCTGTCGCGCGGTCTCGGCCGCGTCGCGCGCCTCCGCAGCGTTGCGACCGGCGCGGTTTGACTGCACGGCAGCGATCGCGCCGGCTATGAGGGCGAGGACGAGGAGTATGGCGGCGCCGCTGAGTACAATCCGGAGCCGCCGGATCAGCCGAGACTGCACACGCGCTCTCTCGGCCGCGCTGCGCTCCTCGGCGTCGGCGAGGTCCGCGCCGGCGTCGAGGAACTCCTGTTCGGTCGCGGTCAGCTCGGGGTGCGGCTGTTCGTGCCACTCCAGGGCCTGGGCGAGGCGGACGCCTCGGTACAGCTCGCTGGGTGGGCGACCCAGGGAGTCCCAGGCCTCGGCGGTGGCGGAGAGGTGGTGCAGGATCCGTTGGCCTTCGATGTCGTCGTCCAGCCAGCTGCGGAGTCGGGGCCACGCGCGGGCCAGCGCCTCGTGTGCGATCTCGACGAAGCCGTCGTCACTGGTAACCAGCCGGGCCCGGATGAGCCGGTCGACGAGCTCGTCGTGGGCGGGATGGGTGACGATCTGGCGGCGCGGCAGCCGGGATCGGACCGCTTCGCCTTGGGTGCCCGGGGAAACGAGCCGGAGCAGGAGGTCGTGCAGCGCGTGCCGCTGGTCGGGGTCGAGCTCGGCGTAAAGGGACTCGGCGGACTGCGCGACCGCTCCGCGGATCCCGCCGGAGGCTTGGTAACCGGCGACGGTGAGGGTCCGCCCTTCACGGCGCAGCCAGGTCTCGCGCAGGGTGTGGGAGAGCAGCGGGAGGGCGCCGGGCTCGTTCTCGACCTCTCGTACGAGCAGGTCGGTGAGTCCGGGCTCGACGATGAGACCGGCTTGGCGGGCGGGTCCTTCGATGGTGGCGCGCAGGTCTTCGGGTGACATCGCGGGGAGCACGTACAGACCGCGTTCGACGAGCTGGGCCAGTACTGGGTGTGCCGAGACGTCTCCCATCCGGTCGGCACGCAGAACCAGGACCAGCGGCGCCACCTCGGCGTGGTCGGCGAGCAGCTGGACGAACCGTTCCCGTTCGGCCTGGTCGTGGCTCAGGGAGAACAGCTCCTCGGCCTGGTCGACCACCAGCGGTCGGGGCTTGCCGCTGGTCCGGGGCGGGGGCAGGGCAGCGACGGGGTTCCGTCCTGGGGTGAGGACGTCGCAGTGCTGCCCCTCGCGGGCTAGCGCCGCGACGATGCCGGCACGAACCAGCGACGACTTCCCGCTCCCGGACGGGCCGAGGACGGCGAGGACGCCCTGGGCCTCGAGACGCTCGTGGGAGAGTCGGATGTCGCGGTCGCGGCCGAAGAAGCTTTCGTTGTCGTCGACGTCGTAGGACATGAGGCCGAGGTAGGGGCAGGCGTCTCCGGGACGCTGCCGGGCTTCGGTGGTGTCGAGGTCGGGGTCCTGGCAGAGGATGGCCCGCTCGAGTTCGCCGAGCCCTGGGCCTGGGTCGATGCCAAGCTCGTCGACGAGGCGACGCCGGACCCCGGAGATGGTGCGCAGGGCTTCGCCCTGCCTGCCGGCGCGGTACTGGGCAAGGGCCAGCAGCTCCCACCGCCGTTCCCTCAGTGGAGCGGCGTTGGCCAGCGCCTGGGCCTGGGCGAGGACCTCGCGGTGGCGGCCAGCCTGAACGGAGGCTTCGAGCCACCATTCCTGGGCGTCGAGGTGGAGCGAGGACAGGCGGGACGCCTCGAGGCTGCCGGGCTCCCACTCTTCGAGCTCGGGGTACGGGCGTCCGCGCCACTGGGCGAGCGCCTGGCCCAGCAGGTACGCCGCACGGTCGGCCTCACCGAGCTCGAGGAGCTCATGGCCGCGGGTGGCGAGCGCTTCGAACCGGCGGGCGTCGACAGCGTCGACCGGGAGGGTGAGCTGGTAGCCGTGGCCGGTGGTTTCGATGGCCTGGGGACCGAGGACCTTGCGGAGCCGGACGACACAGGTCTGCAGGTTCTTGTGCCACGACGCTGGGGGTGTGTCTCCCCAGACCACCTCGGAGAGCTGGTCAGCGCTGAGCGACTCGTCGCCAGCCACCGCGAGGGCGGCGAGGACGAGTCTCTCCCGGGTGCCCAGGCGGGAGGCCGAGTCGTCGAGCCTCAGGGGTCCCAGAACGGAGATACCCACGGATCGAATGTGCGCGCCTTCTGCAGTGGCGTCAACGCCGCATGTACCGGATCGATACCGCGTGAGCACAAGGTGAGTACCGGCGCCTGAAAGAACTGCGGTGAATACGGGCGCTAGACCCGAAGTCACGCAAGGAGATGGCCATGGACAGCAACCGCCAACCGCACACTCGCCCAGCCACCAGGCCGCGAAAGGGTATCGGAGGGATAGTGACGCGGCGTCGCTACAACGCGTTCGCCACGGCGCTCGCGATCGCGTTCGTGCTGCCGAGTTCCGACGTGCACGCCAAGACAGGTCTCGCTGTCGGAACTCGAAGAAGGATCGCGGACGACGACGTCGCCTCGACGGTCTCCACCGTGACGGAATGGCGACGTCGTCGTCGACTGGAGCCGGATCGTCTTCGAAGCGGCGATGACCGACGACGGCTTCGTCTCGTTCATGGGCACGCGACACCAGGCGATGATGCACATCGCGATGCACGACGCGCTCAACGCCATCGACCACAGGTTCGACCAGTACGCCTACTTTGGCCGCTCGAACGGCGCGAACCCGATCGCGGCCGCGGCGAAGGCGGCGCACGACGTGCTCGTGGCGGTCTATCCCGCCCAGCAGGCGACGCTGGACGCCGAGCTCGCGACCTGGCTCGCGACGGTGCCCAACGGCAGCGGCAAGACCAAGGCTCTCACCCTGGGAGCCAAGGCGGCGGCGGCCATCGTCGCGCTCCGTCAGAACGATGGCACGGACGTCGACCTCTTGAGCCCCGACTACACGCCGGGCACACAGCCGGGTGACTACCAGTTCGTCCCCCCGTACGACTTCACCTTCGCGGAGGACTTCCGGTACGCGACGCCGTTCGGACTCGAATCTCCCGAGCAGTTCCGCGTGCCCGCGCCCCCGGCGCTGACGAGCCGCACCTACGCGAGGTCCTACAACGAGGTCAAGTCGGTCGGAGCCATCGACAGCACGACCCGCACCACGGATCAGAGCAACTACGCCAACTGGTGGTACGAGGCCTCCGAGATCGGCTGGACCCGCGTCGCCCGCGTCACCACGACCAGCGAAGAGCTGAAGCTCTGGCGCGCCGCCCGGATGTTCGCGCTCGTCAGCATGACCCTCTACGACAGCTACGTCGCGGGCTGGGATTCCAAGTACCACTGGGACTTCTGGCGGCCCTACACCGCGATCCGAGCCGGCGACACCGACGGCAACCCCAGCACCGTCAAGGACGCTACCTGGCAGAGCTATCTCGAGACCCCGCCGGTCCAGGACTACCCCTCGACCCACAGCGCCCTCGGCGCCGGAGCGGCCGAGGTCCTCAAGCGGTGCTTCAGGACCGACCATGTGCCGTTCTCGATGGAACTCACTGACGGCGCTGCCGGCGAACCCCGTCCGCTCGTTCAACACCTTCACCCGGGCGGCCAACGAGAACGCCGATTCGCGCGTGAGAGCCGGCATCCACTTCCGTTTCGCGACCGAGCAAGGCAAGGCGCTCGGCCGCAAGGTGGGCAGCTACATCGTCAAGCACCATCTCCGGCGGTGCTGACGGCGACATGGCGGTGCCCGACGTCTGCATGATCCAGGTCCACGCATCGCGCTCGGACTACTCGGCCTGGTCTCGATCACGGCCAGCCTGTCGGTACTCCTCCGGACGCTCGAGCCGGTGCTCATCCTGCTGTTGTCCGTGCTGCTGCTGAGGGAGCGGATCCCGGCCCGCCGCCGTCGGCGGCGTACTGCTGATCGTCTATCAGGGCGGAGCGGCCGTGGTCGTCGCCGCCGTCAGCGTGGTGGCCGTCCTCCAGCACCTCGCCGCGAACGTGTCCACCCCCGGCATCGGCGGTGGCTGGACCGCGAAGGCCCCAGCTAGCAACAGGCCTGGAGGTAGGCCTGCAGATCGGCCAGGGCCGTCGTGGTGCCGTCCTTGTCAGCCCGGTAGTAGACCTCCTTGCCTTCGCGCCGGGAGGTGACGATGCCGCCCCTGCGCAACAGGCTGAGCTGTTGGGAGGCGGTGGACTGGCCGATGCCTGCCCGCTGGGCGACTTCTCCCACGGACAGCTCTGCTCCCTTGGCGAACAGCAGCATGATCCGTTGCCGGGTCGGGCTAGCCAGCGCCTTGAGGAACTCGTGCGTCGTGGGACGCAGCTCGTCAGTCACGGCCGCTCGCTTCGACATGCCCTCACCTCCTGACACGCACTCTAACCTTCAAAGCGTCATCTTGTTATATTACGATGTAGCGATATGATACTTGGCATGAGGACGACCACTGACCCGATCGTCATCGTGGGTGGGGGCCAGTCCGGCCTCGCCGCCGCTCGAGCCGTACGCGATGCCGGCCTCGAGCCACTCCTCCTCGAAGCCGGCGAACGACCAGTCGGGTCGTGGCCCGGCTACTACGACAGCCTGGCTCTGTTCTCGCCGGCGCAGTACAGCTCCATTCCTGGACAGCCCTTCCCCGGCGATCCCGATTCCTACCCTGGCCGGGATCAGGTCGTCGCCTACCTGGAGCGCTACGCCCACCGCCTCGACACCGAGATTCGAACCAACAACAGGGTCGCGTCCGTCGCCGCTGACGGCCGCGGTTTCGTGGTCCACACCGCCGATGGGCAGAGCATCCCAGCGGTGGGCGTCGTCGCAGCCAGCGGTTCGTTCGCCAACCCGCACCGTCCGGTCCTGCCCGGACAGGACCGGTTCACCGGCGCAGTGCTGCACGTTGCCGATTACCGCGAGCCACGGCCGTACGCCGGTCAGCGTGTCGTCGTGGTCGGCGGCGGAAACTCCGCCGTCCAGGTGGCCTACGAGCTGTCCGAGGTCGCCTCGGTCACCCTCGCCACTCATGCACCACTGCGGTTCCTGCCTCAGTTCGTGAACGGCCGCGATCAGCACTACTGGCTCGCCAGCACCGGGTTCGACCTGCTGCCGCCCGAGTGGCTCGCGCAGATCCTCTCCGGGCCCTTGGTCGTGGAGCCGGGCCGCTACGCGGAGACGCTGCGATCCGGTCGGATGGACCGGCGCCCGATGTTCACCGCGTTCGACCGCGATCAGGTCGTCTGGGCAGACGGCACCCGCGAGCACGCCGACGCGGTGCTCTTCGCCACCGGCTACCGACCGAGCCTGCCCTACCTGCGCGACCTCGGCGCCCTCGACACCAACGGGCGGCCACTGCACAGCGGCGGCATCTCCACGACGCATCCCGGGCTGGTCTACCTCGGACTGGAGTTCCAGCGCTCCTTCTCGTCCAACACCCTGCGCGGAGTGAGCCGAGACGCCGAATTCGTCGTCCCGGCGCTGGTGGCCCACGCGCGCAACGCTCCCGCCGCCTTGGGTCTCTGACCACCTGCCCAGGCCCATGGCCAGCACGTTCACCAAACGTTCGCTTGCCCCGACCACACGTCATCCGGCACGATTCACGCTGCGATGACTAGTCAGCCTGCCGTGAATCCTGCCGTGAGTCCTGTCGACGATCGTCTCGACGACGACCTCCTCCGCCTGTTCGCCGATCCGCTGCGTGCCCGGCTCGTGGCACGTCTGGCCGAGGCCGAGCTGTGCACCTGTCACCTTGCTGAGGAGACCGGTTCATTGCCGAGCGGGGTGTCGAACCATCTTCGGCAGCTGCGTGAGGCTGGAGTGGTCGAGACAGAGCGGCGCGGTCGTTACACCTACTACCGGCTCCGACCGGAGGTGTTGGACGCGGTCGCGGCCCAGTTTCATGCACTGGCGGCGAGCGCTCGATCGGCCACCAAGAGGCCCTGCTGATGGACTCCGACTCGGCGCTGCTGCTGGCTCGGCGCCTGCTGGCCGAGGCGCTGGGGACCGGTCTGCTGGTAACGGTGGTGGTCGGGTCGGGGATCGCCGCACAGCGGCTCAGCCCGGGCGACGTCGGTCTGCAGCTGCTGGAGAACTCCACCGCAGCGGTGTTGGGCCTGACGGTCTTGATCCTGGTCTTCGGCCCGGTGTCCGGTGCTCACCTCAACCCGGTGGTGTCGGCGGCGGACTGGGCACTGGGCCGCAAAGCCGGCCGCGGCCTGCTTGGTCGCGAGGTCGTCCCGTACGTGTGTGCACAGATCGTGGGCGGCGTCGGCGGTGCGCTGCTGGCCAACGCCATGTTTGCGGTGCCGCTGGTCGAGCTGTCCCACACAGAACGGAGCGGGGCTCACCTGTGGCTGGCAGAAGTCGTCGCGACCGCCGGGTTGGTCTTGTTGATCTTCGCGCTCGTGCGCAGCGATCGCATGGCGGTGGTCGCACCCGCTGTCGGCGCCTACATCGGCGCGGCCTACTGGTTTACCTCGAGCACGTCGTTCGCCAACCCCGCCGTCACCATCGGCCGGGTCTTCTCCGACACTTTCGCCGGCATCGACCCCGCCTCGGTCGCCGGTTTCGTCGGCGCCCAGATGGTGGGCGCGACCATTGGGGCCGGCCTCGCGTGGTCGCTGTACCCAGACATGGCCGAGTCTGCCGATGACGAGGTGCTGCCGCATCCGGCCACCTCGTCCCCGCCCCGGGACAGGACCGACCGCTCGGAAGATCCCGCTTTCCACATCAAGTGAGGAACCCATGACCAACCAGCATCCCGACCTCACCATCGACCAGGACCTCGCCCTCAGAGCAGCCGCCCGGTCGCTACACCGGGAGTTCGCCGACGTGTTCGGCACGGAAACGATCGAGCGCTTCCTGCACTCGTCCTACGACCAGTTCGCCGGCCAAGCCACCATCCCCAACTTCCTCCCACTACTGGCTGCGCGATTTGCTCGCCAACGGCTCCAGGCACTGGCCAAGGTGGAAGGCCGGGCGCTGACCGGCATTCCCACCGTGCTGTTCCTGTGCACCCACAACGCCGGACGATCCCAGATGGCGCTTGGATTCCTCCAACACCTCGCCGGCGACAGCGCCGTCGCCTGGTCCGGAGGATCCGAACCCGGCGCAGAACTCAACACCGCAGCCGTCGCGGCGATGGCCGAGCGCGGAATCGACATCACTCAGGAGTTCCCCAAACCCTGGACCGACGAGATCGTCCAGGCAGCAGACGTGGTGATCACCATGGGATGCGGCGACGCCTGCCCCATCTTCCCGGGCAAGCGGTACGAGGAATGGACACTCGACGACCCCGCCGGACAAGGCATCGACGACGTACGGCCGATCCGGGACGAGATCGAAGGCCGCGTCAGGCGGCTGCTCCGCGAGCTCGGAGTTTCCCCTGACAGCCCCTGAGTCCTGCTACCGCACCAGATCCCAACCCATTGACAGTCGTCGATGGCTACGGCAGCGTGGCGATACCGACAACAAGCGGTACACCAGGCAGAGGGCGGCAAACCATGGCGACCGATGAGCAGCTGCGGGACCAGGTCCGCGAGCGTTACGCCCAAGCCGCGACCGCAGTAGTGACCGGATCCGCAGCATCATGCTGCGGACCGACGAGCGAGGCTGGGCTGCCGGTCATCACGGACGAAGACAACGGCAGCTCGTGCTGCGGGAGTGACACGAGCCCGACGCTGCGGGTGGAAGAGCCGTTCGGCAGCGGCCTGTACGACGCAGCCGACGCCGACAGCCTGCCGACCGAGGCGCTGCTCGCCAGCCTGGGCTGCGGCAACCCGATCGCAGTCGCAGACCTGCACGAGGGTGAGACTGTGCTGGACCTCGGGTCCGGCGGCGGCATCGACGTGCTGCTGTCAGCCCGCAGAGTCGGCAGCACCGGTTTCGTCTACGGCCTGGACATGACCGACGAGATGCTCCAGCTGGCAAGGTCCAACTCCAGCAGCGCCAGCGCGACCAACGTGCAGTTCCTCAAAGGCCACATCGAAGCGATACCGCTGCCGGATCAGTCGGTAGACGTGGTCATCTCCAACTGCGTGATCAACCTGTCGACCGACAAGCCGGCCGTGTTGGCCGAGATGCAGCGTGTGCTACGCCCCGGTGGACGAGTCGGGGTCTCCGACGTCGTCGCCGAGGACGAGCTCAGCCCGGCAGACCGCGCCCAACGAGGCAGCTACGTGGGCTGCATTGCCGGTGCCCTGTCCCGAAGCGAGTACCTTCACGGTCTGAGCGACGCCGGGTTCGTCGATGCGTCCGTCGAGTTCACCCACGAGGCAGCCCGCGGGATGCACGGAGCAATCGTGCGAGCCACCAAACCCCAGAACATGGCCTGATCCAAGCAGCATCGAGCACAGCCGGAGAGTCGCGCTCAGCGGACGTCGACGAATACGGGGTTGGGTACAACCACACGTCGGTACAGGGTTCTCCTGGCCGTCGGTCCCGGGGCCCGCTCGTCGGTTGTCACGCCACGCATGCCGGAGGTAGGAGTCCAGCTGGACGTCGTTCAGTGCGTACCTCATCGCGCTCGCGGTCATCGGCGCCGGGTACGAAGTGCTCGCCCGCGGGCCCCTAGTTCGTTGGCGTACGCGTAGTCGTCTCCCTGACCGCTGACCCCTCTCGCATACCGCCGCACAACTCACGCATTCGCTGTGCGCGGCGGCCGCCGGAAGATGCGGGAGTAACGACACCCACTGGCCCGTTCTGGACCGCTGTGGAACCAGGCTCGGGCCACACCGAGTGCTCGTCACCTGCCACTTGGCTGCAATCCTGGCTGCACCCGCTAGCCTTTGTTGATCCATGAATCAGTAGACTATGGCCTCTGACCTGCGGAAACGTGGGGGCCGCTGTTCGGCTTCGGTTCCTGCTTGACGTGAGGATGTCGGTACCTGCTTGACACTCTGTGTGAGATTAGACCTCGGCCGTGGGGGTCGAGGCTCGCTTCTTGCGCACCTCCCCTCGGCTGGTGCGGGCCACGGTCTTGAGCAGCTGGTTGCCGTCCCAGACCTGCAGCACCCGGTCGGTGACGTGCACGTCGACGTTGTGACCGGCCGCGGCCTTGCCGAGGCAGATCTGCTGCCACGACACCGAGATCACCCCGTTCGCGCCGGCCCTGCGGGCCACCCATTCGTCGCCGGTGCGGTCGGCACCGGTGAGGACGGCCGGCGTCCGCGCCGGCTCGACGCGCCGGGAGAATCTCTCGATCGGCGGCATCATCCCGATCGCCGAGTGCGGCCGCCGCTGGTTGTACTCGATCACCCACGCATCGAGCTCGGCCTGCGCGGTCGCCAGGTCCTCGAAGGTCCGGTCGGTGCGGAACTCGGTGCGCAGCGTGCGGTGGAACCGCTCCACCTTCCCCGTCGTGGTGGGCGAACGGGGCTCGGTGAGCCGATGGGTGATCCCGTTCTCCCGACACACCCGATCGAAGAGCACCTCCACGGGCGGCCGGTTGAAACGGCCGGTGAACACCTTCCCGTTGTCGGTCAGGATCTCCGCGGGCACCCCGTAGGTCCGCATCGCGGCCGCCAGCCCGTCACAGACACGCTGGGCGGTCTCGCGCAGCACGAGGTAGGAGCTGACACAGAACCGGGAGTGGTCATCGATCCCGGTCAATGCCTTGGCCCGGTGCCCGTCGGCCAGCAGGAACCCGCCGACCGTGTCCATCTGCCACAGCTCCATCGGCTCGCCACGCTCCCACCGCTTCCAGTGCTCGTCACGACGACGCCGTGCCTGCGGCTCGATCAGCCCCGCCCGGACCAGGCACCGGTAGATCGCCGACCGCGACGGCACCGGCCCGCCAGCGCGCCCGAGTTCATACAAGATCCGCCGTGGACCCCACCCCGGATGCGCCCGACGCATCTCCAAGATCCTGGCCTCGACCACCCCCGGCATCTGGTGCGGACACGACCCCGGCCGTGTCGAACGCGGCGCCAGACCCGCCAGCCCGGACTCCTCGTAGCGCCGCAGCCACGCATGCACCGACTGCCGCGACACACCCCCCTGCCGCGCCACCTCACGCACCGACCGGCCATCGGCCAGCACCGCGATGACCGCCTGATACTTCTGCTCCTGCACACTCAACTCCTTGACCATGAGCGAGTGTCAAGGAGGAACCGAAGCCACCGTCAAGCAACTACCGGAGCCGTGTAAAGCAAGAACCCGAGCCACTCTGTCAACAAGGACCCGGGCTCTTACAGAAACGTGGGGGCCGCCTGTGGGAATCGAACCCACGACCTACGCATTACGAGTGCGTCGCTCTGGCCAACTGAGCTAAGGCGGCACATCGCCGCAGCAGCTGCCACGGCAACCGGGAGAGTGTAGCGACGAGGCGGCGTCCGGCCCGATCCGGTTCCACGTGGGCGTACGTCGGCTACCGTCCGCGCCGTGACCTCCCCCGACCCGCACGACCCTGACCTGGTGGCGTTCTGGACCGAGCGACATCTCTGCGCACTGACCACGCTGCGCGCGGACGGGTCGCCGCACGTCGTGGCGGTCGGGGCGACGTACGACCCGGCCACGATGACGGCGCGGGTCATTACCAGCGACGGCAGCGTCAAGGCGCGCAACGTGGAGCGGGCCGGCGGCGCGGCACGGGTGGCGATCTGCCAGGTGGACGGTCGTCGCTGGTCGACGCTCGAGGGCGTCGCGCGGGTGTCACGGGATCGCGCCGAGATCGCCGAGTCTGAGCGAAGGTACGCCGCCCGCTACCGCCAGCCACGAGTCAACCCCCGACGGGTCACCATCCTGGTCGACGTCGACCGGGTGCTCGGCCGGCTCTGACCCCTCCCGCTGTCAGCAGGCGGTGCCGTCGGCAGGCACCACGCCGTCGACCAGGTAGCCCTCGATGGCGTCGTCGATGCACTCGTTGCCCATGCCGTAGGCGGTGTGGCCGTCACCGTCGCGGGTGAGCAGGACGCCGGAGTCCAGCTGCTCGGCCAGCGCCTCGGCCCAGATCAGCGGGGTCGCCGGGTCGCGGGTGGTGCCCACGACGAGGATCGGTGCCGCACCGGCAGCGTCGATCTCCGGCACCGGGTGCGCGGCACGCGCCGGCCAGTCGGTGCACGCGAGCCGGGTCCAGGCCGCACCCTCGCCGAAGACCGGAGCCGCCTGCTCGAAGTCAGGGATGCTCGCCCGCACCTCCTCGACGGTGGCCACCGACGGGTCGTCGAGGCAGTTGACGGCGTAGATGGCCTGCACCCTGTTGTCGGCGTATCCCGAGCTGGTCCTCGACGTGCTCACGTCGGCCAGGTTGAGCAGGAGCGCACCGTCCCCCTCGAACGCGTCCTCGAGGGCGAGGCTGAGGCCCGGCCAGAACGCCTCGAGGTACATCGGGAACGACAGCCCTGCTGTGCCGAGCGCCTGGGTCAACGGACGGTCGGGGTCGTCGGTCGCCAGCGGCTCGGCGTCGAGATCGTCGAGCAGCTGCCTGATCCGCTCCACGCCCGCGTCCGCGTCGTCGCCGAGCGGGCACCTCTCCTTCGACACGCAGTCGGCCGCGTACGCGTGCAGCGCGGTCTCGAAGCCGACCGCCTGCTGCAGGTCCATCTCGGTCTTGGACAGCGTGGGGTCGACCGCGCCGTCGAGCACCAGCCGGCCCACCCGGTCGGGGAACAGCTCCGCGTAGACCGACCCGATGTACGTGCCGTACGACGCGCCGAAGTAGTGCAGCCGGTCGTCGCCGAGGACGGCCCGCAGCACGTCGAGGTCGCGCGCCACCTCGACCGTCGACACGTGAGCCAGCAGGTCGGGCTGCGCCCGCTGGCACGCGGCTCCGAAGCCGTGCAGCTGTCCCAGGACCTCGTCGACCTCGGCGTCGCTGTCGGGGGATCCCTCGGACGCGATGAACTCGTCGAGCTCCTCCGTGCCGAGGCACTCCACCGGCTCGCTCGAGCCCACGCCCCGCGGATCGAAGCCCACCAGGTCGTAGGCCGCCAGCACCGTGCTGCCGACGGACGCGGAGAACCCCCTGGCGTACGCGACGCCGGAGGCACCGGGGCCGCCGGGGTTGACCAGCAGGCTCCCGATCCGTGCGTCGGGGTCATCGGCAGGTCGCCGCGCGACCAGCAGCCCGACGGTGTCACCGGACAGGTCGTCGTAGTCGAGCGGGACCTGCACGGTGGCGCACTCGAAGCCGCCGTCGCAGTCCTCCCACTCGGGCGTCTGCTCGGTGTAGCGCTCGATGCCCCGGCCAGGCCCGAGGTCGCCCGCGGGGGGCAGCGACGTCGGGCCCGGTGGTGACGCCGGCGGATCGTCGGGGTTCGGCTGGGCGCCGGCGTCGTCACCCGTGCACGCGACGAGCGTGAGGAGCAGCCCGAGGGCGCCCGCGGCTGCAGCGTGGCGGCGGAGCTGGGACCGCATCGGTTCCCCCTGTCGACGTCCGTGCCCGCACAGGGTAGGCGGCGACGCCGCCCGGCACCGCGTCATCCACAGTGCCGGCTCAGCCGACCCGCAGTCGCAGGAACGCCTGCTCGAGGGCGAGCAACGGTGCGACGTTGTGCTCGTCGAGCACGGTGCGGCACGCCAGCACAGCCTCGATCCGGCGCAGGGTCAGTGCCGGGTCGGTACGTCCCGCCAGCTCGGTGAGCTCGGGGCGTACCTCCTCGTTGACCAGCGGGCCCTCGCCACCGAGCTGCACGCTGAGCACGTCGCGGTAGTACGACAGCAGGTCGAGCAGAGCCCGGTCGACCGCGTCGCGCACCAGCCGGGTGCGCCGCGCCTTCTGCATCTTCTTCAGGTCGGACATGGCGCCCTGCTCACCGCGCACCTTGATCCCCCGGGTGCCGGTGCCCCACTCGTCGCGGTGGTCGGCCAGCTCGCGCTCCTCCAACGGTGCGGCCACCGACTCGGCGTCCTCGGTGGCGGCCTCGTGCACGTTGGCCGCGGCCCGAAGGCACGCGCCCGGGTCGGTCAGCCGGGTCGGCAACCCGATCACGTCGCGACGCCGGCTGCGGGCTGCCTCGTCGCGAGCAAGTGCCCGGGCGCGGCCGATGTGGCCCTGCGACGCGCGGGCCGCGAACGCCGCCACCCCCGGCTCGACGCCACCGCCCTCGAGCAGGGCCGCGACCGCGGCCGCGGGGGGCGTACGCAACGACACGTGCCGGCACCGGGACCGGATGGTCGTGAGCACGTCGTCGGTCGTCGGCGCGCACAGCACCCAGACGGTACGGTGCGCCGGCTCCTCCAGGCTCTTGAGCATCGCGTCGGCCGCCTGGTCGGTGAGCCGGTCGGCGTCCTCGACCACGACCACCGACCACCGGCCGCGCGTCGGCGACATCGCCGCCTTGAGCACCAGGTCGCGTACGTCGTCGACGCCGATGGACAGTCCGGACGTGTCGACCACGGTGACGTCGGGATGCGAGCCCGCGAGCACCTCGCGGCACTGGTCGCACGCACCGCACCCGCCCTCGTCGCACTGCAGCGCGGCGGCGAACGCCCGCGCCGCCACCGAACGGCCCGACCCGGGTGGACCGGTCAGCAGCCAGGCGTGGGTCATCGCGGAGCTGCCGTGCCCGTCGAGCCACTGCCTGGCGCCGTCGATGGCCGGCCTCAACGTCTCGACCAGCGGCTCCTGGCCGACCACGCCCGTCCAGACACCGGTCAGCGCGTGCTCGAGGCCCGGTGTCGCGGTCACGCCGGCCAGCATGCCACCGGCCGGGGACCTACTTGATCGCACCCATCGACAGTCCGCGCACCAGCTGCTTCTGCGCGGTCCACCCGGCGATGATCACCGGCAACGAGGCGATCGTGGCCGCCGCCGACAGCTGCGCCCAGAACTGCCCCTCGCTGGTGATGAACCCGACCAGGAACACCGGCACCGTGCCGGCGCGCGAGGCGGTGAGGTTGACCGAGAGGAAGAACTCGTTCCACGCGAAGATCACGCAGATCAGAGCGGTCGCCGCCACCCCGGGCGCGATCATCGGCAGCAGCACCTCGCGCAGCATCCGCGGCAGGTGCGCGCCGTCGACCTCGGCGGCCTCGAGCACCTCCTTGGGCACCTCCTGCATGAACGAGCGGAGCATCCACACGGCGATGGGCAGGTTCATCGCCGTGAACAGGATGACGAGGAACCAGACGTTGTCGAGCAGGTGCAGCTTCTGCGACACGATGTACAGCGGCAGGATCACCGCCACCACCGGCAACATCTTGGTGGAGATGAAGAAGAACAGGACGTCCTTGGTCTTCGGCACCGGACGGATCGAGAGCGCGAACGCCGCCGGGATGGCCAGCAGGATCACCAGCGCGGTCGACACGATCGTGGCGAACGCCGAGTTGCCGACGTAGGGCCACAGGCCCGAGTCGAACACCGTGCGGAACTGGTCGAGGGTCGGCGAGAAGAACAGCGACGGGGTGTCGGTGTACGCATCGCGCTCCACCTTGAACGCGGTCAGCACCATCCAGAAGACCGGGAAGAAGAAGATCAGTGCGGCGATCCAGGCGAGCAGCCCCGACCACGAGAATCGTCTGCTCATCAGGTCTCCTCGACGTCGAAGCTGGTGAATATCAATCGCAGCGCGAACGTCGCGACGATGATCGTGCCGACCACGACGACCACCCCCATCGCCGCCGCCTGGCCGACGTCGAACCCGAGGAACGCCCGCTGGTAGATGTAGAAGGGCAGGTTGGACGTCGCCGTCCCCGGACCGCCCTGGGTCATCATGTAGATCTGGTCGAACGTGTTGACCACGTAGATCGCGCCCAGCAGCACCGACAGCTCGATGAACCTGCGCAGGTGCGGGAGCGTGACCGACACGAACGTCCGCAACGGGGTGGCCCCGTCGACCTGGGCCGCCTCCAGCACCTCCTTGCTCTGGCTCTGCAGGCCGGCCAGCAGCAGGAGCATCATGAACGGTGTCCACTGCCACACCAGCGCGGTGACGACCGAGAACATCGGGTACTGGGACACCCAGTCGATGTCTCCGACGCCGAACGGCGACAGCACGAAGTTCACGATCCCGAAGACCGGGTCGAACATCGTGGTCTTCCACAGCAGGGCACCCGCGACCGGCATGACCAGGAACGGCGTGATCAGCAGGGTGCGCACGACGCCGCGACCGACGAACTCGTGATCGAGCAGGACGGCGAAGGCGAGCCCGAGCAGCAGCGACACGACGACGCACGAGCCGGTGATGACGATCGTGTTGATCGCCGCATTGCGGAACTGGCTGTCGGCGAAGACGTCGACGTAGTTGGACAGCCCCACGAACTGCTCGGACCCGGGCCGGACCAGGTTCCACGACTGCAGCGAGTACCACACCGTCACCACGAAGGGCGCCTGGGTGATGGCGATGGTGAAGATCAGGGCAGGCAGCAGCGGCGCCCGCCGTGACCAGCTCGACTCCTTCGAGGGGCGTGCCTTGACCCGGCGGCCACTGGCCACGGCGATGCTCGTCATCAGTCCTCCTGATAGGACTCGCCGACGACCTCGGCGTAGCCCTGCGCCTGGTCGAGGGTCTCCTCGACGCTCTGCTGGCCGGCGATCGCCGCCGATATCTGCTGGCTGACCCGGGTGCCGAGGTCCTGGAACTCCGGGATGCCGACGAACTGGATGCCGGTGTAGGGCACCGGGTCGACCGTCGGGTTCTTCGGGTCTGCCGACTCCATCGCGTTCAACGTCGGTTCGGCGTACGCCTCCGCCTGCTCGGCGTACTGCGGGATCTCGTACGTGGACAGCCGGCTGCCCGGCGGCACCCGGGCCCAGCCCAGCTCCTCACCGACCCGCTGGATGTAGTCCTTGCTGGTCATCCAGGACACGAACCGCCAGGCCTCGTCGGCGTTGTCCGACGACGCCGGGATGCCCAACGACCAGCTGTAGAGCCAACCTGAGGCATCGGTCTGCTCGACCGGTGCGGGCGCGTAGCCGTTCTTGCCGACCACCGTGCTGTCGGCCTCGGACTCGATCGTGGACACCATCGACGTCGCGTCGTACCACATCGCCGCCTGACCCTGGCTGTAGCGCGTGACGCACTCGGAGAAGCCACTGGTGGCGGCGCCGGGCTCACCGTGGTCCTGCACCAGGTCGACGTAGAACTCGACCGCCTCCTGGAACTGGTCGGAGTCGAGCTGCGCGTTCCACTCCTCGTCGAACCAGCGGCCGCCGAAGGTGTTGACCACGGTGTTGAGCGGTGCCAGGTTCTCGCCCCACCCTGCCAACCCGCGCAGACAGATGCCCGAGACGCCGTTGTCCGGGTCGTCGAGCTCGGCAGCGATGTCGGCGACCTCGTGCCACGTCGGCTGGTCCGGCATCTCCACGCCCGCCTCCTCCAGCATGTCCTTGCGGTAGACGAGGAACGACGACTCGCCATAAAAGGGCACCGAGTAGAGATCGCCCTTGTAGGACAGGGATTCACGGATGGACGGGATGAAGTCGTCGGGGTCGTACGCCTCGGTCTCGTCGGCGTAGTCCTGCAAGTTGGTCAGCCAGCCGTTCTCGGCCCACTGCGGCGTCTCGAAGTTGCTGATCATCACGATGTCGAACTCGCCGCCGCCGGTCGCCACCGACGCGGTGATCTTCGCCCGGGCCTCGTTCTCGGGCAGCGAGATGAAGTCGAGGTTGATGTCGGGGTTCTCCTCCTCGAACTGCGGTGACAGCTCGATCGCGTCCTCCATCTGCGGGTTGGACACGATGGCCACGACGATCGTCGTCTTGTCGCCGCTGCCCTGGCCGAGGGTGCCAGCGCCCGCGCATCCCGCGGCGGCGGACGCGGCCAGCAGCGCGGCGGAGCCGGCGAGCAGCTGTCTCCTCATGCGAGCTCCTTCGTGGGTTCGATGGCGACCTTGCCGACGGCGCCGTCGTCGGCGAGGCGGTAGGCGGCGTCGGCGGCGTCCAGGCTGAAGCGGTCGGTGACGACGTCGTGCGGGTGCAGGCCGCGGACGGCGAGCAGGTCGAGCAGCTCGCGCATCCGCCAGGTGCTGATCACCCACGAGCCCAGCAGGGTGAGCTGGCGGTGGATGACCTGCGCGCTGACGTCCAGTGTCAGGTGCCCGCCCTC
Source organism: uncultured Actinomycetota bacterium (assembly GCA_963811945.1). Lineage (GTDB taxonomy): Bacteria > Actinomycetota > Actinomycetes > Propionibacteriales > Nocardioidaceae > JACCWP01. The sequence continues at coordinate 2,137,168 of CAWETD010000001.1, read as the reverse complement.
GCCGACGAATGCCAGCCGCCCCCACCGGCGCAAGCCCGCGACCGCCGCCGCCTGCGCGGCGCCGGCTCCGGAGCACTCGATCGCGGCGTCCGCTCCGACGGGCAGCGCGTCGGGCAGGTCGTCGGGGTCGACGGCGGCATCGACCGCGTCGACCTTGCCGGCGAACGCTCGCCGCTCCGGCTGCGGGTCGCTGCCGACCACGTAGGCGGCGCCGAGGGCCTTGGCCAGCAGTCCGGCGGCCAGCCCCACCGGGCCGAGCCCGGTGACCAGCACCGTGTCGGCGCCGCTGACGTCGACCCGGCGGAGCGCCTCGTAGGCGGTGCCGAAGCCGCAGGCCACGCAGGCGCCGTCGACGTACGACAAGGCGTCCGGCAACGCCAGCACGTCGCCGGCCTCGGCGAGCAACAGCTCGGCGTGCCCCCCGTCGCGCTGCCAGCCGTAGGCCTGGCGGCGGCTGGAGGTGCAGCTGATCCGGTATCCCTTGAGGCACTCGGCGCAGTGGCCGCAGCCGCTGATGTGGTAGACGACGACGCGGTCGCCGACGGACACGTCGGGCACACCGGGTCCGACGGCGACCACCCGTCCCGCAGGCTCGTGACCGGCCACCACGTCCTGGTAGGCCTCCGGCCCCTCGCCCAGGTGCTCGCGGTAGATGGCCCGCAGGTCACTGCCACAGATGGTGGACGCCCGCGGCGCCAGGAGCACCTGACCGGGACCCGGCTCCGGGTCGGGGACCTCGCGCACGTCGACCACCCGCTGGCCGGGCAACCACACGCCGCGCATGTCATCCCCTCGCTCGCGTTCGCGTACTGGGTCTGTCCACAACGCTCATCTGAGCGGTACCGTGCTCTTATGGACAGTCAGCCAGGGACGGCCAGGGTTGTCAAGGCCCGCGGACCCGAGTGGCTGGTCACCGCGGCGACCGTGGCGCGGCGGTTCTACCTCGAAGGGCGCTCCAAGGTCGACATCGCCGAAGAGCTCGGGGTGAGTCGCTTCCAGGTCGCGCGGATGCTGGACGAGGCGCAGCGGCTCGGCATGGTGCGGGTGAGCATCGAGCTGCCCTCGGCGCTGGACGCGGAGCTGTCCGACCAGCTGCAGCGACACCTCGGGCTGCGCCGGGTGATCGTGGTCGACGTCGCCGACCAGCCCGAGGAGCAGACCCGACAGGCGGTCGGTGCGGTGATGGCCGGGCTGCTCGGCGAGCTGGTGGAGGAGGACCAGACGCTCGGCGTCGCCTGCAGTCGCACGATCGTGCAGATGGTGTCGTCGCTCGAGTGGCTGGCGCCGTGCACGGTGGTGCAGATCAGCGGCACGATGGCCGGCACCGACCCCGCCATGGGCGGTGCCGAGATCGTGAGCCGGCTGGCGCGGGTGGGCGGCGGGCCAGGCCCACCCGGTGTACGCACCGCTGCTGGTGCGGGACGCGAGCCTGGTGGCCGGGTTGCGCGCCGAGTCGGGCATCGCCCAGACCGTCGCGCGCTACGACCGGCTCGACGTCGCGGTGGTGCCGATCGGTGGCTGGAGCCCGAGGACGTCGACCGTGCACGGCGCGCTGAGCCGCGCCGAACGTGCCGACGCCCGCAAGCGGGGCGTGGTGGGAGAGGTGACCGGGCGGCTGTTCGACGCCGACGGCCGCCACCCGGAGGGGCCGGTCGACGACCGGCTGATGGCGATCACGCTCGACCAGCTGCGCGCGGTGCCGGTCGTGCTCGGCTCGGCCTACGGTGCCGAGCGCGCGGTGGCCGTGCGGGCGGCCGTGCGCGGCGGCCTGGTCGACGTGCTGGTGCTCGACTCCGCGGTGGCCCGGGCGCTGCTCGCCCTCGATCCCCCCTGACCCGCGATCCACCGGCTGGCGTGCTCACCCCGGTGCTGGCGCCGAGCCAGATGTCGCGGATTGCGTGTTCAGGGCCGCCGAACATGCAATCGGCGGCATCTCGCGTCGTGGTCGCGGCAACACCAGCTCACCCGATGGTGGAGAGGGACGTCAGGGGGTGGGGCTGACGCGGGTGGCCTGGGCCAGCAGCGGCTGCAGCCGCTGGCGCACGAGCGCCGCCACCTCGTCCGGGGTGCCGTCACCCTCGACCACCAGGTAGTGCTCCGGGTCGGCGCGAGCGAGGGCGCGGAACTGCTCGCGCACCCGCTCGTGGAACTCGACCGGTTCCTGCTCGATCCGGTCCGGGCCCACCACCCGCGAGAGCCCGAGCTGTGCAGGCAGATCCAGCAGCACGGTGAGGTGCGGGCGCAGGTCACCGGTCGCCCAGCGCGCCACCGGTTCGATCTCGTCGACGGCGAGGTCGCGGCCAGCACCCTGGTAGGCGAGTGTCGAGTCGACGTAGCGGTCGGTCACCACGACGGCTCCCCGGTCGAGCGCCGGTCGCACCACCCGGGTGACGTGCTCGGCCTTGTCGGCGGCGTACAGCAACGCCTCGGTACGCGCCGACAGCTCACCGGTCGCCGGGTCGAGCACGATCCGCCGCAGCGCCGCACCGACATCGGTGTCGCCGGGCTCGCGGGTGAGCACGACCTCGTAGCCCTGCCCCGCCAGCCACTCGCCCAGCAGCCGGGACTGGGTCGACTTGCCCACGCCCTCGCCGCCCTCGAGCGCGACGAAGACCCCGCGCGGTGCGTACGCCCCGCGGGAGCCCCATGCCTGGCGCAGCTCGGCGGCCACGGACACCCCCGGTCGGTCGTTCATCTGCCGGAAGGATGCCACTCCGGCGACCACCGCGAGCAGCGCCGCGACCAGGAACGTCAGCTGGGTGCCGCCGTAGGTGACCGCCACGTCGTCGTTGAACCGCCACCGGTGCGGGCCGACGAGCCCGGCTGCGAGCGGTGCCACCGCGAGCACCAGCGCCAGCGCCAGCCGCACCAGGGACTGCACGAAGCCGAACGTCCTGCCCCGCAACGAGTCCTCGACCTCGAGACCCAGGATCGTGTAGCCGGTCACCCACGCCACCCCGGCGGCGAAGCCGAGCAGGACGCTGAGCAGCGCGGCCAGCACCATGTCGGCCACCAGCGAGATGCCGACGAGCACGACACCGGCAGCCACCAGCGCGAGCCCGAACAGGCGCCGACGCGTCACACCGCGCAGCGCCCGCGGACCCCGCCACATGCCCGCGCCGAGCCCGGCGAAGACCGCCCCGAACAGCACCCCGTAGCCGGGGTCGCCGGCACCGAGGTCGTCGACGTAGACCCGCGCCAGCGCGATCACCACGCCACCGGCGGCGAACGCGCCGACGATGCCCAGCACCAGGCCGCGCACGAGCCGGGTGCGCACCACGTACGACCAGCCGTCGACGACGCCGCGGAGCACTCCGACCCGGTCCTCGGCCGGGATCGACGCGCCCGCAGGGATGGCACCGCGCAGACCGAGCAGCACGACACCGGAGGCGGCGAACGATGCGGCGATGACGTACAGCGTGAGGTCGACCGGTGCGCCCCTGAACCAGCCGATGGCGGAGTGCAGCGCCTCGGTGAGCATGCTCAGCCCGACGAACAGCACCGCAGCCGGCAGCGCGGCGCCGTACGTGGTGGTGAGCACGACCTGGTTGGCCGCCTCGAGCCGCTCGCGCGGGACCAGGTTGGGCACCGTGGCGTCCTTGGTCGGCAACCACACGAGGTTGACGACCTCGACCAGCACGGTGGCGACGAGCAGCCACCAGAGCGTGTCGACCAACGGGATGGAGCAGAAGATCGCGGCCCGCAGGATCGACCCGACGACCAGGGTCAGCCGACGGTCGAGCAGGTCCGCCAGGTAACCGCCGAGCGGCCCGATCACCAATGCAGGAAGGACTCTGAGGAACAACACGCCGGCGATGGCGAAGTTTCGCTCGGCGTAGTCGGCTCCCGCGAGCTCGTTGGCCAGAGCGGTCAGCGCGAGCAGCCCGGCCCAGTCGCCAAGGCTGGACAGACCGAGCGCGATCCAGAACCGACGGAACGCCGGGATGCGCATGACGGCGGAGACACTGTGCGGCGGTGGCGGGGCAGCGACCTGCGACGGGTCGGGCGTCGCAGGCGGCGGGGTCATCCCTTCTTCGCCGCGGACTTCTTGGTGGTCTTCTTCGCGGACTTCTTCGCTGTCGACTTCTTTGCTGTCGACTTCTTTGCCGTGCGCTTCTTCGGTGCCGGCCCGCGGGCCCGCTTCTCGGCCAGCAGCTCGGCTGCCCGCTCGATGGTGACCGACTCGGGCACGTCGCCCTTGCGCAGCGTCGCGTTGGTCTCCCCGTCGGTGACGTAGGGCCCGAACCGCCCGTCCTTGACCGTGACCGGCTTGCCAGAGCCGGGGTCGTCGCCCAGCTCGCGCAGCGGCGCCGACGCCGCTGCCCGGCCGCGCTGCTTGGGCTGGGCGTAGATCGCGAGGGCCTCGTCGAGGGTGATCCCGAACAGCTGGTCCTCGCGTTCCAGCGACCGCGAGTCGGTGCCCTTCTTGAGGTACGGGCCGTAGCGGCCGTTCTGCGCGGTGATCGGCTCACCCGACTCGGGGTCGGTGCCGACCGTGCGCGGCAGCGACAGCAGCCGCAGGGCCTCGTCCAGCGTGATGGTGTCGAGCGACATGCCCTGGAACAGGCTGCCGGTGCGCGGCTTCGCGCCCTTGGGGGCGCCGTCGGGCAGCTGCTCGGTGACGTACGGGCCGTACCGACCGTTCTTGGCGACGACGGTGTTGCCGCTCTCGGGATCGGCGCCGAGCACGAACTCCTCGCCGGCCGGGCTGGCGAGCAGCTCACGCGCCTTGTCGATGGTCAGCTCGTCGGGCGGCAGGTCCTCGGGGACGTTGCCGCGGTTGCCGTCGGCGTCCTCGACGTACGGGCCGTACCGCCCGACCCGCAACGCGATCCCGGCGTCCGGCGGGTCGATCGGGAACGTCGCCATCTCGCGGGCATCGATGTCACCGAGCTCGCCCACGAGCTGCTTGAGCCCGGTGCCGTCGCCGTTGTCGCCGCCGAACCAGAACCGGCCCAGCACCCGCTGCGCGTCCTCGCGGCCGCCGGCCACCTCGTCGAGCACGTCCTCGAGCCGGGCGGTGAAGTCGTAGTCGACCAGGCGGGCGAAGTGCGTCTCCAGCAGCCGGGTGACGCTGAACGCCAGCCAGCTCGGCACCAGCGCGGTGCCCTTCTTGTAGACGTAGCCGCGGTCGAGGATGGTGCGGATGATCGACGCGTACGTCGACGGGCGGCCGATCTCGCGCTCCTCGAGCTCACGCACCAGGGTGGCCTCGGTGAAGCGCGCCGGCGGTCTGGTCTCGTGCCCCTCTGCACCCAGCTCGGCGGCCGTCACCGTGTCGCCCTCGGTGAGGTCGGGCAGCCGCGACTCACGGTCGTCGCGCTCGGCGTCCGGGTCGTCCAGGCCCTCGACGTAGGCCTTGAGGAAGCCGTGGAACGTGATGACGCGACCGGACGCCGCGAGCTCCACCTGCTCGCCCGTGGTGGCGCTCGCCGCGAGGCGCACCGACACCGAACGCCCTTGTGCGTCACGCATCTGGGACGCCACGGTGCGCATCCAGATCAGCTCGTAGAGCCGGAACTGGTCACCGGTCAACCCGGTCTGGGCCGGCGTGCGGAAGCTCTCGCCGGAGGGCCGGATCGCCTCGTGCGCCTCCTGCGCGTTCTTGACCTTGGACGTGTAGGCCCGCGGCGCGTCCGGCAGGTAGTCGCCACCGAACAGCTCACGGACCTGGTCGCGGGCCGCACCGATCGCCGCCGCGGACAACGTCACCGAGTCGGTGCGCATGTAGGTGATGAAGCCGTTCTCGTACAGGCGCTGGGCGATCTGCATGGTCACGGCTGCACCGAAGCCGAGCTTGCGGCTGGCCTCCTGCTGCAGCGTGGTGGTGCGGAACGGCGGATAGGGCCGGCGGGTGTACGGCTTCGCCTCGACCGACGCGACGGTGAAGTCCTGCTCGCGCAACGCGCCGGCCAGCGCACCGGCCCGCTCGGCGGACAGGTGCAGGACCTCGCGGCCCGCGACCAGCTCGCCGCGCGGGGTGAAGTCGCGCCCGGTGGCGACCCGGGTGCCGTCGACGGTCACCAGCCGCGCGGGGAACTGCCGGGGAGACGCGTCCTCGCCGGCGTCCATGGTCGCCTGCAGGTCCCAGTAGGCGGCGGGCCGGAACGCGATCCGCTCCCGCTCCCGGTCGACCACCAGCCGGGTGGCGACGGACTGGACCCGCCCGGCCGACAGCCCGGACATCACCTTCTTCCACAGCACCGGGCTGACCTCGTAGCCGTAGAGGCGGTCGAGGATGCGGCGGGTCTCCTGCGCGTCGACCAGTGCCTGGTCGATCTCGCGCGGGCTCTCGACGGCTGCGCGGATCGCCGTCGCGGTGATCTCGTGGAACACCATCCGGTGCACGGGGACCCGCGGCTTCAGCTCGTCGTAGAGGTGCCAGGCGATCGCCTCGCCCTCGCGGTCCTCGTCGGTCGCGAGGTAGAGCTCGTCGGCGTCCTTGAGCAGCTTCTTGAGCTTGGCGATGTGGCTCTTCTTGTCCGGCGGCACGACGTAGACCGGGGTGAACCCGTTGTCGACGTCGACGCCGAGCCGGGCCCACGACTCACCCTTGTACCTGGCCGGCACCTCGGCCGCGTTGTGCGGCAGGTCGCGGATGTGGCCGATCGAGCTCTCCACCACGTAGCCGGAGCCCAGGTAGCCCGCGATCGTGCGCGCCTTGGCAGGCGACTCGACGATGACGAGCCGGGTGCCTCCGTCCGGGACGGACGCCTTGGTGGCCACGGGCAGGTCTCCTGATCCGGTGCTGGTCGCGGGCTGGTGTGCGTAGTGGTGTGGACGCCGTGGACGGGCGCTCCCCGTCCGCTCCCCCGGCGGTGACCGCTGGTACAGCGGTCGCGGCACACGGTAACGCCCGAAGTCAACCGGACGTACGGTGGCGGCATGCCGCTGCCCCAGGACGCGTCCGCAGAACGCGTCGCGACCGGCGCGACCTGGTCGGAGGGACCGCTGTGGGTTCCCGAGCTGGACGAGGTCTGGTGGAGCGACATCAAGGGTAACCGGGTGCTCGCCTGGTCGGCGCGGTCCGGGGAGGTGCGGGTGGCGGTCGCCGACGCCGAGTACGCGAACGGTCGTACCCGTACCCGCGACGGCCGGATCGTGCAGTGCTCGCACGGGCGGCGGGCGGTCGAGGAGCTCGCGCTGGACGGGACGACCAGGACGCTCGCCGACCGGGTCGGCGGCGTCCGGCTCAACTCGCCCAACGACGTCGTCGAGCACTCCGACGGCAGCATCTGGTTCACCGACCCGAACTACGGGCTCACCTCGCCCGGTGAGGGCCACCCCGGCGAGGAGGAGTACGGCGGGCGGCACGTCTTCCGGCTCGACCCGGCGACCGGTGCGCTGCGTGCGGTGGTCACCGACCTCGACCAGCCGAACGGGCTCGCGTTCTCGCCCGACGAGTCCGTGCTCTACGTCGCCGACAGCGCCCGCTCGCCGGGCCCGATCCACGCGTACGCCGTCGTCGGCGAGGAGGTGGCGGCCGGCCGGGTGGTGCGGATGGTCGAGCCCGGCATCCCGGACGGGATCCGGGTGGACACCGAGGGCCGGATCTGGACCTCCAGCGCCGACTCCGTGCAGGTGCTCGCTCCCGACGGGGCGCTGCTGGCGCGGGTGCCGGTGCCGGAGACGGTGGCGAACTTGTGCTTCGGCGGATCCGACGGCAGCGACCTGTTCGTGACCGCGACGACCAGCCTCTACCGGGTACGGACCCGGGCGCGCGACGCCGCGAGACGCTGATCGTGACGTCCCCGCGGCGGGGGCCGGGCACCGCCTCCGCGTCCGGCGTCGTGCTACCGGTGCTGCTGGTGCTGCTGGTCGGATGCACGTCCGGCGGCGACGAGGCCGGTGCAGACCCGACGACCGGCACCGACCTGCCCAGCTCCGCCTCGTCGTCCGGCCCGACCGAGCCGCCGCCCACGAGCCAGCCACCCGACCCGCCGACCGCGGTGCGGATCACCATCGCGGGCGACATCATGCTCGGCCGCCGGGTGGGCGACGCGGCTGCGGCCGCGGGCGACCCGTCCGCGCCGCTGCGTCCGATGGCCCGGGAGCTGGCTCGCGCCGACATCACCGTCGGCAACCTGGAGAGCACGCTGTCCGACGACGGCCCACCCCGGCAGGGCGGCGACTCGTTCGCCGCGCCGCCGGCCGTGCTGCGCGGGCTCAGCGACGCCGGGTTCGACGTGCTCTCGCTGGCGAACAACCACACCGGCGACTACGGGCGGGCGGCACTGGTCAAGACCGTGCGGGCCTTCGACGGCTCCGGCATCGCGCCGGTCGGCGCGGGAGCCGATCGGGTCGAGGCGTGGCGACCGGTCGTGGTGCAGCGGCACGGCGTACGGGTCGGCTTCCTCGCCTTCAACGCGATCGGCGAGACCTGGCGGGCGGGGCCGGACTCAGCCGGCGCCGCCAGCCTGCACATGCAGCCGCGTACCGGCGACATCGTGCCCGCCGACCTCGACCGGCTCGCCGATCGGGTGCGCCGGCTGGCCGACCGCACCGACGTGACGATCGTGCTGCCGCACTGGGGCGACCAGTACACCCACCAGCCGGTGCCCGACCAGCGGCTGGTGGGCCGGCGGCTGCTGGGCGCGGGCGCGACCGTGGTCGTCGGCGGGCACCCGCACTGGGTGCAGGACGTGCAGCGCCATCGCGGCCGGTTCGTCGTGCACTCGCTGGGCAACTTCGTCTTCGACATGGACTTCATGCAGCAGACCCAGGAGGGCGTGGTGCTGCACCTGACGTTCCGGGACGGCGGGCTGGACCGGGCCCGGCCGACCGCGTACGTGATCGGGCCCGACTTCGCGCCACGTCCGGTGCACGGGGCCCGGCGCCGCGCGATCCTCGCCGACATCGACGGCCTGCAGCTGCTCCCACCCTGACCGCGATCCGCGGCTAGGACCCCGCCATCCGCGGCTAGGACCCCGCCATCCGCGGCTAGGACCGGAGCCAGGCCCACATCACGCGGCCGACGCGACCGAGCTGGGCCGGCTGAACGACGGCGGGGACGTCGCCGGCGGAGTGGTAGCCCGCGTACGGGGTGCTGCCGAGCCTGGCCGACGTGACGCCGACCAGCTCGTAGGAGTAGTGGTCGCTGCTGGTGTTGTCGGTGCAGGCGCTGGTGGTGATGTCGAGCTCGCGGGCCGTCGCGATCAGGTCGTTGCGCACGCGCAGCGGTGAGACGCCACCGGTGCAGACCGGCACGACCCCGCCGGCGCCGACACCCACCCGGTCGAGCGACACCATGGCCCGCAGGTTGCGGCGCTCGGCGGCGGGCAGCCGCTGCGCGTGCAGCCGGGAGCCGAAGTGGTGCAGCGCCTCGCCGTCACCCAGCGGCTCCTCCGCACCGAACGCCACGAAGACCGTCGGCAGCGCTGTCTGTCTCCCGGCGGCGAGCCGGGCGAGCTCGAGCAGCACCGCGATCCCGGACCCGTTGTCCTCGGCCCCCGGTGCGACCGCGACGGTGTCGAGGTGGGCGCCGACCAGCCGCCACGGCCGGCGCGGGTCGAAGTCCGCGGGCGCCGCGACCACGTTCCGCGACGTGCCCCCCTCGACCGGGACCCCCCAGGAGTCCCCGGCGGGCACCGGGAACTGCTGGTTGCTGACGTCGTACCCGTACGACGCGAACCGCCGCGCCACCCAGTCGGCAGCGCGGTCGAACGCGGGCGACGCCGCCAGCCGCGGCCCGATGTCGCCCGCCAGGTGCTGCACGGTCACGAGCGCGGCCGCGGGGAGGAACCGCGGGGGCCCGTACGTCGCCGGCGGGTCGGTCGGCGTCGTCGGGGGCGGATCCGCGGACGTCGTCCGGCTCGACGTGGGCGAGCCGGTCGGCTCCGGGTCGGCGGTCGCCGCCCCGGGCTCGTCCCCGGTGCACCCGGTCAGCGCGATCGTCAACGCGGCCACCACGACCAGCGCCACCCGGACCCGCGCCATCCCCCACCCTCTCACCGCGGGCCCACCCCCTCGGGGACACGGTCCCACCCGGGAGCAGAACGGCCCGGCTTGGCTAGGCTCCACGCGGTGAGCCGGCAACAGGCCCTCCGTACGAGGGCGACGCGTGTGGTCCTGCACGTGGGGACCCCGAAGACCGGCACCACCTATCTGCAGGACGTGCTGTGGCGCAACCGCGGACTGCTGCGCGACCGCGGGGTGCTGGTACCGGGCGAGGTGCCGGACGCCGCCTTCCTGGCCGCGCTCGACCTCACTCACTCCGGCTGGGGCGGGGAGCCGCACCCCCGCTCGCCCGGCCGCTGGGCGGCGCTGCTCGAGGAGACCCGCCCGTGGGAGGGCACCGTCCTGATCAGCCACGAGATGTTCAGTGGCGCCCACGCAGAGCACGCGCGGATCGCCGTCGAGGCGTTCGCCCCCGCCCCGGTGGAAGTCGTGATCACCGCCCGCGACCTGATGCGTCAGGTCCCCGCGGAGTGGCAGGAGAACACCAAGCACGGTCGGGTCAAGACCTTCCGCGAGTTCTGGGACCTGCTCGAGGACCCCGCGCGCGAGCACGAGGCGTCCCGGTGGTTCCACCAGGCGCAGGACGTCCCCGGCATCGTCGGGCGGTGGACCAGCGTGGTGCCGGCGCAGTGCGTGCGCGTCGTGACGGTGCCGCCGAGCGGCGCCGACCCCCAGCTGCTGTGGCAGCGGTTCGCCGACGCCTGCGGCATCGACGCGAGCGGCTTCGACCTCGACGTGCACGACGGCAACCCGTCACTGGACACCGTCACCACCTCGCTGCTGCGCCGGGTCAACGTGGACCTGCTGGCGCACCCGCTGCGCATCGACCAGCGCGACGACCTGCTCAAGGGTGTCTTCGCGCACCGGGTGCTCGCGCCGATGACCTCGAAGGACGCGCGGATCACGGTGCCGGCCGAGGTCGCGGAGACCCTGTACGAGCGCGCGCTGGAGTGGCGCACCGCGCTGCGGGCGTCCGGGTGCACCGTCGTCGGCGACCTCGACGAGCTCGTGCCGCCCAAGCCGGACCCCGGCTCCGACGCCGAGTCCCACTCGTCCCCGGACGACGTACCGGCGGACGCAGTGCTCCAGGTGGCTGCGGGCAGCATCGGACGGCTGCTGCACGAGATGGGCGCCGAACGCGACCAGCAGAAACAGCTCCGTGACTACATCGCCGAGAGCGGCGACTTCGTGGGGGTGCTGGAGCGCGAACGCCGGGCGATGCAGCACCAGCTCGACCAGGCAAACCGGCAGCTGCGTGAGCATCGCCAGCTCCCGCCGGGCACGCGGGTCCGTCGCACCGTGGTCGAGCTGTCCGACCAGGTCCGCCTGGTGCGGTGGCTGCTGGGTGCGTACCGCATGGTCCGCTCGGCGGGCCGCCGACCGCAGCACGAGGTCGACGACCCGGCGACCCACCACCCGAGGGGTCAGCGATGAGCGCCCGGAACCAGTCCCCTCCACGCGTCTTCCTGCACATCGGCGCGGCCAAGACCGGCACCACGTACCTGCAAGGCCTGCTGTGGCACCACCGCGAGGCGCTGGCGAAAACGGGGGTGCACTACGCGGCCAAGGTGCCGAGCGAGCACTTCCTGGCGGCCCTGGACCTGCGCGACGTGCCGTTCGCCGGTGCACGGCGGCCGCAAGCCAAGGGGGTGTGGCCGCGGGTCGCCGAGCGGGCCCGCTCGCTCACCGGCACGGTGGTGATCTCGCACGAGGTGTTCGCCCCCGCGCCGCGCGACCTCGCGACCCGTGCGATCGGCGACCTCGCCCCGGCCGAGGTGCACGTGGTCATGACCGCCCGCGACCTGGTCCGCCAGGTGACGGCCGACTGGCAGGAGCGGGTCAAGCACGGCTCGCGGATGAGCTTCGAGGAGTTCATCGACGCGGTGCTCGATCCCGACGGCACGCGCAGCGCCCGGGCCCGGGGACGCCGGCTGCCGCGCTTCTGGGAGACCCAGGACGCTGCCGACGTGCTGGACCGGTGGGGCTCCACGCTGCCCCCCGAGCAGGTGCACCTGGTGACGGTGCCGCCGCCGGGTGCGCCCCGCGACCTGCTGTGGCAGCGCTTCGCCACGACGCTCGGCATCGACCCCGATGCGTACGACCTCGGCGCCGGGGTCCGCGACAACACCTCGCTCGGGCTGCCGGAGACCGAGCTGCTCCGGCGGGTCAACGTGGCGCTCGACGGACGACTGCCGATGCCGGCCTACGGCCGGATCGCGAAGGACCGGCTGGCGCACCACGTGCTCGCCGGCCGCAAGGGCTCGCCCCGCCTCGCGCTTCCCGACGACGTACGCACCGTGGTGGCCGAGCAGTCCACGCTGATGGTCGACACGTTGCGCCGCCGGGGGTACGACGTCGTCGGCGATCTCGACGACCTGCTGGCCGCGCCGGTCGCCGCGGAGGGCGCGCCTACGACCGTTCAGGACGCACCCGACGCCGACGCGATGGCCGCAGCAGGAGTGGACGCGGTCGCGGGGCTGCTGCTCGAGCTGGCCGCCGAGCGTGATCGGCTGCGCCACGCCCGCCGGGCGCTGGAGGAGGCGGAGGCACGGGCCACGACCTCGATGACGGCCCGGATCGCGCCCCGCCGGGTGCTGCGCAAGGCTCGCACCGTGCTGCGTAGGGATGACACATGATCGGTTACACGTCCGCCGTCAAGCGCGAGCACAAGCAGCCGCTGCACGTCGTGCTGCACGTCGGGGCGTTCAAGACCGGCACGTCGTACATCCAGAACGTGCTGTGGGAGGGCCGCGGCCAGCTGGCCGAGGGAGGCATCAACTTCCCCGGCGAGAAGCGGTGGGACGACCAGATCCACGCCATGCGTGAGCTGCTCGGGATGCGCGCGATGGGGCCCCGGCACAAGGGCGGCTGGGAGCGGCTCAGCACCGAGGTGACCGAGTGGCCCGGGCCGCACGCCGCGGTCTCGATGGAGTTCTTGTCGTTCGCCAACAACAAGCAGGCCCGGCGGGTCGTCAAGGAGCTGGGCAGCGCCGACGTCGACGTCGTCATCACCGCCCGCGACCTGGCCCGGGTCGTCCCGGCGTCGTGGCAGGAACGGGTCAAGAACGGGCGGACCTGGTCATGGCCCGAGTTCACGGCCGCCGTACGCGATCCCGACGGCCGTACGACCCAGCCGGGCAAGGGCTTCTGGGTGCAGCAGGACCTCGGGCACATCGCTCGCACCTGGGGACGGGTGGTCGGTCACGACCGGGTCAGCTTCGTGACCGTGCCTCCGTCGGGCTCGGACCCGTCGCTGCTGCTCAAGCGCTTCGGGGAGGCGGCCCACCTCGACCTGTCCGGTGTCGGCACCCTGCCGCAGTGGAACAACCCGTCGCTGGGCCCGGCGCAGACCGAGGCGTTGCGTCGGCTCAACGAGGCGCTCGGCCGGGCGACCTGGCACCACGCCTGGCCGGTGGTGGTCAAGCGGCACCTCGTCCGCAAGGCGGCGAACCGGCCGACCAGGCCGCTGCGCATCAACGCCGACGACCTGGACTGGATCCTGCCGATGCAGGACCGGATCGCCGCGGACATCGCCGAGGGCGGCTGGCGGGTCGTGGGCGACATCGCCGACCTGGTGCCGAAGGAGCCCACGGTGGACCCGGGGCCGACGGACCAGACCGAGGAGCAGGAGGTCGCCCAGGCGCTGGTCGACTACGCCCTCGTACTGAGCCACCGGGTGCTGCTCAAGGCCGGGACCCGGCCGAAGCGCAAGCAGAAGAAGGCCCTCGCGGAGTACCTCCAGGGATCGCAGGACGCGCTCGCCGAGCTCCGGGTATCGGACTCCTGAGCACGAAACCCTAGTCGGGCGAGAGTTTCAGACGACTTACGCCCGTTTCGGGACAGTTCACGGGTTCGTTGTACCCACGACCCCCGGGCCTCGTAGGGTGTTTCGGGTTGTCCGGGCGGATGCCAGCCGCCGAAGCCGACCGTTGCGAGGTTTTTTGCGTGGGGGCACATCGACGAGCGGGGCTGGTGTCTGTCGGCCTCGTCATGATCCTGCTGGCCGTGGTACTGCCGGCGGCGTTCGGTCCGGCCAACGGCCAGGCGGCGTCCACCGCGGCCGAAGCAGGACCGCGGCGCGGAGCGATCATCACGATCAACGCGCACCGCCGCGGACCACAGGCGTCACCGATGGTCCTCGGCTCCAACCACCGGTTCCCCTTCCGCGGCTACGGGATGTGGAACACCGACCGGAACGCGCCTGAGCCACGGGTCGTGTCGGGCACCCGCATGGCGGGCATCTCGATGCTTCGCTACCCCGGCGGGTCGCGGGCCAACTTCTTCGACTGGCGCGAGGCCATCGGCCCCCGGGAGAAGCGGGGCTGCCAGGTCTACGGCAAGCTCGGCGCCGGCAGGGGCGTGCGCGCGACGTACGGGATCCGTGAGCACATGCGGTTCGCACGGCGGGTCGGGGCCAGGACGCTCATCACGATGCCGTTCCTGAACGAGACGCCGCGCGACGCCGCCGCGTGGGTCGAGTTCATGAACGACCCGGTCGGCGGTCGCAACCCCAACGGGGGCAGGGCGTGGGCCGGGGTGCGCAAGCAGCACGGCCACCCGGCGCCCTACAACGTCCGCACCTGGACGATCGGCAACGAGCCGTACCTGCACAACCAGCGCTTCTGGCTCGGGAACGACGACGGAACGGCCATGCGCCGGTACGTCAACGGGGCGCGCATCCGGTTCACCGGCCAGGAGGTCGGCAAGCGGTGCGCCTTCAAGGCCGGTGAGGCACGGCTCAACCAGCAGCAGCGGGAGATCAAGTACCCGCCGGTGGCGCCCGGGTCGGAGACCATCATGGTCCGGGGCAAGAAGTGGCAGCGGGTGAAGTCGGTCGAGGCCCAGGGCCCGAACGCCCGCGTCTACGAGATCGACAACAGCTCGGGCAAGCTCACCTTCGGCGACGGCGAGCACGGCCTCTCCCTTCCCCGCAAGCCCAACCTGCGGGCCTCGTACACGTCGGTGCACGCGGGCTTCGCGGCCATGCGCCGGGCGATGAAGAACGTGGATCGGTCGATCAACGTCTGCAGCGAGTGGTCCCGGCCGGCATTCGTCCGCTTCATGGGCCAGCGCCGATATGACTGCGTAGCCGCGCACCCGTACCGGATCTTCAGCAAGACGTTCGCCAACCCGCTCGACGCGCACGACTCGCAGATGGACGCCGAGCGCAAGGTGTCGAGGCTGCTGCCGAGGCTGCGCCGGACGCTGAAACGCGAGCACCGCAGCGACGTGTCGGTGCTGGTCACCGAGTACGGCGCCATCAGCATCCCCACGCAGAACCATGCCCCGCACTGGGACCTCGGCATGTCCGACGCGTTGTTCATGGCCTCGCAAGTGGTGGGCTTCGTCCGCCGTGGGGTGCCGGTGGCTACCGGCGGCGCGCTCACGTCGTTCCAGCTGCGCTCGACCCTCGGTCACGCACCCAGCTGGACGCGCTCGGCGTGGGCGGTGACCAGCGGGCAGCTGTCGAGGGTGATCCGCAAGAACAGCACAGTGCTCGCCAGCAAGGTCAGTCGCGGGCGATGGCGGTCAACACGTGACGAGAGGTACCCGGCGCTGATCACGCTGGCCGTGCGCAAGGGCCATCGGGCGTACCTCGTCGTCGTGAACCGCCATCCGACCAAGGCGGCAACGGCACAGCTACGCGTGCGGCGCGGCACGATCGCGGGCAAGAGGATCCGGATCAGCACGGTCGTCTCGCGGCGGCCATGGACCTTCAACTCACCGCAGCACCCGCGTGCGGTGCGCGTCGTGAGCCATGGGAAGCGGGTCGGCAAGGGGTCGCCGGTGCTGCGCTACCGCCCGCACTCGGTGACCGTGCTCCGCTTCCGGATCCGCTGATCCCGCACCGCGTGGAAGGGCTGCCGCCGGGTACGCTCCCCGGGTCATGACACGCGTCTTCCTGCACATCGGCGCGCCGAAGACAGGCACCACGTACCTGCAGGAGGTGCTGTACAACAACCGGGCGCGGCTGGCGCAGCACGGCGTGCTGTTCCCCGGCGAGTCGTCGTCCGCGCACTACGCAGCCGCCCTCGACCTGCGTGAGCTCGACTTCGGCGGCTACGACGACCCCGATGCCGAGGGTGCGTGGGACGCGGTGGTGGCCGCGACCAGGTCATGGCGCCGGGACGCGGTGGTGATCTCGCACGAGCTGCTCGCGGGCGCCCACGAGCCCGCCATCGAGCGGGCGCTCGCCAGCCTCGCCGACCACGAGGTGCACGTCGTGCTGACCGCTCGCGACCTGGGCCGCCAGGTGCCCGCGGTCTGGCAGGAGATGGTGAAGAACAACCAGACGATCTCCTACTCGGCCTACCTCAGGCAGCTGACCTCCAAGGGCCGCAAGGGCCGCGCCGCCCGGATCTTCTGGCGCCAGCAGGACGTCGCGGGGGTGCTGGCGCACTGGAGCCAGTACGTGCCCGCCCATCGCGTGCACCTGGTGACGGTGCCGCCGCCGGGGTCGTCACCCACGCTGCTGTGGGAGCGGCTGTGCACGGTGCTCGGCATCGCGCCGGACGGCTACGACACCGTCGTGCCCCGGGCCAACGTCTCGCTCGGCCTGGCCGAGGCCGAGCTGCTGCGGCGCACCAACGCCGAGCTCGCGGACCGGCTCGACTGGCCGCAGTTCGCCGCCGTGGTGAAGTTCTGGCTCGCCGAGGAGCTGCTCAGCGCCCGCGACGACAGCCCCCGTGCGCAGGTGCCCGACCGGCTGCGGCCGTGGTTCGCCAAGACCTCGCAGGCGATGATCGACGAGATCGTCGCCCACGACTACGACGTCGTCGGCGACCTCTCCGACCTCGAGCCGGTCTACGGCGCCGCCGGTGCAGCCTCCACGCCCACACCGGGCGACGTGATCGACGCGGCGGCGTACGCGCTGGCGGCAGTGCTGGTCGACCGGGCCGAGGGCCGGCAGAACGGGATGGTGCGGGACGTCTCGGACCGGTTGCGCGGTCCCCGCCGCCGACGGGTGCTCCGGGTCCTCCCGGAGCGGCTCAAGCAACGGCTGCGGCGTACCGGCCGTCGCTGAGCCCCTCCGGGTCGTCCGGCTGCGCCGCTCAGACGGTGGCCGGTGCGGCCGGTGCGTCCTCGTCGTCGCCGATGGCGATCGGGCGCCGCTTGGTCACCCAGATCGCCGCTGTGATGACTGCTGCGGCCGCGACGGCGATGATCACCCGCAACGGCGTGTTCTCGTCCGTGCCGATGGACAGCTGCACGATCGCGGGGGCGATCAGCAGAGAGACCAGGTTCATCACCTTGATCAGCGGGTTGATCGCCGGGCCGGCGGTGTCCTTGAACGGGTCCCCCACGGTGTCGCCGATGATCGTGGCCTCGTGCGCCAGCGAGCCCTTGCCGCCGTGGTTGCCGTCCTCGACCAGCTTCTTGGCGTTGTCCCAGGCGCCACCGGAGTTGGCCAGGAACACCGCCATCAGGGTGCCGGTGCCGATCGCACCGGCCAGGTAGCCGGCCAGCGGGCCGACCCCGAGGCCGAACCCGACGGCCACCGGGGCAAGCACCGCCAGCAAGCCGGGCGTGGCCAGCTCGCGCAGCGAGTCGCGGGTGCAGATGTCGACGACCTTGCCGTACTCGGGACGACCGGTGCCCTCCATGATCCCGGGGATCTCGCGGAACTGGCGGCGCACCTCGTAGACGACCGCGCCGGCGGCACGGCCGACGGCCGAGATCGCCAGCCCGGCGAACAGGAACACGACGGCCGCGCCGATCAGCAGGCCGACGAGCACGTTCGGGCTGTAGACGAAGAACAGGAACGACGTGTCCTCGCCGCCCGGGACGACACCCGCGTCGCCGACGGCGTTCTCGATCGCATCGGTGTACGAGCCGAACAGCGCCGTGGCCGCGAGCACGGCGGTCGCGATCGCGATGCCCTTGGTGATCGCCTTAGTGGTGTTCCCGACCGCGTCCAGCTCGGTGAGGATCTGCGCCGCTTCATCGTCGATGTCGCCGGACATCTCGGCGATGCCCTGCGCGTTGTCGCTGACCGGGCCGAAGGTGTCCATCGCCACGATGACGCCGACCGTGGTCAGGAGCCCGGTGCCCGCCAGCGCGACCGCGAACAGCGACACGATGACGGTGGCGCCGCCGAGCAGGAAGGCGCCGAACACGGCCGCGGCGATCACCAGCGCGGTGTAGACCGCCGATTCGAAGCCGACGGACAACCCGGACAGGATCACGGTCGCCGCGCCGGTGCGCGACGTGGTGCCGACGTCCTTGACCGGGCGGTGGTCGGTGCCCGTGTAGTAACCGGTCAGCGACAGGATCACGGCCGCCAGCACGATGCCCAGGATCACCGCGAGGGTGGCGATGAGGGCCGGGTTGCCGTCGCCGGTCAGCTCAGCCTCGAAGTCACCGAACGACGTCGGCAGGTAGATGAAGGCGGCAGCGGTGCACAGCAGCGCGGACACGGCCGCGGAGATGTAGAAGGCCCGGTTGATGGTGACCAGACCGTTCTCGCCGGCCCGGGGGCGGGTGATGAACACGCCGAGGATGGCGGTGATGACGCCGATCGCGGGCACGATGAGCGGGAACACCAGCCCGTCGGAGCCGAACGCCGCGGAGCCGAGGATCAGCGCCGCCACGAGCATCACGGCGTAGGACTCGAACAGGTCGGCCGCCATGCCGGCGCAGTCGCCGACGTTGTCGCCGACGTTGTCGGCGATGGTGGCGGCGTTGCGCGGGTCGTCCTCGGGGATGTTCTGCTCGACCTTGCCGACCAGGTCGGCGCCGACATCGGCAGCCTTGGTGAAGATGCCGCCGCCGACCCGCATGAACATCGCGAGCAGCGCGGCGCCGAAGCCGAAGCCCTCGAGCACCGACGGGGCGTCGCCCTCGTACAGCAGCACGACGAGCGCGGCGCCGAACAGGCCGAGGCCCACGGTCGCCATGCCGACGGTGCCGCCGGTGCGGAAGGCGATCCGCATGGCGTCGTCGCGCCCGGTCGTGCGGGCCGCGGCGGCGACGCGCACGTTGGCACGTACGGCCAGCCACATGCCCAGGTAGCCGATCGCCGCCGAGAAGCCCGCACCGACCAGGAAGAAGATGGACCGACCGACCCTGATCTCGGTGTCGCCCGGCAGCACGAACAGCAGCGCGAAGGCGACCACGGCGAAGACTGCGAGCGTGCGGAACATCCGCGCCAGGTAGGCAGCCGCGCCCTCTTGTACGGCCAGCGCGATCGCCTTCATGCTCTCGGTGCCCTCGTCGGCGGCAAGCACCTGCTGGCGGAACATCGCGGCCATGCCCAGCGCGACGAGCGCTATCACGGCGACCACGATGACCACCGAGGTGTTTCCCCCGGCCAAGGACACGTCCGCGCCACTCGCGGCGAGGGTGACCATTGCGATTTCCTCCAAGGGGGCCCTGGGCCCGGTCGGTGACGACCGCTCACCCTAACGGTGGGCGGCCGCGAGGCTGACGGTGACCTCCCGCACACTGCCGCGGGTGGTGAGGGGGTGCTGTGCGGGTGCCGTCCGGTCAGTCGCCGCGGGACCAGTACAGGCTGACCGCGGTGCCGGCCCGGCCGGTGTTGACCGTGACCGCGTCGGCCAGACCCTCCAGCAGGGCGATCACCTCGGGTGCCGCCTCGAAGTAGTCCGCGGACCCCGTCTCGCCACCGTCACCGGCGAGCAGGGCGACCGCCGCCGCACCGGTGGCCTGGGGCAGGGCGACGGTGTCGCTCACCGTGACGGTGAGCCCGGCCTCGCCCTCGAAGTCGACCACGACCGGGGTCTCGACGGCTGCGCGTGCGTGCGCCGCGACCGCGCGGCCACAGGCCTCGCCGACCGCGAGCCGCACGTCCTCGACGACCTCCTCGTCGACGCCGTGCAGCCGAGCCAGCGAGACGGCGACCAGCCGGACCACGCGGACGTGCGCAGCATCGGGCGCAACGTCCAGTCGGACGGCGGACATCGCGGCCCGTCAGTCTACGGTCGCTGCCGCGACCGACTCATGGATCGCGAAGACCTTGGTGAGCCCGGTGATGCGGAAGATCTTGAGCAGACGCTCCTGCGTACAGACGACGCGCAGGTTGCCGTCGTTGGCGCGGACCCGCTTGAGTCCTCCGACCAGCACGCCAAGCCCCGTGGAGTCGAGGAAGTCGACGCTCTCGACGTCGACGACGATCTGGTACCGCCCCGCGTTGACCAGCTCGACCAGCGCCTCGCGCAGCTTGGGTGCCGTGTAGACGTCGATCTCGCCCCCCACCGCGATCACGGTCCAGTCGCCCTCGTTGCGGGTCTCGAGCGACAGATCCACGGGCCCTCCCTCGGTGTGTCGTCGATCGGCCCTGGCGGAGCCCGATCGTACGCCCGTGCATTCAATCACGGTCCCGACCCCGTGGGGACGCTGGAGCCGAGGCGGATCGCGCGACGAACGGGCTGGACCGTCGTCGCCGCGTGCCAGACTCGGGCACACCATGACCAGGCTCGTCACCGACCCGATCGCGGCCCTGCAGGGGATCGCATCCGCCCGGGGCAGCGGTGAGCGGCTGACCCACCTGGAGCCGCTGCCGGCCCGGGACGCGCGGTCCACCCCGTGGCCGTCGTGGGCACCGCCCGCGGTGGTCGACGGGTTCCGGGCCCGCGGGGTCGAGTGGCCGTGGGTGCACCAGGTCGAGGCCGCCGAGCTGGCGTGGGGCGGCAACTCAGCGGTGGTCGCGACAGGCACGGCGTCGGGCAAGTCCATGGCCTACCTGCTCCCGGGGCTGGCCACGCTCGCCGCTGCCGACGCGCCGACCCGGGCCCGCGACCGTGGCCCGACCGTGCTCTACATCGCCCCCACCAAGGCGCTGGCACACGACCAGCTGGCGGTGCTCTGCGAGACCGGCGGCGGGGTGGCTGGTCTCCGGGCCGCACCGGTCGACGGCGACACCCCGCGGGAGGCACGCGACTGGGCCCGCGACCACGCGACGTGGGTGCTCACCAACCCGGACATGCTGCACCGCTCGCTGCTGCCGGCCCACTCCCGGTGGGGACGCTTCCTCGCCGGGCTGACCTACGTCGTGGTCGACGAGTGCCATCACTACCGGGGGGTCTTCGGCTCGCACGTCGCCCACGTGCTGCGCAGGCTGCGACGGGTCGCTGCGCACTACGGGGCCTCGCCGACGTTCGTGCTGGCTTCGGCGACGGTGGCGGAGCCCGCCGCTTGCGCGCAGAGGCTGACCGGGCTCGACGTCACGGCTGTGACCGACGACGGGTCACCGCGGGGCGAGGGCGCACTGGCGCTGTGGGAGCCGCCGCTCACCGAGGTCGCCGGCGAGCGGGGTGCGCCGACCCGGCGCAGCGCCACCGCCGAGACGGCCGACCTGCTCACCGACCTGGTGGTCCAGGGCATCCGCACGCTGGCGTTCGTGCGGTCGCGGCGCGGCGCCGAGTCGGTCGCGATGACGACGCGGCGTCAGCTGCTCGAGGTCGACCCCGGTCTCGCCGACGCGGTCGCGACCTACCGCGGCGGCTACCTGCCCGAGGACCGGCGTGCGCTCGAGGCCGACCTCAAGACCGGCCGCCTGCTCGGCACCGCCGCCACCAACGCGCTCGAGCTCGGTGTCGACGTGGTCGGCCTCGATGCGGTGCTGGTGGCCGGCTTCCCCGGCACCCGCGCCGCGCTGTGGCAGCAGGTGGGCCGGGCCGGGCGCCGGGGCCGCGCGTCCGTCGGGGTGCTGGTCGCCCGCGACGACCCGCTGGACACCTACCTGGTCCGCCACCCGGAGGCGCTGCTCGGCCGGCCGGTCGAGGCCACCGTGATCGACCCCGACAACCCGTACGTGCTCGGCCCGCACCTGTGCGCCGCCGCACAGGAGCTGCCGCTGACCGAGTCCGACCTCGAGCTGTTCGGTCCGGGCGCCGCCGCCGGTGTCGCGGCGCTCGATGCCGACGGCCTGCTGCGGCGTCGTGCCCGCGGATGGTTCTGGACCCGCCGGGAGCGGGCCTGCGACCTCGCCGACATCAGGTCGTCGGGGGGCGCGCCGGTGCAGGTCGTCGACCTGCTCGACGGTCGGGTGCTCGGCACCGTCGACGCGGCCGGGGCGCACACCGGGGTGCATCCCGGTGCGGTGCACCTGCACCGGGGACGCACCTACCTGGTGCGGGAGCTCGACCTCGAGCAGGGCGTGGCGCTGGTCGATGCCGCCGACCCCGACTACTCCACCACCGCCCGCGAGGTCACCGAGATCGAGATCGGCGACGTGGGGGCCGGCCGCGGCGATCACGGGGCGGAGCTGTCGTTCGGCACCGTGCACGTGACCAGTCAGGTGGTGGGTTACCTGCGCCGGAGACTGCTGACCGGCGAGGTGCTCGGCGAGGAGCCGCTCGACCTCCCGCCCCGGCAGCTCACCACCCGGGCGGTGTGGTGGACCCTCGACGCCGAGCTCGTGGCCGGGTGCGGGGTCGACGTGGTCGACCTGCCCGGCGCGGCACATGCGGCCGAGCACGCCTCGATCGGGTTGCTGCCGCTGTTCGCGACCTGCGACCGCTGGGACATCGGTGGCGTCTCGACCGCGCTGCACCCGGACACCGGTCGCCTCACCGTGTTCGTGCACGACGGGCACCCGGGCGGCGCGGGCTTCGCCGAGCGTGGCTACGCCGTCGCCGAGCAGTGGCTCGCCACGACCCGGGACGCGATCGCCGCCTGCGGCTGCGACGACGGCTGCCCCTCGTGCGTGCAGTCACCCAAGTGCGGCAACGGCAACCACCCGCTGGACAAGCGCGGTGCGGTACGGCTGCTCGACACCCTGCTGGCGGCGTTGGTCGAGGTGCCCCGCGCAGGCTGAGACGGCACGATGGCGAGCACGTCCGGTACGGGAGGAGACCAGATGGCGGTCCTGGGGATCATCATCCTGCTCGGCGTGGGGGTCGTGACCGCGACGGTGGTGGCCAACGGCGCCGAGCAGGCGACCTTCAACCTCGTCGGCCTCGACGTCACCACGTCGGTCGCCGGCATCTTCGGCTTCGGCGCGCTGTGCCTGCTGCTCACCGTGCTGGGGTTGTTCCTGCTGCTCGGTGGTGCCAAGCGGTCGCGACGGCGCCGCAAGGAGGTCAAGGACCTGCGCCGCCGGGCGGACGCTCCCACCGGCACCGCGACCGAGGACGCCGACCAGCGCGGCCGCCCCGCGGACGGGACCACCGACCCTTCTGGCCAGCGGCGCCCCGCCGGCGACGGCGACGTCGGCGACCACTACAAGGGCATCCCGCGGGACTGACCCCACCTGGCGTCACCCGTCGCCCGTCACCCGTGCGCCGGGCCGGCCCGCGCTGACGAGTCGGGTGACCACACCAGCCCGACCATGGTCGGCGTGTCCACCTCGACGGTGACCCGTACGTCGGCCCCCTGCACCGCGCACGCCGTCACCCGGCCGTCGTTGCGCCCCGCCACCCGGTCGACCACGGCGCACGGGTCTGCTCCGTCGCGGAGCGCCTGGGCGCCCGCGAGTGCGGCCAGGTCGGCTGCGGCGCCAGCCCGGTGCGCGGCGACGGCGACCTGCACACACCCGGCCGACACCGCCGTGACGATCAGCAGCATCCCGAGCAGACCGGTCGCAGCCACCGTGGCCACGCCGCACTCGCGCCGAGGCCGCCGACGCCAGGGCCGCTGACCACCGACGGCGGCCTGGTCAGCCACCGGGCACCCCGCTCGTCGACGGCTCGGCCACCGACACCGCCCGTGCGGACAGCCCGACGGCCGGCAGCGATCCCACCAGCGGCAGGTCGGGGACCACGTCCGCGCGCACCTCGGCCCGCCAGGTGTCGCCGTCGCGCCGCAGCAGCAGCCAGGATCCGTCCGGTGCCTCGGCGAGCGCTGCCTCCTGCACGGTCGCCGCTGGCTCGTCCCGGGCGGCCAGCCGGGCCGCCTCCCGCGCGGCGTCGACGAGCCGCACCTGCGCGATGCCGAGCGCGACCACCCACGCCAGCGCGGCGGTCAACGCGACCAGCACCGGCAGCACCATGGCGGCCTCGGCCGTGACCATGCCCCGCGCGCCACGTCTCCGCCGGGTCACCACAGCGCTCCGAACAGGTCGGGCAGCGGGGTGGTGAACGCGACGTCGAACACCCGACCGAACAGGTCACCGAAGAAGCCGGACCCCACCAGCTGCGCCAGCGTGCCGGCGATCGTCGCCGTGGCGACGCAGCCGGTGGCGTACTCCGACGTCGTCATGCCGTGGTCTCCCGACGGCCTCGCCAGGCCTCGCACCCGCATGGGTGCTCCTCTCATCCGTGGGGGTGGGACGCGCCGGGTCGCGACGCGACCCACCCCTGCCCGGCGCTGTTCAGAACGGCAGCAGATCGCTGATGCTGCTGATGACGTTGCTGAACAGGTTCTGGAAGAAGTCGGACTGGGTCAGCTGGTACAGGACCCCGGCGACGCCGCAGGCCCCCACCGTGCCGACGGCGTACTCCGACGTGGTCATGCCCTGCTCCCCGCGGCGGCCACGCAGGACCCTGGGCAACGTGCTGCTCATGACAGGTGCCTCCTAGCCCGGCCTGCTCGCGCAGGACCGGTGTCGTGATGTCGTGGACACCCGCACTCTGGGCCGGCCCGGGCCTCGGTGGCGGGTGGCGGCCGGAGCCCTGGGGACGGCGGCCCGTCGGGCCCTCGGCTGTGGAGAACGGCCGTGCAGGGTGCAAGGCATCAGGACAGCATCAGGACAGGACGCCACGGAACGCGCCGATGATCGTCGGCACGATCCCGACCAGGACGAACGCCGGGAGGAAGCACAGCCCGAGCGGTCCGGCCGACCGCACCGCGACCCGCCGCGCGGTCTCGTCGACCGTGGCCCGTCGCTGGGCGCGCAGGTCGTCGGCCAGGTGGGTCAGCGACTCCGCCAGCGGTGCACCCGTGTCGAGCGCCCGGACCACCGCCCGGGCGAGCGACCCGAGCGCCGGGTCGCGGCCGGTGTCGGCCCAGACCACCAGCGGGTCGGCACCGAGCTCGATCCGGGAACCGACCCGGGCGAGCTCGTGGCCGAGCGGCCCGCCGACCGCTGCCGCCACCACCGAGACGGTCGGGCCGACCGGACGGCCCGCGTCGAGGCACACCACCATCAGGTCGGTCGCAAGCGGGAGGTCGGCCGCGATGCGCAGCCGTCGACGGCGGGCAGCGGCCGGCTCCAGCCCGGACAGGAAGCGGTGCACGCCGGCGGCCACCAGCGGGGCCGCGAGCACGCCCACCCAGCCCCCGAGCAGGGCGGCGGCACCCAGCCCGGCGAGCCCTGCGGCCATCACCCGGGAGCCCAGCACCGTACGGATGCCGGCACCGGTCCGTGGGACCGGCGCCGCAACGCCCATCGCGAGCTCGAGCCGCTGCCGGGCCGACCCCGGCGGCAGCGCCAGCGCCACCGTGCCCGCCAGCAGCAGCGAACAGGCGAGCACCGGGCTCATCGCAACGCTCCGTCGGCGAGACGCTCCACCCACAGCACGCCGGCCAGCGCGAGCGTGGTCCCCGCGAGCAGGCACCAGGCGCCGACGGGCGTGCCGATGAGCACGCCCAGTGGGTCGGCGCCGAGGCCGGAGCCCAGCAGGATGCCCATCAGCGGGAGACCGGCCAGGAGCCGGGCCGTCGATCGGGACGTGCCCAGGGCCACCTCGACCTGACGCAGCTGCTCGGCTTCGGAACGCACGGTGCCGGCGATGCGGGACACGACATCGGCGAGACCGGCCCCCGAGCGAAGGGCGACCGTCCACGCGGCCGCGACCAGGTGCAGGCCCTCAGCGCCATCGAGCCGGGCGGAGGACCGCAGTCCGCCGGACACGTCACCGCCGAGCCGGGACGCCGCCGCGGCCGGGGCCAGCAGGTCGACGTCGGCCGCGACCCTGGCCAGGACAGCAGGCGGCGGCTGCCCGGCGCGCAGTCCGGCGGCCAGCGCGTCGCACGCCTCGATCACCCCGGCCCGCCGCCGGCGCGCCCGCGCCCGGCCACGCGAGCGGCGCAGCAGCACGACGCTGGCCACCGCCACCAGCGCGCCGGTCGCCGCCAGCGGGATCACGGTCGCGCCGGGTCGGGTGCCCGTCAGCACGACCAGGACCGCGCAGGCACCGACCAGCACGGCCACGACAGCCCACCGTCGCACCGGTGCCGCTCGTGCGGCGGCGGCACCCGAGCCCGGCGCCCGGCGTCGCAGCAGCGCCTGCGGCGCGGGTGGCAGCAGCACCAGCACCGCCAAGCCGGCCAGGGCAGCAGCAGCCAGCGACTGCGTGGCCCCGTTCATCCGGCCCCGGCCAGCAACGCGTCCAGCACCGGCGCAGCCGGCCCGGGCCGGGTGGTGCCCGACCGGTCGATCAGCAGGGCCGCCGCGCTGGTGACGCGCCCGTCTGCCGCGGCCGTGAGAACGCCGATCTCGTTGACCCGGCGCAGACCGTCGGGGTCGCGCTGCAGGTGCACGACCACGTGCAGGCCGGCGGCGACCTGGGCGTGCACCGCGTCGCGGCTGAGCCCGGCGGTCACTCCCAGTGCCTCGAGCCGGGCCGGTACGTCGGCGGTGGAGTTGGCGTGCAGGGTGCTGCACCCGCCCTCGTGCCCGGTGTTGAGCGCCGCCAGCAGGTCGACGACCTCGGCACCGCGGACCTCTCCGACCACCAACCGATCCGGCCGCATCCGCAGCGCCTGTCGGACGAGGTCGCGCAGCCGGATCTCGCCGGCGCCCTCGACGTTGGGCGGCCGCGCCTCGAGGGCCACGACGTGCGGGTGGTCGGGCCGCAGCTCGGCAGAGTCCTCGACCAGCACGATCCGCTCGTGCGGCGGCACGCGGGACAGCAGTGCCGCCAACAGGGTGGTCTTGCCGGTGCCGGTGCCGCCGCTCACCAGGAACGCCAGCCGCACCCGGACCAGCTCGGCGAGCACGGCAGCGACCGCGGCCGACAGCGTGCCCACCGCGGTCAGCTGGTCGAGGGTGAACACCCGCCGGGCCGGCACCCGCAGGCTCAGCAGCGTGCCCGGCCGCGCCAGCGGCGCCAGCGCAGCGTGCAGCCGGGTGCCGTCGGCGAGCCGGACGTCGACGAACGGACTCGCATCGTCGAGCCGGCGTCCTCCGGCCGCGGCCAGCCGCTGGGCGAGCCGTCGGACGTCCGCGTCGCCGGCGAAGGTCACCGTGGCCGGCTGCAGCCCGTCGCCACGGTCGACGTAGACCCGGTCGGGACCGTTGACCAGCACGTCGGTCACGCCCGGCTCGTGCAGCAACGCGTCCAGCGGGCCCGCCCCGGTCGACTCGCGGCCGAGGGTGTCGACCAGGTCGAGCAGCGCCGCGTCGCCGAGGACCCGCCCGTGCGCGCGAACCAGGTCGGCGACCTCGGCGGCGGTGGGGGCCGCTGCCGACCCGCCGCGCTCGGCCAGTCCCGAGCGGACCTGCTCGAGCAGCACCGCGTCCGCCTGCCCGGGGTGCCCGCTCACCGGGCCGCACCGTCGCCGTCGAGCACCGTGGCGAGCACCTTCGCGCAGGCCCGGCCCAGCGGGCCCCGGCGCCGCCGGAGCGGACCCAGCCCCTGGTCGAGGGACTCGGCCAGCCGGCGCTCGGGGCGCATGGCGGCCAGCAGCGGGACGCCGAGCGAGTCGGCCACCGCCTCGGCGTCGAGACCGGAGGGGCCAGGTCCGCGGACCACCAGGCCCACCTCGCCGGAGACCCTGGCCACCGCGGTGACCACCGCCGTGGCCGCCGCCACGGCACGTACCTCGGCAGGGACCACCACGACCGTACGGTCGGCGCGGACGAGTGCCTCCTCGGCCGCCGCGTCGAGCCGGCGCGGCACATCGACCACCACGAGCTGGTAGCCGCGCTGGCCGGCAGCGACGACCGCTCGCATCGACGCAGCCGGCACCGGCGTCGCCACGCCCCGGTCCCACGACAGCACCGACAGCCGCTGCATGGACGGCAGCAGGTCGCGCAACGTCGGCGCGCTCACCCGGCCGGACGTCGCGGCGAGGTCGGCCCAGCGCAGCCCCTCGACCCGCTCGCCGCCCACGGCGAGGTCGAGGCCGCCGCCCCACGCATCGGCGTCGACCAACAGGCTCCGGGCGCCGTCGGCGGCGGCCGCCGTGGCCAGCGCCGCGCCGAAGACCGACGCCCCGGCACCGCCGCAGCCCCCGACCACGCACACGACCGGCGCCCCGGCCGGGCCGTCGGTGCAGGCGGCCAGCAGGTCGGCGAGCAGGTCGCGGTCGGCCGGCAGCTCCAGCACCTGCTCGGCCCCGGCGAGCACGGCGCGCCGCCAGGTCTGCGGGTCACCGCCCTGGCCGACCAGCAGCACGCCCTCGCGGCGCGGCAGCCGCAGCGCCGCCAAAGCGGACGCGCAGTCGTCGCCGACCAGCACCATCGGTGTGGTCCCCCACGACCTGCGCACGTCGGCCACCGCACCCGGCCCGACCACCTCGGCCTCGGTCCCGTTGGCAGCCGCCAGCCGCAGCACCTCGTCGAGCAGGCCCGGCTCGCCGGACACCAGCAGCGGACGGCCGCCCGATCTGTCGTCCATGCCGGCAGCCTGGTCGCAGGAACGCCCGGCCGGCGCGCGGCGGCGACCACCCTGTGGACGGACCGGCTGCGGCGACTTCCTGTGGACGGTTCGCCCGCTCGTCTAGGGTCACGGGGTGGGCACCACCGCGCCGGAGGGGGTTCGGCCAGCGGCCTTCTTCGACCTCGACAAGACGATCATCGCCCGGTCGAGCACGCTCGCCTTCAGCCGCGCGTTCTTCGAGGGCGGGCTCATCACCCGCCGCTCGGCCTTGCGCAGCGCGTACGCACAGTTCGTCTTCGGCCGGTCGGGTGCCGACCACGACCAGATGGAGCGGATGCGGGCGTACCTGTCCCAGCTGTGCGCTGGCTGGCCGGTCGACACCGTCCGCGAGATCGTCGCCGAGACCCTGCACACGATCGTCGACCCGATGGTCTACGACGAGGCGGTGAGCCTCATCGAGGAGCACCAGGCCGCCGGACGTGACGTGGTGATCGTGTCGACGTCGGGCTCGGAGGTCGTCGTGCCCATCGGCGAGATGCTCGGTGTCGACCACGTGATCGCGACCCGGATGGTGGTCGAGGAGGGCCGGTACACGGGCGAGATCGCGTTCTACGCCTTCGGCGCGAACAAGGCGGCCGCGATCCGGGAGCTGGCGGCCGAGCGGGGCTACGACCTGGCCGAGAGCTACGGCTACTCCGACTCCGAGACCGATCTGCCGCTGCTCGAGGCGGTCGGCCGGCCGTTCGCCGTCAACGCCGATCGCACGCTGCGCCGGGTCGCCACCGAGCGGGGCTGGCCGATCCTGCGGTTCACCACGCCGGTGGCGCTGCGCCGCCGGGTGGGCATCCGGCCCCGCCCGCGCGAGCTGGTGGTGCTGCTGGTGGTCGCCGCCGCCGCGACCGGCGGCGTGGTGGCGTGGCAGGTGCAGCGGCGCCGTGCCGCCTGAGGGTCGTCGGACAGGCGCGTGTCGGATGCCGACACGCCGCAGGGGTCTTCCGTACGCGTCCGGACAGGCGTACAACAAGAAGCACAACTCCAGAGCCCCACGGTGCAGCGGGTACCCACGCGGCGATCCACCCTTCCTACAGGGCAGTTGCCTCGGGAAACTCCCGGGACGACGGTTGCGAGAGTGCACGCCTGGTAGCCCGACCAGCACCGTGCTTGTGGACGGCGTCCCCCACGCGGGGACGCCGTCCTCGTGTTCCGGGGCCGTTCCCGGTCAGGGCAGCGGAGCCATCTGCGCACCGTGGGTGAAGGCCTGCGCCGCGTGCAGCAACCAGGTCGTCACTCCGGCCGTCCCGCCCGTCCCGTACGCGCGCAGCGCCGACCGGTACGCCGCCGGGTCGGCCGCGTGACCGGCCTCGGGGACGGTGACCGAAGCCGGGTCGACACCGCGATCGACGAGCACCAGCCGCTCGGCGGCGCGGGCGACGATGCCGTCGACGGACCCGAACGCCGCTGCGTGCGCCACCTCCGCGTGCACGACGGCAGCCACGGCGAGCGCCGGTGCGGCGGTCGGCTCCCGCAGTCGATCACCGAGCGCGTGCAGCCGCGCGGCACCCTCGGCCGAGCGGGGGCGGCCGACCTCCACGCCGTCGGCCGGATCGGCGGCCACCGCGTGCAGTCGCGCCAGCGCCTGCACCGGGCTGCTGCGCCACACCGGCAGCAGCCCCAGCAGCTCGGACGACACCCGCAGCGCGCCGGCGGCCACACCGTCGCCGCGACCGGCGCGCACGTCGTCGGCCGTGCTCGTGCTGCCCTCGAGCAGTGCCGTGGCAACGGCACCGAGCAGCAGCGACTCGGTGGTCACCTCGGGTCCGGTGCGTCGCCGGCCGCGGTCCCGCAACCGGGCGTCGATGCCGTCCCGCGCCGCGGCGAGTGCCGACGGCACGCCCTCCAGCGTGGCGACGGCCGCGAGCGGGTCGTGGACGTCGGACACCGGCGCAGCGTACGGCGCCACGGAACCACGCCCCAGCCGGTTAGCGTGGCCGACGTGGACGAGCGACGGGCCGAGCACGCGACGGCGTTCGGCGGGGTCGCCGACGCGTACGCGCGGTCGCGTCCGTCGTACCCCGAGGAGGCGGTGCGCTGGATGGTCGGCACCGCCCCCGGACGCATCCTCGACCTCGCCGCGGGCACCGGCCGGCTCACCGAACGGCTGCTCGCCGACGGCCACCGGGTCCTCGCCGTCGACCCGGCGGTGCCGATGCTCGCGCACCTGACCGACCGGCTGGACACCCCGGCCGTCGCCGGCGCCGCGGAGCAGATCCCGGTGCGCGACCGGGTCTTCGACGCCGTCGTGGTGGCACAGGCCTTCCACTGGTTCGACCACGAGCGGGCCGTCCCGGAGATCCACCGGGTGCTCAAGCCCGGTGGCGTCGTCGCCGCGGTGTGGAACCTCCGGGACGAGACCGTGCCCTGGGTGCGGCGGCTCGGCCGCGTGATCGGCTCCGAGCCCCGCACACCCGACCCGGGCGGCGCGCTCGGGCTGTACGGCTTCGGGGCGGTGCAGAGCCGGCAGTTCCGGATGTGGCAGCGGCTCGACCGCGACGGACTGCTCGACCTGGTCAGCTCGAGGTCGTACGTGTCGGTGCTCGGGGCCGACGAACGCGCGCGGGTGCTGGCCGACGCCGGCGCCCTCTACGACTCCCAGCGCGGCGACCCGCTCGGGCTGTCGCTCCCGTACCACACGCACTGCTTCCGCGCCGTCCGCAGCTGACACCCCTACGGTGCAGCGCATGGGTGAGCTCGGAGCCGGCGCTGCGCTGGTCGCGGGCACCGTCGTGGCTGCGGTGGTGCTCGGCTGGATCTGGCGGCACCGGCGCGACCTCGGCACGCCGGCCGACCGCGCCACGTTCGCGACCCTGCACACCGCGTCGCTGGCGGCCCCGGCACTGCGGGCCGGGCTCACGCCGGCGAGCGCCGAGCGCGCCGTCCGGCACCTGCGGACGTTGCTCGGCGCTCCCGCGGTCGCGCTCACCGACTCCACCGGGCTGCTCGCCTGGGACGGCGGCGGCACCCACCACCGGGAGCAGGTCGTCGGCCTGGCCGTCGGCGCGATGGAGGCCGGCCACTCGCTGGTGTACGGGCCCAGCGAGGTCGGCTGCGCGCGGCCGGCGTGCGACCTGCGCGGTGCGGTGGTCGCGCCGCTCTCGGTCGAGGACCGGGTGGTGGGCGCCGTGGTCGCGCTGAGCGAGACCACGTCGGCCGGACTGGTGCGCGCCACCACCGAGGTGGCCCGCTGGGTGTCCGGCCAGCTCGAGCTCGCCGAGCTGGACAAGTCCCGCACCGCCCTGATGGAGGCGGAGGTACGAGCGCTGCGGGCGCAGATCTCGCCGCACTTCGTCTACAACTCGCTCACCGCGATCGCGTCGTTCGTCCGTACCGACCCCGAGCGTGCCCGCGAGCTGCTCACCGAGTTCGCCGACTTCACCCGCTACTCGTTCCGCCGGCACGGTGACTTCACCACGCTGGCGGAGGAGCTGCGCTCCATCGAGCGCTACCTGTCGCTCGAGCAGGCCCGCTTCGGCGACCGCCTGCAGGTGACGCTGCGGGTGGCGCCCGAGGTGCTGGCCGTGAGCCTGCCGTTCCTGAGCGTCCAGCCGCTGGTGGAGAACGCCGTCCGGCACGGGCTCGAGGGCAAGCCAGGCACCGGCCACGTCACCATCACCGCCGAGGACGGGCACGCCGACGCGGTCATCACCATCGAGGACGACGGGGTGGGCGAGGACCCGGAGCGGATCCGGCGCGCGCTGGCCGGCGACCCCACCAGCGACTCGGTGGGGCTGGGCAACGTCGACGAGCGGCTGCGCGCCGTGTTCGGCGACGAGTACGGCCTGGTGGTCGAGACCGCGGTCGGCGCCGGCACCCGGGTGGTGGTGCGGGTGCCGAAGTTCGCCCCCGGTGTTGCTGCCGGCTGAATCCCGAACGGCCCGGACGCCCGGGCGGTCAGCGCACCAGCCGCGCCACCGCACCCTCCGGGCCGGACGCCCAGCAGCTCCCGTCCCGCGCGCAGACCACCGCGTCGAAGTTCGCCCGGCTGAACCGCGCCCAGGTGCGGCCGCCGTCGTACGTCACGTCGGAGCCGGTGGGTCCGACCGCGACCGCGATCGCACGCCGGGTCCCGGCCAGGAAGTCGACACCGGACCGGTAGCCGGACAGGTCGCCGCCACCGACCCAGTGCCGCCCGTCGACGGCCCGACCGGACGCGTCCACCCCGTGCCGTGGCCGCTCGAAGTCGCCGCCGACGGCGATCCCGCGCCGCACACCGTCGATGGCCACGGAGAACACGCCGCCGGCAGGTGTCGCCGGGATCGGGGCCGGGCTCACCCGCCAGTGCCGTCCCCGGTCCCGGGTGAAGAAGATCCGGGCCGCGGTGCCGCCGGAGGCCAGCCACGCCCGCCGCTTGCCCGCCGCGACCAGGCACGTGCCGCTGGCGGCGAAGCCGAACTCGCCGTCGACGGCGGGCGGCATCCCGCGGCTCGGCACCCGGTCCCACGAACGGCCGGCGTCGTGGGTGGCGATGATCCGGAACTTGCCGTCGACCGGGTCACTCATCGCGAGGCCGTGCCGTCCCGACCGCCAGAAGGCCATGCAGTCGTAGAACGCGTCGGGGTCGCGGTTGGTGAACGCGCGGTGCCAGCTGTCGCCGCCGTCGGTGGTGGTGTAGATCCGGGACGCGGTGCCCTCGCCGACCGCCAGCACGCTTGCACGGCTGGCGCTGTGCGCCTCGACGTCGCGGAACAACAGCCCCTTCGTACGGTTCGGAGACACGTCGTCCCAGCTCCGCCCCCCGTCGGTCGTACGGAACACGCTCCCGTCGCTGCCGCCTACCCACGCGGTACGCGCGTTGACGACGTCGAGGCCGCGGAACTGCTCCTCGGTGTCGACGCCGACCCGGTGCCACGACAGCCCGACCGGAGCCGGCACCGGTCCGTACGTGCGGTCGGTCCCCTCCCCGGTCACCGCCGGCGCGGCCGCGCCGGGCCCCGTCAGCAGCGGCAGGACGGTGGCGGCAGCGGCAAGCGCTGCGACCAGGGCGAGGACGGGCGTACGCCGCACAGGGTGCCTCCGGGGTCCGGGGTGTCTGCAGTGGATCCCCCGTCCGGACGTGGCGCAAACTCCTGCCGGTCAGCCTGTGCGCCGCAGCGCGACCGCGAGCAGGTGCACGGCGGTGAAGTCGAGCGCCGGCTCCGACGACGCGTACGCACGGACGTCGTCGCGGTAGCCGATCCCGTGCCCGCCGAACCGGTCGAACCCGACCCGTGCGCAGCGCCGGTAGAAGCCGGCACCGCTGCCGAGTCCGCTGATCTCGCCCAGCCCCGCCGGACCGGGCACGACCGCGCCGCGCAGCAGCGGATCGGTGCCGTCGTGCGACCCGACCAGGTTGGCGACCTGGTGGTGCGGGCAGTGCGGGAACCGTCCCCCGCTGCCCACCACGAAGCTGGTGCCCCAGGGGTTGGCGCCGCCGACGAAGCCGCGCATCCGCGCACCGAGCACCCCGGCGGCGGCGGCCGCACCCGGGTCTCGGGTGAGGCCGGCGAACAGGTGCCCGGTCACCTCCACGCCGAGCGCCCAGTCGGTCACCAGCGTCTCGTCCCCGGTGAGACCGAACGGCGGCGCGTACCGCTCCCGCGCGACGTCGAGCTGGGCGCCGAGGTCGCCGACCAGGTCGGACCTGCGGACGGGCAGACCACGCAGGTACGACGCCGGCACCTCGCCGCGGGCGGCCTCGAGACCGCGTACCAGGTCGGCGTGCGCCAGCGCGCTCACGTCGTCGCGGGCGAGCGTGAAGAAGCCGTGGAACGGCGAGTCGAGGTAGGCCCGCGCCCAGTGCGCCGCCGAGCGCAGGTCGGCACGCAGCCAGCGCCCCGGCGCCGCGGCACCGAGTGCGAGGTCGGCGAGCACCAGCTCGGTGGCACCGAGCTCGAGGTCGTCGCGCCACTCGTCCTCGACGTAGTACGAACGGGGCGTCGTCGTGATGAGCGGCCGCACGTCACGGGTCCGGGCCAGCGCGAACAGCGCCCGCGCCTCCCGCAGCCGATGCAGCGCGACCGCGGTGTCACCGGCGGCGGCCTCCAGCTGGGCGCGCAGCGCGAACACGGCCACCAGCCGGCCGGCCAGGTTGGGACTCACCGGGCTGCCCGGAGGCCCGGCGCGAAAGGCCGGCCGGTGACCGAGGAACCAGGCCGGGTCACCCGGCCGGGCGTCGATCCGGTCGTCGCGCTGCGGCAGCCGCCACCGGTCGTGGTCGCCGAGCACGCGGCGGCCGCCGGGCGAGCCGCCGTCCCCGAGACCGACCTGGAAGTAGAGCGTCTCGGAGTCGGCGTCCCACATCCGGTCCAGCCAGTCGGCGCCGAACAGCGCCTCGGCCCGCACCGCAGCCACGTCGGCGGCCGGTCCGCGGGCGGCCAGCAGCAGGTGGATGTCGGCGTAGCTCGTCGTGGTGACGAACTTCAGGTAGTCGCCGGCGTCGGCCCACCCGCCGCTCACGTCCACCCGCCCGCCCAGCGGCTTCGGCACGGACACCAGCCGGCCGGCGCGGTAGCGCGGTGGCGCGTACACCCGGGCCCGCGCGTCCCGCAGGTGCGACGGCTCCCGGCCGAGGGGTCCCGGCGGCACCTCGGCACCGTCGCGCTGGGTGCGGAAGAACGACACCGCGTCGGCGAGCGCGGGGGTGGCCCGTGCGGCGGCCGGCGCGACCTCGAACCAGGGGGACACCGGGCTCCCGGCGCCGCGCACCACCACCCGGTACGTGCCAGGCTCGGTCAGGCCTCCGAGCACCAGCCGGTGCACGTGCGGCCAGCGGCGGTTCCAGCGGCCCACGTCGGCGCCCACCGGGCCGCTCGCCACCCGGGTCCCGGCACGGTCGACGACCACCCAATGGCGGTCCGCCGCTGACGACCGGGACAGCAGCCACGCCTCCTTGGGTCCGTGCGGGTCGTAGCCGGTGCGGTCCACCCGGACAAGGTCCCCCGACCTGTCACCGTCAGGTCGCCATTGATGGCGGTCTGACGGTGACAACTCGGCGGGGGCGGAGCAGGCGGGGAGCAGGCAGGTGGCCACCAGCGCGGCAACGGTCCGGGTGACCGCACGAGCACGCACGGACTCACCGTGCCACGGCCGAGCGAGTAGCGTCCGGTGGGTGCGTTTCCTCGACGGCGAGCGCCCCGCCCACGACCTGACGTACAGCGACGTCTTCATGGTCCCGTCGCGTTCCGACGTCACGTCCCGCTTCGACGTCGACCTCACGACCCCAGACGGCATCGGCACGACCCTGCCGCTGGCCGTCGCCAACATGACGGCCGTCTCCGGGCGCCGGATGGCCGAGACGGTCGCCCGCCGCGGCGCCGTCGCCGCCATCCCGCAGGACATCCCGCTGGACGTGGTCGCCGACGTGATCGCCCGGGTCAAGGCGGCGCACACGATGTACGACACCGCCATCACCGTGCACCCGCAGTCGACCGTCGGGGAGGCGCTGAGCCTGATCCCGAAACGTGCGCACGGCGCGGTCGTGGTCGTCGAGGGCGGCAGCCCCGTCGGGGTGATGACCGAGCACGACGGCGTCGGCGTCGACCGCTTCGCACAGGTGCACGAGGTGATGGCGACCGACCCGGTGACGCTGCCCGCCGGCGTCGAGCCGCGGGAGGCGTTCGACCGGCTCGCCGGCCACCACCTCGGGCTCGCCCCGGTGGTCGACGGCGACCGGCTGGTCGGGCTGCTCACCCGCACCGGCGCCCTGCGCGCCTCGCTCTACGTCCCCGCCGTGGACAGGGACGGGCGGCTGATGGTCGCCGCCGCGATCGGCATCAACGGCGACGTCGCGGCAAAGACCAAGGCGGTACTCGCACACGAGGCCGACGTGCTGGTGGTCGACACCGCGCACGGTCACCAGGACCGGATGCTCGAGGCGCTCGCCCTGGTGCGTTCCGCCCGCGACGAGCACGCCGCCGCCACCGGCCGCCGGGTGCCGATCGTCGCCGGCAACGTCGTCTCCGCCGAGGGCACCCGCGACCTCGTCGCCGCCGGCGCCGACGTGGTCAAGGTCGGCGTCGGGCCCGGCGCGATGTGCACCACCCGGATGATGACCGGTGTCGGCCGCCCGCAGTTCTCCGCCGTGCTCGAGTGTGCCGCCGCAGCCCGCGACGAGGGCGCCCACGTGTGGGCCGACGGCGGCGTGCGGCACCCACGTGACGTCGCCCTCGCGCTGGCCGCCGGCGCCTCGAGCGTGATGGTCGGCTCCTGGTTCGCCGGCACGTACGAGAGCCCCGGCGACATCTCGGTGAGCGCCGACGGCCGGCCGTACAAGGAGTCGTTCGGCATGGCCAGTGCCCGCGCCGTCAGCCACCGCACCCGGGACGCCGCGGGCTTCGAGCGGGCCCGCTCCGCGCTGTACGAGGAAGGCATCTCGTCGTCGCGGATGTACCTCGACCCGGCCAGGCCGGGGGTCGAGGACCTGATCGACGCCATCTGCGCCGGGGTCCGCTCGGCCGCGGCGTACGCGGGTGCCCGCGACATCCCCGCGCTGCACGACCGGGCCGTCATCGGGCTGCAGAGCAGCGCCGGGTACGAAGAGGGGCGCCCGCTGCACGCCAGCTGGTGAACTCATACGGTGGCGGGGTGCGTGCCCGTGATCTGGTCGAGCCGTTCCCTGTCGTCGCCCTCGACGACGACGCCCTGGACGCCACCCGCATGCTGGCCGATCAGGGCCTGCCGGGGCTGGTGGTCGTCGACGAGGGCGGACCGCTGGTGGTGCTCCCCGCCTCCCAGGTGTTGCGCTTCGCCCTGCCGGAGTACGTCGAGGAGGATCCGGCTCTTGCCCGGATGTACTCCGAGCACGACGCCGACCGCTTCTGCCAGGACATCCGCGGTTCGCACGTGCGCGACCTGATGCCGAGCAAGCAGTTCCTGCCACGACGTGACCGCGACCGTCCGGTCGTTGCACCCGATGACACGCTGATCGAGGTGGCCTCGGTGATGTCGCGCCAGCACTCCCCCGTCGTGGCCGTGGTCGACGACGGGCAGGTGCTCGGAGTCATCACCGTGCACCGCCTCCTGGGCGCGGCGCTGCCGCAGACATGAACGCACCCAACTGGCAGGTAGCGCTCTCGATCTGCATCTTTGCCGGGGCGTACGTCGCGATTGCCACCGAGTGGGTTCCGCGGGTGAAAGCTGCCCTGGTGGGCGCCGCGCTGATGCTCGTCATCGGCGCGAGCAACGGCCATGCGGCGTTCTTCTCCGAGGAGACCGGCGTCGACTGGAACGTCATCTTCCTGCTGTTCGGGATGATGGTCGTGGTCAGCGTCGTCAAGCAGACCGGGGTCTTCGAGTACCTCGCGGTGTGGGCCGCCAAGCGCGCCCGCGGCGGGCCGTACCGGGTGCTCGTGCTGCTGTGCACCATCACCGCCGTCGCCTCTGCCGCCTTGGACAACGTCACGACGGTGCTGCTGGTCGCGCCGGTGACGCTGCTGGTCTGCGACCGCATCGGCGTGCGGCCGGAAGGCTTCCTGATCGCGGAGGCGATGGCCTCCAACATCGGCGGCACGGCCACCCTGATCGGCGACCCGCCCAACATCATCATCGCCAGCAGGGCCGACCTGTCATTCAACGACTTCCTCGTCAACCTGGCACCGATTGCCGTCGTCTTGATGGGCGTGTTCCTCGTGCTGGCGCGCTGGCTGTTCCGCAGGTCGTTCACCTACGACCCCGAGCGCGCCGCTGCCGTGATGGAGCTCGACGAGCGGGCAGCGATCCGCGACCACCGGCTCCTGGTCCGCTGCCTCGTCGTACTCGCGCTCATCCTCGCGGGGTTCAGCCTGCACACGGCGCTCCATGTCGACCCGAGCGTGGTGGCCCTGCTCGGCGCCGGGTTGCTGGTGTTGGTGTCGAAGGCGTCGTCGGACGAGTTCCTCGAGGACGTCGAGTGGGAGACGCTGGTCTTCTTCGCGGGGCTGTTCATCATGGTCGGGTCGCTGGTCAATGTCGGCGTCATCGAGTACCTCGGCGAGCTGGCGGTCGAGGCGGTCGACGGCCGCTACTTCCTCGCGGCGACCGGCCTGCTGTTCGGGTCGGCCGTGATCTCCGGCATCGTCGACAACATCCCCTACGTCGCGACGATGTCCCCGCTGGTCGACGATCTCGTGCAGTCCGGAGGTGGCACCACGCAGGCGAACGCGCTGTGGTGGGCGCTGGCTCTCGGCGCCGACCTCGGCGGCAACGCCACCGCGGTCGGGGCCAGCGCGAACGTGGTCGTCACCGGCATCGCCGCGCGCAGCGGCCACCCGATCTCGTTCTGGCACTTCACCAAGTACGGCCTCGTGGTCACCGCGGTGACGGTCACGCTGTGCTGGCCGTACCTGTGGCTGCGCTACTACGCCTTCGCCTGAACTCGGCGATTGATCTGCGCGCTCGAGCCGGTGACGGTCGCGTAGGCTGACCAGCGGTGCGCCGGGAAGCCTGGTCGGCAGTCCCGACGCCGACCCCAGGAGCGCCGTCCACGTGCCTACTCCGCCCGCCCGCGCCGCTCGTCGGGCCTTCCACCGGCTCACCCGTGACGAGGCTGCGACCGTCACCGACGTCCTCCGTCGGGAGACCACTGGCGGCTTCCTGCTGCTCGCCGCCGCCGCGGCGGCCCTGCTCTGGGCGAACTCACCGCTGGCCGAAAGCTACGAGACCGTGCAGACAACCGTCGTCGGCGTACCGGGGCTGGTCGAGCTCGACCTCGAGCACTTCGCCGGCGACGGCCTGCTCGCGGTGTTCTTCCTGGTCGCCGGGCTGGAGCTGAAGCGGGAGTTCCTGGTCGGTGACCTGTCCGACCGGCGGGAGGCAGTCCTGCCGGTCGCGGCCGCGGTGGCCGGGATGGTCGCGCCCGCCGTCGTCTACCTCGCGGTGACCGTGCCGTTCGACGGCGACCTGTCCGGCTGGGCCATCCCGGTGGCGACCGACATCGCGTTCGCGCTGGCTGTGCTCGCCGTCGTGGGCGAGCGCCTGCCTACGGCCCTGCGTGCCTTCCTGCTGTCGCTCGCCGTCGTCGACGACCTGCTGGCGATCATCGTGATCGCCGTGTTCTTCACCGATCACGTGGTGATCAGCGCCCTGCTGGGGGCGGCGGTCCTGCTGGCCGCCTACGCCTGGCTGCAGCACCGCCGGGTGCGCGCCTGGTGGGTGTACGTGCCGATCGGTCTTGCGGTGTGGCTGCTGGTGCACGAGTCCGGCATCCACGCCACCGTGGCGGGCGTGGCGATCGGGCTGCTGACCCGCGTGCGCCGCGACCCGGGGGAGGCGCGCTCGAGCGCGGAACGGCTCGAGCACCGGCTGCGTCCGCTGTCGGCCTCGGTGTGCGTGCCGTTGTTCGCACTCCTCGCCGCGGGAGTCACGCTCTCGGGCGACGCGCTCGGCGCCGCCGCCACCTCGCCGGTCGCCCTCGGTGTGGCAGCAGGTCTCGTCATCGGCAAGGTCGTCGGCGTCGCCGGTGGCGCGTGGCTCACCGTCCGGCTCACCCGGGCCGAGCTCAGCCCGCAGCTCGCGTGGAGTGACATCGTCGGGGTGGCCATGCTCGCCGGCATCGGGTTCACGGTGTCCCTGCTGTTCGCCGACCTCGCCTTCCCCGACGACCCAGGCCTGGTCGACACCGCGAAGGTGGCCGTGCTGGCGGCCTCGGTGTTCTCCGCGCTGGCCGCGGCGCTGCTGCTGCGCCGCCGGCAGGCGGTGCACATTGCGCTGTACGAGGAAGAGACCCGTGACGACGACCGGGACGGTGTGCCAGACGTCTACGAGGAGGACGCCGACTGACGCGTACCCTGACCCGGTGTGACCGACCGGCGCCCGCCCGCCCTGCGCGTCCTCGTCGTCGACGACGAGCTGCCGGTGCTCGACGAGCTGGCCTTCCTGCTCGCCCAGGACCCACGCGTGGCCTCGGTCGCGACCGCCGCATCCGGCGCGGACGCGCTGCGAGTGCTGCAGGAGCAGGGTGTCGACGCGCTGTTCCTCGACGTGGCGATGCCGGGACTCACCGGCGTCGACGTCGCGCGGTTGCTGGCCCAGTTCCGCACGCCGCCGCGGGTCGTCTTCGTGACCGCGCACGAGGACCACGCCGTCGACGCCTTCGAGCTGCAGGCCGTCGACTACGTGCTCAAGCCGGTCCGTGCCGAGCGACTGCGCGAAGCGGTACGCCGGGTGGTGGCCAGCATCGCGGGCGAGGTGGACAGCCCGCCCGAGGACGACGAGACCATCCCGGTCGAGCTCGCCGGCGTCACCAGGTTCGTGGCCCGGTCCGGCATCCGCTACGTCGAGGCGCACGGCGACTACGCCCGGCTGCACACCCAGTCGGACAGCCACCTGCTGCGCATGCCGCTGTCCACGCTGGAGGAACGCTGGGCGGAGGCCGGGTTCCTCCGCATCCACCGCAGTCTGCTGGTCAACACCCGGCACGTACGAGAGATCAGGTCCGAGGCAGGACGCGCCAGCGTGGTCGTCGACGGACCGGACGGGCCGGTCGAGCTGCAGGTCGCGCGACGGCACACCCGCGAGCTGCGCGACACCCTGGTCCGGCGGACCCGCTCGTAGTCCGATTCATCCGATTTGATCGGTTTTCGGGGACTGCCGCGAAACAATCGGAAAAGTTCGACTGGAAACTTTGGCCCGTCTGCCTGATACTCGTGTCCGAACCTTCCCCCCCGACCCGGAGGTCACATGACCAGGCGCCTCGCCGGCTTCGCTGCCGCCGCTGCTCTCGCTGGCGGCGCGGTGCTCAGCGCTGGTGCCG
This sequence comes from uncultured Actinomycetota bacterium, assembly GCA_963811945.1. Taxonomy (GTDB): domain Bacteria; phylum Actinomycetota; class Actinomycetes; order Propionibacteriales; family Nocardioidaceae; genus JACCWP01. Next base: position 2,096,002 of record CAWETD010000001.1, on the reverse strand, counting down.
GCAGCCAAGCACTTGCCGGGAACAGCTGGGACCGCGTACCCGCTCCCCAGAGCTCGCAGGAGAACCCGGCCCCGCAAACGGGCCAGGGCAACAGCTGGGACTGAGCCGGGCGCTGGCGCGCCGGCCGGTGTCTCGGGACCTCCAGCGTGGAGCGACGTGTCGCTGGCCTCAGCGCGTGCATGGCGCTGGCGGCTGTCGGGCTGAGCGCACTCGCCTTCGGCACTGACCTCGAAGCACCTGCCGAACCGTCCTGGCCGTGGCTGCCGCTGCTGGCCCTTGCGCTCGCGGCCGCCGAGGAGCTGCGGGTCCAGTTCCGCACCGGCGACGACGTCGACAGCATCACGTTGTTCGAGGCCGTGCTGGCCCCGCTGATCCTCGCCTACCCCACTCCGGTGGTCGCCGGAACGGTGGCTGTCGTCCAGGTGGCGACCAGGCTCTGGCGCCGCGCGGCGTGGATCAAGGTGGTCTTCAACGCCGCCATGTGGTCGCTGGCCGCGGCCGTCGGCAGCATCGTCCTCGACGCGACAGCCTCGGGTTCTGCTGGTTCGGCGCAGACCCTCGGCTTCCTGCTGGTGGCGCTGACGTGCGTCGCGCTGGTCAACAACATCGCGTTCACCGCGGTCCTGAGCATCAGCAGCGGGCGACCGTGGCGCACCGTGCTGCGGGGGCTGGGGCCCGTGATCGGCGTCGGGTGGGTCGCCGGCTGGGCGGTCAACCTGCTGATGGGGCTGCTGTTCGTGCTGGCCTACATCACCCACCCGGCCGCCGTCCTGCTGTTCCCAGTGCCGCTGGCCATGCTGCACCTGGCCTACCGCGGCTACGCCAACGCCCGGGTCGACCGGCTCCGGCTGTCCGGCCTCCGCGAGGCAGCCCACGCGCTGTCCGAACCTCTCGATCCCCGGCTCGCGATCGACGGCTTCCTGCGGGCGACCGCCGGCGGGTTCGAGGCCGGTGCGGTGGCACTGGTCCTCGTGGACGAGGCCGGCGACCACGAGACCCACCTCTTCGTCCGCGAGCCGTCGGATGCCACGGCCGCGGCGGATACGACGGAGGTGGCGGAGGTCGCCGACGTCGCCGACGTGGCCGACGCGGCCGACACCCGGACCTTCGTACGCCCGTCCACGCCGCTCGAGCGCCGGCTGACGACCCGGGGCCAGCCGGTGCGGGTGACCGATGACGACCCGCTGGCCGCAGAGCTCGCCGGCGAGGGATGGCGCGACTGCCTGTGCGCCCCCCTCTCCGCAGACAAGCGGCCGATCGGCGCCGTGCTGGTGCTCGACCTGACCGGGCTGGAGAGCACGACGACGGCTGACCTCGCCGTGCTCGAGGCGCTGGCGCGCGAGACGTCGCACACGTTCGCCCGGGGCCGGCTGCTGGAGAGCGTGCTCGAGGAGCGCCGCAAGCTCGACCAGATCATCAGCACCACCTCGGACGGCATCTTCACGCTGGGCGAGGACGGCGCGGTCCTCACCTGGAACGCCGCCTGCGAGCGGATCACCCGGCTCCCGGGGTCGGCGGTGCTGGGGCGCACCGATCTCACCCGGCTGTTGCGGATGCGTACCCCGGCCGGTACGTCGGTGGACCTGCGACACCCGTCGACCGATCCCGCCCTGCCCATTCACGTCCTGATCACGACCGCCGACCATCGCCGCCGGCGGCTGTCGTGCGCGGTGACGCCCGCCTCCGGCGGTCCCGACGACCCGGCAGCCGTCGTGGTCATCGCCAGGGACGTCACCCCCGCGGAGGAGTACGAGCAGCTGCGCGGGCAGCTGGACGAGCTCCAGGAGGCACAGGCCGCTCAGCGACTCGTGGTCGAGCACCTGCAGCGTGCTGTCGCCCCGGAGCCGCCCGCCGTCGACGCGGCCGAGGTCGGCGTGATGTACGTCGCCTCCGACCCCTCGTCGCCGACCGGTGGGGACCTGTACGACTGGCAGCTGCTGCCGTCGGGCGAGCTGCACCTCGCCGTCATCGACGTGCTCGGCCACGGTGTCCGCGCCACCAAGACCGCCCTCACGTTGATCCACACACTGCGCTTCGTCACGTTGCTGGGCACGCCGCTCGAGGACGTGGTGCGACGCACCGACGAGCTGCTCGACGCGCAGGAGACCGAGCTCGTGGCGACCGTCGTGGTCGCGCGCTACCAGCCCGACACCGGGGACATCCGGATCGTGTCGGGCGGACACCCACCGGCGCTGGTGGTCGACTGCGAGGGCAAGGTCACGCAGCTGGAGGCCACCGGCGGTGCCATCGGGTGGCCGCAGGCGGGCAGCGACGAGGCGGTCACGGCCCGGTTGGAGCCCGGGGAGTCGCTCGTGCTCTACACCGACGGGCTGATCGAGGCACGCAAGAACATCATCGACGGGATGGACGCGCTCGCCAGGCACGCGAGCAACCTGGCCCACCTGCCCGCGGCGGAGCTCGCCGACGAGCTGGTCAAGCGGTCGCTGGCCGGTGCCGACCGGCTCGACGACAGCCTGGCGCTGGTGGTGCGGCGGTCGGGTCGGCGCTGAGCCGCATGACGGACCCGGAGCAGCGACGGCCTCCGCGGGTGCGCGTCACCAGCCCGCGTACAGCCGCGGGGCGTCCGCGACCGACCGAGGTACGCCGTCAGATCGACGCGCAGACCGGCCTCGGCGAGGTCTACATGCGGTCGCTGATCGGCAACCAGCTGCGGCTGGCCGCGGCTGTGCTGGGCGTCGTCGTCGCGCCGTTGGCGGCGCTGCCACTGATCTTCATCGCCACACCGGGCGTACGCGAGGTCGAGCTGCTGGGCCTCCCCCTGCCGTGGCTGCTGCTCGCCGTGGTCGTCTACCCGGTCGCGGTGGCCACGGGCTGGTGGTACGCGCGGCGGGCCGAGCGCGCCGAGCGCGAGTTCGCCGAGCTGGTGGAGGGCACGTGACATGAGCCCCGTGGCGAGCTGGGTGGCGGTGGGGCTGGTCGCCGTGGTGACGCTGGTGATCGGCGCGTTCGGGCTGCGGCTCAGCCGGACCACCTCGGACTTCTACGTCGCGTCCCGCTCGGTCGGTGCGCTGTCGAACGCCTCCGCGATCGGGGGCGAGTACCTGTCGGCGGCGTCGTTCCTCGGGGTCGCCGGCCTGGTGCTGGCCTACGGCGCGGACATGCTGTGGTTCCCGGTCGGCTTCACCGTCGGCTACCTGGTGCTGCTGGTCCTGGTGGCCGCGCCCCTGCGCCGGTCGGGCGCGTACACGATCCCCGACTTCGCCGAGTCCCGGATGGAGTCCCGCTCGGTGCGGGCGCTGGCCACCGCGCTGGTCATCATCGTGGGCTGGCTGTATGTGCTGCCGCAGCTGCAGGGCGCGGGCCTGACGCTCGGCACCGCGACCGGGGCGCCGTCGTGGGTGGGCATCGTGCTGGTCGCGTCGGTCGTCGTGGTCAACGTCGTGTCCGGCGGCATGCGCAGCATCACGTTCGTGCAGGCGTTCCAGTACTGGCTCAAGCTCACCGCGCTGCTGCTGCCGGCCGTGGTGCTGCTGCTGGCGTGGCAGGGCGACGGCGCCGTGACGCCCGGTGCCGTGGCCGCCCCCGCCGGCGCACTCGACAGCCAGGACTGGCTGCTGCCGCTCGAGGGCGGCCAGCCACAGGACCTCTACCGCACGTACTCGCTGATGCTCGCGACCTTCCTCGGCACCATGGGGCTGCCGCACGTCGTGGTGCGCTTCTACACCAACCCCGACGGGCGCGCGGCGCGGCGCACGACGGTGATCGTCCTTGCCCTGTTGGGGATCTTCTACCTGCTGCCCGCGATCTACGGCGCGCTCGGCCGGGTGTACGCGTCCGACCTGGTCGCCTCCGGTCGTGCCGACACCGTGGTGCTGGCGCTGCCCGAGCGGGTGCTGGGCGGGGTCACCGCCGACCTGCTCGGCGCGCTGCTCGTCGCGGGTGCGTTCGCCGCGTTCCTGTCGACGTCGTCGGGTCTGACCGTGTCGGTCGCCGGCGCCCTGAGCCAGGACGTGCTGAGCCGGGTGCACGTCCGCGGGCGCAGGCTCGGCGGCGTGGCGTCGTTCCGGCTGGCCGCGGTGCTGGCGATGAGCGTGCCGCTGCTGCTGGCCTTCTCGACCGAGCGGCTCGCGGTGGCGTCGTCGGTGGGACTGGCCTTCGCGGTCGCGGCGTCGACGTTCTGCCCGCTGCTGGTGCTCGGCATCTGGTGGCGCGGCCTCACCGACGCCGGTGCGCTGGCCGGGCTGCTCGCCGGCGGACTCGCCTCCGCCGCCGCAGTCGGGCTGACCATCCTCGAGCCCGCCCGGTCCGGGTGGGAGGGCGCCCTGCTCGCCCAGCCCGCGGCCTGGACCGTGCCCGTGGGGTTCGCGGTCATGGTAGGCGTCTCGCTCGCCACCCCCGCGCGCGTCCCGCCGGGCACCTCCCGCACGATGGTGCGCCTGCACGCTCCCGAGGCGGTCGACGTCGACCGCGGCAGCTGGCAGCCCCGGCACTGAGCCCTGAGCCCTGAGCCCGCCCGATCTGCGGCGCCTGGCGCCGCTCGTCGCCCGATCCGGGCCGCTCGTCGCATCCGGCTGCGCCGCCAGTCGCCCGTTCTGCCCGCCCGCCGCTCGACCCGAAGACACCCCTGACCCTGGCCACCGCCGGACCCCTAGCCTGCGGGCCGTCGCGTGACTCCCGTCACCGCGGTCAGGCCCTGCCGAGGACCCAGCGAGGTGATCCCGTGGCCGAGGACATCACGACTGCCAAGCACGAGGCGTACGCCCGCATCCACGCCAGCGACGACTTCGCCCTGCTGCGGCGCAGGTTCCGCGCGTTCGTGGTCCCGGCGACGATCGTGTTCATGAGCTGGTACCTGCTCTACGTCCTCATGTCGAGCTACGCGCACGACTTCATGTCGGAGCAGGTCGTGGGCAACATCAACGTGGCGCTGCTGTTCGGGCTGGGGCAGTTCGTGTCGACGTTCCTCATCGCCTTCCTCTACAGCCGGTTCGCCAACCGCGAGCTCGACCCGATCGGCGCCAAGCTCGCCGCGCAGTACGACGAGGAGATCAGCCGATGAGCGACAACGCGATCACGATCACCCTGTTCGTGGTGGTCGTCGCCGTCACGATCGGGATCACCGTCTGGGCCAGCCGGCAGAACCAGTCGGCCACCGACTTCTACGCCGCCGGTCGCCAGTTCTCCGGGTTCCAGAACGGCCTGGCCGTGTCCGGTGACTACATGTCGGCCGCGTCGTTCCTCGGCATCTCCGGGCTGATCTCGACGATCGGCTACGACGGGTTCCTCTACTCGATCGGCTTCCTGGTGGCCTGGCTGGTGGCACTGCTGCTGGTCGCGGAGCTGCTGCGCAACTCCGGCCGCTACACGATGGCCGACCAGCTGGCGTACCGGATGCGGCAGCGCCCCGTACGCACCGCCGCCGCGGTGTCGACCGTGGGTGTCTCGATCTTCTACCTGCTCGCCCAGATGGTCGGTGCGGGAGCGCTGGTCGCGCTGCTGCTCGATGTCGACGAGGGGTGGGTCAAGAACCTCACGATCGCCGGCGTGGGCGCGCTGATGATCTTCTACGTCGTCGTCGGCGGCATGAAGGGCACGACCTGGGTGCAGATCGTCAAGGCCGTGATGCTGATGACGGGGACCCTGCTGATCACGGTCCTCACGCTCGCGGAGTTCGACTTCAACATCTCCACGATGCTCGGCGAGGCGGCGGCGCAGTCCGGTTCGGGGCAGGCGTTCCTCGAGCCCGGCCTGAAGTACGGCGTCTCCAACACGTCGAAGATCGACTTCATCTCGCTGGCGCTGGCCCTGGTGCTCGGCACCGCCGGCCTGCCGCACATCCTGATCCGCTTCTACACGGTGCCCACGGCGAAGGCCGCCCGGACGTCGGTGCAGTGGGCGATCACGCTGATCGGCCTGTTCTACCTGATGACGCTGGTGCTGGGCTTCGGCGCCGCTGCCCTGGTCGGGACGTCGGCGATCGCCGAGGTCGACCCCGCCGGCAACGTGGCCTCTCCCCTCCTCGCCGAGGCGGTGGGAGGCGGCGAGGACTCGGCCGGTGGTGCGGTGCTGCTCGCCCTGATATCCGCGGTCGCGTTCGCGACCATCCTGGCGGTGGTCGCCGGCCTGACGCTCACGTCGGCGTCGTCGGTGGCGCACGACCTGTACGCCAACGTGCTGCGCAAGGGCCGGATGACCGAGGCCGACGAGGTCAAGGTGGCCCGGGTGGCGGCGTTCATCATCGGCGCTGTGGCGATCGCGCTGGCCATCCCGGCGCAGAACCTGAACATCGCCTTCCTGGTGGCGCTGGCGTTCGCGGTGGCGGCCTCGGCCAACCTCCCGTCGCTGCTCTACAACCTGTTCTGGAGGCGGTACAACACCCGCGGCGCGACCTGGGCGATCTACGGCGGCCTGATCATGTGTGTGGGCCTGGTGTTCTTCTCGCCCGTCGTGTCCGGCCCGGAGACGGGCACCGCCCTGTTCCCCGACAGCGACTGGTCGTGGTTCCCGCTCAGCAACCCGGGCATCGTGTCCATCCCGTTCGGGTTCCTGATGGGCTGGCTCGGCACCGTCACCTCCCGCGAGGCGGCGGCCGAGGAGCGCTACCCCGAGCTCGAGGTGCGATCGCTCACCGGCGCCGGCTCCGAGGCGGCGGTGCGCCACTGACCACCCCTGACGATCATCCGCGCAGCACGCCCCGCCCTCGCCTGCTGCGCGGATGATCGGGGTGGTGGGCGGAGACGGTCCGGCGGACGGCACTGTCCGTCTTGCGACCCGGCGCGCGGGAGGGTTGGCTGAACGAGGCACGTACGCGACGAAGGAGTCCACCGGTGAGTGACGAGTCCAGGGAGCAGACCCTCTCCAACCTGTCCCGCGAGGAGCGCCGGTTCGAGCCGCCCGCCGAGCTCGCCGAGCACGCCAACGTCAAGGCCGAGGCCTATGAGCGGGCCGCGGAGGACCGGCTGGGCTTCTGGGCCGAGCAGGCCGAGCGGCTGACCTGGGGCCAGAAGTGGGACACCGTCCTCGACTGGGACGACCCGCCGTTCGCGAAGTGGTTCGTGGGAGGCACCCTCAACGCCGCGTACAACTGCGTCGACCGGCACGTGGAGAACGGGCTCGGCGACCGGGTCGCCTTCCACTGGATCGGAGAGCCTGCCGACGACCGCCGCACGCTCACCTACTCCGACCTGCAGGACGAGGTCTGCAAGGCGGCCAACGGTCTGCTGTCGCTCGGGGTCGAGCAGGGCGACCGGGTCGCGATCTACCTGCCGATGATCCCGGAGACGGTCATCGCGATGCTCGCCTGCGTACGCATCGGCGCGGTGCACACCGTCGTCTTCGGCGGCTTCTCCGCCGACGCGCTGGTCACCCGCATCACCGACCTGGACGCCCGCGTCGTCATCACCGCCGACGGCGGCTACCGCCGGGGGGATCCCTCGGCACTGAAGCCGGCCGTCGACGAGGCCATGGGTCGCTGCCCCGACGTACGTACCGTGCTCGTGGTCAAGCGCACCGGCCAGGACGTCGAGTGGGACGACGACCGCGACCGGTGGTGGCACGACGTGGTCGACGACCAGTCGACCGACCACGATCCCGAGCTGTTCGACGCCGAGCACCCGCTCTACGTCATGTACACCTCGGGCTCGACCGGCAAGCCCAAGGGGATCCTGCACACCACCGGTGGCTATCTCACCCAGGCGGCCTGGACGCACTGGGCGGTGTTCGACCTCAAGGCCGAGACCGACGTCTACTGGTGCTCGGCCGACATCGGCTGGGTGACCGGGCACTCCTACATCGTGTACGGACCGCTCGCCAACGGCGCGACGTCGGTGATGTACGAAGGCACGCCGGACACCCCGCACAAGGGCCGCTGGTGGGAGATCGTCCAGGAGCTCGGCGTCACGGTGTTCTACACCGCGCCCACCGCGATCCGTACGTTCATGAAGTGGGGCAAGGAGATCCCGGCCGACTTCGACCTGTCCAGCCTGCGCGTCCTCGGCTCGGTGGGTGAGCCGATCAACCCCGAGGCCTACGTCTGGTACCGCGACAACATCGGTGGGGCGAGCACCCCGGTGGTCGACACGTGGTGGCAGACCGAGACCGGCGCCATCATGATCAGCCCCCTTCCCGGCGTCACCGCCGCCAAGCCCGGCTCGGCCATGCAGCCGGTGCCCGGCATCGCCGCCGAGGTGGTCGACGAGCAGGGCAACCCGGTGCCCAACGGCTCCGGCGGCTACCTGGTGCTGACCGAGCCGTGGCCGGCGATGCTGCGCACCCTGTGGGGCGACGACGAGCGGTACAAGGACACGTACTGGTCGCGCTACCCGGGCCGCTACTTCGCCGGCGACGGCGCCAAGAAGGACGACGACGGCGACCTGTGGCTGCTCGGCCGCGTCGACGACGTGATGAACGTGTCCGGGCACCGGTTGTCGACGACCGAGATCGAGTCGGCGCTGGTGTCGCACGCCAAGGTCGCCGAGTCGGCGGTCGTCGGCGCCACCGACGACACCACCGGGCAGGCCGTGGTCGCGTTCGTGATCCTGCGCGAGGAGGCCGGCGACGGCGGCGAGGAGATCGTCAAGGAGCTGCGTGACCACGTGGCCAAGGAGATCGGCAAGATCGCCCGCCCGCGTCAGATCATGGTGGTCCCCGAGCTGCCCAAGACCCGCTCCGGCAAGATCATGCGCCGGTTGCTGCGTGACGTCGCCGAGAACCGGGAGATGGGCGACGTCACCACGCTCACCGACTCCAGCGTGATGGACCAGATCCGCGGCGGCCTGTCCGACAGCAAGGCCGACGACGACTGACCGTTCCCGCAGCCGGTGACCGCCGTGGAGACCGGGCTGTTCGTGCTGCACACGCTGCTCGGCGCCATCTGGCTGGGCGCGATGACGTACAGCCTCACGGTGGTGCAGCCCAAGGTGGACCGGTTCTTCGCGGGCGACGACGACGGCCAGGAGGCGTTCCTGGCCCTGATCGCGGCCGGGAACCGCTGGCGCGTCGTCGGCCTGATCGCCGCGCTCGCGGTGAGCGGGGCGGCGCTGTGGTGGCTGAGCGGGCGTGACGACGGTGCCGTGCAGGCCGTTCGCGTCGTCGCGCTCGCGGCCGCCGCCGGGATCTTCTGGTACGTCTCCTGGCGGCACTGGCCGGCCCGCGTGTTCGCGGTGGGCGCGGAGCGGGACGTGCTGCGGCGCCGGCTGCGGCTGCTCGCCGGCACGATGACCGCGCTGGTCGGCGTCATGTTCGTGCTGGGGCTCGCGGTCGCGACCTGATCCGCGGGCACCTGCACGCCCGGCAGCGGCGTCGCTGACCACCCTCTAGGGTGAGCGCATGTCGACCCCCAACGGCCAGCACCGGGCTGGACAGACGCTGGACGAGCCCACCATCGGCCGGCTCGTCGCCGACACCAGCCGGCACCTGTCCACCCTCATCCGGGCCGAGATCGCGCTGGCCAAGGCTGAGCTCAAGATCAGCGTGACCGCGGGCGGCGTCGGGATCGCCCTGGTCACCGTGGCCGGATTCCTCGGCGTGCTGGCCGTCATCATGGTGTCGTTCGCGGGGGTCTACTTCCTCGCCAAGATCCCGGGGCTCGACCTCGCTTACGGGTTCCTCATCGTCTTCGGCTTCTACCTGCTGGTGGCCCTGCTCCTGGTGTGGCTCGCGGTCCGCCGGTTCAAGAAGGTCAAGCCACCGGAGAAGACCATCGAGACGACGAAGGACACGGTCGCCACCCTGCGGCACCGCTGACCGGTCAGGTGCAGTCGCCGGTGTCGACCGGCTCGACCGCGTCGCGGCCCGCGGCCGCGCTCCGGGACACCTGGTCGGCGGTCAGCACATAGCCGGTGTCTTCGTCGGACACCGATGCCGCGAACACCACCCCGTAGACGTCGCCGCCGGGCGACACCAGCGGCCCGCCGGAGTTGCCGGAGCGTACGGTCGAGCGGATCGAGTAGACCTCGCGCAGGTGACTGCCGTCGCCGTAGATGTCGGGGCTGCGCAGCCGTTGCTGGGCACGCACCCGGGCGGCGACGCTGGAGAACGGGCCGTTCTCGGGGAACCCGAGCACGGCACTCCCGTCACCGGCACCGGCCGACGGGTCGAAGTCGAGCCCGCGCGCGTCGAGACCGTCGACGGCGAGCACGGCCACGTCGAGGTCGGCGTCGAAGAGCACCACCTCGGCGTCATGCTCGACTCCCGCCACCTCGACCGAGACGTCGGAGACCCCGGCGACCACGTGCGCGTTGGTCATCACCCGGTCGGGCGCGTAGACGAAGCCGGAGCCCTCGAGGCCGCGGTTGCACTGCTCGGCCTCGCCGAGCACCTTGACCACGCTGCGGCCGGCCCGGCGCACGTCGCGGTCGGCGGTCATCGCGTCGTCGGGTGGGGGCACCGGCTCGATCTGCTCAGGCACGAACGGCTGCAGGTATCGGGGGAAGATCTCCGAGCCGACCACCTCGTCGAACGCGCCGAGCATGTCCTCGGCGCGGTCAGGTACGGCGGTGTCGACCTTGGAGAGCACCTCGGAGTCGCGCACCTGATCACCCACCCAGGGGATGCTCGTGCTGCTGACCACGTAGCCGAGCCCCCACGCGATCGCCAGCACGGCGACCATCGACAGCACGGCCCCGCCCACGGCGTCGAGCACCCGCGCCGGTTCCCAGGTGACCGCCGACCGCAGCGCACCGCCCAGCACCGCGCCCAGTGCCTGGCCGATCATCGCGAGCACCAGCACGATGACGAGGGCAGCGACGCTGACGCCGAGCGACGGGTCCAGCTGGTCGAGCGCGGCCGGTGTCACCAGGATCCCGACGACGCCTCCGACCAACAGTCCGATCGTCGTGGACGCGCCCACCAGGAAGCCCATCCGGTAGCCGGAGAACGCGTAGGACACGACCGCGAGCAGCAGCAGCAGGTCGAGCATGTTCACCGCGGCGGCTCCGGTCGGACGGCCGGCACCGGCGCCGGCTTGCTGCGAGCACGATCCCATGGCCGCTCGAGGCCTGCCTTGTTCAGGACCTGGTCGACCACCCCGGCGGTGAACCCCCACAGCACCAGCTCGCCGGGAGGTCCGCTCACCGCGAAGCCCGGGCCCTGGTAGCCGGACGGGTGCCGGACGGTGAACCGGCGGTCGGGGTCGACCAGCGCGCTCAGCGGCGCCCGGAGCACCGAGGCCACCTCGGCGGCGTCGACGACACCGATCGGCGACTCCTGCCGCCACCACGCGAGCACGGTGGTGACCGCGAAGTTGCTGGGCGGCAGCCACAGCGCCGGTAGCTCGACCAGCACGTCGACACCGGCCGGGTCGAGACCGATCTCCTCCTGCGCCTCCCGCAGCGCCGTCGTCGACGGGCCGTCGTCACCCGGGTCGGAGGCGCCGCCGGGAAACGCCACCTGACCGGCGTGCGAGCGCATGTCGTGGGCCCGTTCGATCAGGACCAGGTCGGGGCCGTCGGAACCCTCGCCGAACAGCATCAGCACGGCCGACTCCCGGGCCGAGTCGGGCGGTGCGGGCAGTCCGCGGAGCAAGCCCTCGGTGTCGAGGTCGCGCACGCCGTCGGCCAGGCGCCGCGCCCACTCGGGAGTGCCGGTCACGCCACCGCCCCGAGGTGCTGCTCGACCGCGGCCGCCAGCTCGTCGTAGGAGGTGAACTCCCGGGCCTCGGTGGCCACCACGCTCCCGTCGGCGGCGACGAAGACGGTGGTGGGCAACGCCTGCAGCCGCAGCGCAGGGCCGAGCTCGTCGTCGACGTCGGCAACCGACGGGTACGTCACGCCGGCGCGATCGGCGAAGTCGATGGCGAGCTCGGGCTGCAGGTCGAGGTAGTCGACGCCGATCACGGTGACGCCCTCGGCCGACCGGTGCAGCTGCTGGAACAGGGGCATCTCGTCGCGGCACGGACCGCAGCTCTGGGCCCAGACGTTGACCACCAGCGGGCCCTCGAGGGTGGACAGGTCGACGTCACCGGTGCCGCCCAGGCAGGGCAGCGCCAGCGCCGGCAGGCCGTCGTCGACGGGATCGGCGGTCGTCGGCAGCCCGCCGCAGTCGTCGATGCCCGCACGCTCCCGCCGCTGCTGCAGCCCGGACGTCTGGACGTCGACGCCGCTGGCACCGACGACGGGTGGTCCGGTGTCGGCCGTCGGTGCGTCGTCGTCGCCGGTGAGGACGTAGGCCACCGCGGAGATGGCCAGCACGGGCACCAGGATCCAGACCGCCGTGAGCAACCACCCGGGCACCTGGCTGAGCCGGCTCACGCCCGGCCTTCCGTCTTGACCAGCAGCGCCGCCTCGGCCGGGTCGGTGGGGCCCTCGCCGAACGACGGGCACCACCGCGACACCGTGCACGCACCGCAGGCGGGCTTGCGCGCGTGGCAGACCCGTCGGCCGTGCCAGATCAGCAGGTGGCTGAGCAACGTCCAGTCCCGCTTGGGGAACAGCCGGCCCACCTCGTGCTCGACGGCGACGGGGTCGGTCTCGGTCGTCCAGCCGAGCCGCCGCGCGAGCCGGCCGAAATGGGTGTCGACGGTGATGCCGGGCTTGCCGAACGCGTTGCCGAGCACGACGTTTGCGGTCTTGCGGCCGACCCCGGGCAGCGTGACCAGGTCGGCGAGCCGCGACGGCACCTGCCCGTCGAACCGTTCGACCAGCGCCGCCGACAGCTTGAGCAGAGTGTCGGTCTTGGCCCGGAAGAACCCGGTCGGCTGGATCAGTGTCTCCAGCCCGGCACGGTCGGCTCCGGCGAGCGCCGCCGGGTCGGGGTAGGCCGCGAACAGCGCCGGGCTCACCGCGTTGACCCGCCGGTCTGTGGTCTGGGCCGACAGCACGGTGACCACCAGCAGCTCGAAGGCGTTGCTGAAGTCGAGCTCGGTACCGGCGTCGGGATAGGTCTCGGCCAGCGCTCGGCCGACCTTGCGCGCGCGCCGCACCAGTGCGGTGGGCGGCGGCGGTGGGGGCGGGGTCGGGGTCGGCGAGGCACGCGGCACTGATCAAGCGTACGGGCGCCCGCCGACGTGCCCGACGCTACGCTGCGCCCTGTGCGGTGCCCGGCCGGGCCCGGATCGGCAGACGAGGAGGATCGGTGGACAACGACGTGCTCCGCCAGACCGCGCTGTTCTCGGGGCTTGACGACGACGCGGCCGACTCGCTGCAGTCGTCGCTGTCCGAGACGCGGCTTCGTCGCGGCGAGATCCTCTTCCGCGAGGGCGACTCCGGCGACCGGCTCTACGTGGTCATCGACGGCAAGATCAAGCTCGGCCGCAGCTCACCGGACGGCCGCGAGAACCTGCTGGCCGTGCTCGGCCCGGGCCAGATGTTCGGCGAGCTCTCCCTGTTCGACCCCGGCCCCCGCTCGGCGACCGCGACGGCGGTCACCGACGTCGCGATGGTGAGCCTGGGGCACGAGGAGCTCAGCCGGTGGCTCACCAAGCACCCGGACGTCGCCCGCGGGCTGCTCAACCAGCTGGCCGCCAGACTGCGGCGCACCAACGACGTGGTGGCCGACCTGGTCTTCTCCGACGTCCCGGGACGCGTCGCCAAGGCCCTGCTCGACCTGTCGTCCCGCTTCGGCCGCCAGGCCGACGACGGCGTGCACGTGCACCACGACCTCACCCAGGAGGAGCTGGCCCAGCTGGTCGGCGCGTCCCGGGAGACGGTCAACAAGGCGCTGGCCGACTTCGCCAACCGGGGCTGGCTGCGGCTGGAGCCCCGCTCGGTCGTGCTGGTCGACATCGAGCGGCTGCAGCACCGGGCGCGCTGACTAGCCGCCCTCGCGCAGGTAGTCGAGCTGGGCCGCCACCGACCGCTCCGCGGCCGGCCAGACCGACATGTCCACGTCGGCGTAGACGGTCTCGACCACGTCCCGGGGAGTCGTGGCGCCGGCGGCGACCGCGGCGCGAACCTTCTCCAGCCGGTCCCGGCGGTGTGACAGGTACCCCTCCAGCACCCCGACCGGGTCGTCGCGCACCGGACCGTGACCGGGCAGCAGCACGGTGGCGGCGCCACGCACGGCCAGGTCACGCAGTCGCTGCAGCGAGGCGAGGTACGGCCCCAGCCGGCCGTCCGGGTGGGCGACGACCGAGGTGCCGCGCCCGAGGACGGTGTCGCCGGTGAGCAGTGACCCGTCGTCGAGCAGCAGGAAGGACACCGAGTCCGAGGTGTGGCCCGGGGTGGCGACCACCGAGATCTCCAGGCCCTCGACCTCGATGACCTCGCCGTCGTCCAGTCCCTGGTCACCGATCCGGAAGGCGGGGTCGACGGCGCGCACGTCGCAGCCCACGGAGGCGGCGAAGTCGCCGGCGCCCTCCGAGTGGTCGTGGTGCGAGTGGGTCAGCAGCACCACCGCGACGTCCGCGGCCTCCGCGCGTACGGCGTCGAGGTGGCCCTGGTCCAGCGGGCCCGGGTCGACGACGACGCTGCGCGCCCCGTCGCGAGCGCGCAGCACCCAGGTGTTGGTGCCCTCCAGCGTCATCGGGCCCGGATTGGGCGCGAGGACGTGCTCGACGACGCTCATCCGGCCTCCTCGTCGGTCTCGAGCCACACCCGGCCGTCGGCGACCACCAGGCGCGGCTCGACGGTGGCGAACCGGCGACTGCGGGCGGCCAGCAGCACGTCCGCGGCACGGGCCAGGTCGGCCACGTCGGTGCAGGTGCGCACCGTCGGCGGCATCATGCCGAGTCGCCCGTCCCGTACCGCTGCCAGGGCGTCCCGCGGGCGCATCCACGCGACGGCGTCGGACTCCCCGGACACGTCCCGGGTCTGCTGCCCCGCCGGCAGCACGGCGACGAAGAACCGGGTGTCGTAGCGACGTGGCTCGAACGTCGGGGTGATCCAGTGCGCCCAGGCGCCGAGCAGGTCGCTGCGCAGCACCAGACCGCGACGGGCCAGCACCTCGGCGAGCGAGATCCGGTCGGACTCGAGCGCGACCCGGTCGGCCTCCCAGCCCTCGTCGCTGGTGTCGGCGACCACGCTGGCGGTGTCCGGCCCGGCCAGCAGCACCCCGGACTCCTCGAACGTCTCGCGGACGGCGGCGCAGACCAGTCCCCGGGCGGTGGACTCGTCGCAGCGGAACCGCTCGGCCCAGGTGCTCGCGTCCGGCCCGGCCCAGCCCACCGCCGTCTCCCGGTCCCGCTCGTCGACGCCCCCGCCGGGGAACACCGCCTGCCCGGCGGCGAACTCCATCCGGCCGTGCCGTCGCAGCAGGTACACCTCGACGCCGTCCGCGCCGTCGCGCAGCAGGACGACGGTGGCGGCGTCCCGCGGGGCCGCCGCGGGCGGTGCGTCGCCCGCAGCCATCGCCTCCGCGTGCGCGCGCACGACGTCGGGCACGGGCTCTCGGCGGACCGCCACTAGACAGTCACTGCTCAGCCACGTGCTCAGCCGACCTCGACGACCAGCTCGACCTCGACCGGGGCGCCGAGCGGCAGCACCGCGACGCCGACCGCGCTGCGAGCGTGCCTTCCGGCGTCGCCGAAGACCTCGCCGAGCAGGTCGCTGGCGCCGTTGGCCACCTGTGCCTGCCCGGTGAAGTCGGGGGCGCTGGCGACGAACACGGTCACCTTGACCACCCGGCGCACCGCCGCCAGGTCGCCGACCTCGGCCTTGACGGCGGCCAGCGCGTTCAACGCACACTGCTGGGCGCACATCACGGCCTCGTCCGGGTTGACGGCCGTGCCCACTGTGCCGGTGCTGATCAGCTCCCCGCGGCGCAGCGGCAGCTGCCCCGCGGTGAAGACGAGGTTGCCCGTCCGTGCCGTCGGGACGTACGCCGCGACCGGAGCGGCGACCTCGGGGATCTCCAGCCCGAGCGCGGCGAGCCGGTCCTCCGGTCCTGCCATCAGGACGCCTTGGGCTTCTTGAGGTACGCGACGAGGTTCTCCGGGTTGGGGCCGGGCAGCACCGTCACCAGCTCCCACCCGCTCTCGCCCCAGGAGTCGAGGATCTGCTTCGTCGCGTGCACGAGCAAGGGAACCGTCGCGTACTCCCACTGGACCGTGGCGTCTGTCATGGCCGCGACTCTAGCCACGGCCCCGGCTAGCGTGCCGCCGTGCCCTCCGACCCGCGCTCGGTGCTGACCCGCCCGGCCGAGACGCCCGACCTGGTGCTGCGATGGGCCGACGCCGCCTCGCACGGCCCCGACGGCGTCGCCGATGTGTACCTGCCCGAGATCTCGGGCAAGGTGCAAGCCGCGCCGGTGGTGGTCGCCCTGCACGGGGGTTTCTGGCGCGAGGAGCACGACCGGCGGCACCTGCGCCCGCTCGCGGTGGCGCTGCGCGGGCTGGGCCTGCTGGTGGTGCTGCCGGAGTACCGGCGCGCAGGTTGGACGGCGACCGCCGACGACATCGGCGCCCTGCGCCGGCGGCTGCCCGCCCGGCTCGACGAGCTGGCACCCGGCCGCGCGGCCACCGGCCCGCTCACCCTGCTGGGGCACTCGGCCGGCGGCCAGCTGGCGATCTGGTGGGCGCTCGAGTCACCCCCGGACGAGCGGCCGGAGCGGGTGGTGGCGCTCGCACCGGTCAGCGACCTCGCCGAGGCGTACGCCGACGACCTGGACGGCGGGGCGGTCAGCGCGCTGCTCGGCGGTGCGCCGGGCAAGGTGCCTGCGGCGTACCGCAGCGCCGACGTCGCCGCACGGCTGCGCGCCGGGGAGTCACCGGGCTGCCCGCTGACCCTGCTGCACGGCTCGGAGGACCGGCAGGTGCCGGTCCGGTACGCCCAGCGGCTGGCCGGGGCCGACGTCCGGGTGCTGCCGGGGGTGGAGCACTTCGGGCTGATCGACCCGCTGTCTGCCGCCTGGCCCGAGGTGGTGGCCGCGCTGGTCCGACCGAGCGGCCCGCCCACGGCGTGACTACGCTCGACAGATGGGCGACTGGCAGCGGGTGCGCCTGCACGTGGTGACGGGCAAGGGCGGCACCGGCAAGACGACGGTCGCCGCGTCGCTCGCGCTGGCCCTCGCCTGCGGCGGCAAGCAGGTGCTGCTGTGCGAGGCCGAGGGCCGCCAGGGCATCGCCAGGCTGTTCGACGTCTCCCCGTTGCCGTACGAGGAACGCTCGGTCGCCCTCGGCACCGACGGCGGCGAGGTCAAGGCGCTCGCGATAGACCCTGAGGCCGCGCTGCTGGAGTACCTCGACATGTACTACCGGCTCGGCCGGGCAGGCCGGGCGCTGGACCGTTTCGGCGTCGTCGACTTCGTGACCACGATCGCACCCGGGCTGCGCGACGTGTTGCTCACCGGCAAGGTCTACGAGGCGTCCCGCCGCCGCAAGAAGGACGGCTCCCCGGTCTACGACGCCGTGGTGCTCGACGCGCCGCCGACCGGACGGATCAGCCGGTTCCTCAACGTCAACCACGAGGTGGCCGGGCTGGCCAAGGTCGGCCCCGTCCGCAACCAGGCGGACGCGATCATGGGCGTGCTGCGCTCCAAGCGCACCGCGGTGCACCTGGTGACGCTGCTGGAGGACATGCCGGTGCAGGAGACCCTGGACGCCGTGGCCCAGCTCGGGGCGATCGACCTGCCGGTCGGCGCGGTGGTGGTCAACCAGCAGCGCACCTCGCCGTTGGACGACGACACCCGCAAGGCGCTCGCCGAGGACCGGCTCGAGCCCGGCGACCTGGCCCGTCCGCTGACAGCCGCCGGTCTCGACCCCGACCTCGCGGCCGGCCTGCTCGCGGAGGGCACCCAGCACGTCGAGCGGCTGGAGCTGGAGGAACGGTTGCGGGAGTCCGTCGAAGAGGCCGGGCGACCGGTCTACACGCTCCCCCAGCTGGACGAGGAGGTCGACCTCGGCGCGCTGTACGAGTTCGCCGACCGGCTCCGCGGACAGGGATTCGCGTGAACGCGCCCAGGAGCCGGTCCCGGCGCCAGCTGCACGCCGCCCGGCCGCCACGCTCGTCGCCGCGGGTGGGACCGCTCGCCGGTCGCGCGCACCCCACCGAGCTGTTCGACGTGGACGCGTTGCTCGACGACCGTGAGACCCAGATCATCGTCTGCTGCGGCTCCGGTGGCGTCGGCAAGACGACCACCGCGGCAGCTCTGGGGCTGCGCGCGGCCGAGCGCGGGCGCACCGTCGTCGTGCTCACCATCGACCCGGCCCGCCGGCTGGCCCAGTCGCTCGGCCTGAACGAGCTGGACAACACCCCGCGCACCGTCGACGTCGGCCCGGAGGTCGAGGCCGCCGGGGGCCGGCTCGACGCGATGATGCTGGACATGAAGCGGACCTTCGACGAGGTCGTCGAGTCCCACGCCAGCCCGCAGAAGGCGCGACAGATCCTCCGCAACCCGTTCTACGTCGCGCTGTCCAGCTCGTTCGCCGGCACCCAGGAGTACATGGCGATGGAGAAGCTGGGCCAACTGCACGCCGAGGAGCAGGAGCACGGCTGGGACCTCATCGTCGTGGACACCCCGCCCTCCCGGTCCGCCCTCGACTTCCTGGACGCCCCCGAGCACCTCTCGTCGCTGCTCGACGGCCGGCTGATCAAGCTGCTGGTGGCACCCGCGCGCGGACCCGCCCGGTTGCTGTCGGCCGGGCTGAACGTGGTGACCGGCGCGATGACCAGGGTGCTCGGCGCGCAGGTGCTCAAGGACGTGCAGGCGTTCATCGCCGCCTTCGACACCCTCTTCGGCGGGTTCCGGCAGCGGGCCGAGGCGACGTACGCGCTGCTGCAGGCGCCGCAGACCGCGTTCGTCGTGGTGGCGACGCCCGAGTCGGACGCGCTGCGCGAGGCCGCCTACTTCGTCGAGCGGTTGAGCGAGGACCGGATGCCGCTGGCGGGCCTGGTGCTCAACCGGGTCGTCTCCGACCCCGTGCCCCAGTTGTCCGGTGCCCGGGCCCGGCAGGCGGCCGAGACGCTCGCGGACGCCCACGGCGAGGCGACGATCCGCGGGCTGCTGATGCTGCACGCGAGCAGCGCCGCGGCCCGGGCCCGGCAGCTGCGGCTGCAGCGGCGGTTCGCGGCAGCGCACCCGGCGGTGGCCGCGGTGGAGGTGCCGGCCCTGGCCGGTGACGTGCACGACGTGGACGGGCTTCGGCTGGTGGGGAGCCTGCTGACCGACCACGGGGGCGACCCCGCGGCGACCGCCTGAGGACAGGGGTGGAGGGACACGCAGGGCGACAGACCCCCCGACCTGTCGCCCCGCGGTGTCCCTCCGGACTACCCCCGGCTGTGCACACCCGGGCAGGCCCGGGCGTTTCCCCTGTCACCCGTCAAGACGTCGAGTCGTCCGAAATGGTTGCCTCCGCCGGCCAGGATTTTGTCGGGCTCGTGCGTAGCCTGGCCCGGTGCCGACCCGATCGCGCGCCACGCTGCCGTGCGCGCTGCTGCTCGGCGTGGTCGTCGGGCTGGCCGGGTGCGGGCCACCCGGCGCGGACGAGGTCGGCCAGGCGCTGGTGGGCATGCGAGCCGACGAGGTGGCCGACCGGATGGGTGTGGCGCTGGCGGCGGGACAGGCCGACGACGAGAGCGACCCGCGGCTGCTGGACCGGGCCCGCGGCGTCCTCGACGACGACAGCCGTGCCTACGCCGCGGAGCTGACCGGCTCCGGGCTGCGGCTCGGCGCGGCCTTCTACGAGGAGTTCAACACCGGCGGGCTGGAGGACCCGCAGCCGAACCGGGTGGTGCGCTGCGTGGAGTTCCGCGCCAGCGCCGACGACCTCACCGAGGTCGAGCACGAGGACGTCCCGTGCCCCCCGGAGGCGATGCGGCCCGGCTGGGTCCAGGGACGGTGACCGGGCCTGACGCCCGGGTGGGAGTCAGCCTGCGGCGACGTCGGGAGCGGGGTGGGCGGTCTGGTGCTCGGCCTGTGCGGCCTCGAGGAGGCGGCGCCAGGACAGCACGTTCGGCCGCCGGCGGAGCAGCGCCCGGCGCTCACGCTCGGTCATGCCGCCCCAGACACCCCACTCGATCCGGTTGTCCAGGGACTCGGCCAGGCACTCGGTGCGTACCGGGCACGCCTTGCACACCTGCTTGGCGCGGTGCTGCTCCGCGCCACGGACGAAGAGCTCGTCAGGCCGGCTGACACGACATGCTGCCTCGCTGGCCCAGTCGTCCGTCCACGTCATCTGTGATTGTCCTGTCCTGGAGGTGTGTCCGTGTTGTCCGTACAGACGGTACGGAGCCGAAGGCACCTGGCATCAGGACCGAACGGACTGTTCGTATAGCCCTATCGGGTCATATCGAGCCGTTATGGCGGCTCCGGGACCCTCCCGTACCCTGTGGACCATGTCCGACAACCGAGTCGCGGCAGGTGCCGCGGCGCTTCGTCGCGTCGGCGCGCTGCTGCTCACCGCCGCCCTCGCGGGCGTGCTGGTGGCGGGCCTGGTCCTCCCCTTCGCGGGTCTCACCGGCTTCACCGCCCGCCAGGTCTCCGACGGCATCCAGAACCTCCCCTCGGAGCTGGAGAAGGGCGCGATCCCGCACACCACGAAGGTCTACGGGTCCAACGGCAAGCTGATCGCCCGGTTCTACGACGAGAACCGCGAGGAGGTCCCGCTCAAGGACGTCGCGCCGATCATGAAGAAGGCGATCGTCGCGATCGAGGACTCCCGGTTCTTCGAGCACGGGGCGATCGACATCGAGGGCACCAGCCGGGCCCTGATCAACAACCTGATCGGCAACGAGACCCAGGGTGGCTCCAGTATCACCCAGCAGCTGATCAAGCTGATCCTCATCGAGCAGGCCGACACCAAGCGGGCGATCGCGGCGGCGACCGAGCAGAGCTACGGCCGCAAGCTGCGTGAGCTGCAGTACGCCATGGCGTACGAGGAGCAGCACACCAAGAACGAGATCCTCGACGACTACCTCAACATCGCGTTCTTCGGCGACGGCGCCTACGGCATCTGGTCCGCAGCGCAGCACTACTTCTCGGTCCGGCCCGCCAAGCTGACCCTCGCCCAGTCGGCGATGCTCGCCGGCCTGGTGCAGAACCCGACCCGGTTCAACCCGACCGAGGAGCCCGAGCTGGCGCTGGCCCGCCGCAACGTGGTCATCGACCGGATGGCCGAGCTCGGCATCGTCTCCGACCGCAAGGCCCGGGCGGCGATGAAGGAGGCGCTCAACCTCGACCTCACCCAGTTCAGCAACGGCTGCGTGAGCACGGCGGCGCCGTTCTTCTGCGACTACGTCCGGCGCTACCTGCTCAAGGAGCCCGCGCTCGGGGCGACCCGCGAGGAGCGCGACCACCGCCTGCGCACCGGCGGGCTGGCCATCCACACGACCATCGACCTGCGGTTCCAGCGGGCCGCCGACAACGCCGTACGCGACCAGGTCTACCCGACCGACCAGGCGATCGGCGGCGTCGCGATGGTCGAGCCCGGCACCGGCGAGGTCAAGGCGCTGTCCCAGTCCCGGCCGATGGGTGACAAGTCCAAGAAGGGGCAGACGTACCTCAACTACGTGGTGCCCAAGGAGTACGGCGACTCCAACGGGTTCCAGGGCGGATCGACGTTCAAGGTCTTCGTGCTGGCGAGCGCCCTGATGCAGGGCTACCCGCTGAGCACCGGGTTCAACTCACCCTCGCCCTTCTACGTCCCGGCGGGCGCCACCCAGGACTGCGAGGGCAACAACACCGGATCCTGGAGCCTGCAGAACTCGACGGGCGAGGGCTTCTTCAACATGTACACGGGCACGCAGCAGTCGATCAACAGCTACTACGCCCAGCTCGAGACGCTGACCAACGTCTGCCCGCCCGTGACGCTGGCTCGCGACATGGACGTCGACGTCAAGAAGGACCAGGAGGTCCCGGCCTTCACCCTCGGCGTCACCGACGTCAACCCGGTCACGATGGCCTCGGTCTACGCCACGTTCGCCGCGCGCGGCATGTACTGCAAGCCGCACCCGGTCACCGGCGTCGTCGACCGCGACGGCAACCAGCTCGATCTGTCCACCCCGCCCTGCAAGCGGCTGTTCGACCAGGCGGTGGGTGACGCGGTCAACGACATCCTCCAGGGCGTCATCGCTCCCGGCGGCTTCGGGTCGGCGCTCTACCTCGAGCAGCCCTCGGCCGGCAAGACGGGCACCGCGCAGGAGAACCGGGCGGTGTGGTTCAACGGCTACACACCGAACATGGCGGCGTCGGCGATGATCGCCGGGGCCAACGAGTTCGGCCAGCCTCAGCAGCTCGACGGCTTCGTCATCGGTGGCGACTACATCTCGTTCGGCGACGCGTCCGGCTCCGGCTTCGCCGGGCCGATGTGGGCGCTGGCCATGCGCGGAGTGCAGCAGTGGCTGCCGAACACACCGTTCACCCCGCTCGACTCGTCGTCGCTCGGTGGCGCGGCGGTGACCGTGCCGGCGCTGAACGGGTTGTCGGTCGACGAGGCGTCGTCCCAGCTCGCCGACCTCGGCCTCGAGGCGGTCGTCGGGCCTACCGTCGACTCCGGCTACCCCGAGGGCACCGTGGCGGGCACCGACCCGCCCGCGGGCGCCTCGAGCTTCGAGGGCGACACCATCACGATCAACGTGTCCGACGGCTCGCCGTACGTCCCACCGCCGCCCGACCCGGACCCGCCGCCCAACCCACCCGGCGGTGGTGGCGGTGGCGGTAACGGCGGCGACGGGGGCGACGGCGACGGTGGCGGCGGTGGCGACAACGGCAACGCCGGCGGCAACGGCAACGGCAACGGTCGCCAGTGACGACGACCGCCTGAACCTCCCGCCCGTCAGCTGCCGAGCTGCCTGCGCACCTCGGCGGCCACGGCGGCTCCGTCGGCCCGTCCGCTGACCTGCTGCTTGAGCGCGCCCATGACCCGGCCCATGCCCTTCATGCCCTGGTCGGCGGCCCCGGTCTGCTCGATCACGGCGGTCACCAGCGCGGCCAGCTCGGCCTCGGTGAGCGGCTCGGGCAGGTAGTCGGCCAGCATCTCGGCCTCGGCGCGCTCCTTGGCGGCGAGCTCGTCGCGACCGGCGTCGGCGTACGCCTCGGCGGCCTCCCGGCGCTTCTTGGCCTCGGAGACGAGCACGGTCGTGACCTCGTCGTCGTCGAGCTCCCGGGCCTGCTTGCCGGCCACCTCGGCGGTGGTCACGGCGCTGAGCGCCATCCGCAGCGTCGACGAGCGCAGCGCGTCGCGAGCCTTCATCGAGGCGGTGAGGTCACGACGGAGTCGGTCCTTGAGCTCGGGCACCGCACCAGTGTGACAGCCTTGCGCGGTGCCGATCCCGACTGCGCGACCGCTGTCGCGCGCCGCCGCCGGCCTGTTCGCCGCCGTCGGCGCGGGAGTGGCCTACTCCGTCTGGGAGACGCGCGCGTTCGTGCTGCGCACGGCGGAGGTGCCCGTGCTCCCCGCCGGCCAACGGCCGCTGCGGCTGCTGCACCTGTCCGACCTGCACCTGACGCCGGCGCAGCACGCCAAGCAGCAGTGGGTACGCGGCCTTGAGGAGCTCGACCCGGACCTCGTGGTGGTGACCGGCGACTTCCTCGGCCACCTCGACGCCATCGCCCCGGTGCTGTCCTGTCTCGGCGGACTGCTGGACCGGCCGGGCGCGTTCGTGCTCGGGTCCAACGACTACTTCGCCCCGATCGTCAAGAACCCGGCGCGCTACCTGCTGCCGCGAGGCCAGGACCAGCGCCGGGTCGGCGAGCGGCTGCCCTGGCGTGAGCTGGTCGGCGAGCTCGCCGATCGCGGATGGTGCGACCTCGGCAACCGCCGCGACGGGCTCACCGTCGACGGCCGCACCCTCGCGCTGGCCGGGGTCGACGATCCGCACCTGCGCTACGACGACCTCGGCGCGGTCGCCGGTGCGCCCGACGACGCCGACATCGCCATCGCGGTGGCGCACGCGCCGTACCTGCGGGTGCTCGACCAGTTCACCGCCGACGGCTACCCGCTGGTGGTCGCCGGGCACACCCACGGCGGTCAGCTCCGGGTGCCCGGCTACGGAGCCCTGGTGACCAACTGCGACCTCGACCACGGACGGGCCCGTGGCCTGCACCGGCACCGCGCGGACGGGCGTACCTCGTGGCTGCACGTGTCCGCGGGACTGGGGACGTCGCCATACGCACCGGTGCGGTTCTGCTGTCGTCCGGAGGCGACCCTGCTGACGTTGGTGCCGGTCGGGCTCGGCTAGTCTGGCCCGGGTCGAAATCGGGCTGTGGCGCAGCTTGGTAGCGCGCTTCGTTCGGGACGAAGAGGCCGCAGGTTCAAATCCTGTCAGCCCGACAGATGCGATGTCGCGGGACGCTCACGGGCGTCCCGCGACCGCACCCACCACCCCCACGCGCCAGGTCGGGCAGACTGGCCCCATGCAGCAGGAGTCCACCGAGAGCACCCGGCCGCCTCCAGGCGCCCAACGGCCGCGCCGGCCCCGTCGGCCGCTGCCGCAGCTGCCGGAGGTGCCGGCGTGGGTCGCCGCACTGGCCACCGGGTTGCTCGCCGGGCTCGCCGGCGTGCTGCTGGTCCTGCTCGGGCTGCTGGGCTGCGAGGCCGTACGGGGTGCCCCCTCGTGCGGGGACGCGGGCTACCCGCTGCTCGCGGCGATCGTCATCGCCGTAGGCGTCGGCGCCATGCTGCTGCTGCGGTTCGCCCGGGTCGCCGACGCCGGCGTGATCTCGTTCATCGCGACCTGCTCGGTGCTGGTCGTGCTGATGCTCGGGCTGCTCGACCTGGCGTTCTCGGCCTGGATGTGGGTGGTGCTGCCGGCGCTGGGGGCCGCCGCCTTCGTCGCCACGACGCTGCTGGTGCACGCCCTCGCGGGTGGCGACACCCGGGGGGACGCGTAGTGAGCGCCGCGGGGGCGGGCGACCTGCTCTGGTCGCCGCCGGACGACGTCCGCGACACCACCCGGCTCGGTGCGTACCTGACCTGGCTCGAGGAAACCACGGGCAGGCGGTTCGACGACTACAACGGGCTGTGGCAGTGGTCGGTCGATGAGCCGGATGCCTTCTGGGGTTCCATCCTGGCGTTCTTCGAGGTGCCGCACGAAGGCGACGCTGCGCCGGCACTGGCCGACGACTCGATGCCCGGTGCGCGCTGGTTCCCGGAGATGGAGCTCAACTACGCGGAGGTGATGTTGACGCTGCCGGGTCGCGCCGACGACGACGTGGTGGTCGTCGGTCGCTCGCAGAGCCGCGACCCGGTCGAGATGACGGCCGCCGAGCTGCGCGACCAGGTGGCCCGGGCCCGCGCGGGGTTACTCCGGCTCGGCGTCGAGCGTGGGGACCGGGTGGCGGCGTACCTGCCGAACATCCCGGAGGCCTTGGTGCTGCTGCTCGCCACCGCGAGCATCGGCGCGATCTTCTCCTCCTGCGCACCGGAGTTCGGCACCCGCAGCGTGGTCGACCGCTGGGGCCAGATCGCGCCCGCCGTACTGGTGGCTGTCGACGGCTACCGCTACGGCGACAAGGAGATCGACCGCAGCCTCGAGGTAGCGGCGATCCGCAGGTCACTGCCCGGGCTGCGGCTGACCGTGCACCTGCCCTTCCTCGACCCCGGCTCACCGCCCCCCGTCGGCGCGACGACGTGGGCCGCCATGCTGGGCGAGCCGGCCGAGATGGCCTTCGAGCGGGTGCCGTTCGACCACCCGCTGTACGTCCTCTACTCGTCCGGGACGACCGGGTTGCCGAAGGCGATCATGCATGGGCACGGGGGGATCACCCTCGAGCACCTCAAGGCGCTCGGGCTGCAGATGGACCTCGGGCCGCGCGACCGCTTCTTCTGGTACTCCACCACCGGCTGGATGATGTGGGACTACCTGGTCTCGGGTCTCGGCGTCGGCTCGACGGTCGTCCTCTTCGACGGCAACCCCGCCTGGCCCGACCTGTCGGCCCTGTGGCGGATGAGCGCCGAGGTCGGCATCACCTACTTCGGCACCAGCGCGCCCTTCCTGCTCACCTGTCGCAAGCACGGGCTGGTCCCCCACGACGTGGCCGACCTGTCCGCGCTGCGCGGCGTCGGGTCGACCGGTGCGCCGCTGCCTGCCGAGGGGTTCGGCTGGGTCTACGACGCGGTCTCGCACGACGTGCTGCTGACCAGCTTCTCCGGCGGCACCGACGTGTGCAGCGGGTTCCTCGGCGGCAACCCGATGCTGCCGGTACGCGCCGGACGGATCTCCGGGCGCTGTCTCGGCTGCCGGGTCGAGGCGTACGACAGCGACGGCTCGTCGGTCGTCGGCACGCAGGGCGAGCTGGTGATCACGGCGCCGATGCCGTCGATGCCGGTGAGCTTCTGGGGTGACGACGACGGGTCGCGCTACCGCGAGGCGTACTTCGAGGAGTTCCCCGGCGTGTGGCGGCACGGCGACTGGATCACGATCTTCCCCGACGGCTCGTGCGTGCTCTCCGGACGAAGTGATGCCACGCTCAACCGGGGCGGCGTGCGGCTCGGCACCGCGGAGTTCTACTCCGTGGTCGAGGCGATGCCCCAGGTTGCCGACAGCCTGGTCGTGCACCTGGAGGATTCGGACGGCGGAGCCGGCGAGCTGCTGCTGTTCGTGGTGCCCGCCGAAGGTGTCGAGGTCGACGACGAGCTGATCGCGTCGATCGGCCGTGAGCTGCGTACCAACCTCTCGCCGCGGCACGTCCCCGACACCGTGCACGCGGTGCCGGCTCTGCCGCGGACCCTGTCCGGCAAGAAGCTCGAGGTGCCCGTCAAGAAGATCCTGCGCGGGGCGAACGTCAACGACGCCGCCGCCAAG
This sequence comes from uncultured Actinomycetota bacterium, assembly GCA_963811945.1. GTDB lineage: Bacteria > Actinomycetota > Actinomycetes > Propionibacteriales > Nocardioidaceae > JACCWP01. The sequence goes on along the minus strand of CAWETD010000001.1, from coordinate 2,069,426 downwards.
GGCGCGCTCGCCAACCCCGAGTCGCTGGACGCGTTCACCGCCTTCGCCCACCGCTGACCCCCCACCCCGGCCGAGTTGTCACCGCGAGAACGCCGTCTATGGCGGCGGGGAGGTGACAAGTCAGCCCCAAACGAGTTGTCACCGTCTCGTTGAGCCAGGGGCCAACCACGCGGTGACAGGTCGGGGAGGGTCAGCGGGCGGCGGCGACCAGCTCGGCGATCTGGATGGTGTTGAGCGCGGCGCCCTTGCGCAGGTTGTCGCCGGACACGAACAACGCGAGCCCTCGACCGTCCGGAACGCCCGGGTCCTGACGCAGCCGGCCGACCAGGCTCGGGTCGCGCCCGGCGGCCTGCAGCGGCGTCGGCACGTCGGTCAGCTGCACGCCCGGCGCGCCCGCCAGCAGCGCGGTGGCCCGCTCGACCGACAGCGGCCGGGCGAACTCGGCGTTGAGCGACAGCGAGTGCCCGGTGAACACCGGCACCCGCACGCAGGTGCCGGACACCAGCAGGTCGGGGATGTCGAGGATCTTGCGGCTCTCGTTGCGGAGCTTCTGCTCCTCGTCGGTCTCGTACGAGCCGTCGTCGACGATCGTGCCGGCCATCGGCAGCACGTTGAACGCGATCGGCGCGACGTACTTCTCCGGGGCCGGGAACTCGACCGCCGACCCGTCATGGGTCAGCTCCGCGGCCCGGCCGACCACCTCACGCACCTGCTTGTCCAGCTCGTCGACGCCGGCCAGCCCGCTGCCGGACACCGCCTGGTACGTCGACGCGACCAACCGCACCAGCCCGGCCTCGTCGTGCAGCGGCTTCAGCACCGGCATCGCGGCCATCGTGGTGCAGTTCGGGTTGGCGATGATCCCCTTGCCGGCAAGGCCGATCGCCGACGGGTTGACCTCGCTGACCACCAGCGGCACGTCGGGGTCCATCCGCCAGGCCGACGAGTTGTCGATGACCGTCACACCGGCGGCGGCGAACCGCGGAGCCTGCACCCGCGACGTCGAGGCACCCGCGGAGAACACCGCGATGTCCAGTCCGCTGGGGTCCGCCGTGGCGGTGTCCTCGACGACCACCTCGCCGTCGCGCCACGGCAGCGATGTGCCCGCCGACCGGGCCGACGCGAAGTACCGCAGCTTCGCCACCGGGAAGTCCCGCTCGGCGAGCAACCTGCGCAGCACGGCTCCGACCTGGCCGGTGGCGCCGACGACACCGACGCGGAGCCCGGCACTGGCCGGGCTCATCGGCCGCTCCCGCCGTAGACGACCGCCTCGACCTCGTCGGCGTCGAGGTCGAAGGCCGCGTGCGCGGCGGTGACCGCGTCGTCGACCTGACCCTCGGCCACGATCACCGAGATGCGGATCTCGGAGGTGGAGATCATCTCGATGTTGACGCCCGCGGCGGCCAGCGCGGTGAAGAACTTCGCCGTCACGCCCGGGTGCGTACGCATCCCCGCGCCGATCAGGGACACCTTGCCGATGCGGTCGTCGTAGAGCAGCTGCTCGTAGCCCACCTCGTCGCGCAGCCGGGCCAGCGCGGTCATCGCCGTCTGGCCGTCGTCGCGCGGCAGCGTGAACGAGATGTCGGTGCGCCCGGTGGCGGCCGCGGAGACGTTCTGCACGATCATGTCGATGTTGATCTGCGCAGCCGCGAGCGCGTCGAAGATCCGGGCCGCCTCGCCCACCTTGTCGGGCACCGCAACGACGGTGATCTTGGCCTCGCTGCGGTCGTGCGCGACGCCGGCGATGATCGGCTGCTCCACGGTACGTTCCTTCTCTGCGTCGGTGCGGTCCCGGACCCACGTGCCCTGGCGGGTGGAGAAGCTGGAGCGTACGTGGATCGGCAGGTCGTGTCGGCGGGCGTACTCCACGCACCGCAGGTGCAGGATCTTGGCGCCGCACGCCGCCATCTCCAGCATCTCCTCGGGGGAGATGTGCGGCACCTGGCGGGCGCTCGGCACGATCCGCGGGTCGGCGGTGAAGATGCCGTCGACGTCGGTGTAGATCTCGCACACCTCGGCGCCGAGCGCGGCGGCCAGCGCGACCGCGGTGGTGTCGGAGCCGCCGCGGCCGAGCGTGGTGATGTCCTTGCTGTCCTGGCTGACCCCCTGGAACCCGGCGACGATCGCGATCGCGCCCTCGCTGAGCGCGCGCTCGATCCGCCCCGGCGTGACGTCGATGATCTTGGCCTTGCCGTGCACCGAGTCGGTGATCACGCCGGCCTGCGAGCCGGTGAACGACTGGGCCTGGTGCCCGAGGTTGCCGATCGCCATCGCCAGCAGCGCCATCGAGATCCGCTCACCTGCGGTGAGCAGCATGTCCAGCTCGCGGCCGGGCGGCAGCGGGGACACGTCGTGCGCGAGCTCGAGCAGCTCGTCGGTGCTGTCGCCCATCGCCGACACGACCACCACGACGTCGTGGCCGTCCTTGCGGGTGGCCGCGATCCGCTGCGCCACCCGCTTGATGCCGGTGGCGTCGGCGACCGACGAGCCGCCGTACTTCTGGACCACGATTCCCACGACCGACGAGTCTACGGGCCGGTCACCTGACAGCCGGCACGCCGCTGCATGGCGGACGCCCGGATCGGGTATGCCTTGCGCCGTGACCCAGACGCGACCCCCCGAGCGGGCCCGGCCGGAGCGCCGCCGATTCCTCAGCACCGTCGCCGGCGTAGCCGGCCTGGCCGCGGCCGCCCAGCTGCCGGTGGGTCGTGCGGTGGCGACCGTCCGCCCCGAAGGCGGCGACTACGCGTTCCCGCTCGGCGTCGCCAGCGGTGACCCGACACCGCACGGGGTGGTGCTGTGGACCCGCTTGGCGCCGCGCCCGTACCAGCCCGACGGCGGCATGCCACGCCGCCGGGTGCCGGTGCAGTGGCAGGTCGCGGTCGACGAGGGCTTCTCGCTGCTGGTCGCCTCGGGCACGGTGTGGGCCCTGCCCGCGCTGGCGCACTCGGTGCACGTCGACGTGCGCGGTCTGCTGCCCGACCGCGAGTGGTACTACCGGTTCCGCTACCGCGACGACATCTCCACTGTCGGGCGCACCCGTACGGCGCCCAGGATCGGCGCGCCGGCCGGGCGGCTCGACCTGGCCTTCGTCTCCTGCCAGGACTGGGCCAGCGGCTACTACCCCTCCTACCGGCACCTGGCCAACGACGACGTCGACCTGGTGCTGCACCTCGGCGACTACGTCTACGAGGGCGGCATCCCGGCCGACGGTGGCCTGCGCCGCGCGCAGACGCCGGACGTGCTCCGGGACGCGCCGCGCAGCCTGGCGCGGTGGCGGATGCAGTACGCCCTGTTCAAGTCCGATCCCGACCTCCGGGCCGCACACGCCCGGTTCCCGTTCGCGGTCACGTGGGACGACCACGAGGTCCAGAACGACTACGCCAACGACCAGTCCCAGTACGAGGGCGACATCTCGGCGCTACGTGCCGCGGCCTACCAGGCCTGGTACGAGCACCAGCCGGTGCGGATGCCGGCCCGCCCGGACAGCGACGGGCCGCGGATCTACCGCCGGCTGACCTGGGGCGACCTCGCCCAGATCGACATCGTCGACGGCCGCCAGTACCGCACCGTGCCCGCCTGCGGCTGGGGCGAGGCACAGGCGTGCGACGCGGCGTACGAGCCGTCGGCCACCATGCTCGGCCGCCGGCAGGAGCGCTGGCTGTTCGACGGCCTTGCGGCCACGGAGCCGCGCTGGAACATCCTGGCCAGCAACGTGATGGTCGCCCGGCTCGACCACGACGGCGACCAGGGCGAGCTGCTGTGGCACGACGCGTGGGACGGGTTCCCGGCCGCACGCAACCGGTTGACGGCGGCCTGGCAGCAGGCCGACGTGCGCAACCCGGTGGTGCTGACGGGCGACTGGCACTCCAGCTTCGTCAACGACATCCTGCGCGACTTCGACCGGCCGGACTCGCCGGTGGTCGCCACCGAGTTCGTCGGCACCTCGATCTCCACCAACGGCGACACCCCGGTGTACGGGCCGTACTACGGGCCGATGATCAAGTTCAACCCGCACATCAAGTTCTTCGACGGCGACCGGCGCGGCTACGTACGCATCGTGCTCGAGCGGGACCGGATGACGGCCCGGCTGAGGATGGTGCGCACGGTCAGCCGGCGGGACGCGCCCGAGTACACGTACGCGTCGTTCGCGGTCGAGGACGGGCGCCCCGGCGCAGTGCGGCTGTAGGTGCGGCTGTAGGGCAGGTCAGGGAGCTGCCGGCTCCTCGAGCTCCTCGGCGACGGCGATCCGCTCCATCTCCAGGGTGTTGGGGTCGTCCTCGTCGAGCCGGTCGTGCGCGACGACCGACTGCAGCGCCCGCAGCACCGCGCTCGCCTCGGAGCCCCACGACGAGACGTAGGAGAACTGCCACCACCACAGCGCCTCGTCGACCCGGCCGTCGCGGTAGTGCGCCAGGCCGTGCGCCAGCCGCTCGGCGATCGCGGACACGTCGTCGGAGATCCGAGCGGGGACCAGCTCGGGCGGGTCGGCGTACGGGTCGAACACCTCGAGGTACTCGTCGGCGTTGCCCAGCAGCCCGGCCAGCGCCTCGCGGATGCGGTCGAGGTCGGGGTCGGGTCCGGCCTCGGGCTCGTACTGCTCGCGCGGGACCAGGTCGGTCATGACCCCGAGCCGGGCGCCGGCCAGCAACAGCTGGCTGACCTCGAGCAGCAGCAGCGGGATGGCCGTGCCGGGCTCGCCGCTGCGGGCGATCGCGCGCACTGCGAGCAGGAAGCTGGCCACCTGGTCGGCGACGCCCTGGGCCAGGTCCTCGAGCTCGCTGTCCACGTCGGTCCAGCGCCGAGTCTGCTTCGGCATCTTGTCAGTCATCGACCGACCGCCTTCCTTCGAACGCTCTCCCGAGCGTGACCTCGTCGGCGTACTCGAGGTCGCCGCCCACAGGCAGTCCACTGGCCAGGCGCGTGACGCGCAACCCCAGCGGCTTGAGCATGCGGGTGAGGTAGGTCGCCGTGGCCTCGCCCTCGAGGTTCGGATCGGTGGCCAGGATGACCTCGGTGACCGTCCCGTCGGCGAGCCGCTGCATCAGCTCACGGACCCGCAGCTGCTCGGGGCCGATGCCCTCGATGGGCGAGATCGCGCCGCCCAGCACGTGGTAGCGACCCCGGTACTCGCGGGTCCGCTCGATGGCGACGACATCCTTGGACTCCTCCACGCAGCACAGCACCGTCGGGTCCCGCCGGGGGTCGCGGCAGATCCGGCACTGCTCGTCCTCCGCGACGTTTCCGCAGGTGGCGCAGAACCGCACCTTGTCCTTGACCTCGACCAGCACGTGCGCCAGCCGCTTCACGTCCACCGGGTCGGCCTCCAGCAGGTAGAACGCGATCCGCTGCGCCCCCTTGGGACCGACGCCGGGCAGGCGCCCGAGCTCGTCGATCAGGTCCTGGACGACGCCTTCGTACACGGCGTCCCCGGTCAGCCGGGCAGGGAGAAGCCGGACGGACCGCTCCCCCCGCCGAGCTCGGGGGTCGATCCACCGGTCAAACCCTCCATGCCGCCCGCCATCGGACCCATCTTCTCGGCCGCCAGCTCGCTGGCCTGGTCGGTGGCGTCGCGGACCGCGGCGACGACCATGTCGCCCAGCGTCTCGGCGTCGTCGGGGTCGCAGGCCTCGGGCTTGATGGTCACCGCGACCAGGTCACCGGTGCCGGTGACGGTGGCCGTGACCAGCCCGCTGGCCGCGGAGCCCTCGATCCTCGCATCGGCGAGCTCGGCCTGGGCCGCCACCAGCTGCTCCTGCAGGCGCTGGGCCTGCTCGAGCAGCTGGGACATGTCGGGGGTTCCGCCAGGGAACACGGGGGCTCCTCGCCTCACGGGATGGTGACCCGAGCCTACGGCCGGTGCGGGATCTCCTCGATCACCCGGGCCCCGAGCTCGCGGGCCAGCAGCTCCTGGGTGCCGTCGCCGCCGCCCTCGACGTCGTCGTCGTCGGGGTGCGCCTCCTCGTCAGGGGCGACCGGCGCGGCGGGTGGCGCCGCGGTCGACTCGGCCGGCGCGGGGTCGGCCGCGGGCGGGGACGCGGCCGGCGGCCCGCCCGCCCCGGGCGACGGCGGTGGAGGGGCGCCTCCTCCGGCTGCGGACGGGTCGACGATCGACTCGATCCGCCAGTCGACGCCCAGCACGTCGATGAGCACCTGGCGCAACACCTCGTCGCAGCCGTTGCGGGCGAACGAGTCGCGGCTGCCGGCGTTGACGAAGGCGACCGTCAGCGTGCGGCCGTCGAGGGCGTGCACCTGCGCGCTCTGGCTCAGCAGCGACCAGGCCAGCCGGCGCTGCGACTTGGTGCGCTCGACCACGTCGGGCCACGCGCGGCGTACGTCGACCAGGCCGAGGCCCGGTCCGGCGGTCGCGGGCTCGCCCGGTGGTGCTGCGGGCGGGTCGGCGGCCGGTTCGGCCTGCGGCTCCGCAGGCGGCGCGGGCTCGGCGAGCTCCGCGGGCTCGGCCGGTGCGGGCTCGGCCGGAGCGGGCTCGGCCGGAACAGGCTCGGCCACCGGTGCGGGAGGGGGCTGGGTCGCCGCAGGCGCTGCGGCGGCAGCAGGGGCCGGAGCTGGGGCTGGTCCGGCAGGACCGCCCGGCTGGCCCTCGATCGCCATCCGCCGCTCGAGCCGGTCGAGCCGCGCCTGCACGCCCAGCACGTCGTCGTCGGCGGCCGGCAGCAGCACCCGGGCACACATCAGCTCCAGCAGCAGCCGGGGCGCGGTGGCGCCCCGGATCTCGCCCAGTGCCGTCGCGACGACCTCGGCGGCGCGCACCAGGTCGGTGGCACCGAACCGGGCCGCCTGCGCGGCCAGCCGCTCGCCCTGCTCGGGGCTGGTGTCGAGCAGCCCGCCCCGGGCCGCGTCGGGCACGTGCGCGACCACCACCAGGTCGCGCAGCCGGGTGAGCAGGTCCTCGACGAACCGCCGTGGCTCCCGCCCGCCCTCGACCACCCGGTCGACCACCCGGAAGACCGTGGCCCCGTCAGCGGCCGCGAACGCGTCGATCACCTCGTCGAGCAGCGACTCGGGCGTGAAGCCGAGCAGGCCGGTGGCGAGCGCGTAGGTCAACCCGGCGTCGTCGGCACCGCCGATCAGCTGGTCGAGGACGCTGAGGGTGTCGCGTGCCGACCCACCGCCTGCCCGTACGACCAGCGGCAGCGCAGCCGGCTCGAACGCGATCTGCTCCTTGGCGCAGATCTCGGCCAGGTAGTCGGTGAGCTGGCGCGGCGGCAGCAGCCGGAAGGGGTAGTGGTGGGTGCGGGAGCGGATCGTCGGCAGCACCCGGTCGGGCTCGGTGGTGGCGAAGACGAACTTCACGTGCGGCGGCGGCTCCTCGACGACCTTGAGCAGGGCGTTGAAGCCCTGGGGGGTCACCATGTGCGCCTCGTCGACGATGTAGATCTTGTAGCGGCTCGACATCGGGCCGAACGAGGCACGCTCGCGCAGCTCGCGGGCGTCCTCGACGCCACCGTGGCTGGCCGCGTCGATCTCGATCACGTCGAGGCTGCCCGGCCCGTCGCGGGACAGGTCACGGCAGCTCTGGCACTCACCGCACGGCTCGGCGACCGGTGCCTGCTCGCAGTTGAGCGCCCGGGCGAGGATGCGGGCGCTGGTCGTCTTGCCGCAGCCGCGGGGACCGGAGAACAGGTACGCGTGGTGCACCCGGTTGCCCGCCAGCGCCTGCCGCAGCGGCTTGGTCACGTGGTCCTGGCCCAGCACCTCGTCGAACCGCTCCGGGCGGTAGCGGCGGTACAGCGCGAGGGGGGCGTCCACGACGAGCAACCTAACCATCTGCCCGGACAATCTCCACGGCGCCGGGTGCCGGTGCGGGCCCGCCCCGGAGACGCAAAGGACCCCTCGCGCACCCGGCAGAGCCTGCTGACCCTTGCTGCCTTCCGGCCCTGGGGGAGTTGGGCAGGGTGCCGCCGCGCGAGGGGCTGGACGCCACCTTACCGGGCGTCCCCGGGGCCTCGATCCGGCTGCCCGGCCGCTACCCTGCTCGGCGGAGGATTCGCATAGTGGCCTAGTGCGCACGCTTGGAAAGCGTGTTGGGTTAACGCCCTCAGGGGTTCGAATCCCCTATCCTCCGCCACTGCGGTCATGGCCCGGACGAGGCGGCGTCGACGCCCTCGACGTCGCCTCCGGCCGCGCTCTCGTCGGGTCGGTTCGTACCACGACCACCGCTGTCGCGGTGGCTAGGGCGGTCTCTCCTAGACTGCCCGGGTGATCTTCAAGCGGGTCGGCGAGGGCAGGCCGTACCCCGCGCACGGGCTCACCCAGCGGCAGTGGGCCGACCTGCCGCCTCAGCAGATCCGGCTCGACCAGCTGGTCACCACCAAGCACACCCTCGACCTCGCGACGCTGCTGGACGCCGAGTCGACCTTCTTCGGCGACCTGTTCGCGCACGTCGTGCACTGGCAGAGCGAGCTCTACCTCGAGGACGGGCTGCACCGGGCGCTGCGCGCGGCGCTGCAGCAGCGCAACGTGCTGCACGCGCGGGTGCACACGATCGGGACCGCGTCGTGAACCTCCGCACGCCGATCACGCTGTCCGCGCTGCTGCTCGTCCTGGTGGGCGCTGCCTGGTACGGCTGGTCGCAGGTCGACGAACCGTTCGAGAACCCGTTCGAGGAGCAACCGGCCTGCGTTGCCCAGAAGATCGATGACGGCGGCAAGCTCACCAGGGACCAGGTCGTGGTCAACGTCTACAACGCCGGCACCCGCAACGACCTGGCCTCCAAGACCCTACGTGACCTGGCCGAGCGCGGGTTCGCGCGTGGGGCCGCCGCCAACGCTCCGGACCGGCTCGAGGTCGCCAGGGTCACGGTGCTCGACCCGGATCCGAAGGCGGCCGAGGTGCGGCTCGTCCGGGACCAGTTCAAGGGCAAGGTCTCGGTCCGTGACCGGCCAGACCTCGGCAACGCGGGCGTGGACGTGGTCGTCGGCAACGGCTACCTGGGGCTGAAGAAGAACGGCCCGAAGTCGGTACGCGTCCAGAGCGAGCAGGAGGTCTGCGTGCCCCCGAGCACCGACCCGGCGGCCGAGGGCTGATCCTCATTGGTGGGGGCGCCGTCGCCGCTGCCACCCGGCGAGCCGCCCGTGCAACGAGACCGCGCGCAGCCGCTCCTCGGTCTCCTCGCGCACCCGCCTGGGTGCGACCACCAGCAGCTCGTCGTCGCGTTGCAACCGGGTGCGACCGGACGGGACGAACGACGATCCGGACCGGACCACCAGCGAGATCGAGGAGCCCGGGGGCAGACGCAGCTCGGCGACCTCGACCCCGTGCATGCGCGACTCCCCGTGCACGGTCACGTGCAGCAGGTCGGCGGCGATGCGTTCCAGCGGTGCGGCCTCGACCTCGAGGTCTTGTGCCTCGCCCTTCGAGGAGACGCCGAACAGGTCGGCGGCGAAGGGCAGGGTCGGGCCCTGGACCAGGGTGTAGACGACGACGAGGACCACGACCAGGTCGAAGAGGTCGGTCGCTCGTGGCACGCCCTCGGCCAGCGGCACGGTCGCCAGGATGATCGGCACCGCGCCACGGAGCCCGGCCCAGGACAGGAACGCCTGCTCGCGCAGCGGCACCCGCAGCGGGGTGGCGGACGCAGCGACCGACAGCGGCCGGGCGATGAAGGTGAGCACCGCGCCGGCGAGCAGCCCGGCGCCGAGGTGCCACCAGGTGAGCCGGCCGGGGGACGCGAGCAGCCCGAGCATGACGAACAGGCCGATCTGCGCGAGCCAGCCGACACCCTCGGCGAACGACCGGGTCGCGCGGCGGTGCGGCAGGTCGGCGTTGCCGAGCACCAGCGCGGCGATGTAGACCGCCGCGAATCCGCTGGCGTGCAGCACCGAGGCCCCGCTCCAGGCCACCACGCAGACGGCGAGGACCGAGATCGGGTAGAGCCCGGACGCGGGCAAGGCGGCGCGCTTCAGCAGGAGGGCGCCGGCGGCGCCGAGCCCGAATCCGATGATGCCGCCGAGCACGAGCTCGCCGAGGATCAGCGCCACCAGCACGTACCACGCGTGGTCGCCGGCCTCACCGGTGCTGACGAACGTGACCAGCAGCAGGGTGGGGGCGTCGTTGAGTCCGGACTCCGACTCCAACGCGCCGCGGATGGAGGACTTCAGGGGCACCCGCCGCAGCACCGAGAACACCGCGGCCGAGTCGGTGGGCGAGGTGACGGCGCCCAGCAGCACCGCGAGCTCCCAGTCGAGGCCGAGCACGTAGTGCCCGAAGACCGCCATCACCGAGACGCCCACGCCGACGCCGACGGTGCTGAGCATCAGGCCCAGCGGCATCGAGGGGCGTACCTGCTCCCAGTCGGTGGTGAGGCCGCCCTCGGCGAGGATCAGCACCAGGGCCGAGAAGGCGAGCACGTACGCGAGGTCGGCGTCGTCGAACTGGATGCCGATCACGGAGTCGCCGAGCAGCACCCCGATGCCGAGGTAGAGCAGCAGGCTCGGCAGTCCGGCCCGGGCCGACACCCGTACCGCGAGGATGGCGGCCAGGAGGACGGCGCCGCCGACCAGGGCAAGGAACTCGAAGTCGCTGCCCACCCGTCCGCGCCTCTCGCCGTCCCGCCTGGACGGACAGCCTAGGGGCCGTGGCCGGCGCCCCGCGCACGTCCTGTCCGGCGGCCCCGTGAGCAGTCCGAAAACTTTTCGCCCGGCCCGTGACCTATGTCATGGGAGGCCGTTGAAGCAGTTGACAGGCGCTCCCCGGGTCGTGCGACCGACCCGGTGAGCGCCTTTGTCCGGTACTGGTGGCGGTGGCTCTTGCGGCAACGGCTAGCGCTTGGCTTCGTCGACGATTCCCCGGGCTGCGGTCTCGAGCTCACTGTGATCGCGGACGGCCCGAGTGGTGAGCTCGAGCAGCGCTTCGAGCGGACCGCACTCACGGGCGGCCATGATCATGCCCTGCGCGTGCCCGATCGCGATCATGTGCTCGGCGTCGTCCTCGGCCCGGTTCAGCAGCTCCCGCAGCTGGGCCACCGCCTCATGGGCCGCGCCGCGGTCGTCGCCGGCGCGCTGCCGCTGCTGTTCTGCCGTGCGGCGGTCAGCGGCGGCCCGGTCCCGGTCCTCGGCGGCACGGGCCCGGTCGTCCGCGGAATCCTCACGGTCACCCCGGGCCCGGCGCCGCTCGGCGAACTGGGACGGGGGGTAGGTCATCGCGTGTGCCGTGTCGTCGCGGGTCTCGGCCTCGGCGTCGCGCTCCGCTGCGGCGTGGTCGCGGGCGGCTGCCTCCTGGTCGTCACCCCTGGCCTCCTGGTCCCGGACATCTGCCACCCGGTCATCCGCCTCGGCGTCCTGGGCGCGCTTGGCCAGGTCGTCCTCCGGGGTGGCGCTGGACGAGTCACCTGACTCGTCGCCACCCTGCCGATCTCTGCCCCCGAGGTCATCCATGACCCGACTCTCTCACCCCAGCAGCCGGGCCGGGACCCGTCCCGGGATCCGTGACCAGTCCACCCTGAGAACGCAGCAGCGGCGGCACCGGGCGGGTCTGTGACCTGCACCGATGCCGCCGGAGGCTGGCGGTGGCGGTGGGATTTGAACCCACGGAGGGCGTGAACCCTCACACGCTTTCGAGGCGTGCTCCTTCGGCCGCTCGGACACGCCACCGCGCAGGAGGGTACCGGAGCGTGCGGGCCGTCAGCCGTCCCGGTGCCTGTCGAAGAACGCCCGCAGCAGGGCGGCCGACTCGTCGGCCCGGACGCCGGCGACCACCTCGGGCCGGTGGTTGAGCCGCCGGTCCCGGACGACGTCCCAGAGCGATCCCACCGCACCCGCCTTGTCGTCGTAGGCGCCGAAGACCAGCCGGGCGAGCCGGGCCAGCACCACCGCGCCGGCGCACATGGTGCAGGGCTCGAGGGTGACCACCAGCGTGCAGCCGTCGAGGCGCCAGCTGCCGCGTGCCGACGCCGCGGCACGGATCGCGATCAGCTCGGCGTGCCCGGTGGGGTCGGCGTCGCGCTCGCGGGTGTTGTGCCCGGAGCCGAGCACGGTGCCGTCGGTGTCGAGCACGACCGCGCCGACCGGGACGTCGCCGGACGCGAGGGCGTCGTGGGCGGCCGCGAGCGCGGCGCCCATCGGCTGGTCCCAGCTCAGACCGAGGCTCCCTCGAGCGCGCCCTCGAACTGGGCGCCGAACCCGAGCCGGTGCGCCACGTCGGCCAGCATCTCCTCGGGGTAGAGGTCGTCGCTGTCACACAGCACCGCCATGTCCATGGCGGACATGCCGAGGTCGGCGACGATGTCGAGCGCGCCGGCCGGCTGCGCGTCCTCCTCGTCGTCGGGCTCGGGGAGGTCGAGCAGGTCCATGGCGGCGGCGGCCAGTGGCCAGTCGGCGGCGGCGGTCACGTCGGACAGCAGCACGCGTACGTCACGGCCCTGCACCCGGACCAGCAGGAAGAAGTCCTCGTCGACGGAGACCATGCCGATCGAGCCGTTCTCGCTGGGCCACGGGCGCAGTGCCCCGACGAGCGCGTCGATGTCGCCCGCGGCCACGCGGTGGGGCAGCGGCTGGACCTGCCAGGCGCCTTCCTCGCGGTAGGCGACCACGGCGAAGTCGACGTCGTCGTCGGGCACGCTGTCGATGGTGACACGGACGCCCAGCCTGTGGATAGGGGCTTGTTGGGCCATCCACTACCGTGCGGCGCATGCAGATCCACGTCGCGGACCACCCGCTCGTCGCCCACAAGCTGACCGTGCTGCGCGACGAGCGGACCGACTCCCCGACGTTTCGCCGGCTCGCCGACGAGCTCGTCACGCTGCTCGCCTACGAGGCCACCCGGGGCGTGCGCACCGAGGAGGTCACGGTGCAGACACCGGTCGCGCAGGCGCAGGGCGTGCGGTTGTCGGCGCCCAAGCCGCTGGTCGTACCGATCCTGCGGGCCGGGCTCGGGATGCTGGACGGGATGCAGCGGCTGCTGCCCACCGCCGAGGTCGGGTTCCTCGGCATGATCCGCGACGAGCAGACACTGGCCGCCTCGACGTACGCCGAACGACTGCCCGACGACCTGTCCGGCCGGCAGTGCTACGTGCTGGACCCGATGCTCGCGACCGGGGGCACGCTGTCGGCCGCGATCGACTTCCTGGTGCGCCGCGGCGCGGACCACATCACGGCGGTGTGCCTGCTTGCGGCGCCGGAGGGGATCGAGCGGGTGGAGCGCGAGCTCACCGACCTGGCCGTCCCGGTGACGCTGGTGACCGCGGGGCTCGACGAGCGGCTGAACGAGAAGGGCTACATCGTGCCGGGGCTCGGCGACGCCGGCGACCGCCTGTACGGCGTGGTGGGCTGACCCACCCCCGCCAACGATCCGACCTGGCGATCGCCCCGACGCGCGCACGGTCGGATCGTTCGGGGTGCGTGGGGGAGCACCGGCGTCAGCGGCCGTAGCCCTGGGTGGCGATCAGGTACATCAGCACCACGAAGACCACGGCGAGCACCAGGAAGACCCAGCCGCGGCTGGCCTTGTCCTCGTCCGGCTCCGGTCTGTCGTACTCCTGCTTGTCCATGGGGGCGTCCTCCTTGCGGGGGTTGTCCCTCCCGCCCGGGAGCATACCGCGGGTATGTCGGGTCGCCCAAATCGGGCGCCGGTTACAGCGCCTTGACCGCGTTGAGCAGCTTGCTCATGGTCTCCTTGGCGTCCCCGAACAGCAGCGTCGTCTTGTCGTCGAACAGCAGCTCGTTCTCGATGCCGGCGAAGCCCGGGCGCATCGACCGCTTCATGAAGATGACCTGCTGCGCCTGGTCGGCGTGCAGGATCGGCATGCCGTAGATCGGGGCACCCGGCGTGGTCTTGGCCGCCGGGTTGACGACGTCGTTGGCGCCCACCACCAGCACGACGTCGGTCTGCTTGAACTCCCCGTTGATCTCGTCCATCTCCTTGAGCTGCTCGTACGGCACCTGCGCCTCGGCGAGCAGCACGTTCATGTGCCCGGGCATCCGTCCCGCGACCGGGTGGATCGCGTAGTCGACGCGGACCCCGCGGGCCATGAGCACGTCGACCAGCTCGCGCAGCGAGTGCTGGGCCTGGGCCACCGCCAGCCCGTACCCCGGCACGATGATCACCCGCTGGGCGTAGCCGAGCAGGATCGCGACGTCGGGCGGGCCGGCCGAGCGCACCGGCCGGTCGCTGGCCTCACCCGCACCGAGGGTCGAGCCGCCTTTGAGCGCACCGAAAAGCGTGTTCATGAGCGACCGGCCCATCGCCGTCGCCATCATCCGGGTGAGCAGCGTGCCGGAGGCGCCCACCAGCGTGCCCGCCACCAGCAGCAGGGTGTTGCCCAGCACGTAGCCGCCGGCCGCGACGCTCAGGCCGGTGAACGCGTTCAGCAGCGAGATCACGATCGGCACGTCGGCGCCGCCGACCGGCAGCACCAGCAGCACACCGAGCGCGAGACCGAACAGACCCACCAGCACGCCCGGCCACAGCGCGGGCTCGACGACCATGACCACCGACAGCGCGATGCCGGCGAGCAGCGAGCCACCGAAGGCGATCGGCAGCCCGGGGAAAAGCACCGGCCGCGTGGTCATCAGCTCCTGCAGCTTGGCGAACGTCACCAGGGAGCCGGAGAAGCTCACCGCGCCGACCAGGATGGTGAACGCGGTCGCGGCGAGGTCGAACGCCGGCGTCTCCAGGCCGGCCTCCGCCGCCTCGGCGAACTCGTGCAGCTCGAGCAACGCGACCAGCGCGGCCGCTCCGCCGCCGACGCCGTTGAACAGCGCCACCAGCTGCGGCATCTGGGTCATCTGCACCCGCTGCGCGCCCACGACGCCGGCCACCGACCCGACCGCGATGGCCGCCAGGATCGGCACCAGGTGGTCGAGGTCGTCGCGCTCGAAGAACACCACCACCGTCGCCAGCAGGGCGCCGGCTGCGCCGATCAGGTTGCCGCGGCGGGCGGTGCGCGGGCTGGACAGCCCCTTCAGCGCGACGATGAAGCAGACCGCGGCCACCAGGTACGCGAGCTGGACCCAGGTGGGGATCACGCGGACCCCTGGCCATCAGCAGCGTCGGGCCGCGGTCGCTTCCGGCCGGCGAACATCTGCAGCATCCGGTCGGTGACGACGAACCCGCCCACCATGTTGACCGTCGCGAGCACCACCGCCACCAGCCCCACCGCGAGACCGACGCCGGAGTCGGCCGTGCCGGTGACCAGCACCGCGCCGACCAGGATGACGCCGTGGATCGCGTTGGCCCCGGACATCAGCGGCGTGTGCAGCGTCGACGACACCTTGGAGATGACCTCGACACCAACGAACACGCTGAGCACGAAGATCGTCAGCCAGACGATGTCCTCGCTCATCCGGTCTCACCCTCCAACAGCTCCCGGGTCGGCTGGTGCCGTACCTCGCCCTCGAAGATCACGCAGCAGCCCGCGACGACCTCGTCGTCCTGGTCGGGGGCGAAGCCGGCGCCGTCCTCGCCCCGTCCCGTCATCAGCGTGAGCAGGTTGACGATGTTGGTGGACAGCAGCCGGCTGGCCGGCAGCGGCATCTCGCTCGGCACGTTGCGCGCACCCCACACCCGGGCCTCGCCGATCCGTACCGTCTCACCCGGCACCGAGCCCTCGACGTTGCCGCCGCTCTCGGCCGCCAGGTCGATCACGACCGAGCCGGCGCCCATCTGCTCGACCATCTCGCGCGTCACCAGCATCGGCGCCTGCCGCCCGGGCACCGCCGCGGTCGTGATCAGTGCGTCTGCCGCCGCGATGTACGGGGTCAGCAGCTCGCGTTGCCGCTGCGCCCGGTCCTCGGTCATCTCGCGGGCGTAGCCGCCCGCGCCCTCGAGGCTGTCCAGGTCGAGGTCGATGGCCTGTGCGCCCATCGACGCGATCTCCTCGGCGGCCGCGGCCCGGACGTCGTAGCCCTTGACGACAGCGCCGAGCCGCTTGGCGGTGGCGATGGCCTGCAGGCCCGCGACCCCGGCACCGAGCACCAGCACCTCGGCGGGCGGCACGGTGCCGGCGGCGGTCATGTTCAGCGGGAAGAAGTGCCGCAGCATCCCCGCGGCGACGATCGTGCTGCGATAGCCGGCCACCAGCGCCTGCGAGCTCAGCGCGTCCATCGACTGCGCCCGGGAGATGCGCGGGACCAGCTCCAGCGAGTACGCCGTGAGGCCGCAGTCGCGGAGGTCGCGTACCTGGTCGAGCGCCTGCGACGTCGGCAGGAACGACACCGTGGACGCGCCCGCGTGCAGCTGCCGGATCCGCTCGCGCGCCAGCGGCTGCACCGACAGCACGACCGTGGCGCCCGGGAGCGGGTCGTCGGTGAGGGTCGCGCCGGCGTAGTCGTACTCGTCGTCGTCGATCTCGGCGGCCCGTCCTGCGCCGTACTCGACCGCGACCTCGTAGCCGAGGTCGACCAGCTTGCGCACGCCGTCGGGGACGAGCGCGACCCGCGACTCGCCCTCCAGCGACTCCGCGACCACGGCGACTCTCACGAGAGGGCACCCTAGGACAAAGCCCACCGACGACAAGGAGCCGCCCCGTGTGCGTACCAGCCGACGCCTCGCCCCCCGAGCTGCCGCTCGACCACCAGGTCCGCCAGGGTGCCCGGCTGACGCTCACGTCGGCCGATGGCACCGAGTTCGCGGCGCACGAGACGCACGCGGTCCAGCCGAGCGGCGCGGGGCTGGTGGTGCTGCCCGACATGCGCGGGCTCTTCGGCTTCTACGAGGAGCTGGCCGACCAGCTCGCCGCGTGCAACGTGGACGCGATCGCGATCGACTACTTCGGGCGCACCGCGGGGACGGAGCCCCGCGCGGACGACTGGGAGCACGGGCCGCACGTCTCGGCCACCAGGCCCGAGCAGGTGCGCGACGACGTCTCCGCTGCGGTGCACCGGCTGCGGCACGTGCGTGGGGTCGTCCGGGTCTACACGGTGGGCTTCTGCTTCGGCGGGGCGCAGTCGTTCGCCCAGGCGTACGGCGGCCACGGCCTCGACGGTGTCATCGGGTTCTACGGCTTCCCGCGCGGCCGGGACGGCTTCCCCGACCCGATCGAGCACGTCGATGACATGGAGTGTCCGGTGCTGGGGCTGTTCGGCGGCGCCGACGAGGGCATCCCGGTCTCCGACGTGCAGGCGTTCGACGCCGCCATGAGCGGCGCGGGCGTCGAGCACGAGGTGCACGTCTACCCCGGGGCACCGCACAGCTTCTTCGACCGCAAGCAGGCGGAGTTCACGGCCGAGTCGATGGACGCCTGGAGCCGGCTGCTCGCGTTCGTCCGCCACGACGAGGTGTGACCACGGGCTCAGCCGGCGGCACGCACCCGCAGCCGGGTGTTCATCTGCAGCGGGTGCATGTCGCACTGGATCAGGTAGCGACCCCTGGTCAGGTCGAGGGTGAAGCGTCGCGTGCCCTGGAACGTGATCAGGGTCTTCTTGTTCACGCCCGGCCCGGTGATGTGCCAGTTGTGCATCGACGAGTTGTCGTGGATGACGAACCGGTACGTGCCGGGCTGCACCCTTCGCGGTGACACCGAGATGGTGAACCCCGGACCGACGTTCCCGACGATCCGCTGGCCGGGTGCCACCGGCTGCTGCACGTTCGCCTTCGGCTTCGCCTGCACCACTTTCCCTTGGTGCGGCGACGCCTCGCTCGGCGACGAGCCGGCGATGACGCCGGGGACGGTGAACGCCGCGGTCAGCACGGCGGCGGCGACCAGGGTGGGAAGGACGAAGGCGAATGCGGACAGGCTGCGACGTGACATCAGCGCACCGATCGTGACGGACGGCCCCGGGCAGCCCCACTGTGCTCCTCGACCGCACGCGCGTCCAGCCTCTGGAGCCCGCGTGGTGCTAGCCCTTTAGTAGTAGTACGGGTAGCTCGACCAGTCGGGGTCCCGCTTCTCCAGGAAGGCGTCCCGGCCCTCGGCCGCCTCATCGGTCATGTACGCCAGCCGGGTCGCCTCGCCCGCGAACATCTGCTGCCCGACCAGGCCGTCGTCGACCAGGTTGAAGGCGTACTTGAGCATCCGCTGCGAGGTGGGACTCTTCGCGTTGACCTCCCGGGCCCACTGCAGCGCGGTGCCCTCCAGCTCGGCGTGCGGCACCACGGCGTTGACCATGCCCATCTCGTAGGCGTCCTGCGCGCCGTACGTGCGCCCGAGGAAGAACACCTCGCGGGCCCGCTTCTGGCCGACCTGGCGCGCCAGGTAGGCCGACCCGTAGCCGCCGTCGAAGCTCGCGACATCGGCGTCGGTCTGCCTGAACCTCGCGTGCTCGGCCGAGGCCAGCGTCAGGTCGGCGACCACGTGCAGGCTGTGCCCGCCGCCGGCCGCCCACCCCGGCACCACGCAGATCACCACCTTGGGCATGAACCGGATCAGCCGCTGGCACTCGAGGATGTGCAGCCGCGCCAGCCTGGCCTGGTCGACCGTCGACGTGGTGCCACCGCCCGGGTCGTCCTCCTCGTACCGGTAGCCGTCCCGCCCGCGGATGCGCTGGTCGCCACCCGAGCAGAACGCCCAGCCGCCGTCGCGCGGCGACGGCCCGTTTCCGGTCAGCAGCACGCACCCCACATCGCCGGACGACCGGGCGTGCTCCAGCACCGCGAGCAGCTCGTCGACGGTCTGGGGACGGAAGGCGTTGCGCACCTCGGGGCGGTCGAACGCGACCCGCACCGTGCCCTGGTCGACCGCCCGGTGGTACGTCAGGTCGGTGAGGTGTTCGAAGCCCGGCACCGGCTGCCACGCGGCGGCGTCGAAGGTCTCCGAGACGGTGCGCTCGCTCATGCCGGGCAGCCTGTCAGACCGGCTAGCCTGCCGCCCCATGGCCATACCCGAGGTACGCGACCAGGTCGTGCTGATCACCGGCGCCGCCCGCGGCATCGGCGCCGCCACCGCCCGCGAGCTCGCCGGACGCGGCGCACATGTGGCGCTGGTCGGGCGGGAGCCGGAGCAGCTGGCCTCGCTGGCCGCCGAGCTCGGTCCCGCGCACAGCTGGGCCGAGGCCGACGTCACCGACCAGGACGCCCTCGACGCAGCCGTCGCGGCCACCGTCGAGCGGCACGATCGCGTCGATGCCGTGCTCGCCAACGCCGGCGTGGCGTCGTACGGCACCGTCCGCCAGATCGACCCCGCCGCGTTCGCCCGGGTCGTCGACGTCAACCTCACCGGGGTGTTCCGCACCCTGCACGCGACCCTGCCGCACCTCGTCGACAGCCGCGGTTACGCGCTCACGATGTCGTCGCTCGCCGCGTTCGCCCCGCTCGGCGGGCTCGCGGCCTACTGCGCGGCGAAGGCCGGCGTCGAGTCGCTTGCCCTCGCGACCCGGCAGGAGGTCGCCCACCTCGGCGTGGGTATCGGGGTCTGCCATCCCGGCTGGATCGACACCGACATGGTGCGCGGTGCGGAGACCGACCTGCCGAGCTTCGCGCGGAGCCGGCAGAAGATGCCGTGGCCGGCCAACGGCACGACGTCGGTCGACGACTGCGCCCGTGCCATCTCCGACGCGATCGCGCGACGGTCCCGTCGGGTGTACGTCCCACGCGGCGTGGTGGCGGCGATGATCACCAAGCCGATCGCCACCTCGCGGCTGGTCGAGCGCCTGCTCGTCCTGCAGCAGCGGCACACCATCCCGGTCCTCGAGGAGCAATACGAGCGGCTCGGCCGGGCCTTCGGGCGGCACTCGGTCGGCTGACCCCGCCCGCCCCGCACGAACGCTCCGACCTGGTGCCGGCCAGGACCCACACAGCGTCGGATCGTTCGGGGTGGGGGGAAGCCGGTCAGCCGAGGCGGTCGCGCAGCCACGGCAGCTGCTCGGCCCGCTGGAACGCGCCGCCGCCCTCGTGCCCGTTGTAGGGCCACACCGAGATGTCCTTGTCCGCGCCTGCCCAGTGGTTGAACGCGGCGAACACCGTCGACGGCGGGCAGATCTCGTCCATCAGGGCCACCGAGAACAGCACCGGCGCCTGGGCCCGCGCCGCGAGGTTGACGCCGTCGACGTAGGACAGCGTCGAGAACGCCTGCTCCACCAGGTCACGATGCGTCCGGCAGTACGTCACCAGCTCGGCGTAGGGGCTCGCGTCGGTCAGCTCGGTGGCCCGGCGGATGTCGCACAGGAACGGCACGTCGACGAGCGCGGCCGCCACCCCGTCGGCGAGGGCGGCAGCGGCAATCGCGATCCCGCCGCCCTGGCTCGCGCCGGCGACCGCGACCCGGGCGGGGTCGATCCCGTCCAGCCCGCGAGCGACGTCGACCGCCCGCGCCGCGTCGCAGAACAGCCGGCGGTAGTAGTAGTCGGCCGGGTCGGCGATGCCGCGGGTGAGGAAGCCCGGAGCCGCGGGGCCCCCGGTGTCGGCGTCGGCGGTGGCACCGGTGCGCCAGCTGCTGCCCTGGCCGCGGGTGTCCATCACCAGGTGCGCGTAACCGGCGGCGCTCCAGTCGAGCCACTCGTGCGGCAGGCCCCGGCCGCCGCCGTAGCCGACGAACTCGACGACGCACGGCAGCGGCCGCTCCACGCCTCGCGGCCGGACCACCCAGCCACGCACCGGCTGACCGGCGAACCCGGTGAACGTCAGGTCGCGCACCTCGACGGTGACCAGGCCGCTGTCGACCGGCGCGAGCACCGGGGCGGTCGCCGCCTTCCGTGCGTCCTCGAGGGTCTGTCGCCAGAACTCGTCCAGGTCGGGTGGCTCGGT
Source organism: uncultured Actinomycetota bacterium (assembly GCA_963811945.1). Taxonomy (GTDB): domain Bacteria; phylum Actinomycetota; class Actinomycetes; order Propionibacteriales; family Nocardioidaceae; genus JACCWP01. The sequence continues at coordinate 2,048,792 of CAWETD010000001.1, read as the reverse complement.
CCGCGGGGGTCGGTACGCCCGGAGCTCTGCCAGCGGAAGGTCGAACTGCGCCATCGTGTCTCCCGCGGCCGTCAGGACGCGTTGATCGTGGCGGCCAGGGCGCACAGGTGGCCGAAGCGGGCCAGCTCGGACTCGAGCACGTCCGGTCCACCGCGCCGTCCGAGCACGACGACGGCGTCGCCGACCGGGGCCGCCGCGAGCACCGTGCCCTCCCACGCCGCGTGGTCGGGCAGCCGGCGGGCGCGCTTGGGGTCGGCCACCCACTCCCGTACGTCCGGCGGCAGGTCCGGTGCGGTCCGGGTGGCGTGCAGCACCTCGGCCGCCGGCTGCCCGGCGTCGTCAGCGGGAACGATCCGTACCGCGAGCGCCCAGTCGCAGCGGAACGTCTCGGGCACCTGCTCGACCAGCCGGGCCAGCGCGGTCGCGGGGTCCTGGGTCATCACCTCGACCACCTCGAGGTCGAGCCGCAGGCTGGCGCCGGCGTTGTAGCGCGAGATCCACAGCACCCGCACGCCGTCGAGTCGCTGGCAGGCGGTGACCAGCGAGTCGGGCAGCACCTGCGGCGGCAGCTCGAGCAGCACGTCGTCGACCGCCGTCCCGCTGGCCCGGTGCTCCACGATCTCGATCGCGTGGATGTCCGCGCCCGCCGTACCGAGAGCTGACGCGACCGCGCCCAGCGACCCGGGCACGTCGGGAAGCTCTACGCGCAAGAGGAAGGCCATGGTGGCCATTGTGTCCGCGCACTGTTGCCGACCGATGTCCGGCCCAGGGATCGGACCGGCACCCGGAGCCGATGCGCCGCTGCCGACTATGCCCCGGAATGGGCCCCGTGCAGCCCCAGATCCGCACCTCGCGGACGGTCTGGGCCGGTGATGCTGCGGCTACACTGCGTGTCAGTGCGGCCACGCCTTGCGCACTCCGCGAGGAAAAGTGACGCCATGTCGGTCCACAGCCCGGAAGACGCCCGGCCGCTCGTACGCCCCCGCCCTGCGCCGATGCTGCGCAAGGTAGCGACCGGGATCAGCGGGCTCGACGAGGTGACCAGCGGCGGCCTCCCCCAGGGCCGGCCCACCCTGGTCTGCGGCCCCGCCGGTTGCGGCAAGACCCTGCTCGCGATGGAGTTCCTGGTCCGCGGGATCACCGAGTTCGGTGACCCCGGGGTGTTCGTCGCCTTCGAGGAGTCGGTCGGCGAGCTGGTCGAGAACGTCACGTCCCTGGGCTTCGACCTGCAGCGGCTGCAGGACGACGGCCTGCTGGTGATGGAGCACGTGAACCTGCCGCCGGGCGACCTCGAGGAGACCGGGGCCTGGGACCTCGAAGGGTTGTTCATCCGGCTGGGCGCCGCCATCGACGAGGTGGGCGCGAAGCGGGTCGTGCTGGACACCATCGAGACGTTGTTCGGCGCGTTCAACAACACCGCGATCCTGCGCTCGGAGCTCCGGCGACTGTTCAGCTGGCTGAAGGAGCGTGGGGTCACCGCCGTGATCACCGGCGAGCGGGGAGACGGAAGCCTGACCCGCTACGGCATCGAGGAGTACGTCTCCGACTGCGTGATCGTGCTCGACCACCGGGTCAGCGAGCAGACCTCGACCCGGCGTCTCCGGGTGCTGAAGTACCGCGGCTCCCTGCACGGCACCAACGAGTACCCGTTCCTGATCGGCAGCCAGGGCGTGACGGTGCTGCCGATCACCTCCCTGGGGCTCCAGCACGCCGTGACCAACGAGCGGGTCTCCACCGGGGTCCCGAGCCTGGACGACATGCTCGAGGGCGACGGTGTCTACCGCGGCAGCTCGGTGCTGATCAGCGGGACCGCTGGCACCGGCAAGTCGACCCTGGCGGCGCAGTTCTGTGCGGCCGCGTGCGGACGTGGCGAACGGGCGCTGTACTTCGCCTTCGAGGAGTCGGCGGCGCAGATCGTGCGGAACATGGCGTCGGTGGGTATCGACCTCGCGCACTGGGTGCAGGCCGGGCTGCTCCAGTTCCGCTGCATCCGGCCCAGCCTGCTCGGTCTCGAGGCGCACCTGGCCTCGATGCAGCAGCTGGTCTCCGACTTCGCTCCCGACGTCGTGGTGATGGACCCGATCTCCGACCTGCTGCACGCCGGCGGCGGCGAGGAGGTCTCGGCCATGCTGACCCGGCAGGTCGACTACCTGAAGAGCCGCGGTGTCACCGCGCTGTTCACCAGCCTGAACACCGTCCGGGACGCGGAGAACTCCGAGCAGTACATCGGGTCGCTGATCGACACCTGGATCATCGCCAAGCTGGCCGAGGGCGACGGTTCGCGCAACCGCGTCCTGTACGTGCTCAAGTCCCGGGGCATGGCGCACTCGCATGAGATCCGGACCTTCGTGCTCAGCACCACGGGGCTCGAGCTCGCCGAGGTCCACCACGACGGAAGCTCCCGGCCGTGACCGACACCGTTGTTCCCGCCACCGGCTCGGACGCGGAGACGTGGCACCTCCGCCTGTACGTGTCCGGCGAGTCGCCGAAGTCGGTCGAGGCCTTCGCCAACCTCAAGCGGCTGTGCGAGACCCACCTGGCCGGACGCTACGAGATCGAGGTCGTCGACCTGCTGGAGCACCCCCGTCTCGCCCGCGGTGACGAGATCGTCGCCATCCCCACGCTGGTACGGCAGCTGCCGTCGCCGATGCGCAAGATCATCGGTGACCTGTCCGACACCGACCGGGTCCTCGTGGGACTGCAGCTGCGCCACAAGCAGCCCTGATGCCCGGCGAGCACGAGTCGACCCTGCGCAGGTACGAGAACCGGCTTGCCGAGCTCGGCGTCGGCGACTACGTGCTCACGCTTTTCGTCAACGGGGCTTCGGATCTGTCGGTGCGAGCGATCGGCAACGTACGCGCACTGTGCGAGCAGCACCTGAGCGGGCGTTACCAGCTCGAGGTGATCGACGTGCACCGCAACGTCGAGCTGATGGCGCGGCACCGCGTGCTCGCCGCGCCGACCCTGATCAAGGAGGCGCCCCTGCCGCAGCGACGCCTCGTCGGTGACCTCTCCGACACCCCTCGGATCCTCGCGGCTCTCGACATCCGGGCGAGCCCCGCGCCACTGGGGGCGGACTGATGTCGGCCGAGGAGACAGCCGGTCGGGTGCCGCGGCAAGGCACGCCGGATGGCCACGTCCACGATGCCGAGCCGGGTGAGGTGGACTGGCTGCGTGGTGAGCTGCACGACCTGCGCAGCGCGCTGACCGACGCGCGTGGCCGGCTGGCCGACGCCGAGGAGGCGCTGCGCGCCATCAGGTACGGAGAGGTGGACGCGCTTGTCGACGCCGCGATTCCGGGCCACGAGCGGGTGTTCACGCTGTCCGGCGCCGACGCGCCGTACCGCAACTTCGTGGAGAACATGTCCGACGGCGCTGCGACCGTCTCTGCCGACGGCATCGTGCTCTACGCCAACCAGGCCCTCGCCGACCTGCTGGCCACCTCGTGTCAGCAGATCGTCGGCCAGCCGGTCCTCGACCTGGTCACCCCGTTGAGCCGCGCACACCTCGTCGATGTGCTGGGACCGGACAGCCCGAGCGCGTCCGTCGAGGCGACGCTGCAGCCCGGTGACGGCGCCGAGACCGTGCCGGTGCTGATCGGCGCATCGACGTTGCTCAACCTCAACGACGAGAGCGTCACGTGCATCACCGTCACCGACCTCACCAGCGAACGCCGTGCGGAGGCCGCGCTGGCCCACTCTGCCCAGCACGACCCGTTGACGGGACTCCCCAACCGGACGCTGCTGACCGACCGCATCCAGCACGCGCTCGACCGGAGACCGACCGGCAGACCCCTGATGGCGTTGCTGTTCTGCGACGTCGACGGGTTCAAGAACGTGAACGACGCCTACGGCCACCAGGTGGGCGACGACATGTTGCGCACAGTCGCCGATCGGCTCACCTCGGCCGTGCGGCCGGAGGACACGGTGTCCCGGATCGGTGGTGACGAGTTCGTGGTGCTGTGCGAGAACCTCACCGACCTCGACGAGGTCGCCGGCATCGCCGCCCGCGCCCGCGACGCCGTCGCCGCACCCGTCGAGGCCACCCCGAACGACCTCGAGCTGACCATCAGCATCGGCGTGGCGGTGGCCCTCCGCGGGGAGGTCACCGACTCGGACACGCTGCTGCGCGATGCCGACGAGGCGATGTACAAGGCCAAGCGGCAGGGGCCCAACGTCATCGAGCTGTTCGACGAGCAGCTGCGAAGCCTCACCACCTCCCGGCTCCGACTGCTCTCCGAGATGCGGCACGCGGCCGCAGACGGGGAGCTCCGGCTGCACTACCAGCCCGTGGTGAGTCTCGAGCGCGAGACCGTGGTCGGGGTGGAGGCGCTCGTCCGGTGGCAGCACCCACGGCACGGCCTGGTTCCCCCGGACGAGTTCGTGCCCTTCGCGGAGCAGAGTGGGCAGATCACCGCGATCGGCGCCTGGGTGCTGCGCGAGGCGTGCCGGCAGACAGCAGCGTGGGCGGCGGCCGCGAGCGACGCCGGACGGATGCAGATGTCGGTCAACGTGTCCGGTCGCCAGCTGGCGCAGGGGGCCGGGCTCGTCGAGTCCGTGCGGCTCGCGCTGGACGAGTCCGGCGTCGACCCGACCACGCTCGTGCTCGAGGTCACCGAGAGCGCGCTGATGGACGACGCCGAGGCGGCGCTGCGGGTGATGCACGAGCTCAAGTCGCTGGGCGTGCGGATCGCGATCGACGACTTCGGCATCGGGTACTCGTCGCTGGTCTACCTGAAGCGGTTCCCGGTCGACCTGCTCAAGGTCGACCGGTCGTTCGTCGCCGGCCTCGGCGCGGACAAGGACGACGCGGCCATCGTGCACAGCGTGATCGAGCTGGCCCACGCCTTCGGCATCGCCGCCGTCGCCGAGGGGATCGAGACCCACCAGCACCTCACGATGCTGCAGGACCTCGGGTGCACGTACGGCCAGGGCTACCTGTGGAGCCCGGCGGTCCCGGCCGGCGACCTGGCGCCGACGCTGTTCGGCTCGCAGGCCGAGAGCCTGTCGGTCCGACACCTGTTCTGAGCCACGCGCCCCGAACATCATCCGGCGAAGGGGATTCGCCGGACGATGCGGTGGTCTGGGGTGAAGGGGTGGCCTATCCACGCACCCCGCCGGGATGGACCGAGGTCGATCGCGTCGCCGTCGGCCCGTTCACCACGTCGGTGACCTATGTCCAGCCGGATGGTCGGCACGTCTCCTGGTCCTCGCGGGTGCATCGCAAGCACGCGTCGCGGATCTCACGCGTGCGCCACGGGCACGACCACCCGCTGTGGGCGCCGCATCGTGCCTCGTGGTGGATCGCCGTCCTGTTCAGCCTCGGGTCGATCTGCTTCCTGGTCGCGCCGTTCCCGGGCTTCGTCGACTGGGTGGGCGCGCGTACGGACGGCATCGTCTTCTTCGTCGGGTCGATCCTGTTCACCATCGCATCCGCAGTGCAGTGGCTGGAAACCCTGAACGCCGACCGCGAACCCGGGAGCACAGGCAACGAGCGGTTCCGTTGGTTCGCGTGGGAACCCCGGCGGGTGGACTGGTGGGTCAGCGGCATCCAGCTGGTCGGCACGTTCTTCTTCAACGCCACGACGCTGTGGGCGCTCAGCAAAGCCGTCGACACGGCGACGTACGACCGCCTCGTCTGGCGGCCGGACGCCTTGGGCTGCGTCTGCTTCCTCGTGTCGGGCTACCTCGCGTACGTCGAGGTCGCCGGCCACTCGCGCCCGCCGCGCCACCCTCGAAGGCAAGGTCGTCACGGTGAACCTGATCGGCTGCGTGTTGTTCGCCGTGTCCGCGGTGGCGGCCTACGCCGTGCCCAGCTCGGGCAGCGAGATCAGCGTGGCCGCGGTCAACATCACCACTGCCGCGGGTGCGCTCGGCTTCCTGATCGGCTCGCTGCTGTTGCTGCCGGAGGGCAACCGCGCGCCCTCGTCGGCAGCGCCCCTCATCCGCGAGGCGTGACGCCAGCCCTTGCGGGGCCGGCAGCGGGCTGGTCGTCGACCATGCACTGGCTGCACGGACCTCGACGCCGGAGGTAGTAGGCGAGAGTGGCGGCGCCCAGGGCGACTCCCCACAGCGGCCAGAACAGCTGGGGGACGTACAGACCCCAGGTCTGACTCTCCACGTCGAAGCGGCCGAGGATCAACCACCGCAGCCACATCAGGCCGGCCGAGGTCACCAGGATCGCGACCAGCGACGCCGGGATGATGGCGGTGCGGGGTCGGACCGGCTTGTCCCGCAGGAACGGGATCCACCGCGGGTAGATCTCTCCCCACCGCTGCACGAGGCCGAGGGTGAGCGCCGCACCGCTGGCGCCCATGGTCGCCAGCAGCGCTCCTGCCAGCCAGATGCCTGGGCTCTCGGCGGCCTCCTTGTGGAGGCCTTCGCGGGTGACGCCGAGCGGGATGTCGAAGGCCCACGCCCACCGGGTGAGGGCGTAGCCGACCGGCACGGCGACGGCGACACCGACAGCCCAACGACCCCAGCGTGGGGCGGCATCGGGCGACGTCCAGCCGGAGTCAGCGCCGCGGGACCGCCCACAGCTGCCGCATGCTCCGCGGATCCGCCGGCGGTAGGCGATCGCGGTCGCAGCCCACAGCAGTCCGCCCACGATCAGGATCACCTGGTTGACGACCGGCCACGGGAGGAAGAGCGGGAAGAACTCGCTCAGGCTCACCTGCTCGGGCCAGCCGAACGGTGCGCCGGCCAGGAGCACCGGGGCCCGCACCACGGCCAGCAGGGGCCGGTAGTCGGGGACGAGCACCGCCAGTCCCGCAGCCATCGTCCAGGCGAACCCGGTCAACCACGGAGCGGTGGCTCCGCGGGGAGACCGGCGCTGAATCACCACGGCGACGGCAGCAGCCGCCAGTCCCAGGGCGGCGATCACCGGTCCCGTGGTCTCCGGTCGCGCGTGCTCGAGCAGCGAGGTCCATGCAGCGTCCCGGTCGTGGTCGACGCCGAACGGGAACCCGGGACCGCCCAGCCACCAGCAGAGCCCGAGCAACCCGTAGACCAGCGACCACGCGGCAGCGCCGTGGCCTGCCCAAGTCGGCCATCTCGCCGACCACGAGAGCTCGTCGGATCTCGAGACGGTGGCCTCGGAAGGTCGATCGTTCATGCGTCCATCGTGTTCACGGCCCGCTGCCGAAGCGAGATGCCGATCGGCCCGCTCCGCACGCCCGCTTGGGCGTGACCCGTGCCGTTCGGCACGGGAAACACCCGGTTCGTCGCGGATACGATCGGTTCGTGACCAGGTCCTGGCGTGCGTACGCCGGCAGCGCCGCCGCCGGTGTCTGCGTGCTGGGCGGACTGGTCGCCGCTCCGACCTGGGGCGCGCTCACGACGCTGCCCGCAGCGATCGCCGTCGGTGGTGCATCCGGTCTGCTCGTCGCCGGACGCCGGGCCCGGCCTCTCGTCGGGGTGGTCGGCTGCGTCGCTGGGGTCGCGTCCCTGGCGGCCACCGCGGGAGTCCTCCTGACCGGGCAGCCGTACGAGCCGGGCAACGGTGCCGCCAGCGGCTGGGGGCTGCCGGAGCTCGCCGGGCTGCTGGTGCTCACCGTCGTGGTGGCGCGGGCCGCTCCTCGGCGACTGGTGCTGCTTGCCGGACTGACCGGGATCGCCGTGCCCGCCTGGCTGCTGCGCTTCTGGTCGGGACCACCCACCGAGGCAGCCGTCGGAGGCGGCGCGACGTGGCTCCTGCTGGCGCTCACGGCGATCGCGATCGGGCTCTACCTGCGGTCGTTGGACGAGCTACGCAGCCGCTCCGTGACCGAGGCTCGTCGGACGCAACGGCTCCGGTTGGCCCGCGACCTGCACGACTACGTCGGCCACGACATCAGCGGGATGCTCGCGCAGGCACAGGCGGGCCAGATCCTCGCCGAGCGCGACCCGGCGGCGACACAGTCCGCCTTCCGGCGCATCGAGCAGGCGGGGACCCAGGCGCTGGCGTCCATGGACGCGGCCCTGCGGATGCTCGGTGCCGGCGCGGGCGGGAGCACGGACGAGACGACGGCTCTGCCCACGCTCGACGACCTGCCCGACGTCGTCGACCGGTTCGCCGCATCGAGTGCGGTGGAGGTGCACCTCAACGTCGATGGCGACACGCGCGCGCCGGCGGCGTGGGACGGGTTGCCCGCGGAAGTCACCATCACGGCGCACCGGGTGGTGGTGGAGGCGTTGACGAACGTACGACGGCACGCTCCGGCAGCGACACATGTTGCGGTGGACGTCCACCAGGACGCGTCGGCGCGCGGGGTGGAGGTCACGATCACCGACGACTGCCCGGCAGGGACGGACACGACTGTCGACCGGCGCGGCGGCATGGGCCTAGTCAGCCTCGCCGAACGTGTCGCGGCACTCGGGGGAACGCTGACGGCCGGCCCCCGCGACCCGAGCGGGTGGCGGGTCACGGCATTCATGCCCACTTCCGTCCATGGCCGTTGAGGCGATGGGCGACCGGCCGACGCGCGTGCTCATCGCGGACGACCACGACGACGTCCGCGGCGCCTTCCGCATCATCCTGGACGCCGAGCCGGACCTGCAGGTCGTCGCCGAAGCCGCCGACGGGGTGGCCGCGATCGACCAGGCTCGGACGGTGCGACCGGACGTGGCTCTCGTCGACATCCGGATGCCTCGGCTGGGCGGGTTGGACGTCACGCGCGAGCTGGCCGGGCCACAGGTCCCCAACCCGTTGCCCGTCGTGGTGGTGACGACGTTCGACCTCGACGAGTACGTGTACACCGCGTTGCGGCACGGTGCCTGCGGCTTCCTGCTCAAGCGCTCCAGCCCGGCCCTGCTGGTCGAGGCGGTCCGTGCGGCGAGGTCCGGAGAGAGTCTGATCAGCCCACAGATCACCGTCCGGCTGCTCCGCCACCTCACCGAGCCGGCGGCCACGCCGGTCGCAGCCCCGTCCGCGGCCCTGACCGACCGCGAGGTCGACGTCGTCCGCGAGGTCGCCCAGGGCAAGACGAACGCCGAGATCGCCGCCACCCTGTACATCGCACCCGGCACGGTCAAGAACCATGTCGCCGCCATCCAGCGCAAGCTCGGTGCCCGCAACCGGGTGGGCGTCGCGGCGCGGGCCTGGGAGCTCGGGCTCGCGTAGCCCCACCAGCACGCCGGCTCGTGCTAGCCCCTCGTGAGCAGCCTTGTCGGTCCGGCCGTCCCTCCGGTCATCGTGCCGTAGTTGGCTCCCTCGACCTTGACCTTGATCCGATGGGGTGCATGGTCAAGACAACCGCGAGGCATCTCGACGCGGAAGGCGCCCGTCTGCGCGTTGCGCGCGAGGGAGAAGCGGGGACAACGGACTTGCGTGGCGTCCTCCGGGGCTCCCGTCGAGGTGTAGAACAGGCCGGTATGCCACTCGGCCGAGATGCAGGATCCTTCTCCCTCGTACAGGAGCCTGCCGGTTCGGTTCAGCACCTGTACGTGGAGGTACTGCGCGCCTCCGCACGGCCTTCCCAGCCCGAAGACCTTCGTGGTCACTGCATTGGTGCCGTTGCTGGCGGTCATCCTGGTGATGTCGCCGGTCCCGTTGACGGTTTGGGTCTCGGCGTTGGCGACTCCGCCGCCCACGATCAGGCAGCAAGCAGACGCAGCCACCAGGACAAGGAACCGGCGCATCGAGACACTCCCCAGGGGATGGATGAAACAGCGTCTCGGACGGTAAGCATCCCCCTGGACCCGAAGCCCGCAACGCGCGGTCACCATCACCAGTTCGGGCGGGGGAGACAGGCGAACGGCCATGACGGCGGCCCGGTGACCCGGCCTGGCTGGCGGCACAGCGGTCGCGCTCGGGCTCGTCGCGTGAGTCCGAGCGCGAACCGCTGCCGCACCAACGCGGGGGAGGGATCCCGGCCCGCTGCCCCCACACCCACCACAAGGGCAGGGGCTCTCGGTGCGTCGCGCCCTCGGCCGCGAATGGTGGCCGAGGAGGCACGAGCGTCCACCCTCGTCGAGCCACTGTCTCGCGGTTAGCGAAAGCCGTGGGGCACGGTCACGGGCGGTCACCGTCATCCCGAAGGACTGTGGCGCGCTCGGAGGGATTCGAACCCCCAACCTTCTGATCCGTAGTCAGATGCTCTATCCGTTGAGCTACGAGCGCTGGGTCGGGAGGCGGCGCACGATGCCGCTGCGGGCCGTCCTTCCGACCGGCCACTGTAGCGGGTGGGCCGTGGCAGGCCCCACCCCGGCGACGCTTGTGAGCAGGTTCACTAGCGGCCGAATGGCCGGGTCGGCGTGAGCGGGACTACGGTTGCCCGATCACGTCCGGGATATGGACGCCTCACGATCAATGAGCCGTCGGGCCAGCCGGCGACCCGGTGCCGGTCGGCACCGTGGCGCGCGAAGGGATGACCTCGACGATGACAGCCGAGACGACCGAGACCGCGGCCGGTTCCGCGTACCGCTCCTCGCACGCGGGCCTGCAGTCCTGGGTCGACGAGGTCGCGGGGATGACGCTTCCAGAGCGGGTCGTCTGGTGCGACGGGTCGGACGACGAGTGGGCCCGGATGACCGACGAGCTGGTCGACAAGGGCGTGTTCGTCCGGCTGGACGAGAAGAAGAAGCCGAACTCGTTCTGGGCCCGTACCGACCCCAAGGACGTCGCCCGGGTCGAGGACCGCACCTTCATCTGCAGCCGCGACGAGGCCGACGCCGGGCCGACGAACAACTGGATGGACCCGGACGAGATGAAGGCCACGATGAGCGAGCTCTACCAGGGCTCGATGCGCGGCCGGACCATGTACGTGATCCCGTTCGTGATGGGCCACCTCGAGGCGGACGAGCCCAAGTACGGCGTCGAGATCACCGACTCCCCCTACGTCGTGTGCAGCATGCGGGTGATGACCCGGATGGGGCAGAGCATCCTCGACCGGATGGAGGCCGACGAGGCGCCGTTCGTCCCGTGCCTGCACTCGGTGGGAGCGCCGCTCGAGCCCGGCGAGGAGGACGTGCCCTGGCCGTGCAGCGACACCAAGTACATCTCGCACTTCCCCGAGGACCGGATGATCTGGAGCTACGGCTCCGGCTACGGCGGCAACTCGCTGCTGGGCAAGAAGTGCTACGCGCTGCGGATCGCGTCGGCCATCGCCCGGGACGAGGGCTGGCTCGCCGAGCACATGCTGCTGCTCAAGCTGACCTCGCCGGAGGGCGCGGTGCACTACATCGCCGCCTGCTTCCCCAGCGCCTGCGGCAAGACGAACCTCGCGATGCTCGACCCCACGGTCGAGGGCTGGAAGGCCGAGACGGTCGGGGACGACATCGCCTGGATGCGGTTCGGCGCCGACGGGCGGCTCTACGCGGTCAACCCGGAGTTCGGTCTGTTCGGCGTCGCCCCCGGCACCGGGTGGGGAACCAACCCGGCCGCGATGCGCACCGTCGACCAGGGCAACTCGGTCTTCACCAACGTCGGCCTCACCGACGACGGCGACATCTGGTGGGAGGGCATGACCGACGAGCCGCCGGCGCACCTCATCGACTGGAAGGGCCGGGACTGGACCCCCGACAGCGACGAGCCGGCCGCGCACCCCAACAGCCGGTTCTGCACGCCGATCCGGCAGGTGCCGATGCTCGCGCCCGAGTACGAGGAGCCGCAGGGCGTGCCGATCTCGGCGATCTTCTTCGGCGGCCGACGCAAGACCACGATCCCGCTGGTGACCGAGGCCCGCGACTGGGTGCACGGCACGTTCATGGGCGCGACCTTGTCGTCGGAGACGACGGCTGCCGCCACCGGCGAGGTCGGCGTCGTGCGCCGCGACCCGATGGCGATGCTGCCGTTCATCGGCTATCACGCGGGTGACTACCTGGCGCACTGGATCCAGACCGGCAAGACCCACGACGCCGACAAGCTGCCACGGATCTTCTACGTGAACTGGTTCCGCCGCGACGACGACGGTGGCTTCCTGTGGCCCGGCTTCCGCGAGAACAGCCGGGTGCTCAAGTGGGCGATCGAGCGCATCGAGGGCACCGCCGACGCCGAGGAGACGCCGATCGGCTACGTCCCGACGTACGAGAGCCTCGACACCGACGGCCTGGACGCCGACGAGGCGCAGGTCCGGCGGGCGCTGGCGGTCGACTCGGCGGAGTGGCGCGACGAGCTGCCACTGATCAGCGAGTGGTTCGACTCCGTCGGCGACAAGCTCCCGACCGTGCTGTGGACCGAGCTGGACACGCTCAAGGCGCGCCTCGGCGGCTGACGGTGCGGCACGGGGGTGCCCTGGCCTGCGCCCTGGTCGCGGTCCTGGCCGTCGCCGGGTGCTCCGGGGACGAGACCGGCGGTGACGACGACGCTGGCAACGACCCGACCGGGGTCACGACCCCTGCCCCGTCGCCCACCGACGACCCCACCGACGACCCCACCGACGACCCCACCGACGACCCCACCGACGACCCCGGAGAGGAGCCGTCGGACGACGCGACGCTCCTGCTCGCCGCGGTCGCCCGGCAGTTCCCGGCCCCCGACGGTCCCGGCTGCCGGTCCCGGCCGGCCGTCGACGTCTACTGCTCGCGCGACGACGCGGCCCGTTACCGGCTGCGCGACGGCCAACAGGTGGCGGTCGACGACGCGGCCGCGGATTTCGACCAGCAGACGGCGAGCTGGGTGGTGACCGTGCAGCTCGACGACGCGGGGGCCGGGACGTTCGCCCGGATCAGCCGTCGCCTCGCCGGCACTCAGACCCCGCTCGCCGTCGTCGTCGACGACGAGGTGCTGACCGCACCGTTGGTGCAGGAGCCGATCACCGGCGGGGTGGTGCAGATCAGCGGCGACTTCGACGAGTCGTTCGCCCGCGGGTTGGCCGACCGGCTCGACTGAGCGCCCCAATATCGAAAAGCCCCCAGGGGCTAGCCGTGGGGCGTGTGCAGGAGTAGACCGGTCAGGTACGTGCCTCGGGCTTTCGGGGCAACGACGGGGGAGTTCGGGGGCTAGTCAGCATGGTGCTGCGTCGGGGTGCGTTGGGTGTCGTGGTTGCGGTGGGGAGCCTGGTTGCGGGCTCGGTCGGGGCCGCGCAGGGGGCCGAGGGGCGAGACCCGGGGCGCGCTGACGAGCCCGGTGCGGCCGGAACGTCTGCTGCGGCGCGATCTTTGACCGGACCCGCTGGTGGTGAATCCGCGACGCGGGTTCGGCCCAACGGCCGGATTGCCTACGAGGCTTACCCCGGGGGCACCACCCCCGAGGTGTTCACGATCAAGGCCGACGGCAGTGGCAGGCAGCGGCTCACGCGCAACGAGGGCTACGACAACGCGCCCGCGTGGGCTCCGTCCGGTCGCTGGCTGGTCTTCGGCAGGCATGACGGCAATGACAACGAGCTGTGGACGATGCGGCGCAACGGCAACCACAAGCGGCAGCTCACCCACAACGGCACCCACGACATCCATCCGGCGTGGTCTCCGTCCGGCCACCGGATCGTCTACGGGTGTGCGTACGACGGCACCAACGACTTCGAGATCTGCACGATCAGACCCGACGGCACCGGCAGACGCCAGCTCACCCACAACACCGTCGACGACAACCACCCGGACTGGTCACCGACCGGCAACCGGATCGCCTACGACGCCACCGACGGGAACGATCAGGAGATCTACACCAGGCGCCCCAACGGCACCGACAAGCAGAAGGTCACCCACAACACGATCGGTGACTGGACGCCGTCCTACTCCCCGACCGGCAGGCGGATCGCCTACGGCAGCATCAACCAGGCTGGCGACCAGATCTTTGTCCGGAGAGTCAACGGTGGACCACGCAGCCCGGTGACGGACTCCGGATCCACCGGGAACCCCGCGTGGTCTCCCAACGGGAGACGCATCGCCTACGGCCAGTACGACCAGACGCAGCAGGACATCTACACCGTTCGCGTCAGCGGCGGCGGAGAGCGTCAGGTCACCGACACCGCGATGACCGAGACCTGGCCCGAATGGGGAGTTCGCCCTCGCTGAGCATCGAGGCAGTCCCCACCCGGAAGCCCGCACGCCTGGCGCGGGACCTGTCTGATTTGACAGGGTGTGCGCCATGCGCCCCCGTCTCGTCCTCATCGCCGTCTGCTCGGTCGCCCTCGGCGCGTCCGCCCTGTCCGTCGCCGGACCCGGTGTCCAGGCTGGGCCCGCGCCGGCACCCGCCTGCGATCCGCTGACGACTCCGACGTACGCCCGCGACGTCCCCAGCCCGCGCCAGGTGCTCGGCGACGACTTCGGTACCGAGCAGGTCAGCGTCGCCGACTCCGACCGTTACCTGCTCACGGTGGCGCGCCGCAGCGACCGGGTCGAGGCGGGCGTGCTGGCCAGGTCCCAGCTCGGCCGGCCGTTGCGCTACGCGGTCGTCGGCCAGCCGAGGCGGGTCGATGCGGCCCAGGAGGCGGCCGCGCTGCTCCGCGACCCGGCGACATCGGCGGCCGAGGCGGCCGAGATCGCGGCGGAGGCGCCCGCGATCCTCTGGGTCGCCGGCAACGTCCACGGCAACGAGCCGTCGGGCACCGACGCCTCGCTGCGCGCACTGCGCGACGTCACCGACCGCACCGACTGCGCCGGCCGCGCGGTGCGCCGCGGAGCCGTGGTCGTCGTGCTGCCGACCCAGAACCCGGACGGCCGGGTGGCCGAGACCCGCCGCAACGCGTACGGGTTCGACCTCAACCGGGACTGGTTCGCCCGCACCCAGCCCGAGACCGACGGCAAGCTCGAGGCGCTGCGCGCGTACCCGCCGTCGCTGTTCCTGGACGTGCACGAGATGGGCGGCACCAGCTACTTCATGCCGCCCAACGCCGACCCGATCCACCACGAGATCACCGACCGGAACATCGCCCAGATCAATGACGTGTTCGGCGGCGCGATGGCGGACTCGTTCGACACCCGGGGCATCGACTACTTCAACGAGGACGTCTACGACCTGCTGTACATGGGCTACGGCGACTCGGTGCCGACGACCGGGTTCCTCGGTGCCGGCATGACGCTGGAGAAGGGCAGCGAGAGCCCGTACTCGGACCGGGTGAGCGAGCAGTACCTCGCGATCTGGTCGTCGCTGGTGGCCGGAGGCCAGCAGCACGAGCGGCTGCTGAGCGACCTCGGCGCCGACACCCGGCAGGCCTACCGGCAGGGTCTGGCCGGACGGCTGGAGCCCAACAAGGTCTACAACCCCGGCAACGAGGTCGAGAGCGAGGTGCCGGACATCACCGTGCGGCACTGGTTCCTGCGTGCCGACCAGCCCGGCCACGCCGAGGAGGTCGCGCGGATCGTGCGCCGGCTGCAGCGGATGGACGTCGCGGTCTACCAGCTCACCGCGCCGCTCCGGGTCCGCGACTTCACGCCGTACGGCCGCGACGCCCGGCGCACGACGCTGCCCACCGGCACGTACTGGGTGCCGATGGCGCAGGGCCAGAAGCACTGGGTCGAGGCGATGCTGGGCGAGGACAGCTACGTGCCGTTCCCGTACTTCTACGACGTCACCGCCTGGAGCCTCCCGTTGCTCGCCGACGTCAGCGGCGGCCGGTCGGGGGCGCGGCTCGACCCGCAGGCGGTGCCGGCGGCGCCGCAGCCGGAGCCGGACACCCCGGAGCCGCCGGTGGACGCACCGGAGATCGGCATGTGGCAGATGTCGGCCGACTACACCGAGTCGCCCGGGTGGCTGCGGTGGTTGCTGACCGAGCACTGGGGCGTCCCGTACCGGAGCCTCGACAGCACCGACATCCGCGGCGGCGGGCTGGCGGCCGTCGACGTGCTGCTGGTGCCTGACGGCGACGCCGCCGAGGCGGAGGAGGCGTTGGGCACGGCCGGGGGGCGCGCGTTGCGCAGCTGGCTCGCCGACGGCGGGCGGCTGGTGGCGTGGAGCGGCGGCACCGAGATGGCCGCCCGGATGGCGCTGACCAGCGCGCGGCTGACCGACCCCACGTCGGACGTGCCCGGCTCCTTGCTGCGGGTCCGGGTCGACCGCGGCAGCCCGCTGTCGGCCGGGCTCGGCAGCGACGCGTGGATGTTCTACGAGTACGACTCCGTGATGCGGGTCGCCGACACCGCGCTGGCGCCGGTCGCCTATCCCGCGTCCCGCAGCCCGGCGTGGTTCGTGTCCGGCTTCTCCCGCGGGGCACGCGAGCTCGGCCGCACCGCCGCTGTCGTCGACGAGCCGTACGCCGACGGACGCGTCGTGCTCTTCGCCGGCGAACCCAACTTCCGCGGGTTCACCGAGGGAACCCAGACCATGGTCTGGAACGCGGTGTTCGGAGCCGACGCGCCGGCCGCCCGTGCTCCGGCGAGCACCCGCGGGCAGCGGGTCCACGCCGCGGAGCTCGCCCGTGACCTCACCGAGCTGGCCGGCCGCATCGTCGTCACGGTCCGCTCGGGGGCGGCCGCCGAAGCGGCCGACGCGGTGGCGGCGGCCGGGTTCGACCGAGCCGCGGTGCACCGGGAGCGTGCGGCGGGACAGACCAGGTTCGTGCTGCGGCCACGGGACGGGCAGCCCCGTGCCGTGAGCCGGCTGGTGGCAGCGCTCGCGCCGCTGGGCGACGACGTGCTGGCGGTCTACGCTCCGCGGTGACCTCGGTGCAGGTCAGCGCTCGGGGGTCCAGCGGACAAAGGCCCGACGACGGACGGCACCCACCACGAGCAGCACCACACCTCCGGCGAGCAGCATCCAGCCGAGCATGATGATCGCCGCGTCGGAGCTCGTGCGGGTCGACGGGACGTCACCGCGCGCGGCCGCCTCGTCGCTGGTCTCCGACGCTGTCGACGGGGCGGTCGCCCCGGACGACGACCCGCTCGATCCCCCGGAGGCGCCCGGGCTGGTGGACTCCGGCACGCCCGCGGACGAGTCGTCGCCGCCCCCGGCACCGGCACCGGCACCGTCACCGCCCGACGACGCGCCGCCCTCCGAGGAGTCCGGGTCGCCGTCGGAGTCGTGGTCCCACGTGACGCCTGGCGGCGCCAGCGGCTGGTCGGCATCCCCGCTGTCGGCGGAGCCCTCGGGCTCGACCTCCACCACGGTGCAGGCCTGGTCGTCGCTGACCCAGCCGTCGGTGAGCTCGCCGGTGACGGTCGGTGAGGTGACGACGGCGTCGTCGCTGGTGACCTCGACGGTCAGGACGAGCGTCACGCTCTCGCCCGCGTTCATCTGACCGATGTCCCAGACGCCGGAGACCGGGTTGTACGCCGCCGGCACGCCCACCAGGTCGAGGCCGTCGGGCATCACGGCCGAGACGACGACGCCCGGGTCGGAGCCGGGTCCGGCGTTCGACACGGTGATCGTGATGGTCAGGGTGTCGCCCTGCGCCACGACCTGCGGGTTGGCCTCCGACTCGATCGACAACGCGGCCTGCTCGGTCGGGCCGTCGCCGTCTCCGCCACCGTCGCCGGGGGGACCTGTCGGGTCGTCGGCCGGCGTGTCGGGAGGTGGCGTGGTCCCGTCACCCGACCCGCCCTCGTCGGTGGTCTCGCGGCCCTGGTCGTCGGGCGGCGCCGGCGGGTCGGTGGGCTCGTCGGTGGGCTCGTCGGACGGCTCCTCGGTGGGCTCGTCGGACGGCTCCTCGGTGGGCTCGTCGGACGGCTCCTCGGTGGGCTCGTCGGACGGCTCCTCGGTGGGCTCGTCGGACGGCTCCTCGGTGGGCTCGTCGGACGGCTCCTCGGCGGGCTCGTCGGACGGCTCCTCGGCGGGCTCGTCGGACGCCTGCTCGGACGGCGTCTCCGGAACTGCCTCGGTCGCGGTGTCGCCGGCGACGTCGCCGGGCTGCTCAGCCGGCTGGTCCGCTGCGGCCTCGGCCTCGGGCTCGGTCTCGACCTGGGCGGGAACTGCGTCGACGGTGCCGTCGACCGTGCGCGCGCCGTACGCCGGGCGGGTGGAGCATCCGTCCACGGCATCGGCCGGGCCGGCCAACGGGGACACGACGACGACGGCACTCGCGAGCATCAAGACGATGCCCGCGCGCGACCACCACACGGCTCTGCGCCGTCGACCGGTTGACCTCACGCGGGAAGACTAGGAGCGCACGCCTCGCAGCAGCAGTCGTACGGACGAAGGGACCACCAATAATCAGACGAAAGGATGAGTGCCGCCCCAGGTGGAACCGTTGTGGTGGTGCCCGGAGCCGCCGGGTAGCCTGACGGCTCGTCGAGCGCCCCGGCGCGCGGCATGGAGGTGTCGCCTAGTCCGGCCTATGGCGCCCGCCTGCTAAGCGGGTTGAGGGTTCATCCCCTCTCGCGGGTTCAAATCCCGCCACCTCCGCCCCGAGGAGTCACCCCAGTCGGCGCTGGCCGTGCGCCCGGTCGAGCCGGCTGCGCAGGTCGGCGTCGAGCCTGTCGGCGGCGGCCGGTCCGCCGTCCAGCAGGTGCAGTGGCAGCACGGTCCGGCGGCTGCGGCTCAGCGCGAACACCAGACAGGGTCCGGGGGTCAGCCGTTCGCGGCGTACGCCCTCGACGTCTGCCCACTGGACCGATGCCGGGCCGGCGCCGCGGAGCACGCGGAGTCGGAAGCCGGCGTCGTCGAGGTGCAGCAGCACCGGCGGCCGCAGCACCCGCACCGCGGCGGCGGCCGTGAGCAGCCCGGCCACGCCCAGCAGCACGGCCAGCGCGACCACCACCGGCCTGGACAGGTCGACCAGGGTGCTGAGCACGACCGTGCCGCCGACCAGCAGGCCGGTCCCGGCGGCCAGCCGACCGAGCACAAGCACCCCGGGGGCCCGGGCCAGTCGGTAGTCGGTGGGGCTGGACGTCAACGCGTGCCTCCGGGACGGCGGGTCGGCAGAGGGGGCGGGATTCGAACCCGCGGCTGACATTGCTGCCAGCGACCGCTTTCAAGGCGGTTCCGATAGGCCACTCCGGCACCCCTCCGGGCCAGGTCACGGCCCGAGCCGGATTCTCCCATCAGGAGATGACCGCGAGCACGTCGCCTTCCTGGACCACGTCGCCGGCAGCCACCTTGACGTCGGCCAGCAGGCCGCCGATCTCGGCGAGGACGGGGATCTCCATCTTCATCGACTCGAGGATCATGATCGTGTCGCCCGGTTCGAGCGTCGCTCCCGGTTCGGCCACGACGGTGAGCACGTTGGCCACCATCTCGGCGACGACCTCGAAGGCCACGTCGACTCCCTCTCTCTCGGTCGGGCCGACGCTACACCGATCACCGCAGCGGCCAGGTGCGTCCGGGCTCGGGTCGCAGCACCGCGATCTCGCCGGTCCGCAGCACCCTCCGCCCGGCGGCCCGGCCCCGCTCGCGGCGTCCGGTCACGATCATGTCGATGCGCCGTACCAGCAGGCCCAGCACGACGCCGATGAGCACCGAGTACGACGCCGACAGCGCGGCGTACTCCGGGTCGAGTCGCTGGGCGGCCAGCGACGACGCGACCGTCGCGGTGCCGAGCACGCCGAACGCGCACATCCACCACCCCTGCCGTCGGCTGGCCCGGGTGCCGATCCCCCACACCAGTGCCGGGAACCCGATCAGCGCCTCGGCCGGCCGCGGCACCCCCTCCAGGTTGTCCTTCAGCCAGCGCACCGACTCGTCGACGCGGTCGACGATCGCCTGGGACCCGTACGTCTGCAGGATCTGGCTGTAGACCAGCAGCCCGGCCAGCAGCACGGCGCCGCCCACGACGATCGCCAGGCCGCGCCTGCCCATGCCGTGCAGCCCGGCACCCAGCTGCCAGACCAGCGCGATCGCGATCGCCAGCGCCAGGCACAGCACGACCAGCGTGTAGCGCTCGGTCTGCACCGGGGCGTTCAGCCCGGCTACGGCCAGCGCACCGGCGACCGAGACGACCAGCGCCAGGCCGAACTCGAACAGGATCCCGAGCGCGGTCGCCGCCGGCCGGGTCAGCAGCACCGCCGCCACCCCGGACACCACGGCCGTCAGCACCGACAGGCCGGACAGCGCCCAGGCCTCCTCGGTGACCAGGGCACCGACGACGGCGATCAGTGCCAGTGCGCCCCAGAGTCGGGTCCGGCCACCGGCCCGGTGCGCGAGAGCGACGCTGTGCAGCCACGCCACCGCGCCACCACCCCAGCCGGCCACCCAGGTGGGGACGTCCTCGACGAACACGACGGCGGTCGCGGCCGCGGCGGTGCCGGCGAGCCAGGCGAGCAACCACAGCAGCACCGCGGAGCTGTGCGCGATCCGGCCGAGCAGACCGCGGCGCTCGACCGGGGCGTAGCCGCTGTCACCGGTCCGGGCCGCTCGCCGGCCCGTCGGGGTGTCGGCCGTCACCGACGGTCCCAGTCGCCGGTGCGCACCCGGCGGTGCTCGAGTGCCGGGTTGCGACGCCGGGCGGCCGTGAGCCGCTCGGGCTCGAGCGCGGCGCGTACAACGGTGTCCTCATCACCCGCGGAGGCCACCGCGATGCCGAGCGGGTCGATGACGTGGCTGCGGCCGCAGTACGTCGCGCCGTTCTGGGCCGCGGCCAGGACCCAGCACGTGTTCTCGATCGCGCGGGCGCGCAGCAGCGTGACCCAGTGGTCCTCCTTGAGCGGTCCCCGGACCCAGGCGGCGGGGACGCACAACGTGTCTGCGCCGGACTCGACCAGCAGTCGGCCGTACTCGGGGAAGCGCAGGTCGTAACACGTCATCAGCCCCACCCGGAGCGACCCGACCGACAGCACCACCGGTTCGACCGGGCCCGGCCGCAGCTTGTCGGACTCGCGGTAGCCGAAGGAGTCGTAGAGGTGCACCTTGCGCGACGCGCCGACCACCGACCCGTCGGGGGCGAGCGCGACCAGCGTGTTGTAGGGGCGCGGGTCGTCGTCGCCGCGCTCGAACATGCCCGCGACGACCGTCGCGCCCAGCCGGGTGGCCTCCGCGGCGAGCAGGCCGACGAACGGCCCGTCGAGCGGTTCGGCGTGCGAGCCGATGTCGTGGTCGGGCGGCCCGAAGTCGTGCATCACCGCCTCGGGCAGGACGACCAGGTCCGGAGTGGGGCCCGCTGCTGCGCGCAGCCGCTCGAACCACCCGGCGACCGCATCGCGCTGGGTGGCCGAGTCGGTGCTCGCGGAGGTCTGTACGAGGGCGACGTGCACCGCGTCCGGCTGGGGGTCGGCCATCCCCCCATGCTCGCATCGCTGTCAGACTCGGGCCCATGCCCCCGATGACCCTGCAGCAGTGGGCCGGTGCGCTGGCCGCTGAGCTCGACGTGCCGGCCGACGTCGACATCGACCTGGTGCTCGACGTCGCCCGCGACGCCGCGCACTCGATCGCCCGCCCCGCGGCCCCGCTCACGACCTTCCTGGTCGGCTACGCCGCGGCCGCCCACGGCGGTGACGCAGCCGCCCTCCGCGCGGCCGCCGCCACCGCCACGCGGCTGGCGCAGGAGGCCGCCGGGTCCGCCGACTCCGCCGACGGGACCGGCTGACGTGCGCGCGGTGGTGTGCGAGGAGTACGGCGGCCCCGAGGTGCTCACGGTGGCGGAGCGTCCCGACCCGTCCCCCGGGCCGGGCGAGCTGGTGCTGCGGGTGCAGTCCGCCGGCGTCAACCGGCCCGACCTGATGCAGCGGCAGGGCAACTACCCGCCGCCGCCGGGGGCGTCGGACGTGCTGGGGCTGGAGTGCTCGGGCGAGGTGCTGTCGATCGGCGAGGGCGTCACCGGCTGGTCGGTCGGCGACCCGGTCTGCGCGCTGCTGTCCGGCGGCGGGTACGCCGAGCAGGTGGCCGTGCCGGCCGGGCAGGTCGTTCGGCGTCCCGAGGGCGTCGACGCCGTCGAGGCGGGCGGGCTGGTCGAGGTCGTGGCGACCGTCTGGTCGAACGTGTTCATGATCGCCGGGCTGCAGCGGGGCGAGACGCTGCTCGTGCACGGCGGCGCCGGCGGCATCGGCACGATGGCGATCCAGCTCGCGGTCGCGCTCGGTGCCCGCGTCGCCGTGACCGCGGGGTCGGCCGAGAGGCTGGCCCGCTGCGCCGAGCTCGGCGCCGACGTGCTGATCAACTACCGCGAGCAGGACTTCGTCGAGGTGCTGCGCGACGCCACCGACGGGCACGGTGCCGACGTCGTGCTCGACTCGCTGGGGGCGTCGTACCTGTCCCGCAACCTCGACGCGCTGGCCACCAACGGGCGGCTGTCGGTGATCGGCATGCAGGGTGGCACCAGGGCCGAGATCGACCTCGGCGTGCTGATGCGCAAGCGTGCCGCGGTGATGTCCACCACGCTGCGCTGGCGGTCGGTCGAGGAGAAGAGCGCGATCATGGCCGCCGTGGCCGAGCACGTGTGGCCGCTGTTCGCCGACGGCGTCGTCCGGCCGGTGCTGCACGCCGCGCTGCCGCTCGAGCAGGCCGCCGAGGCGCACCGGATCGTCGAGGACGGCGAGAGCGTCGGCAAGGTCGTGCTCACCACCGGCTGAGCACCGCCCGGGCCCGCAGCCGCGGGCTCCGTACCCTGGGCCGCATGAGCGAACAGCGACCGGAGCAGAGCGCGCAGGCTGGCGCGAAGTACGTGGTGATCGGGCCGGACGGCAACCCGGTGCCCGTGCCGGACGCCGGGGCGGCGCCCGAGGAGGCCTCCGAGAAGGGCCTCAGCGACCTGGTCGAGCAGCCCGCGAAGGTGATGCGGATCGGCAGCATGATCCGCCAGCTGCTCGAGGAGGTGAAGGCCGCGCCGCTGGACGAGGCGAGCCGGGCCCGGCTGCGCGACATCCACGCCGCGTCCATCTCCGAGCTGGAGGAGGGTCTGGCCCCCGAGCTGGTCGAGGAGCTGGAGCGGCTCAGCCTGCCGTTCGGTTCCGAGACCCCGTCGGAGTCCGAGCTGCGGATCGCGCAGGCCCAGCTGGTGGGCTGGTTGGAGGGGCTGTTCCACGGCATCCAGACCGCGATCTACGCCCAGCAGATGGCGGCGCGGGCCCAGCTCGAGCAGATGCGCCGGGCCCTGCCGGGAGGCCCCGGACCGCAGATGCAGCCGGGGCAGCCGGGGCAGCCGCAGCCCGGTGACGACCGGAACACGGGTCCTGGCGGGGGCATGTATCTGTGAGTACGCTTCCGTGCGACGTGCGGACCGGCGCTCATGTGCTCCGGGGGGAGAGCCATGCGCATCGCGATCACATCGTCCGCCGGGACACCGGCGTCGACGGGTGGTTTGCCCGCACCTGACCCACTTCACCGCGCACCCACCTCGCCGGCCTGCGCCACCGACACCGCGCTCTACCTGCACCCGCTGCTCGAGGAGAGCCCCGACCCCGCCACCGTCTCCGCGGACGTGCGGCGCGAGCTCGACGACCTGGTCTCCCGGGCCCGGGCCGCGTGCGCCGCGTGCCCGCTGTTCGCCGAGTGCCTGTACGCCGCGGTGGTGCAGCGCGATGTCGCCGGCTTCGTCGGCTGCACCACCCAGGGGGAGCGGGACGCCATCCGGGACCGTCTCGGCGCCGGCCCGGAGCGCGAGGACCTCGACGCCGCGGCGGGCGTACGCGGCGAGCGGCGACCGCTCGACCACGAGGCGGTGCTCGCCGCCCGGGCCGCCTATCCCGACGACTCGCTGGAGATGCTGGCCCACCGGCTCGAGTGCTCGCTGTCCACGGTGAAGCGGCACCTGCGCCGGGCCCGCCGCGAGGCTGCCGGGACGGGTGCGGCGGCCGCCGACCGGCCGGAGCCGAAGTCCGCCGGCGTGCCCACCGTCGACCAGGTGCTGGACGCGTTCGACGACGTGGTCGAGACCGGGGGCTGAGGTCGGGGCAGAACCACTGGGGTCAGAACCAGCGGGCCAGCTCGTAGGCCACCCCGTCGGCCTCGACCGACTCGGTGACGTCGTCGGCGGCTTCCTGCACCACCAGCGGCGACTGCCCCATGGCCACACCGCGGCCCGCCCACTCCAGCATCTCGACGTCGTTGGTCCCGTCGCCGAGCGCGAGCACGTCGGCCTGCGCCACCTCGAGCCGCCGGGCGACCGACTCCAGGCCGGTCGCCTTGGAGACGCCCTTGGGCGCGAGGTCGAGCCAGGCGGTGTAGCCCACGTAGTAGTTGATGCCGTGCAGGCCGAGCCGCTGGGCGAGGTCGGCGAACTCCTCGACCGACTGGTCGGGGCTGCGGATGATCACCCTGGTGACCGGCTCGGCGACCAGCTCCTCGACGGTCTGGATCATCATCTCGCCGCTGATCTCGCCCTCGGGGAACGCCTTGTTGATCCGGTAGCCACGCCCGATCTCCTCGACCGCGACGTGCGCGTCCGGCACCTCCTCCAGCAGCAGCTTGACCGTCTCGCTGGCGTCGAAGGTCACGACGTCCAGCACCTCGACGGGCGGGAACGACATCGTCACGGCCCCGTTGCTGGCCACCGCCAGCCCGTCCTCGAGTCCGACCAGGCCGACGGCGTCCATGACTCCCGGCACCGAGCGACCGGTCGAGATCACGACGTGCGCGCCGGCGGCGACGACCGTGTGCACGGCGTCGCGCACGGCCGCCGACACCGACTCGGCACCGTCGGCCCAGTCGACCAGCGTGCCGTCGACGTCGAGGGCGACCAGCCGCGGCTGCCAGCCCGCCGGGACGGCTGGGGTCACGCGCCGGTCCCGACCGGCTTGAGCACGTCCTGACCCTGCAGGTAGGGCTGCAGCGCGAGCGGCACGCGCACCGACCCGTCCTCCTGCTGGTGGTTCTCCAGCAGCGCGATGATCGTGCGGGGGACGGCGCACAGGGTGCCGTTGAGGGTGGCGGCGGGTTCGGTCGCGCCCTGCCCCACGCGCAGCCGGATGTCCAGCCGGCGGGCCTGGAACTGGGTGCAGTTCGACGTCGACGTGACCTCGCGGTAGCGCTGCTGGGCGGGCAGCCAGGCCTCGCAGTCGAACTTGCGCACCGCCGACAGGCCGAGGTCTCCCGCCGCGACGTCGATGACGCGGAACGGCAGCTCGAGGTCGAGGAGCCACTGCCGCTCGTGGTCGAGCAGCCGCTGGTGGGCGGCGTACGACTCGTCCAGCGTGGTGTAGACGAACATCTCCACCTTGTCGAACCAGTGCACCCGGAAGATGCCGCTGGTGTCCTTGCCGTACGAGCCCGCCTCGCGCCGGAAGCACGGGCTGAACGCCGCGTAGCGCAGCGGCAGCGACGCCGCGTCGAGGATCTCGTCGGAGTGGTAGGCCGCGAGCGGCACCTCCGAGGTGCCGACGAGGTAGAGGTCGTCGCCGGGCAGGTGGTAGACGTCGTCGGCCGCCTGGCCGAGGAAGCCGGTGCCCTCCATCGCCCGCGGCTTGACCAGCGCGGGCGGGACCATCGGGGTGAAGCCCCACTGCTGGGCCCGCTCCATCGCCATCTGCACCAGGGCCATCTCGAGCATCGCCCCGACGCCGGTGAGGAAGTAGAACCGCGACCCGCTGACCTTGACCCCGCGCTCGACGTCGATCGCCTTGAGCAGGGTGCCGATCTCGAGGTGGTCGCGCGGGGTGAACCCCTCGGCGTCGAAGTCGCGGCGGGTGCCGTGCTCCTCGAGCACCACGAAGTCGTCCTCACCGCCGGGCGGCGACTGCTCGTCGGCCAGGTTGGGCAGGGTGGCCATCAGGGTGCGGAACTCGTCGTCGGCCGCGTCCTGTGCGGCCTCGGCCGCCTTGACGTCGGCGCTGAGCTGCTTGGTACGGGCCAGCAGCTCGGCCCGCTCGTCACCCGTCGCCTGCGCGACCTGCCTGCCGAGCTGCTTCTGCTCGGCCCGCAGCCGCTCGTACGCCGCGATGCCCGAGCGACGACGCTCGTCGGCCTCCCGCAGCCGGTCGACGAGGTCCTCGGACTCGCCCCGCCGCCGCTGCGCGGCACGGATGCGGTCGGGGTCGTCGCGGAGCAGGCGGGCGTCGATCACACCCGCGAGGGTAGTCCGCGGCCACCACCCGGGGCGCGCCGGTTTCCGGCCCCGGGCCCGGCCATCGGGTTTCCCAAGGTCACTTGGGAAACCGAAGGTTCCCCCGTGTCACAACGCGCGGTAAGCCCGGGTTTCCCAAGGTCACTTGGGAAACCCAGGCTCGTTCGTCGCCGGGGACCGGTTCAGCAGGCGGAGCCGGAGCAGGCCCGCAGCACGTTGCTGATCCCCTTCTTGTAACGGCTGGTCGCGGGGACCATCACCCGGAAGAACCGCGAGTCGTTGCGCGGCACGTTGACCCGGTAGATCACCTTGGCGACACCGTTCGTGCGCTGGCTGCGGACGTTGACCCAGTGGCAGCCCGGGCACTCCTTCTTCTGCAGGGTCGTCGTCTTGTGCGCGTACGTCGGGTCGCCCTTGACCTTGGCGACGACGCGCAGGTTGCCGCCGCTGTCCCGGCCGGTGGCATGGACCTTGCGCTCCTTCTTCACGGGGGCGGCGGCGTGGTCGGAGGTGGCGGTCGGCTGATCGGCCAGGGCCGGTGCGGCCCCCAGCGTCATGGAGATCGCCAGAGCGCCGGCGACGGCAAGAGCGCGTGCTCGCACGGTGAGTTCCTCTCGGTGGGTTGGCTCAGGATCGCCTCGTCGGGCGGTGGCCGTAGCCTAGGTCGGCGCAGGGTCACCCTCCGGTGGCACTGCGCGACCTACCCGAGCGGGCGACCCTACCCCGAGCAGAGGAGCGCCGTGGCCTTCGACGTGCGCGCCCCCCGGGGCCGGCGCCGGGCGGTCGCCTGGCTCGCCGTCGGGTTGCTGGCCGCGTACGCGCTGCTCTGGGTGCTCGTCGCCACCGGCTGGGACCCGTTGCACGACCTCGACCGTGAGGTCGCGAGCTCGGCGTACGACTCCGTCCACGGCAACGCCGGCTTCGTCCGCTCCCTGGAGATCCTCGACGTCATCGCGTCGCCGACCACGGTGCGTGTGCTGCTGCTGGTCGTGGCGGCCTGGGCGCTGTGGCGCCGGCGGCTCGAGGTCGCCGCGTTTCTGATCGCGGCCGTGGCGCTCGAGCTGGTGCTCGCTCCGTGGTTCAAGACGTTGGAGGACCGGCCGCGGCCGTCCTGGCCCGATCGTCTGACGACGATCGACGGGTACTCGTTCCCGTCCGGTCATGCCGCCGGTGCCGGGCTGATGCTCGCCGCCGCCGTGCTGCTCACCCACACGACGGTGCCGCGCCGCCGGCTTCGGATCGCGTTGGACTGCCTGTGGGTCCTGCTGGCCCTGGCGATCGGTCTCGACCGGATCCTGCTCGGCGTGCACTTCACCAGCGACGTCGTCGCGGGGTGGCTGCTGGGCGCCGGCCTCACGCTCGCCGTTGCCGCGCTGCTGGTGCCGTGGATCGTCGCGGAGACCGGCCCCGCCCCGACCACCACGGGACAACGCCCACGGCGACTGGGAGTGGTCCTGAACCCGCTGAAGGTCCACGACCTGGCCGGGTTCATCCACCTGGTCGAAGCCGGTGCAGCGCGGCACGGCTGGGAGCCACCGCGCTGGTACGAGACGACGCCCGACGACGCCGGCATCGCGATGACCCACGAGGCGCTCGCCGACGGCGCCGAGATGGTGGTCGCGGCGGGGGGTGACGGGACCGTACGCGTGGTCTGCTCCGAGCTGGCCCGTACCGGGGTCCCGCTCGGGGTGGTGCCGCTGGGCACCGGCAACCTGCTGGCGCGCAACCTGGACCTGCCGCTGCGGGCCACCGAGGCGATCGACGTGGCGCTGTCGGGGCAGGATCGGGCGATCGACGTGGCGCGGGTCAGCGGCGACGGGCTCGCGGAGACGTGCTTCACGGTGATGGGCGGGCTCGGGTTCGACGCGGAGATCATGGCGGGGGCGTCGGACGCCCTGAAGGCACGGATGGGCTGGCGCGCGTACGTCGTGTCGGCCGTCCGCAACCTGCGCTACCCGGCCCGGCGGGTCGAGGTGTCCGTCGACGACGGCCCGGTGCGGCGCTTCCGTGCGCGCACCGTCGTGGTGGGCAACGTCGGGCTGTTGCAGGCCGGCATCCCGCTGCTGCCCGACGCCCGCTTCGACGACGGGCTGCTCGACGTCGTGGTCATCGCACCGCAACGGCTGTCCGGATGGTTCCGGGTCGTGGTACGCGTGCTGCGTCGCGGGCGGCACACCGACGACCGGCTCGCACGGATGACCGGCACCTCGGTCGTGATCCGCAGCAACCAGCCGCTGGCCCGCCAGCTCGACGGCGACCCGGTCGGCGAGGGTCGCGAGCTGCGCGCGCGGGTGATGGCCGGCACCCTGCTCGTCCGCGTCCGCCGTTGACCCCGTACCGCCGGATTTGGTTTCCCAAGACCTCAGCCCCGGTGGGCGAGGGTGACCGCCTCGGTCTCCTCGGGCGACAGCTGCTGGGTGCTGGACCAGCCGGTGACGTTCTTGGCGTACGTACGCGTCTCGGCACGACCGTGGATGGCGGTCAGGACCACGCCGTCGCCCTCGTCGTCGAGCAGGGCCATCGACCACGACAGGTGCCCGCCCATGTCGCCGAACGCGTCGTAGCGCACCACCGCCAGGTGCCGCAGCGCGCGGCCGACGTCGACCCGCAGGTCGCCGACTGCCTGGGCCATCGCCTCGAGGTCGGGAGCCACGGCCCGTCGCGCCCGGCGGCGGCTCGCGACCGCCTGCCGGCGCAGCGACAGCACGCCGACTGCCAGCGCAGCCGCGGACACCACGAGGGCGGCGACGGCCAGGGCAACGGACAGGCTGGTCACCGCACCGACCCTAGGCGGAAGCCGCGCCCCCTCGGCGCAGCCGCGCCAGCCAGCCGGCCGCGTCGACGAAGTCCTCGTCCCGGGTGCCCGGCTGCAGCTCGGGCGACGCACCGTCGAGCCGCGGGTACGAGCCGAGGAACCGCACCTCGGCGCACACCCGGCGCAACCCCATCAGGGCCTCGCCGACCCGGGCGTCGTCGAGGTGGCCCTCGCAGTCGATCGAGAAGCAGTAGCGCCCGAGCGCCCGCCCGGTCGGCCGGGACTCGATCCGGGTCAGGTTGACGCCGCGCATGGTGAACTGGTCGAGCACCTCCATCAGCGCACCGGCGTGGTCGTCGCGGATGAACGCCACCAGCGAGGTCTTGTCCGCACCCGTACGCGCCGTGCTCTGCCCGGGCCGCGCGACCAGCACGAACCGGGTGACCGCGTCCGGGTTGTCGCCGATGCTGTCGGCCAGCACCGCGAGCCGGTAGCGGTCCGCCGCGATGGGAGCCGCGATCGCCGCGTCGTAGGCGGGTTCGTGCCCGTCCCGCCCGGCGACCTCGGCCGCCGCCAGCGCGGTCGACCCGACCGCCACCACGGTGGCGTCGGGCAGGTGCCGGGCCAGCCAGCCGCGGCTCTGCGCGGCGGCGTGCGGGTGAGTGGCGACGCTGCGCACCGAGTACAGGTCGCGGCCGGGCCGGGCCAGCAGCGCCAGTCGTACGGGCACCGTCATCTCGCGAGTGATCATCAGCGCCTCGCCGGTCGCGAGCTCGTCGAGCGTCACCGTCACCGAGCCCTCGACCGAGTTCTCGAACGGGACGACGGCGCCGTCCATCTCGCCGGAGCGGACCGCGTCCAGGGCCAGCGCCACACTGGCGTACGGCTCCGCGCGGGCGGCCGACGCCGCGGGCAGTGACCGCAGGGCCTGCTCGGTGAACGTCCCGGCCGGCCCCAGGTAGGCGTAACGCGCAGGCGGCACTCCGGGCACCGGACCAGCCTAGGGTCGGTACGCTCCGGCGTCATGAGCAGCCCCAGCAGCGCCGCCTCGTCGACGGGCGCCAGCAGCGAGGTGGGCACCCTGCGCACGGTGCTCCTGCACCGTCCCGGCAACGAGCTGCGCCGGCTCACGCCGCGCAACAACGACTCGCTGCTGTTCGACGACATCCCCTGGGTCGACCGGGCCCAGGTCGAGCACGACGCGTTCGCCGAGGCGCTGCGCTCGCGCGGGGTCGAGGTGCTCTACCTGGTCGAGCTGCTGGCCGAGACGCTCGCCGACCCGGTGGCCCGCGCCGCCGCCGTCGAGGGCGCCACCGAGGGGCTGCGGCTGGGCGACGCGCTGCGGCGCTACCTCGCCGACCTGATGCACGACCAGTCCGCTGCCGACCTCGCGATCACGCTGACCGCAGGGATCCGCAACGACGAGGTGCGCCTGGACCACTCGCTGGTCACCAGCCTGCTGGCCCACGACGACTTCCTCATCGACCCGCTGCCGAACCTGCTGTTCACCCGGGACTCCTCGGTGTGGCTGCCCGACCGGGTGGCGGTCACCAGCCTGGCGATGCCGGCCCGCGAGCGCGAGACGCACCTCACCGAGCTGATCTACGCCCGCCACCCCCGGTTCGCTGGCGCCCCGCGGATGCACGGCTGGGCGATGGAACGGGTCGAGGGCGGTGACGTGCTGCTGCTCGGTCCCGGCGTGATCGCGGTGGGCGTCGGCGAGCGCACGACGCCGGCGGGTGCAGAGCGGTTCGCCCGGCAGGTGCTGGCCGCCGGCATCGCGCACACGGTGCTGGCGGTGCCGATCGCGCAGCAGCGGGCCACCATGCACCTCGACACCGTGGTCACCATGGTCGACGTCGACAAGGTCGTGGTCTACCCCAACATCGCGGACTCGCTGCGGGCCTACGCAGTGACCGCCGCCGACCCGTTCGACGTCGATCGCGACGGCGACGTCGTGCTCCAGGTGGCCGGGCCGCGGCCGTTCCTGGAGGCGGCGGCCGACGCGCTCGGGCTGGACCGGGTGCACCGCATCGACACCGGCCTCGACCCGGTCACGGCCGAGCGGGAGCAGTGGGACGACGGCAACAACACGCTCGCGCTGGCGCCCCGGCTGGCGGTGGCGTACGAGCGGAACACGGAGACCAACGAGCGGCTCGGTGAGGCCGGGATCGAGGTGATCGCCATCGCCGGTTCGGAGCTCGGCTCCGGTCGCGGTGGTCCGCGCTGCATGTCCTGCCCGGTGCTGCGAGACGCGCCGCCGGCGCCCGGCTGAGCACGCGACAGCAGGTCGGCATCCGGGAGGACAGGCGAGAGGGCATGGAAGAGCCCGGCCGTCGCTGACGGGGGAAACAACGACGACCGGGCAGACGGCAAACATAGATGCTGACTCGTCAGTCAAGCAAGCCGATCACGCAGGGATCATCCGAACGGCGTGCGGATCCGTCGCAGAGTGACTACGTCGCAACGGAAAGCGTCGTCCGGGGGCCGATCAGCGGATCGTGAGCTGACGGTTTGCCAGGCCGCTGCGGGCCGACCGCTCGGCCGCCGACAGCGGCTCGCCGCTGTCCATCGCCGTGGCCAGCCGCTCAGCCAGCGCAGCGAACGGCGGGTCCAGGTCGTCGGCGCCGGTGCCGTCCGGGACCTCCCAGACCGGGGCCAGCAGCCCGTGCGCGCGGAACATCCCGATCAGCCGGGCGTCGTCGGAGATGGTGTCGCCGCCGGTGACGTGCAGGCGGGCGAAGGCGTCCAGGACGGCACCCTCGTCGTGCGGCAGCACCCACCTGATGAACTCCCGGTCGCCCATCCGGGTCCAGTAGCAGGCGTCGACCGAGCCCAGCCGCACCGACGGGGCAGCCGCGTCGTTGGCCGCCTGCAGGGCGGCGGCGAGACTGCCGTCCTCGTCGTCGACGTCGGCGAGCCAGAACCCGAAGTCGTCGTGCACCGTGACCGGGAACTCGCTGCCCTCGGCGACCAGGTCCTGCAGCCGGGCACCCGGTGGCGGCGGGCCGACCAGGCCGACCTGGGAGCCGGGCTCAGCCTCCAGCGCGAGCTCGAGCACGTGGGCCAGGTCGCGGTTGACGTCGCCGTGGTTGTGGTGCACCTGCAGTCCCAGCCACACCGCGCCGTCGGATCGCACCAGCGCGGGGGCGGCACCCGGCAGCAACGAGCACACGGTCACCGTACGGTCCCCGGCGACCCCGTCGGCCAGGGTGAGCGGGGCGGTGCCGGCCGCCACGATCTCGCGCAACGCCACCCAGTCGCACTCACCGGGCAGACCGTCGAAGGTGCGTGCCACGTACGCTGCCGGCGCCCCGCCCGGGCGGCCGTGGCATGCCTTGTAGCGCCGACCGGACCCGCACGGGCACGGCTGGCGGGGCCCGACTTCTGCGCCCTCGCCGGGGGCGGCGACCTGGCGGTTGCGGGACTTCTTGCCCACCCGGGGCTCCTCTCGAGACCGTGGCCGGCGCTGCTGCGGTGGCCGGGCCGCCGACCCTAGACCAGGTCGAACACGGCGGTGACGGTCGTCCCCGCCTCGTGCCGCTCGAAGTCCCAGGAGTCCGCGAGGGCCGCGACGATCGACAGGCCCCGGCCCCCCACGGACTCGTGCACGTGGGTGCGGCCGCCGGGCTCGCGACGCCCCCCGTCACTGACCCGCAGCCACAGCCGCTGCGGCTCCAGCGCGTACTCCACGCCGACGTGGCCGTCGGGACCGGGCGTCGCGTGCCGTACGGCGTTGGTGACGAGCTCGCTGAGCACCACGAGGGCGTCGTCGATCACGCTCTGGCGGACCGCCGCCGCACGCAGCTCACGGGCCAGCTCGGCGCGCGCGGTACGAGCCGCGCCCCGCGAGAAGGGCACGGCGAGAAGGCGGAACTGGTCCTGCGCCATCACCACCCCCCTCATCGGGTCTCCTCACCACGACGCCGCCCTGCAGCAGAGATACCCGCTCCGGTGGGGGCCGGAAACGTGGTCGGCATCGCGAATGGGTCACGGCCGCCGCCGGAGGAGCTCGACGCTCCGGGCGGGTCTGTCGGTGATCACCGCCTCGACGCCGAGGTCGAGGCACAGCTGCAGGTCGTCGGGCTCGTTGACCACCCACACGTGCACGGCGTGGCCGGCGGCGTGCAGCTTGCGCACGAACTGCGGGTGGGACCGCACGATGTCGATCGACGGACCCGCGATCCGGCTGCCCAGCGGGAGGCTGCCGTCGCGGTAGCGCAACGGGACCCGGTCCATCAAGAACACGGTGGGGACACCCGGCGCCTGATCCCGTACCCGGCGCAGCGACATCCACGCGAAGCTCATCACCCGGGCGGGGGGCGGGTCGTCGCCGCGCGGCTCGTGCCACCCGTACGTGCGGAGCAGATCGACCAGCCGGCGCTCGACCAGGCCCGCGAACCGGGTGGGGTGCTTGGTCTCGATCGCGAGCTGCACCGGCCGGCCCCAGTCGTGCACCAGCGAGCAGAGCCGCTCGAGGGTGAGCACGACGGCCGACTGACCGTCCCCGTCGTCGAGCTCGTCGTCGAGGTCGCGCCAGGGGTTCTTCCAGCCCTCGAAGTCCATCGACTGCAGCTGCTCGAGCTGGAGCGTCGACACGACGCCGCGCCCGTTGCTGGTGCGGTCGATGCGCCGGTCGTGCACGCACACCAGGTGGCCGTCAGCGGTGAGCCGGACGTCGCACTCGAGCGCCTCGGCACCGTCGACGAGGGCCTGCCGGTAGGCCTTGAGGGTGTGTTCTGCGAGCTCGTCGCTCGCTCCGCGATGGGCGACGATCTGGGGGAGCCTCCGCAGCTGTGGCTGCGCAGAGTTCACGACGCCTCCAGCGCGTCCAGCGACTACCTGCGCTTTCACAGTAGCCGAGGAACCCTTGGGCGGACCGTTCCCCTGCCGGTGTCAGGATGAATGCATGGCGAACGCTGCGCAGGTTCCCGACACCAGCGTCGACGCGCTGCCGGACCCGCTGCCCGCCGAGGTGGCCGTGCTCGACGTCCGCGAGCCGTACGAGTGGGCCGCCGGGCACGTACCCGGTGCGGTGCACGTCCCGCTCGCCCAGCTGCCCGGACGGGACGACCTGGTGCCGGACGGCCGGGTGCTGGTCGTGTGCCGGTCGGGCAGCCGCTCGGCTCGCGCGACGGCGTTCCTCAACCAGCGCGGCTCGGACGCGACCAACCTCGCGGGCGGCATGCAGGCATGGGCCCGCGCCGGTCGGCCGATGGTCAGCGAGACCGGCGGCGACGCACATGTGCTCTGACTCGCTCGTGGGTTCAGCCGTCAGATCAGGTGCAGCACCTGGCTGACGCCGAGCGCGACGGCGGCGAACCGGACGAAGCGGCCGATCGAGCCCCAGATCATGAACCGGGCCAGCGACATCCGCAGCTGGCCGGCCAGCAGGCTCACGACGGCGAACGGCGGGATGCCGACGACCGCCGAGCCCAGCACCACCAGGTCGCTCACGTAGGGCCTGCGCTCCGAGGCCTCGGTCATCCGGGTGACGTACTTCTCGATGTCGTACCTGGCCATCCGCTTCTGCAGCCAGGCCCACTCCATCGACTGCCGGCCCAGCTCGAAGATCACGATCTTGCCCAGCATCTGACCGGCGGTCGCTGCCAGCGCGAGCGTCCACCAGGGCTGGCTCGACTCGGCGACCGCGCCGCCGATGTACGCCTCGATCGGGATCACCGGGATCCAGGCCGAGGCCAGGGCGACGCCGAACGTCGCCAGCAGCAGGGTCATCGGCCGGTCAACGCGTCGGCGGGGTCGCGACCGGGGCCGGGGCACTGCCCGGCACCGGGATGCCGAGCCGCACCAGGCGCACCAGCGACGCGATCTTCAGCCCCATCAGCGCGAGAGCGATCGTGGTGCAGAGCCAGACGCTCTCGGTGACCAGCAGCAGGACGGCGAAGACCGACGAGTTCAACGCCTTGGCGGTCTTCGACCAGTTCCACCGCCAGATCGTGCGGTCGACCAGGTAGAAGTAGTTGGGGCTGAGCAGCGGCCACGCCATGAACGCGAGCGACAGGACCATGTCGGCGACCGCGAACTCCAGCAGGTAGATCCCCACCGGCAGCGCGAGCCCGGGCAGGTGCCAGGCGACCCCGACGTAGAACGCGAGCGCGCAGGCCCGGTCGCACACCACGTCGAGCACGCCACCGAACCGGGTTTCCTGGTCGCGCCACCGCGCGTACGCACCGTCCAGGATGTCGCCCGCCCAGTAGGTCACCAGCGAGGCGATCAGCAGCCGGAGCGTGGTGTCGGGGGTGTCGGCCCGGGTGGCGACGAAGGCGAGCACGACCGCCACCAGTGTGCGCACGATGGTGATGACGGTGGCGCCGGTGAGCGTGCGGGCGTCGGGTGCGTACGCCCAGCCGTGCTCCCGATCCGCCACGCCGGGGAGCCTAGCCGGACCCCAGCACGAACGATCCGACGTCACGACCGCCCTGGCGCGCACCAGGTCGGATCGTTCGGGGTGACGCTACTTGAGCAGGCGGGACATCCGCCGGTCGGCGAGCGGCTTGCCGCCGGTCTGGCAGGTGGGGCAGTACTGCAGCGAGGAGTCGGCGAAGCTGACCTCGGCGACGTCGTCACCGCACACCGGGCACGGCAGGCCGGTGCGCCCGTGCACCCGCATGCCGGACTTCTTCTCCTTCTTGAGCTCGGACGCGGCGACCCCGTCCGAGCGGGCGACCGCGTCGCGCAGCGTGCTCTGGACCGCGTCGTAGAGCTGGCGCAGCTCGTCGCCGGTGATGCCGGACGCGGGCTTGAACGGCGACATCCGTGCCACGTGCAGGATCTCGTCGGAGTAGGCGTTGCCGATGCCCGCGATCGTCGACTGCGACCGCAGCACCCCCTTGACCTGGGCGCGGCCGGCAGCCTGCAGGATGCCCTCCAGCGCCTCGAGGGTGAACGCGTCGTCGAGCGGGTCCGGCCCGAGCCGCTCGATGCCCGGGACCTCCTGCGGGTCACGGACGACGTAGACCGCGAGCCGCTTCTTGGTGCCGGCCTCGGTGAGGTCGAAGCCGCTGCCGTCGTCGAGCACGACCCGCAACGCCAGCGGCGCCTTGCCCGGTCGGGGCGGAGCGGCGGGCTGCTCGTCGCGCCAGCGCAGCCAGCCGGCACGGGCCAGATGGGTCACCAGGTGCAGGCCGTCGAGGTCGATGTCCAGGAACTTGCCGTGCCGGTGGACCCCCTGGACCAGCAGCCCGGACAGGGCGGTCAGCGGCGGGTCGAACGTCTTGAGCACGCTGAACGCCGCCGCGTCGACGCGCGCGACGGCGCGACCGTCGAGCCGGGTACGCAGGTCGTGGACCAGCGCCTCGACCTCGGGCAGCTCTGGCACCGCACCAGTCTGCCGCACGCAGGCGGTCGCGTCAGTCGGCTGACCCGCTGACGAAGGCCGACGGCAGCGGCTGGTCGACGAGCTCGGGCAGCATCGCGAGGTACGACGTCCGGTCGATCTCCTCCACGCCGAGGCTGGACAGGTGCGGGGTCTGCCACTGCACGTCGACGAGCCGGGGCCGCCCGTCGGCGTCGGCCTGCAGCAGCTCGACCAGGGAGACCAGCGCCACCTTGGACGCGTCCCGGGCGTGGTGGAACATGGACTCCCCCGCGAACAGGCCGCCGATCGCCACGCCGTACAGACCGCCCACCAGCCGGCCGGCGCGGTCGTACGTCTCCACCGAGTGCGCCCAGCCGAGCCCGTGCAGCCGTTCGTAGGCGCGCCGGACGTCCTCCGAGATCCACGCACCCGGTCGGCGCGGGTCGGCGCACGCGCGCAGCACCGTGGCGAAGGCGGTGTCGACACGGGTCTCGAAGCGGTGCGCCGCCTGCCGCAGCGAGCGCGACACCCGCAGTCGCTCGGGTCGCAGCACGCCGCGCCGCAACGGTGACCACCACACCATCGGCGCGACGTCGTCGAGAGGCATCGGGAACAGCCCGGTACGGTACGCCGCCACCAGGGTCGCCGGCTCGAGGTCGGCACCGACGGCGACTGCGTCGTCCGACGGCCAGGCCGTCGGGTCGAACCCCCAGCGC
This sequence comes from uncultured Actinomycetota bacterium, assembly GCA_963811945.1. Classification (GTDB taxonomy): domain Bacteria; phylum Actinomycetota; class Actinomycetes; order Propionibacteriales; family Nocardioidaceae; genus JACCWP01. Next base: position 2,012,286 of record CAWETD010000001.1, on the reverse strand, counting down.
GGGGGCGGGAGGGGCACCGCCACGCGATCCATGGTGACAGCGCCGCCTACCCTGGCGGCACCCGGAGCGGCCGCACCGTCCGGGCACGGAAGGGGAGTCACCATGGGCCTGGCCCGCACCGCAGCCCGCGGACTCGTCCCGCTCGGGCTGAAGCTGGGCCCGCACCTGAGCTCCGAGCTGGTGCGCGAGCTGCTGCAACGGGCCATCGACGGGGCCGGTCCCTTCCGCGGGGCCGCCGCCGCGGCCGACGCCCAGCTCGCGGAGTCCGGTGGCGACCACGCCGCCGCCATCGCGGGGCTGATCGACCGGCACGTACGCGCGGCCGGTGTGCAGGGGTTCGTCACCAACCTCGGCGGCCTGGTCACGATGATCGTGACCGTCCCCGCCAACGTGTCCGGGCTCGCGCTGCTGCAGGGTCACCTGGTCGCCGGCATCGCCCACCTGCAGGGCTACGACCTCCGGGACCCGCGGGTGCGCAACGCGGTGGCCGCCTGCCTGCTCGGCCCGACCATCGTCGAGGAGCTGGTGCGCCTCGGCCGGCTCCCCTCGCTGCCGATGGGCCTGGCCACCTCGCCCGTGCACGACCCGGCGTTGTTCACGTCCATCGCCCAGGACGTCACCACGGAGCTGTTCGGCCGGGTCGGCGGCCGGCGGATGGCGACCAGCATGGCCCGCCGCGTCCCGATGCTGGGCGGCGGCATCGGTGCCGTGGGCGACGCCCTGTCTACCCACCGCGTCGGCCGCTACGCCGAGCGCGAGCTCCGCCCGCGACCGCGGCCCTGACCACCGCGCCCGCCGCGAGCCGCACCTGGCCGGCCTTTGCGCCGGCGCGGCCGGGGAGGCTCGTCGGGATCGTCGCCGACCGACGTTCCCCCACCTGCCTCCAGCGCCTCGCGCAGCGCGGTGACGCTGGCCGGCTCGGGAGCATCGCGTGGCAGCGGCTGCTGCCGGTCACCGGGCGAAGGCGGCTCCCCGGACAGGCCGAGGTCGGCCGGCGGCGGCAGCGGGACCTCGGTGCTCCGCGGACCAGCGAAGCCCTGCAGCCCCTGCCGACGGGCCATCTCCAGCAGCACGTCGGCGAGGGTCTCCTGGGTGACGGTGAGCAGCTCGGCGTCGCTCACGTCGTCGGGCTGCCGCACGCCGCCACCCCCTGACGGTGCCGCGGAGGTCAGGTCGGCGAGGTCGCCGTGCAGCACGAACCCGCCGCCGGACAGGAACGCGGCCGCGTCGGCCGCCTGCCCGGCCACCCACTCCCGCTCGTGCTCGGGCAGCACGAGTGGGAACGACTGCGTCCTCCGCTCCAGCACCTCGCGGGCGACGAAGAACTTCACCAGGTCGTTGTACGCGCTACCCGGGATCCGGCCGGAGACCCGGGCGTTGACCCGGCGCAGCACCTCGCACTCCACCCCGCCGAGCGAGATGTTCGCGCGCGGCACGTCGATGTCGTACACGCCCGCGTCCAACCCGACCGCCGCGCTGAACCGCTGCCACAGCAGCTCCGGCGGCGACCCCGAGGGCGGCACGGTCACCACGTGCACCCGCTCGGCCGGCACGTGCTCGAGGTACGGAGCCAGCGCCTGCCGCGGGTCCTGCTGACGCCAGAACCGGTGGCCCCAGGTGTCGTCGGCGCCACGTCCGCGCAGGAGCCGGCCGGGTCCACGGCTCGGCCCGCCGGTGCCGGCCGCCTCGCGCACGGAGTCGAGGTAGCCCGACCAGGTGGGGGCCTGCTTGTTGCGCAGCAGCGTCTGCCACGCCGCCGGCAGCACCTTGGTGAGGTCGCGGGCGGTCCAGACCACGTGCACCTGGGCGGGGGCCAGCGAGTCGACCAGCTGCCGGACGACCTTGGCCGACGCGGTGCAGAGGAACTCCATCGAGATCACGCCGGCGTGCGCGTCGGCCGACGCGACCTCGTCGACCAGGGTCTGCCACTGACCCTCCCGGCCACCGGAGTCGTGGTGCATCCGGCGCCCCATCAGGTCGAGCACCGACCGCACGTGCTGACCGAACGTCGCACGCGGCAGCACCACACCGTGCTCGGACAGCGCCGCACGGTTCTGGTACAGCACGGCCTGGATATAGGTGGTGCCGGTCTTCAGGGGTCCGATGTGCACGAAGACCTCGGACACCGATGCCATCCGGTTCCTCCTGCTCCTACGCCTGCCGCCGCACCCGGCGGTACAACCGCTCGACCCGGTCCCGCGCACCGCCGGCCTCCGACTGCCCGCCGGCGCGCAGCTCGTCGCGCTCCGCGGTGAGCGCCTGGTGCTCCTCGAGCGCGTCGGCGAGCGTACGCACCGCCAGCTCCAGCATCGCGTCCGCGCCCACCGTGTCGGGGTCGACCGCCGGCTCAGCCGGCGCGTCGGCGGGCTCGAGGTCGGCGAGGTCGCCGATGACCCGCAGGTCCATCGCCCGCACCCGGGCCAGCCATTGCGCGGTCAGCTCGTCGGCCCACGCGCGGTGCTGCTCGGGCAGCGCAACCCGGCCGGAGCCGGGCTGCCGGGCCCACCAGCGTCCGACCATCGCGCCCTGCAGCGCCCCGCGGCGTACGGCGCCGTCGGTCACCCGCCGTTCCAGCTCGACCTGGATCGTGCGCAGCAGCGCACTCTGCACCGGGTCGAGGCCGGGGTTGGGCCGGGCGGCACCGCGCTCGGGCAGCCACGCCGGGTCGACCTCGAACGCCTCGAGGAACCGCCCGAGCAGCACCTCGGGGTCGGTGCCCGCCGGCGGCACCGTCACCAGGGTGGGCGGGCCGGCCTCGAGGCAGCGGGTCCACCGCTCCAGCACGTCCGGCCAGGTCTGGCAGCGCCAGAACCGGCGGGGATCCATCTCGCCGGGCTCCTCGCGCAGCTGGCGCAGGAACGTGCCGAAGTCGCCTGTGTAGGCGTGCCGGATGCGTTCCTGCCAGGCCGCGGGCACCTGCCGGGCGAAGTCACGGGCGGAGTAGACGACGCGCAGCTCGTGGTCGGGCAGCGCGGCCCGGATCCGCCGCACCCGCTTGTCGACCACCAGCGAGAGGTTCTCGTTGCTGAGCACGACGTCGCCCGGCCACGCGTCGATCTCGGCCATCATCGCGTCGAAGCTGCCGCGCGCGGTTTCCAGCACCCCGCCCCACGAGATGTCCAGCAGGTCGACGGTGGCGTGGAAGGCCGCGAAGCGGTGCGCGCCGGGGATGAGCACGCCGTGCTCGCGGAGCACGTCGCGGTTGGCGAACAGCAGGTCCTGGACCAGCGTGGTGCCGGTCTTGGGGGCGCCGACGTGCACGTGCACGACGCGATGACGTGCTGGTTGGCGTCCCGGCTGTCCCGGCTCAGCGACCACGGCTCAGGCTAGCGCCCGCACCACGCGCGACGGGCTCGGCCGGCCGAGGTGCCCGGCCATCCAGACACTGGTCGCCACCAGGGAGTCCAGGTCGACGCCGGTGCCGACGCCGAGACCGTCGAGCATCCAGACGAGGTCCTCGGTCGCGAGGTTGCCGGTGGCGCTCTCGGCGTACGGGCACCCGCCCAGTCCGCCCGCCGCCGCGTCGAACGTGGTGACACCGGCCCGCAGCCCCGCCAGCACGTTGGCCAGCGCCTGGCCGTAGGTGTCGTGCAGGTGCAGCGCCAACCGGTCGACCCCGACGTCCGCCGCGCCGAACGCGTCCAGCAGGGCGGTGACGTGACCGGCCGTGCCCACGCCGATGGTGTCGCCGAGGCTGAGCTGGCTCGCGCCGAGGTCGAGCAGCCGGGTGCCGGCATCGACCACCTGCTGCACCCGCACGTCGCCCTCCCACGGGTCGCCGAAACACATGGAGACGTAGGCCCGCACGTCCAGCCCGGCCGCGCGGGCCCGGTCGACCACCGGGGCGAACATCGCGTACTGCTCGTCCAGGCCACGGTTGAGATTGCGGCGGGCGAACGTCTCCGTGGCGCTCGCGAAGATCGCCACGTGTCGCACCCCCGCCTCGAGCGCGCGGTCGAGTCCGCGCTCGTTGGGCACCAGCACCGGGTACGCCCGGTCCGACGGCAGCCCGTCGGCCGTGAGCCGGGCCAGCAGGTCGGAGGCGTCAGCGAGCTGTGGCACCCACCGCGGGTGGACGAAGCTCGTGGTCTCGACCACGGACAGCCCGGCGGCGACCAGTCGGTGCACGAACTCCGCCTTCACCGCCAGCGGGACGACGGCCTGCTCGTTCTGCAGCCCGTCGCGCGGTCCGACCTCGTAGACCGTGACGTGGTCCGGCAGCGTCGGGTCGGGCACCACCTGCGGTCGTCGCATCAGCGCTCCCCTGCCGGCTCGACCCGGAACAGCAGGTGGCCGATCGGCACCTGCCGGCCCGGCTCGGCATCGACCAGCGCGACGATGCCGCCGAACGGAGCCGCAAGCGTCAGCTCCATCTTCATCGCCTCCAGCACTCCGAGCGACTGCCCGGAGGAGACGGCGTCGCCGGACGCCACGTGCACCGCGAGCACGGTGCCCGGCATCGGGGCGACCACGTCGCTGTCGCCAGCCGCGGCCCCCGCCCCCGGCCCGAACGCGTCCGGGCGGTCGAGCACGAACGCGTACCCGTGGTGCACGACCGTCACCTGGTGCGCGTCGACCCCCACCCACTCCCCCACCCGCTCCTCCATCAGCTGGGTGTCGGCGTCGGGCTCGACCCGGAGCACCCGGGTCTCGCCGGCATGGGCCAGCGTCACCTGTGACGGCGCGGGTGGACCGCCGAGCCGCCAGCCGTCGCGCGCGCCGAACGGGTCGTCGGCGTCCGCGGCGTCGCCGGCCTCGTCCAGCACGGCCCGGGCCGCCCGCCGCCACACCTCGTCGGGCACGACCGGTGCCGTGGTCACCGCGTTCGCGGCCGGGTCGCTGTCCAGCCAGTCGGTGTGGATCGCCGCGTCGGCGTAGGCATCGGACGCGGCCAGCTCACGCAGGAACCCGACGTTGGTCCGCAGTCCCACGATCGCCGTGCGGTCGAGCGCCGCGACCAGTCGCCGGCGCGCGGCGTCGCGGGTGGCTCCGTGGGCGACCACCTTGCCGAGCATCGGGTCGTACGCGGTCGGCACCTGCTGACCCGACTCCAGCGCCGCGTCGACCCGTGCGTGCTCCGGTCCCGGCCACCGCACGTATGTCGCCCGGCCGGCCTGGGGCAGGAACCCGGCGTACGGGTCCTCCGCGTAGACCCGCGCCTCGATCGCGTGCCCGACCAGCGCGACGTCCTCCTGGCCGATGCCCAGCGGCCGCCCGGCAGCCACGTCGAGCTGCATGCGCACCAGGTCGAGGCCGGTCACCGCCTCGGTCACCGGGTGCTCCACCTGCAGCCGGGTGTTCATCTCCAGGAAGAAGAACTCGTCACCCGCGACCAGGAACTCCACCGTGCCGGCGTTGACGTAGCCGACCTCGCGCGCCAGCGCCACCGCGGCCTCGCACAACCGGTGGCGCAGCGCGCCGGTGATCGTCGGTGCTGGTGCCTCCTCGAGCACCTTCTGGTGGCGGCGTTGCACCGAGCAGTCGCGCTCGTACAGGTGCAGCACGGTGCCGTGCGCGTCCGCGACCACCTGCACCTCGACGTGCCGGCCCCGCTCGACGAACCGCTCCAGCAGCAGGGTCTCGTCGCCGAAGGCGGAACCGGCCTCACGACGGGCGGCGTCCTGTGCGGCCGGCAGCGCCGCCGCGTCCCGCACCACCCGCATGCCCTTGCCGCCGCCGCCGGACGCCGCTTTCACCAGCACCGGGTACGTCGTCACGTCGCCCGCCGAGGCGAAGGACGGTACGACCGGAACGCCGGCGGCGACCGCGAGGTCACGGGCCCGGTCCTTGCGGCCCATCAGCTCCATCACCTCTGCCGGCGGCCCGACGAAGACCAGGTCCGCGTCGGTCACCGCCCGGGCCAGCACCGCCCGCTCGGACAGGAAGCCGTAGCCGGGGTGCAGCGCCTCGGCACCGGTCTCGGCGCACGCGCGGAGCAGCGCGTCGACCGACAGGTACGACTCCACTGCGGGCGCGGGCCCGATCCGCACTGCGTCGTCGGCAGCGCGGACGTGCGGCGCGTCGGTGTCCGCGTCGGAGAACACCGCGACCGTCCGGATGCCGGCCGCGCGGGCCGCGCGCATGACCCGGAGCGCGATCTCACCGCGGTTGGCGACCAGCAGCGACCCGAACGGCCTTGTGTGCAAGCGATCCACGGCTCGGCTCACATCCGGAAGACGCCGTAGGAGGGGTCCAGCAGCGGCGCGTGTGCCGTCGCGGCCAGTCCGAGACCGAGCACCCGGCGGGTCTCGGCGGGCTCGATCACGCCGTCGTCCCACAGCCGCGCGGTGGCGTACCAGGGCGAGCCCTGGGTCTCGTACTGCTCGCGGATCGGCGCCTTGAACGCCTCCTCGTCGTCGGCCGACCAGGAGCCGCCGCCGGCCTCGATGCCGTCGCGGCGGACGGTGGCGAGCACCGACGCCGCCTGCTCGCCCCCCATCACCGAGATGCGGGCGTTGGGCCACGACCAGAGGAAGCGCGGGTCGTAGGCCCGGCCGCACATGCCGTAGTTGCCGGCGCCGAACGAGCCGCCGATGACGACGGTGAACTTCGGCACCACCGAACCGGCTACGGCGGTGACGAGCTTGGCGCCGTCCTTGGCGATGCCGCCGGTCTCGTACTCGCGCCCGACCATGAAGCCGGTGATGTTCTGCAGGAAGACCAGCGGCACGCCGCGCTGGTTGGCCAGCTCGATGAAATGCGCGCCCTTGAGCGCCGACTCGCTGAACAGGATCCCGTTGTTGGCGAGCACCGCGACCGGGTAGCCCCAGATCCGGGCGAAGCCGCAGACCAACGTCTCACCGTAGAGCGCCTTGAACTCGTGCAGGCGCGAGCCGTCGACGACGCGGCGGATCACCTCACGCACGTCGTACGGCACCCGCGGGTCGGTCGGCACGACGTCGTGGATGCCGTCGGGGTCGTCGGCCGGCTCCTCCGGCTGGTGGCGCCGCAGCGTGGGCGATGCCGGGCGCTCGAACGTGTCCACGACCGACCGGACGATCGCCAGCGCCTCCGCGTCGTCGGCGGCAAGGTGGTCGACGACGCCGGACCGCCGAGCATGCACGTCACCGCCGCCCAGGTCCTCGGCCGTCACCACCTCACCGGTGGCGGCCTTCACCAGCGGCGGCCCGCCGAGGAAGATCGTGCCCTGGCCCTTGACGATCACCGTCTCGTCGGACATGGCAGGCACGTAGGCTCCGCCGGCGGTGCACGAGCCCATCACCGCCGCGACCTGCGGCACACCCAGCCGGGACAGCTCTGCCTGGTGGTAGAAGATCCGGCCGAAGTGCTCGCGGTCGGGGAACACCTCGTCCTGCAACGGCAGGAACGCGCCGCCGGAGTCGACCAGGTAGACGCAGGGCAGCCGGTTGTCGAGCGCGATGCGCTGCGCCCGCAGGTGCTTCTTGACCGTCATCGGGTAGTAGGTGCCGCCCTTGACGGTGGCGTCGTTGGCGACCACGACGCACTCGCGGCCACTGATCCGGCCGATGCCGGTGACGATGCCGGCCGCAGGCACGGCGTCGTCGTACATGCCGGTCGCCGCCAGCGGGCTGAGCTCGAGGAACGGCGAGCCCGGGTCGAGCAGCCGGTCGACCCGGTCGCGGACCAGCAGCTTGCCGCGCCCGACGTGTCGTTCGCGGGCCTGGTCCGATCCGCCGCGGCGCACGACGACCAGCCGCTCACGCAGCTCGGCGACGACGTCACGCAGCCCGGGTGTCGCGCTCACCCGCACTATGTTAACGATCGTTAACGTCAGGGTCTAGGCTCGGGCGGTGGCCGTCCACGCCCGTCCCCGGCGCGAGCAGATCCTCGCCACGGCGGCCACGCTGTTCGCCGAGCGTGGCTTCCACGGGGTGTCGGTCGGCGACCTCGGCGCAGCGTGCGGCGTGAGCGGGCCGGCGCTCTACCGGCACTTCGCCTCCAAGGACGCCGTGCTCGCCGAGATGCTCGTCGGCATCAGCGAGCGGCTGCTCGCCGAGGGGCGCGCTCGCGCCGCAGCGACGACCGACGACCGCAGCGCGCTGGCGGCGCTGGTCGCCTGGCACGTCGAGTTCGCCCTCGAGCACCGCGCGCTGATCGTGGTGCAGGAGCGGGACTGGGCATCGCTGCCGGCGGACGCCCGCGAGCGCGTACGCACCCTGCAGCTGCGCTACATCGACGTGTGGGTCGACGTGTTGCGCCGGACCCGCCCCGACCTCGACCGGCCGACCGCGCGAGCGGCCTGCCAGGCGGCGTTCGGACTGCTCAACTCCACCCCGCACAGCGCCCGACTGTCGGAGGCCCGGATGCGCGACCTGTTGGAGCAGATGGCCCTCGCCGCGCTCCTGCCGTGATCCTCAGGGTGCGAGACCGGACGTGGGTCCGGGGAGGTTGCGGAGCACCGCGAACGCGACACCGATCACCAGCACCGCCACCCAGAACCGGTTGCCCGTCGTCCATCCGAGCGCGCGACCACGCAGTCGTGCCACCACCCACGCCACCCAGACCGCGGCGACACCTACCAGCCCCACGGTGACGAAGGCGTTGAGGTCGAGCGCCGCAGGTATGTCGCCGCGCGCGAGTGCCGCGGCTGCCCGGGTGCCTCCGCACAGCGGGCAGTCCCAACCGGTCAGGCCGAGGAAGGGGCAGCCGAACGGCACCAGCCCCGCCGGCCCGACGACGAGCAGCAGGATGCCCAGCGCGGCGACCGCCCCCGCGACGGCGGTCGGGGCGGCCACGCGTCGTACACGTTCGTCGACGAATGGTCGCGTCATTTGCACCCTCCGGCCCTGCGCCTGTGCCACGATGCTGACGTCATTGTGACGCGTGCGCCCAGGCGCGCGTCGACGTCTCGCGGAGGTTCCGTTGAGCAGCACGCAGCCGCCCCCTCCACCCGGAGACCAGGAGCCGCAGCCCCCGTCCTACTCCTCGGCCCCACCGCCCCCGCCCCCCGGTCCGGAGTCCTACCCGCCACCCGGTGGCGAGCAGTACCCGCCGCCGCCCCCGCCGCCCCCGCCGCCCGGTGGTGAGGGCTACCCGCCGCCGCCCGGCCCGCCACCCGGACAGGGATACCCGCCGCCCCCCGGTGGCGGTGGCTACGGCGCGCCCCCCGGCTACGAACAGCCGTACAGCGTCGGCGAGGCGTTCAACTACGGCTGGCGCAAGTTCCAGGCGCACCTCGGCCCGATCCTGCTGGCCGCGCTCGCGTACCTGGTCATCATCGGCGTCGTCGCCTTCCTGTTCTCGCTGCTGTTCAGCGGCATCATCAGCGGCTCGACCGACTGCACCACGAACGTCAACGGCATCACGTCCTGCGAGACCAGCGGCGGCGGGTTCGTCGGCCTGCTGCTGGGCACGGCGCTCTACGCGCTGGTCATCACCGTGCTCGTCGCGGTCATGCAGGCCGGCCTGGCCCGCGGTGTCCTGACCATCACGTACGGCCGCCCGCTCGACGTGGGCATGATGTTCAAGTTCGACAACGTGGGCTCGGTGATCCTCGCCAGCCTGATGGTCGGCGTCGGCACCGCCATCGGGTACTTCCTGTGCTTCATCCCCGGTCTCATCGTGATGTTCTTCTCGCAGTTCTACGTGTGGTTCATCGTGGACAAGCAGATGGGCGCGTGGGATGCGATCAAGGCGAGCTTCTCCTTGGTCAACCAGCACCTCGGCACGCTCATCGTGTTCTTCCTCGCGTCGGTCGTGGCCTACATCGTGGGCGCGCTCCTGTGCGGCATCGGCCTGCTGGTCGCGATCCCGGTCATCTACATCGCGCAGGGCTACACGTACCGGCGGCTGCAGGGCGAGGCGGTCGCTCCCTGACCGTGCAAGCGCCCGTCCCGGGCTGGTACCCCGACCCCCACGGCGACTGGGAGAGCCGCTACTGGGACGGACAGGTGTGGACCGAGCACGTCCGCACCGGTCAGTTCGCCGCCACCGCACCGACGGAGCCGCCCGTCGTCCCGGACACCGAGCAACAGGTCTGGGCCGACGGACAGCACGTGCTCACGACCCACCGGTGGTTCCCCCGCGAGCACGCCAAGCAACCGCCGGCCGAGATCCCGCTGTGGGCGGTCGCCGGGGTCGAGGTCCGTGCGCCCGCCGGCGGCGGCGTCGGCACGGTGGTCGCTGTCGTCGACTACCCCGGCTACACCGACCGACGGCACTGGGTGGCGCCGAACGTCGTCGACGCGCACCGGGTCGCCGCCTTCGTCCGGCTGTGGGCCAACCGCAACCGGCGCAAGGCGTGGCCGGCCGCGTACCCCCGCTGACCGCGATCTTCCGGCCACGTACGCGCCATGACGACCGCCTCGCCGGAAGATCCGTGGCGGGCGTGACCGCGATCTTCCGGCGACGTACACGCCATGACGACCGGCTCGCCGGAAGATCGGTGGCGGGTCAGGAGTGGCCGCGCACCGCGTGCGGCCGGTACGGCGTCTCCAGCGCCTTGACCTCCTCGTCGGACAGCCTCAGCCCGGTCGCGGCGACGGCGTCCTCGAGGTGGCCCACCTTCGACGCGCCCACGATGGGCGCGGTGACCCCTGGCCGGGACAGCAGCCAGGCCAGCGCTACCTGCGCCATCGGCACGCCGCGCGTCTGCGCGACCTCGTGGACCGCCTCGACGACCGCACGGTCACCCTCGTCGTAGAGCACGTCGGCGAACGAGTCGTTGGTGGAGCGGGTCGTGCTCTGGTCGCCCGCTGGCCGGGTGAGCAGGCCGCGGGCGAGCGGGCTCCACGGGATCAGGCCGACGCCCTGGTCGAGGCAGAGCGGCACCATCTCCCGCTCCTCCTCGCGGTAGGCGAGGTTGTAGTGGTTCTGCATGGTGACGAACGGGGTCCAGCCGTGCTGGTGCGCGACGTGCTGGGCCTTGGCGAACTGCCAGGCGTACATGCTGGACGCACCGAGGTAGCGCGCCTTGCCCGCCTTGACCACGTCGTGCAGTGCCTCCATGGTCTCCTCGACCGGCGTCTCCGGGTCGAAGCGGTGGATCTGGTAGAGGTCGACGTAGTCGGTGCCGAGACGCCGCAGCGACGCGTCGATCCCGTTCAGCACGTGCGTGCGGGACAGGCCGCGGTCGTTCGGTCCGTCGCCCAGGGGCATGAAGACCTTGGTGGCCAGCACGTAGTCCTCACGGCGGGTGAAGAAGCGGGAGAGCACCCGGCCGGTCAGCTCCTCGCTGGTGCCGTTGGCGTACGCGTCCGCCGTGTCGAAGAACGTCACGCCGCTCTCGACCGCCGCCTGCACGATCGGCACCGCGTCGTCGTCGCCGAGGGTCCACTCGCGCCAGTCGGGATCGCCGTAGGTCATCATCCCGAGGCAGATCCGCGAGACCTTGGTGCCGGTGGTGCCGAGCCGTACGTAGTCCATCGACGTCCTCTCAGTCGGGTGGGTCCGATGGCGACTGCATCGGCAGCCGCACCTGGAAACGGGTGTCGCCCGGGACGGACTCGACCCGCAGGTCGCCGCCGTGCCGCTGCACGACGATCCGGTACGAGATGTCGAGCCCCAGTCCGGTGCCCTGGCCGACCGGCTTCGTGGTGAAGAAGGGCTCGAAGATCCGGCCCCGCAGCTCCTCGGGCACACCGGGGCCGGTGTCACCGACCTCGATCAGCAGGCACTTGTCCTCGCGGGTCGTGCGGAGCGTCAGGGTGCCCTCGCCGTCGGCACCCCCCATCGCACTGAGCGCGTTGTCGATGAGGTTCGTCCAGACCTGGTTCAGCTCGGCGGGGTAGGCGGGCACCGTCGGCAGGTTGAGGTCGAAGTCCTTGACCAGCCTGATGTGGGGACCCACCTTGCTGCCCAGCATGACCAGCGTGGACTTGATCCCCTCGTGCACGTCGGTGTCCTGGTGGTCGGCCCGGTCCATCTGCGAGTACTGCTTGGCCGCGTCGACGAGCTTGGACACCCGGGTCACGGCGTCCTCGATCTCGGTCATCAGCAGCTCGGTCTCGACGGTGTACGTGATCCAGCGGACCGCTCCGTCCAGCGGCACGTTGCCGGCCGACGGTGTCGGCACCGCCTCGAGGACGGAGACCGCGACGTGCTCCAGGAAGTCGCGGTCGAGTCCCGCCGCCACCAGCACGGGTGCCACGTCGTACGCACCCGACACGTCGTGCTCGTCGAGCCAGTCGACGAGCTCGTCCTCACGGTCGCTGGTCTCCAGCGGGGACAGGTCGGGTGCCTTGGCCACCCGTTCGACGGCCTCCTCCTGCAGCACGGTGAGACCCATCAGCACCTCGGAGTCGAGCTTGCCGCTGGCGAGCCCGGCCAGCTTGTGCCGCATGCCGGAGACCCGCTCGCGCAGCGACGCCGTGGCGCGTACCGCCGCTGAGGCGGGGTTGTTCAGCTCGTGCGTCAGCCCGGCTGCCATCTGGCCGAGGGCGAGCAGCCGCTCGCGCTGGCCCACCAGCGCCTCGGTGGTGCGCATGCCCACGAACAGGCCCTCGAGCAGGTGCATGGCCATCGGGAACCACTCGCGCACCATCTCGCCGAAGTCGTCGGCCGTCATCGTCACGAACTCGCAGTCCGTGACCGCGACCAACGTGCTCGGGTAGAGGGTCGTGCCCTGGCCGAGGAACGCCTGGGTGGCACCGGCGTAGGAGCCACGCTGCCCGCTGCGCACCAGCTCGATGCTGGCCGCACCGCGCACCGCGCTGGTCAGCGCGATGGTGCCCTGCAGCAGCATGTACAGGCGGACCGCCGGCTCCCCCTCTTCGTACACCACGCCGGCAGGGTGGGTCTCGAAGCAGGACCGCTCGGCGATCCAGGTGAGCTGGTCGTCGTCGAGGGACTCGAACAGGAACAGGCTGCGCAACAGCTCGGGTGTCGGCTTCGCTGCCGGTTCGGACGCGTTCACTGCTGCTCCAGGTATCGATGGACGAGGGTCACCGCGAGGGCACCCTCACCGACGGCGGAGGCGACCCGCTTCACCGAGCCGGCGCGCACGTCGCCCGCGGCGAACACCCCGGAGATGCTGGACTCCAGCAGGTACGGCGCCCGTGGCGCCGTCCACCCGGCCGGACGGTTGCCGTCGGCGTCCAGGTCGCTGCCGGTGACCACGAACCCGCTCCGGTCGCGGGCGACCGAGGCGGGGAGCCAGTCGGTGAGCGGCATCGCGCCGATGAAGACGAACATGTGCGTGGCGTCGACCATCTCGCGGCCACCCCCGGCCATGTCGACGAGCTCGACCCGCCGCAGGTGGTCGTCGCCCTCGCACGTCTCGACGACGGTGCACGGGCGTACCTCGATCGACGGCATCTGCGAGATCTGCTTGATCAGGTAGCGCGACATGGTGGCGTCGAGGGACGGCCGGCGCAGCACCAGCGTGACCCTGGCCGCGTGCTGGGCGAAGTAGATGGCGGCCTGACCGGCGCTGTTCGCCCCGCCCACGACCACCACGTGCTGACCCACGCAGGCAGGTGCCTCGGTGGCGGCCGAGCCGTAGAAGACGCCGCGGCCGGTGAGCGCGTCGGCGCCGCCGGCGGCCAGCCGCCGGTACATCACCCCGGTGGCGAGCACCACCGAGTGGCCGACGATCTCCCGTTCGGGCGTACGGACAACGCGGCTCGACCCGCGCACCTCCAGCCCGGTGACCCTGGTCGCGCTGATCAGCTCGGCGCCGAACCGGGTGGCCTGCATCCTGGCCCGCTGGGTGAGCTGGTCGCCGGAGACGCCGTCGGGGAAGCCGAGATAGTTCTCGATCCGTGCGCTCTGTCCCGCCTGGCCGCCGACCACCGCGCTCTCGACCAGCACGGTCGACAGACCCTCCGAGGCGGCGTACACCGCGGCGGACAGCCCGGCCGGACCGCCGCCCACGATCACGACGTCGTACAGCTCCGCCGACGGCGTCGTGCTGAGTCCGACCCTTGCCGCGAGCTCGGGGATGCCGGGTGCGCGCAGCACGTCGCCGTCAGGAGTGAGCACGAGCGGCACGTCGGAGTCGTCGGCCTCGGCGGCCGACAGCAGCCGCAGGCCCTCGGGCTCGTCGGCGGCGAACCAGCGGTAGGGGACACCGCCGCGGGCCAGGAAGTCACGCACCTCGTACGACGCCGGCGACCACCGGTGCCCGACCAGCTTGGTCTCGGGCACCGCGACGTCGCCGCTCGCTCGCCACGCCTCGATCAGCTCGTCGACGACCGGGTACAGCTTCTCCTCCGGCGGGTCCCACGGCTTGAGCAGGTAGTGGTCGACGTCGACCACGTTGATCGCCGCGATCGCGGCCTCGGTGTCGGCGTAGGCGGTGAGCAGCGCCCGCCTGGCCCGTGGGAACAGGTCCATGGCCTGCTCGAGGAACTCGATGCCGTTCATGTCCGGCATCCGGTAGTCGGCGAGCATCGCGGCGACCGGGTCACCACGCAGCTTGATCTCCCGCAGCGCCTCCAGCGCAGCGGCGCCGGACTCTGCGCGGACGACCCGGTGCTCCTCGCCGTAGCGACGCCGCAGGTCGCGGGCGACGGCGCGCGAGACCGACGGGTCGTCGTCGACCGTGAGCAGGACCGCGCGGCCCTCGGGTCGGGCGCCGCTCACGTGGCCAGCTGCTCGTCGACGTAGCACCACCGCCAGGTCTCACCCGGCTCGAACGACCGGACGACGGGGTGCTCGGGAGAGGCGTGCGCACTGGCGTGCCGGCTCGGTGAGGAGTCGCAGCAGCCGACGTGCCCGCACGTCTGACACAGCCGCAGGTGCAGCCACCGGCCGCCGGTGCTCAGGCACTCCTCGCACCCGTCCGGCGTACGCGGCGCCGGATCGGCCGAGGCGTTCTCGTCGAGGTGGGCGCAGGAACTCATGTGCCTCCTGTTCGGGGACCGGTGGGTGGCCCGGTGGTGCCGAGTCCCCCGCGTGACAGGCGCTGTCGAGTCTAGGCCGGGCGACTTCGAGTGGGCAGATCCGGTCCAGGGCACTAGATTGGCGCGCCGTATCGGTACAAATACGGACAGCCGACCCCTGGGTGTGATGACCGTGTCCGAGACCCGCGAAGGCTCCTCGCCCTCACCCGACGCCGGGAAGGTCGATGTCGACCAGGCCCTGATGGGGGGCACGACCTACCGCAGTCTCGGCGAGCAGAAGCTGTCGCCGGCGGAGGAGCGGTTCGAGAAGGCCCGGCGCACCACCGGCTTCGTGCTCGGCCCGCTGGTCACGATCGTCTTCTACTTCCTCCCGCTCGACCTCGACTCCGCCCAGCAGACGCTGTCGGCGGTGCTGCTCGGCGTGGTGGTGCTGTGGGTCACCGAGCCGGTGCCGATCCCCATCGGCGGCCTGATCGGCGTCGCCGCGGTCGTGATGCTCGGAGTGGCCCCGGTCGACGACGTGCTGCTGCCGTTCGGGTCGTCGACGGTGTTCACGTTCATCGGCGCGTTCATCCTGGCCCAGGCGATGCTGCGGCACGGGCTGGCCCGGCGGTTCGCCTTCCGGGTGCTGGCCATCCCCGGCGTGGGACGCAGCACCACCAAGACGATCGTGGCGTTCGGGCTGATCACCTGCCTGCTGTCGGCATTCGTGTCCAACACCGCCACCGTCGCGATGCTGCTGCCGACCGCGCTCGGCATCCTCGGCGTGATCGCCAAGCTCATGCAGGACAGGGGCATCGGGTTCCACGAGGGCACGTTCGACCCGACCCGGCTGCGGGTCGGCGTCGCGCTGATGCTGATGCTCGCGTACGGCGCGAGCGTCGGCGGCCTGCTCACGCCGGTCGGCAGCCCCCCGAACCTGATCGGACGCGACTTCATCGAGCAGGCCACCGGCGAGGCGATCTCGTTCGCCGCCTGGATGGGCATGGCCCTCCCGCTGTGCGCGGTGATGTTCGTGGTGCTGGCCGTCGTGCTGCTGATGCTCAACCGTCCGGAGCTGAAGAACCTCGAAGGGGTCGAGGAGTACGTCGCCGAGGAGCGCAGCCGGCTGGGTGGGCTCAGCGTCGCCGAGCGCAACACGCTGATCGCCTTCGGCTTCACGGTGGCGTTGTGGATCACCCCCGGGATCGTGGCGATCATCGCCGGCACCGAGTCGGACGCTTACGCGACCGTCAGTGACCGGCTGGACGAGGGGATCGTCGCGGTCCTCGGCGCCTCGCTGCTGTTCCTGCTTCCGACCAACTGGGAGAAGCGCGAGTTCACCCTGACCTGGGGTGAGGCGGCCAAGATCGACTGGGGCACGATCCTGCTGTTCGGCACCGGCATCATCTTCGGCGCGCTGCTGCAGAGCACCGGTCTGGCCGAGACGATCGGGACGAACGCAAGTGAGGCCCTCGGCATCAGCAGCGCGTTCTCGATCACGGTGTTCGCGGTGGTGCTCGCGATCCTGGTGTCCGAGACGACGTCCAACACGGCGTCGGCCGCGGTCGTCGTGCCGATCGTCATCAGCATCGCCTCGGGAGCCGGCATCGATCCGCTGCAACCGGCGTTGGCCGCGACGTTCGCCGCGTCGTTCGGCTTCATGCTCCCGGTGTCGACGCCGCAGAACGCGATCGTGTACGGCTCGGGCGTCGTGCCGATCACCTCGATGATCCGCTCTGGCGTCGGCTTCGACGTGCTCGGCGCGATCATCGTCGCTCTCGGCCTGCCGCTGATGATCCCGCTGGTCGGCCTGTAGGCCGGGGACTACTCGTGAATCAACGGATCGCGGTCATCCCGGGCGACGGCATCGGGGTGGAGGTCACCGAGGCGGCACGAGCGGTGCTCGACGCCGTCGCGAAACGACACGATCTCGACCTCGCCTACGAGTCCTTCGACTGGTCGTGCCGCCGCTACGCCGAGACCGGCGCGATGATGCCGGCCGACGCGCTGGAGACGCTGGGCTCGTACGACGCGATCCTGCTCGGTGCCGTCGGCTGGCCCGGCGTCCCCGACCACGTGTCGCTCTGGGGCCTGCTGATCCCGATCCGCCGCGCGTTCCGGCAGTTCGCCAACGTGCGGCCGGTGAAGGTGATGGAGGGCGTCACCAGCCCGCTGCGCGCCGCCGAGCCCGGCAGCGTCGACCTCGTGGTCGTACGCGAGAACGTCGAGGGCGAGTACTCCGAGATCGGCGGCCGGCTCAACCGTGGCTTCCCTGACGAGATGGCCGTGCAGGAGTCGGTCTTCACCCGGGTGGGCGTGGAGCGGATCGCGCGGCACGCGTTCGAGCTGGCCCGCACCCGGCGCAACCGGCTCACGTCGGCCACGAAGTCCAACGGCATCGTGCACACGCTGCCGTTCTGGGACGAGGTGGTGACCGAGGTCGCCGCCGACTACCCAGGCGTCGAGTGGGACGCCGAGCACATCGACGCGTTGTGCGCCAAGGTCGTGCTCGACCCCGGACGCTTCGACGTCATCGTCGGAAGCAACCTGTTCGGCGACGTGCTCAGCGACCTGACCGCCGCGGTCGCGGGCAGCATCGGCATCGCGCCCTCGGCCAACCTCGACCCGACCCACACCCACCCGTCGATGTTCGAGCCGGTGCACGGCTCCGCCCCCGACATCGCCGGCCAGGGCCTCGCCAACCCGCTGGGCGCGGTGTGGTCGGCCGCGATGATGCTCGAGCACCTCGGCCACCCCGACGCCGCGGCCGACGTGCACCGGGCGGTCGAGCAGTCGCTGCGCGACCCGGCGAGCCGTACCCGCGACCTCGGCGGTGACGCGACCACCGAGGAGGCCACCGACGCCCTCGTGCGGCTCGCCACCGACGCCGGCTGACCGCCACGAGCTTTCCCAAGGGCCCACGGGAAAACGTCACCGCCCACGTGTGGCCTCCCGTGAGTGGTGACGTCTACACGTGAGTGGTGAGCACCTCGGACGCTGCCCAGGATGCGCGCGGCGTGAGGCTGCCTAGGGTCGGGGCGGTGACGACTCCCCACCAGCACGCCAGTCTGCTCGTGATCGGCGGCGGTCCGGCGGCTACGTCCGCCGTACGCGGCTACCGCGACGCCGGTGCTGCCGGCCCCGTCACGCTGGTCTCGGCCGACGAGGTCGCGCCATACTCCCGACCACCGCTGTCCAAGGACTTCCTCCGCGGCGAGACCGAGGCCGACGCGCTGCCGCTCGAGGACACGGCGTTCTGGCAGGACGTCGACCTGCGGTTGGGCACCCGGGCAGTGGCTCTCGACCCCGGAGCGCGTGCGGTCACGCTGGCCGACGGCGAGCGGGTCCGCTACGCCGCCTGCGTGCTGGCCACCGGCGCGGCACCCACGAGCCTGCCGGTCCCGGGCGGGGAGCAGGACGGCGTGCTGCTGCTGCGATCGCTCGCCCAGGCGCGGACGCTCCGCACGGCCGCCGAACGAGCCGACAGCGCCGTGGTCGTCGGATCGGGTTTCATCGGCAGCGAGGCGGCCGCCTCGCTCGCGCGGCGCGGGCTCGACGTCACGATGGTGACCCAGGAGGCCAGCCCCCAGCAGGCCCGGCTGGGACCCGACGCCGGCGACCGCATCGCCGGCTGGCTGCGAGACGAGGGCGTCCGGCTGAGGACCGACGCGCAGGTGTCCGCGCTCGACCCGCACCGGGTCGCGATCGACGACCAAGACCCGGCCGAGGGCGACCTGGTGCTGGTGGCCGCGGGGGTAGCCCCGCGGGTGGATCTCGCCCGGGACGCCGGTCTCGACGTCGACCAGGGCCGGGTCGTGGTCGACGCGCGGATGCGTACCTCTGCGCCGGGCGTGTGGGCGGCAGGCGACGTGGCGCTGGCGCACAACGACGCCGCCGGCCGCCGGCTGATGGTCGAGCACTGGGGCGAGGCACTGGCCATGGGCGAGGTCGCCGGCAGGGATGCCGCCGGCGGTGATGCTCGCTGGGCACAGGCGCCCGGCTTCTGGACCGACATCGGTGGGCGGATGCTCAAGTACGTCGCGTGGGGCGACGGCCACGACACCGCCCGGCTGGTCGAGCACGGGGGCGGCGGCTTCACGATCTGGTACGGCCGGCGCGGGACCACGGTCGGCTGTCTCACCTACGAGGCCGACGACGACTACGACCGCGGGCGGAAGCTGGTCGAGTCGCACGCCCCGCTGCCCTGACGACCTGCCCGGTGCAGGCACCGCGTCACCAACCGATACCGCCCCCACCCTCCTGCAGCTCGCTCGCCAGCAGCCGACGCATCCGCTCGATCTCGTCGCGCTGCGCCCACACGATGTCCTCGGCCAGCGCCTTGGTCGCACCGTCCTCGCCCTCGTCGACCTCGGTCTCGGCCATCGCGACGGCATCCTGGTGGTGCGCGACCATCAGCCGCAGCCAGAGCCGGTCGAAGGCCAGCCCGCGGGCCTCCTCCAGCTTCGTCAGCTGCTGCTCGGACGGCAGGCCCGGGTCCGGGTCTGCGCTCTCGCCGGCCGACGGCACCGGCTCGCCCCACTCGGTCAGCCAGCCGCCCATGGTGTCGATCTCGGGCTGCATCGCGTACTTGATCTCCTTGGCGAGACGCAGCACCCGCGCATCGTTGGCCTGCTGCTCCGCGAGGTCGGCCATCCAGACCGCCTGCTCGTGGTGCGGGATCATCGCGGTGGCGAACGCCACGTCGGCGTCGTTGGAGCCGCCGGGTCCGGCGCCCGCCTCGTCCGCGGGGTCGCCGCAGCCGGCCAGCACGAGCGTGCAAGCGACCGCTGCCAGCAGGCGGACGAGCGAGCGGGGATCCGCCATGACGCCAACCTACGTCGGCAGGCCCCGTGAGAGTGTCGGGCGGGTGAGCACCGCCCACAGCGACGTACGGCTCGTCGTGCTGGACGGGCCGCAGGCGCTGGCTCGCGCCGAGGCGCTCGCCGCCTGTTACCGCGCCGCCTTCACTGCACCGGGCTACGACGAGACCGACGACGACGTGACCCGCTTCGCCACCGAGCAGCTGCCGACCCATGCGGCACGCGAGGGCTGCCGGCTGGTGGCGGCGCTCGGCGACGACGACGTCGTACGCGGCTTCGGATACGGCTACACCGGCGAACGCGGCCAGTGGTGGAGCGACCACGTGGTCGGGGCGGTGCCGTCCGAGGTCGCGGACGCCTGGGTGGGCGGTCACTTCGAGCTGGTCGAGATGGCGACCGAACCCGCGTACCAGGGCCGCGGGATCGGCGCGCAGGTGCACGACGCGCTGCTGGCGGGACTGCCGCATGACCGTGCGCTGCTCGGCACGTACCCGGACGAGCGGCCGGCGGTGCGGCTCTACCGTTCCCGCGGGTGGCGCCGGCTCGCCTCCCTCAGCGAGACCTCGGACCTGTGGGGCCTGCGCCTCGGCTGGCCGACGGCACCGCCGCTGGTGACGGCCCGGCTCGCGCTGGAGCCGTTGCGGGTCGTGCACGCCGACGAGGTCGCCGCTGCCCTCGACGACAGGTCGCTGCACCGGTTCATCGGCGGCGAGCCGGAGACGGCGGCCGCGCTTCGCGCGCGCTACCGCCGGATCGTGACCGGCCGGTCCACGGACGGGTCGCAGGGCTGGCTGAACTGGGTGCTTCGTCGCAGCGACACCGGTGTGGTGATCGGCACCGTGCAGGCCACGCTGCACCACGTCAATGGTCGCCGTATCGCCGACCTGGCCTGGGTGGTCGCGACGCCGCACCAGGGGCAGGGCTACGCGACCGAGGCGGCGACGGCGGTCGCCGAGTGGCTGCAGGCGCACGGAACGGCCGAGCTGCGCGCCTACGTGCACCCGGACCACGAGGCGTCGAACGGCATCGCCCGGCGGCTGGGTCTGCGACCCACGTCCGAGGTCGTCGACGGCGAGGTGTGCTGGCGGTCAGCCTGACAGCGGCCGCAGGGCGATCCCCTCGGCCTCCAGCGCCTCGCGCACCGCGGTCGCGACCTCGAGGGCGCCGGGGGAGTCCGAGTGCACGCACAGCGACTCGACCTGCATCGGGATCGTCGTCCCGTCCACCGCGTCGACGGTGCCCTCGCGGGCCATCCGCACCGCTCGGCTGCGTGCCTCGTCGAGGTCGGTGACCACGGCGCCCGGTTCGCTGCGGGGCACCAGCAGCCCGTCGGAGGTGTACCCCCGGTCGACGAAGCCCTCGGCGACGTGCTGCACCCCTTCGCGACCGGCGAGCTCCGCCAGCCGGGTGCCGGGCTGGCACAGCAGCGCGAGCGCGGAGTCGTACGCCAGCATCGCCTCGACCACCGCGGCCGCGTAGTCGTCGTGCTGGGTGGCCGCGTGGTAGAGCGCTCCGTGCGGTTTCACGTACGAGACCCGGGTGCCGGCCACGGATGCCAGCGCTGCAAGGGCTCCGAGCTGGTAGAGCACGTCGTTGACGAGGCTCTCCCGCGGCACCTGCACGAACCGGCGGCCGAACCCGCGCAGGTCGGCGAACCCGACCTGGGCGCCGACGCCGACACCGCCCTCGGCCGCGACCTCGCAGGTGCGGCGGAGGATGTCGGGGTCGCCGGCGTGGAACCCGCACGCGACGTTGGCGTCGGTGACCACCGCGAGCAGGGCCGCGTCGTCGGTCACCCGCCACACGCCGTAGCCCTCGCCGATGTCGGTGTTCAGGGACACGACTCGGTCGGTCGCGGGCCGGGTGTCGGGCATGCCGCCGACGCTAGCGGGACCACTTTCCGTTCGCACTCGGTCACGGGGTGCGATGATCAGCGCAGGGGACACCGTGGAGGGGACACCACATGCGACGGCGCCTGGTCCGGGTGGGGAACGAGACCCGGACCTGCCACACCTGCGCGCAGGACACCCGGCAGGAGATCGTCGAGTCGGTGCGTCGCGACACCGTGCTGGGCATCCCGGTGGGCGCCAGGTCGCGCCGGCGCTACGCCGTCTGTCCACGGTGCGGCAGCCGCCAGTTCCTGCCGGACCACGAGGGTCGGTAGGCGACGCTCGAGGCAGCGCGCTGTCGACGCTGGATGCCGTTGCATACTGATCGGGTGCCGGCACCTGTCTACGAGCGGATGCGCGACGACATCGTCACCGGCCTGCTCGCTCCGGGCGCAGCGCTGGTGGAGACCGCGCTGGCCGGGCAGTACGGCACCAGCCGGACCCCGGTGCGCGAGGCGCTGCGGCGGCTCGAGCAGGACGGGCTGATCGAGCGGGGCGACCGCGGGATGCGGGTACGGTCCCGCAGCCCCGAGGAGATCCTGGAGATCTACGAGGTGCGGATCGTGCTCGAGACGGCGGCCGCACGGTCGGCCGCCGTGCGACGCACTGCGCTCGACTTGCTGCGGCTCCGCCAGTCGCACGCGGCGATGGTCGCGTTGGACACCGACGACGACGGCACCGTGCTGGCCGAGGCCAACCGGCGCTTCCACGAACTGGTCTGGGCCAGCAGCCACAACGCCACGCTCGTCGACCTGCTGGCCCGGTTGAACAGTCACCTGGTGCGCTACCCGACGACGACGCTCACGTACGACGGGCGGTGGCAGGCGGTGCTGGCCGAGCACGAGCGGCTGCTGGCCGCACTGGAGGCCGCCGACGCCGACGCCGCCGCGGCCGTCGCCGAGGCACACATGACCGCGGCCCGGGACGTGCGGCTGGCGATGTACGGCGACGTCACGGCCTGAGCGCCGGTCGTGCTGGTGCGCGAGGGGGGAGTTGAACCCCCACGCCCTTTCGGGCACACGGACCTGAACCGTGCGCGTCTGCCTATTCCGCCACTCGCGCGTCGCCCTGAAGGGCAGGCCGAACCGGGCACCACCGCGCTCGGCCGATCGATGAGACTAGCACGCAGCACAGCCGCTCCCGGCGCCGCGGGTCGGCCAGTGGAGACCCCGCCCGTTACCATCCCGTGGGGTTGCGCTCGGTGTCGAAGAGTCGCGTCCTGACGTGTGTACGGCACGATCGACGGCACGCACCACCGCGCGGACACCGGAGAGGAAGGAGGCGACGTGGGCGTCCTGCAGCGCTTCGAGCAGCGGCTCGAGCACGTGGTGAGCAGCGCCTTCGCGCGTGCCTTCCGGTCCGCGGTGCAGCCGGTCGAGATCGCGGCGTCGATCACCCGCGAGATCGACAACTCCACCCAGATCCTGTCCCGCGACCGCACCCTGGTGCCGAACGCGTTCACCGTCGAGCTGTCCGACACCGACTTCGACCGGCTCTCGCCCTACGGCAGCACGCTGTCGACCGAGCTCGACCGGATGGTCCACGACCACGTACGCGAGCAGCGCTACACGCTGGCCGGGCCGGTCGCGATCGACTTCCACAAGCGCGACGACCTGCCGACCGGACGGTTCCTCGTGAGCAGCCGGGCCAGCGCGGAGGTGCAGCCCGCCTCCGGCGTCGACCCCACCGACACTGCCGTCGGCCGGGCGCCGGTCGTGATCGAGGTCAACGGCGAACGGCACCCGGTCACCGAGGCCGGGCTGGTGCTGGGCCGCGGTGCCGAGGCCGACCTGCGGATCAACGACCCCGGGATCTCGCGCCGGCACGCCGAGATCCAGATCAGTACCCAGACCGGCCAGATGACGGTCAGCGTCGTCGATCTGGGCTCCACCAACGGCACCAGCGTCGACGGCCGCAAGGTGCAGCAGGCCCAGCTGCGGGACGGCTCGCGGATCGTCATCGGCAGCACCACGGTGCTCGTGCGCGACCCCCGCGCCGGAGGAGGCTGACGTGTCCGAGCTGACACTGACGCTGATCCGGCTCGGCTTCCTGGCCGTGCTCTGGCTGTTCGTGCTGTCCGCGCTGTCGGTGATCCGCTCGGACATGTTCGGTGCCCGCCTCGACGCGTCGCAGCAGAAGGCGGCCAAGCCCGGCAAGGCGCCCAAGCAGCCGAAGCCGGTCAAGCAGCCCAAGCCCAAGCGCGGCGACCGGCAGGCTCCCCGGTCGCTGGTCGTCACCGAGGGACCCAACGCCGGTCAGTCGGCCCCGCTCGGTGAGCAACCGGTGCTCATCGGCCGCGGCACCGACGCCGCGATCCGCCTCGACGACGACTACGTCTCCACCCGCCACGCCCGGGTCGCGACCAACGGCGAGCAGTGGTTCGTCGAGGACCTCGGCTCCACCAACGGCACCTACATCGGTCACCAGCGCGTCACCGCCCCCACGCCCGTCGTGCCGGGCACCCACATCCGGGTCGGCAAGACGGTTCTCGAGCTGCGGCGGTGACGCGGTGACCTCGCGATGACCAGCCTCCGCTACGCGGCCATGTCCGACGTCGGGCCGGTCCGCAAGAACAACCAGGACTCCGGGTACGCCGGCCCGCGGCTGCTGGTCGTCGCCGACGGCATCGGCGGCCAGGCGGCCGGCGACCTCGCCTCGGCGCTGGTCGTCCAGACCGTACGGCGCCTCGACGGCACAGGTGCTGACGACCCGCTGGAGGCGCTGGCCGGCGCCGTGCACCGGGCCAACGACCGGCTGGCCGAGGTCATCGAGGACGACCCGACCGTGGAGGGCATGGGCACGACGCTGACCGCGATCGCGGTCGACGGCGACCAGATCGGTCTCGCGCACATCGGTGACTCGCGTGGCTACCTGCTGCGCGGCGACGAGCTGACCCGGCTCACCACCGACCACACCTTCGTGCAGCAGCTCATCGACGAGGGCCGGATCACCGAGGACGAGGCCCGCACCCACCCGCACCGCTCGCTCATCATGCGGGCCCTCGACGGGCGGCACTCGGTCGAGGCAGATCTCCGCCTGCTCGACCTGCGACCCGGCGACCGGGTGCTGCTGTGCAGCGACGGCCTGTCCAGCTTCGTCGACGAGGACACGATCGCCGCGACCCTCGGCGGCGGCAGCGTCGACGAGGCCACGACCGAGCTGGTACGGCTCGCGCTGGCGTCGCGCACCACCGACAACGTCACCTGTGTGGTCGGCGAGGTCTATGCCACGGCGGACGCGGTCGAGGCAGCGGGTGAACCGGTCCAGACCGACCCGGTGCTGGTGGGCGCCGCGGCCGATCCGCCCCGACAGCTGCTGTCCGGCCCGCGCACCGCCGAGCACCGGGCGGTGCGTGACGGTGACGACGCCGACATCGACTCCGAGATCGACCCCGAGGACCTGCGTTACGCCCCGCGCAGCTACCGCCGGTTCCGCTGGACCCGGCGGATCCTGTTCGCCCTCGCCCTGCTGGCCGCGCTGGCCCTGGCCATCAGCTGGGCGTACAGCTGGAGCCAGGACCAGTACTACGTCGCCGAGTCCGAGGGCAACGTCGCGATCTTCCGCGGCATCGACCAGGAGGTGCCCGGGCTGACGCTCTCGCACCTCGAGGACCAGACCACACTGCCGGTGAGCGACCTGCCCGACTTCCAGTCCGAACAGGTCAGCGAGGGCATCACGGCCGAGAGCCTCGACGACGCCGAGGCGACCGTCGCGTCGTTGCGGGAGCTGGCCCGCGACTGTGCCGCCGGTGGCCGGTCGGCTGCCGACTGCGAGGGCAGCGAGGCGACCGAGACCACGCCGACCACGCCGACCACGCCGACGCCGACCCCCCGAGGTGGCGGTGGTGGCGGCGCGCGCCGGCGGTGGCGGCGGCGCCGGTGGCGGTGGTGGCGGCGCCGGTGGCGGTGGCGGCGGTGCCGGCGGTGGCGGCGGTCAGGGAGGTGGCCGGTGAGCGCCCTCGACCTGCCCGCCGGCGTCGTGCCGCGCAAGCGCCGCGGCACCGAGCTGTTCCTGCTGCTGGTGGCACTGCTCGTCGGCGTCGGCGCGTACGTGTCGGTGGGCATCGGTTATGCCGGTGACATCCCCGCCGACATCACTCTGGTCGCCGGCGGGTTCGTCGCGCTCGCCGTGGTCGCCCACATCGCCGTCCGGCTGCTCGCGCCGTACGCCGACCCGGTCCTGCTGCCGCTGGTCGTGATGCTCAACGGCCTCGGCCTGGCGATGATCTACCGGCTCGACCTCGACCTGGAGACCGGCGTCGACGGCGACGGGACCGCCGCCCAGCAGGTGGTGTGGACGTTCATCGGCGTGCTGGCGTTCATCGTCGTGCTGGTGGTGATCCGCGACCACCGTCGGCTGCAGAGCTACACCTACACCCTCGGCCTGGCCGCCCTCGCGCTGCTGCTGCTGCCCCTGGTGCCCGGTCTGGGACAGCAGATCAACGGCGCCCGGATCTGGATCCGGGTCGGCCCGCTCGGCTTCCAGCCGGGCGAGCTGGCGAAGATCTGCCTGGTGGTGTTCTTCGCCGGCTACCTGGTGGTCAAGCGGGACGCGCTCGCGCTCGCGGGCCGCAGGTTCGTCGGCATCGACCTGCCCCGCGGCCGCGACCTCGGCCCGATCCTCGCCGCCTGGCTGGTCAGCCTCGGTGTGCTGGTCTTCCAGCGCGACCTCGGGTCGTCGCTGCTGTTCTTCGGGCTGTTCGTGGTGATGCTCTACGTCGCGACCGAGCGGGTCGGCTGGGCGGTCGTCGGGACGCTGCTGTTCCTCGGCGGTGCCTACTTCAGCTACCTCACCTTCTCGCACGTGGAGAGCCGGGTCACCGGCTGGCTCGACCCGTTCAGCGCGCCGGACGTCTACTACCAGATCGTGCAGGGTCTGTACGGCATGGCCTTCGGCGGCCTGGTCGGCACCGGCTTCGGCCAGGGCGACCCCACGCTGACCCCGTTCTCGTACTCCGACTTCATCATCACGTCGCTTGGTGAGGAGCTCGGCCTCACCGGCCTGATGGCGATCATCGTGGTCTACGCCCTGATCGTGGAGCGGGGCCTGCGGGTGGCGCTGCTGTGCCGCGACGCGTTCGGCAAGCTCGTCGCCACCGGTCTCGCGGTGGCGTTCGCCCTGCAGGTGTTCGTCGTCGTGGGCGGCGTGACCCGGCTGATCCCGCTGACCGGACTCACCACGCCGTTCCTGTCGTACGGCGGGTCGTCGCTGGTCGCCAACTGGGCGATCATCGCGCTGCTGCTGCGGATCAGCCATCTCACCCGGCAGCCGCAGCCGCTGGTGACGCCGATGACGGCCGAGGACGCGACCCAGGTGGTGAGACTGCGATGAACCGACCGATCCGGGTGCTCGCGGTGGCCTGCGGCGTGCTGTTCCTGGCCCTGCTGCTCAACGTCAACTACGTGCAGTTCCTGCAGGCCGACGACCTCAACGCCCGGCAGGGCAACCGCCGCGTCATCGACGAGGAGTTCTCGCGGGAGCGCGGGCCGATCCTGGTGACCGGCACACCCATCGCACGCAGCGTGCCGAGCGACGACGACTACGACTTCCAGCGCGAGTACCCGTCCCCACAGCTCTACTCGAACCTGACCGGCTACTACTCGTACGAGTTCGGCGGCTCCGACCTCGAGAACAGCCAGAACGGCATCCTGTCCGGCAGCGACCCGCGGCTGTTCGTCAACCGGGTCGTCGACCTGCTCGGCAGCGACCAGCCCACCGGGGGCAGCGTCTCGCTGACCATCGATCCGGACGCACAGCAGGCCGCCGACGAGGGGCTGCGCGCGCTCGGCGGCGACACCAAGGGCGCCGTGGTGGCGCTCGATCCCGAGACCGGCGGCATCCTGGCGATGGTGTCGCGGCCGTCGTACGACCCGAACCGGCTGGCCTCGCACGACTTCGAGGCGGCGCGGCGCGCGCGGGCCGAGCTGCTCGACGACAAGGCCGACCCGCTGCTCGACCGGACGAGGCAGAACATCTACGCGCCCGGGTCGACGTTCAAGCTGGTGACGGCCGCCGCAGCACTGTCGTCCGGCGACTACTCGCCGGAGACCCAGGTGCCGGCCGGTCCGACGCTCGACCTGCCGCAGACGACCGCGGTGCTCACCAACGACGTCTCCACGTGCGACTCGGTCAACGAGATGTCACTGACCTCGGCGCTCGCCAACTCGTGCAACACGTCCTTCGGCGCCGTCGGGCTCGACCTCGGTGCCGACGCGCTGCGCGAGCAGGCGGAGGCGTTCGGCTTCGGCGACGAGAGCTACCTGGACGAGCTCGGTCTCGTGGCCAGCGTCTTCCCCGAGAACCCGGACGAGCCGCAGACGGCGTTCTCGGCGATCGGTCAGTTCGACGTGTCGGCGACGCCGCTGCAGATGGCGATGGTGACCGCGGGAATCGCCAACGGCGGCACGGTGATGAAGCCGTACATCGTCGACGAGATCCGCTCCCCCGACGTCGAGGTGCTGGAGCGGCACGATCCGGAGGAGCTGCACCAGGCGGTGTCCAGCGGGGTGGCCTCGCAGCTGACCCAGATGATGGTGTCGGTCGTCAACGACGGCACCGCTGCCGAGGCGGCGATCCCGGGCGTCGACGTGGCGGCCAAGACCGGCACGGCCGAGCGCAGCGAGACGTTGCCGCCGTACGCATGGTTCGTGTCGTTCGCGCCCGCGGACGACCCGGAGGTCGCGGTGGCGGTGTTCATCGAGTCGACGGAGGGGGTTTCGCGGGACGAGATCTCCGGCGGAGGACTGGCGGGGCCGATCGCCCAGTCGGTGATGGAGTCGGTGATCGGGCAGTGAGCAGCGGGAACGAGAGGACGCCATGACCACCCAGCCACCCCCCGGAGGCGGTCCGGACGACGGCGCCGCCAAGGTGCTCGGCGAGCGCTACGAGGTCGGCGCGCTGATCGGACGCGGCGGCATGGCCGACGTCCGGAGCGGCCACGACACCCGCCTCGGACGCACCGTGGCGATCAAGCGGCTGCGCTCCGACCTCGCCAGCGACCCCACCTTCCAGGCCCGCTTCCGCCGCGAGGCGCAGTCGGCGGCCTCGCTCAACCACCCGTCCATCGTCGCGGTCTACGACACCGGCGAGGAGGTCGCGCCGGACGGCACGCACGTGCCGTACATCGTGATGGAGTACGTCGAGGGCAAGACGCTGCGCGAGATCATGCGTGAGGGGCGCAAGATCCTGCCCGAGCGGGCCCTGGAGATCACCGCCGACGTGCTGTCGGCCCTCGACTACTCGCACCGGGCCGGCATCGTGCACCGCGACATCAAGCCCGCCAACGTGATGCTGACCCCGACCGGCCGGGTCAAGGTGATGGACTTCGGCATCGCGCGAGCCATCGCCGACGCCTCGTCGACGATGACCGCGACTGCCGCCGTGGTGGGCACCGCGCAGTACCTGTCGCCCGAGCAGGCGCGTGGCGAGCAGGTCGACGCGCGCAGCGACATCTACTCGACCGGCTGCCTGCTGTTCGAGCTGCTCACCGGCCGACCGCCGTTCCAGGGCGACAGCCCGGTGTCGGTCGCCTACCAGCACGTGCGGGAGGAACCGCCGACGGCGTCCAGCATCGAGCCGGAGGTCGGCCCCGAGGTCGACGCGATCGTCGGCAAGGCGCTGGCCAAGAAGACGGCCGAGCGGTACCAGTCCGCCGCCCAGATGCGCGCCGACATCGAGCGGGCACTGGCCGGGCAGGCGGTCGACGCCTCCGCGACCTCGATGATGCCGGTCGCGGCCCCGCCGCCTCCCCCGACCGAGAGCACGTCGTTCCTCCCCGACCAGGACGACGAGGACGACGAGAAGGGCAAGAGCCGGGCCTGGATCTGGGTCCTGCTCATCGTGCTGCTGCTGCTCGCGCTCGGAGGCGGGGCGTACGCGCTGCTCAACAGCGGCGGCGACGACACGGTCGAGGCGACGGTGCCCGACGTGGTCGGCGACCGGGAACGGGCCGCCGTCGAGGCGATCGAGGCCGAGGGTCTCGAGGTCGACGTCCAGCGGGTCGACAGCGACGCCAACGAGAAGGGCCGCGTCACCGACCAGGACCCGGACGCCGGCGAGGTCGTCGACGAGGGCGACACCGTGACCCTGGAGGTCGGCGCCGGGCCGGACACCATCGAGGTGCCCGACGTGGTGGGCGACCGCCGCCAGGACGCCGAGGCCGAGATCGCGGACGCCGGACTGACCGTCGGCGACTTCACGACCACCGAGAGCACGGATCCGAAGGGGACGGTGCTGTCCAGCAACCCCAGCGCCGGCATCCCGGTCGCGCCGGGCACGACGGTCACCCTCGAGGTGAGCTCCGGCCCGACGGAGGTGCCCGACGTCGTCGGACTCAGCCAGGACGAGGCCGAGTCGGCGATCGACGACGCGGGTCTGAACGTCAGCGTCACCGAGGAGGAGACCGACGAGGCCGAGGAGGGCACGGTCACGGCACAGTCCCCGGAGGGCGGCGGCGACGCGGTGCCGGGCGACACGGTCACGATCACGGTGGCGGTCGCCCCGGAGACCACCGAGCCGCCGACCACGACCACCGAGGAGCCACCGACCACGACCACCGAGGAGCCGCCGCCGGACGACGAGGACGGTGGCCCGCTGCCGGACCGGTTCGGCGAACGGAACTCCGCTCAGAGCGGTTCGGCGTACTCCAGCGCCGGGCGCCCCTCGTAGGCCGGCAGCTCGAGGTCGTCGGACGTCTCGACCAGCAGGCCGAGTGAGACCGCCTCCACGAAGGCGCGATAGCCCTCCACGCCGGGGGAGCTGTCCAGCGCGGCGTACATCTGGTCGGGTTCGCCGACCGCCTCGATCCGGTAGGGCGGTGAGTAGGGCACGCCCTCGAGCACGACCGTGTTGCCGACGCACTTCACGCCCGTGGTCGAGATCAGCCGCTGGTCCTGCAGGCTGACGGCCTGCGCACCGCCGGCCCAGAGGGCGTTGACGAACGCCTGGATGTCCTGCTGGTGGACCACGAGCTGGTTGGCGTCGATGCCCTCGGGCGGCGTCTCCAGCGGCGAGTCGTCGAGGGTCACCACCAGGCCGGACCCCGACACCGGGGTCATCCCGGCGGCGTCCCGTACGCCGGCCACCTCGCGGCGCACCCGGTGCAGCTCGGCGTCCCCGATGCCCGCCGACATCTGCTCGATGTCGTCCTGCACGTCGCGCAGATCGGCGCGCAGCCCGGCCACGTCGTCGGCACGGGTGTCGACCAGCGACTCGAGGTCGGTGCTCTCCGAGCGCAGGTCGGTGCCGTCGGCGCTGACGGCGCTGGCCACGAACAGCAGCCCGGCGACCGCGGAGATCAGCGGGACGACCACCCACCATGCGCCCCGACCCGCCTCCGCCACACGGTCTACGCTAGACGACGCCCGAACCGTCCCGCCCCTGAGCACGAGGTGCCCTGGTGCCGAAGTCCCGCAGTCGCAAGAAGTCCTCGACCAGCCTCGGTCCACCACAGCGGACGCAGGCGCACGGACCGGGGTTCGTGAAGCGGATGGCTGCCCCGCTGATGATCACGTGCTGGCTGGCCGGGCTCGCCTGGGTGGTCCTGTACTACGTCGTGCCCGACCTGGGCGTCTTCGGCAACCTCGGTGGCTGGAACCTGCTGATCGGCATGGCCGTCATCGGCGTCGGCTTCGTGTTCGCCACCCAGTGGGAGTGAGCTCCCGCCCGCCCACCGGGAATCACAGCGCTGTAGTTATCCACAAGAGTTGTCCCCAATGGGGACAACGTCAGATCAGCGCGTGCACGGCGACCAGGCCGACCAGCGCCGCCCAGAGTCCGGCGAGGCTGACCACCTGCACCACCGTGCGGCGGTGCCGAGGTGCGTACGCGAACATCGCCCCGAGCCCGAGGCCGACGGCGAGCCCGCCCAGGTGCCCCTGCCAGCTGATGTCGGGGATGGTGAACGTGATGACCAGGTTGATCCCCAGCAGCACCATCAGCGCCGTCGTGTCCAGGCCGCGCGAGCGCAGCAGCACCAGCGCGGCGCCGAACAGCCCGAAGATCGCCCCCGAGGCGCCGAGGGTCGGCACGGTGGGGTCGCTGAGCCAGAGCACGGCGACCGAACCGGCGAACCCGCAGGTGAGGTACAGCGCCAGGAATCGCGCGTAGCCGAGGTAGCGTTCCAGCATCGGCCCGAAGACCCACAGCGCGTACATGTTGAACAGCAGGTGCAGGAACTGGGAGTGCAGGAAGACCGAGGTGCCCAGCCGCCACCACGCGCCGTCGTCGACGCCGCGCACGCAGCCGACGTCGCTGTAGCACTCCGAGTCGCCGAGCATCACCGACTGCGCGTAGAACTCCTGGCTCTCGGCGAACCGCACGATGACGAAGGCCACCAGGTTGAGCCCGATCAGCACCATCGTGACCCGGCCCGCCGTCTGCGGGATCAGGCCGCCGGCGGCCGTGCGGGGCTGCCGCACCGACTTCGCCGCCTCGGCCACGCAGTCCGGGCAGTGGAACCCCACCGACGCCGGGCGCATGCAGTCGGGGCAGATCGGCTTGCCGCAGCGCTGGCAGCTGATCCAGGTCTCCCGGTCGGTGTGCCGGTAGCACCGCGGCGCCGCCTGCGGCTGCGCGCCGGGCTCGGTGGGGCTGGTCACCGTCGGGGCCCGTCAGCCCTCGACGCGCTCGATGACGACCCGGTCGAGCCTGATCTCGTCGACCGGACGATCGGCGCGGCCGGTCCGAGTGGTGCCGATCGCGTCGACCACGGCCTTGCTCTCGTCGTCGACGACCTCGCCGAAGATGGTGTGCTTGAAGTTCAGCCAGGTGGTCGCGCCGAGGGTGATGAAGAACTGCGAGCCGTTGGTGCCGGGGCCGGCGTTGGCCATCGCCAGCAGGTACGGCCGGTCGAAGCTGAGCTCGGGGTGGAACTCGTCCTCGAACTCGTAGCCGGGCCCGCCGGTGCCGGTGCCGAGCGGGTCACCGCCCTGGACCATGAACCCCTCGATCACCCGGTGGAAGACGGTGCCGTCGTACAGCGGCGTCGAGGACGCGCTCCCGGAACGCGGGTCGGTCCACTCCTTCGTCCCCTCGGCGAGGCCGACGAAGTTGGCCACGGTCGTGGGGGCGTGGTCGGGGAAGAGGCGGATCCTGACGTCGCCCTTGGTGGTGTGCAGGGTGGCGTACGTGGACTCGGCCACGGGGTCTCCCTCGGTCGGGTACGGGTCGGACGGGTAGCGTGGCGATCCTACGTTCCGCCCACCGAAGTGACAGACGCGCCCGCTCGCGAAAGAGTGGGCGAAAGACCGACCGGCAAGCGCCGCCGGTGAGCACTGACCAGGAGGTCCGTCCCATGCACGTCCGCCGCAAGCCGCGCAAGGATCGCGCGCTGGACCAGGCCAAGGACCTCGGCGCCACGGCGCAGGCCAAGGCCGCCGAGACCGCGGCGCAGCTGAGCGAGAAGGCCCAGACCACGCTGGTGCCGGCTGCCGAGGACGCCGCCAAGCGTGCGCAGGAGAAGTACCACGCCGACGTGAAGCCAGCCGTGCAGTCGGCGGCGGCCACCGCCGCGGCCGCGACCGTCGCCGCCGCGGGGGCGGCTCGCGAGGAGGTCGACCGGCGCACGAAGAAGACGCGCAAGGACCTCGCCAAGTCGACCAAGAAGGCCCGCAAGAAGGCCAAGAAGCGAGGCGGCGAGGCGGCCGACAAGGCCCGCTCCGCGGTGGGCCAGGAGAAGCCGAAGAAGCACTGGTTCCGTCGCATCGTGGTCGCGCTCGGGCTGGCCGCTGCGGCCGCGTGGGCCGCTGGCAAGCTGCGCGGCAACGACGCCGGCGTGGTGGTGCCGACGTCGCCGACGCCCGCACCGCGCCGGCCCGAGGCGGCCACCCCCCCGCCGGCAGCAGGCTCGGGTGCGGCCAAGCCCGCCGACGTGCCAGCCGACACCGCGACCGCCGGTGCCGAGGCGACCGACGGCAGCGACGCGGCCGCCGGCGACGGCGACAAGCCCGCGACGCCCAAGTCCGGGGGCAAGGCCGCCAAGAGCTGACCTCACCGCGGCGGCCGGGACGCGAGATGCCGGCAACTGCGCGTTCAGCCGCCCCGAACGAGCAATGCGCGGCATCTCAGGTCACCGCACCGACCCAGGCGCAAGCGCGCGGATGAGCGCGGGGGTCAGAGGGTCGGCTGGAGCGCCCGGGTCCGCGCGGTCGCGCGGCGCTCGGCGTAGAAGCTGGCGAACGGCACCGTGCCGAGCAGCAGGGTGGTGAGGGTGAAGCCGATGCTCCAGCGCGCCCGGCGGGCGAGCAGCGCGGCCATCACCAGGAAGAGCATGTACAGCCACCCGTGGGCGACACCGAGGTAGGTGGTGATCCACTCGCCGAGGTCCTGGCTGCCGGTGCCCTCGTCGGCCAGGTACTTCAGCGGCACCCCGATGCACACCAGCACGACCAGCAGCACGCCGACCACCCATGCCATGACCTGGTACCTCAGCAGCGCCGCCCTCACGCCTCCGAGGCTACCGATCGCTGCTCGGCGCAGATCCGCCACCACAGGAACACCGCGAACCCGCCGAAGGCCCACCACTGCAGCGCGTACGCGAGGTTGCGCAACCCGGCCGCCCAGCCGGGGTCGGCGACGGGCGGCTGCACCGGCTGCATGCCCGGCGGTGGCGGCGGCGCGCTGATCAGGAACGCGCCGTACAGGTCGGTGTCGACGGCGTTGACCAGCGCGGGGATGCGTACCGCGTCGACGACCCGCCCTGCCTGCAGCGCGCCCGAGCCCTCCTCACCGGGGGTGAGCACGCCGGTCTCGCGCACCTCACCGGCCGGCACCGGCGGCAGCCGCCCGGCGTCGGCCACCCAGCCCCGCACCACCAGCAGCGCTGAGGCCGGCGACGTCCCGGCCACCCGCAGCGGGCTCAGCACCCAGTAGCCGTCCCGGCCCTCGTCAGTGCGACCGGACACCAGGAACTGCTGCTCGCGCGGCGCGTACGTGCCCACCACCTCGACGGGCACCCCGTCGTCCTCGTTGGCCAGCGGGTCGTCCGGTCCCAGCACGTCGTCGAGCGGCACCGGGTCGCGTCCGGCTCGCTCGGCCGCGTCGTCGCGCTGCGCGTCGCGCCAGGCGTCGAGCTGCCACCAGCCGGCCAGGACGGTGCCGGCGAGGACGACGACGAGCAGCAGGTGCAGGCCCAGCAACGGTCGGGTCAGGTACGGGCTCAGCACTCGACCACGTTGACCGCGAGACCACCACGCGCGGTCTCCTTGTACTTCACCTTCATGTCCCGGCCGGTGTCACGCATCGTCTTGATCACCTTGTCCAGGCTCACCACGTGGGTGCCGTCGCCGCGCAGCGCCATCCGGGCCGCGGTGATCGCCTTGACCGACGCGACCGCGTTGCGCTCGATGCACGGGATCTGCACCAGCCCGCCGACCGGGTCACAGGTGAGCCCGAGGTTGTGCTCCATGGCGATCTCCGCGGCGTTCTCGACCTGGCGCGGGGTGCCGCCCAGCACCTCCGCCAGCCCGCCGGCCGCCATCGAGCAGGCCGAGCCGACCTCACCCTGGCAACCGACCTCGGCGCCGGAGATCGACGCGTTCTCCTTGTACAGCACGCCGATCGCACCGGCCGTGAGCAGGAACCGCACCACGTCGTCGTCGCTGCGGTGGGTCGTCCAACGGGTGCAGAAGTGCAGCACCGATGGGATGATCCCGGCCGCGCCGTTGGTCGGTGCGGTGACCACGCGTCCGCCGGAGGCGTTCTCCTCGTTGACCGCGAGCGCGTAGAGGTTGACCCAGTCGAGCCCGCGCAACGGGTCGCCGCCGACGTCGTCGCCCTCGGGGGCGTCGGCGGTGAGCTTGGCGTAGAGCTCGGGTGCGCGCCGTGGCACCTTGAGCCCGCCCGGCAGCACGCCCGGCGTGGCACAACCGGTGGCCACGCAGTCCTGCATGACCTGCCAGATCGTCAACAGGCGTTGACGAATCTCGGTATCGGTCTGTCGTACCTGCTCGTTGGCGAGCATCAGCCCCGCGATAGAGAGGCCGGTGCGCTCGGCGTGCTCGAGCAGCTCGGCGCCGGTGGTGAACGGGTACGGCACGTCCGTGGTGTCCGGGACGATCCGAGCGGCACCGGCGGCGGGGTCGGCCTCTGGGTCGACCACGAACCCGCCGCCGACCGAGTAGTAGGTGCGCTCGGCGACCAGGTCGCCCGCCGCGTCGGTGGCGGCGAACGTCATGCCGTTGGGGTGGTAGGGCAACGCCTTGCGACGGTGCATGACCAGGTCGTCGTCGACGACGAACGCCACCGGGTGACTGCCGGCCAGCGCGAGCAGACCGCTGCTGCGTACCTCGTCGGTACGGGCGTCGGCGGTGGTGGTGTCGACGGTCTCGGGATCCTCGCCCTGCAGGCCGAGCAGCACCGCCTTGGGGCTGCCGTGTCCGTGCCCGGTGGCGCCGAGCGAGCCGAACAGCTCGACGTGCAGCCGGTGGACCCGGGTCAGCTCCCCGGACTCGACCAGCGAGTCGGCGAACATCCGGGCCGCGCGCATCGGGCCGACCGTGTGCGAGCTGGACGGTCCGATGCCGATGGAGAAGAGGTCGAAGACGCTGATGGTCACGGGGGGACTACACGATCAGCTGCTGAAGGGCCGCAGGCCGGCGTAGAGCGGGAAGGCGTCGGTCAGCGCGCGAACCCGGTCGCGCAGTGCGTCGTCGTCGGCCTCGGAGAGCTGCGGGCGCAGCGCACCGGCGATCACGTCGGCGACCTCGGTGAACTGCTCCGGTCCGAAGCCACGGGTCGCCAGGGCGGGGGTGCCGATGCGCAGCCCGGAGGTGACCATCGGCGGACGCGGGTCGAACGGCACCGCGTTGCGGTTGACCGTGATCCCGATGCCGTCCAGCCGGTCCTCCGCCTCGCGCCCGGTGAGCTCGCAGTCGCGCAGGTCGACCAGCACCAGGTGCACGTCGGTGCCACCGGTGAGCACGCTGACGCCGACCTCGCGCATGTCGGCGGCGTCCAGCCGCTCGGCCAGGATCCTCGCGCCCTCGATCGTGCGCCGCTGGCGCTCGGCGAAGTCGTCGCTGGCGGCCGCCTTGAACGACACCGCCTTCGCTGCGATGACGTGTTCCAGCGGGCCACCCTGCTGGCCGGGGAACACCGACGAGTTCAGCTTCTTCGCGACGTCCTCGCGGTCGGTGAGGATGAGACCGCCGCGCGGGCCGCACAGTGTCTTGTGCGTGGTCGAGGTGACGACGTCGGCGTACGGCACCGGGTTGGGGTGCAGACCGGCCGCGACCAGCCCTGCGAAGTGCGCCATGTCGACCATCAGCGCGGCACCGACCTCGTCGGCGATCGCGCGGAAGGCGGCGAAGTCGAGGTGCCGGGGGTAGGCCGACCAGCCCGCGATGATCATCGACGGCTGGTGCTGCCGGGCGAGGGAGCGCACCTCGTCCATGTCGATGAGGGCGTCCTCCTTGCTCACGTGGTAGGCCACGACGTGGTAGAGCTTGCCGGAGAAGTTCAGCCGCATGCCGTGCGTGAGGTGGCCGCCGTGGGCGAGGTCGAGACCCAGGATCGTGTCGCCCGGGGAGAGCAGCGCCATCATCGCGGCCGCGTTGGCGGTGGCGCCGGAGTGCGGCTGCACGTTGGCGAACGCCGCGCCGAACAATGCCTTCACCCGCTCGATCGCGAGCGTCTCGGTGACGTCGACGTGCTCGCACCCGCCGTAGTAGCGCCGGCCCGGGTAGCCCTCGGCGTACTTGTTGGTGAGCACGCTGCCCTGCGCCTGCAGCACGGCCAGCGGCGCGAAGTTCTCGCTGGCGATCATCTCCAGCGTCTGCTGCTGGCGGCTCAGCTCCGCGTCGACTGCCGCCGCGACCTCGGGGTCGAACGTGCCCAGCGGCTGCTCGTGCGTCTCGGACATGCGGGCTCCTCGTCGGTGCGGGTTCCCGGCCATGCTCTCACCCGGCGGAGCGCGGCAGGACGTCGCCACGACTCCCACATCGTGATCACGAGAAGGGCGGTCGCGCCGCCTCCTCGCCGATCGTCGTGCCGTCGCCGTGCCCGGTTCGTACCACCGTGTCGGCGGGCAGGGCGAGCAGACGCTCGCGGATGGACGCCTCGATGGTCGGCCGGTCGGAGAACGAGCGTCCGGTGGCGCCCGGCCCGCCCTGGAAGAGGGTGTCGCCGGTGAAGACCGTGCCCAGGTCGGGCACGTACAGGCAGCTGCTGCCGGGGGAGTGGCCGGGCGTGTGCAGCGCGGTCACCTCGATGCCGCCCACCTTGACGACGGCTCCGTCGACGAGGTCGCCGTCGGGTCCGATCTCGTGGTAGAGCACGTCCCACAGCATCCGGTCGGCAGGGTGCAGCCAGATCGGCGCGTGGGTGATGTCCCACAGGTCGCCGGCGGCGCTGATGTGGTCGTCGTGCCCGTGCGTGAGCAGCATGGCCACGACCTCTCGCTCGCCGATGGCCTCGATGATCGGCTCGGCGTGGTGGGCCGCGTCGATGACGACCACGCGGTCGTCGTCGCCCACCAGCCACACGTTGTTGTCGACGTCGAAGGTCTCGCCGTCGAGGCTGAACGTCCCGGACGTGACGACACGGTCGATGCGGGTCATGAGGTCACGCTAACGGGCGGAGCTGACCAGCCGGGTGGTCGCCCGCGACGGCCACGACACCAGCTGCTCGAGCGGTCCGCGGGGCCACCGCCAGCGCCAGGCGGCGGCGATGACGAACGCGGCGATCACGTGCGTGACGTAGCGCTGCTCCGGGTCGTCGGGACCGATGTCGTACGCGACGGCGACCACGTGCGCCGAGTAGAGCGTGAGCGTCATGCTGCCGACCCAGGCGAGCGGCAGGATCGCCTTGCCCACAAGGGGGGTGAGCAACAGGGCCACCCCGAGCAGGGTGAGCGCAGTGCCGGTGGTGGCCGCCAGGTCGAGGGTGGTGCCGCTGTGCGGCTCGGCGATCGTGAGCCACCACCACGACAGTGTCGGCGTGGTGCCGTGCCGGATCTCGTCGGCGGCGGTCGGCCGCAGCTCGCCGGAGGCGATCGCGCGGTCGACCAGGACCTGGGCGAGCAGGTACGCCGACACCGCCAGCGCCACCCCGACCAGCAGCACCCGCCTGGCGACGACCGGGCTGCGCAGGTCGAGCCGGCCGGCAGCCAGCCCGGCCGCCAGGTAGGCGACCCAGGCGAGGGCGGGGTAGTAGCCGGTGAACGTGAGCTCGGTGAGCAGGGTCGGCAGCTCGGCGAGGTCGGCGAAGCTCGGGCTCGGCCCGCGCAACGGGGGCAGGTCGGCGCGTACGGCGTGCGACCAGGCCGGCACCAGCACCGCCACGCCGACCGCCAGCGCGGCGAGCGGGCGCCACGACAACCCGAGCAGCGGAGCGGCGAGCCCGAACAGCAGGGCGTAGTAGACCAGGATGATCGCCAGGCCGGAGTCGGCCTCGCCCAGGCCGAGACCGAGCAGGCCGATCAGCACGCAGCGCACCAGCAGTCCGGCCGCGGCCGCGGCCCAGCGGCGGCCGGCGGGCGGGGTGGTCCCGCCGGTGGACAGCGCGATCGCGACCCCGGCGAGCACGGCGAAGGCCGCCGACGCCCGACCGCGGGCCAGCTCGTGCGCCCAGGTGACCTCGCCGGCGGCGTCGACGCCAGGCAGCACGTGCACCGCCATCATGCCGAGCAGCGCGACCCCACGGGCGGCGTCGACCCCGTCCAGCCGTCGCCCCTGCGGCGGCCGGCCTCCGGGGGACCGATCGCCCGACGCCGGCATGGGTGTCGCGGTCAGAACTGGACGACCGAGCGCAGCACCTCGCCGCGGTGCATCTTGTCGAAGGCCGCCTCGACGTCACCGATCCCGATCGTCTCGCTGACGAACGCGTCGAGGTCGAGCCGGCCCTGCAGGTACAGGTCGATCAGCATCGGGAAGTCGCGGCTGGGCAGGCAGTCGCCGTACCAGCTCGACTTCAGCGACCCGCCCCGGCCGAAGACGTCGATCAGCGGCAGCTCGAGCCGCATGTCGGGGGTGGGGACGCCCACCAGCACCACCGTGCCGGCGAGGTCGCGGGCGTAGAACGCCTGGGTGTAGGTCTCCGGCCGCCCGACCGCGTCGATGACGACGTCGGCGCCGAAGCCACCGGTCAGCGCCTGCACGGCCTCCACCACGTCCCCGACCTCGCGGGCGTCGACGGTGTGGGTGGCACCGAGCCCCTCGGCCCACACCAGCTTCTTGGCGTCGACGTCGATCGCGATGATCTGCGCCGCGCCCGCGAGCCGCGCGCCGGCCACCGCGGCGTTGCCCACCCCGCCGCAGCCGATGACGGCCACCGAGTCGCCGCGGGTCACCGCGCCGGTGTTGACGGCGGCACCGAGCCCGGCCATCACCCCGCATCCCAGCAACCCGGCCGTCGCCGCCGACGCCGCCGGGTCGACCTTCGTGCACTGCCCGGACGCGACCAGCGTCTTGTCCGCGAACGCGCCGATGCCCAGCGCGGGTGAGAGCTCGGTGCCGTCCTCGAGGGTCATCTTCTGCGCGGCGTTGTGGGTGGCGAAGCAGTACCACGGCCGGCCGCGGCGACAGGCCCGGCAGTCGCCGCACACCGCACGCCAGTTGAGGATCACGAAGTCGCCCGGCGCGACGTTGTCGACACCCGTACCGACCGCCTCGACGACACCTGCCGCCTCGTGGCCGAGCAGGAACGGGAACTCGTCGTTGATGCCGCCCTCACGGTAGTGCAGGTCGGTGTGGCACACCCCGCAGGCCTGCACCTGCACGACCGCCTCGCCGGGACCCGGGTCGGGAACGACGACGTTCTCGAGCGTGACGGGCTCACCCTTGGCGCGGGCGATGACACCCTGGACGGTCTGCGGCATGCGGAATCTCCTCGGCGGTCGACGGTGGGGTCAGCCTAGAGTCCGCGCCATGGCCTCGTCACAGCTCTCCGTCCGCGACCTCGCGGCCGACGACCTCGACCAGATGCTGGACGTCCGGACCCGCTCGTTCGGCCCGATCCGGGAGGCGGATCGGCCGGGCTGGTACGAATTCCACCAGAAGCTGATCCCGCAGCGACGCTGTCTGGTGGTCCACGACGGTGACCGGGTGGTGGCGGCCGCGCGGGCCTGGGACATGCGGCAGTGGTGGGGCGGACGGAGCCTGCCGATGGCGGGCATCGCCGGTGTCGTGGTCGCGCCCGAGCACCGCGGCCGCGGGGTGGGCTCGCTGCTGATGGGTGCCCTGCTCGACCGGGTGGTCGACCTCGGCGACGCCGTGTCTGTGCTCTATCCCGCGACGCTGCCGGTCTACCGCGGACTGGGGTGGGAGTTCGGCGGCGGCCA
The DNA here is from genome assembly GCA_963811945.1 of uncultured Actinomycetota bacterium. Taxonomy (GTDB): domain Bacteria; phylum Actinomycetota; class Actinomycetes; order Propionibacteriales; family Nocardioidaceae; genus JACCWP01. The sequence continues at coordinate 1,971,554 of CAWETD010000001.1, read as the reverse complement.
GCACCGGATGAGCGTGCGTACCGACCTGTTGCGCCGGCTCGGCGGTCGTGAGGTGCCCGTACGCCGTGCGGTGCCGGCCGACGCCGAGGCGATCGTCGCGATCGCCACCGCCGTGCACGGCCGGGCTCGCTCCAGCGGGCCGCTGGACGACGGTGCCGACGAGGTCCGGAAGTCGCTGGCCGACGATGACGTGTTCGGCTACGTCGCCGACGACGGTTACTGCCGGTACGGCTGGCTCCACGGCGACCTGCTGGTGCACGAGCTGGTGGCCGGCAGCGAGCCGACGGCCCGGGCGCTCTGGTCGGTCATCGGGTCGGGTTCGTCGACGGCGAAGACCGTCCACGCCTACCTCGGGCCGCACGACCCGTTGCCGCTGCTGCTCGGGGAGGGCCCCGAGCTGGGGGTCGAGGTCAACCGGTGGATGCTGCGGGTGCTCGACCTGCCCGCTGCGGTGTCCGGTCGCGGCTTCCCGGTCGGGGTGAGCGCGGAGGTCCCGCTTGTGGTCGACGACCCGCGGGTGCCGCGATGTGCCGGTCCGTGGCTGTTGCGGGTGTCCGGCGGCGCCGGCGAGGTGGTCGCCGGCAGCGGGGACGGCGTCCGGCTCGGCCCGAACGGGCTGGCCGCGCTGTTCGCCGGCTGCGGCATGGCCAGTGTCCGCGTTGCGGGGCTCGCGACCGGCGGCAGCCCGGACCACGATGCCGTGCTGGATTCCGCGTTCGCAGCGGAGCCGTACCTGCTCGAGTATTTCTGAGCCCAGCCCACCCCTAGGGCGTTGTGGCGGCCAAGCGCCGGCCGCGGCGGTGTGTCACCCGCGTGTTGCCGCCACAACCGGGGCGGGGGGGAGCGGGCCGGGTGCCGTAGCGTCGGTCGGCGTGGGTGCCGTCGCGCAGAGCCTGGCCCGACTGGATGCCGGGGTCTCGTGGACGAACGTGCGGGCCGCGGTGGACGAGCGGCCCGGTTGGACCCGCTGCGCCGACCTGCTCGGTGACGCCGAGGCGCTGCGCGGCTGGCAGCACGAGGCGGCCGGCGTGTTCGGTGGTGGCGACGACGACGGCCTGCTCACCGGGCAGGGCCTGGTGCTCGACTGGTACCTGACGGCGGTGGTGCTGCCCGCCGTCGGCGTGTTCCACCTCGACCGCCGGGTGCCGGTGATCGCGCCCGAGGTCGTGCACCTGCTCCGCGGTGCGGCCGGGACGCCGGTGGCAGCGACCGCGCTGGAGTCGGCCCAGTTCCGTTGCCTGGTTGACGATCCGGCCTCCAACGACTCCGATGCCGAGGTCGTCGCCGGTCTCCATGCACTGGCCTGGGCGCTGCGACGCGCACTGCTCGACCACGCCGAGCAGGTGGTCGCGGCGTACGCGCCGACGACCCGTATCGGCAGACACGGGCTGTGGGGGGCGGTCACCGACGCGATCGACGTGGCGATGATGACTGGCGGCTGGGTCAGCGGCGAGCCGGACCGCGCCGCCGCCGACGCGCGGCTCGTCCTGGCCGACGACGAGCGCTGGGTGGGTGGCTCGACGCTGCACGAGATCGACGACGCGCGCGGCCGGCGGCACTGGACCCGGCGGCGGTACAGCTGCTGCTTCCTCTACCGCGCACCCGGCGCCGGTGTGTGCGTCACCTGTCCACGCGTCAGCGACGACGAGCGTCGCCGTCAGGCGGCGCACTGGTGAGGATCTGCTCGGCGGCCCGCTCGCCGCTGCGCAGCGCACCCTCCATCAGGCCGCTCAGCTCGCCGGCGGTGTGCTCGCCCGCGAAGAACAGCCGGCCCACCGTCCGCATGAGCACCTCGTCGTGGTCCGGCGTCCAGGCGGGACCGCGGGCGGAGTAGGCGCCGAGCGCGTACGGGTCGGCGGCCCAGTGCGTCAGCACCGGGTCCGCCGGTGCGTACGGCACGTCCGCCCGGATCTCCCGCACCAGGTCGGCCCACCGGGCCGGGCCGGCGGCGACGTCGAGCCGGTCGACCGCCTCGGCAGACCCGGCGAAGCAGTTCAGCACCGGCGCCACCGCACCGGACGGGTCGGCCGCCGTCCACGTCCAGAACCGGTGCTCGACCGACAGCACCGCGCTGGCGGGCGGCCGGTGCGCCAGCGGCAGGTGCAGCTTGGCGGCGTGGCCGGAGGCCAGGACCGTGTGCTCACCCACCGATGCCGCCGCCGGGCCGAGGTCGACCACGCCGGCGCGCAGCACGCCGAGCGGCAGGGCGACGACGACGGCGTCGGCCACCGTCTCGGCTGCGGCGGTGCACACCGCGACGGACGCACCGTGGTCTCGTACCGCGGTGACCGGCGACGACAGGTGCACGCAGTCCCCGAGCGCCATGTGCATCGCGTGGGCCAGCAGGCTGTTGCCGCCACCGAGCCGCCAGCTCGGCAACGGCTCGAACGACGCGATGTGCTCGAGCACGCCGGCGTGGACCTGGTCGGCCGCCGCCCCGCTGGACACCTCGATCCTTGCCCGCAGCGACTCCCGGACGTCGTCCGGCATCGCCAGCCCGGCGAGCAGGTCGGCGACGCTGGTGCCACCCGGCACCTCGGCGAGCGCACGGGTCGCTGCCCGGCCCGCGTCCGCGAGCACGCGGGTCGTGACGTGCGGGTGCTCGTGCAGCTCGCGGACGTAGTAGCTCATCCGGGTGTCGACCAGGTCCAGGTCGTGCCGGGCCGCGTACGCCCGGAAGCGGTCGTAGCCGGCCAGCACGAACTCGGCACCGCGCTCGATGGTCGCCGGTGGGCCGTCGGGCCCCGCGACCTCGTCGGACCAGACGCGGCCGCCGACCCGGTCACGGGCCTCCAGCACCGTGACGTCGACCCCGCGCTCGCGGAGCACGGTCGCGGCCGCCAGCCCCGCGAGGCCGGCACCGACGACCACCACCCGTGCGGGTGCCGCCGCGCCTGGGCTCATGCGCGGCAAACTACGCGTCGCTCAGACGCCTACCGACGGCTGGTAGCTGAGGATGACCATGCCGGTGGGGAAGCTGCGCACGTCGACGAGACGGAACTTCGCCCGCGTGCCCTCCCGGAACAGCAGGTCGCCGACCTCGCCGACGCCGGCGATCACCGGGTGCACCCAGAGCCTGAGCTCGTCCACCAGCCCGTGCGGCAGCAGCTCCCTGGCCACCGGGCCGAAGCCGTGCATGAGGATGTCCTGCCCGGGGTCGGTCTTGAGCTTGGCGACCTCGGTGGCGAGGTCGCCCCGGAGGATCGTGGTGTTCTTCCAGGACGCCTCGTCCAGCGTGCCGGACACGACGTACTTGGCGATCTCGTTGATCCGCTCGGCCATCTCGCCGGGACGGCCGGGCCACGCCGAGGCGTAGACGTCGTACGTCCGGCGACCCATCAGCAACGCGTCGGACGCGACGAGGTGGTCGAGGGCGACCTGCTGGGTCTCGTCGTCGTGATAGTCGAAGTGCCAGTCCGGGAGCCGCTCCACCAGGCCGTCGAGGCTGACGAAGGTGTCATTGACGAGCCGTCGCACGGTGTCCTCCAGTGCTATCGGGACGGGGAGATGTTCTGGTTGAGGTGGAACACGTTGTCCGGGTCGTACGCGTCCTTGATGGCGGTGAGCCGGTCCAGCTTGGCCGCGGAGTAGATCCGGGGGTCGTCGCTCGAGACCCCCGCCTCGGCCCGGTTGCCGTAGGCGCCGCTCGCGAACGGGCTCAGCGCGGCGATGTACGCCCTCGAGGCTGCGATCCGGGCCTCGTCCTCCGCCGGATCGTCCCACCCGACTCCGACGTTCAGCTCGAAGGCCGCGTCCCGGTGGCTGAACGCGGTGTCGGCGTCGGCGACGTCGGCGATCGCCCCGCCGTAGGCCTGCAGGCCAGCGGCCGGGGTGAACCCACCGTGCGCCGCCGCCGCGAGCATCACGTCGATCACCTCGTCGGTGAGGGCGCGGAAGTAGTGGCCGCCGGAGTAGCGGCGCAGCGCGTGCACGCCGAGCCGGTCACTGTCCCCGCGGGACTGCAGCGACAGGTACGACGTCTCGTCCACCCGTTCCGCCTTGGGCCGGCCCAGGTCCCGGATCGCCGGGACCAGCCGCGTGCCGGCACCGGGATCTCCGACCCAGACATAGCCGACGATGAGCCGGTCGTCGTCGACGAACGCGGTGAACGTCGCCTCGCGGGGCGCGTCGGTGCTTAGGTCCCGCCACCCGCGCAGCACCGCTGCCGCGTCGTCGAGCGGGAAGTCGAGCTCGACCGACACCGCCTGGGTGCCCGTCTCGTGCAACCGGAACTCGAACTCGGTGACGACACCGAAGTTGCCGCCGCCACCGCGCAGCCCCCAGTAGAGGTCCGGGTGCTCGTCCGCGCTGGCCCGCACGACGCTGCCGTCCGCGGTGGCCACCTCGTACGAGACCACGTTGTCGCAGGCGAGCCGGTACTTGCGGGCCAGCCACCCCATCCCGCCGCCGAGGGTCAGCCCGCCGACGCCGGTGTGCGACACGTTGCCGGCCGTGGTCGCGAGGCCGTGCGGCTGCGTGGCCCGGTCGAGCGCGCCGAGCAGGGCGCCACCCCGCACCCGGGCCCGCCGTCCGGCAGGGTCGACGGTGACCTCACCCATCGGGGTCAGGTCGATCATCAGGCCGCCGTCCGGCACCGCGTGCCCCACCGCGCTGTGCCCACCGCAGCGGACCCCGACCTCCAGGCCGAGCTCACGCGCGGTGCGGATCGCGGTCACCACGTCGCCGGTGCTCGCGCACCGCACGATCAGCTGCGGACGTCTGTCGACCAGGGCGTTCCAGATCGCCCGGGCCTCGTCGTAGCCGGGCTCGCGCTCGGTGAGCACCTGCCCGTCGACCTGGTCCCGCAGCGCGGCGACCACGCCGTCCTCGGCCGGCAGGCTGTGCGCTGGTGTCGTCATCTCACGTCCCGTGGAATCGGCTGCCCCGGACCGGCGGTCCGGACGATCGGTGCGCGCGGCACCGTCGGAACCGGTGACGCTACGGGGAAGACCGCCCGGGTCGACAGATCCAATCGGTGAGCGCCGATATGGTCCACCGCCGCCGACGACTGGGTCAGGTGAGATCGACGACGACGCGGGAGTCGATCCCTCGCCCGTACGTGGGGTCGCTGCCGCGCACCAGCACCGAGTGCTCGGTGACCGACGCCCGGTACAGGCGCAGCGCCGCCGGCGGCTGCAGCTTGTCCGCGGTGTAGTCCCGCACCTGGGGGACGCGCGCGGCGAACAGCGGCGCGCACCGCTCCAGCTCGTCGACCGGCACCTCGGCGGCCCGCGCTCGCATGTAGACGGCCTGCGCACCCCCGATCGGCACCGTCGAGTCGAACACCACCACGCTCACGTCCGGGCACCCCGCGATGTTGCGCGAGTGCTGGGCCTCGGGCGACGACACCCAGTAGAAGTCGGTCGTGCCGTCCGGGCTGAAGAAGACCGGCGTGACCCAGGGGCGCCCGGCCGCGTCCACGGTGCCGAGGACCATGTACAGCAGGCCGTCGAGAACGGCGCGCCCACGCGCCTCGAGCTCTGGCTGGTCCGTCATGACGACCTCCTCAGCACGCGGTAACGCAGGTCGGCGACCTGGCCCGACCGTTGCACGTCGACCGGCTCGAGCGCGACCGGTTCGTCCCCGGCACCGGCGCAGAGCCGGACACCGTGGCCCAGGAGCACCGGCGCGACGTGCACCAGGATCTCGTCCAGGAGACCGGCGGCCAGGCACTGCCGCGCGACGTCACCGCCGATGACCACGACGCCCTTCCCGCCCGCCGCCTCCGCGGCGGTGGCGACGGCGGCCCCGATGTCGCCGGACAGGAAGGTGATCGCACCGTCGGTCTCGTCGCGCGGTTCGTGGTGGGTGAGCACGAACTCCGGACCACGCCACGCCACGCCGTACGCGGCGGCGCTCCCCGCTGCCGGGTCGCGGGCCCGGTCCCGACGGCCGACGTCGTAGCTGCGGCGGCCGGCGATGATCGCGCCGGTCGACGCGAGCAGGGTGTCGACGACGGCGTCCGTACCCCGGGCGTGGTCGAACACCCAGTCCATCGCGTCGCCCGGGCCGGCGACGAAGCCGTCCAGCGACATCGTGGTGTGCCAGAGCACCGTCGCCGCCCGGCCGTCCCGTCGTGGGGTCACGTCTGTGGCGAGCACCGTCATCGTCCCTGGATCGTGGCGAACAGGGCGCAGGTGCGGTCGCGGCGGGCCCATGCGATGACCGCCATCGGGACGAGGTACGCGAGCGGTGCCCACGGGGCCACGTCGAGCACGACGACGTTGGTGAACGTCGCGCCGACGAGCAGCGCGGTCAGACCGAGTGCCGCGAGTCCGCACAGCCGGGGCACGAGCAGGCCGAGCCCGCCGGCTACCTCGGCGGTGCCGACGAGGTACCGCAGCCAGTCACCCGCGCCGATCTCGTCGAACATCTCCATGACGACGGGGTCGCCGGCCAGCTTCATCTGGCCCGCCATGACGAACGCCGCGGCGAGCAGGACCTGCAGGGTCCACAGGGTGATGGACCCGGCGCGTCGGCGGGTCGTGGTCGACCGCTGGGTCGACGACGGTGTCGGGTCGGTGATCGTACGGCTGGTGCTCATGGTGCCTCCTCGGTCGGTGGTGCCTGGTGACCTCGAGACTCCGCCGGATCCAGGCCGAAGCCATCCGTGCTGACCACGGATCCGGTACGGATCCGGCACCCAGCCGGCGGGTTGGCATCATGCGGGGGTGGCGACCGGTCAGGACGGGATATCCGAGCGCGAGGCGGAGGTGCTCGCTGCCCTGGGCGACCACCAGAGCAACGCCCAGATCGCGCACCGGCTGCACATCTCGGTGCGCACGGTCGAGAGCCACGTGTCGTCGCTGCTGCGCAAGCTCGGCGCGTCCGACCGCCGCGAGCTCGCCGCCCTGGCCGCCGACCATGCCCCGGTACCGGCCGGTGAGATCCGTGGTGTCCCCGTCGGCCGGACGACGTTCGTGGGGCGCAACGGCGACCGCGAGTCCGTCGCCGCCGCGCTGCGTGGCACCAGGCTGCTCACCCTGCTCGGGCCGGGCGGCATGGGCAAGACCCGGCTGGCCGCCGTCGTGACCGCCTCCGTCGGGGCCGACTACCCGGCAGGCGGTGCGTTCGTCGACCTGGTCCCCGCACGTGACGGCTTCGTGGTCGCTGCGGTCGCGGACGCGCTGGGCGTGACCGAGCAGCCGCCGCGCCCGCTCGAGTCCGCGGTCCTGGACCGGCTGCGCCGGGGGCGGGGACTGGTCGTGCTGGACAACTGCGAGCACGTCCTGGACGAGGCCGGTTCATTCGTCGAGCGGCTGCTGACGTCGTGCCCGGACGTGACCGTCCTGGTGACCAGCCGCGAGCGGCTCGGCCTGCCCGGCGAGCTGGCCATGCACGTGCCCTCGCTGCCGCTGGCCACCGAGGCGTCCACGCTGTTCCTGGACCGGGCCCGGGCGGTCGACCCCGACTTCGCCATCGAACCCGCCCTGCTCACCGACCTGTGCGCACGTCTCGACGGCATGCCGCTCGCCCTCGAGCTCGCGGCGGCACGCGCGGCCTCCCTCGGCGCGGACGGGTTGAGCGCGGGACTCGACGACCGGCTGCGGCTCGTCACCGGCGGACGCGGTGCGAACGAGCGGCACCGGTCGCTGCGGGCGGTGATCGGCTGGTCCCACGACCTGCTCGACGCGGAGGAACGCATCCTCTTCCGCCGGCTCTCGGTGTTCGTCGGCGGCTTCGACCTCGACGCGGCGGGAGCAGTCAACCCCGACCTCGCACGCGGCGCTGTCGCCGACCTGATCGGGCGGCTGGTCGACAAGAGCCTGGTCGTGCACGGCACCCACGGCGACCGCAGCCGCTGGCGGCTGCTCGAGACGGTCCGCGCGTACGGGCGCGAGCAGCTGGCAGCCGGCGGCGAGCAGGCCGAGGTGACCGCGCTGCACCTGCGCTGGGCGGCAGCCACGGCGACCGACCTGGAACGGCAGCTCGAAGGCGCCTGGCAGCACGGGTTCGCCGACGTGGTCGACGACCTGCGGGCCGCGCTCGCCGCCACCCCCGTCGCGGTCGACCCCGATGCGCACCGGCTGGCCCGGTCGCTGGCGCACCTCACCTTCGCCCGGCACGGTTTCCGTGCCGCCGTCCGCCTCTACCGGCAGGCGGCCGACCGGGCCGACGACCTGGAGGGGGTGGCCGACCTCCGGAACGCAGCCGACGTCGCCATCGCGGTGGCCGAGGGCACGACGGCGCACGACCTGCTGCTGGAGGCCGCCGAGCGGGCGGGGCGGGCGGGTGATGTCGCCGGACGGGCGTCATCGCTCGCGTACGCCGTCACCGCGGCGTCGCGCTACGGGGAGGGCAGCACGCTCGGGATGGCGGCCGACCGGCTGGACACGCTGGTGGGCGAGGCGGTCGCGCTGTCCGCCGGCACCGATCCGGGGGTCGCCGCCACGGTGGCCACGGCGCAGGCGTGGGTGGCCTACGGCTCCCGGGCCGCACCCGACCACGGCCTGGCCGAGACGGCGGTCGAGATCGCCCGGCGCGCCGGTGATCCGGTCCTGCTGCTCGGTGCTCTGGACGCGCTCAGCACGACGTCTGCCTTGATCGGGCATCCCCGTGCGGCGCACCGGATCTCAGCCGAGCGGCTCGCACTGGTGCCGTCGCTCCCGCGGCACGAGCCGTACGCCGCTGCGGAGATCACCGACACGTTCCATGCGGCGTCCACGACGGCGATCGCCACCGGTGACCTGCCGGGCGCGCACGCCCTCGTCGAGCTCGCCCGCGCGCAGGACCCGGTCGGCGACCATCCCTACATCGCCCTGCCCAGGGCGATCCGGGTGCTCGCGCTGAGCGGAGACTTCGACGCCGCGATCACGAGGGCCGACGCCCTGTGGGCCGCGTGGCAGCGCGACGGTGCGCCCCCGATGGAGTGGATGTCGAGCGCGGTGTCGCTCGCCGCGATGGTGCACGGCTTGCGGGGCACCGGTGCGTTCGAGCTCTGGCGGGCGCGGGCGCTTGCCGTCGCCCGCGTCGACGACCCCCGCGACTCCCCGGACCTGATGGCGTGCGCGGCCTTCGTCGACGCCCGGGTCGCCGTGCACACGGGCCCGGGTGACGACGCCGCCGCGTTGGTGGACGCGGCGTTCGGCGACTTCTACGAGCGCTGGTACGAGACCTACGCGCACGCGGCCGGGGCCGAGCTCGCGGTGGTCGCCGGGCGGCCGGACCTGTCCGAGCGGCTGGCACAGGCCGCAGCCGCCGGGACCGAGAGCGACTGGGCCGCGGCCTGCCTGGTCCGCGCCCAGGGACGACGAGACGATGACCCCGGGTTGCTGGGCGATGCCGCCGAGCGCTGGGAGCGCTGCGGCGCACGGTACGAGCAGGCGACCGCTCGCGCCCTGCGCAGGCTCTGTCAGGATGTCGCGAATGGGACGAATCCCTGACAGATCCGGAGGAGCCGGCATGAGGCACAGCAGGACCCTTCCCGCCCGGACCATCGCCACTTGTGGCCGCGGTAGCCGCGGTGGCCACCGTGGCGGCCGGGTGCGGTGGCGACGAGGGCGAGACGGTCGAGGGTGGCGTCGAGCTGGTCAAGGCCGACCAGCTCACGGTGTGCACGCACCTGCCCTATCCGCCGTTCCAGTTCAGCCAGGGCGACGAGGTGGTCGGCTTCGACGTCGAGCTGATGGACCTGGTGGCCGACGACCTCGGCGTCGAGCAGGAGATCCTCAACACCCCGTTCGAGGGCATCGAGACCGGCGAGACGCTGAACACCCTGCAGTGCGACGCCGCCGCGGCCGGCATGACGATCACCGACGAGCGGGAAGAGGTGATGGACTTCTCCGACCCCTACTTCGACGCCACCCAGGCGCTGATCACGCCCAAGGGCTCCGGCCTCACCTCGCTCGACGACCTGGCCGGCAAGCGGCTCGGCGTGCAGGTGTCGACCACCGGCCAGGAGTACGCCGAGGGCAATGTGCCCGACGACGTCGAGCTGGTGCAGTTCGAGGACCTCGCGCTGCTGCTCGCCGCGGTGAAGAACGGGCAGGTCGACGCGGGCATCAACGACAACGGCGTGCTGTACGACTTCGTCAAGGACAACCCCGACCTCGAGGTGACGGCCGAGTTCGACACCAACGAGCAGTACGGGGTCTCGGTCAAGACCGGCAACACCGAGCTGCTGGACGCGATCAACACGGCATTCTCCGAGGCGCGCGACGACGGCACCTACGACGAGATCTACAAGAAGTGGTTCGGCCAGACACCGGGCAGCGCGTGAGCATGTCACCTCGCCGTCGGGCCAGGCTGGCCCGCGGTGTGCAGTACGCGGTGCTGGTGGTCGCGCTGCTGCTGCTCGCGCTGCTCGCCGACTGGGGCGAGATCCAGCGGGCCTTCTTCGACCCGACCGTCGCGAAGTCGCTCTTCCCACGGGTCATCACGGTGGCGCTCAAGAACACCGTGCTCTACACCGCGGTCGGTTTTGCCTTCGGGCTCGGCCTCGGTCTCTTGCTGGCGCTGATGAAGCTGTCGTCGGTCGGGCCGTACCGGTGGATCGCCACGTTGTACATCGAGATCTTCCGCGGCCTGCCCGCGCTGCTGGTGTTCATCGCGTTCGGCTACGGGGTGCCGATCGCGTTCGGCACCGTGTTCCCGATCGTCACGACGGTCATGCTCGCGCTCGGGCTCGTGGGTGCTGCGTACATCGCCGAGACGATCCGGGCCGGCATCCAGGCCGTGCCCAGGGGTCAGGTGGAGGCGGCGCGGTCGCTGGGCATGTCGGCAACATGGACCACGTACTCGATCGTGGTGCCGCAGGCGTTCCGGATCGTCCTGCCGCCGCTGACCAACGAGCTGATCCTGCTGACCAAGGACTCGTCGCTGATCTACGTGCTGGGGCTGACGCTGTCGGAGTTCGACCTGACGTTCTACGGTCGCGACGTGCTCAACCAGTCCAAGTCGATGACGGCGATCGTGGTCGCCGGCGCCTGTTACCTGCTCATCACAGTGCCGCTGTCGTTCCTGGTCCGGCGGCTCGAGGCACGGCAGGCGGTGGCGCGATGAGCGAGGGCGACGTCGCCATCGAGGTCCGCGACCTGCGCAAGTCCTTCGGCGACCTCGAGGTGCTGGCCGGCATCGACCTGGACGTGCAGGAGGGCGAGGTCGTCTGCGTCATCGGGCCGTCCGGGTCGGGCAAGTCCACCCTGCTGCGCTGCATCAACCAGCTGGAGGAGCCCACCAGCGGCACCGTCCGGGTCGAGGGCGTGGAGCTGACCGACCCCGACGTCGACATCGACAAGGTGCGCCGCCGGATCGGCATGGTGTTCCAGCAGTTCAACCTGTTCCCGCACCTGCGGGTGGCCGACAACCTGACCATCGCGCAGCGCCGCAGCCTCAAGCGCGACAAGGCGGAGGCCCAGCGGGTCGCCCGGACCAACCTCGAACGGGTCGGCCTCGTCGACAAGGACCAGGCCTATCCCGCGCAGCTGTCGGGCGGGCAGCAGCAGCGCGTCGCCATTGCTCGCGCGCTGTCGATGGACCCCGACCTGATGCTGTTCGACGAGCCCACGTCGTCGCTCGACCCCGAGCTGGTCGGTGAGGTGCTCGCGGTCATGCGCACGCTCGCGGACGAGGGCATGACGATGATGGTCGTCACGCACGAGATGAGCTTCGCCCGCGAGGTGGCCGACCGGGTGGTGTTCATGGACGAGGGCAGGATCGTCGAGGAGGGCGATCCTGTCCAGGTCCTCGGGTCGCCGCAGCACCAGCGCACGCGCACGTTCCTGCAGCGGGTACTCGACCCCGCCGCGGCGACCCTCGAGCCCGACGCCTAGGCGCCGCCCGGCTGCACGACGCCGTTGACGGTGAGGGTGTACGGCGCGTACTGCTGCACCTGCTCGGTCGGGTCGTCGTGGGCCACGATGGCCACGACCTTCTTGAACAGGACCGCTGGCAGCAGCTTGCGCCGGTCGAGCTGGACGTTGTTACGGCCGTTGAACTCGACCTGCAGCACGAGCGGCACCTTGCCCTCGCTGATGCCCACCAGCCGCAGGTTCCAGTTGTGCACCGGGGTCGGGCGGATCTCGGACGGCGAGTCGAACGGGCCAAGGCTCGACCCGTCACTGATCGTCGTCCCGCCCACGGTGATGTCGTCGACCAGCAGACCGCCCTCGTTGACGCCGCCGTCGCTCACGTACCGGATGGCGACGAGGACGTTCTGGCCCGCGTAGGCCGACAGGTCGAAGCTGTGCGGCTCGAAGCCGACGGTCGTCCCGTTGAGACCAGGCCCCAGCGGAGCATCGATCGTCTTGTCGCCCGGGATGGACGTGTAGCTCGCGCCACCGTCGGTCGACACCTGCACGTAGCCGTAGTCGAAGCCGAACTCCGCCCCGTACTTCGCGAGGAACCGCAGCGTCGGGTCGGCCGTCGGGACGCTCACCGCGGTGACCGCGGAGGCATCGATGTTGTTGCCGTTGCCCGACCACAGGACGGAGTTGCCGGGGCGGTCCGGATCGTTGTTCACCAGGCTCCACGCCAGCGGGAGCGGGGGCAGCGACGGCGCACCGGTGAACGACAGGGACCGCAGGTCGCGGCCCTTGAGCACCTGGCCGTTAGCCCCTTGCAGCGCGACGTAGTCGGCACCGTTGGGTGCGGCGCCGGGGTCGTCGTTGGCGTCCGGGTTGGCCAGGTTGACGGTCGAGCGCAGGCTCGGTGTGGTCACCCTGCCCTTGGGCACCCCGACCACGACCGAGTGCCTCGCGTCGCCGACGATCTTGTCGAGCAGCACCATCGACTGGAAGTCGTGGATGACGCGGTACATGTCGGCGGCACCCTCGGCGTCGAGCGCGGCATCCAGGCTCGCGAGGCCCTGCAGGTCCCCGTCCCGATGCAGCCGGGAGATCAGGTCGGTGCCGTAGCGGTCGAAGAGGAACAGCATCATCGAGTACGCGTTGCCGTAGTCGGCCAGGACCGCGTTGGGGTTGTTGTCCTCACCCCAGAGGTTCAGCGAGTTCTCCGGACCGCCGCAGTCGCGTGGGTTCGGGTTGAACGGGGTCTGGACGGTGCCGAACCCCTGGAAGCAGTACAGGTGGCTGTCGGCGCCGCGGTCGAACACCGTCCTCGTCGCGTCGACGTATCCCGTCAGGGTCTGCGCGAAGTCGGACAGGCCCTCGTTGACCCACGTCGTCTCGAACGGGTCGGTGTAGTAGTGCGCGAGGTGCTGCCACTCGTGCGCGAACGTGGACTCGTACAGGTTGGGGCGAGCCGGGCGGCTGGTGCACAGGTCATCAGTGGGCTCGTCCGGCGGGTTGTCGCCGGTGCGGTGCGCCCAGTCGAAGGCGTCGATCGACATGACGTTGCGGTCGAGCAGCTCGTTGAACTGCGAGGAGTGGAACCCGGCGATGTACGTGGGCGCCGCTGGGAACGTGTAGTAGTTGTCGTCGCGGATGTTGTCGACCAGCGTGACGGTCTTGTTGCCGTCGCCGGTGTAGACGCCACCATTGCCGTTGGCATCCGGGCCGAGCTGGGCGTTGGTGCCGTCGCGGTCAGGAGGCGTGCTGAACGCGGCCGTCTCCTTGGGGTACATGTTGGTGTCGAACTCGTGGACCAGGTCGGCGACCTGGGCGTCGGTGACCACGGTCGACGACGGGATCTGCGACCGGCAGTCGCCTGCGGGGAAGCTGAGGTCGTTGGCGACCCAGACCTCGATGTTGTTGCCGACGCCGCGAAGCGTGTACTCCTTGCGGTACAGGACCCCGTTGAAGTCGTCGAGGCCCAGCCACTGGCGGACCGTCCCGACGGGGGGAGTCACCCCCGCGGCGGGGGCGGGCAGCGCACGGGCCTGCGATGCGCGCACTCCGAGCTGGCGCGTCGAGTACTTCGCGTCCGGTGCCAGCTCGCGGACGTCGCTGACCGGTGCCGCCTTGGCCGCGGGCACCCTCGTGGGTGCGGCGGAGGCAGTGGTGGCCGGTACGGCCGCGAGACCGGCGACGGCAACGATCGAGACTGTGGCGATGGCGACAGCGAGGCGCGGACTCGTCATCCGATCCCCCTCCAGGCGTTACCCGTCACGGGGGGACCACCCAGCGAAGGTGGGGCCGTACGGCTGGACCAGTCCTATCCGATTTGCGCGACCGCGACAAGACCCGGCAACCGCGACCCGACGTGGCACACGGCGTGGCACCTGGCGTGGCACCTGGCGTGGCACACGACGTGACAGCGGGAGCCGGTCAGGGCAGCGCCACGGTCGTGCCCTCGTCGGCCAGCAGGACCTCGCCGGCGAAGACCTGCTCCGCCGCGACGCGCGACGCGGTGCGGTCGTTGCCCGGCCAGAAGTGGCTCAGCAGCAGCCGGTGAGCGCCTGCGGCGGCCGCGACCTCACCCGCTTCGCGGGCCGTCAGGTCGTACCGCGGGCCCTTCGGGGGCGGCGGCACCGTGCCCTGTCGAGCCCGGTCGCTGGCCTCGACGACGTAGAGGTCGGCGTCGCGGCCGAGGTCGACCAGGCCGGGGTCGGGTCCGGTGTCTCCGGTGTAGGCGACCACCAGCCCGTCCGCCACCAGCCGCACCCCGGCGTCCGGCACGTAGTGCGGGAGTGGTCGGCTCTCCAGCCGGAACGGCCCGAGCGCGTACGGCTCCGCGGGCAGCGGGTGCCAGTCGAAGACCTGGTCGATGACCTCGGCCTCGTCGTCGTCGATCACAGCCAGGCGTTCCCGCACACCCGGACCGGCGAACACCGGGATCGCCGGCGCCCCACGGCGTCCGAACCACCGGGCCCGGAACAGTCCGTGCAGGTCGACCATGTGGTCCGGGTGCCGGTGCGTCACGACCACCGCGTCGATGCCGTCACCCACCGACGAGTCCAGCAGGGCGAGCAGCCGGGGGAGCGTTCCGTACCCCAGGTCCAGGACGACCCGGAACCCCGCGTGCTCGAGCACGAAGCCGCTGCACGCGCGGTCGCGCTCCGGCCAGGCGCCGCAGCCACCGAGGACCGTCAGCCGGCTGTTCACACCGTCAGGATCCGTCCGCGTCATGGCTGCCGTCGACGCGGTAGTGCACCAGCAGCGCACCGGACGGGGACGGCTGGACGTGGACCAGCTCGAGCTTGTGCAGCGCGTCCTCGCCGTCGAACAGGCGCCGCCCGCTCCCTGCGATCGCGGGAGCGATGACCAGGCGCAGCTCGTCCACGAGGCCGGCGCGCAGCAGGGACCGGGACAGCTCGATGCTCCCGTGCACTCCCACGTCGCCTCCTGGCTGCTGCTTCAGCGCGGTGACGTAGTCGATCGCGGGCTCCTTCACCATCGTCGAGTTCGCCCACTCCTTGGTGGGCGCGCTCGACGTGAAGACGTGCTTGACGGTGCCGTTGATGAAGCTGGCGAACGGTTCGACGTCGGAGGTGGGCCAGTAGTCGACCCAGTACTCGTAGGTCTTGCGACCGAGCAGCACGGCGTCCTGTCCGCGGATGACGCGCCCGATGTTGTCGAAGATGGCTTCGTCGCTGTCGAAGAGCCAGTCACTCGGCTCCTCCGCGACTCCGTCCAGTGCGATCAGCTGGTAGATCACGAGCTTGCGCATCTGCGTTCTCCTTCGTGCGTGGTGAGCGGTGGTGTCAGCGTGCCGCCGGCGCCTCGGCCGAACATCGGCCACCTGGCCAGGGGGCGCGCTCTCGTACGATCGCCCGGGTGGGAAGCCACAACGTGCCCGCGGAGCTCACCAGCTTCGTCGGCCGCAACGACGAGCTGCTCGACATCGAACGGCTGGCCTCCGCGCGCCGGATGGTGACGCTGACCGGTGCGGGCGGGTCCGGCAAGACCCGGTTGGCGCTGCGGACGGCCACGAGGTTGGCCGACACCTCACCGGACGGCGTCTGGTTGGTCGACCTGGGCGCCGTCACCGAGCCGTTGCAGGTGCCACGGCTGGTCGCCACCACGGTGGGCGTGCTGGTCGAGCCGGGCGGTGACCAGAACCGGGCGCTGGCGGCACAGCTGCGCGGACGCCGGATGGTGCTGTGCCTCGACACCTGTGAGCACCTGCTGGACGCGACGGCAGCCCTGGCCGAGACGGTGCTGCGCACCTGCCCCGACGTCTCGATCCTGGCCACCAGCCGCGAGCCGCTCGGGGTCGAGGGTGAGGCGGTCTGGCGCGTCCCGTCCCTGACCGACTCCGACGCCCTCCGGCTGTTCGTCGACCGGGCCACCCTGGCGGCGCCGGGCTTCGAGGAGGACCCGGTGCTGGACGAGGTGCGCGCCGTCTGCACCCGGGTCGACCACCTGCCCCTCGCGGTGGAGCTCGCGGCCGCGTGGGTACGGGCCCTGTCCCCCGGCCAGATCGCGGCGGGTCTGGACGACTCGTTCCGCATGCTCGCGGGCGGGTCGAGGCGGGCGATCCCGCGACACCAGACGTTGCTGGCGTCGATGGCGTGGAGCCATGCCCTGCTGGACGACGACGAGCAGACGGCGTTCCGCCGGCTGGCGGTCTTCTCCGGCGCCTTCTCCCTCGAGGCGATGACCGCGGTCTGTGGCGACGACGGACCACTCGGCTCCGATGCCCTGGACATGGTCGGCCGCCTGGTCGACAAGTCGCTGGTCACCGTGCGCCAGGGCGACGACGAGGTCCGGTACCGACTGCTGGACACGGTGCGGCAGTACGGCGAGGAGCAGCTGGCGGCGGCCGGCGAGACCGAGCTGGTTCGCGACCGGCACCTCGACCACTTCCTCGGCCTGGCCGAGGGCGCTGCACCGGGGTTGGAGGTCGACCAGGACACCTGGCGCCGTGAGCTGGACAGCCACCACGACAACATCAGCGCCGCCCTGCTGTGGGGTCTGGCCCTACCCACGCACCGCGCGGAACGCGGTCGTCGGCTGGCGGCGGCGATGGCCCGCCAGTGGTTCATCCGCGGTCAGGCGGCCGAGGGCCTCGAGAGCCTGGCTCGCGCCGTCGACCTGGACCCTGACGACCGCTCCCCGCTCCAGGGGCGCCTGCTCGCCGGTACGGCGATGCTGGGCATGGTCAGTGGCCGCACCGACCTCGTGGCCGACACCGCCGAGCGCGGGCTCGGCATCGCCACCGAGACCGGCGACGAGGCGACCCGCGCCCGGTGCCTCACGATGGCGGCGTACCCGTACTTCTTCGTCGACTTCGAACGATGTCAGGCGCTGTGCGCCGAAGGGCGTGCCGCCGGCGAGGCGGCCGGTGACGTCTTCTCCCGCGACTGGGCTGCCGTCGTGGAGGCGTACACGCTGCAGACCCGTGGCCGCCACGACGAGGCGGTTGCGCTTGCGCGACTCGCCTACGAGGGCAGCTGGCCGCGTGGCGACCGCTTCTGCGCCGCGTTCGCCCGGGGGGTGGAGAGCTTCGTCAGCATGGTCACCGGTGACGTCCGCGGCGGCGCGGCCATCGGGGAGCACATGCTGGAGATCGTCACGCCCCTCGGCGACTACTTCGCCGTCGGCACCAACACGGCGAACGCCGCACTGGCCATGGGCATGAACGGCAACATCGCCGAGGCGCGCAGGTTGATGGCCCCCATCGTGCGATCCCTCGACAGTGCGCCTGCGGTCGACGTCGTCGGGTTCATGGTGACCACCGGGCTGCTGGCGCTGTGGGACGGCGACCTCGACGACGCGGTCCGCTGGTTCGAGCGCGGCGTCGCACGCCTGGACGACAACCCGCGGGACTGGACGGCCACCCGATGCCTTCCCGGCCTGGTCGCGACGCTGCGGAGACTGGGCCGGACCGACGAGGCAGCCGACTACGCGGCCAAGGCCGTGCCGCTCGCGACCGGGCACGACACACCGTTCGAGCTGACGTACCTGATCGACGAGCAGGCGCTGCTGGTCCACGGCACCAACCCCGACCGGGCCCGCGCCCTGCACCACGACGCGCTGGCGCTGCGAACGACGCACGGTCTGCGCACCGGCTTCGTCGACAGCCTGGAAGGACTCACCCGACTCGAGGCGGATGCGGGCAACCACGAGGAGGCTGTCCGCCTGCTGGCCACCAGCGACACCGCCCGGGCCGACATGGGCTACCCGCGCCCACCGGTCGCCGTCGCGGAGCACGAGGCGCTGGTCGGTACGTTGCGCGCCGGTCTGGGCGAGGAGCCGTTCGCGACGCTGTGGGACGACGGTGCGTCCCGGTCCCTCGACGTCGCGGTCGCTGGGGTGACCCGCGGGCGCGGGCCGCGGACCCGGCCGTCGGTGGGGTGGGAGAGCCTGACGCCGACCGAGCTCGAGGTGGTCCGCCTTGCCCGGGAGGGCTTGTCGAACCCCGAGATCGCCACCCGCCTGTACATGAGCAGGTCGACGGTCAAGGCCCACCTCGCGCACGTCTACAGCAAGCTCGGTGTCGCCAACCGCACCGAGCTGGCCACGGTCGCGGGTGCTGAGCTGGGTGAGGAGTGAGTTTCCCGGCTCAGTCGGGGTGGCGCAGCCGTTCCGGCGGCGGGTCGCCCTGGCCGGGCTCCACCACCACCCGGAAGCGGTCGGGACGACCGACGTTGCCGGCCGCGTCGATGGCTCGGACCTCCACGGTGTGCCGGCCGTAGCCGGGGTCGCGGTCCTCGAACGGCGCCCACGACATGCCGCCCGGGCTGAGGGCTCCGTACACCAGCGCCTTGATCTCGGTGCCCCGTGGCGTGAACAGGAACGGGGTGCCCGCCGGTGAGTCCGTCCAGCCGTAGTACTGGTGCCAGCCGTCCCCGTCGAGGCGGAACTCGCCGATCACGTACCCCTCCTGGTCGTCGGTGGGTGTGAGCCCCATCGTGAACCAGTTGCGGTAGACCGGGATGCCGTTGCGGCGGCTGTGGGGCGGGGAGAGCTCGACCGACACTGCGGGCGCAACCGCGTCGACCGTCCACGTGCGGGTTGCGGCGACGCCCGGCGAGTCAGGGTCCCTGAGCACCGCTTGCAGCTGGTGCGTCCCGGGCCGAAGGCCCAGCCGGGCGAGGTCGAGGCTGCGGGCGTTGCCGGTGCCGGGGACCAGCCGGCCGTCCAGCCGCCAGTTCACGTCCAGCACCCGGTCGGGCGGCTGGGTGGTCGTCACGTAGACCACGTCCTTGGCGCCGACCGGAGACGCGGTCGACGTCGACCGGAGGAACGCCGCCGGTACGGCTTCGGTGTCGACCGGGCCACTGACCACCCACGACCGGTCGGCGGACATCGTGGGGCCGCCGTACACGGCCGGGTCGCGTACCCACGACGTCGGGTCGGCCACGTGCAACCGGACCACGTCGTCCCGGCGCACGCCCGCCGCGGCCAGGTCGAGGTAGGGCCGGTCCCGCGATGCCTCGACCGACCTGCCGTTGACCGTCCAGGTCAGGTCCAGCTGGTGGTAGGTCGGGTGCGGAGTCCGCACCCACAGGACCTGCCGGCGACCGACCTCGTCGCCAGGGGTGGCCCGGACCGCGAGCTGTTGCAGGTCGCGACGCCCGGAGATGCGCTCGACCATCTTCTCCCGTCCGACCTGGTCGAAGGGGTAGGCGAGCCAGCGCATCATCGAGTGCTTGCTGGGCCGCCAGATGTCGCAGCACGAGTACTGGCCGCTCTCGAAGCGGGAGATGTACCCGCCGGCGAGGCTCTCGTCCCCGATCCAGCGCCACCACTTGGCGTGCTGGTCCAGCATCTGCTCCTCGGTGAGCAGCGTGTGGTGGATCGACGCGGGCTCGGGGCCGGTGTAGGGATCGCCCGGCACACCTCGCTGGAAGTACGGGTACTCGTCCTGCAGCTCACCGAGCGAGTGCCCGAGCTCGTGTGGCGTGATGTACGGGCTGAGCGCGTTGTCGGCCGTCGTGGTGGCGTTCCTTCCGCCGATGCCCCCGTACGTGTCGGTGTTGGCGATGGTGAGGGTCTGCCGGTTCTCGGGCGTCACACCGTCGATGACGCTGACGTACTCGTCGAGCGCCTCCTGGCCGCCGGGACCGAAGGTCACGCCGCGGGCGTTCGGGTCGGCCGGGCACTGCTCGGCGTACTGCAGGTTCAGCGCGGTGTCGCGGCGGACGTTGCCGTGGTCGGGGTCGCAGGAGACGCCGGACTCGTTCGAGACCACTTCGATCAGGTAGACGTTGAAGTAGTCGCGGTAGCCGCGGAACGGCTCCAGGCTCCACAAGATGTTGAGGTGCTTGTCCACGTCGGCGCGGAAGTCTGCCGCCTGGCCTGCGGTGTAGCCGTCGCCGAGGACGACGAGGTTGAGCCGCTGCCCTGGCGGACCGGTCACCTGCAGCGGCACCACGTCGCCGTCGACGAGCGCCGCACCGGAGCCCAGCTCGGCCGGGACGTCGTAGCCGGTCGCGGTCGTGGTGCTGGCCGCAGCCACGGGGGCGGCGTCGACCGACGCGGGCACCAGCGCCGTGAGCGCCATGCTCGTCAGGGAGGCCGTCACGGCGGCGACGGTCACGGTGGTGGTGCGCTTCATGGCGGTTCCTCCCGTATCGGAAGGCTTAGCCGTATCACTGCCGCCGCCGGCTGTCGACCCTGCCCAGTTCCTGGGCCGGCCGCTCTTGACGGGCGCGCGCATCGGGCCTATGAGTGCCGGATGGCCCTGCTGATTCTCCCGATTGGTCTGGTCCTCGGTTGGATCCTTGGGAAGGCACGCCTTGCGGCGATCGTCACGCTTGTCATCGGTGCGGCCGCCCTGGTGGCGTACCTGATCTCCGGGACACAGGGTGTCGAGGTGTCTCCGTGGGAGACGGTCATCCTCATCGTCTTCCTGCCAGTCGCGATGTGGCTCGCCAAGTGGGCAGCGGAGCGCAGGCGACGCTGACCGGCGATCCGTGGTGGAGACGAAGGGACTCGAACCCTCAACCCCCGCCTTGCAAAGGCGGTGCTCTGCCAGTTGAGCTACGTCCCCGTGGAGGGGTCAGCGGCGGCCGGGCGGCGCCTCGGCCGGGTCGACCGAGTCGGTGGCCTCGGCCCACAAGTCGGCCTCGGCCTGGTCGGCGCGGGAGCGGCGTACCGCCCAGATGGCGCCTGCTGCGGCCAGGAGCAGTGCGGCTAGCTTCTTCACCTTGGACCTCCGGACGGGGCAACGCGAGGGTGGGCCTAAGAGGACTTGAACCTCTGACCTCTTCCTTATCAGGGAAGCGCTCTAACCGTCTGAGCTATAGGCCCGGGTACGGGGTCGCCGGCCGCTGAGGTTATCCCATCGCGGACACGACCCGCGAACCGGTAAGCCACCGGGCCGTCGCCGCCACTACCCCCGTGAAACCCGAGCTTCTACCGCGAAATTTCGCGGGGGAAGCTTCGGTTTCCCAAGGTCACTTGGGAAACCGAAGCCCGCGTCAGCGGTCCTCGGCGAGGGTGACCTCGAGGCCGCCGAGCAGCGCGGCGGCCAAGTTGTACATGAAGGCGCAGAGGGTCGCGAGGGCGGTCAGCAGCACGACGTCGGCGGCCGCGACGACCAGGGTGATGCCCATGACCCGGCCGAGGCCGACGAACTCCTGGACGTCGAACTCCTCCTGCCCGGCCGTCGGCTGGACCAGGGACGCGACGCTGGCGTTGATCGAGTCCCAGACCCCGGCGGCGTCGAGCACCGACCACACGATCGCCACCGCGATGACGGTGACCACGGCCAGTGCGAACGACAGCGCGAACGCCATCTTCATCACCGACCACGGGTCGACGCGCACCATCCGCAGCCGAGCCTTGCGGGTCTGCTTCGGCCTGGCCGCGGCCGGCTTCTGCTCCGGCTGCGCGGCGGCGGTCGCCGCGGCCGCTGCGGCCGGCGAGGGTGCGACCGGCTGCGGCGGTGGCGGGCCCCCGGTGGGGGCGCTGGTCCTCGCCTGCTCGCTCACCCGGGGCATCGCCGCGGTCGGCGGGCCGGGGTCCGGCTGCGGCGCGCCGGGCGACGCGGCCGACGTCGGCACCTGCGGTGCGGGCGGAGGCGCAGTGGCGCGCTCGGGCGCCCGACGCACCACGGGCTTGTCGGCGGGCGTGTCAGCGGGCGGGTCGGCCGACTTGTCCGCCGGCTGGGGAGACGGCTGGGGAGACGGCTGGGGAGACGGCTGGGGAGCCGCCGGTGCCGGCGCGGGGTGGGTGGTCGCGTCGCTGCCGGGCTCGTCCCGCGTCGGGGTCGCCGAGCCCGTCCGCCCCCGGTCGCCCAGCGTGCGGCGTGGGAACAGCGGGGCCTGGTCGTCCGGCCTGCCGTCGCTCATCAGGACTCCTGGTCGCCGTCGGGCGCACCCTCACCCGGTACGGTCTCGGTCTCGGTGGGGCTGTCGTCGGTCTCGGTCTCGGCGGCAGCCACGGCGTCGTCCACCGCGGTCTCGGCCACGTCCTTCTCGTCGTTGCGGGCGATGGCGACCACCTGGTCACCGGCCGCCACATCGACGAACTTCACGCCCATGGTGTCACGGCTTCGCGCCGGGACCTCCTCGACCGCACTCCGGGTGACCTGTCCGGACGCCCGGATGGACATCACCTCGTCGCCCTCGCGGACCACCACAGCGCCCACGAGCACGCCCCGGGCGTCGTTGAGCTTCATGCCCTTGACCCCGAGCCCGCCCCGTTTGGTCACGCGGTACTCGCCCACCAGGGTGCGCTTGGCGAAGCCCCCGTCGGTGGCGGTGAAGACGTACTGGCCGGCGTGCTCCTCGCCGGCCCGGATGGCCGCCATCGCCAGCACCTCGTCGCCGCCGCGGAAGCGCATGCCGTGCACGCCGGACGTCGCACGGCCCATCGGTCGCAGCTCGGGGTCGGCGTCGAAGCGCAGCGCCTGACCCTTGCGGGACACCAGCAACACCTCGTCGCCGGGCGCGATCAGCTCGGCGCCGACCAGGGTGTCGTCGTCGCTGCGGAAGTTCAGCGCGATCAGCCCGGCCTGCCGCGGGGAGTCGTACTCGGTGAGCCTGGTCTTCTTCACCATGCCCTTGCGCGTCGCGAGCACGAGGTACGGGCTCTGCTCGTAGTCGCGGATCGCGAGCACCTGCGCGATCTGCTCGTCGGGCTGGAAGCTGAGCAGACCCGCGACGTGTCCGCCCTTGGCGTCGCGGGCGGCCTCGGGCAGGTGGTAGGCCTTGGTGCGGTAGACCCGGCCCTGGTCGGTGAAGAACAGGATCCAGTGGTGCGCGGTGGTCGGGAACAGGTGCTCGACCACGTCGTCGCCGCGCAGGGTGGCACCGCGCACGCCCTTGCCGCCACGCTTTTGCAGCCGGTACTGGTCGGTGCGGGTGCGCTTGGCGTAGCCGCCGCGGGTGATCGTCACCACGACGTCCTCGTCGGGGATCAGGTCCTCCATCGACAGGTCGCCGTCGGCGGGCACCAGCTGGCTGCGCCGGTCGTCGCCGAACTTGTCGACGATCTCGGTGAGCTCGTCGCCGACGATCTGCCGCTGCCGTGGGGGGTTGGCCAGGATGTCCTCGAGGTCGGCGATCTCGGTCTCGAGCTTGGCCAGGTCGTCGATGATCTTCTGCCGCTCGAGGGCCGCGAGCCGGCGCAGCTGCATGTCCAGGATCGCGCGGGCCTGGATCTCGTCGATCTCCAGCATCCGGATCAGCCCCTCGCGGGCGTCCTCGGTGGTCTGGCTGGCCCGGATCAGCGCGATCACGTCGTCGAGCGCGGTCGAGGGCCTTGACCATGCCGCGGAAGACGTGCGCCTCCTCCTCGGCCTTGCGCAGCCGGAACCGGGTGCGCCGCTGGATGACCTCGATCTGGTGGGTGACCCAGTGCGAGATGAACGCGTCGAGGCTGAGCGTGCGCGGCACCTCGTCGACCAGCGCGAGCATGTTCGCGGAGAAGTTGTCCTGCAGCTGGGTGTGCTTGTAGAGGTTGTTGAGCACCACCCGTGCCACCGCGTCGCGCTTCAGCACGACGACGAGCCGCCGGCCCGTACGCGACGAGGAGTCGTCACGGACATCGGCGATGCCCTGCACCCGCCCGGAGTCGGCGAGCTCGGCGATCTTGATCGCGAGGTTGTCGGGGTTGACCTGGTAGGGCAGCTCGGTGATGACAAGACAGGTGCGGCCGCGGGAGTCCTCCTCGACCTCGACCACCGCCCGCATCGTGATCGAGCCGCGCCCGGTGCGGTAGGCCTGCTCGATGCCGACGCGGCCCACGATCAGCGCACCGGTGGGGAAGTCCGGCCCCTTGATCCGCTCGAGCAGGGCCTCGAGCAGCTCCTCCCGGGAAGCCTCCGGGTGCTGCAGGGCCCAGTGCACGCCGTCGGCGAGCTCGCGCAGGTTGTGCGGCGGGATGTTGGTGGCCATGCCGACCGCGATGCCGGCCGAGCCGTTGGCCAGCAGGTTGGGGAAGCGGCTCGGGAGCACGACCGGCTCTGCGCTGCGGCCGTCGTAGTTGGGCCGGAAGTCGACGGTCTCGCGGTCGATGTCGCGGACCATCTCCATGGCCAGCGGCGCCAGCCGGCACTCGGTGTAGCGCATCGCCGCCGCGGGGTCGTTGCCCGGCGAGCCGAAGTTGCCCTGCCCCTGCACCAGCGGGTAGCGCATCACCCACGGCTGGGCGAGCCGCACCAGGGTGTCGTAGATCGCGCTGTCGCCGTGCGGGTGGTACTGGCCCATCACGTCGCCGACGATGCGGCTGCACTTGGAGAAGCCGCGGTCGGGGCGGTAGCCGCCGTCGTACATCGCGTAGAGCACGCGGACGTGCACCGGCTTGAGCCCGTCGCGCACGTCGGGCAGCGCCCGGCCCACGATCACGCTCATCGCGTAGTCGAGGTAGGACCGGCGCATCTCGTCCTGCAGCTCGACCGGCTGCACGCTGACGCGGGCCACCGGCTCGGGGACGTCGGTGGCGCCGGTGGGTG
The DNA here is from genome assembly GCA_963811945.1 of uncultured Actinomycetota bacterium. Lineage (GTDB taxonomy): Bacteria > Actinomycetota > Actinomycetes > Propionibacteriales > Nocardioidaceae > JACCWP01. The sequence goes on along the minus strand of CAWETD010000001.1, from coordinate 1,946,867 downwards.
TCTCGTCGCTCACGGGGTGGTGCCTCTCTCCGGTACGTGGGACATCGGCTCAGCTGCTCGGCTCAGATGTCCAGGAAGCGGACGTCCTTGGCGTTGCGCTGGATGAACGAGCGCCGCTGCTCGACGTCCTCGCCCATCAGCACGCTGAACAGCTCGTCGGCGTGCGCCGCGTCGTCGAGCGACACCTGCAGCAGCACCCGGCTGTCCGGGTCCATGGTGGTGTCCCACAGCTCGTTGTCGTTCATCTCGCCGAGGCCCTTGTAGCGCTGGATCGAGCCGTCCTTGGGCAGTCGCTTGCCCGCCTCGGCGCCCGGCGGCCAGCAGGCCGTCGCGCTCCCGCTCGGAGAACGCCAGCTCGTGCGGCGAGTTGGTCCACTTGATCTTGAACAGCGGCGGCTGGGCCAGATAGACGTGGCCGTTCTCGATCAGCGGCCGCATGAACCGGAACAGCAGCGTGAGCAGCAGGGTGGAGATGTGCTGGCCGTCGACGTCGGCGTCGGCCATCAAGATGACCTTGCCGTAGCGCAGCTTGTCGCGGTCGAAGTCCTCGTGGATGCCGGTGCCGAGGGCGGAGATGATCGACTGCACCTCGATGTTGGCCAGCACCCGGTCGATGCGGGCCTTCTCGACGTTGAGGATCTTGCCGCGGATCGGCAGGATCGCCTGCGTACGCGGGTCTCGGCCGCCCTTGGCCGAGCCGCCCGCCGAGTTGCCCTCGACGACGAACAGCTCGCACTCGTCGGGGTTGTTGGACTGGCAGTCGGCGAGCTTGCCGGGCAGCCCGCCACCACCGAGCAGGCCCTTGCGGTTGCGGGCGAGGTCGCGGGCCTTGCGCGCGGCGATCCGCGCGGTAGCGGCCGCGATCGCCTTGCGCACGATGTCCTTGCCCTCGGCCGGGTTCTCCTCCAGCCAGGCACCGAGCCGGTCGTTGACGCGCCTTCTGCACGAACGAACGGGCCTCGGTGTTGCCGAGCTTGGTCTTGGTCTGACCCTCGAACTGCGGCTCGGCCAGCTTGATCGAGATGATCGCGGTCAGGCCCTCGCGGACGTCGTCGCCGGACACCCGGTCCTCGCGCTTCTTGACCAGGCCCCACTGCTCGGCCCAGGTGTTGACCGTCGTGGTGAGCGCGGCGCGGAAGCCCTCCTCGTGGGTGCCGCCCTCGTGGGTGTTGATGGTGTTGGCGAACGTGTGCACCGACTCGGTGAAGCCGGTGTTCCACTGCATCGCGAGCTCGAGGCTGAGCGCCGAGTCGCCGCGACTCGCCGCCGGCCTCCGCCTCGAAGCGAGATGACGTTGCGGTGCGCGACGTCGCGGGTGCGGTTGAGGTGGTTGACGAAGTCGACCAGCCCGCCGTCGTAGCGGAACCGCTGCTCGAGCCCGCCGCTGCCCGACCGGTCGACGCCGTCGTCGCTGGCGGTCGACTCCGCGACCGCGGCGACCTCCTCGGCCATGTCCCGGCGCCGGCAGCCGCTCGTCCCGTACGACGATCTCCAGGCCCTTGTTGAGGAAGGCCATCTCGCGGAACCGCGACGTGAGCGTCTCGAACGAGTAGTGCGTGGTCTCGAAGATGTCCTCGCTGGCCCAGAACGTGACCGTGGTGCCGGTCTCGTCGGTCTCCTCGAGCTGCTCGAGCGGCGCGTCGGGCACCCCGTAGGTGAACGTCTGGCGCCAGTGGTGGCCGCGGTTGCGGACGTCGACCTGGAGCCGGGTGCTCAGCGCGTTGACCACCGAGACGCCGACGCCGTGCAGCCCGCCGGACACCTTGTAGCCGCCGCCGCCGAACTTGCCGCCGGCGTGCAGCAGGGTCAGCGCCAGCGTCACGGCCGGCACGCCCTCGCCCTCGTGCATGTCGGTCGGGATGCCGCGGCCGTTGTCCTCGACCCGGACGCCGCCGTCGGCGAGCAGCGTCACCGCGATGTGGTCGCAGTGCCCGGCCAGCGCCTCGTCGACGGAGTTGTCGACGACCTCGTAGACCAGGTGGTGCAGCCCGCGCTCACCGGTCGACCCGATGTACATGCCGGGCCGCTTGCGCACCGCGTCGAGACCCTCGAGCACCTGGATGGTGCTGGCGTCGTAGGCCGGGTCGGCGGCCCGCGGAGGGGCCGGGGCGGTGGGCGCCGGGGGCCCCGCCGGCGAGGACGCGGGGGAGTCGTTGAGGTAGGTCCGTGGCGGGTCCGTCCTGGGAGGTGCCGGAGGATGCGTCGGGCGACATGTCGGACGAGGTGGTGGGGTCCGCGGTCACGCTCGGCTGCCTCCTGGAGCACATGAGGAAGGACCGCCCTGCGGGGTACGAGCGGGACGGTCCCGAATGGCTCCAGTGTACCCGTACGGGCGGCTGAGCCGGTCAACCCCGCCGCGTGGCTGGGGACAGCGCCCTCCCAGGGCCTGTGTGCGGCGCGTCGACGGTGTTCAGGCGGGCGAACGGGTGCACGCCGGTGTCCCCCCTTGGCCGGCGCGCCCGCAGAGGCGCCGCAGAGCCGGGAGCAGAGCCGGGAGCAGAGCCGGGAGCAGAGCCGGGAGCAGGGCCTATCCCGCCGGAGCGGAGGGGACCCTCGCCTGCCGTCGCCGCCGGTCGGCGAACTCCTGCAGCGGCATCGCCGGGCCGTACCACCAGCCCTGTGCCTCCAGGCAGCCCAGGTCGATCAGGGTACGCGCGGCCCGCTCGTCCTCCACGCCCTCGGCGACGACGTCGAGTCCGAGGTCCTCGGCGAGCCCGATCACCGCCGCGACGATCGCGTGGTCGGCGGCCTCGTCGGTGAGGCTGGCGACGAACGAGCCGTCGATCTTGACGAACGAGACCGGCAGCTGGCGCAGGTGGCTGAGGCTCGAGTAGCCGGTGCCGAAGTCGTCCAGACCCACCGGTGTGCCCAGCTGGTGCAGCGCGTGCAGCTCGTGCATCGGCGAGCCGGCCAGCTCGATCAGCACGTCCTCGGTGATCTCCATCCGGAGCCGCCGCGGATCGATCCCGTACCTATCGACGGCGCGGCGGACCACCTCGACGATGGCGTGCCGGCCGAGCTGACGACCCGAGACGTTGAGGTTGATGGAGGCCTCCGCCCAGCCGCCCGCCAGCAGCGCGGACAGGTGGCGGCAGGCCGCCTCGATCACCCAGTCGCCGAGCGGCTGGATCAGCCCGCTGTCCTCGGCCACGGACAGGAACGCCCCCGGCAGCAGCAGCCCGTGCTCGGGGTGCCGCCAGCGCACCAGCGCCTCCGCGCCCACCCACCTTCCCGTGGCGAGCTCCACGACCGGCTGCAGGTGCAGCTCGAACTGGTCGTCGGCGAGACCGCGGCGCAGCTCGTGCTCGACCTGCGCGCGGCGGGCTGCCAGCTGCTCCAGCGACTCCTCGAAGATCTCGGTGCGGTCGCGGCCGCGGGCTTTCGCGTGGTACATCGCCAGATCGGCTGCACGCAGCAGCTCGGCCGGTGAGCGGCTGCCGGCGCAGCTGAGCGCGACCCCGATGCTCGCCGTCATCCGCAGCTCGTGTCCGGCGACGGTCACCGGCGCGGACAGCGCGGCGTGGACACTGGCGGCCGCCTCCGCCGCCCGGTGGTACGCCTCGTCCTCGTCGGTGCCGAGGTCCTCGCACAGCACCAGGAACTCGTCGCCGCCCTGCCGGCCCAGCCGGTGGTCGTGGCCGAGGTGCTGCCACAGCCGTTCGGCCAACGCGATCAGCAGCGCGTCGCCGACCTCGTGGCCGAGGCTGTCGTTGACGGTCTTGAACCGGTCGAGGTCGATGAACAGCAGGGCCAGGTGCTCAGCCGTGCGCGCGGCCCGCGCCTGGGCCTGCCGCAGCAGCTGGTCGACCAGCGCCCGGTTCGGCAGGCCGGTGAGCACGTCGGAGTGCGCCAGCCGCTCGATGTGCTTGCGGGACGCCCGCCGCTCGGTGACGTCCTCGACCTGGCGCAGCACGTGCAGCGGCCGCCCGTCGACGTGCCTGACCAGGGAGGTGATGAGCTCGATCCACACCGTCGAGCCGTCGGGGCGCAGCATCCGGCGCTCGACCGGCTCGTCCCGGGTCTGCTCGCCTCGCAGCAGCCCCGCCAGCAGCTCGTTGGCGGCAGCGCGGTCACCCGAGTGCAGCAGGTCGACGAACCGCATGCCCGCCAGCAGCTCGTCCCGGGTGCGGCCGGCCATCCGGCAGAAGGCGTCGTTGGCGTCGGTCAGCACGGCACCCGTCGCCGGGTCGGCCGACGCGATGAGCATGCCGATCGGGCTGTCCTCGAACGTGCGCCGCAGCTGCTGTTCGCGCAGGGCGAGGGTGGACGTGAGCTCCACCCGCTGGGTGACGTCGTGGAAGGTCACCACCGTGCCGATCACCGCGCCGTCCTCCAGCAGCGGCACGGCGCTGACCGCCAGCCACACCAGGGTCCCGTCGGGCCGGTGCACACCCATGGTCATGTCGCGCACGGCCTCCCCGGTGCGGAGCACGGTCGACACCGGGTAGTCGTCTGCGCCGAGCTCGCTGCCGTCCTGCGACACCACCCGCCGTTCCGCGTCCGCGGGCAGCCGTCCGGTGAGCTCGTCGAGGGTGACGCCGAGGAGGACGCAGGCCGCCTCGTTGGCGGTGACGACCCGGCCGGTCTCGTCGTGCACGAGCATGCCGTCGCCCATGCTCGCCAGCACCGCCTTGTGCAGCCGCTCGCTCTCCAGCAGCGGGGTGTCCGGCTCCTGCGCGGGCTGCCGGTCCGGCAGGGTCAGCAGCACCTGCACGGCATCGGTGCCGTCGAGGGGCATCCGCGGCGCCGGGAGCAGCGGGTCGGGCGGCTGGCCGGCACCGGCAGCGAGCATCCGGTCGGCGGCGGGGTTGGCCGCCAGCAGCAGGCCGTCGGCGTCGTAGAGCGCCAGCGCCAGCGGCAGGTCCCACGTGACCTGTCGCCAGAGCGCGAGGGGATCGGTGCTCACCTGGCAGCTCCGCAGGTCGCCGTCCGCCCGAGCGGGGTCTGGACCCGGGCTTTCGTGTCACGCTAGGGGGCTCCGAGGCCACAGCGCAGGAGATCGCACCAGTGGGCTGGGACCAGCGGTCCCCTGCGCTCAGCCGTAGGTGTCCCGCGGACCCCGCCCGCCGCGGATCGCGAACCGGCCGTGCCGCCACGACGGCCGTTGCGGGCCGGCGACGTCGATCCGGGACACGGTGTCCTCGCCGAGCTCGTCGTTGAGCCGCTGCAGCACCATCGGTGCCAGCAACCGGACCTGGGTCGCCCACGACGTGGAGTCGGCCCGTACGGTCAGCCGGCCGTCGACGAAGCGCTCGGGGCGACAGTGGGTGGCGACCTCGCGCCCGACGATCGTGTCCCAGCGGCCGAACAGCCCGTGCACGGCCACCTCGGTACGCCAGCCGTGCTCGGAGACCAGCCGGGACATCGCCACGTCGAGCTGCTGCGGATCGCGGTCGTCGGGCCCGGCGCCCGAGACCCTGGGCTCGCCCTGGCGGGGCGGGCCGCGCCATCCCGCACGCCGGGGCGAGGGGGTGCGTTGGCGCAACCCGCGGTAGGCACGCGCGACCGCGCGGGCCAGCTCGCCGCCCGCCGGGTCGTGCTTGTCAGCTGGCGGATCGGCAGGCGGGTCAGCGGACACGGCGCACCTCCCCGGCCATGACGTCGTAGCGGGTGCCGGCGAGCACCTCGGGCACGTCGGCCGCGACGGCCGCGGTCACCAGCACCTGCTCGGCACCTGCCACCGATCGTGCCAGCCGGTCGCGCCGGTCGGTGTCCAGCTCGGCGAACACGTCGTCGAGCACCAGCACCGGGTCGTCGCCGTCGGCCGCCAGCAGGTCGTAGGCGGCCAGCCGCAGCGACAGCGCCAGCGACCACGACTCCCCGTGGCTCGCGTAGCCCTTGGCCGGCAGCTCGCCGATCGCCAGCCGGAGCTCGTCGCGGTGCGGGCCGACCAGGGTCACGCCGCGGTCGAGCTCGTCGCCACGGCGGGCCGCGACCTCGGCGAGCATGGCCGCGCGCAGCAGCTCGCGGTCGGGAGTCGGCGCGCCCTCGGGCAACGGGAACGACGACACGTACGTCATCGACACCGCCGTGCGGGTGTCGGGCGCGGACGCCGCGACGGTGCGGTAGCGCGCCGCGACCAGCGGCTCGAGGGCGGCGACCAGCCGGAGCCGTTCGGACAGCAGCTCGGCGCCGTTGCGGGCCAGGTGGTCGTCCCAGGCGTCCAGGGTGCGCAATGGTCCCGGGTCGGACGAGCCCGTGCCGGACGATCGGCGGGCCCCGGACGCGGACTTGAGCAGGGTGTTGCGCTGCTTGAGCACCCGGTCGTAGTCGGCGCGTACGCCGGCGAGCCGCGGCGCCCGGCCCACCAGCAGCTGGTCGAGGAACCGGCGTCGGTCGGCGGGGTCACCCTTGACCAGGGCCAGGTCCTCGGGCGAGAACAGCACGCAGCGCAGCAGTCCGAGCACCTCGCGGGCCCGCGGCACGGGCGCCCGGTTGACCCGGGCCCGGTTGGACCCGCCGGGCACCAGCTCGATCTCCAGCAGCGCCTCGCGGGAGTCGCGGACCACCCGGGCCCGCAGCACCGCCCGGTCGGCGCCGGCGCGTACCAGCGGGGCGTCGGTCGCGACCCGGTGACTGCTCAGCGTGGCCAGGTAGTCGACCGCCTCGACCAGGTTGGTCTTGCCCTGACCGTTCGGGCCGACGAACGCCGTGACGCCGGGTTCGAGGGCGAGCTCGAGCTCCGGGTAGGAGCGGAAGTCCCGCAGCGAGAGGTGGGCGACGTGCACGGTGCCGGTCGACCGGCCCGTCAGGACCCGGTGGGTCCGGCGCCCGTGTCGGCGTCGGGCGGGGCACCGGCCGCGCCCCCGGCGCGCACCGCGTGCCCGCCGAACTGGTTGCGCATCGCGGCCACCGCCTTCATCGCGGTGGACTGGTCCTGGCGGGACCCGAACCGGGCGAACAGCGCGGCGGTGATCGCGTTCATGGGCACCGCGTTGTCGATCGCGGCCTCGACCGTCCAGCGACCCTCGCCGGAGTCCTCCGCCCAGCCGGCGATGTCGGACAGTCCCGGATCCTCGTCCAGCGCGGCGACCAGGAGGTCGAGCAGCCAGGAGCGGATCACCGTGCCCTCGCGCCAGGAGCGGAGCACCTCGGGCACGTTCTCGACCACGTCGGTCGCCTGCAGCAGCTCGTAGCCCTCGGCGTAGGCCTGCATCAGGCCGTACTCGATGCCGTTGTGCACCATCTTCGCGAAGTGGCCGGCACCGACCGGCCCGGCGTGCACGTAGCCGAACTCGCCCTCCGGCCGGAGCGTGTCGAAGGCCGGCTGGACCTTCGCGACGTCGTCGGCCGAGCCGCCGGACATCAACGCGTAGCCGTAGTCGAGTCCCCAGACGCCGCCGCTGACGCCGCAGTCGACGAACCCGATGCCGCGCTCGGCGAGCATCTCGGCGTGCCGCTGGTCGTCGGTCCAGCGCGAGTTGCCCCCGTCGACCAGGACGTCGCCCTCGCCGAGCAGGTCGGCCAACGCGTCGACGGTCGCCTGGGTCGCCGCCCCTGCGGGCACCATCACCCACACCACCCGCGGGCTCGGGAGCGCGGCGACCATGGCGGCGAGGTCGTCGGCGTCGCGGAGGTCGGCGTTGTTGTCGTAGCCCACGACCGTGTGGCCGGCGCGGCGTAGCCGCTCGCGCATGTTGCCGCCCATCTTGCCGAGCCCGACCAGACCGATGTGCATGACAGTCTCCTTCCGCAGTACCCGCTCAGCCCTGCAGCCGCAGGGGCATCAGCAGGTAGCGGAAGTCGAGGTCGGGATCGGCGGCCTGCTCGGGTGCGCCGGCGATCGACACCGGTCGGGTCGGCTGGGTGAACGCGAGGTGGCACCACGGGGCGTCGACCACGCCGAGCCCGTCCAGCAGGTAGCCGGGGTTGAAGCCGATCGACAGCGGCTCACCGGTCAGGTGCACCGGCAGCGACTCCGACGCCTGCGCCTCGTCACCGCTGCCGGCCTCGAGCAGGACCCGGTCGGTCTCGAAGCCCAGCCGTACCGGGGTGTTGCGCTCGGCGACCAGGGCGACGCGGCGCAGCGACTCGACCAGTGCGGCGGTCTCGACCCAGACGTTGGTCGTCGGGTCGGACGCGAACAGCTGGCGGACGCGGGGGAACTCACCGTCGAGCAGCCGGGTGGTGGTGCGCCGGGCGCCACCGGCGACGTCTCCTTGGAAGCCGATCAGACCCTCGGCGGCACCCGGGTCGGCCAGCGCGACCCCCACCTGGGCGCCGGACGTGAGCGACTTCGCGGTGTCGTTGAGCACGCGGGCCGGGATGAGCGCGTGGGTGTCGACGTCGGAGCGTCCCGGCGACCAGTCCAGCTCGACCAGGCTGGCCCGGAACCGGTCCGTGGCCATCAGCGAGATCCGCGGACCGGCGATCTCGAACCGGACCCCGGTGAGCAGCGGCAGCATGTCGTCGCGCCCGGCGGCCGCCACCGCCTGGGCGACCGCGTGCGCGAACGCGTCCGATGCCACCGTGCCCGCCGTGTCCGGCATGCCGGGCAGGGCCGGGTAGTCCTCGACCGGCATCGTCTGCAGGGTGAACCGGGCGCTGCCGCAGGTGAGCGACACCCGCTGACCGTCCAGGGTGATCTCCACCTGGTGGGCGGGCAGGGACCGGCTGATGTCGGCCAGCAGCCGGCCGGAGACCAGCGCCCGGCCCTCGTCGACGACGTCGGCGGGCAGCGCCGCCCGGGCCGAGGTCTCGTAGTCGAACCCGGACAGCCTCAGCTCACCGCTGGGCCCGGCATCGCCCGGCGCGCCGTCGCCGGCACCCGCCTCGAGCAGCAGGCCGGCGAGCACCGGGACGCTCGGCCGGGTGGGCAGGCTGCGCGCAGCCCACGCGACGGACTCCGCGAGCGCGTCGCGGTCGACACGGAACTTCACGACGGATGGCCTCCTGCTGCTGGATCGTGCGCCTGCCGACTGCTGCGGACTGCTGTCGCACCGGCTCCGGGACCGCTGCCCACGGCGGTGCAGGCATCCTGCCACGGCGGCCCCGGTGCAGAAAGGCGGTCCGCCGTCCCCAGTCGGACCCGCAGCAGCCAGGTGGAGAACCAGGTCACCATGATCTCTCTCGTCGTGTTCATCGCGGTTGTGGATGGTGTGGACAGCGGCCGTCGGCGCAGGTCGGAAGGATCCCCAGACCGTGGACAAGCTGTGGACGACCCGGCGTCCGGACCGACCTCCCGGGGGACGGCCGACGGCGGGCAGATGAACGCCGGGCGACGTCCACAGGCTGCTGTCCGGTTCGGGTCGGTTCCCCACACCCTCGTCCCCAACTGGGGACGAGTCAGGTCTGCCGGGCCTGCTGCTTGATCCGGTTGGTCAGCTCGGCGACCTGGTTGTAGATCGTGCGCCGCTCGCCGAGCAGCTGGCGGATCTTGCGGTCGGCGTGCATCACCGTGGTGTGGTCGCGCCCGCCGAACTGCTGGCCGATCTTCGGCAGCGACAATTCGGTGAGCTCGCGGCACAGGTACATCGCGATCTGCCGGGCCGTGACCAGCACCCGGCTGCGGCTGGCGCCGCACAGGTCGTCGATGGTGAGCCCGAAGTACGACGCCGTCTGCCCGATGATCAGCGCAGCGGTGATCTCCGGCTCCCCGCCCTCGGGGATCAGGTCCTTGAGCACGATCTCGGCCAGGGTGAGGTCGACCGGCTGGCGGTTGAGGCTCGCGAACGCGGTCGCCCGGATCAGCGCACCCTCGAGCTCGCGGATGTTGGTCTGGATCTTGGAGGCGATGAACTCCAGCACGTCCGGCGGGGCGGTGAGCTTCTCCATCGCCGCCTTCTTGCGCAGGATGGCGATCCGCGTCTCGAGGTCGGGCGGCTGGACGTCGGTGATCAGACCCCACTCGAACCGGTTGCGCAGCCGGTCCTCGAGCGCCTCCAGCCGCTTGGGCGGGCGGTCGGAGGTGATGACGATCTGCTTGTTGGCGTTGTGCAGCGTGTTGAAGGTGTGGAAGAACTCCTCCTGGGTCTGGATCTTGCCTTCCAAGAACTGGATGTCGTCGATCAGCAGCACGTCGACGTCGCGGTAGCGGCGCTGGAACGACGCGGCCCGGTCGTCGCGGATCGCGTTGATGAAGTCGTTGGTGAACTCCTCGCTGGACACGTACCGCACCCGGGCGCCCTGGTAGAGGCTGCGCACGTAGTGCCCGATCGCGTGCAGCAGGTGGGTCTTGCCCAGGCCGGACTCGCCGTAGACCAGCAGCGGGTTGTACGCCTTGCCCGGCGCCTCGGCGACCGCCACGGCGGCCGCGTGGGCGAAGCGGTTCGACGAGCCGATGACGAAGCTGTCGAACACGTACTTGGGGTTGAGCCGGGCCTCCGCCGCGGCCGCGGTCGCCGGCGCCGCCAGGGCCGACTGGTCGGCGTAGCCCGGGACCTGCCGCGGGCCGGAGCCGTCGGAGATCCGGGTGCCGTCGGCGGTGTGCCGCCCGAGCTGGCCGCCGAACCGCTCGTAGACGGGTCCCTCTGTCGACAAATCGCCAGATCGATAGAGCGACTCGTCGACCGGAGAGGTCGGGTGCGGGGCGTCGTCGGTGACCAGCGTGGGGTCGACCGTCACGGCGAGCCGTACCTCGTGGCCCAGCGCCTCCGCGAGGGCCTGCTCCACCTGCTCGCGCATCCGGGTCTCGAGCTGGTCGCGGGTGAAGTCCGCGGCCACGGCGACGATCAGCGTGGTGCCGTGCAGGGTGAGCGGCCGGGACGCGTGCAACCAGGCCCGCTGGTTGGCCGGCATCGCCGAGATGGTGCGCCGCCAGGCCCGGGTCAGCGGCGGGTCGTCGACCGCCTCGGGGCGGGTCCCGTCGTCCCGTCGCTCGTCCCTGCGTTCGATCTCATCGGTCACGAGCGTCTCCCCAGCCTGGTGTCCTGCGTCCACACGGTTGTCCACAACCTGTGCATCTGGTGCCGCCCGCCAGGATCAGGAGGCTGCCCCGTCTGGCCCGCGCCTGAAAACCGTCTGGAGCCAGTGATATCAGCGGTACCGGACCCGAGGGGGTGAAACGGCGGAGCAGCCGGACAATCGACCGGCCACCGCCCCAGCGACGGGTCCGAGCCGCGACCGTAACGCCTGCCGACACGCGGCAGCAAGGAGTTGTCCACAGGCAGTCCGGCAGCCGTCCGCGTGGTGGCGACGGTTCGCGGGGCGTACGGTTTGACCCTCCCGCGCGGCACCCCGTACCGTGGTGAGGTCGGACCGGCGCCGACCGGTGAGCCCTGCGCACCGTCCGCCTGCCGGCCCCCGGACGACGACGACTTCGGAGCACCCGTGAGCAAGCGCACCTTCCAGCCCAACAACCGGCGTCGGCACAAGACGCACGGCTTCCGCCTGCGCATGCGCACCCGCGCCGGCCGCTCCATCCTGTCGGCCCGCCGCCGCAAGGGGCGCACTCGGCTGGCCGCCTGACGGCGCCAGTCGACTCCGCCGCCCGCGTGCTCCCCGCTGCCCACCGCCTGCGCCGACGCCGAGACTTCGGCGTCGCGACGCGTCGTGGGCGCCGGGCCGGCTCGACCACGCTGGTGGCCCATCTGGCCCTGCCGCCGGCCCCGGCCGAACCCGGCGCATCGCCGGCTCCCCCGCGGGTGGGGTTCGTCGTGAGCGGCGCGGTCGGCCCCGCCGTCGTGCGCAACCAGGTACGGCGCCGGCTGCGGCACCTCACCGTCGGGCAGCTGTCCCGGCTGCCGGACGGCACCCTGCTCGTGCTCCGGGCCCTGCCGGCCGCCGCCGGCGCGTCCTCCGCCCAGCTCGGCACCGACGTGGCGCAGGTGCTCGAGCGGCTGCTGCCCGCGGACATTCCGGCGTGAAGTACCTGCTGATCGGCCTGCTGCGCGCCTACCGGGCGCTGATCAGCCCGCTCTACGGCCAGGTCTGCCGCTACCACCCCTCCTGCTCCGCGTACGCGCTGGACGCGGTGCGCGACCACGGCGCCGCCCGCGGCAGCTGGCTCGCTGCCCGCCGGCTCGCGCGCTGCCACCCGTGGGCGGCCGGCGGCTACGACCCCGTCCCGCAGCCCGTCCACCGCCGAGGAGCCTGATGCTCGACGCGCTCGAGACCCTGATCCAGCCGCTGTACTGGGTCGTCTCCGCCGTCCTGATGGGCTGGCACTGGCTGTTCGACCTCGGACTCCCGGCCGACTCCGGGTGGACCTGGGCGCTGTCCATCATCGGCCTGACCGTCACGACCCGCGCTGCGCTGATCCCGCTGTTCGTCAAGCAGATCAAGTCCAGCCGGAACATGCAGATGCTGCAGCCCCGGGTCAAGGAGCTGCAGAAGAAGTACGGCCACGACCGCGAGCGCCTCGCCCAGGAGACGATGGCGCTGTACAAGGACGCCGGCACCAACCCGTTCGCGTCCTGCCTGCCGATCCTCATGCAGGCGCCGATCTTCTTCGCGCTGTTCCGGGTGATCAGCGAGGCGGCCCGCGACAACCACCCGCTCGGCATCCTCACGCTGGCCGACACCGAGTCGCTCGAGGCGGCCGAGCTGACGCCGCTGCCGGTCAAGATCGCGGACACGTTCCTCGGGGCCGACAACATCTCGGTCCGGATCGTCACGTTGGTCCTGGTGGCGCTGATGACCGCCACCACGTTCACCACCCAGCGCCAGCTGATGCGCAAGAACATGCCGGCCAGCGCGATGACCGGCCCGTACGCCCAGCAGCAGAAGATGCTGCTGTACATCCTGCCGGTGGTGTTCGCCGTCGGCGGCATCGCGTTCCCGATCGGCGTGCTGCTGTACTGGTCCACCTCCAACATCTGGACGATGGGGCAGCAGTTCTACGTCATCCGGAACAACCCGGCGCCCGGGACGCCCGCCGAGGAGGCGAAGCGCCAGCGCGACATCAAGCACGGCCGGATCGTCGAGACCGAGCCCGAGAAACCGGTCAAGCCGCCCGAACCGCCGCGCCAGCAGCCGAAGAAGGTCAGCCGCAACCAGCGCCGCAAGGGCCAGCCTCCGCCCCGCAAGAGCACGAACCAGGCCCGCAAGAGCCCGAATCCGCCCCGCAAGAGCGCGAATCCGGCCGGCAAGGGCCAGGCCTCGACCCGCAAGGGGCAACCCACGCCGCGCAAGAAGCCGGGTTCCACCGGCACGCGCGGGCCGACGACCGATGGCCCCGCCGACGCCAGTCCGACCTGACGCGTTGCCGCGTCCCGCTCCCACCCCCGCTCAGGAGAGACATCCCGTGTCCGACGACGTGCGTACCGAGCCCGAGCAGCAGTCCGAGACCCCTGTCGCCGCCGAGCCCAGCGAGGAAGGCGCCGTTCCCGCCCCCGAGGCCGCCGGAGAGGGCCGCGCCGAGCTGCTGGAGCAGCTCGAGCGGGAGGGCGACGCCGCGGCGGACTTCCTCGAGGAGCTGCTGGACATCGCCGACCTCGACGGCGACATCGACCTGGACGTCGACAACGACCGCGCCTCGGTCTCCATCGTCGGCGGCGATCTCGGCGTGCTGGTGGGGTCCAACGGCAAGGTGCTGGAGGCGCTGCAGGAGCTCACCCGGCTCGCCGTGCTGCAGGACACCGGCGAGCGGAGCCGGCTGATGCTGGACGTGGCCGGGCACCGGGCCGCCCGCCGGGCCGCGCTGGAGCAGCAGGCCGGCGAGGCGGCGGCATCGGTCCGCGAGTCGGGCGAGTCGGTACGGATGGCGCCGATGACGCCGTTCGAGCGCAAGGTGGTGCACGACGCGGTGGCGGCGGCCGGCCTGCGCAGCGAGTCCGAGGGCGAGGAGCCGCAGCGGCGCGTCGTGGTGCTGCCCGCCTCATGACCGCGCCCGTGACGGCCCGGTGCTGACCCTCCGGTGAGCGATGTTTCACGGGAAACATCGCCCCAGCCGCCGCTCCCGCCGCCGGCGATCGCCCGGACGGTGTGCGGGTCGCGGCTGGACGACCTGACGGCGTACGCGGAGCTGCTGGCCGACGTGGGCGTCACCCGCGGCCTGATCGGCCCGCGGGAGGTGCCTCGGCTGTGGGACCGGCACCTGCTGAACTGCGCCGTGGTGGCACCCGCGGTCCGGCCGGGCGCGAGCGTGGTCGACGTCGGCTCGGGGGCCGGGCTGCCCGGGCTGGTGTGGGCGGTGCTGCGCCCCGACCTCGAGATCGTGCTGCTGGAGCCGCGGCAGACCCGGGCCGACTTCCTCACCGAGGCGGCGTCGGCGCTGGGGCTCGGGCACGTCCGGGTGGACCGCAGCCGGGCCGAGGACGTGGTCGGCCGCTATCGCGCCGACGTCGTGACCGCCCGCGCGGTGGCCCCGCTGGAGCGCTTGCTCGGGTGGACGCTGCCGCTGCTGCGGCCCGGCGGGCGGCTGCTCGCGTTCAAGGGGCGGTCCGCGGCGGACGAGCTGGCGGCGGCACGGGGCACCTTGTCCGCAATGGGCGGGACAGCCCCCCGGGTGACCACGTACGGTGATGGCATCCTCGACCCGCCCACCACGGTCGTCGAGGTGACCGCGATCGAGCAGAGCGCGGGCCGGGAGCGGCCCGCACGGAGGGAGCGTCGTGGTCGACGACGTTCATGAGGGCGCCGACTCGCCTGCCGAGGGTGCCCCGGAGGAGCGCGCCCGCCTGGGCTGGCCCGCGCCGCACCAGCCCCGCCCGTCCGCGCGCGAGCGGTTGGGCTGGCCGCCCGGCGGCCACCGGGACCATCGCGCCCATGTTTCACGGGAAACACCCCCGTTGCCGGTCTGGCCCACCGCGGCCGAGCTGGCCGACGACGCGGGCGGCGGGGTCCGCGCCGAGGACCAGGACACCCCGCTGGCGGTGGCGATCGAGCAGGAGGTACGGCTCGCGCACGCGCACCGGGAGGTCGGACCGCTCCAGTCGCCCTCGCGCACCCGGGTCTTCGTCGTCGCCAACCAGAAGGGCGGCGTCGGCAAGACCACCACCGCGGTCAACGTGGCCGCGGGCCTGGCCCAGTGGGGCCAGCGGGTGCTGCTGATCGACCTCGACCCGCAGGGCAACGCCTCCACCGCGCTGGGGATCGAGCACAAGGAGGGCACGCCCGGGGTCTACGAGACGCTGATCGACGAGCGGCCGGTGCACGAATTGGTGACGATCAGTCCCGATCTGCCCGGTCTGTCCGTGCTGCCGGCCTCGATCGACCTCGCCGGCGCGGAGATCGACCTCGTCTCGCTGGTGGCCCGCGAGTCCCGGCTGCGCCGCGCGCTGACCGCCTATCTCGCCGACCAGGAGGCCGCGGGCGAGCGGCTGGACTACGTGTTCATCGACTGTCCGCCGTCGCTCGGCCTGCTCACGGTCAACGCGCTGGTGGCGGGCGAGGAGATCCTGATCCCGATCCAGTGCGAGTACTACGCGCTGGAAGGCGTCGGCCAGCTGCTGCGTACCGTGGAGATGGTGCGCTCGCACCTCAACCCCAGCCTGCAGGTGTCCACCATCCTGCTCACCATGCACGACGCCCGGACCCGGCTGTCGGCCGGCGTGGCCGAGGAGGTGCGCACGCACTTCCCGCAGGAGGTCCTGCGCACCGCGATCCCCCGCTCGGTGCGCATCTCCGAGGCGCCGAGCTACCAGCAGACGGTGATGACGTACGACCCCGGCTCGCCGGGTGCCCTGTCCTACCTCGAGGCCGCCCGCGAGATCAGCGCCCGGGGCGCGGTCGAGCCGGCCGGCTCCGACGCCACCGAGTTCCGCAGCGAAGGGACGCAGTGAACAGCCGACGAGGTCTGGGCCGCGGCCTGGGCGCGCTGATCCCGACCTCGTCGGAGCGGAGCGAGCGCGACGAGGGCCGGGTCGAACCGGGCGCCGAAGGGCCGAACCCGGTGTCCGGCGCCCACTTCGCCGAGCTGCCGGTGGACGCGGTGCATCCCAACCCCCGCCAGCCCCGGCACCACTTCGACGACGACGCGCAGGCCGAGCTGGTGCTGTCGGTACGCGAGGTCGGGCTGCTGCAGCCGGTGGTGGTGCGCCCGGTGGGCGACGACGAGTACGAGCTGGTGATGGGCGAGCGGCGCTGGCGCGCCGTCCGCGAGGCCGGGCTGGACACCGTCCCGGCGATCGTGCGGGCGACCGCGGACGACGCGATGCTGCGCGACGCCCTGCTGGAGAACCTGCACCGCTCCCAGCTCAACCCGCTGGAGGAGGCCGCGGCCTACCAGCAGCTGCTGGACGACTTCGGCTGCACGCACGACGAGCTGGCCGGCCGGATCGGCCGCTCCCGCCCCCAGATCACCAACACGCTGCGGCTGCTGCGGCTCAGCCCCGCGGTCCAGCGCCGGGTGGCCGCCGGGGTGCTGTCCGCCGGCCACGCGCGGGCGCTGGTCAGCATCGACGATCCCGAGCGGCAGGACCGGCTGGCCGCCCGCACCGTCGCCGAGGGCCTGTCGGTACGCGCCCTCGAAGAGATCGTGGCGATGGGCGACGAGGAGCCGGACGCGGCACCGCGCCGCCGGGGCACCCGCCCGGTGGCGCCCCGCCTGGTCGACCTGTCCGAGCGGCTGTCCGAGCGCTACGACACCCGGGTCCGGGTCGACCTCGGCAAGCGCAAGGGCCGGATCACCGTGGAGTTCGGGTCGATCGACGACCTCGAGCGGATCGTCGAGCTGATGGACCCCGCTGCCGACGAGTGAACACGGCGACGAGTGACACACGGCGACGAGTGCACACGGCGACGAGTGCACCTCTCGACTGAGCGCTACGTCGACGAGTCGACGGGTCGAGAAGTCTCCTTGTCGACAAAGCGACCTGTCGCCGTGTCGACCAGCTCCGCGCAGACCGTGCCGAGATCGAGCTGCGCGGCCTCCAGCGCCAGCGGGACCAGCGACGTCTCGGTCATGCCCGGCGCCACGTTGACCTCGAGGAACCACACCGTGCCGTCGGCGTCGACGACGAGGTCCGACCGGGACAGGTCCCGCAGCCCGAGCGCCTGGTGGGCGGCCACCGCCACCCGGGCGCACTCGGCCGCGACCGGCCCGGCCACCTCCGCCGGCACCACGAACTCGGTGGCCCCCGCCGTGTAGCGGGCGGTGTAGTCGTAGACCCCGCTGTCCGGCCGGATCTCCACCGCGGGCAGGGCCTCGGGCGCACCGGGCACCCGCTCCAGCACGGTCACCGCCACCTCGGTCCCGGTGATGAATCGTTCCACCAGTGCCAGCGGCCCGTACGAGAAGCACCCGACCATCGCACCGGCGAGCTCGTCCGGTGCGCGGACCACCGAGCAGCCCAGCGCCGAACCGCCCCGCACCGGCTTCACCACCAGCGGCAGCCCCAGCCGCGCCACCAGCAGCTCCATCACTGCGGCCGCGCCGACCTCGCGGAACGTCTCGGCCGGCAGCGCCACCGACGCCGGGGTGTGCAGCCCGCCCCGCGACACCACGGCCTTGGCGACGGTCTTGTCGAACGCCAGCCGGCACGCGGCCGGCCCGGCACCGACGTACGGGACCCCGACCAGCTCGAGCACCTCCCGCAGCGCGCCGTCCTCGCCGGTCTCGCCGTGCAGCAGCGGCAGGACACACCGCGGCGGGTCGGCCGCCAGCGCGGGCACCAGGTCCGCGCCGACGTCGCGCTCCTCGACCTCCACGCCGTGCCGGCGCAGCGCCTCGCCCACCCGTCGCCCGGACCGCAACGAGACGTCCCGCTCGTGCGAGAGCCCGCCGGCGAGCAGCACCAGCCGGCCGCTCATGTGAGGTCCGGGTTGGGCGACTCGTAGGACTCCCGCCCGAGCCGGCCGGGTCCGCTGGTGCCGAACATCGCGCGCAGCTCGAGCTCCTCGTCGATGACGGCGCCGAGCCGCCGCACCCCGTCCCGGATCCGCTCCGGCGTCGGATGACAGTACGACAGCCGCATGCACCGGCTGCCGAAGCCGTCGGCGTAGAACGCCGTGCCCGGCACGTACGCGACCCGCGCGGTCACCGCGCGCGGCAGCATCGCTTTGGCGTCGAGACCCTCGGGCAGGGTGAGCCAGACGTAGAACCCGCCACCCGGTCGCGTCCAGCGTGCGGATGCCGGCAGCTGCTCGTCCAGCGCCTCCAGCATCGCGTCGCGGCGCTCCCGGTAGAGCTCGCAGAACGCCTTGACCTGCCCGCGCCAGTCGTGCTCGGCGAGGTAGGCCGAGACCACCGCCTGCGAGAACGACGGCGGGCACAACGTCGACGACTCCTGCGCCAGCACCAGCTTCTCCCGCACCGCGTGCGGGGCGAGCACCCAGCCGACCCGCAGGCCGGGTGCGAACGTCTTGGAGAACGACCCCAGGTAGACCACCCGGTCCTTCTCGTCGGCCCGCAGCGGGCGCGGGGGTTCACCCCCGAATCCCAACAGGCCATAGGGATTGTCCTCGACCACCAGCACGTCGAACGCGGCACAGATGTCCAGCACCTCGGCCCGCCGCTGCGCGGTGAGGGTGACGCCGGCGGGGTTGTGGTAGGTCGGCACGGTGTAGCAGAACTTCACCCGGCGACCGGTCTCCACGAGCCGGGTCAGTGCCTGCCGCAGCGCGTCGGGCACCAGCCCGTCGTCGTCCATCTCGACGTGCACGACGTCGCACTCGTACGCGCGGAACACCCCGAGCGCGCCGACGTAGCTCGGTGCCTCGCACACCACCACGTCGCCGGGGTCGCAGAAGATCCTGGTCACCAGGTCGAGGCCCTGCTGGCTGCCCACGGTGACCACGACGTCGTCGGGGTGGCCGTCGATCCCCTCGGCACCCATCACCTCGCAGATCTGCTCGCGCAGGACGGGGTCACCCTGTCCGGAGCCGTACTGCAGCGCGGTGGCGCCGCGGGTGGCGACCAGGTCGCGCACCGACTCGGCCACCGCGTCCATCGGCAGGCTGGACAGCGACGGCATGCCGCCGGCGAGCGAGACCACCTCGGGCCGGCTCGCGACCGAGAACAGCGCCCGGATCTCCGACGCGGTCATCCCACGCGTGCGGGTCGCGTACCGGTCGACGTACGCGTCCAGCCGGGTGTGGTGCCCGGGCGGCGGCGGGACGGCGGGCGGGACGGTCATCGGCGGGGCTCCAGCACCGGACTGTGCGGTGGACGGGCACCCTACGATGCCTCATGGGGACCTGAGGATCAGGAGGAGGTCACCAGGTGGCTGTCGCGCGTCGCACCGTGCCGCTCGCCGTCGACGCCCTCGACCAGCTGCCGGCGTCGTGCCGGGGCTGTGTGCGCTGGGAGCTCGACCCGCTGGCGGGTGCCCGTGCGCGCAGGTCCGGCGAGGCTGCGCAGCGCAAGGAGCAGTGGTGGCGCGAGGCGCTGACCGAGGGTCACGGCGGCGGCGTGCTGGCCCGGCTGGAGGGGCGCACCGTCGGCTACGCGACCTGGTCGCTGCCCACGCACGCGGGCGGCGGTGCCGCCACCCCCACCGCCCCGGCCTCGGCCGACGCGGTGCTGCTGTTGGCGCTGCGGGTCGACCCCGAGCACCGCGGCGCCGGGCTCGGTCGGTGGCTGGTCCAGGCGGTGGTCCGGCAGTCGCTTCGCGGTCCCGCGGGCAGCAACGGGGTGCGTGCGGTGGAGGTCTTCGGCGACCGGCTCGCCGGCGCCGGCGACGGCCGGCCCAGCAGCTGCCTGCTGCCCGTGGGGTTCTGGCTGGCCTGCGGCTTCGAGGTGGTCCGCGACCACCCCACGACGCCGCGGCTGCGACTGGATGCGCGGCGGCTGGTCACCTGGGCCGACGACGTACGCGCCGACGTCGAGGAGGCGTGGGTGCGCCTGCGGGGCGCGGTGCGCCCCGACCCGGCGCCGGCGCCGGTCCGCCGGACTCAGGCGATGAACTCGCCGAGGTCGTTCAGCAGCGCGGCCTTGGGCTTGGCGCCCACGATCGACTTCACGACCTCGCCGCCGGAGTAGACGTTCATCGTCGGGATGCCGGTGACGCGGTACTGAGCCGGCGTCGTCGGGTTCTCGTCGACGTTCATCTTGACCACGGTGATCTTGTCGGCGTGCTCGTCGGCGATCTCCTTGAGGATCGGCTGCACCTGCCGGCACGGCCCGCACCACTCGGCCCAGAAGTCCACGATCACGGGCTTGTCGGCCTTCAGCACCGTCTCCGTGAAGTCGGCGTCGGTCACGGCCTGGATGTCTGCCACGGGGGCTCCTCGCGAGTCACGGTTCTGCTCTGGAAGTTGAATGTTCGCTTACATCTGTCGACAACGTGGCCGGTGGTGGCGTCATTCCCGCCCGGCGTCGCGGTCAACCGGGTCGGCGAGCTCGGCCAGCCAGCGCTCGGCGTCGATGGCCGCGGCGCACCCGGTGCCGGCCGCGGTGACGGCCTGCCGGTAGCGGTGGTCGACGAGGTCGCCGCTCGCGAACACCCCGTCCAGGTTGGTGGCGGTCGACGGGGCGTCGACCAGCACGTAGCCGTCGGCGTCGAGGTCGACCTGGCCCTTGACCAGCTCGGAGCGCGGATCGT
Organism: uncultured Actinomycetota bacterium; assembly: GCA_963811945.1. Classification (GTDB taxonomy): domain Bacteria; phylum Actinomycetota; class Actinomycetes; order Propionibacteriales; family Nocardioidaceae; genus JACCWP01. The sequence continues at coordinate 1,926,504 of CAWETD010000001.1, read as the reverse complement.
GCCCGATCGCGATGAACAACCCGCTGGCCTCCAGCTGTCGGGTCTCACCGGTCACGGTGTCGCGCAGCGTCACGCCGATGAACTGCTCCTCGCCGTGGATGGTCTCGACCACGCTGTTCCAGACGATGGTGATCTTGGGGTCGGCGAGCGCCCGCTGCTGCATGATCTTGCTGGCCCGCATCTCGTCACGACGTACGACCATCGTCACGGTGCGGCCGAACTTGGTGAGGAACGTCGCCTCCTCGACCGCGGAGTCACCGCCGCCGATCACCACGATGTCCTTGTCCCGGAAGAAGAATCCGTCACAGGTCGCGCACCAGCTCACTCCGCGACCGGACAGCTTGTCCTCCTCGGGCATGCCGAGCTTGCGGTAGCCGGAGCCCATCGCGAGGATGACGGCCTTCGCGCGGTACTCGGTGCCGTCGGCCGTGCGGACGACCTTGACGTCGCGGTCGAGCTCGACCCCGGTGATGTCGTCGGGCACCAGCTCGGCGCCGAACCGGTCCGCCTGGGCACGCATCTCGTCCATCAAGGCGGGACCGGTGATGCCGTCCCGGAAGCCGGGGTAGTTCTCCACCTCGGTGGTCGTCATCAGTGCACCGCCGGCGGTGACCGAACCCTCGAACACCAGCGGGTGCAGCTGCGCCCGGGCCGCGTAGAGGGCCGCGGTGTATCCGGCGGGCCCCGAGCCGATGATGATGACCTCGCGCACGTCGCCCGATGTCTGGTTGGTGCTGCTCACGCTGCTGCCTCGTCTCCTGCTTCGGTGTCACCAGGATCCAACGCATCGTACGGGTCCCGGATTCCGCCGCCGGTCGGCGCGCGGGGTCACGCGCGGGGTCAGTCGGTCAGGTCGACGACCGCCCGGGCCTGCTCCGCGACGACATCACCGGCGCAGCGGTAGGCGACCACCAGCCTGGCGTCCCTGGGGCCACTGGTGACCAGCGTCACCGGCTGGTCGTCGAGCAGCACGACCGGCCCCGGGGTGCCCGAGATGTCTGCTGCCCGGAGCTCCGCCGGCCGGCAGGCCGGCTCGTCGGCCAGCAGCGCTCCGTCCCGTTCGGCCCGGGGCTCGGCTGCCGACGCGGCGCCGGCGAGCACCCGCGCCGCGTCGTCGCCGAAGGTCTGCCGCGACAGCTCCGCCAGTGCCGCTGCCTGTTCCGGTGCCGTCAGCGTCCCCTCCTCGGCCTGGCGGTCGGTCGCGGCGTCGCTGCCCCCACCGGCGACCTCGGCGTTGTCGCCCTCGGACCCGCCGCCCACCACGTCGCCGACGACCACGAAGCCGACGACGACGGCGGCCGCGGCGGCCAGGCCGGCGAACACCTTCCGGGCCCTCCTGGCGCGCGCCAGCGGGACGACGTCCGCGGCTCGGGTCTGATCCGCTGGTGCGGGATCACGCTGCTGGGCCACCTCGGCGAGGGCTCGGTCCAGGCGATCGGCCACGTGTGCCGGCATCGGCGTCAGCGGGTCGTCGACGCGTACGGCGGCCAGCAGCGCGGGCATCGCCTCGAGGTCGTCGCGCAGGGCCGCGCACTGCGCGCAGTCGGACAGATGGGCAGCCACGGCCGCTGCCTCGGCGGTCGGCAGCAGGCCCTCGAGCAGGTCGGAGACCCGGTCGGCCGAGACGTGCGAGCGCGCGTCCGGACGCGCCTGCTCGTCAGGCATCAGGGCACCTCCTGCGTACGGTCGGGACTGCTGTCGGGGGGCCGGGGCGTCGGACGCGGCCGGGCTGCAGTGGTGGGACGCGTCGACGACTGCCCCGGTTCCGGGTCATCGGGCGGGGCCCGGCCCGGTCGCTCGTCCCGCCACGACGCCAGCAGCGGCAGCAGCCGGGCGCGGCCGCGCGAGCAACGGCTCTTGATCGTGCCCGGCGCACAGTCGAGGACTGTGGCCGCCTCGTCGACGGAGTAGCCCTCCATGTCGACCAGCACCAGGGCGGCCCGCTGCTCCTCGGGCAGCGTCCGCAGCGCGGCCAGGACCGCGGCCCGGCGCTCGCCCTGCTCGGCGGTCTCCTCGACCACCTCGTGCCGGGTCGGAGGTGCCTGGTCGTCGTCGTCGGACAGCGGCTCGGTGAGGCGCACCTTGCGGCGCCGGGCGCGGTCGAGGCAGGCGTTGACCACGATCCGGTGCAGCCAGGTGGTGACCGCCGCGTCTCCGCGGTAGCTCTCGGCCCGCCGGAACGCCGACACCAGTGCGTCCTGCAGCGCGTCGGCGGCCTCCTCGGGGTCGGACGTGGTGCGCAGCGCCACCGCCCACAGCCGGTCGCGATGGCGGCGGACGAGCTCACCGAACGCGTCGGCGTCGCCCTCGACGTGCAGGCCGAGCAGCGTACGGTCGTCGGCTCCGTCGATGTGGCTGTCGACCCGGTCGCTCATCCGAGGACGGCCAGCTCCGCGATCGTGCCGACATAGACGTTGTCCTCGACCTCGGGGAGCGAGGTGAGCCACACCACCAGGTAGCGCGTCGTCACCGGCTCGTCGACCTCGACCGAGGCCTGCACCGGGTCGGAGCCGTCGTCGCTCTCGGCGACCGTGCTGCCCAGCGTCTCGAGGTCGTCGACGCCGGTGGGCTGCGTGCTGGCGCCGGGCGCGGCGAGCACCTCGACCGTGGTGGGCGACCCGAGCAGGGTCAGGTCGACCCGGGACACCTGCTGCGGGCTGCCGAGGTCGACCCACACACCCACGCCCTCCTTGAGGTTCCCGAGCGTGGGCGACTCGTAGTACTCCTGGGTGCTCCAGACGCTCGAGGGGTCCTCGTCGGCGACCTGCGGTGCCTCCTCGCTGTGCTCCACCCCGTCGCCCAGCGGGTCGAAGTCGCCGACGGCGGCGATGTCCAGCGGGCCGGCGGTGGGCGCGGACCGTTCCTGGCCGGTCGTCGGGGCGGGGTCGCCGTTGATCTCGGGCAGCACCCCCGAGCCCACCCGTCCCACGAAGAAGGCGAGCACGGCAGCCAGGGCCACCAGCAGCGCGATGCCGAGCCAGACCGGTCCCCGCGCGCCGGTGCGCGGCTCCGGCGCAGTCGGGGGCGTACGCGGCGGGGCGCTCGGCCCCGTACGCGGTGGTGGCACGTGATGGATCGCCGGTGGCGGCCCGCTCGCGTCGGGTGGCACCGGCAGCACCCCGCGCGGCTGGGTGGCGTCGTCGTCGTCGACGAACGACGGTGCCGTCTCGTCGGCGTCGGCGAGCACCGCCAGCTCGCGGGCGACCTCGCTGGCCGAGCGCAGCGGGGTGGCGTGGTGCCAGGGCGGCGTGCCGAGGATGCGGTCGCACACGGTGTCGATGTCCGGGTCGACACCGGCGCGGACCTGCCGGGCCCGCAGCAGCCGACCGTGCTCGGTGGGTGCCGACGGCAGGCCGAGGTCGCGACCCCCCGGCCAGCGGGCGACCAGGCAGGCGTAAAGCAGCCGGCCGAGCGCGGTGACGTCGGCCTGCTCCACCAGCAGCGGGCCGATCGCGGCGGACGACCCGTTGGACTCGACCGCGGATGCGGCATCGGCGGACGTGGTGGGGGGCACGGCGGCGTGCAGCGCCTGGTCGGTGGCGAGACCGAGCAGCCGTACGGCGCCGTTGTGCTTGACGATCACCCGGGCCGGGTCGAGCCGGCCGTGGTGCACCCCGACGCGGTGGGCCGCTGCCACCGCCTCGGCCACCTCGCGGACGACCTCGACGGCGCGCTGCGACGGCAGCGGGCCCTGCTGGAGCACGGTGTCGAGCGAGACCCCGCGGGCCCACTCCCGCACGACGTAGGCGTGGCCGGCCTCTTGCGCCGCGTCCAGCACCCGCAGGAAGCGGGGGTCGTCGACGGCCGTGGCCGCCCGCGCCGCGGTGAGGAACGCCTCGCTGCTGCCGTCGTCGCTGCGGACGACCTGCACGCTCACGGAGCGGTTGAGGATGCGGTCGACGGCACGCCAGGTCTGGGACCTGGGGGTCTCCCCCATGAGGTCCTCGATGCGGTAGCGCCCGGCGAGCAGGGTGCCGGGGCTGAGCGTGTCGGCGTGCACCTGTCCCCGATCGCAACTCGGCCTTGTCTGTCGGCTCATGGTAGAGCCCGGCTGCACACGTTTCGCCAGGTCCCGCCGAGCCGCTACCGCCGGGCGACCGCTCCCAGCAGGGCCCGTACCTCACCGAGCCGGAACAGCCGCGCCGCGAGCAGGTAGGCCGCCAGGCCCGCGACCCCGGCAACCAGCAGCATCGTCACGGCCGGGCCGGTCGCGTCGTCGTCCAGCCCCGCCCGCTCGAGGAGCACGGTCGTCGCCAGCATCACGGCGGCGGTGACCGCGCAGGACGCGGTGAGCCGGGCGGAGAAGGTCAGCAGGCGGCGCCGGCCGCCCAGCCCGCCCAGACGGTGCGAGAGCACCGTCGCGGACGTGACCGAGCCCGCGAGGTACGCGACGCCGTACGCGAGCGCCAGCCGGGTCGCGATCTGGCCGGTCGGTGCGCCGTGAGTCAGCGCGACCGCCGCGACGACGTTGGTGCCCGACACCACCAGTTGCACGAAGAACGGCGTGCGGGTGTCCTCCTGCGCGTAGAAGCCGCGCAGCACCAGGTAGTGCACGGTGAACAGCACCAGCCCCGGCGCGAACGCCGCGAGGGTGTAGCCGACCGGTGCCGTGCGGCCGTCCAGCGCGCCGTAGGAGAACAGCGCGGCCGCGAGCAGCCCCCCGAGACAGGCCAGGGCCACCGCCACCGGTGCGATCGCCACCAGCACCAGCCGCAGCGTGGTCGCGATCTCGTCCCGCATCCGGACGACCTCGCCGTCGGCGGCGAACCGGGAGAGCATCGGCATCGTCGCCGTCACCAGCGACACCGTGATGATGGCGTGCGGCACCTGCGAGACCAGGAACGCGCCCTGGTAGACCGCGACGCCGTTGGACGTCGTGCCCTCCAGCGCCGCCTGGGTCGACGAACCGGTCGCGAGCCGGGTGACGATCACGAACGCGATCTGGTTGGCGATCACGAACGCGACCGTCCACGCACCCAGCCGCAGCGTCTTGCCCATCCCCACGCCGCGCAGGTCGGTGCGCAGCCGGAACCGGAAGCCGGCGGCGCGTGCGTACGGCACCAGCACCAGCGCCTGCAGCGCGATGCCGAGCGTCGCGCCGGCGCCGAGGACGACCTCCTGGGCGGTGGTGAAGCCGCCGCTGTCGTCCGAGGTGCCCCACTGCAGGGCGTACCCCACGAGCACCGCACAGGCCACCACGTTGTTGACGATCGGCGCCCACATCATCGGGCCGAACCGCTCGCGAGCGTTGAGGATCTGGCCGACCAGCACGAAGACGCCGTAGAAGAACACCTGCGGCATGCACCACCACATCAGCGCGTACGCCGACGCGCGCGGTGCCTCCAGCTCAGGAGTGAACAGGTCGGTGCTGAACACCACGTGCGCCAGCACCGGCACCAGCGCCATCAGGATCGCGGTGGCGCCGACCAGCACCAGCACGCCCAGGCTCAGGAGCCGTTGCGCGAAGGCCTCGCCGCCGTCGGCGTCGGAGCGCATGGCCCGCACCAGCTGCGGCACCAGCACCACGTTGAAGACGCCGCCCGCGACCAGGATGTACATCGAGTTCGGCAGCGTGTTGGCGGTGGCGAACAGGTCGGCGTTCAGGGACTTGCCGAGCACCGCGAGCAGCAGCGCGCTGCGGACGAAGCCGGTCAGCCGCGAGACCACCGTCCCCGCCGCCATCAGCGCACTCGCCGACAGCAGCCGACGCTGGTCGGGGGACTCGCTCACGCCGCCGCTCACACCGCCGCTCTCTTCGCCGCTCACGTCGTCGCGGGACGGTCGTGGCCACGCACCCGGCGCACGATCCGGCGGCCGATCGCCACCACCAGGATCAGCCCGGCGACCCCCAGCACCCCCCAGATCACGATGCCGACGACGCTGGTGCGGAGGTCGAAGGCCAGCGGCTCACCGAACCGCTCGCCGTGCCGCGTCACGAGGAAGGCCTGCGCCGCCGTCACCTGGTTGTCGCCGACCCGGGTGTCGACGGTCACCGTCTGCCGCTCGCCGGGCCCGACCGTCACCGGGTCACCGGCGTCGAACTCGAGTCCGGGGCGCGCGGCCGTCACCCGCACGCCGACCGTCACCGGACGGTCCAGGTTGTTGGTGATGGTCACACCGAACCGTCCCCGCGAGCTGGACAGGGTCACGAACCGGGGCCCCTCGATGCTCACCTGGGCCAGCTGCTGGCCGAGCTCGTGGGTGGTGTGCCGGGTGACGGCGAGCCGACGGTCCCCGTCGTCGCGCCCGTACGAGGACATGCCGAGCGCGGCCGCGGCGTCGTACCAGCGGGCGAGGGCCTCGTCGCCGCCCACCAGCCGGACCAACGTGCGGGAGCGGCGGACCAGCTGGCTCGAGGTCTCGGTCAGGTCCAGCGTCTGGAGGGGGTCGAGGGCCGCCCCGGCCGCCGCGGGCTCGAGCACGGTGCCGGTGAACTCGGGGGCGTCGCGCAGCAGCCGGTCGACCGGCGTGATGTGCAGCCACGGCGTCTGCAGCCCGGAGAAGAACCCGGCCGCGGGCCAGTTCGCGCCCGGGTTCCACCCGCTCGGCGCCAGGAACACCGCGGAGGTCCGCTCGTCGCCGCGGCCCTTCGCGGCCATGGACAGGAGCAGGGTCTCGGCGAGCATTCGCTGCCGCGTCTGCAGCGCCGAGTGCGGGTCGTCGGTAGCCGGTCCGCCCGCTGCCAGCCGGGGGTCGGCGACCAGCACCGGGGCCACGCCGTCCGCGGTCGGCACCGCGTGGGCCGCGCCCAGTGACGTGTTCCAGCCGTCCAGCTGCTGGGGGGTCAGCACGGCGAGCCGGTCCCCGTCCTGGCGGGCCACGGCAGCCAGTGCCTCCGGCTGGACCACACCGTCGACCGGCAGGGTGGCCGTCCCGGGCGAGCCGGTGAGCAGCTCGGCGGCGGTGGCGCCCGTCGCCCGGGTGATGGCGCCGTCCAGCCGCGCCGACGGGGCCGTCGCCACCGCGTTCTCGTCGGGCTCGCCGTAGCGGGTCAGCCATCCGGAGCCGCCGCCGAGCAACGACGTCACGTCGGCCATCCACTCCCGCGCAGCGGGCGAGGCCTCGGTGGGCACCACAGTGCCGTCGGTGTCCGTGGTCTCGCTGTCGTCGCCGGTGCCGTCCGGGTCCTGGGCGTCGGTGTCCGGCGGGTCCTCGGTCTGGTCGTCGCCGGGTCGTGCCGGGCGGACCGGTGGCCCGAACCGTCCCTCGGCGAGGTCGTGCGCCGCGTCCAGCAGCGCCGGGTCGGCCACCGTCGCGAGCGGTACGTCGGCGCTGACCGCGAGATCGGCGACCCGGCGCAGCAGACCGCCCGTCGCCATCGACTGTCGCAGCTGGTCGTCGTGCACGTAGCTGCCGTTGTTGCGGCGCAGCACCGCGGACCGCAGCGGCCAGACCATGCCGAGGTCGACCAGCGCCGGCGGATCCTGGCGGGACGGCGCGACCAGCGGAACGAACGTCCGGGCCCGCGCCTCCAGCTGCCGGGTCTCGTCGACGTCGGTGGCCAGGATCTGCACGCCGACGGTGTAGACGCCCTCCGCGCCGGAGATCTGCAGGGCGCGGAACGGCAGCTGCAGGTCGAAGGCCGCCGACTCCCCCCTCGGGAGCGGTCCGATGGGGGCGAAGCGGCCGATGGCGGTGATCCGGTCGCTGATGTACGTCTCGGCCGGACTGGCGGCGATGTCGGCGACCTCGCGGCTGGACGTGAGCGGTTCGGGCGACATGACCAGGTAGGCGTTGACCTCCCGCCACCCGTGCACGTCGGTGTTGGTCACGGTGCCGGTCAGCTCCAGCGGCTCACCGGGTTGGAGCGCCGACGGCGTCACCGAGGTGATGTCGACGCTGAGACCGGCATCCTCGTCGTCAGGCGCCGGGGCGGCGCTCGCGGACGGCGTCGGGAGCACGGGGAGCACGGCCAGCAACGGGCCGAGCAGCACCAGCAGGAGCGGCGCCGCCGGCACGGCGGCGGCACGGCGCACGGGCCTCATCCCTTGCGACCCGGGCGGGTGCTCATTCGGGCCATGCTAGACGGCGCGGGCCCGCGTCCCGGGCGCCACTACAGTGGATCCCCGTGTCCGTGCCCGCCTCGCCCCCGGTCCCGCCGGCCGATCCCGCGTCCGACCGGGTGGTCGACGCGCTGCTGCGCGCCGCGCCGGACATCGAGCGGCTGGGGGCGGCCTTCGCCGCGGCGGGACACACCCTCGCGATCGTCGGCGGGCCGGTCCGCGACGCGCTGCTGGGACGGCTCGGCCGGGCCGGCATGGACTGGGACCTCACGACCTCCGCGCGCCCGGACGACACCGAGCGGCTGCTCGACGACTGGGCCGACGCCGTCTGGGATCTCGGCCGCGCCTACGGCACCATCGGCGCGCGCCGCGGCGACCTCGCGGTGGAGGTCACCACCTACCGCTCCGACGCCTATGACTCCTCCTCCCGCAAGCCGGCGGTGCAGTTCGGCGACACCCTCGAGGGCGACCTGTCGCGGCGGGACTTCACCGTCAACGCCCTCGCCGTCGACATCGCGTCCCGCCGGCTGGTCGACCCGTTCGGCGGCCGGGACGACATCGAGCGGCGACGGCTGCGTACGCCCGGCACCCCGCAGCAGTCGTTCAGCGACGACCCGCTGCGGATGATGCGCGCGGCCCGGTTCGCCGCGCAGCTGGGCTTCGTCGCCGCCGACGAGGTGGTCGCCGCGATGCGCGACATGGCCGACCGGGTCGGCAGCGACGCCGGCGTGGTGTCGGCCGAGCGGGTGCGCGACGAGCTGGTCAAGCTGGTCTGCGCCCCCGACCCGCGGGCGGGGCTGAGCCTGATGGTGCAGACCGGGCTGGCCGACCACGTGCTGCCCGAGGTGCCCGCGATGCGGCTGGAGCGCGACGAGCACCACCGGCACAAGGACGTCTACGAGCACTCGCTGACCGTGCTGGAGCAGGCGATCGCCCTCGAGCACCGGCTGGAGGACGCGCCCGACTTCATCGTCCGGTTCGCGGCGCTGATGCACGACATCGGCAAGCCGCGGACCCGCAAGTTCCAGCCCGACGGCACCGTCACCTTCCACCACCACGACATCGTCGGGGCCAAGATGTGCCGCAAGCGGATGCGCGCGCTGCGGTTCTCCGGCGACACCCTCACCAGCGTCTGCCACCTGGTCGAGCTGCACCTGCGCTTCCACGGCTACGGCGGCGGTGAGTGGACCGACTCAGCCGTGCGCCGCTACGTCCGCGACGCCGGCGCCGAGCTGCCGCGGCTGCACGTCCTGACCCGGGCCGACTGCACCACCCGCAACGCGCGCAAGGCGGCGCGGCTGCAGCGTACGTACGACGACCTCGAGGAGCGGATCGCCAGGCTGGCCGAGCAGGAGGAGCTCAGCTCGCTGCGTCCAGACCTCGACGGCAACCAGATCATGGCGGTGCTGGACGTCCCGCCGGGCCGCGTGGTCGGCGAGGCCTACCGTTACCTGCTCGAGCTGCGCACCGAGCACGGTCCGCTCGGCGCGGAGCGGGCCCGCGCCGAGCTGCTGGACTGGTGGCGCGCACGGCAGTCGGAGGAGACATGAAGAAGAACGCGGCCGTGATGGCTGTCGTGCTGGCCGTCAGTCTCGCGTCGTCGACTGCGGCAGCGGCCGCCGGTGCTGACGGACGGACGATCACGGGCACCCCGCGTCCTGACACACTCGTCGGCAGCCCACGAGCAGACCTCATCCGAGCGCTCGGCGGGCCCGACGTGGTCCGCGCCAAGGGGGGCCCCGACACGGTGCGCGCAGGCACCGGCGCCGACCGGGTCAGTGGCGGCGCCCGCGGTGACCACGTGTTTCCGGGTGCCGGTGCCGACGTGGTGCTCAGCGGCCCGGGCAACGACGTCGTGGAGCTGCGGCCCGGCGGCGGCGCCGACGTCGTGCGCTGTGGTCAGGGCGTGGACGAGGTGATCGGCGTGGGCATCGACGACACCCTCACCGGGTGCGAGATCGCGCGCCCGGACGGGCGCTGACCACGGCGAGCAGCACCAGGGCGGCCGCCACCGCAGCCATCACCCCGGCAGCGCGTCCGCTCGGGGGCAGCACCAGCGCCCCGATGCCGACTGCGGCGATCAGCCCGGCGTTGAACGCCATGTCGTAGAGCACGAACACCCGGCCCCGGTACCTGTCCGCCACCTCGCGCTGCACCTCGGTGTCGGCGCAGATCTTCACCACCTGCCCGCCCAGCCCGAGCGTGAAGGCGGCGACCACCAGTGCGGCCTCGGCCAGCGTGGCAGCGAAGCCGGCCTGCGCGACCGCGCCGACCGCGAGTCCCGCGGTCACCGCCGTGCGGGTCGACCACCGGTCGACCAGCCAGGGGGTGACGACGGCTGCGAGCAGGAACCCGACCCCGGCGGCCAGCACCGACACCGACAGGCCGGCCAGACCTGCCGCGGGGTCGTCGGGGTCGGCGTACGTGCTGCGGTAGAGCAGCACGCCGGCCATCAGGGTGAGTGCCGCACACAGCCGCTGGGCGGCGACCAGGCCGATCGCCGTCGCAGCCGAGGGCCGGTGCCGCAGGTGGGTCGCCGCCGCCGTCAGGCCCTGCAGCACCAGCCGCGCCGCCTGGCCGGGTGGCGGCAGCGCCGGGTCGGCGTCGGGCCCGAGTGACTGCCGGCCGAACCCCTGGCCGACCAGCGCGGCGACCACCCACCCGCCCACGGCGGCTAGCACCAGGCCCGCATCGCCGGTCACCGTCTGCGCGACGCCGCCGAGGCCGAGCCCCAGCACGTACGCGAGGGTGCCGGCGGTGGGCACCACCGCGTTCGCGGCGAGCAGCTGGTCGCGGCGCACGACGTGCGGCAACGCGGCCGACAGCCCGGCCAGCACGAACCGGTTCACCCCGAAGCCCACGACGACGACGGCGAACAGCACGGCATCCGGCGCGCCGGTGACCAGCACCGCCGCCAGGACCAGCGCGAGCCCGGCCCGCAGCACGGTGGCACCGACCAGCACGTCGCGCCGCGACCACCGGTCCAGCACGACACCGGTGAACGGCCCGACCAGGGTGAACGGCAGCAGCGTCGCCACCGTCACCGCCGCGATCCCGCCGGGCGTGGTCTGTCGTTCGGGGGAGAAGACGAGGTACGACGCCAGCGCCACCTGCACGACCCCGTCGGCCGACTGGCTCAGCAGTCGCAGCGCCAGCAGTCGCCGGAACGCAGGCAGCGGCAGCAGTCGACGCAGCTCGTCGAGGGCTCCCATGGCCGAAGTGTGACAACCGGGTGGCGCCGGCGCGGCCGCCGGGCCGCTAGCCTCCGGACGTGAACGGGGATTCGTACGGGGACGTCCAGGGCGGCCGGCGCGCAGCGCGACCCCTGGCGGTGGCGGTGGTGGGGGCAGTCGTGGGCGCGGTGGCGGCCGTGGGCGCCGGGTCGGTGGTGGCCGCCGGCGGGTGGTCGGCCGCCTGGGGCGGTCTCGACCTGCGCGACGTGGTCAACGGCGGCAGCGCGGGTGAGCGGATGGTGGGCACGCCGCGGATGGACGCGATGTACGGCCACCGCGGTGACGACGTGCTGGTCGGCCGCCGCTCCGGTGACTACCTGGCGGGCGGGCTCGGCGACGACCGGCTGCGGCCGGGGCGTGGCGCCGACCTGGTCCGGTGTGGCCCGGGCCACGACGTCGTGCTGGGTGCCGACCGGACCGACCACGTCGACACCAACTGCGAGGTCCGGCGCGGTAGTCCGGTCAGACGTCTCCGCGGATGAACGCCTCCACGCCCTCGTAGCCCTCGTCGTCGGGGCGCTGGATCGGCGGCGACTTCATGAAGTAGGTCGCGGCCGGGTGCACGGGGCCGCCGATGCCTCGGTCGAGCGCGATCTTGGCTGCGCGTACGGCGTCGATGATGATGCCCGCCGAGTTGGGCGAGTCCCACACCTCGAGCTTGTACTCCAGGCTGAGGGGCACGTCGCCGAACGCCCGGCCCTCGAGCCGCACGTAGGCCCACTTGCGGTCGTCGAGCCACTGGACGTAGTCGCTCGGCCCGATGTGCACGTTGCGGGCGCCGAGGTCGTGCTGCAGGTTCGACGTCACCGACTGGGTCTTGGAGATCTTCTTCGACTGCAACCGGTCGCGCTCGAGCATGTTCTTGAAGTCCATGTTGCCGCCGACGTTGAGCTGGTACGTGCGGTCCAGCGCGACGCCGCGATCCTCGAACAGCTTGGCCAGGACCCGGTGCGTGATGGTGGCGCCGACCTGGCTCTTGATGTCGTCGCCGATGATCGGCAGCCCGGCCCGCTCGAACTTCGCCGCCCACTCCGGGTCGGACGCGATGAAAACCGGCAGCGCGTTGACGAACGCGCACCCCGCGTCGATGGCGCACTGGGCGTAGAACTTGTCGGCGACCTCGCTGCCGACCGGCAGGTACGCGACCAGGACGTCGGCGCGCGCGTCCCGCAGCGCCCGCACCACGTCGACCGGCTCGGCGTCGGACTCCTCGATGGTCTCGCGGTAGTAGCGACCGAGCCCGTCGTAGGTGGGGCCGCGCTGCACGACCACACCGGTCGGCGGGACGTCGCAGATCGAGATCGTGTTGTTCTCGCTGGCCCGGGTGGCCTCGGACAGGTCGAAGCCCACCTTCTTGGCGTCGACGTCGAACGCGGCGACGAACTCGAGGTCCCCCACGTGGTAGTCGCCGAACCGCACGTGCATCAGGCCCGGGACGCGGCCGGCGGGATCGGCGTCGCGATAGAACTCCACGCCCTGGATGAGCGACGTCGCGCAGTTGCCGACGCCGACGATGGCCACGCGGATGGGGCCGCCGGATGTGCTCATCGAGTACTCCTCGTTTCGGGTGGTAGGGGGTCGGGGGTCGGACTCGGGTCAGGTGTCTCGCGGGGACCGGTCCCGGCCCGCTCGGTGTCGATCAGCTCGCTGAGCCACTGCACCTCGCGCTCGACCGACTCGACGCCGTGGCGTTGCAGCTCGAGGGTGTAGGGGTCGGCGCGCCCGCCGCGGTTGCGGGGCGCCGCAGTGCGCACCCGCTCGAGCCGCTCCTCCAGCCGGCTCCGCCGGCCCTCGAGGATGCGTACCCGGGTGCGGGCGTCGGTGTGGGCGAAGAACGCGAAGTGCACGCCGAAGTGGTCGTCGTCCCAGGCCGAGGGGCCGGCCTCGGTGACCAGCGCGTCGAAGCGGGCCCGGCCCTGCTCGGTGAGCGAGTAGGTGATCCGGGTGCGCCGGGGTGCGTCGGCGGCGGCCGTCTCGACGTCGAGGTGGCCGCGGCGCACCAGCGTCTTGAGACAGGGATAGAGCGTGCCGTAGGACAGCACCCGGCCCCAGCCGAGCATCCCGGTGACCTGCTTGCGGAGCTCGTAGCCGTGCAGCGGCGCGTCGTGCAGCAGTCCGAGGACCGCCATCTCCAACGCGGTGCTGCGGGTGGCCACTGCGGCTCCAGGGAGGTCGCCGGCGGCGCGGGGCGCGTCGCTGGTCTGTATCGAGACGATACATCGAACGGAGTGAGACATCTCACCCGGGTGGGTGCGGATTTCGAGCATGGGCGGCCGGGTCGGCACACTGTCCGCCGTGACCACCAGCGACGAGGACGTGCCGAGCACCGGCAGACGGGGTCGCAGGCGTGCCGGGAACGACGACGCCGCCGGGGTCTCCCCCGGCGGCCCGAAGCGGAAACGGCCGCTCTGGCAGCGGCTGCTGCTGTGGACCGGGCTCGGGGTGCTGGGCCTGGTGCTGGCCGCGATGGTCACCTTCTTCATCGCCTACCAGGCGATCGACATCCCGGACCCCAACGACGACTTCCAGACCGAGACGTCGTTCGTCTACTACGCCGACGGCAAGACCGAGCTCGGCGAGTTCGAGCTGCAGAACCGGCAGAACGTGGCGCTGGCCGACGTGCCGCAGAGCACCCAGGACGCGGTGATCGCCGCGGAGGACCGCACCTTCTACGACAACGCCGGCGTCGACGTCAAAGGCATCGTCCGCGCGGCCTGGAACAACCTGCAGGGCGAGTCGACGCAGGGCGCGTCCACCATCACCCAGCAGTACGTGAAGATCGCCTACCTGACGACCGAGCAGACCTACACCCGCAAGGCCAAGGAAGCGATCCTCGCGCTGAAGATCCAGCAGGAGCTGTCCAAGGAGGAGATCCTCCAGGGCTACCTCAACACCATCTACTTCGGCCGGGGCGCCTACGGCGTGCAGGCCGCGTCGCAGGCCTACTTCGGCGTCGACGTCGAGGAGCTGAAGTACGACCAGAGCGCGTTCCTCGCCGCGGTGCTCAACTCGCCGGGCAACCTCGACCCGGCCGAGGGCCGGCAGGCCAAGGCGGCGGCGCTGGAGCGTTACCAGTACGTGCTGGACGGCATGGTCGACTCCGGCAGCCTCGAGCAGAGCAAGGCCGACGCGGTCTACGACCGGCTGCCGAAGACGCCCGTCGCGGAGAGCAAGGAGCGCTTCGGCGGTCCCAAGGGCTACGTGCTCATGATGGTCCAGGAGGAGCTGCGCGAGCAGGGCTTCACCGACGAGCAGATCGCCGGCGGCGGACTGCGGATCACCACCACGTTCACCGAGCAGGACATGCGGGCGGTCGTGCAGTCGGTCAAGGAGAACCGGCCCGACGGCCTCGACCAGCTGCACGTCGGTGTCGCCTCGGTCGAGCCCGGCACCGGTGCGGTGCGGGCGGTCTACGGCGGGCCGGACTACCTCGGCGAGCGCAAGAACGCCCAGGTCAACTGGGCGACCGCCGCTGCGCAGCCGGGCTCGTCGTTCAAGCCGTTCGCGCTGCTCGCCGGCCTGCGCAACGGCTACAGCCTGTACGACACGTTCAACGGCAGCTCGCCGTACTACCTGCCCACCGGCGAGGACGTCGAGAACCAGGGCGACTCCGGCGGCGGGTCGTTCGGCACGGTCAGCCTGCTGACCGCGACCCAGGAGTCGATCAACACCGCCTACGTCGACCTCACCGTCTCGATGGAGAACGGCCCGCAGAAGGTGCTCGACTCGGCGGTGCTCGCCGGCATCCCGAAGGAGTCGCTGGCCGACGTCGACCCCGTGCCGGTGGTTCCGCTCGGCTTCGCGACCGTGCAGCCGATCGACATGGCGAACGCCTATGCGACGTTCGCCGCCGGTGGTGAGCGGGCCGACTGGTACACCGTCGAGGAGGTCAGCGACTCTGACGGGAACGAGATGTACGACCACAAGGTGCGGACCGAGCAGGTGATCGACCCCGACATCGCCGCCGACGTGACGTACGCGCTGCAGCAGGTGGTGAGCTCGGGCACCGGCACGAACGCGTCGGTCATCACGTGTCCCGCCGCCGGCAAGACCGGCACCGCGACCGGTCCCGAGGGCGAGGTGTCGTCGTCGTGGTTCGTCGGGTTCACGCCCAAGCTCGCGACCTCGGTGATGTACGTGCGGGGCGACGGCAACGACCAGCTCGAGGGCTACCTGCCGACGTTCTACGGCGGCGAGTACCCGGCGAACACGTGGGCCGGCGCGATGGAGGCCGAGACCGGGGACAAGGACTGCGGCTCCTTCCCGGAGCCGGCGTTCGTGACCGGCGACCCGCCGACGACCGCTCCGCCGTCGACGACCGCGACCCAACCGCCGTCAACGACCACCACCAGCCAGCCGCCACCCAGCACCTCGACGCCGCACACGTCCCCGCCGACCACGACGACGACGACGACGACCAAGCCGCCGCCGACGACCACGACCACGCCCCCCACGACGACGCAGCCCGACCCGCCGGAGCCGCCGGAGCCGTCCTTCCCCGACCCGGACGACTGACCTCTATGGTGTGCGGATTGCGGGCCGGCCGGTCGCAATGACGAGAGGTGGGCGGAGGCTGTCCCACCCACGCTCCACGGGGGGCCGGGATGCACACATCGGCGCACCAGGAGATGCGGCGCTGCATCGACGGGTACATGCCGAGGAACCGCCACTACACCGTGCTCGACTTCGGCGCGTTCACCCGCGAGCGGCTGGGTGACATGACCCATCGGACGCTGCTCGCCGACCGCGACTGCGAGGTCATCGGGGTCGACATCAGGGCGGGCTGCAACGTCGACCTGGTCATGGCGCAGCCGTACCGGCTGCCGATGCGGGCAAACAGCGTCGACATCGTCCTTGCGGGCCAGGTGTTCGAGCACGTCCCGTTCTTCTGGGCCTCGATGCTGGAGATCGCCCGGGTGCTCAAGCCCCGGGGGTTCGTGTTCGTGACCGTGCCGTCGCGTGGGCACGTGCACACCGAGCTGGACTGCTGGCGGTACTACCCCGACGGCATGCGTGCGATGGCCGCGTTCGCCGGACTGCGCCTGCGGGAGGCGCGGACCGACTTCCCGCCGGGGCAGCCCCAGGCCCGCGGGAAGCTGCGACCCGGCGAGGGTGTCCGCCGGCAGGAGCGTCACCGCTACGACCTCATCGACCTGGAGGACCACTACTGGGGCGACACCGTCGGCGTGTTCCAGAAGCCCCGTCGCTACCCCGCCACGCGGATGCGCCTGGTCCGGCTGCCGCTGCTGTGGTGGGCCGACCGGCAGGCCGAGGCGGCGCTGCCGCGGCGGCTGGTCCGGCGCGACCGCCGGCGACGGGAAGCCGCCGGCCTGGCCGAGCACTAGGCGACCCGAGCGCGGGGGCCCGACGAGGTCGCCCTCTAGGCTGCCGCGGGTGCGGCCCGGTCGGATGGACGAGGTGGTCGCCCCCACCAGGGACGACCCGTTCGTCGCGGCCAGCAGCCCCGTCGTCGGCGGCATGCTCGGCGCGCACGCACGTCCGCACCCGTTCTGGACCCCCCTGCGGGTGGTGCTGGTCCTCGTCACCCTGACCGCCATGGTCTGGCTGGTACGGACCGCCCCGTGCTCGGGCGGCGCCTGGTTCGGCGAGGACCGGTTCTCGGACCTCTGCTACAGCGACGTGCCGCTGGGCTACGTCGAGGACGGCCTCGCCGAGCAGACGGTGCCGTACTCGGACACCCAGGGCCGCTACCCGGACACCGCGGACACCCCGCCGGTCGCGGCGGTCGCCTACGTCACGGCTGTCGGCGCGCAGTGGCTCGGCGGCTCGCCCGACGTCGATGCCCGCTCCGACCTGCCGCTGTCCGCACTGGAGGACTCGCCGGCCATCGACCAGGAGGCGACCACGTACTTCTCCCTGGCGTTGCTGGTGCTGTTCGGCTGCGCGCTCGTGACAGCGGCCGCGATCGCCCGTGGGTCGGGACGACGTCCCTGGGACGCGGCTGCGTTCGCGGCAGCGCCCGCGCTGCTGCTGGCGGGCACGATCGGCTGGGACCTGCTGGCGGTGGCCCTGGCGGTGGGCGGGTGGGCTGCCTGGACGCGGTCCCGGCCGGTGCTCGCCGGAGTGCTCACCGGGCTCGCGGTCGCGACCGCGGTGTGGCCGCTGGCCCTGCTCGTCGCCGTGCTGCTCGTGGGCCCGCGCACCGGGCGGGGCCGGGACGCCGGACTCGCGGCGCTGGGTGCGGTGACGACCTGGGCGGTGGTCCAGCTGCCCGCCCTGACGCTCGGCGTGACCGGCTGGTGGGCCACGGTCAACCCCCGGCTCGGCGACCCCGCAGGGTACGGATCGGTCTGGGGTCTGGTCGCAGACAGCGGGCACGCGCCGGACCCCGAGCTGATGGCCCGCGTGGTGCTGGCGCTGGTGGCACTGGTGACGGTCGCCGTCGCCTGGGTGGGGTGGCACTCGGCGCGGCCGCGGGTGGCCCAGCTGACGCTGCTGCTGCTGGTCGGCTGGCTGGTGGTCTGGCCGGTGTACTCACCGCAGCAGGTGCTGTGGCTGCTGCCTTTCGCGGTGCTGGCGCGACCACGGTGGCGCGACCTGCTGCTCTGGCAGGCCGCCGAGGCCTTCTACTTCCTGGCGATCTGGATGCACCTGTCCGGGGCGACCCTCGACGGCGGACAGGTCGACCGGGTCTACGCGGTGGCGATCGTCATCCGGATCGTCGCGGAGGTCTGGTTCGCCTCCCGGGTCCTCGCCGACCTGCGCCACCCGTCCGGTCACGGGAGCAGGACGCGGTCGAACATGGTCGCGGTGTAGCGAACCTCGACGTCGACGTCGTCGCCCACCTCGGGCAGGGTCTCCCCGCGGGGCACGAACAGCATGCTCACCTGCATGTGCGGGGGTTCGACGAACCAGCGCTGCTTGCCCGCCACCCGGAACGGCGACAGCGCGAGCCCGGCCGCGTCCAGTCCCCCACGCGCCAGGGCACCCGCCCGCTGGCGCACGCCGCCGGCGGCCATCGGCGCCTCCAGCCCGATCCCGTGCGCCGTGCCCCCCGACACCACCAGCAGGGTGCCGTCGCGGGCCAGCCCGCGCTGCCGGTAGCCCACCCGCTCGCCGCGCGCGACCTGGTGCCGGTCGAGCACCGTCGCGGTGGCGCGCAGCGCGCCGCGGTCGCCCAGCCACAGGGCGGTGCCGACCCGGGGGCGCACGGTGAGCGAGGGCCGCGCCTCGCGCAGCCGGCCCACCTGCTCCGGCCCGAGGTGGGAGACCCACAGCCGGCCGGTCTCCAGCCGCGAGGTCTCCAGCACGGCGGCCCACTCCTCCGCCTCCGGCTCGCGGTCGCCGGCCAGCGGCAGGTGCAGGGCGAGGCCCTCGAGCCGCAGCCGGCCGCGGCGGAGTCCGTCGGCGGCCGCCGACAGGTCGTGCCGGGTCATCCCGTGCCGGGCCATCGAGGTCAGCGCCTCGACGACCACCCGGGTGCCCGGGCGCTCGCCGAGCACGGTGATGTCACGCAGCCGGCTCACCGTGTGCACCACCCGCGGGCCGTAGGCCACGTCGAGGAACGGCCGCCACGGCTCCATCACCAGGACGTCGCCGTCGAAGCGGGACAGGATCTCCGGCACCTCGGCGTAGGTACCGACGGCGACGGTGTCGACACCGAGCCAGTCCGCGCGACGGGCCAGGCCGGCCAGCCCGAACCCGTACCCGTTGCCCTTGGCCACCGGGACGATCCCGCCGTACGACTCGCAGGTGGCCCGCAGGTGGGCGCGCCAGCGGACGCCGTCGACACGCAGGGTCAGCGGCATGTCAGCGCCTGTCCTGACGCCTGCGCAGATAGAGCGAGAACGCGGCGTAGAGCGCCCGGGACAGCGGCAGGTCCCACTCGCCGGCGTACTCGACCGCCTCGCCGCCGGTGCCCACCTTGAACGTCACCAGCCCCACGTGCGGGTCGGACTCGTCCAGGGTGTCGGTGATGCCGCGCAGGTCGTAGACCGTCGCGCCGGCCGCGCGCGCGTCGCGCATCATCTGCCACTGCACGGCGTTGGAGCCGCGGACGTCGCGCTTGGCGGTGCTCGACGCCCCGTAGGAGTACCACGCGTGCCCGCCGACCCGCACCAGCGTCGTCGCGGCCACCAGGTCCCCGTCGTGCTGCGCGAGGTAGAGCCGCATCCGGTCCGGCGTCTCCACGGTCAGCGCGTCCCACATGGTCTGGAAGTACGCCAGCGGGCGCGGCGTGAAGTGGTCCCGTTCCGCGGTCTCGGCGTACAGGGTGTGGAAGGCCGCCAGGTCGTCGCGGCCGCCGGTGCGGACCGAGACACCCTCCTTGGCCGCCTTCTTGATGTTGCGCCGCCACAGCTGGTTCATGCCCTTGAGCAGGTCGTCCTCGCCGCGCCCGCCCAGCGGCACCTGGAAGACGTACTGCGGCTGGCCGCTCGTGAACCCGCCACCCTCGGCGGACTGCTGCCGCCAGCCCGCCGCCTGCAGCTGCGCCGTCACGCTGGCACCGGCGTCGTCGCTGGCGTCGGCCGGCACGTCGCCCAGCCTCGACAGCGCCGGGTCGGCCAGGGCCTTCTTGACGGTGCCGGCCTGCCAGCGGCGGGTGACGACCGGCGGGCCCATCCGGATGCCGAACGCGCCGCCGGCGCGCAGGTGGGCGACCATCGGGTCGAGCCAGCCGGAGAGGTCGTCGGCGGCCCAGTCGATGAGCGGGCCCTCGGGCAGGTACGCGAGGGTGCGCGCGAGCCGCGGCAGCTTGCGGTGCAGCACCAGACCGGCGCCGACCAGCTCGGCGCCGGAGAACCAGCCGAGCGACTCCGCCCGCCACTCGGTCTTGACCCCGCCCCAGCCGGGCGTCTGCAGGAAGCTGGCGGACTCCTGGGACTCGACGAAGCCGAGGTGCTCGTCGGCGGTGATCGGCCGGACAGCCAGCCCGGGCTGTGCACGGACGACGGGAGCGCTCACGGCAGGCGAGGCTACCGGCCGCACCCGGGGCGCCGACCGCGCCGGGTGCGTGCCTGCGCCGCCGGTCCTAGGGTGGCGCGGGATGAGCGACGTCCTGGGTGGGTGGGTCGCCGAGCCGTTCCGCGCCGGTGCGGTGGCGCACGAGGTGCACCGCCGCGGCCACGGGCCCGGCGTGGTGCTGCTGCCGGAGCTGCCCGGCACGACCCCGGAGGTGCTGGCGCTCGGCGACCACCTGGTCGACGCGGGCTTCGCGGTGGCGGTGCCGGACCTGGTCGGCGAGCCCGGTCGGCCGATGTCGGTCCCGTACCTCGCCCGCAGCTTCGCGCGGGTGTGCGTGAGCCGGGAGTTCGCGGCGTTCGCCCGCGGTGCCGACCGCCCGGTAGCGGCGTACGTGCGGGCGCTGGCGCGCGACCAGCACTGGCGCTGCGGCGGGCCTGGTGTCGGTGTCATCGGGATGTGCCTCACCGGGGGCTTCGCGCTCGCGGCCGCGGTGGAGCCCGCGGTGCTCGCACCGGTCGGCTCGCAGCCGTCCGCCCCGATCCCGGTCGGCAGGAAGCGGCGGCGCGACCTCGGCATGTCCGCCGGCGAGGCGGAGGTGGTGAGCGGCCGGGCCCGTACCGAGGGGCTGTGCCTGCTGGGCCTGCGGTTCAGCGAGGACAAGGGCTGTCCGGCCGAGCGGTTCGCTGCCCTGCGGGAGCGGTTCGGCGACGCGTTCAGGGTGGTCGAGATCGACTCGTCCCCGGGCAACGCGCACGGCATCGGCAAGCGGGCGCACTCGGTGATCTGCTCCGACCTCGTCGACGAGCCCGGCCACCCGACCGTCGCGGCCCGGGACGAGGTCGTCGCCTTCCTCCGCGAGCGCCTCTCCTGACGCCGCCCGCCCCTCGGGTTGTGGCGGCAACACGCTGCGAACACGCCGACGCGGTTCACCGTTTGCCGCCACAACTCAGGGATCGGCAGCATGCGTAGGCACGACACCGGTGCCTGCGGTCAACGGAAGTGATTCCGCGGAATCACTTTTCGCAGGTACGCGTGCGCCAGACCGGGTCGACGCCTCGGAGGTCGGTGGCTCAGAGGTCGGCGGACCAGTCCCGGGTCTCGAGGGTGCGCTGCAGGTGCCGCAGGAAGCGGGCGGCGTAACCGCCGTCGATCACCCGGTGGTCGAAGCTGAGCCCGACCGTGCCGACCGGGTGCACCGCGATCGCGTACTCACCGGGTGCCGTCTCGACCGCCACCGGCTTGGCCTTCACCGTGTCGGTGGCCAGGATCGCCACCTGCGGCTGGTTGATGATCGGCGCGGTCAGCAGGGTGCCGTACGGGCCGGGGTTGCTGATCGTGAACGTGCCGCCGGCGTAGTCGTCCGGGCCGAGCCGCCGCTCGCGCGCCGCGGACGCCAGGGCCGCGATGCGGCGTCCGAGCCCGGCCACGGTCAGGTCGCCCGCGTCGCGCAGCACCGGCACCACCAGCCCGTCGGCGTCGAGGTCGACGGCGATGCCGAGGTGCACGATGCGGTGCACCAGCAGCCGGTCGTCACCCACCTCGGCGTTGACGTGCGGGTACGCGCCGATTGCGTCGACGACCGCGCGGGCGACGAACGGCAGGTACGTCAGGCCGCCCTCCGCCGACCGTCGCGCGAGGTCGACGGCGCGGAAGTCGACCTCGACCGCCATGAACGCGTGCGCCGACGTCGCCTTCGACCGGACCATGTGCTCGGCCGTGCGCCGGCGCACCGACGAGAACGGCACCGCGTCGACGTCATCGGGTACGGGGGCGGTCGTCGGGGCCGCCTTCGGAGCGCTCACCGGAGCGCTCACCGGAGCGCTCACCGGCTGCCGGTCGTCCAGCGCCGGCACGTCCGAGCGCAGCACCCGCCCGCCGGGACCGGTGCCGGGCACGTCCTGCTCGGACAGCCCGCGCTCGCGCAGCATCCGGCGGACCAGCGGGCTGGCCCGGTGCCGGGTGTTCGGCTGGTACTCCGCCCCCCCGGAAGACGGGGGGACGACCGGGGGGGCGGAGGTCTGGGGGGCCGGCGCCTGGTCGGGCCGGCCGGGCGGTGCGCCGGTCACGGCCGTTGGCGCCTCGGTGGCGGTGGGGCCGCCGTCGCCGGCGTCACCCACCACGGCGAGGGCGGTGCCCACCGGCACGGTCTCCCCCTCGGGCACGAGGATCTCGCGCAGCACGCCGGCGACGGTCGACGGCACCTCGGTGTCGACCTTGTCGGTGGTGACCTCGAACAGCAGCTCACCGACGGCCACCTGGTCGCCGACCTGCTTGAGCCAGCTCATGACGGTGCCCTCGGCGACGGTCTCACCGAGCTGCGGCATGGTCACGTGGGTCACCAGTCCACCGCCACGTACTGCGGCTCGGTGAACTCCAGCAGCCCTTCGTGCCCGCCCTCACGGCCCACGCCGCTCTGCTTCACGCCGCCGAACGGCGCCGCGGGGTCGGACACCAGGCCGCGGTTGAGGCCGACCATGCCGGCCTCCAGCCGTTCGCTGATCCGCAAGCCACGTTGGAGATCCTGCGTGTAGACGTACGCGACCAGGCCGTACTCGGTGTCGTTGGCGAGCGCCACCGCCTCGTCGTCGTGGCCGAAGGTGACCACCGGGGCGACCGGCCCGAAGATCTCGGTGCCGAGGATCTCCGCGTCGGGCGGCACGTCGACCAGCACGGTCGGCGGGTAGAAGCAGCCCGTGCCGGCGGGCACCGTCCCGCCGGTGAGCAGCCGGGCGCCGTCGGCGACGGTACGGTCCACCAGCTCGGCGACCGAGCGCTGCGCGTCGGCGTTGACCAGCGGACCGAGCGCGACGCCGTCGCCGAGTCCGGGACCCATCGGCAGCGCCTGCA
Source organism: uncultured Actinomycetota bacterium (assembly GCA_963811945.1). Taxonomy (GTDB): domain Bacteria; phylum Actinomycetota; class Actinomycetes; order Propionibacteriales; family Nocardioidaceae; genus JACCWP01. The sequence goes on along the minus strand of CAWETD010000001.1, from coordinate 1,903,496 downwards.
TCCGCTCGGCGAGCAACCGGCTGAAGTCATCGGCGACCCGCTCGTGCACGTAGAACCGGTTGGCAGCCGTGCAGGCCTCGCCGCCGTTGCGCATCTTCGCGACCATCGCGCCGTCGACGGCCGCGTCGAGATCGGCGTCGTCGAGCACCAGGAACGGCGCGTTGCCGCCGAGCTCCATCGAGCAGTCGACGACGGTCTGGGCCGCCTCGGCCAGCAGCACCCGGCCCACCTCGGTCGAGCCGGTGAACGACAGCTTGCGCACCGCCGGGTGCGCCAGCACCGCCGCGCACAACGGGCCGGAGCTCCGCGACGGCAGCACGTTGACCACGCCCGCGGGCACCCCCGCCTGGCAGAGCAGGGCCACGACGGCGAGCGCGGTCAGTGGTGTCTCGCTGGCCGGCTTGAGGATCACCGGGCAGCCCGCCGCGAGGGCGGGCCCGATCTTGCGGGTGGCCATCGCCGCCGGGAAGTTCCACGGCGTCACCAGCAGACTGACGCCGATCGGCTTGTGCGTCACCAGGATCTTGTGCGCGCCCGACGGTGCGGTCTGCACCGAGCCGGTGGCGCGCACCGCCTCCTCGGCGTACCAGCGGAAGAACTCCGCCGCGTACGCCACCTCGCCCCGCGCGTCGGCCATGGCCTTGCCGTTCTCGCGCACGATCAGCCGGGCGAGGTCATCGCTGTGCCGGATCATCAGCTGGTACGCGCGACGCAGCACCTCGGCCCGCTCCCGGGGCGGGGTGGCGGCCCACACCGGCAGGGCCGCCTCCGCGGCCTCGACCGCTGCCAGCCCGTCGTCGACGGTCGCGCTCGCCACGGTGGTGAGCTCGCTGCCGTCGGCCGGGTCGAGCACGGTGAGCCGTCCGCCGTCGGAGGCGGACTGGTGCCCGCCACCGATCAGCAGGTCGTGCGAGAACCACTCGAGCAGCTCGGCCACATCGGTGTCGGTCTGAGATTCGGCCGGAGGTCCGCGCTGGAGTTCGGTCTGCGGCGTGGTCTGGGGGGAGAGCTCGGTGAGGGTCACGACTGCATCGCCTTCTCCACGGTGGTGACGATCCGCTCCGCCGACGGCATCGTCAGGTCCTCCAGCGCGTCGGCGGCCGGGAGCGGTACGTGCGGCGTGGTGATCCGGATCGGCGGTCCGTCGAGGTCCCAGAAGACCTCCTCGCCGACGATCGACACCAGCTCGCCGCCCCACCCGCACAACCGCGGGTTCTCCTCGACCGTGAACATCCGGCCGGTGCGGCTCACCCGGTCGAGGATCGTGCGGGTGTCGAGCGGCACCAGGCAGCGCAGGTCGACGACCGTGCAGTCGATGCCGGCACCGGCCAGCTGCTCGGCGGCCTCCACCGTGCGCGGCACCATGTTGCCCAGCGCCAGCAGGGTCGCGTCGCCGCCCTCGCGCAGGACGCTGGCCGTGCCGAGGGTGTCGACCACCTCGCCGTCGGGCACGTCGCCGCGTACGGGATACAGGGCCTTCTCCTCCAGGAACACCACCGGGTCGGGGTCGCGCACGGCGGCGGCCATCAGGCCGACGACGTCACGCGGGTTGGACGGGACGACCACCTTGAGACCGGGGATCGACATCATCCAGCTCTCCACGCTCTGGCTGTGCTGGGCGCCGAACCGCAGCCCGCCGCCGTTGCCCGAGCGGACCACCAGCGGGAACGACATCTGGCCGGCGGTCATGTAGCGCGACTTCGCGATCTCGTTGGCGAGGATGTCCCAGCAGACCGCGAAGAAGTCGCTGAACATGATCTCGGCGATCGGCCGCATCCCGGTCATCGCGGCACCCATCGCCGCACCGAGGATGGCCTGCTCGCTGATCGGCGTGTCCCGGACGCGTACCGGGCCGAACTCCTCCAGCAGCCCGACGGTGCCCTTGAAGACGCCGCCGGCCGCGGCGATGTCCTCGCCGATCAGCACGACGCTGTCGTCGCGGCGCATCTCCTGGGCGATCCCGCGGGCGATCGCCTCCCTGAACGTCAGCGGAGCGGTCAGTTCCGCCATGCCGAGCCTCCGTCCGCCCACACGTCGGTCATCACCAGGTCGGCGCCGGGCGTCGCGCCCTCGCGTGCCTCGCGGGTCGCGCGCTCGACCGCTGCGTCCACCTCGGCCTCGATGCCGGCCAGCTCGCTCTCACCGACCCCGGTGCCGAGCAGCCGGTCGCGGTACATCGGCAGCGGGTCGCGGGCCAGCCACTTCTGCACCTCGTCGTCGGGCCGGTACTTGCCCGGGTCGGCGCGCGAGTGGCCGCCGTGCCGGTAGGTCTTGGCCTCGATCAGGCTCGGCCCCTCGCCCGAGCGGGCCCGCGCCAGCGCGTCGGCGGCCATCAGGTAGACGGCGTCGGGGTCATTGCCGTCGACCACCAGCGGGTCCAGCCCGTACGCGCTCGCGCGGTCGGCCGCCGGGTGCTCGACCGCCGTGACCGCCGCGATCGGCGTGTACTCCATGTACAGGTTGTTCTCGCAGACGAACACCACCGGCAGCTTCCAGATCACCGCGAGGTTGAGCGCCTCGTGGAAGGCGCCGATGTTCGTCGTGCCGTCACCGAAGAAGCACACCGCCACCTGCCCGCTCCCGCGGTACTGCGCGCTCCAGGCGGCACCGTTGGCGATCGGCAGGTGCGCCCCGATGATCGCGTACGAGCCCATCACCCCGTGCTCGACGCTGGTGAGGTGCATCGAGCCGCCCTTGCCCTTCATCAGGCCGTTCTCGCGGCCGAGCAGCTCGGCGAGCACCGGGGTCATCGGCACGCCGCGGGCCAGCGTGTGCGCGTGGCCGCGATAGGTCGCGAACGTGTAGTCGTCGGACCGCATCGCCACGCCGAAGCCCGCGGCCACCGCCTCCTGGCCGAGCGACAGGTGGCTGGTGCCCTTGACCAGCCCCTCGAGGAACAGGTCGTAGGCCCGCTTCTCGAACCGGCGCAGGTGCACGCAGGACCGGTAGAGCGCGAGCCGCGTCTCCAGACCGATGTCACCCGCGATGTCACCCGCGATGTCACCCGCGATGTCACCCGCGACGTCACCTGCGCTGCCACCTGCAGCCGGTGCATCGCTGGTGACGTGTGCCCCGAAGTACGGCGTGGACATGGTTGCGGCTCCCTGGTTCCGGGTGCGTGCGGTCAGTACGGGTTGGCGACGACGAGGTCCTGAGCGGGGAAGAGGGTGAGGATCGAGCAGCCGTCGTCGGTCACCACGACCTCCTCCTCGATCCGGGCGGCGGAGAAGCCGTCGGAGGCGGGGCAGTACGTCTCCAGCGCGAAGACCATGCCCGACTGCAGCTGAACCGGCTCGGTCATCGAGTTGAGCCGGGAGATGATCGGCCGCTCGTGCAGGCCGAGACCGAGGCCGTGCCCGAACTGCAGCCCGAACGCGGCCATCTCGTCGGCGAAGCCGAAGTCCGTTGCCTGCGGCCACACGGCGGCGACCTCGTCGGTGCCGACGCCCGGCCGGATCATGTCGATCGAGGCGTCCATCCACTCCCTGGCCCTCGTGTACGCGTCCCGCTGGCTGCCGGTCGTGCTGCCGACGCCGAAGGTGCGGTAGTAGCAGGTCCGGTAGCCGTTGTAGGAGTGGATGATGTCGAAGAACGCCATGTCGCCCGGACGGATCAGCCGGTCGGTGAAGTTGTGCGGGTGCGGGTTGCAGCGCTCGCCGGAGATGGCGTTGATCGCCTCCACCTGGTCGGAGCCCATCTCGATCAGGCGCTTGCTCGCCAGCGCGACGATCTGGTTCTCGCGTACGCCGGGCTTCAGTGCCTCGACGATGTCCTGGTAGACGCCGTCGACCATGGCCGCCGCCTGGGTCAGCAGCATGATCTCGTCGTCGGACTTGATCACCCGGGCGTCCAGCATCGGCTGCTGGCAGTCGACGACGGTGAGACCCTGCCGCTGCATCTCGAACAGGAACGCCGGCTCGACGATGTCGACGCCCACCGGCTGGTCGGCCACGCCGGCGTCGGTCAGCAGGCCCTTGATCTGACGCACCGCCGACTCCATCAGGCCGGCCGTCGGTGCGACCGCACCACGCATCCCGAGCATGCCCGCGCGGCAGTTGTCGGGGTCGAGCCACGGTGAGTACAGCTGGTGGTGCCGGGTCGCGGAGCCGAAGTCCCACAGCATCGGCTCGCCGCCCTGCGCGAGCAGCGCGTAGCGCGTCATCTTGTCGCCGAGCGCGCCGCCCACCCAGGTCTGCGTCGTGTAGCGGATGTTGTAGAAGTCGAAGAGCAGGAAGGCTCCGCACTCCGTTGCCGCCAGCGACTCGCGCACCCGAGCCAGCCGGTAGTCGCGCAGCCGGGCGAAGTCGACCCGCTGCTCGTAGTCGACTCCCATGTGCCCGGGCGCGGGCAGCGGTCGCACGTCAGCCCTCCCCGTCGGCCGGCTCCGTGGCGAGGCCGTCGTCGACGGCGGAGTCCTCGGGCTCGAGCTCGACGCCGGACCGACGTGCCTGCTCGAGGATCAAGGTGGCGAAGTCGTCCTTGACGTGGCCCGCGCCGATCGCCGACGCGACCAGCTGGGCGGCCAGCGCCGCCACGGGCATCGGCACGCCCAGCTCTTTGGCCGCGTCGAGTCCGAGGTCGAAGTCCTTGAGCAGCAAGGGATTGGTGAAGGTCGGCGTGAAGTCGAGGTTGACCAGGGCCGGGGTCTTGTAACGGGTGAACGTGGAGCCCATCACCGAGTCGTTGAGGAAGGTGAGGAACGCCTCGCGGCTGGTGCCGCCCTGCTGGGCGAGCAGCGTGATCTCGGCCAGCGACTCCGTGACGACGCCGAGGAAGACGTTGTGGCAGATCTTGACCAGCCGCGCCTCCTCGGCCACGCCGACGTAGGTCACGCTCCGGCCGAGCAGCTCGAGCAGCGGCAGCACCTCGTCGTAGGCCTTGCGTGGTCCGGACACCGCCAGCGTGAGCCTGCCGGCTGCGACCACCGACGGGTTGCCGCTGACCGGGGCGGCCAGCAGTGCGCAGCCCCGCGCGGCTGCGGCCTCGCGGACGAGACGCGACGACTCGATCGACACCGTCGACGGGTCGACCAGCACCCGCGGTGCACCGGATCCGCTGAGCAGGCCGTCGTCGCCGAGCACCACCTGCTCGAAGTCGGGCGACGCCGACACCATCGTGAAGACGACGTCGCGGTCGGCCAGCGCGGCCGGGCTGTCGACGACCGTCGCGCGACCGTCGCCGACCGCCTCCGCCTTGGACCGGGTGCGGTTGTAGACCGCCACGTCGTGCCCGGCGGCGACCAGGCGGCCGGCGAGCGCGGCGCCCATCCGTCCGGCGCCGATCCACCCGATCCGGGGGGCGTCCGACCTCGCGCTCATCCAGGCACTCCCGATGTTCGACTGCAAACGGTTGCATATTCCCCCGCCCGGGGGCAGCCGTCAAGCCGGGCGGGTCCGGCTCGGGATCGGCCCGGGTCAGCCCGGCGGCGGCGCGGTCGAGCCGCGCACGCTGAGGGTGAGCGGCAGCAGCAGCGAGCGCGGGTGCCGGTCGGCGTCCTGCAGCACCTCGAGCAGCAGCCGGGCCGCCTCGGCCCCGATCTCGTAGTGCGGCACCCGGACGGACGTGAGCGGCGGGTCGACCCGGTGCATGAGGGGCGTGTCGTTGAAGCCGACGACGCTGACCGTGTCGGGACACGGCAGGTGGTGCGCGCGCAGCACGTCGTAGCAGCCGAGGGCGATCAGGTCGTTGCCGGCGAGCACGGCGGTGAACGGCACGCCGGACCGCAGCACCTGCTCCATCGCGTCCGCACCGGCGGCCTCCGACCAGGCGGCGCAGCCGACGACCCGTTCGGGCCCGGACGGCAGGGCGAGGTCCTCGAGGGCCTGGCGGAACGCCTGGCGGCGGATCATGCCGGTGGACAGGTCCTGCGGCCCGGCCAGGTGCACGATCTCGCGGTGCCCGAGGTCGTAGAGGTGGCGCATCGCCATGGCGACGCCGGCGGACTCGTCGGGGGTGACCGAGGGGATGGCCGGGCTCGCGACCCGGCGGTTGACGAGCACCAGGGGCGTCCCGGTGTCGGCGAGCTCTCGCAGCAGCGGGTGCTGCAGCCGCGCGGTCGCGACCACGAAACCTTCCACGCTGCGGCTGCGGAACGACTCGATCGCCGCGACCTCGCGGTCGGGGTCGTTGTCGGTGTTGACGATCCAGGCGTTGTAGCCCACGGCGCGCAGGACGTCCTCGATGCCGCGCACGATCGGCGGGAACAGCGGGTTGGTGATGTCGGGCAGCAGCAGGCCGATGCTCGCCGACCGGGACGTCTTCAGGCTGCGGGCGATCGGGTTGGGCGTGTAGCCGAGCTGGCGGGCGGCCTGGTCGACCCGCTCGGCCGTCTCGGCGTTGACCAGGTTGCGGGTGGCGGCGTTCAGCGCGCGCGACGCGGTCGCGGGGTGCACCCCGGCCCGCTGCGCGACCTCCTTGAGGGTGGCCCGTTCCACCCGGCGCACAGTAGCGGGTTTTCGGCCCCAGCAATCGTTTGTAGACACGGCCCGGCCCCGGCCGACCACGCGGCGTCACCGCCCGGCCACCGTCCCTTGACACCCGCTGGCGGCGGTCACATGATGTGGCGCATTCGGGCTGCAATCGTTTGCTCATGGGAGGACCCACCATGCGCCCCCTGTCTCGTCCCGCCCACCCCGCCCGCACCCTCCTCGCCACCCTCGCGGTCGCCGCGCTCGCGCTGTCGGCCTGCGCGAAGGGCGACGACGACGGGGGCGGGGGCGGTGGGTCGGACGACCCGATCGTGATCGGGGCGTCGCTCCCGCTGACCGGCGAGTTCTCCCAGCCGGGCACGGCCGCCAACGAGGGCTACGAGGTCTGGGTCGAGATGATCAACGCGGAGGGTGGTCTGCTCGGGCGCGACGTCGAGCTCACCGTCAAGGACGACGCCTCGAACCAGAACACCATCGTCTCCGACTACAACGCGCTGATCAGCCAGGACGACGTCGACCTGCTGCTCGGCACCTTCTCGTCGCTGCTGAACCTGCCGGCGTCCGCGGTCGCCGAGCGCAACCAGATGCTCTACGTCGAGCCCGCGGGCGGGTCGCCGGAGATCTTCACCCGCGGCTTCAAGTACCTGTTCTTCGCCCAGCAGGCCACGGCCGACAAGCAGGGTGAGGTGTTCGCCAACTGGATCTCCACGCTGCCCGAGGACCAGCGGCCGCAGACCGCGGCCTACCCGACGCTCGACGACCCGTTCACGCTGCCGACCTCCGAGGGCATCGAGGCGATCCTGTCCGAGGCCGGCATCGAGACCGTCTACCGCGAGACGTACGCGATCGACAACAAGAACTTCGACACCATCGTCAACGCGATGAAGGCCGAGGACCCCGACCTGGTCGTCAACGGCGCCCAGACCGAGGACGGCATCGGCATGCTCCGGTCGATGCTCAAGGCCGACTTCACGCCTGACTGGCTGTACCAGACCAACGCGCCGTCGCTCGGGGCCCAGTACGCCGACGCGGTGGGCGTCGAGAACACCGAGGGTGTCATGTACTCCATCAGCCACTCGCCCGAGGCGAGCACCACGGGCAACGCCGAGTTCGTCGCGAAGTACGACGAGATGTTCGGCGGTGCCCCGCCCGAGGACGCGGCCGACGCCTACGCCGCCGGGCAGGTGCTCGCGGCGGCCGTCGAGGAGGTGGGCAGCATCGACGACCAGCTGGCCCTCGCCGACTGGTTGCGCGACAACGAGGTCGAGACGATCCTCGGGCCGCTGAGCTGGAACGACGACGGCAGCCCGATCGGTGAGTTCCTCACCGGGCAGTGGCAGAGCGGTCAGGTCGAGATCATCCTGCCGGAGGAAGCCGCCACCACCGACAACATCGTCATGGGCTGGGAGCCCGGCGGCTCCGGGTGACGGGAGGCTGATGGAACAGCTGCTCCAGAACCTCGTCCTGGGCCTGCTGCTGGGTGGCGTCTACGCCCTGGTGGCCAGCGGACTCACGCTGATCTTCGGCGTCATGCGGGTCATCAACATCGCACAGGGCGCGTTCCTCATCCTGGCGGCGTTCATCAGCTACACCCTGTGGTCCGAGCTGAGCATCGACCCGCTGCTGTCGATCCTGATCACCACCCCCGCCATCTTCGTGCTGGGCTGGCTGGTCTACCGGCTGGTGGTCGAGCCGATCCGTACCGCACCGATGTCGTCGACGGTGCTGCTGACGTTCGGGCTCGCGCTGGTGCTCGAGGGCGTGATGGGCATCATCTGGACCAACAACTCGACAGCGGTACGCCCCGGCTACGTCGACGAGTCGTTCACGATCGGCAACCTCTTCCTGCCCAAGGCCCAGGTCTACGGCGGCATCGTGGCCGTGGTCGTGCTGGTCGGTCTGTTCCTGCTGCTCAACAAGACGTGGACCGGCCGCGCCATCCGGGCCGCCGCGGTCAACCCCACCGGGGCCGAGCTGGTCGGCATCACGATCGCCGGCGTGTCCGCGCTGGTCTTCGCCATCGGCATCGCCACTGCCGGGGCCGGCGGGGCCATCGTCGGCGTGCTCTACCCGTTCGTGCCGGGATCGCACTACCAGTGGATCGCCCGGCTGCTGGCGATCGTCGTGCTCGGTGGCATGGGCAGCCTCAGCGGCGCTGTGCTGGGTGCGCTGCTGTTCGGCGTCGCCGAGAACCTCACCCAGGCGTACGTCTCGCCGGCCTGGGCGACTGCCGTCCCGTACGCGATCGTGTTCGCGGTCCTGCTGGTGCGCCCGCAGGGCCTGCTCGGCTCGCGACTGCGCGAGGACGTGGCGTCGACGTGAGCCGCGCGGCCGGCCGGATCGCGGACCCGGCCTGGATCGGGCGCGTCCTGGTGCTGCTGTCGGCGGCGTACCTGCTGGCGTTCCCGGTCATCAACGACGACACCTTCTACCAGAACATGATCATCCTCTCGCTGGTGTTCGCGGTCGGGGCGAGCGGGCTGAACATCATCACCGGGCTCGCGGGCTACGTGTCGCTCGGGCAGGGCGCCTTCATCGGTCTCGGCGGGTACACGATCGGCGTGCTCGCGACCCGCTACGACTCGGTCGCGGCGTGGTGGTGGGTGCCGGTCGCCGGCCTCGTCTCGGCCCTGGTCGCGATGGTGCTCGGCCTGGTGTCGCTGCGCTCGAGCGGCCCCGCGTTCGTGATCATCACGGTCGCGTTCCTGTTCCTCGTCCAGGTGGTCGCGGTCAACTGGGTGTCGCTCACGGGCGGCACCGCGGGACTCACCCTGCCGCTGCCCACCTGGGACTTCGAGATCCTCAACTGGCCGTTCTACTACGCGCTGTGCGGGATCCTCGCCCTCCAGCTGGCGATGTCGTGGTGGATCCGGCGCACGAAGCTGGGCATGGGGCTGATCGCGATCCGCGAGGACGAGACCAAGGCCGCCACCATCGGGATCAATCTGCCGGTGGAGAAGATCCTGGCGTTCATCGCGAGCGCGGTGTTCGTCGGCATGGCCGGTGCGGTCTACGGCTACTACCTGACGTTCATCGACCCGCGCGGCATGTTCGGCATCCTGCTCAGCGTCCAGATCGTGCTGTCGCTGCTGGTGGGCGGCAAGGCCACGCTGTGGGGCCCGGTGGTCGGCGCGTTCCTGGTCGAGTACCTCAACGAGGTCGCCAACAACCAGCTCGGGGGCGGCAACACCCGGCTGCTGATCTTCGGCGGGCTGCTGATCGGCCTGGTGCTGTTCCTCCCGACCGGGATCCTGCCGGCGGTCGAGAGCCTGCTGACCCGTCGCCGCACCCGCGGCAGGGCGGGCCTGGTCGGCGCGCGGCTGGAGCCCGGTGGCAGCTTCCCGGTCGCGCGCGAGCGGCCGGACGGACCGCCGGTGGCCGCGCAGGTGGCGGCGGGAGAGCCGCTGCTGGAGGTCACCGGGCTCGAGCGCCGGTTCGGCGGCCTGCGTGCGGTCGACGGCGCCACGCTGACGGTGCCCGAGGGCTCGATCACCGGTCTGATCGGGCCGAACGGCTCGGGCAAGACCACGCTGTTCAACCTGGTCGACGACACCCTGCGCGCGGACGCCGGCGAGGTGTGGCTGGCCGGCGAGCGGATCGACCGGAAGCCCTCGTGGGAGCGCGCGCACCGCGGGCTCGGCCGCACCTTCCAGATCACCCGGTTGTTCCGGGACATGACCGTCCTGGAGAACGTCGTCGCACCGCAGCGCTCATTCTCGTGGGGGCAGCTGGGCCGGATCGCAGTCAGCGGGCCGGAGGCCGCACGCGCGCAGGAGCTGCTCGACTTCGTCGGCATGGGCGCCTTCCGCGACCAGAAGGCCGCCGCGCTGTCGTACGGGCAGCAGAAGCTGGTGGAGCTCGCGCAGGTGCTGATGCTCGAGCCGCGATTGATCCTGCTGGACGAGCCGGCGGGCGGCATCAACCCGGTGCTGATCGAGCGGATGTCGGACATGATCCGCGAGCTCAACGCGCACGGGACGACGTTCCTCATCGTCGAGCACAACATGCACTTCGTGCTCGGCCTGTGCGACCCCGTGCACGTGCTGGCGCGTGGCCGCACCATCTGCTCGGGCACGCCGGAGCAGGTCCGGGCCGACCCCAAGGTGATCGACGCCTACCTGGGCGACGCCCATACCTTGGACGATGGCACCCTCGACGCCGGGAGCGTGAGCTGATGCTGCGCCTGTCCGGGGTGGTCGCGGGCTACGGCGGCGGCGACGTGCTGCAGGGCGTCGACATCCACGTCGCCCCGCAGTCGGTCGCCTGCATCGTGGGGCCGAACGGGGCCGGCAAGTCGACGGTGCTGCGGGCGGTGAGCGGGCTGCTCCGGCCGCGGCTCGGCGAGATCCACCTCGACGGGCAGCGCATCGACACCTTGAACCCGGCCCAGATCCTGGCCCGCGGAGTCAGCCAGGTGCCGCAGTCGGACGCGCTGTTCGCGACTCTCAGCGTGCGCGAGAACGTGCTGCTCGGTGGCTACATCATCCGCCGCGACCGGGCGCTGGTGCGTCGGCGCTACGACGAGGTCAAGGAGCTGTTCCCGATCGTCGCCGACCGGGAGGCCGACCGCGGCGGCAACCTGTCCGGCGGTCAGCGCCGGATGGTCGAGTTCGCCCGCTCGCTGATGCTCGACCCGGTCCTGGTGCTGCTCGACGAGCCGTCGCTCGGGCTCGACCCGCGAGCGCTGGGGTCGGTACGCGACTCGGTGCTGCTGATGACCGAGCGCGGCAAGACGGTGCTGATCGTGGAGCAGAACGTGCGCTTCGGCATGCGGCTGGCCACCGACGGCATCGTGATGGAGAGCGGGCGCGTGGTGACCCAGCGCCCTGCGCAGCAGGTCGTCGACGACCCCGAGATCGCGAGCCTCTACTTCGGCGGGACGCCGGGGAAGAAGGAAGGACCACGCAATGACGACCCGCGCTGACGTCGTCGTCGCAGGCGCGGGACACAACAGCCTGATCACCGCCTGCTACCTGGCCAGGGCCGGCCACTCGGTGCTGGTGCTCGACGCCAGGCCCGTCCCGGGCGGCGGTGCCGCGACCGAGGAGATGCTGCTGCCGGGCTACCGGCTCGACTCCTGCTCGACCGGGCACACCATCATCCAGGGCAACCCGCTGATCTCCGCCGACGAGCTCGGGCTGCAGGCCAAGCACGGGTTGCGCTACATCGACCCCGACCCGGTGGGCCACGTGGCGTTCCCCGACGGCGAGCAGCTCACGCACTGGCTCGACCCCGAGCGCACCGTCGACGAGATCGCCCGGTTCTCCGAGCGCGACGCCGACGCCTACGTCCGGATGCTGCGCGAGTGGGACGAGGTCAAGGCGATCTTCGGCCGCAGCCAGCACCGCCCGATCGGCTTCGGGCCGTCGCTGGAGCAGGAGCTTTCCGAGCATCCCCGCGGCAACGTGTGGAAGCGCCGGCGGCTGCTGAGCTCGTGGGAGGTCATCCGGCACGAGTACGAGAGCCGGCACGTGCAGTCGTACATGCTGTGGCAGGCATACCAGACATTGGTGCGCCCGGACTCCGCCGGATCGGGCCTGCTCGCCTACTCGGTGGTGGCATCGCGGCAGCAGCGCAGCTGGACCATCCCGGTCGGCGGCTCGGGCACCCTCGCCGACGCCCTGGTGGCGTGCCTGGAGTCGTACGGCGGCACCGTGCTGTGCGAGCGCACGGTGCGCCGGCTGCTGCTCGAGGACGGCCGGTGCGTCGGCGTCGAGACGACCGACGGCGAGCACTACCGCGCCGGCACCGCGGTGCTGTCCAGCATCCACGTCAAGCACCTGCTGGGCATGGCACCGGCCGACGCGTGGGACGAGGACTGGACCTACGGCGTCGAGACGTACGAGGTTGGCACGTCCGGCTTCGCCGTCTACCTGGCGACGACCGTGCCGCCGGAGTTCGTGCGGCACGGCGAGCGGCGCTCGGCCGTGTCGGCGGGCCTGGTCGGCTGGCCGGACGACGTGGTGCGCCACGGCCGCGACATGGCCGACGGCGTGTGGACCGACGAGGTGCCGTGGCTGCTCATCGCCACCCCGACGATCGCCGACCCGTCCCGAGCCCCGCAGGGCCGGCACACGGTCAAGCTGCTGGGACCTCAGGGCTGGCGGCTGCCGGACGGTGACGACTGGGCGACCGCCAAGGCGCGCCGGCTCGAGACGCTGCTCGCGGCCGTGCGGCGGCACTGCCCGGACCTGACTGACGACGCGATCCTCGCGGCGTACGTCAAGGGGCCCTACGACATCGAGGCCACCAACCCGCACATGATCCGGGGGGCGTTCCACGGCGGCGACCGCAGCATCGCGTGGTCGGGACCACAGCGCCCGGCGCCCGGGTGGGCGTCGCACCGGACCCCGATCCCCGGGCTGTACCAGACCGGCGCCACCACCCACCCCGGCGGCTCGATCACCGGTGCCCCCGGCCGCAACGCGGCACAGGTGATGCTGCGCGACCTCGGCACGTCCCTCGAGGAGGTCCTGGATGGCTGACACGTTGGTGGAGACCGCGGTCGCGCACTGGGCGCCGCGGATGATCCAGAACGGCGTCGACTACAACGACTTCGTCCGCACCACGGCCCGCACGCAGACGTGGGACGAGTGGCTGCCGGAGTGGAACCGCACCGCCGACGAGCACGTCGACCTGGCCGAGCACACCGAGGCCGAGGGACACGTCCAGACCGCCGGGCACGCGTGGCGTCGGGCGTCGGTCGACCGGCACTTCGGCAAGTTCGTCTGGCAGCTCGACCTCGACCTGGTCGACGAGGCGACCCGGCGCAGCGTCGAGGAGCTGCGGCACGCACACCGGCTGCTCGACCCGACCGCCGAGCGGCTGGTCGTCGAGGTCGACGGCTGCCCGGTGGCGGCGAACCTGCGCCGGCCGGCCGGAGGCGCCGCCCGGTCGCCGGTGGTGCTGCTGGTGCCCGGGCTCGACTCGACCAAGGAGGAGTTCTGGTTCCTCGAGCAGGCCTTCCTCGACCGCGGCATGGCCACCGTCTCCGTCGACGGTCCCGGGCAGGGCGAGAGCGGGCTGGACGGATCGGGCCGGGGGCTGCCGATCCGCCCCGACTACGAGACCGGGCTGACGACGTTGCTCGACCTGCTGGTCCGCCGCGACGACCTCGACCCGGGCCGGATCGGCCTGGTCGGTGTCAGCCTCGGCGGCTACTACGCGCCGCGGGTGGCGGCCCACGAGCCGCGGTTGCGCGCGATCGTCGGCATCAGCGGTCCGTACCGCTGGGGAGAGCTGTGGGACGACCTGCCGCCGATGACCCGGGACACGTTCACGGTCAAGTCCGGCGGCGGCAGCGCCGATGACGGGCGGGCGCGGGCGCAGGCGCTCGACCTGACCGGTGTCTGCGAGCGGATCGAGGTGCCGGCGCTGTACGTCACCGGCGCGCGCGACCGGTTGATCCCGTGGCAGCAGACGCAGGCGCAGGCCGAGCACACGCCCCGCGGGGAGTTCGTCTGCTACCCCGACGGCAACCACGGTGCGTCCAACCTGCCCGCCCTGGCCCGGCCGATGATCGCCGACTGGATGGCTGACCGGCTGGCAGCCGAGCAGGTGCGGGCGCACGGGTGAGCGGGGCCCTCTGGGCCGCGATCTCCGGCGCGCTGTTCGGGATCTTCCAGGCACTGAGCGCCGTCATCGTGCGCCGGGCGGTGAGCGTGTCGCTCGCGACGTTCGTCCAGCTCGCCGGTGCCACCGTCGCGGTGGGCGTGATCGCGGCGGTCACCGAGGGTCTCGACCGGCTGGGCGACGCGCCGGTCCGGAGCCTGCTGATGTTCGCGCTGGCCGGGATGATCCACTTCCTGGTCGGCTGGACCACGCTCAACCGCAGCCAGCGCCGGATCGGCGCTGCCCGGACCGCACCGCTGCTGGCGACCACCCCGCTGTTCGGGCTGCTGGTGGCGCTGGTGGTCTTCGGCGAGCTGCCCGGCCCGGTCGCGCTGGCCGGCATCGCGGTGACGATGCTCGGCGCGTACGTGATCACCGACCCGGGCGCCGGCAGCCGGGTCGCGCTGGCCGAGTCGGGCTGGGGACTGGTGACGGCCTTCGTGTGGGCGCTGAGTGCGCTGTTCACCGTCGACGGGCTCGAGGACTTCTCCTACCCGCTGCTCGGTGTCACCGTCGGCATGGCCGCGGCCACGCTGCCCTACGGAGTGCTGCTGCTGGTGGACCGGGCGCCGGTCACGTGGGCCGATGCGCGCGCCAACCTCGGTCTCAAGCTGCTCGCCGGCACCCTCGTCGCGGTCGCCACCTGGTGGCGCTGGCTCGGGCTCGAGACCACGTCGATCGGGGTGGTGCTCGCCCTGCAGCTGCTGTCCGTCCCGGCGGTGCTGATCGCCGCGCCGCTGATCGCTCGCCGCGGCGACGAGGTGGTCACCCGCCGGCTGGTGCTGGGCTCGACCGTGGTCCTGGTCGGCGCCGTCGCGCTGATCCTGGGCTGAGCCGGGCCGCCCGCAGTCAGCCGCCGTCGATCGCCGCCGCGACCCGCTCGGCGGTGAGCGGCAGGTCGCGTACCCGTACCCCGATCGCGTCGGCCAGCGCGTTGCCGATCGCCGCGGCCACCGGGCCTGCGGCCGCCTCGCCGGCGCCCAGGCTCGGCTCGGCCGGACGGTCGAGCACGTGCACCTCCACCCGGGGCACCTCGCTGAACCGCAGGATCGGGTACGTCTCCCAGTCGGTGCTCTCGACACCGCTGGCCCCGAGCCGGACCTGCTCGAGCACCGTCCAGCTGGTGGCCTGGATCGCGCCGCCCTCCAGCTGGTTGCGCACGCCGTCGAGGCTCACCACCCGGCCGACGTCGACGGCGACCGTGAGCCGCCGCACCGCCACCCGGTCGACCGCCTCGACCTCGGCGACCACTGCGCAGTACGCGCCGCGGTTCTTGTACCGCGCGTAGCTGATCCCGCGGCCGACGTCGTCGGGACGCGGCTCGTGCAGGCCGCCGCGCTCGGCCGCGGTACGCAGCACGTCGACGGCGCGGTCGTCGCGCAGGTGCGCGATCCGGAACTCGAGCGGGTCGGCGCCGACCCCCAGCGCCAGCTCGTCGAGGAACGACTCGATCGCGAACACGTTGAGGTGCGCGCCGAGCGAGCGCAGCGCCGAGGTACGCACCGGCATCGTCAGTGCGCGGTGCGCCAGCACCTCGCGCCGGCCGAGGTCGTAACCCGGCTGCGCGTTGCGGCCGGAGCCGTGGCCGCGCTCGGCGGGCGGGTCGACGGCCGGCACCGCTTCGGCGTCGCGGCGGTGGGTGTGCGCGAGCAGGCCGGGCTGGCCGGCGTAGCCGGGACGGGCGGTGTGCCCGTTGCTCCACAGCTGGTGCGACCAGTCGCTCACGCGGCCGTCCGGCCCGACGGTCGCGGCCAGCTCGGCGACCATCGCCGACCCGAACGCCGACCAGCCCAGCTCGTCGGCGCGGGTCCACTGGACACGGACCGGCCGGCCGGCAGCGTGCCGGGCCAGCAGCACCGCGTCGAAGGCCACGTCGTCGGCGCCGTTGTGGCCGTAGCACCCGGCGCCCTCGACGTGCTGGACGCGCACCCGGTCCGGCCCCAGGTCGAGCGCGGCGGCGATCGCGTTCCGCAGCGGGTGCACCCCCTGGCTGTGCGTCCACACCTCGACCCCGTCGCCGTCCCACCGGGCGATGCCGCAGCTCGGGGCGATCGAGGCGTGCGCGAGCGGGGGCCGCGAGTACGACGCTCGCGCGGTGGTCGTCGCGGGCAGCGGCACGGAGCGTTCGAGCACCGTGGTCTCGACCGGCTGGTCACGCAGCCAGGCCGGGACGTCGCCGGGCAGCTCGGTGCCGGCGGACCAGACCGCCGCCGACGCGAGCGCCGTCACGGCCACCTCGACCTGGTCCTCGCCCTCGGCCAGCACGCCGACGAACGAGCCCTCCCGCACCACGGCGAGCACTCCCGGCAACGACTCCACCCCGGTGGGGTCGAGCGACGACAGCCGGGCGCCCGGCCGCGGCGGCCGCACCACCCGGCCGTGCGCCATGCCGTCCATCCGCAGGTCGGGCAGGAACCGCGGGCGGCCGAGCAGCTTGTCCGGCAGGTCGAGCCGGTCGACGTCCGGACCGTTCCGGGTGACGACAGCGGCGCCCGGCAGCGGCTCGCCGGTCGCGTCGACATCGAGGCCGCCCTGGCGCGCGACGTCCCAGAGGTCGCCGGCCGGTGCGCCCCGGTGCAGGAAGCACCCGTCGTCGAGGACGAGGTCGGCGGTATCGCAGCTGACGGCGGACGCGACCCGCTCGGACAGCAGCCCGAGCAGCACCCGGCAGGCGTGCCGCACGGCGGCTCCCGACTGGGTGATCGACAGGCTGCCGGCGGTGAAGCCCTCGTCGGGCCCGGCACCGGTCGCGGCGGCCGCCACCGCCACCCGCCCGGGAGCCACCCCCAGCTCGTCGACGGCGATCTGCGCGAGCGCGGTGAGAATGCCCTGCCCCAGCTCGACCTTGCCGGTGCGGACGAGGAGCCGACCGGGCTCGTCCAGGTCGAGCCAGGTGCTCAGCAGCGGGTTGGCCAGCACGCCGGCCGGTGGGTTGGCAGGCACGTTGGCAGGCACGTTGGCAGGCACGTGGGCAGGCACGTTGGCAGGCACGGTCACGTCGCCACCGCGAGCACCGCGCGCACGATCCGCTCGTGCGAGCCGCACCGGCACAGGTGCCGCTCGAGCGCCTCGACGACCTCGTCGCGGGACGGGGTGGGGTTGTCGCGCAGCAGCGCCGCGGCACTCATCACGATGCCGGGGATGCAGTAGCCGCACTGCGCCGCCTGCTCGGTGCGGAAGGCGACCTGCAGCGGCCCCGGCTCGCCGTCGTCGCCGAGGTCCTCGACGGTACGGACCGGCCGCTCGCCGACGGAGTCGACCGGCTGGTCGCAGGACGGGGTCGGGTGGCCGTCGATCCAGACCGTGCACGCGCCGCACAGGCCCTGCCCGCAGCCGAACTTCGCGCCGGTCAGGCCGAGCGCGTTGCGCAGCACCAGCAGCAGGGGCGTCCCGGGCTCCGCGGTGACCTGCTCGGACCGGCCGTTGACCTCGAGCCGGTACGTGCCCACGCCTCATCCTCCCGCTCGCTCGCCCCTGCAAACGACTGTAGGCGCACGGTCGGGGCGCCGAAAACCGGTGGCACCCGGCGCGGCGGGATCCGTACGGTGCCGGCATGGCCTCCTTCGTGACGGTGCGTCGTGTCCGCCGGCTCCGGACCGGGACGGCGCGCCTGGGGGTGGCACCGGCTCGAGCCTGAGTGGGCCGAGCGGGTCGTCGCCAGCTCCGGGGTGCGCCCTGGCGAGCTCGTGCTCGACCTCGGGGCGGGCACCGGGGCGCTGGCCGCGCCGCTGCTCGCCGCCGGCGCGCACGTAGTGGCCGTCGAGCTGCACCCGCGCCGGGCCGACCGGCTGCGCCAGCGGTTCGCGGGCACGCGGTTGCGGGTGGTCGAGGGTGATCTGCTGTCGGTGCCGCTGCCCGGTCGCCCGTTCCGGGTCGTGGCGGCGCCGCCGTACGCGTTGTCGACACCGTTGCTGCGTCGGCTGACCGCTCGCGGCAGCCGCCTCGTCGCCGCCGACCTGGTGCTGCAGCGAGCCGTCGTGAACAGGTGGGCGGAGCCGACCCGTGGCCGGTGGCACGGCGAGCCGGGCATCGGGGTGCCGCGGCGGGCGTTCTCACCCCCGCCGCAGGTCGACTCGCGGGTGCTGCAGCTGCGTCGGCACTGAGCCGGCCGGAAACCTAGATGCGCTCGCGCAGCCAGGCGATGTCGGCGCCCTGGCCGTCGGCGCCCCCGGGCGTCTCCACGACGACCGGTGCACCGGCGGCCCGGACCGCGCCGATCATGTCGTCGGCGTCGATGCTGCCGCTGCCGAGGTTGGCGTGGCGGTCGGCGCCGGAGTCGAAGCCGTCGCGGCTGTCGTTGGCGTGCACCAGGTCGATCCGGCCGGTGATCGTGCGCACCTGCTCGACCACGTCGCCCAGCGGGATGCCGCCGGCGTGCGCGTGGCAGACGTCGAGGCAGAACCCCACCGACCCTGCACCCACCGGGTCGCCCTCCGCGTCGCTCACCGCCTCCCACAGCCGGGCGATGCGTTCGAGCCGTCGCGCCATCGCGTTGTCTCCGCCGGCGGTGTTCTCGATCAGCAGCGGGACCTTGAGGTCGGTGCGCTCGACGCACTTGCGCCAGTTGTCGAAGCCGGTCTCGGGGTCGTCGTCCTTGAGCACGTGCCCGCCGTGCACGATCAGTCCCTGCGCACCCACCTCGGCGGCGAGGTCGACCTGCTGCTGCAGCAGCTTGCGGCTCGGGATGCGGATGCGGTTGTTGGTGGTGGCGACGTTCAGCACGTACGGCGCGTGCACGTAGAGCACGACGTCGGCCGCCTCGGCCGCGGCACGCAGCGCGGCCGCCCCGCCCTCGTAGGCGACCGTCGGCTTCTTCCAGCCCTGCGGGTCGCCGAGGAAGTGTTGCGCCAGGTCGGCGTCGCGCGCCGTCGCGCCGGCGATCGGGTCGGCCTGGTCGACGTGGGCGCCGATGCGCAGGTCGCCGTTGGTGCTCATGACGTCACCCTAGGACGGCCCGTCGACAGCGAAACCGGGTGGACCCGGTGTCGGGTGTGCCCACTACCGTGTGTCCCAGGGACGGGCCGCGGCGGGCCGTCGGGAGGGGACGACGATGACTCAGCAGGTCGCGGCGCCGCCGCCTGCGCCCGACACCGAGGTCGCGGCGCAGGCGGTGGGGCTCACGAAGGTCTACGGCACCGGCGAGGCCGAGGTGCGCGCCCTCGACGGCGTGACCGTCGAGTTCCGCCGCGGCGAGTTCACCGGGGTGATGGGCCCGTCCGGCTCGGGCAAGTCGACGCTGATGCACTGCCTGGCGGCGCTCGACGCCGCGACGTCCGGCGAGGTCGTCATCGGCGACACCCGGTTGTCGGACCTCAACGACAAGTCGCTCACCCGGCTCCGCCGCGACCGGGTCGGCTTCGTCTTCCAGGCGTTCAACCTGGTGCCGACGCTGACCGCTCGCGAGAACATCCTGCTGCCGTTGGCGATCGCCGGCCGCGAGCCCGAGCAGCAGTGGTACGACACCGTCATCGAGGCGGTCGGGCTCGCCGACCGGCTCGACCACAAGCCGGCCGAGCTCTCGGGCGGCCAGCAGCAGCGGGTGGCGTGCGCGCGGGCGCTGGTCAGTAGGCCGGCGATCGTCTTCGCCGACGAGCCGACCGGCAACCTCGACTCGGTGGCGAGCGCGGAGGTGCTGAGCTTCCTGCGCCGCACCGTCGACGAGTTCGACCAGACCGTCGTGATGGTGACGCACGACCCGCTCGCGGCGGCGTACACCGACCGGGTGGTGTTCCTCGCCGACGGCCGGGTCGTCGACGAGCTGTCCCGGCCGACGGCTGACACCGTGCTCGAGACGATGGCCTCCCTGCAGGCCGAGGCGATGGCTGCGGCCGACGCCGAGACGACCTGACCCGGCCGTGCTGCGGGTCACCTGGCGCAACCTGCTTGCGCGCAAGCTCCGGCTGCTGCTGTCCGCGTTCGCGATCGTCCTCGGCGTCGCGTTCGTCGCCGGATCGCTGGTCTTCACCGACACCATCGACCGTGCCTTCGACGACATCGTCGGCGGTTCCACGTCCGACGCGACGGTGCGGTTCAAGGGGGCGGTCGCCGACGAGGAGACCGGCACTGTGCAGGCCGACACCCGTTCCATCCCGGCGCCGCTGGTCGACGAGCTCGCCGCTCAGCCCGGCGTTGCCCGCGCCGACGGCACGGTCGAGGGTCTCGGACTCTTCATCGTGGGTGATGACGGCAAGCTGGTCGGCGGCCAGGGTGCGCCCACGCTGGCGTTCAACTTCAACGACGCGCCCGCGATCACCGGCGAGCCTGCGGTCACGATCGTCGAGGGCGAGGAGCCCGGTCCCGACGAGGTGGCACTGGACGAACGCACCGCGGACAACGCCGGCTACGAGGTGGGCGACACCGTCCGGATGATCACGGCGGGCAACACCCCCGAGCTCGAGGCCGAGCTGGTGGGTATCGCCGAGTTCGGCGGTGGCGGCCTGGCCGGCGCCTCCCTGGTGCTGTTCGACACCCCGACCGCCCAGCGGATCTTCCTCGACGGGAAGAACACGTACGACAGCGTCGGACTCACCGCCGAGCCCGGTGTGTCCCAGGAGGAGCTCGCCGCGTCCGCCGACGAGGTGCTCCCCGAGGGTCTGGAGGCGGTCACCGGCGACGAGATTGCTGCCGAGACCGAGGACCTGATCGGGTCGGTGCTCGACTTCCTGAACATCTTCCTGCTGATCTTCGCTGCCGTGGCGTTGGTGGTCGGGACGTTCCTGATCATCAACACGTTCTCGATCCTGGTCGCACAGCGCAGCCGCGAGCTGGCGCTGTTGCGGGCGCTGGGAGCCCACCGCCGCCAGGTGACGCGCTCGGTGCTGATCGAGGCGTTGGCGGTGGGCTTCGTCGGGTCGACGCTGGGGCTGGCGCTGGGCTTCGTGCTCGCGATCGGGCTGCGCACGCTGTTCGGCTTCTTCGGGCTCGACCTGTCCGGCACCCCGCTGGTGTTCGCCTGGTCCACCGCGGTGGCCGGCTACGCCGTCGGCATGTTGGTGACGCTGATCGCTGCCTACCTGCCGGCCCGCCGGGCCAGCAAGATCGCTCCGGTGGCGGCCATGCGCGACGACGTGGCGCTGCCGGAGTCGTCGCTGCGTCGGCGGATGCTGGTGGGCCTCGGCGTGGCCCTGGTCGGTGCCGCGCTGATGACGCTCGGCCTGGTCGGCGAGGGCGGCAGCGGCGCCACCTTGGTCGGGCTGGGTGCGTTCGCGGTGCTGATCGCGGTGGCGCTGATGAGTCCGGTGCTCGGGCGGCCGGTGCTGAAGGCCCTGGGCGCGGGTTACCAGCGCGCCTTCGGCGCGGTCGGCACGCTTGCTCGCGAGAACGCCATGCGCCATCCACGCCGCACGGCAGCGACAGCCTCGGCGCTGATGATCGGTCTGTGCCTGGTGACGACGATGTCGGTGCTGGGCGCCTCCATCAACAAGTCGATCGAGGTGGCGGTGCAGGAGGAGTTCACCACCGACTTCTTGTTGTCGAGCCCGACCTTCACGCCGTTCTCCACGACCATCGCCGACCGGATCCGCGAGCTCGACGGGGCCGGTGAAGTGGTCCAGCAGCAGGCCGTCACGGTCAAGATCGACGGCGACAGCTTCTTCATCACGGCGGCCGACCCTGCCGAGGTGACCGGGGTCTACGACCTGACCCTCGACGACGGCACCCTCGACGCGGGCGACGGCGAGATCGCGTTGTCGGACGACGTCGCGGACGCGGTGGGAGCCGACGTGGGCGACACCGTGACGGTCTCCTTCCCGGCCGGTGACCAGGAGGCCGACGTCGTCGGGGTCTACGAGCAGTCCAACGTGGTGACCAACGCCCTGGTGCCGTTCTCGATGCTTGCGGCGGCAGACATCCCGCGCCAGGACGCATCGGTCAGCGTCAACGCGGCCGAGGGCACCTCACCCGACGAGCTGGGCGCCGAGCTCGACGACCTGGTGGCCGACCTGCCGACGGTGACCGTGCAGGACCAGGAGGAGTTCACCGACTCCATCCGCTCCCAGGTCAACACGCTGCTGTACCTCATCTACGCGCTGCTCGGGCTGGCGATCATCATCGCCGTCCTCGGCATCGTCAACACGCTGGCCCTCAGCGTCATCGAGCGCACCCGCGAGGTCGGCCTGCTGCGGGCGGTCGGCATGAGCCGGCGCCAGCTGCGCCGGATGATCCGGCTCGAGGCCGTGGCCATCGCCGTGCTCGGTGCGGTGCTGGGCGTGGCCATGGGGCTGCTGTTCGGCGTGGTGCTGCAGCGGGCGGTGGCCGACCAGGGCATCACCGACCTCGCCGTGCCCGTCGTTCAGCTGGTCGTCTTCGTGCTGGTCGCCGCGGCCGTCGGCGTGCTGGCGGCGGTGCTGCCCGCGCGACGGGCGGCGAAGCTCGACGTGCTGCGCGCCATCACCACCGAGTAGTCGATCCGGGCAGCCGATCCGCGTTCTGCGGACGCGTCGAACTCCGCCTAGGCTGGACTATTCGACCCAGGAGGACAGATGGGCATCATCAAGGGCGCACTCAAGACCGGGCTCGCCGTCAAGGCCGTCCAGGTGGCCAAGCGCGAGGCGAGCAAGCCCGAGAACCGCGCCAAGGCGAAGCAGGCGTACGCCCGTTTCACCGAGACCCGCAAGGCGCGCAGGTCCGACTGAACGACCGGACGGCCACCACTCGCTGTCCGAACGGTCCCCGCTGACCGCTGGGTGGGCAGTCCGGCGACCGGGTCCGGGCAGCCACCCCGTCGTGCCGCGAAGATGAAGTCGATGAGCCCTGCTCCGGCACCGACGAGTGGCGGCGGCCACCGTACGGACGCCGTCGCGCAGCTGCGCGCCCTGTACGGCATCACCCATGCCGCGGCCACGGCCCCCACCGACGACGACCTGCTGCGCTTCACGGCCGCGGCCGCGCGGGAGGCGCTGGGCGCGAGCTCGGTGTCGATCGAGCGCTTCGAGCTCGACCGCGGCCAGGTGCGGGTGCTGGTCAACGAGGGTGAGCTGGCGGCGAGCGAGGTGGAGCTGCCCGAGCACGAGGTCTACCCGATCGACCAGTACTCCGCGGTCCGGGTGATGGAGGGCGGAGTCCCCGGAATCGTGTGCTCGCTGGACGACCTCGACGCCGACCCGCCCGAGCTGGAGCTGCTGCGCGACCTCGGCAAGCAGTCGTCGATCTCCGTCCCGATCATGCTCGAGTCCAAGATGTGGGGGCAGCTGTACGCGACCCGCGTCGCCGGCCTGCCCCAGTTCAGCGGGCCCGACCTCGAGCTGGCCCAGGCCGTCGCCGCCCAGGTGGCCGTGGGCATCGGGCACGGTGCGCACGTGCGACGCGTGTCCGAACTCGCGCAGCTCGACTCGCTGACCGGCCTGGCGAACCGGGCCGTGGTGGAGGCCCGGCTGACAGCGGCGATGGACGCGCACGTCGCCGACGGCCGGGTCGTGACCGTCGTCATCTGTGACATCAACGGGCTCAAGCAGGTCAACGACGAACGCGGCCACGTCGCCGGCGACCGGATGCTGATCCGGGTCGGCGAGCTGCTCGGGGTCGCCGCGTCGCGGATCCCGGGGGCGCTGGCCGGCCGGCTCGGCGGTGACGAGTTCTGCCTGGTGGCCGAGGGCGTCGAGGCCGACACGGTGGTGGAGACGCTGAGCGAGCTGTGCCGACGGGCCCGTACGCTGCCCGGCGGCGCGGGTGTCTCCTGCGGGATCGCGTCCACGGCCGACGATGTCGGCCAGGTCCTCACCCCGGCCGACCTGGTACGGCTGGCCGACGGCGCGCAGTACCGCGCCAAGCGGGCCCGGCTCCCGGTGCCGGTCGTCGCCGGACGCCCGCTGCCGCCTGAGCTCGACCACGCGGTCGCGCAGGCGCCAGGTCCCGGTGCCGATCGACGCGCCCTGCGCGGCACCGCGCCCGAGCCCGAAGGGCGCGGCATCGGCGTCGCCGAGGTCGTCGAGGAGGTCGTCGAGCTGCTCGACCACGCCGCGGTCACCAGCGACGACGACCGGCTGGCCGTGGTGGGCGACGCCGTCGCCCGGCTGGTGGACGCCTCGGCCTGGTGGATCTCGGTCGGTCCGCCCGGCGGCATGACCCTGACCAGCGGCCGCCACGGTGCCTACCGGGCCGCGGAGACGCCGGGCTCCGAGCGGGAGCGCTACTTCACCGTGGGCCAGCACTTCGACCTCGTCGACTTCCCCGAGACGTTGCGGGCGGTGCGCGGCGGCTGGTTCGCTGCGAGCATCGACGATCCCACCACGGACCCGAAGGAGCAGCGGGTGCTGCGCGAGGGCGGGTTCAGTGGCGTGGTCGCGGCCGGCGGGTCCGGTGCCGACAACGACTGGCTGCTCGAGGTCTTCACCGACCGCTACAGCCGCTCGGTGCGCGGGCTGGGTCCGGCCCTGCGTGCGCTGGTGGGCCTGGCGCTGTCCCGCCCACGCTGAGCGCACCCCCGAGGAGGGCCGGCGCCGGGCTGTGGACGTCGTTTTCGTCTCCGCGCCGCGCTCGGCTAGACTGCGTCGTCGGTCTGGCTCCGCCGGACCGGTCGGCCCGTCTCCCACGCCTGTCCTGGCGTCTCGACGCGGCCTGCATGCACCAGCCCTCCTGTCACGGAGAGACCGTGACCGCGTAGACCGTGGGAGGTGGAGACTGCTGTGCGTCGCTATGAACTGATGGTCATCCTCGATCCTGATCTCGAGGAGCGCACCGTCGCCCCGTCGCTCGACCGCTACCTCGGCCTGGTCCGTCAGGACGGCGGCACCGTCGACAGCGTCGACGTGTGGGGTCGGCGCCGGATGGCGTACGAGATCAGGAAGCGCGCCGAGGGCATCTACGCGGTGGTCGAGCTGACCGCCGAGCCCGCGACGGTCAAGGAGCTCGACCGCCAGCTCACGCTGAACGAGTCCGTGCTCCGCACCAAGGTCATCCGTCCCGACGCTCGCTGAGCGCGACACCAGACACGACGACAGGCAACGAGAACCGGAGGCCTCATGGCAGGCGAGACCGTCATCACCCTCGTCGGCAACCTCGTCGACGACCCCGAGCTGCGTTTCACCCCGTCCGGTGCGGCGGTCGCGAGCTTCCGCGTCGCATCGACGCCGCGCACCTACGACCGCCAGTCGGGCGAGTGGAAGGACGGCGAGTCGCTGTTCCTCACCTGCTCGGTGTGGCGGCAGGCGGCCGAGAACGTCGCCGAGTCGCTGCAGAAGGGCATGCGCGTGATCGTGCAGGGCCGGCTCAAGCAGCGCTCGTACGAGACCCGTGAGGGCGAGAAGCGCACGGTGTTCGAGGTCGACGCCGACGAGGTCGGCCCGAGCCTGCGCAGCGCCACCGCCAAGGTCGCCAAGGTCCAGCGCTCCGGCACCGGCGGTGGCTTCAGCGGCGGTCAGCCGTCCGGCGGGCAGCCGGCCGGCGGCGGCAGCGACCCGTGGGCGGCCGGCGGTGCCGCGGCCGGCGGCTCGGCCGGCGCCGCGCCCGCACCGAGCAACGACCCGTGGGCAACGGGTGGCACGTCGGCGTCGACCGACGACCCGCCGTTCTGATCCCACCTGACAAGGAGCACCACGATGGCCAAGCCCGTCCTGCGCAAGCCGAAGAAGAAGACCAACCCGCTGCGCGCCGCCAAGATCACCTACATCGACTACAAGGACACGACGCTGCTGCGGAAGTTCATCTCCGACCGCGGCAAGATCCGGGCCCGCCGGGTCACCGGCGTCACCGTCCAGGAACAGCGCCAGATCGCCGCGGCGATCAAGAACGCCCGCGAGATGGCACTGCTGCCCTACACCTCCACGACCCGCTGACGCACCGCTGAGACGAGGCACGCCCACGATGAAGCTCATCCTCACCCACGAGGTCGACAAACTCGGCGCACCCGGCGACGTGGTCGAGGTCAAGGACGGCTACGGCCGCAACTTCCTCATGCCGCGTGGCTTCGCCGTCCGCTGGACCAAGGGCGCGGCCAAGCAGATCGACTCGCTGAAGAAGGCCCGCGAGGTGCGCGAGGTGCGCGACCTCGGGCACGCCGAGCAGATCCGCGACCAGCTGCAGGGCCTCACCGTGCAGCTGCAGGCGCGCGCCGGCGAGACCGGTCGGCTGTTCGGGGCCGTCACGGTCTCCGACATCGCCGCGGCGATCAAGAGCGCCGGCGGCCCCGACGTCGACCGCCGCCGCATCCGGGTGGCGCAGCCGATCAAGTCGCTCGGCACCCACGAGATCACCGTGCCGGTGCACGACGAGGTGGCCGCCACGGTCACCGTCGAGGTCGTCCAGGCCTGACCCGGCGCACGGTCGCGAGGGCCGCGATCAGGCGGTGCGCACCGCGCCGGTGACGAGCCACGCGTCCCCGCGTTCGCGGTGCACCAGGGTCGCGGCGCGCGCCAGGATCCACGCCCCGTAGGCGATCCACAGCCACACCAGGCCGGCGCCGGTGGCCAGCACGGCGAGCGCGCACGGCACGTACGCGACCAGCGTGACGATGCCTGCCCACGCCAGGTAGCGCCCGTCGCCGGCGCCGATCAGCACCCCGTCGAGCACGAACACCACACCTGACACCGGCTGCACCAGTGCGGCCACCACCAGCGCGCCGACGGCCGCCTGGCGCACGGCGGCGTCGGACGTGAACGCCCACGGCAGCCAGGGGCTCACCACCAGCAGCGACGCCCCCGCGACCCCGCCGGTCACGAGTCCCCACCAGACCATCCGCCGGGTGCTGCGCCGGGCCGCCTCGACGTCGTCGGCCCCGAGGTGGCGTCCGGTCAACGCCTGCCCGGCGATCGCGATCGCGTCCAGGGCGAACGCCAGCGCTGACACCACTGTCACCGCGATCTGCTGCGCCGCCAGTGATGCCGACGTCATGGTGCTGGCAACCGCGGTGCCGACCAGCAGCACGGCCCGCAGCGTGAGCGTCCGCACCAGCAGCGCGACCCCTGCCCGGGCGGCGAGCAGGACGCCGCGCGGGTGCAGGCGCAGCGACGCACCGTGCCGGTTGGCCGCGCGGACGACCGCCGTGGTGAGTGCGGCCGCGGCGGCCGTCTGCGCCAGCGTGGTCCCGAGCGCGGAGCCGGCCAGCCCCAGGTCGAGGCCGTAGACCAGCACGACGTTGAGCACGATGTTGACCGCGTTGGCCGCGACCAGCACGAACAGCGGGGTGCGGGTGTCCTGCAGCCCGCGCAGCACCCCGGTGGTGGCGAGCACGACGAGCATCGCGGGGATGCCGGGCGAGGCGACCAGCAGGAACGTGACCGTCTGGTCGGCGACGTCGTCGCTGACCGCGAA
Organism: uncultured Actinomycetota bacterium; assembly: GCA_963811945.1. Classification (GTDB taxonomy): domain Bacteria; phylum Actinomycetota; class Actinomycetes; order Propionibacteriales; family Nocardioidaceae; genus JACCWP01. Next base: position 1,876,212 of record CAWETD010000001.1, on the reverse strand, counting down.
CAGGTCGGTCACCGGGCGCGCGGCGGCGGCCAGCACCGCGGCGAGCACGGCACCGAGCAGCAGCGCGAGCCAGGTGCCGGACAGGCCGTCGGACAGCGCGCCGCGCAGGTCGCCGGCGCCGAGCCGGCGTCCGACCGTCGCCGTGGTGCCGTAGGCGAGGAACACGCACAGCCCGACCACGGTCTGCAGCACGGTCGCGGCCAGCGCCAGCGCGGCCAGCGCGTCGGTGCCGAGGTGGCCCACGACGGCGGTGTCCGCGAGCAGGAACAACGGCTCGCTCACCAGGGCGGCGAAGGCCGGCACGGCGAGCCGGAACATCTCCCGGTCGTCGCCGGTCAGCCGCACCCGCCGCATCCTGCTGCCCCCTCCGGTAAGGGTCTTAGCTGGGGATAACCTCTCACATCGCCGATTCCGGGCACGGCCCGGTCCGGGACCTGCTCTGCCGCAGGTCACACCCGGAAACCAGGCGGATCTTTCTCGGCTCCACACCGGGTGGACGGCATCGTCGCAGGTCAGCGGGCCTGTGTCGGAGGGCCCCGGGTGGTCGTCCACAGTCCGGCGCACAGGCTGTGCACACGGATTCCCGGGTTCTCCCCAGCTTTCCGGGCGTCGTGCACAGCCGCTGTGGACGCGCCGGTGTCGGGTTCGCCGGAATCCCGCGTACGGTCACCTCCGTCGGGCAGGGTCGTACCCGTGCAGGCGCTGGAGGCATGTCGGTGAGGGCGTCTAACGTCGGTCGGGACGGGGAACACCTGTTCGACACCGGGGGCACCGTATGAGCGTGACGGAGTTCCGCGGACCAGGGCTGGTCGACCCCCCCGACGACTCCTACGGCGAGCCGGTCGACCAGCGCCACGGCGACCGCACCCCTCCGCAGGACCACGCCGCCGAGCAGAGCGTCCTCGGCGCCATGCTGCTGTCCAAGGACGCCATCGCCGACGTGGTCGAGACCGTGCGCGGCACCGACTTCTACCGCCCGGTTCACGAGACGGTCTTCGACGCGATCCTCGATCTGTACGGCCGGGGCGAGCCGGCCGACGCGCTGACGGTGTCGGCCGAGCTGACCCGCCGGGGGGAGCTGGTGCGGGTCGGCGGCGCTCCCTACCTGCACACGCTGGTCGCCGGGGTGCCGATCGCGGCCAACGCCGGCTACTACGCCGAGATCGTCCGGGAGAAGGCGATCCTGCGCCGGCTGGTCGACGCGGGCACCAAGGTGGCCCAGCTCGGCTACCAGGGCGAGGGGCAGGTCGACGACGTGGTCGACCGGGCGCAGGCCGAGGTCTACTCGGTCACCGAGCGACGCACCAGCGAGGACTACGCGCCGCTGCGCGACATCCTCGGACCGACCCTCGACGAGATCGAGGCGATCGGCGCCCGCGACGGGCAGATGGTGGGTGTCCCGACCGGCTTCGCCGATCTCGACGACCTCACCAACGGCCTGCACCCGGGCCAGATGGTGGTGATCGCGGCGAGGCCCGGTGCCGGGAAGTCGACGATGGCGCTCGACATCTGTCGGTCGGCGTCGCTGCGCCACGACCTCACCAGCGTGATCTTCTCGCTGGAGATGAACCGCAACGAGATCAGCATGCGGCTGCTGTCGGCCGAGGCGCGCATCCCGATGCACCACATCCGCAACGGCCACATGAGCGACGACGACTGGCAGCGACTCGCGAGCACGATGGCGAAGGTGTCGGAGAAGCCGTTGTTCATCGACGACTCGCCCAACATGACCATGATGGAGATCCGGGCCAAGGCGCGCCGGCTGCGGCAACGGCACGACCTGCGGCTCATCGTCGTCGACTACCTGCAGCTGATGACGTCCGGAAAGCGGGTCGAGAGCCGCCAGGTCGAGGTCTCGGAGTTCTCCCGGCAGATGAAGCTGCTGGCCAAGGAGCTCGAGGTCCCGGTGATCGCGGTCAGCCAGCTCAACCGCGGTGCCGAGCAGCGCACCGACAAGCGCCCGATGCTCAGCGACCTGCGCGAGTCCGGCTCGATCGAGCAGGACTCCGACATGGTGATCCTGGTGCACCGCGAGGACATGTACGAGCGCGAGTCCACCCGCCCCGGCGAGGCCGACATCATCGTCGCCAAGCACCGGGCCGGCCCCACCGCCAACCTGGTGGTCGCCTTCCAGGGTCACTACTCGCGGTTCGTCGACATGCAGCACACCTGAGTCAACGCGGGTTGTCGGCGCGCCAGGCGACGTAGTCGGCGACCGCAGCGGCGACGTCGAAGGCCGGCGTGAAGCCGGTCTCGTCGGTGAGCCGGCTGATGTCGAGGTAGGGGTCGTCGGCGGTGCCGTGCTGGCGCCCGGGCAGCCGGTCCAGCCGCAGGCCGGGCGTGATCGACTCCAGCGCGTCCACGAACTCGCCGTTGGTGGCCGGCCGCCCGCTCGAGACGTTGTACGTGTCGTGGTTCAGCGTCTCCGCGGTCATCAGCAGCGCGATCGCGCGGCCGGCGTCCGGGGCGTAGCAGCGGTCGCCGCCGTCCTCGTCGTACAGCGGGGACGGGGTGTCACCGTGGATCACGGCATTGAGGTACGAGGGGATCGGGAAGAACGGCGAGGCCGGGTCGCCGAGGGGTCCCCAGATCGTCCCGATGCGGAGCACGACCGGGTGGGAGCCGCTGCCGAGGAGCGCCTGCGTGGTGAGGGATTCCGCCGCCTTCTTGAACGCCACGATCACGTGCGGCAGGTCCGCGGTGGGCAGCGCCAGTTCCTCGTGCCAGCGGGTCTCGGGCCGGCCGGTGTAGACGCCGAGGCTGCTGGCGACGGCGAACCGGCGCACGCCCCAGACGCGGGCCGCGTCCAGCGCGTTCAGGAGCCCGGTGGTCTCGATGCGCAGGAACTGCACCGGGTCGGTGCCGGGGACGCTGCCCGCGAGGTGCACGATGCCGGTGATGTCGTGACGCCCGCCGAGGGCGAGGAAGGCGGTCCGGTCGGTGGTGTCCAGGGGCTCCACGGTGACCCGGCCGGCGAGGAAGGACGCGACGTCGGTCTGACGGTGGCCGGTGACGACGACCTCCTGCCCCAGGTCGAGCAGGGCGCGTGCGGTGTGGGCGCCGATCATGCCGAGACCGCCGGTGACGAGGATCATCGGACGTTCCTACCAGCCGGGATGCCCTAGAGGTGGGGCAGGCGTAACTCACTTGCCCGGACGACGACCACTGAGCACAGTGAGCCCGGTGAGCGACGCGCCCGAACGGTGGACCCAGGCCAACGTCTACCCCGACATGTGGTCGGACCCGGACGACGACCCCCGCAACAGGGACGGAGCCAGCCCGGACGGCGAGCTGGCGACGTTCCAGGACTTCCTGACGGACTACCGTCTGACCCTGCAGATGAAGTGCGAGGGGTTGGACCCGGAGCAGCTGGCGCGCCGGTCGGTGCCCCCGTCGACCATGTCGTTGCTCGGACTCCTCCGGCACCTGGCCGAGGTGGAACGGGACTGGCGCAACTGGATCCTGCCGGAGACCCCTGCACCGAAGCTGTACGGCCCGCGCGATGCGGACTTCGACGGGGCCGTCGCCGAGCAGGCGGTCGCCGACGGCGCCTTCGCCGACCTGGCTCGCGAGCAGGCGGCCACCGATGCAGCGCTGGCCGACCATCCCGACCTGGGTGAGCGGGTGGGGGAGGACGGCATCGCGGTCCGGGAGCTGTGGGTCCACCGCATCGAGGAGTACGCCCGACACTGCGGGCACGCCGATCTGCTCCGCGAATGCGTCGACGGCCGGGTCGGGCAGTAGCCCACGGTGCGAGAGGGGACGGACGAGCGATGAGCACCCACGCCGTCGTGGACGAGCTGATGAGGCGGATCGCCGCCGGCGACGCCGACGCGATCGCCGACGTCTACGCGCCCGAGGTCGACTGGCAGCTGGACTGGCCCGCCGACCGGCACGGTGCCGACATCCCGTGGATCCGGGGCCGGACGACCCGTGCCGACGTCGCGGAGCACTACCGCAGCATCGCCGCGCACCACGACCCCGACCGCGCCGGCGTGGTCGTGACGAACATCCTGGTCGACGGCGGCCACGCGGTCCTGCTCGGCACGCTCAGCAACACCGTCCTGCACACCGGCCGGTCGTACGACGCCCACTTCGCCCTGCACCTGACCGTCGAGGACGGTCTGATCACCCGCCACCACGTCTACGAGGACAGCCTGGCGGTCGCCGAGGCCTGGGCCGGCTGAGCGGAAACCAGGAGCGTCGGCATCCATTGCACGGGCGAGACAATCCACTTGTCGCAACAATTGCATATCCGTTACTGTTGTGCGCATGTCCGCGTCCGACGAGCTGTTCGCGTGCCTGGAGGAGTTCCTCCAGCGGGTGTTCAGCCTCGCCGAGGTGGACGCCATGGACGCCCTCGTCGACCTTGACGTGTCGTTCTCGCAGGCCCGCACCGTGTTCGTCCTGGCCCACCTGGGCGAGCCGGTGCCGATCAGTGAGATCGCCCGCCGGCTGGGATTCTCCCAGGCCGCGGCCGGACGCAACGTCGACCAGCTGGTCCGGCTCGGGGTCCTGGAACGGCAGGAGAACCCCGACGACCGTCGGGTGAAGCTCATCTCGCTGTCGCCGCGCGGCGCCGAGATCGCCGACGCACACATCGAGCAGAAGCGGCGGGCCGTACGGACCGTCACCGAACGACTTCCGGACGAGGACAGCCGGCGGCTCACCGAGGCACTGCAGCCGATCCTCGCCGGCGACTACCTCCGCAAGACCACGAAGGAGCACCCGCATGGCCACGGCTGAGGCCCCCGAGTACCCCGAGAAGATCGACGGCGCGGTGCTCAAGATCGCCGGTGTCGTCGTCCTCGGCGCCATCATGACGATCCTCGACATCACCGTCGTCAACGTCGCGTTGCCGACCTTCCAGACCGAGTTCGGCAGCGTCGACGACCCGGTGCCGTACTCGCACGTGGCCTGGACGGTCACGGCGTACACGCTCGCGCTGGCCACCGTCATCCCGATGACCGGCTGGGCCGCCGACCGCTTCGGCACCAAGCGCCTCTACCTCCTCGCCATCGGTCTGTTCACGGCCGGCTCGGTGCTGTGCGCGATGGCGGACTCGATCAACATGCTGATCGGCTTCCGGGTCCTGCAGGGTCTCGGTGGCGGCATGCTGATGCCGCTCGGCATGACGATCATGACCCGGGCAGCCGGCCCGCACCGGATGGGCCGCCTGATGGCCATCCTCGGCGTGCCGATGCTGCTCGGGCCCATCCTCGGCCCGATCATCGGTGGCTGGCTGATCGACAACGCCAGCTGGCACTGGATCTTCCTGATCAACGCACCCATCGGCGCTGCCGCCCTGATCTACGCCTTCGTGGTGCTGCCCAGCGACACCCCGGAGCCGTCGGAGTCGTTCGACTTCCTCGGCATGCTGATGCTGTCGCCTGGCCTCGCGCTGTTCCTGTTCGGCGTGTCCAGCCTGCCGCAGGAGGAAGGCGACTTCAGCGCGCCGCGGGTGTGGGTGTCGATGCTCATCGGGGTGCTGCTCATGCTCACGTTCGTGTGGCACGCGTTCCGTCCCGAGCACCCGTTGCTCGACCTGCGGCTGTTCAAGAACCGCAACCTCACGGTCTCGACCATCACGATGTTCCTGTTCGCGGCCTCGTTCTTCGGCGCGCTGCTGCTGGTGCCGACGTACTTCCAGCAGGTACGCGGCGAGTCCACGCTCGACGCCGGTTTGCTGGTCGCACCCCAGGGCATCGGGGCCATGATCACGATGCCGATCGCCGGCGCCCTGGTCGACAAGTTCCCGGTGGGTCGCATCGTGCCGTTCGGTCTGCTCGGCATCGCCATCGGCATGTTCGGGCTGACCCAGGTCGAGGCGGACACCTCGTACAGCCTGCTCATCACCTACCTGTTCGTGATGGGGCTCGGCATGGGCGCGACGATGATGCCGCTGTTCACGACCGCGCTGAAGACGCTGACCAACCACGAGGTCGCCCGCGGCTCGACGCTGCTCAACATCACCCAGCAGATCTCCAGCTCGGTGGGCGTCGCGGTGATCTCGGTGGTGCTGACCAACCAGCTGCAGGCGAGGCCGACCGCCCAACCCGCGATGGCGACCTACCAGGACCCCTCACTGATCGACCAGCTCGGCGGGGCCGCGGGCGTGGCGGCAGGTCTGGCCGAGGCGGCGGAGGCCTTCGCGAACACCTTCTGGGTCGCGTGGGTGCTGGTGCTGCTCACCGCCGTGCCGGTCTACTTCCTGCCGCGCAAGCGGGAGGTGTCGCACCTGCTCGACGACGAGGAGGTACCCCCGCCACCGGTGGTCGTGCACTGACGGCAGCGCTCAGCGGTAGCCGGTGGTGTCGGCGGGCTTGCCCGGGTCCTGGACCTCGGGCAGGTAGCGCCAGGCGTCCGGCTGGCTGCCGTCGAGGTCGGTGAACCCGTACACCCGTGCCAGCTGCCCGCTGGACAGCGAGTGCCCGTTCCACCGCGACACGTCCGGGTCCTGCGCGAGCGCCGCGACCGCCCGGCCGACAAACGCCGGGGTCTCGGAGATCGCGAAGTGCGGCACCCGCGCGGTCGCGTCCTGCCAGTTCGCCTCGGTGACGCCGAAGCCCTCGAGCATCGCCTCGGAGCGCAGCCAGCCCGGGGTCAACGACACCGCGGTCGCGCCGTGCGGCTGCCAGCTCGTGCGCGAGCGCGAACGCCATCCGGCTCACTGCCGCCTTGGCCAGGTCGTAGAAGAACGAGACCCGGTAGTTGGCCGCGTTGTAGTCGTCGGTGCCGTCGGTGACCTCGACCACCAGACCGCCCGGGCTCGTGATGAGCAGCGGCAGCGCGAAGTGGCTGGTGATGGCGTGGGTCTCCACGCCCAGGCGCAGGGTGCGCAGCCCGACGTCGAGCGACGACTCCCACACCGACGCGTCCCACTCCATCGTGGTGGCGCCCCAGATGTCGTTGACGAGGACGTGCAGGCTTCCTTGCTCGCTCTCGATCCGGGCGACCAGCGCTCGCACCTGGTCGGGGACGAGATGGTCGACCTGGACCGCGATCCCCCGTCCGCCGGCCTCGTCGACCAGGGCCGCGGTCTCCTCGATCGTCTCGGGGCGGTCCATCTCCGAGCGCTGCGACCCGGTCGACCGCCCGGTGACGTAGACGGTGGCTCCGGCCGCGCCCAGCTGGACGGCGATGCCTCGGCCTGCTCCCCGGGTGGCTCCCGCGACCAGCGCGACCCTGCCCGTCAGCGACGAATCCATTCGTGCCTCCCCGCCGCGTCGTGAACCCTACGGTGTCTAGGTTTCGTTACCATACGCGTATGGCAGCTCCCGGCAAGCGTCGACCGGGCCGCCCGCGGGCGGGCGAGACGCACCTGACCACCCCCACGATCCTCGAGGCGGCACTGCAGATCGTCGACCGGGACGGGCTCGACGCGCTCACCATGCGGCGGCTGGCGTCGGTGCTCGGGGTGAACCCGATGTCGATCTACCACCACCTGCCCGGCAAGGCCGCCGTGCTCTCCGGGCTGGTCCGGCACGTGTTCGCGCAGATGGATGTGCCCACGCCGAGCGACGACGACTCCTGGCAGGACCGGGTCCAGGAGGCGGCACGCGCCTACCGCCGCGTGCTGCGCGCCCACCCCGGACTCGCGCTGCAGATCCTCTCCGACACCGCTGCGGTCTCCGACGCGGTCGTCGCCACCGGCGAGCCGTTCTACGCCGCGCTCGAGCATGCCGGCCTGCCGCCGCGGTCCATCGTGGAGACCGTCGACACGATGGTCGACTTCATCCACGGGTTCATGCTCGGGGAGGTGTCCACAGCCTCGGGGACGTTCGACATCGGGCCAGACCTGGTCGAGCGCGTCCGGGCGCTGCCGGCCGGCACCGCGCCCGCGCTGTCCCGGGTGGTCGAGTCGCTCGGTGAGAGCGGTCTGCGGTACGAGTTCGACCGCGGCTTCGAGGCGGGGCTCGACATCCTCGTCGCCGGCATCGAGGCCGCAGCCCCGCACCAGATCCGACGCCACTAGCCTCGCCGCGTGAGTCACGAATCCGCAGTCGGGACGGGTGTCGTCGCCGACCTGCTCCGGTACCTCCAGCAGTCCCGGGACAGCGTGCTGTCGTCGCTCGACGGCGCGTCCGAGTACGACATCCGCCGGCCGATGACGCCCAGCGGCACCAACCTGCTCGGACTCGTCAAGCACCTCACCGGGATCGAGGTCGGCTACCTCGGCGACTCGGTCGGGCGGCCCGCGCCCGTCGTCCTGCCATGGGTCGAGGACGAGTCGATCTGGGACGGCGCCGACATGTGGGCCACCTCAGAGGAGAGCAGGGACTACCTGGTCGACCTGTACCGGGCGGCGTGGCAGCACTCCGACGAGTCGATCCACCAGCTGGGGCTGGACGCGCCGGCGCAGGTCTCGTGGTGGCCCGAGGAGCGACGCACGACCACCGTCGGGTCCTTGCTGGTGCGGGTCGTGGCCGAGACCGCACAGCACGCGGGGCACGCCGACATCGTCCGCGAGATGGTCGACGGGCGCGCCGGGTCCGACCACGACGGGGCCGGCGATGCGACCTACTGGGCGGCGTACGTTGAGCGGGTGCAGCAGGCGGCGGACCTGCACCGCTGACGCGACTCAGTCGCTGCTCAGGCCGCCCTTGGTGGTGACCGGTACGAACGACCAGCCGGCGCCGACGGCCACCGCAGCGACCGGGTCCTTCATCTCCGACACGTCGAAGCGGTAGTTGTAGACCTGGCCCCAGTCCAGCGGGTCGACACCGGTGAAGGCGTACGCGGTGCCGAACGACTTCGAGCCGAACGTACGGCCCTGGAACTTCTCGGCCGACAACCGGAGCTCGGGTGCGCCCGCCCGCCAGGACACCTCCCACGCCTGCTCCAGCACCTTGACCTCGTGCTCGGCCTCGTCGAAGCCCAGCAGCAGCTTGTGCGACTTCTCCAGCCCGGCCTTGGCGAAGATCTCGTACCACTGCGCGTCGACGATCCGCCACTCGACCTCGAGGTCGGACTCGGCGCCGGGCTGCACGGTGAAGGGCACCTGGTCGGTGCTCAGCGCGAGCATCCGCCGCTCGACCTCCGACCGGTCCAGCGCCGGTGTGCCCTCCTCCGGTCGCTTGACGCCCTTCATCCGGTCCAGCAGTCCCATCCTGGAGCCCTCCTGCATCAGCCGATCGGTCCGGTCGGCGCCATGATCGCACCGGGGGACGCGGCGTCGGGCCGGTTTCAGTCAAGGCCGAAGAACGGCAGGCACGACTCGACCCCGGACACCGTCACCTGCTCGGGCCAGCCGGACGCGAGCCACTGCTCACGGGTCAGCCGGAGATAGGTCATCTCCCCGGCACCGTCTCCTCGGCGGTGCGCGGTGACGCCGTTGTCGACGTAGCCGAGCGAGCGAGAGACACCCAGCGACGCCCGGTTGTCGGTCCAGGCCGACGTGATCGCGTACTGGGCGCCGAGCGGGCCGAAGGCGAGGGTCAGGACCGCGGCCCGCATCTGCTTGCCCAGGCCCTGGCCACGGACCTCGCCGACCAGGAAGGACGACGAGTCGACCGTGCGCAGGATCGCGAAGTCGTCGCCCTCCAGCCCCTGGTAGCCCACCAGCGCACCGGCGCGGAAGACCCCGAAGGTCAGCTCCCAGGACTCCGGCCGCCAGCGGCCCCGCGCCCGCCAGTACTCCTGGTGCACCTTCGCAGCCCGGTTCCGTGCCCGGTCGAGCCCCGCGTACGTCGTCAACGACGGGTCCTGCTCGACGTCGTCGGGAAGGACGGCGGCGAGCGCACCCAGATCTGCTTCGGTCAGGTGCCGGAGCTCGAGGTCGGGTGTGGTCAGACGGATGTCGAACATCGGCCAGTGCTGGTCGCTCACCCCTGGGACCCTAGGCGTCGATGTCACCCCATGAGTGAGGAGATCTCGCATGAGCGCCCGCCCTCAGGGACTCCACCTGGCGTTCGCGGACGAGTTCGACGGCCCCGGGCTCGACACCGCGGTGTGGCTGCCGCACTACCTCCCGGCGTGGAGCTCGCGTGCGGAGACGGCGGCGACGTACGACATCGCTGACTCCTGTCTGCGGCTCAACATCCCGACCGAGCAGGGCCACTGGTGCGCCGACGACCACACGCCGCCGATGCGGGTGTCGGGGATCCAGTCCGGCAACTTCTCCGGACCGGTCGGCAGCACGGTCGGCCAGCAGCCGTACCGGAACGGCGTCACCGTGCGCGAGGAGCAGGAGCCGTTCTGGGGCTGGACACCGGACGGCGGGTACATCGAGCTGCGAGCGCGCGGGGTCGTCACGCCGCGGTCGATGGTGGCCTTTTGGATGGTCGGACTCGAGGACAGCCCCGAGCGGTGCGCCGAGATCTGTGTCGCGGAGGTGTTCGGCAACGCCGTCGTCCCCGGGGAGTCGGCCGCTGTCGGCATGGGGCTGCACCGGTTCCGCGATCCGGCCGTGGTCGAGGACTTCGACGCTCCGCGACTGCCCATCGACGTCGCCGACTTCCACACCTACGCCGTGGACTGGACCTCCGAGCGGGCCGACTTCCGGGTAGACGGCGAGCTGGTGCGCAGCTGCGCCGGACCACCGTCGTACCCGATGCAGATGCTGCTCGCGGTCTTCGACTTCCCACCGCAGGGCACCGGCGGCGACGCGGACGCCGCCGCCGTGCCCTGTCTGGTGATCGACTACCTGCGCGGATTCAGTCGGACAGCGCCTGCCTGATGTACCAGGCGGTGTCCATCCGCTCACGCTGGCCGCGGGTGAACTGGTTCATGAACGGGTCGTCGGTGTAGTTCATGAAGTTCCGCACCGGGTCCCGCGGGCCGTTCGGGTGCCCGCAGGTGTCCAGCGTGACGTCCTCCTCGAAGACGTTGTCATCGGCCTTCTGCCGCGGCGTGTCGGTGACGAAGTCATTGCGCTTGCCGCAGCTGCCCTCGAACGTGTGGCGGACGTTCAGCCAGTGCCCGATCTCGTGGGTGGCCGTGTCACCCTGGTTGTACCTTTCGCCCGGACCGAAGGTGGCGTTGCCGCCGGGCATGGTGCCGGCCCAGATCACGAGGCCGTCCTGCTTGAGACGCACTGTCCCCGGGTAGTTCGCGTAGCCCAGCAGCTGGACCTTGGGCCCGACGGTGTAGATGTTCAGGTGCTTGTAGTTGCCCACGTGCAGGGTGCGCTGCATCTCGCGCAGCTCCTGGCGGCCCTTCTTCGTGAAGTAGTCGGCCGTGTACCAGTCCCGGTTCTTGGTGCGCGAGATCGAGTTGATGCGGAAGCGGAACGGGGTGTTCGCGGCGCGCGGACCGCTGTGTCCGCTGTACGCCTCGTTGAGCACCCTGATCTGGCGGTGGATCCGGGCCCTGGAGACGAACCCGTGGCCCCGGCGGTCGGTGACGTTGTGGAAGTCGACGCGGATCGTTACCGATCCGTTGGCTCGCTGCTGCGTGGCGAGCCCGCTGCGCTCGAGGATCCGCTGCTGGCGGGCCTCCAGGTCGGCCGACTCCTGGCGGGTCAAGGTGCTGGGGTCCCACCGGATGTCGGTCCCCTCCGACACGCGGGCAGATGCGGCCGACGCAGGGCCAGCGTGCCTCCCGCTGTCGCCGGCACTCCCCGCTGCGACCGTGCTGCCGGTGGGCACCACCAGTCCAGCGCCCAGGAGCGTCGCGGTCGCGACGCTGAACAGAACTCTCTTCATCCGGGTCCCCTTTCGCGCCGCCGGACAGCGGTGTCCGGGGCAGTGGGTCACATCCTGGGCCCCCGGGTCGAGAGGTGTCACCTGGAACCTGCTGGCATCACTGCGGCTCCGCTGCCTTCTCCAGGGCGGCGATGTCGATCTTGCCCATCTGCAGCATGGCGGCCATGACCCGTTGCGCCTTCTCGACGTCGGGGTCACTGATCAGCTCGTCCAGGATGGTCGGGACGATCTGCCACGACAGCCCGTACCGGTCCTTCAGCCACCCACACGGACCCTGCTCGCCGCCCTCGGACAAGCCGGCCCAGAACCTGTCGACCTCCTGCTGCGACTCGCAGCTGACCTGCAGTGACACCGCCTCGGTGAAGCGGAACTCGGGGCCGCCGTTGAGGGCGAGGAACTGCTGCCCGGCCAGCTCGAACACCACGGTCATGACCATGCCGACCGGACGCGGTCCCGCATCGCCGTAGTGGGTGACGGTCACGATCCTCGCGTCCTCGAACTGGGAGGTGTAGAACGTTGCTGCCTCCTCCGCCTCGGTGTCGAACCACAGGTTGGGGATGATCTTCTGCATGGCACTGGTCCTCTCGTGCGTACGGACGTGCAGATCGCGGCCGGGTGCCGTCATCGATGAGACGACGGGCAGCCGCGGAAGTCATCGGTCGGCCATCAGCGGCGTGGTCAGCCGCCGATCGCGCCTGCGCGCGGCGAGCACGGCACCGGTGGCCGCGAGCGCGAGGAACACGCAGCACGGGACGAGCCGACGACAGGCGCGGATTTCGCAATTGCCCCCGCCGTCGACGCATCGCGGTCGAGTATGGCAGTGCCTGGGAGCGCTGCGGGGCGCGCGGCAGTTCTGGCGGGGAGGTACGTCATGGAGGGTTCGATCCATCGTCGACCTACGCTGGCGCGGCCTTGAAGCTCACCCGGGTGGACGCAGCGGCACCGACCATGGCGCGGACCTGGCTGGGGCCGCAGTACTGGGCGAATCGGTTGTCGGACTGGCGCCTGCGGGACGGCCGCTTCGAATGCCTGAAGGCTCATCGGGGAGGCCGGACCATCGGCCTGCTCACTCGCTCGATCGTCGCCGGGAACATGTCCGGGTCATTGGCGGTACGGACCGGAACGTTGGCGAAGGGGCGCGGCTTCAGCGGGTTTGTCATCGGTGCCGGCGCCGGCAGTCTGGACTGGCGCGCGGCCGCCCTCGTCATGGGTGCCTCAGGTGTCGGCGGAGGATTCCTCGCTGTCTACGACAGCTCCGGCGAGGTGCAGTTCCGCGAACACATCGATGAGGATCATCAGTTCGCCCACGCCGTATTGCCTGACGCGGCCAGGTTTGGCCCGGAGCCGGCCAGGACACGCGATGAAGACGTGGAGCTGAGATTGAACATCGCGCCGATGGGGAGCCATGCCTTCAACCTGACGCTGACCGCGTCGGACGTCGTCAGCGGCCGGTTGCTCTCGACCGCGACGCGGGTCGACGTGCCCGCCAGCCAGCTGGTCGGCGGGCTGTCTCTGGTGTCCGCTGCCCGAGGCGGCCAGCCGACGGCGCGGCACTGGTTCCGAGAGCTCCGGACGGGCGGCACCAAGATCGCCGCGCACCGACGCTCGGCCGGGCCAGTCCTGGCGACCCTGTACTCCGTCCATGACACCGTCCTCAAGCTCACTGCGCAGTTCATGCCGATCGGCGACGCCGAGCCGCAACAGGCGGCGCTGCAGGTCCGCCGGCCTGATCGAACCCGCTGGCGCACGGTGGACTCGGCCACGATCGGTGCCGGCTTCGCAGCGTGCTTCCGGGTCGATGGCTGGGAAGCTGACAGGGACTGGAAGTACCGCGTCGTCTACGTCGATGGTGCTGGGCAGCAGTCGTCGTGGTCCGGCACGATCCGCCGGGAGCCGGACGCCGCAGGACCGGTGACGGTCGCGACGGTGAACTGCACGATCCACTCCTACCGCAACCTTGACGTGGCCAGCAGGGACCGGCCGCGCCTGCCGGGCGAGCAGTACCTCGGCCTGTACACGACGAACAGCCTGTACTTCCCCTACGCGGAGTTGGTGGACAACATCCGCCGCCAGCACCCCGACCTGCTGGTTGCCCACGGTGACCAGTACTACGAGCACAAGCCCACGCACCCTGACCGCACTCGTCCCGAGCTCGACATGCTCGGGAGGTACTACCTGTGGTTGCTGTCCTTCCGGGAGGTCACGCGAAGCGTCCCGACCATCTGTCTGGTCGATGACCACGACGTCTACCACCCGAACCTGTGGGGGTGGTCGGGGCGGCCGGCGCCGGACGGCGACGGATCGTACGGGGGCTACGCGATGAACGCCACCTGGGTCAACACGGTCCAGCGGGTGCAGTGCAGCCACAACCCCGACGTCTACGATCCGACGCCGGTCGAGCAGGGGATCTCGGTGTACTACTCGGCGTTCAGCTACGGCGGCGTCAGCTTCTGCGTGCTCGAGGACCGCAAGTTCAAGACCACCAACGCGTACGGCGCCCACCCCGACGGGACTCCGTTACCGGGCACACGTCAGCTGCTGGGTGTTCGGCAGGAGAGATTCCTCGCGGCCTGGAGGAGCATGCACCCCGGACAGCCGAAGGTCTGCCTGACCCAGAGCGTGTTCGCCTGCGTGCAGACCGATGCAGACGGCGGCCCGAAGAGCGACGCCGACTCCAACGGCACGCCGGTGATCGGACGACGTACCGCGGTGCGGCTGCTCCGGGACGCCGGTGCTCTGGTGCTGTCCGGTGACCAGCACTTCGGCACGCTGGTCCGCCACGGTCTCGACACGCACATCGACGGACCGGTCCAGTTCACCGCTCCGGCAGCCGGGTCGTCCTACCAGCGCTGGTTCGAGCCGGCCGGCGACCTCCCGCACGCGAACGGTCCCCACACCGGCGACTTCACCGACGGTTTCGGCAACCGCTTCCGTGTGCTCGCCGTGGCCAATCCCAAGGTGACCCAGGCCCAGGTTCGCGCCGTGCAGGAGGGCAACGGGGTCGGGGATCGCGCCCTCAAGCGGGAGGGGTACGGGATCGTCCGCGTCGACAAGGCGAACCGGACCTACCGCATCGAGTGCTGGCCGTGGCAGCAGGATCCGACCGCGCCGGACGCGGACCAGTTCCCCGGTTGGCCTTACACGCTGCCCTTCTCGTCCGCCTGACGGCCGGGTGCCGCGGTGACGCGGACCCGGGCAACGGCGGGCACCAGCAGCAGCGACAGCGCCGCAGACGACCACCCGAGCAGGCCGAACCCGCCCACCGCCACCACCGCGCCACTGCTGATCCCCCCGGTGGCGCCCGCGAGCGCGACCAGCAGGTCGACGTTGCCCTGGGTACGCGCCCGGTCGGCGGTGGGCACGACGTCGGTGAGCAGCGCGGTGCCGCCGACCAGGCCGAGGTTCCAGCCGAGGCCGAGCAGGGCCAGTGCGACCGCGAGCAGTACCACCGAGTCGTCGGGTGCGGTGGCGGCCAGCACCCCCGCTGCCAGCAGGGTCACGCCCGCCGCCGCCAGCACCGGCCGTCGGCCATAGCGGTCGGCGAGCCAGCCGGACAGCGGTGACGGCAGGAACATGAAGGCGACGTGCAACCCGATCACCGCGCCGACGACTCCGAGTCCGTGCCCATGGTCGCGCAGGTGCACCGGTGTCATCGTCATCACCGCGACCATCACCAGCTGGGTGAGGACCATCGCGGTCGCGGCCAGCCCGAGGCCGCCGGAGATCACGACGGACTCGTCGTCCTCGGGCCTGGTCACCGCCGCCGGCTCGTCGGAGCCGGCCGCGACCAGCTCGCGCGCGACCAGCAGCGGGTCGGGTCGCATCAGCGCGAACAGCACCAGCGCGGCCGCGCCGTAGGCGACCGCGGCAAGCACGAACGGACCGGCCAGCGCCGGCATCCCGGCGTCGACCGCGAGGTCGCCCGTCCAGGAGACGAGGTTCGGTCCCGCGACCGCGCCCACCGTGGTCGCGACCAGGACGGTGCTCACCGCCCGGCCCCGTGCGTCCGGCGCGGCGAGGTCGGTGCCGGCGTAGCGGGCCTGCAGGTTGGCGGCCGTCCCGGATCCGTAGACCGTCATCGCGACCAGCATCAGCACGGCCTGCTCGGTCACCGCGCCGACGACGATCCCGGCGCTGCCGATCGCCCCGGCGGCGTAGCCGACGGCCAGGCCGACCCGCCGCCCGTACGCCTGCGACAGCCGCCCCACGAGCACCGCCGCCCCCGCGGATCCCGCGGTGAACAGCGCCACCGGCACCCCGGCCCAGCCGGTCGAGCCGAGCACGTCCTCGGCCAGGAGCGCCCCGACGGTGATGCCCGCCGCGAGGCCGGCGCCGGCGAGCAGCTGGGCCACCACGGTGACCACCAGCACCCGTCGCTGCACGGCCGCGACGTCGACGGACGTACGCGGGGGCGACGGGGACGTGGACACGACAGACAGTCTCGACCACGGCGACGACCTGCGGGAGGCTGCGTGTCATGGCAGCACTCAACGACGAGGCGCGACGGCTGGTCGCCTCCGGCCGGCTCGCGCACCTGGTGACGATCGACGAGGACGGCGCGCCGCAGGTCAGCGTCGTGTGGATGGGGCTGGACGGCGACGAGCTGGTCTCTGCCCACCTGGACGCCCGCCAGCGCAAGCTTGCGAACGTGCGCCGTGACCCGCGGGTGACGGTGTCGTTCGAGTCCGAGCTCCCGCCGGTGCACGGCATGACGCCGTACCTCGTCGTGCACGGCACGGCCCGGCTGACCGACGGTGGCGCCCCGGAGCTGCTGCACCAGCTCGCGCAGACCTACATCGGGCCTGGCACCGACTTCCCGCCGATGCCCGACCCGCCGCCCGGTTACGTGCTGCACGTCCGCGTCGACCGCGTGGGCGGCTCCGGCCCCTGGTGATCCGCGGCCGGACGCGAAGATGACCGGCGCCCGAGGGCACCGGCCATCTCCACGAACCCGGTCAGGACTCGCCGTCCGTGCGCAGCCTCCCGCCCAGCGAGTGGGCGGCGACGACCAGCCCGGCGGCCGCGAGCACGATGTCCTTGAACACGTACTGCGCGACCAGGGTCGGTCCCCCGTCGAACATGTCGTCGTAGAACAGCACCAGCGGCGACATGATGCCGACGAGGGCGCCGGCCAGCACCACCAGGCCCACCCGCACGAAGCGGCCGGTGACCAGCGTGAGACCGATGACGGTCTCGGTCACCGCGGTGAGCACCAGCGCGGCTGAACCGGAGACGATGCCCAGCGTCAGCCGGTCGATGGTGGCGACCGACAGGTCCTCGGCCGGGCTGAGCCCGGGCACGAACTTCAGGACTCCGAAGGCGAGGAAGACGAGCCCGAGGCTGACGCGCAGCACATCGATGCTGTGCGTGTTCAGCCACGTCGCCGCGCGTGCCAGGACGGCCTGCGGGTCGACGAACGGGACGGACGGCGGACGGGTGACGGGCGGCTGGAGAGTGGTCTGTGACATGGCCTGTGCTCCTTTGCGGTCAGTGGGACGAGTCCCAGGTTCTGCCCGCAAGGGGGTGTGGCGAGCCCGTCCGGAAGCGGCTCTTGATCTGGGTCTCCGGGCGCAGCCCGGTACGGTCCCGGGCGCACCCGGACCCACCGGCACTGCGCCGGCCGACGTAGCCCGAAGACTCGTCGTCAGCCGCCGGTGACCACGTTCCAGTCCCTGATCGCCGCGACCGCGACGCCGGGGCCGGAGTAGTACGGGTCGTCGGCGAGGACCCGGTCGACGTCGGAGCGGTCGCAGCCGAAGACCAGCAGCGCACCGGTCTCGTCGGCCCACGGTCCGGCCATCACGAGGTCTCCGGCGGCATGCAGCGCAGCCAACCGCTCGCGGTGCTGCGGGCGCAGCTCGAGCCGGGCGGGGTCGTCGGAGAAGGTCAGCTCGACGCAGATCATCCGGCGACGATAGCCGCGTGCGAGGCTGACCTGATGACACCGGACGGCACCGTGGTGGGTACCTCCGTGGCGGTGGTCGGGGCGGGCATCGTCGGCCTCGCCACCGGCTATGCCGTGCGCGAGCTCGGGCACGAGGTCACCGTCTACGAACGGGGCGGGCCGGGTGCGTCGCAGTCGGGCGGCGAGTCCCGGCTGTTCCGGCACGCGCACGACGACTCGCGTCTGGTCGAGTTCACCCGCGACGGGCGTGCGGTCTGGGCCGCGTGGGCCGAGCGGCTGGGGGTCGAGCTGGTCAGCCCCGACGGGGTGGTCGCCATCGGCGACGACGTCGAGCAGCGATTCGCGGCGCTGCATGCTGTCGACGGGATCCAGGTCGAGCGGCTCGACACCGAGCGGCTGCGTGCGCTGCACCCGCTGCTCGCCGCGTACGACGGCCCGGCCGTGCTCGACGTCCGTGGCGGGGCGATCCGTACCCGCGCAGCGGTCGGTGCGCTCGTCACCGCGCTCGGCGACCGGCTGGTCCGCGATGAGGTGCTGCAGGTTCGTCCCACCAGGCGGGGCACCGTCGAGGTGCGCACCGGTGGCGCGACCACCGAGCACGAGCGGGTCGTGCTGTGTGCCGGCCGGTCCACGCCGGGACTGATGCGCGCGCTGGGCATCTCGCTGCCGGTCGACCAGGCGGCGCACGTGCGGGTCACGTTCGCGGTGCGCGGCGACGCACCGGCCCGGCTCCCGTGCCTGCTGGACTTCAGCGGCGGCTTCGGCGAGATCGTCTACGCCGCCGCCGAGCCGGGCAACGCGCGCTACGCGGTCGGGCTGGCCGGCAGCGTGCCGGTCCACGACGACGGCGGGATCGCCGACCCCGCCGGGCTCGTCGACCTCGACCGGCGGGCGACTGCGTACGTCGCCCGTGCCCTGCCCGGACTCGAACCTGTGCCGGTCGACGTGCGGCACTGCTGGACGACCACGCTGCCGTGGGGCGAAGACGGTATCGGTGTCTGGCAGCACGAGGGAGTCCTCGCAGTCGCCGGCAACAACCTGTTCAAGCAGGCGCCCGGGCTCGGCCGCGCGCTGGCGCAGGCGGCCGTCGACGGCCACGTCGCGGCCCTGCTGCAGCCGGGTTCCCGGCTCGGTGCGGACGCGCCGCCGCACTAGCCCAACGCAGCTCGGCGGTCAGCGCGTTGCCGGCGACCCCGCCAGCCTGCGAACGGCCGCGAGCCCGGCCGGCGTCCCCGGCCAGTGCCGCTCGACGGCGTCCGGCCCTGCCCGTCGCATCACGGCGCGCAGCACCAGCGCGACCACGACCGCGTCGTCGGCGTAGCCCAGGACCGGCACGAAGTCCGGCACCAGGTCGATCGGCAGCAGCAGGTAGCCGAGCCCGAGCCAGAGCCGGATCCGTTCGCCCGTCGGGAGCAGCGGGTCGCCGGCCAGCCGGCGCAGCAGCCGCACCAGGTCGGGCAGCAGTCGCAGCGCCTCGCGTACGGTCGCGTCGCCGGGCCGGGCGAGCCAGAGTGCGGCGACGAGCGCGAGCCAGACCAGCGCCAGCCCGGCGACGACGCCGGCGACCACGGCCCAACCGCTCATCTCCCGAGGCTAGGGGCACCGGTCGGCAGAGCGCTCGAATGAGCGGCGCTCGGCCCGGCCCGCCGACCCGCCGTAGGGTCGGAATCGACCCCGTCGCGCGGAGGACGACCATGCCGAGGCTGAGTGCCGACACCCTGGACGCGATCACGTCCGTGCCCACGCCGTCGTACGACCTCGACGACGTCACCACCGGCATCGTGCACTTCGGTGTAGGTGGCTTCCACCGGGCGCACCAGGCGATGTACCTCGACCGGTTGATGACCGACGGCGAGGCGCTCGACTGGGGCATCTGCGGGGTCGGCGTCCTGCCGCACGACAAGCGGATGCACGAGGTCATGCGGGCCCAGGACTGCCTGTTCACGCTGGTGCTCAAGCACCCCGACGGGCGGTTGGAACCACGTGTCATCGGCTCGATCCGCGACTACCTGTACGCCCCGGACGACCCGGCGGCCGTGGTCGAGCGGATGGCCGACCCGGCGACCCGGATCGTGTCGCTGACCGTCACCGAAGGTGGCTACCACGTGCACCCGGTGACGGGTGAGTTCGACGACCGCGACGACGACATCCGGCACGACATCGCCGACGGATCGAACCCAGATTCCTTGCCCCGCACGATGTTCGGCTTCGTGACGGCTGCGCTGCGCCGGCGGCGGGAGCGAGGAGTCCCCGCGTTCACCGTGATGTCCTGCGACAACATCCAGGGCAACGGCGATGTCGCGCACAAGATGATCACGGCGTTCGCCCGGCTCCAGGACGCCGACCTCGCCGACTGGATCGAGCGCGAGGTGCCGTTCCCCAACTCGATGGTCGACCGGATCACGCCGGTCACGAGCGACGACGACCGGCAGGTGCTCGCCGAGCAGTTCGGCGTCGAGGACGAGTGGCCGGTGGTGTGCGAGCCGTTCACCCAGTGGGTGCTCGAGGACAGGTTCGCCGACGGCCGCCCGCCGTTCGACGACGTCGGCGTGCAGGTCGTCGACGACGTGGAGCCGTACGAGCTGATGAAGCTGCGGCTGCTCAACGCCAGCCACCAGGCGTTGTGCTACCTGGGCTACCTGGCCGGCTACCGCTACGCGCACGAGGTCTGCCAGGACCGGCTGTTCGCCGACTTCCTGCTCGCTTACATGGACCGCGAGGCGACGCCGACGCTGGAGCCGGTGCCCGGTGTCGACCTGGGCGCGTACAAGCCCGGCCTGATCGAGCGCTTCGCCAACCCCGAGGTACGCGACACGCTGGCCCGGTTGTGCGCGGAGAGCTCGGACCGGATCCCGAAGTGGCTGCTGCCGGTCGTGCGCCGCAACCTCGCAGACGGCGGCGAGATCGAGCGGTCGGCGCTGGTGGTGGCGGCCTGGGCTCGCTACGCCGAGGCGGTCGACGAGGAGGGTGCGCCGATCGACGTCGTCGACCGGCTCGCCGAGCAGCTGGTGGCGACCGCCAAGCGGCAGCGTGACGAACCGCTGGCGTTCCTCGTGGACCGGGACCTGTTCGGCGACCTGATCGACGACGAGCGCTTCACCAGCGCCTACCGGCAGGCGCTCGACTCGCTGCACGAGCACGGCGCGCGCGCCACCCTCGAGGCCTGGCGGGACCGGTAGTCCACGCAGATCCCGGTGCGGCCGATGTCGATTCCGGCCATGGCCGTTCGTGTAGTGGGTGCGAGGCCGGCACGCGGCCGGCCGCACTACCGTGCACGAGTCGAGGAGGAGTCGAATGAAGCAGTACCTGCTCAGCATCTACCAGCCGGACCGGGACACGCCGCCACCGCCCGAGTTCCTGGAGCCGATCATGCGCGACCTCGCGGCCGTCAACGACGAGATCAGGGCGGCTGGTGCGTGGGTGTTCTCCGGCGGTCTGCACCCGCCGAGCACCGCGACCGTGCTGAAGCTCACGGGTGACGAGGTGCTCACCACCGACGGTCCGTACGTCGAGGGCAAGGAGCACATCGGCGGGTTCACGGTCATCCGGGCCGACGACCTCGACGCCGCGCTCGAGTGGGGCCGCAAGGTCGCACGGGCGATCACCCTCCCGATCGAGGTCCGGCCGTTGGAGCACGGAAGCTGCGTGTGACCGCCGGCGTGCCGGCAGCGGTGATCGAGCGCGTGTTCCGCGAGGAGCACGGCCGCGCGGTGGCCGTCCTGGTCCGTACCTTCGGTGACATCGACCTCGCCGAGGAGGCGGTCCAGGACGCGTTCACCGCGGCGGTGCAGCGGTGGCCGTCGACCGGGCTGCCGGCGAGCCCGGCGGGATGGATCATCACCACCGCCCGCAACCGGGCGATCGACCGGTTGCGGCGGGAGGCGTCCCGCGACGACCGGCACGCCCAGGCCGCTCTGCTGCACGCGCGCGAAGAGACCGTCGAGGAGGGACCCGTGCGTGACGATCGACTGCGGCTGATCTTCACCTGTTGCCATCCGGCGCTGTCCCCCGGAGCACAGGTCGCGCTGACGCTGCGGCTGCTGGGTGGGCTCACCACCCCGGAGATCGCCCGCGCCTTCCTGACACCTGAGCCGACCATGGCGCAGCGACTCGTACGGGCCAAAGCCAAGATCCGCGACGCCCGCATCCCCTACCGGGTGCCCGCCGATGCCGACCTGCCGGACCGGCTCCGGGGCGTGCTGGCGGTGGTCTACCTCATCTTCAACGAGGGCTACGCCGCGAGCTCGGGCGAGCAGCTCGTGCGCGAGGACCTCTGTGCGGAGGCGATCCGGCTCGGGCGGCTGCTGGTCGAGCTGATGCCGGACGAACCGGAGGCGATGGGGCTGCTCGCGCTGATGCTTCTGTCGGAGTCACGGCGGCAGTCGCGTACGGGCCCGGACGGCGGCCTGGTGCTGCTGACCGACCAGGACCGGGACCGCTGGGACCGCGACCTCGTCGCGGAGGGGCAGGTGCTCGTCCGTCGCTGCCTGCGCCGCAACCAGCCCGGCCCGTACCAGATCCAGGCGGCGATCAACGCCGTGCACAGCGACGCGCCGACCGCGGCCGACACCGACTGGCAGCAGGTCCTGCAGCTGTACGACCAGCTGTACGCGGTCGCGCCGAGCCCGGTCGTGGCGCTGCACCGCGCGGTAGCGGTCGCCGAGGTCGAGGGCCCGGCGGCTGCCCTCGCCGTCGTCGACGGTCTCGACCTGCGCGGCTACCACCTGTTCCACGCCATTCGTGCGCACCTGCTGCGCCGGCTGGGTCGTGACGACGACGCGGCGCTGGCGTACGAGGCGGCGATCGCCCTGACCGACAACGCGGCTGAGCGCTCGTTCCTGCAGCGCAGCCGGCAGGAGTTGGCCAGGGCCGAGTGATGCGCACCCGGGTGGAGTGTCGGTGGGGTGCTCTAGTGCACGACCTCGCCCTCGCCAGCTGACGACGGGACGCCGGTCAGCGACCCTCGGCCGCTACGCGGACGCCGAGCCCGATCAACACGGTGCCGGTGATCGCGTCGAGCCGCCGCCGGACAGTCGTCCGGCGGAACCAGTCACCGGCGCGTGCGACTCCGGCAGCCATGCTCAGGTACAGCACGATCTCGAGGCTGACCTGCACCAGCGCCAGCAGCGCGGTCGTCGCGAACAGCGGGCGGCCTTCGGGGACGAACTGCGGGTAGAACGCCACCATGAACACGGCGGCCTTGGGGTTCGCCAGCTGGACGAGCGCCCCCTCGCCGAACGCCTTCCATCGCCCCACGCCCACGGCGGCCGCGGAGGGCGCCTCCGCACGGGCGCCGCGGTCGCGCCATGCCGAGCGCCAGGCCCGTACGCCGAGCACCACCAGCACGACCGCGCCGACGACGCGCAGCACGACGAAGCCGACCTGCGAGGCCGCGACCAGCGCTGCCACGCCCGCGGCTGCGAGCAGCGCCCAGGTGTACAGCCCCAGCTCGAGGCCCAGCACGGTCGGCACCGCACCGCGGAACCCCCGCAGCGCCGCGCGCCTGACGATCAACGCCATCGCGGGTCCGGGGGACGCCGAGATCAGCAGCACCGCCACCACGAAGGCCGGCAACGAGACGACGACATCCATCCGCAGAGGATGGCAGGGCTGAGACACTGCCGTCCTGCCCAGACACCAGTGAGGAACCCATGACGCTCACCGCGACGGCCGACCTCCGGACCCGCGCGCACGACGCCCTCGCCCGCTGCGGCGTCGGGCCCGACCGGCTCGACGACGGCGGGCTGCCGGCCCGTTCCCCGGTGACCGGCGAGACCTTGTTCGGGGTACGCGCCACCGATCCCGACGACGTCGCGAAAGTGGTGGCCGCTGCGCAGGACGCGTTCCTGGTCTGGCGGACGACCCCGGCACCGGTGCGCGGAGCGCTGGTCAAGCGGTTCGCCGAGCTGCTGGTCGAGCACCGGCAGTCGCTCGCCGACCTGGTGACGATCGAGGCCGGCAAGATCGGCTCGGAGTCGCTCGGCGAGGTGCAGGAGATGGTCGACGTCTGCGACCTCGCGGTCGGGCTGTCCCGGCAGCTGTACGGCAGCACGATGCCGTCCGAGCGGCCGGGCCACCGGCTGATGGAGACCTGGCACCCGCTCGGCGTCGTCGGCGTCATCTCCGCGTTCAACTTCCCGGTGGCGGTGTGGTCGTGGAACACCGCGGTCGCGCTGGTCTGCGGCGACCCCGTGGTGTGGAAGCCATCCGAGCTCACCCCGCTGACCGGGCTCGCGTGCAGCGCACTGCTCGACCGGGCGATCGCCGAGACCGGCACCCCGCCCGCGGTCCACCAGGTGGTGATCGGCGGGTCCAGCGTCGGCGAGCGGCTGGTGGACGCACCCGACGTCGCGCTGCTGAGCGCGACCGGCTCGACCGCGATGGGCCGTACGGTCGGGCCGCGGGTGGCGGCGAGGTTCGGCCGCTGCCTGCTCGAGCTCGGCGGCAACAACGCGGCCGTCGTCGCGCCGTCGGCCGACCTCGACCTCACCGTCGACGCCATCGTGTTCGCCGCCGCGGGCACGGCCGGACAGCGCTGCACCACGATGCGCCGGGTCATCGCGCACGCCGATGTCGCTGAGCCGCTGGTCGCACGGCTGGCCTCGGCGTACCGCACGCTGCCGATCGGTGACCCGCTCGCGCCGGGCACGCTGGTCGGCCCGCTGGTCGGCGAGCGCGCCTACGAGGCCATGGGCGCGGCGGTCGAGCGTGCGGTCGCCGACGGGGGTGAGCTGCTCGCCGGCGGCGGGCGGCGGCTTGCCGACGAGGCGCCCGGTGCGTACTACGTCGAGCCTGCGCTGGTCCGGATGCCCGCGCAGACGGAGGTGGTGCGCGAGGAGACGTTCGCACCGGTGCTGTACGTGCTCACCTACACCGGCGACCTCGACGAGGCACTGCGGCTGCACAACGCCGTGCCGCAAGGGCTGTCGGCCGGGATCTTCACCCGCGACCAGGCCGAGGCCGAGCGGTTCCTGGCCTCCGACGGTGCCGACTGCGGCATCGTCAACGTCAACATCGGCACGTCGGGTGCCGAGATCGGCGGTGCCTTCGGCGGTGAGAAGGAGACTGGCGGCGGGCGCGAGTCCGGCTCGGACGCGTGGCGGGCCTACATGCGCCGCGCGACAAACACGGTCAACTACTCCGGCGCGGTCGCGCTGGCGCAGGGGGTGAGCTTCTCCGCATCGGCGGAGGGGTGATCGGTACGGGGACGAGCTCAGCGGCAGGCGACGACGACCTGCTCGACCTCGTCCTGCTCCATCCGCCGCGGGTGGTTGCGGCTGACCGCGTCGGCCAGCGCACCGGCGGCAACCGGGCCCACCAACGCCGCCGTCACGCCCAGCTCGCGCAGGGGCCGCCGGGCACCGACCTGGTCGGCGAGGTCGGACGCCGCGGCCACGGCGTCGGTGGCACCCATCGCCGCCGCCACCCGCGCGTACGGTTCCACGGCGACCGGCGCGGTACGCGTCATCACCTCCGCGAGCACCGCCGACAGCGCCAGCCCGTGCACGGCGCCGGTGTGTGCGGTCGTCGCGTGCGCGAGCCCGTGCACGATGCCCAGCCCGCTGATCGACAGCGCCAGCCCGGCCAGGTGCGCGCCCATCAGCAGCTGCGCCCTGGCCTCGAGGTCGGTGCCGTCGACGACCGCCGCGGCGAGGCTGCCGCTCACCATGCGCACCGCGTCGACGGCGTACGCCGCGGACACCGGGTCGGACCGTCGCGACGACAGCGACTCGATGCCGTGCACCAGCGCGTCCATGCCGGTCGCCGCGGTGGCCGCCGGCGGGAGTCCGACCGTCAGCTCCGGGTCGAGCACCGACACCCGCGGCCGCACGCTGTCGTCGCCGACGTAGACCTTGCGGCACGCCAGTTCGTCCTCGATCACGCCGAACCCGTTGGTCTCCGCGCCGGTGCCCGCCGTTGTCGGCACGGCGACCACCGGCAGCCCCGGCAGCACGCCGGACGGCCCCAGCTCACGCACCGAACCCGCGTTGGTGCCCAGCAGCGCGATACCCTTCGCGGCGTCGAGCACCGAGCCACCCCCGAGCGCCACCACCACGCAGTCGTCCAGCCCGCGTACGACGCCGGCGGCCTCGTCCAGCGCGGCGATCGTCGGGTTGGGCGCGATCGCGTCGTACACCGTGACCGCAACCCCCGCGCCCTCGAGCAGCGCGACCACCCGGGCGACCAGACCGGCCGCCCGCACGCCGGCGTCGGTCACCAGCAGCACCCGCCGGGCCTCGAGCTCGTCCACGCAACCGGGCAGCCGGGCGACAGCGCCGACGCCGAACTCGATCCGCGGGCGCGGGCCGGGGCTCATGACAGGTCGACCCAGGTGGTCTTGAGCCCGGTGTACTCGGCGAGTGCGTGCAGCGACTTGTCCCGCCCCGCGCCCGAGCCCTTGAAGCCACCGAACGGTGCGAACACGTCGGTGGCGTCGAAGGTGTTGACCCACACGGTGCCCGCCCGCAGCGAGCGCGCGACTCGGTGCGCGGTGCCGATGTCGCGCGTCCACACCGACGCGGCGAGGCCGTAGTCGGTGGCGTTGGCGAGGGCCAGTCCGTCGTCGGTGCCGGAGAACTCCTGCACCGACAGCACCGGTCCGAAGATCTCCTCCCGCGCCACCGTGCTGTCGTCGGCCACGTGGTCGAGCACCGTCGGCTCCACGAAGAACCCGCCCGACTCCTCACGCAGCCGCCGGCCGCCGATCACGTCGGCGCCCTCCGTCCGACCGACGTCGACGTAGCCGAGCACCCGGTCGAGCTGGGTGCGGTCGACGATGGCGCCCATGGTCGTCGCCGGGTCGAGCGGGTCACCGACCACGAACTGCCGGTTGACCTCGAGCACCTTGTCCAGCAGCGCGTCCTTGACCGTACGGTCCACGACCAGCCGCGACCCGGCGTTGCAGGTCTGCCCGGCGTTGTAGCAGATGCCCCACGCGACCGCCTGCGCCACGGCGTCGAGGTCGGCCGCGTCGGCGAGCACCAGCTGCGGTGACTTGCCGCCCGCCTCGAGCTGCACCTGCTTGCCGTTCGACTCGCCCGCGTACGTGAGGAACAGCCGGCCGACCTCGCCGGACCCGGTGAACGCGATCTTGTCCACGTCCGGGTGCCGTCCGAGCGCCTGACCTGCTTCCGGGCCGAGACCCGGCACCACGTTGAGCACGCCGTCCGGCAACCCCGCCTCGGTCGCGAGCCTGGCCAGCAGCAGCGCCGACAGTGGCGACTGCTCCGCGGGCTTGAGCACCACCGAGTTGCCGGTCGCCAGCGCGGGCGCGAGCTTCCACGAACTGATGATCATCGGGTAGTTCCACGGCACCACCGCGCCGACCACGCCGAGCGGCTCGCGGGTGATCGTCACCAGCTGCCCAGGCCCGGTGGGCGCCACCTCGTCGTAGACCTTGTCCAGCGCCTCGGCGTACCACTGCAGCGTGCCTGCCGCGGCCGGCACGTCCACGCGCACCGACTCGCCGATCGGCTTGCCCATGTCGAGCGTCTCGAGCAGCGCGAGCTCCGCGGCGTGCTCGCGCACCAGGTCGGCCCAGCGACCCAGCACCCGCTTGCGGCTGCGCGGCGAGCGGTTGCGCCAGCGCCCGTCGTCGAAGGCGGCACGAGCCGCGCGCACCGCGTGGTCGACATCGGCCGCCTCACCGCGCGCCACCTGTGTCACGACGCTGTCGTCACGGGGCGAGCGAGACGCGAACGTCCGCCCGCTCGCGGCGTCGGCGTACGCACCGTCGACGAACATCCGGCCCTCGGCGGTGACGCCGGCCGCGGCCGTCACCCACGCCTCGTGATCGCGGTCCAGCACTGACGTCACGACACCCTCCAGCGCGCGATCGCGTCCTCGTCGAGCAGCACCCCCAGGCCCGGCCTCCCCGGCACGGTGACACATCCGTCCGCGTCGACGCGCAGCGGCTCGGTCAGCATGAAGTCGCGGCGCTCCGGCGTCCACCCGTCGGGGTCGTACGGGAGCTCGAACCACGGACCCCCGCCCACGCCGGCGGAGAGGTGCAGGTTGGCGAGCACACCGATGCCGTTCGTCCACGTGTGTGGGGTGAAGCCGCGGTGCCGCTGCCGGGCCAGCTCGGCGAACGTGCGGCACCGCGACATGCCCAGCGAGAGCACGCCGTCCATCTGGTAGACGTCGAGCGCGTCGTGCTCGAGCAGCCGCAAAGCGTCGTCGAACGTGCGCAGCATCTCGCCGCCGGCGATCCGCACGGCGCTGCTGCGCCGCAGCTCGGCGAGGCCGCGTACATCGCTGTAGGGCAAGGGCTCCTCGACCCACCCGACACCGAGCTCGGCCAGCTGCGCCACGGTGCGGGTGACCGCCTTGACGTCGAGCGCCGGCTCGACGTCGCCGGCCATCCGCCAGGACTGGTTGAGGTCGACGAGCACGGTGAAGTCGTCGCCGAGCGCCTCCCGGACGCCGCGCACCGCGGCGACTCCCTCGTCGAGGCGGTCGCGAGCGATCCGGAGCTTCGCCGCGCGAAACCCGAGCTCGCGCCCTGCCAGCGTCGCCTCCACCCGTTGCTGTGGGTTCTTCAGCTCGCCGGTGGACATGTACGCGGGCAGCCGGGTCGTCTCCCCGCCGAGCAGCGTGGCCACCGGCAGCCCGGCCGCCTGGCCGGCGATGTCCCACAGCGCCGCCTCCAGGGGCCAGTACCGCCCGGCGTGGAAGTCGATGGTCTCGAGGGCGCGTACGTGCCGGCCGATCCGCAGCGGGTCCTCGCCGACGAACAGGTGCGCGTACGCCTCGAAGCCGGCCATGGTGTCGCCGGACCCGACCCCGACCAGCCCCTCGTCGGTATCGACCCGCACCAGCGTCGCGTCGAACCAGCGCCGCGGCACCGGGTCCCAGGCGGCCCGGAACGGCGGGTCGAGCGGCAGCCGAAGCCGCTCCAACCGGACCGCGTGGATCTTCATCGGGCCATCCTCGTCTGCCGGTCGCGGCGCTGCGCGGCGGCGACCCACGGCCAGGTCATCGCAGCCCACACGGTCAGCACGATGACGACCTCGGCGACGACGTAGAGCGGCCAGTCGCCGAGGTAGTCGAGGATCGAGGCCGCGTCCGGCTTCGCGTTGAGGTATCCGTAGTTGC
Source organism: uncultured Actinomycetota bacterium (assembly GCA_963811945.1). Taxonomy (GTDB): domain Bacteria; phylum Actinomycetota; class Actinomycetes; order Propionibacteriales; family Nocardioidaceae; genus JACCWP01. The sequence goes on along the minus strand of CAWETD010000001.1, from coordinate 1,847,565 downwards.
TGTCGGTGGCGGCGTTGAAGACCGACACCGACACCGCCCAGCCCACCGTCACGGCGACCGTGATGCGGTAGCTGCGCCAGTCCGGCGCCAGGCCCAGACCCCAGGTCAGGTAGATCGCCGCCCACACGATCAGCAGGTGCATGCCCCAGAACAGCACGAACACCGGGTCCGGGAAGTCGGCCGACAGGTCCGGTGTGATCACCGCCTGGGTGGTGAGGGTCAGCCCCCAGTAGTAGGTGAGCCCGACCGCCCACCGCTGCCGGGTCCACAGCGCGTACGGGGCGACGAACGCCGCGAGGTCGCACAGCTGCAACGGCAGCGTGCGCTGCACGTCGAACCCCGACCTGGTCACCGCGACCACCTGCAGCGGCAGGACGAAGGCGAGGCAGACCACGGCGAAGACCCGGGCGTCGCGGTCGGCCTCGGCCGGCGCCCGCCGGGCGTGTCCGAGCCGCACCAGCGCGGCCGCGCCGAGCACCAGCAGCAGCACCACCACGCGGTGCGAGGCGGCGTACGGCGTGAAGTCAGTCGCTGTCGACATCAGCGTCCAGCACCGGCCACGCATCCACGCCCGCCCGGTCTGCCACGCCGGTCCGGTCGCTCATGGACCCAGTGTCGCAACCGCCTGCCTGCCCCAGGCTGGCCCTCCTGCTGCGCGTGTGGTCTGCTCCGGGCCATGGTCCGACGTGAGCAGAGCGAGGCAGACCTGGCGGTCGTCGATGCGCGGGTGTGGACCGGTGACCCGGCCGGCCCGTCGGCCGACGCCGTCGCCGTCCGGGGCGACCGCGTCGTCGCGCTCGGGCGCGAGCGGGTCGACGAGCTGATCGGGAGCCGTACCCGGGTGGAGCAGGCCGGGGGCGCCCAGGTGCTGCCCGGCTTCCAGGACGCCCACGTGCACGCTCCGGTCGCAGGCCGCAACCTGACCCGGCTCTGGCTCAACGACACCACCGGGCGGCAGGGCTACCTCGACGCGGTCGCCGCTTATGCCTCGGCGCACCCCGACGAGGAGTGGATCACCGGCGGCGGCTGGGCGATGGAGTACTTCCCCGGCGGGACTCCGCGCAAGGAAGACCTGGACGCGATCGTCCCCGACCGCCCGGTCTTCGTGATGAACCGCGACGTGCACGGGGCGTGGGTCAACAGCCGGGCGCTCGAGATCGGCGGCATCGACCGCGACACGCCCGATCCGCCCGACGGGCGGATCGAGCGCGACCCCGCGACCGGCGAGCCGTCCGGGACCCTGCACGAGGGCGCCGCCTACGACTACGAGGCCCGGCTGGTGCCGACCCCGGACCGCGAGGGCTGGGAGGCGGGGATCCTCCAGTCGCAGCAGCACCTGCACGCGCTCGGCATCACCGGGTGGCAGGACGCCTGGGTGAATGCGGAGACGATGGAGGCGTACCGCTCGCTCGCGGACAGCGGGCGGCTCACCGGACGGGTGGTGGCCTCGTTGTGGTGGGACCGCTCGCGTGGGCTCGAGCAGATCGACGAGCTGCGCACGCTGCGCGAGGCGGGCGCGACGACCGGCTTCCACCCCACGACGGTCAAGGTGATGACCGACGGCGTGCTGGAGAACTACACCGGCGCGATGCTCGAGCCCTACTGCGACGGCTGCGGTGGGCACACCGACAACCGCGGGCTCTCGTACGTCGACGCCGAGCTGCTCAAGGCGGCGCTGACCCAGCTGGACGCCCACGGGTTCCAGGTGCACATGCACGCCATCGGCGACCGGGCGGTGCGGATGTCGCTGGACGCGGTCGAGGCGGCGCGTACGGCCAACGGGTGGTCCGACCACCGGCACCACATCGCGCACATCCAGGTGGTGCAGCCGTCCGACGTGCCGCGGTTCGGCGCGCTCGGCGCCGTGGCCAACTGCCAGGCCTACTGGGCGATGAGCGAGCCGCAGATGGACGAGCTCACGATCCCGTTCCTCGGCGAGGAGCGGACCCGGATGCAGTACCCGTTCGCGGACATCGCCCGCGCCGGCGGGCGACTCGCCATGGGCAGCGACTGGTCGGTGTCGACGGCCGACCCGCTGCAGCAGATCGAGGTCGCAGTCACCCGGATCGACCCGGCGCACCGTGCCAACGCACCGTTCCTGCCCGAGCAGGCGCTGGGGCTCGACCAGGCGCTGACGGCGTTCACGGCGGGCTCGGCGTACGTCAACCACGACGAGGACGGCGGGGTGCTCGCCGTGGGCCGGCGGGCCGACCTCGCCCTGCTGGACCAGCCGATCACCGGACCGGGCGCGGTGCCGGCGGCGGACGCCACGGTGCGGCTCACCGTCGCCGCCGGCCGGGTCGTGCACGACGCCGGCGGTTGAGCCGGCTCCCGCAGGGAAGAGGTACGCGATGACCCGTGAGACCGGGGTCGCGGTCTGCCAGCTGGCGCTCGCCGTCGGCGACGTCGAGGGCAACGTCGCGCGCGCGGCTGCCGCGGTGCGCACCGCCGTCGAGCGCGGCGCCGAGGTGGTCGTGCTGCCCGAGCTGGTGACGACCGGCTACGTGTTCCGCGACGCGGCCGAGCTGCGCGCCGTGGCGGAGCCGGTCGACGGGCCGGCGACCAGCACGCTGGTGCAGCTGTCGGCCGAGCACGGCGTGGTGCTGGTCGCGGGGGTGGCCGAGCGGGTCGGCGACGAGGTCTTCAACAGCGCGGTGGTGGCCGAGCGGGGTGCGGTGTCCGCCGTCTACCGCAAGGCGCACCTGTGGGACACCGAGATCGAGCTGTTCCGCACCGGCGCGGACCCGCCACCGGTCGTCGAGACCGCTGTCGGCCGGGTGGCGGTGTGCGTGTGCTACGACCTGGAGTTCCCGGAGTGGACCCGCCTCGCGGGGCTCGCCGGTGCCGACCTGCTGTGCGCCCCGACCAACTGGCCGGCCTCACCCCGGCCGCCCGGTGAGCGGGCGGTCGAGGTCGTACGCGCGCAGGCGACGGCCAGCGTCGACCGGATGTTCGTGGCGGTGTGCGACCGGGTGGGGACCGAGCGCGGCGTGAAGTGGGTCGGTGGCTCGGCCGTGATCGGACCGGACGGCTACCCGCTCGTGGTCGCCGACCGCCCGGTCGAGCAGGTGCTGGTGGCGCGCTGCGACCTCTCGCGGGCACGGGACAAGGCGACGTCGTCGCGCAACGCGCCCGACGCCGATCGCCGACCGGAGCTCTACGCCGGAGTGACCGAGCCGTGCCGACCCCGACCGATCTCGTGACATCCGGGTGGTCATGGCGACCGGAACGTCACGACATCCGTCGGCGCGGCCGCCGGCCGGGAACGATCTCGTGACATCCGGGTGGCCATGGCGACCGCAACGTCACGACATTCGTCGGTCGCTTGCCCGGCGCGGCCGGCCGACCCGCTAGTCCGCGACGGCTGCGGGCTCGGCGGTGGCGCGGTCGGCGACGTGCTTCGGCACCAGCAGCGCCGCACCGGCGGCGACCAGGGCGATCACGGCCGAGAAGGAGAAGGCGATCGTGTACGCCTCCTCGTCGGGCAGCCCGGTCGACGGCAGCACGTGCGCGGCCAGCACGGCGGCCGCGGCGGCCGAGCCGAACGCACCGCCGACGGTGCGCATCACGGTGTTGATCCCGGTCGCGATGCCCACCTGCTCGACCGGCGACGCGGCGACCACCAGGTTGGCCATCGACGCGAAGGCGAAACAGATGCCCACCCCGAGCAGGATCCCGGCCACCACGAACTCCCACGGGCGGGTGTGCGCCAGCGCGAGCAACACGAAGGCAGCACTGCTGAGCAGTGCGCCAGTGGCCAGCACCCGGCGGAAACCGATCCGCACCCCGAGCCGCCCGGCGAAGGGGCCGGCCACCAGCTGGCTCAGGGCGGAGGGGACGAGCAGCAGGCCGGACTCGGTGACGCTGAAGCCGAAGCCGTAGCCGGTCGCCTCCGGCGTCTGGGCGAACTGCGGGATCAGCAGGAAGCTCGAGAACATCCCCAGCCCGACCAGCATCGCGGTCAGGTTGGTGGCGGCCACGGCTCGTTCCCGCAGCAGGCTGAGCTCGATCAGCGGCTGCTCGACCATGCCCTCGACCCGTATCCAGACCAGGGCCAGCAACGGTCCGCCGATCACCAGGGCCAGCGTGCGCGGCGAGCCCCAGCCCCAGCTCTCCGCCTGGGTGACGCCGAGCAGGGTGGCGCCGAGCGCCAGGGACAGCAGGATCGCGCCGGGCCAGTCGACCCGGGTGCGGTTCGGGCTGGGCGCGGACGGGATGAGCCGGTGGGCCGCCCACGCGGCCGGCAGCGCCACCAGGCTGATCCAGAACAGCCAGGCGATGTCGGTGTGGTCGACGATCACGCCGGACAGCGGGAGCCCGATGCCGCCGCCGATGCCGAAGACGGCGCTCAGCACGGCCAGGTCGGACGGGACGCGTTCGCGCGGTGAGGTGTCCCGGACGATGCCGAAGGCCAGCGGGAACACGCCGCCCGCCACGCCCTGCAGGATCCGGCCCACGACCAGCACCTCGATGCTGCCGGCGAGCGCGTTGACCGCCCCGCCGAGGGCGAAGATCACCAGGACCCAGGTCAGCACCCGTCCCCGGCCGAACAGGTCGCCGAGCTTGCCGACGATCGGCGTGGCGACCGATGCCGAGAGCAGGAAGCCGGTGAGGACCCACGAGGTGGCGGCCGGTCCGGCGTCGAACTGCCGGGAGATCTCCGGCAGCGCCGGGATCACCAGGGTCTGCGCCAGCGCGAAGGACACGCAGGCGAGCAGCAGGACGGCCAGCACCTCGCGGGGGTGGCGTGCGGGCGCGGTCGAAGGCGCGGCAGGCGCGCCGGAGGACGAGGTCATCACGTGGGGCCAACTTGGTTGCGTCCCGAGACATTCCCTCGGGTGCGGTCAGGATCCGGTCTGCTCCTCCTGCTCGACGGCGGCGTTCCAGTCCTTCTTCTCCGCGCGCCAGCGCTCGTCGGTACGTCCCCGGCGCCAGTACCCGGAGAGCGACAGCCGCTCCAGCGGCACCTGGCGCTCGACCCGCAGGTGCCGGCGCACGGCGCGCACCATGTCCGCCTCGCCGTGCACGAACGCGTGCACGTCGCCGCCGCGCGCGGTCGCCGCGCGCACCGCCTCGAGCAGTGCCTCGCCGGGCGCACCCGGCGCGGTGTCGCGGTGGATCCAGCTGAGCTCGACGTCGGCGGCGGTGACGACCGGCTGCTCCTCGCTGACGTCAGCCACCTCGACCAGCGCGACTGCCCGGGCGCCGGCGGGCAGCGCCTCCAGGGCGGCCGCGATCGCCGGCAGCGCGCTCTCGTCCCCGACCAGCAGGTGCCAGGCGGCATCGGCCACCGGCGCGTACGCCCCGCCGGGGCCGAACAACGAGATGCGGTCGCCCGGCTGAGCCGCCACCGCCCACGGTGGCGCGATCCCCTCGTCGCCGTGGTGCACGACGTCGACCGCCAGCTCGCCCCGCTCGGCGTCCCACCAGCGCACGGTGTAGGTGCGGGTCACCGGCCACAGCTCGCGCGGGTGCTCGGCCTCCACCGCTGCGGGGTCGACCGGCAGCCCGTAGGAGGCGCCCGGCGGCGGGAAGATCAGCTTGACGTAGTGATCGGTGAACTCGCCGGCGTCGAAGCCCGCGAGGCCGTCACCGCCGAGCACCACCCGGACCATGTGCGGCGTGAGCTGCTCGGTGCGGACGACCGTACCGATGCGGGCCTGTCGCTTGCGACGGGGGGCAGGCTCGCTCACGCCGGTGCTGCCGGGCTGAGACCGACCTGCTCGACCGCGGTCGTGCAGGCCGACTCGTCCTCGGCCCCGGTGCCGCCGCTCGCCCCGAGCGCGCCGAGCAGGGTGCCCTCGCGGTAGACGGGCACCGCCCCGGTCTGCGGGGTGAACCGGCCGTGCGTCATCGCCGACAGGGCGGTGGCGAAGTTGGGCATCGGCTCCATCTTCTGCTTCTGCCCGTCGCTCGGCATGCCGTACGCCGCCGCGGTCCACGCCTTGCCCTGTGCGACGTCACCGCTCACCCAGGGGGCCCCGTCCATCCGCACGAACGCCAGCAGGTGGCCGGCCGGGTCCATCACCGCGAACGACATCGGCACCCCCAGCTCCTCGGAGGCGGCGCGGGCGGCAGTGCACAGGGCGGTGGCTTCGTCGAGGGTCAGCATGCGGCCCATCCTGCCGCCCCGTCCTCCGCGGGGTGGCGCTCGGGGTCGGCCGGGCTAAGGTCGGCGGGCAACGTCCGGCCGGAGAACCTGGAGCGCGCGATGGTCCTCTCGGCCGACGAGGAACGCCGCCGCGGGCTGCGCCGGATGCGGAGCGTCGCGCTCGGCCTGCTGCTGCTCGCGGGAGTGGTCTACGTGCTCACCCTCGACCGCGACGGCGGGTGGGCGTACGTGCACGCGACCGCCGAGGCGTCGATGGTCGGCGCGATCGCCGACTGGTTCGCGGTGACGGCGCTGTTCCGGCACCCGCTCGGGATCCCGATCCCGCACACCGCCCTGATCCCGCGGCGCAAGCAGGCGCTCGGGGTCAGCCTGCAGCAGTTCGTCACCGACAACTTCCTGGTCGAGCAGGTGGTGCGCGACCGGGTGGCGAGCGCGCAGATCAGCCTCCGGGTCGGGCGCTGGCTGGCCGACCCGGCGCACTGCGCCCGGGTCGTCGACGAGGCGTCCCGGCTCGCCACCCTCGGGCTCGAGCGGATCGGTGACGACGACGTCGCCGCCCTGGTCGAGCACGAGCTGGTGCCGCGGCTGCTGGACGAGCCGCTGAGCCCGGTGGCCGGCAGCCTGCTGGCCGAGGTCGTCCGCGACGGTGCGCACCACGGCCTGGTCGACCTCGTGCTGGCCGAGGGGGAGCGCTGGCTGCTGGCCAACGAGGAGACGGTCGCCGAGGTGCTCGGCACCCGGGCGCCGTGGTGGTCACCCGCGTGGCTGGACGACCGGGTCACCCACCGGGTCCACCTCGAGCTGCTCGCGTGGGTGCGCGACATCGGCGCCGACCCGCACCACCAGGCCAGGCGGGCGCTCGACGCCTGGCTGACCCAGCTGGCCATCGACCTGCAGCACGACCCCGAGACGATGGCGCGCGCCGAGCGGCTCAAGGCCCGGGTGCTCGGCCAGCCGCGGGTGGTCACGACGGCGACCGCGCTCTGGAACGCCGTGCGCCGCGCGCTGGTCACGAGCCTTGCCGACCCGGACAGCGCCGTGCGGGCTCGTGCCGAGGTCGGCCTGCGGGACTTCGGCGCGCGGCTGACCGACGACGCCGAGCTGCGTGGCCGGCTGGACGGTTACGCCGCCGACCTCGCGGCGTTCGTCGTCACGACGTACGGCGACGAGATCACCACCGTCATCACCGACACGGTGGACCGGTGGGACGGCGACGAGGCCGCGCGGCGGATTGAGCTGCACGTGGGCCGCGACCTGCAGTTCATCCGGATCAACGGGACGCTGGTGGGCGGGCTGGCCGGGCTGCTCATCTACACCACCACCCAGGTGCTCTGATCAGCCGTTCGTGCTCGTACGCTGCGCGCGCAGCTTGCGGTAGCGGCGCACCGCCAGCCAGACCACGAACGCGACGATGGCGGCGATGAGCGCGCGGTCGAGCCACTCGGCGTAGGCGGAGACCCGGTCCCACTGGGTGCCGAGCAGCCAGCCGCCGCCGATCAGCAGGGTGTTCCACACCAGGGTGCCGGCGGTGGTGTATCCGACGAACTGCCTCATCGGCATCCGCTGCGCCCCCGCCGGCAGCGAGATCAGGCTGCGGACACCCGGGATGAGCCGGCCGAAGAACACCGCCGGCCGACCGTGCCGGGCGAACCAGCCCGACGCCCGGTCAACGTCGTCGCGGTCGACGAGCGGGATCCGCGCGACCAGCGCGCTGGCCCGCTCCTCGCCGATCAGCGCCGCCAAGCCGTAGAGCAGCAGCGCGCCGACCACTCCGCCGAGGGTGGCGGCGACGAGGACACCGACGAGGTTGAGCCTGCCCTGCTGGGCCAGGTAGCCGGCGAACGGGAGGATGACCTCGCTGGGGATCGGGGGGAACAGCGTCTCCACCAGGGTGGCGACCCCGACGCCGACCTCACCGAGCTCGGCGATGACGTCGGCGACGACACCGGACAGGCCGGTGAGCTCGTCACCGCTCTGCGCCAGGACCGTCACCGGCCCGATCCTCCCAGACCGGGCTCAGCCCCAGACCTCGGCGGCGGTCTCGACGACCAGGCGCAGCTTCGCGGCCTGCTCGTCGTGGGTCAGGGTGTTGCCCTCGACGGTGGAGGAGAAGCCGCACTGCGGGGACAGGCTGAGCTGCTCGAGCGGCACGTACTTCGACGCCTCGTCGATGCGCTGCTTGAGGGTGTCCTTGTCCTCCAGCTCGCCGCGCTTGGTCGTGACCAGGCCGAGCACGACCTGCTTGCCCTCGGGGACGTACCGCAGCGGTGCGAAGCCGCCGGAGCGCTCGTCGTCGTACTCGAGGAAGAACCCGTCGACGTCGAGCTGGCCGAACAGCGCCTCGGCCACGAAGTCGTAACCGCCTTCCGCCGCCCACGACGAGCGGAAGTTGCCGCGGCACATGTGCGTGGTCACCGCCATGCCGTCCGGCCGGCCGGCCAGCGCCCGGTTGATGTTGCGGATGTAGAGCTCGTGCTGGTGCTCCGCGTCGCTGCCGAGTGCCTGCTGCTCGGCGCGCTGGGCCGGGTCGTTGAGGTAGGCGAGGCTGGTGTCGTCGAGCTGGAGGTACGTGCACCCCAGCTTGCCGAGCCGGCGCACCTGCTCGGCGTAGGCAGCGGTGAGGTCGTCCCAGAACGCGTCCATCTCCGGGTAGACGTCCGGGTCGATCGATGCCCGGCCGCCGCGGTAGTGGACCATGCTCGGCGACGGGATCGTGAGCTTGGGCGTCTGCCCGTCGGCGGCCTGCTGCTGCAGGAAGCCGAAGGCCTCGGCGAACACCGTCTCGTCCAGCCGGACCCGGTCGTGCACGCGCAGCGCGGCCGACGAGAAGTCCAGGTCCCCGGCGGCGTTGTGGAAGTGCACCTGGATCGTGTCGTCGGTCGGCGAGATGCCGCCCAGCGAGTAGATGAAGTCCATGTGCCACGAGGTGCGGCGGAACTCGCCGTCGGTCGCGGTGCGGAGGCCGACGTCGCGCTGCATCGCGACGACGTCGCGGATCGCCTCGTCCTCGGCTGCCCGCAGGCCGTCGTCGTCGAGGTCGCCGGCGCGGTGCTGCTCGCGTGCGTCGAGCAGCCGCTGCGGTCGCAGCAGGCTCCCCACGTGGTCGGCGCGGAACGGTGGCGTGGTCCTCTCGCTCATGGCGGCCATGGTGCCGCAGCAGCAGTTGGGGCACGATCGGGGGATGAGGCCGTCGACCCGCGCCCTGCTTCCCACCATCACCGGCACCATCACCGGCACCATCACCGGCACCATCACCGTCATCGCGATCGCCGCGCTGCTCCCGGCCGCGGCTCCGGCGACGCCCGCCGCACCAGCACAACCCGACCGGGTGGTGCTGCCGCGCGGCTTCCAGCCCGAAGGCATCGCCGCTGACGGCCGCAGGTTCTTCACCGGTTCCCTGGCCGGGGAGGGGATCCAGACCGGACGGTTCCGCGACGACAGGTCCACGCTGTTCCGCCGGGCCGAGGGCACCTCGCTGCGCGGGATGGCGGTCGACGCGCGCAACGGGACGCTGTGGGTGGTGGGCAGCAAGGGCGACCGCGGCATGGTGTGGGTGTTCACCCGCGGGCCGGACCCGCTGGTGCTGAACAGGGCACGGCTGCCGCGGGCGGTGTTCCCCAACGACATCACGTTCAGCAGGCGCGCGGCCTTCGTCACCGACTCGGGCCGCCGGGTCCTCTACCGGCTGCCACGACCGCCTGGTCAGGGACTCCCGGTGTTCCCGCTGGACGTCGAGGTCCTGCGGCTGCACGGGCCCATCCCGCCGGTCCCCGACGACACGATCGCGCTCAACGGCATCAGGCAGCTGCCGAACGGCCGCCTGGTCGTGGTCGACAGCCGCGACGGCGCGCTGTACGAGGTGCGGCGGCGCAGCGGCGTGGCCACCGAGATCCCGGTGACCGGCCCCGAGCAGCTCACCGGCGGGGACGGGCTCGTCGTGGGCGGCCGCCGGCTGTTCGTCGTGCGGGGCCAGGGCGGCAACGAGGTCGTGGGACTGCGGCTGCGGGAGCAGGCGGGCGGCACGGCCGCGGGCCGCGGCGAGGTGTTCACCGACGACGACCTGTCGGTTCCGTCCACCGCAGTCCTGCGCGGAGAGGTGCTCTGGCTGGTCAACGCCCGCTTCGGTGTCGCCACCGACCGCTACTACCTGAGCCGACTTTCCGTACGCTGACCTATAGATGTCTGAGTCAGTCAGGTATATGATGGGCGAATGGCCCGTCTCGAGAACCTGCTCGGTGTCCAGGCGCTCGCCGTCGTCGACCGGATCGTGGGGTCGGACGCGGCGGCGTCGGAGCACGCTGCCCTGGTCACGTTGCTGGCCCACCCCGACCGCGGCGTCGGCTGGCTGGCCGGTGTCGTCGGCCTGACCGACTCCGGTGCGACCCGGCTGGTCGAGCGGCTGGTGTCGGCAGGGTTGGTGCGGCGCGAGTCGGGCGCCGACGACGCACGCAGTCGCACGCTGCGGCTGACCCCCGCCGGGCGGCGCCAGGCCCGCCTGGTGCTCGCCGCCCGGGAGCGCGAGCTCGCGCACTGCCTGGACGGGTTGTCGCCCGCGGAGCAGCGCACCCTCGAGCGGCTGCTGGACAAGGTCGTCGCCGGTCTCACCGACGACCGGCCCACCGCACTGCGCTGCTGCCGGCTGTGCGACCGCGACGCGTGCGTGTCGGGGGCGGACGGGTGCCCGCTCGGGCACACCGTGCCCACCGGGGGCCGGCCGTGAACCGGCTGCTGGTGCCCGCCGGCGTGGGCATGATCGCGGTCTCGTTCGGCCTGGCGCGGTACGGCTTCGGGCTGCTGCTGCCCGACATGCGCGCGACCCTGGGCATCACTCCCGCCACCGCGGGACTGGTCGGGTCGAGCGCGTACGTGTCCTACCTGCTGGCGAACGCACTCGTCGTGGCGCTCACCGTGCGGACCGGGCCGCGGGTGCCCTTGCTGCTCGCCACCGGCACCGCGGTCGGCGGGATGGTGACGATCGCGGGTGCCGACGACGCCATCGGTCTGGCGCTGGGCGTGCTGATGGCCGGAGCCAGCGCCGGCTTCGCGTTCCCGCCGTACGCCGACGTCGTCGCCAGCGCGGTGCCCGAGCGGCGCCGGTCGTCGTCCTGGGCGACGATCAGCTCCGGCACCGGGTGGGGCGTCGCGGTGGCGGGTCCGGTGGCGGTGCTCGCGGGCGCGCAGTGGCGTACGGCCTGGCTGTTGTTCGCCGTGGTCGCGCTGGTCGTCGGCATCACTGCCGTCCTGAGCGTGCCCGCCCGGTCGTCGGCGGGGTCCGGCCCGTCGGTGCGGCTGCGTGCGCGCTGGTTCCTGTGCCCCCAGTCGCGACCACTGCTGCTGTCGGCAGCCCTGGTCGGGGTGGGCAGCTCGATCTGGTGGGCGTTCTGCGTCGACGCCATGCGCGCGGCCGGGATCGAGCCGACCACCGCGCGGCTGGTCTACGCGGCTTGCGGCGTGGCCGGGGTGGTCGCGAGCCTCACCGGCCCGCTGGTCGACCGGTCCGGCCCCCGGCTCGTCCACCAGGCGACCATCGTCGGGGTGGCGGGGGGCCTGGCTGTGCTCGCGTGGGTGTCGGCGGGCGATGCGCCCGCGACGACCGCGCTGGTGGTGCTGGCGGCCGTCACGTTCGGGGTCACGTACAACGGCGTGATCGCGGTGCAGGGCCTGTGGAGCGCGGGCGTGTTCGCCCAGCGTCCGTCGGCCGGGCTGGCGGCGGTCAACACCAGCCTGACCGCGGGCACCCTGGTCGGCCCGGTGGTCGGCGGCGCCGTCATCGGGGTCGCGGGCTACCTGCCCGCCCTGGCGCTCGCCGCCGTCGGCACGCTGGCCGCGCTGCCGCTCGCCCCGCCGCGGAGGTCGGTCGCCAGCTCGTCGACGTGCGCGTGCAGCACGGCGAGCAGTGCGGACGACGGGTGCCGGCGGGGCCAGAGCGCGCCGTGCAGCGCCAGCCCGTCGACGACGGCGTACAGCCGGGCCTCCTCGGCCGCCGGGTCGCGCCCCGCACCGAGCGCGCCGGCCTCGTCGAGCAGCCACACGGCGTAGTGGATGGCCAGCCTGCTCTCGGCCTCGGCGTGGTCGCGGATCCGGCGCAGCGACCGGTCGGGGTGCGCCCGGGTGACGAAGGCCAGGTAGACCTGGGTCTCGCCCCGGCGGGTGGCGTCCAGCGGGAGCATCTGCTCGAGCACGGTGAGGGCACCTGCACGGCCGGACAGCACCGGGAACAGCGGCTCGAGCCGGGCCCGCACCCGGTCGACCACGGACTGCAGCGCGACGGTGAACAGCTCGTCCTGGGTCCCGAAGTAGTGCCGCAGCGCGCTCGCCGACATGCCGGCCTCGGCGGCGACCGTGCGTACTGACACCGCGTGGATGCCGTCGCGGCGCACCAGCCGGAACAGCGCCTCGATGATCTCGGCCCGACGCTCGTCGTGATCCACAACCTTGGGCACGGGAATTTTTATAGCACGATCGTGTTATCTTCGCTTGCAAGTTGTTCTCGCACGACCGTACGACAACGAGGTGACAGACATGATGGTGGCGGCGATCATCGGCGCCGAGATCGCGTTCTGGGTGGTGCTGCTGGCGGGGCTGCTGGCGCGCTACCTGTTCGGCCGGCGCACGTTGGGTGGATGGCTGCTGGTGGCGGTGCCGCTGGTCGACGTGGTGCTGCTGGCGCTCACCGTCGTGGACCTGCGGTCCGGGGCCGAGCCGCAGGCGGTGCACGGCCTGGCGGCGGTCTACCTGGGCTTCTCGGTCGCGTTCGGGCACCGGCTGGTGCAGTGGGCCGACGTCCGCGTCGCCCACCGGGTGGCGGGTGGCCCGGCGCCGGACCGGATGGCGCCTGGAGGCACCCCCGAGCGGTTCCGCGCCGAGTGGGCCGACTTCGGCCGGGCGCTGCTGGCGGCGGCGGTCTCAGTCGTGCTGCTGCTCGGCGCCGCCGTGCTGGCGGGCGAGCAGGCCGACACCACGGCGCTGCTGAGCTGGATCCCGCGGCTGGGCATCCTGCTCACGGTGTGGTTCATCGGCTGGCCGCTGGTGGAGACGTTCCGGCGGGTGTTCGCGCCCGCCCGCACCAGTCACCGCGAGAACGCCACGGCTGGCGACGCGACCGTGACAGGTCGGGGGAGCGCGGTCACAGCCGGTCGACGGCAGTGACGGTGACGACGGCGGTGCCGGCCTCGTCGCTCGCGGCGAGGTCGACCGTCGCGCCGATCCCCCAGTCGTGGTGGCCGGCGGGGTCGTCGAAGATCTGCCGCACCACCCACCGGCCGGGCTCCTCGGTGACCACGAACAACCCGGGTCCCCGGGCGTCCGCGCCGGTGGGCAGCTCGGCGTGCTCCTCGAAGTACGCGTCGACGGCTGCGCCCCAGGCGTCGGCGTCCCACCCGCTCTCGGCGTCCATCCCGCCCAGCTCGGCGTAGTCGCGGCGGGCGGCCAGCTCGACCCGGCGGAACAGCGCGTTGCGCACGAGCACCCGGAACGCCCGGGTGTTGGCGGTCAGCGGCCGGGACGGCGCGGCGGTCTCGACCACCACGGCCTCCTCGCCGGGATGGGTGAGCTGCTCCCACTCGTCCAGCAGGCTCGAGTCGATCTGCCGCACGGTCTCGCCGAGCCACTCCACGATGTCGTCGACCGGCTCGGTGCGCGCCTCGCCGGGCACCCCGGCCCGCATCGCCCGGTAGGCGTCGGCGAGGTAGCGCAGCACGCTGCCCTCCGACCTGGCCAGGCCGTAGAACGCGACGTACTCGCCGAACGTCATGGCTCGCTCCCACATGTCCCGCACCACGGACTTGGGTGACAGCTCGTGGTCGGCGACCCAGGGGTGGCCGGTGCGGTACATCTCGTACGCCGCCTCCAGCAGCTCGGCCAGCGGCTGCGGGTACGTGACCTCGTCGAGCAGCTCCATCCGCTCGTCGTACTCGATGCCGTCGGCCTTCATCTCGGCCACCGCCTCGCCGCGGGCCTTGTACTCCTGCGCGCGCAGCACCTGCCTCGGGTCGTCGAGGGTCGACTCGATCACCGACAGCACGTCCAGCGCGTGCGTCTCGGACCCCGGGTCGAGCAGCTCGATGGCGGCCAGCGCGAACGTGGACAGCGGCTGGTTGAGCGCGAAGTTGGCCGGCAGGTCGACCGTCAGCCGGACCGTCCGGCCCTCCGCGTCGGGCTCGGCCAGCTCCTCGACGACGCCGGCGGCGCGCAGCGCGCGGTAGGCGCCGACGGCGGTGTGCACGTGCCGGCGCCGCGCCTGCGGCTCGTGGTTGTCGGTCAGCAGCCGCCGCATCGCCGCGAAGGCATCGCCCGGACGGGCGATGACGTCGAGCAGCATCGCGTGCGTCACCCGGAAGTGGGAGACGAGCGGCTCCGGGTCGGCAGCGACCAGCCGGTCGTGCGTCGCCCTGGTCCACGACACCTGCCCCTGCGGTGGCTTCTTGCGCTGTACCCGCTTGAGCTTCTTCGGGTCGTCCCCGGCGCGCGCGACCAGCCGGGCGTTCTCGACCTCGTGCTCCGGGGCCTGCACGACGACGGTGCCGGCGGTGTCGTACCCGGCCCGTCCCGCGCGGCCCGCGACCTGGTGGAACTCCCGGGCCTGCAGGTGCCGCATCCGGGTGCCGTCGTACTTCACCAGTGCGGTGAGCAGCACGGTGCGGATCGGGACGTTGATGCCGACGCCGAGCGTGTCCGTGCCGGCGATGACCGTGAGCAGGCCGGCCTGGGCCAGCTGCTCCACCAGCCGGCGGTACTTCGGCAGCATGCCCGCGTGGTGCACGCCGATGCCCTGGCGGACGAGCCGCGAGAGCGTACGCCCGAAGCCGGCGGCGAAGCGGAACTCACCGATCGCGTCGGCGATCCGGTCCTTCTGCTCGCGGCCGGCCACGTTGAGGCTGGTCATGGACTGGGCCAGCTCGAGGGCACCGGCCTGGGTGAAGTGCACGACGTAGACCGGCGCCTGCCCGGCGCCGAGCAGGTCGCCGATCGTCTCGTGCAGCGGCGTCGTCTCGTAGTAGTGGTGCAGCGGGACGGGACGCTCCACCGACGTGACGACGGCGGCCTCGTGCCCGGTGCGCCGGGTCAGGTCGTCGGCGAAGTGCTGGACGTCCCCGAGAGTCGCCGACATCAGCAGGAACTGCGACCGGTTCAGCTCCAGCAGCGGCACCTGCCAGGCCCACCCGCGGTCGACGTCGCCGTAGTAGTGGAACTCGTCCATGATCACGACGTCGACGTCGGCCGCGGCGCCCTCCCGCAGCGCCTGGTTGGCCAGCACTTCCGCGGTGCAGCAGATGATCGGGGCGGTGGCGTTGACGCTGGCGTCACCGGTGAGCATGCCGACCCGGTCGGCGCCGAACACGTCGCAGAGCGCGAAGAACTTCTCGCTGACCAGCGCCTTGATCGGCGCGGTGTAGACGCTGCGGCGGCCCTGGGCGAGGGCGGCGAAGTGCGCACCCGTGGCGACCAGCGACTTGCCCGACCCGGTGGGCGTCGAGAGGATCACGTGGCTGCCCGACAGCAGCTCGATCAGCGCATCGCTCTGCGCGGGATAGAGCTCGAAGCCATGCCCGGCGGTCCAGTCGGCGTACGCGTCGAACAGTGCGTCGGCGTCGGCGGACCCGTCCGGGACGGTCAGCGGGTCGGCGGCCATCGGCCGGTCAGGCGGCGTTCATGTGGTCGCGCCACGCGAGCCACTCGTCCAGGTGCGCGAACTCGTAGTCGGGGCCGCCACCCGAGATCACGAACAGCCGGGTGCCGAGCTCGTGCA
The DNA here is from genome assembly GCA_963811945.1 of uncultured Actinomycetota bacterium. Lineage (GTDB taxonomy): Bacteria > Actinomycetota > Actinomycetes > Propionibacteriales > Nocardioidaceae > JACCWP01. The sequence goes on along the minus strand of CAWETD010000001.1, from coordinate 1,831,705 downwards.
GCGTCGGCCCGAGCTCGTCCGGGCGGCTGTGCACGCTGACCGACCGCTCGATCGCCGCGGGGTCGCGGCCCTCCTTGCCGCACCACTCGTCGAGGATGCCGTGCTTGCGCTCGACCACCTCGGGGTCGCCGAAGCCGTGCCAGATGTCGGCGTGCCGCGCGACCAGCCGCAGCGTCTTCTTCTCCCCGCCGCCGCCGATCATGATCGGGATGTCCCGGGTGGGCTGCGGGTTCAGCTTCGCCAACCGGGACTCGATCCTGGGCAGGGACGCGGCCAGGTCGTCGAGCCGGCTGCCCTTGGTGCCGAAGTCGTAGCCGTACTCGTCGTAGTCCTTCTGGAACCAGCCCGACCCGATCGCGAGGATCAGCCGGCCACCGCTGATGTGGTCGACCGTGCGCGCCATGTCCGCGAGCAGCTCGGGGTTGCGGTAGGAGTTGCACGTCACCAGCGAGCTGATCTCCACCCGGCTGGTCGCCTCGGCGAACGCGGCCAGCATCGTCCAGCACTCGAAGTGCTTGCCCTCGGGCTCGCCGCGCAGCGGGTAGAAGTGGTCCCAGGTGAACGCCACGTCGACACCCTTGTCGTCTGCCATCAGGGCCTGGTCGCGGATCTGGGCCCACTCGGCGTGCTGCGGCTGGATCTGCACCCCGATGCGGACGGGTCGGTTCGCGGGGTCTGCGGGCATGGGCGTTCCTTCGGTGTCGGGTTTCCGGCCACGTTAGTCCGCGGTCGTCAGGCGAGCCGCTCGGCCAGCGCGCTGCCGAGGCCGTCACCTGACAGCCAGGCGGCCTGGACCTTGGGCGTCGTCGACCAGCCGTCACCGCACACGCCCAGGACCCCGGCCGGGTCGAGCAGCCGGTACGGCTCGTCGCGCGGCGCCGTCGGCTTGGCCAGGCCCCAGCGCCGTACGTACGTCCACCGTGGCTCGCGGTCGATGCCGAGCTGGCGGCGCAGCGCTGCCAGCATCGCGGGGCGTCCGTCCTCCGGCGCTCCGGCGTGCGTCCGGGCCAGCTCGGCGGTCGAGTGCGCGACCAGCACCGCAGCACCGTCGCCACGTCGCCGGCCGTCGTCGGCGATCCAGGAGAGCGTCCCGTCCGTGCCTTCGTCGACGAACACGCCGTCGACGTCCCAGGAGCGCTCGTGCCAGCCGGCGGCCAGCGCCAGGGCGGGCGACCAGGTGTGGTCCAGGGCCGCCGCGAGGGCGGCGTCGCGCCGCTCGAGCAGCCGGGCCGCCTGCGGGTCCGGCATCGCGAGCGCGAGCGCGCGGACGGGCTCGCCGTCGACCCGCACGCCGCCGGCCTCGAGCCGTACCGACGAGACCGTGCGCCCCGATCGGACGTCGAGGCCGCGGGCGAGGTCCTCGACCAGGGCCCGGATGCCGCCGGGTGCGGCCCACCGGACCGGTCCCTGCTTGGGCGGCCCGAGGGTACGGCCGTCGCCGGTGTGGAAGCTGTCGGTCCACGGACGCGCGATGCCCTTCGCGCTCCAGCCGTCGACCACGGCCTGGAACGCGGGGTCGGACGCGGTGACGTACTGCGCGCCCAGGTCGACGACCCGGCCGTGCATCGTCCGGCTCGCCATCCGCCCGCCGGGCCGCCGGCCGCGGTCCAGCACGACCACCGGCAGCCCGGCGGCGTCCAGCCGACGGGCGCACGCGATGCCGGAGATGCCGGCTCCCACCACCACGACCGCGTCGGACGACGTCACCCGGACAGCCTGGCCCCGCGGGGACCAGGACGCGAGCCTGCGCGCACGCTGTGCGCGAACGCTGCTGGTGGCGCAGCCGCCGTCGGTGCCACGGTTGCCGGGTGATCCGCAGCGACCAGATCCGCCGGCTGCTGCTCGGCACGTTCGTGCGGCCCGGCAGCGAGACCGTCGACGGCCAGCCGCGGGCCGAGGTGGTGCTCGGCTACCTGGTGCGGCACCCGGACGGCCTGCTGCTGTTCGACACCGGCATCGGCGAGGTCGACCCGGAGACCGAGGCGCACTACCGGCCGCGGCGCCGGCCACTGCCCGAGGTGCTCGCGACCGCCGGTGCCGGCCTGGACGACGTGGCCCTGGTGGTCAACTGCCACCTGCACTTCGACCACTGCGGCGGCAACCCGCTGCTCGCCGGCCGGCCGGTGTTCGTACAGCGGGTCGAGCTCGACCGGGCCCGGCAGCCGGACTACACGGTCGCGGCCCTGTTCGACCACGACGGCGTGCGCCACGAGGTCGTCGACGGTGAGGCCGAGATCCTGCCGGGCGTCACGCTGCTGCCGACACCCGGCCACACCGCGGGACACCAGTCGATGGCGGTGGCGTGCGTCGACGGGACAGTGCTGCTGGCCGGGCAGGCGCACGACTACGCCTCCGACCACAGCGCCGCCGAGCTGGCCCGGCAGGCCCGACGGGACGGGGTGGCCGAGCCGCTGCCCACGCCGTACGGGTGGATGGACCGGGTCGCCGCGCTGGAGCCGCGCCGGGTGCTGTTCGCGCACGACCCGGCGGCGTGGGAACCGACCACCTGACCGGGGCGAGCGGGCCAAACCTGACATAGGGTGACGATCCCGTCTCTCTCCGAAGGAGCCCCGGATGCCCGTGGTGCGTCGTCACCTCGCCGCTGTCGCCGGCACAGCCCTGGTCCTGACCGCGTTCACCCCCGCCGGTCCGGGTACCGCCGCACCGGCCCGCCCCACCGCAGCCCCGGCCGCCGCCGCACCCGCGGAGGGCGACCCCCCGACGCCGCGGATCCCGCAGCGCTACCTCGACCAGGAGATCGACTGGAGCGTCTGCGACTTCGACGCCAGCGTGCACGACCTCTACCCGGACGCGCCGACCACCAGCTGCGCGACCGTGCAGGTGCCGATGGACTGGCGGCACCCGGATGCGCACCGCGACATCGACCTGGCGATCGCCTACAGCGAAGCCACCGGTGACGACTCGAAGGGCCTGATGTCGTCCAACCCGGGCGGCCCCGGCGGAGCCGGGCTGAAGCTCAGCTCGGCCCTGGCCGTCGAGGAGCCGCGGCTGTTCGAGCAGTACGACCTGCTCGGGTTCGACCCGCGCGGGTTCGGCGCGAGCGAGCCGCTGCACTGCCTGACCACCGCCGAGGAGCTCGAGCAGCTGCCGACCACGCCCGACTACCGCGAGCGGACCAGGCAAACGCACCGCAGGGAGATCGCCGAGGCCAGGCTGTTCGCCGACGCCTGCTCGGCGACGCCGTACGGGCGGTTCGTGGGCAGTCAGCAGACCGTCTACGACATGGACTTCCTGCGCGCGCTGATGGGTGCGCCGCAGCTGAACTTCATCGGCTACAGCTACGGCACGTGGCTCGGCAGCTGGTACGCCGACACGTACCCGCGACGGGCGGGCCGCTTCGTCCTGGACTCCAACATGGACTGGACCCACACCCAGTGGCAGAACGTCAACTTCGACCCGTTCTCGTTCCAGCGCCGGCGCGACACCATGCTGCTGCCCTGGATCGCCCGGCACGCGGGCGAGATCAGGGGGCTCGGGAACACCCGGGCCAAGGTGCTGGCGAGCTACGAGGGCATTCGGGCCGGCATCGTCGAGCTCTACGAGGACAAGCAGACCGCGCTGCGTGGTGACGGTCTCGACGGCACCATCGCGAGCGCCATCTACAGCAACAGCCGGTTCGGCCTGGCGACCCTGCAGATCCTGGTGCACGACGAGTTCGTCGAGGACCCGAGCGCGTCCGGCGAGATCGAGACGTACCACGTCAACCGCGCGCTGCGGCGGATCGAGCCCTCGCTGGTCAACGGCCGGATGGCGACGCCCCGCAGCCCGCTCGAGCGGGCCCTTCGGGTCGCCGCCCACAGCCCGGCCGACGCGACGATCGACCTCGGCGCGGTGGGCACGACGGTGCGGTGCAACGACACCGAGTGGCGTAGCGACCCGTCGTTCTACACGATGATCGCCGACCGGCAGACGGCCAAGCACCCGTTCTTCGGCTACCTCAACGGGGTGCCGATGTGCGCGTTCTGGCCGTACGAGCCGCTGGACCGTGACGTCGACCTGCGGGGTGCGCCGCGGATGCTGATGGTCGACGGCGAGATCGACCCGGCCACCGCCTACGAGGGCGCGCTGCGCAGCCACGACGACACCCGTCCGCACACCCTGTTCGTGGCGATCGACGACGAGGGGCAGCACGGCCAGTACATCGGCTCGCCGTCACGGTGCGTGGACCGGATCGGCAACCGGTTCGTGTTCAGCGGTGAGCTGCCGGGTCGCGACCGGGTCTGCGGCACGTCGCCGCTGCCCGGCGACAGCGTCGTCTACCCGGTCAACGGTCCGGTCGACGGCAACTCCGAGCCGCTGCCCGGCCGGCACAGCCGGACTCCCGTCCAGCCGCGGAACCCGATGCTGGAGGCGGTCTTCGACCGGGTCGCCGTCACCACGCTGCTCTACTGACCGGTCCGCGGGGCTGGGGTCGCGGTTTCCCAAGGTAACCCGGGAAACCGAAGGTTCCCCCGTGTCACAACACGCGGGAAGCCCCGGTTTCCCAAGTGACCTTGGGAAACCCCAGAGCCCGTCAGCCGGTACGGGCGTTCTCCCGCACGCCCTCGAAGCGCACCAGCGCGCTGGCGCCGGCCGCGGTCAGCAGCAGGCCGGCGACCGCGCCGAGCTCCCAGCCCGCGCGTACCACGTCGCCGAGCATCACCACGCCGACCACGGCGGGTGCGGCGGTCTGCAGCACGATCATCGGCGCGGTCGCGACCGTGACCGAGCTGCGCTGCAGGGCCTGTGAGTAGAGCAGGAAGGCGAGTGCCCCGCTCAGCGGCAGCGCGTACGCGATCGGCTCGGTCAGCAGTTCGGGGATGCTGAGCCCGGGCAGCAGCCGCGCGGCCACCGCGGTGTTGCTGAACCCCAGCCCGGCGAGCACGCTCAGCGTCGCCGCCGCGACCGCCCCGTCGGCCCGCCCGGCCAGCAGGCCACCGAGCACCATCACCGCCACGACCGCGAACGCGGCGGCGGCCAGCCGCGGGGTCGCCCGGTCCTCGCCGGTCACACCCGCGGAGGCGGTCAGCAGCGCCAGGCCGGCCGAGACGCCGGCGATCGCGACCCACTCGACCGGGCTGAGCCGGTCGTGGAACACCCGGACGGCCAGCAGGGCCGTGATCGCGAGGCTGGCCGCGATGCCGGCCTGGGCGAGGAACAGCGGCAGGGCGCGTACGGCGACGAGGTGCAGCAGGAAGCCCACCAGGTTCAGCAGCAGCGCGGCCACGAACGGCGGCTGCCGGAGCAGCGCGAGCGCCAGCCGCGGTCCCAGGTTGTCGCTGGACGCGACCCGGCGCGAGCCGACCGCCTGCAGGATCGACGAGCCGCCGAAGACGACGGCAGCCGCCAGCGCGGCAACCAGGCCGAGCAGCATCGGTCAGTCGCGGCCGCCGGCCGCCGTCTCGACCATCCGGTCGGCACGCCGCGGCCGGCGCCGTACCCGGGTCACCGTGAGGTAGACGCTGAGCCCGCCGTAGTAGACGAGGTAGGCCAGCGACAGGGCGACCACGACCGGGTGCGGGTCGGGGAACTGCAGCAGCAGCACCGCGTAGGCGACCAGCCAGACGGTGGTGAGTGCCAGGTTGGTACGGCGGAACGCCTTGGTACGCGAGGGATAGAGGTAGCGCACCGGCACGAACACAAGCACCGCGCAGAGCACCAGGATCACGCCGGCGGCCGCCGGCGGGAGCACCAGCACGACGACGTAGAAGGCCACGACGTTCCAGTAGCTGGGGAAGCCGAGGAAGAAGTGGTCGGCGGTCTTGGCGTCCACCCGGCAGAACTGGTAGCTCGACGCCAGCAGCGGCAGCGCGGCGAGCGCGGCACCCAGCCACCCCTCCGGCAGGTAGCCGCCGGTCCACAGCAGCACCACGGGCGCGAAGGCGTACGTGAGGAAGTCGACGATGTCGTCGAGGCGGGCGCCGTCGAACCAGGGGATGGTCTCGCTGACCCGCAGCCGCCGGGCCAGCATCCCGTCGGTGCCGTCGATGACCAGCGCGGCGAACATCAGCCAGAGCGCCTTGATCGCGTCGCCGTCCATCGCTGCGACCACGATGAGCAGGGCGAGCACGGAGCCGCTCGCGGTGTAGACGTGCAACGCCACCCCGGCGAGCCTCAGCCGCCGCGACGGCGCCCACGTGTCGTGTGCGACCTCGTGTGTCGTCAGGGGTACCCCCATGCGCCGGGTCGGGTGCGGGGCACGGATCGGCCCGACCCGATCCTCTCACGTCAGGGCGCGGGGCTCAGGCGGCGTCCGGGAACTCGCGGTTGAGCGGTCACTCTGAGCGCGGGAGCAGCACCACCGGGACGGCGGCGTTGCGGACGATCCGGGTCGCGGTCGAGCCGAGGAAGACGCGCGACACCACGCCGCTGGTGCTGGACCCGACTGCTAGCAGGTCGCCGTCCTGCCACCCCACCCGCTCGAGCGCGTCGGCCCAGCCGCGGCCGTCGACCACCCGGGACTCCTCAGGGGTGACCGCGTCGTCGATCTCCGCGAGCGCGTCGACCGCCCCCTGCAGGCCGACGGTCGCCTGCTCGCGCCAGGCGGCGACGACCGCGTCCTCGGCGTGCAGGCCCGTCTCGGGCGGGATCATGGTCCGCCCGCGCACGGCGAACGTCACCGCCCGCAGCCGCGCGTGCATCCGGCCGGCCAGCTCGGAGGCCTGGCGCAGCACCTGGTGGCTGTGCTCGGTGCCGTCGAGCCCGACGGTGACCCGGCGTACGGTCTCGTGGCCGACTGCCCGGAAGCCCCGCGGCGCCAACGCCACCGGGATCTCCGCGCTGTGCAGGATCCGCGAGTTCACGCTGCCGAGCGCCACGTGCCCCCACGCGCCGTGCGGCGACGAACCCACGACGGCGATGAGCGCGCCCCGCGCGTACGCCTCGTCCAGCAGCGTGCGCGGCACCGAGCGGCCGGTGCGGACCGTGAAGGTCGCGTCGTGCGCCTGGTGCAGCGCCTCCCGGGCCCGCTCCAGGGTCTGGTCGGCGGCGGCACGCAACGCCTGCAGGTACTCCTCGTTGGTGCGGTCCAGCCCCGGCGCCTCCCAGCGGTCGGGCACCACGCAGCACACGACCAGCGGTGCTCCGGTCGATCGGGCCAGCAGCGCGCCGAGGTTGAGGCTTGCCTCGCCCGGGGTGTTCGGGCCGTAGCCCACCACGACACTCATCAGTAGTCCTGTCCGTGCGTCGACGCTTCCAGCCGCGAGTGCCGGATCCCGTAACCGAAGTAGAAGCAGAGCACCAGCCCGACCCACCCGGCGAACACCACGAACGTGATCGCCGGCAGGCCCACGATCACGATCACGCAGAACACGAGCGACGCGATCGGCACCACCGGGTACAGCGGCACCCGGAAGCCGCGGGGCAGGTCCGGTGCGGTGCGGCGCAGGATGATCACCGCTGCCGACACGACGCTGAACGCGGCGAGCGTGCCGATGCTGGTGAGGTCGGCCAGCTTGTCCAGCGGCACCAGGCCGGCCAGCAGGCCGATCGCCACCGCGACCACGATCGTGTTGGCCACCGGGGTGAGCGTCCGCGGGCTGACCCGGCTGAACATCGGCGGCAGCATCCCGTCGCGGCCCATCGAGAACAGGATCCGGGTCTGGCCGTACATCGTCACCAGCGTGACCGAGAAGATCGAGATGACCGCGCCGGCGGCGATCACCGTGCCCGGCCAGTCGGCCCCGGTGACGTCCTGCAGGATCCGCGACAAGCCGGCGGTCTGGCCCTCGAACCGCTGCCACGGCTGGGCGGCCACCGCCACCACGGCGACCGCCACGTAGATGGTCGACACGATCAGCAACGCCAGGACGATCGCCTGCGGCATCGTCTTCTTGGGGTTCTTGACCTCCTCGCCGGCCGTCGACACCGCGTCGAGCCCGATGAACGAGAAGAAGATCCCGCCGGTCGCCGCCCAGACCCCGCTGGCCCCGAACGGCGCGAAGTCGGAGAGGTTGTCGCTGTTCCAGCCGGTGGCCCCGACCACGACGAACAGCACCAGCACCGACAGCTTGATGACGACCATGATCGTGTTGGTGCGGGCCGACTCGCTGGTGCCGCGGATCAGCAGCAGCATGCACAGGCCGACGAGGACGATCGCCGGCAGGTTGACGACGCCGCCGTCGGACGGTGACGCGGCCAGCGCGTCGGGGATCCGCACGTCGAACAGGTTGTCGAGCAGCTGGTTGAGGTACTCCGACCACCCGACCGCCACCGCGGCGCTGGACACGCCGTACTCGAGCAGCAGGCAGGCGGCGATGCCCATCGCGGCGAGCTCTCCGAGGGTCGCGTACGCGTACGAGTACGACGACCCCGACACCGGGATCGAGCTGGCCAGCTCGGCGTAGCAGAGCGCGGTGAGCCCGGCCACCAGTGCCGCCAGCAGGAACGAGAAGATGACCGCAGGCCCGACGGCCGGCACCTCGGTGGTGAGCACGAAGAAGATGCCGGTGCCGACGGTGGCACCCACGCCGAACATGGTGAGCGAGAACAGGCCGATGGTGCGCTTCAGCTCACTGTCGTGCTCACGACTGACCTCGCCGAGCGGCGTCCGACGCAGCACGCGGGTCGAGAGCGGTGCTGCCATCACGCCTCCACGTCCACGGGGCACACCCCGACGCGGAACGGGGCTCGGTGCGGACGATTCCCTGCGCCGGTGGCTGCCGTCAATGCCGCAACGCCGACGCGCGTCGCGGCCTAGCCGCAGCGCAGCAGCCCGGCCGACGCCTTGCGCTCGAGCACCAGCCGCGCCGAGTCGGTGACGGTGCGCGCGAACCGCTCCGAGCTCCCGGCCCGGCGAGCCAGCGCGTCGACCATGGCCGGTGCCTGCTCGGGCACCACCGTCAGCACCACGTCCCCACCGGCGGCGACGAAGCGGGTGGCCCGCTGGCCCACCGGCAGGTCGGCGACGCTCGCCGCGATCCCCACGTCGTCGGAGACGATCAGCCCCTCGAAGCCGAGGTCGCCGCGCAGCATGCCGGTCACGATCCGCGGCGAGAAGGCGGCCAGCCGGTCGGGGTCGATCCGGCGGTACGTCGCGGTCGCCATCATCACGTACGGCGCGCCGGCAGCCACGACCTCGCGGAACGGTCGCAGGTACGGGTCGTCCCGGGTGGTCCGGTCGTCGACCACCCCGGCGGCGGTGTCGGTGTTGCCGCTCGCCTGGCCGAGGCCGGGGAAGTGCTTCGCGACGGGCGCCACCCCCGCGGCCAGCATCCCCCGGGCGAAGGCCGCAGCCGACGCGCCCACCGGGCCGGGCATGGAGCCGTACTGGCGGTCGTAGTCGCCGATCGGGTCGTTGTCGGTGCCGGCCGGGACGGTGTCGGCGACCGGGGCGAGGTTGACCGTGACGCCGGCCGCGGCGAGCTCGCGCCCCCACCCGGTGGCGGCCCGGCGCAGCGCTGCGGGTGCGAGCCGACCCTGCTGCTCGGCGTCCGGGATGGCCGACAGCCCCGGGCCCGAGAGCACCTGCACCTGTCCGCCCTCCTGGTCGGCGGCCACCTCCAGCCCGACGTCCGGGCCGGAGCGGCCGCGAGCGAGCTGCTGCAGCTGTGCGGTGAGGGCTGCCGTGGAGTCCACCCCGGCCGACGACCGCCCGTGCAGGATGACCGATCCCACCCCCAGCTCGGCGACGGCGTGCACGTCCGAGTCCGGCGGCGCCGTGGCGTCGGCCGGCACCCCGACCATCAGCAGCTGGGCCGCCCGCGCACGCATCGACATGCGGGTCAGGGTCCGGGTGACACAGGCCTGCGGCCCGATCGGCTCCGCCCGCGGGCCGGGTCGGGTGGTCCGGGTCGGCGGGGGTGTCGACGGCCGGGTCGTCGTCGGGCTCGCACCCGTCGTGGTCTCGGGCGACGTGGGCGGCGCCGCGTCGTCCTGGCCGTCCGATCCGCCGGTGCACCCCGAGACCGCCACGACGACCGCCAGGACGGCCCCGGACAGGGCGGACCGCTGGCGCGACGGGGGCATCGGGGAACCGTAGCGCGGGGCCGGCGACCGGCCCGAGGTGCGCGATCCCACCCCGGGCACCACACTCACGTGTTCTGTCATCGACCCACCGGAGGCTCCGCACGTGAACACCCGAACGATCGCCATCGTCGCCCTCGTGCTCGTCGTCATCGTGCTCGTCGTCCTGTTCACCCGGTAGCCGCGGGGGACCAGCAGTTGGAACCGGGGGGCGGTCGCCGTACTCTCGGGGATACCCCCAAGAGGTATCGGAGCGAATCGTGGACACTGCTGGTCCGGGTTACGTCGGGAACAAGGACGCCCACCTGAAGCGGCTGCGCAGGATCGAGGGCCAGGTCCGCGGGCTGCAGCGGCTGGTGGAGGCGGACACCTACTGCATCGACGTGCTGACCCAGGTGTCGGCGACGACCCGGGCGCTCGAGGGGTTCGCGCTGTCGCTGCTGGAGGAGCACCTCGGCCACTGCGTCACCGATGCCGTGCAGGCCGGTGGCGACGAGGCCGACGCCAAGGTCAAGGAGGCCTCGGCCGCCATCGCCCGGCTGGTCCGCTCCTGATCCCTGCGCCTCGCGTCAGCGCAGCAGCCCGTAGACCCGCTCGACGGTGAGCGTGAGCACCAGCCGCTGCTCGCGCACCATCGCGTGCCGGAAGTCGTCCCAGTCCGGGTGCTCGCCGCCGGACGCCTGCCGGTAGAGGACGATGAGGTCCTCGACGCTGGCGTCCTGCGGGTCGCGCGCCACTGTCCCGAGCCGCGCCGTCGCCTCGGCCACCGCGTAGGACCACCCGTCCTCGGACGCGACGTGAAAGCTCGCCCGCGGGTCCCGCCGCAGGTTCGCGGTCTTGGCCAGGCGGTCGCGGATCGACACCTGGATGATGCGTCGCCGGGGGTCGAGGACGTGGTTGACCGACGACAGCTGCGGACGGCCGTCGCGCTTGATCGTGGCCAGGACACCGAGCCGGCGGCGCGCGATCAGGTCGTACAGGCCGGTTTCGTCGTCGCTCACCCGGCCAGCATCCCCGATCGGCGGCCCCGATCTGCAGCCCGGATCCACACAGCACCGGACACGCCGCTCGGGATGCGAGCCGCCCGCACCTGGTTCAGGCTCGGGAACGACCTCGACGATTGCGATGGCCATGGTCGCCTCAGGCTCGCCACGCGGCATGGAGGGTGGCACCGCCCTGCGCCCGCAGCGCCGGCGCCGCGCGCGACGGGGCGGGCCGCACCCGCCCGCGTTCGTCGTGCGCCCGGCACACCGCTCGGGCTGGCGCTGGTGGCTCGAGCGCGGCGACGACCAGCTGGCAGCGGCACCCCGGGCGCTCCCCACCCCGCAGCTGGCGCGTGCGGACACGCTGCGGGTCCGGCTGGCCGCGGCCTCGGCTGCGGTGCAGACGTACGAGGACGGGCACGGCGAGGTCCGCTGGCGGCTGCTGTCCCGTACCGGCGCGCTGCTGGCGGTGTCGGCGGCGGGCTACGCCACCCGCGTCGCAGCCGAGCGCGCGATCGCGGCGTTCCGGCTCGAGGCCAGTCACGCCGAGCTCGCCGACGACTGATGGCGGTGATGGTGCGCCGGGCCCGCGACCGGTTCCGTACGTCGGCCGAGGGCCGCGAGACCGCGCACGCGTTCTCCTTCGGCGACCACTACGACCCGGCGCGCACCCGCTTCGGGCTGCTGGTCGCCTGCAACGAGGACCGGCTCGCCCCGGGGTCCGGCTACCCGCCGCACCAGCACGCCGGGCTGGAGATCGTGACCTGGGTGCTCAGCGGCGTCCTGGAGCACGAGGACTCCACCGGACGACGCGAGTCCGTCCGGCCCGGCGCCATCCAGCGGCTGTACGCCGGCAGCGGCGTGACCCACTGCGAGCGTGCCGGCCGCGACGCGGCGGTGACGCTGGTGCAGGCGTGGGTGCTGCCGGACGACCCGACGCGGGAACCGGAGTACGCACGGGGTGACGTTGCGGCCGACCTGGCGGCCGGGGGCTGGGTGGCCCTCGCAGGCGCCGGTGCAGCCGTGCCGCTGCGCCAGCGCGACGCCGTGCTGCACGCCTGCCGGCTCGGTGCCGGGGACGGGGCCACGCTGCCGTCGGCGCCGTACGTGCACCTGCACGTGGCCCGCGGATCGGTCGAACTCGCGGGCGGCCGCACCCTGGGCACGGGGGACGCCGCGGAGGTGACCGGAGGCGGCGGCGAGCAGGTGGTCGCGCGCGAGCCCGCCGAGCTGCTCTGCTGGCAGATGCACGCGCCGGGAGCCGGGTGAGTGCGGGTCAGTCCCGCCGGTGCTCGTCGCCCGCGGCGACGACGCAGCGGTCCCGGCCGGTCTGCTTGGCCGCGTACAGCGCCTCGTCGGCGCGCCCCTGGGTGCGCTCGGGCTGCTCGTCCGGGGCGCGGGCCGCGACGCCTGCCGAGAAGGTCACCGGGATCGGGTGCCCGCGCGTCACCTCAGCCCAGCGGGCCCGCAGCCGGGCCACCAGCACCGCGACGTCGGCGCCGACCGGGCACATCACCGCGAACTCCTCGCCCCCGATGCGGGCGACCAGGTCCTCGGCCCGGGTGCTCGACCGGACCGCCTGCGCGAAGTCGTGCAGCACCCGGTCGCCGGCCGCGTGCCCGGCCCGGTCGTTGACCGACTTGAAGTGGTCGAGGTCGATGATCGCCAGCCCGCCGCGACGGGGCATCCTGGCCAGCGCGGCCCGCCACGCGCGCAGGTTGGCCAGGCCGGTCAGCTCGTCGGACATGGCCTGAGCGGTCAGCCGGCGACGCAGGTCGTCCCGCTCGATCGCGAGCGCAGCCTCAGACGCCAGCAGCTCCATGGTGCGGATGGTGCTGGCGGTGTCGTCCAGCGGTGGTGCATCGACGGCGAACAGCGCGGTCAGCACGCCCAGCACCTGGCCGCCGACGAGCACGGGCACCCAGCACGCCGTGCCGATCCGGGCGCCGGTGGCCTGCTCGAGCCGGGCGAACGCGTCACCGTCGAGCTCGGGTGTCGCAGCGACGTCGTCGACCATCCGGGAGCGGCCGGACTCGTACACGTCGCGGATGACCGACGGCTGGTCCAGGCGCAGCTGCTGCGGAGCCACCTCGGCGCCCGCGGCGGCGCTCACCTCCAGCACCTCACCGTGCACCTCCATGACGGTGGCGCTCGCCGCGCCGGTCACCGCCAGGATCGCGCGGGCGACCGCCTCCCGCGGGTCGGTGTCGGCGAGCACGGCACGGCGCGCGATCGCCACCGCCGACAGCTGGGCAGCGGTGCGCTCGGCCTGCGGCTCCTGCTGGAACACCGCCGTCACGTCCCAGCCGACGACGACTCCGCCGGCGATGCCGCCGTCCGGCCCGAGCACGGGATCGGCCGAGACCCGCACCCGGCGGCGGGTGGCGTCCGGGCCGACCAGCACCAGCTCCAGCTGGTCGACGCGCAGGCCGCGCAGGGCCTGCGTCATCGGGAGGTACCGGCCCGGCAACGGGCCGCTCTGGTCGGCGGTCAGGATCTCGACCCGGCCCAGGGCCGAACGGTGCAGCTCCTCGAGGTCGGTCACGCCGAGCCAGCTGCGGGCAGCCCGGTTGGCGACGACCATCCGCCCGGTCGCGTCGGCCACCAGGACGGCGGCACCTGCCACGTCGACGGCGCGCAGCGCCAGCGCCGCGGCCTCGAGGCCCGGACGGGGCCTCGGCGGCGCTGCTGAGCTGTCCCGCGTCGTCGGCAGGTCGCCGCTCCCCGTCACGGGCGCCATTGTGCTGTACCCGGGCACGTCTGTCCGGGCACGGTCCTAGCCGGTCCGCCGGGCGACCTGCAGCACGTCGAGGGCGGGCCTGTTCTCGCCCTCGACCGGCCGTCGCACCTGCTCGGCCCGGATCACCTCGAGACCCGTGCTGTCGGCAGCGGCGCGGAGCCCGGCGCTGTCCCAGAGGACGTCCGGGTCCTGCGGGCCGCCCACGCCCTGGTCGATGTTGGCGGCGTCGTGCCCGAGGGTCACCAGCCAGCCGCCCGGCGCCACCCAGCGGCCCAGCCGCTCGAGCAACGGCCGGGTGGTCGCCGACGGCAGGTGCAGGTAGGCGCAGAGCACCAGGTCGACGGGTCCGTCCGGCTGAAATGTCGTCACGTCGGCACACACGGTCGCGAGGCCGAGCCCGCGGTCCGCCGCCGCGCGGGCGGCCCGGTCGAGGCCCACCGCCGAGAAGTCGACGGCCGTCACCTGCCAGCCGAGCTCCGCGAGCCACAGCGCGTGCCTGCCCTCACCGGCGGCCACGTCGACGGCGGTGCCCGGCGGGCGGTCGGCCAGCACGGAGGCGACGGTGGCGTTCGGGCCCGGCGTCCACAGGGTCTGGCCGCCGGCGGCATGCTCGGCGTACGCCGCGTCCCACTGCTCCGCCGTCCGGCTCACCGCCACCTCCCGCGCTCGCGCTCTCGCCCCCGCCCGGTCGCAAGCCTACGGTCGCATCCGCCTGACCCGCCCGGCCGGCCTGTGCTATACCACTGGTCCATGACGGTGGGTACCGGCCGGGAGGTCGGCAAGCACCAGCGGGTGCGTGGCGAGCTCGAGGAGCTGATCGCCACCATGTCCGCCGGCGAGCCGCTGCCGGCCGAGCGCGATCTCGCGGCCCGGCTGGGCGTCGCCCGGATGACGTTGCGCCGTGCCGTTGACACGCTCGTCGACGAGGACCGGCTGGTGCGCCGGCAGGGGTCCGGCACGTTCGTGGCCGCGACCAGCACGGTGGCCCAGCGGCTGTCCGCGACGTCGTTCTCCGCCGACATGCGGGCCCGCGGGCTCCGGCCCGGCAGCCACACCCTGCTGTCGCGGGAGGCGCCGGCCGGGGTCGTGCTCTCGGCCCTGCTCGGTGTGCCGCCCAGCTCTCCGGTCCTGCTGGTGCGCAGGCTGCGTACGGCCGACGACGTCCCGATGGCGCTGGAGGACCTGCACGTGCCCTGCGACATCGCGCCCGGCCTCACCGGCGACGACCTCGAGGGCGCGTCGTTCTACCAGCTGCTGGCCACCCGCTACGGCACGCCGGTGGTCTCGGGCACCCAGACCGCCGAGCCGACGCTCGTCACGGCCGACGACGCGGCCGAGCTCTCGGTGTCGGTCGGCTCGCCCGCGTTCTTGTTCGAGCGGACGTCGCGTCGCGCCGACGGACGGGTCGCGGAGTTCGTCCGCTCGATCTATCGCGGCGACCGCTACCGGATCGTGGTGGACATCTTCCCGCCGGGGTCTTGACCAGTTCGTCCCGGCTCCGCATGATGGCCCAAGAGTTCTAGACCTCTGGTCTGGTCACGAGTAGCGGAGGGTGTCCCATGCAGGTACGTCTCGGGGTCGTGCTGGCCGCGACCGCCCTCACCGCGTCGACGCTGGCGGCCTGCGGCAGCGACTCCGGCGGGTCGTCGGAGCCGGCCGACTTCGACGACGAGACCATCTCGGCCGAGGGCGAGACGCTCACGGTCTGGATCATGGAGGGCAACGCCGCCGACTACGACCCGTACTTCGCGTCCCTGGGCAAGGCGTTCACCGACGAGACCGGCGCCGAGCTGGACGTGCAGTACATCCCCTGGACCGCCGCGCACGACAAGTTCACGACCGCCATGGCCGGGGAGACGACCCCCGACGTGGCCGAGGTCGGGAGCACGTGGACCGGCGAGTTCGGCGAGGCGGGCGGGCTCTACGACCTGTCCGACGAGGTCGACCAGGCCGGCCTGGCCGGTGACCTGGTGCCCAGCCTGCTGGAGGCGGCCACGCTCGACGGCGCGCTCTACGGCATGCCGTGGTACGCCGGCACCCGGTCGATCGTCTACCGCGCGGACGTCCTCGACAAGGCAGGCGTCGAGCCGCCGACGTCGTGGGACGAGCTGGTCTCGGTCGGCCAGGCGATCAAGCAGTCCGACCCCGACATCGTGCCGTTCGCGGTGCCCGGCGAGAGCGAGTACAGCGTCTACCCGTTCATCTGGGGCGCCGGCGGCGAGATCGCCGAGGAGGACGACGGCACCTGGACGTCGACGATCGACTCCGAGGAGGCGCAGGAGGGCGTGCAGTTCTACACCGACCTCGCGCTGGAGGAGGACCTGTCCACGCCGGCCGCCACCACCTGGGACGAGGCAGAGGTGTCCGAGGCGTTCGGACGCGGCGAGGTGGCGATGATGATCGCCGGCAACTGGACCATCGCCTCGGTCGAGGAGGCCGCCCCCGAGCTGAAGGGCAAGCTGGGCGCGGTGCCGATCCCCGGACCCGACGGCGGGCTGTCGCCCTCGTTCCTCGGCGGGTCGAACCTGTCGGTCTTCCAGACCGCGGACAACCCCGACCTCGCGTGGGCGCTGGTGAAGATGATGAGCACCGGCGACTTCGCCTCCCAGTGGGCCGACGTATCCGGCTTCTTCCCCGGCGAGCAGTCCCTGCTCGAGGACATCGAGAGCGAGGGCGACCCGCTGGTGGCACCGTTCGCCAAGCAGGCGGCCGAGGCCAGTGAGAGTGTTCCCCCCACGCCGCTCTACGGCCAGGTGCAGGCCAAGCTGACCGTGCCGGCGATGGTGCAGTCGGTCCTCAACGGCAAGGCGTCGGTCGCCGAGGCCACGGCGACCGCAGCCGACGAGATGAACGAGATCTTCTCGGGCGGCTGACACCGACGCGCGGTCCGCGGGTCGTGAAGGCGCAGGGGACCTGCGCGACCCGCGGGCCGTCGCTCCGACCGCTGCCGGCCGTACCGGGAGGGAGGACTGCACGTGACCGTCACCCCGACCACGGTGCGGCCCCAGCCGCCGGGTGCCGGCGACCTTCCCGGCGCACCGGCCGGTCCTCCCGCCGGCCCGCCGGCCCGCCGGCCCGGGTCCGGCCGCGGCAGCCGCCCGTGGCTGCTGCTCGCGCCGGCGCTCGTCGTGCTCGGGGGGCTGCTGCTGTGGCCGCTGGTCCGGGTGGTCGCGGTCTCGCTGCAGGAGTTCGGCCTGCGCCAGCTGCTCAGCGGCGAGGTGTTGTGGATCGGGGTGGCCAACTACCAGGAGGTCTTCGCCGACCCGTTCCTGTGGCGCATCGCGCTGCCGAACACGGTGGTCTTCGCCGCGGTGTGCGTCGTGCTCACCGTGGTGGTCGGCACCGCGGTGGCGTTGCTGCTCTACCGCCTCGGCCCGGTCTGGCGGGGGATCGTGACCACCGCCGTGATGGCCGCGTGGGCCGTCCCCGCGGTCACCGGCACGTACGTGTGGATCTTCGCCTTCGACCCCAGCGCGGGGGTGCTGACCGAGGCGCTGGACGCGATCGGTCTGGTCGACCCCGCCACCGACAACCTGTTCACCAACCGGGTCACGTTCTACGCGATCGCCACCCTCAACGTGGTGCACCACGGCTTCCCCTTCGTGGCGGTCACCGTGCTCGCCGGCCTGCTCACCGTGCCGCGGGAGATCACCGAGGCGGCGGTCGTCGACGGCGCGGGGTCCTGGCGCAGGTTCTGGACGATCACCGTCCCGCTGCTCAAGCCGGTGTTCGCGGTCGTGACGATCCTGTCGACGATCTGGGACTTCAAGGTCTTCACCCAGATCTACCTGATGCCCGGCGGATCCGGCGCCAACCGCGAGATGCTCAACCTCGGCACCTGGTCCTACACCGAGTCGTTCGCGCAGAACCGCTACGGGCTCGGGGCGGCCATCGCCGTGCTGCTCACCCTGGTGCTGCTCGCGATCACGGCCGCCTACCTGCGGCTGCTGTTCCGGGAGGACGACCTGTGAGCGCGACGACGGCGGGGGTCCGCCCGGTCGGCAGCCGGCGCACGTGGGGTCGCGCCGGCACCGTGCTCGCGGTCGTCGCCGTGCTGGTGTTCACCCTGTTCCCGGTCTGGCTGATGCTCTCCACCGCGTTCGACGCCCGGGCCAACGACGGGTCGCGCGGCCTGCTCCCGACCGACTGGACGCTGGACAACTTCGCGTTCGTGTTCGACGAGGGCGGCTTCGGCCGCTACCTGCGCAACTCGGTGCTGGTCGCCCTCGGCGCCGTGCTGGCCAGCTCGCTGCTGGCGCTGCTCGCAGCGGTGGCCGTCGCGCGGTTCCGGTTCCGGTTCCGTGTCTCGGTGCTGGTGATGGTGCTGGTCGTGCAGATGGTGCCGCTCGAGGCACTGGTGCTGCCGCTGTTCCTGCAGGCGCGGACGCTGCACCTGCTCGACAGCCTGATCGGGCTCGTCATCGTCTACCTGGCATTCTCGGTCCCGTTCGCGATCTGGACGCTGCGGGGCTTCGTCGCCGCGGTACCGCTCGAGATCGAGGAGGCGGCGTACGTCGACGGCGCCTCGTGGTTCCGGATGTTCCGCTCGGTGCTGCTCCCGCTGGTCGCGCCGGGCCTGGTCGCGACCAGCATCTTCAGCTTCATCACCGCGTGGAACGAGTTCATCCTCGCGCTGACGTTCCTCACCGACGACGACAACTACACCGTCGCGGTGGGCCTGCGATTCTTCGCCGGCCAGTACGGCACCAACTGGGGCGGGATGATGGCGGCGTCGACAGTCATCACGGTGCCCGTCATGGTGTTCTTCGTGATCGTGCAACGCCGGCTCACCGACGGCCTCGTCGCCGGGGCGGTGAAGGGATGACCGGCCCCAGCGGCGGCGACCCCGGCCTGGCCCGGCTGGTCGACGGGGTGCTCCTGCCCGGCTTCCACGGCGACACCCTGCCCGGGTGGCTGGCCGAGCGGCTCGCGGGCGGTCTCGCCGGCGTCTTCTGCTTCGGCCAGAACGTCACCGACCACGAGCAGCTGGTGGCGCTCTCGGCCGCCGTGCACGGGGCGTCGGCCACCGCGCTGGTCGCCTCCGACGAGGAGGGCGGCGACGTCACCCGGGTCGAGCACCGCACCGGCTCCTCCTGGCCGGGGGCTGCTGCGCTGGGCCGCTTCGACGACGCCGCGGTGACCGAGCGGCTGGCCCGTGACGCCGGTGTCCAGTGCCGTGCCGCGGGCATCGACCTGGTGGCGGCGCCGGTGGCCGACGTGCACGCCGACCCCGACAACCCGGTCATCGGCATCCGGTCGTTCGGGTCCGACCCCGACCTGGTCGCCCGGCACGTGGCGGCGACCGTACGTGGACTGCAGCAGTCGGGCGTCGCGGCCTGCGCCAAGCACTGGCCGGGCCACGGCTCGACCCGTACCGACTCGCACCTGGTGCTGCCGGTCGTGGCCGACGACGTGCCGACGATCCGGGCCCGTGACCTGCCGCCGTTCGCCGCAGCGGTCGAGGCAGGGGTCGCAGCCGTGATGACCGCGCACATCCGGTTCCCGGCCGTCAGCGACGACCCGGCGACGTTGAGCCCGGCCTGGACCCGGCTGCTGCGCGACGAGCTCGGCTTCACCGGCGTGCTGGTGAGCGACGCCCTGGACATGGCCGCCGTCGCCGCGACGGTGGGCCGCGGCGAGGGCGCCGTGCGCGCGCTGGCGGCGGGTGTCGACCTGCTGTGCATCGGCAACCCGGAGCACCCGCAGCACTACGACGACCGGCAGGTGCTCGACCAGGTGCGCGACGCGGTGCTGGCCGCGCTCGCCGACGGCAGGCTGCCGGTGCAGCGGCTCGACGAGGCCGCCGCCCGGGTGCACCGGCTGGGCGAGCAGGGGCGGCGCGACCGCCGGGACGCGGTGGACTGGCCCGGCGCACCCGACCTCGGTTCGACCGCCCTCGTGCACGACCTGCTTCTCGGGGTCAGCGAGGTGCACGGCTGTGTGGCCCTGCACGGCACCCCGCACGTGCTCGACCTGCGCGCCGGCGCCAACGCGGCGGTGGGCCGCACCGCGCCACGGCTGCCGCACGCGCTGCGCCGCTTCGACCCCGACACCACCGAGGCGGTGGTCAACGGCGACGGCGACCCCGCGACCGCCGTGGCGGTCGCCCTTGCCGGGCCGGGTCGCCCCGTGGTCGCGGTGGTGGAGGCACCGCACCGCCATCCCCGCGAGCGGGCGCTGGTCGACGCGCTGGTGGCCGCCCGCTCCGACGCGGTCCTGGTGCAGACCGGGCTCGGCGACGGCACCGACCTCGGCGCCGACCGGTGGGTGCGCTGCTGGGGTGCCGGCCGCGCGCACGCCGACGTCGTGGCCGATCTGCTGCTCGGCTGGGACGAGGAGACCGACCCGTGACCGCGACCCGCGCCACCGCCACCTCCGTCCTGGTGGGGGTCGACCTCGGCAAGACCGGCTGCCGCGCCGTCGCCGCCCCCCGGTTGTGGCGGCAACACGCTGCGGACACGCCGGAGACAGCAACCGTTGTCCGCCACAGCTCGGGGCCGGGGGCACCCGGGCTCGCCGAACCCGACGGCGTGGCCGCCGCCGCGGCGGCCGTGGAGACGGTGCTCGCCGGCCTGCTCGGCGCCGACCGGCCCGCCGCGCTCGCCGTCGGGTCCGCGGGCGGCGCCGCCGACCCGGGCGCCGCTGCTGCGTTGGCGGCCCGGCTCGCGCACCGGTTCGGGTGCGCGGCCGCCGTCACCACCGACGCGATGACGTCGCACGCGGGCGGGCTGTCCGGCCGACCCGGCGTGGTGCTGGCCGCGGGCACCGGGTCCGTCGCGATCGGGGTGGGTGCCGACGGGCTGGTCACGGTGGTCGACGGCTGGGGTCAGTGGCTCGGTGACGACGGCAGCGGCGCCTGGATCGGCCGCGAGGCGCTGCGCGCGGTGCTGCGCGCCCGCGACGGTCGCGGGCCGTCGACCGGGCTGACCGGTGCCGCGGAGTCCCGCTTCGGCGACCTCGCCCGGCTGCCGTACGTGCTCCCGCTCAGCCCCGGCGCGGTCCGGGACACGGCGGCCTTCGTGCCCGACGTGGTCGCCTGCGCCACTGCCGGGGACCCGGTGGCGGTCGACGTGCTGGCGCGGGCCGCCGCCCTGCTCGCCGAGACGACCACGGCCGCCATCCCGGTCGAGCGCCGCTCCGAGCGGGTGGAGGTGGTGGTCGTCGGCGGGCTGGTGCAGGCGGGGGAGGCGCTGCTCGGCCCGTGGCGGGCGGCGCTGCCCGGGCCGGTCGCGATCGTCCCGGCAGAGGGCACGTCGGCCGAGGGCGCGCTGCTGCTCGCCGCACGAGCTGACCTGCCGCATGAGCCGCACGTGCGGCGGCACGGTCCCGGGGCCGGGCCGTGAACGCCGACGCGGCCGCCGGCGGTGGCGTCGACGTCGACCTGCTCGCCACCGAGCAGGCCAGACCAGGTCTCGACGACCTCGACCAGCGCACGCCGGCTGCGCTGGTCGACGTGCTGCTCGACGCCGAGGCGCAGGTGCCGGCAGTGCTGGCCGCGGCGCGCGACTCGCTGGCCGCGGCGGTCGACCTGGCCGAGCAGGCGCTGGCTGCGGGCGGCCGGCTGGTCTACGCCGGTGCCGGCACCCCCGGCAGGCTGGCCGCCCTGGACGCAGCCGAGTGCCCCCCGACCTACGGCGTCGCGCCCGACCGGGTGGTGGCGCTGCTCGCCGGCGGCCAGCCGGCCGCGGGTGCGTCGGTCGAGGGCGCCGAGGACGACGCCGACGCCGGTGCCCGCCACGTGACCGCACTGCGCCCCACCGCGGACGACCTCGTCGTCGGCATCTCGGCGTCCGGCCGCACCCCGTACGTGCTCGGCGCGCTCGACGCGGCCCGCGCCGCCGGCTCCCGCACGGTGGCCGTGGTCAACAACCCGGGCAGTCCGTCGGCCGCTCGTGCCGACGTCGCGGTCGAGCTGCTCACCGGCCCGGAGGTGGTCGCCGGTTCGACCCGGATGACCGCAGGCACCGCGCAGAAGGTCGCGCTCAACGTGCTGTCCACCGCGGCGATGGTGCGGGTCGGCCGCACCTACGGCGCCTGGATGGTCGACGTGCAGACCAGCAACGACAAGCTGCGCCGCCGGGCCGCGCGGATCGTACGAGAGGTCGCGGGCGTCGACGCCGCGACCGCCGACGCCGCCCTCGCCGCTGCCGGCGGCAGCACCCCAGCCGCGCTGGTGGCGCTGCTCGCCGGCGTCGGTCCCGACGAGGCGAGCCGACGACTCGACGCCTCCGGGGGTCGGGTGCGCGAGGCACTGTCGGGGCGCGACCAGTGATCGTCGTCGCTGTCGCCTCGGGCACGTCCGTCGACGCGCTCGACACGGCGGCCGTCGAGCTGACCTGGTCGGGCGACGGCACGGTCGTGCTCCGGGTGCTGGGCACCGGCGAGGAGCTCTGGCCTGACGGCGTGGCCGAGCGGCTGCTGGCCCTGCTCCCACCCGCCGCGACGACCGCCGCGGAGCTGTGCGCCCTCGACACCGCGGTGGGGCAGGCGGTCGGCGCCGCCGCCGCCCGCGCGGTCGACACCCTCGCCGGTGGCCGGGGCGACCTGGTGGTCTCGCCCGGCCAGACGGTGCACCACGAAGTCGTCGACGGCCGGTGTCTCGGCACCCTGCAGGTCGGCCAGCCGGCCTGGGTCGCCGAGGCGACGGGGCTGCCGGTCGTGTCCGACCTGCGGGCCCGCGACGTCGCGGCCGGCGGCCACGGCGCCCCGCTGGCGAGCACGCTGGACGCGTACTGGCTGGCGCCGCGGGCCGGCGAGACCCGTGCGGCCCTCAACCTCGGCGGCATCGCCAACCTCACCGTGGTCGGGCCGGGTCACGTCCGGGCCTGGGACACCGGCCCGGCTTCCTGCCTGCTCGACCTGGCCGCGCACCAGGTCACCGGCGGCGCCCAGCGCTACGACACCGGTGGTCTGCTGGCCGACGCCGGCACGGTGCGTTCCGACCTGCTCGACCGGCTGCTGGCGACGCCGTACCTCGCGCTGCCGCCGCCGAAGTCGACCGGACGCGAGATGTTCTCCCAGGCGTTCCTCGACGATGCCCTCCGCGGCCTCCCGCCGCCGTCCGGGCCCGACCTGCTCGCGACCCTGACCGAGCTCACCGCGCGCAGCGTCGCCGCGGCGGTGCCCGGCGAGGTCGACGAGGTGGTGGCCTCGGGCGGTGGCGTACGCAACCCGGCGCTGATGGCCGCACTCGCGCGGGCGCTGGGCGGGCGGACGCTGAGCACCAGCGCGGCGCACGGGATCGAGCCCGACGCCAAGGAGGTGGTGATGTGGGCCCTGCTCGGCTTCCTGACCTGGCACGGCCTGGCCGGCACCGTTCCCGGCGGCACCGGCGCCTCAGGCCCGCGGGTGCTCGGCCGGATCACGCCCGGGCGTGATCCGCTCATGCTCCCGCCACCGCGCACCGGGCTGCGCCGGCTGCGGGTGCTTGCCGACGAGGCCGCCGAGGTGGTCCGGTGACCGCGCGACGGCTCGGTGTCTCGGCCGCTCTCGTCGACGGCCGCCTGCTGACCGGCGACGTGTCCGTCGACGACGGCGTCGTGACACAGGTCGGCCTGCCACCGGCCCGCGGCGGCCGGATCGCGGCGCCGGGCCTGGTCGACCTGCAGGTCAACGGCTTCGCCGGCGTCGACCTGATGACGGCCGGCCCTGACGAGGTACGCACGGTCGGCCGGGCCCTGGCCGGCTACGGCGTCACCGCGTGGCTGCCCACCCTGATCACCGCGCCGGCGCAGGCGACCGACGCGGCCCTCGACGTGCTGGCGGCGGTCGTGCCCGCCACCCCGGCCGACTGGTCGGGGGACGGCGCCGAGCCGCTCGGCGTGCACCTCGAGGGTCCGTACCTGTCTCCGCGCCGGCTCGGTACGCACCGCGCCGAGCACCGGCGAGACCCCGACCCCGCCGAGCTGGCGCGCTGGTGTGCCCGCGGGCCGGTGGTGGCGGTCACGCTCGCCCCCGAGCTCCCGGGCGGGCTCGACCTGGTGGCCGCGCTGTCCGCCGAACGGGTGCTGGTGTCGGCCGGGCACACCGACGCCACCGTCGAGCAGGCGCACGCCGGGTTCGACGCGGGTGCGCGCACGGTGACCCACCTGTTCAACGCGATGAGTCCGCTGCACCACCGCGCGCCCGGGGTGCCGGGTGCGGCGCTGGCCCGCTCCGACGTCGTGGTCCAGCTGGTCGTCGACGGCCACCACCTCGCTCCCGACGTCGTACGCACCGCCTGGGCGGCCGCGGCGGGGCGGGTCGTGCTGGTGACCGACGCGACCGCGGCGGCAGCCCGTCCGGAGGGTGAGTACGCGCTGGCCGGCGTGCCGCTGCAGGTGCGCGACGGAGCCGTGCGCAACGGCGAGGGGGCCCTCGCGGGCAGTGCGCTGACCCTCGACGTGGCGGTGCGCAACGCGTGCGAGCTCGGCATCGACCCGGCCGCCGCCCTGGTCGCCGCCACCCGGGCACCGGCCGACCTGATCGGCCGGGCCGACCTCGGCCGGCTGGCGCCGGGCCGGCGGGCCGACCTGGTGGTGCTCGGCGACGACCTCGTGCTGCGCGACACCCTGCTGGCCGGCCACGCCGTCGACGGGGCCCCGGCATGACCGGCCCGACCGCCCTCGCGGCGGAGACCGCCGAGCAGCCCGACGTGCTCGCCCGGATGCTCGAGCGGCTGCTGCCGGGCACCGACGAGCTGCGATCCGCCGCATGGGGCGGAGGCGACGTGCGGGGCATCGTGGTCGCCGCGCGCGGCAGCTCGGACAACGCGGCCCGCTACGCGCAGTACCTGTGGTCGGCTCAGCACCGGGTCCCGGTGACGCTCGCGACCCCCAGCCTGCAGACGGTGTACGGCGTCACGCCCGACCTGTCCGGCCAGCTGGTGGTCGCGATCTCGCAGTCCGGCAGCTCCCCCGACGTCGTGGGCGTGCTGGCCGCCGCCCGCGAGCAGGGACGTCCGGCGGTCGCCGTCACCAACGAGCCCGACTCCGACCTCGCCGCGGCGGCGAGCGTGGTGGTCGACCTGGGTGCCGGGGTCGAGCGGTCGGTCGCGGCCACCAAGACGTACACGTCGTCGCTGCTCGCGGTCGCGCTGCTGGGGACCGCGTGGATGGCCGACGCCGGTGAGCGGCAGCGCCGCACCGACCAGCTGCGCACGGTGCCGGCTGCGATGGGCGCGCTGCTCGACCGGCTCACCGGCTCTGACGCGGTCGACGTCGCGGCCGCGGTCCTCGGGCCGCACGACAGGGGCGTGGCCGTTGGACGCGGTCTCAACCTCTCGACCGCGCACGAGGTGGCGCTGAAGGTCACCGAGCTGGCCGGGATGCTGGTGTCGCCGTACTCACCGGCGGACCTGCGGCACGGGCCGCTCGGCGCGGTCGGGCCGGGAACTCCCGTCCTGCTCGTCGCGCCGCACGATCCGGCCACTGCCAGCGTCGCCGCACTCGCCCCCGACCTGGCAGCCCGCGGCGCACCAGTGGTCGCGATCGCCGACCCCGCCGGGCCGGGGGCCTCGCTGCTCGGCACGTGTGCCGCCGGGCTGCCGCTCGACGCCGACCCGGGCGTGCCCGACTGGCTCACGCCGCTGACCGCGGTGCTGCCGGGGCAGCTGGTGGCGGCCCGCCTCGCGGCCGCACGAGGGGTGGACGTGGACAGGCCAGGGGGACTGGCGAAGGTCACGCGCACCAGGTAACTACTTGCGAACCTCTTGCAGTTCGGCCGCGGGAGGCGCACCATGTTTTCGTGCACGTCCCCGACGGCTTCCTCGACGCTCCGACCTCGCTGGCCACCGGAGCGGTCGCCGTCGCGGGGGTCGGGCTGTGCCTGCGCAAGGCGCGCGGCGAGCTGGACGAGCGCACCGCTCCGATGGCCGGTCTGGTCGCGGCGTTCATCTTCGCCGCGCAGATGTTCAACTTCCCGGTGGCTTCGGGCACCAGCGGCCACCTGCTGGGAGGCGCGCTGGCGACCGTCCTCGTCGGCCCCTGGGTGGGGGCGTTGTGCGTGTCGGTGGTGCTGATGGTCCAGGCCCTGTTGTTCGCCGACGGCGGCCTCACCGCGCTCGGCAGCAACATCTGTCTGATGGCGTTCGCGACCGTGGCCACCGCCCAGCTGGTGCTGTGGGTCGCTCGCCGGGTGCTGCCGGCGACGCGCGGCTCGGTCGTGGGCGCGGCTTTCGTGGCGGCGTTGGTGAGCGTGCCGGTGGCCTCCCTGGCGTTCGCGCTGCTGTTCGGGGTCGGCGGCAGCACCGACGTGCCGGTCGGCACGCTCGCGACGGCGATGGTGAGCGTGCACGTGCTGATCGGCCTCGGCGAGGCCGCCATCACCGCGCTCACCGTGAGCAGCGTGCTGGCCGTGCGTCCCGACCTGGTACACGCCGCCCGCCACCTGCTGCCGACCGGCGAGTCGCTGGCCACCGCGTCCGCGGCGACGGGACGGACGGCATGAGGCGGCTGCTGAGCCTGCGCGGTCTCGTCGTCGGCGGGCTGCTGGCCGCCCTCGTCGTGGTGGTCCTGGCGAGCATGTACGCCAGCGGCGCCCCCGACGGGCTCAACCGGGTGGCGGCCGACGAAGGGATCGCCGCGCAGGAGGAGTCGCACGACCTCGACGGCTCGCCGCTGGCGGGCTACGAGACCTCCGGCGTCGACGACTCCGTCTCCGGCGGGGTCGCCGGTGCCGTCGGCATCGCAGCGACGTTCGTCATCGGGGCCGGGCTCTTCCTCGCGGTCCGCCGCCGCGGCGGCGACCCTGCCCGCACCGCCCCGGACCGGTCCCCGTGAGCGCGGCGCACGCCGACGGGCTCTACGTCCCGGGCGACTCGGTCGTGCACCGCATCCCGGCCCACGCCGCGATTCTCGGCGTCGTGGCGTTCGTCCTCGTCGTGGTGGCGACGCCGGCGAGCCTCGCCGTCGCGTACGCCGGCTACGCCGCCCTGCTGGTGGTCGCCGTCGTGGCCGCCGGGCTGCGGGCGCGCACCGTGGTCGGCCGGATGGTCGTCGAGGTGCCGTTCGTGGTCTTCGCCCTGCTGGTGCCGTTCGTCGCCACCGGTCCGACCGTGGACGTCCTCGGCGTCGCACTGGCCAGGGACGGGCTCGTCGATGCCGGGGTGCTGCTGGCCAAGGCGACGCTGGGGGTCGTCGCGGCCATCGTCCTCGCGGCCACCCAGCACCCGCGCGAGCTGCTGCTGGGCCTGCAGCGCCTACGGGTGCCGCACCTGGTCGTGACCATCGCCGGGTTCATGATCCGCTACGTCCACGTGATCCTGGACGAGATGCGCCGGATGCGGGTCGCCCGCGAGTCGCGCTGCTTCGAGGCCCGAAGCCTACGGGACGGCAGGGTGCTGGCGGCTTCGTTGGGCTCACTGTTCATCCGGTCGTACGAGCGCGGTGAGCGGGTCCACCTGGCGATGCTCAGCCGGGGCTGGCAGGGCAGCATGCCCGCCATGGACGGGCTCGTCGACCGACCCGCCCGCGCCTGGGCGTGGACCCCCGCCGCGGTGCTGCCGGTAGGAGCACTGGCGCTGCTCGCCGTCGTCCGGGCCTGAGCATGGAGACCGCGAGCGCGCCCGCACTCAGCGTGCGCGACCTCGCCTTCGCCTACCCGGACGGCCGGCAGGTGCTGTTCGGCGTCGACCTCGAGGTCGCCCGCGGGGAGCGGGTGGCGCTGCTGGGTCCCAACGGTGCGGGCAAGACCACGCTGGTGCTGCACCTCAACGGCATCCTCTCCGCCGGCCGGGGCGACGTCCGCGTCGACGGGCTGCCGGTCGGCCCGGACACCAGGGCCGAGGTGCGCCGCCGGGTCGGCATCGTGTTCCAGGACCCCGACGACCAGCTGTTCATGCCCACCGTCGCCGAGGACGTGGCGTTCGGCCCGGCGAACCTGGGGATCCGCGGGCCGCAGCTGCGGCAGCGGGTCGAACGGGCGCTCGACCAGGTCGGGCTGCCCGGCTTCGGCGACCGGGTGCCGCACCACCTGTCGTTCGGGCAGCGCCGCCGGGTGGCGGTCGCGACCGTGCTGGCCATGGACCCGCAGATCCTGGTGCTGGACGAGCCCACCAGCAACCTCGACCCGGCCAGCCGTCGTGAGCTCGCCGGCGTCATCCGGTCCCTGGACGTCTCGGTGCTGATGGTCACCCACGACCTGCCGTACGCGCTGGAGCTGTGCCCCCGATCGGTGCTCCTCGACAACGGCACGGTGGTCGCCGACGGGCCCACCGGATCGCTGCTCACCGACGACGCGCTGCTCGCCGCGCACCGGCTGGAGCTGCCGTACGGCTTCGACGCCTCGGCGCTGGGATCCGCTGTTACGGTGAGCCGTCGCGGGCCATCCCGCGACGAGTGAGCTCCCCGGTGGGGGGAAGCCGGTCGAAGTCCGGCACTGACCCGCAGCCGTGGGCGGTCACCAGGCACAGCGCCTGGTCACCGCGAGTCGGAATGCCCGACCGAGGAGCGAGCGGCTCCTGTTCCACTGTCGAGGTCTGCAGGTCGGAGTCCGGGTCGACGGCGTCCGCCGAGCGGACGCCCGCGGAGCCGGTCGTCCCCTGAGGACCGCTCACCGAAAGGTCTCCGCTGTGTCCCCAACCCTCGCCCGAACCGCCGTGCGCACCCTCGGGTGCGCCCTGTCCGGTCTGCTGGCCGGCTGCCTGCTCGTCGCCGGCGGTCCCGCCGCGGCTGCCCCCACCGCTCCCGGCGATGCCCGCCCGGCGGTCAGCTCCGCGCGTTGGCTCACCGGCCAGCTCGAGGACGACCGCATCCGCAACATCGGGTTCGACTTCGACGACTGGGGTCTGACCATCGACACGTACTGGGCGATGGTCGCCACCGGGACACGTCCGGCGAAGGCGGCGCGGGTGATCGAGGTGGTCAGCGACAACGCGCTCGAGTACGTCCGGTTCGACGGCGACTTCTTCGCCGGTCCAGTCGCGAAGCTGCTGCTGGCCCGTCGGGTCGCCGGTCTGCCGCGCACCATCGCGGGTACGCAGCTCAACCTGCGGGCGCAGCTGGTGAGCCAGATCCAGCCGAACGGACGGGTGAGCGACACCGGTGACAGCGACTTCAGCAGCGTGCTCAGCCAGTCGCTCGCCGTCCTCGCGCTGGTCCGCACCGGCGGCCGGGTGCCGCAGCAGGTCGTCGACTACCTGCTGCGTCAGCAGTGCGGGCCGGGGTGGTTCCGCGAGCAGCTCGGCCGGCGCTGCGACGTCGACTCTGACCAGCCCTACGTGGACTCGACGGCCTTCGCTGCCCAGGCGCTGCTGGCCGCCCGGGCCTCGGGCGCTGACGTGCCGGCGGGCACGCTCGCCCGGATCGGCGACTGGTTGCTGACGGTCCAGCGCCGCAACGGCTCGTTCGGCAGCAGTGGTGCGTCCGTGCTCGTCAACACCAACACGACGGGTCTGGCCGCGCAGGCGCTGGACGCGCTGCACCGACAGGCCGGCGCACGGGCAGCAGGCGACTGGGTCGGCATGCTGCAGCTCACCGAGCAGAGCGCCGGCGGCGGCCCGGCGGCCGGCGACATCGGTGCGATCGCGTACGACCGCGCGACGCTGCGCCGCGGACTCCGCAACGGCATCACCGACCAGACTCGCGACGTGTGGCGGCGCTCCACCCCGCAGGCCCAGTTCGCGCTGCGCCCGGTGCCGCTGACCACGCTGGCGGCGCGCTGAACGGGCTCAGCGGCCGATCGCGATGACCGGCTTCAGCCGGGGGGTGAGCCGCTGCATGGCCTGACGGACGAACGGCTTCGGCGTCGACACGCAGCCCGCGGTGGCGCCGTCGCCGTTGACGTGCAGGAAGATGCCGGAGCCGCGGTGGCGTACCGGGTGCGGCCGGTTGAAGTCGATGACGACCGACCACCGGTACTGCCCGACGTAGTCCTTGAGCCGCTCCGACGAGTTGTAGCCCTCGATCCGCCAGCGGAAGCCGCCCTGGCGCTTGTTGCGCAGCTGGTTGTAGTAGCGCGAGGCGTTGTCCTGCACCCAGTAGTCGCCCTTGCGCACGTGGTGGAACGGCAGCGCGGTGCCGCGCGGCTTGTTCGCGAGGCCGAACGACTCGGTCATCCGGTACGAGCCGAGCGGCGTGGTGCCGGTGCCCTGCTCGCGGTCGTGGCCGGGCACCAGCCCGCCGTAGCCGGTGCGACCGTCGCGGGTGCCGGCGATGCGCTTCCAGCCGTCCGCCTCGGTCTTGCGCCAGAACGACACCCGGGCGTGCCAGCCGGAGGTGTGGTTGACGGTGATCGCCTGCCGGGTGCCCGGGCGCAGCCGCACCGTGACGCCACCGAGCCGGATCCTGCGCTCGGCGGCCGCGTCAGCCGAGGTGGCAGCGCCGCCGGCGGTCACCGAGCCGGGCTCGGTCGGCGGTGCGGCGGGGTCGTCGGTGGACGACGCGATGGCCGACGACGAGGGCGCTGAGGTCGAGACGAGAGCCGCGACCGCGGCCAGGGCCAGGGCGATCCGGGTCCGGTGCACCCGCCCACTGTGCCCGGCATGGTCCGAGTTGTGAAGGTGCGGCACCGGTCAGCGCCCGCTCCAGACGACCTTCTCCTTGGCCATGAACGCCGCCACGGCCCGGTGGAAGTCGTCGCTGCCGAACACCCGGGTGACGATGTCGTCCCCGTCCGGCAGCTGGGCCCGGCGCAGCCGACGGACCGCCTCCTTGGCCGCCCACATGCTCAGCGGCGCATTGCTCAGCAGCACCCGGACCACGTCGCCGACGACGTGGTCGAAGTCGTCGTCGTCGCAGACCTCCGCGACGAACCCCGCCGCGTGCGCCTCCTCGCCGGACAGCATCCGGGCGCGCAGCAACAGGTCGAGCGCACGGGCCGGGCCGAGGTGGTGCACGAGCATCGAGTACGTGTTCATCGACAGGCAGTTGCCGAGCGTGCGGGCGATCGGCACGCCGAAGGTCGCCGACCGGGTCGCCACCCGCAGGTCGCACACCGCCGCCAGCGCGAGCCCACCGCCCACGCAGTAGCCCTGCACGGCGGCGACCGTCGGCACGTCCACGTCCTCGAGCCGGGTCACGATCCGCTTGATGCGCTGCTCGTACGCGACGCCGGCGGGCCCGTCGAAGTCGACGAACTGCCCGATGTCGGTGCCGGCCACGAACGCCCGGCTGTCCGCCCCCCGCAGCACCAGCACCCGCACGTCGTCGTCGCGGTCGGCCTGCTCGCACGCGTCGTACAGCCCGTCGTACATCTCCCAGGTCATGGCGTTGCGCTGGGCGGGTCGGTTGAAGGTCACGGTGAGGACTCCGTCCGCACGGTCGACCAACAGCTGGGGCTCGGCCACGTACTACCTCCTGGGGCTGGCGTCTGCGTCGACGCGGTCGGGTGGGCGCTGCATCAGCCGTGAGACCAGCGGCGGAGCAACGAACAGCAGCACCGCGAGACCGAGCACGGTCAGGCAGATCGGCCGCTGGAACAGGATGAGCACGCTGCCGTCGCCGATCGCCGAGGTCTGGACCAGGGCCTTCTCGAACAGCGGTCCGAGCACCAGCCCGAGCACGAGCGGCGCCGGCGGGAAGCCCAGCCGCTTCATCGCGTACCCGACCAGCCCGGAGACGAACACGACCCACACGCTGAACATGCTGAACTGGATCGAGTAGGCGCCGACGAAGCTGGTCAGCAGGATCAGCGGGTACATGTAGCCGTAGGGCACCCGCAGGATCTGTGCGAACACCGGCGCGAGCGGCAGGTTCAGCACCAGCAGCATCAGGTTGCCGATGAAGAAGGACGCCAGCAGCCCCCACACCAGCGTCGGCTGGTCCTCGAACAGCAGCGGCCCGGGCTGGATGCCGTAGACCATGAACGCGCCGAGCAGCACGGCGGTGGTACCGCCACCGGGGATGCCCAGCGTGAGCGTCGGGATGAAGTTGGCCTGCGCAGCCGCGTTGTTGGCACTCTCCGGCGCGGCGACGCCCTCGATGGCTCCGGTGCCGAACTCCTTGCCACGCTTGGAGACCCGGCGCTCCACGCCGTAGGCCATGAACGACGCCAGCGTCGAGCCGGCGCCGGGCAGGCAGCCCAGCAGGAAGCCCACGATGCTGCCCCGCAGGATCGGTGCGCGTGAGCGCCGGAGGTCGTCGCGGGTGATGAGCAGGTCCCGGAAGCCGGCCCGGATCGGTGCGGCGGCGCCCTCGCGGATCTGGTGCAGCACCTCGCCGACGGCGAAGAGGCCGATCATCACCTCGACGAACGGGATGCCGGACAGCAGGTGGATGTCGCCGAACGTGTAGCGCGCGACCCCGCTGCCCGAGTCGACGCCCACGCAGGCGATGCCCAGCCCGACCAGCGCCATCAGCAGACCGAGCACCCGGTTGTCGCCGGAGAAGCTGATGATCGTGGCCAGGCCGAGGATCATCACGGCCAGCATCTCCGGCGGGCCGAAGCGCAGGGCGAACTCCGCGAACGGCGGAGCCAGTGCGATCAGCAGTCCGAGCGACAGGATCGCGGCGACGAATGAGCCGATCGCCGAGATCGCCAGCGCGGCTCCGGCTCTCCCCTTGCGCGCCATCTGGTAGCCGTCGAGGGTCGTGACCATCGTCGCCGCCTCGCCCGGCGTGGAGATCAGCACCGACGTGATCGTGCCGCCGTACTGGGAGCCGTAGTAGATGCCCGCCAGCATGATCAGCGCGGTCACCGGCTCGAATGCGAGCGTCAGCGGCAGGAGAACAGCCACGCCGGTGGTCGAGCCGAGGCCCGGCAGCACGCCGATGACGGTGCCGAGCAGGACACCCACGAAGCACCAGCCGACGTTCTCCGGCGTCAGTGCGGTCTCGAACCCGAGCATCAGGTTGTCGAGCACCGGTCAGGCACCCAACCCGAGCTGGCCGCCGGGCAGCGGCACACCGAGCAGCAGCACGAACACCACGTGCACGACCGCCACCGACACCGCCGTGACGACGATGGCGGTCACCCACGGCCGGCGCTCCACCCAGACCGAGATGAACAGCACCAGGGCGCCGAACGCGAACAGGAAGCCGCAGAGCGGCACCAGCAGGATGGCGCCCAGCATGGCTGCGACGACGGTCCACAGCTGTCGCACCCGTTCGGCCTCGGTACGGCCGAAGATGTCGGTGCCGTCAGGCGGACCGCCGGGATCCGCGGGCTCCGCAACGGCGTTGCCTGCCACCTCCGCGAGCAGGTCACGGTGCGGCGTCCGGGAACCCCGCAGCCGCCGGGCGAGCTCGAAGCCGGCGAGCACGACCATGCACGACCCGATGGCGAGTGGGAGGAGGCCCGGACCGATCGAGCCGTCCTCGTTGCGCAGCCCGTAGCCGAACGACGTGACGACCAGGCATCCGCCCGCAGCGGTGAGCAGTGCGTACGCGGCCAGCTCACCGCGTGCCGCGGTGCGGACGTTGGCGGGCACGGTGGTCACCCCTCCATGGCCTGCTGGACGGTCTCGTTGCTCTGGTCGAGGTACTCGCTGAACTCGTCCCCGACGAGCGAGGTGTCCTGCAGCAGTCCGGACTCGACCCACTCCTGGTAGGCGTCGGTCTCCATGACGTCGGCCATCACGTCGGTCCAGTACTCCTTCTCTGCCTCGGAGATCCCACCGGGTGCGAGGACGCCGCGGAACTGCGCGAACGCGACGTCGATGCCCTGCTCCTTGGCGGTGGGGATGTCCTTGAGCGCCTCGTAGTCGTAGCGCTTCTCGGAGTAGGCGCACAGCGCCTTGAGGTCACCCGACTCGAGCTGGCCCATGACCTCGCCCGGGTTCAGCGACGCGATGTCGACCTGGCCGCCGAGCAGCGCTGCCGTGAGCTCGCCGCCGGACTCGAAGACCACCCGGTCGAACTCCGCGCCGGTCTGCTGCTCGGTCAGCGTCAGCACGATGTTGTCCACGCCCGCCTGCCCGGAGATACCGGCCAAAAGGCGGTCGGACTTCGACGCCTCGACGACGTCCTTGCAGTCCTCGTACGGTGCGTCGGCGCTGGTCACCATCAGGGTGTAGTCGTCGGCGAGCTTCGCGATCGGGGTGAAGTCCTCGTAGTCAAACTCGACCTCCTGGGTGTTCGGCAGTGCGAGCAGTGCCGTCTCGGTGGCGAGCAGCGTCTCGGCGTCGCCGGTCTGACCGAGGAAGTAGGAGTAGCCGACCGCGCCGGAGCCGCCGTCGCGGTTCTCCACGCTGACGTTGACGCCGTCGACGGCGTCCTCGATGGCCGCCGCGGTGGCGCGACCGGCGAGGTCGCTGCCGCCGCCCGGCGCGAACGGGATGATCATGGTGACGTCGCCACGCGGCTGGTAGCTGCCGGCCGCGCTGTCCCCGGTGTCCCCGCAGCCGGCGAGGACGAGTGCGGCGACGCCGGCGCCGGCGGCGAGGGCCGTGGTGCTGCGATTCATGCTGACTCCTCCGTGGTGGCGGCTTCGGCCTTCTGCTGCAGTCGGTCGACGAACGGTTCGAGGTCGACGACGAAGCGGTCGTGGGTGCCGTGGCCGATCACCTCGACGTCGTCGCGCACGGTGATGTCGAAGGCGACGCGTCGGCGGTCGACCTCCGTGACGGTGGCGGTGGCCGAGACGCGCTGACCCCGCAGCGTCGGTGCCACGTGGGCGATGTCGATCCGGCTGCCGACGCTGGACTGGCTCGTGCCCAGGTGCGGCGCGAGGGCGTCGATGGCGGTCTCCTCGAGCAGCAGCACGAGGTTCGGGGTGGAGAAGATGTCGTAGCCACCGCGGTGGGTGCAGTGTTCCTCGCCGACGACACGGTCGAGCGTGGCGCTGATGCCGGGAACGATGGGGTCGGTCATCGCAGGCTCCTCTCGGTCGACTTCACGTGGGGGGCCGGCTCCGCGACCTGGGCAGCGCCGGTGTCGGTGAGCTCGTCGATGTCGCTGTCGGAGTAGCCGGCGGCGCGCAGCGCGTCCCGGGTGTCGGCGCCGAGTCGGGGACCGGCCGCTCGTTGCACCGCCGGGGTGCGGGAGAACCGCATCGGCGAACCGAGCTGACGTACCTGACCCATGACGGGGTGCGGCGCGTCCCAGAAGAACTGGCGGGCGTTGAGGTGCTCGCTGGTGAACACCTCGGAGTAGTCCGCGATCGGTGCGCACGGGACCCCAGCGGCCTCCAGTGCCGCGACCAGGTCGTCGGTGCTGCGGGTCGAGGTGACCTCCTCGAGGGTGTCGACCAGCTCCTCGCGGTGGGCGTGCCGGGCGAACGCGTCCGACCACCGTGGATCGGCCAGCAGCCGCGGCATGTCCAGTGCCTGAGCCAGCCCGGCCCAGGTCTTGGCGGTGACGGCGCCGACCGTGACGTAGCCGTCGGCGCTGCGCAACGCCTGGTACGGGGCCGACGTCTGGTGCGCCGATCCCAGCGGGCGCCCGACCTCGCCCGTGGCGAAGTACTTGCCCGCCTCCCAGACCGCGAACGAGACGCCCGACTCCAGCAGCGACACGTCGATGTGCTGACCGAGCCCGGTGCGGTCGCGCTCGCGCAGCGCGGCGGTGACCGCGAGCGCGACGTAGAGCGCGCACACCAGGTCGCAGATGGGCACACCGACCTTGACCGGGTCGCCCTCGGGGGTGCCGGTGATGCTCATCAGGCCGCCGCGCGCCTGGGCCATGATGTCCAGCCCCGGCTGCTGCGCCAGCGGCCCGTCCTGTCCCCAGCCGGACGCCGAGGCGTAGACCAGCTGCGGTGCGACCTTGCTGACGCTCGCGTAGTCCAGGCCGAGCTTGGTCACGGCCCCGGGTCGGAGGTTCTCCACCAGCACGTCGGCGGTCGATGCCAGCGCCAGCAGGGCGTCGCGCCCGGCCGGCGTCTTGAGGTCGAGCGCGACGGACTGCTTGTTGCGGTTGAGCCGCGCGAACGGCGAGCTCTCGCCCTCGATGAACGGGCCGGTCGCGCGTACCGGATCACCGGACCCGGGCACCTCGACCTTGAGCACCCGGGCGCCGAGGTCGGCCAGCTGCATGGTGGCGAACGGTGCGGCCATGAAGGCGCCGACCTCGAGCACCGTCACGCCGGCCAGCGGCGCGGCGCGGTCGTCGGTCATCGATGAAGCCCTTCCGAGGTCGGGTGCATGTGGACTACTGTCTACAGAAGACGGACATACGTGGCAAGAGCCACAGACCAGAAGATTTCCGGCCGGTCTCAGGAGGTGTGGGTGACACCCACAGGCGCGCCGCCGTCGTCCGCCGCAGCCGCGGACTGGCAGATCGAGTCCCCGCCGAGCCTGGTCACGCTGGCGGCCCGGGCGCTGCGGGACATGATCCTGAGCGGGCAGCTGAGCCCCGGCGACCGGGTGGTGGAGAACCGGCTCACCGGCGTGCTGAACATCAGCCGGCCACCGCTGCGCGAGGCGATGCGGGTGCTGGAGCAGGAGGGCCTGATCGTCCAGGTGCCGCGCCGCGGCGCCATCGTGACGCCGTTGAGCCTCGACGACGTCTACGAGATCTTCAGCTTCCGCGAGGAGCTGGAGCGGATGGCGGTGCAGATCGGCGTGCCGGTACGGACCCCGGCGCGGCTGCAGCGCTGCCGGGACGCGTTCGCCGCGCTCGAGCAGGCCGCCGCCGACGACTCGTCGGCGCGGGTCACCGAGCGGGGCTTCGACTTCCACGTCGCGGTCGTGGGTCTGGCGGGCCACCGTCGGCTCGAGGAGGCGTTCCGCTCGCTGGCCATGCAGATGCGGCTGTGCATGGGCATGAACCGGCAGGCCCGGCGCAGCCGCGAGACCCTGCGCGGCGACGCCGAGCGGCACCGCCGGATCCTGTCGTCCATCGAGGAGGGCGACGCGGCATCGGTGCAGGACCAGCTGAGGAACCACGGCCACCGCACGTTCCTGGTGGACGCGGGCGGGTCGTTCCCGGGTGGGTCGCCGCAGTCGTTGGAGTGGCTCGAGTCGGTCCGGCGCGAGGAGAGCGCCGCTGCCGGCGCGGACGTGGCGGAGGACGGTCGATGACGGACCGGACCGGGCCGCTCGCCGCCCTCGAACAGGCCGTCGGCTGGGTGGCACCCGAGCGCCGCGACGTGATCGAGCAGCGACACCTGCGGTTCTTCCGGGAGGCGATCGGCGCGGCACCGACCGACGACCCCGCCGCGGTGCCCGCCACGCTGTGCGCGTGCTTCCTCGACGAGCCGCCGTCGCTGCCCGCGGCAGACGCGTACGGCGCCGGCTGGCTCAACGGCGGTGACCGGTTCGACTACCACGCCGCGCTGCGGCTGGGCGACGAGCTCTGCTCCGCGCAACGGTTCACCGGCGTCACCGAGAAGCAGGGGCGTGCCGGCGCGATGGCGATCCTCACGTTCGTCACCGAGTTCCGGCGCGCCGACGGCGAGCTCGCGGTTCGTCACGTCGCGACGCGGATCCGCCGATGACCGCCGAGATCACGGTCGGGGACGAGCCCGACCCGCTGACCGTCGTCGCCACGCTGCGCACGCTGGTGCAGTACGCCGGAGCCAGCGGTGACTTCTACGAGATGCACTACGACGTGCCGTTCGCCGCTCGGCTGGGTCATCCCGACCTGTCCGTGCACGGGCTGCTCAAGACGGCCTGGCTCGGGCGCCTCGTGGAGGAGTGGGTGGCCGGTCGCGGTCGGATCGTCTCCCTCGAGGCGTCCTACCGCGGCATGGACTTCCGCGACCGCGCGTGCACCTGTGCCGGCCGGGTCGTCAGCCGTGACGGCGACCTGGTCGAGCTCGAGCTCTGGACCACCGACGACGGTGGGCGGCGCACCACCCTGGGCGCCGCGACCGTCCGGCTCGACGGCGCCTCCGAGCCACCGACCACGTGACCACCTGCCCCGCCACCCCCGGAGAGTGAGGAGTCCCACCCCATGGCCGCTGTCTTCACCGGAGTCGGTGTCGCGCTCGTGACCCTGTTCGACGCACGCGGAGCCCTCGACACCGCCGCCACGGCCGACCTGTCCGTACGGCTCGTCGACTGCGGTGTGCGGTCCGTGGTCGTCGCCGGCACGACCGGGGAGGCATCGGCGCTCAGCACCGACGAGCGCAGCCGACTGACCCGCGCCGTTCGTGCGGCCCTGCCGGCCGACGTGCCGGTCATCACCGGCACCGGCTCCACCACGGGTGCTGCCGCTGCCGAGCTCACCGGGCAGGCGTTCGACGACGGAGCCGATGCCGTGCTGGTGCTGTCGCCGCCGCGGGTGGCCGACCCCCGGCCCTACTACGACACCGTGGCCAAGGCCGCCGGCGGGCGGCCCGTGCTGGCCTACCACTACCCGTACGCGTCCGCTCCCGGCCTCGACGTCGACCTGCTCTCCGACCTGCCGGTCGACGGGATGAAGGACTCCTCCGGCGACGCCGAGCGGTTGCTGCGGGAGCTGGCGGCACTCGACGGCGACGTCTACGTGGGCGCCGCGACGCTGCTCACGATGGCCGGGGCTGTCGGCGCCACCGGGGCGATCCTCACCCTTGCCAACGCGGAGCCCGAGCGGTGCATCGCGGCCTTCGCCGGCGACGGCGAGGCGCAGCGGGCGCTGCTGCCCGCCCACCTCGGGTCGGTGAGCGGGTTCCCCGCCGGCATCAAGGCGCTGGTCGCCGAGCGTTTCGGCGTGTCCCCCATCGCGCGGATCGGGCGCTGAGACTCGGCCCGAAGCCCCCCGGCAGAGGTCGGCGGCAGCCTACGATCAGGCCATGCGAAGACGAGCCGTTGCCCGCGTCCTGCCCCTGGTGGCCACCTCGGTGGTGGTGCTCGCCGCCTCCGCGTGCGCGCCGGAGGACGACGACGGCGCATCCGAGGCGGGATCGACGCTCGGGGCGGACTGCACCCCCGAGACCCTCGAGCCGTACAAGGAGGGGCAGCTCACCATCGCCACCGACGACCCGGCGTACCCGCCGTGGTTCCAGAACAACGACCCCACCAACGGCAAGGGTTACGAGTCGGCGGTCGCCTACGCAGTCGCCGAGGAGCTCGGCTTCAGCAAGGACGAGGTCGAGTGGGTGACGGTGCCGTTCAACGCCAGCTACCAGCCAGGCCCCAAGGACTTCGACTTCGACATCAACCAGATCTCGATCACGCCCAAGCGCGCCGAGCAGGTGACCTTCTCCGAGGGCTACTACGACGCCGCCCAGGCCATCATCACGATGAAGGACTCGTCGTACGCCGACGCCGGCTCGCTCGCCGACTTCGCCGACGCCAAGATCGGCGCCCAGGTGGGCACGACGTCATTGGAGGCGATCGAGACCGAGATCGATCCCGACAACGACCCGTCGGTGTTCGACGACACGAATGCTGCGACCAAGGCGCTGCAGAACGGCCAGGTCGACGCGATCGTCGCCGACCTGCCGAGCGCGTTCTACATCACCGCGGCGGTGCTGTCCGACAGCACCATCGCCGGACAGTTCCAGACGTCAGGGGCGACCGAGCAGTTCGGGATGCTGCTGGAGCTGAACAACCCCCTGGTCGAGTGCCTCAACCAGGCCGTGGCGGCGCTCGATTCCGACGGAACGCTCGACCAGCTCGAGCAGCGCTGGCTGTCCGAGTCCGTCGACGTGCCGGAGCTGTCCTGAGCGGCGGCGCCACCGACGCCGGGTGGACGCCCAGCGACACCCAGCGGCAGCGCGAGTCGTACCGGCGACGTCGGACGGGCCAGCGCGCGACCCTCGCGCTCGCGTCCACGGTCGTCGTGCTCGGCCTGCTCGCCTGGGGGGTCACGCTGTCACCCGGCTGGCCGGCGGTGCAGGAGAGCTACTTCGACCCCGAGGAGGCACGCGCCGCGTTGCCGGAGGTGGCCAAGGGGTTCGTCTTCAACATCAAGCTCTTCCTCGCTGCCGAGGTGGCGATCCTCGTGGTGGCGGTGCTGGTGGCGGTGATCCGGGTGGTGCCGTCGCCGGCGATGATGCCGTTGAAGCTGCTGGCGATCGTCTACACCGACGTCTTCCGAGGCACGCCGACGCTGCTGGTGGTGTTCCTGGTCGGTTTCGGGTTCCCGGCACTCGGCCTGCAGGGGATGCCGACCGACTACTTCACGCTCGGCCTGATCGCGCTGACGCTCTCCTACGGCGCGTACGTCGCCGAGGTGGTGCGCGCCGGGATCATGTCGGTGCACCCGAGCCAAGCGCTCAGCGGCCGGGCGCTCGGGTTGTCGTACGGGCAGACGATGCGGCTGGTGGTGCTGCCGCAGGGGATCCGCCGGGTGATGCCGCCGCTGCTCAACGACTTCGTCTCGTTGCAGAAGGACACCGCGCTGGTCTCGGTTATCGGTGTCGTCGAGGCGCTGCGGGCGGCACAGGTGCGGTCGAGCGCCGACTTCAACTTCACGCCGTACGTGGTCACGGCGCTGTTCTTCATCGCCGTCACGGTGCCGATCGCGCGCTTTGCCGACTGGCTGGCGCTGCGCCAGCTGCGGCGCGAGCAGGGCCGGGTGCTCGGGTGAGCGTCCTGCACGGCGACGACGAGCTGGTGCCGCTGCTGCGCGTCGAGGGCCTGCGCAGGCGGTACGGCCGGCACGACGTCCTCGCCGGGATCGACCTCACCATGGACGCGGGCGAG
Organism: uncultured Actinomycetota bacterium; assembly: GCA_963811945.1. Classification (GTDB taxonomy): domain Bacteria; phylum Actinomycetota; class Actinomycetes; order Propionibacteriales; family Nocardioidaceae; genus JACCWP01. The sequence continues at coordinate 1,791,591 of CAWETD010000001.1, read as the reverse complement.
GTGGTCTGCCTGATCGGGGCGTCCGGGTCGGGCAAGTCGACCCTGCTGCGCTGCCTCGACCTGCTGGAACGGGTCGACGACGGGACCGTGTGGTTCGGCGCCCTCGACGTCACCGACCCCCGCGTCGACGTCGACGAGGTGCGCCGGCACATCGGGCTGGTGTTCCAGGCGTACAACCTGTTCCCGCACCTGTCCGTGCTGGACAACGTCACGCTGTCACCGCGCAAGGTGCACGGCCGGAGCCGCCGCGAAGCGCGCGAGCAGGCGATGGTGCTGCTCGAGCGGTTCGGGCTTGCGGGCAAGGCGTCCGCCTACCCCGACAGCCTGTCCGGTGGGCAGCAGCAGCGGGTCGCGCTGGTGCGTGCGGTCGCGACGAACCCCCGGCTGCTGCTGCTCGACGAGGTGACGTCGGCGCTGGACCCGGAGCTGGTCGCCGAGGTGCTGGACATGATCGCCGAGCTGCGCGACGACGGCATGACGATGCTGATCGCGACGCACGAGCTGATCTTCGCCCGCGACGTCGCCGACCGGGTCTGCTTCCTGCACGACGGCGTCGTGCACGAGCAGGGCCCCGCCGCCCAGCTGCTCGCCCAGCCGCGCGAGGCCCGTACCCGCGACTTCCTCCGCCGCTTCCACATCGGCTGACGCCGGAGGGGTTTTTCTCAAGGTCTGCCGTGAAAACGTCACCTCTCACGTGTGGCCACACGTGAGCGGTGACGCTTTCCCGTGGGCCCTTGGGAAACTCAGGCGGCGGCGACGCCGGCCTCGGTGCCGGCAAGGATGACCCGGGCGACCAGGCGGGGGTCGTCCAGCATCGGCAGATGGCCGCAGCCGCGCATCGCCACGTGGGTGGCGTCGGGCAGGCGACGGCGGGCGCGGGCGGCCTGGGCGGGTGGCAGCACCCGGTCCCGGGTGCCCCACCCGATCGTGGTCGGCACCTCGGGGACCGCCTCGCAGGTGTACGTGCGCCCGAAGGCGGCCGTCGGCCGGAACCCCACCGCGTTCTTGATCGCCCGGGCGTCCCCGAGGAACGCCTCCGCGTCCTGGCGCTCCGGGTGCACGTAGAGCATCCGCACCATCGACGCCCGCCACGCGGGGTCGGCCGCGACCCGGCGCAGCACCAGGTCGGGCACCAGGGCGGACGCGCGCACCGTGCTCAGCAGGGTCAGCGCCCAGCGTCGCTCCAGCGCGGTCCAGAACCCCGCCGGCGCAAGCGCGGTCACCGACGACACCAGTCCTCGGGCACCCAGCTCCAGCGCGATCGCCCCACCCAGCGAGCTGCCGACGACGTGCGGGCGGCCGAGGTCGAGCGCGGCGAAGAACTCGCCGAAGCCCTCCACGGTGGTCGCCAGGTCGTAGCCCTCACCGGCCGGCAGCGCCGGCGACTCCCCGAAGCCGGGCAGGTCGAGGGCGATCACGTCGCGACGCCGCGACAGCGCCGGCAGCACCGGGTCCCACGCCTGCCGCCGGTGCCCGATGCCGTGCACCAGCACCACCGGCTCCCCCCGACCGGTGCGGGTGTACGCCACCTGCAGACGCCCCGCGCGCAGGGCCTGGCGGGCCACGGTGTCGACCTCCTTCGCCGTTCGGGTCGGATCCATTGTGACAGTGCCGGTGTCACAATGCCGGGGTGATGCACGAACCCCGGTCCGGACCCCTCACCGGGCTCCGGGTGGTCGAGCTGGCCGGCCTGGGCCCGGCGCCGTTCGCGGCCATGCTGCTGGCCGACCTTGGCGCCGACGTCGTACGGGTCGACCGCCCCGGCGGCGGCACCGCCTTCGGCCCGTACGAGCACGACCTGCTCACCCGCGGCCGCCCGTCGGTGGCCGTCGATCTCAAGCGGCCCGAGGGACCGGGAGTGGTGCTCGACCTGGCCGCGCGGGCCGACGTGCTGATCGAGGCGTTCCGTCCGGGGGTGGCCGAGCGGCTCGGGATCGGGCCGGCCGCCTGCCTGGAGCGCAACCCGCGCCTGGTCTACGGCCGGATGACCGGCTGGGGGCAGGACGGTCCGCTGGCGGGCACCGCCGGGCACGACATCGGCTACGTCGCGGTCACCGGTGCGCTGCACGCCATCGGCGACGCGGGCGGCCCGCCGCAGGTGCCGCTCAACCTGGTCGGTGACTTCGGCGGCGGCGCGATGTACCTCGTGACCGGGGTCCTCGCCGCAGTGCTCGAGGCGCGCAGCAGCGGCCAGGGGCAGGTCGTCGACGCAGCGATCGTCGACGGCGCCAGCCACCTGGCCTCGATGGTGCGGGGCATGGTGGGCGCCGGCACCTGGCAGGACCGCCGCGGCGTCAACCTGCTCGACGGCGGCGCGCCGTTCTACTCCGTCTACGAGACCGCCGACCACCGGCACCTGGCCGTCGGGCCGCTGGAGCCGCAGTTCTACGAAGAGCTGCTGGAACGGCTCGACCTCGCCGACGACGACCTGCCCGCGCAGTACGACGTCGACGGCTGGCCCCGGCTGCGCAAGGTGCTCGCCGACCGGCTGGCGTCGCGCCCGCTCGCGGAGTGGCTGCAGGTCTTCGACGGCAGCGACGCGTGCGTGGCCCCGGTGCTGTCGCTCGAGGAGTCAGCGCGGCACCCGCAGCTGGTCGCCCGCGGCACGTTCGTCGAGCACGGTGGCGCCGTCCAGCCGGCACCGGCGCCGCGGTTCTCCCGCACGCCGGCTGCGCTGTCGACGCCGCCGACCAGACCCGGCCAGCACACCCGCGAGGCCTTGCTGGCCTGGGGGGTCGCTGACGTCGACCGGCTGCTGGCCGACGGCGTCGTACGAGGGGAGAGCTGAGTGGAGCGCACGATCTTCGACGCCGACCACGAGTCGTTCCGCGACACGGTCCGCAGCTTCTGCGCCAAGCAGGTCGCGCCGCACTACGCCGAGTGGGAGGCCGCCGGCATCGTGCCGCGCGAGCTCTGGACGGCGGCCGGATCCCAAGGCCTGTTGGGATTCATGGCCCCGGAGCAGTACGGCGGCGCAGGTGTGCGCGACTTCCGCTACAACGCCGTGCTCGCGGAGGAGTTCACCCGGGTGGGCGCCAGCGGTGTCGGCTTCGGCATCCACAACGACATCAACGCGCCGTACCTGCTGGATCTCACGACCGACGAGCAGAGGGCGCGCTGGCTGCCCGGCTTCTGCTCCGGCGAGCTCATCACCGCTATCGCAATGACCGAGCCGGGCGCCGGATCCGACCTGCAGGCGATCAGCACGACCGCCCGGCGCGACGGCGACGCGTACGTGCTCGACGGCTCCAAGACCTTCATCTCCAACGGGATCAGCGCCGACCTGGTGATCGTGGTCGCGTCGACCGCGCCAGGAACGGGCGCCGCCGGGCTGTCCCTGCTCGTGGTCGAGCGCGGCATGTCCGGCTTCGAGCGCGGCCGCAACCTGGACAAGATCGGGCTCAAAGCCCAGGACACCGCCGAGCTGTTCTTCGACGGCGTGCGCGTGCCGGCGACCAACCTGCTCGGTCAGGAAGGCCGGGCCTTCGGCTACCTGATGGAGCGGCTCCCGCAGGAGCGGCTGGCGATCGCGGTCGTCGCCGTCGCGGCGTGCGAGGCGATGCTGGAGATGACGCTCGCGTACGTCAAGGAGCGCACCGCGTTCGGCCGGCCGGTGGGCTCGTTCCAGCACTCGCGCTTCGCGGTCGCCGAGATGGCGACCGAGACGCGGATCGCGCGGGTCTTCGTCGACCGGTGCATCGAAGAGCTCGGCGCCGGCACCCTCGGCATCGACGAGGCGGCGATGGCCAAGTGGTGGACCACCGAGCTGCAGAAGCGGGTCGCCGACCGGTGCCTGCAGCTGCACGGCGGCTACGGCTACATGAGCGAGTACCCGATCTCGCGGGCCTTCCTGGACACCCGCGGGCAGACCATCTACGGCGGCACCACCGAGGTGATGAAGGAGATCATCGGCCGCTCCATGGGACTATGAGCCGAGATCCCGGCCCGATTGTCGAGACGCGGGGGCGACCCGCGGTCGACCATGGAGGCGGACGTCCGGGTGCACGGACGTTCGATGCGGGGAGGGCGACATGGCGAGGACCGATGACGGTCTCGACGTGGCGACCCTGCGCCGGCTGCACGAGCTCACTGCGCGGATCAACGGGTGCGCGACGCTCGCGGAGACCCTGCAGGCCGTCGTCGACGGGGTGGTCGAGGTGGTCGGGTTCGACGCGGCTGTGCTCAACCGGCGGATGCCCAACGGCGAGTTCGAGGTGGTCGCCGCGGCCGGTCCAGCCGAGATGTGCGCGCAGCTGCTGGGCACCCGCTACCCGGCGGACACCTGGGAGGCCGACCTCGCGGTCGCCGAGCACTGGGGCACGTTGCGCTTCATCCCCGCCGACCGGGTACCCGAGTCCACGGTCGACATCATGTGGATCCCCGACCTCGAGCCCACCCACGATCCGGACAAGTGGCACGCCAACGACCTGTTGTACGCCCCGTTGAGCGCGCCGTCCGGCGACCTGGTGGGAATGCTCTCGGTAGACCTGCCGCGCGGCGGACGCCGACCCGGTCCGGAACAGCGCGACCTGCTGCAGATGTTCGCCGCGCAGGCGGGCACCGCGGTCGACAACGCACGGCTCACCGAGCAGCTCCGGACCAGCGAGGAGGCGTTCCGGCTCGCGTTCGAGAGCGCCGGCACGGGCATGGCCGTGCTCGACTCTGTCCGGCGGAGCCGCCACCCGGTTCTCCCAGGTCAACCCGGCCCTGTGCCGGATCCTCGGGCGGACCCCGGCGGACGTGGCGTCGACCCGGCTCCTCGACGTCACCCACGTGGACGATCGCGAGATCGTCGTACGGGCCGTCGAGGCGCTGTGCAGCGGCGACCACGACGTGAAACGACCCGAGGTGCGCTGGCTGCGGCCGAACGGCACGGAGGTGTGGGTGGCGCTCACGCTGTCGGCCGTACGCCCCGATGACGGCACCGCCGCGCACGCCGTCTGCCAGGTCGACGACGTGACCCGGCGTCGGGCAGCGCAGGACGAGCTGCGTCGGCGTGCCAGCCAGGACCCGCTCACCGGGCTGCTCAACCGGCACGCGATGCACGAGAAGCTGGCGGCGGCGGTCGAAGAGGCGCGGCGCACCGGCCGCCCGGGTGCAGTGCTGTTCTGCGACCTCGACGGGTTCAAGCGGGTCAACGACGAGCACGGTCACGAGGCCGGCGACCGGGTGCTCGCCGTGATCGCCCGCCGCCTGTGCGAGGCCAGCCGGGCCCAGGACGCGGTGGGGCGGCTGGGGGGCGACGAGTTCGTGATCGTGGCCCGAGACGTCGACGCAGCGCAGGCCGAGCAGCTGGCATCGCGCCTCCGGGTCGCCGTCGACAACCCGGTCACCACCGACGGATCGACCGTCCAGGTGGGCCTCAGCGTCGGGGTCGCCATCCTGTCCGGCGACACCGTGGATGCTGCCGCCGTGCTGCGCGCCGCCGACGAGGCGATGTACCGCGACAAGCCCGAGCCGGGCTGACCTGCGGGCTGACCGGTCTCAGCCGAACAGCTCGTCCACCCAGCTGCTCTTGCGCTTCTTCTTGGAGTACCCGTGGCTGTCGCCGCGATAGCGGTCGTCGTCGCGGTAGCGCTCGTCGCGGTGGTGGTCGTCGTCACGGCGCGGCGGAGCCGCCGAGGGGGCAGGCGTGTGGGCCCTCGAGTCGGCCTCGACCAGGTGCTCGAGCTCGCCGCGGTCGAGGAAGATCCCGCGGCACTCGCCGCACTGGTCGACGGTGATGCCGTTGCGTTCGTAGGCCCGCATGGACCCCTGGCACTTCGGACAGGTCAGGGAAGTCATGCGGCCAGTGTGCCAGCGGTCATGCGCGGCGCCTGATGGTCTCCCGCTTCGCCTCGTCGACGGCCTGCTCGTAGGCCAGCACCAGCGCCTGCACGGTCACCGGCTTGAACCGCTCGACCACCTGCTGGACCCGTTCCGGGTCCGTGGACGCGCGCAGCAGCGGCCAGACCTGCGAGCGGAACAGCTCGGTGAGCTCCTGCGCGAGTGCCCTGCCGTGGGCCGAGAACAGCCGGTGTGCGGCGGCGGCTGCCTCGACCGGCAGCCCGAGCTCGAGCATCTCCACGCCGAGCCCCAGGTGCGCCGGTGCGAGCCGGAAGACGTCGTCGTCGGAGGTCGGTTCCACCACCCCGAGGGCCACCAGCACGTCGACCGCGGCGTCGTCCAGGTCTCGCCCCGCCCGGCGTTGCAGCTCCGCCAGGTCGACGGTCTCGGGCAGGTCGGGTGCCCAGGGCGCGAGCAGCGTCCGATGCAGCGCGATGTCCTGCGGGGTCGCGTCGGCGGGGACCCGCGCGAGGTAGCGCTCGATCGCGGCCAGGGTGAACCCGTGCGCCTGCAGCTCGCGCACCAGCTCCAGCCGGGCCAGGTGGTCGGCGCCGTACCAGCCGACCCGGCCCTGCATCCGCGGCGGGGGGATCAGCCCGCGGCCGGTGTAGAACCGCACCGTGCGCACGGTCGTGCCGGAGCGCTCGGCGAGCTCGTCGACCGTGAGGTCCATCTCCCCAGCGTGACACCGTGACAGCGGTCGTGTCACGATCCGGAGCATGCCCCCAGCACCCACCGAGGCGTACTCCGAGGCGTTCGTCTACGACGCCGTCCGCACCCCGCGCGGGCGCGGCAAGCGCACCGGCAGCCTGTACGAGGTCAAGCCGGTCGACCTCGTGGTCGGGCTGCTGCACGAGCTCGAGCGCCGGCACCCGTCGTTCGATCCCGGTGGCGTCGAGGACGTCGTGCTCGGCTGCGTGACGCCGATCGGCGACCAGGGTTCCGACATCGCCAAGACGGCGGCGCTGGCCGCCGGCTGGCCGCACACCGTCGCCGGCGTCCAGCTGAACCGCTTCTGCAGCAGCGGACTGGAGGCCGTCAACCAGGCCGCGCAGCGGGTCCGGTCCGGCTGGGAGGACCTCATCGTCGCCGGCGGCGTCGAGTCGATGAGCCGGGTGCCGATGGCCAGCGACGGTGGCGCGTGGGCCACCGACCCGATGACGGCGTTCGCCACCGACTTCGTGCCGCAGGGCATCGGTGCCGACCTCATCGCCACCCTCGGCGGCTGGGACCGTACCGATGTCGACACCTATGCCGCGGAGTCGCAGGCCCGCGCCGCCAAGGCGTTCGCCGACGGCCGGTTCGCCCGCTCGCTGGTGCCGGTGCGCGACCGCAACGGCCTCGTGGTGCTCGACCACGACGAGCACGTACGCCCCGACTCGACGGTCGAGAGCCTCGCCGGGCTGAAACCGAGCTTCGCCTCGATCGGCGAGCACGGCGGCTTCGACGCGGTCGCCCTCGAGAAGTACCACTGGGTCGAGCGGATCGACCACGTGCACCACGCCGGGAACTCGTCCGGCATCGTCGACGGCGCATCCGTGGTGCTGGTCGGCAGCGCGGAGGCCGGGCGGCGGCACGGTCTCACCCCGCGGGCCCGGATCGTGTCCACCGGGGTGAGCGGGTCCGAGCCCACCATCATGCTCACCGGACCAGCGCCGGCCAGCCGCAAGGCGCTCGCCAAGGCCGGCCTGGAGACGACCGACATCGACCTGTTCGAGATGAACGAGGCGTTCGCCGCAGTGGTCAAGCGGTTCATGGCCGACCTGTCCGTCCCGCACGACCTCACCAACGTCAACGGCGGTGCGATCGCCATGGGCCACCCGCTCGGCGCGACCGGCGCGATGCTGCTCGGCACCGTGCTGGACGAGCTGGAGCGACGCGAGCAGCGCTACGGGTTGGTCACCCTGTGCGTGGGCGGGGGAATGGGCGTCGCCACGATCATCGAGAGGCTGGCATGAGCACGCAGGTGCAGGACACGGCCACGGCGGTCCGGTACGAGCGCGACGGCGACGGCGTCGTGACGTTGGTGCTCGACGACCCCACCCAGCGCGCCAACACCCTGAACGAGGCCTACGTGGCGTCCATGGGCCGCGCGATCGACCGGCTCGTCGCCGAACGGGACGGCGTGCGCGGCGTCGTGGTGACCAGTGCGAAGCCGACGTTCTTCGCCGGCGGCGACCTGACCGGCATGTCGCGCGCGACGCCCGACGACGCGGCCGACGTGTTCGCCACGATCGAGCAGGTCAAGCGCCAGCTGCGCAGTCTCGAGACGCTCGGCAGGCCGGTCGTCGCCGCCCTCAACGGGACGGCGCTCGGGGCCGGGCTGGAGATCGCGCTGGCCTGCCACCGGCGGATCGCGGTGGCCGGTGCGAAGGCGCAGTTCGGCCTGCCCGAGGTGACGCTCGGCCTGCTACCGGGTGCCGGCGGCGTCACCCGCACGGTCCGGATGCTCGGCCTGCAGGACGCGCTGATGAACGTGCTGCTGCAGGGCCCCCGGATGAAGCCGGACCGGGCGGTCGCGGCCGGCATCGTGGACGAGCTGGTCGACGACGCCGGCGACCTGATCCCGGCGGCGCGCGCGTGGGTGCTCGAGCACGCCGACGACTCCGACGCCGCGACGCAGCCCTGGGACCGCGAGGGCTACCGGATGCCCGGCGGTACACCGTCGACGCCCAAGCTCGCGCAGTTCCTGCCCGCGTTCCCCGCCAACCTGCGCAAGCAGACCAAGGGTGCGCCGTACGCCGCGCCGCGGGCGATCATGGCAGCGGCGGTCGAGGGGGCACAGGTCGACGTCGACACCGCCCTGCGGATCGAGTCTCGCTACCTGGTCGACCTCATCTGCCACCAGCAGTTCAAGGACATGACGCAGGCGTTCTTCTTCGACCTGCAGGCCATCACCGCCGGCGGGTCGCGCCCGGAAGGCCACGAGCAGCGGCGGGCCACCCGGGTCGCGGTGCTCGGTGCCGGGATGATGGGCGCCGGCATCGCGTACTCGACCGCCAAGGCCGGCATCGACGTCGTGCTCAAGGACACCGACGTCGAGCGTGCCGACAAGGGGAAGGCGTACTCGAGATCCCTGCTGGACAAGGCGATTGCCAAGGGACGCAGCAGCGACGAGCAGCGTGACGCGCTGCTGGCGCGCATCCACCCGACCGACTCGCTGGACGACCTCGCCGGCTGCGACCTCGTGATCGAGGCGGTCTTCGAGGACGCCGACCTCAAGCACCGCGTGCTCGGCGAGGCCGAGCCCGCGGTTGCCGACGACGCGCTGCTGTGCTCGAACACGTCGACACTGCCGATCACCGCTCTTGCGGCGGCGGTGCAGCGCCGGGACGACTTCTGCGGCCTGCACTTCTTCTCGCCGGTCGACAAGATGCCGCTGGTCGAGATCATCGTGGGCGAGCAGACCTCGGACGCGGCGTTGGCCCGGGCGTACGACTTCGTGCTCGCGATCGGCAAGACACCGATCGTGGTGGGCGACTCGCGCGGGTTCTTCACCTCGCGCGTCTTCGGCACGCTGGTGATGGAGGGAGCGGCGCTGCTGGCCGAGGGCTGCAACCCGGTGTCGGTCGAGCGCGCGGCCACCCAGGCCGGCTTCCCGGCACCTCCGCTGGCGATGCTGGACGAGCTCACGCTGACCCTGCCGCGGCACATCGAGGCCGAGGCGCGGAAGGCCGCCGAGGCCGAGGGTCGCGAGCACCCGGTGCACCCGGGCATGGCGGTCGTCGACGCGCTGGTCGACGAACACGACCGCCGCGGCAAGGCGGCCGGCGCCGGCTTCTACGACTACCCCGCCGACGGCCCCAAGCGACTGTGGCCCGGGCTGTGGGACGCGTTCGGTGCGGCGACCGGCGGCGACAGCCCGGTGCCCTTCGTCGACATGCAGCAGCGGATGCTGTTCGCGATGGCGCTGGAGACGCAGCGCTGCCTCGACGAAGGCGTGCTCGGCTCCACCGCCGACGCCAACATCGGCTCGATCATGGGCATCGGGTTCCCGCCGCTGCACGGCGGTGCGGTGCAGTACGTCCGCGGCTACCCCGGTGGCGTCGAGGCGTTCTGCGCGCGGGCTCGTGAGCTGGCGGCTGCGTACGGCGATCGCTTCACCCCGCCCGACGGCCTCTGCTGACGACGCGAGTTGTCACCGCGACGTCGCCATAGATGGCGATCTGACGGTGACAAGTCGGGCTACGGGGAGGGGACGACCTCGCCCTTGCCGAGCACGGTGAGCCCGTCGCTCACGGTGAGACCGCGCGCGGCGTCGGCCGCGGGGTCGACGCCGATCTCGACGCCGGGCGGCACGACGACGTTCTTGTCCAGGATCGCGCGGTGGATCCGGGCGCCCGCGCCGACCACGACGTCGTCGAGCAGCACCGAGTCGGTGACCTCGGCGCCGGACTCGACGAACACGTTCGGCGACAGCACCGATCGCTCGACGCTCGAGCCGCTCACCACGACGCCCGGTGACAGCAGCGCCTCGTCGGCGTGCGGCGGCTCCTCGCCCGCGCCGTGCACGAGCTTCGCGGGGGCCAGCGGCCCGTACATCGTGTAGATCGGCCAGTCGGCGTTGTAGAGGCTGAAGACCGGGAGCGCGGAGACCAGGTCGAGATGTGCATCGTGGTACGACGACAGCGTCCCGACGTCGCGCCAGTAGTCGCGGTCGCGCTCGGACGTGCCCGGCACCTGGTTGTCCTTGAAGTCGTAGACGCCGGCCTCGCCGCGCGACACGAAGGCCGGCACGATGTCGCCGCCCATGTCGTGCTTGCTGTCGTCCAGGTCGGCGTCGGCTGTCACCGCCTCGACCAGTGCCTTCGCATCGAAGACGTAGTTGCCCATCGAGGCCAGCACCTCCTCGGGAGAGTCGGGCAGGCCCTGCGGCGAGGTGGGCTTCTCCAGGAACTCGCGGATCTTCGCGGGGCTGGCGGGGTCGACGTCGATCACGCCGAACTGGTCGGCCAGCCCGATCGGCTGCCGGATCGCGGCGACCGTCGCGGCCGCGCCGGAGTCGAGGTGCGCCGCGACCATCTGGGAGAAGTCCATCCGGTACACGTGGTCGGCACCGACCACGACGATGATGTCGGGCTGCTCGTCGACGACCAGGTTGAGGCTCTGGAAGATCGCGTCGGCGCTGCCGAGGTACCACCGCTTCCCGACCCGCTGCTGCGCCGGCACCGGCGCGACGTAGTTGCCGAGCATCGCGGACAGCCGCCAGGTCGACGTCACGTGCTTGTCGAGGCTGTGCGACTTGTACTGCGTCAGCACGACGACCTTGCGGTACTCGGAGTTGACGACGTTGGACAGCGCGAAGTCGATCAGCCGGTAGATGCCGCCGTAGGGCACCGCGGGCTTGGCCCGGTCGGCGGTGAGCGGCATCAGCCGCTTGCCCTCGCCACCGGCGAGCACCACCACGAGCACCTTCGGTCCACGTCCCGGTACCGGCACGTCGCGACCCTAGGCGAGCCGACGACCCGCGGCCACCGGTGGCGTCGGCGGACCGGCACTAGGGTGCCGCCCATGACGCAGCCGCTGCGGCTCGACGTGCTCACCCGGGAGTACCCACCCGACGTCTACGGCGGCGCCGGTGTGCACGTCGCCGAGCTGGTGCGCGCGCTGCGCAGGCGCGATGACGTGGACGTACGGGTGCGCTGCTTCGGTGACCCCCGAGACGAGGCCGGCACGACCGGCTACCCCGAGCCCGCCGACCTCGCCGGGGCCAACTCCGCGCTCCGCTCGCTGGGGGTCGACCTGCGGATCGCCGCCGACTGCGCCGGCGCGGGGCTCGTCCACTCGCACACGTGGTACGCCGCCATGGCCGGCCACGTGGCGTCGATGCTGCACGGGATGCCGCACGTCTTCACCGCCCACAGCCTCGAGCCGTTGCGGCCCTGGAAGGCCGAGCAGCTCGGCGGCGGCTACGCGTTGAGCTCGTGGGTCGAACGCACCGCGGTCGAGGGTGCCGCCGCCGTCGTCGGGGTCAGCGAGGCGATGCGCGGGGACGTGCTGCGCTGCTACCCCGCAGTCGACCCGGACCGGGTGCACGTGGTGCACAACGGGATCGACACCGACGAGTGGGCACCGGCGCACGACCCCGACCGGCTGCGCGCGCTCGGCGTCGACCCGGACCGGCCGAGCGTCGTGTTCGTCGGCCGGGTGACCCGGCAGAAGGGCCTGCCGCACCTGCTCCGCGCGGCCGCCGCCCTGCCCCCGGACGTCCAGCTGGTGCTGTGCGCCGGTGCCCCGGACACTCCCGAGATCGGCGCCGAGGTCGACGCGCTCGTGGCCGACCTGCGCTCCGGGCGCGAGGGCGTGGTCTGGATCGGGCAGATGCTGCCCCGCCACGACGTGGTCGCGCTGCTCACTGCCGCGACGGTGTTCGCCTGCCCGTCGGTCTACGAGCCGCTGGGCATCGTCAACCTCGAGGCGATGGCGTGCGAGACCGCGGTCGTCGCCACCGCCACCGGGGGTATCCCGGAGGTCGTCGTCGACGGCGTCACCGGCCGGCTGGTCCCGATCGTGCAGGCGGCCGACGGCACCGGCACCCCCGTCGACCCCTCGCGGTTCGAGGCCGACCTCGCCGATGCCTTGACGGAGGTCGTCAGCGACACCGGCCGCGCGGCCGCGATGGGGCGCGCGGGGCGGGAGCGTGCGGTCACCGACTTCAGCTGGGACACCGTCGGCGACCACACCCTCGAGGTCTACCGCGCCGTCACCCAGGTCTGACGCGACGAGCGGCGGGACCGGCCGGACGCGAGTAGCGTCCGACCATCAGTTCGGCAGGCTCGATCGGGGGACCGACATGCGTACTCGAACCCGCACGGTCCTGGCCGCCATCTCTGCGGCCACGCTCGCGGTGACGCTCGCACCCGCCATCACGGCATCGGCCGAGCCGACGCCCGCCCCCACGAGAGGCGACCGGGCGGAGGTCCATGCCCCCGTCCCAGCCGTCGACTGGGGCGTCGAGCACTGCCCGGGCGGTGAGGCACCGCGACGGGTCGACTGTGCCCGGGTACGGGTGCCGCTCGACTACGACGACCCCACCGGCGCGACCATCCGGCTGTTCCTGGCCAGGCACCGCGCCAAGGCGTCGGCAGCCAAGATCGGCACCCTGTTCACCAACCCGGGCGGCCCGGGCGGGTCGGCAGCCGAGTTCGCCGCCTTCGCGAGCGGGCTGTTCCCGCAGGGTGTCCAGGACCGGTTCGACATCGTCGGGATCGATCCCCGCGGCATCTGGCGCAGCACACCGTCCCGGTGCACCTCGACCGACGACCCACCGCCGTTCCCGCGGGTGGCGTACCCACTGACCCGCACGCAGGCCGACCGGTGGATCGCCTTCGACTCGTTCCTGCGGGACGCCTGCGCCGAGCACGGCAACGCGGTCCTCGACCACATGTCCACGGCCGACACGGCCCGGGACATGGACCTGGTCCGACAGGCCCTCGGCGAGGACCGCCTCAGCTACTACGGCATCTCCTACGGCAGCTATCTCGGCACGACGTACGCCGCCATGTTCCCGGACCGCATCCGGGCCCTGGTGGTCGACGGTGTCCTCGACCCGGTCGCGTGGGCGACCGGCCGCCGGGACGGACAGTGGCGCAGGGACCCGTTCAGCGGACGGCTGCACAGCCAGACCGGTGCCTTCGAGTCGCTGCGGGACGCGTTCGCCCAGTGCGACGCCGCTGGCAAGCAGCGGTGTCGGCTCGCCGGGCACGCGGCGGGGACCTGGCGCCGGCTGCTGCGGCGGCTCGAGCACGGTCCGGTCCGGGTCAAGGGCTTCGGCAGGATCCACTACCAGGACCTGGTGGCATTCGGTCTGAACAGCCTGTACGACCGGCAGTCCATCCCGTTCTACTTCGACTTCCTCGAGGAGCTCGCGGAGGCGATGCTCGGCGAGCACCGGGAGGCGCGTGGTCTCGTCGGCGCGCGGGCCGACCTGCGCCGGTCGATCCGCGCGCAACTGCTGCCGGGTCCGTACGGCGCCGCGGGCGCCGAGGACAGCGACTGGGGCGACTCGCGCAAGGGCGTGGCCACGCGGACCCACGGGCGTTTCGTGTACCCACCGTGGTTCGAGGGCGTCGCGTGCAGCGACACGCTGAACCCGAGGAAGGAGACCAGGTGGATCGGCGCCGCCCGCCGCGCCGAGAGGTCCGGACGCTACTTCGGCCGGATCTGGACGTGGGCCTCCGGGGTCTGCGCGAGCTGGCCACGCGACGACGCCGACGCCTACCGGGGACCCTTCGAGGGCGAGACCTCCGCCCAGCTCCTGGTGATCGGCAACACCCACGACCCGGCCACCGCCTACTCCGGCGCCGTCGTGGTGACCGACCTCTTCCCCTCGCGGCTGCTCACCCTGAACGACTTCGGGCACGCCGCCTTCGCCGCCAGCGACTGCATCGGCTCACGGGTGCAGCGGTACCTCCTGCACGTGCGGGTGCCTGCGCCGGGCGTGGTCTGCCGAGCCGAGGAGCGGCTGTTCCCGCGGTGACGCCAGAACCGCCGGCTCCGTCGAACCCGCCGGTCAGCCGGTCCGGCCGCGCGGCTTGAGCGCCACGCCCGGCAGCGGCGGGGCCAGCATCCGGTCGGCGTCGGCACCCTCGACCCGGCCGAACGGTCCTGCGGGGTCCGTGCCGTCGTCGTTCCAGGTGCGGCGGAAGGCCTCGATCTCGGCCTGGCTGCGGCCGAGGAAGTTCCACCACATCACCAGCTCCTCATCGAACGGCTCGCCGCCGAGCAGCAGCGCCACCGCACCGTCGACGGAGGTCAGCGCGAGCTCGTCGCGGCCGGTGCCGAGGTAGGCGAGGGCACCCGGCTGCACCGTGGTGCCGTCGACGGCGACCGTGCCCTCGACCACCACCAGCGCGTGCTCGTGGTTGGCGGGCAACGGCACCGAGACCGCCGCGCCGGCGTCCAGCCGCACCTCCGCGCCCAGCAGCGGCGAGTGAGTCCGCGCCGGTGAGCTGGCCGTGCCGAGTGCGCCCACGAACACGCGTACGCGCCCGCTGTCGAGCTGGAGCGTGGCAAGGTCGTCATCGTGGAGGGTGAATCCGGGGTCGCCGTCGCGGGCCCCTTCGGGCAGTGCCACCCACAGCTGCACGCCGTGCAGCCACTGCGGCCGGTCGGCCGGCGAGCGCTCGCTGTGCGCGATGCCGCGTCCGGCAGTCATCAGCCCCAGGGCGCCGGGTCGCAGCAGCGTGTCGCTGCCGAGGGTGTCGCGGTGCCGGATCACGCCGTCCAGCAGCCAGCTCACGGTCTGCAGCCCGGTGTGCGGGTGCGGGGCGACCTGCATCCCGGCGCCGTCGGACACGTCGTCCGGGCCGTAGTGGTCCACGAAGCACCATGCACCGACGGTCCGTCGCTCGCGCTGCGGCAGCAGCCGGGTCACCACCGTCTGCGGGCCGGACTCACGGGGGCTGAGCGGCACCCGCCGGCCGGGCAGCAGGTCGAGCACCGGCCCGTCCGGGGTCTCGCCGTTGCCGCAGCTGACCGGCTCCGGCCGGGCTTCCGTGGTGCTCACCCCCGCAACGGTACGTCTCTGCGCGCCGCCCCATCCGAACCGGTCGCGGCGGCGAACCACTGAGATGAGCAGCTACGGCGTCCGCACCCGCCTCGCAGCCGCCGGGGCCGGGGTGCTCGCGGCGGGTGCGGGGGTCGCCGCCTCGTCGTTGGTGGCGACGTTCTTCACCGGCGTCCCGACGCCGATCCTGTCCGTGGGCAACGCCGCCATCGACCTCGCGCCACCGGCTCTCAAGGACTTCGCCGTCGAGCAGTTCGGCACCGCCGACAAGCCGGTCCTGCTCACCGGCATCTACCTGGTGATCGCCGCTGTCGCCGCCGTGGCCGGTGTGCTCGGCCTGCGCAGGCCGCAGCTGGCGTTGGGAGTCACCGGCGTGCTCGGCGTGCTCGCGCTGCTCGCGGCCGGCAACGACCGGACGTCGATGGCCGTCGTCCCGGTGACGATCGTGCCCGCCCTGGTCGCGCTCGCCGTCAGCCTCGGCTCCCTGGCGTGGATGCTGAAGGAGCTCGGCCGGCGGTACGACGCCAGCGCCCCCCGTTGGCTGCAGCCGCACCCGGGTGACGACGTCGGCGCCCACTTCGACCGCCGCCGGTTCCTGGAGGCGGTGATCGCCACCGGTGCCGTGGCCGCTGCCGGCGGCGTGGCCACCAGGCTTGCGGGTGGCTCGGCGGCCATCGCCTCGCGTGCCGACATCATCCTGCCGCCGCCGACCGACGCGGCGCCTCCGGTGCCGCGTGGCGCCTCGCTCCCGGTCAACGGGATCACCCCGTACCTGACCGACAACGAGACCTTCTACCGCATCGACACCGCCCTGTCGCCGCCCGACGTGCCGGCCGGCACCTGGTCGCTGCGCATCCACGGCATGGTCGACGACGAGATCGAGCTCGACTTCCAGGACCTGCTGGCGCGCGGGCTGGTCGAGCGCCGGGTCACCCTCACCTGCGTCTCCAACGAGGTCGGCGGCGACCTGATCGGCAACGCTTCCTGGTTGGGCGTCCCGCTGGCCGACCTGCTCGACGAGGCCGGGGTGCAGGAGGGTGCCGACGCGCTGCTCTCCACGAGCGCCGACGGGTTCACGGCTGGCACGCCGATCGCCGCCGTCACCGACGGGCGGGACGCGCTGGTCGCCATCGGGATGAACGGTGAGCCGCTGCCGATCGTGCACGGCTTCCCGGCCCGGCTGGTCGTCCCCGGCCTGTACGGGTACGTGTCGGCGACCAAGTGGGTCACCGACATCGAGGTCACCCGCTTCGACGACTTCACCGCGTACTGGACCGACCGCGGCTGGTCCGCCGAGGGTCCGATCAAGACGGCGTCCCGCATCGACGTGCCGCGGCCGAGCACCGAGATCCCGGCCGGGCCCACCGCGGTCGCCGGCGTCGCCTGGGCGCAGCAGCGCGGCATTGAGAAGGTGGAGGTGCGGGTGTCGGGCGGCGACTGGGTCGAGGCCCGGCTCGGCACGCAGGACGGGCTCGCGACCTGGCGGCAGTGGGTCTACCAGTGGGACGCCGAGCCCGGCAGCCACGAGATCGAGGTACGCGCCACCGACCTGACCGGCGAGACGCAGACCGAGGACCAGGCGCAGCCACGCCCGGACGGGGCGACCGGCTGGCACCGGGTCGACGTCACCGTGGTGTGAGCGTCAGTCCGGTTCGTGCTCGTGCACCCGGCTGGTGGCCCGGCCGGCGGCCTTGGCGGCGTACAGGGCGGCGTCCGCCTTGCTCAGGGCGGAGTCGTCGCCTACACCGTTCGCCGTCGCGATGCCGGCGCTGAAGGTGAGCTGGGTGCGTCGGGTCCACGTCGCCGCCGCACGGTCGACCAGGTGTTGCGCCTCCGCGGTGCTGGTCTGCGACAGCATCAGCAGGAACTCCTCGCCGCCGTAGCGGAAGGCGAGGTCGCTGGAGCGGACCGTGCGGCCGAGGAACGCGCCGAAGTCGGCGAGCACGAGGTCGCCCGCCTGGTGCCCGTGCTCGTCGTTGAAGTCCTTGAAGTGGTCGAGGTCGAGCAGCACCAGGGAGTCACCGGGCAGCAGCGCGGCGAGGGCACGCGGCAGGTCGTGCCGGTTGCTGAGGCCGGTGAGCGCGTCGGTGCCCGCCCGCACCGCGAGCTGGACCTGCATCCGCTGCACCCGCTCCAGCAGCCTGGCGGGGACCTCGGCGACGAGCGTCCAGACGACCATCGCGAAGGTCAGCCGGAGCAGCGACCCCCCGACGGTCTGGTCCTGCGCCAGCGCCGCCCACCACGTCGCGGCGCCGAACGGCAGCAGCACGAAGGCGGTGCGCGGCGGCTGGGTGACGCCGACGTAGAGGAACGACAGCGTGATGAAGGCGAGGAACAGCGTCGCCGCGTCGCTCTCGGTCAGGGTGGCCACGAACAGCGCCACCATCACGATCAACGGCCACACCAGCAGGACGCGGGGGGACAGCCGGTCCCACGGGATCACCCGGGCCGCGACCACCGCGAGTCCCCCGGACAGCAGTGCGACGACGATGTTGATCGTCGGCGAACGCCCCGACGCCGCGTCCCACAGCAACAACCCGACCAGCAGCACGGCGGTGCTGGCTCCGCCGACACGGCCGGCAACGGTTCGAGACGACCTGTCGATCGTGACAGCCGTGAGGATGCCGGCAACGGGCATGCAGTTCACTGTAGGGCCATACCGTGACCCGTACCCGGGACCAGGAACGGAGGGCACGACCGGTGCCAGCAGGAGGAACCGCCCCATCGGCACGCAAACGGATCCTTATCACCGGCGCGAGCTCCGGCCTCGGAGCCGGCATGGCGCGGTTGTTCGCCGCACGGGGTCGCGACCTCGCGCTGACCGCCCGGCGCACCGACCGGCTGGATGCGCTGTGCGCCGACCTGGAGGACTCGTCCCCCGGCATCCGGGTGGTGACCCGCAGCCTCGACGTCAACGACCACGCGGCGGTGCAGCAGGTGTTCGCGGAGTGCCAAGACGAGCTCGGCGGGCTCGACCGCGTCGTCGTCAACGCCGGGATCGGCAAGGGGGCGCGCATCGGTAGCGGTCGGCTGGACGCCAACGTCGAGACCGCCACCACGAACTTCGTCGGTGCGCTCGCGCAGTGCGAGGCAGCGATGAAGGCGTTCTACGCCGCCGGGCAGGGGCACCTGGTGGTGATCTCGTCGGTGGCTGCCTCCCGCGGCATGCCGTCGGCGATGACGACGTACGGCGCGACGAAGGCGGGCGTCGCCGCGCTGGCCGACGGCATCCGCTCCGACGTGCTCGACTCACCGATCTCGGTGACCACCCTGTTCCCCGGATACATCCGTACCGAGATGAACGAGCGGGTCGCGCACAAGATCAAGTACATGGTCGACCTGGAGACCGGGTGCCGGGCCATGGTCGACGCGATCGAGCGCGAGGTCGCCACCGCGTACGTGCCACGATGGCCGTGGGCGCTCAGCGCCCGGGTGATGCGGTACGCCCCGCTGGGCGTCGTCCGCAAGGTGATGTGACCGGACAAGGGGGAGTCTGATGTCCATGCCCCGGCGCCGACCGTTCGTGGTCGCGCTCGCCGCTGTGCTCGCGCTGGTGGTCTCGGCCTGCACCGGCGGCGACTCGAGCGACGGCGACGACCGCGACGACGGGGCCGATCCCGCGACAACCGCGGCCGCGGCGCTCGCCGAGGCCTGGTCGGCCCTCGATGCCGACGCGTTCGGGACGGCCACCGACCAGCCCGGCGCGGCGACCGATGCGCTCGCGGCCATGGCCGACGAGCTGTCGGTGACGACTGCGAGCGTGCAGCCGCAGGGCGACGCCACCTGCTCGGAGCAGAGCTGCACCCAGCAGCTGGCTGTCGCGCTCGAGCTGGCCGGCATCGGCACCTGGGACTACGACACCGAGGTCACCGTCGACGTGGCCGACGACCCGGTGGTGCGCTGGGACCCCTCGGTGCTGCATCCCCGGCTGACCGACGACACCACGTTCGAGCGCGCCCGCCGTCTCCCGACGCGGGCGTCGATCGTCGACCGGGAGGGCTTCGTGCTCACCCGGCCGCGACCCGCGTTCCGGATCGGCGTGGTGCCCGGCAAGGCCCGCCCCTCGTCGTACCCGCGGCTGGCGGCGCTGCTGGGCGTCGACGGCGACGCGCTGCGCGAGCGGGCCGCCGCCGCCGAGCCGGACTGGTTCGTCGACGTGATCACCTACCGGCTCGAGGACTACCGGCCGATCCGGCAGCGCCTGTTCCGGATCCCGGGGGTCTCGGTCGACTTCCTGCGGCTGCCGCTCGCGCCCACCAGCAGCTGGGGGCGGGCCGTGCTCGGCAGCGTGTCGCCGGCGACCGAGGAGTCGCTCGACGGTGCGTCCGACCTGGCCCTCGACACCGACCTGGTCGGTTCCTCGGGCCTGCAGGCCGCGTACGAGCAGCAGCTGGCCGGCACCCCGGGGGGCGTCGTCTCACTCGTCGACGCACAGTCAGGTGCCTCGCAGGGGAACCTGTGGCGCAGCCAGCCGGTGCCGGGCGAGGAGCTGCACACCACGCTGTCCTACGACGTGCAGCAGGCCGGCGAGGCAGCGGTCGCCGGCCAGCGGCAGACGACGGTGCTGGTCGCGGTCGACGCGCGTACCGGCGAGGTGCTGGCCGACGTCAACGGCCCGGAAGTGACGTCGTACGACACCGGTCTGGTCGGCCAGTACCCGCCCGGTTCGTCGTTCAAGCCGGTCTCGACCGCGGCGCTGATCGCCGCCGGCCAGCGGGTCGACCAGCAGGTGGCCTGCCCGAGCACGACGGTGGTCGACGGCAAGCGGTTCAAGAACTACGAGTTCACGTCGCTGCCGCCGGGGGCGACGTTCGCCGACGCGATCGCGGCCTCGTGCAACACCACCGTGGTCGACCGCGCCGGCGAGCTCGGCGACACCGACCTGACCGAGACGGCGGCACAGTTCGGGATCGGTGCGGAGTGGGACCTGCCGCTGCCCGCCTACTCGGGTTCGGTGCCGAAGGCACAGTCGTTGGTCGACCGGGCCGCGTCGATGATCGGCCAGGGCCGGGTGCTGACCAGCCCGCTCGGCATGGCACTGGTCGCGGCCGCGGTGTCGTCCGGCCAGGCGCACACGCCGTCACTGGTCGAGGGCGAGCGGGGCGAGGAGGTCGGCACGCTGCCGCCCTCGACGGTGCGCGACCTGCAACGCATCATGCGGCTGGTCGTGACCGAGGGCACCGCCTCGACCCTGCGCGGACTGCCCGGCGAGGTGGCGGCCAAGACCGGCACCGCGGAGTACGGCACCGCCACCCCGCCGCGCACCCACGGCTGGATGATCGGCTACCGCGGCAATCTCGCGTTCGCCTGCCTCGTCGTCGACGGCGCGGGCGGCAACGCCGCCGCCGGCCCGGTGGTGCGGGAGTTCCTGCAGCGCGCCCCGCGAACGTGGTGAGGAGTTGCGGTAACCCTCACTCGGTGAGAACGGTCCGCTCGGTCCGCGCCAGCCCCAGGTACGCCACCAGAGCGCCGGCCAGCAGCAAGCCGGCGCACACCATCATCCCCATGACGTAGCCGTCGGCCATCGTCTGCGGGTCCTCGTAGTCGTTGCCGGACAGCCCGACCAGTACCGGCAGTGCCGCGACGGCGAGCAGGCTCCCGGTACGGGCGATCGCGTTGTTGACGCCGCTCGCGACACCAGCGTTCCGGTCCGGCGCGGCGGCCAGCACCGTCGCCGTCAGCGGCGCCACCAGCAGGGTCAGCCCGACGGCGAAGATCGTCACCCCGGGCAGCACGTCGACCCAGTACGACGAGTCCGCGTCGACGCGGGCCAGCAGCAGCGTTCCCACAGCGGCCAGGCCCGGGCCGAGGGTGAGCTGCGGGCGTGGCCCGAGCCGGGTCGCCAGCCGGCCCGACCGCGCGGAGAACAGCAGCATGACCACGGTGATCGGCAGCGTCGCCACCCCGGCCGCCAGCGGGGTGTAGCCGACCACGACCTGCAGCTGCAGCACCAGCAGGAACGTGAGCCCGCCGAGTGCGCCGTAGACCACCAGGGTCAGCCCGTTGGTCGCGTCGAACGCCCGGGACCGGAACAGGCTCGGCGGCACCATCGGGTGCGCACCCCGCCGCTGGCTCACCACGAACGCCACCAGCGCGCCCACCCCGACCACACCCGCGATCAGCGGCAGCGGGCCGCCCGACGACGCCTCGATCAGCGCGTACGTCACGCCGCCGAGCCCGAGTGCGCCGAGGGTCGCTCCCAACACGTCCACGTGCGTGCCCGAGCGTTCGGGGTCGCGGCTCTCCGGTACGTGGCGCAGCGCGATCACCACGACCACCACCGCCAGCGGCACGTTGATCCAGAAGACGTAGCGCCACGACGCGGACTGGACCAGCCAACCCCCCACCACGGGGCCGAGTGCGGTGGTGACGCCGGCCATGCCCGACCACGCCCCGATCGCGGCCGCCCGGTCCTCGGTGCGGAACGACGACTGGATGATCGCGAGGCTGCCCGGGGTGAGCAGCGCGCCGCCGACCCCCTGCATCGCCCGGGCCGCGATCAGCATGGTCGGGTCCTGCGCGAGCCCGCAGGCCACGGACGCGATCGCGAACCACACCACGCCGACGAGGAAGACCCGGCGCCGCCCGAGCAGGTCACCGAGCGATCCCGCCAGCAGGATCAGCGCGGCGAGCACCAGCAGGTACGCGTTGACGACCCACTGCAGGTCGGCGAGGTCGGCGTCCAGGTCCTCGCCGATCGCACGCAGTGCGACGTTGACCACCGTGCCGTCGAGGAAGGCCATCCCGGTGGCGAGGATCGACGCCGCCAGGATCCACCGGGCGGGCGCGGTGCCCATCCGTACCGCGCACGGCCCACCGGCCGGGTCGGGCCCGACCAGGCGTACCGATACGTAGCCGGTCGGCTGACCGGTCACGTGGCTGGACATACCAGCCGCAACCTCCCGGTACGGTCAGCTGTTCCCGTTCAGGTGGCCGAGGAGGGTCCGATGACGGCGCAACCCGCCGAGCTGGTGCACGTCGAGATCGCCGATCAGGTGGCCACGCTGACGCTCGACAGCCCGGCCAACCGCAACGCACTCAGCAGTGCCTTGACGGCGCAGCTGCTGGCCGCCCTGGAGACGGCGGGCGACGACGACGCCGTACGCGTCGTGCTGCTGCGCTCGGCCGGCCCGGTCTTCTGCTCCGGTGCCGACCTGCGCGAGGCCGTCGACGACGGCATGGGGGCGGTCGCTCGCGCCATGGTCGCCGTGCAACGGGCGATCGTCGTGCTGCCCAAGCCAGTGGTGGTGCGGCTGGACGGGCCGGTGCGTGCCGGCGGGATCGGCCTGGTGGGCGCCGCCGACGTGGTGATCTGCGCCGACACGGTCTCGTTCGCGTTCACCGAGGTGCGGCTCGGGCTCGCCGCCGCCACCATCTCGCTGACCTGCCTGCCCCGGATGCACGACCGGCTCGCGGCGCTGCGCTTCCTCGGCGGTGACACCTTCGACGCCGCGGAGGCGGAGCGGTCGGGGCTGGTGACCCGCAGCGTCCCGATGGCGGACGTCGACGGGGCCGTCGCCGAGGTCGTCGACTCCCTGCGCCAGGGCACGCCGCAGGGGCTGCGGGAGACCAAGCGCGTGGTCACCGCCGACCTGCTCGCGCACCTCGACGCGCACGGCGAGGAGATGGCGACGCTGTCGGCCCGGCTGTTCGCCTCCGACGAGTCCCGCGCCGCGATGCGCGCCTTCCTCGACCGCGGTCGAGGCTGACGAGGGATCAGCCCTCGAGCAACCGGGCCGCGAGGTACGCCTCCGTGCCGGCCAGCCCGACCGAGCAGAACAGCACCGACCGCCCCGCGTCCGGTGTCGGCACGCGCCCGGTGACCAGGTCGCCCAGCGCGACCATCGACCCGGCTGCGGGCGAGCCGGTGAGCACGAACGCGGGGTCGTACGCATCGACCTGTGCCGGCGAGTCGGTCACCAGCACGTCGGCCCAGTCGGCCAGCTCGGTCCCGAACTCGGCCCGCCCCACCTGCTTGGGCCCGAGCGTGCTGACCCAGGTGCCCGGCGCGAGCCAGTCCGCCTCGACGACGGGCGTCGGGCTGGACGTCGCCAGCACCACCAGGTCGCGGCCCTCGACCGCCTCGCGAGCGCTGCCGACGGCGCGGCACGCGATCCCCGCCTCGTCGCTCACCCGCGCGGCGAAGGCCTCGCGCCGGGCAGCGTCCCGGCTGTGCACCACCACCTCCGCCAGCGGACGCACCGCGGCGATCGCCCACACCTGCGTCCACGCCTGCCGGCCCGTGCCCACCAGCCCGAGCGACCTCGCCTGCCCGGCCGCCAGCAGGTCCACGGCGACCGCTCCGATCGCGCCCACGCGGCGCGGGCTCAGCTCCCAGCCGACCACGCAGCCGCGCACCAGCCCGGTGGACCACTCGTGCACGACGACCACCTGGTCGGCATCGCGCTGACCGACCGGCCCGGGCCCGAACGTGTCGTACGAGCGGTAGCCGTACCAGTCCCCGGTCAGCGCGCCGGTGGTGAACACGAGCCGGCCACCGCCCAGCTCGGTGGACGTCCGCGGCGGCGCGACCAGTCGCCCGTCGGACGCCGCCGCCAGCGCCTCGCGCATCCAGTCGACCGCAACCCGCGGCGTCAGCCGGGCCCGGACGTCGTCGTCGGTGAGGACCTGCACTCAGACCGCCGGGAGGTAGGCGTCGAGCTCGACCTCGAGCAGCCACCGGGGATCGAGCAGCCCGGCCACGACCAGCATCGTGCTGGCGGGCCGTACCTGCGCGAACAGCTCGCCGTGCGCCTGGGATGCAGCCGCCTCGTAGCGGCGGTCGGTGAGGAACGTGCGGGTGCGCACCACCAAGGAGGCGTCGCCACCGGTCTCGGCCAGTGCCTCGAGCGCGATCTGCCAGCAGCGTCGCGCCTGCACCAGCGGGTCGGGATCGACCTGGCCGTCCGGCCACACCGGCGCGGTGCCCGCCACGTGCACCATGGCGCCGGTTCCGACGTCGACGCGGACGGCACGGCTGAAGCCGACCGACTGCTCGTACGGAGAGTCGGACGAGACGTGCTGCCGCGAGACCACGACCGCAGCGTAGAATCCTCAGTTCGCGACTTTCGAGCCACGCCGCGTGCGGGGACCACGAGGAGACCGGTGACGCAGCCGATCGCTGAGCAGGAGAGGGCCGTCGAGCAGGCGTTCGTCGACCAGGTCTACGACCGTCTCGACGAGGCGGGCCGGGCGGCCCACGAGCTGGCCCGGGAGGGATACGGGCGCGCAGCGCTCGGGCACGAGGGCGGACTGGTCGAGCGCGACGCCATGGTCTTCCAGGCGGCCAAGCGCATCGCCGCGCTGGACGCCGCCCACGAGGGACTGGTCTTCGGCCGGCTCGACCTGGTCGACGGCAACGCCCGCTACATCGGCCGGATCGGTCTGCGCGACGCCGAGCGCGAGGTGATGCTCGTCGACTGGCGGGCCCCCGCGGCCAGCGTCTTCTACCAGGCCACCGCGCAGGACCCGTCCGGCGTCGTGCGCCGTCGGGTGCTGCGCAGCCGCGGTCGCGCCGTCACCGGGGTCGAGGACGAGCTGCTCGACGCACACGCCGCCCCCGAGGGCATGCCCGTCGTCGGCGACGGCGCACTGATGGCGCAGCTGTCGCGGGCCCGCGACGCGTACATGCACTCGGTCGTCGCCACCATCCAGAAGGAGCAGGACGAGGCCATCCGCTCGCCCAGCCGCGGCGTGACGACGATCGCCGGCGGGCCCGGCACCGGCAAGACGGTCGTCGCCCTGCACCGCGCCGCGTTCCTGCTCTACACCGACCGGCGGCGCTTCGAGTCCGGTGGCGTGCTCGTCGTCGGGCCGTCGGGCGTGTTCATGAGCTACATCGAACGGGTGCTGCCCAGCCTCGGCGAGACCAGCGTGACGCTGCGCGCGCTCGGTGGCGTGGTCGACGGCGTCGACGCCACCCGCCACGACGACCCGGTCGTCGCGCGGATCAAGGGCTCGGCACGCATCCGCCGGGTGCTTGCCCGCGCCGCCCGCGACGTGCCGCCCGACGCACCCGAGCACTTCCGCACGTTCTGGCGCGACGAGGTGCTGGTGCTCGACGACCGCGACCTCGCCGGCGTACGACGCCAGCTGCTCGGGGGCGGCCAGCGGCGCAACCGTGCACTGGCGAAGGTCGAGCAGACACTGATCGACCTGTTGTGGAGCCGGGTGCAGGGCGAGCGGGCCCTCGACCGCGGGCAGGACGCGTTCGTCGAGCAGATGCGCGGCGACGGGCCGGTCGGTGAGTTCGCCCGCGAGTGGTGGCCGGGCCTCGACGCCGTCCAGGTGTGGGACTGGCTGCACCAGCCGGAGCGGCTGCGTCGCTACGCGCAGGGTGTGCTCCAGGCCGGTGAGGTCGACGCCCTGCTGGACGAGTGGCAGCGGAACCCCGACCCGAGCATCGAGGACGTACCGCTGGTCGACGAGCTGCGTTACCTGCTCGGCGACGCGCCGCCGGAGCGGCCCGGGCCCGACGACGAGCCGCGGCAGGTGATGAGCTTCGAGCGCGACGACGCCGAGCTGCGCAGGCTGCGCGCCACGACCCGCACCGAGGACGACAGCTACGCCCACGTGCTGGTCGACGAGGCTCAAGACCTGTCCCCGATGCAGTGGCGGATGCTCGGCCGTCGCGGCCGCTACGCGAGCTGGACGGTCGTCGGCGACCCGGCACAGTCGTCCTGGCCGCTGCCCGACGAGGCGGCCGAGGCGCGGGCGGACGCCCTGTCCGGCAAGGACCAGCACTCGTTCCGGCTGTCCACCAACTACCGCAACTCGGCCGAGGTCTTCGAGCTGGCCGCACGGGTGGCGCGAGTGGCGGTGGCCGACCCGGACCTGCCCGACGCCGTCCGCCGTACCGGTTTCGAGCCCGAGCACCGCGTCGTGGCCGACGTCGACGACACCCTGGTCCGCACGGTGGCGGAGGTGGCGGCGTCGGTCGAGGGAACGGTTGCCGTGGTGGTGCCCGTCGCGCACCGGCAGCGGATCGACGGGCTGCTCGCCGCGGCGACGGCCGACGACCAGCGCGTACGCGTCCTCGAGCCCCTCGACACCAAGGGCCTGGAGTTCGACGGCGTCGTGGTCATGGAGCCGGATGCGGTCGTGGCGGAGTCCGAGGCCGGGTGGCGCACGCTCTACGTGGTGCTCACCCGGGCCACGCACCGCGTCGTCACCGTGGGCTCGAGCAGGGCCTGGCTCGACCGGGTGGCGGCACCGGCGGAGCGATGACCGACCCGGCGCGGGACGAGGCTCCGCGCCGCCGCTCCGCCTCACGCGACGCTCCGCGCCGCCGCTCCGCCTCACGCGACGCTCCGCGCCGCTGGGTCCGCCGGCCCGGCCTCCCCACGGTCGTGTGCCTCCTCGTGTCCTTCCTGCTCGGCGCGGGCGTGGCGGTCGAGGGCTTCCTCACCGACACCCGCCCGGTGACCGTGGGCGCGCACTCGGGCCGGGTCGGCCCGACCGTCGACGGCTGGGCGACGCTCGACCTCGGCGGCCTGCTGCCCGCCGTCCGCATCGATGCCGGCCTGCCGCTGTCGCTCGGCGTACGGCTCGACGTGACCGCCACCGAGGTGGGCAGCATCGAGGAGGTGGTGCAGAGCGACGCCGTCATCGCCAGTGCCCCCGCCGGTGAGATCAGCAAGGTGAAGTCGGCCCTGGTCGGGATGGCGCTCGTGCACGCCGCCCGCGGGCTGGGCATCGCCGTGCTCACCGCCCTGGTGCTCACGTTCGTCTGGCGCCGGATCGGCCGGAAGCGGCGGGCCCGGCTCTGGGCGTCGGCCCGGTACGCGGCGCGGCACCCGCGACAGCTGCTGCGGCCCCGACCGCTCGCGGTCACCCTGCTGGTCGTGCTCTCGCTGGTCGCCATCTCACTGCCGGTGTGGGGCCGCGACCCGAGGCCGGCGACGGCGTGGCAGCCGCTGACCGGACTCTTCCCCGGTGCCGACGCGGTGCCCGGTCTCGACCGGGTGCAGATCGCCGACAGCGCCGAGACGCGGGGTGCGGCCTCGCTGATCCAGGGCGCGATCGACACGTACGAAGCCTCCCTGGACTTCTACTCCGAGCTGGCCGACCGGGTGCCGGCCATCGCCGGCCAGCTGCGCCAGCCCGAGGAGGACGAGACGGTCGCGCTGCTGGTCAGCGACCGGCACGACAACATCGGCATGGACGCCACGATCACCGCGATCGCCGAGGCTGGCGGGGCGACCGTGCTGATCGACGCAGGCGACGACACCTCGGCCGGGGCCGACTGGGAGACCTTCAGCATCGACTCGCTGGCCGAGGCGGCAGAGGGCCTGGACGTCGTCGCCGTGCCCGGCAACCACGACTTCGGTGGCACGGTCGGGGTGCGGATGGAGGAGCGCGACTTCACCGTGCTCGACAGCGAGCCCGTCGACGTGGCGGGGATCCGGTTCCTCGGCGACGCCGACCCGCGGGCCAGCAGCTACACCCCTACCCGGGAGGCCAAGGACGAGACCATCGACGAGCAGGCGGACCGGCTCGCCGACGTCGCCTGCGACGACGGTGACGTCAGCACGATGGTGGTGCACGATCCCAACTCCGGTCTCGTGGCCGCGGAGCGGGGCTGCGTCGACCTGGTGCTGTCCGGGCACCTGCACCGCCAGGAAGGCCCGGACACGATCGCCACCGACGACGGTGGCGTCGCCGTCACGTTCACCAACGGCACCACCGGCGGCGCCGCCTTCGCGCTCGCCCTGGGCAGCAAGCTGCGCCGCCCGGCCCAGATGACGCTGGTGACCTACCGTGACGGAGTGCCGGTCGGGCTGCAGCCGATCGACATCACGACCGGCGCCACCTTCGACGTGCAGTCCTGGCAGCCGCTGCCGTTCGGCTGACCGGTCGGGCACCACCGTCCCGGGCAGTGACCCTCCCGGGCCGTAGCGTGGACGGGTTCCCCCGGAACGCGCAGGGAGGCGCCGTGCACGACGGTGGTGGTGGCGGCGGGTTGTTCGCCCACTATCCCGCCACGCCCGGTGCGATCGAGAGCGGTGGTGACGCCCTGACCACGCGGGCGCGCGGCCTCGACGCGTTCGGCCGCGGGCTGCGGACCGCGTACGCGCCGGCGGAGGCGGCGGTCGACGGGTTGCTGCTGGAGCCGGTCGCGGCGGCGCCCCGCCCGGTGCAGCGGCAGAGCACCGAGCTGGCCCGGGCCGCACTGGTGGCCGGCGGTGCGGTGATCGCCTTCGGCAACGACGTCACCGACTTCGACCAGGGCGTCGACCGGCTCAACCAGCGCTGGCGGCAGGCGGCCGCCTCCGACTTCGGTGTCGCCGCACCGTCGCTGCCGCCCGGTGCGTCCCGGGGGGAGCGCGACGACGCCGCGACCGAGCATGCAGGTGCGGTGTCGGCTGCCCGCGCGGCACTGCTCGCCGAGCTGCAGCGCGAGCACGGCCGGCTCGAGGACGACCTCGACGCCGACGCGCGCGCCGTCGCCGCGATGCTCGACCGTGGACCCAGCGACGAGGTGGCGCTCGACCTGCTGCGTGCCGGCGCGCTGCCCGCGACGGCGCTCACCCTGTTCCCCGGAGTGCACCTGAGCCGCGCCGACCTCGCCACCATGCGGGCCAACCTCCGCCGCTACGGCGACCTCGACGCGTGGACAACGCCCGCGGGCGCGACCGCCGACGAGCTGCGGGCCCAGCTTGACGTGCTCCGCGCCATGGACGTCGCGCCGGCCGACTACCGCGAGCTGCTGCAGTGGTTCTGGGCGACCACCGCCGCGGAGAAGGCCGGCATCGACCTGACCGGCTGGGACGTCACCCTCGGTGCCGACGGGCTGCGCACCACCATCGAGCAGGTCTACCGCTACTACGGCGATCTGTACCTCGAGCACCCGTGGATGCAGTGGGCGGGCATGGCCAACATGATCGGGCCGTCGTTCGCCGCCGGGTTCTACGACCTCGCGAGCTACCGGCGCTTCGCCGGCGCCATCGGGGACATCCCCGACTGGGCGATGGGCGCGCTGCCGCCCGGGCTGCGCCAGGCCGGTGCGCTCGCCGACCTCTCCGCGGCCGACATCGCGTTCTACGAGCAGACGTTCCTCGGCATGCAGAAGGAGATCTTCTTCGACCAGGCGAGCATGCACGAGGCGTACCTCGACGGCGGCACCGAGGCGATCGAGGAGATGTACGACGCCGGGCTGCTCGGCCAGGGCGGTGCCGACGCCGACCAGGCGCTGCTGGCCTGGCAGCGCATCGACGAGGGGCTGGCCACCGCCGACGACGACCTGCTCCAGCAGGGCAACACCGACCTGCTGTTCCGGGAGCAGCGCTACATCATCGAGGACCAGTACCAGGACATGAAGGACCACCTGCCGACCGGTCCGGCGGTGACGTACCTGATGGGCGCCCTGGGCACGCCGTCCATCCCCGGCGCACAGAGCCTCGGTGACTACGCGCCGGTGTCGGTCGAGGTCGACAGCACCCCGGACGTGTTCGGTCTCCCGAACCCGATCCCGGGGCCGACGCTGAGCGTCGAGACACCTTTCCCCGCGGGCAACATCGCCGACTTCGACACCCGTTGGGACCTCGTCACCGGCGACACGCTGCCCGCGTACCAGGACCTGCTGGCCAACGACCCGCAGCTGGCGGCCGACATCGTCGCCGACGACGTGGGCGACCGGATCCACCAGCAGCAGATGGGGATCCCGGTCGACGAGCTGCTCGACTTCCTCACGTCCGGCTGGGACGTGAGCGTCGGCATAGGCTGACCGGCATGGCCAGCAGGCGGACGCGATCCGCGGCCGCCGCGGTGGCCCTCGTCGGCTGCCTGGTGAGCGTGATGGGGTGCACCGTGACATCGGACGACGACCCCTCGGTGAGCGGCGAGGTCCACGACCCCACCAGCTGGGACCTCGCGGCACCGCCGACCCGGTCCGACGTGGGCATGCCGGACGACGAGCCGGTGGCGACGTACGAGACCGACGAGGGTCGCGCCGTCACGTTCCGGCTGCCTGCCGACGTGACCCTCGACGTCGAGGCGCGGCTGGTGACGTTCGACAGCTTCACCCGACCCGACCCCCCGACCGACGACCCGAGCAAGGTCGTGGCGACCAGCCCCTTGGTCGACCTCGACACCGGCGAGCAGTGGTTCCGGGAGACGCTGTCGACGCTCGGCCTGCCCACCGACGAGGTCGCTCGCTGGCGCCGCGCTGCCGAGCGCGCGGTGACCGACGGCAGCGCCGAGGCGGTGCAGTCGCTGCCCGTCGACGGCTCGGTCGGCTACCTGCGCACCTCCGTCCAGGCACGCTTCGCGCCGCTGGACGAGAAGGTGCGGGTCAACTGGACGCTGACGTGGGGCCCGCAGCCCCGGCGCACGTCACCCTGACCTGCTTGCTGTACGGATGGGAGGATCCTGCGGTGAGCATCCTCGACGACGTGCGGTCGCAGCCGTGCTACGCCGTGCTGCGGCTGCGCGACGAGGACGCCGTGCACGTGCTGGCGGGACCACGCACCGACCTCGACCGGCTCGCCGACGTGCCGCTGCGCACCGGCCCGGCGACCGGCACCCGCGCGTTCGACACCCTGCTGGCGGTGCCCTACCGGCAGGTGCGCGAGCGCGGCTTCGCGGCCGTCGACGACGGCACGCCGCTGTCCTCGATCGCGCTCGAGCACCAGCGCGAGCTGCCGCTCGACGAGGCCCTCGCCGACCTGCCCGAGGTGCCGCCGGTGTTCGCCGACCGTGGCGGCTTCGACGTGCCGGACGACCAGTACGAGCAGGTGGTCGCGGCGGCCATCCGCGACGAGATCGGCAACGGTGAGGGCGCCAACCTGGTGCTCGGCCGCACCTGGAGCGCGCAGGCCGACGGGTGGGGCCACGCGGAGGCGTTGACCGTGTTCCGCCGGCTGCTGGAGCGCGAGCACGGCGCGTACTGGACGTTCTGCGTGTTCACCGGCGACCGATGGCTGATCGGGGCCAGCCCCGAACGTCACGTCAGCCTCGACGCCGGCCAGGTGCGGATGAACCCGATCTCGGGCACCTTCCGGCTGCGCGGACTGTCCGACCAGGCGGCGCGCAAGCAGGGTCTGCTCGACTTCCTCGTCGACGAGAAGGAGATCTACGAGCTCTTCATGGTCGTCGACGAGGAGCTGAAGATGATGTGCGACATCTGCTCGGAGGGCGGCTTAGTGCTCGGGCCGTTCCTCAAGCCGATGACGCACCTGGTGCACACCGAGTACCTGCTCGCGGGACGCACCCACCGGGACCCGCGCGCGGTGCTGCGCGACTCGATGTTCGCCGCCACCGTGACCGGGAGCCCGGTGGAGAACGCCTGTCGGCTGATCGCGCGGTACGAGCCGCACGGGCGTGGCTACTACGCGTCGGTGCTCGCGCTGCTGGGTCGCGACGCCGACGGGGAGCCGACGCTCGATGCCCCGATCCTCATCCGGACCGCGGACGTCGACCTGGCCGGGACCGTACGTGTGACTGCCGGGGCAACCCTGGTCCGTGACTCCGACCCGGGTTACGAGACGGCCGAGACGCACGCCAAGGCCGGTGGGGTGCTGACCGCGTTCGGCCTGGTCGACCCGCCCGAGGCCGTCGCCACCGAGGTGACCGCGCTCGCCGCCGACGAGGACGTGCGGATCGCCCTGGGGCTGCGCAACCAGCGACTGGCGCCGTTCTGGCTCACCGACCAGGCCGACAGCCCGCCGGTGCCGGGGCTGAAGGGGCTCAGCGCGGTGGTGCTCGACGGCGAGGACGACTTCGTCAACATGCTGCGGCACGTGCTGGGCGTGCTGGGCATGACGTCGACGGTGGTGCGGCACGACGCGTACCGGCCCGGTTGCCTCGACGGCTACGACCTGGTCGTCGTGGGTCCGGGGCCCGGCGACCCGCGCGACGTCTCCGATCCCAAGATCGCCACCCTGCGGGCCGCGACCGCCACCCTGCTCGAGCAGCGCCGGCCGTTCCTCGCTGTGTGCCTGGGCCACCAGGTGCTGTCCGGTCTGCTCGGTCTCGACCTGGCGTACAAGGACATCGTGTTCCAGGGCACGCAGACCCGGCTGCCGGTGCTCGGTCGCGAGCAGGTGGTGGGCTTCTACAACACGTTCGTCGCCCGGGTGCCGACCGCCGGGCTGCCCGACGGTGTGACCGTCGAGACCGACCCCGCGACCGGCGACGTGCACCTGCTGTCCGGACCGCACTACCGGTCGGTGCAGTTCCACGCCGAGTCGATCCTCAGCCAGCAGGGTGACGACGTGCTGCGCACCCTGGTCTCCCAGCTGCTGCTCTGACTCCGGTCACCGGCCGCCCGCCGCTCAGCTGGTGGGCGCGCCCTCGTCGCTGTCCAGCTCGAGGCCGGCCTTGTCACTGCTGCCGCCGCGCTGGTAGGTGAGGGTGACCTCGTCGCCGGGGCGGTACTTGCGGATGGTGGCGACCAGCCCGTCGGCACCGGTCACCGGCACGCCGTCGACGGCGGTGATCACGTCGCCGGTCTCGAGGCCGGCCTGCTCGGCCGCGCTGCCCGGCGTGATCTCCTCGACCTTCGCGCCGGTGGTGGTGACACCGCTCGCGGCCGCTGCGTCGCTCACGCTGACGCCGATGCGGGCGTGGGTCGGCGTCTCGCCGGCAGCCAGCTGCTCGACGATCGGCCGTGCCTCGTCGATCGGGATCGCGAAGCCGAGGCCGATCGAGCCGCCCGGGCTCTCCACCGACGACCCGCTGGTACGGATCGCCGAGTTGATGCCCACGACGTTGCCGGCGAGGTCGACCAGCGCACCGCCGGAGTTGCCGGGGTTGATCGCGGCGTCGGTCTGGATCGCGGGGAACACCGATCCGGCACCGTCGCTGCCGGTGTTGACCGGCCGGTCCAGGGCGCTCACGATGCCGCTGGTCACGGTGCTCTCGAGTCCGAACGGCGACCCGACCGCCACGACCTCCTCGCCGACCTTGACGTCGTTGGAGCTGCCGAGGCTGGCCGAGGTCAGCCCGTCGACACCATCGGCCTGGATCAGCGCGAGGTCGGTGAGCGGGTCGGTGCCGACGACGTGTGCGGGGGCGGTGGTGCCGTCGTTGAACGAGACCATCAGGTCGCCGGTCGACTCCGCGACCACGTGGTTGTTGGTGAGGATCTGACCGTCGGAGGACAGGATGACGCCCGATCCGCTGCCACCACCCTGGGCGGTGCGCACGTCGATCTTCACCACCGACGGGAGCACGGCGGCGGCAACCTTCTCGACGCCCTGGGCACCCGCCGCGGAGGTGTTCTGTGCGGACAGGGTGTCGGCGGTGCTGATGCCGGCGCCGGTGGCGGCCGGGTCGTCGTCGAGCGCGGTCCACCCGGCCGCGCCGCCGACGCCACCGAGCACGCCGGCGAGCAGGGCGCCGGTGACGATCAGGGCGCCGCGGCGGCGCGGTGATCCGGAGGCACCGCCCGACGGCGGCGGCGGGCCGCCGGCTCCGTACGGGCCGAAGGCCTGGGGGTGTGGCTGGGTCTGGGTGGGCGCCTGGGACGGGGACCCGACAGGGCCCCAGCCGTGCGACTCGTGCGAGGTCATGCCACCACGATGCGGGGTGAGGCTGAGACCGACCTGAGCAGGACGTGTGAGTTCAGCGAGTTGTTGCACCGATCACGACGGCCGGCCGGGCAGCGTCAGGGTGAGCACCGCACCGCCGTCGGGGGCGTTGCCCGCGGTGGTGAGTCCACCGTGACGCTCGGCGGTGCGGCGCACGATCGCCAGGCCGAGCCCCGACCCCGGCAGCGTGCGGGCCTCGACGGACCGGTAGAACCGGTCGAACACGTGCGGGAGGTCGGCGGCGGAGATGCCCGGTCCGCGGTCGCGGACCGTGAGCTGACCCTCGCGCAGGTGCACGGACACAACGCCTTCGGGCGGGCCCCACTTGACCGCGTTGTCGAGCAGGTTGGTCACCGCCCGCTGCAGCAGCACCGGCTCGCCCATCACCAACCAGGGCTCGGTGTCGACGTCGATGATGGTGCCGGTCGGCGCGCGGCGGCGCACGCGGGCGGCGGCGGCCTCGACCACGTCGGCCAGGTCGATCGGCTCCGGGTCGCGCTGCATCGGCTCGTCGCGGGCCAGCTCGACGAGGTCGTCGACCAGCGTGCTCATCTCGTCGATCTGCGCGCGGACGTCGTCGAGCACCTCCGCCCGGGCCTCGGCCGGCAGCCCGCCACTGCGATCGGCCTGGGCCAGCAGCTCGAGGTTGGTGCGCAGACTGGTGAGCGGTGTGCGCAGCTCGTGCCCGGCGTCGGCGACCAGCTGTGCCTGGCGCAGCCGCGACGCCGACAGCGACTCCAGCATCTTGTTGAACGCCGCGCTCAGCCGGGCCAGCTCGTCGTCGCCGGTGATCGCGATCGGCTCGAGCTGGTCGGTGCGCGCCACCCGCTCGGCCGCGGACGTGAGCCTTCGCACCGGGCGCAGCCCGTTGGTCGCCACGGCCCGTCCGGCGAACCCGGCCAGCACCACACCCGCGATGCCGACCACCCAGGCCACCAGCGCGAGCTGCTCGAGGGTCTCGTACGTGGGCTCCATCGACTGGGCGAGCACCAGTGCCTCGACCGGGTTGATCGGCACGGCCGCGACCCGGTAGCGGGTGCCGTCGATGTCGACGGTGCGGATGGACGAGTCCTCCTCCTGGCCGGCGACCGCGATCTCCTGCTCGTCGACGTACTGCCGTACGGCCTCCGCCTCGTCGTAGCTCGCGATCTCGCCCCGGTCGCTCACCACCGCGATCCGTACGTCGGTCGCCGCGAGGGTCCAGCGCGGGAACTGGTTGTGCTCGATGGTCGCCAGCTGGGTCGTCTCGGCGGTGGTCCGGGCCCGCTGCAGCAGGGAGTCGTCCAGCGACGTCTCCAGCTCGCTGCGCAGCGTCAGGTAGACCGCGATGCTGGCGACGGCCAGCGTCATGCCCACGGCCAGCGAGGTGAGGATGGTGACCCGCGACGCCAGCGAGACCCGCGGGGTGAGGCGGTCGCGACCGCGCGGCCACGCCCGCGCCGTACGCGCCGCCGACGTCACGACGTCCTCACGGCGCCGTGTCGCGCAGCACGTAGCCGACGCCGCGCACGGTGTGCAGCAGCCGGATCTCGCCCTCGGCCTCGGTCTTGCGGCGCAGGTAGCCGACGTAGACCTCGAGCGAGTTGGCGGTGGTGGGGAAGTCGTACCCCCAGACCTCCTCCAGGATGAACGACCGCTCGAGCACCCGCCGGGGGCGGCGCAGGAACAGCTCGAGCAGGGTGAACTCGGTGCGGGTCAGCGTGAGCTGCCGGTCGCCACGCAGCACCTCGCGGGTTGCAGTGTCGAGGGACAGGTCGGAGAACGACAGCAGCGTCGGCTCGTCGTCGTCGAGGGTGCGGGCGGCCCGCCGGGTCAGGGCCCGGAGCCGGGCCAGCAGCTCCTCCAGGGCGAACGGCTTCGTCAGGTAGTCGTCGGCGCCGGCGTCCAGCCCGTCGACGCGGTCGCCGACGGCGTCGCGTGCGGTCAGGACCAGGATCGGCAGGTCGCTGCCGGCGGCGCGCAGCGCCTTGGTCGCCTCCAGGCCGTCGAGGCGCGGCATCATCACGTCCATGACGATCGCGTCCGGGCGCGCGGTCGGGACCCGGGCCAGCGCCTCGGCGCCGTCGGAGGCGGTCTCGACCTCGTAGCCGTTGAACTGCAGGGACCGACGCAGGGAGTCACGGACGGCGCGGTCGTCGTCGACCACCAGGATGCGCATGCCTCCCAGGCTGACAGGTGGGCCTGAGACCTGGCTGAGGATCAGGCGGGCTGCTCCACCGGCGGGTCGAGCGCGGCGCGGGCTGCCGACCCCGCGCGGGCGCCGTAGGTGCCGCCGAAGAGCGCGGCGTGCACCAGCAGCGGGTGCAGCTGGTGCAGCGGGACCCGGTCGCGCCAGCCGTCGGCGAGCGGCGCCGCGTCGTCGTAGGCCTCCAGGATCCGGATGAGGTGCGGGGTGCCGAACAGCGCCAGCATCGCGAGGTCGGTCTCCCGGTGGCCGCCGTGGGCTGCGGGGTCGATCAGGTGCACCCGGCCGTCGGCGGCCCACAGCAGGTTGCCCGACCACAGGTCCCCGTGCACCCGGGCCGGCGGTTCGTCCGGCCCGGCCAGCTCCGGGAGCCGCTCGAGCACCGCGTCGATCGCGGCGGCGTCGTCGTGGGCGAGGGCGCCGCGGTCGCGGGCGGCACGCAGGTACGGCTCGACCCGCCGGGTGGCGAAGAACTCCGGCCAGGTCGCTGCCGGCGTGTTCGGCAGCGGAGCGGTGCCGATGAAGCCGTCGACCTCCGCGCCCAGGGTGGCCGCGCCCGCCGCGTGGGTGGCGGCCAGGTCGCGGCCGAACCGCTCCGCGGCCTCGGCGTTCGGCCGTCCGGTCTCCACCCAGGCGACGACCAGGCAGTCCTCGTCGACGGCCAGCACCTCGGGCACGGCGGCGCCCCCGGCCTCGGCCAGCCAGGCCAGCCCGCGCGCCTCGGCCTCGAAGAAGCCCGCCGGCGGGTGCGGACGGGACTTGAGCAGCGCACTCGCGCCGTCGGTCAGCCGGAGCCGGGTGGCCGTGCAGATGTCACCGCCCGGCACCGGCGTGGTGGCCACGACGCTGCGGCCGAGCAGATGCTCGGCACGCGCCGCGATCGTCCCCATCCGGGCCATGCCTGGAACCGTACCGACTCGGCACCGTCTCGTAACCGCCCCGTCGGGGGCCCGGGCCGATCCGGCGCTGCCTCAACCAGGTGCTGACAGCTCGCGGCCGAGGGCCGCCGTGAGCACGGGCGCGGTGCGCTCGACCACGGCGAGCACGTCGTGGTAGCCGTCCAGCTCGCCGAACCACGGGTCGGGCACGTCGGCGTCGGGCGAGGGGGACTCGGGGTCGAAGCGCCGGAACATCAGCAGCCGCCCCTGCTCGGCCGCCTCCGGGGCGAGCGCGGTCAGGTCGGCCAGGTTGCGCCGGTCCATCGCCAGCACCAGGTCGTGCTCGGGGAACCAGGACGCGTCCACCTGTCGCCCGCGGTGCGCGTCGGGGTCGTAGCCGGCGTCGCGCAGCACGGTCGCGGCGCGGTCGTCCATCCGCTCACCGACGTGCCAGTCGCCGGTGCCGCCGGAGCTCAGCCGCACCCGGTCGGCGAGACCCGCCTCCGTGAGCCGGGCAGCCAGCACCACCGACGCCATCGGCGAGCGGCAGATGTTGCCCAGGCACACCAGCGCGATCGTGTACGGACGCTCCGGTCCGATCCTCGGCGGCAGTGGCGGCGGCGCAGTGGGCACCGGTCACTCCCGGTCGAGCACCGAGTTGAGCGCCATGCCGACCAGGGAGATCACCAGGCCGCCGCCGACGGCCGTCCAGAACCCGTCGACCCGGAACGCGAGGTCCAGCCAGTCGGCGATCTCGGCGAGCAGCAGCAGCATCAGCGCGTTGACCACGAGCAGGAACAGACCCAGCGTCAGCACGATGAACGGCAGCGACAGCAGCTTGACGATCGGCGTGATGATGGCGTTGATGATGCCGAACAGGGCGGCGACCACCAGCAGCGTGACGACCTGGTCGGAGGTGTCGCCGCCGTGCGGCCCGACCGTGATGCCCGAAAAGATCCAGGCGGCGGCGGCCAGCGCGGCGGCGTTGACCACCACGGTGAGGAGGATGCGTTCCACCCGCACATCGTGACAGGTGGCGGGTACGGGCTAGCGGGTGACCGCCTCGCCGATGGACTGCTCGGCGTCGGCCAGATGGGCCCGGATCGCGTCGACGGCCGCCTCCGTGCTGCCGTCCTCGACGACCTGGAGCAGCTCGCGGTGCGCGGCCACCTGCTCGCGGACGTTGCCGCGGCGGCGGTCGACGCCGGCCAGCGCCAGCCGCAGCTCGCCGTGCAGCGCCTCGGCCACGGCGACGAGCCGGCTGCTGCCGGTGAGACCGACCAGCGCCCGGTGGAAGCCGAGGTGTGCCTCCGCGACCGGGCCGGTCCCGGCGCCGGTGTGCGCCGAGCGGGCGTAGGCGTCCAGCGCCTCGTGCACCGCCTCGCGGGCGTCCGTGGGCGCCTGGTGCCACGCCCGGACCCCGGCCTCCTCCAGCGCCAGCCGCGCCGCGATGACGTCGTGCACGTCGGCCGGGTCGAGCGCGGCCACGACCACGCCGCGGTAGGGGATCCGGTTGACCAGGCCCTCGGCGGCGAGCAGGCCGAGGGCCTCGCGCACGGTGCTGCGGGCGATGCCGAGCGAGTCGGCGAGGGCGACCTCGCGCAGCGGCGTGCCGGGCTCGAACTCGCCCGCGAACAGGGCCGTCCGGAGCGCCTCGGCGGCCCGGTCGACGGTCGAGGTCTGCTCCAGCTCGAGTGAGTCGTACATCCCGTCGTCCCCCGGCCGCTCGGCCGATCCGCTTGTGTCGGCCGGGTCGGCCGAGGCATCATGCTCTCACGGAGAAATTGTCGGACAATCCGACGAAACCGGCATCTGGACACCGGCGAGGAGGTGGGGCATGGGAGAGCCGCTGCAGTGGGGCCGTCGCTACGCGGTGGTCCGGCCCGACCACTTCCGGGTCGCGTACGAGATCAACCCGTACATGGACCTGCGCGACCAGCCCGACCCGGTCCGGGCCCGGCAGCAGTGGGATGCGCTGGTGGCGACGCTGCGCGGCCTCGGGGCCACGGTCGAGGTGCTCGAGCAGCGGCCGGACGCACCGGACATGGTCTACGCGATGAACCTCGGCCTCGCGGTCCGTACCGCCGCGGGCGAGTCGCGGGTGGTGCTGTCGCACATGCGCCATGCCGAGCGCCGGATGGAGCAGGCCAGCGCCGGGCCGTGGTTCGCCGACCACGGCTTCGCCCCCGTCCACGTCGGC
The DNA here is from genome assembly GCA_963811945.1 of uncultured Actinomycetota bacterium. Classification (GTDB taxonomy): domain Bacteria; phylum Actinomycetota; class Actinomycetes; order Propionibacteriales; family Nocardioidaceae; genus JACCWP01. Next base: position 1,752,464 of record CAWETD010000001.1, on the reverse strand, counting down.
CGCGACGGCATCGGTGCCCACTTCGAGGCGGGCGACGCGTTCTGCTGGGCCGACGGCCTGCTGGTCGGCTTCGGCCCGCGCACCGACGAGCTCGGGCTGAAGGCGCTCGCCTACGAGCTCGGCGTGCGGGTGCGCCCGCTGCGGATCGTGCACCCCGGCATGTACCACCTCGACCTCGCGTTCTGTCCCCTCGACAGCAGCCGGGCGATGGTGTTCCCGGCGGCGTTCGACGCCGCGGGCGCGCGTGCCGTGCTCGACCTGGTGCCGGATCCGCTGGTGCTCACCGAGGCCGAGGCGCTGACGTTCTGCGCCAACTCCGTGGTGGTGGGACGGCACGTGGTGATGCCGGCCTGCCCCGACCGGGTCCGCCGCCGGCTCGAGGCGTGGGGATTCGAGGTCGTGCTCGTCGACGTCGACGAGCTGCACAAGGGCGGCGGTTCCGTCCGCTGCCTGACCAACCCGCTGGACGTCGTTGTCGGCCGGGACGTGCCGTCGTTGCCGGGCGGCGTCGTGGTGCCTCCGCGCTGACGCGGGGGTCGGGCGGGCGGCTAGCGTGCCGCCATGACCGGACCCCGAGCGCGTGCCTCGCTGGACGCCATCCCCGCGTACACGCCCGGCCGGCCGGCGGCGGCGCGCGAGGGCGTCACCACCTACAAGCTGTCCAGCAACGAGACCCCGCTCGGCCCGCTGCCCAGCGTGCGCGCCGTGCTGGAGTCCGAGGCGGGCAACGTCAACCGCTACCCCGACATGTCCTGCGCCGCCCTGTACGACGCGGTCTCCCGCCGGTTCGAGCTGCCGGTCACCGACCTCGCCGCCGCCACTGGTTCGGTCGCCGTGCTCTACCACCTGGTGCAGGCGCTGTGCGAGCCGGGCGACGAGGTGGTCTACGCGTGGCGGTCGTTCGAGGCGTACCCGATCGCCGTCGCCGCGGCCGGTGCCAGCCAGGTGCCGGTGCCGCTCGGTCCGGGCGCGCGGCACGACCTCGACGCGATGGCCGACGCGATCGGCGAGCGCACCCGGATGGTGCTGGTCTGCACCCCGAACAACCCCACCGGCCCGGCTGTCCACGCCGCCGAGCTGGCCGCGTTCCTCGACCGGGTGCCGGAGCGGGTGCTGGTGGTGCTCGACCAGGCGTACGTGGAGTTCGTCCGCGACGTCGACGCCGCCGACGGTCTCGCGTCCTATCGGGGACGGCCGAACGTCGCCGTGCTGCGCACCTTCTCCAAGGCCTACGGACTCGCCGGGCTGCGGGTGGGGTTCGCGGTCGCGCCGGAGCCGGTGGCGACCGCGGTGCGCAAGGTCGCCCTGCCCTTCGGGGTCTCCGGTGTCGCCCAGGCCGCGGCCGTCGCGTCCCTGGCGCCACCGGCCGAGACCGAGCTGCTGCAGCGGGTCGCGACCATCGTGACCGAGCGCGAGCGGGTGGTGGCGGCCCTCGCCGAGCAGGGCTGGGACGTGCCGGAGACCCAGGCCAACTTCGTGTGGCTGCCGCTCGGTGCCGACGCGATGCCGTTCGCGGCCGCCTGCGAGGAGGCCGGCGTGGTGGTGCGCCCGTTCGCGGGCGACGGGGTACGGGTCACGGTGGCCGAACCGGCCGCCGGCGACGTCTTCCTCGACGTCGCGGGCGCCTGGCGTCGACGCCACTGACCGCGGGGTCCCGTCCGACGAAAAGGATGCGGTGACTGTCAGAGGCGCGAGATAGACTGATCCTTACCGCCGCCCGCCCCGGCGTTCGCGCTGCCATCGTCCGTCCCGACACCCACCGGGAGCCCGCCCGCCTCATGCCGCCTGCCTCCGTGACCGCGCCGCACCCGGCCGTCACCGACCCGTCCCGACGTCGGGCCGCCACCTCGCTCTGGCGGCTGCGGGGCTACCTGCGTCCGTACGTCTGGACGCTGGTGCTGATGGCCAGCACGGCGGCCGCAGGGGTGTTCGTCGCGCTGTCGATCCCGCTGGTGATCCGGGCGATCATCGACGGCCCTCTCGCCGACGGCGACCCTGACCAGATCTGGCCGCTCGGCCTGCTGACCTTGGCGCTCGGTGTGGTCGAGGCGGCGCTCATCCTGATTCGCCGGTGGTACCAGGCGCCCGCAGTGCTCGGGGTCGAGACCGCCATCCGTCGTGACCTCTACGCCGACCTCGACGCGCTGCCGATGGAGTTCCACGCGCGCTGGCAGAGCGGCCAGCTGCTGTCGCGGATCACGACCGACCTCTCAACGATCCGCCGGTTCTCCGGCTTCGGGATGCTGTTCCTCGGCATCAACGTGCTGCAGATGATCGTCACGGTGGCGCTGCTGCTGCACCTGTACTGGCCGCTCGGCCTGGTCGTCGCGGTGGCGGTCGTGCCCGTGGTCTGGCTGTCGATGTCGTTCGAGCGGCGCTACGTCGTGGTGTCGCGGCGGGTGCAGGACCAGCAGGGCGACGTCGCGAGCCAGGTCGAGGAGGCCGCGGTCGGCTTCCGGGTGATCCGGTCCTTCGGCCGCCAGCGGCTCGCCTACGACAAGTTCGACGGCGACGCGACCAGGCTCTACGACTCCTCGGTCGACAAGGTCCGCCTCTCGGCCCGGTTCTGGACGTTCCTCGAGGTGATCCCCAACATCGCGCTCGCGCTGGTGCTGCTGCTGGGTGCGGTCGCGGTCGGGCAGGAGCAGCTGTCACCCGGCACGCTGGTCGCGTTCATCACCCTGCTGCTGTCGCTGGTCTGGCCGGTGGCGGCGCTCGGCGTGATCCTGTCGATGATGCAGGAGGCGATGACCGCCGCCGACCGGGTGCTCGAGATCTTCGACACCACCCCGTCCATCGTCGGTGGCGACCGGGTGCTGGAGGCGCCCCGCGGCCATCTGCGGATGGAGGGCGTGAGCTTCCGGTTCCCCGGTGCCGACGCCGACGTGCTGCACGACGTCCACCTCGACGTACGTCCGGGCGAGACCCTCGCGGTCGTCGGCGCCACCGGTTCCGGCAAGACCACCCTGACCGCGCTGGTGCCCCGGCTGCTGGACGTCACCGGGGGACGGGTGACGATCGACGGCGTCGACGTGCGCGAGCTGACGCTGCCGTGCCTGCGCCAGGTGGTCGCGACCGCGTTCGAGGAGCCGACGCTGTTCAGCATGAGCGCGCGGGAGAACCTCGCTCTCGGCCGGCCCGACGCGACCGAGGCCGAGATCCGCGAGGCGTTGGAGGTCGCGCAGGCCACCTTCGTCGACGACCTGCCGTGGGGACTCGAGACCCGGATCGGCGAGCAGGGCATGTCGCTGTCGGGCGGTCAGCGGCAGCGGCTCGCGCTCGCGCGCGCAGTGCTCGCGAGGCCGCGGATCCTCGTGCTCGACGACACCCTGTCCGCACTGGACGTGCACACCGAGGCGCTGGTGGAGACCGCGCTGCGCTCGGTGCTCAGCGAGGCGACCGGCATCGTGGTCGCGCACCGGGCCTCGACCGTGCTGCTCGCCGACCGGGTCGCGCTGCTGGAGGGCGGGACCATCACCCACGTCGGCCGGCATACCGACCTGCTCGCCGAGGTGCCCGCCTACCGCGCCCTGCTGGCCGCCGACGCCGAGACCGCCGACGAGATGGCGCAGGCGGGTGCGTCGACATGACCGAGCAGCAGACCCAGCAGGCCCGCGACGACGCCTACGAGCGCGACGAGCGGGCAACCGACGCCGCGCAGCTGGAGCTGGACGAGCAGGACGCGCGCGAGGGTCACCTGGCGGCCGACTGGCGCGGGGTGGCCGCTGAGTCTCACGAGGACGTGCCGACGCGGGCGTCGCTGGTGCTGCGCGAGCGCTCCCGCCGGCTGCTGGGCTCGTTGCTGCGCCCGCACCGCAAGACCCTGTTCGTGGTGCTCGCGGTGGTGCTGGTCGAGAACGCCGCCCGGCTGTCCATCCCCTACCTGGTCGCGGTCGGCATCGACCGCGGCATCCCGCCGATGCAGGCCGGCGAGGGCAGCCAGGTGCTGCTCACCATCACCGCCGTGGTGCTGGTCAGCGTCGCCGTCCAGGCGGTGTCCCGCCTGACCTTCCTGGTCATGAGCGGCACGGTCGGGCAGCAGGTGCTGCTCGAGCTGCGCCGCCGGGTCTTCCGGCACTTCCAGCGGCTCAGCCCGGCGTTCCACGACCGGTACACGTCGGGGCGGGTGATCAGCCGGCTCACCTCCGACGTCGACGCGATCGACGAGATGCTCGACACCGGCTTCGACGGGCTGATCAACGCCGCGCTGACCCTCGTGGGCACGTCGGTGCTGCTGCTCGTGCTCGACCTCGAGCTGGGCCTGGTGGCGCTGTGCAGCTTCCCGTTCCTGCTCTGGCTGACCAGCTGGTTCCGCCGTCAGTCGGCGGTGGCCTACCGGCGCACCCGCGAGACGGTTGCCGCCGTCATCGTGCACTTCGTCGAGTCCATGATCGGCATCCGCGCCGTGCAGGCGTTCCGCCGCGAGCGTCGCAACGAGGAGATCTTCGACGAGGTCAACCTCGACTACCGCGACGCCAACATGCGCGCCTTCCGGCTGGTCGGGTTGTTCATGCCGGGGATCAAGCTGATCGGCAACGTGACCATCGCGGTCGTGCTGGTCTACGGCACCTACCGCGCGTTCGACGGCGCGGTGACCATCGGCGTGCTGGCGGCGTTCCTGATCTACCTGCGCCAGTTCTTCGAGCCGATGCAGGAGATCAGCCAGTTCTACAACACCTTCCAGTCGGCCAGCGCCGCGCTGGAGAAGCTGTCCGGGGTCCTCGAGGAGGAGCCGGACGTCCCCGAGCCGGCCGTGCCGATGCCGCTGCCCGCACCGCGGGGCGCGGTCCGGTTCGACAACGTGCGCTTCGCGTACGTCGACGACCGTCCGGTGCTGTCCGACCTCGACCTCGACGTGCCGGCCGGCCAGACGCTGGCGGTCGTGGGGGCGACCGGCGCCGGCAAGACCACCATCGCCAAGCTGGTCGCACGGTTCTACGACCCGACCGCCGGGCGGGTGACGCTCGACGGTGTCGACCTGCGCGACCTCGACGAGCCGACGCTGCGCAACGCCGTGGTGATGGTGACCCAGGAGAACTTCGTGTTCGCCGGCACCATCGCCGACAACATCCGGTTCGGCCGGCCGGACGCGTCCGATGCCGAGGTGGTGTCGGCGGCCGAGGCGATCGGGGCGCACGAGTTCATCTGCGCCCTGCCCGACGGCTACGCCACCCGGGTCGAGTCCCGCGGCGGGCGGCTCTCGGCCGGGCAGCGGCAGCTGGTCGCCTTCGCCCGCGCGTTCCTCGCCGACCCGGCGGTGCTGATCCTCGACGAGGCCACCTCGTCGCTCGACGTGCCGAGCGAGCGGCTGGTGCAGCGCGCGCTGCGGACGATCCTCAGCCGGCGCACCGCGATCATCATCGCCCACCGGCTCACCACCGTGGAGATCGCCGACCGGGTGCTCGTGCTCGAGCACGGCGAGGTCGTCGAGGACGGGTCGCCGGACGACCTGGTCGCCGCCGGCGCCGGCCGTTACGCCGACCTCCACTCCGCCTGGGCGGACTCGCTGGCCTGAACCGCGCCGCGTGCTTTCGCAAGGCCACTTGCGAAACCCGTACTCCCTCAGTGTTATTGCACGGGGTAGGTGCGGTTGTCGCAAGGTCACTTGCGAAACCGACGGCGGCAGGACAGGCGACAAACCGGGCAGGCGACCGGCCCGGCCACCCCGGGCGCTACCCTTCCTCACACGCTGTGGCTGCGGTCACGGTGGCGTTACGGTGACGCACGCACCACCCCCGCGTGACGTGGCCCGGCGCCGAACCTTGGACGCCACTCGGTCACGGTGACCCCGCCGGCCGACGCCCGAGAAGGAGCTTGCGTGAGCGACGACCACGGCCTGTCTGCCGCGCTGGACGCGGACCACGACCTCGTCCAGCTGCTGACGCCGGAGGGGGAGCGGATCGAGCACCCCGAGTTCTCCAGCGACCTCGACGACGAGCAGATCAAGGACCTCTACCGCGACCTGGTGCTCACCCGCCGCATCGACACCGAGGCCACCGCCCTGCAGCGCCAGGGCGAGCTCGGCATCTGGGCCTCGCTGCTCGGCCAGGAGGCCGCCCAGATCGGGTCCGGACGCGCGATGCGGCCGCAGGACTTCGCCTTCCCCACCTACCGCGAGCACGGCGTCGCGTGGTGCCGCGGCGTCGACCCGCTGCGGCTGCTGGGCCTGTTCCGCGGCGTCGACCAGGGCGGCTGGGACCCGCGCGACAACGGGTTCGGCCTCTACACCATCGTCATCGGTGCGCAGACCCTGCACGCCACCGGCTACGCCATGGGCATGCAGCGGGACGGCTGCGTCGGCACCGGCGACCCCGACCGCGACGCCGCGTCGATCGTCTACTTCGGCGACGGCGCCACCAGCCAGGGCGACGTCAACGAGGCGTTCATCTGGGCCAGTGTCTTCAACGCGCCGGTCGTGTTCTTCTGCCAGAACAACCAGTGGGCGATCTCGGAGCCGATCGAGCGGCAGACCCGCATCCCGCTGTTCCAGCGCGCGCTGGGCTTCGGCTTCCCCGGCGTACGTGTCGACGGCAACGACGTGCTGGCCTGCCACGCCGTGACCACCGCTGCGCTGCAGCGGGCGCGCGACGGCAGCGGTCCCACGTTCGTGGAGGCCTACACCTACCGGATGGGCGCGCACACCACGTCCGACGACCCCACCCGCTACCGGCTCAACGAGGACCTGCAGCACTGGAAGCTCAAGGACCCGATCGCGCGGGTCAAGGCCTACCTGGCCCGCGGCGGTGCCGCCGACGAGGCCTACTTCGCCGAGGTCGAGGCCGAGTCCGACACCGTCGCCGCCCGGCTGCGCGAGGGCTGTCTGTCGCTGCCCGACCCGCACGTGCTGGACATCTTCGACCAGGTCTACGCCGAGCAGACTCCGGAGCTGGCCCGGCAGAAGGAGCAGTACGCCGACTACCTCGCCTCGTTCGAGGACAGCGACGGCTCCGTCCCGGAGGAGGCGCACGCATGACCGAGATGACACTGGCCAAGGCGCTCACCGCTGGGCTGCGCCGGTCGATGGAGCTCGACCCCAAGGTGCTGGTGATGGGTGAGGACGTCGGCAAGCTCGGTGGCGTCTTCCGGGTCACCGACGGCCTGCAGAAGGACTTCGGCGAGGACCGGGTCATCGACACCCCGCTGTCCGAGTCGGGGATCCTCGGCACCGCGGTCGGGCTCGCACTGCGCGGCTACCGACCGGTGTGCGAGATCCAGTTCGACGGCTTCGTCTACCCCGCGTACGACCAGATCGTCAGCCAGGTCGCGAAGATGCGGTTCCGCAGCCAGGGCAAGCTGACCATGCCCATCGTGATCCGCATCCCGTTCGGCGGAGGAATCGGTGCCGTCGAGCACCACAGCGAGTCGCCGGAGGCGCAGTTCGCGCACACCGCCGGGCTCAAGGTCGTCGTCTGCTCGGCGCCCGCCGACGCGTACTGGATGATCCAGCAGGCGGTCGCTGCCGACGACCCCGTGGTGTTCTTCGAGCCCAAGCGGCGTTACTGGGAGAAGGCCGAGGTCGACGAGCAGGCCACCCCCGGCCCCCTGTTCACCTCCCGGGTGCTGCGGGAGGGCACGGACGCGACCGTGCTCGCCTACGGTCCGATGGTGAAGACCTCGCTGGAGGCAGCGCTGGCTGCGGCCGAGGAAGGGCGCAGCCTCGAGGTGATCGACCTGCGGACGCTGTCCCCGCTGGACATGGGTCCGGTGCTGGCGTCGGTCCGCAAGACCGGACGGGTCGTGGTCGTGCACGAGGCGACGGTCAACCTCGGGATGGGTGCCGAGCTGTCGGCACGGATCACCGAGGAGTGCTTCTACGCGCTGGAGGCACCGGTGCTGCGCGTCGGCGGGTTCGACACGCCGTACCCGCCCAGCCGGGTCGAGGAGGAGTACCTCCCCGACCTCGACCGGGTGCTCGACGCCGTCGACCGCGCGCTCGCGTACTGATCGGGGAGAGCAGATGTCCGACGTGCAGCAGTTCCGGCTCCCCGACGTGGGCGAGGGCCTCACCGAGGCAGAGATCGTCAGCTGGCGGGTCAAGCCGGGCGACTCCGTCGCGGTCAACGACATCGTGGTCGAGATCGAGACCGCCAAGTCGCTGGTCGAGCTGCCGTGCCCGTTCGCGGGCACGGTGTCCGAGCTGCTCGTGCCCGAAGGCACCACCGTCGCCGTCGGCAGCCCCATCATCTCGGTGTCGACGGGTGCCGGAGCGCCGGATACGTCGGCCCCTGCGCCCGAGCCCGAGGTGGCCACGCCCCCGGCGGAGGGCGCCGTCGAGCCGGGCCTGATCGGCGGTCCGGCGCCAGGTGGGCGCACGTCGGTACTGGTGGGCTACGGGCCGCGGACGACCGAGGCCAAGCGCCGCCCGCGCAAGACCGGTGTGGTGCCGGTCGGTGACGCCGCCGCGGTGGTGCAGGCGGGCGTCCAGTCGGCGTTCTCCAACACCGGGGAGAAGCCGCCCGAGCTGTCGGTCGACCTCGCCATCCCGATCGAGCCCGAGCCGCCGCTCGCCGGCATGCACGCGCGGCACCTGTCTGCCGCGCCGGGCAACGTCCGGGTGCTCGCCAAGCCGCCGGTGCGCAAGCTGGCCAAGGACCTCGGCGTCGACCTGTCCCAGGTGAGCCCCACCGGCGAGGGCGGGGTCGTGACCCGGGCCGACGTGGAGGCGCTGGCGGCGGGGGCGGCCGACGGAGCGGGCACCGCACCGGCGCCGGTCGCCGACGGTGTGCGGGAGACCCGGGTGCCGGTGCGCGGCGTGCGCAAGATGACCGCGCAGGCGATGGTGTCCAGCGCGTTCACCGCGCCGCACGTGACCGAGTGGGTCACCCTCGACGTCACCCGCACCGTGCGGCTGGTGCGGCGGCTGCGCGAGCAGCGCGACTTCCGGGACGTCAAGGTGTCGCCGCTGCTGGTGGTCGCCAAGGCGGTGTGCCTGGCCACCCGGCGCACACCCGAGGTCAACGGCAGCTGGGACGACGCGGCGCAGGAGATCGTGCTCAAGCACTACGTCAACCTCGGCATCGCGGCGGCGACGCCGCGGGGGCTGGTGGTGCCCAACATCAAGGACGCCGACCGGATGAGCCTGCGCGAGCTGGCCGATGCGCTGGGCGCTCTCACCGCGACGGCCCGGGCGGGGCGTACGCAGCCGGCCGAGATGTCCGGCGGCACGTTCACGATCACCAACGTGGGGGTCTTCGGCATTGACGCCGGTACGCCGATCCTCAACCCGGGCGAGACCGGCATCCTTGCTGTCGGGGCGATCGACAAGCGCCCGTGGGTCGTCGGCAACCGGATCAAGCCGCGCTGGGTCACCACGCTCGCGCTGAGCTTCGACCACCGGGTCGTCGACGGCGAGCAGGGCTCCCGCTTCCTCGCCGACGTGGCGACCGTGCTGCGCGACCCCGCGGCCGCGCTGGCCTTCTGACGCGCTTTCTGACGCGTCTTCTGACAAGTCTGCTCAGCGACTCAGCCGGAGCACGGTCACCGAGTGCGCGGGGAACACGTGCCGGAAGCTGGTCGGTCTCACGCTGCCGGTGTGCTTGGCGATCCGGACGTCAGGCGGCACGCCGGGGTGGTTCCAGTCGGTGAACTCCGCGCTGGCGACCTCCCGCACCAGCAGGTCACCGCTGAGTGGCACCCCGCGTACTTCGACCTGCGCCCGCAACCTCGCGTACGGGAGGCGATTGACCACGAGCAGCCAGACGTCGCCGTCCTCGGCGCGGGTCGCGGTCGCAGCCAGCCCGGGGTAGCTGAGATCGTCGCCGAGCCCTGTGTCGCGGACGGGATTGCCCACGACCTCGGCGGCCAGCACGTTCCCGCGGGCCTCGTACATCGGGTGAACCGCCCGGCGGGCGACCGCGTCCGCGGTGAACACGTAGTCGGGGGGCGGCCCCAGCACGGCGCGGTTGGCCCATAACAGGTCGTCGCCCTGTGCCCAGCTCAGGCCGAGCTGGAGCCAGGAAACCCAGAGGCTGGCGACCGCGGCGACATGGCCCATGGTGGCCGGCCAGAACGGGTAGGCGGCGTAGTCACCGCCGATGAAGCTGTACTCGGTGACCAGCAGTGGCGTGGCCGGCGGCATCGACGCGATCAGCTCGGCCGCTCCCGTGTACTTGCCCCGGAGGGCGAGCATCTGCCGGTCGTGCCCTTCCAGGGCGTCCGCCCAGTGCGCTTCCCCGAAGGGGACGATCGAGTGCGTCGTGAGGCAGTCGTAGCGCCGCTGGCCCATCAGCTCCACGAAGTCCAGTCGGCCCCAGCTGGCGCACACATCGATGTCCGGGTCAACCGCGTGCATTGCCTGGGCGAACTCGACGTACCCGTCGTGGACGCTGCGGTACGACGCGAGAAGGCGATCACCGGCCGGTGGCACTGCGCCGTGCAGTCCGTCTCCGAACCGCACCTCCCCAGTCGTCGGGGAGAGCTCGTAGACATGCGCGTCGGGCTCGGCATCGTCGAGGTCGACGACGCGCTGCCACGCCTGTCCACCGACGCTCAGCTGGAAGCTCGCCGGGGCCACCGGTGGGTACACGACGTGGCGCGTCTGGCCGGCCGAGCCGTCCGAAGGGACACCCCTGCGCGGGTGCCGGCAGTTGGCGCCCATCGGCTCCTCGACGACGTCCCGGTACCCGCCGAAGGCGTATTGACGTACCGCCTCGCTGCTGTCGGCGCTCATCCAGTAGCGGGAACCGGCGTGGTGCTGCTCGTTGCCGATCTCCCACCGCCGGATCCCGTACGGTGCCGGGTGCCCGTTGGCGGCCCGGACGTCGGCCCAGTCCACGCCGCCGCCGGGGTTGGCCGGCGTCCCTGCCGGCGTGTTCATGTACTCCACCCAGGACGCCGCGTCCCGCGGGGTCTCGGTCACGAACGGCACCATGATGAACGGCCGGGCGTCGGTCGCTGCAAGGAACTCCATGTACTCGTCGGAGCCCCAGGACGTGGCGCCCCTGACCGGCGGGAAGCCCGTGCGGGCGCTGCCGTTGCCGTCAACCTGGCAGGCGCGGTCGTCGCCGATGGCCCGCTTCCAGTCGTACAGGTTGGCCACCGTGCCACCCGGAAAGCGCACGGACTCGACACCCGCCCGCTGAGTGCCGGAGACGACTGCGGGGACTGCTTCGTCGAGCTCGGGATCCCACAGCCGATAACCGTTCTTGTTGTAGTGGTGATTGACGCCCATCAGAGTGGGCCGGACGGCCCCCTCGACCCGTCTGCCGTGCACGACGATGGTCGTATTCGGTGCGGCGGGCCTGGCTACCCGATGACTGCCAGACTCGGCTGTCGACGCCGGTCCGACCACGGCGAGCCCGGTCGACACGAGGCTGGTCAGGGCGATGAGGCTTGCGGTGGCGTGCTGCACGTCGTGCCCCCCGTAGGCATGACCCCTGCGCCCATCCAGCGGACCACCGGGTGGACCCGGTTGGCAACCATTTCCAGGTTGCATCTATGATAGATGCATCATGCCTACCACCTCGGCGTCCGCGCGCGTCTACGCACACGTCAAGCACCGGGTGCTCGACGGTGCCTACCCGGCCGGCGAGCTGCTGACCGAGGGCGCGGTGGCGGACGAGGTCGGCGTCTCCCGCACCCCGGTGCGTGAGGCGATGCTGCGGCTCGAGGTGGAGGGCTTCCTGCGGCTCTATCCGAAGAAGGGCGCGCTGGTCGTGCCCGTGTCGGCCACCGAGGCCGACGACGTGCTGCAGGCCCGCGCGCTGATCGAGACGTGGGCGGCACCGCGTGCGCACGCCGCCGGCCCGGCCTTGGCCGACACGCTGGACGACTACCTGGCCGAGATGATCACCCAGCGCGAGGCCGGCGATGCTGCCGCGTTCTCCGAGGCCGACCGGTCGTTCCACGAGCACCTGGTCGCCGCCGCCGGCAACGCCATCCTCACCCGGCTCTACCGGTCCCTCCGTGAGCGCCAGGTGTGCATCAACACCGCCGCCATGCGGGTGTCGGCCACCCGGATGGACGCCGCCATCGCCGACCACACGCAGCTCGTCGCCCTGCTGCGCACCGGTGAGCGCGACGCCTTCGCGGCGCTCACCGACGCACACCTCACCCGGGCGGCCGAGACCGCTCGCGGCGCCACCCGGTGAGGCGCCGGGCCTGGGCCGGGTACCTGGTCGCGCTCGCGGTCTACGTACTCGCCGTCTTCCACCGCTCGTCGCTCGGCGTGGCGGGCATCGTCGCTGCCGACAGGTTCGGCATCTCCGCCGCGCAGCTGTCGACGTTCGTGATGGTGCAGCTGCTGCTGTACGTCGTCATGCAGATCCCGGTCGGGCTGCTCATCGACCGGTACGGCGCCCGCCGGGTGCTGTTCAGCGGCCTCACGCTGATGACCGTCGGCCAGGTCGGTTTCGCCTTCGCCGACTCGTACGGCACGGCGCTGGGCGCCCGGCTGCTCGTGGGGACCGGCGACGCGATGGTCTTCATCAGCGTGCTGCGGCTCGTGGTCGCGTGGTTCTCCGGTGGACGGGTGCCACTGCTCACCCAGATCACCGGCCTCACCGGCCAGCTGGGAGCCGTGGCCGCCGCGGTCCCGATGACGCACGCGCTGAGCGGGCTGGGCTGGACCACGACCTACCTGGTCGCCGCCGGTGTCGGCGTCCTGCTCGCAGTCGCCCTCGCCCTCGTCGTGCACGACGCCCCCGACCGCGTGGTCGTCGAGGGCCCGAAGGTGTCCCTGACCGACGTCGCCGCGACGTTGCGGGCCGCCTGGTCCGAACCCGGCACTCGGCTCGGCCTGTGGACGCACTTCAGCACCCAGTTCGCCGCCACCGTGCTGGCGCTGCTGTGGGGCTTCCCGTTCCTGGTCCGGGGTGAGGGGCTCTCGCCGGCGATGGCCGGCGCGCTCCTCACGCTGCTCACCGTCGCGGCGATGGTCGCGGGGCCGCTGGTCGGCACGTTCGTCGCCCGGGTCCCGTTCCACCGCTCGACCCTCGTGCTGGGCATCCTCGGCGCGATCGTCGCGGCCTGGACCGCGGTGCTCGCGTGGCCGGGCTCCGCGCCGCTGTGGCTGCTGGCCGTGCTGGTGCTGGTGTGCGGCATGGGCGGCCCGGCGTCGATGGTCGCGTTCGACTTCGCCCGCACCTTCAACCCGGTCGAGCGGGTCGGTGGAGCCACCGGCATCGTCAACCAGGGTGGCTTCGTCGCCAGTCTGATCGCGATCGTGGTCATCGGGCTGGTGCTCGACTGGCGCACGCCCGGCGGCGGTTCTGGGTTCACACCGGAGGCGTTCCGGTGGGCGATGGCGACCCAGTACGCGCTGTGGCTGTTCGGCGGCCTGCAGCTGTGGCGCTACCGCCGGCTGACCCGGCGCACGCTGCACGCCAACGACCCGAAGGCGTACGCCCGGCTGCGGCACCCGCAGTCGACGGCTGCCTGACCTGTGTCAGTCCCAGCGTGTGGGTGGAGCCGAGGCGTCGCGCAGGCGGTCCAGCAGCTGCTCGGGATCGTGCGCGACGACCAGTGCTTGCTGCGCGTGGGCGGACAGGAACCCGGCGGACACCATCTGCTCGACCAGCGCCAGCAGCGGCGACCAGTAGTCGTCGACGTCCAGCAGCGCCACCGGCTTGGCGTGCAGACCCAGCTGCTGCCAGGTCCACACCTCGACCAGCTCCTCGAGGGTGCCGACGCCTCCCGGCAGGGCGACGAACGCGGCGCCGAGGTCGGCCATCAGCTGCTTGCGCTCGTGCATCGTCTTCACCACGTGCAGCTCGGTGAGCCCGTCGTGGGCGATCTCGCGGTCGACCAGCGAGCCCGGGATGACGCCCACCACCTCGCCGCCGGCCGCCAGCGCCGCGTCGGCGATCACGCCCATCAGACCCACCTTCGCGCCGCCGTAGACGAGCCTGGTGCCGACCCGGCCGAGGTGTCCGCCGAGTGCGCGCGCGGCGTCGGCGTACACCGGTGAGCTGCCCGGCGAGGAGCCGACGAAGACGGTGACACTGTCGACCGCGTTCACGGCCGCAGCCCGCGTCGGTCGTCGATCCGTTTCGCCTTGCCCAGCGAGCGTTCCAGCGCGTACGGGTCCAGCACCTCGACGGCGATGCTCACCCCGACGGAGTCCTTCACCCGCCCCGTGAGCGCGGCGGCGAGCCGCTCCCGATCGGTGTCGGGCAAGTCGGCATCGAGCGCCTCCACTTGAACCGTCAGCTCGTCCAACCGGTCCGGCCGGGCGAGCACGCACAGGTAGTGCGGCGCCAGGCCTTCGATCCGCAGGATCTGCTCCTCGACCTGCGTGGGGAACACGTTCACGCCGCGCACGATCATCATGTCGTCGCTGCGCCCGGTGATCTTCTGCATCCGGCGGCAAGAGGGGTACGCCGAGCCCGGCAGCAGCCGGGTCAGGTCGCGGGTGCGGTAGCGGACGACCGGCATCGCCTGCTTGGTGAGTGAGGTGAGCACGAGCTCGCCCTCCTCGCCGTCCGGCAGCACCTCCCCGGTCACGGGGTCGACGATCTCGGGCAGGAAGTGGTCCTCCCACACGTGCAACCCGTCCTTGGTCTCGGCGCTCTCCTGCGCGACCCCTGGACCCATGACCTCCGACAGCCCGTAGATGTCGACGGCGTCCATCGCACACCGGCGCTCGACCTCCGCGCGCATCTGCTCCGTCCACGGTTCGGCGCCGAAGATGCCCACCTGCAGGCTGGCTTCCGCCGGGGCAAGACCCTGGCGCTCCATCTCGTCGGCGATCGCGAGGAAGTACGACGGCGTCACCATGATCACCCGCGGCTCGAAGTCGCGGATCAGCTGCACCTGCCGCTCGGTCATGCCGCCCGACACCGGCACCACCGTGCAGCCGAGCCGCTCGGCGCCGTAGTGCGCGCCGAGGCCACCGGTGAACAGCCCGTATCCGTACGCCACGTGCACGATGTCGCCCGGCCGTCCGCCGGCCGCCCAGATCGAACGGGCCATCAGCTCGGCCCACGTGGCGACGTCGTCACGGGTGTAGCCGACGACGGTCGGACGTCCGGTGGTGCCCGACGAGGCGTGCACCCGCAGCACCTGCTCGCGCGGCACCGCGAACATGCCGAACGGGTACTGGCGACGCAGATCCTCCTTGCTGGTCAGGGGAATCCTGGCCAGGTCGGCCAGCTCGCCGACGTCGTCCGGGTGCACGCCGGCCGCGTCCCACGTGTCGCGGTAGTGCGGCACGTGCGCGTACGCGTGCCGCAGCGTCTCTTGCAGCCGGTCGAGCTGCAGTGCCAGCAGCTCGCCGCGCGTCGCGGGCAGCGCGGCAGTCGGGTCGGTGCTCATGTGCCCGGTGTCGTGTCGGACGTCAGCCACTCCAGCACGAAGTCCTCCAGGTCCTCGCCGGTCGTCTTCTCCGCCCAGGCGATCCACTCGGTGCGGTCGGCGGTCGCGTTACGGTGCTGACGCGGCCACTCGCGCAGCAGCACGTCGAACTGCTCCGCCCCGAGCCTGTCGCGCAGCTCCAGCAGCATCAACAACCCGGAGAAGTACACGCTCGCCTCGGCGAACTCCTCCCGGTCGTAGTCGCCCGCGGGGCCGTCGTCGTCGCGGGTCTTCTGGTCGGTCTCCGACAGTGCGGTCAGCCATGATTCCAGGGACCGGCCGCCGCGGTCGGCCTGCCAGGCCATCTGCAGGTACGTCGCGAACGCCTCGTTGAGCCACAGGTCGGTCCAGGTGTCCGGCGTCACGGTGTCGCCGTACCACTGGTGCGCGTACTCGTGCAGCAGCACACCGGGGAATCCGCGCGAGCTGATCCGCGACCCCATCGTCACGGTCTCCTGCGTCTCCATCGCGGAGAAGCCCGGCACCAGCACGACCCCGGCGCGCGGGAACGGGAACGGCCCCAGGAGCCGGGTCAGCCAGCCCAGCAGTGCGGGCGACCGACGGAGCTGAGCGAGCTGCCGGTCGTCCTGCGGCCGCACCCAGTACGTCAGCGGCAGCCCGCCGGGACCGCGGTCGCGCACCAGGCGGTAGTCGCCGATCGCGATGGTCGTGAGGTAGGCGGCCGCGGGTTCGGTGACGTGGAACCGGCTGACCCGTCGGTCGCCGCGCACCCGGTCGGACACCAGCTCGCCGCCGGTGACTCCACGTACAGACGACGGGGTGTCGACGCGGAAGTCGTAGTAGGCCTTGTCCGACGGGTGGTCGTTGACCGGGTACCACGTATGCGCACCCCACGGCTCCTGCATCGTCCAGACGTCGCCGGCCGTGGTGGTGTGCCAGCCGATGCCGTCGACGTCCAGCCGCGTGGTGGGTGCCTCGACCGGCTCCGGCTCACCGGCGTACGCGATCCGCAACGTGTGCACGGAGTTGGCGGCGAGCTCGTGGCCGGCGTCGACCACCAGTGCCGCGCTGTCGTGGGTGAACTCCACCTCGGTGCCGTCGAGCAGCACCTCGCCCGGTTCCATGGGGGCGGCCAGGTCGAGCTGAAGGTCCGTGAGGTCGCGGGCCGCGCGGAAGGCGAGCGTGGTCACGCCGGACAGCCGGTCGGCGTCCGGGTCCCAGCGCAGCGAGAGGTCGTAGTGCAGCGCGTCGACGTCCGGCTCGCCCACGTCGGGATAGAAGGGGTCCTCGACCAGCTCGTTGACGGCGGCACCCCACCTGCCGGCGTCCGTCCGATCGGGGGCGGGGGTGGACGCGTCCGTCGTCGGTGGTGTCACGGCGGCCTTCTCGGGTGCCTCGGGCGTCTCGTCGGTGCACCCGGTCATGACCAGGGCTGGCAGCAGGAGGGCGACCACCGCACGGCCCGGCTGGCGCACGCGACCCCCTCCCTTTCCGGCGTGCGGCCGAGCCTAGCCGGAGGTCAGCGCGTCACGCGGAAGCGCCAGGTGCGGACGGTGGCGACGCCCTGGGCGTCCACGGCCCGGACCCGGACCGTGTGCCGGCCGAGGGCCATCCGCGGACTCAGCCAGCTCAGCCGGTCGGTGGCCGGGCGGTAGGTCGCGCCGGTGCGCACGACGCCGTCGACGGTGAGCAGCACGTCGGCGGCGAGCAGGTTGGTCGCGGAGTCGCGCACCGTGGCGCCGATGACCGGCGTCCGGTCCGTGATGGTCGCGGCGGCGGCCGGGCGCAGCTGAGTGATCGTCGGCGCCGCGTTCGGCTGGCCCTGCAGGTGCAGACGGAACGTGCTCTGCCGCGCGCCACCGGCGTCGCCGACAGCGATCGCGTACGTGCGTCCGGCGGTTGCGTTGAACGTGACCGAGCTGCCCCACGGCCACGTCGAGGCCGAGCAGGCCGCGGAGTTGTTGTTGGACGCGACCGGCATCAGCGCGCCGACCGCTGCCGCGTCGGTGTAGACGGCGAGGATGCTGTCGATCTCGGCGTCACAGGTGTTGATCGTGGTCGGCCCGCTGCCCAGCGCGGTCCACCGGTACCAGACCGAGTGGTCGCCGGGCCACTCGGAGTCGTGCGCAGGCTCGCCCGGCTCGGTGGTCGCCGACGCGGTGGTCTGCTCCACCGTGCCGGTGGTGCCCGGCAGCCGGGTGCGGAAGGCCAGGTCGTCGTTGTCCGGGCTGATCGACGTGCGGTACAGCAGGTCGTCGCCGGCCGCGGGGCCGCCCACCCACCAGATGTGGCCACCGGCGCACGGGTTGCCGGGTTCGAACTCCCAGCTGTTCTGCGCTGTGTCCGGGGTGACGATGGTCAACGCGTACTGCCGCCCTGCGACCAGCCGCGGTCCGCTGGAGCCGAAGACGCCTGTCAGGTTGGTGAGCGTGGCGTCCGGGACCTCGGAGTCGGGGATCTCGTCCGTGGCCAACACGGTCGCTGTGGGCGCGCCGGAGGTGTCGACCGTCCGGATCGTGACAGTGACGTCGCCCCCGGATCCCCCAGCCTGGCGGAAGGTACGCAGCGCGGTCGCCGAGCGCAGGGTGCCGGTGTGGGTCGCCGTGAACGTCTGCGACAACGCGCCACCGCCCCAGTACGGATAGAACCCGTTGTTGGCGGCGGTGTCTGCGCAGCCGGGGTCGGCGGGCACGCTCGCCCACCCCGACCCGCCTGCCAGCCCGGCTGTGCCCAGCCCGGCGACGACTGCCACTGCCACTGCCGACCGGAACGTCCTCGTACCTCGGCGCATGGCCGCCTCCTACGTCGGCGGCGCGGGGCACCGGCCGTCGTCGTCAGACTGGCGCAGATGTGACCGTCGTACCCAGGGAGTCCGGTTTGTCACGCGTCCAGCAGCGAGCCGCCGAGCGTGCGGCTGGTGCCGCGGAACTCGGCCACCACGGTGTCCCCGGTGCTCACCGTGACGTCATAGGTGCCGGTGCGCCCGACCCGGGACCGCTCGGTCGCCGTCGCGCGCAACGCGTCGCCGAGCCGGGTGGGTGCGAGGTAGGTGACTGCGCACGCGTACGCCACCGTGCGCACGTCGTAGGAGTTGCAGGCGAACGCGAAGGCCGAGTCGGCCAAGGCGAACACGAACCCACCGTGTGCGATGCCGTGGCCGTTGACCATGTCGTCGCGCACCGTCATGGTCAGCGTCGCCGTGCCCGGGCCGACGTCGTCGAGCCGCATCCCCAGCTGCTGACTGGCCTGGTCCTCGGCCCACATCGCGTCGGCGCAGGCGCGCGCGGTCGCGTACGGGTCGTTCACCGCAGGTCCTTCTCGAGCATCACGCACGTCTTGCCGTTGGCTTGCAGCACACGTCCGACCTCGACGTAGCCGCGGCGTTCGTGGAACGCCAGCGACGCCACGTTGGGCGGCTCGACGTAGACCTCGCACAGCAGCCGGCCCGAGCTCGCGGCGCCCTCCTCGGCGGCGTCGTAGAGCAGAGTGCCCACGCCGCGGCGCCGGTGGCCCGGTGCGACGACGATCCGGTCGAGGTAGCCGAAGGCGTCGAACCGCTCGCCGAACCAGCGGTAGTTGCTGCTGTCGTAGTCCGTACCTCGGTCGAACACCATCGCGAAACCGGCGACCGCCCCGCCGTCGTCGGCGACCAGCGCCTGACCGTCCGCGGTGGCCATGCCGAGCAGCCACCGCAGGCGGTCGTCGTCGAGCGGGCCGACGCCGTCCAGGTTCGCCTGGTTGAGGGTGAGGACGGTCTCGAGCTCGGTGGCGTCGTCGCGCATCGGGCGGATCTGCACCGGGTCATCGTGGCACGTGGCGCGTCGCGCCCGTGTGACAGACTGGCGTCACCGCTGCTGTCTGCCCGTCACACCTGCTGGAGGTGCGATGCCCCACGACGTCACCGTCACCGACGAGTACGCGTCCCGCCACCGCGAGACGCTGGAGCTGGCGCTCGCGGCGATCCGCAAGCGGGACTACTTCTCGGCCTACCCCGAGTCGCCGAGCCCGCGGGTCTACGGCGAGACCGCCGCGGCCGAGGGCAAGGCCGCGTTCGAGGCATTGCTCGGCGAGGCGTTCCCGCTGCAGACGCCCGGTGCCGACGGCACGGTGGCCGGCGAGCGATCGCCGTTCGGCATCGACCTGCGGGTGGCGTACCCGCGCGTGACTGCCGACGGTCTCGACGTGCTGCTGGATGCCTCGCGCCGCGGCCTGCCCGAGTGGCGCGACGCCGGCGCGGAGACCAGGGTCGCGGTCTGCCAGGAGGTGCTGGCGCGGTTGCACGCCAGGGTGTTCGAGCTCGCGCACGCGGTGCAGCACACCAGCGGTCAGGCGTTCGTGATGGCGTTCCAGGCCGGCGGGGCCCATGCGCTCGACCGGGCGCTGGAGGCGTTGGCCTACGGGTATGACGAGATGACCCGGCACCCGGCCAGCGCGCAGTGGGAGAAGCCCGGCCGCGGTGAGCCGGTGCGGATGGACAAGACGTTCACGGTCGTGCCGCGCGGTGTGGGGCTGGTGATCGGCTGCCACACGTTCCCGACCTGGAACTCGTGGCCGGGGCTCTTCGCGTCGCTGGTGTGCGGCAACCCCGTCGTCGTCAAGCCGCACCCGGGTGCGGTGCTGCCGCTGGCGATCACCGTGCAGGTGGCCCGCGAGGTGCTGGCCGAGGCGGGCTTCGACCCCGACCTGGTCACGCTGGCCGCGGAGGCCGAGGGTGACCGGCTGGCCGCCGACCTGGCGGTACGTCCGGAGGTGCGGCTGATCGACTTCACCGGCTCGAACGCGTTCGGCGAGTGGCTCGAGCAGCACGCGACGCAGGCGGTCGTGTTCACCGAGAAGGCCGGCGTCAACAGCGTGGTCGTCGACTCGACCGACGACTTCGCCGGCATGTGCGGCAACCTGGCGTTCTCGCTCGCGCTCTACACCGGCCAGATGTGCACGGCACCGCAGAACATCTACGTTCCCGAGGACGGGATCGCCACCGACCAGGGTCCGAAGTCGTACGACGAGGTGGCCGCCGGGATCGGCGCGGCCCTCGACCGGCTGCTCGGTGACGACGCCAAGGCGGTCGAGCTGCTGGGAGCGGTCGTCGACGACGGCGTGCTGGCGCGGCTCGAGTCCGCCGCTGGACGCGGTCGGGTGCTGGTGGAGTCGCGGGCGGTCGGTCACCCGGCGTGGCCCGATGCGCGGGTGCGTACGCCGCTGCTGGTGGGGCTGTCGGGCGCCGACGAGGAGGTCTTCGGCAGCGAGTGCTTCGGCCCGGTGTCGTACCTCATCGCGACCTCGTCGACCGCCTCGTCGCTGCAGACGTTCGTCCGTACGGTGCTCGCACACGGCGCGATGACCGCGGCCGTCTACTCGACCGACCCGGACGTGCTCGCCGCCACCCGCGCGGCCGCGCTGGACGCCGGGGTCGCGCTGTCGGAGAACCTCACCGGCCCGGTGTTCGTGAACCAGTCGGCGGCGTTCAGCGACTTCCACGGCACCGGCGCCAACCCCGCGGCGACCGCCTCGTTCACCGACGGCGCCTTCGTCGCCCCACGGTTCCGTACCGTCCAGTCCCGCCGCCACGCCTAACCCCCCGCCCCACCTCCCGACTTGTCACCGCGACGTCGCCATAGATGGCGTTCTCGCGGTGACAAGTCGTCTGGGGAGGTGGGCGACGCCCGCGTCGACGAGATCCTTTGCCAGCTCGGCTCCCTCGATGCGCACCTCGGCGGCCGAACACCGCAGCACAGTGGTGCGGCGGCGCGAACCGACGGTGACACGTCGCTCGCGCTGCATGTCGGCGGTCCAGTGCTCCGCGTCCATGTGGTGGCTTCCGTCCACCTCGAGGACCAAGGTTGACCCGTCATCCAGATCCCACTCCGCGTCCAGGTAGCGGCGTCGTCCACGGCGATCCTTCCGGATGCGTTGCCGCGCCGGGGCCGCGATCCGGTGTCGTCGGCACAGCGCGGCGAGGTCGATCTCGCCCAGCGACTCGGCCCCTCCGGCGATGTCGGCGAGCGCGAGCCGCAGATGACGAGCGTGCCGCACGCGTCCGGCCCGACGTAGCTCGTCACTGAGCGCCGGGGGCCGGGTAAGACGTTGCTGGACTGCCGCGGCCGTCACGGCGTATACGAAGCGTGGAAACGGCTGCCACGCCGCGCGGTCGATGAACGACCTGGCGGCGTTGGTGACGGGGAGGCCGTTTCGCCGGGTGATGTCGTCGGCTGTCAGCCGCCGACTCTCGTGGATGCGCAGCCAGGGCAGCGCTGGCACCGACGATGCGCGTGGGTGGACGACGTGGACGATGCTGGTGTCAGGGGTGCCAAGGCCGCGGAATCCGTGGACCTCGAGAGCGGTGTTCTCGGCCAGGCACCCCTTGCTGCCGACATGCAACGCCGCTGCGTGCAGGTGCTGGCCCCTGGTCGGCGGGCCGTTGTGCAGGACGACGACGAGCGGGCCCAACAGCTGCCAGCGACGGGCGGCGAGTTGTCCCTCGACCACTTCCCAGGAAACCCCCAGACGAAGCAGCTGCGTGCGGTCGAGCACACCGACGTGCTCCCTGGCAGCTTCGTGGACGTGCCGTTCCAGTCGCCCTCCGAGCGCGAGAGCGGGGATGCGAGGCATGCGCCCCAGGGTCGGCGATCCGGAGATGCCGCGGGGTGGTGGCGGCGTGTGCCTGTGGACAGCTCGCCCGGCCACACCGACCTGTCACCGTCAGACCGCCATCTATGGCGGCGTCGCGGTGACAAGTCGCGGGGCGGGGTCGGGGGCGGGGGCGGGGTCAGGGGAAGCGGACGCCGGTGGCGTGCTCGCTGGCCTCCCACAGCCGGCTGGCGAGGGCTGGGTCGGAGGCGGCTGAGGACATGCCGACCAGCCGCGGCCTCCCCCGCTGCTCGAACATCGCCCCGGGCCCGACGTACGAGCCACCGGGCAGGCCGGGCTGGGTGCCGGCCATCAGCAGCGGCCAGGCGCCGTGCGCGGCCGGCTGCGCGACGACCTTGTTCAGCACCGCCATCGTGCGCGACCCGACGGTGGCGCCGCCCATGGCCGGGCCGGTGTCCTGCAGGCCGGTGGCGGCATAACCCGGGTGCGCGGCGACGCTCGTCAGGGACAGCTCGGAGGCCATGGACCGCCGTTGCAGCTCCAGCATGAACAGCAGGTTGGCCAGCTTGGACTCGCCGTACGACCGCCACCGCTGGTACGGCCGGTGGTCGCCACCCGGCGTCAGGCTGGACAGGTCGATGGTCTTCGCCATTCGGTGCGCAAAGGACGACGTCACCACGACCCGCGCCCCGTGCGGCGTCGCCAGCAGCGCCGGCAGCACCAGCCCGGTGAACGCGAAGTGCCCGAGGTGGTTGGTGCCGATCTGCAGCTCGAAGCCGTCGGCGGTCTTCCGCTCGGGCGGCGCCATCACGCCCGCGTTGGCGAACAGCAGGTCGAGCTGCTCGTACGACTCCAGCACCTCCTCGGCCGCCCGGCGGACCTGCGCGAGGTCGGACAGGTCCAGCCGCAGCGAGCGCAGGTCGGCGTCCGGCAGGTCCGCGCGGACGGCGGCGGCGCTGGCGCGCAACCGCTCCTCGTCACGGCCGGCGAGCACCACCGAGGCGCCGTGCCGGGCCAGCTCGAGCGACACCTGCTGCCCGAGTCCGCTGCTGGCTCCGGTCACCAGCGCCCAGGCGCCGGTCAGGTCGGGGATCTGGTCGGTGCGCCAGGTCACGGAGTCACTCCCATCGCGTCCACGACCCGACGGCCGAGGACCTCGTCACCGTTTACCTCGAGGTGGACGTCGTCCCACCCGCGCCTCCCCGCCACCAGCACCGCGAACGTCTCGGTGTCCATGGTCAGCCGCGCGTCCGGGTCGGTCCCCTCGGGGGCGCGCACCGCGCGCCGCTCCTCGTTGATCTGCAGCACCCGGTCGACCGGCACCTTCCCCCGCACCCGCCATTCCACGGCGGTGCCGGGCGGCGGCGCCACCTTCTTGCCTAGCACGTACGGCAGTGCAGCGGCGAACGTGTGCACCGCCACCTGCGCGCCGGCGCCGGACATGCCGCCCGGCCGGTCGACCGCGCGCCGGATGTCCTGCTCGTGCACCCACACGTCGAGCGCGCGGTTGCGCAGCAGGGTGGCCCAGTCCCAGTCGAGGCCCGCCGGCGTGACGTCCGGCCGCGCGTGCGGGTCGTCGGGCGCCTGCTCGGTCAGCGTCTTCGCCCGCCGCAGCACGGCGTCGGCGAGCTCGGCTCGCAGTACCTCCGGGGACGCGTCCCGGCGGGCGTCCACCCCGCTGTTGGTCCACTCCGGCGCGACCTCGCGGCCTCCGGCCGGCAGCTCCGACGCCGCCTCGCCGTCCGCGAGCACGGTCTCGATGTGGGCCAGGTGGGCGAGCACGTCGCGGACGGTCCAGCCCGGCAGGTCGGTGGGCCGGTCCCAGTCGTCGGGACCGAGCTGGAGGCACAGGTCGAGCACCCGGTCGCACGACTCGCGCCACGCCGCGAGGTACGTCGTCAGCTCGTCCATCCCCGCAGGGTACGGACCCGCGTCAGCGGCCGCCTCCCGGTGTCTGCGTCCGCACCGACCCCACTCAGGGGTACGGCTTCCACCCAGCGGCAACCTTGCCGACGAACTCCTCGATGCGGCGGCGACGCCCGGCCGGCTGGAGCTGGCTGAGCCGGAAGATCAGCGCGTACTGGTTCTGCCGGTTGAAGTCATCGAACGCCTTGCGTGCTTGGGGATTTGCGTCCAGTGCCGCAGCGAGGTCGGCCGGCACCTCTGCGGTGGACGACGGTGGGTACGCCTTGTCCCAGCGACCGTCGGCCTTCGCCGCCTCGATCTGGGCGAGGCCGCCGGGGCGCATCCGGCCCTGCTCGATCAGCCGCTCGGCGAGCTCGCGGTTGACCTGCGACCAGGGGCTCCGCCGGCGCCGCAACGTGAACCGCTGCCGGAACGTGTCGTCGTCGTGGCGCCGTGCCTGGCTGTCGATCCAGCCGTGGCACAGCGCCACCTCGACGCACTCGTCCCGCGTCGGGGTGCTGACCGCCGAGC
The DNA here is from genome assembly GCA_963811945.1 of uncultured Actinomycetota bacterium. GTDB lineage: Bacteria > Actinomycetota > Actinomycetes > Propionibacteriales > Nocardioidaceae > JACCWP01. The sequence continues at coordinate 1,728,188 of CAWETD010000001.1, read as the reverse complement.
CCTTCTTGGCGATCAGGACGTACACCCCGGCGGCGTCCGGATTCGCCTCCAGCCAGGCGTTCCACTCGTCCGCGTCGGCGAAGTGCAGGATCGGCAGGTCGTCGGCCACGTAGGCAGCAGATCACGACTCGTGCGGGTCGCGCGAGGGTGAAAGGTGCCCGAGGTCTCACCCGACCGGGGCCCTTTCGATCGGGGTGACCGACGCCCCGCTGGTAACGTGGGACACCTCAGCCCCTTTCTTCTGGTCCTCGTGGCCGGCGTACGTGGCTGCGCAGGGCCCCCGAGTCGGGCCCCGGCCCGTATCCGCCTTCTGCTGCTCTGGAGCACCACCACGTGTCCGTCGTCCCTGACGTCCTGCCCACGCCTGCCCACGATCCGTCCCTCCCCGACTTCGCCCGGCTCGGCGTGCCCGCCGCGCTGGTCGAGGCCCTCACCCGGCAGGGCATCACCGTGCCGACGCCCGTACAGGCGCTGGTCATCCCCGACGGCCTGGCCGGTCGGGACGTGCTCGGACGCGCGCGCACGGGGACCGGCAAGACGCTGGCCTTCGGGCTGCCGCTGCTGGCCCGCCTGGTCGGCCGGCCCCGCAAGCCGAAGAGCCCGCGCGCCCTCATCGTGCTGCCCACCCGCGAGCTCGCCAACCAGGTGCGCTCGGCGCTCGAGCCGCTCGCACACTCGCTGGGGCTCAAGGTCGTCACCGTCTACGGCGGCACGCCGTACGACCGCCAGGTCAAGCGGCTGCGTCAGGGCGTCGACCTGATCATCGCCACCCCCGGCCGGCTCGCCGACCTGGTGCGCCGCGGCTCCTGCCGGCTGGACGCGATCGAGGCGGTCGTGCTGGACGAGGCCGACCACCTCTGCGACCTCGGCTTCTACCCCGCCGTCGACGCCTTGCTGAAGCAGACCCCCAGCGGCGGTCAGCGGATGCTGCTGTCGGCGACCCTCGACGGCGACGTCAACCGGCTGGTGCGCGCGCACCTGTCCGACCCGGTACGCCACGACCTGCACCCGGACGCGGACGCGCCCGTGCACGTGGACCACCACGTGCTCGTCACGTCGCACACCAACCGCCCGCAGACCGTGGCCGCGCTGCTCCGGGCCAATCCGCGCTCGATGGTCTTCACCCGCACCCGCGACGGCGCGTCCCAGCTCGCGCGGCACCTCACCGCCGCGGGCGTGCCCGCAGTCGACCTGCACGGCAACCTGTCGCAGCGGCTCCGGGAGCGGAACCTGCGCCAGTTCTCCAGCGGTCGCGCCGACGTCGTGGTCGCCACCGACGTCGCGGCCCGCGGCATCCACGTCGACGGGGTGAACCTGGTCGTGCACTACGACGTGCCGGACGAGGCCAAGTCGTTCCTGCACCGGTCCGGGCGCACCGCGCGGGCCGGGCTCACCGGCACCGTGGTCACCGTGACCACGCCGCGCATGGTCGACCGGGTCGTACGGATGCAGCGGACGGCCGGGGTGCAGTCGCGTCACCACGACGAGCGCACGGCGCCCGACCCGATGACGGTCGAGGCGCTCAGCACCTCCGGGACCACCACCCCGCAGGGCTCACCGCGTGGTGGCTCCAGCGGTGGATCGGGTGGCAGGTCAACAGGCAGGTCGGGTGGCCGGCGACCGTACGGCCGCGGCGGACGCCCGGCAGGCCGCCCGAGCGGCAAGCCGCAGCGTCGTCAGCGCTGGTCGTAGCGGCGCTCCTCGACCACCCGGGTGGAGCGGTTGCGCTGAGCCTGCATGACGAACACCAGCACGATCGCCAGCACCCCGCCGGCCATCAGGATCAAGCCCAGCACGTAGTCATCGACGACCTTGAGGTCGACGTCGATGGCGAACGCGAAGATCGCGCCCACCACGATCAGCAGTACGCCTACACCGATGCCCATGGCCGTACTCCTCGGTCGTCGCTGCGATGGTCGCGGCGCTGCTGCGACGGTAGCCGCGTGGCCGCGCCACCGCACCCCTCTGCGACGGTGGGACGGGTCAGAAGGCGGCTTCGTCGAGGTCCATCAGCGACAGGTCGGTGGCCTCGGCCACCTGGCGCTCGGCGGCCAGCCGGGGCAGCACGGTGCTCGCGAAGAACGAAGCAGCCGCCACCTTGCCCTCGTAGAAGGCGGTGTCGGCGCCTGCGGTGCCCTCGTCGAGCCGCGCGATCGCGACCTCGGCCTGGCGCAGCAGCAGCCACGCGCACACCACGTCACCCAGGGCGGTCAGCAGCCGGGTCGTGTTCAGCCCCACCTTGTGCACGTTGCGCGGGTCGCCGCCCTCGGCCGACGGGTCGGCCGACATCAGCTGCCCGACCATGGTGCCGACCATCGCCTGGGTGTCGGCGAGGCCCTGCGCGAGCAGTCCGCGCTCGACCTTGAGCCGGCCGTTGCCGGCCTCGGAGTCGACGAACTCCTGCACGAGGCCGGCGAGGTGACCGAGCGCCTGCCCCTGGTCGCGCACGATCTTGCGGAAGAACAGGTCCATGCCCTGGATCGCCGTCGTCCCTTCGTACAGGGTGTCGATCTTGGCGTCCCGCACGTACTGCTCGACCGGGTAGTCGGCGAGGAAGCCCGACCCCCCGAACGTCTGCAGCGACTCGGTGCCGAGCAGCACCCACGACCGTTCCGACCCGTAGCCCTTGACGATCGGCAGCAGCAGGTCGTTGACCCGCTCCGCCAGGTCGTCACGCTCGCCGGCGGCGCACGCCATCGCGACCTGGTCCTGCCAGGACGCGGTGTAGAGCACCAGCGCCCGCAGCGCTTCGGTGTACGACTTCTGCGTCATCAGCGAGCGCCGCACGTCGGCGTGGTGGGTGATCGGCACCCGCGGAGCCGACTTGTCCGACGCCCGGGTCAGGTCGGCACCCTGCACCCGGGTCTTGGCATAGTCGAGCGCGTTCAGGTAGCCGGTCGAGAGGGTGGCGATCGCCTTGGTGCCCACCATCATCCGGGCGTTCTCGATCACCTGGAACATCTGCGCGATGCCGTCGTGCACCTCGCCGAGCAACCAGCCGCGGGCCGGCTCGTGCTCGCCCAGCGTGACCTCGCAGGTGGTGGAGACCTTGATCCCCATCTTCTTCTCGACACCGGTGACGTAGGCGCCGTTGCGCTCGCCGGTCAGTTCGCCGGTCTCGAGGTCGAAGTGGTGCTTGGGCACCACGAACATGCTCAGCCCCTTGGTGCCCGGGCCGCCCGCGCCGTCGACGCCGACCGGGCGCGCGAGCACCAGGTGCACGATGTTCTCGCTCATGTCGTGCTCGCCCGAGGTGATGAACCGCTTCACGCCCTCGAGGTGCCAGCTGCCGTCGTCCTGCAGGAAGGCCTTGGTACGGCCCGCGCCGACGTCGGAGCCGGCATCGGGCTCGGTGAGGACCATCGTCGCTGCCCAGCGGCGGTCGACCATGTGCTGCGCGACCCGCCGGTCGCGCTCGGTGCCGTTGCGGTGGATGACGGCGGCGAAGGCGGGACCGCAGGCGTACATCCAGACCGCCGGGTTGGCGCCGAGCACCATCTCGGCCATCGCCCAGAGCAGGGACGCGGGAGCCGGCTGGCCGCCGAGACCCTCGGGGATCTGCAGCCGCCACCACTCGGCGTCCATCCAGGCCCGGTAGCTGGCGGCGAACTCCTCGGGGACCTGCACGCTGTGCGTCTCCGGGTCGAACACCGGCGGGGTGCGGTCGGACCCGGTGAACGACGCGGCCAGCTGGTGCGTCGCCAGTCGCTCCACCTCGGCGAGGATCGATCGGGCGGTGGCGACGTCGACCTCGCCGAACGGCCCGTGCCCGAGCACCTGGTCGCGGCCCAGCACCTCGAACAGGTTGAACTCGATGTCGCGCAGGTTGCTCCTGTAGTGGCCCATCCACCGCTCCCGGCTCAGTTACCTACCAGTAGGTAACTTAAGTATGCGCGAGACGCCGGGCGACGTCTAGAGATCTGGAACACACGCGCGGAGAGTTCGCCCGATCGAATTGACTGTCTTGACCGTCTCGCTTTACCGTAGTGATTCACTCTGTTTAGTCTCCCCCTGGAGTCGTCTCATGCGCTCGCTCATCGTCCTGGGCTTCGTCGGCCTGCTGGCCCAGCTGGTCGACGGCTCCCTCGGCATGGCCTACGGGGTCACCTCGACCACCCTGCTGCTGGCCGCGGGTGTCGCGCCCGCCGCCGCCTCGGCCGCTGTCCACCTGTCCGAGGTCGGCACCTCGCTGGTCTCCGGCTTCTCGCACTGGAAGCTCGGCAACGTCGACTGGCGCACGGTCGGGATCATGGCCCTGCCCGGTGGCATCGGTGCGTACGCCGGCGCGACGTTCCTCTCCAGCCTCCCCGGCGACACCGCTGCGCCCTGGATGGCCGGCCTGCTGATGGCGCTGGGCGCGTACGTGCTCTACCGCTTCCTCGTGCTCGGCGGTCGCCGGCCCGAGTTCCGCGGCCACCACTCGCCGTTCTTCCTCGCCCCGCTCGGCCTGGTCGGCGGCCTCATGGACGCCATCGGCGGCGGCGGGTGGGGCCCGGTGGGCACCACGACGCTGCTCTCGTCGGGTCGGCTCGAGCCCCGCAAGGTGGTGGGGTCGATCGACACCTCGGAGTTCGTGGTCGCGGTGGGCGGCTCCCTCGGCTTCCTGTTCGCCCTGGGCAGCCAGGGCATCGACTGGGGCTACGCCGGCGCTCTGCTCGCCGGTGGCGTGCTGGCCGCACCGGTCGCCGCGTGGCTGGTCCGGCACCTGGCCGCCCGCATCCTTGGCGTGCTCGCCGGTGGCGTCATCATCCTCACCAATCTCAAGACGATCTCCGAGTCGTTCGGCGCCAGCGGCCTGACCGTCGGCATCCTGTGCGCCGCCTGGGCCGTCGGCTGGCTGCAGATGCTCACGGTGGCGGTCCGCGCCGAGCGCCGGTCGCGGATCGTGCCGGCGCCCCCGGTGCCGATGAGCCCGCTGGAGCGCTGACGGGGGTCCGGGGCCGTACCAGCGGCACCGAGCGGCACCGAGCGGGACCCAGCGGCACCCAGCGGGACCAGCGGCACCCAAGCGGCACCCAGCGGCACCGAGCGACAGCGGCGAGATGCGGGGGGTGTTTGGTGTGTGGCTCAGCCATGTCAAGTCGACCGATCTGGCAGACTTGCTGGCATGCGGGTCTCGGCCAAATCTGACTACGCGCTGCGGGCTCTCATCGAGATCGCGCGGCGCGACGACGGTGTACCCGTGTCCGCCGAGGAGATCGGGCGCCTGCAGGACATCCCGCACGGGTTCCTCCAGTCGATCCTCGCCGACCTGCGCCGCGCGGGGGTCGTGATGAGCCAGCGGGGGCAGGCCGGCGGTTGGCGGATGGGCCGGGCGCCGGAGACCATCACGGTCGCCGACGTGATCCGCGCCGTCGACGGGCCGCTGGTCAGCGTCTACGGGCTGCGCCCGGAGGCGGTCAGCTACAACGACAGCGCCGACGGGCTGCAGAAGGTCTGGATCGCCGCGCGCAGCAGCCTGCGTGAGGTCTTCGAGGCCGTGAGCATCCGGCACCTGGTCGACGGGGCACTGCCCTCGCGGGTGGAGCGCCGTACCGAGAGCAAGGACGCCTGGGAACCGCACTAGCCCGCCGGCCCCGGGGAACTCCGCTCCGCCCACGTCCGTCCTGAAATACAACAAGAATCAGTGAACTACTGGAGGTAAGCCCGTGTCGTTCGACCCGCCTCGCACGCTGCACGCGCACGCTGCGCCGACCCGGGTCGTGGTCGTCGGTGGTGGCGCCGCCGGCACCCTGGTCGGCGCCCACCTGCTCCGCCGGGCCCGGCCGGAGGCGCCGGTCGAGGTGCGGGTGGTCGAGCGGTCCGACCTCGTCGGTCCCGGTCTCGCGTACGGCGCCGCCGACCCGCACCACCTGATGAACAACACCGCCACCCGGCTGAGCGCGTACCCCGGCGACGCGGACCACCTGCTGCGGTGGTGCGCCGAGCACGGCATTCAGACCGAGCGGGGCGCGTTCCTGCCGCGCCGGACCTACGGACGCTACCTGTCCGGGTTGGTCTCCGAGCTGCCGGAGACCCCGTGGCGGCGGCTGATCCGGGTACGCGGCGAGGCGGTGCGCCTCGACATCGACGACCGGCGCGGATCCGGTGGGGTGGTGCAGCTGAGCTGTGGCTGGACCCAGCCGGCCGACAGCGTGGTGCTGGCGCTGGGCAACCCGCCGCCGTCGGCCACGCCAGGCATCGCGGGGGAGTTCGCCGGCAGCCGCTATATCGCCGACCCGTGGCTGCCCGGCGCGCTGGACGCCGTCGCCGGCAGCGACCGGGTGCTGCTCGTCGGCACCGGGCTCACCATGGTCGACGTCGCCGTCTCGCTGGCGCGTCGGCAGCCGCGGGTACGGCTGGTCGCGACCAGCCGGCACGGCCTGCTGCCCCGGGCGCACGCGAGCCAGCCGGCGCCGGTCGGCGCAGGGCTCGCCGCGGCGCCCCGCACCCTGCGCGGGCTGCTGTCCGCGTTCCGCGCCCAGCTCGGCCAGGCCCGGGCACCGGGCCACGACTGGCAGGGCCTGGTCGACGGGGTCCGCGAGCAGGTCGCCGACCTGTGGCAGGGACTGTCCGACGCCGACCGGGAGCGGTTCCTGCGCCACGTCGCCCGGCGCTGGGAGGTGCACCGGCACCGGATGGCGCCCTCGGTGCACGAGGAGCTGACCGGCCTGCTCGACAGGGGCGTGCTCACCGTGCACGCCGGTGGCGTACCAGACGTGTCGTCGTTCACCCGGGTGGTCAACTGCACCGGCCCGCAGCCGGTCAGCACCCCGGGCTGGAGCGCGCTGGTCGACGGGATGCTCGCGGAGGGTCTCGCCCGCCCGGACTCCGTCGGGCTCGGGCTGGACATCGACCCGCACGGCCGGGTGGTCCGCGGCGACGGCTCGGCGTCGTCGTGGCTGTACGCGGTCGGATTCGCCCGCCGCGGCACGCTGTACGAGACCACCGCGATCCCCGAGCTGCGTGAGCAGGCGGGCGCGCTGGCCATGCGGCTGCTCGGCGACGCCGCCGGGGTCGAGCGGGCGGTCTCCTGGGGAGCCTGACCGCAGTTGCGGCGGAGCCACCGGTACGTAGCGTTGTCGTCATGCCCACGATCGAACGCACCGTCGAGACCGCAGCCGCACCCGGCGCGGTGTGGGCGTACCTCAGCGACTTCGCCACCACCACGGAATGGGACCCCGGCACGGTGCGTACCGTCCGGGTCTCCGGCGACGGCGGCGTCGGGACCACGTACGAGAACACCTCGGAGTTCAACGGTCAGGTGACCGAGCTGGTCTACACCGTCGTCGAGCACCGCGAGCCGGACCGGATCGTGCTGCGCGGCCAGGGCGAGAAGGTCGTCGCCGTCGACACCATCACGTTCGCGCCCGCCGGCAGCGGCACCCGCGTCCACTACCGCGCCGAGCTGCGGTTCACCGGCTGGCTGCGCTTCGTCGAGCCGCTGCTGTCCCTGCCGTTGCTGAACCGGCCGTTCCGCACGCTGGGGGACGAGGCACAGGAGGGGATGCGCGCAGCACTCGCCCGGCTGTGACCTCCGGCTAGCGTTTGCCCCATGTCGACCGATTTGACCCCCGAGCTGATCGCGTCCACCTGGCGTCCGGTCGAGGCACGGCTGTCGCCGGACGGTCGCCGGGTGGCCTGGTCGGCGGCGCCCTACGGCAAGGCGGGGGAGCACGGCGAGAGCGCGATCTGGGTCGCGCAGGTCGGCGACCCCGGGTCCGTCCGGCGCTGGACGCGCGGCGGTGAGGACACCCGGCCGCGGTGGTCGCCCGACGGCACCCGGCTGGCCTTCTTGTCGGACCGGGCCGAGCGCGGCACGGCGGGCTTGTACGTGCTCGACGTCTCCGGTGGCGAGGCCGAGCCGGTGGCCGTGCGCAAGCGGTCGGTCGCGTCGTGCGCCTGGTCGCCGGACGGCCGCTCGCTCGCCCTGCTCGCACCCGACGAGCCCGACGACGAGGACGAGCGCCGCGAGAAGGAGCGCGACGACGCCGAGGTCTGGGGCGAGCGCTGGCAGCGCGACCGGGTGCTGCGGGTGGACGTGGACACCGGTGCGACGGCGACCGTGTTCGGCGGCGACCTGCACGTCGTCGAGGTCGCCTGGTCGCCTGACGGCGTGCGGCTCGCGGTGGTGGCCCGGCCGACCCCCGAGCTGGACGGCATGTCCCGGGCCACGGTCTGGGTGCTCGCCGCGGACGGCGCGGGCGAGCCGCGCAAGGTGGCGGACGCGGCGTACGCGAACCGGCTGGGCTGGACCGGCGACGGCTCCCGCCTGGTCTACGTCGCGCCGCACGACCTCGTGCCGGGCTCGGCCGGGACGGTGTGGACGGTGCCGGCCGACGGCGGCGAGCCGCTGGTCGTCGGGCCCGGCCGGGACGAGACCCGCTGCGGCATCGACGTCACTTCCGTCGCGGGTGACTCGCGGGCCGTGGCCGTGGTCGCCGAGGGCCTGGACACCCGGCTGGAGTGGTGCCTCCCGGACGGCGGTGCGCGCGAGGTGCTGTGGGCCGCTCCCGGCGAGGTGTACGACGTGGACGTGGCCGTGGGGGCAGACGGTCCGGTGCTGGTCGTGGTGGCCGCCGACGGGTCCCGGCACCCGGAGGTGTGGGCGGGGACGCCCACCGCCGTCGCGCCGCTCTCGTCGCACCACGAGACGCTGGCCGACGTGCGGTTCGGGGCGGTCGAGGACTTCGCGTTCGACGGTGCCGACGGGCACCCGCTCGACGGGGTGCTGATCCGACCGGCCGAGCCGGCGGACGGGCCGGTGGCGACGGTCGTGCTGCTGCACGGCGGGCCGTACTCCAGGTCCGGGCGTGACCCGCACCTGCGCCCGTTGCGCTGGGGCCAGCTGCTCGCCACGGCGGGGTACGCGGTGCTGCTGCCCAACTACCGCGGCGGGATGGGCCACGGCAACGACTTCGCGGCGGCAGCAGTCGGCGGCATGGGCACGGTCGAGTGGGACGACGTCATGGCCGCAACCGACGCGGCGGTCGAGCGCGGGATCGCCGACCCGTCCAGGCTGGGCATCGGCGGCTGGAGTCAGGGTGGGTTCCTCACCGCCTGGGCGGTGACGCAGACCGGCCGGTTCGCCGCCGGCGTGATGGGTGCCGGCGTCAGCGACTGGGGGATGATGGCCGGCACCAGCGACATGCAGACCTTCGAGGCGATGCTCGGTGGCGACACCCCGTGGGACGGCCCCGGGCCGCACCACTTCGCCGAGGGCTCACCGATCTCGTACGCCTCCCGGCGGACCACACCGTTGCTGATCCTGCACGGTGCCGACGACGCGCGGGTGCCGCACAGCCAGGCGGTTGCCTTCCACCGCGCGCTGCGGGACCAGGAGGCCCCGGTCGAGCTGGCGACGTACCCGCGCGAGCCGCACGGCATCGCCGAGCGCCAGCACCAGGTGGACCTGATGCACCGGGTGCGGGAGTGGTTCGACCGGTGGCTGCGATGACCGCTCAGTCATCCGTCCGGAGCCGGACCGGGTAGGACCAGGGGCTCTCGCAACGCTGCCTGGAACGCCTCGACGATCTCGTCGATCTGGTCGGCAGCGTCGGGGACGAAGTCGTCGCTGTCGATGAAGCCTCTGAGTGCCGGGAGGCGATCCAGGGTCACGCCGTCGCGAGCGGCCACCACCACGTGCCGCTGCTTCTTGTACTCCTTGATCACGGTGTTGAGGTACTTCTCGATCCGCTTGTACACGGTCGCCAACGGCGGATAGTCCGTGTCGGACGCGTCGTCGTCGGCCGCGCGTTCGGCACGAGCCAGTCGGGGATCGTCGATGAAGGGGTTGAGCCGCTTCAGGCTCTCGAACGTCAGCTGCTCATCGATCAAGCGATCCAGGTGCTTGTCGTAGACCTCGAGCCTCAGACGCCCGCGTCCGCCGTCATTGGTCTCGGCGGCGAGCAGTCGGCGAACGCGTTTCACCCGGTTGTAGGAGGCCAGTGTCGTCTCCAGAGTCGAGCGCAGCTGATCGTCCTGGCGACGCCGCTCCTCGCGCAGCCCGGCGGCTACCTGCCGTTGGCGCTCGGTGGCGCGAGCGGCTGCCTGCCGATCGCGCTCCAGGGCGCGCTCTGTCTCCTCGGCCTGCCACTGTGCGTACCTGCTCTGCTCGGACCGGTTGTGCTGGAAGCTCCAGGTCGCGATGGCTGCCAACCCACCGACGACGGCGACGGCCAGCACCTGCATGAACGTCTTGGCCAGCTCGTAGCGCAAGGTCCCGTCAGCAGGATGACCACGCCAGGCGAGGACGAGCCCGACCAGGCTCGCAGTCCCGATGAGGGCAAGCGCGGCAAGGCTGCGTCTCTCCGCTCGTCTCCAGGTGTGGCTGTCGTTCGTCGGCATGCCCCTCCCGTTCCCAGCGTTCCTGCCACATCCTGTCAACACGGTCAGACGGTGATGGCGACCTTCCCGCGCGCCTCCCCGTCCTGGAGGTGCCGCATGGCGTCCAGCGCGCGGTCCAGCGGGTACGCACGGTCGACGCTCGGCGTCACCGTGCCCGCGTCGATGAACTCGGCGACCCGCTCGATGTCGCTGGCGCGTTCCTTCGGCACCAGCATGGTCAGCTTCTGCCGCGAGAACCACGACGCGACGAGGGCGCGCAGCTGTCGGTTCATTCCCCCTGTGAGGTTGCCGCCGTCCTCGCCGCCCACGAGGACCGCCGTCCCGGTCGGCGTGAGCGCGCGCCGCAGTCGGGACAGCGCCGGCCTCCCGGCGATGTCGATGATCAGGTCGTAGCGGCGCTCGCCATCGGCGAAGTCGTCGCGGGTGTAGTCGACGACGTGGTCGGCACCCAGGCCCCGCACGAGGTCCAGCTTGCCGGTGCTGCACACGCCGGTGACCTCGGCCCCGAGTGCCTTGGCCAGCTGCACGGCGTACGTTCCGACGCCGCCCGACGCGCCGATGATCAGGACCCGCTGCCCCGGCTGGACGCGGCCGACGTCGGTCAGCGCCCGCAAGGCGGTGATCCCCGAGACCGGGGTCACCGCGGCCTGCTCGAACGTGGCGTTGACCGGCTTGCGGGCGAGCTTGTCCGCACGCGCGGCGGCGTACTCGGCGAACGAGCCCCGGGAGATCCCGAACACCTCGTCCCCGACGGCGAACCTGGTCACCGCCGATCCGACGGCCTCGACCGTGCCGGCGACGTCGTAGCCCGGCACCGGGTTCTTCGGTCCGCGGAGTCCGAAGCCGAGCCGGAGCAGGTACGGGCGGCCGGCCATCAGGTGCCACGTGCCCCGGTCGAGCCCGGCCGCGTGCACGCGGACGAGGACCTCGTCGTCGGCGATCTCCGGCGGACTGATCTGCCCGAGGCGCCAGACGTCGCTGACGCCGTACGTCTCCTGCACGATCGCCTGCATGGCTGCTCCCTCTCGCACCGATGAGCGTTCAGGCAGCACGGGACGTGCCCGGCGTGGTGATGCCGACCAGGTCGGCGCTGACCTGCCAGAGCCGCGCCGCGATGGCCTCGTCGTAGCTGCGCTTGGACGACTTCTTCGACCGGTTGCTGGCGAGGTAGCGGCCCGTCACCTGCTCGAGCTCGGGAGCCGAAGCCGCGTGGATCGACGTGGCGGCGCCCTGGGTCGCGTTCTTCATGAAGGGCCGCATCAAGGGGACGAGCAGACGCTGCGCGCGGCCGGGATCCTCGGCTCCGAACGCGGTGCTCGTCATGCCGGGATGCAGCGCGTTGGCGGTGACACCGCTGCCCCGCAGCCTCCTGGCCAGCTCGTAGGTGAACAGGACGTTGGCGAGCTTGGACTGGTTGTAGGCCCGTGCGCCGGAGTAGGACGCCTCACCCTGCAGGTCGTCGAAGTCGATCCGGCCCATGGCCTGTGCGTTGGAGGCGACCGTGACCACGCGCGCCGGTGCACTGCGCTTCAGCCGGTCGAGCAGCAGGTGGGTGAGCAGGAACGGCGCGAGATGGTTCAGCGCGAAGGTGTGCTCGAGCCCGTCGACCGTGACGTGCCGGGTGTTCCAGTACCCCCCGACGTTGTTCACCAGCACGTCGATCTGGGGAAGGGCCTCGAGCACCTCGTCGGCCAGCCGCCGCACCTCCGCCTGGGACGACAGGTCCGCGACGAACACGTCGACCGGCCCGCCGCTGACCGCGCGGAGCTCGCGAGCAGCGGCCTCGGTGCTCTCCCCGTCCCGGCCGGTGATCCCGACGTGCGCTCCGCCGCTGGCCAGGCCCAGGGCGGTCGCCCGGCCGATGCCTCCGGTGGCGCCGGTGACCAGGACGGTCCGGCCGGCCATCGGTCGGCTCGGGATCTGCTCCATGGGTGCTGCCCTTCGGGTGGCGGTGTCGTACTTAGTAAGGCGACCGTACCGTACTAAGTACGGATGCGCCAGTGCCTGGTCAGTACTTAGTACGGTAGGCCGGTACAGTACTAAGTACGAGACAACCGCCGTCGGGAGTGAGATGCCGAGAAGAGCCAGCGACAGCGCACCGGAACGTGCCCCCCTGAGCCGGGAACGGGTGCTGCGTGGAGCGGTCGCGGTCGCCGACGCCGGGGGGATCGGATCGCTGACGATCCGCTCGCTCGCCCAGGAGCTGGGCGTCAAGCCGATGTCGGTCTACTACCACGTGGCCAACAAGGACGAGATCCTCGACGGCATCGTCGACATCGTCTTCGGCGAGATCGACCTCCCGTCCGCCGACGGCGACTGGCGAGCAGAGATCCGGCGGCGGGCGGAGTCGGCCCGTCGGGTGCTGAGTGACCACCCCTGGGCGATCGCGCTGCTGGAGTCGCGTACCAGCCCGGGCCCGGCGACGCTGCGACAGCACGACGCGGTCATCGGCACGCTGCGGGCGGCGGGCTTCTCGGTGGAGATGACCGCCCACGCCTATGCCCTGCTCGATGCCTACGTGTACGGCTTCGCGCTGCAGGAGGCCGCGCTTCCTTTCGAGGGCCCGGACACCGCGTCCGACGTCACCGACCCGATCATGGAACGGATGGCGACCGGGGAGTACCCGCACCTGGTCGAGCTGGCAACCGAGTACGTCATCCAGCCCGGCTACGACTTCGGCAACGAGTTCGACTTCGGGCTGGGCATGATCCTCGACGCCCTCGCGAGGTCGCTGGCCGGCAGCTAGCGTCGCGTGCGTGCGCGCGATCCAGTACTCCGTGACAGGTGACGCCGACGTCCTGACGCTCGTCGACGAGCCGGTGCCCGACCCAGGACCGGGGGAGGTCCGGGTGCGGATCCACCGCTCCGGTGTCAATCCGACCGACTGGAAGTCGCGTCGTGGCAGCGAGGCCGGCACCGCCGTAGACCCGCCGCAGGTCCCGAACCAGGACGGCTCCGGTGTGGTCGACGCCGTCGGACCGGGCGTCGACGAGGCAACGGTGGGTGCTCGCGTCTGGGTCTGGGAGGCGGCGCACCTGCGTCCCGCCGGCGGGACCGCGCAGGAGTACGCGGTCGTGCCGGTCCGGCAGGTGGTGCCACTGCCGGATGACGCGTCGTTCGACCTGGGCGCGAGCCTCGGTGTGCCGTTCCTGACCGCGCACCGGTGTCTCACCGTGACCGAGGGCGGTCCGGCCCGCCTCGGCCCCGGAACGCTGGACGGCAGGACGGTGCTGGTCGCCGGTGGTGCCGGGGCGGTCGGCAACGCCGCGATCCAGCTCGCGCGCTGGTCGGACGCCACGGTCATCACCACCGTGAGCAGCCCGGAGAAGGCCAACCTCGCCGCGCGTGCGGGCGCCGACCACGTCATCGACTACAGGGAGCAGGACGTCGCCGCCGAGGTACGCGCGATCGTGCCGGGCGGGGTGCACACCGTCGTCGAGGTGTCGCCCGCGGTGAACGCGGCCCTGGACGCCGAGGTCCTGGCCAGGCACGGGTCGGTGGCCGTCTACGCCACCGACGGCGGCAGCACGATGGAGCTCCCGGTCCGTGCCTCGATGGTCCCGAACGCCCGCTGGCAGTTCGTGCTGGTCTACACCGCCCCGGACGTCTGGCGCGGACACGCGATAGACGACGTCGCTGCAGCCGTCCTGGAAGGAGCCGCGCGGGTGGGCGACGCGGCCGGGCTGCCGCTGCACCACTACCCCCTCGAGCAGGCGGCGCAGGCCCACGCGGCCGTCGAGAACAAGGCGGTGGGCAAGGTGCTCATCGACGTCCGCCAGTAGCGGTCGGCCCAGGTCGGGGACGACTCAGGTGCTCGCGGTGTTCGACCGCTACGTCGTCCCGACCATCATGGTGGGCAGGGAGACGGCCAGATGGTCAGTCCGGGTGCACGGCGGACCGGACGGGCGGAGTCTGGCGGACCGCTACCGACTCCGGCCCTGAGCTGCGCCGCCGGCCACAAGCGCTCAGGTCCGCGGCTTCAGCTTCAGGATCTCGCGGGCGTCGTCCGGGGTCGCGACCGCGGCACCCATCGCCTCGATGATGGTCCGCGCGCGCTCGACCAGCTGGGCGTTGGTCGCCTTGACGCCCTTGCTCAGGTAGAGGTTGTCCTCGAGGCCGACCCGGACGTGTCCGCCGAGCAGCACCGACTGCGCCACCCAAGGCATCTGCATCCGGCCGAGTGCGAACGATGCCCAGACCGCTCCGGCCGGCAGCTGGTTCACCATGGCCATCAGCAGCGCCGGGTCGCTGCGGGCGCCGTACGCGATGCCGGTGCACAGCTGGTACAGCGGGGGCTGGTCGATGAGCCCCTCGTCGACCAGCTGCTGGGCGAGCCACAGGTGCCCGGAGTCGAAGATCTCCATCTCCACCCGCACGCCGAGCTCCTGGATGCGCTTTGCGCCCTCGCGCAGCATGTCCGGGGTGCTCACGTAGACCAGGCTGCCCTCACCGAAGTTGAGGCTGCCGCAGTCGAGCGTGCAGATGTCCGGGAGCAGCTCCTCCACGTGGGCCAGCCGCTCGACCCCGCTCACCAGGTCGGTGCCCTCGACGAACGTCGTCGGGTGCTGCGGGTCGAGCACCAGGTCGCCGCCCATGCCCGCAGTCGTGTTGATCACGACGTCGACGTCGGCAGCTCTGATCCGTTCGACCGCCTCTCGATAGAGCGCCACGTCGCGGGACCCCTGCCCGGTGCGTGGGTCCCGGACGTGCACGTGCACGACGGTCGCGCCGGCGCGGGCGGCGGCGATCCCGGACTCGGCGACCTGCTCCGGCGTGACCGGGACGTGCTCGGACCTGCCGGTGGTGTCGCCGGCGCCGGTCAGCGCGCACGTGATGATGACCTTGCGGTTCATGGCCTGTTCTCCTGCTCGCCGGGGGTCAGTCGATGCTCGGGCTGTTCGCGAGCAGCTGCTGGGTGTAGTCCTCGCGCGGGTGGTCCATCACCTCGACGACGGAGCCGGACTCGACGAGCCGGCCGGCGTTGAGGATCTGCACCCGGGCGGCGATCGAGCGCACCAGCGCGAGGTTGTGGGTCACGAACAGCATGCTGATCCCGCGCGACTGCCGCAGCTCTTCCAGCAGTTCCACGATCGAGCCCTGGACGGACACGTCGAGGGCCGACGTGATCTCGTCGCACACCAGCAGGTCGGGCTCCGCGGCCAGCGCTCGCGCGATCGCGACCCGCTGCCTCTCACCCCCGGACAGCCGATTCGTCTGCAGCTTGAGCACCGTGGGTCCGAGCGCCACCTGCTCGAGCAGCTCCACCACCCGGTCGGTGGCCTGCTTTCCCTTGGCGAGACCAAACAGCTGCATCGGACGACGGACGATCTGTTCGATGGTCAGCCGCGGGTTCAAGGACAGGTACGGGTTCTGGAAGATGTACTGCACCCGCTTGCGGTCCTCGACGCTGCGAGTGCGTGATCCCTGGGCCAGCGCGTGCCCGTCGAAGGTGATCGACCCGGTCCAGTTCCGGTGCAGCCCGCCGACGCAGCGCGAGATCGTGGTCTTGCCGCTTCCCGACTCCCCGACCAGGGCGACGCACTCGGACCGGGCCACGTCGAAGGTGACGTCGTGGACGACCTGCTTGCGGCCGTACGAGATGTCCAGGTCCTGCACCGCGAGGATCACGTCCCGCGCCTTGTCAGGATCGGTGTCCGGCACCGTGCCGAGGTTGATGTCCCAGCTGCCGATCTCGTCGACCCGCAGGCAGCGGGCGGTGTGGTCGGGGCCCACCTCGACCGGCGGCGGCTCGGTCTCCTTGCAGCGGTCCTGCACGTAGCCGCAACGGTCGTGGAACCGACAGCCCTTCGGGCGGTTGCCCGGACCAGGTGTGCGGCCAGGGATGCCGCTCAGTGCTCGTGCCTGCTTGAGGTGCGGGATCGCGTCCAGCAGGGCCCGGGTGTACGGGTGCGACGGTGCGCGGAAGATCTCGTCCCGCGGGCCGAGCTCGATGACGCGTCCGGCGTACATCACCGCGACCCGGTCGGCGATGTTGGCGATGACCGCGAGGTCGTGGGTGACGTACAACGCTGCGACCTGATGGGCGCGACAGAGCTGGCCCATCGTCTCCAGCACCATGCCCTGGGTGGTGACGTCGAGCCCGGTCGTCGGCTCGTCCAGCACCAAGACCTTGGGCCGGGGCAGGAACGCCATGGCGAGCGCCACCCGCTGCACCTGGCCGCCGGACAGCTGGTGCGGGTAGCGGCGCAGGAACTCGTCGTCGTTGGGCAGCCCGACCTCGGCGAGGCCCGCACGGGACCGCTCGTCGCGCTCCTGCGGCGTGCCGATGTCGCGCAGCTCGAACAGCTCCACCAGCTGCCGGCCGATCCGGATGCTCGGGTTCAGCGCGGAGGCAGGGTCCTGCGGGACGTACGCGATCTCCTCGCCCCGCAGCTGCCGGACCTCGCGCCACTCGAGCGCCAGCACGTCGCGGTCGTCGAGCAGCACCCGGCCCTTCTCGATGAACGCGCCTGCCCGGGAGTACCCGAGGATGGCCGTGCCGACGGTCGTCTTGCCCGACCCGGACTCGCCGACCAGGCCGACCACCTCACCGGGGGCGAGCACGAGGTCGATGTCGTCGACGACGTCGATCGGCCGGGCGGTGAGCGCGACCCGCAGGTCCTCGACGGTGCAGCCGGTCCGCCCGTCCGCAGCCGCCGACTCGTCCGGGGCCAGGGTCGTCATCACTCGCCTCCCTTCGCCGCGAGCTGGGTGATGCCGTCGGCCATCAGGTTGGTGCCGATGGTGAAGATGCCGATGACGATGACGGGGGCGAGCACGCCCCACGGCACGACCAGCAGCGCCAGCCGGTTCTCGTTGATCATCAGACCCCAGTCCGCGGCGACGGGGTCGGTCGCGAAGCCCAGGAAGCCGAGGCCGGCGACCATGCCGATGGAGTAGGTGAGCCGGAGCCCCGCCTCGGCGAGCAGCGGGGCGTTCATGTTCGGCAGCACCTCGGCGATGACGACCCGGGCCCGGCTCTCACCGAGCGCCTCGGCGGAGGCCACGAAGTCACGCGACACGAGTCCGAGGGCCACGCCGCGGGCGAGCCGCGCCACGCGTGGCGCGTGCGAGATGCCGACCAGCAGCACGATGATCCACCACTGCGGCTCGTCGACCGCCGAGAGCACCAGCAGCGCCAGCAGGATCTGCGGGAAGGCCAGCGCGACGTCGTTGAGGCGCATCACCACGTCGTCGAGCCAGCCACCGGCGTACGCCGCGACCACCCCGATGAGCACGCCGACGACCATGCCGACGAGCGTCGCGAGAATGGAGACCAGCAGGATGGTACGACCGCCATTGAGCAACCGGCTCCACACGTCCTGGCCGAGGTAGTCCGTGCCCAGGAAGGAGCCCGAGTGGGTGAACGGCTTGCCGACGATCTCGTTCTCGCCGTACGGCGCCACCCACGGCCCGATGATCGCGAAGAGCACGACCAGCAGGGTGATGACCACCCCGACCATCAGCCGGCGCTGGGACGTCACCTGCCGGAGGCCGCTGGCCGAGAGCATGCTCATGACGCGATCGCCGTCCTCGCGCGGGGGGTGAACAGGATGGACAGGATGTCTGCGACGAGGTTCACCACGACGTAGATGCTGGCGATGATCATGCTCAGCGCCTGCACCATCGGGAAGTCACTGTTGCGGACGCTGTCGACCAGGCTCACGCCGATGCCGGGATAGGAGAACAGGTACTCGACGATCACGATGCCGCCGGCCAGCCAGGCGAGCTGCAGCGCGATCACCTGGATGCCCGGCACGATCGCGTTCAGCAGCGCGTGCTTGCGCATCACGACCTTCTCCGGGATGCCCTTGAGCCGCGCCAGCTCGACGTAGTCGCTGTCCAGGACCTCGAGCAGGGCGGACCGGACGATCCGCGAGACGTACGGGGCCACCGCTATGACCAGCGTCGCCACCGGCAGGATCATCGACGCGGGGTTGTCCCACGGTCCCTCGTCGCCGGCACTGATCGTCACCGCCGGCAGGATGTGCAGGACCGTCGTGGAGAACAGCGCGACCAGCAGGATGCCGGTGACGAACTCGGGCAGCCCGGCGAGACCCAGCAGCACCACCTGGATGCCGTGGTCGAGGCGCTTGCCGCGGGCGTTGGCCGAGATCATCGCCAGGCCGAACGCGACCGGGATCATCACCAGCGCCGACACCAGCACCAGGACTGCGCTGTTGACGACCCGCGGCCCGATCAGCTCGGTGACCGGCAGCTGGTTGGCCAGCGACGTACCCAGGTCACCGGTGAGCAGCCCGCGGAGCCAGTCCAGGTAGCGCTCGAGCAGCGGCTCGTCGAGGTTGAGCTGCGCGCGCAGGGTCTCGACCCGGCTCGGGCTGGACGCGAAGTCCTTGCCGAGGATCGCGCGGATCGGGTCACCGAGCGCCGCGGTCGCGAAGAAGACCAACACGGACACCAGCCACAGGGTGAGAATCGCGAGGCCGATCCGCCGGGCCAGCCACAGCGTCCACGCCAGGGGGACCGACCGGGTGCGCGGCCCGACGGCCTGCGACTCCGGCGCGTCCGCCGTCACACTCGCCACCACGACATCCCTTCAGACGAACGAGACTCGCTGGAACTTGAACGCCGAGCACGGCAGGTACCGGTGCGGGACGAACCCCTGGACGAGGTTCGAGTAGCCGTCGACCTGGCGCTTGAAGCCCCAGATGATGTAGCCGCCGGTGTCGTACTCGATCTTCTGCGCGGCGTGCAGCAGCTCGGCCCGCTTTGCTTCGGCGGGTTCCTTGCGGGCCTGGTCGATGAGCTTGTTGAACTCCGGGTCGTCGAAGTGGGTCTCGTTGTACGGCGAGTTCTTCTCGGCGCACTGGGCGACCTGGGGGATGTAGTTGCGGGTGTTCCAGAAGTCCTGCGCAAACGGCCAGGAGAGGTACTGGTCGCCGTAGAACGTGTTCGGGTCGGACTTGGTGAGCCGGACGTCGATGCCGGCCGCGGCGGCCTGCTCGACGAAGAGGTTCGCGGACTCGACGCCGCCGACCCCGACCGCGGTCGAGGTCACCAGCTCGACCTGCAGGTCCGACCGGCCGGCCTGCTTCAGCAGCGACTTCACCTGGTCGATGTCCTGTTCGCGCTGCGGGAGCTCGTCGTTGTACATCGGGTCGAACGGCGAGTAGAGGTCGTTGCCGAGGAAGCCGTAGCCGCCGAGTGCCTGGTCGATCATCTGTTGCCGGTCGACGACCAGCCGCAGCGCCTGCCGGATCCGCACGTCCTGGTAGACGCCCGTGTCGACCCGCATGGTGAACGGCACCCAGGCCCCGGTCTCCGAGATCAGCGGCGAGGAGCCCTGCTGCTCGATCGAGTCGACCAGGTAGGTCGGCAGGTTGTCGACGCTCTGCACCTGGCCGGCCAGCAGGGCGTTGACCTTCGCCGGGTCGTCGGGGAAGTCGTAGATCAGCAGCTCGTCGACCCACGCGGGGTCGCCCCAGTAGTCGTCGTGGCGGGAGAACGTGCTGAGAGTCCCCGGGACGAACGACTCGAACGTGAAGGCGCCGGTGCCCACCGGGTCCTCGATGTCGAAGTCGGTCGGGATGATGCCGACCGTGTACTCCGCGAGCAGCTGGTCGAGCACGGTGTAGGGCGTCCTCAGCGGCAGCGTGATCGTCAGGTCGTCGATCGCCCGGGCGTTCTTGAGGTCGAGGATCTTGAGCAGCTCGGTGCCGCCCGGCGCGGTGTTCTTCGGGTCGGTGACCCGGGCGAGGGTGAACAGCACGTCGTCGGCGGTCATCGTCTTGCCGTTGTGGAAGACGACGTCGTCGCGCAGCCGCACGGTCCACTCCGTCGCGTCCCCGTTGGCGGTCACCTCGGTCGCGAGCGCGGGTTGCAGCCGGTAGTTCTCGTCCCAGAAGAGCAGCGGCTCGTACAGGTTGTTGCAGCGGGCGATGTCCGGGTTGGTCACCGGGAAGTGGGGGTCCAGGGTGTCCTTGAGCCCACCGCCGGTCGCGCCGTGGCTGAACACGCCGCCCGGCTTCTGCGGCGCGTTCGGGTCGGGCTTGGGCGGGACGGCCTGGCAGGCGGTGAGCGAGCCGATGCCCGCGACACCCAGAGCGGAGAGCGCTCCGAGCCGCAGCGCGTCGCGTCGGGTGAGTTCACCGGCGTTCGGGCTGTGGCGGTACGGTCCGGCGTTCGCCATCCGAAGACCTTTCGAAGAAGGCGAACCTAGAATGGACATATCACCTGGTCAAGGACGTGCCCACGGGCGCGGGGAGGAGGGTCAGTCCTGGGTCAGCGTGGTGACCCTGCGGCGGGCCGCGAGGTCGAGCGGGGTCTGCTGCGCGAGGTCGACACGGACCCGGTGGATGGTGCCGCTGAAGGCGTTGTGCACCGGCGGGTAGTCGTCGGTCACGGGGGTGCCGCGGTCGACGCCGACGTTGAAGGTCTCGTCGAAGCTGAAGTAGTAGGCCGTGGTCGTGGCGAGCCGGCCGGCGCCGACCTCGTCGCCGTCGACGCGCAGCAACACGTGCGCCCCGTCGCCGGGCGGCCCGCCGTCGTAGTCGAAGTCGAGCACCAGCTCGTGGCTGCCCGGCTCGACCGACCGATCCGCCCGGACCGTGGTGAGGTCGCGGCCGTAGCAGTTGTACGCGTAGCTCAGTCGCCCACGGTGGCAGAACAGCGACCACCCGCCGAACCGGCCGCCCTGGGCGACGAGCACGCCCTCCGGCGCCTCCACCACGTCGACGTGCACGGTCAGCGTGTGTGACCGGTTCTTGACGTTCGGGGCGGCCTCCTCGGTGAGCCGGCCGGCACGGGCGCCGAAGGTCATCGACGCGTGTCCCTGGTGGAGGTCGAGCCGGCCGGCGAGCTGGGGGTTCTCCCGCTCGGTGACGCGGTCGTCGAGCGGGAAGACCTGGTGCCGGCCGGCCTCGACGTCGAACAGCTCCTGCAGCTCGGCCAGCCGGTCGGGCATCGACGCCGCGAGGTCGTGCGCCTGCGACCAGTCCCGGCTGGTGTCGTACAGCTCCCACACGTCGTCCTCGAACGGGCGGTCCCCCGCATCGACCATCAGCCACGGCGTGCCGTGCCGGGTGACCGCCGTCCAGCCCTCGTGGTAGATCCCGCGGTTCCCGACCATCTCGAAGTACTGCGTGCGGCGCCGGTCCACGGCGTCCGCGTCGTCGAACGTGTAACGCATCGACGTGCCCTCGACCGGCTGCTGGACCACGCCGTGCACCGTCTCCGGCAGCGGCAGGGAGGCCACGTCGAGGATCGTCGGGAGCACGTCGATGAGGTGGTGGAACTGGTGCCGCACCTCGCCGCGCGCGCGGATGCCGGCGGGCCAGTGCGCGACCATCCCGTCCCGGATGCCGCCGAAGTGCGAGGCGACCTGCTTGGTCCACTGGTACGGCGTGTTCATCGCCAGCGCCCAGCCCACCGGGTAGATCGCGTACGTGCTGGCGTCGCCGATGGTGTCGAGGGCGGCGTCCATCGAGGCGACGTCGTCGGCGAAGCCGTGCCCCACCAGGTGCTCGCGGATGGTCCCCTCCGGGCCGCCCTCCCCGGACGCGCCGTTGTCACCGAGCAGGTAGAGCACCAGCGTGTCGGCCAGCAGCCCGAGGTCGTCGATCGCGTCGACCAGCCGGCCCACCTGGTGGTCGGCGTGCTCGGCGAAGCCCGCGTAGGTCTCCATCAGCCGGGCGGCGACGCGGCGTGCGGCCGGGTCGAGCTCGTCCCAGTGCGGCACGCCGTCGGCCCACGGTGCGAGCTCCGCCGTCTCGGGCACGACCCCGAGCTCATGCTGCCGGGCCAGCGTCTGCTCGCGCTGCGCGTCCCAGCCTGCGTCGAACCGGCCGGAGTACCTCGCGATCCACTCGGGTGCGACGTGGAACGGCGCGTGCGTCGCACCGAGCGCGAGGTAGCAGAACGTCGGCATGCCCGGGCGCAGAGAGTGCTGGGTGCGGACCCAGTCGATCGCGTGGTCGACGAGGTCCTCGGTGAGGTGGTAGCCGTCCTCGGGCAGCCGGTCGGGCTCCACCGGGGTGGTGCCCGCGTACAGCTGCGGGTACCAGTGGTTCATCTCCGCGCCCATGAAACCGTAGAAGGTCTCGAACCCCTCACCGGTCGGCCAGCGGGTGAACGGTCCCGACGCGTTGACCTCGACCGGCGGGGTCTGGTGCCACTTGCCGAAGGCGGCCGTGCGGTACCCGTTCCCGTTCAGGACCTGCGCGATCGTCGCCGCGCTCGCCGGCCGGTAGCCGGTGTAGCCCGGCTCCGACGTCGACATCTCCGACGTCACTCCCATGCCGACCGAGTGGTGGTTGCGACCGGTCATCAGCGCCTGCCGGCTGGGCGAGCACAGCGCGGTCACGTGGAACCGGGTGTAGCGCAGACCCCCGTCGGCGAGCCGCTCGGCGGTCGGCATCCGGCAGGGTCCGCCGTACGCGCTGGACGCCCCGAAACCCATGTCGTCCACCAGCACGACCAGCACGTTCGGCGCCCCGGCGGGCGGGACCACCGGCTCGACCGGGAGTCCGCCCGCATCGAGCGGCAGGTGGCGACGGTCGGACGGTGGCACCGGGACATGCCACCACACGTGGGTGTGCCGTCCGCATCCGGAGTCAGGGCTTGGCGAACGGCGGTGGGCCGAGGATCTCGATGCCACCGTTGGCGACGCCGGACTCGCGGATGCGGTCGAAGTCGACGACTCGCTGGGTCTGCGCCGTCAGCGGCTCGCTCGCCCCGAGGTAGAAGGCCTCACAGGTGCCGGGCGTGTGCAGGCTCAGCACGGTCGCCGTGTCGGACACCACCATGAACGCGTGCGGCACGCCGCGCGGTGCGATCAGGAACCCACCGGTGCCGAGGCGCTGCTCCTGGCCCGCGAGGTGCACCACGATCTCGCCGGCGACCACGTACATCGACTCGTCGGCCGGGTGGGTGTGCAGCGGGGTGACCTTGCCCTGGTCCATCACGGCGGAGAACAGCAGGAAGGCGCCACCGGTGTCCTCGGCCGTGGCCAGCCAGCGGTGCACGCCGCCGCCGTAGAACCAGCGCTGCTCGGCCTGCTCGGCCGTACGGATGCTCGCGGCGGGGGCGATGAGCTCGGGCATGGTGCCTCCTGTGCTGTCGTGGTACTCAAGTACCATGAAGGACACTGCAGTACCATGAGCGTCGTGTCAACCCTGTACGAGGCCACCGGGCGGTCCAACCAGAAGCGCCGCACCCGGGAGGCGCTGGTCGCCGCCGCGCGGGAGCTCGTCGCTGCCGGCGCGAACCCGACCGTGGAGCAGGCGGCAGAGCGGGCCGGAATCTCGCGGACGACCGCCTACCGCTACTTCCCGAATCAGCGCTCGCTCGTGCTCGCGGCGCACCCGGAGACCGCGACCACGACACTGTTGCCGGCGGACGCGCCGGCCGACGCCGCCGGCCGCCTCGACGCTGTCGTCACTCGATTCGTCGACCTGGTCGTCGACACCGAGGCGGCACAGCGCACCATGCTGCGACTCTCGCTCGACCCGGACCCGGAGGCGCGCGGGCCGCTGCCGCTGCGGCAGGGCCGCGCGGTCGCGTGGATCGCCGAGGCACTCGAACCGCTGCGCGACCGCCTGTCGGCACAGCAGCTGCACCGGCTCGTCCTCAGCATCCGGAGCGCTGTCGGCATCGAGGCGCTGGTCTGGCTCACCGACATCGGTGGGCTCTCCCGAAGCGACGCGGCCACCAGCATGCGCTGGTCGGCGCAGGCCCTGCTGTCCGCCACGCTGACGTCGAGCCCACCTCCCGGTGAGTGACGACGTCAGGACGTGTCGACCACGTCGAGGATCGTCGTCCTCGGTGCACCGGCGAGCGCGGGCGCGTTCTGCGTGGATGCCCAGACCTCGCGCTGCAGTACCTGGTCACCGGCGGCGACACCCGGGAGCTGGCCCGCCGGATGTCGGTCTCGGCACACACCGTCCAGGACCACCTGAAGTCGGTGTTCGCCAAGGCCTCGACCCACACCCGGCGCGACCTGGTCTCCCGGCCGCCCGGCGGCTAGGACGACTCACCCCTGTTGGGTGAGGCGGGCTCCTGCTCGGAACGTGATGCTGACGTCTCGCGGGGTCTCGAGGAGGCGCTATGGCCAAGTGGCAGGGCAAGGTCGCGACCGACATCAGGGACGCGGTACCGGACTGGGGTCCGTACATCCAGCCGAGGGCTCCGGAGGGTGCCCCGAACATTCTCTACGTGGTGTGGGACGACGTGGGCTACGGCGCCATGGATGCCAACGGCGGGCCGATCGAGACGCCCACGATGCGCCGGATCGCCGAGCGCGGCCTGCGTTTCACGAACTTCCACACCACCGCCCTGTGCTCGCCGACCCGTTCCAGCCTGCTCAACGGGCGCAACGCGACCAGCAACAACATGGCCTGCATCACCGAAGGAGCGGCGGGGTTCCCCGGCTTCTCTGCCCGCATCCCGTTTGAGAACGGGTTGATCTCCGAAGTACTCGGCGAGCAGGGGTGGAACACGTACGCGATCGGCAAGTGGCACCTGACCCCTGCGGACGAGATCGACCTGTCCTCGTGGCGCGCCCGGTGGCCGCTGGGTCGCGGCTTCGAGCGCTACTACGGCTTCCTGGGTGGCGAGACGCATCAGTGGTATCCGGACCTGGTCTACGACAACCACACCGTCGAGCAGCCCAGCGCACCCGAGGACGGCTACCACCTCTCCAAGGACCTGACCGACAAGGCGATCGAGTTCGTGCGCGACGCCAAGGCCGTCGCACCGGACAAGCCGTGGTTCATGTACTACTGCCCCGGCGCGGGACACGCCCCGCACCACGTGTTCAAGGAGTGGGCCGACCGCTACCGGGGCCGCTTCGATCAGGGCTACGAGGCGATCCGGGCAGGCATCCTGGCCGAGCAGAAGCGGCTGGGGATACTCCCCGACAGCGTCGAGCTCACGCCGATCAACCCGCACGGTGAGCCCGGAGGCATCACCGGACCGGAAGGTCAGCCGTGGCCCCAGCTGGACTGGGTACGTCCGTGGGACTCGCTCAGCGCGGACGAGCAGCGGCTGTTCACCAGGATGGCGGAGGTCTACGCCGGTTTCATCTCCTACACCGACGACCAGGTCGGTCGGCTGATCGACTACCTCGACGACTCGGACCAGCTCGACAACACCATCATCGTCGTGGTCTCGGACAACGGCGCCAGCGGAGAGGGTGGCCCCAACGGGTCGGTCAACGAGAACAAGTTCTTCAACGGGATCCCCGACTCGATGGAGGACAACCTCGCGCTGATCGACGAGCTGGGCAGCCCGCGCACCTACAACCACTACCCATCCGGGTGGGCCTGGGCCTTCGACACGCCCTTCCCCTACTGGAAGCGGTTCGCCGGGTACGAGGGCGGAACGGCCGACATCTGCCTGGTCTCCTGGCCCAACGGCATCGAGGCCCGCGGCGAGAACCGCGATCAGTACGTGCACGCGGTCGACGTGGTCCCGACGCTCTACGACCTCCTCGACATCGAGGTGCCGGCGACGATCAAGGGGTATCCGCAGACTCCGCTCGAGGGCGAGAGCTTCGCGTCGGCGTTGACGGATGCCGGGGCCGCAGGTCGCCAGACGCAGTTCTACTCGATGCTGGGCATGCGGGCGATCTACCACGAAGGCTGGCTGGCGAACACGCTGCACCCGCCGATCTCGGGCTGGAGCAACTTCGACAAGGACACGTGGGAGCTCTACCACCTCGCCGAGGACCGCTCCCAGATGCGCAACGTCGCCGAGGAGCACCCTGAGCGGCTCGAAGGCCTCAAGGGACTCTGGTGGTACTACGCGGGGCAGTACAAGGGGTTGCCCCTCGACGACCGCAGCGCTGTGGAGATCATGAGCCAGGAGAGGCCCAAGCCCGCCGGCGACCGCCCCCGCTACGTCTACTACCCCGACTCCGCCGACGTTCCGGAGACGGTGGCGGTCAACATCAGACGCCGCTCGTACACCGTGGCCGCCGCAGTGAACGTCGACTCTGTAGACGCCCAGGGGGTGCTGTTCGCGCACGGTGGCACCGCGGGCGGTCACGCGCTGTTCATCAAGGACGGGGTGCTGCAGTACGTCAACAACTGGCTCGGCGACAACGTGCAGCGGATCAGCTCCGACCGGCCGATGAGTCCCGGACGGCACGTGGCCTCTGCCGAGTTCCGCAAGACCGGCGACCACGAGACCGGCAGCGCGCTCGGCACGCTGACCCTGTACATCGACACCGACGCGGTCGGCAAGGGCGAGATCATGACCCAGCCCGGATTCTTCTCCCTGGCCGGGGACGGGCTCTGCGTCGGACGAGACAGCGGCTCGCCGATCTCACGCGACGACTACCTGCCGCCGTTCGCCTTCACGGGCGGAACCATCGACCGGGTGGTCGTCGACGTGCACGGCGACCCGTTCGTCGACCACGAGAAGGAAGTGCACGCCTGGCTGGCGCGGGACTGAGTCGCGGGCCGCGTCTCAGCTCGCTGACTGCCGCCTTCCTCGACACGCCACGGGTGGGGATGCTCGTCGCTCGGTTGCGCGGACTCTGTACCTGTGTTCAGTCCCCGACCCGGCCGGTGTCGTAGGCCCACATGGCGATCTCGACCCTGTTGCGGACGCCGATCTTGGTGAGCAGGTTCGCGACGTGGGTCTTGGCGGTGGTCAGGCCGATGTAGAGCTCGGCGGCGATCTCGGCGTTCGTGTGGCCGCGGGCGACCAGGGCAAGTACGTCCTCTTCGCGTGCGGTGAGTGGCTCTAGCGGTTGGGTACGTCGTGTTGACGGTGCCTTCGCGGCCAGGGTGGCCAGTAGCCGTCGAGTGATGTTCGGCGCGATGAGGGCATCGCCGGCGGCGGCGGCGTGCACGGCTTGGACGAGCAGCTCCGGTCCGGCGTCTTTGAGTAGGAAGCCTCGGGCGCCGGACCGGAGCGCGCCGTGGACGTACTCGTCCAGGTCGAACGTCGTGATCACCACCACCGCGATCGGGTCCGAGACGCCCGGTCCTGCCAGGAGCTCAGTCACCTCGATGCCGTCGAGCTCGGGCATCCGGATGTCGACCAGACACACGTCGGGGCGGAGCCGACGCGCCAGCTCGACCGCGGCGCGGCCGTCGGCGACCTGGCCGACGACCTCGATGTCGGGCTGAGCGTCAAGGATCATCGACAGGCCGGTGCGCACCAGTTCCTGGTCGTCGGCCACCAGCACGCGCACCGTCATCGACGTGCCTCCGTCGGCAGCTCCGCGTCGACCGTCCACCCGCCCTCGGGCGCTGGCCCGGCGCGCAGCGTGCCGCCGAGCAACTGCACGCGCTCGGTCATCCCCAACAGCCCGAAGCCGTGGCTCGTCGGCCGCGCCGGGTCGATCTGGCCGTCGTCGGTCACGTGTAGCCGCAGCTTGCCTGCGCCCTCGGCGACCCGGATCTCCACACGGGAGGCGTTGCGGGCATGCCGCAGGGCGTTGGTCAGCGCCTCCTGGGCCAGCCGATAGACCGCCGCGTCGAGCTGGAACGGAAGTCCGGCCAGGTCACCTGCCAACTCCACGTCGACGACCGGGACCGGGTCACGGCGCGCGAGCGACACCAGGTCGGTGACGCCAGGCTGAGGGGCGTACTCCGCTGGCGCTGCGTCGCGCAGCACCCGGACCATCGCCCGCATCTCCGCCAGCGTCCTCGACGCCTCGCCCTCGATGACCGCCAGCGCCTCGAGCGCCGCCTCGGGTCGCTGCCCGGCCATCGTTCGCCCAGCCTGCGCCTGGACAGCGATCGCCGAGACGTGGTGGGCGACCGTGTCGTGCAGCTCGCGCGCGAGGCCGACCCGCTCCTGGCTGCGGATCTGGTCCAGTGCCCGGCGCCGGCTCTCGGTGCCGTAACGGAACGCCGCTCCGCCCGCCCCCGCCGCCAGCAGGATGCCGAACCCGCCGAAGACCTCGGCAGGCCCGGTGTAGTCGGCAACCGTGCCAACGATCGCAGCGACCAGCACCATCGCCAGGCCCATCACTATCTCGCGCCCTGAGCCCCAGCGGACAAGCGCGTAGACGAGCACCAGGATGTAGACCATCGTGTTGAGGCCGAGGGTCGCGACACCACCTACCAGGGTCACCAGTCCCAACCCCATCCCGGTGCCGAAGGCCACCACGACGCAGGCCAACGGGTGGGTACGTCGCCAGAGCAGCACGGGCGCAAGAGCGACCGTCACGATCGTGATGAACGGCCGCCAGGTGACGTCTGTTCGGAGGACCCCTTCGAGCAGCGCCGTCACCGTGAGCGCGCCCACCAGCACCCAGTCGCGCCGCACCCGTTCGGGTGCGCCGGTGGCGCGAGGCTCGGCCCAGAAAGAGCGCAGGGCGGTGGTGATCACCCACGCAGCCTAGGGACCGCCGAGGCGTCGGGGACGGACCGAAAGAACGAGACTCCGCTCCTTCCCACGGCCGAGACGGGTCCGGCCTCGACGCCGATGTGCCCGGGCCGGCGCTCCGCGAGCGTGGAGCCACCGGACTGAGCCGCCCGGACCAGGAGCAAGGAGAAAGTCATGTCACAGTTGCTCTACCGCTGGGGACGCTGGTCGGCCAAGCGCCCCTGGTCCGCCATCGGGGCCTGGGTACTCGTCTCCGTCCTGGTCGTCGCCGCCTCTGCGGGCTTCGGGAAGCAGCTGGACGACTCGATGGCGGCGCCCGGGACCGACTCGCAGGCCGCCGCCGACCTACTGGCGAGCGCCGACAGCGGGGCCGGCGGCCTGACGGCGTACGTCGTCGCGACACCGGGCCAGGACAGTGAGACCTTCGTCGACGCCGGGCAGGCCAGGGTCGGCCTGGACCACCTGGAGTCGGCGCTGGGTGACCTGCCGAAGGTGCTGGGCACGACCGAGGAGGTTTCGCCGGACGGCCGGGTGGCCCTGGTGCGAGTGCAGTACCCCGAGATCGGCGAGCTCGCCGTCTCGGACCTGGATGCGCTCAAAGCCGTCCTGACGCAGTCGATGGCTTCGTCGTCGCTGCGGCTCGAAGCGGGTGGCGACCTCTACTTCAGCTTCGAGCAGCCGCCTGCCAACGTCGGCGAGGTGATCGGACTGGTGGTCGCGGCGGTGATCCTGGTGGTGGCCTTCGGGTCGTTACTGGCAGCGGGGCTGCCGCTCGCGGTGGCGCTGTTCGGGCTGCTGGTGGGCGCCAGCTCGCTCCCGCTGCTCGGGCTGCTGATCGACATCCCGGTCTGGGCGCCGGTCATGGCGGCCATGGTCGGGCTGGGCGTGGGAATCGACTACGCGCTGTTCCTCCTGTCGCGCCAACGCGAGTACCTCGCCGCGGGCGTCCCGGTCGCGGAGTCGGTAGGGCGGGCCATGGCGACCGCCGGCAAGGCCGTCGTCTTCGCCGGCGGCACCGTGGTCGTGGCGATCATCGGGCTGGCCTTCGCCGGGCTGCCGTTCGTCTCCGCAGCTGGCGTCGGCATCTCGGCAGTGGTGCTCGTGATGGTGCTGGCCGCGATCACCCTGCTGCCCGCCCTGCTCGGCCTGGCCGGTCATCGCCTCCAGACACGTGGGCTGTTGGTTCGGCTCCGGCGCGGGCGCGGACAAGGCGCGGACGCCGCCGTGCTGCGGTGGTCCCGCTGGGGTGCGCACGTCTCCCGGCACGCCGCCGCGTACGCCGTCGCCGGCACCTTGCTGCTCCTCGCGCTGGCCGCACCCGTCCTCGCCCTGCGGCTGGGAGTGCCGGACCAGGGCAGCTACCCGGAGGCGCGCACCGAGCGGCGGGCCTACGACCTCGTCGCTGAGGGCTTCGGGCCGGGCGCCACCGGGCCGATGGTCGTGGCCGTCGAAGTCTCGCAGGACCGATCCGTGGTGGAGCCGTTGGTGTCGGCCCTGGAAGACGACCCTGGCATCGCGTCGGCCGTAGCCGCCCCTGTGGATGCGACGTCCGACGTCGCGGTCATCATTGCCCAGCCGACGACATCACCGCAGGAGGTCGCGACGACCCGGACGCTCGACCGGGTGCGCACTGAGGTGCTGCCCACCGCGTTGGCGAGCAGCCCAGCGACCGCGCATGTCGGTGGTTACACGGCCACCATGTCCGACCTCAGCGAGCGGGTCGAGGAACGGCTGCCGATCTTCCTGGTCGCGGTCGTGGCGATGTCGTTCCTGCTGCTGATGGTGGTCTTCCGCTCCATCCTGGTGCCACTCAAGGCGGCGGTGCTGAACCTGCTGAGCGTCGCCGCGGCGTACGGCGTTCTGGTGATGGTCTTCCAGTGGGGCTGGGCCGCGAGCCTGATCGGGTTGGAGTCGACGCTGCCGATCATCTCGTTCATCCCGCTGTTCATGTTTGCGATCCTCTTCGGGCTGTCGATGGACTACGAGGTCTTCCTGCTCTCGCGGGTGCGCGAGGAGTATCTGCGCACGGGCGACAACAGCTACGCCGTGGTGCGAGGGATCGGGGTCACGGCGCGAACGATCTCGTGCGGTGCCGCGATCATGGTGTCGGTCTTCGTCGGTTTCGGATTCGGCGACGACCCCGTCCTGAAGATGCTCGGCCTCGGCCTGGCAACCGCAGTGTTCCTCGACGCGACGCTGGTACGCCTGGTGCTCGTGCCCGCGACGATGACACTGCTCGGCGACGCCAACTGGTGGCTCCCGGCATGGCTGGACCGGCTGCTGCCGAAGTGGGACCTGCAAAGCACGGGAGATCATTCCGACCCGGACACCAACAGGAGAGTGCCACAGCTCCCGGTACAGGCTGGGTAGGTCCCCCTCGGCCCATAGGTCGGGGTGAGCGCAGGCAACAATCCGGGTGGCGCAGCGACGCAGGTCGCAGCGGCGACAGCCCTCGTCACGTCAGCCCGAGCTGAGCTCCCGCTCCGAAGCGAGCCCGAGCCCCGTATCGAGGACTCGCTGTCAGCGCGTTTCGTAGCGACGCGAATCTGCGCGGAACGACCGCCGTTGCGAACGTGCGAGGCGTTTGTCGACAGCGTTGTCGCTGACTGAGCCACGCTCCCGTGTCACGCACGTCGACGGTCGTTCGAGGTCCACACACGTGCGTCACAAGCCGATCGGCTTGCGGGGGCCGGGAGGACTATCGGACGACGCCGCTTGCTCGGGTTCACCGTTCCCCTTGCCGATCGGAGGCGACGTAGTGTCGGTGCCTGGACAGCGCAACGATGAGTTCCCGCGCCCCTCCGGGTCTGTCCTTGGGAGGAGGAGATATGGACGTCGATCTGTTCGCTGGTGTCGCCGTCAGCGACCTCGAGCGCGCCGTCATGTGGTTCGACGAGTTCTTCGGCGATGTTGAGTCGTTCGAGCCTCATGACACTGAGCGCGTCTGGACGGTGGCGGAGCACCGATACGTTTACGCCGAACTGCAGCCCGAGCACGCTGGGCATGCCATGGCACGCTGTTCGTCGACGACTTCGACACGTGTCGATGGCTCGCAGCGAACTGGTGGGGCGAACGCGGCCAGCAACTGAGGACTCGGCGACGGCATCACGCAACACACCCTGATGCCCGGTGAGTCGCTACCCCGCTCCGTTGGAGGATCACTCATCGGCACGAGCGAGCGAGGCGCGGCACATCCGGACGTGCTGTCGCACGCGTGCACGACCGGTGCCACACCACGCACCAGCGATCCCATGCCCCAGCCCGCTAGCGACTGATGGTCGCCTCGACGTCGATCCGGCCGAGCTTGGCAGGGTTGCGGACAGCGTATATGCGACTGATCCTGCCCTCTTCGACGACGAAGCTGATCGCGGTGTCGTAGCCGTCGTCGGTCCCCACGATCCGGGCGCCGACCGCGCCGTTGAGCAGCACCGGCAGGATCTTGCCGTCCGGGGCGAACCGGTTGAACGGCCGCAGCAGGTTGGCGACCTTCTTCGCGCCGACCACGGGGTTGACGACTGCCTGAACGACTCCGCCACCGTCGGCCACGAGCACGACATCGGGCGCGAGGGCGTCCAGCAGCCCCTGCAGGTCGCCCTGGGTCACCGCCGCGAGGAACCGCTCGACGACCTCCTGCTGCTCGCCGCGACCGACCTCCATCCTGGGCCGCCGCGCCGCGACGTGCTCCCGCGCCCGGTGCCCGATCTGCCGTACGGCGGCCGCGGACTTGCCGACTGCCTCCGCAATCTCGCCGTACGGCGTGTCGAACACCTCGCGCAACACGAACACCGCGCGCTCGGTCGGCGTCAGCGTCTCAAGCACGGTGAGCATCGCGATCGACACGCTTTCGACGAGCTCGACGTCGTCGGCCACGTCCGGAGCGGTGAGCAGCGGCTCGGGCAACCACTCACCGACGTACTCCTCACGCCGCCTGGCGTTCGAGCGCAGCCGGTCGAGGGCCTTGCGGGTCACCATCCGCACCAGGAACGCGCGCGGGTCGCGTACCACGGCGCGCTCGTCCTCACCGATCGCGTCCCACCGCAGCCAGGTCTCCTGCACGACGTCCTCGGCGTCGGTGGCCGAGCCGAGCATCTCGTAGGAGACGGTGAAGAGGAGCCCGCGGTGGGCGACGAACGGGTCCTCGGTCACGGTCACGTTCACGACCCTACGGCCGTGGGCTGCGCAAGCGGCTTGAGGCCGCACGCCGCAGCGAAACCGTCCGATTCGATGCCGAGCGCGACGTTCGGGCGCGTCGTGAAGTTGGCGAACGCGATGACCGCCGTGAGCTCGACCAGGGCGGCCTCACCGAGCTGAGCGAGCAGCGATGTCACCATCTCGTCGGTCACCGTCGGCGCGGTCACGGTCATCGCCTCGGCGTACGCCAGCACCTCACGCTCGAGCGGCGAGAACGCTCCCGACTCGCGCCACCGGGGGATGTCGCGGGCCTTGTGCATGTCGAGGTTCATGTTGTGGGCCTCGAAGTAGTTGAAGTCCAGGCACCAGCTGCAGCCGACCTGAGCGGCGACCGCCATGTGCGCGAACGACTTGAGCTGCTCGTCGCAGGCGTCCCACTTCTGGACCTTGCTACCGACGGCGGCCATGCCCATCAGCACCTTCTGATTGTGCCAGTAGACACCGAGCGAGCTCGGCACCCGGCCCAGGGTCTTCTTCGCGAACCGCTTCATCAGCGCGCCCTTGAACCCGGTGATCTTGGCAGCAGGTACGCGGGTCGTTCCGGTCATGTCGTCCTCCTGTGTGAGTCGGTACGACATCCAGACGACGACCGGCCGCGATATGTGACACCCGACTGCCGAGATCCTTGCCATCTGATCACTCGCCCGACCGCCGCCCGCTCATCGGCTCCGATCGTCCCGAAAAGACGAACGTCTGCGGGCGACACCGCAGGTCGGGCAACTCGTCGCAGCGCGTGCGTCCCGATAGACCCGTCCACGGGGGTTCCCGGTGACCGGGCCATAACCGGGCACAGCCGCTACGCACGCTAGGGCGGTCAATCGCGGGCGACTGCTGGGCGCGTGACTGCTGCCTCGAAAGGGGGGCCTGACCTGCAATGATGCAGGTCAAACACAGGGGAGCGGGTGACGGGAATCGAACCCGCACTGTCAGCTTGGGAAGCTGATGTTCTGCCATTGAACTACACCCGCGGGCGCCGCGGCCGGGCCGCGGCGAGCGGCACCATACTAGGTGCCGCTGCTGCGCTAGGTTGCGCAGGTGCTGCTCTCCGACCGCGACATCCGCGCCGAGATCGAGGCCGGCCGGGTGGGGCTCGATCCGTTCGACGACGCCATGGTGCAGCCGTCCAGCGTCGACGTGCGGCTGGACCGGATGTTCCGGGTCTTCGAGAACCACCGCTACCCCCACATCGACCCGGCCGAGGAGCAGCCGGAGCTGACCCGCGCGGTGGAGCCCAAGGGTGACGAGCCGTTCATCCTGCACCCCGGCGAGTTCGTGCTCGGGTCCAGCTTCGAGCAGGTCTCGCTGCCCGACGACGTCGCGGCGCGGCTGGAGGGCAAGAGCTCGCTCGGCCGGCTGGGCCTGCTGACGCACTCGACCGCCGGGTTCATCGACCCGGGCTTCTCCGGTCACGTGACGCTCGAGCTGAGCAACGTCGCGACGTTGCCGATCAAGCTGTGGCCGGGCATGAAGATCGGCCAGCTGTGCTTCTTCCGGCTCTCGTCGGCCGCCGAGCACCCGTACGGCTCCGAGATCTACGGGTCGCGCTACCAGGGTCAGCGCGGGCCCACACCGTCGCGCTCCTACGCGAACTTCCACCGCACCCGCACGTAGACCCGGGGGCTGACCAGGCGTACTGGTTCGGGGAGGGCGTGCTGCCGATCCTGGCCGAGCGCGGGTACTGGACCCGGCCGGGCGAGCCGGCGGCCTCGGCGTCGGCGGTGCCGTTCGCGGCCGCCTGACCCGCAGGCTGCTCGGTCCGCATCAGCCGGGCTCCGGGCCGTCCAGCCCGTCGGCCAGCCGGCGCAGCGCGCTGGCGGTGCGCCTGCGGGCGCGGCGGTCGGACGGCTTGAAGCGGGCCGGCACCCGGCGAGGCGTGAGCGTCTCGTGGATCTCCCGGCTGGCGATGTCATAGCTGAGGTGGTTCATGGCGATCTCCTCGGGATGCGTGAGTGGCGGGATGGCCAGGCCTCAGGCCCGGGCCAGGGCAATGTCGCCCGAGACGGTGTTGACCTTGAGCTCGACGGCGTCCTCGCCCTCGGTCGGCGGCTCGCCGCCGGAGAGCGCGGAGCTGACGCTGCCGCTGAGGGTGTTGACGTCGAGCCAGACCGGGGTGCCGTCGACGACGCCGACGTGGACGTCGCCGGAGGCGGAGTTGACCCGGACCCGGCCGCGGACGACCCGGCCCAGGTGCTGGTCGCCGGACGCGGTGTTGCAGTTCACGTCGGACTCGGCCGACTCGACACTGACGTCACCCGACCCGGAGTTGACCTGGATCGGACCTCCCGAGCGCTCGACCCGGATGTCACCGGAGCCGGTGCTCATGCGGGCGGCAGCGCCGACGACGCGCACGGCGACGTCACCGGAGCCCGTCGTGAGGGTCGCGGTGCCGTCGGCGGTGCCGACGATGACGTCACCCGAGCCGGACTGGGCCCGCAGGTCGGACGCGTGGTCGATCCGCAGCTCGCCCGAGCCGGTCTTGACCTGGGCGTCGCCCAGCGGACCCGACGTCGTGACGTCGCCGGACTCGGTCCGGACGTCGATGCGGCACTGCAGCGGCACGGTGACGCGGACGCCGATCTCGGGCGTGCGGCGGATGAAGCCGGAGCGTCGCGGCAGGATCACGACGACCTCGTCGCCGTGCTGCTCGACCTGGGCCCGCTCGACCATGGCCCGTACGGAGTCGTCGTCGAGGTCCGCGTCGAGGTCGACGGTGATCTGGTCGGTCTCACGGGCGTCGATCACGACCTCGCCGGCGCCGACCTCGACCCGGAGCCGGGGTGCGTCGGTCACGGTGAACTCGTACATGGCGGGGCCTTCCTGACGGGGGTGCTCGGTGGTGATCGGGCTGGTCTCGGACTCGGTCACCGGACCCACCCCTGGACGCGCCGGGGGCGGCGGGGACCGAACCCGGGCGGGCCGGGCGGCGTGGGTGTCCCCGCCGGACCGAACGGGAACGAGCCGAGGTCGATGTCGACGTTGAGCGCCCGCTCGCGGGTCGCCAGCCGCAGCGCCTGCACGATCCAGGCGTTCAGCGACTGCCCGCTGCGGGCCGCGACCTCCTCGGCGCGGGTCTTGACCGACTCGGGCAGCCGCACGGTGATGCGTGCCAGGACGCCGTCGTCCTCGTCGGCCTCGTCGGCCGGCTCCTCGGCCGGGATCTGCTGGGTCTGCTCGGCGTCGGGTTCGGTGAACGAGACAGCGAACTGGGGGTCGCGGCCCTTGAGCCGCACGTCGACCGCGGCGCCCGGCAGCTGCTGGGTGACCTCCGCGGCGGCGTCGGACAGTGCTTCGAGCACGGTCATCCGTACCGAGGAGTCGAGAGCGAGGGTGAGCCGCTCGGCCACGGCGCGGGCCTCGGGACCGGCCGCCTCGGCGGCGGTGACGAGGTCCGACCGGAGCCGGTCGACGTAGGGGGTGAGTTCCATGACGCCATCGTGGCACCATAATGACGTCATGTCAACAGATATCGGCGTCGAAGTGACACCAGTCGGCGTCGACACTGACGCCGAATGGCATCAGACCGCGCCGTCGAGCCGTCACCGAGTGGTCGCGAGTGGTCGCCGAGTGGTCGCCGAGTGGTCGCCGAGTGGTCGCCGAGTGGTCGCCGGGTGGTCGTCGGGGGGTCGGCAGGGGCGCGGCAGGGGCCGCTCAGGGGCGCACCCGATACCGGCCGCGGACGCGGCCGGCGACCGTGGAGCCCATGAGACGTACGTACCGCCCGGCGCCGGGAGCGATCCGATGATCGCCGCCCGCGGCCTGACCAAGACCTACGGCGCCACGGTGGCCGTGGACTCCGTCGACTTCACCGTGCAGTCAGGCCGGGTGACGGGGTTCCTCGGCCCCAACGGGGCCGGCAAGTCGACCACGATGCGGATGCTGCTCGGCCTGGACCGGCCGACCGCGGGCACCGCCACCATCGGCGGGCGCGACTACCGCGACCTGCCCGCGCCGCTGCGCGAGGTGGGTGCGCTGCTGGACGCCCACGCCGTGCACCCGGGCCGCACGGCTCGCGACCACCTGCGCTGGCTCGCCGCCAGCAACGACATCCCGCGGCACCGGGTCGACGAGGTGCTCGACCAGGTCGGCCTGACGGCGGTGGCAGGCGTGCGGGCCGGCAAGTTCTCCCTGGGGATGGGCCAGCGCCTCGGCATCGCCGGCGCGCTGCTCGGCGATCCCGCCGGGGTGGTGCTCGACGAGCCGGTCAACGGCCTCGACCCCGAGGGCGTCCGCTGGATCCGGGGACTGACCCGACGGCTCGCCGACGACGGCCGCACGGTGTTCGTCTCGAGCCACCTGATGTCGGAGATGGCGCTGACCGCCGATCACCTGCTGGTCATCGGCCGTGGCCAGATCCTGGCCGACACCGACATGGCCGACTTCATCGCCCGGCACGCCCGCGCACACGTACGGGTCCGGGCGCCACGGACCGCCGTGCTGTCCGGCCTGCTGACCCGCGAGGGTTTCGTGCTCGGGCCCTCGGTCGGGCTGGCCCGAGACGAGCTGCACGTGGTCGGCGACGACACCGCGGCGGTGGGGTCGCTCGCCGGTGCCGCCGGCCTGTACCTGCACGAGCTCACCCTCGTGCGCTCCTCGTTGGAGGAGGCCTTCATGTCCCTGACCGAGGACAGCGTGGAGTTCCACGCCGACGACACCACCCGGAGCGCCGCATGAGCGACACCGTGACCAACTCGGCGCTGCTGCCGGCCACCGACGCGGCGGTCCGCCCGCTGCCCGCCGTGCGACGGACTGGACTCCGGCAGGCGCTGCGCGCCGAGGCGATCAAGCTGCGCACCGTGCGCTCCACCACGTGGACACTCGCGAGCCTGGTGGTGCTCGGCGTCGGCCTCACCGTGATCGTCTGCGCCACCAGCGCGGAGTGGCTGGCCAGCGCCGAGGCCGACGAGACGTCGGGCTCGTTCGTCACCTGGGGGATGGGGCTCGCCCAGCTCTCCGCGCTCGTGCTCGGGACGATCGCCGTCACCAGCGAGTACGCCCGCGGCATGATCGCGACGACGGTCGCCGCCGTGCCCCGCCGGGTGACGGTCATCGCCGCGAAGGCGGTCGTGCTCAGCGCGGTCCTGCTCGTCGTAGGCACCCTGACCGCGTT
Source organism: uncultured Actinomycetota bacterium (assembly GCA_963811945.1). Taxonomy (GTDB): domain Bacteria; phylum Actinomycetota; class Actinomycetes; order Propionibacteriales; family Nocardioidaceae; genus JACCWP01. The sequence continues at coordinate 1,690,261 of CAWETD010000001.1, read as the reverse complement.
CGCCGGCTACTTCGGCGGCAACCCCTTCCTGGACGCCGAGGGGGTCGGGCTGGCGCTGTCCGACGACGGGGTGCTGCGGGCGATGTTCGGCAGCGGCCTGTACCTGGCGGTGCTCGGGCTCTTCGGCGCCGCGCTCGGACTGCTGCTGCGGCACACCGCCGCTGCGGTGACGTTCGGCATCGCGCTGGTGTTCGTGGTCGGCAACCTGGTGGTGCTGGTGCCCGGCGCGACCGGCGAGTGGCTGACCAGGCTGATGCCCGGCAACGCCGGGTCGTCGATCGCGACCGTGACGCCGTTCAACCCGGACCTGCTCGGCCCGTGGACCGGTTTCGCGGTGTTCTGCGCCGAGACCGCGCTGCTGCTCGGCATCGCCACGGTCCGCTTCGTCCGCCGCGACGCCTGACCCCGGCGCCCGCCCAGGCCCGAACGATCCGACTTCTCGTCTGCTGGGGGCAGCGGGAGGTCGGATCGTTCGTGGGGGTGGGGCGGTGCGGTGCGTACGCTCCGGGGCGTGGTCGAGGTGAGTGGCGGGGACGTGCGGGTGGCCGGACCGGTGGCCGAGGCGCTGGCCGCCGGACGTCCCGTCGTCGCGCTGGAGTCGACGATCATCAGTCACGGGCTGCCGAGGCCGCGCAACCTCGAGGCGGCCCGGTCGTTCGAGCGGCAGCTGCGCGACGCCGGGGTCACGCCGGCCACCGTCGCAATGCTCGACGGCGACCTGCGGGTCGGCCTGACCGACGACGAGCTGGTACGGGTCGCGGGCGACGACGACGTCGCGAAGGTGAGCGTGCGGGACCTGCCGGTCGCGGCGGCCGGCGGGCGCAGCGGTGCCACCACGGTGGCCGCGACCGCTTACCTGGCCCGCCGGGCCGGCATCCGGGTGTTCGCCACCGGTGGCCTGGGCGGCGTGCACCGGCACGCCGCCGAGAGCTTCGACGAGTCGGCCGACCTGCCGACGCTCGCACGGACGCCCATCACCGTGGTGTCCGCGGGGGTGAAGTCGATCCTGGACATCGCGGCAACCCTGGAGCGGATGGAGACCCTGGGCATCACGGTCGTCGGCTACGGCACCGACCGCTTCCCGGGCTTCTGGGTGACCGACTCGGGGCACGCCGTCGACTGGGAGGTGCCCGACGCGGCTGCGGTCGCGAGGGTGATGGCCGCGCGCGACGCGCTCGCGCTGGAGACGGCTGTCGTGGTCGCCAACCCGCTGCCGGTGGACGACCAGCTCGACCCGGCGCTGCACGACGCCGCGCTGGAGCGCGCCCTCGCGCAGGCCGACGAACGCGGCTTGCGTGGCAAGGAGGTCAGTCCGTTCCTGCTCGCCGCAATGGTGGAGCAGACGGGCGGGCTCAGCCTCGAGGTCAACCTGCGCATCGCCGCGCACAACGTCGACGTCGCCGGACGCATCGCCGCGGCCTGGGCGGACCTCGGACGGTGACGGGTCGACGAGTGCTCGTGGTCGGCGACGTGGTCGACGACGTGCTGGTGCGCCCCTTGGGGGCGACCGCGGTGGCGAGCGACACCGAGGCGGAGATCGACCGGCAGCCGGGCGGTTCGGCGGCCAACGTCGCCGCCTGGCTGGGTCACGTCGGCGCCGAGGTGACGTTCGTCGGCCGCGCCGGTAGAGACGACGTCCAGCGGCACGCCGCTGCGCTGGCGGCGTACGGGGTCGACGCCCGGCTGGCCGCCGACCACGAACACCGGACCGCCGCGATCGTGCTGCTCGTCGACGCGTCGGGCGAGCGGACGATGTACGTCGACCGCGGCGCCAACCGCGGGCTGGAGGCCGCTGACGTGGCCGACGAGGTCTGGCGCGGCACCGGCTGGCTGCACCTGACCGGGTACACGTTCTTCGACCCGGCCGTGCGTCCGGTGGCCCGGAATCTCGTCGAGCGGGCCGTGGGGCTCGGTGTGCAGGTCAGCGTCGACCCCAGCTCGTCGGCCTTCCTGCGCGCAGCCGGCACCGATGTCGTGGACTGGCTGGCCGGTGCCGGTCTCCTGACCCCGAACCTGGACGAGGCAGAGGTGCTCACCGGACACGCGGAGCCCGAGACGGCCGCGAAGGCGTTGCTGACGTACGTGCCGGAGGTTGTCGTCACCTGTGGTCAGGAGGGGGTGCTCTGGCTCGGGCGGGGCTCAGACCCCTTGTGGGCAAGGGCAATCCCGACAGCGGTCGTGGACACGACAGGCGCGGGGGATGCCTTCTGTGCGGGTCTGCTGGGGGCTCGCGCCCGTGGTGTCGGAGTCTCGGGACAGCTCGAGGCCGGTGTCCGGCTGGCCGCCCTGGCGGCGGCGCGGCTCGGTGGCCGACCTCCTGCCGGGGCGTGACCGGCGAATCTCGTTGACAGCCGGGGCGCCGGTTGCGAGCCTTCGCAGGTGACGTACCCGTCGTCCCCCACCTGACCCGGCACCGCCCCGCGTAGCCTGGCCGTCCGCGCGCTGGGCTACTTCGCGCTGCGCGACCTCATCCCGATGTACGCGCTCTACGCGCTGCTGTTCGCCGACCACGGGATGTCGGTCGGACAGATCTCGTCCCTGTTCGTCATCTGGTCGGTGACGTCGTTCGTGTTCGAGGTGCCGTCGGGCGCCTGGGCGGACACCGTCTCGCGGCGGGCGCTGCTGGTGCTCAGCGCGGTCCTCTACGCCTGCTGCTTCGCCACCTGGACGTATGCGCCGTCGTACGTCGGCTTCGCGCTGGGCTTCGTGCTGTGGGGCGTGAGCAGCGCGCTGATGTCCGGCACCTTCGAGGCGCTGCTCTACGACGAGCTCGCCGCCGTCGAGGCGACCGACGCGTATGCCGGGCTGATGGGTGCGGCCAACTCGTTGGCGATGGGCTGCAACCTCGTCGCCACGGTGTCGGCGGCGCCGCTCTACGCGGTCGGGGGCTACCACCTGGTGGGTGTGGTCAGCATCGGCGTCGCGCTTGCGGAGGGGGTGCTGGCACTGACCCTGCCGGTTGCGCCGCGGGCAGCGTCGGCGGAGGAGACCGCGGGCCGTGGCTGCAGCTTCGTCGAACGCTACCTCGGGATGCTGCGTACGGGACTCAGCGAGGTGCGCGGCCGGCCGGTGGTGCGGCACGGGGTGCTGCTGTGCGCTCTGCTGTTCGGCACGACGGCGTACGACGAGTTCTTCCCGTTGCTGGCACGCGAGCAGGGCGCGAGCGCCACCGCCGTCCCGCTGCTGATCGGCATCACCGTGCTGGGTCAGATGATCGGGACCGCACTGGCCGGCTGGACCGCGCGCAGGGGCTCGCGGATGGTCGCTGGGATCGTGGCGGCGGCGGCAGCCGCGCTGGTGGCCGGCTCCCTGGTGGGCGCACCGGCCGGCCCGGTGGTCGGGTTCACGCTGCTCGGCGTGGGCTACGGGCTCGCGCACAACGCGACTATCGTCAGCGAGGCCCGGCTGCAGGACGCGATCGAGGGTCGGGCTCGAGCCACCGTGACGTCGGTCTACGGCGTGCTCAGCGAGATCGTCGCCGTGGCGGCGTTCGCGCTGTTCGCGTTGGGCGCGGCGTGGGTCACCGTCGCCGCGACGATGGCGGCGCTCACCGCGCCCGTGCTGGTCGTCGCGCTGCTGGTGCCGCGCTGGCTCCCGTCCCGGGTGGTGCGCAGTGCGCGGGCGCCGGAGGAGGCGGCGTGATGGTGGGTCAGGGACGGTCCGGGTGCTCGGTGTCGTCGACGCTGTCGGTCGTCTCGGCTGCCTCCGCCGGGGTCGTCCCCGCGCCGGCGCCCACGTCGGTCGTCGCGGTGACGGTCCCCAGGTCGGTGGCGGCACTGGCGCCTGGCTCCGCCGCCTGCGGGCCGGGTGCGCGCTGCACCGCGGCGAGCAGCAGCTGCGCGACGTCGAGCACCTCGACCTCGTCGCGTGCCTCGCCGGCTGCCTGCTGCGCGGTGAGACCGTCGGACAGCATCACCCGGCAGAACGGGCAGCCCACCGCGATCTGGTCGGCTCCGGTGGCCACCGCCTCGGCCGTGCGGTCGCCGTTGATCCGCACGCCGATCTTCTCCTCCATCCACATCCGTGCACCGCCGGCGCCGCAGCAGAACGAGCGCTCGGAGTTGCGGGGCATCTCGGTGAACGTCGCTCCCGGCAGCACCTCGAGCAGCTCCCGCGGCGGGGCGTACACCTGGTTGTGGCGGCCGAGGAAGCACGGGTCGTGGTAGGTGATCGTCTTGCCTGCAACGGATCCGCCGGTGTCGGCGACCGGGGTCAGCCGACCGTCGCGCACCAGCCGGTTCAGGAGCTGGGTGTGGTGCACGACCTCCAGCGAGACGCCGACCTGCTCGTACTCATTCTTCAGCGTGTTGAAGCAGTGCGCGCACGTCGCCACCACCTTGGTCGCCTTCGCCTCCGTGAGCACCTCGGCGTTCTGCATCGCGAGCATCTGGAACACGAACTCGTTGCCGGCGCGCCGTGCCGGGTCGCCGGTGCACGTCTCGCCGTCACCGAGCACCGCGAAGTCGACGCCCGCCGTGTGCAACAGCTCGGCAACCGCGCGGGTGGTCTTCTTCGCCCGGTCCTCGTACGCACCGGCGCAGCCCACCCAGAACAGCCACTCGACCTCGGACAGGTCTTCGACGTGGGAGCCGACGACCTTGAGGTCGAACGGCAGGTCCTTGGCCCAGTCCATCCGCGCGGACTGGGCCATGTTCCACGGGTTGCCCTTGTTCTCCAGGCCCTTGAACAGCTGGTTGAGCTCGGCGGGGAAGTTGGACTCGACCAGCACCTGGTAGCGGCGCATGTCCATGACGTGGTCGACGTGCTCGATGTCGACCGGGCACTGCTCGACACACGCGCCGCAGCTGGTGCACGACCACAACACGTCCGGGTCGATGACTCCGCCTTGGTCGAGCGGAGCGACCAGCGGCCGCTCGGCCTCGGCCTTGACGGCGTCGGGCAACGACTCCCGGGCGTCCTCGGCCGCCTGCAGGTAGGGCGCCTTCGCGAACGCGTGGTCGCGCAGGTCGAGGATCAGCATCTTGGGCGACAGCGGCTTGTCGGTGTTCCAGGCCGGGCACTGCGACTGGCACCGCCCGCACTCGGTGCAGGTGGCGAAGTCGAGCATCCCCTTCCAGGTGAAGTCCTCGACCTTGCCGCGGCCGAACACGTCGGTGTCGGGGTCGGCCTCCTCGAAGTCGAGCGGCTTGCCGTTGCTCATCATCGGCGTCATCGCGCCGAGTGCCTTGGGGCGCCGGGAGAACAGGACGTTCAACGGGGCGATGAAGATGTGCAGGTGCTTGGAGTAGACGACGATCACCAGGAAGCTGAGCATCACGGCGAGGTGCGCCAGCAGCCCGACCGACTCCAGCGTCTCGTTCGCGCTCTCGCCGAGTGGTTCGAGGACGTTCGCGGCGGCCTCGGACATGAACGCGCCTGAGTCGTACGGGAAGTTGCCGGCGTTGATGGCCGCGCCTCGGTACAGGAACATCGTCCAGATCACGTTGAAGATCATGAAAAGGATCAGCCACGCGCCACCGAGGTGGGAGCCCTTGAAGCGCGAGCGGCGGTCGAGTCGTGCAGGCGAGTTGCGCAGCCTGATCACCGCGAACGTCACGATGCCGATGAACGCGAGCGAAGCGATCAGGTCCTGCAGGAACCCGAGCACAGCCCAGCGCCCGATGATCGGGATCGCGAAGTCCTCGTCGAAAAGCGCGCCGTAGGCCTCGAGGTAGACGCTGGCGAGGATCAGGAACGCCCAGAAGACGACGAAGTGCGCGGCACCCGGCACCGACCACTTGAGCAGCTTGCGCTGGCCGAACACCTCGACGACCTGGGTACGTACCGCCTGACCGACGCGGCCCGTGACGCCCTCGACCCGGTCCGGCGCCGGTTGCCCGGTGCGGGCGAGCCGGTACAGCCACCACACGCGGCGAGCGGCGACCGCGACGGCCAGCACCGTCAGGGCCAGCCCCAGGACCAGTCGGAGGATCACGGACTCGACTCCTCCCCCGCCGGTCGGCGGCACGCCCCGGTGTGCTCCCGGGATGCTACACACGCGCTACCGGGCGCGGCCGACCCCTCGCCCCGGGGCTGCCCCCTCCTCTCAGTTGTCCGGCGTGCCGAACACCTGGAACTCGGTCATGTCCATGAACTGGCACCCGGCGAACGGGCCGTCGGGGCAGTTGGTCGCGAAGTCCGGCACCTGTGGGCTGTCCATCCAGAACCGCACGAACCGCACGTCCGAGACCGTCTGGGTCGATGGCACGTCGAAGTAGCGGCCCACCGTGTCCGGGTCGTCGATCGTGCCGAACCCGTCGTCGGCGACCTCAGTCCACGTCGTGCCGTTGCTCGAGACCTCGATGCGGTACTCGTTGGTGGCCGCGCTGGCGGGGTCACCGCAGACGTTCGACGGGTCGACGCGGAAGGCTGTTCCCGCATCCGGGTCGGTGCCGGCCGAGACGGTGATCGGCTGCGGCAGGGACACCTCGACGAACTTCGGGATCGGTGTCCCGGTCGGGTCGCCGGCGTCGTTGCCGGTGGTGCTGCCCCATCCGGCGCCCTGGCTGTTGTCGATCGCCGCGTCGGGAGGGCAGCCGAACACGCTGAGGTCCGGCCCGTTGAAGTCCTCGAGCACCGCGCCACCCGTGCTGGTCGCCCAGTTCCGCCGGACCTGGAAGTCCACCTGCCGGAAGCCCCCGCTGGGCACCTTTGCGCTGTCGACGACGATCTCGTAGCCGGGTCCGGTGGCGACGACCTTCGGGTACCTGCCGGGTCGGATCTCGTCGATCTGGTAGACCCCGTTGGGAGCGGTGGTGTCGCTGTACTCCGGGTGCCCGGCGACGGTGACGACCGCCCCTTCGACGACCTCGTCGGTCACCGGGTCCCTGACGAAGCCAGCGAGCGTGCCCCGGGGCCGCTGCGCGGGCGGTGGCAGCCGGAAGTTCTCGACGGGTGAGGCGTCTCCTCCGTCGATTGCCGCCGCGAACCAGCCCATGCCCCGGTGGGCGAAGACCCGCCAGATGGCGTCGGTGTTGGCGCTGCCGAAGGCGATCTTGTCGGCCTGGACTATCGCGTTGCGCATGTCGAGGAAGCTGGGGTTGCTGGCCGACAGCTCCATGCCACGGGCGATCAACCTGTTGGCCTTGGCCGAGCCGAGCGCCGTACGCAGGTCCCACAGCGTCTGCGCCCAGATCTCACCGCTGTCATGGACCTCCGGACCACCCGCGCCGACGGTACGGAAGTCGCCGTAGGTGTACCCGCCCTTGTCCCCGTTCGCGTCGGTGCACAGTCGTGCGGTCGCGTCCAACGGGCAGTCGATGGCCTGGGTGCGGATGAGTGGTTGGTTCACCGACACGTACTTGCCCACGAGCACCTTGCCGTCGGTGCTCGGGCTGTCGTTCTGGAAGCCCTTGTTCACCAGGAAGTCCATGGCGAAGTAGTCGCTCCACGCCTCACCCATCGAGCCGGCCTGGATGCCGTTGAGCGTCGAGTTGCCGTCGGCGTCGACCACCAGCCGGTTGGACAGACCGTGCGTGTACTCGTGGTAGAGGACGTCCGCGGCGAACGAGCTGCTCGTCGGCAGGAAGGGGTCCTGGTTCGCGGTTGCTCCGGGGGCGTGGAACAGGAACATCTGCATGACGGGCGGGATGCCGTCGGGCGGGGTGCTCATGTTCGCGTTGTCCACGTGGTTGAGGTCGGGCACACCACCGCCGGTGTTGGCGCCGTCCAGGCTGTGCAGCAGCACCGGGTCGCCGTCGGCCCGCTCGAAGTTCCCGGCTGCCGCCGTGAAACCGACCGAGCTGTTCTTGAGCCAGTCGTGGAACCTGTTGGCCAGGTAGAAGCCGTTGGTCACGTCCGCCCGCTTGTTCTTGCGCCAGGAGAAGTCGGTGTTGGGGTCCCACGTGCAGACGAACTGTTCGCTGCACAGTCGGCTGACGTTGTTGAGCCTGACCAGCGAGAACTGCGCGCTCGTCGGCGTGCCGGGCACCGGCGTCTTCTCGTTGGCGTTGGGTGCGTTGTCATCGTTGAGGTCCGCCCATGCCGACACGTTCGGGCCAGTCAGCCAGTTCGCACTCCGGCGCAGCCAGCCGCGCTCGAACAGGTTCACGACGCGGGTCGTGCCTCCTTTGGCGGCGCCGGGGTAGTAGTCCCGGACCTTCGCGTCGCCGCGGTCGTGGTCGACCAGGTCGCGCCGGTAGAGCACCGCACCGCTGTCGGCGTCGATGACGTGGGTGTAGAGCAGGCCGTCGCCGGCGTCGGTGTACGTCGACCAGCCCAGCCGCAGCCCCTGCGGCGTGACGAACCACATCAGCTCGGCCCGGTCGCCGTTGCTCCAGCGGGTGAGGTCCCCGGCGGCCCTGCGCTCGGCGGCCGAGTCGTCGGCCGTGCCGCCGACGTCGTCGGCCGCGGTGCTGCGGGCCGTTCCCGCGGACATGCCCGGGGTGGTGGCTGCCGAGCCGGCCCGTGCGGCCAGCCCGCCCACCGGCGAGCCCTGCAGGGCCACCAGCTCACCGTCCCGCGTCACGTGCGCGCGGAGGCCGTTGCCGAAGACCTGGAGGCCGCGCACGGACTGCGTCCACGACAGGTGGTGCGTGCCCCCCACATCGACGTAGTCCTCGCGGAGGTGGAACGTGCGCAGGTCGGCCCGGGTCAGTCCGAGCGCGCCGTGGTGGGCGCGGACGTAGTCGAGGGCCACGGTGCGAGCCGGTGCGGGGCTGGGCGCGGTCAGGAACCCCTCCCACGTCGCGAGGTTGCGGGGCGTGCCGGTGAGCGCATCGACGTCGACCATCGCGTCGCGTCCGACGACGTCGCCCAGCCGCTGCGAGGCCTCGGCCGCCGACCTCATCAGGGCCGGGCCGCGGGCAGTGGTCGTGGTCACGGCGCGGGCGTCGTAGTCACCCATCCGCTCGCGGGCGCCCGGGGCGCTGGCGAGCGGGGACGTCGTGTCCGGCCGAGCGGACTCGTTGTCTGCCGCGGTGGCCGTGGCGGGTGCGACGAGGGCGGCGACGGCTGCACCGGTCGCGAGCACGGCGAGCAGTGGCCGCTGGGACGAAGCCTTCGATGACATGTGTCTCCCCGTGGGGTGCGGTCCGGAGCCGGGTGCGAAGCGCTAGGACTCTAGGCCGCGCGCCTGATTTGCACCAGACGTACTTCCGGGCGACTCCTACCGGACGCCGGGTCAGCGCAGCGACAGCTCGGTGGACCAGGTCCGGGCCAGCGGCGTGTAGCCCAGCCGCCGGTTCACGGCGAGCACCGGCCCGTTCTCGTCGTCGTTGACGGTGGACGCCGTCCGTACGCCGGCCGCGGCCATCGCGCGCAGCGCCGCGGCCTTGACCATCGTCGCCAGCCCTCGCCCGCGGGCCCCTGCGCGGGACGCGGTGATGTTGGTGAAGGCCCGGCCGAGAGCGAGGTCGGCGCTCGTGCTGGTGAACGCGAGCACTCGCGAGCCCTCGAGCACCGCCGCACCCAGCTCGGGACGGTGCTCCGGTGCCGACCAGAAGGTCGCGAACTCGTCCGCCGTCATCCGGTGCGACAGCCCGCTCGGGTCGTCGTCGGCAGTCGCGTTGAGCACCGCGAGCACCTCGTCGCGATCGGGCAGGTCGTCACAGCCGACCAGCCGCAGTCCGGGCGGAGGCGACGCGGGCGCCGGCGCCAACCGCGGCTCGCACACGTTGACGGTGTGCGGGCGGACCCGGCGCGCGCCCCACGCCTCGGCGACCGTGATGCCGACGCCGTCGTCGGCGAGGGCGTGCACGACGTCGGACCCGTGGGCCCGCGCGACGGGGAGCGCCGTCCCGAGCAGCGCGTTCCCGGCGCCGTGGCGACGGGCGTCGGGACGCACCGCGAGGGCCAGCCGGGCGTGCGGCTGACCGTCGTCGTCGCTGGTGAGCCGGAGCCGGGCCTGTCCGGTCACTCGGCCGTCGTCGTCGACGTGCACCCAGTGGTGCCTCGTGCCGCCCGGTTGGCGCCGCGTCAGCTGCGCCCGGGTCCCGGCCGCGGTGGCCACCAGGTGCGGGTACGACGCCGTCCAGACCGCCACCACCTCGGCGCTGTCGGCGACCGTCTCCGCTCGGATCACCGCGTCACCGTACGACCGGGCGGGACCACCGGCGGGTGGCGCCTTCCGTCGCCGGGGGTGTTCGCTGGGCACCGTGCAGAGCGAGGTAGGCGTGGGAGTCGGGCCGGTCGCCGCCGGCGACGTGGTGCGGGTGGCCCGGGACGGCGCAGGGGTGGCGCTCACCGCCGAGGCCGAGGACGCGATCAGTCGCGCTCGCGATGCGATCGACGTGCTGGCCGGCGACGACCGGCCGCACTACGGCGTGTCGACCGGTTTCGGCGCGCTCGCGACCGTGCACATCCCGCCGGAGCGGCGGGCCCGGCTGCAGCGCAGCCTGGTCCGCAGCCACGCGGCCGGCACCGGCCCCGACGTCGAGCGGGAGGTGGTCCGGGCGCTGATGCTGCTGCGGCTGTCGACGCTCGCCACCGGCCACACCGGCATCCGGCTGGAGACGGCCCGCACGCTCGCGGGGCTGCTCACCCACGGCATCACCCCCATCGTGCCCGAGCACGGCAGCCTGGGCTGCTCGGGCGACCTCGCCCCGCTCGCGCACTGCGCGCTGACGCTGATGGGCGAGGGCGTCGTGCACGACGTCGACGGGGAGCGCAGGCCGGCGGCGGAGGCGCTGGCCGCCGCAGGGCTGACACCGGTCGCGCTGGTGGAGAAGGAGGGCCTGGCGCTGATCAACGGCACCGACGGCATGCTCGGCATGCTGCTGCTCGCGCTGCACGACCTCCGGGTGCTGCTGCGCACGGGTGACGTCGTCGCTGCGATGAGCGTCGAGGCGCTGCTCGGCACCGACCGGGTCTACGCCGCCGACCTGCAGGCGCTCCGCCCGCACCCCGGGCAGGCCACCAGCGCCGCCAACGTCCGCGCCGTGCTGGAGGGCTCACCCCTGGTCGCGAGCCACCGTGGTCCGGAGGACACCCGGGTGCAGGACGCGTACTCGTTGCGCTGCGCGCCCCAGGTCCACGGCGCGGCCCGCGACACCGTCGCGTTCGCGGCCGACGTCGCGGATCGGGAGCTGGCCGCCGCGATCGACAACCCGGTGGTGCTCGCCGACGGGCGGGTGGAGTCGAACGGCAACTTCCACGGCGCCCCGGTGGCGTACGCGCTGGACTACCTCGCCATCCCGGTCGCCGACGTCGCGAGCATGTCCGAGCGCCGTACCGATCGCTTCCTCGACGTGGCGCGCAGCCAGGGCCTGCCGCCCTTCCTGGCCGACGACCCGGGCGTCGACTCCGGGCACATGATCGCGCAGTACTCGGCCGCGGGGATCGTGTCGGAGCTCAAGCGGCTGGCGATGCCGGCGAGTGTCGACTCCATCCCGTCCAGCGCCATGCAGGAGGACCACGTCTCGATGGGCTGGCACGCCGGCCGCAAGCTCCGCCGGGCCGTCGACGGGCTGACCCGGGTGCTCGCGGTGGAGCTGCTCGCCGCGGCTCGTGCCCTCGACCTGCGGGCGCCGCTCGAACCGGCCCGCGGCACGGGCGCCGTGCGCGCGCTGGTGCGCGAGAAGGTGGCGGGCCCGGGTCCGGACCGGCACCTCGCCCCGGAGATCGAGGCAGTCGTCGGACTGGTGGCGTCGGGAGCCGTCGTCGCCGCCGCCGAGAGCGCCGTGGGCCCGTTGCCGTGAGAGGTTGGGCGAGGACAGCTGGAGGCCTGGATGAGCCGGACGGTACGAGCGGCGAGGGGCACCGAGCTCACGGCCCGGTCGTGGCAGACCGAGGCGCCGCTGCGGATGCTGATGAACAACCTCGACCCCGAGGTGGCCGAGCACCCCGAGGAGCTCGTCGTCTACGGCGGCACCGGCAAGGCGGCGCGGGACTGGCCGAGCTTCGACGCGTTGGTGCGCACGCTCACCGACCTCCGCGAGGACGAGACGTTGCTGGTGCAGTCCGGACGCCCCGTCGGCGTGCTGCGGACGCACGAGTGGGCACCACGGGTGCTCATCGCCAACTCCAACCTGGTCGGTGACTGGGCCACCTGGGAGGAGTTCCGTCGGCTCGAGGCACTCGGTCTCACGATGTACGGACAGATGACCGCGGGCTCGTGGATCTACATCGGCACCCAGGGCATCCTGCAGGGCACGTACGAGACGTTCGCGGCCATCGCAGTCAAGCGGTTCGGTGGCTCGCTCGCCGGCACCGTCACCCTCACCGCGGGGCTGGGCGGCATGGGTGGCGCGCAGCCGCTCGCGGTGACGCTCAACGGCGGCGTCGCCCTGTGTGTCGAGGTCGACGCCTCGCGGATCGACCGGCGGATCGCGCACCGCTACCTGGACGTGCGCGCGGACTCGGTCGACGACGCGCTCCGGCTCGCCGACGAGGCGCGCGCGGCGAGGCGCCCGCTGTCGATCGGGCTGCTGGGCAACGCCGCTGAGGTGGTGCCCGGCCTGCTCGCCCGGGGAGCGGCCGTCGACGTGGTCACCGACCAGACCAGCGCGCACGACCCGCTCGCGTACCTGCCGCGCGGCGTCGACTTCGACGACTGGGACGCCGAGCGGCGCAAGGACCCCGCGGGGTTCACCGACCGGGCTCGCGAGTCGATGGCTCGGCACTGCGAGGCGATGGTCGGGTTCGCCGACGCGGGCGCCGAGGTGTTCGACTACGGCAACTCGCTGCGGGCCGAGGCGCGGACGGGTGGGTTCGCCCGCGCGTTCGACTACCCGGGCTTCGTGCCGGCGTACATCCGGCCGCTGTTCTGCGAGGGCAAGGGGCCCTTCCGCTGGGCTGCGCTGTCCGGTGACCCGGCCGACATCGCGGCCACCGACCGGGCGGTGCTCGAGTTGTTCCCCGACGACGAGCCGCTGGCGCGGTGGATCGAGGCGGCGCAGGACCGGGTCGCGTTCCAGGGGTTGCCGGCGCGCATCTGCTGGCTGGGCTACGGCGAGCGCCACCTGGCGGGGATGCGGTTCAACGACATGGTTGCGAGCGGCGAGTTGAAGGCGCCGCTGGTGATCGGGCGCGACCACCTCGACTGCGGGTCGGTCGCGTCGCCCTACCGGGAGACCGAGTCGATGCTGGACGGGTCCGACGCCATCGCGGACTGGCCGCTGCTGAACGCGATGGTCAACGTGGCCAGTGGCGCCAGCTGGGTGTCGATCCATCACGGCGGCGGTGTCGGCATCGGCCGCTCCATCCACGCGGGCCAGGTGGTGTGCGTCGACGGCACGCCGCTCGCGGCGGCCAAGGCGGAGCGAGTGCTCACCAACGACCCGGGCACTGGCGTGATCCGGCACGTTGACGCCGGCTACGACGAGGCGACCGCGGTGGCCGGCGAGCGTGGGGTGCGGATCCCGATGCGCGAGGGGCCGGCGGGGTGAGCGCGGGGGCACCGGACCGGGTGCGACGGGCGCGGGCGTCCGACGCGTCCGCGCTCGCGGCCAACGACTGGGGCCGCTGGCTGGACGACCGGCCGGGCGACCTGCTGCTGGTGTCCGAGGTGGCGGGTGAGCCGGTCGGCTTCGTGCTGGCCAGCAGCGAGCGGTGGTACCAGATGGACGGCCGGGTGCACGACCTGCAGGTCCTGCCCGAGCACCGCCTCCGCGGGCACGGCCGGGCGCTGCTGCGTGCCGCCGTCGCCGACCTGGGGCTGCGGGGCTGCGGGCCGGTGGGGCTGCTGGTCGAGGAGGGCAACCCGGTGCGGGACTGGTACGACCTCATCGGCGGGGTGCCGGTCGACGCCGAGGTGGACGAGATCGACGGCTGGTCGCGGCGCGAGCTGGTCTACCGGTGGGAGGCCGCCTCCGAGCTCGCCCGCCGGCTGGCTGCCTGAGCGCCGATCATCCGCCGGCACGTACCGCCGCGGGCACGTGCGCCCGCCCTCGCCCCCGGTTGTGGCGGCATCCGGTCGGTGCCGTCGGCGAGTCGCCAGCGTGTTGCCGCCACAACGCGGGGGCGCGGGGGTGTGGGGCCGGTCAGGGGCAGGCGACGGGGCGGGTGCGGGACGGGTCGAGCGCGTTGAGGACCAGCCGGATCGCGACCGGGTCGTACGAGATCGCGAGGTGGTCGACGGTGCTGGCGGGGCAGCGGTCCTGCAGGGTGAGGTTGCGGACGTGGGTCGCGCGACCGGCGTGCAGGAACGCGTTGCGGTAGGGCGTCACGACCTCGTCGTGGGTCGTCGCGATCACCGTGTAGCGGACGCCGCGCAGCGTGTCCGGACCGCGGTTGAGCATCCGCAGGAAGTCGGAGCCCTCGCGCTGCTGCACGCAGGAGTGGCACGGCAGCGACAGCGCGGCCTCGCCGCCCGGCAGGTCACCGATCACCGGCAGCACCCCGTTGACGGTGGTGCCGTAGTTGGACGGCGCGAGGGCGATCAGCGAGCCGACCTCGGCGCGGCCGGCGGAGTCCCGCAGGTACAGCCGCGGCATCATGCCGCCCTGGCTGTGGCCGACCAGGTCGACCTTGGCGGCGCCGGTGCGGCGCAGCACCCGGTCGACGAAGTGCGCCAGCTCGAGGGACGAGTCGCGGACGTCGCGGGTGCCGTAGAACGGGGTGGGGTAGATCCCGTTGTAGTTCAGCGCGAAGACGCAGTAGCCGGCGTCGGCGAGCGTGGGCGACATCGTCGCCCAGTTGTCGAAGCGGTTCTCCAGGGTCCCGTGCACGAGCACCACCGGGCGGGGGTGCCGGCGACTGGGCTCGCAGCCCCAGTCGTTGGCTCCGACCGGCGACGCGGCCGGGTGCAGGACGCTGAACAGCAACGCCTCCGGGAAGCTGCCGACCTCCGGGCCCGGCTCTGCCGCGGCCGGCGGGGCACCGTACGTCGCGGCGACGGTGATCAGCGCGAACAGGGCGGCGGCGAGCGTACGGAGGGGGCGCATACCGACCGACGGTATGTCCCCTTCTGCCCCGTTGTCACCGTGACCTCGGCCTCGGCCAGGAGATGCGGTGCTGCTCCGTCCACGCGACGTAGTCGTCGACGATCGCCGGCAACGGCTGGTCGAGGTCGAGGGCGACCCCGCGCTCGTCCGGCTCCAGCGGCTCGAGGGTGTCGTACTGCGACTGCACCAGCGACGCCGGCATGAAGTGGTCGCATCGCCGCTCCATCCGCTGCTGCACGACCTGCTGCGGCCCGGCGAGGTGGGCGAACACCGCCTCGGGCACCTGTTGCCGGATCCGGTCGCGGTAGACCCGGCGCAGCGCCGAGCAGCTCACGATGGCACCACCTCCGGAGTACGAGGCCAGCCACTCGCCGATCCGGTCCAGCCACGGCCAGCGGTCGTCGTCGGTCAGCGGGTGGCCGGCGGCCATCTTGTCGACGTTGGCCTGTGGGTGGAAGCCGTCGGCGTCGGAGTAGCGCACCCCGAGCCGGGCACCGAGCGCCTCGCCGAACGTGGTCTTCCCCGACCCGGCCACCCCCATCACCACGATCAGCGGCGGGTGGTCCGCGGTGGGGCTCACGCGCTCTGGTCTATCGGTCGACCGGAGGGGTGGCAACCGCTGCAGCTCACCACCCGCCGCGGTGCACGACCTGATCGGTCGACAACCGCGGTCGGGTCCGCGCCGACCCGCCGACCGGGTCGACCGGAGCCGGGTGCCCGAGCGTGATCGCGCCGATCGGGTGGTGGTCGGCAGGCACGCCGAACTCGTGCTTGAACGCGTCGATCCGGTCCGCCGGCACCCCGAAGAAGCAGGCGCCGAGGCCCTCGTCGACCGCGGTGAGCAACACCAGCAAGGCCGCCATGCCGGTGTCGATGTCCCAGTACGGCGCGGGCCACCAGGACTCGTCCCGGTCGGTCATCCCCTTGTCCGGCTCGGCGTAGCGGTCGAGGTAGGCCGCCTTGCACGACAGCGGGACCACCAGCACCGGCGCCTGGCCCATGCCCGCCATCCAGGCATCGGGCGTGCCGTCGTCGGGTGCGGTCACCTGCCAGAAGCGGTGCACGTCGGCGGGGGTGTCGAGCAGCAGGAACGCCCAGCCCTGGCTGAAGCCGGCACTGGGCGCGCGGATGGCATGCTCAAGCGCCCGTTCGACCGCTCCGGGGTCGACCGGCTGGTCGGTGTAGGTGCGCACCATGCGGCGCTTCCGTACGACGTCGGCGAAGTCCATGCGGCAATGTTGACCCGTGCAGCAACCGCCCGCCTTCGCCGACATGTGGGCCGAGCTGTCCGCGATCGGCCGCGACCTGGGCACCGGTGGCTACCGCCGACCCGGCTGGTCGGGGGCCGAGCGGGAGTGCGCCGACTGGTTCGCCGGCCAGGCGGCGACCCGCGGTCTCACCCTGGAGCGGGACGGCAACGGCAACGTCGTCGCGTGGTGGGGCGGGCCTGCGGACGGGGGCGTGGTCACCGGCAGCCACCTCGACTCCGTGCACGACGGCGGCGCCTTCGACGGACCACTCGGGGTGGTGTCCGCGCTGGCCGCCGTCGACCGGATGCGCGCGGCTGGCACCGCCCCGGCCGTGCCGGTGGGCGTCGCGGTGTTCGCGGAGGAGGAGGGTTCGCGGTTCGGCATGCCGTGCCTGGGCTCCCGGCTGCTCACCGGTGCGCTGGCGCCCGACCGCGCCGAGCAGCTGCGCGACCCCGGCGGGCACGCGCTCGGGGACGCCATGGCCGCGGCCGGCGACGAGCCGCGGCTCGGCCCGTCGGACCTGCTGCGTGCGCCGTCGATGTTCGTCGAGCTGCACGTGGAGCAGGGCCGCGGGCTGGTGCACGCCGACGCCGCGGTGGGCGTCGCGTCCGCAATCTGGCCGCACGGGCGGTGGCGATTCGACGTCACCGGTCGCGCCGACCACGCGGGCACGACTGCGATGGACGACCGCGCCGACCCGATGCTGACGTACGCGATGACCGTGCTGGCAGCGAACAAGCAGGCGAGGCTCGCCGGGGCCCGGGCGACCTTCGGCCGGGTCGAGGTCGCGCCGGGCACGACCAACGTGATCCCGGCACGGGTCAGCGGCTGGCTGGATGCGCGTGCCCCGGACGACGAGACCGTGCGCGTGCTGGTGGACGACGTCACCCGCCTGGCGCGGGAGCGCGCCGGTCGCGACGGCACCAGCCTGGAGGTCACCGCGGAGTCGGTCACCGGGCTGGTCGCGTTCGACGCCGGGCTGCGGGACCGGCTGGCCCGGCTGCTCGGCGGCGTACCGGTGCTGCCCACCGGGGCCGGCCACGACGCCGGGGTGCTCGCGGCAGCCGGGGTGCCGACCGCGATGCTCTTCGTACGCAACCCGACCGGTGTCTCGCACGCCCCGCAGGAGCATGCGGACCTGTCCGACTGCGAGGCGGGGGTGGACGCGTTGGTCACCGTGCTCACCGAGCTGGCCGGCGGCGCCGCGTGATCCGCGCGGCCGGACCGACGTCGAGACATCCCGGTGGCCCGGACGACCATGAGGTCACGAGGTTCGTGCCGCCCCGGCGGCCGCCGACCGGCCGGATGGCGCTGGCCGTCGGCGTCGTCGCGCTCGGTCCGCTCGCGGTGCTCGCGTCCGCGCTGCTGGTCGACCTGCCCGCCGCGCTCGCGGTCACGTGGGATGCCGACCGGCCGGACGGGTCGGTACGCACGGCCGCGCTGTGCGTCCTCGCGACGCTCGTGGGCGTGGCGGCGGTCGTGCTCGTGCTGGTGGCGCTCGCGGCACCGCGCTCGCCGTTCCTGGCCGGGCGGGCCGCCGTGTCGGTGGCCGCCGGGGTGTCGGCTGCAGCCGCGGGGACGTGGGGGCTGCTGGTCGTGACAACCGCCGCGGCAGCCGACGCGAGCACGCCGCCGGCACCCACCGTCGAGATCGCGATCCCGTTGTTCGCGGTGCTCGTCGCCGTCCAGCTGGCCGGGGCGGCGTACGGATCGCCACCGCACGACCCCGCTCCGCCGCCGCCTGCCGCAGACCTGCCACGCGCGCCCCTTGCGGACGGCGAGACCCCAGGGTGGCGCCACGCGGGATGGTCCGGCTTCTACCTCGCCGGCACCGGTGGGCTGGTGCTGCTCGGCGCGCTGACCTGGCGCCCGCTGCCCCAGGTGGCGGTGCTGTGCTGGGTCGTCGCGGTGCTGACCGCGCCACTGCTGCGGCTGCGGTTCGCGCTGGACGAGCGGGGCTTCGCGCTGTCGGTGGCGCTGCTGCCGGCGATGGTGATCCCGTGGGACCGGATCGTGGAGGCCCGCCCGGCCCGCATCCGGCCGCTGCAGCGGGGCGGGTGGGGCTTCCGGGTGATCCCCGGCCGCACCGGCATCGTGCTGCGCCGGGGACCGGGGCTGGTCCTGACGCTTGCCGACGGGCGCCGGCTCGGCGTCACGCTCGACGACCCGGTGCTGCCCGCCGGTCTGGTCAACGCCCACCTCGACCGGCTCCGCGGGGGTGCCGGGTGACGACGTACTGGTGCGAGTCGGCCTGGCTGGGACCCGAGTCCGGGGTGCACGAGGGGGTGCAGGTACGGGTCGCCGACGGGCGGATGTCCGAGGTCGAGACCGGCGCCGCTTCCACCGCCGACGCGGTCGTGCTCCGCGGCCTGGTGCTGCCCGGCATCGCCGACGCCCACAGCCACGCCTTCCATCGGGCGCTGCGCGGCCGTACGCAGCGGCCGGCCGCCGCGGGCGAGGACTCGTTCTGGGGCTGGCGTGAGCAGATGTACGCGGTCGCCAGCGGGCTGGACCCCGACTCCTACCACCGGCTCGCGCGGGCGGCGTACTCCGAGATGGCGCTTGCCGGCGTTACGGTCGTGGGCGAGTTCCACTACCTGCACCACGGTCCCGACGGTGTCCCCTACGCCGACCCGAACGCGATGGGGCACGCGCTCGTGGCCGCCGCGCGCGAGGCGGGGCTGCGGATCACCCTGCTCGACACCTGCTACCTGACCGGGGGTGTCGGCGAGCCGTTGCGCGGGATCCAGCAGCGCTTCGGCGACGGCGACGCCGAGGCATGGGCCGGCCGGGTCGACGCGCTCGCGGCCCCGTACGCCGATGCGGACGACGTGGTGGTCGGTGCTGCCCTGCACTCGGTGCGGGCCGTGCCGCCCGAGCAGATGCCCGCGGTGGTGGCATGGGCGGCCCACCGCGCCGCACCGTTGCACGTGCACGTGTCCGAGCAGCCGGCCGAGAACGACGCCTGCGCGGCGGCCTACGGCCGCACCCCCACCCAGCTGCTGGACGAGGCCGGGGCGCTCGGCCCGCGCACCACGGTCGTGCACGCCACCTACCCGTCCGCCGCCGACGTCGCACTGCTCGGCGGCTCGACCAGCACGGTGTGCCTGTGCCCGACGACCGAGCGCGAGCTCGCCGACGGCATCGGCCCGGGCCGGGCGCTGGCCGACGCCGGGTCGCCGCTGTGCCTGGGCTCGGACAGCCACGCCGTGACCGACCCGTTCGAGCAGATGCGTGCGGTCGAGATGCACGAGCGGCTGGCGAGCGGGCGGCGCGGGCACTTCACCGCCGACGAGCTGCTGGGTGCCGCGGTCCCGGCCGGCCACTCCGGTCTCGGCCGCACCGACACCGGAGTGATCGCGCCCGGCGCGTGGGCCGACCTCGTCGCGGTCGACCTCACCGGCTCGGTACGTACCGCCGGCGTCCGCCCCGCGGCCGATGCCGCTGTCTTCGCCGCCTCTGCCGCGGACGTCACCGACGTCGTGGTCGCCGGCCGGCCGGTCGTGTCAGCGGGACAGCACCGCTACGGCGACGTCGCGGCAGCTCTCGCGGACGCCGTCCTGACCACGTGGGGGGAGCAGCCATGACCTCCGTCGCGCTGCGCGGGATCGGGCAACTGGTGACCAACGACCCGGCACACGGCGACGGGTCCGCGCTCGGGCTGGTGACCGACGCCGCAGTGGTTGTCGAGGGCGACCGGGTGGTGTGGTGCGGGCCGTCGGCCGAGGCGCCTGCCGCCGACGAGGCGTACGACGCGGGCGGCCGCGCGGTGCTGCCGGGTTTCGTCGACTCGCACGCGCACCTGGTGTTCGCCGGCGACCGCACCGCCGAGTTCGAGGCCCGGATGGCGGGGCGTCCGTACGCGGCCGGCGGGATCCGCACCACGGTCGCGGCCACCCGTGCGGCGACCGACGAACAGCTCGCCGCCACCGCCGGCGCGCTGGTGGCCGAGATGCTCCGGCAGGGCACCACGACGGTGGAGATCAAGAGCGGGTACGGACTCACCGTGCACGACGAGGCGAGGTCGCTCGCGGTGGCGCGGACGCTGACACCCGAGACGACGTACCTCGGCGCGCACGTGGTCGCGCCGGAGCACGCCGACGACCCGGCCGCCTACGTCGCGCTGGTGTGCGGGCCGATGCTCGACGCGTGCGCACCGCACGCGCGGTGGGTCGACGCGTTCTGCGAACGCGGTGCGTTCGACGCCGACCAGGCCCGTACGGTGCTGACGGCTGGCCTGGCCGCAGGCCTCCAGCCGCGGGTGCACGCGAACCAGCTCGGGCTCGGCCCTGGCGTGCAGCTCGCCTGTGAAGTCGGTGCCGCGTCGGCCGACCACTGCACCTATCTCGACGACGCCGACGTCGACGCCCTCGCACAGGCGGGAGTGGTGGCGACCCTGCTGCCCGGCGTGGAGTTCTCGACCCGGTCGCCGTGGCCGGACGCGCGCCGGCTGCTCGGGGCCGGTGCCACGGTCGCGCTCGCGACCGACTGCAACCCCGGGTCGTCGTACACCTCGTCCATGCCGCTGTGCGTCGCGCTCGCCGTACGGGAGATGGCGATGACGCCCGCCGAGGCGGTGTGGTCCGCGACCGCCGGCGGTGCGCGTGCGCTGCGCCGTGACGACGTGGGCCGGTTGTCGCCCGGCGCGCGCGCCGACCTCGTGGTGCTGGAGGCGCCGTCGTACGTGCACCTCGCCTATCGGCCCGGCGTCCCGCTGGCGCACGTCGTCTGGCACCGCGGCCGCCCGGTGGGCTGAGTCGTAGCCTTGCGGCCGTGAGTGACCCGATCGACCCGAAGCTGGTCGAGCTGGCGCACGAGATGCTCGACCTCGCGCGGTCCGGGGACACCGACCGCTTGCTCGCGTACGTCGACGCGGGGGTGCCGGCCGAGCTCACCGACGCGACCGGCAACACGCTGCTGATGCTGGCGGCCTACCACGGGCACCCGGCCACGGTGCAGGCGCTGCTCGACCGCGGCGCCGATCCCGACCGCGTCAACGACCGGGGACAGACGCCGCTCGCGGGTGCGGTGTTCAAGGGCGAGGACGACGTCGTCGCCGCGCTGCTGGCGGCGGGTGCCGATCCTCATGCGGGTACGCCGTCGGCCCGCGCGACCGCGCAGATGTTCGGCCGTCCCGAGCTCTGACCCAGGCGAGTCGCCGGCGACGACGGGTGTAGCGTCGGCGGCGTACGACAGGGGAGCGCGCGAGCGCTGAGAGTGCGGACCACCCGCAGACCCTTGAACCTGCTCCGGTTAGCACCGGCGAAGGGAGTCGGGAGCGTCATGCCCACCGTCACCACACCGACCGTCACCTCCACCGACGCGACTGCGCGGCCACCGCTCCTCGCCTGGCGCACGGTCGACCTCGTCACCGTCGTCATGCTCGGCGTCGCGTTCGGCGTCGCGTACTGGGGCTGGATCTTCGCCTACAACAGCATCAGCCTCGCCTTCGTCGCGTTCGCGCCGCTGGGCGGCCTGCTGGTCGGTCCCTGGCTGCTCGCAGGCACTGTCGGCGGGCTGGTCGTGCGCCGGCCGGGCGCCGCCCTGTTGTGCGAGCTGGTGGCCGCCAACGTGGAGTTCCTCATCGGCAACGAGTGGGGCGCCGCCACCATGATCGCCGGCTTCCTGCAGGGCATCGGCATCGAGATCGTGCTCGCGCTGTTCCTGTACCGCCGCTTCGGCTGGCCGGTGGTCGCTTTGGGCGCCGCGCTGTCCGCGGTGCTCGAGGGCGGGTACGAGTGGTCGGCGTACTTCTCCTACTGGGACTGGGCCTACAAGCTCGCCTACCTCGGCTGCTTCATCCTGTCCGCGGTGGTGGTCGCGGGCATCGGCGGCTGGCTGCTGGTCCGCGCGCTCGCCGCCACGGGGGCGCTGGACGCGTTCCCCGCGGGGCGCGAGCACCGTGACCGGCACCCTGCCTGAGCGGGCGGTACGCCCCACCGGGCTGCGGTTCGCCGGGTTCGGCTGGCGCCCGGTCGGCCGGTCGCGCCCGGTGCTCGACGGCCTCGACCTCGTCGTGCAGCCCGGCGAACGGGTGCTGGTCACCGGGCCCAGCGGAGCCGGCAAGTCGACGTTGCTGCAGGCAGCCGCGGGCGTGCTGGGTGCCGACGTGGAGGGCGACCGGACCGGCGAGGTCGTCGTCGACGGAGCCGCAGGTCTGCTGCTGCAGCGACCCGGCGACGCGGTCGTCGCCGACCGGGTGGGCCGCGACGTCGCGTTCGGGCCGGAGAACCTCGGCCTGTCCCGCGACGTCATCCACGCGCGGGTCGCCGAGGCGCTGGCGGCGGTCGCGTTCCCGTACGGGCCGGAGACCCCGACCCGCACCCTGTCCGGCGGCGAGACGCAGCGACTGGCGCTCGCCGGCGCGCTGGCGCTGCGTCCCGGACTGCTGCTGCTGGACGAGCCGACCTCGATGCTCGACGCCGAGGCGGCCGCGGTCGTGCGCGCGGCGGTGCTCGAGGTCGTGGCCGCGACCGGCGCGACGCTGGTCGTCGTCGAGCACCGGCTCGAGCCGTGGGTCGACCACGTCGACCGGCTCGTCGTGCTCGACCGCGACGGCACCGTGGTGTGCGACGGCCCGCCCTTGGACGCGCTGCGCGCCGACGGCGACCGGCTCGCCGCCGGCGGCGTCTGGGTGCCCGGGCTGCCTGCGCCGGAGCCGGCGGACCTCGGTGCGGTCGCCGATCCGGTCGACGGACGACCCGACGGGCCCTGGATGCGCGCCGACTCGCTCGGTCTGCGGCTGTCGACCCGTGGGCTGCGCGGGACTCGGGTGCGGCGGGCACTCGACGCGGTGGACGCCGCGCTGCCCGCCGGGTCGGTGACGGCGCTGACCGGCGCGAGTGGCGCGGGCAAGTCCACCCTGCTCGCCGCCCTCGGCGGGCTGCTGGCCCCGGACGCCGGTGCCGTACGCGCCGACCTGCTGCTCGCCGGCGGTCTCGACCCCGCACCGTCGCGGTGGCGCTCGCAGGACCTGGCCCGCCGGATCGGGTGGGTGCCGCAGGAGCCCGAGCACGGCTTCGTCACCCACCGGGTCGCCGACGAGGTGGCGGTCACCAGCCGCCGGCTCGGCCGGGAGGTCGACCCCGAGGCGCTGCTCGACGCGCTCGGGCTGGCCGGCGTGGCCGGCGCCGACCCGTACCGGCTGTCCGGCGGCGAGCAGCGCCGGCTCGCGCTGGTCGCCGCACTCGGGCACGGGCCGCCGGTCGCGCTGCTGGACGAGCCGACCGTGGGGCAGGACAGGCACACCTGGGCCGCGGTCGCGGGGTGGGCACGCGCCTTGGCGGACAGCGGTCGCGGCGTCGCTGTGGCGACCCACGACCGGGACCTGGTGGCGGCGTCGACGCACGAGGTGGTGCTCGACGACGGCCGGGTGGTGCGGCGCCGATGAGCAGCCCGCTGACGCGCACGAACCCGCTGGTGCTGCTGGCCGTCGGGCTGCTGGGGGTGCCCGCGTCACTCGGGGTGCGCGACCTGCGGACCGGGGTGACGGCGCTGGCGGTGGTGATCGTGCTCGGGCTGCTGCTGGTGCCCGAGGTGACGCGGGGGGCGTGGCGGCTGCTGGCACCGGCGTTCGCCGCGCTGTCGGTGGCCTGGTCGACCTGGCTGCTCGGTGGGCACGACCTCGCAGCTCGCGGCGATCGCGTCCTGCCGGGTGCTGGTGCTCGCGCTGCCGGGCGTGCTGCTCGCGCCGCTGATCGACCCCGCCCGGCTGGGTGACCAGCTCGGTCAGCGGCTCCGGCTTCCCGCCCGGCCGGTGGTCGCCGTCGTTAGCGGGTTGCAGCGGGTCGAGCACCTCGGTGCGGTGTGGGGCGAGCTCGACCGGGCCCGCCGGGCCCGCGGTCTCGGACCCGGCCGCAGCCCGGCGGCCCGGATCCGGCACGTCGCCGGAATGACCTTCGCCCTGCTGGTGGCCACCCTGCGCTCGGCCGGCCGGCAGGCGGTGGCCATGGACGCCCGGGGCTTCGCCGGCGCCCGGCGCCGGAGCTGGGCCGAGCCGGCGCTGTGGTCGCGTACCGACTCCTTCGTCCTCGCCGCCGCCGCCGCCCTCGCCTGCCTGCCCTGGCTCTGACGCCGGGGGCCGTCCCTGGGTTTCCCAAGGGCCCTTGAGAAACGCACACCGCTCACGTGTGGCCACACGTGAGCGGTGACGTTTTCCCGGCATCCCTTGGGAAACCGGGCGGCCGGAGCCCGGGGGTGGGGGTCAATCGGTGGCGCTCCAGGCCTGCTCCTGCTGCCGGTACTCGCGGGCCTGCGCGGGCGACGAGGCCGCGGTGGCGCCGCGGGTGCAGTTGACGCCGGGCGGGACCGAGCCGTTGTAGAAGGCGAGCGCGGCCTCGAAGTCGGCGCACCGCTCGGCGTCCTCTGCGTCGCTGGGCGCGTACCCGATCGCGACGTTGACCGCGCCCATGTCCAGCGCGTCGGCCATCGGGTTGATGTCGCGGGCCACGGTCCAGTACCAGCGGGCGATCGGGGCGCTGTAGTCGACCGACGTGGCCAGGTCGGGGTTGCCGAGCAGGTCGATGCCCAGGTAGTCGCCGGCCGGGCCGTAGTTGAAGTCGCCGGTGATCTGGATGTAGCCGCGGCCCCGGTACGTCGAAGGGTTCGACACCTCCTCGGCGTTGTACTTGAACGCGCTCTCGTTCTTGAGGGTCGCGAGGAACGCGGCCTTGCGGGCCGGGGTGGTGATGCCGGCCTCGGTCATCGCGGCGTTCAGCGACGGCAGCCCGGCCTCGATGGTCGCATCGTCGGACAGGTCGCCGTAGATCGCCTCGAGCTCGGCGAGCGTGACGTCGGCGGCCGAGGTGCTGCACTCGGGTACGCCCGGCAGCTGGGCCTCGGGGATGTCGACGTACGCGACCGTCACGTAGCCGCCGAGCGCCGGGACGTGTGCCCACCAGGTGCTGTCGCCGCCGCCCTCGGTGACGACCCGCTCGCCGTTCTGCTGGCAGTCGACGTCGATCGTGGTCGGCCCGCTCAGGGTCCCGACGACCGCGGACTGTGTGGTCGCGCCCGCGCGTACGTTGACGCCCGAGCCGTAGGTCTGGAACTCGGCCGCCTGCGCCGGACTGGCGGAGACCAACCCGGCGGCCGGGATCGCTGCTGCTGCGGCGGCCACCAGGACCGCGCGGACGGAGCGTGGGGTACGCATCGAGGGTTCCCTTCTGGTGGGTGGGTGCCAGACGTCACAGCACCCTGCCGGAAGAGAGGGTCACATCGCACCGTTCGCCCTGTTTGTCCCCTCAGGCACGCGCTCGGTGCCCGTCGAGTGGCGCGTTTCCGGGCCGCGCAGCCCCCGCCGACCCCCGCTTCGCGCCACTCGGCCGGCGCACCGGATCATGGGGCCCGGACGGGGAACAATCCGCGGCTGACTAAAGTTGAGCCGTACAGACTCAAGGCACGGGACTGACCCGTGTCGCCCACCCGAATCGAACCTCAGGAGGACCCCCATGGCCCGAGCGGTCGGCATCGACCTCGGCACCACCAACTCCGTCGTCGCCGTCCTCGAGGGCGGCGAGCCCACCGTCATCGCCAACGCCGAGGGGTCGCGCACCACGCCCTCGGTCGTCGCCTTCGCCAAGAACGGCGAGGTGCTCGTCGGCGAGGTCGCCAAGCGGCAGGCGGTCACCAACGTCGACCGGACCATCCGTTCGGTCAAGCGCGAGATGGGCACCGACTGGTCGACCAGCCTCGACGACAAGTCGTTCACGCCGCAGCAGATCTCGGCGTTCGTGCTGCAGAAGCTCAAGCGCGACGCCGAGTCCTACCTCGGCGAGCCGGTCACCGACGCGGTCATCACCGTGCCGGCGTACTTCTCCGACGCGCAGCGCCAGGCCACCAAGGAGGCCGGCGAGATCGCCGGCCTGACCGTGCAGCGCATCGTCAACGAGCCGACGGCGGCCGCGCTGGCCTACGGCCTCGACAAGGGCCAGCACGACCAGACCATCCTCGTCTTCGACCTCGGCGGCGGCACGTTCGACGTGTCCCTGCTGGAGATCGGCGAGGGCGTCGTCGAGGTCAAGGCGACCAGCGGCGACAACCACCTCGGTGGCGACGACTGGGACCAGAAGGTCGTCGACTGGCTGGTCGAGCGCTTCAAGGCCGCCAACGGCATCGACCTGACCAAGGACAAGATGGCGATGCAGCGCGTCCGCGAGGCCGCCGAGAAGGCCAAGATCGAGCTGTCCAGCTCGCAGCAGACGTCGATCAACCTGCCGTACATCACCGTCGACGCGGAGAAGAACCCGCTGTTCCTCGACGAGAACCTGTCCCGCTCCGACTTCCAGCGGATCACCGCCGACCTGCTCGAGCGCACGAAGGCGCCGTTCCGGCACGTGATCAAGGACGCCGGCATCGACGTCGCCAAGATCGACCACGTCGTGCTCGTCGGCGGCTCCACCCGGATGCCGGCCGTCGCCGACGTCGTACGGGACCTGACCGGTGGCAAGGAGCCCAACAAGGGCGTCAACCCCGACGAGGTCGTGGCCGTGGGCGCCGCCCTGCAGGCGGGCGTGCTCAAGGGCGAGGTCAAGGACGTGCTGCTGCTCGACGTCACCCCGCTGTCGCTCGGCATCGAGACCAAGGGCGGCGTGATGACCAAGCTGATCGAGCGCAACACCACGATCCCGACCAAGCGGTCCGAGGTGTTCACCACGGCCGACGACAACCAGCCGTCGGTGGAGATCAAGGTCGCCCAGGGCGAGCGCGAGATGTGGGGACACAACCAGCCGCTGGGCAACTTCGAGCTCACCGGGCTGCCGCCCGCACCGCGTGGCGTGCCGCAGATCGAGGTCACGTTCGACATCGACGCCAACGGCATCGTGCACGTCTTCGCCAAGGACCGCGGCACCGGCAAGGAGCAGTCGATGACGATCACCGGCGGCTCCGCGCTGTCCAAGGACGACATCGACCGGATGGTGCGCGAGGCCGAGCAGTACGCCGACGAGGACCGGCAGCGGCGTGAGGCCGTCGAGGCCCGCAACCAGGCCGAGTCGCTCGTCTACACCACGGAGAAGTTCCTGGAGGAGAACGGCGACAAGGTCGGTGACGACGTCAAGATCGAGGTGCAGACCGACCTCGACGCGCTGAAGAAGGCGCTCGAGGACGACGACGCCGAGGCGGTCAGCGCGGCGGTCACCAAGCTCGGCGAGTCGTCGCAGAAGATGGGGGCGGCGATGTACGCAGCCTCGGCGGAGGCGGGCGACGCCACCGGTGCACCCGGTCCCGAGGGTGACACCGCCGGCGGCGACGCGGCTGACTCCGGCGAGGGTGACGTCGTCGACGCCGAGATCATCGACGAGGACGAGAACAAGTGACCCAGCAGCCCGAGCGCGAGCCCGAGCAGCAGGACGATCCGGTCGAGCCCGACGGGGGTGTGGAGGACGCGCCCCCGTCGGACCCGCTCGTCGAGCTGCAGACGCGGCTCGACGAGCGCACTCGCGACCTGCAGCGCCTGCAGGCCGAGTACGTCAACTACAAGCGCCGGGTCGACCGCGACCGGGAGGCGGTGCGCGACACCGCCAACGCGGTCGTGCTCGGCGCGTTGCTGCCGGTGCTCGACGACATCGACCGGGCCCGCCAGCACGGCGAGCTCACCGGTGGGTTCAAGGCCGTGGCCGACGCGCTGGAGCGCACCGTCACGGCGCTCGGGCTGGTGCGCTTCGGCGACGCGGGGGAGCCGTTCGACCCGCGCATCCACGAGGCGCTGATGCACGAGCTGTCCGACGAGGTGGCCGGCCCGACGGCGCAGACGATCCTGCAGCCGGGCTACCGGGTCGGCGACCGGATCGTGCGCCCCGCGCGGGTGTCGGTCGTCGAGCCGGCGACCGCGGCGCCCACGCTCGACGAGCCCGCGCACGAGGTCCCGGCCGAGTCCGACACCGGGACCCGGTCCGAGACCGAGACCGAGACCGAGACGGACGACAGCAGCAGGCCGTGACCACGATGACCACAGCGGAGGGGAGGTGGCAGTGAGCAGCGACTGGATGGGCAAGGACTTCTACCAGGTCCTCGGGGTGTCCAAGGACGCCTCGGCCGACGACGTCAAGAAGGCCTACCGCAAGCTCGCCCGCGAGAACCACCCCGACGCCAAGCCCGGCGACAGCCGGGCCGAGGACCGGTTCAAGGCCATCTCCGAGGCCTACGCGGTGCTGTCGTCGCCCACCAAACGCAAGGAGTACGACGAGCAGCGGGCCATGTTCGGGTCCGGTGCCGGACCCGGCGGCTTCCGGGTGCCCGGTGGCGGCGGCGCCGGCGGCTTCGACATCTCCGACCTGCTCGGCGGCATCTTCGGCGGGAGTGGCGGCACGCGGCCGCGTACCACCACCCGGCCCCGCCGCGGCGCCGACGTGGAGACGGAGGCGCGGATCAGCTTCGACCAGGCGGTCGAGGGCGTCACGGTGCCGCTGCGCACCACCAGCGACGCCGCGTGCGCCGACTGCCGCGGCACCGGCGCCCGCCGAGGCACCGTGCCCCGCGTCTGCGAGTACTGCGAGGGCACCGGCATGCAGACCTCGGCGACCGGCGGGCTGTTCGCGATGACCGAGCCCTGCACGCACTGCCGGGGACGCGGCATGGTCGTCGACGACCCCTGCCCCACGTGCCACGGTTCCGGGCGGGCCACCTCGTCGCGGACGATGCAGGTCCGCATCCCGGCAGGCGTGCGTGACGGTCAGCGGATCCGGCTGCGCGGGAAAGGGGCGTCCGGTGAGCGCGGCGGTCCGTCCGGCGACCTCTACGTCACCGTGCACGTCACGGCGCACAAGCTGTTCGGGCGCAGCGGCGACAACCTGACCGTCAACGTCCCCGTGAGCCTCGACGAGGCAGCGCTGGGCGCGACCATCACGGTCCCCACCCTCGAGGGCCGGCCGGTCTCGATGAAGATCCCGGCGGGCACGCCGAGCGGGCGTACGTTCCGCGTCCGCGGGCGGGGCGCGACGCGGCGCGACGGCACCAAGGGCGACCTGCTCGTCACCGTCCAGGTGACGGTGCCCGACGAGCTCACCGACGAGGCGCGGGCGGCACTCGAGGCCTACCGCCAGTCGCGTGGCACCGACGACCCGCGCTCGGCCCTCTTCGAGCCGCAGGGGTGACAGCCGTGCAGGGACCGCCGCTCCCCGGACCGGAAGCCCCGGTCTTCGTGATCAGCGTGGCCGCCCAGCTCACCGGGCTGCACCCGCAGACGCTGCGCACGTACGACCGGTTGGGACTCGTCTCGCCCGGACGCACCGGGGGAGGCGGCCGGCGCTACTCGATGCGCGACATCGAGATGCTGCAGGCGGTGGTGCGGCTGACCGCCGAGGGCCTGGGGCTCGAGGGCGTCCGCCGGGTGCTCGAGCTGGAGCAGCAGGTGGCCGACCTCCGGCAGCGGGTCGCCGCCCTGCAGGCCGAGCTGGTCGCCGCCCACGAGGCACTGACGACGTCGCCCAACCTGCCGGTGCGTACCCCCGACCACTCCACCCAGGTCGTGCTGTGGCGGCGCGGCTGAGCCGTTTCGCCAGGTCACCCGTGGTGTGATCGGACGGTGGGGCTCATCAGGACCGTCCGCGGCGCGGCCGCACTGGCGACCGCTGCTGCCGCCACCGTTGCCCTGGTCGGCTGCGGGCCGCCGAGCGAGACGCCGTCGGCCGCACCGACAACCAGCCCGCCGACCACCGCCGCCCCCGGCCCGGTGGGCCCGGCGGGCGAGCCGGTGCCGGACGCGCTCGCGGGGTTCAGCTGTGGTCCCGACGACGCCGGCACCTGGGTCGCCACCGGCACGCTCACCAACTCCTCCGCCGACCGGGCCGACTTCGTCGTCACCGTGCTGGTGGCCGGGCCGACCAGCACCAGCGCACAGGCGAAGCGGCAGGTGCTGACGCTGGCCGGTGGCGAGTCCAAGCCGGTCGAGCTCACGTCCCTGCCGGTTCCGGTCGAGGGTGAGCTCAGCTGTCAGGCGCAGGTGGTTCGGCGGTCGTGACCGCCCCGCTCGGGGGCGACGTCGCCCCCGGCCTGGAGCCGGTGCGGGAGGCCTTCGCCGACCTGCTCGAGACCGGCGTCGAGACCGGGGCGTCGTTCGTGGTTCTGGCCGGCGACCGCACCCTGGTCGACCTGTGCGGCGGGTGGGCCGACGCGGCCCGTACCCGGGCCTGGAGACCGGACACCCTGGTCAACGTCTACTCCGTCGCCAAGCCGTTCGCCGCCCTCGCCGCGCTGTCGGTGCTGTACGAGACCGGGACGGAGCTCGACAGCCCGTTGGTCGACGCGTGGCCGGCGTACGGCAGCCACGGCAAGCGCGCGACGTGGCGGCACGCGCTGACCCACACGGCTGGCCAGCCGGCGTTCCCCGACGGGCTGGACGCCGCAGCGCTCACCGCCACCGAACGGCTCGAGCAGGCGTTGGCCGACGCGCCGGCGGAGGCCCCGCCGGGAGAGCAGATCGGGGAGCACTGCCTGACCTACGGCCACCTGCTCGGCGGCGGCGTCAGGTCGCTGACCGGGGCGCGGCTCGGCCGGGTGCTCCGGGACCGGGTGGCCAGACCCGTGGGGCTCGACCTGCACCTCGGGGTGCCCGAGCCCGACCTGCCGCGGGTGGCCGAGCTGGAGCTCGCCCGGCCGGGCTGGGCCGCTGAGGTCGCGGGCGAACCGGGGACGGTCAAACACCGGTCACTGACCCGTCCACCGGGCGCCCTCGACCCGGGGGTGCTCAACGGCCGGGAGTGGCGGCAGTGCGAGTTCGGGGCGATCGGGATGCACGCGTCGGCGCGCGGGCTGGCACGGGCGTACGCCGCCTGGGGCCGGCCGGACGGCCCGGTTGCCGCGCTGCTGGGGCCGGACCTGTGGCGGCAGTCGATGGCGCCCCAGGTCACGGGGTACGACGTGGTGATCGACAGCGACGTGACGTGGTCGCTCACCGGCCAGGTGGACGGGGACGACTTCGGCATGGGCGGCATCGGCGGCTCCGCGGCCTACCTGACCGTCGACGGGCGCTACGCCCTCGCGTACGTCACGCGGCGGCTGGCCGACCACGACCGACTCGATGCCGTCGAGCGGGCCTTCCTCGCCGCCGTCTGACCCACCGGCCCAGCCGGGCGGCAGCCAGAGTTGAGGGGAATCGACTCAACTTTGGCGGCGTTGAACCTGACAGACTCACGACGACGACAGGGACACTGAATGGACGCATCCAGCCTCACCCGCCGCAGCCAGGAAGCCGTCTCGGCTGCCGTGCAGCGCGCCGCGGTCGCGGGTCACCCGCAGACCGACGCGCCGCACCTGCTCGCCGCGCTGCTCGAACCCAGCGACGGCACGCCCGTCGCGCTGATGCGCGCGGCCGGGGCCGACCCGGCCGTCGCCGTCGAGCATGTCGACAAGCACCTGGCCGGCCTGCCCCGCGCCCAGGGCACCAACGTCCAGGCGCCCGGGCTGTCCCGGAACCTGCTCGAGGTCTTCCAGCGTGCCACCGACCTGGCGAGCGAGCTCGGCGACGACTACGTCTCCACCGAGCACCTGCTGGTCGGTCTCGCGACCGTTGCCGGCCCCGCCCGCGAGGCGCTGGAGGCCGCCGGTGCCAGCGGCAACTCGCTGCGCGAGGCGTTCAGTGCCGTACGCGGATCCGCCCGGGTCACCAGCCAGGACCCCGAGGGGACGTACCAGGCGCTGGAGAAGTACGGCATCGACCTGACCGAGCTGGCCCGCGACGGCCAGCTCGACCCGGTGATCGGCCGCGACGCCGAGATCCGCCGCGTCGTGCAGGTGCTGTCGCGGCGTACGAAGAACAACCCGGTGCTCATCGGCGAGCCCGGAGTCGGCAAGACCGCCGTGGTCGAGGGCCTCGCCCAGCGCATCGTCGCGGGCGACGTGCCCGAGTCGCTGCGCGACCGCCGGCTGGTCTCGCTCGACCTCGGCGCGATGGTCGCGGGCGCGAAGTACCGCGGCGAGTTCGAGGAGCGGCTGACCGCCGTGCTGACCGAGATCAAAGAGGCCGATGGCCAGATCATCACGTTCATCGACGAGCTGCACACGGTCGTCGGCGCGGGCGCATCCGGCGAGGGGGCGATGGACGCCGGCAACATGCTCAAGCCGATGCTGGCCCGCGGCGAGCTGCGGATGATCGGCGCAACGACGCTGGACGAGTTCCGCGAGCGGATCGAGAAGGACCCCGCGCTCGAGCGCCGCTTCCAGCAGGTGTTCGTTGGCGAGCCGAGCGTCGAGGACACCGTCGCGATCCTGCGCGGGCTCAAGGAGCGGTACGAGGCGCACCACAAGGTCTCGATCGCCGACTCCGCGCTGGTGGCCGCCGCGACCCTGAGCCACCGCTACATTCCCGGCCGCCAGCTGCCCGACAAGGCCATCGACCTCGTCGACGAGGCCAGCAGCCGGCTGCGGATGGAGATCGACTCGTCGCCGGTCGAGATCGACGAGCTCCGTCGTGCGGTCGACCGGCTGACGATGGAGGAGTTCCACCTCGCCGACGAGTCGGACCCCGGCAGCGTCGAGCGGCTCGGCGCGCTGCGGGCCGAGCTCGCCGACAAGCAGGAGGAGCTGCGCGGGCTCGAGTCCCGCTGGCAGACCGAGCGGCAGGGCCTCAACCGGGTCGGCGAGATCAAGGAGCGCATCGACGAGCTGCGGGTGCAGGTCGAGCGGGCCCAGCGCGACGGTGATCTCGAGACCGCGTCCCGGCTGTCGTACGGCGACATCCCCACGCTCGAGCGCGAGCTCGCGGAGGCGCAGGCCGCCAGCGAGGCGTCGGCCGCCGACCCCATGGTCCGCGAGGAGGTCGGTCCGGACGAGATCGCCGAGGTGGTGGCCGCCTGGACCGGCATCCCCACCGGGCGGCTGCTCGAGGGCGAGACCGGCAAGCTGCTGCGGATGGAGGACGAGCTCGGCCGCCGGCTGATCGGCCAGCGCCGCGCCGTCACCGCGGTGTCCGACGCCGTACGCCGCGCGCGCGCCGGCATCTCCGACCCCGACCGGCCCACCGGGTCGTTCCTGTTCCTCGGGCCCACCGGTGTCGGCAAGACCGAGCTGGCCAAGGCGCTTGCCGACTTCCTGTTCGACGACGAGCGGGCGATGGTCCGCATCGACATGAGCGAGTACGGCGAGAAGCACACCGTCGCGCGGCTGGTCGGCGCCCCGCCCGGCTACGTCGGTCACGAGGAGGGCGGGCAGCTCACCGAGGCGGTGCGTCGGCGGCCGTACACGGTGGTGCTGCTGGACGAGGTCGAGAAGGCGCACCCGGAGGTCTTCGACGTGCTGCTGCAGGTGCTCGACGACGGGCGCCTCACCGACGGGCAGGGCCGCACGGTCGACTTCCGCAACACCATCCTGGTGCTGACCTCCAACCTGGGCTCGGCGTACCTGGCCGACCAGACGCTCGACGACGAGGCCACCCACGACGCCGTGATGGGTGTGGTGCGGCAGGCGTTCAAGCCCGAGTTCCTCAACCGGCTGGACGAGGTCGTGCTGTTCGACCAGCTCGGCGCGGACGAGCTCGCCCGCATCGTCGACCTCCAGGTCGACGCGCTGGCGGCGCGGCTGGCATCGCGCCGGATCACGCTGGAGGTCACCGACGCCGCCCGCGAGTGGCTCGCGCTCACCGGCTTCGACCCGACGTACGGTGCCCGGCCGCTGCGCCGGCTGGTGCAGAGCGCCATCGGCGACCAGCTCGCCAAGGGGTTGCTGGCCGGCACCGTCACCGACGGTTCCAGCGTGCGGGTCGACGTCGACCCCGCCCGCGACGGGCTGCAGGTCAGCGCCGCCTGACCCCGCCCGACCCCGACCCGCGTTTTCCCAAGGGGTGCCGGGAAAACGTCACCGCCCACGTGTGTCCACGCGTGGGCGGTGCCTCTTTCACGGCAGACCTTGGGAAAGCCGGGGGGCGTCGCCCCGCCGGGGGCGTGGTGGGATGGGAACGTGCCCGCCAGCGACACGGCCCTGCCGCCGCGCCCGAGGTCGCTGGTGCGGGCGTGCCTGTTCGCCGGCGGGGGCGCCGCGCTGGTGCTGGTCGCCTGCCTGACCGTCGTCGGCCAGCTCGACTCGTCCGACATGCGCGACCAGATCGAGCAGGCGCCGGACCCGTTCGGCGTCGAGGTCGACCCCGACGACGTGCTGCGGTCGATGCGGTGGATGCTCACCGGCGTGGCCGTGCTGAGCATGTCCGCGGTGGTCTTCGCCGTGTACGCGTTCCGTGGCCACCGACCGTCGCGGATCGGCCTGACGGTGCTGGTTCCTGTGATGCTGGTGCCGTCTGCTGTGTCAGGATGGGCCGGGCTGATTCCCGCCCTGCTCGCGGTCGGCGGCGTCGCGCTGTTGTGGTCGCCGGCATCGCGCGCCTGGTTCGCAGCCGTGGGGGGTGGGGGTGCACCCGCCCCTGCCCAGAGCCTCGAGCGAGGAGACACCATGTCGACCCCCACACCGCCGCCGGGCCAGGACCCCAACGAGCAGCCCGCCGCACCGCCGCCGCCGCCCCCACCGCAGTACGGCTCCGGCTACGGGCAGCAGCCGCAGCAGCCTCAGCAGCCGCAGCAACCCGCCTACGGCCAGCAGTACGGCCAGCAGCCGTACGCGCAGCAGCCGTCCTACGGCGCGCAGTACGGCCAGCCGTCGCCGTACCCGACCAAGCGTCCCGGCATGGTCACGACCGCCGCGATCCTCACGATGGTGTTCTCCGGGTTGACCGCGCTGTTCTGGGCGTTCATCGCCCTGGCGGTGCTTGTCGCGAGCCAGGACGTCTACGACGAGCTGGACTCCGACCCGAACTTCGAGCAGCTGTTCGACGAGTTCACCATCACCGCCAACGACGTGAAGACCTTCGTGCTCGTTCTCGGCATCGTGTTCATCCTGTTCTCGTTGCTGGCGGTCTTCGCCGCCGTGCTGGCGATGCGCGGGTCTACCGCCGGCCGCATCCTGCTCACCGTGCTGTCGGTCCCGACGGCACTGCTCGGGCTGTTGTTCTTCCCGCTCGGTCTGCTCTACACCGCGGTCGCGATCGCCATCGTGATCATGCTGTTCGTCGGCGACGCCGGCAGCTGGTACGCCGGCAAGAAGGCCGGTGCGGTCTAGCCGTCACCATCAGCAGACCGCGTCGCTCGGCTTGGGATTCGTCAGCCCGAACATCGGCCGCAGCGCCACGCCGGCGAACGTGCCGCCGATGGCGAACACCGCCCAGATCCAGCCGTGCAGGCTGAACGAGGCGATGCCGCTGAAGTAGGCGCCGATGTTGCAGCCGTAGGCCAGCCGCGCGCCGTACCCCATCAGGATCCCGCCGAGCACCGCACCGAGCGCGAGCTTGGGCGGGATGCGGCGGTGCAGCACGAACGCGCCGGCGAGCGAGGACGCGATGAGGGCGCCGATCATGATCCCGAAGTCCATCACCGAGATCTTGTCGGCGAACACCGAGCCCTCGAGTGCGGCGGCGTTCGGGGGCAGCTGCCAGTACGGCCACCCGGAGACGTCGATGCCGACCACCCCGAGCAGCTTGGCGCCCCACAACGCGAACGCCGACGTCACGCCCCACGGGCCGCCGGACACCCACAAGGTGAGCGCGTTCAGTCCGGCGAGCAGCAGCGCGCCCACCCACAGCGGCCACGACCCGCGCAACGCGCGGGCCAGACCCCGGGCGACCGGCGCCCGCTCGGCCGCGGGTGGACGGCGGCGTCGGGCCACGCCGACAGTGACGGCGACGATCAGGCCCATGGCCGTCAGCGAGATCGCCCACCCGCCGAGGTAACCGAAACGCGTGTCGGCCAGCGACACGGCCGGACCGGTCCACACCTCGGTGGTCCAGAACACGACGTGGTAGGCGCCGATCAGCGATCCGACGATGAAGCCGCCGAGCGTGAGCACGATCGCGGTCTGCCCGCTGCCGATGGAGAACAGCGTGCCCGAGGCGCACGACCCGCCCACCTGCATGCCGAGGCCGAACAGGAACGACCCCACGAACAGGCTGATCCCGATCGGCTGCACCGACCCGGCCACCGGCCCGTTGAGCCCGGTGCCGGCGGCGAGGATCGGCGCGAACAGCGTCACGGCCGCCGCGAGCATCAACATGTGCGCACGCAGCGCGGCACCCTGTCCGACGGACACCAGCTGGCGCCACGCGGAGGTGAAGCCGAACCGCGAGTGGAACAAGACGAATCCCAGCGCGAGCCCGATGGCTGCGAGCGCGGCCATGGTCCCGCCTGCGGTCACCCAGACGACGTACTCGAGGGTGAGCGCGAGGGCGACGCCGAGGACGATGACGGGGTACGTCGCCGGAGGCGCCTGCTGTGGTGGTGGAGCGGGTCGGGCCGATCGCCCGAACGCCAGTCGATCAGGGATGACGGACATCTGTGCTCCTCATGCGTCCGGGCTCGACGAGCCGGTGATGACATCGGTCAAGGGGGGAGTCACCGGCGTGACGGTGCCTCCCGGGTACCACCCGACGGTGGGTGCTGCATGGTC
Source organism: uncultured Actinomycetota bacterium (assembly GCA_963811945.1). Taxonomy (GTDB): domain Bacteria; phylum Actinomycetota; class Actinomycetes; order Propionibacteriales; family Nocardioidaceae; genus JACCWP01. Next base: position 1,653,771 of record CAWETD010000001.1, on the reverse strand, counting down.
GTGACCCATTGGCACCGATACCCGTGAGGCGGCGAAGATACGCACCGGCTGCTGATCGCCCTCAGCGTCGGTGCCGGCTGACCACGCGGCGTACGCAGCCTCGGTGGGCGAGGCGTCCGGCAGTGCCTGACGCAGGGCGGTCGCGAACGCCTGCGCGTCCTCGGCCCGGACGTCGAAACCCAGCGGCAGGAGCGCCGCTGGTGTGTGGCTCAGCACCTCGGGTGTGAGCAACCACGGGGCGAGGTACGCGCCCGCGACGTCGACCGGCCGACGCTGCGCGAGTGCGGTGTGCCTGGCCAGCGTGCGACTGGCCTGCGCCCATCCCGACACGGCGACAACGGCACCGTAGCCGCGGACCCGCTGCGGACCCGCGACGACGGCGATGCCCGCCTCGTCGGCCGACTCCTCGACAACTGCGGCTGCCTGCTGCGAGCGGGCTGAGCCGTCCGACACCAGGCGTACGTAGTCGAGGCCCCGCCCGGCGAGGAACGTCACCGAGTCCGCCAGTGTGGCAGCGTCGGTCTCGGTGAGCGCGTCGCTGGGACACGTCGTGACCTCGGAGGCGCCACCCGCCAGCAGCATCCCGGCCGACGCCATCGCGCACTCCGCGCCGTCGGCCCCGGTGGCCGAGGCGGGCGCCGCCCGCTCGTCGCCGGTGTCGATGCCGAACGGGATCCGGTGCTCGGCGCCGTGGCTGACGAACACCTGGTTGTCGCCGGGCTCGAGCCACACCCGGGCCCAGCGACCGTCGGCGCCGGGCAGGGTCCGGGTGGGCCGCAGCCGGTCGAGGTCGGTGCCCACCCGGGCGGGTGCATCGGTCTGCACCGCCGCGGGGTCGTGGTGGTGGGCGTGCCCGTCGGCGTGCTCGGTCTGGGGACTCACCCCCACCCGGACCAGGTTCCACCCCGGCTGGCCCGGAGAGACGGTGACGGTGAACAGCAGCCCGTCGTGGCTCTGCTGGTCGATGACCGGCAACCCGCCGGGGTCGGCGGCGACGGCGCGACCGCCGTCGTCGCGGTCCCACGGCAGTTCGCTCGTACGCTCCGGCGCATCGCCACCTGAGCAGCCGGTGACCACCAGCAGGCAGCCCGCCGCCACCGCGCCGGTCAGTGCGCGCCCCCGGAGGGGCCGCGCCGTGGCGCGACCCCTCCGCCCGTGGTCAGCGCACATCGTCGTCAGCGACGACGAAGAGCATCGAGTGCGGCTTGGCCGGGCCGAACTCGCCGTGCGGCCAGGTGGCCCGGTCGAAGTCGATGCAGCCGTCCTCGCTGCTCGCGTCGCGGAAGGTGCCGTCGAGCGCCATGTCACCGCCGGCAGGGTCGATGTCGACCATGCAGACCCGGTGGTCGCCCTCGAGACCGGTCCGCGCCACGAAGTAGTTGGCGTAGGCCAACCGGGTCGGGTCGTCGGTCTCCTCGTAGACGCCGTCGGCGCCGAGGCGGAAGTTGTCCAGCGCGCCCCAGTGCGGGCCGCCGGGTGCCGGCAGCACGTCGACGATCGCCGGGCAGTCGGCCTCGGCTCCGCCCGCGTCGGTCTCCTCGAGGGTGTCGATGCTGCACTGGGGGTCGGAGTCCGACGCCAGCAGCTCGCGGATGTCCAGCTTCAGGATGTAGCCGGGCGTACCGCTGTCGTCCTCACTCAGTCCGCCCGCGCCCCGGCCCATCACGGCGTGGTAGAGGAACCGGTCGTCGAAGCTGGTCTGCAGCCAGCCGCCGTTGCTGCCCGCGCCGTTGTACGTGCCGCCCGGGTTCAGCGTCTTGTTGGCGGTGCTGAGGTCGAAGACCTCCTGGAACTGCGGGTTCGGCACGGTCATGTCGGGCGCGTAGTAGATCGCACCGCCCTGCATCGTCTGGGCGAACGCACCCTTGTGGCCGGGCTGGTTGGTGACGGTGACCTCCATCGCCGCCCGCGGCTCCTCGTGGTGCGGCTTGGTTCCGTGCCGGGGGCCGTCGGGGAGGAACGCGACCGAGCGTAGCTCGGGCCGGTCGCGGTCGGAGATGTCGTAGAACCGCACGGTCGGGCGCCGCAGGTACGACGACGGCGACGACACCGGGTTGAGGATGATGTTGCGCGGCTCGTTGTAGTCGCTGGTCACCAGCGTGTCGAGGTCCTCGCGGGCCTGGATGCCGTGCGGGTTGGCGCACGTCGGGGCCATCAGCAGCGGGATGTTGTCGCACTGCTGCTCGGTCTCCGGCGAGTTGGTCGCCGACGGCATCTCGCTGATCGTGCTGCCGTCGGTGTCCAGCCGGACGACCTCGCCCGGTGAGCCGCCGAAGCCGTTGCCGAGCCGGACCGACCCGTCGCTGTAGATGCAGGGGCCGGGCAGGTCGGGCCCGCCCATGTACGTGCCGTAGGCCTTGTGGTCCTTGGTGACCCAGTAGGCGTCGGGCACCGAGCCGCAGAGCGTGTCGGTCGGCAGGTTGACGCCGGTGAGGCTGACCTCGGGCAGCTGCGCCGGGTCGAGGACGTACGTCACGTCGGTGAAGAGTCCACCGGCGAAGAGCTTGTCGCCCTTGTGCCACACGTACTGCATGTGGTGCGGCTCGTTCTCGATCAGCGGGCCGACGGTTGCGGTGTTGACCACCTGGCCGTAGGTCGGCGAGCCCTTGGTCGCGTCGACCACGGCGAGGAAGTCGGGGCCGATGCCAAGGCTCGGGACTTCTGGCAGCTGGATGTTGCGCGGGAACTCGAGGTCGCCGGAGTTGGTGTCGGCGGCGTTGCGGTCGCCCGCCCAGACGACCAGGTACTCCTTGGCCGTGTCGTCGTCGGCGGCCCGGTTCAGCGCGTCGGTGTCGAGGTGGTTGGTGACGGAGTAGGTCTCGCCGTCGCTGCCGGTGATCTCGTCGGTGACGACGTCGATGCCCTCGGGCACCTCGATCGATGGCAGCTCGCCGAGCCCGTCCACGAGGCCGGTCAGGCCACCGGCCGTGCTGTCGTCGTCGTCGTGCAGGCCGGCCAGGACGCCGGGGGTGGCCCCCTGCGCCGACGCAGGCGCCAATGCGGCGAGCAGTGGCACGGCGGCGAGCGCGTACCAGCGTCGTCGGGACCTTCTGGGGTCAGGTGTCACGTAGCTGTCTCCCTGTGCGGGGCGATCTGGCAATCGCCGTCCGGTGTGGGGCCCGACCCGGTGGTGCTCCAGGGGAGGTCTGACGCAAAAGCCCCAATGCAGACTTAATAAGTACACAAAGCGGGAGCAGCGGTCAAGCACCGGACCACCGCGTGGTCCTCACGCGGCGCGGCGCGACAGCGGTCAGGCGAAGGCGCGCTCGAGCCGGCCCAGGGCGTCGAGCAGCACGTCGTCGCGCTTGCAGAAGGCCCAGCGCACCAACGGCCTGCCGGCCTCGACGTCGTCGTAGAACACCTGGTGCGGGATCGCCACGACGCCTGCCCGGGTGGGCAGGTCGCGGCAGAACTCGACACCGTCGTCGTACCCGAGCGGGCGGACGTCGGTGGTCGCGAAGTACGTCCCCTGCGGCACGTGCACCCCGAAGCCGATCCGCTTCAGCCCGTCGCACAGCAGGTCGCGCTTGCCCTCCAGCTCCTCGCGGGCAGAGTCCAGCACCGACTGTGGCAGTCCCAGCGCGTACGCCACCGCCGGCTGCAACGGCGCGCCGGAGGTGAACGTGAGGAACTGCTTGGCCGTCATCACCGACGCGACCAGTTCGGGTGGCCCGCAGACCCAGCCGACCTTCCACCCGGTGACCGAGAACGTCTTGCCGGCGCTGGAGATGGTGAGGGTCCGCTCCGCCATGCCGGGGAACGTCGCCAGCGGCCGGTGCACCCGGTCGTCGAAGGTCAGGTGCTCGTAGACCTCGTCCGTGACCACGACCAGGTCCTGCTCGACGGCGACCTCGGCGATGGCGGCCAGCTCGCGTTCGTCCAGCACCGTGCCCGTGGGGTTGTGCGGGGAGTTGATCAGCAGCAACCGGGTAGCGGGCGACACCACCGAACGGAGTTCGTCGGTGTCGAGCCGGAAGTCCGGCGCTCGCAGTGTCACCGGGCGTCGTACACCGCCGGCCATCTGGATGCACGCGACGTACGAGTCGTAGTAGGGCTCCAGCACCACCACCTCGTCGCCGGGGTCGACCAGGCCCAGCAGCGCGGCCGCGATCCCCTCGGTCGCGCCGGTGGTGACCAGCACCTCGCGGTCCGGGTCGACCTCGATCCCGTAGTGCCGTTGCTGGTGGTCGGCCACTGCCTGCCGGAGCTCCGGCACGCCGGGTCCGGGTGCGTACTGGTTGTGCCCGGTGCGCAGAGCGTGCACTGCCTGCTCGAGCACCTCGCTCGGGCCGTCGGTGTCGGGGAAGCCCTGGCCGAGGTTGACCGCTCCGGTGCGCAGGGCCAGCTGGGACATCTCGGCGAAGATCGTCGTGCCGAGACCGGTGACCCGCTGCGCCCGTCGCTGCATGCGGCCGACCCTAATGGGGCCGCCCGGAGCCGACACCGGGGTCATAGGGTCGGTCGCCATGACCGACCTCTCCGCCGACCGTGAGTCGCTGCGTCGCCAGATCGTCGCCAAGGCGGTGGTGCACGGGAGGGTGACCCTGTCGTCCGGCCGGGAGGCCGACCACTACGTCGACCTGCGGCGGATCACCCTCGACGCGGAGGCCGCGCCGTTGCTGGGCCGGGTGATGGTCGATCTCGTACGCGACCTCGACGTCGATGCCGTGGGCGGGCTGACGCTCGGCGCAGACCCGGTGGCGGCCGCGATGCTGCATGCCGCGGCCGCGGAGGGCCGGCACCTGGACGCGTTCGTCGTGCGCAAGGAGGGCAAGGCGCACGGGCTGCAGCGGCGGATCGAGGGCCCGGACGTGTCCGGACGTCGGGTGCTCGCCGTCGACGACACGTCGACGACCGGCGGCTCGGTGCTCACCGCGGTCGAGGCGTTGCGCCAGGCGGGGGCGGAGGTGGTCGCCGTCGCCGTCGTCGCCGACCGGGCGACCGGGGCCGAGCAGGCGGTGCGGGAGTCCGGGCTGACGTACCGTTTCGCCTACGGGCCGGCCGACCTCGAGCTGCCCTGAGCGAGGGCGGCAGGTCCACGGTGCCGGCGTTCGCGGAGCAGATGACCGGCCGACGGCACGGCCACCAGTGCCACCGCGACCACGACCACCAGGTCGAGGTGCGGCTGCACGTGGGTCTGCACCAGCGGCAGCCGGCCCGCCGCCCATCCCAGCGTGGTCAGCCCGCCCGCCCAGAGCACCGCTCCGACACCGGAGAACACCAGGTAGGTGCGGCGTGGCATGCCGACCGCACCGGCGGTCACGGTGATCAGGGTGCGCACCACCGGCACGAACCTGGCGAGGACGACCGCGGCCGGTCCGTACCGCGCGAAGAAGCAACGGGCCCGCGCCGTGCGTGACGACGCGTGCCCGTCGAGCACCGCGGGCCCGGCCCAGCGGCCGAGCTCGTACCCGATGGCGTTGCCGGCGACTGCGGCGACCACCAGCGTGCCGACCACCAACCAGAGCGGCTGGGGTACGAGACCCTGGCTGGCGAGCAGGCCCACCGACAGCAGCAGGGTGTCGCCGGGCAGCACCACGCCGACCAGGAGGCCGCACTCGACGAGCACCACCAGCGCGGCCGTCCACAGCGCCCACGGTCCGGCGGCGGCGAGCAGCTCGTCGGGGGCGAGAAGCTCCACGGCCATGACGCTAGGCACGCCCGACGACCGCACGGGCCCGCCGACCTGAACGCGGAGGGACGACTAGATGGACATCGAGGTGGACCCGCCGGTCGGTGTGGGGCCGTGGGAGGGTCCGCGGCCGGACGACCCGCGACTCGATCCCGGACTGCTGGACGCGGGCGATCGGCGCAACGTGGTCGACGCGTACCGGTACTGGCGGCACGAGGCAGTGGTCGCGGATCTCGACACGCGACGACACGACTTCCACGTCGCGATCGAGAACTGGCACCACGACCTCAACATCGGGTCGGTGGTGCGTACCGCCAACGCGTTCCTGGCCGCGGAGGTGCACGTGGTCGGGAGGCGGCGGTGGAACCGGCGCGGTGCGATGGTCACCGACCGGTACCAACACCTGCGGCACCACCCGGACGTCGCCGCGCTCGCCGCGTGGGCCGACGGGTCGGGCCTGCCGCTGATCGGTGTCGACAACCAGCCGGGCAGCGAGCCGCTGGAGAGCGCCACGCTGCCCCGCGCGTGCGTACTCGTCTTCGGGCAGGAAGGTCCGGGCCTGAGCGGCCCGGCCCGGGAGGCGTGCGCGCGGACGCTGTCGATCGCGCAGTTCGGCTCCACCCGGTCGATCAACGCCGGCGCCGCCGCTGCCATCGCGATGCACGCCTGGGTCACCCAGCACGCCGATCTCTCCGCCGCCTGGCCGCCCGCCTGACCACTCTGCACGGGGATCCCGGGCGCGCGCCGAGGGGCGATCGCGACCCGGCCGACCTACGGTGACGACGTGACCGAGCGGGTACTGGTGGTCGGCGGCGACGCCGCCGGCATGACGGCCGCGGCGACGGCCAAGCGCCGGGGCGGGGACGCGATCGAGGTCGTGGTGGTCGAGCGCGGCCCCTGGACGTCGTACTCGGCCTGCGGGATCCCGTACTGGGTGGCCGGCGACGTCGACGGCCCCGACGCGCTGGTCGCCCGATCGCCGGACGAGCACCGCAGCCGCGGCGTCGACGTCCGCACCGGAACGACAGCGACGACCGTCGACCCGGCCGCCAGCGAGGTCACGGTGCGGGCCGATGACGGCGAGCAGCGGATCGGCTTCGACCAGCTGGTGCTCGCGACCGGGGCCGAGCCGGTCGTGCCCGACCTCCCGGGGGCGGACGCGCGCGGCGTGCACGGCGTGCAGACCCTCGACGACGGCTGCCGGCTGCTGGACTCGCTGGGACACGTCGCCGACCGCGACGCCGGCCGGGCGGTCGTGGTCGGCGGTGGCTACATCGGCCTGGAGATGGCCGAGGCGTGCCTGCGCCGTGGGCTGCGGACCACGCTGGTCGACCAGGCAGACGAGCCGATGGGCACCCTCGACCCCGACCTGGCCCGGCTCGTGCGCGAAGCCATGCAGGGCATGGACATCACGATGGTGATGGGCGCTGAGGTCGAAGGCTTCGAGACCGGCGACGGCGGATGGGTACGCGGGGTCACGACCGCCGACGAGACGTACGAGGCCGACGTCGTCGTGTTCGGCATCGGCGTGCGGCCGCGGACCGCACTGGCCAAGGAGGCGGGGCTGCCGCTCGGCGCTGCTGGCGGGTTGCTGACCGACCCGTCGATGGCGGTCGTCGGTCACCCGGGCGTGTGGGCGGCGGGCGACTGCGTGGAGTCGTGGGACCGGGTCGCGGGCGGCTTCGTGCACGTGCCGCTCGGCACCCACGCCAACAAGCAGGGGCGGGTCGTGGGCCACAACCTCACCGGTGGTGCGGAGGTGTTCGGCGGTGTCGTCGGCACCGCGATGACCAGGGTGTGCGACCTCGAGGTCGCGCGTACCGGTCTCACCGACCGCCAGGCGGCCGACGCCGGACGGGAAGCGGTGTCGGCGACGATCGAGACCACGACGCGGGCGGGCTACTTCCCCGGTGCGGAGCCGATGACGGTGCGGCTGACGGCCGAGCCCGGTGGCCGGGTGCTCGGCGGGCAGATCGTCGGGCGGGACGGGTCGGCGCTGCGGATCGACACGGTGGCGACCGCGCTGTGGGCGGGGCTGACGGTGCAGGACCTGGTCGACCTGGATCTCGGGTACGCGCCCCCGTTCTCGTCGCCGTGGGACCCGGTCCAGGTGGCGGCCCGGGCGCTGCTCGGGCAGATCCGCTGACCGCCGGATCCGCTGACATACTGGACGCTCGTCGCCGACTGTCCGCCGAGGGAGCCCTACCCATGCCGATCGCGACCCCCGAGATCTACGTCGAGATGCTGGACACCGCCAAGGAGCAGTCATTCGCGTACCCCGCGATCAACGTGACCTCGTCGCAGACCTTGCACGCGGCGCTGCGCGGCTTCGCCGAAGCCGAGAGCGACGGCATCGTGCAGGTGTCGACCGGTGGGGCGGAGTTCCTGTCCGGCGCGACGATCAAGGACATGGTCGCCGGGTCGGTGGCGTTCGCGGCGTTCGCGCGCGAGGCCGCGAAGAAGTACCCGGTCAACGTCGCGCTGCACACCGACCACTGTCCGAAGGACAAGCTGGACGGCTTCGTACGCCCCCTGCTCGAGCTGTCCCGTGAGTCGGTGGCGGGCGGTGGGCTGCCGCTGTTCCAGTCGCACATGTGGGACGGCTCCGCCGTGCCCCTCGACGAGAACCTGCAGATCGGCCAGGAGCTGCTGGAGAAGGCGGCCGCGGCGCGGATCGTGCTCGAGGTCGAGATCGGCGTCGTCGGCGGCGAGGAGGACGGCGTCGTCGGCGAGATGAACGACAAGCTCTACACCACGCCCGAGGATGCGCTGGCCACGGCGGAGGCGCTCGGGCTCGGTGAGAACGGTCGCTACCTGACCGCCCTCACGTTTGGCAACGTGCACGGCGTCTACAAGCCGGGCAACGTCAAGCTGCGCCCGGAGATCCTGCAGCAGGCCCAGCAGGTGGTGGGCGAGAAGCACGGCGTGGAGAAGCCGTTCGCGCTGGTCTTCCACGGCGGCTCCGGCTCGACCGCCGAGGAGATCGCGGCCGCCGTCGACTACGGCGTCGTGAAGATGAACGTCGACACCGACACGCAGTACGCGTTCACCCGGGCCGTGGCCGCCCACATGTTCAGCCACTACGACGGCGTGCTGAAGATCGACGGCGAGGTCGGCGACAAGAAGGCCTACGACCCCCGCGCCTACGGCAAGGCCGCTGAGGAGTCCATGGCCGCCCGCGTCACCGAGGCCTGCGAGCACCTGCGGTCGGCCGGCACCCGGGTCCGCTGACCCGGCCGTGAGTTTTCTCAAGGGCCCACGAGAAAACGTCACCACTCGCGTGTGGCCACACGTGATCGGTGCCGTCTTCACGTGAGTGGTGCGTGGTGTGAGGGCGTCAGGCGGTGATCGAGAGCCCACGCTCGAGGGCGGCGCGAAACCGTTCGACGGTGCGCTGCGGCGCGAACAGGTCCGCCCAAACCAGTCGGCAGACGATCCAGCCCAGGTCGCGCAGCCGGTCTTCGCGCCGCTTCTCACGGAAGACGGCGTCGCCGGGTGTCTCCCCCTCCCGGATCCCGCGCAGGTACTTGTCCTTGCCGTCGAACTCGCCGAGCACACCATGCTCGGGCCAGGCGAAGTCGGCGTACGCGACGAACCCGTCGGGCCCGTCGATCCGGTACTGCAGCACCGGAAGCGGCAGTCGACCGCGGCGGAAGAGCTGTCGGCTCAGTGATTCGCCGGCCGACTCGGCGGCTCCGTCGATGAGGCTGACCCGATAGCGCAGATTGCGGGAACCGCCGTAGCGCAGCCAGTCGTCGGCCACCTCGCGCAGCTCGTCGACCGTGACGATCCCCCGGTTGACGGCGGAGTCACCGACGACCACCGCACCGTCCTGGTGGGTGAGCAGCATCTCGCCCGCGATCGCCACGGGCGGCGGGCACACGAGCAGGCCGCCGACCGTCACGCAGCCCGCCTGATCGAGTGGACCCTGATGGTGGTTGACGCCGTTCTCGGTACGCCCGCGTGTCCCGTCCAGATGGGTCGTGTGAATCAGGCTCAGGTCCGCGCGGTACCGCGTAGCGCCGAGGATCACGCCGGCGGTGGTGTGGCTCGCGGCCTGTCGGCCCGCCAAGGGCAGCAGTACGGCTCGTGCGGTCAGGCAGTGGCGAGCCTCCGCTTCGGCCGCCGCCCACACTGATGCCTCCACGAACCAGCCGCGACGGAGTCGGTGCCAGCGCCGGCGTGCCACCTCGCGGTCGACCTTGCGCTGGTCGTAGCCGCAGTCCCGCGCGTCCGCCGTCGAGAAGACACCGCCGTTCGACGCGGCGACGGCTGCCAGGTCGTCGTTCATCGGGTCAGGGTGCGGCCTTCGGCGCCGAGTCGGCGGGCGTCGAGTGCCGCGCTGTGGACAGTCCTTAGCCGTCGTCGCGGCTGTGGAAACGCGTACTGCTCACGTGTTGACGACACCACTCACGCGTGGCCACACGTGGGTGGTGACGCTTTCACGTGGCCCCTTGAGAAACGCGGGGCGGGGGCGGGGCAGGATGGGGGGATGGCACACGAGAACCTGCTGGGTGGCCCACCGGAGACCTTGCTCGCTTCGGACCCCGCGGCGGAGCTGCTGGACGGCGGGGCGGACCCGGTCGCGGTGGCGCGGGCGAACCCGACGTCGAGCCTGGCCTGGGCGGTGCTGGCCGAGGGGGCGCTCGAGGGGGGCCGCGACGTCGAGGCGTACGCCTACGCCCGCACCGGCTACCACCGTGGGCTGGACGCGCTGCGGCGCAGCGGCTGGAAGGGGCACGGGCCGGTGCCCTGGCAGCACGTGCCGAACCGCGGGTTCCTCCGGGCCCTGGCGGCGCTGGCCCGGGCGGCGGCCGAGATCGACGAGACCGACGAGGCGGAGCGGTGCCGGGCGTTCCTCACCGACTCCAGCAGCGAGGCGGCCGCCACGCTGCTCTGAGGCGGCAACCGGCCGCCGGACATGCCGGAAGGCGCCGGAATCGTCCCCCGACGCGCTTCCGACGCCCCCACGCTCGCTACCAAACCACCTCTGGCCCCGGTTGTCGTGTCAGCATGCTGCCATCGGCACTAACCTGCCGGGATGGACGAACCGCTCGTACCGCTCGGGCTCACCGCACGGGGGGCGGCGTTCTACCGGCTCCTGCTCGCGCACGGCAGCACCAGCCTGACCACCCTCAGCGACCTCGCGAGCGCGGGCCTGGCGACCGTCGTCGCGGCGGTCGACGAGCTGGTCTCGCTCGGGCTGGTCCGCCGCGTACAGGGCGAGCAGGTGGTGCTCGAGCGTCCCGAGCAGGCGCTCGGCCGACTCGTCCAGCGCCAGACCGCCCGGCTGGTCGATGAGCAGGCGGCGCTCGGCCGGGCCCGGCTGAGCGTGCCGGATCTGCTGGCCGAGCACCGCAGCGGCTCCACCGCCGGTCCCCCGTCCACCGACGTCCAGCGCATCGAGCCCGGCGAGTTCCTCGAGGTGATGACCCGGCTGCTGGTCCAGACGACGGGTGAGGTGGTCTACCTGCGACCCGACCAGTGGAGCCTTCCGTCCAGCCTGGTCACCACCATGGCCCTGCTCCGGGAGCTGCGCTCCGGCCGCGCGTCGCGCGCGCTGTACCCGGTTGCGGCGCTGACCGAGCCGACCGGCGACGTGAACCAGCGGATCGAGGCCGGCGAGCGGGTCCGGGTCCTGCCGGACGTGCCGACCAGGCTGGCCGTGCTCGGCACGGAGGTGGCGGTGCTGCCGGAGTGGTGGGGCAGCTCGAAGGGCCAGCAGCTGGTGGTCCGGCAGCCGGCGCTGGTCCGCGCGCTGCGGGAGCTGTTCGACCTGTTGTGGGAGGGCGCACAGGTGCCTCCCGGCTCGAGCGAGGCGGCCACGGTGGACGGGTCCCGCCAGCTGGTCTCGATGCTGGCGCGGGGGCTGGTCGACGACCAGATCGCCCGGACCATGGGCTGCTCGGTGCGTACGGTGCGACGGCGCGTCGCCGACCTGATGACCGAGCTCGGCGCGAGCTCGCGGTTCCAGGCGGGCGTGCTCGCTGTGCACCGCGGCTGGCTCTGACGACCGGCCGGGACTACGGCACCCGGAACCGCAGCACCCCGGCCCGCAACGTCCACGCCTGCCGGGTGGCCGGGCCCTCGATCTCGCCGTCGACGTTCCAACGGAACGCCGGACCGGACACCTCGACCCGGTGCCCGCGGTACGTCGCGACGTCGCGGCGGCGGTCGTGCCGCCCCAGCCGCACGCCGATCGCGTACGCCATCCGTTTCACCGGTGCGAGCGCGTACGACAGGACGACGTCGACGACGCCGTCACCCGGGTCGGCCCCGGGCGCGATCGGCGTCCCACCGCCCACCATCCGGCCGTTGGCCACCGCCACCTGGAAGACGTGGTGCCGGCCCATCGCCACCACCTCGCCGTCGACGAGGACCCGCAGCCGCTGGCCCTTGCTGACGAACCCCGCCCGGAAGGCGCCGAGCACATAGCCCATCCGGCCGTATCTGGGCTTGAGGTCCGACGCCTTGCGCGCGGCGTCGACGCCGACCCCGATGTGCACCGCGTTGACCACGACCTCGCCGCCGTCCTCGACCAGCAGGTCGAGCCGTCGCTCCGACCCGGCGAGGAACGCGCGCGCGGCGTCGGCCGGGTCGAGCGGCAGGTCGAGCCCGCGGGCGAAGTCGTTGCCCGTGCCCAGCGGCACCAGCCCGAGCACGGTGTCCGCCAGCCAGCCCTCGCGCTGCAGCACGGTCACCACCGCGTGCAGGCTGCCGTCCCCACCGATCACCACGACCGGTCGGCCGACCCGCCCGGCCAGCACGTCGACGAGGTCGTCGATCCGCTGGGTACGCGCCACCTCGACGTCGTACGCGTCGCCCAGCACGCCGAGCGCCGCGTCGACCGACTCGTCGGCGGCGCTGCCGGCGGCGGCGTTGGTCACGGCGAGCAGTCGGTCCACGACGCGCACGGTAGCGAGACAGCTGCGGCGGTCGGAGGCGGCCGGCGGGGGTTCGGATACCCTGACGTCGCCCGGTCGACGTGCCGGCCGCCCGAGCAGTACTCCGATGGAGGATCCATGCCTGCCGTCGTGATCGTCGGCGCCCAGTGGGGCGACGAGGGCAAGGGCAAGGCCACCGACCAGCTCGGCAGCCGCGTCGACGTCGTGGTGAAGTTCAACGGCGGCAACAACGCCGGGCACACCGTCGTCATCGACGGCGAGACCTACGCCTTGCACCTGCTCCCGAGCGGCATCCTCACCCCCGGCTGCACGCCGGTGATCGGCAACGGTGTGGTCGTCGACCTCTCGGTGCTGTTCGAGGAGATCGAGGCGCTGGACGCGCGGGGCATCGACACCTCCAAGCTGGTGCTCAGCTCCAACGCGCACCTGATCGCGCCGTACAACCGGGTGCTGGACAAGACCACCGAACGCTTCCTCGGTTCGCGCCGGATCGGCACGACCGGTCGCGGCATCGGCCCGACGTACGCCGACAAGATCAACCGCGTCGGCATCCGGGTGCAGGACCTGTTCGACGAGAAGATCCTGCTGCAGAAGGTCGAAGGCGCCCTCGACCTGAAGAACCAGGTGCTCGCCAAGGTCTACAACCGACGCGCCGTCGACCCGGGCGAGGTCGTCGACGATCTGCTCGGGTACGCCGAGCGGGTGCAGCCGATGATGGCCGACACGTCGCTGCTGCTCGAGCGCGAGCTCGATGCCGGCCACACGGTCCTGCTGGAGGCCGGGCAGGCGACGCTGCTCGACGTCGACCACGGCACGTACCCGTTCGTCACCTCGTCGTCGGCGACGTCGGGAGGTGCGTGCACCGGCTCAGGCATCCCGCCGACGCGCATCGACCGGGTGACCGCGATCCTCAAGGCGTACACGACGCGGGTGGGCGAGGGGCCGTTCCCCACCGAGCTGCTCGACGCTGCCGGCGAGCACCTGCGCAAGACCGGGATGGAGTACGGCACCACGACCGGCCGGCCCCGTCGATGCGGCTGGTTCGACGCGGTGATCGGCCGGTACGCCGCACGGGTCAACGGGGTCACCGACTTCGTGCTGACGAAGCTGGACGTGCTGACCGGGCTGGAGAAGGTGCCGGTCTGCGTGGCGTACGACGTCGACGGCGTGCGGCACGACGAGATGCCGATGACGCAGACCGACTTCCACCACGCGGTGCCGGTCTACGAGGAGCTGCCCGGCTGGTGGGAGGACATCAGTGCGGCCCGTACCGTCGACGACCTGCCGGCCAACGCGCGGCGTTACGTCGAGGCCGTCGAGGAGATGGTCGGCCGGCGCATCTCCGTCGTCGGCGTGGGGCCGGGCCGCGAGGAGTCCGTCGTCCTGCACGACCTGCTCTGAGGAGGCGCGGGTGAGGTTCTCGTGAAGGTCCTGGTCATCGGGTCCGGCGGGCGCGAGCACGCGCTGGTGCTGGCACTGGCGGCCGACGAGTCGGTCGACGAGGTGCACGCCGCGCCGGGCAACCCCGGCATCGCCGGCGAGGCGAAGGTGCACGCGGTCGACCCGCTCGACGGCGACGCCGTCGCTGCCCTCGCCACCCGGCTCGCGGTCGACCTGGTCGTCGTCGGGCCGGAGGCGCCGCTGGTCGCCGGGGTCGCGGACGCCGTACGAGGGGCCGGGGTCGCGTGCTTCGGACCGACCGGGGAGGCGGCCCGGCTCGAGGGCTCCAAGGCGTTCGCCAAGGAGGTGATGGCCGCGGCCGGGGTGCCGACCGCGCTGGCGCACGTGTGCACGACGCTGGACGCGGTCGAGGCGGCGGTGGACGCGTTCGGCGCGCCCTACGTGGTGAAGGACGACGGTCTCGCGGCCGGCAAGGGCGTGGTGGTGACCGACGACCGCGACGTCGCGCTGGCGCACGGCGGCCGGTGCTTTGCGGCGGGCAGCGCCGTGGTGGTGGAGGAGTACCTGGACGGGCCGGAAGTGTCCCTGTTCGCCGTCACCGACGGGACGTCCGTCGCGCCACTGGTGCCCGCACAGGACTTCAAGCGGCTGGGCGACGGCGACACCGGACCCAACACCGGTGGCATGGGCGCGTACGCCCCGCTGCCGTGGGCCCCCGAGGGGCTGGTCGACGACGTGCTGGCGCGGGTGCTGCAGCCGACGGTCGACGAGATGGCCCGGCGCGGAACCCCTTTCGCGGGGCTGCTCTACGCGGGACTCGCGCTCACCACCCGCGGGCTGCGGGTGGTGGAGTTCAACGCCCGCTTCGGCGACCCGGAGACCCAGGTGGTGCTGCCGCTGCTGCAGTCGTCGCTCGGCACCCTGCTGCGAGCGGCCGCCACCGACCGCCTGCACGAGGTCGGTGCGTTGCGCTGGCGCGACGGTGCCGCGGTGACCGTCGTGGTCGCCTCTCCCGGCTACCCGGAGGCGGCGCGCACCGGTGGCGCAGTCGACGGGCTGTCCGACGCCGCTGGGGCTGACGGCGTCCAGGTGGTGCACGCGGGCACCGCGACGGTCGACGGCCGGCTGGTGACCGCCGGCGGGCGGGTGCTGTCGGTCACCGGCACCGGGGCCGACGTGGCAGAGGCGCGGGCTCGCGCCTACGAGGGCTTGGCGCATGTACGCATCGACGGCGGGCAGCACCGCACCGACATCGCCGCCGACGTGTGACGGCGACCCGGTTCCTGATCCCGAGGCAACCGCGGACCCGCCGGCATCCGTTGGGTAGGCAGGGCGCCAACCGGGCGCCTGTGGAGGAGGTCCGGTGCGAGCAGTCGACGAGGCGGACTTCTCCGCCTGGGCGGAGGCGGCACGTCCGGACCTGCGGCGCATGGCCTACCTCATGTGTGGCGACTGGACCCGTGCCGACGACGTGACTCAGGACGCGCTGGTGCGGCTGTACCTGCGCTGGGGTCGGCTGGAGCACCGGGGAGGACTGCGGACGTATGCCCGCAGGGTGCTGATGTCTGCCTTCGTCGACGAACGGCGCCGACCCTGGCGCCGGGAGTCGCTCGCGGTCGACGCGGGTGACGTCCGGACCGAACCGGTCGACCCGCACGACGGGCCGCGGCGGGTGGAGGACCGGATGCTGGTGCTCAGCGCGCTGGCCGCCCTGCCGCCCCGGCAGCGGGCCTGCGTCGTGCTGCGCTGGTTCGACGAGCTGAGCGTCGACGAGACGGCGGCGGCCCTTGCCGTGACCACGGGCACGGTCAAGAGCCAGACCAGCAAGGCGATGGTCCACCTGCGCGGGTTGCTCGACCCGTACTCCACCGGCCGGATCGAGGAGCGGGGACGGACATGAACGAGGACCTCACCCACCGGTTGCGGGCGACCGCCGACGACGGTGGTCGGCCGTTCGCGCCGATCGCGGAGGTGCTGGCGGCCGGCAGGCGCCGGCACCGGCGGCGCACCGCACTCGCCGCGGCCGGTGGATCGGTGGGCGCGCTCGCCACCGGGCTCGCCGTGGCCGGGCTGGTCGGGGCGATGGTCGGGGGGTCCGGCACCCCGGCGCCTGACGGCGCGCCCGACGCCACCGCGCCGCCGGCCTCGCCCGGGCCGCAGCAGCAGGCGGCGTACGACCCGACGCCGGTGCCCGGCGACGAGGCGGTCGACCGGTGCGTGCGTCGACTGGGGTTGCCCGACACCGGGTGGCAGCTCGACACGTTCGGTGTCGGTGACCCGGTGGCGGTCAACGCGTTCGACGGCCCGTACGCAGCCGGCGAGATCATCTATCTCAGCGACGACAACGGGGCCCTCCGTACGTGCAACGTGCCGCAACCCGCGATGATCGACACGTCGCCGCGGCTCAGCGAGCCGCTCCCCGACAGCACCGATCCCGCCGCCCTCGCCGACCAGTGCGGCCGGCTCGCGGGGGTCGACCTCACCGGGTGGCAGGTCGAGGCGATGGACGAGGCGCAGGGCACCGAGGCGGTGTTCTGGGACGACGCCGGCTACACCGCCACCTGCTCGATCCAGCCACCGGAGTGGGACTCCGGGGCGCCCCCGGAGGCCGTGGTGTTCCCGCAGTCCGACGCAGAGGTCGGGTCCGGCGGCCGCGACGCGTACAAGATCTGGTTCGACTGGAGCGATCTCGGCACGAAGACGGCGTTCACGCCGATCAGCGGTGGGCTCTACACCGCCGCCGGCCGGCTGTACGGGCCGCGGGCGGCTGACGCGGCCGAGGTGCGGGTGCAGCTGCCCGACGAGGCGGTCGTGACGCGTCCGGTGGTCGAGGGCCGCTACGCCCTGCGGCTGCACACCGCGGAGGCGATGCCGCAGGGCGCCGCGCTGGTGACGGTGCTGGACGGCAACGGGCGGGTGCTCGGCACCAACCGCGGCTGAGCGGGTCCGTGCGGGACAATGGTCCCGTGACCGCGATCCCCAACGTCCTGGCGCACCGGTACGCGTCGGCGCCGATGGCGACGTTGTGGTCGCCGGAGCACAAGGTGGTGCTCGAGCGGCGGCTGTGGCTCGCGGTGCTCGCGGCCCAGCGCGACCTCGGCGTCGACGTGCCCGACGGCGTGTTCGAGGCGTACGAGACCGCCGTCGACAAGGTCGACCTCGAGTCGATCGCGCGCCGCGAGCGGGTGTCCCGGCACGACGTGAAGGCACGGATCGAGGAGTTCAACGCGCTGGCCGGCCACCAGCACGTGCACAAGGGCATGACCTCGCGCGACCTGACCGAGAACGTCGAGCAGCTGCAGGTGCGTGACTCGCTGCTGCTCGTACGCGACCGCGCCGTCGCGGTGCTGGCGCGGCTGGCGCGGCTGGCGGCGCAGCACCGCGACACCGTCATGGCCGGGCGCAGCCACAACGTGCCGGCGCAGGCGACCACGCTGGGCAAGCGGTTCGCCAGCGTCGCCGACGAGATGCTGGTCGCGCTCGAACGGCTCGACGACCTGGTCGCGCGCTACCCGCTGCGCGGCATCAAGGGTCCGGTCGGCACCGCGCAGGACATGCTCGACCTGCTCGACGGCGACACCGACCGGCTCGCCGCGCTGGAGCAGCGGGTCGCCGCGCACCTCGGCTTCGGCCGGGTGCTGACCAGCGTCGGGCAGGTCTACCCGCGCTCGCTCGACCTCGACGCTGTCAGCGCACTCGCGCAGCTCGTCGCCGGCCCGTCCAACCTCGCCACGACGATCCGGCTGATGGCCGGCAACGAGCTGGTGACCGAGGGCTTCCAGGCCGGGCAGGTCGGCTCGTCGGCGATGCCACACAAGATGAACACCCGCTCGTGCGAGCGGGTCAACGGCCTCGCGGTGGTGGTGCGCGGCAGTGTCGCGATGCTCGGCGAGCTCGCCGGCGACCAGTGGAACGAGGGCGACGTCTCCGACTCGGTCGTGCGCCGGGTGGCGCTCCCCGACGCGTTCCTCGCCACCGACGGGTTGTTCGAGACGCTGCTCACCGTGCTGGACGAGTTCGGGGTCTTCCCGGCCGTGGTCGCCCGCGAGCTCGACCGCTACCTGCCGTTCCTGGGCACCACCAAGGTCTTGATGCAGGCCGTCCGCAACGGCGTCGGACGCGAGCAGGCGCACGAGGCGGTGCAGGAGCACGCGGTCGCGGTGGCGCTGCAGATGCGCGAGCGCGGGGCGGAGCGCAACGACCTGCTCGACCGGCTCGCGGCCGACGAGCGGCTGGGGCTGTCGCGGGCCGCGCTCGACGAGGCGGTCGCCGAACCGCTGTCGTTCACCGGCGCGGCCACCGACCAGGTCGACGTCGTGGTGGCCCGCGTCGAGGTGCTCGCGGCGCAGCACCCCGACGCCGCCTCGTACGTGCCCAGC
Source organism: uncultured Actinomycetota bacterium (assembly GCA_963811945.1). Taxonomy (GTDB): domain Bacteria; phylum Actinomycetota; class Actinomycetes; order Propionibacteriales; family Nocardioidaceae; genus JACCWP01. Next base: position 1,635,454 of record CAWETD010000001.1, on the reverse strand, counting down.
GTCATCCTCTGACAACCTGTCGGCGCCCGGCGACGTTCTCAGGGGGACGGTGACACGGTCGGACGAGGGGGCGCGGCGTGCGGAAACGGGACGCGGACGAGCGGTTCGTCGAGTTCGTCGACGCCCGCCGGGCGGGGTTGGTGCGCACGGCGTACCTGCTGTGCGGCGACTGGCACCGGGCCGAGGACCTCGCCCAGCAGGCGCTGGTCAAGCTGTACGTGGCGTGGCCGAAAGTCACGGGCAAGGGTGGTGAGGACGCCTACGTCCGGCGAATCCTGGTCAACACCCACGTCGACGACTGGCGCTGGCGGCGGCGGCGGCCGGAGACCCCGGTGGCCGAGCAGCGCGACAGCGTGGCACCCGAGCCCGGGTCGAGCGACGACCGAGACGCGCTGCGGCACGCATTGACCGCGCTGCCCGAGGGCCAGCGCAAGGTCGTGGTGCTGCGGTTCTGGCTGGACCTGTCCGTCCAGCAGGTGGCCGCCGACCTCGGCATCTCCACCGGCACCGTCAAGAGCCAGAGCGCGCGCGGTCTCGACCGGCTGCGCGCGCTGCTGGGCGACGCCAGCGGTTCGTACGAGAGCACCGGGAGCCTCTGATGAACGACCAGCGCCTGCAGGACCGGATGGCCGCACTGGTGGCCGACCAGCCGCCGATGCGGAACGGGAGCGCCCACGACCTCCGCCGCGGTCGCCGTCGGGTGGCGGTGCGGCGAGGCGGAGCCGTCGTCGGGGCGGCCGGGCTGGCCGCCGCCGTCGCGACGGGGGTCGCCCTGGCCGGCAATGCCGACCGTGCCGACGCGCCCGTGGCGGGGGTGCCCGACGTCACCGAGGCCGTCGACCCGCTGGTGGAGCGCTGCAGCCAGGTGGACAACGGACCGCTGGACCCGGTCGAGTACGGCGCCGGGGCCCGGGTGCTCACGGCGCAGACCGACGCGAGCGGTGACGTGAGTGCGGTGATCCTGTCCTCCGACCGCTCCACCTGGGCCGAGTGTCACGTGACCACGGATCCCGGCGCGGAGTTCAACGGCTGGGCGGCGCGCTACCCGATCGCGCCGGCGCAGCAGCAGCGGGAGGGGTCCGAGCAGAACAGCTTCGGGTACGGCGGTGGGTCCATCGCCTACGTGGACAGGTTCCCCGCTGACGTGGCCCGGGTCGAGCTCGACTTCGGCCGTGGTCTGGTGCTGGCGGCCGAGACGGTGGACGGCTGGGTGGCGTTCCAGCGCGAGGACGAGCGATTCGGCACGAACATGGCCCTGCCGGCGATCACGCTGTACGGCGCGCACGGGCAGGTGCTTGCCGACGAGTCCATGGCCCCCGGCGACGCCTCGCTGCCGGTGGAGTACCGCACCCTCGTGCCCTCGCCGTTGCCGGCGTCCGACTAACCCGTCGAGCGGGACCGGCGGTGGAGCCGGGCGCTCGCCAGCGCAGCGCGCGCGGCGTTGGCGCCGGGGGCTCCGTGCACGCCGCCGCCGGGGTGGGCCGAGGCGCCGGCGAGGTAGAGCCGGCGCACCGGGGTGTTCGCCCGGCCCAGCCCGCCCGCCGGGCGGAACACCAGCGCCTGGTGCAGCTGGGCGGTGCCGGCGTTGACGGCGCCCCCGACCAGGTTGGCGTCGCGGCGCTCGAGCTCGGCCGGCGACAGCACCCGCCGGGCGATCACCCGCTCGCCGAAGCCGGGTGCGTACCGCTCGATCCGGGCCTGCATCCGGTCGGCGAACCGCTCGGCGTCACCGCCGTCCCAGTCTCCGGTCAGTCCCTCGCCGCCTGCGTCGCCGCGTACCTGCTGGGGCACGTGCGTGTACGCCCACAGCGCCTCGGTGCCGGCCGGCGACCGGGTCGGGTCGGTGGTGGTCATCTGCCCGACCAGCAGGAACGGGTGCGAGGGGATCTGGCCGGCGGCGACCTGTGCCGCCTCGATCGTCAGCTCGTCCAGGCCGTCGCAGATGTGCACGCACCCGGGGGCGACCGAGGGCGCGGGATCCCACGGCACGGGACCGGACAGCGCCCAGTCGACCTTGAGCGTCGCGGGGTCCCACCCGAACCGCTGCATGGCCCGGTGGGTGCGGGCCGGCAGGTGCTCCCAGCCGACCAGGTCGTCGTACAGCCGGGGTGCCGCGACGTCGGCGAGCACCGCGTGGGCGGCGGCCACGCGATCGCCGTCGGCAGTGGAGACCGCGACCGCGCGGCCGTCGCTGATCTCGATGTCGGTGACCTCGGCACCGGTACGGACCGTGCCGCCGCGCGACTCGAGCCGCGAGACCAGCGCGGCGGTCAAGGAGCCCGCGCCGCCCTCGGGTACGGGGAAGCCCACGGTCTGGGCGAGCATGGTCATGATCCAGCCGAAGACCCCCGAGCCCGCACCCTCGGGCGAGAAGTCGGCGTGCTGCCCGTTGCCGGCCAGCAGCAGACCCGGCGCCGGGCCGCCGAAGCGCTCGGTGGCCAGCTGGCGGGCCGTGATCAGCAGCATCCGGGCGGTGTCCAGCCCCGGCTCGGTGCCGAGCCGGGCGAGCAGCGGCAGCCCGTGCCGGACCGGCGGGAAGGGCGACAGCAGCGCGCCCATCAGGTGGCTGCCGACCCGGTCCCACTGGGTGACCAGCGCGAGCCACTTCCGGCCGTCGCCGGCGTGCAGCCGCTCGAAGCCGGCCGCCGTCGCCTGCCGGTCGCGATGCAGCAGGGCCCAGCTCCCGTCCGGCATCGGGTTGCCGAGCACGGCCGGCGCGTGCCGCCATCGCAGCCCGTAGCGGGTGAGGTCGAGGTCGGCGAGCACGGGCGATGCGGCACCGAACGGGTAGAACGCGCTGAACGTGTCGTGCACGAACCCGTCGGCCACCTCGCGGTCGCTGCGGACCGCGCCGCCCGCCGTCGGCTGCGCCTCCAGCACCTGCACCGACCACCCGGCGTCGGCGAGCAGGTTGGCGGCCACGAGCCCGTTGACCCCGGCCCCGATCACGACGGCATCAGGCACGGAGCCATCCTCGCGCAGGCGGCGTGGCGGCGCCCCGGCTCCCCCGTCTCATCCGCACTCCCTGAGTGTTATGTCGCGGGGGGAGTGCGGGTTTCGCACGTGCCCTTGCGAAACCGCGGGGCGGGCCGTGGCGCCGTGACCCCGGAAGCCGGTAGAAACGGACACATGGGACACATCACGCGCATCCTCCGACTGCTCGCCGCCCCCCTCGCCGCCCTGCTGCTGGTCGTCGTGTCGTTCACGACGGCGAGTCCGGCCGCGGCCGTCACCAAGCTGAGTGACGCCAACGCCCGTGGCCAGCTCAGTGCCGCCGGCATCACGGTGTCGTCGTCCGGCGGGTGCAGCGACCGGAACAACCCGACCTGCACGTCGCTCGAGCAGGTCAACAACGACACCATCCAGGGCATCAAGACCCTCAAGGGCGCCACCGGCTGCGGGATCAACGTGACCGGCGGCACCGAGACCGGGCACGCCGACGGCACGTACAGCCACTGGAACGGCTACAAGCTCGACATCTCGCAGAGCTCGTGCCTCAACGGCTATATCACCGGGACCTTCACCTACATCGGCGGCGGCAAGTACCAGTCCGGGTCGGGGAACATCTACTACGACGAGGCCAACCACTGGGACATCACCTACTACAACTGCGGCGGTTGCTGACGCACCGACCGGCAGCACGGCGGTCGCCCCTAGGATCCGTGGGGTGACCGCTGTGCCCGTCGCTGGCGCGACCCACGTCCACTCCGGCAAGGTCCGAGACCTCTACGCGCTGCCCGACGGGCACCTGCTGATGGTGGCGAGCGACCGCATCTCCGCGTACGACCACGTGCTCTCGCCCGGGATCCCGGACAAGGGCGAGGTCCTCACCCGGCTGTCGCTGTGGTGGTTCGAGCAGCTCGCCGACCTGCTGCCGCACCACGTGGTGTCCACCGACCTGCCGCCGGGCGCGCCCGCCGACTGGGCCGGCCGCGCCGTGCTCGTCGAGCGGCTGGACATGGTGCCGGTCGAGTGCGTGGCCCGCGGCTACCTGGCCGGCTCCGGCGTCGAGGCGTACGCCCGTACCGGAGCGGTGTGCGGTGTCGCGCTGCCGCCCGGGCTGGTCGAGGGCTCGGCCCTGCCCGAGCCGGTGTTCACTCCGACGACGAAAGCGCCGGTGGGTACGCACGACGAGCCGATGACGTACGCCGACGTCGAGCGCGCGGTGGGCGGCGAGCTGGCGGCCGACCTGCGCCGGCTCACCGTCGAGGTCTACGAGCGCGGACGGGCGGTGGCGGGGGAGCGCGGGATCGTGCTCGCCGACACCAAGGTCGAGGTGGGACGGCGACCCGACGGCACCCTGGTGCTGGCGGACGAGGTGCTCACCCCGGACTCGTCCCGGTTCTGGCCCGCGGACCGGTGGGCCCCGGGCGGCCCGCAGCCGTCGTTCGACAAGCAGTACGTGCGGGACTGGCTGTCCGGTCCCGACAGCGGGTGGGACCGGCACGGTGGCGAGCCGCCTCCGTCGCTGCCGGACGAGGTCGTGGCCGCCACCCGCGCGCGGTACGTCGAGGCCTACGAGCAGCTCACCGGGCAGCGCTTCCGCTGACGTCCCCGCCCACGCAGACGCCGGGAGGATCGCCCCAGCGGGTGATCACGACCGCGCCGTCGGTGCGGGTGCGGTGCACGTGGCGACCGCCGTGGCCCACCCGCAGCTGGCACCGCACCGCGGGGTCGCGGGCCAGGCGCACGTCGCAGAGGTCCGCGCCGAGCCGCACGCCATGCGTGGTCTGCATCGGCTCCTCCTTGCGGTCGGTCGGGTGGTCCCGTTCTCCCCTCCAACGATCCTGTGAGCATCCGGTTACGGACTGTGATCGACGGGGCGGTGTCGCGGTGCCGGAGCCGTGCCGACCCGGCACCGGCGCGGCATACTCGCGGCAACCCGCCGCCCGCGCGAGGAGGACCCGTGCTGAACCTGGCCGTGATGCTCGAGAACAGTGCTCGTGCGGTCCCCGACCGCGACGCCGTGGTCCTCGGTGACACCCGGCTGACGTACGGGCAGGTCGACGCCGCCGCGAACCAGGTGGCCAACGCGCTGGTCGCCTGGGGCATCGAGCCCGGCGACAAGGTGGCGCTGTCGTGCGCGAACCTGCCCTACTTCCCGATCGTCTACTACGGGATCCTCAAGGCCGGCGCGGTCGTGGTGCCGCTCAACATCCTGCTGAAGGGCCGTGAGGTCGCCTATCACCTCGACGACTCGGACGCGAAGGCGTACCTCTGCTTCGAGGGGACCGCCGACCTCGCGATCGGCGAGTGGGGCTGGGACGGGTTCGGGAAGACCGACAGTTGTGAGCACTTCGCGCTCATCACCGTCGACCCCGCTGCCGCGTCGCCGATCGACGGCGCGCAGACGCTCGGCCAGGTGCTGCAGGGGCAGGCGTCGACGTTCGAGACCCGGGTCACCGAGCCGACCGACACCGCGGTGATCCTCTACACCTCCGGTACGACCGGCCAGCCCAAGGGCGCCGAGCTGTCGCACACGAACATGACGATGAACGCCATGAGCGGTGCCCGCGTGCACGGGCTGCCGGAGACCGGCCACGACGTGCACCTGGTGGCGCTGCCGCTGTTCCACTCCTTCGGCCAGACCGTGCAGATGAACGGCGGCTTCTGCGAGCAGTCCACGCTGGTGCTGTTGCCCCGCTTCGACGCGGGCGCGGCGCTGTCCCTGATGCAGTCCGAGGACGTCACGTTCTTCGCCGGTGTGCCGACCATGTGGTGGGGCCTGCTCGGCGCGCTCGACGACACCGTCGACGTGGCGAAGATCGCCCGGACGTTGCGGGTCGCCGTGTCCGGTGGCTCGCCTATGCCCGTCGAGATCCTGCGCGACGTCAAGCAGCGCTTCGACGTGCAGATCAAGGAGGGGTACGGGTTGTCGGAGACCTCTCCGGTCGCGACCTTCACTCCCAGCGGCGGCGAGGTCCGGCCCGGCTCCATCGGCCGGCCGCTGTGGGGGGTCGAGTGCAAGCTGATCGATCCCGACTGGAAGACGATCGAGGGCGCCGACGAGGTGGGCGAGATCGCCATCCGGGGCTACAACGTCATGAAGGGCTACTACGGCCGGCCGGACGCGACCGCCGAGGTGCTGCGCGACGGCTGGTTCCGCAGCGGCGACCTGGGCCGGCGCGACGACGACGGCTGGTACTACATCGTCGACCGGGCCAAGGACATGATCATCCGCGGCGGCTTCAACGTGTACCCGCGTGAGGTCGAGGAGGTGCTGATGACGCACCCCGCCGTGTCGCTGGCCGCCGTCGTCGGAGTGCCGCACGAGCAGCACGGCGAGGAGATCAAGGCGTACGTCATCCGCAACGAGGGTGACGACACCAGCGAGGAGGAGCTGGTGGCGTGGGCCAAGGAGGAGATGGCGGCGTTCAAGTACCCACGCGAGATCGAGTTCCGCGACCAGCTGCCGATGACCGCGACCGGCAAGATCCTCAAGCGCGAGCTCACCTGACCCTCCCGGTCCCCGCGCCGCCCGCGTCCGCGGGCGACGGGTTGTGGCGGCAACCCGCGGGTGACACGCCGCACCGGACAGCACTTTGCCGCCACAACGCGGCGGGGAGCGAACGGCGGTGGCGCGGTCACTAGACTCCGGTGCGTCCCGCCCGAGCGTCCGCAGGGAGCCCCATGGCCCGCGTCGTCGTCGACGTCATGCTCAAGCCCGAGATCCTCGACCCGCAGGGCAAGGCGGTGCACGGGGCGCTGCCACGGCTCGGCTTCGACGGCGTCACCGACGTGCGGCAGGGCAAGCGGTTCGAGCTGGAGGTCGACGGTGAGGTGACCGCCGAGCGGCTGGCCGAGGTACGCACCATCGCCGAGACGCTGCTGTCGAACCCGGTGATCGAGGACTACTCCGTACGCGTCGACGAGACCGCTGGCCCCGCGTGACCCGGATCGGCGTCGTCACCTTCCCCGGGTCGCTCGACGACGTCGACGCGCTGCGCGCCGTCCGGGTGGCGGGCGCGGAGCCCGTACCGCTGTGGCACGGCGACCACGACCTGGCGGGCGTCGACGCGGTGGTGCTGCCGGGCGGCTTCTCCTACGGCGACTACCTGCGCTGCGGCGCGATCGCCCGCTTCGCACCGGTGATGACCGAGGTGGTCGCCGCGGCCGGTCGCGGGATGCCGGTGCTCGGGGTCTGCAACGGGTTCCAGATCCTCTGCGAGACACACCTGCTGCCCGGGGCGCTGATCCGCAACGACCACCGCACGTTCGTCTGCCGCGACCAGCGACTGCGGGTCGACAACGCCCGGACGGCCTGGACGTCGGCGTACGCGGCGGGCGACGAGATCGTCGTGCCGCTCAAGAACGGCGAGGGTGGCTACGTCGCCGACGCGCCCACCCTCGACCGGCTCGAGGGCGAGGGCCGGGTCGTGGTGCGCTACCTCGAGGTCAACCCCAACGGGTCGCTGCGCGACATCGCCGGCGTCTGCAACGAGACCGGCACGGTGGTCGGGCTGATGCCGCACCCCGAGCACGCGGTCGAGTCGCTGTGCGGGCCCGGCACCGACGGCCTCGGGTTCTTCACCTCGGTGCTCCACGGTCTGCTGGCTCGCGCCTGACTCCTGCCCGAACGTCGACTCAGCCGGCGGCCACCAGCGCCACGCACGCGGCCGCGAGCCCGAGGCCGACACCCTGGGTACGCCCGATCCGTTCGTGCAGCACCAGCGCCGCCAGCAGCACCGTGAGGGCGGGATAGAGCGACGTCACGACGGCCGCGACCGTGAGCAGCCCGGTCTGCGTCGCCAGCAGGAACAGCACCGTGGCGGCGGTGCCGAGCGCCCCGGGCACGACGGCCGCCAGGCTGGACCGGCCGCGCGGCAACCACGGCGCGCGCAGGGCGGCTGCGAGTGCGATGGTGGCCAGCACGGAGGCGGCCTGGGTCAGGGTCAGCGGACCGAAGCCGGCCTCCTCGGGCACCTGCCCGAGCGCGGCGAACAAGAGTCCGAAACCGAGCCCAGCGAGCACGCCGTCGACGACGCCCGACGACGTCGGCGCCGTCTCGCCAACGTCGCGCTCCACCTGCGAGACCAGCCAGATCGCCGGTCCGGCGCAGATCACCCCGAGCCAGGTGAGCAGCTCCGGACGTTCGCCGAGCGCGACGCCGAACGCCACCGGCAGCAGCGCGGCGCCGACCGCGGAGATAGGTGCGACCACCGCCATCCTTCCGCCACCGAGACCGCGGTAGAGGAACGCGGCGCCGGTGCCGCTGCCCACCCCGGCCAGCGCGGACCAGACCCAGTCGGCGGTCGTCGGCTCCCCGTCGACGACAAGCGCGAGCAGCAGGGTCAACACGGTGGCCGCGCTCTGGCCCACCACGGCCACCGCCCACGCGCTCATCCGGCGCGCCAGCAAGCCGCCGGTGAAGTCCGACAACCCGTACGCGAGCGCCGAACCCAGCGCCAGCAGCACCACCACGGGGCGACCCTACGTAGGGTGCCCCGGTGGACGGCGACCGGCTGGAGACGGCGCGACTGGTGCTGCGCCGCTGGACCGATGCCGACCGGGAGCCGTTCGCCGCGATGAACGCCGATCCCGAGGTGATGCGCTACTTCCTGGCGCCGCTGAGCCGCGACGAGTCCGACCGGATGGTCGACCGGATCGAGGAGCTGTTCGACCGCGACGGGTTCGGGTTGTGGGTGATCGAGGTGCGGGACGCGGAGCCGTTCGTCGGCTTCACCGGGCTGGCGCCGCTCAACCAGCAGGTGCCGCACGAGGGCATCGAGGTGGGCTGGCGGCTGGCGCGCACAGCATGGGGCCAGGGGTACGCCACCGAGGCGGCGCGGGCGTCGGTCGCGTACGGCTTCGACCACGGCGGGCTGGACGAGATCGTGTCCGTGACGTCGGTGATCAACACGGCGTCCCGCGGGGTGATGGAGCGGCTGTCCATGTCACACGACCCGGCCGACGACTTCGACCACCCGCTGCTGCCCGAGGGCAGCCCGCTGCGGCCGCACGTGCTGTACCGGCTGCGGCGTCCCTGATCGCGCTGTCGGTCAGCCGAGCACGAGCCAGAGCACGACCGCCACGACGACCAGGTCGCCGAGGATCATCCAGGTGACCCAGCCTGGCCACCTGCGGCCGTTCTCGACGATCACGCCCGGGTCGGCGGTGCCCGCCGAGGCGACCCGGGTGCCGGGCGGCGGCGCCCAGGCGGCGTTGACCGGGTGGGCCGGGTTGGCCGGGTTGGCCGGGGTGGGTGCTGCCGGTGGTGCCACGACGGACGGTGGCGCAGCAGCGGCGTTGCCCGTCCACGCCGCCATCGCCGCCTCCGCCCTCGCCCGCTGCTCGGGCGGCAGGTCGGCGAGCGAGCCGTACGCCTGCCCGTCGACCGCGAACTGCTGGGCCTGCTGCAGCTGAGGAGGCAGCGTGCCCTGGAACAGGTCGGGCACCCCGTCACCGTCCGCGTCGGCCATCAGCCCGGTCGCGGTCATCTGCTGCTTGACGTCCTCGGGCAGCTCGTCCCACGAGCCGTACACGCGGCCGTTGACCTCGATCCTCACGTTGTGCTCCCTGCATCGGGGGTCGGCTCCGCGGTCACGGGCACGGGTGCCCACCGTTCGCGGACCCAGACCAGTGTGGCCCTGTCGAGCACGTAGGTCTCGAGGAAGCCGCAGCTCGTGCAGACGAAGTCCCAGAGGTCGGCCTGGTGCAGCACCACGGCACCGCGGAAGTCGGGCGCCAGGTGCGGCCTCAGCTGTGCGCGATGGGAGGAGTCGTGACCCTGCCCGATGCCGTTCATCGCGGCGTACACGGTCGTGGCGCGGCACTTCGGGCAGATCCCGTCCCTCATGCCCGGAGCGTAGGGGCGTGCTCGCCGGGCCGATACCCTGACGCCGTGCCGGAGACCGTCAGCCAGCTCGACACCGTCGAGCGGGCAGCCTCCTCCCCCGACCAACCGCAACCGTGGGCAGAGCTCGGTCTGAAGGAGGACGAGTACGTCCGGATCCGGGAGATCCTCGGTCGCCGGCCGACCAGCTCCGAGCTGGCGATGTACTCGGTGATGTGGAGCGAGCACTGCTCCTACAAGTCCAGCAAGGTGCACCTGCGCAAGTTCGGCGAGCTCGTGCAGGAGACGCCGCTGGGCAAGACGCTGGCAGGGATCGGCGAGAACGCCGGCGTGATCGACATCGGCCAGGGCTATGCGGTGACGTTCAAGGTCGAGTCGCACAACCACCCGAGCTACGTCGAGCCGTACCAGGGTGCAGCGACCGGCATCGGCGGCATCGTCCGCGACATCCTCGCGATGGGTGCCCGGCCGGTCGCCGTGATGGACCCGCTGCGCTTCGGTCCGCTGGACGCGCCCGACACGGCGCGGGTGCTGCCGGGGATCGTGGCCGGAATCGGCGGCTACGGCAACTGCCTGGGGCTGCCGAACATCGGTGGCGAGGTCGTCTTCGACGAGACGTACGCCGGCAACCCGCTCGTCAACGCGCTGTGCGTGGGGGTGATGCGCCACGAGCAGCTGCACACCGCGCACGCCAGCGGCGCGGGCAACGTGGTGCTGCTGTACGGCGCCCGCACCGGCGGTGACGGCATCGGCGGCGTGTCCGTGCTGGCGAGCGAGACCTTCGCGGCCGCGTCCGACACGCAGTCGCCCGGCCCGACCAAGCGCCCGAGCGTGCAGGTGGGCGACCCGTTCATGGAGAAGCTGCTGATCGAGTGCACGCTCGAGCTGTTCGAGCAGGGACTTGTCACCGGCATCCAGGACCTCGGTGGCGCCGGCCTGTCCTGCGCCACGTCGGAGCTCGCGAGCGCCGGCGACGGCGGCATGCAGGTCTGGCTCGACCGGGTGCCGCTGCGCGACTCCTCGCTGGCGCCGGAGGAGATCCTCATGAGCGAGAGCCAGGAGCGGATGATGGCCGTCGTCGAGCCCGGCGACGTCGACCGCTTCCTCGCGGTCTGCGCCAAGTGGGAGGTCGACGCCACCGCCATCGGCGAGGTCACCACCGGCGACCGGCTGGTGATCGACTGGCACGGCGCGCGCGTGGTCGAGGTGCCCCCGCGCTCGGTCGCGCACGAGGGGCCGGTGTACGACCGGCCGTACGCGCGGCCGGCCGAGCTGGACGCGCTGCAGGCCGACGTCGCCGAGGCGCTGCCGCGGGAACGTACCGGCCCCGAGCTGCGCGACACCCTGCTGCGGATGGTGGCGTCGCCGAACCTCGCCGACACCTCGTGGGTCACCGACCAGTACGACCGCTACGTGCGCGGCAACACCGTGCTCGCCCAGCCGGCGGATGCCGGCGTCGTGCGGGTCGACGAGGAGACCGGCCTCGGGGTGGCGCTGGCGACCGACTGCAACGGCCGGTTCACCCGGCTGGACCCGTACGCGGGGGCACAGCTGGCGCTGGCGGAGGCGTACCGCAACGTCGCCGTCGTGGGCGCGCAGCCGCTGGCCGTGACCGACTGTCTCAACTTCGGCTCGCCGGAGGACCCCGCGGTGATGTGGCAGTTCGAGCGGGCGGTGCAGGGGCTGACCGACGGCTGCCGCGAGCTGGGGCTGCCGGTGACCGGCGGCAACGTGAGCTTCTACAACCAGACCGGCACCACGGCGATCCTGCCGACGCCCGTGGTCGGCGTGCTCGGCGTGCTCGACGACGTGTCCCGCCGCGTGCCGCAGGGATTCGCCGCGCCGGGGCAGGCGATCTACCTGCTGGGCGAGACCCGCGCGGAGCTGTCCGGTACGGAGTGGGCGCACGTGCTGCACGGGCACCTCGGCGGCCGGCCACCCGCGGTCGACCTCGCCGCGGAGCGCGCGCTGGCCGAGCTGCTGCGGGAGGCGTCCGTCACCGGCGTGCTCGCCGCCGCGCACGACCTGTCCGACGGCGGGCTCGCGCAGGGGCTGGTGGAGTCGTGCCTGCGCCACGGCTTCGGTGCGCGGGTGCGGCTGCCCGACGACGTCGACCCCTGCGTGGGGCTGTTCGCCGAGTCGACGGCTCGCGTGGTCGTGGCGGTGGAGCCCGATGAGCAGGACCGGTTCCGCGACCTGGCCGCGGACATGTGGGTCCCGTACACGCACCTCGGGGTCACCGTCGCCGCCGACCAGACGGCCGCTCTCGAGGTGGAGGGGCTGTTCTCGGTGCCCCTCGCCGAGCTGCGCGCCGCGTGGTCGGCCACGATCCCTGCCGCCCTCGGCCTGGGCTGAAGGCGGGCTGCGGGTTTCGCAAGTGCCCTTGCGAAACCCGCACTCCACCCCCGAAATAACAGGGGGGAAGCGTCGGTTTCCCAGGTGCACTTGCGAAACCTCGCGAGGCGGTCAGCTGAGGACGAGGACCTCTTCGCAGTCGGGGGCGATGTCGTCGGTGTTGTCGCGGCGGAGGTTGTAGATCACGGTGTCATGGCCGGCGCCGCAGTGGACCTCGTCGCGGCCGTCGCCGCGGGGCAGCCAGACGGTGTCGTTGCCGGTGCCCGCGCCGATCCAGTCATGGCCGTAGCTGTTGCCGAGCCGGTCCCGTCCGGCGCCGCCGTAGACGCGGTCCGCGCCCTTGCCGTCGACGATGTCGTCCACGCCCGCGTCGCCGTAGCCGACGTCGTCGCCCGAGCCCAGCCGGACCGTGTCGCTGCCGGCGCGGGCGAGCGTGAAGTCGTCGCCGGCGAACAGCCGGATCGTGTCGGCGTGCCGGGTGCCGTCCAGGAAGTCGTCGCCCGGTGTGCCGGTGACCACGCGCTGGGTCGCGGGAGCGGCGTGGGCAGGTGCGACGAGTACGGCGACCGGCGCCGCCAGTGCGACGAGGGCGGTGGCGGTCAGGGCGGTGCGGGACGTACGCATGATGCCTCCTGGCAGTGGGGTTGTCCTGCGCAGGAGCAGCCCCCGGCGTCCGCTGATACCCCGCGGGCGGGGGTGCGCTTTCCCAAGGGCCCCCGTGAAAACGTCACCGGCACCGTGTGGCCACGCGTGAGTGGTGTCGGTTTCACGGCATCCCTTGGGAAACGCGCACCGGGGTCAGTCGACGACCCCGTGGCGCAGGGCCCGCCACTGGCCGCTGGTGATCACGCCGGTGTGGCGGCGCCCGGTGGCGCGCTGCCAGCCCTTCACGGCGTGCATGGTGCGTGGGCCGAAGACGCCGTGGATGGGGGTGCGGTGCCCTGCCGCCACCAGCGCCCGCTGCAGCCGCCAGACGGCCCGGTGGTCCGAGCCGATCTTGACCAGCGGGTCGCCGCCGGCCGCGAGCAGGCTCACCCAGCTGCGGTGCTTGAGCACGCCGGTGACCCGCAGCCCGCGCGCCGCCTGTAGCCGCTTCACCGAACGCACGACACCGCCGCGGTAGACGTTGCCGGGCTTGGCGTGCAGGAAGTCCTGCCGCCGCAGCAGGCACCGCGCCGCCCGCACCTGCGGGCCTCTGTCCCCGCGGGACAGCGTCGGGAAGCTGCGCCAGTCCATCCGCCGGCCGCAGGTGCCGTTCGGCCGCCGCGGTTGCGATCCCGCGCCGACGTCGACCCAGTTGCGGTCGATGGCATAGCTGGTGCCGCCGAAGGTCGCCCGCTTGTTCAGCCGGTACTGGTGCAGCCGGGACGACCCCCGCCAGTAGTCGCCACTCAGGAACGGCCTCGGGTCGCCGACCGGTCGGCAGTCCGAGCACGCCACCCACATCTGGTCCGGCCAGTCGAAGTGCCGGGGGTCGCGGTGCCGGGCGATGTCGAGCGCGCGGATCGCCGCCGACCCGCTGGAGTACAGCCCGGAGCGGAAGCCCCGGCCGTGCAGGCGGGTCGTCCACCCGTGCACGAAGCTCAGCACCGCCCGGTTGCAGCGGTTCCGGGTGCGCTCGTACCACTCGATGTCGAGGTAGAGCACGCTCCCGCGCCCGATGCCGTAGCGGCGTGCCTGCGCGATCGAGCCGTCGGCGGCGTTCACGCCCTGGAGGCGGGCGGCGCGGCGGCGGTCGGACATCCGCGGCTTGGTGGGGGTGGGGTCGCCGGCCTGGAAGCACGGCGCCTGCCGGCCGACGTGGATCGGCAGGATCCGCCAGCCGCGGCGGTGCTGGCGCTGCACCCAGGCCGGGGACAGGTGCGGCTGCGCCCTCGCGGGGCAGGCCCGCCCCTGGCCGCTGATGTAGACGCCCACGGCGGAGAACGGCGAGGTACGCCACCAGCGGTCCATGACGCCGTTGGACGGCGAGACGCAGGTGTCGAACGCGTAGCCGGTGAGCGACGCCGGAGTACGTATCCGGCCGCCGCGATCACCGGGATCGGCGGACGCGGGTGCGGGCGCTGCGACCACCCCGGCGGCGAGGGTGGCGAGCGTGACGAGCAGGACGCGCAGGCGCATGGGACCCGACGGTACCTGCAACGGGTGAGGCTGGTGGGGCTGCAGTGCACAGAATCGCCAGTACGGCCGACCCGCACTAGCGTCGGGTGCGTGCCCGTACGCCTGCGCCGCGCCCCGCTGGCCGACGTCGACGCCGCCCTGTCCCGGCTGGAAGCCGGCGACGACGACACCACCGATCGGCGATTGCTGGTCACCCATCTGCTGGCGGTGCTGAGCGAGCGGGCACCCGGCGCCAGCGTCGAGGTGCGGGTGCCGCCGTACGCAGCCGCGCAGGTCGTCCCGGGCGCACGGCACACCCGGGGCACCCCGCCCGCTGTCGTCGAGACCGACGCCGCGACGTGGATCGCGCTCGCGACCGGCCGACTCGCCTGGGCCGATGCCATCGCGGACGGACGGGTCATCGCCTCGGGAGAGCGCTCCGACCTGTCGGAGTGGCTGCCGCTGCACGCTGGCTAAGGTCGCCGCCATGAGTGTTGACACCCGCACCGACCAGCTGCGTTCGGACGTCGAGGCGGCACTGCCGAGGGTGCGTGGCTGGCTCGAGGAGCTGGTGCGGATCCCGTCGGTGAGCGACGTCGACGGCGACGCCCCGCAGGTGCGGCGCAGCGCCGACGCCGTCGCCCGGATCCTCTCCGAGGCCGGGTTCGCCGACGTGGAGGTGCTGGACGAGGGCGGCCGCCCGGCCGTGCTGGCCCGGCACCCTGCCCCCGAGGGTGCGCCGACCGTGCTGCTCTACGCCCACCACGACGTCCAGCCGCCCGGCGACGACGCCGACTGGGACAGCCCGCCCTTCGAGCCCACGGAACGCGCCGGCCGTCTGTACGGGCGGGGCGCCGCCGACGACAAGGCCGGCATCGCCGCGCACCTGGCGGCCTTCGTGGCCCACGGCGGCAACCCGCCCGTGGGCCTCACCGTGTTCGTCGAGGGCGAGGAGGAGTCGGGGTCGGAGTCGCTGGCCGCGATCCTCGAGCGGCACCGCGACCGGCTGGCCGCCGACGTCTTCGTGATCGCCGACTCCACCAACTGGGACATCGGCGTGCCGTCCCTCACGACGTCGCTGCGCGGACTGGTCAACGTGGTCGTGGAGGTGCGCACGCTGCACCACGCGGTGCACTCCGGCATGTGGGGCGGCGTCGCACCCGACGCGCTCACGACCCTGGTCCGGCTGCTCGCGTCCCTGCACGACGACGCCGGCGACGTCGCGGTCGAGGGTCTCGCCTCCCGGCCGGCGAGTGACCTCGACTACCCCCTCGACCGGTTGCGCGCGGAGGCCTCGATCCTCGACGGCGTCGAGCTGATCGGCTCCGGCCCGGTGGTCGACCGGCTCTGGACCCGCCCGGCCATCGCCGTCACCGGGCTGGACGCCCCCGAGGCCGAGCACGCCTCGAACACGCTGCTCCCCGTGGCGCGCGCCAAGGTCAGCCTGCGGATCGCACCGGGCGACGACTCCGCCTCGGCGCACGCCGCGCTGGTGCGGCACCTCGAGCAGCACGTGCCGTGGGGTGCCGAGCTCTCGGTCGGCAGCCCCGACCTCGGCGAGCCGTACGCGATCGACGCCCACGGTCCGGCCTTCGACGCCGCCCGTGGGGCCTTCGCCGACGCCTGGGACGGCACCACCCCGGTCGACATCGGGTCCGGCGGCTCGATCCCGTTCATCGCGCAGTTCGCCGAGGCCTACCCCGACGCGGCGATCCTCGTCACCGGGGTCGAGGACCCCGACACCCGCGCGCACGGCGCCAACGAGAGCCTGCACCTGACGGAGTTCGCGCGGGTCTGCCTGGCCGAGGCGTTGCTGCTGGAGCGCCTGGGCAACGGAGCCTGACCCGACCCGTACGATGAGCGCGTGCCTCGAGGAGACGGTCGGCTCACCCACGACCTCGACCCGCAGGACCACGGACCCCAGGACGCGTGCGGCGTGTTCGGCGTGTGGGCCCCCGGCGAGGAGATCGCCAAGCTCGCCTACTTCGGTCTGTACGCGCTGCAGCACCGTGGTCAGGAGTCGGCCGGCATCGCGGTGAGCAACGGCCGCCAGATCCTGGTCTACAAGGACATGGGCCTGGTGTCGCAGGTCTTCGACGACTCCACCCTCAGCTCGCTCAAGGGTCACGTCGGCATCGGGCACAGCCGCTATTCCACGACCGGCTCGAGCAACTGGCTCAACGCCCAGCCCACGTTCCGCCCGACCGCCAACGGCGCCATCGCCCTCGGCCACAACGGCAACCTGACCAACACCCACGAGCTGGTCGGCCTGCTGGACAAGCGGGCTGCCGACAGCGGCCAGCTGCTGCCGAGCGAGGCCCGCGACGCCGAGACGACCGACACCGGCGTCATGACCGCACTCCTGGCGTCGTACCCCGACCGCTCGCTCGAGGACGCCGCCGTCGCCGTGCTCAGCGAGCTGCGCGGCGCGTTCTCGCTGGTCTTCATGGACGAGGGCACGCTGTACGCGGCCCGCGACCCGCAGGGCATCCGCCCGCTCGTGCTCGGCCGGCTGGAGCGCGGCTGGGTGGTCGCCAGCGAGACAGCGGCGCTCGACATCGTCGGTGCGGCGTACGTGCGCGAGATCGAGCCCGGCGAGCTGGTCGCCGTCGACGAGCACGGCCTGCGCTCGCAGCGGTTCGCCGAGGCCGCGCCCAAGGGCTGCCTGTTCGAGTTCGTCTACCTGGCCCGGCCGGACACCCGGATCTCTGACCAGCGGGTGCACTCCGTGCGGGTCGAGATCGGCCGCCGGCTGGCGCGCGAGCACCCGGTGGACGCCGACCTCGTGATCCCGGTGCCCGAGTCGGGCACCCCGGCCGCGATCGGCTACGCCGAGGAGTCCGGCATCCCGTACGGCCAGGGGCTGGTCAAGAACTCGTACGTCGGACGCACGTTCATCCAGCCCAGCCAGACCATCCGTCAGCTCGGCATCCGGCTCAAGCTCAACCCGCTGCGCGACGTGATCGAGGGCAAGCGGCTGGCCGTCGTCGACGACACGATCGTGCGCGGCAACACCCAGCGGGCGCTCGTCCGGATGCTGCGCGAGGCCGGGGCGCGGGAGGTGCACGTGCGCATCTCCAGCCCCCCGGTGAAGTGGCCGTGCTTCTACGGCATCGACTTCGCCAACCGGGCCGAGCTGATCGCCAACGGGTTGTCGGTCGACGAGATCTGTCGTTCGCTGGGTGCCGACTCCCTCGGCTACGTCGATCTCGACGAGCTGATCGCCGCCACCAACGTCGCGAAGGACCGGCTGTGCCGGGCCTGCTTCGACGGCGTCTACCCGGTCCCGTTGCCGCCGGCCGAGCAGCTGGGCAAGCACCTGCTCGAGCTGGAGCCGGTGGCCAGCACCGACGCCGACGGCCTGCCCACCCTCACCCTCGGCGGGGGCGCGGCCGAGGCGCTCACCCGCCCGTAGGCTGCCGAGCGTGACCGAGTCCACGTACGCGTCGGCAGGCGTCGACATCGCGGCCGGCGACCGAGCGGTCGAGCTGATGCGCGAGTGGGTCGACAAGGCCCGCCGGCCCGAGGTGCTCGGCGGCATCGGCGGGTTCGCGGGGCTGTTCGACGCGTCGGCGCTGAAGGCCTACGACCGCCCGCTGCTCGCCACGTCCGCCGACGGCGTCGGCACCAAGGTGGCCGTCGCGCAGGCGATGGACCGGCACCACACCATCGGGTTCGACCTGGTCGGGATGCTCGTCGACGACCTGGTCGTGTGCGGCGCCGAGCCGCTGTACGTCACCGACTACATCGCCTGCGGACGGGTGGTGCCGGAACGGGTCGCCGCCATCGTGCGGGGAGTTGCCGAGGCGTGCGTGGTCGCCGGCTGCGCGCTGCTCGGCGGCGAGACGGCCGAGCACCCGGGGCTGCTCGGCCCGGACGACTACGACCTCGCGGGAGCGACGACGGGTGTGGTCGAGGCCGACCTGCTGCTCGGCGCCGACCGGGTGCGTCCCGGCGACGCGGTCGTGGCGATGGGGTCCGCTGGCCTGCACAGCAACGGCTACTCGTTGGTGCGCCGAGTGCTGCTGGAGCAGGCCGGGTGGCGGCTCGACCGCGACATGGCCGAGCTGGGGCGCCCGCTGGGCGAGGAGCTGCTCGAGCCGACCCGGATCTACGCCAGGGACTGTCTCGCGCTGGCCGCCGCCGTCGAGGTGCACGCCATGTCGCACGTGACCGGTGGCGGGCTGGCGGCCAACCTGTCCCGGGTGCTCCCGCCGGGCACCGGCGCCGAGGTCGACCGGGCCAGCTGGCGCCCCCAGCCGGTGTTCGACCTGGTGGCACGTACTGGCGGCATCGAGCGCTCCGAGCTGGAGGGCACCCTCAACATGGGCGTCGGCATGGTCGCCGTCGTCGCCCCGGACGCCGCCGACGCGGCGGTCGCGCTGCTCACCGGCCGCCGGGTTCCGGCGTGGATCTGCGGCGAGATCACCGCCGGCGGGACGGGGGACGAGGGGCCCGCGGTACGGCTGCGAGGGACCCACGGCTGATCCGGGCCAGGGGGCGGTTCTGACCATTACCCGGCCAATCTGGTCTCCCGATGTGCCGAATCCCTCCGCGGGCGGGTACCGTTGACGTACGACATGAAGTGATGACACGGCCGGGGGCCCTCGCGGCTCTCCCGGCTCGACCTGTGCAAGGGGGTCGACCCTATGGGCCGCGGCCGCGCTAAGGCCAAGCAGACCAAGGTTGCCCGGGAGCTGAAGTACCGCACCCAGGGCACCGACTTCACCCAGTTGCAGCGCGAGCTGCACGGTGACGAGCACCCCGAAGCCGCTGACGTCGAGGAGACCGACGACGTCGACGAGTACGACCCCTACGCGCGCTACGTCGACGACGAGGACGCGGAGTCGGCGGCCCGCTGACCGCGATCCGCAGGCGTGGCCTCGGCCATCCGCTGCTCGGCCGTCCGGTCGGCGGCGACCGACGGCGGCACCCCCTCCGCGGCGGCCCGCTCGAGCACCGCGAGCGTGGTGTCGAACAGCCGGGTGGCGCGTTCCCGCGCCCGCTCCAGCGATGAGCCGTCGCGTTCCGCGGCCACCTGCACCAGCCCGCCGGCGTTGACGCAGTAGTCGGGCGCGTAGACGACCCCCCGGTCCTGCAGCTGTTTCTCGACGCCCGGGTGGGCCAGCTGGTTGTTGGCGCCCCCGCAGACCACGGCCGCGCGCAGCACGTCGACGGTCGCGTCGTCGAGTGCCCCGCCCAGGGCGCACGGGGCGTAGACGTCGAGCGGGGTGCGGACCAGGGCCGCCGTGTCGTCGACCACCTGCACGCCCGGATGAGCGGCCACCACCGACCGCAGCGTGGCCGGGTCGACGTCGGTCACGACCACCTCCGCACCCGCCTCGATCAGATGGTCGACCAGGTGCCGCCCGACCTTGCCGACCCCGGCGACACCGACCCGACGGCCGGCCAGGCCGCTATCGCCCCACACGTGCTGGGCGGCCGCACGCATCCCCTGCAGCACGCCGTAGGCGGTCAGCACCGACGAGTCGCCGAGCCCGCCGCCGGCCTCGCTGCGCCCGGTCACGTGCGAGCAGGTCTCGGCGACCACGTCCATGTCCTCGGGGTACGTCCCGACGTCGCAGGCGGTGACATAGCGGCCGTTGAGCGACTCGACCATCCGGCCGTAGGCGCGCAGCAGCCCCGGGGTCTTGTCCACGTTCGGGTCGCCGAGCACGACCGCCTTGCCGCCGCCGAGGTCGAGCCCGGCCAGAGCCGCCTTGTACGACATCCCGCGGGAGAGCGCCAAGACGTCGTCGAGGGCGTGCCGCTCGTCCGCGTACGGGTAGAAGCGGGTGCCGCCCAGACCCGGGCCGAGGACGGTGGAGTGCAGCGCGATGATGCAGCGCAACCCGGTGGGCTCGTCGGTGCAGAACACGACCTGCTCGTGATCGGCGGCTCGTGCGAAGACGCCGTCGTCGGGTGCGGTCACCGTCCCAGTGTGACGCACCACCACCTGCGGACATCGACCGGCCGCGACTCCGGGCTACTGTCGGGGCGTGGTCCCGTACGCCGCCTATCTCCGGGTGTACGAACCCGTCGAGGCGCTGCCTCGCGCGCCGCGCTCGGGACGCGACACCGACGGCTCACCGGTGGCGCCGCACGAGCTCACCCGGGCCGAGCAGGAACGGTCCCTGCACGCGGCCGTGCGCGCCACGGCCATCGGTCTCGTCGACGGCGGTGGCGCAGCGTACTGGCTGGAGCGCGGCGGCCGGACCTTCGCGGCACCCGGTGACGAGCTGCTCCGCTCGTGGCTGTCGCTGACCCGGCTCGCCGGCACCCTGCCGCCGCCGGTGGCCCGCGCACTCACCCCCGGGTCGCTGGTCGAGGCCGCCGACGAGGCGTTGCGGAGCTGGCGACGCGAGCACCCCGAGGCGGCCCCGCACGTGCGGGACGCGGCCTGGCGGCTGCCGATGCCCTGGCTGCTGCTGCCCTCGCCCGAGGAGCAGGAGACCTACACCGCCGAGGGGCAGCCGTCGGTGCGGTACCTGACGCCGATGGTGCAGGCCCGCCGGCGGGTGGCGCGGGCGCACGCGGCCGCCCGCCGGCACTTCCCGGACTCCGACGAGCTGGCCGAGCTGGTCGACCTCGGCCGCTGGCTGGAGGCCTTCCACGCGCACAGCTGGGTGGAGCTCGACCTGGCCGGGCTGGGGGCGGTCATCCACGAGGCCGACGCCGAGGAGCCGGACCGGTCGCTGCGCGACCTGGGGTCCGCGGTCCGGGCGCTCCGGGAGGATCGGGTCGACGACAGCGCCGAGACGTACCAGAAGGTCACCGCCTGGTGGGGCCTGCTGGCACTCCGTGAGCACGCCAACTGACTCCGCCGTCAGTTTTTGGGAACAACTTTGGGGGACTTCTGCGTTTTCGGGTCAGAGGTGGACACATCTGCCAGAATGAATCCCGACAAACAGGTTGTCACCCAAGCCGTGGGGACAGCAAGGAGGGACCCATGACCGCGCAGCCGACTCAGACCGAGGCGCTGTTGACACCGTCCGAGGTTGCGGCCCTGTTCCGGGTGGACCCCAAGACCGTCACCCGGTGGGCCAAGGCAGGCAAGCTCAGCTCCATCCGCACCCTCGGCGGCCACCGCCGCTACCGCGAAACCGAAGTGCGGGCTCTGCTCGCTGGCACCGGCATGGGGCTGCCGGAACAGCGCGGACCCGCCGACGCCTGACCCGTTCGATCGACGGCTCGCTCTACTGCCGTACGACTGCGCCCTGACCCGCCTCGGGTCAGGGCGTTGTCGGCTCGGAGGAAGGCTGATGCAGCGCCTCCCGGACGTGGCCGGCCAGGACGCTCACCGAGGGCGCCTCCTTGTCGCTGAGGTACGCGTAGAGACGCTGCACCGTCTCGCTACCGCCAAGGGCGGTCTCGAACTCGAACGCGGAGACGAAGCGCCGCTGCTCGCAGAGGTGGTACGTCGCTGCGAGCATCGGGAGGGTCCGAGGTAGCGGGAACGGTCGCTCACCGAAGATGATCATGCGGGTCGACCAGAGCTCGGCCTCCCGCACCAACAGGTCACGCCTGTTGACCCGTGCCCCGGTCGTCACTGCCCTCCACTCGTCCTGCAGCGCCTGGTTGGCCGCGTTCATGCGGTCGAGCAGGGCCGCCAGCTCGCCCGTCTGCTTCTCGTCGAACGCCGGCCCGTCCTCCGGCGTGATCCGCCGCCACGTCGAGCTGAGGTGGCTGGCGAACTCGGTGGCGTCGGTCCGAATCCTTCGCGCGTCTGCGGTCGGCTCCGATGGCGCACTCCGACTCCGCCTTTGGCGCACGACCCAGAACACGGCTGCCACGGTGGTGAGGGCCACGACAGCTCGTCCGAGATCGAGCTGCCAGCCGCTGAGCGACGTGTACCTGATCTCCACCAGCAGGTCGATGATGGTCACCGCAGCGAAGATCAGCACCAACAGATTCAGAGAGTGTGCGCCCCTGGCGAGAGCGGCCACCGACTGCTCCCGGCGTTCGGCGAGCACCGCCGTCGCGGCGTCGGTCACGGCTTGGACGTCCTGGGTGGTGGCCTCGACGAGCGACGAGGCCAGACGTTCCTCCTCCTCGCGGGCGTGCTTGGTCGCCTGATCGGTCAGAGGAGCGAATCGCTCGGCGGGGCGGAGGCCGACGCTGGACCCGAACCCGGACAGGAGCCCGCACGCGCTCCGAAGCGTCCGCAGATGACCGGTGAGCATGCGGTTGAAGCGATTGAGGTCCGGGCCGCCCTGGATCAACGTGAGGCGGACGAGCTCGATCGCGTGACGCAGCTCGTCGTCGGCTCCGCCATCGATGATCTCGATCAGCAGCAGGTCGAGGAGGTCGTTGGCCTGCGCGGCGAAGGCTCCGAAGTCACCGAGGCGATCGTGCACCATCTCCCAGTCCGTGGCGGCGTCCCAGGCGGCGAGGCTGACGCGCTCATCGGCTTCCTCGAAGATCCCCCAGTACTCGAGGACTTGTGTCTCGAACGTGTCCCGGTCCAGCGTGCTCGGCGTGGTGAACACGTAGCAGGGCAGGCCCGAGGTGGCCTGCTCGAACCTGCGGTGGATGACTGTCAGTCCACGAGGGTCTTCCGCCGCCGAGAGGCGGGGATCGGCCAGGTCCGGGCACCGCAGGAGTTCCTTCACGACGTCGCGTTGGACCTGGGTCAGGTCCGTGGCGGTTGGCCGGGTCTCGATGACGTACCCGACTGGCTCGCGCCACTCGGCGCCA
Organism: uncultured Actinomycetota bacterium; assembly: GCA_963811945.1. Classification (GTDB taxonomy): domain Bacteria; phylum Actinomycetota; class Actinomycetes; order Propionibacteriales; family Nocardioidaceae; genus JACCWP01. The sequence goes on along the minus strand of CAWETD010000001.1, from coordinate 1,612,509 downwards.
CGGACGGTGAGCGCGCTCCGACTGGACGTTCCCATCCCGAGAGAGACGAGCAGCGCCTCCGCACTCCACCAGTAGTCGTGGTCGAGCAGCTGGGCGACCTCTGCGAGATCCCAGCCGGCGAGCTCCCGGGTCTCGTCGGGCTGACGCGGGTCGAGGGTCTCGGAGTGGGGATTCGTCGCGTAGCCCAGCACGCTGACCGAGATGGTCGGCCAGCTGGGGTTGTTGGTGCGGATCTCGGAGAAGGCCAGGCGGAAGGACTTCGGGAAGGTCGTGTCGTCCGTGGACACGATCTCGTCGATGACGGCTCGCGCCGTCGAGTCCGGAACCGAGAGCACGAGGCCAGGTGCGAACTCGACCGTCTCGTCGGCCGGGCTCCACTTGCCGTCCGTCGCCTGGTACCAGCTCGAGCCGGCAGGGTTTGCACACAGAGACCGGACCGCCTGGGTGAGCGTCGGGGCCATCGACTCGTCGAACAGCAGGGTCCTGCTCATGAGCAAGGCGAAGTTGCTCACGAGCGTCGGCCCGCCCACCGGCGGCGGCGCGCTGTCGTTTGCGACGTCTGCAGCCACGGCTCATCTCCCCAGATAATCCTGGCACTGGCCGGCGTCCGCGACAGCCGTTTGGCGTCGACGTGCGAGCTCCGGTCCGGTGACGCGTTGACGCGACGGGACGATTCCCCCAAAGTGGCCGCCGAGGGGGCGAGACGATGGCGACGACCGGGCAGGCCGTGCGGCGTGCTGCCGTGGTCGCCACCCTGCTGCTCGTGCCGCTCGGCTGCGGTGGCGACGACGACGCCGGCGCCCAGGACCAGATCACGCTCTACACCTGTGCCAGTGACACCACGGTGCAGCCGGTGCTGGACGCCTTCGAGGCCGAACACCCGGACACCGACGTCGAGCTGTTCCGGGCACCCACCGGCGAGCTGAACGCCCGGATCGCCGCCGACGTGCGCTCCGGCGGCCTCGAGGCCGACGTGATCTGGGGCTGCGACCCGCTGAGCATGCAGGACTACGTCGGCCAGGACCTGGTCGGCGGCTGGGTACCCGACGGCGCAGCCGAGGTGCCGGCCAGGTTCCGCACCGACGACTACGTCGGCGTCGCGGTCCTCTACCTGGTGGCGGTGCACCACGACGACGTCGCGGCACCGCACGCCTGGTCGGACCTCACCGGCCCGGACTACGCCGACGGGGTGGCCGTGCCCGACCCCGCTTTCGCCGCGTCGGCGCTCGGCGCGGTGGGCTACTTCGCGCAGGCCGACGGCTACGGGCTCGACTTCTACGCCGACCTCGAGCAGAACGGTGCCGTGCAGGTGAGCTCGCCCGACGAGGTCGCGACCGGCGTGGCGCAGGGCACCTACACCGCGGGCATCACGATCGCCAACGCCGGCTACGCCCTGGAGCAGGACGGGTCACCGATCGGCGTGGTCTGGCCGGAGCCGGGCGCCGTCGCCATCTACGGTCCGGCGGCGCTGGCCACCGGGGCCTCCGACAACACGGTGGCCAAGGACTTCATCAGCTACCTCGTCAGCGAGCAGGGGCAGACGACGATCGGCGAGGCCGGCTCGTACCCGGTGCTGGGCGGGGTGCCAAGCCCGACCCTGCCGGCCGACGCGCCGGTCGTCTTCCCGGACTGGGCCGGGATCGCCGCGGACAAGGACGACCTGCTGAGCGACTACCAGCAGATCTTCGGCGGTTGAGCTGGTGACCGCGCCCACCCGGCCCTCGGCCGGGGTCGGCCAGCGCGCCGCGGTGGCGGCACTCTCCGCAGTTGCCGGGCTGCTCGTGCTGGTGCCGATCGGACGGCTGGCGCAGACCGTGCTGGAGGAGGGGTCCGGCAGCATCGGCCGCGTCCTCGCCGCGCCCGGACTGGTGGAGGCGATGCGTCACACCGTCCTGCTGGCGGGGGTCGTCACCGTGCTCGCGGTGCCCCTCGGGGTCGCCACCGCGCTGACGCTGCGTCGTCCCGACCTCCCGTGGCGGGCGGGTTGGCGGGTCGCGGTCCTGCTGCCGGTGCTGGTGCCGCAGTTCGTGCTGGGCTACAGCTGGCGCCAGGCGTACGCCCGCTCCGGGTTCACCGACACGGTGCTCGGCGTGCAGTGGGCGGGGGTGCTCGGACCCGCCGGCGTGGCGGTGGTGCTGGTGGTCAACGCGGTGCCGCTCGCGTACCTGGTGGCAGCAGTCGGTCTGGCCGCCCGCGCCGAGCCGAACCTCGAGCGGGCCGCCCGGGCCTCGGGTGCCGGGCCGGTCACGGTGCTGCGCACCGTCACGCTGCCGTTGCTGCGGCCGTCGATCGTTGCCTCGGCGGTGCTGGTGTTCGTGCTGACGCTGGAGAGCTTCGCGGTGCCGCAGGTGCTGGGAGCGCCGGCGGGGTTCTCGACCGTCACCACCCGGATCTACGCGGACCTCTCGCTGGGTGCCGACCCGTTCTCCTTCGTCGAGGCCATCACCCTCGCCCTGCTGCTGGTACTGCTCGCCGCCGTGGTGGTGGCGCCGGCCGACGTCGTGCTCGCTCCACGGCTGCGGGCCGAGCGGGTGGCCGACTCGGGTGGCGCACCGGTCAGTCCGGTACGACGCACCGCCGGCCGCTGGGCAGCGGTCGGGCTCGGGGGCTACCTGCTGGTGGCGGTGGCGCTGCCGCTGCTCGCCCTGGTGGCCGCGTCGATCACCCGTGCCGTCGGACTGCCCCCGACTCCGGGCAACTGGACGCTGGAGCACTTCGAGGTGCTGGACGCGCGCACGTTCGACGCCCTCGGCCGCAGCCTCGGGCTGGCGGTGGCCGCTGCCAGCCTGCTCACCGTGCTGGGGGCGGCAGTCGCCGTGCTCGAGCGCCGCAGGCTGGGTCGCGCGCTCGCGACCCTGGTCACCCTCACGCTGGTGGTGCCGGGCTCGACGCTGGCGGTGGCGCTGCTGATCACGTACGGGCAATGGCTCGGCGGCGGCCTCGCGCTGATCCTGCTGGCGTACCTGGCCAAGCTCTGGGCGCTCGCGCACCGGCCGATCTCGGGTGCCCTCGACCGGCTCCCTCCGGAGCAGCTGCACGCGGCCCGTGCCAGCGGGGCGGCCGCGGTGACCGCGGTGCGCACGGTTGCGCTGCGACCGCTCGCGCCGGCGCTGCTCGGGGCGTGGCTGATCTGCTTCGTCACCGCCCTGCACGAGGTCACGATGTCGTCGTTGCTCTACGGGCCCGGCAGCGAGACGCTCGCCGTCGTGGTGCTCAACAGCCAGGAGCTGGGCCGGATCGGCCAGACCGCGGCGCTGTCGGTGCTGCTGACGGTGCTGGTCCTGGTGCCCGCGATCCCGCTGTGGGCGGCGCTGCGCCGGTCGCAGCGCGCTGCCGGCGGCCGGCCACCGCCATGACCGACGACCTGCTCGAGCTGCGCGGGCTGACGGTGACGTACTCGGGCGAGCCGGCGCTGCGAGACGTCGACCTGCGGGTCGGGCCGGGGGAGGTGGTGGCGCTGCTCGGGCCCTCGGGATCGGGCAAGTCCACGTTGCTGCACGCGGTGGCCGGCTTCCGCGCGCCCTCGGCCGGCGAGGTCTGGCTGCACGGGCGGCTCGTCGCGACCCCCGCGCGGGCCGAGCCGCCGGAGCGCCGCGAGGTCGCCGTCGTCTTCCAGGACTACGCGTTGTGGCCGCACCTGTCGGTGGTCGACACCGTTGCCTACCCGTTGCGCCGTCGCCGGGTCGGCCGCGACCAGGCCCGGCACGAGGCGATGGGCTACCTGGATCGCCTGCACGTCGCGCACCTGTCGGCTCGTCACCCGGCCGAGCTCTCCGGCGGTGAGCAGCAGCGGGTGGGCCTGGCCCGGGCGCTCGCCCGGCAGGCGTCGCTGTTCCTGTTCGACGAGCCGACCGCGCACCTCGACACCCACGTGCGCGGGGTCTTCCTCGACGAGCTCGGCGCACGCCGACGGGCCAGCGGCGCAGCGGCGGTGTACGCGACCCACGACGCCGAGGAGGCGCTCGGGCTCGCCGACCGGGTAGCGCTGCTGGACGCCGGCCGGCTGGTCCAGATCGGCACCCCGGCTGACGTCTACGCGCAGCCGGTGGACCAGTGGGCCGCGCGGCTGACCGGGCCCGCGTCGGTCCTGGTCGAGGACGGCCGGCAGCTGCTGGTCCGTCCCGGCTGGGCGCGGCTGGGCGGCGAGCGGGAGGGGCGGCTGCACGCGGTCTGGTTCCGTGGACCGCACTCGGACCACCTGGTCGCGACGGCTGCCGGCGACGTGCTGATCCGCGAGCCCGGTCCGCCGGAGCACCAGGTCGGCGACCCGGTGGGCTGGCGGCTGGAACGCAGCTGGGTCCTCGCCGGCGGGGTCCGCGAGCAGGGTCAGCCGAGCACCACCGCCGGGCCGGACTGACCGACCCCGTCGTTGACGATCGCGAGGTGCCGGCGGGTGTACGAGCGCAGCGAGGCGAGCTGGTGCTCGGTGAGCCGGTCACACACCCACTCCCAGTGCATCGACACCCAGTCGCCGACCTCGAGCTCGCCGAGCAGGCCGACGCCGTCCCGGGAGCGGACCACCGTCTCGGTGGCCGGCGGGCCGAGCTCCAGCCGGCGCCCGTCCCAGGTCAGCGACGACGAGTGCACCACCACCTGGTCGCCGTGCAGGGCGCGTACCTGACCCCAGCGGATCCGGCAGCGGTCCAGCACCGTCAGCGCGTGCTCGGCGCGGCGGTCGTCGCCGAGCAGACCCACCCACGGGTAGATGCAGAACACGTGGAAGCTGTGATGCGGCACGCCACCGGCGAGCACTCCCTCCGTGAGGCTGGTGAAGCGGGGACCGGAACGGAACCGGAAGCGCTCCTCCATCGAGTTGCCGATGTGCGAGACGCCCACCTGGTCGAGCAGCCGGTTGCCCACCCAGTACGCCTCGACCACGCGACGGTCCAGCGGATCGGGCACCCCGGTCGCGCCGGCGATGAGCTCGAGGTACGGCCAGGCGCCGGCGAACTCGCGGGCCTGGGCGCGCAGCCCGCCGTCAACCGTGCCGGTCGCGCCGTACTCGAAGAATGTCGCGCTGTCGTCGGGCCCGCAGTAGCCGTGGTGGTTGGGCGGGAACGCGTATCGCACGAACAGCACCGGACCTGGTGTCTGTGCGGTCGTGGCCGGGCCAAGTCGGGTGTCCAACGCGATCACTCCCCTGCGCTGCTCGCGGTCAGCCGACCCGGCGACTGTACGCCCGATTTGCCCAGGACTCAGCCGCGGTCGGGCACCCCCATCTCGCCCAGCTCGGACCAGTCGTCCTGCTCGATCGTCGCGTTGACGATCCGCGGCGTCTCGGCCAGGTGTGGCGGGAGCGTCTGCTGCGCTGTGCGGAAGTGGTCGGACTGCACGTGCGCCGCCCCGGCGTCGCCGTCGCGGAAGGCCTCGAGAAGCACGTACGTCGACGGGTCGTCGACGCTGCGGGACCAGTCGAACCACAGGCAGCCCGGTTCGGCGCGGGTGGCTCGGGTGAAGTCCGCGGTGGTCTCGGGCCAGTCGTCGGCGTGGTCCGGGAGCACCCGGAACTTGGCGGTGATGAAGATCATGGGAGTGATCGTGACGGCGTTGCGCTAGGGCAGCAAGACGTCGCCCTCGTAGCCGCCGACGCAGGGCACTGCGCCACCGTCATCGGCCCGCTGCACCAGCCGCTCGACCTCGGCATCCGTACGGGAGGGCGCGTGGTGGATGAGCACCAGGCGACCGGCGCCGGCCTCGTCGGCGAGGCGGCACGCGTCGTCGACGGTCCCGTGACCGTAGGCGTCGGCCACGGCCCGTTCGGACTCGAGGAACATGCCGCCGTGGCACAGGACGTCGACACCGGCTGCCAGCCGAAGTCCCGCCGAGGGGTCGTCGATCGGGTGATGGTCCGGCAGGTACGTCAGGCTCGACCCGTCCGCCTCCACCCGGAACCCGTACGTCCGGCCGCCCTTGTGCGGCACCTCCACCGCCGTCACCGTGCAGCCACCCGCGACGAAGGTCCCGACATCGATCGCGTCGAAGGACCAGTCACCGCGCAGACCCTCGGGACCGATCGGGAAGTGCGGCGGTGACATCGCCCTCGCGAGCAACGTCGCGGCCGACCCGGCCACGTCGGAGCTGGCCCCGCACTGCGCCGGCAGCAGCAGCCGGACCTGCGCGTCGTCCCGGTCGCCTGCCTGGAAGAACGGCAACCCCTGCACGTGGTCCCAGTGCAGGTGCGTCAGCAGCACGTCCCCGAGGAACGGTGCGCCGTCCAGCGCGGCGGTCACGTTGGACAGCCCGGTGCCCGCATCCAGCAGCAGCGTCGGTGCGTCGTACCCGTCCGGCGTGACGGCCACGCAGGAGGTGTTGCCGCCCACACGCGCGAAGTCGACGCCCGGCGACGCCGTCGAGCCGCGGACTCCGTGCAGCACGACGCGCATCGCCCAACCCTATGACGTGCGGCCAGCCGGGTTGAGCCGCTCGGCTGGCCGCACGACGTCAGGGACGCGCCTCCAGCACGATGTTGAACGGTGTCTCCGCCGCCCGGCGGAAGCGGGTGAAGCCGGCGTCCACCGCGAGCTGGCGGATGGCCGCCTCGCCCGCCTGGGCGCCCAGCGCGTAGCCGCCGCGCTGCGACAGGGCGTTGGGCACGCAGAGGAAGGTCGAGAAGTTGTAGTAGACCCGACCGACCGGGTTGAGGTTGTCGGCCACCGTGTCGCCGGCGAACGGCTCCACGATCAGCCAGGTGCCGTCCCGGTCGAGCGCGTCGCGGATGTGCCGGGCGGCCGACAGCGGGTCGCCCATGTCGTGCAGGCAGTCGAACGTCGCCACCAGGTCGTAGCCGCTGCCGCCGAAGGTCTGTGCCGACGCCACCTCGAAGGTCGCGCGCTCGGCCACGCCGGCGTCGGCCGCCCGCTTGCGGGCGAGCTCGATCGACCCCTCGTGGTAGTCCGACCCGACCACCCGGCTCTGCTCGTACTCCTTGGCGAGCAGGACGCTGGACGCACCGAGCCCGCAACCCACGTCGGCGATGGTCGCGCCGGCACGCAGCTTGGCCTCGACGCCCTCGAGCGCCGGGATCCAGCTCGGGACCAGGTTGGCGGCGTAGCCGGGACGGAAGAACTGCTCGCAGCCGACGAAGACGTCCTCGTCCTGCTCGTGCCAGCCCAGACCGTCACCGGTGCGGAAAGCCGCGGTGATTCGAGGCTCGGCCTTGAGCGCGCCGAGGGCGAGCACGAACGCGCCCGGCAGGTACGCCGGACCGTCGGGGTCGGTGAGCAGGAACGCCTGCTCCTCGGTCAGCGAGTAGACGTCGTCGTCGGGAGCGCGGGTGACGTAGCCGCCGGCCGCCTGCCCGCGCAGCCACTCCGTGACGTACCGCGCGTCGGTTCCGGTGCGTGCCGCGAGCTCGTCCGGGGTCGCGGGGCCCTCGGCGAGGGCCACGAAGAGGCCGAGCCGGTGTCCGGTCACGACGCCGCCGGCGGCGACGGTCGCGCCGAGGTCGCCGGCGAACCGGCCGATGAATTCGTTGATGATGTCCATGTCGAGGGCCATGACGAGCCTCCTGCTTCGAGGTGTGCCGGTCGGTCCGGTCACGTACGGGCAACGGTCGCCGGGGCGGTTGCAGCCACGTTGCAACGGCGCTGCAATGGCAGTGGCGACGCTGCTGTCGAGCGATGGCCTGGTCGAGGAGGCGTGCAGCGATGCGAGCGAGATACCCGGACATGGACGGCTTCGTCGAGCGCGACGGGGTCAAGGTGGCCTACGAGGTGTTCGGCTCCGGTCCCGTCACGGTGGTCTTCGCCCCGATCGACCTCATCGTGCACTCGCGGGCGTGGAAGGCGCAGGTCCCCTACCTCTCGCGGTTCTTCCGCGTGGTGACCATCGACCCCCGTGGCAACGGCCGTTCCGACCGACCGCACGACCCCGCGGCGCACACCGACCTCGAGCGGGTGGCCGACACGCTGGCGGTGATGGACGAGGTGGGGGTGGACCGGGCGGTTGTCGGCGGTCTCTGCTCGAGCTCGTGGCTGGCCACCGTGCTCGCGGCGGAGCACCCGGACCGGGTGGCCGGGATCTTCACGGTGTCGGCAGGGATCCCCTACCTCACTGCGCCGCTGCCGCACCGCCTCCAGTACTCGTGCACCGAGCCGCTTGACACCGACGAGGGCTGGGCGAAGGACAACGTGCACTACTGGCGACGGGACTGGCGCGGCTTCGTCGAGTTCTTCTTCGACCGGGTGCTGCCGGAGCCGCACTCGACCAAGCAGTGGGAGGACTGCGTGGGCTGGGCGATGGAGGTCGATCTCGAGTCGATGATCGCCGCTGAGTACTCGCCGCTGTCCGTACCGGACAGGGCGGGCGCGGAGGCGCTGCTCGGTCGGGTGCGCTGTCCGGTGCTCGCGGTGCACGGATCGGACGACGCGTGCCAGCCGCTGGACCGCTCCAAGCGGTTCGCCGAGCTCACCGGCGGCAGGTTCGTCGCCCTCGATGGTGCCGGCCACCTGCCACAGGCGCGCGAGCCGGTCGTCGTCAACCGGCTCTTCCGCGAGTTCGTCGCCGGCCTGGCGCCGCACGCCGGAACCGGTCCGCTGGACCCGGCCGCTGAACCGTCCGCACAAGGTGCTGATGGTCTCGTCGCCGATCGGGCTCGGCCACACCTTGCGCGACCTGGCGATCGCGGAGGAGCTGCAGACCCTGCGGCCAGAGGTGCAGGTCGACTGGCTCGCCCAGTCCCCGGTCAGCGACGTCGTCGCGGCGCGCGGCCAGCGGGTGCACCCCGGGTCGGCCTTCCTCGCCAGCGAGGTCGAGCACATCGAGGCGGAGTCGGCCGAGCACGACCTGCACGCGTTCCAGGCCATCCGCGAGATGGACGAGATCCTGGTCAACAACTTCATGGTCTTCGACGAGCTCGTGCGTACGGAGCACTACGACGCGTGGGTCGCCGACGAGGGCTGGGACGTCGACTACTTCCTGCACGAGAACCCGGAGCTGAAGTCGTCGGCGTACGTCTGGCTGACCGACTTCGTGGGGTGGCTCCCGATGCCGGACGGCGGCGAGCCCGAGGAACGCCTCACGTCCGACTACAACGCCGAGATGGTCGAGCAGGTCGCACGCTTCCCGCGGCTGCGCGATCGTGCGCTGTTCGTCGGCGACCCGGCCGACTGTGTGCCCGACGGTCTCGGCGACGGGCTGCCCTCGGTGCGCGGATGGACGGAGCAGCACTTCGACTTCACCGGCTACATCACCGGCTTCCAGCCGCTGTCCGACGACGAGCGGGTCAGAGGTGCGAGCCGGGCAGGGGTGGGCACCGGACGAGCAGGTCGTCGTCGTCGCGGTCGGCGGGACAGCGGTCGGTGCGCCGCTGCTGCGGAGAGCGGTCGCGGCGTACCCGGCGGCAGCAGCGGCGGTGCCGGGCCTGCGGATGGTCGTCGTGGCCGGTCCGCGCATCGACCCCGCGTCGCTGGCTGCGCCGCCCGGCGTGGAGGTGCACGGGTACGTACCGGACCTCTACCGGGTGCTGGCCGCCAGTGACCTCGCCGTCGTGCAGGGCGGTCTGACCACGTGCATGGAGCTCGTGGCCAACCGCCGGCCCTTCCTGTTCGTCCCGCTGCGGCACCACTTCGAGCAGACGTTCCACGTCACGCACCGGCTGGGGCGCTACGGCGCCGGTCGCCGCCTCGACTACGACGAGACAGCCCCCGAGCCGCTCGCTGCGGCGATCGCTGCGGAGGTCGGCCGCACCACGTCGTACCGCCCGGTCGCCACCGACGGCGCCGCCAGGGCTGCCCGGCGCATCGCCGAGCTGCTCTGACGCCGTCAGGCGCGCACGAGTGCGGCCGCCCGGTCGGACAGGCGGAGCATGCCGGCGGCCTCCGCCAGCGACGCCGCCTCGGCGGCCAGCGCGGGCGCGGTCTCGTCCTTGAGCTGTGCGGCCGTGACCGCCTGCTGCAGCACGGTCTGGGCCAGCACCGGGCTCCATCCCTGCGACCGGGCCGCAGCGGCGAGCGGAGCCAGCAGCTCTCGGGCCCGGGCCGCGTCGCCGGCCGCGAGCCAGGCCCGCGCGAGGGCGAGGTAGGACTCCGCGCCCCGCAGCCACACCTGGCCCGCGGGAGCCTGCACGGCGCGCAGCATGTCGTCGGCGGCGGTGAGCGTCGCGTGGTCGCCGGTGACGTCGGCCAGCAGTGCGCGGCAGCCGAGGACGTAGGCGCGGGCGTCGTCCTGCTCCGCCGCCGCGAGTCCCTCGCTGAGCAGGACGGCGGCTTCGGTGGGCTCGCCGACCTCGCGGAGGGTCCCGGCGAGCAGCAGGCGGGCCGTCGAACGCCACCAGGGGTGCTGGCCGCCGTCGGGCGCCATGACCGCGTGTCGCCCGACCTCCACCGCCTCCTCGTCACGTCCGGCGAGACGGAGCAGCCAGCCCAGGTGCGCCTCGAACCAGACGCCGTAGGCGAGGTAGCCGCTGCGGCGGTTGATCTCGAGCGCCGCCCGCATGCTCTCCTCGGCACGAGGCCACTGTGCGGCGGCAACCGCCGGGTAGGCGGCGTCGAACACGCACCACTGCAGCCGCCACAGGTCTCCGCGGCGGCGCAGCTCGGGCTCCAGCTCGTCGAGCACGACCTGCAGCGCGCGTACGTCACCGACGAAGGTGTGCGCGGTCTTGAGGCCGTCGAGCGCGGCGACCAGTGCGGCGGGGTCTCCCGACGCACGGGCAGCGGTGACCGCGGCCTCGCCAGCGACGACGGCGTCGCGCAGCTCGAGACGGTTGCTGGTGATGACGGCGCGACGGGCGAGCAGGTCGGCCTCGGCTGCGCGGTTGCCGAGCGAGCGGGCGAGCACGAGGCCGCGTTCGACGTGCGGGTCGCACGACCGGGTGCCGAGCCCGAGCGCCACCGGCACGTCGCCGGCCAGCTCCCGCCGCAGGGTCATCTCCAGCCGCTGGTCGCCCGCCTCGCGCGCCACCTCGGCCGCCGCGCGGAGATCGGCGAGAGCATCGGCGTAGGCCTCGCGGACCTCGAGAGCCCGGGCCCGCACGAGCAGTGCGCGCCCCAGCACCTCGGGTGCTCCTGTCCCGGCCGCGCAGTCGGCCGCTCGCTGGGCGAGCGCCTCCGCGTCGCTTGCGGCCACCCGGGCGAACGCCTCCTCAGCGGCGAGCAGCCAGGCCCGGGCTGCCCGGGACGGCTCGCCGGCCGCCTCGGCGTGGTGTGCCATCGCCTCGTGGTTGTCGCCCGCGAGATCCGCTGCGCGTCGGTGCCACGCCAGTCGGGTCGGGGCGGGCGTCGACCCGTACAGCACCTCGCGGATCAGGTCGTTGGCGAACTCGTACGCACGGTCGGACACCGTCAGCAGACCGGCCGACAGCGCCTGCTCGCACCGTCTGGCGGCGTCGTCGTCGGGAACAGCGAGCAGCGCGGCGACCGCCGTCGGGTCGACCTCGGAGGCGAGCACCGACGCGGCCCGCAGCAGCCGCTCGACCGGCTCGCCGGCACGGGCGACGCGCGCGAGCACCGCGCCCTGGAGGGAGTCGGGCAGCGTCTCCTGACCGGCCGCGAGGGAGCGGAGGACCTCGACCACGAAGAACGGGTGGCCACGGGTGCTGCGGGCGATGGCGGCGGTCTGCTCACCGAGCCCGGCCGCGCCGGCCAGTCGCGCCACCGCGGCCTCCGACAGGACAGCAGGCTCCACCAGGGTGCTGACGTCGTCGAGAGCGGCGAGGGTCGCTGCGCCTTCGTCGGGACGTACCGTCCCGACGACCAGGAGTCTCGCCCCGAGCCCCCGCCGGGCGAGGTAGTGGACGGCCTCGGTCGTCGTCGTCCCCGCGTTGTGCAGGTCGTCGAGCAGGAGCAGCACCGGCGCGTCCTGGGCCAGCCCGCGGAGCAGCTGCAGCACCGCCTCGAAGGCACGCCGTCGCGACTCCTCGGCGGGCACTGCGGTCGCGACGGCGGGGCCCAGCGCGAGCGCGGCCTCCGGGACCATCCCCGCGAGGGCGTCGACATGACTGCCGGCCATCGTCCGCAGCCGGTGCGGGGGCAGCGCGGCGACCGCGGGTGTCACGGCGTCGACGAGCGGCTGCAGGAACAGCGAGCGCTCGGCCTCGTAGCAGCGGGCCTGCAGCACCCGACCGCCGGAGGCCGTGACCTCGGCGGCCAGTGCCTCGGCCAGGCTGGTCTTGCCGATCCCCGCCTCGCCGGTGACCAGCAGCAGCGACGTCTGCCCCGCAGCGGCCGTGCCCCACGCCCGACGCAGGTCGGTGAGCTCGTGCTCGCGCTCGACCAGCTCGGTGCCGTCGGTTCCCTGCGGCACGGCCGGCCGGGCGCGGGCCCGTGGCTCCGGGACGTGCTGCGGCAACGGCTCCTCGCGCAGCAGTGCCGTGTGCAGTGCCTCGGTGTCGGGAGCCGGAGCGGTGCCGAGCTCGTCGGCCAGCACCAGCCTGAGCCGGGCGTAGACCGCCAGCGCGCGGGCCGGCTCACCGCCGGCAGCATGGGCCGTCATCACCTGACGAGCCATCTCCTCGTCGAGCGGGTCGTCGGCGAGCCCGGCCGACGCCGTGGTCACGGCCCCCGTGGGGTCGCCCGCAGCGAGCGCGGCGCCGGCGAGCGCGAGGCGCGCCCGGCGCAGCAGCACCACCTGGGCGCCGCGGGCGGGCTCCGCCCAGTCCGCGTGCGGCTCGTCCTCGAGCACGCGGCCGCGGGCCAGCAGTGTGCAGGCACTCTCCGCGGGTACGAGCGCCACGCCACTGTGCCCTTCGGCCAGAGCCTGCTCGGCGCGTGCGGTGAGCCGCTCGGCGACGTCCCGGTCCACCTCGACGTCGGCCGCCAGCAGGTAGCCGTCCCGTCCACCCTCGACGGCCCCGGGCCCGAGCCAGGAGCGGAGCCTGCTCACCAACGTGGCGACGTTCTCTGCCGGCCTGCTGGGAGGTCCCTCCGGCCACAGCACCTCGGCGATGCGGTCGGTCGGCACCAGGTGGCCGCGCTCGAGCGCGAGCAGCTTGAGCAACGTCCGGGCCTTGCGGCTCACCACCCGTGGCGTACGCGCGGACCCGTCCTCGAGCTCGACCGCGAAGGTCCCGAGCACGCACACGCGCACCGCGCGTGCCGGGGCAGGCTCACGCCCCGTCCGTTCCGACGGCCCCACCAGCGGATGATCGCACGGCGCGGCTGACCACTACGAGGGTCTTCTTGGTCCCGTCGAGCGCCGCAGCGCCAGCTCGGTCGGGAGCACGACCTGGGGCGGGTCGCCCCGGACGCGCGACGGTCCCACGGCATCGAGCAGGATCTCGACGGCGGCGCGTCCCACGTCAGCATCGGCGCCGCCCAACGTGGTGAGGCTTGGCGTGCACAGGTCGGCCGCGAAGATGTTGTCGAAGCCCACCACGCTGACGTCGTCCGGCACGCGGACCGAGCGCTCGGTGAGGCGCTGGACGACGCCGATCGCCAGCAGGTCGTTGTGGGCGACGATGCCGGTCGCCCCGGCGTGCAGGGCGCCGTCCGCGGCGGCGCCGCCCTGGGAGACCTTGGGCGTGAACGGGCCGATGCGCTGCGCGCGCAGCCCCAGCCCGGCTGCAGCCGAGCTGATGGTCTGCCAGCGGGTCGTCGCCATCCAGGAGTTGCGGGGGCCGGCGAGGTAGACCAGGTCGCGGTGCCCGAAGGATGCGAGGTGCTCCACGATCTGGCGACAGCCCATCACGTGGTCGAGGACGACGCTGGGGAGGTCGGCGACCTCGCGGTTCATGAGCACGACCGGGCGCTGGCCGGCGATCTGCCGCAGGTTCTCGTCCGGCAGCCGGCTGGCGGCCAGGACGAAGCCGTCCACCGCGGGCACCAGCCGCTGGATCTGGTCGTACTCGATCCGCGAGGACTCCTCCGCGTTGACCAGGATGAGGGTGTACTCCGAGGCCCTGGCGCGCATCTCCGCTCCGCGGATGAGCTCGAAGAAGTGCGGGTTGGTGATGTCCGAGACCACCATCGCGATGGTGTGGTGACGTCCGGACATCAGCGCCCGGGCATGGGGGTTCGGCCGGTACCCGAGCTCGGCGGCGACCGCCAGCACGTGTTCGCGGGTGCGCGCGTTCACCCGGGTCGGCATCGAGAAGCTGCGCGACACCGTGGACGTCGCGACGCCCGCGGCCCGGGCGACGTCGTAGATCGTGGGCCCGGGCACGCGCACATCGAACCGGCTCTGGCAACCAATGGCAACCCCTTGCCATACGGTCCGCGCGATCCCTACCTTCGCCTGCTGTGACGGCTGTCACCCGCGAGGCCGGAGGTCACGTCCGTTGAAGTCGCTGTTCACCGACCCGCCCCGGTGGCTTGCGCGCACGGTGCGCGTCCTGACCTCGATCGAGCTGGCCATCGGCGCAGCGGCGCTGCTGCTCATCTTCTTCCTGGTGCTGGTCCAGGCGCTGCAGCGCTATCTCCCGCTCGAGGGCTGGTCGTGGACCGGCGAGCTGGCCCGGTTCGCGCTCGTGTGGCTGACCTTCGTGGTCGCGGGCGTGCTCGTCAGCAGCGACGACCACATCTCCATCGAGATGGTCGACGCCGTCCGGAGCCCGCTCGTCCGCCGCGTCGTACGCGTGATCAGCTGCCTGGTGGTGGCCGCCGTCGGAGTGGGGCTCTGCGCCGAGGCGTGGTCGCTCACCATGGACCAAGGCGTGCTGAAGTCGCCGGCCATGCGGATGCCGATGTCCTGGCTCTACGCCATCTGCCTCATCGGTTTCGTCAGCATGACCATCCGGGCGACCGTCGCCGCCGTGCGGTTCGCCGTGGTCGGCGCCCCTGAGCCCCGGTACGACGACGTGCAGGGAGTGCCCACCGCATGAGCCTGCTCGTGCTGTGCCTGCTGATCACCGGACTGCTGGTCATCCGGGTGCCGATCGCGTTCGCCTTCATCGGTCCGTCGCTGGCGTACATGCTGTCGACCGATCAGTCGCTGGGACTCGCGCTGCGTCTCGTCGCAACCTCGACCGCGAGCTTCCCGCTGCTCGCCGTGCCGCTGTTCATCCTGCTGGGCTGCCTGGCCAACCACGCCGGCATCGCCGACCGGCTCTTCGACTTCGCGCTCGCGCTGCTGGGCCGGGTGCGCGGCAGTCTCGGCTACGTCAGCGTCGGCGTGAGCCTGGGGTTCTCGTGGATGAGCGGGTCAGCGGTTGCCGACGCAGCGGCCCTGGGCAAGGTGCAGATCCCGGCGATGCTGCGCGCCGGCTACTCCAGGCGCTTCGCCCTGGGGGTCGTCGGATCGGCCTCGCTCATCGCCCCGGTGATGCCGCCGAGCATTCCCGCTGTCATCTACGCCGGGCTCGCGGCGGTCTCGACCGGCGCCCTGTTCGCGGCGTCGGTGGTGCCGGCCCTGCTGATGGCTGTGGGGTTGTGCGTCGTCGTGTTCATCTGGGTACGCCGCGACGACAACATCGTGCGCACCGAGTTCAGCTGGGACCGGGTCTGGGCGTCCGGGCGGCGGGTCATCGCACCCCTGGGCGCGCCGGTCGTCGTGCTCGGCGGCATCCTGGGCGGCTACTTCACGCCGACCGAGGCGGCCGCGGTCGGGGCGGCGTACATGGCCCTGCTGGGGTTCGTGTACCGAACCCTCCGCTTCCGCGACCTGCCGAAGGTGCTCACCGAGGCGGTCCTGACGACCGGCGCGATCATGATCATCGTCGCGTCGGCCAACCTGCTCGGCTACATCTTCGCGCGCGAGCAGGTGCCGCAGCAGGTCTCCGAGTTCGTGCTCGGCATGACCACCGACGCGACCGTCTTCATGCTGCTGGTCTTCGTGCTGTCCATGGTTCTCGGGACCGCGCTGGACGCCATCGCCGTGCTGACGCTCACGGTGCCGATCCTGCTGCCGATCAGCGCCGCGTACGACGTCGACCCGATCGCACTCGGAGTTCTGATGATCGTCTCCCAGATGATCGGCCTGCTCACCCCACCGGTCGGGACGGTCATCTTCGTCCTGCAGGCCATCGCGAAGGCGCAGATGTCCGAGGTGTTCTGGGGGTCGGTGCCGTTCATGGTCCCGCTCGTCCTGCTGTGCCTGGGCATCATCTTCTGGCCCGACGCGATCCTCTATCTGCCGAGGGAGCTGGGGCTGTGACCACGACCGCGGATCTCGTCGACCCCCGCCGCTCGATCCTGGTCGGCCTGCTGGGTCAGGGGGTGAAGCCCTCGTTGACACCGGAGATGCATGAACGCGAGGCCTGGCGCCAGGGCATCCGCTACGTCTACAAGATCGTCGACCTCAGTGATCGCCAGGTGGCGCCGGACCACCTGCGCGGGTTGCTCGGCGCTGCCGTCGAGCTCGGCTTCGACGCGCTGAACATCACCCACCCGATCAAGCAGGCCATGGTGCCGCTGCTGGACCAGGTTTCTCCGGGCGCCGAGGCGATCGGCGCCGTCAACACCGTCCTGGTCGTCGACGGGATGACCGTCGGCCACAACACCGACGTCACCGGCTTCGGCCGCGCCTTCCGCGAGGGAATCCCGGACGCCGCTCTGGACGAGGTCGTGCTGCTCGGGGCCGGCGGGGCGGGTACGGCTGTCGCGCATGCCCTGGTCAATCTCGGCGCGAGGCGACTCCTGGTGTTCGATCCCGACGACGTCCGGGCCGAGGCCCTTGCCCGCTCTGCCCGTCAGCTGTCCGCGACCATCCAGGCCGAGACGGTCGGCGCGACCGCCGTGGCAACGGCGCTGTCGGGAGCTTCCGGCGTGGTCAACGCCACCCCGGTCGGCATGGCCGCTCATCCCGGCATGCCGCTCGCGGCCGAGCTGCTGCGTCCGGAGCTGTGGGTCGCCGACATCGTCTACCGCCCGATCGAGACGCAGCTGCTCCGCACCGCCACCGACCGCGGCTGTCGAACCCTGAGCGGAGCCGGGATGGCCGTGCACCAGTCCGCGGACACCTTCGAGCTGGTCACCGGCCGGTCCGTCGACCGCGAGGCGATGTTCCACGACTTCGACGAGATGGTCGCGGCCGAGGTCCAACCGACGGGGCAGGTCACCACTCCAGCTCGGGAAGCCCCCGCAGAAAGGAACCCGTAATGCCAGCTCGAAGGAACCGAAGCAGCGTTGCCCTCGTCGCGTGCACTCTCGCTCCCCTTGCCGTGCTCGTCGCCTGCGGTGGTGACGACGAGTCAGGCGGCGGAGGCGAGGGTGGCGAGGTCGAGATCTCGCTCGCGCACAGCTACACCGAGACCCAGCCACAGCACCGCTGCGGGGCGCAGGTGATCGCTGACGAGGTGGCGGCAGCAGACGTCGGCCTGACCGTCGAGATCTTCCCCGCGAGCCAGCTGGGCGCGGATGCCGACCGGATCAGCTCGGTCGTCTCGGGTGACATCGACATGGACATCCAGGGCGCGTCCGCGCTCGGTGCCGTCTACGAACCGGTCAGCGTGCTCGACGCCGCGTACGCGTTCGACGACGGCGATCATCTCGCCCGCTACTTCGAGAGTGACGCCGCCACTGAGCTGCTCGACGGGTTCGCGGCGGAGACCGGGATCGAGACCCTCGGGGCCTGGTCGGCGGGGATGCGGCAGTTCACGGCCAACGAGCCGATTCGCGAGCCCGGCGACCTCGAGGGGCTGCGGATGCGGTTCCCGGACTCACCACAGTTCCTGATGAACGCCGAGGCCCTGGGCGCCGACGCCACCGAGGTCGCGTACGAGGAGCTGTTCCTCGCACTTCAGCAGGGAACCGTCGACGGGCAGGAGAACCCGATCGTCAACATCGAGGCGATCAGCCTGGACGAGGTCCAGGACTACGTCAGCCTCTCGTCGCACCAGGCGAACTCCAACCTCGTCATCATCGGTGAGGTCTGGGAGGAGCTGTCCGGGGAGCAGCAGGAGGCGCTGCAGGCCGCGGTCGACAAGGCCGTCGAGCAGGTCCCCGGCTGCGTGGAGGAGGACGAGCAGAAGACGCTCGCCGAGTGGGAGGAGAACGGAGCCCTCGAGATCGTCGACGACGTCGACGTCGACGCCTTCCGCAGCCAGGTCGACGCGTACCTCCGGGAGAACTTCAACGACGAGCAGCTGGCCGTCTACGAGGCGATCCGGGAAACGGCTGAGTGACCTCGGTGGGAGACGTTCAGACCTTCCTGGGGACCGTCCGTACCGCTGACCTGGGTACGACGCTCATCCACGAGCACCTCTTCGTGGGACACCCGGAGCTGGACCTGAACTTCCCGCACCCGGAGTGGGACGAGGCGGTGCTGGTCGAGGCGGCGGTGGAGGGGCTGGAGCGGCTGCGGGACCTGGGGGTCGGGACGGTCGTGGATCTCACCGTCCCGGGCCTGGGTCGCGACGTCGCCCGGGTCGCCACCGTCGCCGACCGCACGCGCGTCAACCTGGTGGCGTCCACGGGCTACTACACCGCCGACGTGCTCCCGCCGTTCTTCCACGCGAACGGACCCGGTCTGCTCGTCGACGGCCCGGACCCGCTGACCGAGTACTTCCTGCGTGACATCGAGGAGGGGGTGGCGGGCACCGGGGTGCGGGCGGCCATGCTGAAGGTCGTGACCGACCGACCGGGACTGACGCCGGACGTCCAGCGGGTGATGACCGCCGCGGCGGTGGCACACCAGCAGACCGGCGTGCCGGTCACGACGCACACGCACGCACCGTCGCAGAACGGTCGGGACCAGCTGGTGTTCCTCACCGCCCGGGGGGTCACGCCCGAGCGGATGATCATCGGTCACTGCGGCGACAGCGAGGATCTCGACTACCTGCGCGAGCTGATGGACGCGGGTGCCACCATCGGCATGGACCGGTTCGGCATGGAGCACGTGCTGCCGGACGAGGCGCGCGTCGCGACGGTGCTCGCCCTGCTGCGGCTGGGGTACGCCGACCGGATGGTGCTCTCGCACGACGCCGCGTTCTTCAGCCGGGTGACGCCGCCCTCGTGGCGCGCGCGACACGTACCGAACTGGCACCCGGAGAACATCTCCCGCCGCATCGTCCCCCAGCTGCTGGCCGGCGGCGCCAGCGAGGACGACATCACCCAGATGCTGGTGCGCAACCCCGCCCGGCTGCTGGCGCCGGGACTGGGCGTGCAGGACGAGGAGCCATGACGCTGCGCACCTCGATCGCCACCGTGTGCCTGAGCGGGACGCTGACCGACAAGCTGCATGCCATCGCCGAGGCAGGCTTCGACGGGGTGGAGATCTTCGAGCCCGACCTGGTGGCGTCGCCCTCCAGCCCGGAGGAGATCGTCGCCCTGGCGGACCGCCTCGGCCTCCGCCTGGACCTCTACCAGCCGTTCCGGGACGCCGAGGGTGTCACCGAGGACCAGTTCGTCGCGGTGCTGCACCGGGCCCGGTCCAAGTTCCGGCTCATGCAGCGGCTGGGCATCGACACCATGCTGGTGTGCAGCAACGTCACCACGGCGACCGTCGACGACGACGCGGTGTCCGCCTCCCAGCTGCGCCGCCTCGGCGACGAGGCCGAGAAGCGCGGCGTGCGCCTGGCCTACGAGGCACTCGCCTGGGGACGGTTCGTGGACGACTACCGGCGCGCCTGGCGCATCGTGGAGCTGGCCGACCACCCTGCCGTCGGGCTCTGCCTCGACAGCTTCCACATCCTCTCGCGCCGCCACGACCCGGCCGGGATCGAGCAGCTGACGGGCGAGAAGATCTTCTTCCTCCAGCTCGCGGATGCACCGGCGCTGACGATGGACGTGCTGTCGTGGAGCCGCCACCACCGGCTCTTCCCCGGCGAAGGCTCCTTCGACCTCGCCCGGTTCGTCGGCCACGCCCTCGCCGCCGGCTACGCCGGGCCGCTCTCGCTCGAGGTCTTCAACGACACGTTCCGGCAGACCGACGTGCTGCGCACCGCCCAGCAGGCCAAGCGGTCACTCACCTGGCTCGAGGACCAGGTGGCGCGGCTCCCGACGGCGGCGCCCCGGCCCGACGGCCCCGCCCGGCTGCCGGACGTCGACCAGCCGACCGCGTTCGACTTCGTCGAGGTCAAGGCGGAGGACGCCGGCGAGGTGGACGTCCTGCTGCGTCAGCTCGGCTTCACCTTCCGTGGCCATCACCGCAGCAAGCAGGCGCGGCTGTGGACCCAGGGTCGCGCACGGGTCGTGTGCAACGAGCAGCAGGCGCGGGAATGGGCGCCGACGCTCGCGGCCGTCGGCTTCGAGGTCGCCGACCCGGCGAGCTCCGCGGATCGCGCCCGCAGACTCGACGCGCCGTCGGTCTACCGACGCGCCCGCGCCAACGAACAGGACCTGGACGCCTTCCGGGCTCCCGACGGGACCGAGGTCTTCCTCGCCGGCCTCGCCGACCGGGACACCACGTGGGTTCCGGAGTTCGAGGGCGGGGAGGACGTCTTGGACGACCCGCTGCTGACCGGGATCGATCACCTCAACCTCGCGCACCCGTGGCAGAACTTCGACGAGGCGGTGCTGTTCTACAGCAGCGTGCTCACCCTGGAGTCGGTCAGCAGCCAGGAGGTGGCGGCGCCCACCGGACTGGTCCGCAGCCACGTCGTCCGCACCCACGACGGTGCCGTACGGCTGGCCCTGAACGTCGCCCCGCTGGCGTTCGACCACCCGCACGGGTTCTTGCAGCACGTCGCCTTCTCGAGCCCGGACTGCATGGCAGCCGCACGCGCCGCCCGGTCCCGTGGCCTGCGTCCGCTCCCGATCCCCGCGAACTACTACGACGACCTGGTGGCCCGGTTCGACCTCCCGACCGCGGTCGCGGAGCAGATGCAGGACCTCGGCGTGCTCTACGACCGCGACGAGCACGGAGACTTCACGCACTTCTACACGCGGACCGTCGGCGGCGTCTTCTTCGAGGTCGTCCAACGCGGAGGCGGGTACGACGGCTACGGCGCCGCGAACGCGTTCGTCCGGCTCGCTGCCCAGCACCTGCGCGACGCCCGTCCCGACCACCGATGACCGGCAGCGGACACGGGTCCGCCGCCGTTGCGTGGCCGGAGACGGTGAAGGCACACTGCAGACATGTCTGCGGCAAGGAAGGAATCCTCCTCGACCGGCACGGTGCCCGAGGGTGATCCCCTGGCCGCCAGGATCCGCGGCCTGCTGCCCTCGCTGTCACCTGCCGCCGGTCGGGTGGCGCAGGCCCTGCTCGACGACCCCCGGCGGGTGACCCGGCTCAGCATCACCGACCTGGCGTCGCTGGCTCGGGTCAGCGAGGCCACCGTGGTGCGCACGGCGCGGAGCCTCGGCTTCACCGGGTACGCCGACCTCCGGCTGGGACTGGCCGGCGAGGTCGGTCGGTGGTCGCCCGATCGCACTGTGACCGGTGACGTCACCCTGGCCGATCCGATGCCGGACGTGGTGAGCAAGCTCGCCCAGGCGGAGGTGCAGGCCATCCTCGACACTGCCTCCCAGGTTGATGCGGACGTGATCGAGCAGCTGGCCGAGAGGATCGTCACCGCCGACCGGGTCGTGGTCTACGGAGTGGGTGCGTCGGGCCTGGTGGCCGAGGACCTGGCCCAGAAGCTGGACCGGATCGGCCGGTGGGCCGACGCCCACACCGACGCCCATCGGGCGCTCACCAGCTCGGCGCTTCTCAGCCCGCGCGACGTCGGTGTCGCCGTGTCCCACTCGGGTGAGACCCCGGACGTGGTCGAGCCGTTGCGTCGGGCGCGAGCGGCAGGGGCCACGACGGCCGCGATCACCAATCATCCTCGGTCCACCGTGGCCCGGGTGGCCGAGTACGTGCTGGTGTCCGCCGGCACGGAGACGACGTTCCGTCCCGGGGCGCTCGCAAGTCGGATCAGCCACCTGCTCGTCGTCGACTGCCTGTTCGTCGCGGTGGCTCAGCGGTCGCACCAGGAGGCGAGCGAGGCGCTCAGCCAGACGCATGCGGCCGTCCAGGACTGGCGAGCTCGTCGGCGTACAGCTGCTCGCTGAAGTGGCAGGCGGACCGGTGCCGGGTGGCGATCTCCCGCAGCTCCGGCACCTCCTGCCGACACCGGTCCTCCGTGTGCGGGCACCGCGGGTGGAACGCGCATCCGGTGGGTGGGTCGACCGCGTCGGGCACCTCGCCCTGCAAGGTGATCACGGACCGTCGGGACTCCAGCTCCGGATCCGGCACCGGGATCGCGTCGCGCAGCGACCGGGTGTACGGATGCAGGGGTGCGTCGGACACCGGCTGCCACCCACCGAGCTCGAGCACCCGCCCCAGGTACATCACGGCGATCCGATCGCTGATGTGGCGCACCATGCCGAGATCGTGCGAGATGAACACGTACGTCAGCCCGAGCTCGTCCCGCAGCCGGACCAGCAGGTTCATCACCTCTGCCCGCACCGAGACGTCGAGCGCCGAGACCGGTTCGTCCAGCACGATGACCTCCGGCTCCACTGCCAGGGCGCGGGCCACCCCGACCCGCTGGCGCTGGCCGCCGGACAGCTGGTGCGGATAGCGGGGGGCGACCTCCGCGCCGAGCCCGACCATCTCCAGGAGCTCGTGCACGCGCGACCGTCGTCGGGTGTCGTCCGGGACGAGGCGGCGCACCCTGAGCACCTCGTCCAACGTGGACGCCACGGTGAGCCGGGGGTTCAGCGACGCGGTCGGGTTCTGGAACACCATCTGGATCCGACCGCGCAGCCGCGACAGCTGAGCCCCCTGTGCAGACGCGATGTCGTCCCCGTCGAGGAGGATCCGGCCCGACGTGGGCTGCTCCAGCCGCACCAGCATCCGCGCCGTGGTCGACTTCCCGCACCCGGACTCGCCGACCAGGCCCAGCGTCTGGCCGCGCTCGACGGTGAACGACACGTCGTCCACCGCCCGCACCGTGCCGTCGCTGGTGCGGTAGTGCTTGACCAGGTGCTCGGCGACGAGGGTCACGAGACCCACCGTTCCGGTGGCACCCAGCACGCGGCCAATGCGTCACCGCGAGCCTCGAGCACCGGTTCCTCGTCCGGGCACTTCTCCATCCGCTGCGGACAGCGCGGGTGGAACGGGCACCCGGTGGGAAGCCGCGCGACGTCCGGCGGCGAGCCACCGATCTGGCGCAACGGGCGGCGTTCGTCGCCCGCGATCGGGGCGATCGAGCCGAGCAGCCCGGCGGTGTACGGGTGCTGGGGCCGGCTGAACAGGGTGCGGCTCGGCGCGGACTCCACGACCTGTCCTGCGTACATCACCAGGATGTGCTCGGCGACCCGCGCGACGACGCCCAGGTCATGGGTGATCCAGACCAGCGCGAGCCCGTCGCGGCGACGCATCTCGTCGACCAGGCTGAGGATCTGCTGCTGGATGGTCACGTCCAGCGCCGTCGTCGGCTCGTCGGCGATCAGCACCTTGGGGCGCAGGGCGATGGCCATCGCGATCATGACCCGCTGCAGCTGCCCGCCGGACAGCTGGTGCGGGTAGCGGCGGGCGAGCCGCTCGGGTGCCGGCAGCCTGACGTCTGCCAGCACCTCGAGCGTGCGCGCGCGGGCCTCGGCGCGCGGCACGCCGTGTGCCTCCAGGCCCTCCGCGACCTGCGGTCCGACCCGCATCAGCGGGTTGAGCGACGTCATCGGGTCCTGGTAGATCATCGCGATCTCCGACCCACGCACCTCGCGGCGCTGTCGCTCGTCGAGGGACTCGAGGTCGTGGCCCGCGAGCCGCACGGAGCCGGCGGTGACGCGTGCGGCGTCCGGCAGCAGGCCCATGACCGACAGGGCGGTGAGGGACTTGCCGCAGCCGCTCTCGCCGACCAGGGCCACCGCCTGCCCCGCAGACACGTCGAACGAGACGCCGCGGACGACCGGGACCTCGCGACCTCCCGTCCGCACGGAGGTGTGCAGGTCGCGTACGCCGAGGACGGGTTCATCCCCGTCCCGCTCAGCCACCCGCCTCGTCCTTCGGATCGAGCGCGGAGCCCAGCCCGTCGCCGAGCAGGTTGAGGCCGATCACCGCCAGCACGATGGCCAGCGACGGGAACACCATCGTCCACCAGGCCGTGGTCACCAGGTTGCGCGCGTCGCTGACCATCAGGCCCAGCGACGGGTCGGGCGGCTGGGTGCCCAGGCTCAGGAACGACAGCCCGGCCTCGGTCAGGATCGCCCAGGACAGGGCGAGAGCGATCTGCACGACGATGGGTGCGCTCACGTTCGGCAGCACGTGCCGGAACAGGATGCGACGACCCGAGAAGCCGAGCACGCGGCCGGCGGAGACGTACTCGAGCTCGCGCACCGACAACGTCGGCCCGCGAGCCACTCGGACGAAGATCGGGATGTAGACGATGGCGATCGCGATCGCGGTGTTGAACCAGCCGCGACCAAGACCGGCGATGATCGCCAGCGCCAGCAACGTCGCCGGGAACGCGAAGAGGACATCGGTCAGCCGCCCGACGACCTGGTCCCACGCACCGCCCGCGTAGCCGGCGGCGACGCCGGCAATCGAGCCGATGACAGCGGCGATGCCCACCGCCACGAACGCGACCCGCAGCGACGAGGCGATGCCGGCGAACGTGCGGGACGCGATGTCGCGGCCGAACTGGTCGGTGCCGAACCAGTACGTCGCCGACGGACCGAGCAGCTGGTCGTCGGGGTGCTGGGTGATCGGGTCGTAGGGCGTGAGGCCGAGCACGGCCGCGAGCGCGAGCAGTCCGAGGAAGGTGCTGAGCAGCAGGCCGAGCCTGCCGTTGCGGTTCCTCCAGACGCCCCGGAGCACCTGCCGGAGACCGCCGGGGGCGGTGTTGGCGGCCACCGACACGACGGGTGCGGCCCCGGGCGTCGGAGCATCGGGCGGATGGCTCATCGCAGCCGCGCCCGCGGGTCCAGCGCACGGTAGGTGAGGTCGACGATCAGGTTGACCAGTACGAACGCGACCGCGACGAACAGCACCGTGCTCTGCACGACCGCGTAGTCCTGGTCGAGGATCCCGTTGAGCAGCAACCGGCCGAGACCGGGCAGGGCGAAGATCTGCTCGATGATCACCGTGCCCCCCAGCAGGTAGCCGAACTGGATCCCGACGATCGTCACGATCGGGATCGACGCGTTGTGCAGCACGTGACGCAGCCTGATCCGCTGCGGTGAGAGGCCCTTCCCACGCGCCGTACGCACGAAGTCGGTGCTCATCGCCTGCAGGTACGCCGAGCGGGTCGTCCGCATGATGGTCGCGATCAGACCGACCGAGAGCACCAGCGACGGGTAGAGCATCTGGCTCAGGTTGCCGCTGATCGACTCGGAGAGCGACACATACGAACCGGGGTCGGGAAAGTACGAGAAGGCCGAGGCCAGCACCGCCACTGTCACCGACGCGATCACGAACTCCGGCAGCGCCAGACCCAGCATGCTGAGCGACTGGACGGAGACGTCGCGCGCCTTGCCGGGCCGGCTGGCGGCGAGCATGCCGAGCGCGACGCCGATCGGGGTGGAGATCAGCATCGCCAGGACGGCGAGCTCGAGCGTGACCGGAAGGGCCGCGGCGATGAGCTCGTCGACCGGGGCACCCGAGTCGGCCGAGACGCCGAGGTTGCCGCTCAGGACGCTGCCCAACCAGCTGGTGAACTGCTGCCAGACGGGCAGGTCGATCCCGTAGTACTGCTCGAGGGCCGCGAGCTGTTCGTCGGTCAGCACGCCCGCCTCGGTGCCGAGGCGTGCGGTGACCGCGTCGCCGGGGAGGGCCCTCAGCACCACGAACACGAGGACCGCGACCCCGGCCAGAGTGGCTACCGTCCCCGCGAGTCGCGCGGCGAGGTAGCGCCAGGTCATCCAGAGCCCCCGCGCGTGGCCGTGGTCAGGTACTCCAGCGTCTCGGTGGGCATCGCCTCGAAGCCCTCGACGTCCTCGTCGACGAGGTAGTAGGACTGGTTGTGCTGCAGCCACACCCAGGGCGACAGTCGCAGCAGGTCCTGCTGCAGCTGCCCGAAGATCTCCGCGCGCTCGTCCTCGTCCGTGGTCGCGTTGGCGTCGCGCAGCAGCTGGTCGAGCTGCGGGTCGCTCAGGCCGGCCGGAGCCGAAAGCGACGCGTCGCTGGTGAAGTACCGCGCGTACATCAGGTACGGGTCGGTGCCGCCACCGTTCAGCGCGACCGCGGCGTCGTAGTTGGCTGCGAGCCAGTTGTCGACGTAGACGTCGGTCTGCTGCTGCTGAAGGTCGAGCTCGACCCCGATCTCGGAGAGCTGACCCTGCACCGACTGGGCGATGTTGGTCGCGGTCGCGTACTCACCGACCATCACGATCGTCTCGAGCGTGAACCCGTCGCCGTACCCCGCCTCCTCGAGCATGGCGGTCGCGGCGTCGGGGTCGGGCGGGTCGCAGGGGAGGCCCTCGGTCGCGTCGTACTCGTAGGCCGGACTGGTGATCGGTCCGGTCACCTCGCCCTCGCCGAGGTACGCGGTGTCGACGACCTCCTGCCGGTCGATCGCGCACGCGATCGCCTGACGTACCTCGAGCTCGCGCAGCGGGCCGCGCTGACCGTTCAGCTGCAGCACGTGGTACGACAACGTCGGCTGCGACAGCACCTGCATCGCCTCGGTGTCGGCCTGCTTGACGACGCTGGGGTCGGAGACGATGCCGAGGTCGAACGCCCCCGCCTGCATGCCCGACAGGATCGAGGACTCGTCCGGGATCACCCGCATCTCGACCTCGGAGAGCGCAGGGACCTCGCCCCAGTAGTCCTCGTTGGCCTCGATGGTGACCTTCTGCCCTTCCTCCCACGAGCCCCAGCGGAACGGACCCGTTCCGTTGACCTCGCGCTTGACGGTGCCGGCCTCGATGTCCGCGGTGTCGAGCATCGCGGTGCCGACCTGCGTGAGCACGTCCAGCAGTGCGGTGTCCGGACGTTCCAGCTCGATCACCAGGGTGGTGTCACCGTCGGCGCGGATGTCGGAGACGTTGACCAGGTTCGACGCCACGACGGAGCCGGTCTCGGGGTCGAGCACCCGGTCGAGCGTGGCCACCGCGTCGTCGGCCGTGAAGGCCTCGCCGTTGTGGAACTCCACGCCGTCGCGCAGGGTCAGCGTGACGGTCCTGCCGTCCTCGCTCACCTCCCACTCGGAGGCCAGGCTGGGTTCGAGCTCTCCGGACTCGTCGGTCTCGAGCAGCGTGTTGTAGACCAGGTCGAGGGTCTGTGTGGTCTGGAACGCGGTCGCCGTCGCGGGGTCGAGACCGTCGATGTCACCGGTGCGGGCGACGATGAACGGGCCGCCCCCGTCGTCCTCCTCACCGGAGTCTGAGCTGGGGTTGCACCCGGCGAGCATCACGGTCGCGCCGACCACGATGATCCCGAGCCCGACACGGAGATCCTGGCTGCGCACGAGGGCTCCCTTCACCGGCACCGCCTGAACGGATGACGTTATCCTCCAATTGCGACACTTGTGAAGGTAGAAACCTTCGTCCAGTGTGGACCGGTGAGTCCGCTCTGGACACGTGCCGCCGAACGGGTCAGCGCCCGGTTGCTGGCGGGCGCACCGGCGCAAGGACCGTCCGCGGTCGCGGTGGGGATCAGCGACGGCGAGAGTGAGCCGACGGTGGTCGCGCGCGGACACGGCCGGGCCCTGGGCGACGACGGTCGCCCGATCGACCCGGTGGCGTTGGCCGATGATCCGGTCTTCGATGTCGGATCGGTCACCAAGGTCGTGGTGACGACGGCGCTGATGATGTCGCTGGTGGACCGGGGGACGGTCCGGCTGGACGACGCCGTGGCGCACTGGCTCCCCGACTTCGCCGGTGCGGGCAAGGACGCCGCCACCGTTCGCGACCTGCTCGAGCACCACTGCGGTCTCTGGGAGTGGTGGCCGACGTACGCGTGCGGCGCCCCGGACCGCGTCGGGGCCGTCGACGTGGTCCAGGGGCTGCCGCTGCGCTACGAG
Source organism: uncultured Actinomycetota bacterium (assembly GCA_963811945.1). GTDB lineage: Bacteria > Actinomycetota > Actinomycetes > Propionibacteriales > Nocardioidaceae > JACCWP01. The sequence goes on along the minus strand of CAWETD010000001.1, from coordinate 1,584,806 downwards.
CCCGGGTCGGGCCGGCACTACAGCGACCTCGGCTTCATGCTGCTCGGAGACATCGTCGCGCGCGAGCTCGGGGAGAGCCTCGACGTGGCCGCCCAGCGCCATGTCCTCGCACCACTGGGCATGGCGGCGAGTGGCTTCCGTCCTGCGCGTGCAGCCGGGCCGGCCGACGGCGTGGTCGCGACGTCGCTGGGGGACTGGTACGAGCAGCGCATGCTCGAGAGCGGCTCGCCCTACCCGGTGCCGGTGTCCGCCGACGCGTTCACGGGCTGGCGCACCCACGTGCTGGTCGGCGAGGCCAACGACGGCAACTGCTGGCACGGGTTCGGCGGTGTGGCGGGCCACGCGGGTCTGTTCACCACCGCGTCCGACCTGCTCCGGTTCGGACGCGCGCTGGTCTCCTCGCTGGACGGCGCGGGTCCGTGGAGTGCCGACGTGGTCGCGGAGTTCCTGCGTCCGGGCCGCGCTGCCGGGCAGGCGCTCGGCTTCCGGGTCGCGGACGTCGGCACCGGCTCCTACTCCTGCACCGTGGTCGGGCACCCGGGCTTCCCCGGCGCACACCTCGGAATCGTCCCCGAGCAGCGCCTCGTCGTCGTGCTGCTGACGAACCGGTTGCACACGTCCGGCGAGCCGCGCACGCTCGACGGCGAGTGGTCGCAGCTGCTGGTCGACGTGTCCGCCCGCTAGTGCAGGGTGTCCTCCATGACGTCCAGCCAGGCGTACTGGGTCCGAGTCCCACCCAGGCACCGCGCCCGTGCGTTGCTCAGCAACGGATAGGACGCGCGGCACGCGTCCACCGCCCGCGCCTCGGGAACGTAGTCGACCGCAAGCCCGGGCTCGCTGCCGAAGACCACCCCGAAGCCACGCCGCCGGTCGCCCTGGATGTCAGTGACACCGCCGCGGGGAAGGGTGATCGGGCCGCCGCGGCGCTCGGGGGCCGCTGCCGGTCCGTCCGTCCGGTCACGCACGGCTGCCTCACCCGGCACCTTCCTGGGGTCCGGCCCGGCATCTGCCCGAGCCGCATCCGCGACCGGCAGCAGCAGTACGGCTGCACACCAGCCGGCGACGATGGGCGGTCGGCCGGCAGCCGACAGTGCAGGACTCGTCAAGGACATTTCGTACCTCCCCGTCAGCTCCGAGCTCGGAGCCAGTTCCGCAGCGCGGCCCACTCCCCGTACTCCCCGTGGCCCCGCCTCCGTGCCTGACAGAACACCACATCGTCAGTCGCATGACCACGCCCGAGACCAGAGAGCGCTGGCTATAGTCGCGCCACCATGACCTCGCCGTTGATCGTCGCCGTCGACGAGGATCCGGACCTGCTTCGAGACGTCGAACGGGCGCTGCGTGATCGCTACGCGTCCCACTATGACGTCGTGTGCGTGGGATCGGCAGCGGAGGCGCTGGCCAGCCTCGAGGCGTTCGCGGACACGGATCAGGAAGTGGCAGTCGTCCTTGCGGGACAGGCGTTCGCCGACATGACTGGTACCGACCTGCTGGGCAAGGCACGCCGGTTCGCCGCCCATGCGAAGCTCGGCCTGCTCCTCGGCTGGGGCGAGTGGGGAGACCCCGCGACGGGCAGAGCCATCCTCGAGGCGACAACCCGTGGTCGCCTCGATGGCTACGCGTTCCGGCCCACCGCAACACCTGACGAGCAGTTCTACGCGAGCATCTCGGGCTTCCTGCTGGAGTGGTCCGACGCCCGGCTCGGTGCCCCCAACACGGTTCGCGTGATCGGTGCTACGTGGTCGGGGAGGGCGTACGAGCTGCGGCAGGTCCTCAGCCGCTGCGCCATTCCGCACTCGTTCCTGCTCGCCGACTCCGACGACGCCAGGACGCTGCTGGCCGGGACGCCCAACGGCGCTGACCTTCCGCTGATCGTCCTGCCCGGCGGCATGATCCTTGAGGACCCGACCGACGAGGACATCGCCAGGGCGTCCGGGACAGCGGTGGAGCCGGAGGGTGACGAGTTCGACCTCGTGATCATCGGGTCCGGACCGTCTGGCCTCTCGGCGGCGGTGTACGGCGCCTCCGAAGGCCTGCACACCCTGGTCATCGACAAGGGCGGACTGGGTGGGCAGGCCACCGACAGCTCGTCGATCCGCAACTATCTCGGCTTCCCGCGCGGGGTCACCGGGGGCAGTCTGGCCCGCCGGGCGTACGAACAGGCGTGGGTCTTCGGAGCGAGCTTCGCCTTCATGCAGGAGGCGACCGAATTGCGGCGCGACGGCGATCGTGTCGTCGTGGACCTGTCCAGCGGCGGACGCGTGACCGCTCGCGCGGTCGTCCTGGCGACGGGTGCGAGCTACCGGCGCCTCGGTGTTCCGCAGCTCGAGGCCATGAACGGCTCCGGCGTGGTCTACGGCGCCGCGGCATCGGAAGCAGCCGCGATGGCCGGTGAGGAGGTCTACGTGGTCGGCGGGGCCAACTCGGCCGGACAAGCCGCGCTGCACCTCGCCCGCTACGCCAAGCGCGTCACGCTGCTCGTGCGGGCTTCGTCCCTCGACGCCGGGATGTCGTACTACCTGGCACGGGAGGTGGAGGCGACCCCGACCGTGCGCGTCCGCCTCGGAGCCGAGGTCGTCGACGGCGGTGGGGACGGGTGGCTGGAGTACCTGGTGGTCAAGGACTCGGGCACCCAGGAGCTGGAGACGGTCCCGGCGGACGGTCTGTTCCTGATGATCGGAGCCCATCCGCACACCGACTGGCTGCCGGCGGACGTCGAGCGGGACCGCGACGGCTTCATCGTCACGGGGGCAGACCTGAGCGACCAGGCAGTGGATGCGCTCGGTCGCCGGCCCTGGCCGCTCGAGACCAGCCTGCCGGGTGTCCTGGCCACCGGTGACGTGCGGCACGGCTCCGTCAAGCGGGTGGCCTCGGCCGTCGGTGAAGGCTCCGTCGCGGTGCAGGTCGTGCACCGCCTGCTCGCCGCCGACCCGGTGGCGACCCGCGTCTGACTCGCCGACTCCCTGACACCGCCACCGCCCCGCCGAACGACCCGCTGAACGATCCGACCAGGCGCGCGCTCCCGCGCTCGTAGCGCCGGATCGTTCGGGGGGCGACGCGCCGACCCCTCTTGACAACTGGTAGGTGTCCATACCAATCTGGTGGCATGGAATCTGGTCATACCAGTACAGAGTGGGTCGCACGAGAGCGGATCGACGACGGTCGGGTCGCCGTGCTGACGATCAACCGGCCGGCGGCGCGCAACGCCCTCAGCAGCGGCGTGATCCGCGAGCTGGACGAGGCGCTGCAGAAGCTGCACGCCGACGAGACCGCTCGGGTGGTGGTCCTCACCGGGGCGGCGCCGGGCTTCTGTGCCGGCTCCGACCTCAAGGAGATCGGCGGGATGTCGGTCGCCGAGATGGCCTCCCACGAGGCCGACACCGGCCGGTTCGTCCGCTCGCTGCAGCGCCTGGACATGCCGGTGGTGGTGGCGGTCGAGGGTTTCGCCCTCGGCGGTGGCTTCCTGCTGGCGACCGGGTGCGACCTGGTCGTGAGCGCGGCGGACGCGCGCTGGCACCTGCCCGAGGTCGCCCTCGGCTGGGTGCCGCCGTGGGGTCTGCAGACGCTGGTGTCCCGGGTGGGGCCGACCGCCGCCCGACGGCTCGCCTGGGGGGACCAGCCGGTCAGCGGTGCCGAGCTGAGCCGCTTAGGGGTCGTGGATGAGGTCGCCGACAGCGGCGCCGCACTCGAACGCGCCTGCGAGCTCGCGGTCCGGCTGGCCGCGTTGCCCCGGAACGCCGTGGCCTCCACCAAGCACGCGCTCGCCGACGCCGTCGTGGGGCCGGCGGACTCGCTCGATGCCCGTACCACCGAACTCTTCGCCCAGGACTGCGAGACCGACGCCGCGCGCGCCAGCCTCGACCGGTTCGCGCCCACGACCTCTTAGGGAGCACGCATGTCCAAGATCTGCGATGCCGCCACAGCAGTAGCCGGGATCGGCGACGACCAGGCAGTCGCGAGCACCGGCGTGATCGGCTGGCTGACCCCGGACGCCGTGCTGGCCGCTATCGGCGACCGGTACGAGCAGACCGGGAGCCCGGGTGACCTCACCTTCTTCTTCCCGTGCGGGACCGGTGATGCCGTGGGCATCCCCGGCATGGACCGGGTGGCGAAGAAGGGCCTGATGCGCAGGGTCGTGTCGGGGTCGTACATCAACCCCCGGCATCCCGTGACCGGCGACCGGCCCGCCCTGATGGAGCTCATCCAGAACGACCTGATCGAGGCGTACAGCTGGCCGATCGGCGCCACCATGCACTGGCTGCGCGAGGTCGCCCGCAAGAGCCCCGGCTACCTCACCCGCATCGGCCTGGGCACGTACATCGATCCGAGGCAGGGCGGCGGCAAGTTCACCTCGCTGGCCGAGGACGACCTGGTCGAGCTGCTCGACTTCCGCGGGGAGGAGTGCCTCTTCTACCCGACCTGGCCGCTGGACGTCGGCATCATCCGCGCCAGCAGCGCCGACGAGCACGGCAACCTCTCCTTCGAGGACCAGCCGCTGATCTCCAGTGCCATTGCCCTCGCGCTCGCGGTCAAGGCCAGCGGTGGCACCGTGATCGCCCAGGTGTCGACGGTCGTGCCCCGCGGGTCGAGGCCGGCGCACGACGTGCGCATCCCCGGCAACCTGGTCGACCACGTGGTCGTGGCGCCGGACGAGCTCACCGGCACCGACGTGCACGACGACCCGGGCTACCTCCGGGCCGCACCCGACGCGGTGGAGCACCTTCCTCGGCTGCCGTTCGCAGCCGACAAGATCGTCGCCCGTCGAGTGGCGCAGGAGATCCCGACCGGCGAGGTCGCCATCTTCGGGTTCGGCGCGTCCTCGGACGCAGTCCTCGCCCTCGCCGAGGACGGCGCGCTGGATGACGGACGGCTCGGCGACTACATCTTCACCACCGAGCACGGTCCGTTCGGCGGCGCGGTCATGAGCGGTTGGCAGTTCTCGGCGAACTACTCGCCGGAGGCACTGCTCGACGGCGCCTACATGTTCGACTTCATCGACGGTGGCGGCTGTCCCTTCACCGCCCTCGCGTTCGCCCAGATCGACGCCGCCGGCCACGTCAACGTCAGCCGCTTCGGTGCTGCGAACCCCGGGGCCGGGGGCTTCATCGACATCGCGCACAACGCCAAGCGGCTGGTGTTCGCCGGCACGCTCACCACCGGTGGCCTCGACGTGGACGGCGAGGGCGGGACCCTCACCATCCGCCGCGAGGGCAAGGTGTCGAAGTTCGTGCCGAACGTCGACCACATCACCTACGGCATCACCGACGGCGTACGCGAGCGCGGGCAGCAGGCGCGGATCATCACCGAGCGCGCCGTCTTCGACGTCGAGCCCGACGGGTTGCTGCTCGTCGAGGTGGCGCCGGGCATCGACGTGCAGCGCGACGTCCTCGCGCACATCGGCTTCGACGTACGCGTCTCCGACCAGCTCGCCACGATGGACGCCGCGCTGCTGCGTCCGTGACACCCAGGCCAATCAGGGAGAACCCATGAGTGCAAGCACGCGAGCAACGACGAGTGCGCCGGCGACTGCAGGTGCACCGACGTTGAGCGACACCCAGCGGATCCGTCCGGTCGTCACTGCGAGCGTCGTCGGCACCGTGATCGAGTGGTACGACTTCTTCATCTACGGGACGGCAGCGGCGCTCGTGTTCGGGCCGCTGTTCTTCCCCGGCGCCAGCCCGGTTGCGGGCACGCTCGCCGCGTTCGCCACGTATGCCGTGGGATTCGCGGTCCGCCCCTTCGGCGGCGCGGTGTTCGGGCACTTCGGTGACCGGCTCGGTCGGAAGGCCATCCTCATCACCACCCTGATCGTCATGGGCGTGAGCACGACGCTCATCGGCCTGCTGCCGACGTACGACCAGATCGGCCTCCTCGCACCGATCCTGCTGGTGACGATGCGGCTCGCCCAGGGCTTCGGCGCCGGCGCCGAGTTCGCGGGCGCGGCCATCATGGCCGTCGAGTACTCACCGCCGGGCCGTCGTGGCTTCTTCGGGAGCTGGCCCCAGATCGGCGTGGCCATCGGCCTGGCCGGCGCAAGCGGAGTCTTCGCGCTGGCGCAGCTGCTGCCCGACGACCAGTTCATGTCCTGGGGCTGGCGGATCCCGTTCCTGATCAGCTCGGTCGTGCTGCTGGTCGGCACCTGGATCCGGCTGCGCATCAGCGAGACGCCGGTCTTCAAGGAGGTCCAGAAGGAGAACAAGGTCGCGCGTTCGCCGCTGGCCGAGGTGTTCCGCAACGAGCCGAAGAGCTTCCTCGCCGTGCTGGGGATGCGCTTCGCCGACAACGCCGTTCTCTACATCCCGGTCGTGTTCACCCTCAGCTACCTGCAGACCGAGCACGGTCTGGACAGCAACGTCGGGCTGATCGGGGTGTTCCTCGCCGCCGGCGTGCAGGTCTTGACGATCCCGCTGTTCGGCGCACTGTCCGACCGCCTCGGCCGGCGCTCCGTCTACGGGGGTGGCGCCGCCGCCGCAGCAGTGCTGATGATCCCCTACTTCCTGCTGCTGGACACCGGCAACCCCGTCCTCGTCTGGCTCGCCATCGCGCTGCTCGGCGGACTTGCCTACTCGGCGATGGCGGGCAGCCAGCCGGCGTTCTTCTCGGAGCTGTTCCACCCCCGGACCCGCTACTCCGGCGTTGCCAGCGCGCGTGAGCTCGGTGCCACCGTCGGCGGCGTCGTCCCGCTGGCCGCGACGGCGCTCCTCGCCGCATACTCGACCGGGATGGCCGTGGCAGTACTCGTCATCGCGATGTGCGTCGTCACCATCGCCGCGGTGCTGTGGGCACCCGAGACTCGTGGCCGGATGTTCGACGTGGAGCGCAAGGCCGGCTGACGCGATGCGGACGTTACGATCACACCAGCCCGCGGTGCGCACGACCGGGAGTCGGCCACGCCGGGTTCGGCGAGTGGGACGGAGTGGCGAGTGTCGGACAAGGACCTCCCGTTCGGCCTCGAGCCCATCCGGAAGATCGACGTCTTCCGCTCCGTCCTGGCTCAGCTGCAGGGTGTCGTCGAACAGATGCAGCCGGGCGAACGGCTCGGCTCCGAGCGAGAGCTGGCCGAGCGTCTCGCCGTCAGCAGGGTCTCCGTACGCGAGGCGTTGCGGGCACTGGAGAGCATGGGCAAGGTCGAGATCCGTCGGAACTCGGGCACGTACGTCGCCCCGCGCCAGACCGGGCAGCGTCTCGTTCTCGACGAACCGACAGAGGTCGACGCCGACTACATCAGCCACCTCAGTGAGGCTCGCGAGGCACTGGAGTGCGCGGTCCTGCGCGGGGTCGCGGCCAACAAGGACGCCGATCTGTCCGAGGCCCGTGCGGCCCTGGACGCCGCCGGTGCCGAGCTCGCCGGCCAGGCCACGCCGCCGGGCAGTCTCGACCTGCGCTTCGAGAACGCGCTGGCACGTGCGTGCGGCAACCCGGTGCTGGCGGGCCTGCAACGGGTCCTGCACGAGATGTGGATCGACGCCTGGGTGCGGTTGGGCGGTGCCGTCGCCGACGCGCCCCGCCTGCACGACGAGCACCAGCGCATCCTCGTCGCACTGGAAGCGGGGGATGCCGACGGTGCCGTGCGGATGATGGCCGAGCACGTCAACCCGGTCGCCGCCCGGTACCCGCCGTCGGTGCGACCGAGGTCCGCCACCGTCTGATCGCACCACCACGCGCATGTCCTGTGCGCACACCGAAGCGTGCTGCACACCTCAGTCCCCAAGCCTGGAAGGGCAGATCCTTGCCGACTCTCACCTCAGCCGACCTCTCCGCCGCCATCTCCGCCATCACCCAGCGGGCTGCGGCCACCCATCTCGAACCGCGCGACGGCTTCCCGCACTACGCCGACATGCGCACGGGGGAGTGGACCCGCAGCCCCGACGGCGACTGGACCGGGGGGTTCTTCGTCGGCCAGCTCTGGCTGGCCGCCGCGGCCGGTGAGCTTCCGGACGCGCAGGCGGCGAAGGAGTGGACCGAGCGGGTCCGTCCCCGCGCGTCGTCGAGCACGATCTTCCGCGGCTTCCTGTTCTGGTACGGCGCAGCGATCGGGCACCAGCTGCTCGGTGACGAGCGGGCGGGCGAGGTGGCGCTCGAGGGAGCGCTGGCCCTGGCGGACAGCTTCCATCCGGCCGCGCGGCTGCTGCCACTCGGATCGTCGGCCGAGGAGGCGCACAGCGTCAGCGACACCGACACCAACATCGACGGCGTGCCCGGCGGAGGGCCGCTGCTGTACTGGGCCGCCGACATGACCGGCGACCAGTCGCTGCGGGACAAGGCCCGTTCGCACGTCGCCCGCCACCTCGACTTCCTCGTCCGGCCGGACGGGTCCGTCGTGCAGTCGGCGCGGTTCGACGCCGAGACCGGGGAGCGGACCGGGACGTACACGCACAAGGGCGTGACCGACAACAGCACCTGGGGTCGGGCACAGGCGTGGGCGATGCTCGGAGCGGCACAGGCCGCGCAACGCGACCCGGAACCGTTCACCGACCGTGCAGCCCAGATCTGTGACTGGTGGTGCGAGCACCTGCCCGCGGGCGACGTCTCGTACTGGGACTTCGACGCACCGCAGCACGAGAACGACCCGCTGCTCGACACGTCTGCCACCGCCATCGCGGCGGCGGCCCTGCTGAAGATGCGCGGACTGACGCCGCACACCGAGCGGTACGAGGACGTCGCCCAGCGGATGGTGACAGCCCTGGTGGAACGCCACCTCAGCCGGCCGGGCGAGCCCGACCGGCCGGCCGGCATCCTCGGGGACGCGTGCTACAACCACCGGATCGGGCTGGCGACCACGCACGAGCTCGTGTGGGGCACGTACTTCCTGCTCGAGTCGCTGCTGACGCTGACCGGGAGGCTGGACACCGCTCGGCTGTGAGACGTCGACCTCCTAGCCGTCCTGCCGGACGAGGAACGGGTGCCGCTCCGCGACGTACTCCGGGCGCGGCGGCGGGGGCCCCTCGTGATGCGATCCCTCGTACGAGAACCGGGCGTCGCCGGCGTCGCTGCCCAGGCAACGCTGCGGCAGCGTGAACACGATCCGGCTCGGCTCGCCCGGACGGTAGGACACGGTGCGCGCGGGGCAGCGCACCTCGTGGTAGACCCCAGGTGCCTGGCGCAGCAACGGCGTGACCACGGTGCCCTCGTCGACCCGGTGGCGGGAGAACACGTACCGCTCACCACCCGGTCGGCGGGTGTCGATGATGACGGCCGCACTGATGTGGCGGGGTCCGAGGTCGCGGTAGTGCACCACGATCCGCAGCTGTCGCGGCCCGTTGGTGACTCGCATCCACGTGACGTCGTTGGGTGCCGTCGTGTCACCGACCCGGTCGTGCCGGGTCGCGGTCTCGGCATGGGCGGGCGCTGCTGTGGTCGCGATGACGCCGGCGACTGCGGCGATCGCCGCGGCGGCGGCAAGCTGCTTCCTCATGGTTCGTCCTCTCGTGGGTGTGTTCCTGTACCCGTCGAGACGCCTGCGAGGAGCTGCCGGTTCGTCGCTCTACCGGCGGGCGGTCACCGTGACGGTGGCGTGCGACGGTGCGTACGCCCTGTTGAACGCCCCGATCCACACCTGGTGCCGGCCGGGTGACAGCCTGAGCCTCGCTGCGAGCCGACCCGTGTGTGGTTCGTACCGGGCCTCGACGCGGCGACCGTCGACCTCGACCCGGACGGTCCGCGGAGCGACGCGTGACAGGTCGTCCCAGACGAGCGCGGTCAGTCGCACCCTGGGCCCGGTGACGGTCGAGCCGTCGGCCGGCGCGATGTCGAAGATCCAGGGGCTCAACCGGATCTGCTCACCCGGCGGGCCCTTCCGGCCGAGCTGGATCCGAGACACCGACGGCGGGACGCGCCGTCCGTCCAGGGTGGCGTCGAACACCAGCGGACAGTCGACCCGCCGCTCGACCCGAGCGCCGGCACTGATCGTGTACGGCACGCGCACCTGTCCGTGTGCCGGCACGGTGACGGTGCGGGCACCGCTGCCGCGGATCGACCAGCCGCCGAAGGTCCGCGGCTGCACCGTCACCCGCTGCGCGGTGTCGTTGAAGTTGTAGACGGCGATCGCCATCCGGGAGCGGCGATCGAGGCGGTAGCCGAACGGCAGCGGTTTCGGCCGTGCCGCGGCGGCGAAGCGCTGGCTCAGCACGATGCGCTCCGCCTCGGACCGGAGGTCCGGCCGCCCGGCACCCTGGTCCGGTGCAGGAGGGTCGACGTCCTCGTCGGCGACGAGGTACATCGGATCACGCCGCGCAAGCGCCCTGACCGACCCGTCGACCGCCGTTGCCGTGCGGACCCGCTCGCCCATGATGTTGTCGATGCGCACGTCGCCGGTGACGTCGACGTTCACCCGGGTCGGCTTCCGGGCCCAGAGCACCGTGACCGGCCGGCTCCCGCTGTCGAACCGGTAGCCGCGTACACCGTCGGGCAGTCCGCGGACGCGGCCGGCGAAGTTCGCCTCCCCGAGCACCGACGCCATCGCGGCGTGCGCGCTGTAGGAGGGCCAGGGCTGGAACTCGTTGCTCAGCAGGCCGAATCCGCCGTACGGCGCGGCCGAGAACCAGAACTGCTTGTCGTTCCCGGCGGCGAGGGCGTCGACGGTCGACTGCACGAGATAGCGAGCCTGCCGGACCTGCTGCACACGGGTCAGCCCGTGCTCGGGCGACAGGGGATCGAGGAAGATGCCCGCCTCGGTCATCCAGGTCTGGACGTCGGCACGGTAGGCGCGCCGCAACCCGTTCTCGATCCAGGGCTCCGTCGAGAGCGTGATCGGCTCGGACGGGTTGTCGCCGGCGTAGCCGTGGAAGCTCCAGACGTCGGCGTAGCGGCTGACGTCGTTCTGCAGCATGACGTCCTGGAACGTGCCAGGGAACGCGACGCCGGGCAACGACACGAGGGGACGGCCCGGCCCGGCGGCGACACCGAGGGCGGCGGCCTTGACGAAGGCGGCGTACTGGTCGCCAGAGGTTCGGCTGTACCACTGTCGCACGATGTCGATGTCGGGCTCGTTCCACAGCTCCACCGCGTCCCGTCCGATCCCGTCGGACTGTGCGGCAAGACGGCGACCGAGCCGGTACGCGGCGCGCAGGTCGGCCGGCAGCGGTCGCGACGCGGACGTCATCGCCCAGCGCGGCGCCTGTGCCTCGCCGGTTCCCGCGAGGTTCCACAGGGCGCCGAGCGTGTGCAGGTGGTGCTGGTGGAACACGCGAGCGATCCGGTTCAGCCCTTCGACGTCGAACGCGGCGCGGCGGGCCTGGACGAGCGGCCAGGCGATCTCCTCGCGCACGTACCCGGCGCCCATCTCGTGCAGGGCCGCGGCGAACGCGTGCAGGCGGGACGACGGCACCAGCCACGGCGCGGAGGTGGTCACGCCGAATCGGTTGTCGGCCCCGCCGACCGGCCGCTGGTCGGGGAGACGGGCGAAGTGGCCGACGACCGAATCCTCCGGTGCCGAGGCGAGCCACGCGGTCACCCGGTAGCTGCCCGGGGGCAGGTCATCGGGAACCGGGGCGGCGGCCCGGGACGACCCGCTCGGCACGACAACCGTTGCGGCGCCGACGTCGTCACCGAAGTAGTCGGCGATCCGGTAGCGGACCGACTGGTCGGTGCGGGCCCGCCCGTTGAGGCGGAACAGCAGCAGGCCGTCGCTGTCGGCGCGGTAGGTGCCGAGGTTCGCCTGCGGATCGCCGAGCTGGACGCCGTCGAGCGCCAGCGGGGTACGGGTCAGGGTCAGCACGTCGAGGAAGAAGCGGTAGCGCGGCGGTGTCGGTCGCCGCGGTGGGTGGTCGAGCTGTGGCGACGCGCTGATCCGCCGCTCGTCCACCATGAAGGTGATCGTGTTGCTGCCGCCACGTAGCTCGACGTCGTCGACGGTGGTGTCGACGAGTGAGCCCCAGGCCGGCGGCGCCGTCCGGTGACTGGCCCACACCGGCTCGGACTTCACCACCTGGGCGAAGGCGGAGCCGTTGACCGACAGGTTGAACTGCGAACCGCCGAACGGCTGCCGGTCCGGCATCGCCGGCGTCGTGAGCACGGCGTCGAGGCGGTAGATGCCGGCTCTGGGCACGTCGACCCGGTACGTCGCGTACCAGCCGCCGGCCGGTGCCCGGCGGACAACGTCCAGGGCGAGGTAGGCGCCACCCGACGCGCGTCCGTCGTGCGCGGTCGGGATGTTCGTCGCGACCGGCGACTCGCCCTGGACCGTGACCGCTGGCCGGGTCGCATCGGGCGGTTCGGCGGCGCCTGGCACCGCGACGGCGAGCGGGGCGGCGAGACCGATCAGGGCAAGTGTCCACCTCATGGGACCAGGCTCCGCCGCGGTGGCGGCGCCGGCATCGACCAGCCGGCCACTCGGCCGCCGACTTTGGGCTAGCCGTGGACCGACCGAAGGTGCGTGATCACAGCCCCAGGTCCGGAGCGTCACGTTCGGCAAGCACCACGAGGTCGTCCGGGCCGGCGGTCGCGCCGGGGCGTACCAAGGGCGTGCGGACCATGCTGTCGAAGGCGAACTCGCCGTCCTGCGCCACCACGACCAGGCCGTTCCATCGGCAGGCCGGCGAGGCCAGCATCGCCACCGCGGGGGCCACCGCCTCGGGCGTCATCTGCCCGGCGGCCACCTCGCGGCGGAAGATCCGGGTGGCGGCCACCGGTTCGACGCAGTTGACCATGATGCCGACGTCCTGACCCTCGGCGGCCAGACCGTTCATCAGACCCACCTGCGCCGCCTTGCCCACGCTGTAGCCAGTCACGTCCGCACCGGGAATCACCCGGAGGGCGAACCCGGACGTGGTGAGCACGATCCGGCCGTAGCCGCGCTCGGCCATCGCCGGCCACACGGCGCGAGTCAGCCACCACGGCGCGCCGACATTGACCGCGAGCATCGCGTCCCAGTCGGTGTCGGGGGTGCTCGCGGCGGGGCCGTAGCGCACGAGCCCGGCGTTGTGCACCAGGGCGTCGATGCGGCCGTGGCGTCGCAGAACTCGGTCGACCAGGTCTAGGCAGCCCGGTCGTGTCGAGAGGTCCTGCACCTCGGGCTCGGCCGACAGCCCCGCAGCCCGGAGCTCGGAGGCCAGCGACTCGGCCACGGCAGGGTCGCCGCCGGTGCCGTCGCGAGCGACACCGCCGTCGTGGACGACCACCACGGCACCGAGCCGGGCGAGCAGCCTGGCGTACGCGGCGCCCAGACCCCGGCCGGCGCCGGTGACGACGACGATGTGCCCCCGCACGTCGACGCTCATGGCCGCATCCCTTCGTCAGCTGAGGCGGCGAACCGTCGGCGAAGGTACCTCGGAAGCCGGACTTGGACGAGAGCTGCTGGCCGAGTTCGTGCCTCGGCGAACGCCGACTCCCGGTGACGAGCCCGTCAACCGTGGGCGAACATGTCGCGCAGCCATGGACATCCGGAGCGGCACGGGGCACGATCCACACACGGGCGGTCGTTCCTCCGGACTGCCCTTGCCGGGGAGGCAGGCGATGAACAGCCTGATCAGCATCAACAGAGCCGCAACGATCCTGGAGACCACGCCCGCTCAGGTCATCCGGCTGTGCCGGTCGGGTGCGCTCCCGTCCGGCGAGATCGAGGGAGTCATGGTGATTCCGGAGACCGCGGTGCGCGGGCTCGGGAAGCGCAGCGACGACCCGCTTCCGGTGCCCACACCCGTAGGCTCTCGCACCTGACGCACCATCCGTCGCAGTTACGTCGGGGTCTGATCGGTCGACTGGTCCATGACGTACAGGGTGGCCCCGCCCGGGTCCCGGTAGGTGGCCAGGAAGCCGCCGGGGATCTCCGCGGGCTCCTCGACCACCGCGAGCGTCTCCGGGCGTCCGGAATGGAAGGCCTCGACGCTGTCGACGACGAACAGCGGCCCGACCGGTGCGTCCGGGTCGTTGGCGTCGAGCATGAGCAGCACCTCGGTGCCTGGCAGGGCCAGCGCGACGGTCGAGTCGCCCTCGCGCCACATCTCGGTGAAGCCGAGGCTGTCGCGGTAGAGGGCGAGGGAGGCCTTCAGGTCGGGGGTGGGGACGAACAGGAACTCGAGTTTCATGGCGCATCCCAACGTGTCGTAACTGGATTCTGGCAAAGCATAATCGCATTATGGTGCGATGCGCGAGTGGATCCCGGTATCGACCTCCCCGAAGGGCAGGCTCGCGCTCGCCGCGGTCAGGGAGTTCGGCGCCCGTCCTTTCGCCGAGGTCGCGGTCGCCGAGCTGGCGGCGGCGGCGAACGTCACCACCGGCGCGCTCTACCACCACTTCGGCAGCAAGCTCGGGCTCTACACCTTCGTGCGAGACGACGTCGAGCGGCGCCTGCTGGACCGGATGGAGGGCGCAGTCGCGGCCTCCGGGGCGGAGGCGGAACGCTCGGCAGCCGTGACGTCCGCGTTGCTGGTGGGGTTGGACTTCGCCGTGCGCGAGGGCTTCCTCCGGATCCTGGGAGACCCGCCCGCTGGCACGGAACACGACCGGCTGGCCGAGATGCTCAGCGCGAGCCTCCCGACGGCCGCGCTTCTCGGCCGGGTGCTCGCGGCGGCCTGGCGTGCGGCCCTCGCGGCGGTCGCCGAGGGTGCGGAGCCGGCAGACGCCCGCGCTGCGATTGCGGCGCTGGGACTCCACCTGCCGCGTACGAACATCCGGTGAACAACGCCGCGCACGGCTCGACCCGCCGCCACCATCGCCGAAGTGAACGGCTCACGGCCCGCCGGGAGGCTGGACGGTGATCACTACGTTGCCGATCTTCTGTCCTGTCTCGACGTACGTGTAGGCCTCGACGATCTGGTCCAACGGATACTGCCTGTCGATCACCGGCGTGAACTCGCCGGACTCGATCAGCCCCTTGAAGCGCCTCACCATCTCCTGGTCGTGGCGCGGAATCGGGAACCTGACCTTCCTGCCACCGAACAACGGGGTGACGAGCGCAAGGACCGGATTCTGATTCCAGGGACCTAGCTCCGACGACAGATACACGCCGCCCGGTTTCAGCAGTCGTCTGCAACCGCCGAACGAGCTCTTGCCCACCGCATCGAGCACCACGTCGTGCACCCGTTCGTCGGTCGTGAAGTCCTCGGTCGTGTAGTCGATGACTCGGTCGGCACCCAGGCCCCTGACGAGATCAACGTTCTCGGTGGAGCAGACCGCGGTCACGTTGGCACCAAGACTCTTCAACAGCTGCACCGCCGCCGAACCGATGGCCCCGGTTGCGCCGATGACGAGGACGTCGTGCCCGCTGCGGATCCTGGCCCCGTTGATCGCGCTGAGGGCATAGTGCGAGCCCTCGGTAGTGGGAGCGGCCTCCTGGTACGTCAGGTGCGCCGGCATGGTCGCGAGCGAACCGTCCTGGGCAATCGCCATGTACTCGGCGTGAGCACCGAACGCGCCCTCGTTGTAGCCGAACACTCGGTCGCCGACCGTGAAGGCGGTGACGCCACTCCCGATCGCCTCGACCACTCCGGCGAACTCGTTGCCCAGGATGGTCGCCCGTGGCCTGGTGAGCCCGGCGACGAGTCTCACGATGAAGGGCTTGGCAGCCCGGAAGCCGCAGTCCGTCCGGTTCACCGTCGTCGCGTGCACCTTGACCAGGACCTCGTTGACCTTGATGGTCGGGTTCGCCACTTCCGCGACCCGGACCACGTCGGGCGGCCCGTACCGCGTGTGAACCGCTGCCTTCATGGTCGAACGCTAACGACGGGATCAACGTGCTGTCGCCGATGGTGTGGACGGACCGGACGACTTGTCCCACCCTGTGCCTGTGAGCTCCAGCGTGTCTGCGGCGGCGTGGGCACAGCATCAGGTCGAAGCCGTGCGGGACGACCCGGGAGCCCGGGTGGAGCTGCTCGCCCGCTCGTACCACGGTCCTGTCGGCCGGGCCCCGCAGCATCTGCCCTTTCGCAGGGCGGCGCTCTCGTTCATGCACTGGCAGGTGAGCCGCGGCGTGCTGGCACCGATGGACGCAACGCCCCCGGGCAGTCCGTGGTGGCGGGCGGTCAACGAGCGACTGCTCCGTGATGGTTGCGAGGCTGTCGCCCGTAGCGGCGGGCTAGCTGGAACGCCGTCCTCACGTGCGATCGACCTGTGGATGTCGTTCGTGTCCGGTCCGACCAGGCTCACCTGGTACCGGGCACACAACGCGAGCATCGCCGCTGCCTACATCGAGCATCGTCACCTGGCCGACGGCGAGAGCCGTCCGGAGCGCTTCTTCCTCAACGTGGTGCTGCTGCGCGTCCTGTATGCCCATGCCCTGGGGGCCGCGGCTGCAGCAGCTCTACGAGTGGTCGGCCAGGGAGCTCGACGAGCCGGCGCTGCTCGACTGCATTCGTGCCGGCAGCCCGACGTACGCGTGGTCCTTCGCTGATCGCGAGGTGTGGCGCCAAGCTCACCCCACCCCCACGATCCGTACGATCCTGCGACTCCTGCCGCCGGATCACCGGGTAAGAGCGGGTCCTTGACGACTCGGGCAGCACGCGGTTCTCTCGATCCAGAGCGAGTGACGGAGGGCCGACATGAGCGCGATCTTCGGAGAGACACTGTCGTTCACCCAGGGCGCGGGTGCGCCCATCCAATTGGTCGCGTACGGCGACGACATGCATGCCCGCTACGAGACCGTCGACGGCTACACCGTGGTCTACGACGAGGGGATGCAGCTCTACTGCTTCGCTCGGCCAGACCCTGCTGCCGCCGTGTGGCGGCGCGGGTCCGCGCCGCCTCCGGACCAACCTCCCCTCGTGTCGTCAGGCGTGCCGGCGACGGCGACGCCGCCGAACGGGATCCGCAGGCGGTTGCGTGGGCCCGGCTGGGTCCGCAATGACGCTGTTCGCACCCATCTGCTGGGGATGTTGCCCGATGACGCGCCGCCCTTCGAACGGGAAGCGCTGCTCACCTTCGGACCCCAGGGTGGGCTGCTGCCCGGGCGGGTGCTCAACAACGGCGACGTACGCGGCCTGACGATCCTGGTGACCTTCCCCGACATGCCGACGACGGTGACGTCGGCCGACGTCGACGGACTGCTGAACGGCGCGAACTACCGCGAGCACGGCAACGTGAGCTCGGTGAGCGGGTACTTCCAGACGATCTCCACGGGGCGGCTCCGGCTCACCAGCCGCGTGGTCGGCCCCTACGAGCTGAGCCGGCCCCGGCTGAGCTATGCGAACGTTCCGGGCCTGTTGGTGCCGGAGGCCCTCCAGCTCGCGATCGACGACGACGTCGACTTCAGTGAGTTCGACTCGCTCGGGCAGGGCATCGTCGACTCGCTGTGCATCATGTACGCCGGCCAGACGGAGTACCGCGGCGACCTGTGGCCGCACAACTGGGTCCACCGCAAGCAGGTGGGGCCAGGCGTCCGCACCGAGCTCTACATCGTCACCAGCATGGGCCGTTCCGCGTCCGACCTGAGCATCGGCACGTTCTGCCACGAGTCAGGGCACATGCTGCTCCGGTGGCCCGACCTCTACGACTACGGCCTCGCGACCCGCGAGGGCGACGACTTCAAGAGCGCCGGGATCGGGACCTACTGCGTGATGGGCGCCGGAAACCACCTCGACCGCGGACGTACCCCGGCGCCGGTGTGCGTCTACCTTCGCGACCTCGTCGACTGGTGCGGCACGAAGATCGACCTCAACCCGGGCGGGACCTTCGAGGCCCAGCACGGCGACTACGACACGGTGCAGCGGTACTCGACAGACGCGGACAACGAGTACTTCCTGGTCGAGAACCGCGCACAGATCGGGTTCGACGCCCACTCCACGTCCAACGGGCTGGCCGTCTACCACTGCGACACCCGCGGCTCCAACGAGTTCCAGCAGGGCACCAGTGACAAGCACTTCCAGTGCGCGCTGCTGCAGGCCGACGGCCACCTCGACCTCGAGCACGCGATCAACCTGGGCGACGGCGGCGACCTCTACGCGCAGGTCGCGAGCACCGCCGTCTCGCACTCGACCGCCCCGGCTTCGTTGACCTGGGACGGGTCAGCCTCGGGGCTGACGCTCTCCGACATCAGCGCGCCCGGCAGCGCCATCTCGTTCACGGTCGGCGCCGTCGGCACGGTGGGCGAGGTCATCACCGGCGAGTCGACGCCGGGGACCTCGATACCGGACAACCGCCCAGAGGGCGTGGAGGACGTGATCACGCTCGACGGCGAGGGCGTCGTGCGCTCGCTGCGTGTCCAGGTGTCCATCACCCACACCTGGGCTGGCGACCTGCGCGTGACGCTGCTGTCGCCGACCGGCAAACGAGCGATTCTGCACAACCGCGCGGGAGGCAGCTCCGACAACGTCGAGCTCGACCTGGACTCCGAGCCACCCTCACTGCTCGCTCCCCTGGTCGGGCAGCCGGTCGCCGGGAGCTGGCGGCTGTCGGTGACGGACAACGCAGCGGTGGACAGCGGAAGCCTCGAGCGCTGGAGCCTCGAGATCACCACCGGGACCTGACGCGCCATATCGTCATCCGCGGACGCCGGCGATGTAGCGGTCGTACCTGCGCTTGCCGACCAGGCGCCAGATGACCCGCACGGGCGCGGGTAGCCCGGCCGTCATCCCGGTGGCTTCGTCGGGCGTGGCGACGTCGAGCATCTGACCCATCGGGGTGAACCGCTGTGACGCTCGACCTGGAGACGGCGACCGACCTCTTTGTCCTACTGTGCGGCACCGAGGTCTACCTGACCCTGCAGCGGGCCGGCTGGAGCGAGGACAAGTACGTCGCCTGGCTCACCGACACGCTCGCCAAGCAACTTCTTGCCCGACCGGGACGTGCCTAGCGCGCCAGCGGTGAGACGCCCGCCTTGGCGGGCCCTTCAGGTGCGTGCCGGAACTGCTAACTTCGCTGCTCTGCATCTGGAAGGTTTGCCATGCCCGGCACCCGCACTTCTGTGACCGTGGTCGCGGTCGCGATGGCTCTGCTTGTCGGTGCAGCGCCCGCCGACGCGACGTCGCCATCTGCAAGCACACCGCGCGAGCCGCGTGTTGCAGCAGCCGTCCGGGCCGACAGGGCGCTCGACCGTGCGCTCCAGGAGCTGGTTGCCATGCGCGGCGGCCCGCCGGGCGTCATGGCAATCGTGCAGCGCGGACACCGCCGCGAGACCCACACGTTCGGTGTGGCGAATGTGCGCACCGGCCGACAGATGACCGTGCATGACCGCATGCGTCTGGCGAGTACAGCCAAGGCGTTCAGTGGCGCCGCTGCCTTGGCACTGGTCAGCCAGGGCAGACTCTTGTTGCGAGACACCATCGACACGGTGCTGCCGGGCCTGCCGGCGGCATGGTCCGCCGTGACCCTCAAGCAGCTTCTCAACCACACCAGCGGATTGCCGGACTTCTCGAAGGACCCGGACTTCCGCTCAGCGCTGCTCGCCAGCCTCACGAAGGCTCCCAGGCCGAGGAAGCTTCTCGGGTACGTGGCAGACAAGCCGCTGAAGTTCGACCCGGGCACGACGTACGCCTACTCCAACTCCGACAACGTCGTGGTCGCCTTGATGGTCAAAGCGGTGACCGGTGCTTCCTACGAGGGGCAGCTCTTCGAGCAGGTGTACCGGCCGCTCGGGTTGCGTCTGACGACTCTGCCGAGGGGGCCCAACCTCAGACCGCCGTTCATCCACGGTTACGACAACGACCCCACTGCACACCCCCCGGAGGACATGAGCGAGCTGGTAGCGGCTGGCTGGGCCTGGGCATCCGGCGGCCTTGTGTCCACGCCCGCCGACCTCAACACCTTTGTTCGGGCCTACGTGCGCGGAGATCTGGTCACCCCGCAGGTGCGAGCGAAGCAACGCCAGATCATTCACGGCGGGAGGTCCGAGCCGCCCGGACCAGGGGTGAACTCAGCAGGTCTCGGCATCTTCCGCTACCACACTCGTTGCGGCACCGTGTGGGGCCACACGGGTAACACCCTCGGCTACACGCAGTTCATGGCGGCCACCCCGAACGGCCGGCGCTCGGTCACCGTCTCGGTGAACTCGCAGCTCACTCCGAGCACGGGTGCTCCCGCCGCATTCCGGGCGCTGAGACGAGCAGAGACCCGCGCCGTGTGCGCCGCCCTGGCGGCCAGGTAGGGCGCATTTCTCTGATTCAGCGTGTGGGCGTCCTCGCAGCGCTGCTGGTTGCCATGCTCCTCCTTCTCAGCGGCGTGGCGGGGCTGGTGTTGCTCCTGACACGTGATGACCAGTCAGCTGCCGAGCTGGAGCCGGCCACGTCACCCGCGGTCAGCGCCCCATCGAAGCCCACCGTCGAGGGCGCTGTCCGTCTCGTCCGCGCCGCCGAGAGGACGGCAGGAATCGGCACCGGCTGGCCGGACGGGGAGGCAGGCGCCGTGTCCGCGGCCGCTGCATACACCACCGCGGGCACTCTCAACCTCGAGCTGCTGCGCCGCCGGCTGGTCGCGACGTACGCCGACGACCCTGACTCGGCAGCCGAGGTCACCTACGTCTTGGCCGATGCGGCGCGACGCCGTGCGAATCTCGGAGTGCCACCAGATGAGTCGCCCGGACCCGCGAAGGTCGTTCTCGAACCGGAGGCTGTGAGCTACCGAGTGGCCGCGGCCGGTGATGTCGCGGGTTACGTTCTCGTACGACGCCAGCTCGTGACGTACGGCGCTGACCATCTGCCGACGGATCTGATGCCGGTCCCCTTCGTCATCAGCCGCCAGGACGACGACTGGAAGCTCACGGCCGACGCTGTGACGTGGCCGCCTCCCACCGTGCCGAATCAGCTCACCGGCACCACGGCGGGAGGCTGGCGGGTACTACTCCCGGCCGGCTAGCGGGTCGTCGGCCCGTTCAAATCACGCGTGTGATGGCCGCGCTGGTGCTGTTTGCGCTGGTCAGCGCGGTGGGCAGGGGCGGGGTCGAACCGCCGACCTTCCGCTTTTCAGGCGGACGCTCGTACCAACTGAGCTACCTGCCCCGGACAGGATTAGCGACCCCGACGGGACTCGAACCCGCGGCCTCCGCCGTGACAGGGCGGCGCGCTAACCAGCTGCGCTACGGGGCCTGGAAGTGGTGCGACGGGCAATGTTACTGCACGGCACACCCGGTGCCCCCAACGGGATTCGAACCCGTGCTGCCGCCTTGAAAGGGCGGTGTCCTAGGCCTCTAGACGATGAGGGCGCGAGTCACGTGATCCGTGAGTCGTTGGGAACGCCCGCCAGCATAAGGGAGCCCGGAGCGGCCGACCAAACCCGTCACAATGGCGCCATGGTGGAGGTCAGCCGGACCGACTTCGAGCGGCTGGTGGAGGAGGCGCTCGACTCCGTCCCCGCCGAGCTGGCCGACCTCGTACGCAACGTGGCGGTCGTGGTGGAGGACCACGCGCCCGCCGACGACCCCGAGCTGCTCGGCCTGTACGAGGGCACGCCGATCACGGAGCGGGACTCCTGGTACGGCGGCGTGCTGCCCGACACCATCACGATCTACCGGCTGCCGACGCTCGCGATCTGCCACGACGCCGACGAGGTGCGCGAGGAGGTGGCGATCACGGTCGTGCACGAGATCGCGCACCACTTCGGCATCGACGACGAGCGGCTGCACGAGCTCGGGTACGGCTAGGCGGGCCTCAGCCCATCGACGGGTACTCCCACGTGGTCGGCGGACCACCACGTGTCTGCCGGGCGAACTCCCCGAGGAACCACCGGCGCAGTGCGCGTTCGGCCGGGGGCGCGGCCAGCGTGAGCAGCATCGCGGTGCGGCAGAACTCATCGGCCTCATCGAGCAGCTCGGCCAGCTGCGCGCAGGCCGGCCCGGCGGTGCGGGGCACCAGGTAGTGCAGCGTGATCGTCTCCTGCTCGCGGGCGACCGCCTGCTCGAAGGCGTCGTCGTCGGTGATCACGGCGGCGTTGACCTGCTCCACCTTCTCCGCGAGCTCCACCATCCGCCTGGGCACGTCGACCGGCGCCCAGCCCTGCAGGGTGAGCAGTGTCATCTCACGACGCAGGTCGCGCACCCGGAAGCGGGTCTCCCACAGCAGCCGCACGGGCACGTCCAACAGCACCACGTCGACGGTGTCGATGTCGTCGTAGCCGATGCTGTCGAGAAAGTCCGGGGGGAACCGGGGCGCGGCCAGCACCTCCTCCTCCGGCGATGACGGCACGAACCACACGGTCTTGCCACCCCGGCCGCGCTCGCGTACGCCCCACCGCCGGGCCAGGGCGCCGATGATCTGCAGCCCGTTGCCCACCGTGGTCAGCGCGCCGTCGGCAGCGGCATCGATCGGAGCCGCCGCCAAGCGGTTGGCAGACGCGTCGGCCACCTCGATCAGGATCTCGTCGCCGTCGTCACGGACCGCCACGGTGATGCGGGTGCGGGCGTGCAGCACCGCGTTGGTCACCAGCTCGGACGTCGCGAGCTGCGCGGAGTCGACCAGCTCGGGATGCCCCATCGATGTCAGCTGGTCGCGGATCCAGGCCCGGGCGACTCCCGCGGACCGGGGCTCCGGCTGCAGCCGTACGGCGCTCTCCACGGGCCCACCTCCCACGCGCGGAGGACACCGCCCGTCATCGCAGCGTGTCACGTTGTGACGATGTCGTGGGGCGATCGAGGCCGTCGACGCGCCGGTATGCTCGGCAAGCCGTTCGCAACCCGTCACGATTCGCCCCGTATCTGCCGAAACCGCAGGAGACGCTTGTGCTCGTCCTGGTCCTCAACGGCCCGAACCTGGCCCGGCTCGGCAGTCGTGAGCCCGACGTCTACGGTTCTGCAACGTACGACGACCTGGCCCGTCGGTGCGCGGAGGTCGCCGCCGAGGAGGGCGTCGACGTCGACGTGCGACAGACCGACGCCGAGCACGAGATGATCGGCTGGCTGCACGAGGCGGTCGACCGCGACGCCGCGGTCGTCATCAATCCCGGCGGGTGGGCGCACACCTCGGTGGCGGTGCGCGACGCCTGCGCGATGGTCAGCCGACCCCTGGTCGAGGTACACCTGACGAACGTGCACGCCCGGGAGGAGTTCCGTCGCCACAGCTACCTCTCATCGGTCGCCGTGGGCGTCGTGGCGGGGCTCGGCATCGAGGGCTACGCGGCGGCGCTGCGGTTCGTGGCGCACGACGGCTGAGTCGGTCACGGGTCCGGACGGGCCGCCCGCTCGTACTGGATCGGCCAGGACGCGCAGTCGGGATCGAGCTCGCGGGCAGCGGTGAGCGCCCAGTGCGGGTCGCGCAGCAGCGCACGGGCCAGCAGCACGGCATCGGCCGACCCGTCGGTCAGCACCTGCTCGGCCTGCTTCGGCTCGGTGATCATGCCCACCACCCCGGTCGGGACGCCACCCTCGTTGCGGACCCGGTGCGCGAACGGCACCTGGTAACCGGGGCCGGTCTCGATCCGCTGGTCGGCCGAGAGACCACCGCTCGACACGTCGACGAGGTCGACGCCGTGCTCGCGCAGCACCCGTGCCAGCGCGACGCTCTGGTCGACGTCCCATCCGCCCTCGACCCAGTCCGTGGCGGAGATCCGTACCAGCAGTGGAGTCGCCTCCGGCACGACGGCGCGAACGGCTTCGACCGTCTCGACGAGCAGGCGGATCCGGTTGTCGAACGAGCCGCCGTACGCGTCCGTGCGCAGGTTGGCCAGCGGGGACAGGAACTCGTGCAGCAGGTAGCCATGCGCCGCGTGCACCTCGAGCACCTCGAAACCGACGCCGAGTGCCCGCCGCGCGGCCGCCGCGAATGCTCCCGGGATCGCGGCCACCTCGTCGACCGGCAGCGCGCGTGGCCGCGCGTAGGAACCGAACGCGACGGCCGACGGCGCCACCGCCTCCCAGCCGCCCTGGTCCGCCGGCACCGATCCGCGCCCTCGCCAGGGCGCGAAGGTCGAGCCCTTGCGTCCGGCATGGGCCAGCTGCATGCCGACCCGCGCGCCCTGGCTTCGTACGAACGCAGCGACCCGTGCCCACGCCTCGGCGTGCGCGTCGGACCAGATGCCGGCGTCCTCGGGCGAGATCCGGCCCTCGGGCGTCACCGCGCACGCCTCGGTGAGGACGAGCCCGGCACCACCGGTCGCGAACTGGCCCAGGTGCACGAGGTGCCAGTCGTCGGGCATCCCGTCGACCGACGAGTACTGGCACATGGGCGACACCCAGACGCGATTGCGGATCTCGGTGGTGCGCAGCGTCATCGGCGCGAACAGCAGGCTCATGGCGGAGGTGAACGGTACCCGAATGGCGACATTCCCTCCCCCCACTAGGGTCGCCGCGTGGCAGACAAGATGGATGTCGAGAAGACCCTCGAGACGATGGCGATCGCACTGGACGCCCAGGGCCGGTCACTGCTCACCATGACCGTGCTGGCCGGGTCGCTGCGCGGCGTCGGCGGTGCGGCCGTCAAGGCACAGCTGCGGGAGTTCGTGCTCGCCGAGCTCGAGGACACCTACCACCTGGTCGAGAAGTTCTCGGCGCTCGGTGGCACGCCGCGGTTCGAAGCGGGCAGCGTGGAGGTCCCGGGCGACACCGAGGCCGCCCTGGACGCGCTGTTGCAGCACGAGGTCGAGGCGGTCGCCGGGCTGCACGCCGTGATCCCGCACTCGGGTCAGGAACCCCGCAGCGAGGCGCTCGAGCACCTGCTCGAGCACATGATCATGCGCAAGCAGCAGCAGGTCGACTTCCTCTGGCACGCCGCCGACAAGTCGGAACCGCTCGCGCACGACCCCAACGGCTGAGGACGGCGACCCCGGTCACCGCGGCGGCCGGTCCGACCCCCGGTCGTCCTCCGGCCGGCGGGGGTCCCGCCGACGCTGACCCTCGGGCTGTTCGCCCTCGGCCCGGCGCTGACCCTCCGGGTGGTGCTCGCCCGCGTGCGGGTGTGGCTCGTCGCCGCGACGCTTGTCGGGGTCCACCTTGTCTGCCTCGGCGTACTGCTCGTCCACCGTGGCGCGCTGGTGCTGCGCCCGCTGGTGCTGCTCGCGTGCCTCCGCCTCGAGCCGCTCGGCGCGCGCGGCCTTCTCGTCGGCCTCCGCCCGGGCCTTGCGGCCACGCGCGTCCACCTCGGCTGCCTGCGCCTCCCGGCGCCGCACCGTGTCCTGCTGCGAGTCCGCCTGGGCCCGCAGCTCCTGTGCCTTGCCCCGGCGTCCGGCCTTGCGGCGGGTCGACATCGCGGCGAGCAGCGCCACCACGATGACCACCACCACGGCGATGATGATCCACACGATCGGCTGGTCCATGACTGGCCTCCTGTCGTCGGCGGCTTGCTCTCTGGCGGTCACATGCAACTGCGGCTCGGCGGCGGCCGCAATTCGGGCGGGGGGCACGCTGCCCTCGGGCGGGCATACGGTGTGCTCCGTGGTGACGGCAACGACGACAGCGGCCCGGACGGTCGGCACGGACGCGCACTCGCTGGCGGTGCAGCGGCTGGTCGGCTCATACCGGCAGATCCCGGCCGGCGCGCCGGTGCGGCTGGCCAAGCGCACGTCCAACCTGTTCCGGCCCCGCGGTCGGCCCACCACGCCCGGCCTCGACGTCTCCGGGCTGAGCGGCGTGATCTCCGTCGACGCCGTCGCAGGCACTGCCGACGTGCAGGGCATGTGCACGTACGAGGACCTGGTCGACGCCACGCTGGCGCACGGTCTGATGCCGCTGGTGGTGCCGCAGCTGCGCACGATCACGCTGGGCGGCGCGGTCGTGGGGCTCGGCATCGAGGCCTCGTCGTTCCGCAACGGCCTGCCGCACGAGTCGGTGCTCGAGCTGGACATCCTGACCGGTGCGGGCGAGGTCGTGTGCGCCACGCCGACAGGTGAGCACGCCGACCTGTTCGCCGCGTTCCCCAACTCCTACGGCTCGCTCGGCTACGCCACCCGCGTGCGGATCGAGCTGGAGCCGGTGTCGGCTGCGGTCGCGCTGCGCCACGTACGGGTCGGGCTGGACGCGCTGGAGAAGGAGCTGGCCCAGCTGGTCGAGACCGGCCAGCACGACGGCGAACCGGTCGACTTCGTCGACGGGGTCGCGTTCTCGCCCGACGAGATCTACCTGACCCTCGGCCGCTGGTCGCAGACCGCCACCGGCGCCAG
The DNA here is from genome assembly GCA_963811945.1 of uncultured Actinomycetota bacterium. Classification (GTDB taxonomy): domain Bacteria; phylum Actinomycetota; class Actinomycetes; order Propionibacteriales; family Nocardioidaceae; genus JACCWP01. The sequence continues at coordinate 1,558,856 of CAWETD010000001.1, read as the reverse complement.
CGACTACACCGGGGCGGACGTCTACTACCGGTCGCTGCAGCAGCGCTCGCACGACGTGCTCACCGCCTACGACTACCTCTGGCGCTGGGACACCGACTGGTTCTGGTGCTCGGGGGCGTTCGGCGCCCAGCACCCGGTGGCGCGACGGCTGTGGCCCCGGCGCTACCGGCGCAGCGACGTCTACCACCGGCTGGTGGGCCTCGAGCACCGCTACGGGGCGTACGCGCGGCTGCAGCGCTGGCGCGGGCAGCCCGACACCGAGCGCGTGGTGCAGGATGTCGAGGTACCGGTCGACCAGCTCTCCGGATTCCTCGACTGGTTCGACCGCGAGGTGGGGATGCGCCCGGTCTGGCTGTGCCCGTTGCGGTTGCGCGAACCGACCGGCCCCGGATCCGCCCGACGCTGGCCGCTGTACCCGCTCGAGCCGGGCCGGACGTACGTGAACGTCGGTTTCTGGGGAAACGTGCCGATCGCGCCCGGCGCCGCCGATGGCGACCTCAACCGCGTTGTCGAACGGCAGGTGACCGACGTGGGTGGGCACAAGTCCTTGTACTCCGACGCGTACTACTCGCCAGAGGAGTTCGACCGGTTGTACAACGGTCCTGCGCTGGCCGCGGTCAAGCGGCACTACGATCCCGATGATCGGCTGACGGGGCTCTACGCGAAGGCGGTGAATCGGAGATGACCAGCGTCACTCACGCCACCCGGGTCTCGGTCGGTGAGGCACTGACAGCGCTGATGCCGGCGGGTGTGCCCTTCCGGCTGACGGCGTTCGACGGGAGCACGGCGGGCCCGCCGGACGCGCCGATCGGGCTGCACCTGGCCAGCGAGCGCGGGCTGTCGTACCTGCTCACTGCCCCCGGCGACCTCGGTATGGCGCGCGCCTACGTCGCGGGCGACCTGGAGATCTCCGGTGCGCACCCCGGTGACCCCTACCCGGTGATGCGCGAGCTGATGGGGAAGATGCGGCTGCAGGCCTCACCGGGCGAGGTGCTGCGGATCGTGCGCGGCCTCGGCTGGGAGCACCTGCGGCCGCCGCCCCCGCCGCCGCAGGAGCACCTGCCGCGGTGGCGCCGTGCGGTCGAGGGGTTGCGGCACTCGCGGGGGCGGGACGCGACCGCGATCCAGCACCACTACGACGTGTCCAACGCGTTCTACGAGCGGGTGCTCGGCCCGTCGATGACGTACACCTGCGCGGTGTTCCCCACCGAGAACGCCTCGCTCGAGGAGGCGCAGGCCGAGAAGTACGACCTGGTCGCGCGCAAGCTCGGGCTCCGCGCGGGCATGCGGCTGCTCGACGTCGGGTGCGGCTGGGGCGGCATGGTCCGGCACGCGGTGCGGGAGTACGGCGTCCACGCCATCGGCGTCACCCTGTCGCGCGAGCAGGCGGCCTGGGGCCAGGCGGCCGTGGAGCGCGACGGGCTCGCAGCGCGCGGTCAGGTGCGCCACGGCGACTACCGCGACGTGGCCGAGACCGGCTTCGACGCGATCAGCTCGATCGGACTCACCGAGCACGTGGGGCTGCGCGAGTACCCGGCGTACTTCGGCTTCCTGCGCGACCACCTGCGCCCAGGTGGGCGGCTGCTCAACCACTGCATCACCCGGCCGTCGAACCGGCCGGTGCAGGTGGGCGCGTTCATCGACCGGTACGTGTTCCCCGACGGCGAGCTCACCGGCTCGGGCCGCATCATCACCGCGGCCCAGGACGCCGGCCTCGAGGTGCGGCACGAGGAGAACCTGCGCGAGCACTACGCGCTGACGCTCGCCGGGTGGTGCCGCAACCTGGTCGAGCACTGGGACGAGTGCGTGGCCGAGGTGGGGGAGGGGACCGCCCGGGTGTGGGGGCTCTACATGGCCGGCTCGCGGCTCGGCTTCGAGCGCAACGAGATCCAGCTGCACCAGGTGCTCGCCTCGCGCACCGACGCCGACGGCGTCGCCGGCTTCGGCCTCCGCCCGGACTGGGGCAGCTGAGTCCTGGCCCCCGGGTGTGGGTTTCGCAAGTGCCCTTGCGAAACCGGCGCCACCCCCGCGCAATAACAGGGGGGAGCTGCGGGCGACGCGGGGAAGGCGGTCAGGCGAGGACGGCCTGACGGCGACTACCGCGGGCGATGGCGTCGCGGAACCGGGCCGCGGTCTGCTGCGGCCTGGAGAGGTCTGCCCAGATCATTCGCCGCATGATCCTGACAGTGCCCTCCTCGAGCAGCGCGTCCTCGCGCCGCTTCTCGCGGAAGACCACCTCGCCTGGGTCCTCGCCGGCCTGTGCGCTGCGCATGTACTTCTGCTTGCCATCGAACTCGCCACCGACCCCCGCGTCCTCCCACATGAAGTCGAGGAAGGCGACCTGACCGGGCAGCGTGATCGGGTGCTGCAACGTCGGTCTCGGCAGTCCCTGCCGCCAGAACAGCATCCGGGCGAGGGATTCACCGGGACTCGCCGCACCGCCATCGAGGAGCCGAACGGCGAAGCGGGCTCCGCGCGTGTACGGCGTAAAGCTCGAGTCCTGCGCTTCCTTCCACAACTCCTCGTCCGTCAGCATCCCCATGTTGAGCGCTGAGTCACCGATCGTGACGGCCTTGTCCACATCGTGCTGGGACATCGCGCCGAAGATCGTGTACGGGATCGGGGGGACAAGGAAGTCGTCATCGACACGCAGGCAGTCGTCGATGCTGAACTTGCGCTCGTGGTGGGTGACGCCGTGCTCGGTGCGACCGTGCCGGCCGTCGAGCCGGGCAACGTGGACGGTGTTCAGCCGCGGCTGCCAGGCCGAGACCTTGAGCGCAAGTGAGCCGGTCACGTGACTGACTGCCAGAGGATGCTTGCTCGATCGCACCACCGCGCGCGCCACCCACAGGTAGCGCTCCACTTCGTCAGCCACCGCCCAGATGTCGGCAGGCACGAAGTATCCGCGCCGTACGCGCACCCACAACCGGCGCCGCACCATCGACGTGATGGCCCGGTCGTCGTAGCCGAAACCCCGCGCGTCGGCGGTGGAGAACAGGTTGCTCTGGCCTCGTGCCAGCTCGCGAAGGGCGTCCTCGTCCATGTCGGCAGCGTGGGCTCGCGGCCGAGTTGGCGGCGGATGCGCCTGCTCCCGCTGTGCACAGTGGTGGCAACGGGCGCGGGCTGTGGATGACGTCGGCGGTGTCCCGACGCCGGATAGGCGCTCACTGCCACCGTGTCGTCCGCACTTCCCCCGTGTTATTGCGCTGAGGGAGTGCGGGTTTCGCAAGTGCCCTTGCGAAACCGCGGCACGACGCACCATGGGGGGGTGCTGGACACCCTCGCCCCCGCGCGTCGGCGGCTCGTGCTGGCGCTCGCCGCACTGGCGGCCGTCGGGGTGGTGGTGGCTGCCGTCGTGGTCGTGCTGCGGGTCACCGGCGGGGTCGACCCGGTCGCGCAGGACGAGCAGGGTCCGGTGCTGCTGGTGCCGGGCTACGGCGGCAGCACCGACTCGCTGGAGGGGCTCGCCGCCGCGCTGCGCGATGCCGGGCGCGACGCGACCATCGTGCAGCCGGTCGGCGACGGGAGGGGCGACCTGGTCGAGCAGGCCGAGGCCCTCGAGGTCGCGGCCGACGACGCCTTGGAGCGTACGGGCGCGGGGTCGGTCGACGTGGTCGGCTACTCCGCCGGCGGGGTGATCACCCGGCTGTGGGTCCGTGACCTCGGCGGCGACGCCCAGGCGCGGCGGGTGGTGACGCTCGGCTCACCCCACCACGGCACCGACCTCGCCGACCTCGCGGGCGGGACCCTCGGCTGCCCGGTGGCCTGCGAGCAGCTGGCGCCGGACAGCGACCTGCTGCGCGCGCTCAACGCCGGCGACGAGACGCCCGAGGGGCCGGTGTTCGTCTCGGTGTGGACCACCGACGACGAGACGGTGACGCCGCCCGACTCCGCCGAGCTCGACGGTGCGGTCAACCTGACCGTGCAGAGCGTCTGCGCCGACGCCGAGGTGTCGCACGGCGACCTGCCCGACGACCCGGTGGTCCAGTCGATCGTGGAGCTCGAGCTCGGCACGGACGAGGCAGCCGCGCCGACGGCGGACGACTGCACCGCGCTCCGGGGATGACTCGTCGCTGCGCGTGATCGTGCGTGCCGGTCCGGTGAAGACGGGGACCCGGGGCGCCCACCCGGGACAGACTTGCCGCCGAGAGGGGGTGGTCGACGATGACCGAGCCGCGACCGTACGAGCTGACCCGCCGAGGGCTGGGCCGCTCGGCCCTGGTGCTGGGGGCCGCTGCCGTCGTGCCCGGGATCGGGCTGGCGATCGCACCGGCCTCCGCCGCCGCCGCCGGGTACCTGTCCAGTGTCGGCCTCGGCTCGGACGGCCAGCTCGGGCACGGCTCCACCGGGAACCGGTCGGCGTTCGGCCCGGTCAACACGCTCACCGACGTGCAGCAGATCGGTGGCGGCCGCGAGCACGTGCTGGCGCTGGTCGGCGGACAGGTCTGGTCGTGGGGCGACGGCTCCAAGGGCGCCGTGGGGCTCGGCTCCACGGCCGACCGCAGCACGCCGACGCGGATCACCACCCTCAGCGGCGTCGCGGAGATCACCACCGGCCACTACCACTCCGTCGCCCGGCTCGGCGACGGCACGCTGCGGATCTGGGGCTTCAACCAGTTCGGCCAGCTCGGCGACGGCACCCTCACCCGGCGGCTGGCCCCCGTCGTCGTGCCCGGCGTCTCGGGTGTCGCGATGATCTCGGCCGGCCGGGACATGACGTACGCAGTCCTCGGCAACGGCACGGTGCGCGCCTGGGGTGGTGGCGCCAACGGCGAGCTCGGCAACGGCACCACGACGGTGCGGCAGACGTCGCCGGTCACGGTGTCCGGGCTCAGCGGCGTGACCCACATGGCGTCGGGGCGCAACCACGCCCTCGCGTTGCTGTCCAGCGGCAGCGTCCGGGCCTGGGGACTGAACACGTACGGGACGATCGGCGACGGCACCACCACCCGGCGCACCATCCCGGTCGCCGTCCCCGGGCTGAGCGGCGTGGTCGCGCTGGCGGCGGGAGCGGACCACTCGGTGGCGCTGAAGTCGGACGGGACGGTGTGGGTCTGGGGTCGTGGCTACCGCGGGCAGCTCGGACTGGGCAACACGACCACGCGGCGCGTCCCGACCCGGGTCACGGCGCTGAGCGGGATCGTGCACGTGCACTGCGGTCGCGACCACACGACGGCGATCAACGCCGCCGGCCGGGTGTGGATCTGGGGCTTCAACGACTTCGGTCAGACGGGCACCGGCGGCACCGCCAACCGGCTCACGCCCGTGCAGCTGAGTGCCATCACCGACGCACGCCAGATGCGTGGCGGGCGCGGCTACACCGTGCTGCTGCGCGGCCCCGCCTGACGCGGCGTCAAGAGGTGATGTCGCGGGTGGTGAAGTTGGCCCACGCGGCCGCGAGGAACACGCCGACGTAGATGCCCTGCTGCAGCAGGCCGCGGACGACGTCGCGCCACAGGATCGGGTCCCGGAACAGGTCGACGAAGGCGAGCCAGTAGCGGGTGGGCAGGTACGGGTCGAGCCCGTTGGCGGCGTCCAGGGTGAGCAGCAGGGTGGACGAGATCAGGAAGGCAAGAGCGCCCATCGCCGCGCCCTGTGGCGAGTCGGTCACCGTCGACATGAACAGCGCGATCGCCGCTACGCCGAGCATGGCGAGCACGGCGTAGCCGAGCGCCATCGCCGTGCGCCAGGCGAGCTCCTGCTGCGTGAGCGAGGTGCCCGAGACGCTGGACGACAGCGGCGCGTCGCCGAGCAGCAGCGCCCCGGTGACGAACGCGGTCCCGGCGACGACGAGCACGGTGAGCAGCACGAACACGACCACGCTCACCAGCTTGGCGACCAGCAGCCTGGTGCGGCCGACCGGCCGGACCAGCAGGTAGCGCAGGGTCCCCGTCTGCGCCTCTCCGGCGATCGCGTCACCAGCGACCAGCGCGACAGCCACCGGTAGGAACAGTGGGAGCACCATCGCCAACGCAGCAAGGGGAAACAGCGTTCCGTCGGACAGCACCGCGGACAGGAACGCCGGGCCGGTGCCCGGTCGCGGGCCGAGGTCGGTGAGCGCCAGCAGCACGGCGACGAGGGTCGGCAGCGCGTCGATGAGCCCGATGGTGATCCAGGTGCGCGGCCGCGTGACGAGCTTGCGCAGCTCGACGGCGATCACGGCGCCACCTCCGGGCTGGCGGTGGTCGCGTCGAGCACCACCTGCTCGAGGCTGCGCCGCTCCGGCCCGATCTCCGTCACCCGCACGCCCTGGTTGACCAGCAGGCTGTTGAGCGCCGAGGTGTCGCTGCGGCTCACCAGCAGCCGGTCGCCCTCACGGTGCTCCACCCGGCCGTCGAGCAGGGCGTGCGCACGGTCGGCGTCGGGGGTGCGCACGACGGTGCGACCGGTCGGTTGCTGCAGGGTCGCCAGCTGGTCCTGCAGCACCAGCCGTCCCCGGTCGAGCACGCCCACCCGGGTGCACAGCTGCTCGACCTCGGCCAGCAGGTGGCTGGACAGGAAGACCGTCGTGCCCTGCCGGTGCAGCTCGAGCAGCAGCTCGCGGATCTCGTGGATGCCCTGCGGGTCGAGGCCGTTGGTCGGCTCGTCGAGCACCAGCAGCCGGGGAGTACGCAGCAGCGCGGCCGCGAGCCCGAGCCGCTGCCGCATCCCGAGCGAGTAGGCGCGCACCTTGCGGCGGGCCACCCGGGCCAGTCCGACTTGTTCGAGCGCCGAGTCGACCCGCGCGCGCCGGGTGCGCCGCGCGGCGCCTGGTCCGGCCGCGTCCAGCAGCCGGAGGTTGGACCGTCCGGACAGGTGGCCGTACGCCGCAGGTCCCTCGACCAGCGCGCCGACCTGCGGCAGCACGTGCCGGCCGTCGCGCGGCATCGGCCGCCCGAGCAGCTCGATCGTTCCGGAGGTGGCGAGCACCAGCCCGAGCAGCATCCGCACCGTCGTCGTCTTGCCGGACCCGTTCGCACCGAGGAAGCCGTAGATGTCGCCCTCGCGCACGTCCAGACCGAGGTCGTCGACGGCGAGGACCGGCCCGTACCGCTTGGTGAGCCCGCTGGTGGTGATCACCGACCCTGCACCCGCACCAGGTAGTTGCCGGACAGCAGCTCGCCGGCGGCGTCCTGCAGGGTGTCCTCGGTGACGGTGCCGGCCAGCAGGTAGCTGCGGTCGTCCTCGAACGTGTCGGGGGTGAGCAGCAGGTTGAGCGGCCCCACCGTCAGGGCGAGTCCGTAGCTGTGCCCCATCACCCCGGGCGTCGACTCGAGCTGCTCGCGCAGCGGGTCCGCGGACTGCTCCCACAGCGGCACGGCCAGCATCCTGGTCACCCCGCGGCCGTAGTCGCCGACCGCGCTGACCCGGTTGACCGCGCCGGGCCTGCTGTCCAGGCCCGCCAGGCGGGGAGGCGAGATCAGCGGCGAGAACTGGTCGGCGCCGGCTGCCACGTCGAACGCGTCCTCGACGTCGAGGTCGGCGCCCGGTGGCGGCGTGAACCTGACCACGTCGTCGGGCGGCGCCGCGAAGGACACGTCGACGAAGCTGGTCGCCGCCGCGGCCAGCTCCGCACCGTCGGCGAACGCCTCGACCCGTAACGGCAGTCCGGTCTCCGGGTCGGCCCAGACGTCGACGTGACCGATCGTCGACTGCTCCTCCGTCGGCACGAGCCGCAGCCCGGGAGCGTCGATGCCGGCGATGCGCGCTGCCGGCAACCGGCTGACCTCGTCGGGGCGGGCGTCGCGCAGTGCCAGCAGGCCGAGCTGCGGCGGCAGCAGGTCGGAGGCGCGTGGCAGTCGCACGCGGGGCTCGGCCGTGGTCGTCGCGCGTTCCGACTCGTAGTCCCAGCTGGTGATCAGTGAGCTGTCGTGGAACAGGTCGGTCTCACCGGCAGGCTCGATCGCGTCGACCCGCCAGACGTGCTCGTCCTGCCACCACACCCGCAGCCGGGTGCGCTCCCCGAGCAGGTCGGCGATCTCGCTGAACTCGTCGGCCACCGGCAGCTGCAGGGTGCCGATGGACTCCACGAGACCCGAGTACGGCACCGAGTCGGATCCCTGGATGAGCGTGAGCAGCTCGGTGGCGGTGATGTCGGTGTCGTCCGCGGGGAGCGCCCGTACCGCCAGCGGCGTCCCCAGCAGCAGCGCCACGCCGAGGGCGACGAGGCACCAGCGGCGGGCGGCGGTCATCAGCCGAGCGTACGTCGGCCGAGGCGGGCCCACAGTGGCGAGGACGCCCGGTGACGGTGCCCGATGGGGCATACGACCCGGTCCTCGCACGGTTGACATCTGCCGCCGTTCGGCCCGGGTTGGCCTCCGGAGTGGTGGTCGGGCGCGCGTCGTCTCCTACGTTGCGAAGGTGGATGAACTGAGTCGCGTCCAGCGCGTCGTACTCGGCGGGCTGGCGCTCGCCGCGCTGGCGTATGCGTTCGTCCCGGCGTCGATGCCGACGTCCCTGTCCTACCCCTGGTACAACGCGATCGCCGTCGTCGCGAGCCTGGTGATCTGGTGGGGCATCGCCCGGCACCGTCCCCCGCAGCGCCTGGGCTGGCTGCTGGTGGCCGGCGGCTTCAGCACCTGGGTGGTCGCAGACCTCGTCTGGACCGTCGAGAACAGCGTCCTCGGGCTCGGCTGGTTCCCGGCCCCGTCCGACGCCCTCTACATCACCGCCTACGTCCTGCTGGCCTTCGGCCTGCTCTACATGGTGCGGAGCCGGCAAGGGACACGCGACCGCACCGCACTGCTGGACGCGTGCATCATCGCGACCGGTGCAGCCGTGCTGGCAGTGGTGACCGTGATCCAGCCCCTCGCCGCGGACTCGTCGGCAAGCGTGTTCGCCAAGCTCGTCGGCTCCGCCTACCCGATCGGGGACGTGCTGCTGCTGGCCATGGCGGCGCGGCTGTGGTCGACGTCCGGCAGGACCAGCGCCTCACACCGGCTGCTGACCGCCTCGCTCGGATTCATCCTTGCCGCGGACCTCGGCTTCAACACCTACCAGCTGGCCGGCATCACCGCTCCGCACTGGGTGGACTCCCTGTGGCTGGCCGGCTACGTGACCGTCGCTGCGGCGGCGTCGGTGTCGTCGATGCGTACCCTCGGCGAGCCCGTGCCCGAGCGCGAGCTCGCGGCCGGCACCGGGCGACGACTGGTGGCACTCACCGCAGGACTGATGCTCCCCGGCGTCGCCACGATCATCGACGGCCTCAACGGCGGGAGCACCGCCTGGGCGATCGTCGGCGGTGGCGCGCTCGTGATGTGCGTGCTCGTCGTGCTGCGGATGTCGGGGCTGCTCGAGGTCGTGCAGGTCCAGGCGGTCCAGCTCGCCGCGCTGGCCAGCTCCGACTCGCTCACCGGTGCCCCGAACCGGCGGACCTGGGACCACGAGCTGTCGCGAGCCTGTCGTGAGAGCCGCGACACCGACGTCCCGCTGTGCGTGGCGATCCTCGACCTCGACCACTTCAAGCAGTTCAACGACCGCCGTGGCCACCCCGCCGGCGACCTGGTGCTCCGCGAGTCGGTCGCCGCCTGGACGACCGCGCTGAACGGGAGCGGCATGCTCGCCCGCTACGGCGGCGAGGAGTTCACCGTGCTGCTGCCCGGTCACACTCTCGAACAGGCGATGACGGTCATCCAGTCGCTGCGGAAGGTGACGCCGATCGGACAGACGTTCTCGGCCGGCATCGCCGGATGGGACCCCGCCATCGAGCCCGGCCAGGCGGTCGCGAGGGCGGACGAGGCGATGTACGTCGCGAAGCGCAACGGCCGGGACCGCGTCGTCGTGCACCCCGGCGGCGGCGTGGATCCCGTGGACGAGACCGACCTGCCGGCGTTCACCATCGTCGTGCAGCCGCTGGTCGACGTCGTCACCGGCCGGGTGCTCGGCCACGAGGCGCTGTGCCGCTTCGTCAAGGCTGGGGTCGACCCGGTGTCGGCCTTCCGGGTGGCGCACGAGCGCGGGTGGGGCGACCTGCTCGAGGCCGTCGCCATCCGTACCGCCATGGAGCTGCCCGGGCGCCCGGAGGGCACCGAGCTGTTCGTGAACGCGTCGGTGACCGCACTCGACTCCGACCGCTTCTGGGCGCTGCTGCCGAAGGACCTGCGCGGCATCGTCGTGGAGCTGAACGAGGAGGACGGCCCGCTCAGCGAGCCCGAGCTGGTGAACGTCGTCGGCCGGGCCCGCGCCCGGGGCGCGCGTATCGCGCTCGACGACCTCGGTGCCGGCGCATCCGACCTGACCCGGCTCGCCCGGCTCGGGCCGGACGTCATCAAGATCGACCGCGGCCTGGTGCACGGCTGCGCAGAGGACCCGGGTCGGCAGGCCGTGATCAGCGCCCTGGTGGCCTACGCCGACATCCTCGGCGTGCTGGTGTGCGCGGAGGGCCTCGAGCGGGTCGAGGACCTCGACCGGGTGCGCGCACTGGGCATCAGCTGCGTGCAGGGTTTCCTGGTCGCCGAGCCTGGCCCCGCGTGGTTCACGTACGCGCCGCTCGCGGCGCTGCCCGCTTCCTGACCCGGCGGTCGGAGTGGTGTCAACACAGGTTGACACCGCAGTGTCTGTCAACGTAGATTGACAGCCATGGACGTGCAGCAGCTGTCGACCGGCATCGGGTCGGACGACCCGGCGGTGGGCCTGCGGGCGGTGGTCGCCATGCGTCGTCTCGCCGACCAGGTGGAGTCGGCTCAGGTGGCCTCGGCGCGCCGGCACGGGTGGTCCTGGGACCAGATCGGCGACGCGCTCGGAGTGAGCCGGCAGGCCGTGCACAAGAGGTACGGAGGATGAGCGTGTTCAACCGTCGCTTCGCCAGGGCCAGCGCGCTGGCCGTGCAGCACGCGGTCGAGGAGTCCGCGCTGCGCGGCGACCGCCGGATCGGGACCGAGCACCTGCTGCTCGGGCTCCTGCACGACCCGGCGGCCGGACCGGCCGCCGCCCTCGGTGTCGACCTCGCGGCGACGCGGGACGCGCTGCACGTGCTCGACGTCGAGGCACTGCTGGCCGTCGGCGTCGACACCGGTGACTTCCGGCCGCTGGCCGTGGTGCGCGAGAAGCGGCACCGGTCGTTCACGTCGGGCGCGAAGGCCGTGCTGGAGCGCACCGCCACCGCTGTGGTGGCGACGAAGGGCCGCCGGATCGAGCCGAACGACCTGCTGCGGGCGGTCCTGTCCGGCCAGCGGCCGGACCCGGCGCTCGAGGTGCTGGGCCGGCTCGGGGTCGACCCGGACGACGTACGCGGTCGCCTCGACGCCGGAGAGGCCGGCGCGGCCTGAGCGATCGCGCCGTTCCACGGCCGCCGCCCCGCAAAAGCCGCAGTTCCCCCGGGCAATAACCGGGGGGAAGCGCGGCTTTCGCAAGGGCACTTGCGAAACCAGCAGCCTCGTCCCACATGCCGGAGGACTGCCCTCAACAGCCGCCATCTGGCTAATGTGCACTGAACTGCTGCGAGAAGGAGCCTCGACCGATGAACGATGCCTGGTCCTTCGAGACCCGCCAGATCCACGCCGGGCAGGCGCCCGACGCCCAGACCAACGCGCGTGCCCTGCCGATCTACCAGACCACGTCGTACACGTTCGACAGCACCGACCACGCCGCCGACCTCTTCGCGCTGAAGGAGTTCGGCAACATCTACACCCGGATCATGAACCCGACCACGGCCACGGTCGAGGACCGGCTCGCGTCCCTGGAGGGCGGTGTCGGGGCGCTGCTCACCGCCAGCGGACAGTCCGCCGAGACGCTGGCACTGCTCAACCTGGCCCAGGCCGGCGACCACCTCATCTCCAGCGCACGGCTCTACGGCGGCACGTACAACTTGTTCCACTACACGTTCCCCAAGCTGGGCATCGACGTCAGCTTCGTCGACGACCCTGACGACCTCGACGCGTGGCGTTCGGCGGTGCGGCCGAACACCAAGGCGTTGTTCGCCGAGACCATCTCCAACCCGCAGATCGACGTGCTCGACATCGAGGCCGTCGCCAGGGTCGCGCACGACGCGGGAGTTCCGCTGGTCGTCGACAACACCGTGCCGAGCCCGTACCTCTCCCGCCCGATCGAGTGGGGTGCCGACATCATCGTGCACTCGGCGACGAAGTACCTCGGCGGGCACGGCACGGCGATCGGCGGCGTGATCGTCGACGCCGGCCGCTTCGACTACGCGGCCGACCCGGAGAAGTTCCCCGGCTTCAACCAGCCCGACCCGAGCTACAACGGTCTGGTCTACGCGCGTGACCTCGGGGTCGGCTCCCCGCTGGGTGCCAACCTGTCGTTCATCCTCAAGGCGCGGGTGCAGCTGCTGCGCGACATCGGCCCGGCGATCGCGCCGTTCAATGCGTTCCTGCTCTCCCAGGGCCTCGAGACGCTGAGCCTGCGGGTGCAGCGGCACAGCGACAGTGCGCTGCGCGTGGCCGAGTGGCTCGAGGGGCGTGCCGAGGTCGAGAGCGTCAACTACGCGGGCCTCGCCAGCAGCCCGTGGAAGGCGCGCGCCGACAAGTACGTGCCGCTCGGCGCCGGAGGCGTGCTGGCCTTCGAGATCGCGGGCGGCCTCGACGCCGGCAAGCGGTTCGTCGAAGCGCTGGAGCTGCACAGCCACGTGGCGAACATCGGTGACGTGCGCAGCCTGGTCATCCACCCCGCGTCGACGACGCACTCCCAGCTGTCGCCCGAGGAGCAGATCAGCACCGGCGTGACGCCGGGGCTGGTGCGCCTCGCGGTGGGGCTGGAGGGCATCGACGACATCCTGGCCGACCTGGAGGCGGGCTTCCGCGCGGCGAAGGGTGCCTGACGGGACCACGCCCCCGGTGTCGGGGGCGTGGCGCGAGGGCGACCCGGTCGCGGGTCGCCGGTTCGTCGACGTGGGCCGGCTCGACCTGGAGCTCGGCGGCTCGGTCGAGCAGGTGCGGGTCGCGTACGAGACCTGGGGCGAGCCCGTACGTCGTCACGGCGCGATCACCAACGCCGTGCTGGTGGAGCACGCGCTGACCGGTGACGCGCACGTGGCCGGACCGGCAGGCCCGGGCCAGCCCTCGCCGGGCTGGTGGGACGGGTTGGTGGGACCGGGCCGCGGGCTCGACACCGACCGGTGGTTCGCGGTCGCGACCAACGTGCTCGGCGGCTGCCAGGGCACGACCGGGCCGGCGTCACCCGGCGCCGACGGCCGACCACTCGGGTCCCGGTTCGGCCCGATCACCGTGCGCGACCAGGTCGAGGTCGAGCGGCGGGTGGCCGACCACCTCGGCATCGAACGGTTCGCCTCGGTGCTGGGTGGGTCCATGGGCGGCATGCGGGCGCTCGAGTGGGCGTTGACGTACCCCGGGCGACTCGCGTCGATGCTGGTGCTGGCGGCGACGGCGGTGACCAGCGCCGACCAGCTGGGCACCCAGCACGCGCAGGTGAGCGCCATCCGCGCCGACCCGCGCTGGTTCGGCGGCGACTACCACGAGGACGACGTGGGACCTGTCGTCGGCATGGGCGTCGCCAGGCGGATCGCGCACCTGACGTACCGCTCCGGCTTCGAGCTGGAGGAGCGGTTCGGGCACCAGCCACAGCCGGGCGAGGACCCGCTGCGCGGCGGCCGGTTCGCGGTGCAGTCCTACCTCGACCACCACGCCGACAAGCTGGCCCATCGCTTCGATGCCGGCACGTACGTCGCGCTGACGGAGGCGATGGACACCCACGACGTGGGCCGCGGGCGCGGAGACGTCGCCGCGGTGCTGGCCGGCTGCGCGGTGCCCGCCGTGGTCGCGGGCATCGACTCCGACCGGCTCTACCCGCTGGAGCAGCAGGCCCTGCTCGCACAGGCGCTCCCCGGGTGCTCCGGGCTCGAGGTGGTGAAGTCGCCGTACGGGCATGACGGCTTCCTGATCGAGACCGACGAGGTGGGTCGGCTGGTCCGCCGCACCCTCGACCTCACCCTGGCATCATCGGCGGGGTGAGCCGCTATGTCGCACCACCGTCCGGGGTCGTCGGTCTCGAGGGCCGGCTGGGCGGGCCCGACGACACCCAGATCCGGTCAGCCGAGCTGCGGCTCGCCGGGGCACCGCTGCCGCTGGTCGGCACGGCCCGGCTGTACGTCTGCGGCATCACGCCCTACGACGTCACCCACCTCGGTCACGCGGCGACGTTCGTCTGGGCCGACACCCTCGCCTCGGTGATCCGCACGACCGGCGTCGAGCCGGAGGTGTGCCGCAACATCACCGACGTCGACGACGTCCTCACCCGCGCCGCCGAGACGCGCGGGCGGCACTACGACGAGTTCGCGCTCGGCCAGGAGTACCTGTTCACCCAGCACATGGGACAGCTCGCGGTCCGCCGGCCCGACCACGAGCCGCGGGCCCGCCACCACGTCGGCCACGTGCTGCAGCTCGGTGCGGCCCTGTTGGCGTCAGGGCACGCGTACGCACGGGACGGCTACGTGTGGTTCCGCGGCGCCGACGCCGTCGCGGGGTCGGGACTCGACAGGGAGCAGGCGCTTACGCTGTCCCGCGAGTACGGCGACGCGCCCGACGACGACGCGAAGGACGACCCGTTCGACGTGGCCGTGTGGCGGCCCTCCGACGAGTTCGACCCGGCGTGGCCGAGCCCGTGGGGCTGGGGCCGGCCGGGATGGCACGCCGAGTGCGCGGCGATGGGACTCGCCGTGCTCGGTGGCCGCGTCGACGTGCTCGTCGGCGGCGACGACCTCACGTTCCCGCACCATGCGTACCAGAGCGCCATGGTGGCGGCCGCCACCGCTGGCGAGCCGTTCGCCCGTCGGCAGATGCACGTGGGTGCGGTGCACCAGGACGGCGCCAAGATGGCGAAGTCGACCGGCAACCTCACCCTCGTGAGCGACCTGCTCGCCGACCACCCGCCCGCGGCCGTCCGGCTGCTGCTGCTCGACCGGCCCTGGTCGGCGCGGTGGGAGTACCGGTACGACGACGTGACCGCGGCGGGGGCGCGGCTCGAACGGTTGTACGCCGCCGCCGGTCGCTCGTCGTCGACGACGGCTGCGACGTCGGCGGCCGCCGAGCGACTGCTGGACGACCTCGACGTGCCCGGTGCGCTCGACGTGGCCGAGGCCGAGGGCGGCGAGGCGGCTCGGGTCGTGCTGCGCACGTTGTCGCTGGTCTGACCGGACAGGCGACATCCGACGGACAGGTTCGATCGCGGGCCGTTCGGCCCAGTCCTCGTGCGAAACGGCGGGTGTTCCATCGGGCCGCTCGTACGCTGTGGCGGTGCGTGAACTGACCCGGGCACAGTGTGCCGTTCTGGGCGTGCTGCTGCTCGCGGCGCTGGCCTATCTGGTGCTGCCCTGGGACAGCCGCGACCTCACCATCTTGTACGACATCGTCGCCGTCGGCTCGATCGCCGTCGCCTACGCCGGGATCATCAAGCACCGCCCCTACCGCCGGGCCGGCTGGCTGCTCATCGTGAGCGGGTTCGCCTGCTGGGTGCTGGGCGAGCTGGTGTGGACGGTCGAGAACCACCTGCTGGGACTCGCGTTGTTCCCGGCACCCTCCGACGCCGTCTACCTCTCCGGCTACGTGCTGCTGGCCGCTGGGCTGCTGCTCATGGTCCGTACCCGACGCGGCTCGACCGACCGGACGACCCTGCTCGACGCCTCGATCGTCGCGACGGGTGCTGCCGTGCTGGCGGTCGTCACCGTGATCGAGCCGCTGGCCTTCGACTCGACGCAGAACATGCTGGCCAAGATCGCCGGATCGGCGTACCCGATCGCCGACGTGCTGCTGCTCGCGATGGCCGCCCGGCTGTGGTCATCACACGGCGCCGCCACGACGTCGTACCGGCTGCTGGCGCTGGCGCTCGGCTCCGCGCTGGCAGGAGACATCGCGTTCACCGTGACGTCGCTGCTCGCCATCGCGCCACCGCGATGGATGGACGGCCTGTGGCTGCTCGTGTACGTGATCGTCGCCGCGTCTGCCTCGGTGTCGTCGATGCGCACGCTGGGCGAGCCCACTCCCGACCGTGAACAGGTGGTCGCGCCGCGCCGCCGCCTGGTCACGCTCTCCGCCGGACTCGTGCTGCCCGGCGTCGCGCTGGTGATAGACGGGATCAACGGTCAGGGGATCGCGTGGCCGGTGGTCAGCGTCGGTGCCGTCGCGCTGTCGGTCCTCGTCGTGATGCGGATGTCAGGTCTGCTCGACGTCGTGCAGGTGCAGGCGATCCAGCTCGCGGCTCTGGCCCGGTCGGACGCGCTCACCGGTGCGCCCAACCGGCGTACCTGGGACCACGAGCTGTCGCGGGCCTGCCGCACCAGCCGCGACGACGACGAACCACTGTGCGTCGCCATCCTCGACCTGGACCACTTCAAGCTGTTCAACGACGCGCACGGTCACCAGGCAGGCGACCTGGTGCTGCGCGAGTCGGTCGCCGCGTGGACCGACGCCCTCGGCGACCGGGGCATGCTCGCCCGTTACGGCGGCGAGGAGTTCACCGTGCTGCTGCCCGGTCACACGATCGAGGAAGCGGCGCTGGTCCTCGATGGGTTGCGGGCCGTGACCCCGCAGGGGCAGACCTTCTCCGCCGGCGTCGCCGCATGGGACCCCGACCTCGACCCCGGTCAGGCGGTTGCACGCGCCGACGACGCCCTCTACACCGCCAAGCGCAACGGCCGCGACCGGGTGGTCGTGCACCGCGGCGGCATCGAGGACCCGCTGGCCGGCGCGGAGATGCCCCCCTTCCGGATCGTCGTGCAGCCGCTCGTCGACATGCACACCGGAGCGGTCATCGGCCACGAGGCGCTGTGCCGGTTCGCCAACGCGGGCACCGACGTGTCCCAGGTGTTCCGGGTCGCGCACGAGCGCGGGTACGGCGACCTGCTCGAGGCCGCGGCCATCCGGGCCGCGGTAGCGCTACCGGGCCGGCCGGCCGAGGGTGAGCTGTTCGTGAACGCCTCCGCGACCGCGCTGCGCTCCGAACGCTTCTGGGCAGCGGCGCCGCGCGACCTGCGCGGCATCGTGGTCGAGCTGTCTGAGGAACCCGACTCGCTCACCGCCGACGCGCTCGTCACCATCGTCGACCGGGCCCGAAGCCGCGGTGCCCGCATCGCACTGGACGACCTCGGCTCGGGAGCCGCCGAGCTCAACCGGCTCGCGCGGCTGCGTCCCGACATCATCAAGATCGACCGTGGCCTGGTGGACGGCTGCGCACGCGACACCGGCCGGAGCGCGGTCATCAGCGCGCTGGTCGCGTACGCCGACATCCTCGGTGTGCTGGTGTGCGCGGAGGGCGTCGAGAAGCAGGAAGACCTCGACCACCTGCGCACCCTCGGCATCGGCTGTGCGCAGGGCTTCCTGCTCGGCCGCCCCGGCACCGGGTGGGCGGGCCGCACGATTGGCCGGCACGCGTCCGTTTCGCCATAACGCTCCCTGGTCGTTTCCGCCGGGTGTTGGATGGCGGCACCACAGTGCGCGGGGGTGCCGATGGTCGACGACAGGGGTGCACCAACGAACGAGGACGTCGTCCTCGAGCTGCGCATCCACGGTGTCAACAACACGACGCCGGCGGCGATGCTGGACCTCGACCCCGACAAGGTTGACGAGGTGCTCGGCGACACGTACGCCGGGTTCTGGCGGCCGAAGGATCCGCGCGGTGCGCCCGGCGAGGAAGACCGCGGCCGGGTCCCGCCCGGGATCACCCGGGAGGCGTACTCATGGGGTGGCCTCGCACGCATGACGCCGGGTGGTGACGTGGGCGCGCTCGGCAAGGCGATCGGCGTACTGAGCACGATCGGCTGGACCCTGCTGCTTCCGTTCGGCTTGGCCAACGTCGCGTACTGGTCGCGGCGGGTCGAGGACAGGCCCGTACGGAGCGGCGCGTGGACGCTGCGTGTCGCAGGCCTGGTGCTGACCGCGTTCATGGTCGTCGCGCTGTGTGAGCTGAGCCTCGACCTCGTGGCGACGCAGTGCTACGACGAGGGCGAGCGGGTGTGCGGTCGGCTGCCCGGTTGGTTCGACAGCCTCGCCGCCCACTCCCTGGCGGTGCGCCTGGCCGCGTTGTCGCTCGTGCCGGTCGTCGTCCTGTGCGGCCTCTGGTACCTGTCGGTCGTCACCCGGGCGCGTTACGAACGGGTCGTCGGCAATTATCAGGTTCGGCAGTCACCTGCGGCCGTCGTCGGGTCACCCCTGCAAGGTCCGAGCTTCTGGGCCGGTGACCGGATGGTCGGCGCGCTTGCGCACTGTCACCTGGCGACCGGCTTCGGTGTCGTGGCGCTCGCCCTCGGCTGGCCGGCCCTGTTCGGCACCGGCCCCGACTGCGCAAGTGTCGATGTGTTGGCGACGGCCGAGTGCCGGGACCAGGCATGGGGGC
Organism: uncultured Actinomycetota bacterium; assembly: GCA_963811945.1. Lineage (GTDB taxonomy): Bacteria > Actinomycetota > Actinomycetes > Propionibacteriales > Nocardioidaceae > JACCWP01. The sequence continues at coordinate 1,540,577 of CAWETD010000001.1, read as the reverse complement.
GCGGTACCGAATCCTGGATCATCGGCGCTTGCGTGATCGGATCAGTGGCCGTCCTTCTCCTGGCGTTGTTCGTCACCGTCCGCCGGGCCACCGACGCGCCCGATTTGCCGGACCGCCCCAGAAGGGGAACGTCGTTGCTGCTCGGCACCGCGGTGCTAGTGCTGCTTGGGACCGGCGTGGCAATGGTGTCGGTCCGTCCGGTGCTGGAGACCGGAGAAGGGGTGGTGGAGCCCTTGCAGTCCGGGCAGTCCGCGCTGCTGGGTGTCAGCACCTTGCCCACCGCCGTGCTGGCCGTGCTGCTGGGTCTGGTGCTCTGGGCGATGCTGCTCCGACTGGGGTCGGGCCTGTCCTGGCTGGGTGCCGGCGCGGGTCTGCTGCTGGCTGCGTCGGTGCTACTGACGCAGTGGTCCGAGTTTGCGTGGCTGGGTGCATGCGTGGCGTTGGCGGTCGTAGCCGCGGTCGTCTGCCTGCGGCGGCTCGTGGGAGGGCGCGAGACCACGTACCAGGCGTGGGCAGGGACCGCACCGGGCATGTTCCTCGGTGCTGCCGTCGTCGCCGCAGGGTTGTTGTCATCGCTGCTGGTGCTCGGCCTGGGCGACTGGCTGAACGGGACGAAGGGCGCACGCACGCTGCTCCCCAAGGCAGACGCGACGCCAGTCGCACCGGATCTGCTGGACGTGTGCGGCAACCCGTGCCCTGCCCCAGACCCGTTGCTCACCGTGCCCCTGCCTTACGTGCTGCTGGGGATCGCCACCCTGGTCGCGCTCGTCGTCGTCGTCCTCGCACTGCTCACCGCGTACGTCGTGGGGCGGCACGTACCCCCTGCCGGGGAGCCGGGGGCGCACGGCGTGCGACGGAGTCGGCGCTTCGCCCGGGCGGCGCACCGGGCCGAGAAACTCTTCGGCCTGCTCGTCCTGATGGGCCTGGCTCTCACCGTCGCAGCCGTGGCGCTGTCGGCGTCGGGACGCCTCGAGTACGCCGACTCCCGAGGCGGCGCGGTCGCCTGGCAGCGGGTCGTCGATCTCGGCACCGTCGGGCTCGCGCTGATGGCTGCGGCACTGGTGAGCGCCCTGGCCAAGGGAGCAGGCAGCGGCAAGAAGCGGCCCCTCGGACTCATCTGGGACCTGGTGTGCTTCCTCCCCCGAGCAGCGCACCCGTTCGGACCTCCGTGCTATGCCGAGCGCGCGGTCCCCGAGCTCACTGACCGTATCGAGTGGTGGCTTGACACGACGCCCGACGAAAAGACCGGCGCCGTGCCGGCGGTGGTAGGGGACAGCCGCCGTCGTGGCGATGCTGTCGTCCTGTCGGCGCACAGTCTCGGCGGTGTGTTGGCCGTGGCCGGCATTCTGCGAATGGACGCGGGTGGCAGTGCAAGGCTCCGGCATGTCTCATTGCTGACTTATGGCTCACAGCTACGCGCGTACTTCAGTCGCATCTTCCCGGAGCTGCTCGGGCCGCATGTCCTTGGTGTGCCCGCCGTCCGCTCGGCCAGCCTCTGGGCCGGCGATCCGTGGGGATCGGCCAGCAGGGCTGAGCCGGCGGCCGTGGCCCCGGACGGTTCGGTGTCCCGCCTACTCGCGGTGACGCCGGACGACGCGGGGGCCCAGGCCCGGTGGCGCAACCTCTGGCGGCCGACGGACTACCTCGGGTTCCCGGTGTGGTCCTTCGCCAGGAGCGACAACCGCGTCGACCGCACGGCGCGGGAGATCGACATGACCAGTTACCTGGTCGAAGTGCTCACCCACGGCAACTACCCGCGGACCGAGCAATATCGCGAGGAGCTGCTTGGCCTGCGTGGTCCGGGGACCGGCACTCCCGCGAGTACGAGGAACCCGCCTCACTCTGGGACCCCGGCCGCCGAGCTGCAGGGGCTCGTTGGCCGTATTCGACACTGGTTGGCACGCTTCTTCCGTCTCTTCGTCGACCGGAACCGATAGTGGCGATACCGAGCACGCCGCCCGTCACAGCCGCAGGTGCATGGTGTTGCGTCGGGGTTGTCAGTGGGTCGATCCATCCAGACCGGTGGGACGCCACTCGGGTGGGCAGACCGCACGCTTGGCCGGCACGCCTCGGTCTAGCCTTGACTGACGTCAGTGACCCGCGGCTCGGGCTGCTTGAGATACGACGCCAGAGTCGGGGCATCGTAGGACGGCAAGGCCTCAAGTCGCTCCACCGCCGTTGAGGCAACAGACTCAGCGCCTGACGCGGCCTCCCCGATCGGTCGCTCGTGTGACCCGAAGAGCCTGAAGAAGCCTCGAAACTGGTCGTGCAGCGGGCCCAAGGCTGCTTCGTTGGCTACCGCGAAGGACTCCGTGAACTCGAGGCCGTGTGTGCTTGCACGCCCGGCCAACCACCGCAAGGCGAGGTCGCCCAGGTGCCCGTCGGGTTCTCCCCCGCCCACGTCGGAGTGGGCCCCGCTGAACCAGACCTGCTCCAACGTCTGGCCCTCGGAATGTGCCTGCTGGTTCCACAGTGTCGGGCGGAACGCAGAACGGCGCTCATCGATGGCGACGGCTTGGTAGGCAGACTCGACGCGACTGCTCAGGTCGGTGTCGTGGAACGCCCAGCGGCGGTTGACGAGACCAACGATCTTCAAGCCGCTGAGGGGGATGCCAAGAGCCCCGACGGTGTCCCAGACCCCGATGAAGCGGATCGTGATCTCGTCCGAGTATCTCTGCCGGAACCGTTCGGCCTCCGCACTCCTGGGAGCACTCCTTCTGTCGCGATACAACGAATACGCCTCAGCGATGCGGTCGGCATGCTCTCGTCGCAGGACGCCGGCGTTGCGGATCAACCCGGCTGTGCTTCGTGCCGTGTACGCGCCCCGGCTGAACCCGAAGAGGAACAGCTCGTCCCCGTCCTCGAAGTTCTCCACGACGAACCGATAGGCGGCTTGAACATCTCGTGACAGTCCAAACCCGAAGAGGCCGCCGCGGATGCGCTCCGTGACCTTGGTTCCTACGCCCTCGTGGTAGTACGGGACCTGGCGAACGCCGTTGGCGGCGTCAGCACGCACAGCGTCGCTCACCTTGAAGACATTCGTCGGATACGCCATGCCCTGCTTGGTCTGGGTCGGTGTGTTCCACGTGCCATCGCAACAGATCACCAGGCGCTTCACGGTCGACCACCTCTCAGAACAGCACCGGGGCAGCGCGACAACATTCCCACACCGCTCACCGCTTACGAGCGGGGAACCGGTAGCGCACTCGATCGCTACGCAGCCGGCCGGCTAGCGCTGCGTGCGCCCACGCCGCCTCACAGCCGCAGGTGCATGGTGTTGCGGCGGGGTGTTCGGTCGGGGTCGATCCAGGTGGGTGGAAGGAACTCGGGTCGGCGGTCGTTGCCGAGTCGGACGGTCCACTGGTTGCGGTGGATGACCCGGTGGTGGGTGCCGCAGAGCAGGACCCCGTTGTCGAGGCTGGTGGGTCCGCCGTCGGCCCAGTGCACGATGTGGTGCACGTTGCACCACGAGGCAGGACGCGGGCAGCCGGGGAACGCGCAGCCGAGGTCGCGGATCTCGACGGCCCGGCGGAGTTCCTTGGTGAAGACCCGGATCGCCCGGCCGACGTCCAGCGGCACCCCGTGGCCGTTGAGCAGCACCGGCAGGATGGTGGTGTCGCAGGCGATCCGGCGGATGTCTTCGGCCGACAGCGGGGTGCCGGTGTCCAGCGTGCCGACCCCTGTCGCTGCTTGGAGTTGGTGGTAGCCGATGGTGACGGCCAGGTGGGCGGGGAACCCGAACGAGGTCGGCGTCTGGTCCGAGCCCAGGGTGCGGCGGGCGATCTCGACCAGGGCGTCGGCCCGGCGTTGCCCGACGGTGCGCCGGTCGGTTTCGGTCCGTCCATCTGGTTGCACGCTCGAGCTGGGTTTGGCGAACGGTTCCAATGCGGCGGAGACCAACGCCCAGGACTCGGGGTCGAGCTCGCCGCGCAGCCGCATCCTTCCCCGGTGGTCGGGGTGGGCGGTGAACGTGTTCGCCCGGGTCTCATCCCTGGCGTCGTCGCGGGCGAGCTGTTCCGCTCAGCTTCTCTTCGGCGAACTCAGGGGCGATGTGGTCCAGGACGTGGGCGGCGAGCCCTGCCAGCACGTGGGCGGGATGAACCTCGGCTTGGTTGAGCAGGAACGCCTCGGCCTCACGGCGGACCCGCTCGCCGACCTCGGCGGGCAGGGCGTGCACCGCGTCGGCGATCACCCGCGCCTGGTCGGCATCGATCCCACCAGCCCCGAACGCCGCCACCGTCGCGCCCAAACCGTGATCAAGCTCCGATGCGAGGGTGGTGAGCTGGCGGGCCCGGGCCGGGCGGGCGGTCAGCGTGCCGGCCAACCACCCGGTCGTCGAGGTCGCCCCGACCGTCTTGGCCAAGTCCCGCCGGGCCGCCTCGGCCACGGTCTTGGTCTGCCAGGCCTGCAACCGGCGGATCTGCACGTCCAGGTTCCGGACCAGCCCGCCCAGCTCCGAATCCCCGACTGACCACAGGGCCGGGTCGCCCACCTCGTCCAGCCGGGCACCCAACCGCCGACACAGCTCGGCCACCGGGTGCGCGGCGGGACTGATCGGCTGGTCGGACATGACACCAACCTAGACCCGGCCACCGACACTCCCCCGACACCGAATGGCCTTGTCCACAAGGCGAATCAGCATCCGTTTCAAGCAGCTGCGTTCAGCTGACGGACGCACCGAACAGGCGCGCAACTGGCTGGGCAGATCCTGCTGGCCATCGTCGATCCACGCCACGTGGCCGTCCAGCCGCAGCAGCGTCGCAGGCACGTCCAACTCCTCGCTGACGCGGGCTCTGCAGATCGGGTCGTGCGGGACCTGCAACACGCCGCGCCACACCGGCCTCCTTCAGGATCGCGTCGACGCCGATCCCCGGACCGTCGGCTGCAGCAGGACAGGCCATTGACAGTAGACCGACCGTTCTATTATCGTCGATAGACCGATCGATCTACCTGCTATTCGAGGAGCGCCGGATGATGACAACGACAGCCCGCACCACCCGTGAGGTCCTGGACCAGTACAACCGGGCGTTCCGTGTGCACGATCCGGCTCTTCTGGAGGATCTGGTGGCAGACGAATGCGTCATCGAGGACACGACCCCGGCTCCGGACGGAGCACGTCATGAGGGCGGTCGAGCGTGCCTGGCGCGCTGGTCCGAGCTCGCGGGCAACCATGCTCTGCGCTTCTCGACGGAGCCGGCGGAGATCCTCGGTGACCTCGCCGTCGCACCGTGGGTTCTGCAATGGGGCAACGGCGAGCACGACCGGGTCCGCGGCGTGAACCTCATCCGCATCCGCGACGGCAGGATCGTCGAGGCACGCGGCTACGTGAAGGCCTGAGGAGGTTTGGCTGTGACGCTCGACCGAGCCACGGTCTGTCTGCCCATCGCGGATCGCTCCGTGTCACACACGTTCTACACCGCCCTCGGGTTCTCAGCGTTCGGTGACCTGGCCGACGACGGCCTGCCCGAGCCACTGCAGTTCCAGATCAGCGGCGGCTTGCGGCTGATGCTGATCCCACGGACCGGCTTCGGCTGGGTGATCGGTGGTCGCAAGCGATCGCCCAAGAGCACGCACGAGTGCCAGTTCCTGATCGGACTGCCAACCCCGGCCGAGGTCGACGACCTGCTGCGTCGGGCTCACGAAGCCGGAGCCCAGCCGGTCATGGAGGCCGGGGAACAGGAGTGGGGTTACGCCGGCGTGTTCGCCGATCCTGACGGGCACCAGTGGCAGGTGAGCATCGCCGACGGCTTCTTGACCCGCTGACCACAGGACACAGGGGGCTCGCCCTCTGTTCAGCTGACCGGCGCACCGAACCACCTGGGCAGCTGGCCGACGAGGTTCTGCTGGTCGTCACCGACCCACGCCACGTGGCCATCCGGCCGCAGCAACGCCGCGGGCACGTCCAGCTCCTCGCTGACGTCGAGGACGTGGTCGACCCGATCTGCCCAGCCCGCCACCGAGAGCCGGCCGGTCTGGTCGAGCAGCAGCCCGCGGCCGCCGTGCATCAGCTCGTAGAGGCGACCCCGCTTCAGCTCCACGTCCCGCAACCGCCGGCCGAGCAGCTCGTGCCCCTCGCCGAAGTCGTAGCGCACCCCGGTCGCCGTGATCTTCTCGATCAGGTACCGGTTCACCTCCTCGAAGTCCATCAGCTCCGACACCAGCCGGCGCACGGACTGGGGCCCCGGCTCGACGGACATCAGCACGCTCTGCGCGCGGGTGTTGTCCAGCACAGCGGCGGCGACCGGGTGCCGTTCGTTGTGGTAGCTGTCCAGCAGCTCGTCCGGTGCCCAGCCGTTGACCGCGGCGGCCAGCTTCCAGCCGAGGTTGAACGCGTCCTGGATGCCGAGGTTGAGCCCCTGCCCGCCCTGCGGTGGATGGATGTGCGCCGCGTCGCCGGCCAGCAGCACCCGCCCGGTCCGGTAGCGCTCGGCCAGCCGGGTGGCGTCGCCGAAGCGGGACAGCCAGCGCGGTGAGTGCACACCGAAGTCGGTGCCTGCATGGGTCCGCAGCTGCTGCTGGAACTCCTCGAGGCTCGGCGGAACCGTCCGGTCCTCGGCCACCCCTTCGGCGGGCACGACGACGCGGTACACCCCGTCCCCGAGGTGCCCGAGGCCGAACCGCAGCTGGGTCTTGCGGACTTCGGCGACGACGGCGTCAACGGTCTCCGGATCCTCGGTCACCTCCATCTCGCCGAGCAGCGTCTCGACCCTGGTGGGCTCGCCGGGGAAGTGGACGCCGATCAGCTTGCGCACCGTGCTGCGTCCGCCGTCGCAACCGGCGAGGTAGCGCGAGCGCAGCTGCGTCCCGTCGGTGAGCTCGACGGTCACCCCATCGTCGTCCTGGGTCAGCCCGACCAGTTCACTGCCGCGCCGGATCTCGACGCCGACCTCGGTGGCGTGCTCGGTCAGCAGGCGGTCGATGATCGGCTGTCGGATGCCGAGGACGTACGGATGTGCGGTGTCCAGCCGGTCGGGAGGCGGTTTGGAGATGCCGGCGAAGGAAACGACCGGGTACTGCTTGCCGAGCGCGAGGAACCGCTCCAGCAGACCGCGCTGGTCCAGCACCTCGACGCTGCGTGCGTGCAGGCCGAGCGCGCGGACGACCCTGGTCGGCTCCGTGTCCTTCTCCAGTACGAGCACGTGCACGCCGTGCAGCCGCAGCTCGCTGGCCAGCATCATGCCGGTCGGTCCGCCGCCGGCAATGATCACGTCAGTCATGAAGATCCCCCATTCCGACTGGAGAGTCTGCGGCGTGACCCCGGTCTTGCCGCAAGCCCCCACCTGCGCTATACGTTGGAAGTGGCAGGGAGGTAGTGACCTCCTTGCCTACGGAGCGGGGAACCGGTAGCGCACCCGATCGCCGCTCAGCCGTCCGGTGGCGGTGGCTACCGGCTGGGTCTCGGAGTCGTTCCACCGCAGCAGCAGCCGCCCCGGCGCCGCACCTGTGCCGTCGACCCGCACCCGCGCGGTCACGGCGCCACTGCGACGGTTCCACCTCATGACGCCGGTGACGGCGAGGTCGCGCACCCAGCGCACGTGGTCGAGCTCCCAGCGCACCACCGACGGTCGCGCGGTGAACGAGCCGCCCTCGAGGTCGAAGCTGCCGCCGCGGAGCCCCACGCCCGAGTAGCCGAACATCGCGTACCAGCGCGCGTGCACGTCGGCAACGGTGGAGGCTGCCGCGCGCGCGGTGCGGTGCCGTGGGCCCTGCCAGGGCAGGTGCTCGGTCGTACGGGCGAACCGGTCCACCAGCCGCAGCGGCCGGCGCTCGGCCGCGCACGAGGTGTCGCCCGCGTCCAGGGTGCGGACGAACCGGCGCACGATCAGGGACGCGCAGCTGTCGAAGTCCTCGGTCGCCGTGACGTGCGTGGTGTTGTGCACCTCGACGTAGGTGGAGTCGGGGAACGCCGCCGCGGTGTCGCGTGCCCCTTCCGGCGACGTGTTGGAGTCGAGCTCTCCTGCGAGCACGAGCACCGGCACGTCCGGGTACACCGCGTGCGGCGGCACCGGGTGCACCCACCGGCTCGGCGCCGGCCAGCGCAGGCAGGAGTCGAAGTAGCCGAAGTCGGAGCCTGCCCACTCGCGGACGGTGAACGGCCGGAAGACGTGTGGCGTGCTGCGATGCAGCCGCCGCAGCGTCTGCTCGTACTGCGCGGGGCGGTCCGCGATCGGCGCGGTGATGTCGAACGGCTGCGGGTAGTCGTTGCAGCTGACGGCGAGGAACAGGCCCTCCGAGTACGTCTCGTACGGCCCGGCGCCGCCCTCCCACAGCGACTCGCGGGCGAGGCGCAGCAGCGGCAGGTCGTACGGCCGCGGTCGCAGCGCAGCGCGGATCGCGGCGTCGACCTCGCGGTACGTGCTGGGGTTGCCGGAGCCGGCCGTCAGCAGCGACACGACACCGTTGACGTCGACCACGATGCGGCGCACCACTCCGTCACCGTTCTGCGCGCGGCCGACGATGGGATCGTGACGTACCCGGTGGACCAGCCGCCGGATCCGGTCCAGCGGCTCACCCGGGTGCCGCGCGCACTCCCGGTCGCGCTGGCACACGACCCGGAACGCCTGGCGCAGTGCGCGGTTGGCGTCGGGGTAGAAGGGGTCTGCGCTGTCGACGAAGTACGCCGAGTCGAGCACCACGCTGCGCACCCGGTCGGGGTGCCGCACCGCGAACGTCTGGGCGAAGAACGTGCCGTAGGAGTCGCCGTAGAGGTCGACGCGGTCGATCCCGAGGTGGTCGAGGACGGCGGCGACGTCGAGCGACGCCATCCGTGAGCCGTAGAGGTCGCTGGTGCTGCCGAGCCGGCGGCCGCACCGGCCCACGGCAGTGACGTAGTCACCGGCGTACGCCTGCAGCTGGGGGCAGTTGATCGCCCCGGAGCTCCCGGTGCCGCGCAGGTCGACGATGAGCAGGTCGCGGTGCGCGAGCAACGGCTGGAACAGGTCCCGGTACCAGCGGGTGCTCGCGATGGACGAGTACCCGGGTCCGCCCTCGGTCGCCAGGATCGTGCCGCGGCTCTCGCCGCGCGCGGGGAGCACCTGGTACGTCACGTCCAGCCTTCCCTCGGCCGGGTCGCGCCGGTCCATCGGCACCGTGACGTGCCCGCACACGATCCGCGGTGCGTCCCGGCAGTCGTCACCGGCCGTCGGCGCCACGGCCGGTGTCGTGCCCGCCGCGAGGTCAGGCTGATGCCCGACGGTGGACGCCATCAGCGCGAGGGCGACAATGCCGATGGCTGCGTACCGCATGCGGTGATGGTCGCAGACCTAAACTGATCCGTCAGTCAGCAGCGGAGCTCGATCGGAGGACGTCATGCCGGACTACGGGCACGACCTGTTGTTCGGGTCCTTCCTCACCCCCTCGGCGCTGGCGCCCGCCGAGACCGTGGAGCTGGCCCGGGTCTGCGAGCGCGCGGGGCTCGACCTGGTGACGTTCCAGGACCATCCGTACCAGCCGCGGTTCCTCGACACCTGGACCCTGATGGCGTACGTCGCCGCGCGCACCGACACGATCCGGCTCAGCGCGAACGTGACCAACCTCCCGCTGCGGCAGCCGGCAGTGCTTGCCCGCAGCGTCGCCTCGCTCGACCTGCTCAGCGGCGGCAGGGTCGAGCTCGGGATCGGCACCGGCGGTTTCTGGGACGCGATCGAGGCGATGGGCGGCCCCCGGCGCACGCCGGGCGCTGCCGTGGAGGCGCTGGAGGAGGCGATCGACGTCATCCGGCAGATCTGGGACACCGAAACCCGCGGCGGCGTCCGGCTGGACGGGCGGCACTACCAGCTCACCGGCGCCAAGCGCGGCCCGGCGCCGGCGCACCCGCCGGCGATCTGGGTCGGTGCGTACGGGCCGCGGATGCTGCGCCTGGTCGGACGGCTCGCCGACGGATGGCTGCCGACGCTGAACGGACTCGGTGGCCCGCAGGCACTCGAGCCGATGAATCGGACGATCGACGATGCTGCCGCTGCTGCCGGTCGGGACCCGTCAGCGGTGCGCCGGCTGGTCAATGTCTCGGGCGAGTTCGTCGCCGAGCGCGCCGGCCTGCTGCACGGCCCGCCGGCAGCGTGGGCGCAAGACATCGTCGAGCTGGCGGTGACGTACGGCGTCAGCGCCTTCATCCTGTCCAGCGACGACCCCGCGGTGCTGGAGCGCTACGGCCGCGAGGTGGCGCCGGCCGCTCGCGAGCTGCTGACCGAGCACCGCGCCCCGGCGGGCTAGCGGATCAGGACAGCGCGTCGGCCGCGAATCGCAGCACGACATCGGCCTCTGATCGAACGCGTGTTCGACTGACGAGGTATGCTCGACGCCATGGCTCCGATCCTGCAGCCCTCCCTGCTCGACGACGCGGAACAGACGGCGCTGGGCCCGCTGGGCCGCGACACCGAGCGGACGACGCTCACCGAGGGCGCCTGGGTCGACGTGCACCGGTCGTGGGTGCACGGCGCCGACCTGCTGTTCGAGCGGCTGGTCACATCGGTGCCCTGGCACGGCGAGCGACGCCAGATGTACGACCGCGAGGTCGACGTGCCGCGGCTGCTGTGCTTCTACGGCGAGCAGGACCCGCTGCCCGACGCGGCGCTCGACGAGGCGCGGGACGCGCTGAGCGCGCACTACGCCGACGAGCTCGGCGAGCCGTTCCGCACCGCGGGGCTGTGCTACTACCGCGACGGGCGCGACAGCGTCGCCTGGCACGGCGACCGGATCGGCCGGAGTCGGCACCGGGACACCCTCGTCGCGATCGTGTCGCTCGGTGCGCCCCGGAACCTGTTGCTCCGCCCGCGTGGCGGCGGCACCTCGCTGCGGTTCGCACTCGGTCCCGGCGACCTGTTCGTCATGGGCGGGTCGTGCCAGCGCACGTGGGACCACGCGGTGCCCAAGACCGCCCGCCCGGTCGGACCGCGGATCAGCGTGCAGTTCCGGCCACGCGGGGTCCGTTAGCTCGCCAGCCCGGACTGGTACGCGAAGACGACGAGCTGGGCGCGGTCGCGGGCGCCGAGCTTGATCATGGCCCGGCTGACGTGCGTACGCGCGGTGGCCGGGCTGACCACCAGCCGGTCGGCGATCTCGTCGTTGGTCAGGCCCTCGGCCACCAGGGCGACGATCTCGAGCTCGCGCGGCGTCAGGGTGCTCAGCCGGGGATGGGGCTTCGGCCGTCGGGCCGGCTGCGCGGCGAACTCCCGGATCACCCGCCGGGTCACCGACGGCGACAGCAGCGCCTCGCCCCCGGCGACCAGCCGGATGGCCTGCAGCAGGTCCGCGGGGGAGGTGTCCTTGAGCAGGAAGCCGCTGGCGCCGTAGCGCAGCGCGTCGAAGACGTACTCGTCCAGCTCGAACGTCGTGAGCACGATGACCTTGCTGGCTGTGAGCTCCGGGTCGGCGGCGATGCGTCGGGTGGCCTCCAGGCCGTCGACACCGGGCATCCGGATGTCCATCAGCACGACGTCCGGTCGGTGTTCGCGGACCGCGGCGACCGCCGCCAGCCCGTCGGCCGCCTCGCCCGCGAAGCTGAGGTCGTCCTCGCTCTCGACCAGGGTCCGCAGGCCGAGCCGGACGAGGTCCTGGTCGTCGACGACGAGCACGTCGATCACGGGCGGGCGCCCTTGGGCAGCCGGGCCCGTACCTCGAACCGGCCGTCGGTGGTCGGGCCTGCGGTCAGCTCGCCACCGAGGGCGGTGACCCGCTGGCGCATGCCGCTGATGCCCATGCCGTCGGGTGACGGCGAGGGCGACGGTGCCGTCGCCTCCAGCCGGTTGGACACGGTGATGAGCACCGCGTCAGCCTGGTGCGCGATCCGGACCGTGGCAAGGCTGGAGCCGCTGTGTCGCAGCACGTTGGTCAGCGACTCCTGGACGACGCGGTAGCTCGCCAGGTCGACCGCGGGGGACAGGTCCTCGCCGCTGCCGGTCTCCTCGAGGTCGACCCGGACGCCCGCGGAACCCATCCGCTGGCGCAGCTCGTCCAGCTGCCTCAGACCGGGGGTGGGTGAGCGGGTGGCCTCGGTCGCACCCTGACGCACGAGACCGAGGGTCGCGCGGAGCTCGGTGAGCGCCTCGGTACTGGTCTTGCTGATCGCCTGCAGCGCCGTCCCGGCCTGTTCCGGACGCTGCGACAGCACGTGCAGGGCGACGTCGGCCTGCATCTTGATGGCCGCGAGCCCGTGCCCGACGACGTCGTGGACCTCCTGAGCCACCCGCAGCCGCTCGTCGTCGACGCGCTGGCGTACCGCCTCGGCGCGGGCCCGGGCGGCGGACTCGCGGGTGACCCGGGTCGTGACGCCGATCGCGAACGGCACGACCGCCCAGGCCGACCCGGGGACCAGGCCGAGCGCACCCGGCAGGGCGGCGTCGTTGGTCAGCAGGTGGGTGAGCAGCACCAGCAGTGCCACCAGCGACGCCGTCGCCGCCGGTACGAGCGGGAGGTGCCGCGCGACCGTGTAGACCGCCACCGCGAACGCCAGCAGGATCGGGCCGTACGGGTACTCCAGCAGCAGGTAGGCCGTGGTCAGTGCCGTCGTGACGCCGAGGGTGAGCAGCGGCGACCATCGACGGATGACCAGCACGGCGGCCGCGGGCACCAGCAGCGCGTAGCCGCGGGCGTCCATCGCGGTGTCGGCTCCGCTGGCGTGCTCGGCGCCGAGGGTGCCGACCACGGCGACGACCAGCACCACCGCCGCCAGCGCCACGTCGCCGAGCGTGCGTCTGCTCAGCGGCATGGCGTGCTCCGATTCCGTGGCGTCGTCATCCGATGTCGCGGCGGGTCAACAGCCAACCACCCAGCGCCGCGAAGGTCAGGAGGTAGGCCCCCAGCACCAGCGCGGCCTGCCCGCTGTCGACCAGCACGGCGACGCCCGGAGTGTCGGTCGCCGCGCCGTTCGAGGCGACCAGCGACCCTGCGTTCGGGCCGGGCAGCGCCTTCTGCAGCTCGGCGACCCAGTCCAGCAACGGGGCGGCGATGGCGGTCAGCAGGTTCTGGACCGCCAGCAGCCACACCAGGCCCAGACCGATCGGCAGCGCCACGCCCTGCAGCACGACCGCCAGCAGCACGCCCAGTGCCGCCCACATCATGGCGACCAGCCAGCCGGCACCCAGACCCAGCAGCACGTCCGTCGCGCTGGGCCAGTCCAGCGGCTGGTCCTCCAGCGCCGCGACCGCGGCACTGGCCGACGCGGCGACCCCGGCCATGGTCAGCACGAGGACGGCCACCCCGGCTGCCACCGTCGCCAGCTTCGCGGCGTAGACCGTGACCCGCGACGAGCCCTGGACGAGCACCGACTTCCAGGTCTCGAAGCCGAACTCGCTGCCCACCACCAGCACCCCGAAGACGAGGGCGAGGGCACCGGCGAAGATCGGGGTCCCGGCGATCGCGTTGCCGATGAACTGGGCGGGCAGCATGCTCTCCAGCCCGCGCTGGCTGCCGGGTGCCCCGGACGGCTCGTTGCCGAGCCCGGCATAGGGGATCAGGTACGCGAAGGTCAGCGCGAGGACGGCCGCCACGGCCAGCAGCAGCCAGTTCGCGGGCCGACGGCCCTGCTTGATCGTCTCTGCGCGGATGTCACCGGTCATCGCTGGGGGCTCCCGTCAGCTCGAAGAACGTCTGCTCGAGGTCGGGCTGCCGCCAGTGCAGCTCGCTGACCTCGACGTCACCGCGCACCAGCGCGGTGTTGATGCGCCCGGCCTCGTGCCGTTCGACGGTCACGTCGATGGCCGGTCCGTCGCGGCGCACGTTGTCGGCACCGACCAGCGACGAGACCAGCGAGAACGCGCGCTCCGCCGGCCGCGCCTCGACCCGCAGCGAGCCGCCGTCGGCCAGGTCGGACACGGTGCTCTCGGCGACCAGCCGGCCGCGGTTGATCACGCCCACCCGGTCGCAGACCTGCTGGACCTCGCCGAGCAGGTGGCTGGACAGCAGCACCGTGCGGCCGTCACCGGCCAGCTTGCGGATCACGGTGCGCATGTCGGCCATGCCTGCCGGGTCCAGGCCGTTGGTCGGCTCGTCGAGGATCAGCAGCTCGGGGTCCTTGAGCAGTGCGGCGGCGAGGCCCAGCCGCTGACGCATGCCCATCGAGTAGTTCGCGTACTTGTCCCCGGCCCGGTCGGTCAGGTCCACCTGGTCGAGCACGGCGCGGACGCGCGACCTGTCCGCGCCCGCGTGACCCGCGAGGACCCGCAGGTTGTCGCGCCCCGACAGGTACGGGTAGAACGCCGGGCCCTCGATCAGTGCACCGACCTTCGACAGTGCCGTCCTGCCCACCGGCTCGCCGAGGAGCCGCACGCTGCCGGAGGTCGGGCGGATCAGTCCCAGCAGCATCCGCAGGGTCGTCGTCTTGCCCGCGCCGTTGGGGCCCAGGAAGCCGTAGACCTCGGAGGGACGGACCGTCAGCTCCAGGTCGTCGACCGCGAGGAGGTCGCCGTAGCGCTTGCTCAGCCCCTGTGTCCGTACTGGCTCGATCATGCCGTCCAGGCTCGCTGCCGGAGGGCCGGTGCGCGTCGGCCCGGGAGCGGCTCGTCGCGTACGTCCGCGGGCGTAGCCGCGTTGCGTGAATCCGCCGCGAACGGGGCGGCGCGGGAGGAAGATCGGAGCCATGAAGTTCCCTGGCGCCACCTGGCGGCCGGTGACCCGTTACCAGTCCGGTCCGCTGCGAGAACCCATGAACCCACGCCGGCTGATCTTCCACACGGCGCAGTCCGGCTCGTCCACCATGCACAGCTTCTTCAACGTCGACGGGCAGGCGACCCCGCACTTCTTCGTCAACGACCGGGGTGAGGCCGAGCAGTACATCGACACCGACTTCCGTAGCTCGGCCGTCCTGGACGGCAACCACGACTGCATCACCGTGGAGTCGTCGGACAACTTCCCGTGGGCCGACGGCCAGGTGCCCGACTGGACGCCCGCCCAGGACGAGTGGCTGGCCGAGCTCATCGTCTGGTGCCACCAGAAGCACGACATCCCGATCGAGCGGCTGCCCTCGTCGGTCCCAGGCAAGAGCGGCGTCGGCTGGCACCGGCTCGGGATCGACGGGAACTTCCCGGACGGCCTGCTGTCCGGCCGGGTCGCGGCAGGCGAGCACTGGTCGACCAGCGGCGGCAAAGTCTGTCCGGGCGACCGCAAGATCCGCGGCATCGTCGAGCGGATCATCCCCCGCGCGCAGGAGCTCATGAACGGAGACGACATGCCCAGCTTCAATGACGAGATCCCCGGCACCGACGGCAAGACGTTCGGTGACGCGCTGCGGGCGTCACTCCAGACCAAGGAGGCGCTCAAGGCCTTCCGGACCAACGTGTTCGAGCGCGACCAGCAGGCCAAGGCCGACATGCTCGCCGCCATCGACGCCCTCCCCGAGGGGGCGACACGCAAGGAGGTCCGCCAGATCGTGTCGCGCCAGCTCGACAAGCAGAAGACACCCGACGCGTGACGCTGCTGATCCTGCTGTCGCGGGTCAATGCGCTGTCTGTGACGCACCGTTGACGCGCTGATCGCCAAGGTCCGTGCTGTCGGCGGAGCGGGCGGTCGGACAGCCGGGAGTGGCGGATGCAGCACGTCGAGCGCGACCCGGGCCCGCGATGATCGTCCGGCCGATGGTCGACGGCTGGGACGTGCCCTGCATCGAGCGCATCGAGGTTCTCGAGGAGCGCCGGTTGGCCCGGCTCCCGGTGCCCGGGCTCGCCGGTGACCTGGTCCAGGATCTCGGCAGCGCCGGCCTGCGGGTCGCGATCCAGGGTTCGCTGACCGGCGACGAGGCGCGCGACTCCTTCCTCGAGACGCTCCGCGAGCGGTTCCGATCCGGCACGCCGGTCCCGTTCGTCGCCGACATCACCACGGCGGCCGAGCTCGACCAGGTGCTGGTGGAGTCCCTGCACGTCGCCGAGGTCGCCGGCTCCGCGGACAGCTTCCGCTACCGGATCGTCCTCCAGCAGTACGTCGAGCCCCCCGCACCGCCACCCGCGCTGGACGACCTCGGCCTCGACCTGGACGCCGAGCTCGACCTGCTCGCCGGCCTCGGCCTGGACGCCCTGGCACTGCCCGACCTGCTCGGGGCCATCCCCGACATCGCGGACCCGGTCGCGCCGCTCCAGCCGGCGCTCGAGTCGGTGCAGGCGGCGACGGCCCCGCTCGACGGCATGCTGGACGGGCTGCGGTCGGCCTTCGGGGTGTCGTCATGAGCCTCACCGGGCTCGTCACCGACGTGGCCGACCTGCTGCAGGCCCTCAGCCCGGCACCGGCGCTGGTCGGCGCTGCGGTGCCCACCCGCGCGGCGGACCTGCCCGCGGTGGTCCTGGAGGTGGACGACGTCGAGGAGCCGGTCCGGGGGCTCGGACGGCTGCCCGCGCCGGCCGAGTCGGGGGCGCTGGCCGTCATCGACGACATCGACCTGGCGCACCCGCAGGTGGTGTTCTCCGACGGCGTCGCCGATCTGCTCAGCGGCGACCGACGCACCCTGTTCGTCCCGCACGGCCCGATCGTGCGAGCCGACGGCGTACCCGAGCCGCCGTTCGGCGCAACCGACTTCGCGGTCAGCGTCGCGGGTACGAACCGACCGGTCGTCGACGTCCCGCCCACCGGCAACCGGGTGCAGCTGGTCGCCGACCTCGCGGAGCTGCGGTTCGCGAACCCGCTGCCGGCCGCGGGCGACGTGCACCTCGCCTACCACGTCGGGCTCTGGGAGGTCCGCACGTCGCGGCACCGCGGCCGGCTCGACGTCACCGTCTACGCGACCGACGTCGCCGACGTGGAGGCGCTCAGCACGCAGGTCGAGCAGGTACTCACCCGGCCCGGCTCCCCGCTGCTCCAGGCCCTGCCCCTGCGGCTGGGACCGGTCCAGCCGGCAGCCGCCCCGCTGAGTGCCGTGCTGCGCACCGCCGCGTTCCGCGTCGACTACGAGCGGGTCGACCCGCTGCTGTCCGGCGCCGGGGGCGTCATCACCGAGATCGACCTGCCCGCCCAACCCCTGCTCGAAGCGTTCGTCGTCCGCCGAAGGAGTCCCACATGAGCGAGTCCATCGCCGAGATGGTGGTGCCCGGCACATTCATCGAGGTACGCGCCGAAGGGCTCATCGCCGTGGGCGCCATCGCCACCGGCAACGTCGGCATCGTCGGAACCGCGGCCAAGGGTCCCGTGGGCGTACCGGTGGCGCTCGGGTCGTACGCCGATGCGATCGATGCGTTCGGCGACCACGACGCCCTGGCCACCGCGACCGCGACGCAGCCGGCACTGACACTGACCCGGGCCCTGCAGCAGGTCTACGCCGGCGGCGCCCGGAACGTCTTCGCCGTACGCATCGCCAACGGAACGGTGGCCCCCGCGTCGCTGGCCGTCCCGCGGGACACCACCGGCGCCGCGTTCACGCTCACCGCGAAGGAACCGGGGAGCTACGGCAACGCGATCACCGCCGACTTGGTCCACGAGGGCACCGAGGCGGCGCCGTCGGTGCGGCTCAGCCTGTCCTACCGCAGGACCCGCGAGACCTTCACCGGGACGGATGCGCCGACCCTGCGCGCCGCAGTCGCGGCCTCGACGCTGGTCGACGCCAGCGAGGTGGGCGGCGGGTCCACCGGGCTCGGCACCCTGTCCGGACCGCTCACCGGCGGCACGGACCTGCCCAACGTCACCTCGCTCGACGTCGCGGCCGGGCTCGCCGTGCTCGAGGACCAGCCCGTCAACATCCTGGTGGTCGGCGGTCTCGGCGCGAACGTGGTCGGCGGGGTCGTCGGCGCGCACCTGGCGCAGACGCTGGGCGCGGGCCGCGAGCGGATCGCGGTGCTGGGTGCCCGCAACTCGGGCACCGGCAGCGCCGCACCGGACGTGCTGACCGACGTCGGCGCGCTCGCGAGCGACCGCATCGTGCTGGTGGCGCCGGGCATCCGCACGACGGACATCGACGGCCGGGAGATCACGCTGCCGCCGTCGTCGCTGGCGGCCGTCGTCGCCGGCCGGCTGTCGACGCTCGCGCCGCACGTCAGCCTGACCAACAAGGCGCTGCCCATCGACGGTCTGGACGTCGACTACTCGTCTGCACTGTTGCAGAACCTGCTGCAGAACCGGGTGCTCCTGGTGCGCAGGAAGTTCGGCTTCCAGGTCGTCAAGGCGATCACCACCGACACCGGTCCGTTCACGCAGATCAGCGTCCGGCGCACGGTGGACTTCGCCAAGGCGGGCGTGCGCTCCGGCGCGGACCCGTACATCGGCCGGCTCAACAACGCACGGGTACGCGCCGCGCTGCAGGCGACGCTCGACGGCTTCCTCTCCCAGATGGTGCTGGACGAGATGCTCGTCTCGTACGCGCTGGAAGTGACGGCCACCCGGCAGCAGGAGATCCGCGGTGTCTGTCAGGTGGTCATGACCCTCAAGCCCACGTTCTCGATCGACTTCATCCGCGTCACCATGAACCTGGAGTAGGACATGCCCAACACTCACGTCTTCACCGGGCTGGACGGCTCCCTCAGCCTCGCCGTCGAGGCCGGCCCCGAAGGTGACTCGGCCAAGGCCGTCAACGAGATCTACGGCCTGACACCCATCGGACGGGTCACCGGCGTCACCATCAACGCCACCTCGGCGATGCGGCCGTTCCACGAGCTCGGCCAGCGCTACGCCACCGAGCTGCGGCCGGGCAACGTCGACCTGTCCGGCACCATCGGCCGGGCGCACGTCAACGGGGCTCTGCTGCGGCTGATGCTCGGTGACGCAGCAGCCGGTACGAGGCCGGCCGGCGCGTTCGTCAGCCCGACCTTCAACCTGAGCCTGCTGATGAACAACACCGCCTTCCCCGACAACAGCTCGACCGTCACCGTGCACGGGGTCAAGCTGGACGGGTGGTCGTTCACCATGCCCGAGGACGACTTCGTCATGGAGCAGGTGACCTACCGGGCGCTCTGGGTGAGCGTCGTGGACGCCGGCAGCTGACATGGCTCCCGCAGGCACCGCCGCACCGCTGCCCGCCGACCCCGACGGTGGGCGACTCACCGCCGACGCGCTGCTCGCGGGCGCACTGGCGCGGCACGTCGTCGTCGTTCCGGGCACCGTGCTCGACCCCGCCGGCGCCGACGACGCGGGGCCGACCGCCGACGGCACCGTGGTGCTGCGGCCGCTGGTGCTCGCCGACGTGCAGCGCATCGCCCAGGCCGCGCGCGACGACACTCAGCTCACCAGTGTGCTGATGGTGCAGCAGGCGCTCGTGGAGCCTGCGCTGTCGATGGACCAGGTGAGTCGGCTGCCGGTCGGTCTGGTGGAGCACCTGCTCCGTGAGGTGCACCGGGTGAGCGGCCTGGCGCTGACGGCGGACGAGCTCGAGTCCGCGGTGCAGGCGCCGCTGGCCCGTGCCTGCTTCGTGCTGGGTCGCGAGCTCGGGTGGACCCCCGACCAGTGCGCAGCGCTCACCGTCGGTCAGGTCCTGCTGCACCTCGAGCTGCTCGGCCGCGGCGAGGCCGCCGGCTCCTTCCCCGGCAGGTCCGGGTGAGACCGTACGAGCGGCTGTCCAGCCGGAGCCCGACCGATGCGTTGGCCGGGCTGGCGGCCCAGGCCGGAGTCCTGATCGCGCTGCGCGAGGACCCGCTGGCCCTGTTCGTGCGCGACCCGTTCACGGCGCTGCGCGAACCGCCGCAGGTGGACGCGCTGCTGGGCCCGGCCCTCGACCGGACGGTCGCGCTGGAGACGACCGCGGACGCCGGGCGGCGCCGCGGAAGCGGACGGGCTGCGGCCCGGGCCCGCGCCGGGTCCGTGGCGGACAAGGAGTTGAGCGACCCCCGCCACCCACCCGGCCGCGGGCCCGGGTCGCAGCCGTCCGGTCAGCCCGGCGTCGAGCGCCCCCCGGCCCTGCGGGCGGTCGCGGACCGCGCTGCGGCTGGTGGTGGGCCCTCGGCCGGCAGGACCCCGGGTGCCCCGGGTGCCCCGGGTGCCCCGAGTGCCCCGAGTGCCCCGAGTGCCCCTGGCGCCTCGGCGGCCGGGCCCACGACGGCCGCCGGGCTCGGGTCCGACCTGGCACCGCGACCGGAACACGGCTCGGGCGAGCTCGCGCGGCTGCTCGCCCTGGTCGGCGACGACACGACAGCGCGCAGGTCGATCGCTCCCGGGGACGTCGGTGCCACGGAGGTCGATCCTGCGGACGTGGAGCCTGCGGACGTCGAGCCTGCGGGCGTCGAGCCTGCAGACGGTGGACCTGCGGCGTTCACGCCCCGGGAGCGACAACCGACGCAGCCGCTCGCCTTCTCGGATCCCGCCGGCCCCGGTTCGCGCGCCCCCGGCTGGGCCGGCCAGTCCGAGCAGACCCTCGGGCCGGGCGGTCCCCGTCATCCGCGGGGCACCATCGCGCGCCCATCCCGTCCGAGCGTTGCGGGTCGCGCGTCCGACCGGGCGTACGGACCCGACCGGGACGACGGGCGTACGTCGCCTCCCGGTGACACCGAGAGCGTCCTGCGCCCGGTGGCACCGCTGACGCCTGCTGCCACCCTTTCCGCCCTGGAGTCGGCGCTGCGCGACGAGGCGCGCCGGCACGGCATCGTGGTGGAGGACGGGTGAGCCCGCCCCGCCCGCGGGCCCGGCTGGACCTGGGGGGGCGTGCGCTCTCCGGTCCGGAGGCCGCGCTGTCCTCGCTGCGCATCGAGCTCAGCAGCGGCGCGGCGCACGACCTGGCAGTGATCCGGCTGGACGCGGGCACGCCGTTCGCCGGTGTCACCGCCGGTGCGGACGCCGTGGTCGAGGTCGGCTACGACGACGACCTCGAGACCGTCTTCACCGGCACGGTCGCGAGCGTGCGGTCGGAGGTGGGGGAGATGACCGTCGTCGCGGTCGGTTCGAGTGCGCGTGCGTCGGCGGTGCGTGTCGGGCGCTCGTACGTCGGCTCGTCGGTCGGCGACGTCGTCACCGACCTGCTGTCGGCGGCCGGCGTGGACCCGGGTGAGATCGACGCCGACACCGACGTCGCGGCCTACCACGTCGACGAACGACGCCCGGTCTGGCGGCACATCGGCGACCTGGCCCGCCTGGCCGGCTGTGAGCTGACCAGCGACGGGGACGGCAGGGTCAACGTCCGGCCGCCGCGGTCGACGCCAGCCGTCGCCGCCACGCTCCGGCACGGCGCGGAGCTGGTGGCCTGGTCGGTCGGGTCAGCCGATCCTGCGGAGGCCGACCTGGACGTGGTGCCCTTCGGCGCGGCCAGCGAGAAGGGCGCCGAGGGCTGGCACCTGCTGCTGCGCGAGCCCGACGGCGGGAGTCCCGACGTGGCCACGCTGGTGCCCCCGGCGCTGCGCGACCGGGACTCGGCCGTCGCGCTCGGCGACGCACTGGCGGCTGCGCGGCAGCGCCGGACCGCGACCGGTCACGTGGTCGCCGTCGGCTCGCCCGCCCTGCGGGCCGGTGACGTCGTCGAGCTGAGCGACCTGCCCGGGGCGGGGTCGTCGAACCTGCGGGTCACCGAGGTCGAGCACCTCCTGGACGGGCACCTGCCGTTCGTCACTCGGCTGCGGGTGGAGGCGACGGCATGACCAGCCTGGTCCCTGTCCTGCAGGCCATCGTCCGCGACGAGCTCTCCGCCAGCCGTGGTGTCGAGCTCGGGGTGGTCACCCGGGCGTACACCGACGAGGCGGGCGACGGCAGCACCAACCTCGCGGTCGACCTCCGGCTCAGGGGGAGCAGCCTCGAGCTGCAGCACGTCCCGGTCGCCGTGGGTCGGCTCGGCCTCTCCACCGCGCCCCGCGAGGGCGACCTCGCCGTGGTCGCGTTCGTCGGGCAGGACCTCAACGGTGGCGTGGTGCTCGGGTTCCTCTACGACGAGCAGACGCACCCACCGAAGGCGTCGCCCACCGAGATGGTCTACGAGGTGCCCGACGACGAGGAGAGCGGCGCGCGCCGGCTGCACGTCGAGCTGCCCAACGGCAGCACGGTGACCATCGACGACGAGGCGGTCACCGTCACGATGGGCGGTACGACCGTGCTGGTCGAGGGGGACGGCGACATCCGGCTCAAGGCGGCCGGTGACGTGCTGATCGAGGCGGGCGGCGACCTCGGGCTCAAGGCCGGCAAGGCGGTCACGGTCGAGGCCGGCTCGGACGCCACCGTCAAGGGCGTCAATGCCACGGTCCAGGGTCAGGCGGCGGCCACGCTCAAGGGCGCGACCACGTCGATCGCCGGCGTCACGAGCTTCTCGGCGAGCTGAGGGAGGGGACGTGTCCGGGCCACCGGTCAGCATCGGCTGCTCCGTGCTCCTCTCACCCGGAGCCGCCGGCCCGCCGGACAGTGGTGTCGTCGTGGCGGTGCTGCAGTCGGTGGCGGTCGCCGGTGGCATGCCGTTGGCGACCGCCGGCTCGTTGTGCCAGATGGTCAACTCGGTGTC
This sequence comes from uncultured Actinomycetota bacterium, assembly GCA_963811945.1. GTDB lineage: Bacteria > Actinomycetota > Actinomycetes > Propionibacteriales > Nocardioidaceae > JACCWP01. Next base: position 1,518,262 of record CAWETD010000001.1, on the reverse strand, counting down.
CGGCGTTCCGTACCCGCTGCCGATCGGGACACCGGGCGCGTCGACGGGGGTCACCGTGGCCGGCCAGCCGCTGGTGCGCGTGGGCGACCAGATTCCGTCGGGGCCGGGCATCCTCACCGTGCTCGGGCCGCCGTCCGCGCCGTTCATCAGCGACGGGACCGCGCCGTGAGCCCGCGGTCCGACGCGGCCTTGAAGCTGCTCGAGCAGCGGCTGGGCGACGACCTCGCGCTCGACTATGCGGGACCCTCCGGCGCCTGGGAGGACGCCGACCTGAGGACCGGCCGGACCGGTGGCGTTCCTCCGGCCCGCGACCTGGCGACCGTGCGCGGTGTCGATGCGGCGGTGCAGATGCTCGTCAACCGGCTGATGACCCGCAGGGGCGAGCTCGCGGCGCTTGGCCACCCGGACTACGGCTCCCGCCACCACGACCTGATCGGCGAGCCCAACGTCGAGCGCACCCGGAACCTGATCAAGCTGTTCGTCCTCGAGGCACTCCGGCAGGAACCGCGCATCGAGCGCGTCGTCCGCGCCGACGTCCGTGCCGCCCACGACCCGCCACGCGACGTGGTGCGCATCGAGGTCGACCTCCTGCTGCTCGAGCACGAGGAGCCGCTCAACCTGGTCGTCCCGTTCGCGCTGGGGGAGGTGACATGAGCTTCGCCGCCGAGCCGTACGGCGTGTTCGTCGACGACCTGGTCTCCGGGCTGACCGGGGGGTCGGTGCGCGAGCAGTTCGTGTTCCTCCCGGAGCAGGAGCCGTTCCGGCTGGATGCCGGGGCGGACGTCCTGGTGCCCACCGTGCGGGTGCACGGCGTCGCCGCCGGCGCGTTCACCCGGTTCCAGCTCGGTGTCGACTACACCGTCGACGCGGACGGACAGCTCGGCTGGCTCGGCGCTGCGCAGCCGGAGCCGGGCAGCCGGTTCTACGCCAGCTACGAGACCCGGCCGGGCGCCGGTGCGCCGCCGCGGCTGACCGACCGCAACGTCGGCAGCGTCGTGCGCACCCTCGCCGAGAGCCTGGCCCGGGAGTACGCCGTGCTGTCCCGGCAGCTGGAGCTGGTCTACCGCTCGGCGTTCCTCGACACCGCCGAGGGCAGCGACCTCGACCAGGTCGCGGCGCTGCTGGGCGTCGAGCGGCGGACCCGGCTGTTCGCCTCCGGCGAGGTCGTGTTCTCGCGCGCGACGCCCGCGCCCGCCGACGTGACCGTGCCCGCCGGCACCCAGGTCAGCAGCTCCCAGGCACCGGCGGTGACCGCGGAGACGACCGAGGAGGCCCGGCTGCGTGTCGGCACGTTGTCGGTGGCCGTACCGGTCCGCGCCGTGGTGGACGGGCCGGCAGGCATCGCGCCGGCGGGAGCGCTCACCGTGATCCGCCGGCCGATCCTCGGCGTCGACACCGCCGTGAACGCCCAGCCGCTGCGGATCGGCGGCGAGGACGAGACCGACGAGGCGCTGCGCCGGCGGGTCCGCCGGGCCCTGGAGACGTCGGGTGCCGCGACCGTCTCGGCGATGATCGGGGCGCTCACCGCCGTCGAGGGCATTCGCGAGCGGGACGTCCAGGTGGCCGAGGACCACGTCTCCCGCCCGGGCGTCCTGACCGTTTCGGTGGCCGCCGACCTGCAGGAGGCCGAGGCGCTGCGTGCGCTCGCAGGGCTGGAGGCCACCCGCCCGGCGGGGATCCGGCTCGTGCACGACCTGCCGGTCCCGCCCGACGCGGGACTCCCGCCCATCCCGCCGCCCGGCGGCACCCCGGCCCCGGAACCGGGCGGCCTGGGGGCGGCGCCCGAGGGCCGATGGTTCGACGTGGCCGTGCAGGTGACCGTGCTGCCGGCGGCGGCGAACCTGCCGGCCGAGCAGCAGGCCGGGCTGGCGACCACCGTCGCGGACGCGGTGCGCGCCCAGGTCGAGGAGCTCGGCGTCGGGATGCCGGTGGTCCAGGCCGCGCTGGTACGCGCCGTGATGGGCGTCGAGGGAGTGGCCGACACGCTGGTGCAGATCTTTCCCGCCGTGACCCTCGCCGCGACGTCCAACGTCTACCCGCCGGCCGACCGGCGGGTGCGGCTGCTGGACGACGACCGGGGCCGCCACCTGTCGGTCACCGTCCGCGGGTCACTGGTCGCCGTCGACGTGGAGGTCGACGTCGAGATGCTCGGGCTGTCCACGCTCGTCCCGGTCGACGTGGCCCGGGCCGAGGCGCGACGCGACATCGGGCAGCGGCTGCACGACGCGTTCCTGACCAGCGACGTGATCAGCATGTCGACCATCCGCGGTGCCCTGCCGGAGACCGAGACCTACCGGATCGTGCCGGACAGCCTCGGTTACCGCGTGGAGTTCGTCCAGGAGGGGCTGACGGTCACCACCGCCGACGCCGAGGTGGCGGTGGCAGCCGATCAGCTGGTCTGGATCCGCTCCGTCACCGTCCCGACCAGCACGACGGCGAGCATCCCGTCATGACCAGGACCGCGACGGTGCTCTCCCGCTTCCCCGCGCACCTGCGGGCGGACCGGCCGGGCACCGTCCTGGACGAGACGGTCGGCGGGCTGGTGACGGCCCTGGACGTGCAGACCTCCCAGGTGGGCCGGATCCGGGCGTCGCACCGGCTGGACAGCCTGGACGAGGAGGCCGACCTGCTGCTGCTCGCCGGTCTGCACGGGCTCGGGCCGGAGACCTTCGAGCTGGTTCGGGGCAGGCTGGCCCGCGCCGCCGACCTCGCCGTGCTGCTCGACGACCCGGCAGCGCCGGCCGAGGCCGTCGACGCCGCCCTCGCGACGCTGCCGGAGCTGTTCGGCGTCCAGGCGTCGGCGTTCGACGATCCCGCTCAGCTGGCCGGGGCACTGCACCGGCTGGTGGCGTACGCCGCGGTGCTGGCCACCGTGCGCGGCTGCATGACCCGGTTGGTCCGGGTGCACCGCGACGGCAACGGCACGGTGTCGGCGCTGCTCCGCGCGGCGGCCGCCTTCCTCGCCCTGGAGGTCGTGGAGATCACGCATCTCGACGACCGCTCCTGGCACGTGGCGCGGTGCCTGGACCTGCTCCGCCTGACCCGGGACGGCGACGCCGGCTCCGCGACGGTCGAGCCCGACGAGGACCTGCTGGCGCTGGAGGAGAACCCGTTCCGGCTGCAGGTGGTCGACCCGGTGCCACGTCGTCCGGGCGAGGTCTTCCGCCAGCTGCGCGGCGGGTTCGACGAGGTGCAGGTGTCGGTCCGCGTGCGCGGGATCGAGGACCGCACCGTGGCGCCGCAGGTGGTCAACACGGGGGCGGGCAAGGGCGTTGCCTACACCGGCACGGTCCCGGACGGGCAGGAGCTGCGCTTCGAGAGCGACGGCCGGATCACGCTGGCCGGCGCCAACGTCACCCGCCGCGGCTACTCCTTCTCCGGCGGCGTGTTCGCCAGCGAGGACCCGCGCCGCGGCGACTTCGTGTTCGGCAGCACCGACGACGACCAACCGGCGCCGGCCGACCGGGTGGCGACCTTCGTCGTGACCCGTCCGCTGACCGACGCCTTCGACCCCGGCGCGGTGTTCCCGCACGCCGGTGGGCTGGTGGAGGCGCTGCCGATGCGGGTCGGTGAGTCGACCTGGGTGCTGTTCGTGGGCGAGGCGGCGTTCGGGTCCGCACCGAGCGGCTTCGCCATCCCTGCCGACAGGTCGGCGTTCGCCGGAGGAGACGGCGCGGACCCGGCGGGCCGGGCCTCGGTGTTCGCCGACGAGGCGGGCGCGCCGCTGCCCGCCGCTGCCGAGGTCGGCTTCGACTGGCAGGAGCGCGAGCCGTACGCCGTGCGCCTCTGGCTGCCGCAGCGGCTGCTGGGGCTCGACGCTGCCGAGGGTGCCGCGCCGGCCCAACCGGTGCTCCGCGACCGGCTCCGACGGCTGCTCGACCGGCACCGCGCGGGCGGAGTGCACGTCTACGTCGAGCACGCCGACGACCGGTGGACGCTCGGCGAGGGCGTCGTGCGCGAGCCCGGCTCGACCGAGCCCGTCGGCGGCCTGGTGCTCGGTACCCGACTGTGGCCGGCCGTCGCCCAGCCCGACCCCACCCCCATCCCGTAGGCACGAGGAGTAGCGATGCCGCTCGAGAAGCCAGCGCTCACCCAGGCGCAGCCGGGTCGCCCGCTGACCGCGCAGGCGTGGAACGCCATCCTCGCCGGGCTCGACAACCTGTACGACGTCGTCGCCGAGCTCGGCGGCGCGGTCGTCGCGGTGTCGGTCAGCGGCGCCGACGGCAGTGCCATTCCCGGTGCCCGGGTGGTCGCCATGCCGCTGAGCGACGTCGGGCGGCCGGTCGAGGGCATCGCGCCGTTCGCCGGGTCGGCCGACTTCGTCGTCGCCGGCGTCACGCCGGGGCCCTGGCGGGTGCACGTGGAGGCGGCCGGGTTCGGCAACGAGGCGCGAGACGTCACGGTGCCGGTCAGCGGCCCGGTCCTCGTGCAGATGACGCGCAACCGGGTGCTGGTGCCTGACCTGTTCGGTGTGGGTGCCGAGGAGGCCGTCAACCGGCTCACCGCCGCGGGGCTGCAGGTCGACCAGATCCTCGACATCACCGGGCAGGAGATCGCCCGGACCAACATGCCCAGCGCGAACCAGAACTCTCCCGTGCTCGTGCAGACGCCGGCGGCCGGCTCCGCCGCCGACCCGGCCGTCGACGAGGTGCGCCTGGTGCTGGCGGCAGCGCTCCAGTCCGAGGCGACGGTCACGATGCCCAGCCTGGTCGGGCTCACGTACGACGAGGTCGTGAGCGTGCTCAACCGCCTGGAGCTCGTGGTCGGACGGACGACCACCCGACAGCGCGGCAGCGCGTGAGAGCAGGAGGACGTCATGGCAGGTCGTGAGGAGATCGGCCGGGAGGCGGTCCCGAGGCGGATCTCGCTGTCCGAGGACGCCGTCACCGCGTTCAACATGCCGCGGGCAACCGGCCCGACCACGATCTTCGTCAACCTGGGCGAGGCCGAGAAGCAGGCCAACATCGCCCGCGACGGCGTCGCGGTGCCGGTGGTGCCTATCGACTTCTCGGTCATCGACCAGGTCGTGCCGATCATCCCGCTGCTGCAGCCGCGGGTGGTGGCGCAGAGCGTGCCGGCGGGGACCCGCATCCCCCAGGGCACGACGATCGAGGTGGTGCTGGCATCGCCGCTGGACCTGCCGACGCGGATCGTCCCCGACGCACACGTGGCGCTGCGCGAGATACCCCTGGAGACGGTGTTCCGCGACTTCGTCCGGGACCGCGACGACGTGCGGGCGGTGCTGGCACGCAACATCAGCCCGGAGACTCTCAGCCAGGCGGACCAGTCGGTGATCCAGGCCGCGTTCACCGAACAGCACATCGACATCGACGAGACCGCGACCGGCGCGGGGGTGCGCAACGCTTTCCTCGCGCTGCAGGCCGCCCAGACGTTCAACGCCTGAGTCATGGTCGCGACCAGGGTTGCCGACGCCGACTTCTTCACGGTCGAGATCTCCGGTGCCACGTTCGAGGTGGACAGGGGGCTGTACCGCAGCGCCCGGACCGCCGACACGTCGCCGGCGGAGCCCAGCGGGCGCACGGCCGAGGTGTCGGTGACGCTGCCCGCGCAGGCGCTGGTCGACGCGGCGACGGCGACGGTGTCGGCCCGGGCGCCGGGCCGCACCCCGCTGTCCGGCATCGCCCAGGTCCGCTCGACCGGGGACGACCCGGCCGCGTCCGCCAACAGCCTGGTCCTGGACTTCGGCGGCTTCGCCACCCTGTCCGGGCTCGACCTGCCGGTCGGCGTCTCGTCCGTGCTGACGTGGACCGGCGCGGCCTTCGCCGCCCTGACCGGAGTCAGCATCAGCGGCGGGCAGGCGGCGTTCGCGGGCGAGGTGATGACCACCAAGCTGCTGGTCAACCTGGACCGGGCGGCCAGTCCGGCCACGGTGCAGAACGAGGGGTTCGCGTCGCTGCCTGCCGTGCCGACCGGGATGAGTCTGACCGTCGACGGTGCGACCGTCTGGCGCGCCGACCCGGCGCTGATCCTCGCCAAGGGCTCGGCAGAGGCCGGCGCGGACGTCGACATCACCACGTTCCTGCGCGCCGCCATCGGTGCCGCCGACCGGGTGGTGCCGGTCGGCCTCCAGGTGGACCAGCCGGCGGTCATCTCGGTGCGGGTGGAGGCGCCGCTGCTGCTCACCCACGACGTCGACCTCGGTGTCGTCCCGCCGTCGGTGGTGGCCGACGAGGAGGGCGACCACGACGTCACGCTGACCCTGCCCGCGGCCGCCGGCAGCTGGCGGGTGCACCACGTGATCGCGGGCATCGACGCCGACCCGCCGGACGAGCGGGTGCTGCCGGAGGTGGGACCGCCGCGGTCGGACACGTACGCCCTCACCCTGGCACCCGGCAACCCGCTCCTGGTCCGGCTCGCCGCCGCGCCACTGCGCCGTCTCGGCGTGCTCTGCGGTGTCCGGGTCCCCGTGCTGGCCGGCGCGGACGGTGCCGAGCTGGCCGGTGTCCTGCTCACCGGCGACCCGTCCCTGGCCCCGGGCGCTCCCCTCGACGGCGGGGTGCTCGCGCCGCTGATCCTGCCCGCGCCCCAGCGGCTGGCGCCGCCCGGCCCGCCGGAGTGGGTGACCCTCGCGCTGGCGAAGCCGGTACCGACCCCGACCGACGACGACGTGCTGTGGCTGTCGCTGCAGGTCGCCCGCGGCACCGTCGACCTCGCGGTGGCGGCACCCGGTGCCTCCGCTGCCGACGACGCGTCCGTCTTCCGGCTCGACCCCACCGGTGTCGTGGTGGCGCTGTCGCACGCGCGCGCAGCGCCACCGCCGCTGGGTTCGGTACGGCTCGTGGGGACGCCTCCCGAGCAGGCGCCGGTGCCTCCGGCGCGGCTGCTGCTCGGTGCGGACGCCGCCGCCGACGTCGTCCCCGGAACCCCGGTCACCCTCAGCCCGGCGACCCCGGTCACGCCCGTAGCCGGGGCGTCGCTGACGCTGACCCTTCGGGTCGCGGCGCCCGCTACGTACGGCGTGCAGACCGTGCGGCTCGTCTATGAGGAGGCCGGCGCATGAGCGACCCGCAGCGCACCCGGTTCCTGGACGGTCTCCTGGTCACGGCCGCACACCTGGAGCACCCGCAGGCCACGGCCGAGCAGGCCGCGGACGACCTGCGGCGGACGGCCGGCACTGGTGCGGTCGCGTACGGGCTGCGGATCGAGGTGGGGGCCGACGCCACGGTCTCGTTGTCGCCCGGCCTCGCGGTGACCTCGGGCGGCCGCCCGCTGCGGGTCGAGGAGGGCGCAGCGCTCACCGTGCCGGACGGTGCCGGGCCGTTCAGCGTCGTGCTGCGCGCGACCAACCACGACGACCCCGCCGCCCGGATGGGGGACCAGCCGACGATCGTCTACCTCGACACGGCGGTGGAGGTGCTGCCCGGGGACCCACCCGACGACGCCGACACCCTCACCGTCGCCGTCCTGACCCGGGACGACGGCGGCGTGAGCCCCGGCTACGACGGGGTGCACTACCTGACGCCGGCCGAGCACGGTCACACCGGCGAGCACTTCCAGGACGCGGCCGGCACCTGGCGCTACGACGGCCCGCTGGTCGCGAGCGCGACCGATCCGGGGCCGGAGGGACCCGCGGGTCCGGCCGGTCCGGCCGGGCCTCCGGGTGAGCCGGGGACTGTCGGCGAGACCGGTCCGCCAGGACCCGCCGGCGAGCCGGGCGACCCCGGCGAGCCGGGGCCATCGGGGCCGCAGGGCGAGCCGGGTCCGCGGGGAGAGACGGGCGCCGCCGGCGCCAACGGTGAGCCGGGCACGCAAGGTGCACCGGGTGCACCGGGTGCATCGGGGACGCAGGGCGAGCCGGGCCCGCCGGGCGAGGCCGGGCCGCGCGGGGAGCGGGGACCGCAGGGGGTGCAGGGACCTCCCGGTGAGGGCGGGCGGCTGGACCTGATCCGGGCGCGACGGCTGAGCTGGGAGCCGAGGGAGCCGCTGGTCCTCGCCGACGCGCTGGCCCAGCTCAGCCGGCTGGCGATCGACTTCGACGGCGAGCTGGCCCTGGACCGGGCCCGACCGGTGCTCACCGGGCTGGTCCGGGTCAGCTGCGCCCCCGAGGGGACGCTGGCCCCGGTGTGCGCGCTGCACGGGCAGGTCGTGCCCGAACCCGGTCCGACGCTGAACTGGACGATCCGAACCGACGACCGCAAGCTGCTGGGCAGCCTGGTGGCGGAGACCGGTGGCGTCATCTGGGTGGAGGTGTGCGCCGACCTGCTGGTCGGAACCGACGGCCGCCCGGTGTCCGGCAGCGCCGCCTTCCTGCTCCCCGACGTCGACGAGCCGCCCGCCAGGCCGGGCGGCATCCTCCGGCTGTGGCTGGAGGTGCGTGCCGGATGACAGCGACGCCGCTGGGCGAGCGGCTCGGCACCCTGCTGGGAGAGGACGGGTTCGACCTCGCCTCGGTGGTCGCCGACGTGGGCACCGAGGTCACAGACATCGAGCTGCCGGGCACGGCGCTCGACCTCGGCGAGGTCACCGCCGGTCTCGACGGTCTCGGCGAGCTGGACACGACCGGCCTGCTGGGCGCGGTGTCCCGAGCCACGCAGGACTCCGCCGGCACGCTCGCCCGGCTGCCGGCAACCGGCGAGCTGCTCGGTCCGCTGGCAGACCTGCTGGTGCCGGTGCGGCTGCTGCTCGACCCCGGCTCGCGCGGCCTGCTCGACCGGATGGCGACGACGGGAGCCGCCGGCCCGCCCGCGACCGGGCTCGGGTCCCTGACTGCTGCGTTCGGGCGGCTGCAGGCCGTCCTCGCCGAGCCCGAGGTGGCCTCGAGCGTGGACGCCCTGACCGGCCTGGTCCCGGGGCTGTCGCTGCAGAACGTGCTCGACCTGGTGCGCGGCCCGGCCCCCGGCCTGGCCGCGCTGGTCCGCCTGGTCGGTGCCCTGATGGCGGCGGAGAGCGCGGTGCGCGAGCTGTCCGTGCTCGGGTCCGGCGTCGAGCGGCTGCTCGACCAGGACCGGGTCGACGCCGCGCGGGCCCGGGTCGCAGCCCTGGCCAACGGCTCGGTCGTGGTCGCCGCCATCGGTGCCGCCGACCCTCATGACGCCGTCGAGGCCGACCGGATCGCGACCATGGCGCGCGAGGTCCGGGGCACCATCGAGGCGACGGTCGACCTGCTGCGTACGGGCCTCGGGTTCGGGGAGGCGGCGCTGGTCGCCGTCGACGTACCCACGCTCGACGCGCGGCTGCGGGCAGCCACCGAGCAGGTGGTCGAGGACGACGTGCCGGCGGTCGCCGACCTCGCGCGCACGCTGTCCGGCTGGCTGGCCCCGGTGCTGGCCTTCGAGGTGCCGGTCCGCGCGCCCAGCCCCGACCTGCTGTGGGACGAGGTCGCCGCGGTCGCGGGCCGGCTGGCGGACGCTGTCGACGACCTCGACCCGGCGGCACTGTTCGAGCCGGTGACGGCACAGGTCCGCGCCGGGCTCGGCGCGCTGGGGGAGATCGAGACGCGCGCGAGGGAGGTCGTGGCCGTCGTGCGGGCGGCGCTGGACACCGTGCTGGAGGCGGCGTCGGCGCTCGACGCCACGGCGGTCGTCGACGCGATCCGGCTGGTGCTGGACCCGGTCGAGGCGGCGATCCGCTCCGTCGAGGAGGTCGTGGGCGCTGCGGAGGCGGCGGTACGCACCGTCGCCGAGACGATCACCGCGCAGATGGCCGACGTGGAGGCACACATCGGTGACGCCGCCGGTGACGTCGCCGCCGCGTTCGAGCGGGTCCGCGGGTTCGTGGCCGGCCTGCACCTCGCCGAGCTGGGCGCCGAGATCCAGGCCGCGCTCGACCCGGTCGTGGCGGCGCTGCAGTCGGCCGAGCTCTCGCCGTACTTCGACACCGCCGTCGACGTGATGGAGACGACGGCCGACGTCGTCGCCGCGGTCCCGGTCGACCTGCTGCCCGACGACGTGCGAGCCGACCTGAGCGAGGCGACCGCCCCGGTCAAGGCGATCGACTTCGACGCCGAGGTGGTGGTGCCGCTGCTGGCCCAGCTGGACGAGATCCGTGCCGGAGTCGACGTCGCGGTGCTCGAGGGCGTACGGCTGGCCCAGCAGGAGGTGGTCGCGTTCCTCGAGGAGCACGATCCGGAGGGGGCCCTGGTCACGTTCGAGGCGGAGGTCTTCGACCCGTTCCTCGCACAGGTGCGCGCGCTTGACCCGGCCGAAGCGTTGGCGCCGGTGCACGACCTGCTCGCCGAGGCCGCTGCCGCACTCGGCACCGTCGACCTGCGCGAGCTCCTCGCTCCCGTCGACGCGGCGTTCGACTCCGTGCTCGACGTCGTCGACGCACTGCAGCCGTCGGTGCTGCTGCAGCCCGTGCTCGGCGAGGTGTCGGAGACCGTCGGCTCCGTGCGCGAGACACTCGCCCTCGACACCTGGCAGGAACGTCTCGACGCGGCCGACGGCGTCATCGACTCGCTGGCCGCGCGGGTCGACCTCACCCCGCTCGCCGCGCTGCTCGCCGGCCTGTGGGACGACCTGGTGGCCACGGTGCGCAGCCCGGAGCCCAACCGCCCGAGCGGGGTCGGCGTGCTGGTCAGCGGGCTGCTGCAGTCCACGCCGCTCGTGGTCCGTCCGGAGGCGTTCGACACCGTTCGCGGCTGGGTGGGGGGAGCGGTGGACGCGGCGGCCGACGTCCATGACCGGATCGCGGAGGCGGCCGGTGCGCTGGGTCGTGCGGTCGAGGTCGTGGACGGGCTCGACCCGGTGCCGTTGACGGTCGCGCTCACCACGGCGTACGACGCGGTGACCGCCGCTGCCGCGGACCTGCCGGAGGACAGCGTGCTGCGCGGACGGGTGCTCGAGGAGCTGGCGGGTGCTGACCCGCGGGAGACCCTGGGCACCCTGGTCGCGGGCCGCGAGCGCTACCTGACGCTGCTGCGACAGGTCGCCGACCTGGTCGCCGGGATGACCGCGGACGGCCGCAGCGAGCTCGCCGCCGTGTCCCGTGGGCTGCGCGACGCGCTTCGACCGCTCACGGTGGTGCCGCAGCGGCTGCGTGACCTGTTGGCGGGCCTGGGCGTGGAGGTCGGCACGGACCTGCGCGACGCGGTGGCGGACCTGCTGGCCGCGTCGCCGCCGGAGCGCGTGCTCGCCCCGCTCATCCCCGTCGTCGCCGGCCTTCGCGACCAGGTCGTGCGTGCCGTCCGCGAGGGCCTGCTCGCGCCGTTGCAGGTCGCCCTGGACGACGTCGCCGGTGTTCTCGACGCGCTGGACGTCTCGTTCGTGGTGGACGAGATCGAGCCGGTCTGGGCCGACATCCGGTCCACGGTGGTGGAGCTGCGGCCGGCGACCCTGCTGGAGCCCACCATCGCCCAGCTCGACGCGCTGGTGGAGACGGTGCGCACTCTCGACCCGCTGACCAGCGTCGAGCCGGTTCTCGTGACGATGCGCGACGCCGTGGCCCGGGTCGCCGAGCAGTTCCGCCCGACCGTCGTGGCCCGCCCCGCCCTGCTCGCGTACGACGAGGTGGTCGCCGCCGTCGCCGCGGTCGATGTCGGACGGGTGCTGGAACCGGTGCTGGCCGCCCTCGACAGCATCGCGGCGCAGCTCGACGACGGCCTGGTACGTACCGGCGACGCCCTGTCCGAGCTGCAGGAGGCGCTGCCGTGACGCCACCACTGCTCGGTCCGCCCGTCCTGCTGCTCACCCACGAGCGCCTCTCCGACCTCGTCGACCAGCTCGAGCGCAAGGTCCGCGCCCGGTCGTTCTCCAGCGACGCCGGCGGCGGCACGGTCACGGTGCGGGCGACGGAGCGACGGGTGCTGGCGCTCGCGACCGCCGCTCGCGACATGCTCCGTGGCGGGGTCCCGGTCACCCTGCGGCCCGGGCCGGCGCTGCGCCCGTCGTTGGGGCGCTTCGCCGTGCTCGGCACCACGGGGTTCGACCTGGCCGGGCTCGCGCAAGGCCGTTCCGGGCCCGCGTGGCGCAGCACGCTGCTGCGCACCGGCGGCCCCGACCCGGACCTGTCGCCGGTGGTCACCCGGGCCATGCAGTTCGCCCTCGCCGTCGGACAGCAGGGGCTCAGCCGCACCGCCGACCCGGACCAGCGGGCGCGGATCCGGGCCTACACCCTGGGGATGCTCAGCACGGCAGCCGGCGAGGTGGTGACCGGACCGCTGCGCCGCGACCTGCAGGCCCGCCGCACCCGGCGCGAGCCCGGCCCGGGCGACCCGTCGGTCGAGGTCGGGTTGGCGCGTACGCACCTGCTGCGGCTGCTGCTCGGGCCGGGTGGCGACGCGCGGTGGGGGTCGTGGGCACCCACGGCCGCCGAGGTGCCACCCGCCCTGCTCGCCGGCTACGCGGCCGCGTACACCCAGGTGTTCGGTCCGGACGCGAACCGGCCGCACGGGTTCGCCGCGTTCGAGGCGAGCCTGGGCGAGGAGGGCGAGCTCACCGAGGAGCGACTGCGCGCGGCCCAGGAGACCGTCGCTGCGGGAGCCGCCGTGGCCGACTGGAGCTGGCCGATCTGGGCGCTGGTCCTGTCCCCCGCGGCGCTCGCGCCCGCCGGCGGACTGCTGGTGGCCCGGCTGCTCCCCTCGTCGGGTGCCTTCACCACCTCCGGTGCGAGCATCACCGAGCGCTCGGTGTCGGAGCTGCTCTCGGTCACCGCCGGGGTCGCGTCGATCGCCCCGTTCGCCTGGTCGATGTACCTGTGGTCCCAGGTGCCCGAGCACACCGGGCTGTTCGTGACCGCGCTGGTCCTGTTCCTGGCGCGGATGGGCCTGACCGTCACCACGCTGCTGCGCGCCGAGGACGACGACCACCCGTTGTTGCGCTGGCTGCTCCTGCTCGGGCAGTTCGGCACCGACGCCTTCGCCGGGATCAAGGCGGGGCTGGCCTACCGCGACGGGCGCCGCGGCGACGGCTTCGTGATGCTGCTCCAGCTGCTGCCGTTCGCGACCGCCCTGCTGGACCTCGTGCTGGACACTCTGCTCAAGCTGATCGACGAGGACGCCGTCTGGTGGATCGTGATCGTCCTGCTCACCGTGGGGTCGCTGATCGGGGCCGTGGTGCTGGCGCTGCGGTTGCAGCACTCGTTCACCATCGACCGGCTGTTCACCGACGCACTGCCACCGGCCGACAGCCTGGGTACGGGTGTCGGCGGCCTCACCGCACTGGCCCGCGTCTTCGACGAGGCCACCCTCTGGAACGACCCGGCGGTGGCCGCGCCGACCCTCGCCGACGCCCGCTACCCGTCGGGCGCCCGGCCCCTGGTCCGGCTGTGGTCGGACGACGGCGTCGCACTCGCGGTGGCCGGGCACGGCGACACCGTGACCTTCACCCGCGGGGACGGCAGCACGGTCGATGTGCGGCTGCCCCCCGCCGGCTCGACGGTCGCCGAGGTGGTGACCCTGCTCGCCGGAGCGGGCGTCGCCGGGCTGCACGTGGAGTCGACGGGCGCCACCGACCCGGCGTACCGGCTGCCGTGGCCGGCGACCTTCGCCGACCCTGGTGACCTGCGGCCGACCAACGCCGAGCACGACGCGCACGCCGCCGACGTGATCCCGCTCGGGCACGACTCCGAGGGGGCAGCGCTGCTCCGGCACGCGCCCCGGGTGGGCTGGACGACGACGGTAGGAGTAGGCGGACCGGCCGCGTCCACGCTGGCGGGCTTCCCCCTGGTGCCCGAGGTGGCGCTCGGCGAGCTCGACGACACGGGCGTCGGCCTGGCCTCGGACCTCGCCGCCCTGCTGTGCATGGGTGCGGCAAGCCACCTGTCGGACGCGCCGCTGGCGGTCGCGCCGGTGCCGGGTCAGCCACTGCCTCCCGACCCGGCGCTGCGCCGCGTGCACCAGGTGTTCCGGCAGTGGAACCTCGACACCCGGCGCCTGGGGGAGTGGCAGATGCTGGTCGGTGGGGGCGCCGCGAGCGAGAAGGGCGGTGCGCCAGCCGACCGCGACCCCACGATGATCCCGACACCGGTGGGGTACGCGAGCCCCGCCCCGGGAGGGGCCAGGGTTGCCGACAGCCTCGGGTGGGTCGGCGCCTTCCGGGCGTGGAGCCGGATGGCGGCCGACCTCACCGCGGACACCAACGCCCCGACGAGCATGCCGTACACCCCGCTGCCCCCTGGGGGCGCCGGTGCGGCCGCCCCCACCAACCGGGAGCTGTCCGACGCCGTGCGCTTCCTGCTGGACCTGGTGCCATGACCGACCCGATCCCCGAGGTCGTGACCACCCGTTCGGTCATCGGCGGGCGCATCGACGCCGACCTGGCCAGCAAGGCCGAGTGGTTCCTGGACCGGCCGTCGGTGCCCGCCGTGCGCGGGCAGGCGGCGGAGCCGGCCGAGCCGGAGCCGGGTGACGAGGCGCCCGAGGACCCGCCGTCGCCGCTGCCCCCCACGCCCGTCGACGAGACCGGTCCCGACGACGTGCAGGCCGACCCCCCGACGCAGCTGCCGCCCGTGGTCGCCGTGCCCCGCGGCACCCCACCGGTGGCCGCGGGCAGCCGGGCTGCCCGGCCGGTCGCCACCACGGGCGCGGAGCCGATCTGGGCCCGGCACAACTGGGTCCCCACCGGACCTCGCAACGTCGGTGGCCGGGTGCGGGCCCTGGTCGGCGACCCGGTCGACGCGGACACGCTCTACGCCGGGGCTGCCGCTGGCGGCGTCTACCGGACGCGCAACCGCGGTGAGACCTGGGAGTCGCTCTGGCACGACCAGCGCAGCCTCGCCATCGGCGCGCTCGCGGTCGGACGGGTCGGCGCGGCCAGCATCGTCTACGCCGCCACCGGCGAGCCGGAGAGCGAGGAGCGGCTGTACGTGGGCGACGGCATCCACGTCAGCAGGGACGGCGGCGACACCTGGGACGTCGCCGGGGCGCCCACCCCGCCCGGGGTCGCGCCGAACCTGGGGCTGCGGTTCGAGGCGCTGGCCGTGCACCCCGACGACGGCGAGGTCTGCTGGGCGGTCGGCGCCACCGGTGTGTTCCGCACCGTCGACGGCGGTGGCGCATGGTCCCAGCACCTGGCCGGACAGCGGTTCACCGACGTCGTCTACTCACCGGCAGCGGGCGGCGCCGGCGACCGGCTGCTCTACCTGGTGCCGGACGATCGCAACGCCCGCGGCTCGATCCGCATCATCCGCCTCGAGCTGCCTCCCCGGGCCTCGGTCGCCGACGTCAACGCCGGGCTGGCGGCGGCCGGCAACCGCATGCAGGTGCAGCCGCCCGCGGGCGCCGACGTCGCGGCCGGCGACCGGCCCGCGCGGGCCAAGCTGGCGATCTGCGCCGACCACCCGGAGGTCGCCTACCTTCGGGTGACCCGCGCCGACGGCGAGCGACACCTCGGGCTGTTCCGCACGCTGCTCGCCACCCGGGCGCTGCCGGAGCCCGCCGGCACCCGCTGGGACCGGGTGCGCGACCACCCGCACTGGCCGACGGCGGGCCAGGCGTCGTACAACCTGTGCATCGCGGTGCACCCGCACGAGCCGGGAACGGTGCTCACCGGGCTGACCGAGCTGCACCTGTCCTACGACGCCGACCGGGCAGCCGCCGGTGCACCGCCGACGGTGGCGGCAGGCTTCATCCGGATCATGGCCTGGGACCACAACCAGCGTGACCGCGCTCATCATGCCGACCAGCACGCGGCACTGTTCCGGGACGACCCGGGCAACCCGCGCGGTGCGCTGTGGGTGGCCAACGACGGTGGCATCAGCCGGTCGCTGGACTGGCACCCGGTGGCGCCGCAGACGCCCGCGGACAAGGAGTGGCGACCACTGGCGGACCTCGACGACGTGATCGCCGGCGTCACCCGGATCGCGATCACCGACGACGACGAGGTGCCGGACACGGCGGCCGCCTGGCGCAAGCGCGGGCACGGCATCGACGCGACGATGATGTACTCGATGTCGCAGCACCCGTTCGTCCCGGGCACGCTGGCCGTGGGGCTGCAGGACAACGGCTGCTGGGTGACGACGGGCGGCCGGTCGTGGGCGTCGATCGGCGGCGGTGACGGTGGCTTCGTCGCCTTCGCGCCGGACGACGCGTACGGCATGCTCGTCACCTCGCAGAACGACGTGAGCCGCCTGTCCTTCCCCGGCATGGTCGACGACGTGCTCACCGCCCAGGCGCACCGACCGGTGCCGCTGGCCTCCCGCGCCCTCACGACCGGGTTCCTGCGCACCGATCCGGCCGCCTTCGTGGCGGACACCGCCCACCACCCGAGGGACAAGGGCCGCGCCTACCACACCCGCGAGGGCCGGCTGTACGGCACCGACACGTCCGGGGAGACGTGGGTGCCGCTGGACGTGGGGGACCGGTTGGAGATCCTGCACGTGCGGCCGATCGGCGTGCGCGCGACGCTCGAGGTGCGGCCGAGCCGTGCGGCAGGGGTGCTCGGGCTTGCGCCCCAGCTGGCCACCGACACCGTCGTCACCCGGCGCGCGGCCTTCGACGACGAGCCGCAGGAACGCGCGACGGCGCGCGTGGTGTGCGCGCAGCCCGGCCCGTTCGCGCTCGTCGGCGGCGACGAGCTCGTGCTGGTGCTCGACGGGACGGTTCGGCGGGTGCCGATCGCGGCGCACCCGACCATCCCCGACCTGGCGCGCACCACACCCGCCCAGCTCGCGGCCTACCTGCGTGCGACGCAGGCGCCGCACCTGGACGCGCGGCTGTGCTTCGAGCGCCCCGCCGGCGCGGTGCGCATCGCCACCCGCGCCGTCGGCGCTGCCACCCGGCTGACCCTGTCCGGAAATGCCTTCACCGTGCTGACGACCGGCGGCTCGCCGGTGGCGGCGCTGGGCGCCAGCGCCCGGACGTACGCGGGTGAGGCCGACCTTCCCGCCAGCGTGACGCTGGTGCCGTACACCCGCGCCAGCACCAACCCCAGCCCGGCCGGGGACCGCACCGTCGGCGTCGCCGTCGGCGCCGACCCGGCGGTCAACGCGCGGCTGGACGCGACGACGTGCGCGGACCCGTCCGAACCGACGGCCGGCGAGCTGGCCACGGCGCTGCGGGCGGTCCTCGACCCGGCCGCCGTCGAGGTGACCGAGCTGTCCCGGACCCGCCAGGTCAAGCTCACGTTCCTGGTGGCCGGGGCCGGAATGACCCTGGCGGGCACCATGCTCCCGCGGCTCGGGGCAGCGGCGGGCACAGGGCGCCGCCGGGAACGGCACCTGTTCCCGCCCAACGGCGAGACCTTCGACCTGCGCCCACCCGGAGCGACGGCCCTCGTGCTGCGCATCGACGACGGTGTCGGGGCGGCGATCGTCGTCCGCGTCAACACCCCGGCCGACGTGCCGGACCTGGCGACGGTCACGGTGGAGGAGCTCCGCCGGGTGATCGCCGCCCGGCTCCGGGCGCGCTACGGCGCCGGCGTGCGCCGGGTCCGCTCGGACGTCACCGACCTGCTGTTCCGTCGAGGCCAGGCGGTCGACCTGCACCCCGCGCCGAGCGACCCCGACACGCTCTGGGTCGGGAGCACCTCGGGCGCGGTGTTCGCGTCCCGGGACAGCGGCGCCACCTGGGCGGCCCCGCCCCCGGACCAGCTCCGAGCACTGACACGGTCGGGGCGCCGGGTGGGCGCGGTCGCCGTGCACCCGGAGGACCCGCGCATCGTCTACCTCGGGCACCGCGACACCGGCGCACGGGACCGGGCGGGCGGCACGCTGTGGCGCAGCGCCGACGGTGGGGTCACGTGGCTGCCGCGGGAGGCCGGGCTGCGCGACGGTGCCGGCCGGTTCGTCGGGGTGAACGGCCTCGAGGTCGACCCGGACGCGCCGGACGTCGTGTACGCGGCCACCGAGGCCGGCGTCTTCCGCTCCGGCGACGCGGGCACGTCCTGGGTGCCCTTCAACGAAGGACTGCCCAACGCGCGGATCGTGGACATGGCGCTGGAGCCGCGGACCCGGACCCTGCGGGTGGGGGCGTGGGGCCGCGGGACCTACGCCCGGCACGTCGGCGTCCAGGAGCCCGGGGACGTCCGGATCTTCGTGCGGGCACACGCCCTGGACCTCGGCGACCGTCCGGCCGGACGCGGCCCGGACGGGCTCTCCCGCCGCCCGGCCGGGGTGCCGCTGACCGCCTCGCCGGACGTCAAGCTCGCTGCGGTACGGCCGACCGTGCTGGGCGCTGCCCCCGCCGACGCGTCCATCGACGGCGTGGAGTTCGACCTCGACGTGGCGCACGAGCCGCCCGCCGCGGGTCCCGGGGTCGTCTTCGTGCAGGTGCACAACGGCGGCTGGGCGGTGCCGACCGGTGTGCGGGTCGTGGTGCTGTGGGCGTCGGTGACCGACGGTCCGCCGCCGGTGCCGGTCGGTCTGTGGCCGGCGCTCGCGGCCGGGCCGCTCGCCGGCGACCAGGGATCGTGGCACGTCCTCGCGGAGGGCACGCTGCCCGACCCGGCGCCCTCGCCGCACGCGGACGCCGCCCGGCCGCGGGTCTTCACCGCGGACGTGGTGTGGCCGGCGGCGGTCGCCGACTCCGCTGCTGTCGGCGTGCTGGTGCTGGCCGGGTCGACCGAGGACCCGCTGGCGCCGCGACCGACTCCGACCGGTGCGATGGACCTGCTCACCCTGCTGCAGTCGAGTCGGCACGTGGCGTACCGGGAGACCCCGGTGCGCCGGGCCCGGACCCGGCTCGTCATCGAGCGCACCTCCGCGGCGACGTTCAGCCTCGCCGACGACGGAGCGGCAGGGGCCAACGGCGCCATCGCCCGGCTCGGTGTCGGCGCCGCCGTCGCTAACCTCGACCGGGTCACGCTGTCCCGGCAGGTGTTCAACCTCGGGCCGCCGGGCGGCGCACGGCGGCTGCGCATCACCGTCGCCGAGCGGGCGCTCGGCCTGGTGTTCGCCCACGGTGACCCGCTGCTGCCGGCTCAGGCGGCCGCGATGGCGACGGTCGCCTTTGCGCACGTGAGCGACCTGATCGGCCGCGAGCTGGGCGCGTCCGGTCTGCCGGTGGAGTCCTGGACGGACACCTGGGGCACGGTGCCGCCCGTGCGCACGCCGCATCTGCAGTGCACCGCGGGAAGCGGCGCCACCGTCGCGGTCACCGCGCCGTCGGCCGCCGACCCGCAGGTGGTCAGCCTGGGGATGGCGGGTGGGTTCGCCATCGAGCGGGCCGTGCCCGCCCCGGCGCCGCACGCGCCGTACGACCTGCGGGCGGTGGCGGCGGGCCCGCGGGTGCTCCGCATCAGGGTGCGTCAGAACCGGACGGTGTCCCTCGACGGTTTCCCGGCGCCCCCGGCCGTGACCATCGACCAGCTGCGTGAGCGCCTCGACCGGGAGTTCCGCCAGCGGGTGCTGCCGTTGCGGGTGTTCGTGGGCGAGATCGCGCTGCGGGTCCGACGGCAGGGGCGGCAGGGCGTGGCCTACGCGGACGTCGTGGCGAACCCTGCGGCGGTGCCGGCCGGGCCCGCGCGTGACCGCCTCTTCGACGTGACGGGACCGCGGAGCGGGGCCGTCGGCCGCGCCGCAGCGACGCACCTGTACCTGCGGACCCGCAACGACGGCGAGGCGGCGCAGGCGAACGGCCGGCACCGGGTGTTCGCCGTCGCGTTGGGGGCGGGGCCGCTGGCTGCCACGCAGATCGGGGCGGACGCGGCGGCGACGGTCCCGGAACGCTCGGCGGTGGTCACGGAGTTTGGCTGGGACACCTCGGGCCTGGCGGCCGGCGCGGCGGTCGCGGTGCTGTGCGTCGCCGACGATCCCGCGGACGGACCCGTCGTCGTACCGGCGTCGTTCGCGGATCTTGCCGCCCTCGACACGTTCTGTCAGGACCGGCCGGAGGCCGGGTACCGGGTCTTCCGCGCGGACTGATCGGAACGAGTTCGCCGAGGACGTTGACGCGCTCGGTGACCCGAGAGCACGCTTCCATCGGACGACAACCGAGCGCGCTTCCGGGGGGTCTAGATGACCAGTGCGATCCTCGCTACCCCGCCCCGGTCCGCCGGCGCGGGCCCTCGGCTGGCACTCTTCGACGGCTTCGCGCTGGAGCAGGACGGTGCCCCGCTGGAGCTGCCGGTGACCCTGCAGCGCCTGATCGCCTACCTGGCCGTGCGCGGTCCGGTGAGCCGGTCGGTGGTCGCGGGGACGCTGTGGCCGGACAGCACCGAGGAGCGTGCACTGGCAAGTCTGCGCACGGCCATGTGGCGGCTGCGCCGCGGCCTGGGCGACCTGGTCGAGCTCCGGCGAGCACGGGTCGCGCTGACCCCACGGGTCTGGGTGGACGCGCAGGCGTTCGGCCTGCTCGCCCGGCAGGTGCTGCACCACGACCAACCACTCCGGCCCGAGGAGCTCGACGACGTGGCCGACTGGCGCGCCGACCTGCTGCCCGGGTGGGACGACGACTGGGTGTTCTTCCAGCGTGAGCGCTACCGGCAGCAGCGCATGCACCTGCTCGAGGCGCTCTCGGCCCAGCTACTGGCGCGCCACCGTTTCGCCGAGGCGCTGGACGCGGCGCTGGACGCGGTGCAGATCGAGCCGTTGCGAGAGAGCGGTCACTGCGCCGTGATGGCCGTGCACCTGGCGGAGGGCAATTACGTCGAGGCGCGCCGGGAGTACGAACGCTTCTGCGTCATGGCCAGGGCCGAGCTCGGCGTCGGGCCCTCGCCGCGGATGCGCGCGCTCATGATGCGCACACCGCGGGTGCCCGCCGCTCGCACGGGCCGCGACCTCCCCCCGCCGGTGCCGGCGGCCGTTCAGTCGCCGTCGACACCGCAGTCGTTCGGACCGGGGAGCTCGAGGCAGGCGAGTCGCTCCTCGATGCTGCGCTCGTAGTCGTCGTCGTCCAGGGACATGGCGAACGTCCACGAGCTGAGGAGCAGGGACACCAGGCTCGCTGTCAGTGTCACCTGCAGCATGGTCTTGGGCGAGAGCTCGGTCACTGCAGACATGGCTCCTCCTGCCGATGTCTCACCACCGCGGTGGTGTTCGGGTGCGGCCGGTCAGGGCGCGTCGCTGGCGGTGCGGCGGGCCAGGGCGCGGTAGTCGCGGCCGGCCAGAGCCGCTGCGACCACGGTGAGGGCGGCGAAGACGGCGACGATCCACCACTCCGATTCGCCGTTGCCACCGTCGGGTTCCAGCCCGGACAGCGACTCGATCCAGGTCGGCCAGATCAGGGTGACGATCGTGAGAACAGCGAAGACCGAAGCAAGAACTGCTTCCAGGCGGACTCTGGACAACGGGTCACCAACTTCCGGTCGGCGTGATCTGGCGAACATGCTGCTCGGGCCGGGCGGCGCGGTCAACGACCGAAGCGCCGGAGTGCGTATCGTGAACGAGATGTCGGTGGCCATGCCCGCCCCGGACACCTGCTGGCTCCGCCGCGAGACGCTGTTGCGCCGGCTCGACGATGCGGGCCGGCACCGACTGACGCTGCTGACCGCGGGCGCCGGGTTCGGCAAGACCTCACTGCTGTCCGACTGGACGCAGGATCGCAGTCATGCGTGGGTCACGGCCACGGGCACGGGGACGTCGCTGTTCCGCGACGTGATCGTGGCGCTGCGGCCCGCTGTGCCGCTCGCGGTCGACGGACCGCCGCCGGGACTGCCGGTGGGCGACCCGTCGGTGCAGCTGTCCCGGGTGGACGACGTGGTCGGAGCGGGGTGTGAGCAGCTGACGCGTCAGCTCGACGGAGACCTGGCCCTGGTCATCGACGACGTGCACGAGATCGAGGACGACCCGGTCGCGGTTCGCGTGGTCGCGAGCCTCGCCCGGCAGGCGCCCGCAGGTCTGCACCTGATGCTCGCGTCCCGTTCGCCGCCACCGTTCGCGATCGAGCGGATGCGGGGACAGGGGCAGGTGCTCACCCTGACCGCCGACGACCTCGCGTTCAGCGGCTCCGAGGTCGCGTCCATGCTCGAGGCGCTGCTGCCGGACGCGCCGACCAGGCTGGCCGAACCACTGCACGAGCTCACGGGCGGGTGGCCGGCCCTGATCAGGATCGTCGTCGAGGCCCTGCGCCCGCTGGCGCCGGCGGCCTGGGACGGCGCGCTCACGACTCTCGCGGACACCAGGGGTCCGTTGTTCGGCTACCTGGCACGCGAGGTCATCGAGCAGCAGCCGCCTCCCGTACGCGCCCTGCTGCAGGTCGGCACCGTGCTCGACCGCTTCACCGCGCCCTTGGCCGAGCACCTCGGTGTCTGCGACGCGGAGGAGGCGTTGCGCGCCCTCGAGCGAGCCGGCGGCCAGGTGGAGGAGCCCGAGCCGGGCAGGTTCGCCCTCCGCTCGCTGGTGCGGCAGGTGTGCGCGCACAGCTGGCCCGTACCCCCGGACGAGGCGACCCGGATCCGTGGCCGCGCCACGGCGTGGCTCGAGTCCTGTGGCGAGATCGAGTGGGCGCTGCGGGTGTCTGCCACCGGCCGCGACCACGACCGGCTGGCAGCGCTGCTCACCGCACACGGCAACCAGCTGCTGAGTGCCGGGAGTCCTGACGTGGTGGCGCGGTTGGTGGAGGCGGTTCCCGACGCGGCCCGCACACCGGCGCTGAACCAGCTCGCCGGAGAGGCGTACAGCGTGCTCGGCGAGCACGACGACGCACTGAGGTTCCTCGACGCGAGCCTGGGCGACCGGCCGCTCTCGCCCGCGCTCGCGTGGCGGATGATGCAGGCGCACTACTTCCGGGACGACCTCGAACGGGGCATGCAGGTCTTCGACCGCTGCGAGCGGGCCACCGGGCCATCCTTCGATCGCGCGATGCTGCTGTCGTGGGCCGCCAGCATCACCGCACGGCTGGGCGACACCGAGCGGACCCGGTCGCTGGTGGACACCGCACTGCGGGCGGCGGCCGAGTCCGGCGACGACCGGGCGCAGGCCGCGGCCCACACGGCAGCCGCCCTCGTCGTGGGTAAGGACGTCGATCCGGATGCGCGCGGCGACCACCTGCGGACGGCACTGACCCGTGCCCGCCGCGCCGGCGACTTCCTGCAGGCGGTGCGGATCCGGAACGCTCAGGGGTCGACACTGCTGGAGCGGGGCGACTACGAGGCGGCCATCGTCGAGCTCGGGGCCGCTGCCTCCGAGGCGGCGCGGGCCGGGTTCGCCGGGCAGCGTGCGCTCGCGTTGATGAACCGCGGTCTCGCGCACTGGTGCCGCGGCCGGCTGGACGACGCGCACGCCGACTACGAGGCGGCGGTGCAGGTGTACCGCCGCACGGCCAGCCGCGAGGTCTGCTACGCGCTGATCGGGCTCGGCGACGTGCACCGCGAGCAGGGCAACCTGGCGCTGGCGCGTGCCGCGTACGAGGAGGGACTGGCACTGGCCGAACGCACCGGCGACCGGCAGGGCATCGTCCCCGGCCTCTACCAGCTGGCGAAGGTGCTGGTCGACGACGATCCCGCGCGGGCCGACGCGCTGGTGCAGCGTGCGGTCGCGTACGGATGGCCGGACCGGGCGTGGGCGCACAATGCTGCCGGCTGGGTGGCGCTGTGCCGTGGTGACGACGAGTCCGCGGCGCGGGCTGCCACCGACGCCGGGACCGCCGCACGTGAGCTGCGCGACGGCTTCGGCCTCGCCGAGTCGTTGGAGCTCGCTGCGGCCTGCGCGTCCGCGCCGGAGAACGCGGCGCGGCTGCTCGAGGAGGCCCGTACCCTCTGGCAGCTGGTCGGCAACCAGGTCCACGAAGCGGCCTGCAGCCTGGCGCTGGCCCAGCGCTCGCACGGACCCGCCTCGCACGCGGCGGCCGACCGTGCCCGGCGCACGCTCCGGCGACTCGGTGTCCACGCCCGACCGTCGGCGGCTGCGGGACTGCTGCGCTTCGTCGCCTCCGAGGACCTCGCCCCGGTGTCGGTGCAGGCTCTCGGCGACTTCAGCGTGTCCCGGTACGGCCAGCCGGTGCCGCGGGAGGAGTGGCACTCGCACAAGGCCCGCGACGTGCTCAAGATCCTCGTGACGCGGCGTGGCGTCGGGACGTCGCGCGAACAGGTGATGGATGCCCTCTGGCCCGACGAGCCCACCGGCAAGCTCCGCAACCGGCTGTCGGTCGCGCTCAGCACGCTGCGCAAGGTCCTGGACCCGGACCGCCGCTTCGCCGGCGACCACTTCGTGACCGTCGACGGCGACCGTCTCGGCCTCGACCTCGCCCATGTGGTGGTCGACGTCGAGCTGTTCCTGCACGAGGCGGAGGTCGGCCTGGCGCGCTGGTCGGACGGCAGGGTCGAGCAGGCGGTGGCCAGGCTGACCCACGCCGAGGGGCTGTACGGCGGTGACCTGTTGGAGGGGGACTACGAGGAGTGGGTGTCGAGCCTGCGCGACGAGGCCCGGTCCGCGTACGTCAGCGTCGCGCACGCCCTGGCCGAGCACGCGCTGGCACGACGCGAGCCCGTGCTGGCCGCCGGCTTCCTGCGCCGGGTCATCGACCGCAACCCGTACGACGAGCAGGCCCACCTGTCCCTCGTCCGTGCGCTCGGCGCGGCTGGGCGCCACGGCGACGCCCGCCGGGCGTACGGCGTGTATGCCCAGCACGTGCACGAGCTGGGCATCGAGCCGGTGGCCTTCCCGCTGGCCCGGGATCGCGCCGTTTAAGACCTGTTTCAGAGGGTCGGGCCACGCTCGCGGCACTCAATCACGTGCCTACGAGGGAGGCCCACCATGTCCGTTCCACGCTCGTTCCCGTCCCGCTCGTCCGTCCTGGTCGCCGGCGGCGCCACCGCCCTGCTCGGAGCGGCTCTGCTCGCGCCGTTCGGTGGGGCGTCGGCCGGGGCCGACCCTGCGCAGAAGGCCGTGGAGTGCCAGCCGGGATCGGTCATGGCACGAGCGTTCGTCAACGCGTCGGCAAGCTTCTCGACCGGGTACACGACCGACGGGGTGACCAAGCGCTACAACTGCGAGAGCCCGACCAACCAGGTCGAGGTGAAGCGGAACAGCGCGGGTGGGTACCAGGTCCGCTTCCCCGGGATCAGCAACAAGGGGACGGGCCCGCTGGTCGCCTCTGTCGACGTCGCCCAGCTCATCGGTGGGGTCTCCACCACCGAGGACCTCAACATCGCGTCGGCGACGTTCGAGGCCGACGGCTCGCGCACGCTGATCGTCAGGTGCGGCGACGTCGACAGCAGCACGGGTACCGACCTGTGCGACTTCACGGTCACGCTGTTCGGCAAGTGACGCGCCGCTGCGCTCAGATGCTCAACAGGGCAACGCCGAATGCGGTGAGCACGAGAAGCACGATGGCGGTGACCCCGTGGCCGTCCCCGAAGGCGCTGTAAAGCGCCAGGCCGCACAACACCAACATCGTCCAGCCCACCACCCCCGTACTGTCGGAACCCTTCTCACTCACGCGCGCTCATGCCCGGACCGTAGGGGTTGCGTCGCCTCCGCACCGACTGAATGCAGGTCCCGTCCCGAAGGTCAGGATTGCGCTCACGGCCCGTGACGACTCGGCTCCGGAGTGACCGCGCGAGACCCCAATTCCGACCCACAACAAGGGAAGCCCGGACGGGCCGCTCGTTCGCACCTACCGTTGCGGCATGCACGCCGGGGAGGTCAGAGCGCTGGCTGTCGGCGGCGCCTTCAGCCCGGGCACGAGCGTGCGTCCGTGGGTCGCGGTGCTGGTGATCGTGCTCGCCGTGGCGGTCACGGTCGGGCTGGTGCTGGCCGGCATCATGATCGACCCGCCGCCCGAGGTCGACTAGCCCAGGGGCGCTATGACGCGTATCGCCGCCTGAGTAGCGTGCAGGGTTCGGGGAGTTCGGTCGACAGAGAGATGCGCAACGACATCTGCTCGTCGACGTTCAGCGTCGACATCTGTTCTTCCGCGTCCGCGCGCGTGGCACCGTGACGTACGGCGAGGCTTGTTCAAACCTTCTCCGCTCGGGATCGCTCTATACCTGGTGAGCGACAAACCACAGCTGCCCATGAGGAGGCACGCGCAGGGTGAGTGAGGTCGAGGACTTCGCCGAGTTCGCCGCCGCCAGTGAGCAGCGGTTCTACCGGCATGCGTACCTGCTGTGCCACGACCGCGAGCAGGCCCGGGACCTGGTACAGACGACGCTGCTGAAGCTGTATCCCGTCTGGGGACGGATCCGTGGCAACGCGCACCTGCACGCGTACGCCCACAAGACTCTGATCCGCGCATATCTCGACGGGCAGCGACGGTTCCGTCGTGAGCGTGACCTCGTCGCGCTGCCGGAGTCGTCACCGGTCGCGGCCGACCGGCCGGACCTCCGGATGACCGTCGTCGACGCGCTCGCCACGCTGCCGCCGCGCGCCAGGGCGGTCGTGGTGTTGCGGTACTGGGAGGACTACAGCGTCGCCCAGACCGCGGAGATCCTGTCGTGCTCCGAGGGCACCGTCAAAGCGCAGAGCTCGCGCGCCTTGTCCCTCCTGCGTCAACGGCTCGGCGACAGCTTCCACGAACTCATCGAGCACTGAGGGAGAACCATGTCCGCCAACGATCTCAAGACACGTGCCTCCCGTGACCTCGAGAGTCTGCCTCCGATGCCGAGCGTGGTCTCGGACGTACTTGCCAAAGGCGCCCGTCGTCAGCGACGTCGGCGTACGGTCGGCGCCGGCCTGGCCGCCGCGAGCATCGTCGGTGTCGTCGCCGTCGGTGCGTCCGTGCTGCCTGGCACTGTCGTCGAGACGGAGTCGTCGAACCCGCGAGCCACTTCGAGCGTCGCGAGCAGTGCGCCGATCACCGACACCAAGGACGAGTTCACGAAGTGGGCCGCGCAGAGGCTCTCCGAGGCTCTTCCCGAGCGCTTTGACGCGGTTCAGCCGACCGATCAGCACGACTTCGTGACCCACGTCGACGGAGTACGGCTCGACTTCAACCTCAACGTCACCCTGACCGACTGGGCGCACTCCGACCTCGGGCCTGGTGATGTGGACGTCACCCCGAGCTGTGCCGATGAATGGGGCGTCACCTGCGCCGAACTCCCCGACCAGAACGCGATCGCGTGGCACGACACCACCAGCGATTCGTACCCGTACGCAGGGATGGAGATGTCCCTGGTCGACCGTACCGATGCCGCCGACACGGTCTACTTGAACTTCTTCGGCAAGCGCCACTCCGGCACGCCGGTGCCGCTCTCCGATGCGGAGATCCTCGCTCTCGTCGATTCGCCGCAGTTCGAGCAGATCTGGCGCGAGGTCGCTGCGCACCCCGAGTGGGTCAACCCGAGCAGGAACATGGTGTTGGACGGCGGTCGGCGGGGCTAGCGATCGGCGACGGTCACGGGCTCGGGCGAGAGCGGCGAGTCGAGCTGACCCTTGCGACCTCCTCATCCGCGGTCGTGATGCGCCACTGACCACACGCGCAGTACTGGTAGCGCAGGAGGCCCTCCAGGGTCCTGTGGGTCGAGTGGGTCTGCCACAGGTGGGTGTGGTGTTGGCGCCCATCGGTCATGCGGTTCATGTCGCTACACCTCGCCACCCGTGGCGAGCCAAGCGGCGCACGCGGGGCCGAGCTCCCGCAACGCGCGCTCCTCGTAGTCCGCGACATCGTCCGGCGTCAGGGTCTGCGCCCAACGGCCGTTGACGCCTCGGTTGATGAAGACCTGGGCGCCGGCGTCCCAGAATGCGCCGCCGAGAGGAACGCTCCTCGTGCCGTGCCGCTTCATCCAATCGAAGGAACAGAGCTCGAGGATCTCCGTCCACTGCATCTCCTCGATGGGCACGTCGAGGAACGCCGCCACGCGGCGCATCTGTCCGGGCAGGTCGCGTTTGAGATCCGCGAAGTGCACGAACAAGACGTTCGGTAGGTGACGGAACTCCCACCAGCCGCGAACGTTCTCCCAGAACGGCCAGAAGGGGTGGCCGTCGCGGTCCAGCCACTCGCGGAAGTAGGTACGGACGTCGCCGGGAGGCGGCTCGATGGGTGGCCCCACGCGGCCCGGCGTGTTGTTGAGCGCCTCGTACCAGACCTGGTTCGCGTTGGCGTGGTGGTTGTGCAGGCTCCACACGACGTCGCGTCCGTCGCGTCCGAGGTAGATGTACTTCGCCGTGGGCGAGAAGACCAGGGCGTCCATGGGGAGGTGTGTCTTCAAGAACCGTCGGTGGGTCATGTCCTCCACCATCGGCAGCTTGACCTCCTTCGGCGGGACGCGAAGGTCGAGCCACGGCGACATCTCTGCCACCGCGAGGTCCGGGTCTGGCCCGAACAGCAGCTGCGCGACGATCTGCTGCATCCAGGTCGTGCCGGACTTGGCGTACGTCGCAATGACGATGTCGTCGTCGCGGAAGCTGAAGTCGTTCCATATCGTCGAGTCGAAGTGGTGGTTGTGCAGTTCCCGCGTCTTCGCCGGCCAGCTGATCTCCACCGCCGTGCCTCGCGATCCCTTGGCTCGTTGGGTGTTCGTCATGTCCGTGCACTCACCTCAGGACGCAGCGTCAGCAGGGACGGATGTAGTGGGTCGCGTGGCCGACCCAGTCCGGAACCGAGCCGCCATAGAGCGCCGACTGGGTCCTGGTGATGAACTGGCGGTAGTAGCGGTAGAACTTGGCCCGGGTGCCAGGCGTCTGGTTGTTCACGTAGGACTTGAAGAAGCCGTGCGAGACGTGCCAGCCGCAGCTCGACATCCGGTCGACCATGCCGCTGAAACGGGGCTTCCCGTAGGTGCAGAACTGGTAGTACTCGCAGCTGTGCACGGTCCCCCTCGTCGTCACACCGAGCTCTCGCGCTCGCTTCTCGCCCGGAAGCGGGATGAGTGTGTCGCCGCCGTCCCACACGACCTGGTTGATCGCGACCTGGGTGCCGCCGGTGCGGGCGAGCACCCGGTTGACCCGGGCCTGCAGGGACCGGGCCTGTGTGGGTGACAGGTCGTTGGCGTCCGCCTGGGCCCGGAGCTCGGCCGTCTGGCCGGTGACACCGTCGGCCGGTGGCTGCCATTCGCGATCCGCGACCGCAGGGGCGGCGGTGAGCGCGACCAGCGCAACGGCGGCGGTCAGGACGCGTGCGATTCTCATTGGTTTCCCCTCGGGTGGGTCGAGTACGTTGCCGGCATAGACTCTTCGGCCCGGGATCCGCGCATGACAGGTCGTTGACCGGTCAGTAAGCGGACACGTTCCGGAATCGACCCTCCGGGGGAAACGACGACGACCCGCAGTGCCTCGCTGCCGGCAGAGCACAGCGCCGGCATCCTGTTGCGCCGGTGGCGGCAGCGCGCGTTGCTCACCCAGGAGGAGCTGGCCGCGCGTGCAGGCCTCGACGCCCGGACCGTACGCCGACTGGAGGCCGACGACCTGAGCCGGCCACG
This sequence comes from uncultured Actinomycetota bacterium, assembly GCA_963811945.1. Classification (GTDB taxonomy): domain Bacteria; phylum Actinomycetota; class Actinomycetes; order Propionibacteriales; family Nocardioidaceae; genus JACCWP01. Next base: position 1,489,130 of record CAWETD010000001.1, on the reverse strand, counting down.
CACCTCCACGCTCCGGCTCGTCGCCGACGCTCTCGGTCTCGGCGAGGAGGAGCGGGCTCAGCTGTGGGCCGCACTCCCCGGCGGCACCGCACGCCGCGACGTTCCAGCAGACGGTCCAGCAGACGGTCCGCCGTCCCGGGCGGCGGAGGCCGTGCCGCGTCAGCTGCCCGCAGACGCCGCCGACTTCACGGGCCGGACGGTCGAGGTCGACTACCTGCTCGCCGGCCGGGGTGAGGGCGCGGCTGTCTGGGCGATCGATGGCATGGCGGGGATCGGGAAGACGGCCCTGGCGATTCGCGTCGCCCATGCGGCCGCAAGTGCCTATCCGGACGGCCAGCTCTTCGTCGACCTGCACGGCTCATCCGCGCGGCCGTTGGATCCCGTCGAGGCGCTGGGCCGGTTGTTGCGCTCGTTGGGGGTCCCGGGCGAGGCGGTACCCCCCGGAGTCGATGCACGATCGGCGCTGCTGCGGAGCGAGGTGGCTCGGCGCCGGGTGCTCGTTCTGCTCGACGACGCCGCCGCCGAGCACCAGGTCGCCCCGCTGCTGCCGGGAGCCGGCGACAGCCTCGTGATCGTGACCAGCCGACGCCGCCTCGACGGCCTCGACCGCAGCAGAACGGTGTCGCTTGATGTCCTTCCCGCACCTGATGCGGCACGGCTGTTCGTCCACTCGGCCGAGTCGCCCGGCCTCCTCGAGGAGGCCGCCGACGCTGTGGCCGAGACGGTCGAGATGTGTGGACGGGTGCCGTTGGCAATCAGGGTCGCGGCCGCCCGGCTCCGGTCCCGCCCCGCCTGGGGACTCGCAGACCTCAACGCCCGGCTGGGTGCCGGGGACAGGCTGGACGAGCTCGTGGCCGGCGGACGTGGCATGGCCGCGGCTCTGGATACCTCGGTCGAGCAGCTCGCCGAGCTCCACCGGCGCGCCTACGACCTGCTCGGCCTGATGACCGGCCCCGACATCGGCCTGGGTGCCGCGTCCGCCCTGATCGACCTGGACCCTCGTCGCGCGCGTGCAGTGCTCGACGAGCTGGTCGAGTGCAACCTGCTCGACGAGCCGGCCCCGGACCGGTTCGGCATGCACGCCCTCGTCCGTGAGCACGCCCGGCGCCGGGTTGCGACGCGCAAGTGGGTGGCGGAGGCGCCGGCCGCAGAACGGAGGCTGCTCGACTACTACGTCACGAGGACCGCGGCCGTGGCTCGCGTCGCCTACCCGTACACGCCGGTTCACCCGGCGGGTGACGACGCCGTCGACCCCGGGGAACCGACCGATCGGAACGCCGCTCGGCGCTGGCTGGACGCGGAGCTGGACAACCTGCTCGCCGGTGCCGTCACCGCTTGGGAACAAGGACTCGACCAGCACGTCGTCGACATGTCCGGGCTGCTCGACCGCCACCTGGCCACCACGGCCCGGCACCACCACGCCATCGCCCTCCATCAGGCGGCCATTGGCTGCGCACGCCGCACGGGCGACAGCGACGCCGAGGCACTGGCCTTGAGTCGGCTGGCGTTCGTGCGCCGGCGTATGAGTCTGCCGAGCCAGGCCGCGCTGCTCTACCGCCGCGGCCTGGTCCTCGCACGAGAGGGCGGCAACGGCCGGGCGGCGGCCACGGCCCTGGTCGGTCTGTCCATCGTGATCAGCGGGCGCGACGACTACGACGGGGCGCGATCCCTGCTCTCCGAGGCACTAACCATCTGCCGGACGCCAGACGGCGCTCAGGTGCTACCGGAAGCGCTCCTCACCCTTGGCCACTTGCACCGCGAGTTCGGCAGCCACTCGGCCGCCGAGGAGTCCCTGACCGAGGCGATCAGGCTGGCTCGACGCGAGGGCAACGACCAGGTTCAGCGACACGGGCTAGCGGGCCTCGGGTACCTCTCGTTGGCCACGGGTAGCGACGACCAGGCCGCCGACGCATTCACCCGCGCCCTGGAACTTGCCCTCGAGGACGGGCATCTCCACGGCGAAGCGGCCGCCCGCATCGGGCTCGCGCACGTCCTCCGACGCCGCGGTGAGCAGAGCCGCGCCGTTGCCCACTACCGGGAGGTGGACACACTCGCCGAGCGCCTCGGCAGTCGCAATTGGTGGTTCGAGGCACGCATCGGCTACGCAATGGTGTGTCAGGAGGCCGAACCCGCCCGTGCAGTCGAACTCGGAAGACAAGCGTTGGCGACCGCAGAGGCGATGGAACAGGGCGCCGATGTCGCCCGCGCACACCACGTCCTCGCAGGCGCGCTCGCGCGCCTCGGGGACCGGCCCGGTGCGGCGGAACACTGGGACCGCGCCATCGAGCTGCTCACCGATCTCGGGCTGGACCAGGCAGAGGACGGCGAAACCTCCGTCGCCTCGATCTCCCACCAACGTGCACTGCTCGACGACCCACGACCAGGCGCACCCGGCGACGAGGCCCAGACCTGAGGTCAGAGGTGGGCCCCGTGGGGCTCGAACCCACAACCCGCGGATTAAAAGTCCGCTGCTCTGCCAGTTGAGCTAGGGGCCCGCGCGCGCCGACCGGCTCAGTAGACCGAGACGTGCACGTGGTCGTAGTGGTTGGCGGTGACCGAGCCGCGGTCCTCCAGCGGACGCCAACCCTCACTCGCGCGCTGCACGGTCCAGATCTGCTGCGACCACAGGATCTCGCTCACGCCGAGCTCCGAGTAGTTCGCCTGCACGTAGTCGGCGATCGACTGCCCGAGCGTCGAGTTCTCGTAGACCATGATGTCGAGCGCGTGCCCGGTGCCGTGGTCGCCGTCGTCGCCGGGTCGCAGCCCGCCCCACGAGCTCACCTCGGGGAAGGCGGCGCAGACCGCGCGGTAGACGGTGACCGCGTTGCTGGCGAGCCCGCCCTCGATGTCCGACCCGTCGGGGCAGGTGGCGCCAGAGATGCCCTCGGCGGTCGTCTCCGTCTCCTCCTCCTCGGGCTCCTCCTCGACCGGTTTCTCGTCCGCGAGGTAGAGGGCGTTGACCCACACGAGCTCGCCGGCGTACACGACCTGCGCCCAGTCCTCGGTCGCCCTGCCGGTGGCCTGGATCTTGCGGCCCTCGTCGAGGACGGCGAGCAGCCGGGTGTCCTCGCCCGGACCACTCCAGACGTTCAGGTCCTCGGTGAGCCACACCGTGCTCAGGTCGAGGTCGGCGATGTCGACCGGCGGCGGCGTGCTCAGCGCGGTCGGCTTCACGGGGTCGGGCAGCTGGCGCGCACCCGACCGGGAGACGCCGAACGTCGTGTCCCGGGGCTCCGGCGAGAGCGTCGCCGAGGTCCCTGCGGGGGCCGCTGCGGGCGTACCGCTGGAGTTGACCGATGCGGTGATGACGCTGATCCCGGTCAGCACCACCAGCGCGGCTGCTGCGGGGACGGCGATCTTCCGCGCCCGCTCATTGGCGGGAACGGACTTCTTGTGGCGGGCAGAGGCCACCAGCGGATCACCTGGGGGGAGACGTCGGTTTGCGAGTTTCGAGTCAAGCACATCCGGCCAGGGGGACGCGAGTCGAGCCCCAGGATCAGCGGGTTGGGGGACGCCGAGGGGGCCGAACGGAGGGCGCGGGTCGGACACCGTCGGGCATACAGTCGAATCGCCGAGGAAATCCCGCTCCCGGGGCCCACTGACTCCTCCGGCGCACCATCCACGTTCGGTCGCCGCACGGAGAGGTCATGCCGTATGCCGCCTGCGTCAGCGTCGTCGCTCGCAGCCGAGGTGACTGAAGCCGATCCCGCGGCCCCTGCCGCTCACCACCCGCACCTCAAGGCCGTCATCGTCCGCCTGGCGCACAGCCTGCTGGTGGCCTGCGTCGCGCCTGCGGTCCTGTTCTCGGTCTGCCTGCTCGTGCTGGACGTCTGGATGGCCCTGGTGGCCGCACTGGTGTGGTGCTACGGCGTGATGGCCTGGCGGCTGCTCACCGGACGTCGGGGTTCCGGGCTGATCCTGCTCACCGCCATGGTGCTGACGACCCGCACCATTGTGGCCTTCGCCAGCGGCAGCACCTTCGTCTACTTCCTGCAGCCGATCGTCAGCGACGGCATCATCGCCGCGGTCTTCCTGCTCTCGCTGGCAACGTCCACGCCCGTCGTCGCGCGCCTCGCGGCCGACTTCTACCCGATGACCGCCGACGTCGCGTCCCGCCCGCGGGTGCAGCGGCTGTTCTGGCACCTCACCCTGCTGTGGGCGCTGATGTCACTGACCAAGGCCGGCGCCACCTGGTGGTTGCTCTCGTCGCAGTCCCTCGTCTCCTTCGTGCTGCTGAAGAACGTGGTGATGCTGTCCACCACCGTTGCAGCGGTGGCGGTGACGGTCGCCGTCTCCGTACGCGTCGCCCGGGTCGAAGGCCTGCTCCGCACCGCCTGACCTCAGCTGCTCAGCCGCCCTGCACCACCCGCGGGTAGGCATCGGGTCGCAGCCAGCGCACCACCCAGCGCATGTCGGCGACACGGCCCAGCTGCGTGCAACCGGCGGTCGCGATCCACCGCTGGCCGTACGACGAGGTGTGGTAGAAGATCCCGCTGCCCTTGCCAGGAACGGGTCTCGGGCCGACCCCCCGGTGCAGCCTCACGTTGTTGTAGTCGACGACGAAGCCGTAGCGCATCGCCGGCCGGTCGCCGTCGCTCACGCCGGGCAGCTCCACCCACGTGTTGTACGTCGGCCCGGCCGAACCGCCCGGCACCGCCGACGTGGGCAGCCGGGGCCGCCAACGCATCTCGCCCGGCGCCTCGCGGCCGGTCGAGAACGTGGTCTTGATCCGGTAGACGCCGACCGGCGACCGCATGTCACCCTCGCGCTGCTTGCCGAAACCCTCCGCACCGATGGTGGAGCGGAACCGGCGCAGCAGCTCCCAGCGTCCGTCGGCCTGTCGGCGCCAGGCCTGCGTGGTGCTGCACCACTGCTGCCGGCACCACCGGTTGCTGGAGACCGTCCGCACCACCTGGCTGGTACGGGCCGGCAGCCGGTCGGCCCAGTCGGGCACGCGCACCGCCGGGACGTGATCGGTCGGCGAGGCGGGCTCCGACGGGTTGATCGCCTGCGCCGGGCCGGCCGGCACGGCCAGCAGCAACCCCGCAAGGACGGCGGTGGCGCGGACGGCGGTGGTCACCCGATCCACGTTACGGTGCTTGACTTTGCCGGTGAGCGAGTCCCAGGTGCCCGGCGCCGCCTCCGCGCGGCAGTGGCGGGTGCGGATGCATCCGCGTGACGAAGGTGAGCCGAACCGCGCCACCACGCCGCTCGAGCTGCTCTTCGACCTGTCCTTCGTCGTCGCGGTCTCGCAGGCTGCGGCTGCTTTCGCGCACGACGTCATGGCCGACCACGCCGCTGCGGGACTGGCCGCCTACGCGATGGTCTTCTTCGCGATCTGGTGGGCGTGGGTGAACTTCACCTGGTTCGCCTCCGCGTACGACACCGACGACGTCCCGTACCGGCTGTTCACGATGCTGCAGATGAGCGGCGTGCTGGTGCTGGCGGCGGGCATCCCGCGGGTCTTCGAGCACGACGACTTCTCGGTGATCGTGGCGGGGTACGTCATCATGCGCATCGCCATGGTGGCGCAGTGGGTGCGGGCGGCCGTGACCGATCCACCGCGGCGCACGGTCGCGCTGCGCTACGCGGCCGGCATCGGAGTCCTGCAGGTGTTGTGGCTGCTGTGGCTCACGGTGCCGGAGCAGCTGCAGCTCCCCGCGTTCGTGGTGGGGGCGATCGGTGAGCTGGTGGTGCCGTACGTCGCGGAGCGGCCCAACATGACGCCGTGGCACCCGCACCACATCGCGGAGCGCTACGGGTTGTTCACGATCATCGTGCTCGGCGAGAGCGTGTTCGCCGCGACGGTGGCGGTGGAGAAGGGCGTCAGCCTCGGGGGCGTCGGCGAGGGGGTGCTGTCCATCGCGATCGCCGGGCTGGTGCTGCTGTTCGCGCTGTGGTGGCTGTACTTCATGGAACCTGCGGGCGAGGGACTGGCCGCCAGCCGGCAGCGCTCGTTCGTGTTCGGCTACGGCCACTACGGCATCTTCGGAACCCTCGCGGCCGTGGGTGCCGGTCTGGAGGTCGGGGTCGGCGCGGTGGTGCACCACGTGGAGGCGTCGGCACTGCTGGTGGCGTACTCCGTCGCCGCGCCCGTGGGAATCTACCTGCTGCTGCTGCTCGCGATCTTCGCGCGGGTCAGCCCGACCCCGGTGATCGTGCCCGCGCACATCGTGGCGTCGGCCGTGATCGTGCTGCTGCTGCCGTTCACGACAGCGCTCTGGTCGCCGACGGTCGTCATCGTGCTGGTGGCAGCCGTTGCCGCAATGCTGGTAACCGTGACGATCCTGCGCCAGCACCGCACCGCGCTCGCGTGGTCGTCGGACGCATCCTCCTGACCGCATCCGCCAGAGAGGTCACCCGTGCCAGGCCACCACCATGCTGCCGGTCACGACGAGGTACGGATCCCCGTCGGCCGCCGTACGCGCGCACTGCTCGCTGCCGTGCTGATCGCCGCGGCCGTCGCGACGATCGCCGGTCTCATCGCGCTGTGGCCGTCGGGTCCCGCACCCGCGACGGACGCGGCGGTCGGCAACGCGGTGCCAGGGGTGTCGTACCCCGATGCCGAAGTCACCGGCGTGGAGCCGTTCGAGTGCTCGATCCGCGGCGGTGGCGCCGGCGTCGACGTCGGCAGTCTCGACCCCGACGCGCCGGGCGGCGAGGCGACCGGCACCTGTGCACACCTGACCGTGGAGGTGGCCGGCGGCGAGGGCGACGGCGACACCGCGCAGATCGACGTGTCCGACGTCGTGTACCGAGCCGGCGTCAGCGAGGGCGACCACGTGCAGCTGGTGCGGGTGCCAGCGGCGGAGCAGGGGGAGCAGGGCGAAGCCTCGTACGCCTTCTTCGACCTCCGGCGCGGGTTCCCGCTGACGGTGCTGGCGGGCGCGTTCGCGCTGGTGGTCGTCGCGGTGGCGCGGCTGCGCGGCCTGCTGGCCCTGGGGGGCCTGGTGGTGGCGGGGTTCGTGCTGGTGCAGTTCATCCTGCCGGCGCTGCTGCGCGGTGAGCCGGCGTGGGCGGTCGGGCTGGTGGGGTCGTCGGCGATCCTGTTCGTCGTGCTGTACCTGGCGCACGGGCCGTCGGTGCGTACCAGCACCGCGCTGCTGGGCACGCTTGTCGGCGTCTCGCTCACGGCGGGCATCGGCGCAGGCGCCGTCCAGCTGGCCAAACTCACCGGGCTCAGCGAGGAGTCGGGCTCGCTGTCCTTCCTGGCCGGTGAGGTCGACCTCCAGGGCCTGCTCACGTGCGGGATCATCATCGCCGGCCTCGGCGTGCTCAACGACGTCACCATCACCCAGGCGTCGGCGGTCTGGGAGCTGCGCGGCGCCGACCCCGCCCTCAGCCGGCGGGCGCTCTACGTGGCGGCGATGCGCATCGGCCGGGACCACATCGCCTCGACCGTCTACACGATCGTGTTCGCGTACGCCGGGTCGGCGCTGGTGGTGCTGCTGCTGATCGAGATCTACCAGCGCGGTCTGCTCGACGTGGTCGTGACCGAGCCGCTCGCCGAGGAGGTCGTGCGCACGGTGGCGAGTGGCATCGGACTGGTGCTGGCCGTGCCGGTCACGACCGCCATCGCGGTGGCCGCCGCGGGGGGTGAGCGGTCGTGACCGGCCTCGGTGTGCCGACCGTCAGGGAGTCTGGTCGATGACGATCGACCGCCAGGCCTGCTTGGACTTGGCGTCGGTCAGCCGGAAGTCGACGTCGCGCTTCTCGTCGAAGTAGCAGGCGAAGGTGCCGCCGTTCGCGGCCACGTAGCGGCCCACGGCCATCAGCCAGGCGGCGCGCCGGGTGCCGTCGTCGCCGCGCAGCAGCTGGCTCTCGATCTCGCCGAGCCCCCACGGCTTGCCGAGCCGCTGAGCCGCTGCCCTGGCGCCCGCCAGCATCTGGCTGGGCGGGGTGTACTCACCCACGTTGACGCCCCGGTTGGAGCAGTCGAAGGCGATCTGGTCGACGTTCGACGACCCCGGCCAGTAGTTCATGATGTTGCGGGTGGAGCCCCGGCCGCAGCTGCCGGCGGTGTAGGCCATCAGCGTCAGCGTCGAGATGAGCTGCGAGTTGTTCGCCCGGTGCTCCAGTCCCGCGATCCGCGCGTAGGCGGAGCGGAACGCCGCGGCGGTGTACTGGCCGTCCTCGATGTCGTCCTCGGGCTCGGGCATGTACGACCACCAGGTCTTGCGGGCGGTCGGTGCGGCGCGGAACCAGGAGAGCAGCATGCTGTCGTACTGCCCGGCGTTGACCGACTGCGGCGTCATCTTGAACGAGATGAAGTGGGGCAGCCCACGGCTCTGGCTGTTGATGGTGCTCCAGGGCGCCGGCGGACGGCTGTAGAAGCGCCGGACGACGCCGTGGCCGTAGTTGGCGATCTGGCGGTCGACCGCCTGTGCGGTGGTGAGACGGCCGTTGTCGGTCGGCGTGCTGTACCCGAACCGCATCGCGGCGACCTGCTCGGGAGTGGGATCGGCCGCCGAGGGGACCGGGTCGGCGGCCGGCGCGGCGACCGGCTCGACGGCCGTACGGGCCTGGGCGGGGAACGGGAGTGCCGACAGCGAGAGTGCGGCGGCAGTGAGCGCGACGAATCGCAGGGTGCGTGTGGCGACCATGATGCGCCTTCCATGCGCGCCTGCCAGGTGAGCTGTCGGGTTCGGGCTGGAAGGTTGCCCGGCGTCAGTTGACGCTTCACCCCAGGCCCGGGCTCACGCCCGTGCCGTTTTTGTGGTTCCCCGGCTCCTGCCCTCTCCGTGTGCTCGTAGGGACGACCGCTGACAGGGGCAGGACTCGGCACGCTGGGAGCGGGCGGACCGGACGACGGAGTCGGCGTCCGGGGTGAAACGGGAGAAAACCTAGCGGACGGACCAGGTGCTCCGAAAGGGGGCGACCGGTCACCCGCAAGGATGGGCCGGTGAACGACTGGAGCTCGCTGTCCCATCTGGAGTGCCCGCGCTGCGGCGACACCCTCGACGCGACCCGCCTGCAGGGGGTGTGTCCCGCCGACGGCTCGCCGCTGCTGGCGCGCTACGACCTCGACGCGGTACGGGTCGGGCCCGGCGACGTGGCGGGCCGGCCGCCCGACCTGTGGCGCTACCACGAGCTGCTCCCGGTCACAGCTCCCGAGCAGGTGGTCACCCTCGGCGAGGGCATGACGCCGCTGCTCGCGGCCCCGGCACTGGGTGCCGCGCTCGGCGTGCCCCGGCTGCTGATCAAGGACGAGGGGCTGCTGCCGACCGGGTCGTTCAAGGCGCGGGGTGCTGCGGCGGGTGTCTCGCGGGCCCGCGAGCTCGGCGCCTCCGCCTTGGCGATGCCGACCAACGGCAACGCGGGGGCCGCCTGGGCCGCGTACGCCGCCCGGGCGGGTCTGCCGATGCTGGTGGCGATGCCGACCGGCGCACCCGCGATCACCCGCGCGGAGTGCGTGGCGACCGGCGCCGACCTGCGCCTGGTCGACGGGCTGATCTCCGACGCGGGGCGGCTGATCGCCGAGGGGACGGCCGCCAGCAGCCGGGGCTGGACCGACGTCGCGACGCTCAAGGAGCCCTATCGCATCGAGGGCAAGAAGACGATGGGCTACGAGATCGCCGAGCAGCTCGGCTGGCGGATGCCCGACGTGATCGTCTATCCCACCGGCGGCGGGGTCGGCCTGATCGGCATCCACAAGGCGCTGCTGGAGCTGTCCGCCCTGGGCTGGGTCAGCGGCCCGCTGCCGCGGCTGGTGTCGGTGCAGGCGACCGGCTGTGCCCCCATCGTGCGCGCCTTCGAGGCCGGTGCCAGCACCTCCGAGGCCTGGGTGGATGCGCGGACGGTCGCGTTCGGGATCACGGTGCCGAAGGCGCTCGGCGACTTCCTGGTGCTGGACGCCGTACGTGCCACCGGCGGCACCGCAGTCGCGGTGGACGACGACGAGCTGCTGGCCGACGTGGCGCTGACCGGACGCCTGGAGGGGATGTTCGTGTGCCCGGAGGGCGCCGCCGCGGTGTCTGCGGTGCGCCGGCTGCGTACGTCCGGCTGGCTCGGTGCCGACGACGAGGTGGTCGTGCTGAACACCGGCGCGGGCGTGCTCTACCCGGACACGGTGCCGGTCGACGCACCGGTCACCCCGGCCGACGGTGCGCTGGACCTGGACTGACAGCCACTCGGACGCCCCGAGACGCACGGACGCCCGACTGCGTCTCCCTCGAGAACACGCAGCCGGGCGTCGTCCGTGGGGGCGAGCCGACGATCGGGAGATTACTCCTTCTCGCGCTCCTTCTCACGACCGTTGGTCGTGCGCTCCTTCTCGCGACCCTGGGCCACGCGCTCCTTCTCGCGACCGTTGGCCACGCGCTCCTTCTCGCGACCGTTGGCCACGCGCTCCTTCTCGCGGCCGTTGGCCACGCGCTCCTTCTCGCGGCCGTTGGCCACGCGCTCCTTCTCGCGGCCGTTGGCCACGCGCTCCTTCTCGCGGCCGTTGGTCGTGCGCTCCTTCTCGCGGCCGTTGGTCGTGCGCTCCTTCTCGCGGGCGGGGCTGGCGACGCGCTCCTTCTCCCGCTGCGAGGTCACCCGCTCCTTCTCGCGGGCACCACCGTTGTCGGCGGCGACGGCGGCGCCGGAGGCGGCGCCGAGCGCGAGGGTGGCGACGGCGGCAGTGGCAACCAGGCGACGTGCGATGACCTTCATGGATCTGGGCTCCTCCCCGGCGGTGCTGGTCCGCCGGTGCGGTGCGACCCGATCCCCACGATCTCGAGCCGTACCTTCTTCGTTTTGACCGTTTGTGGCGGCCTCTGACCCTCTGAGCATGACGCAAAGTCACGCTCTGTGGCTACCCCACTACGGAAAGTGAACGAAGAATCCCCCTAGCAGCCGACCCCGCATCGGCTGACCGGTTGATCAGGAGGCGAGCCGCTCCCACACCTTTGGGGTGACTTCGGACGAGTTGGACATGCCGTGACCGACCCGGTAGTCACGCACCGCATTCGCCGTGCGGGCACCGAAGAATCCGGTCCGGAGCCCTCCGGGCATGCGCAACGCGACCTGCAGCGCGTACGTCGCGGTGCCGGCCGAGGACTTGTGCAGGCCGGGGCTGCCGTGGTCGATGCCCCACCGGGCCGCCTCGCGCGGCGACCAGCGCGGCGCCGACTGCGTCCGGGTGGCCGGGTCGAGGCTGGCCCAGGTCGGCTTGTCCAGCGCGCCGGTCCGGGGCAGGTCATGGTGCTTCTGGTAGCCGAGCAGGCGCTTGCGGGTGGCGCCGTTCAGGGTGCCGGTGACCGGCGTGCGCAACAGGTGTTGGGCGCGGCGCACGTGGTCACCGGAGTTGCCGAGCCAGGCGAACGGCCGGCTCGAGCCGCGCGGGGACGCCGCCGGCGACGGGCACGGCTTGGTGCGGGCGGCCGAACCGGGGACCACGGCGGGCGATCCGGCGAAGAACACGCACGGGCCGCTGTCGACCGGCAGCACCCGGCCCTTCCAGAACGACGTGTTGCCGCGGGCGCCGTTGAACGACAGCGAGATGTGGATGTGCGAGGTGTGCGGGTCGCCGCCCGAGTAGGTGCGCCAGCCCGGCGAGTACGACGCCCAGATCCTGCGGTTGTAGATCACGTACATGATCCCCAGCCGACGAGCCATGGCACCAGCCGTGCCGTCGCGGCGAGCGAGCAGCCAGCCCAGGAAGTTGCCGGCGGTGCGGCGGTCGGCGCGGTCGCCGACGTCGAGCATCCAGTCCCAGGCCCGGCCGTCCTTGTGCTCGGACTGGCCACCGACGGCGCACAGCCGGATGGCCCCGCCGTCGGATCCCGGGGCGTAGGTGCGCAGCGCCAGTGCACGCAGCATCCGGGTGCCGCGCAATGGACCGGCCGCGCAGGACAGCTGTGGCTGGTACGAGGCCGGCTGCTCGATCGCTCGGCCCCAGTCGGCCTGCGGCGGCAGGCCCTTGGGGTGGTCGGGGAACGGCACCGGCGGCGACGCCGGCGCGGCTCCGACTCCGGGCGCGTCGGCCGGGGTACCGGGCAGGACGCCCGGCTCGGCCGTCGCGGCGCCGGGGGAGAACAGGGCGGTCATGCTCACTGCCAGCAGCAGGACCAGGAGCGGGCGGGCGGGCGTGCGTGCACGTTGGGCGGACATTAGGGACCCCTCATCGATTCGACCGCCTTCATGCTCGACCTCGTGGCGGCCCCAAAGCCATGATCGTCCGGCGAACTCGTCCAGTTGGCCACGCGAGCCCGACAGTTGGGGCATGCTGGAGTCAGCCGTCAGGAGAGGGAGGTACGGTGAACGACCGTTTGGACGTCAGCGTCCACGACGAGGACGTCCTTGCCGAGATCGAGCTCACCAGCGACCTCATGATCGCGGCCTCGGAGCACGAGGGCCCGCTGACCCAGGAGCAGGTGGACGCGATCCTCGGCCTGCGCTGACGCGCACCCGTACTCCTCTGCTCAGGTGCCGGAGATCTCCGACCCCAGCACCTGGCCCCGCCGCCGGTGCACCACCAGCAGCTGACCCGGCTCCAGCGGCACCTGGGGCAGCCCCAGCGCCTCGAACACCCACGGCAGCACGGGCCGGTGCGTGCACACCACGGTGCGTTGCTTGCCCTTGAGCAGCCCGCGCATCGCCTCGCGCACACCGCGGCGGGTGGCCCCGTCCTCACTCAGTCGTGGCGCGAGCTCGAGCCGCGCCGGGCGCTTCCCGCTCCTGGCGTCGACGTACGGCTGCACGGTCTGCCGGCAGCGCAGCGCGTCGCTCGACACCGCCACCCGCAGGTCGAAGGCCGCGAGCAGCGGCACCAGGCGGTCCGCCTGGTCGCGACCCGCGTCGTCCAGCGGGCGCTTCGTGTCGTCACCGGTCCACTGCTTGCGCGGCTCGGCGTTCCCGTGCCGGAGCACCACCAGCGGCGCGCTGCGGTGCAGGTCGGCGTTCGCGGCGCGGCTGAACTCCTCCAGCACGGCGCCGTCGCGGGCGTAGGTGAGGACCTCACCCGCGGTCTGCACGTCGACCCACCGGACGCCGTCGATCTCGGCGTTGGGCTCGTACGCGTCCGCGGCCCGGCCGGCAGCGGCGTCGACCGGCCGCGCGCACCAGTACGTCACCTGCTTGACGCCGTTCGGTGGCCGGCTGAGGCGGTACTCGTGCCGGACCAGGCGCGGCCCGAGCCGGATCCGTACGCCGGTCTCCTCCTCGACCTCGCGGACCGCGGTGACGGCCAGCGTCTCGCCGGGGTCGGTCTTGCCCTTCGGGAAGGTCCAGTCGTCGTAGCGGTCGCGGTGCACCAGCAGCACCTGCATCGAGTCGCCGACCGACCGCCACACGACGGCACCGGCTGCCTCGACGGGACGGTCGGTCACGCCACAATTGTCGCAGCCGGGCACCGGGCATGATGACCGGCGTGCGCCGTACCGTGCTCGCCGTCGTCGTGCTGCTCGCCGCCGTGGCCGGCGGCGTGGTCGCGGCCAGCGGTGCACCGGATCCACGTCCGCCGCTGCTTGCCGGCCTGGACGCGCTGCCGGCCGACACCGAGACGGCGAACCTCACCGACTGGGAACGCGTACGCGACCTGCTCGACGTGCCCGTCGGCGACGCCGACGACCCGGCCGTGCTCCGGGGGGTGCTGTCGCAGGGGTTCTCCACCGACCTGGTGGGGGCGTCGCCGCTGGCCGGTGCGGCTCCGGTGATGGCCGCCGACTACGGCTGGTCGGTGGCAGCGGCCGACTGGGAGGCGTTCGGGCAGTCGCGGGACGGCGCGGTCGTGGTGGTCGACCTGGGCACCGTCGACCCCGACGTCGTCGTCGCGGGCCTCGACGACGTCGGGTACACGGCACCGACGACGCACCGCGACACCGGCGGGGTCTGGACGGGCGGACCCGACCTGCTCGCATCGGTCGACCCCGCCCTGACCCCGTTGCTGGGCTACGTGGCCGTGCTGGCCGATGACGGACTCGTGCTGTTCTCGGACGACGCCGACTACGCCGCGCACGTGGTGTCCGTCGCGCGGGGTGAGGCCGCTTCGATGGCGGCGGAACCCGACGTGGCGGCTACGGTGCTGCGCCTCTCCGACGACCCCGTCGCGGTCGTGCACACCGGTGACCGTGGCTGCACCGTCACCTCGCTGCGCTCGGCGTCACCCGACGACCGCGTGGCCGCGCAGCGTCTGGTCGCGGCGGGGGAGCCGCTGGTGGCCTACGACGCCCTCGGGCTGGGGTTGCGGCTGTCCGACGACGGCTCGGCGCTCGACGTGGCGATGAGCTTCGCCGATCCCGCGGTGGCGGCGGCCCAGGAACGGGTGCGCGCCGCGCTGGCGCAGGGCGACGCGCTTGCGCAGGGCGGCACCTGGGCGGAGCGGTTCGACCGGGTCGACGCGACGGTCGCCGGACCCGTACTGGTGCTGACGCTCGAGGGTGCCGACCGCCGGGCCCGGCTGCTGTCCGACCTCGGCACCGGAGGTCTGCTCTTCGCCTCCTGCCCCTGACCCCGGCGCGGCGGTCAGCCGAAGCGGCCGGAGATGTACGCCTCGGTGGCGGGGTCGTCGGGGTTGGAGAAGATCTTGGTGGTCGTCCCGAACTCGACCAGCCGTCCGGGCTTGCCGGTGCCGGCGAGGTTGAAGAACGCCGTCTCGTCGGACACCCGGCCGGCCTGCTGCATGTTGTGGGTGACGATCACGATCGTGTAGTCGGCCTTGAGCTCGTGGATGAGGTCCTCGATCGCGCTGGTGGAGATCGGGTCGAGCGCCGAGCACGGTTCATCCATCAGCAGCACCTGCGGCTGCACCGCGATCGCGCGGGCGATGCACAGCCGCTGCTGCTGACCGCCGGACAGCCCGGACCCGGGCCGGTCGAGCCGGTCCTTGACCTCTTCCCAGAGGTTCGCGCCCTTCAGTGACTGCTCGCAGACTTCCTCGGCCTCGGACTTCTTCATCTTCTTGCTGTTCAGCCGCATACCGGCGAGGACGTTGTCGCGGATGGACATGGTCGGGAACGGGTTCGGACGCTGGAACACCATGCCGATCTCCCGGCGCACCGCGACCGGGTCGACGTCGGAGGCGTACAGGTCCTGTCCGTCGACCAGTACCTTGCCGTCGACGTACGCGCCGGGGATCACCTCGTGCATCCGGTTCAGCGAACGCAGGAAGGTGGACTTGCCGCAGCCGGACGGGCCGATGAACGCGGTGACCTGACGCGCGGGGATGCTCACCGTCACGTCCTGGACGGCCATGAAGTCGCCGTAGTAGATGTCCAGGTCGGACACCTCGATGCTCTTGGCCACGGTGGTTCCTCAGGTAGGGGTTTCAGCGACCGGTCTTCGGCGAGAACATGAACGAGATCGTACGGGCGACCAGGTTGAGCACCAACACGATCAGGATAAGGACCAGGGCCGCTCCCCATGCCCTCTCGATGCCGAACTCGGGCGGGATCCCGGGCTCGGAGAACTGGTAGAAGGTGTAGATCGGCAGCGTCTCCATGCGGCCGCTGAACGGGTTGAGGTTCATCGAGTCGGTGGTGCCGCAGATGATCAGCAGCGGCGCCGTCTCGCCGATCACTCGGGCGATCGCGAGCGTCACGCCGGTGGCGATGCCGGCCGACGCGGTGCGCAGGACGACCTTGACGATGGTGCGCCAGCGCGGCACGCCGAGGGCGTACGCCGCCTCGCGCAGCTCGTTGGGCACGAGCTTGAGCATCTCCTCGGTTGCTCGCACGACGACGGGGATCATCAGCACCGACAGGGCCACCGCGCCGCCGAACCCCATCCGCACCCCGGGGCCGATGATGAGCGCGAACAGCGCGTACGCGAACAGGCCGGCCACGATCGACGGGATGCCGGTCATGACGTCGACGAGGAACGTGATCCAGCGGGCCAGCGCCCCCTTGCCGTACTCGACGAGGTAGATCGCCGCGAACACACCGATAGGCACCGACATCAGCGTGGCCAGCCCGGTGACGATCAGCGTGCCCCAGATGGCGTGGTAGATGCCGCCGGCGTCACCGATCACGTTGCGCATCGATGACGTGAAGAACTCCGCCGACAGGGCGCCGAACCCGTTGGAGAAGACCGTCCAGACCAGCGTGACGAGGGGCAGAAGCGCGAGGGCGAACGCGGTCGCGACCAGCCCGGTCACCACCCGGTCGGTGGCCTTGCGCGGGTACTCGACCCACCGGGACACCAGGTAGATCGCGAGCAGGTACACCGGCGGCGTCATGGCGACCGTCGCCGCGATCCCGCCGTCCAGCAACCAGGTGATCCCGGCGGCCACGGCGATGCTCCCAGCCAGCACCAGCATGGGTGCGTACGCAGGCAGCGATGGCTGTTGCATCGAGTCCCGCGTGGTCCGCCCGGGCGGGGCCGTGCGCGTGGCCATCAGTTGGCTCCCGAGAACTCGCTGCGGCGGTTGACCACGGCGCGCGCGGCGAAGTTGACGGCGAACGTGATGACGAACAGGACCAGACCGGTGGCGATCAGCACGGCGACCCGGTCACCGCTGGCCTCGGGGAACTGCAGCGCGATGTTGGAGGCGATCGTGCTCGAGTTCTGCGAGCTGATCGTGTTGAGGCTGTAGAGGATCGCCGGCGAGAGCACCAGGGTGACGGCGAGCGTCTCGCCCAGCGCGCGACCCAGGCCGAGCATGGCCGCGCTCACGATGCCGGAGCGGCCGTACGGGAACACGGCCATCTTGATGACCTCCCACCGGGTGGCGCCGAGCGCCAGCGCGGCCTCCTCGTGCAGCCGCGGGGTCTGCAGGAAGATCTCCCGGCACAGCGCCGTGATGATCGGCAGGATCATCACCGCGAGCACCACGCCTGCGGTCGCCATGTTGCGCCCCGACGGGACGGTCGGTCCGGCGAAGAACGGCAGGAACCCGACGTTGTCCTCGAGCCACTGGTAGATCGGGGTCAGGTGCGGTGCGACGAAGATGGCACCCCAGAGGCCGTAGACGACGCTCGGCACCGCGGCCAGCAGGTCGATCAGGTATCCGAGCGTCGCGGCGAGCCGGCGTGGGGCGTAGTGCGAGATGAACAGCGCGATCCCGACCGCGAGCGGCGTCGCGAGCAGCAGCGCGATGGCCGCGGCGAGGATGGTGCCGAACACCAGCGGCCCGACATAGCTGGCGAAGGACCTCTTCGGCGCGTAGTCGGCCTCCTCCGCGGTGAGTCCGGGGATCCCCTCGTAGACCAGGAACAGCGCGACGCCGGCGAGCGTGGCGAGGATGAGGATCCCGGCCGCCAACGCGGTGCCGGAGAAGATCCGGTCGCCCGGCCGCCGTACCGGGCGGGTGAGATCCTCCGCCACGTCAGCCAGTCTGGATCGCGTCGACCGCCTGCAGCGCCGGTTCGCGGATCGCGTCCGAGATCGGGGCCGAGCCCGCAGCCTCGGCTGCGGCCTGCTGGCCCTCCTCGCTCAGCACGTACTGCAGGAACGCCTTGACCATCTCCGCCTGCGCCGCGTCGTCGTACTGGGTGCACGCGATGTGGTACGAGACCAGCACGATCGGGTACACGCCGGACTCGGTGGTGTCGCGGGCGATGTCGTAGGCGAGGTCGGTCTCGCTGCGACCGTCGACCGGGGTCGATGCCTCCAGCACGGCGGCCGCCGCCTCGGGTGAGTAGCTGACGAACTCGTCGCCCACCCCGACGCTCGCGGTCCCGAGGTCGCCGGCCTGGCTGGCGTCGGCGTAGCCCACCGAGCCCTCGCCGGCACCGACTGCCTGGACCACTCCGGACGTGCCGTCGGCACCCTCGCCGCCGAGCCCGTTCGGCCAGGTCTCGACCACACCCTCGCCCCACGACCCGCCGGAGGTGGCGTCCAGGTACGAGGTGAAGTTCTCCGTGGTGCCGGACTCGTCCGACCGGTGGACGGGGTTGATGTCCAGGTCGGGAAGGTCGGCGTCGGGGTTGTCCGCCGTGATGGCGTCGTCGCTCCAGTTGGTGATCTCACCGGCGAAGATCCCGCCGATGGTCTCCGGGGCCAGGTTCAGCTCGGGGACGTCGGGCAGGTTGTAGATCACCGCGATCGGGCTGACGTACGCCGGGACCTCGACCACCTCGCCGCCGCACCGGTCCTCGGCGCCGGTCAGCTCGTCACCCTCGAGGTAGGCGTCGGAGCCGGCGAAGTCGACGCCGCCGGCGATGAACTGCTCGCGCCCGCCACCGGAGCCCACCGGGTCGTAGTTGATGGTGACGTCGGAGTTGTCGGTCTGGAACCCGGTGACCCAGCCGGCCATGGCGGCCTCCTGCGAGCTGGCGCCGGCACCTACCAGGGTGCCGCTCAGGTCGGTGGAGCCGGAGCCGGAGTCGGGGTCGTCCTCGTTGGACGCGCTGCAGGCGGACAGGGCAAGACCCAGCGCCACGGTGGCTGCCAACGGGGCGGCGGCGCGGCGGGAGGTGGTGCGCTTCACGAGTGGGGCCTCTCGGTCACGGGGCAGGTCTGTTCCGACTCGGACGCTAGGCAGAGCAGGTGACGGGGCGGACCGGCGCCGGTGAACGGCGGGTGAACGTCAGGCGAGAGTCGCAGGTCAGCCGGGTCGTCCGCCGCTGACCGCTCGCCCGTCGCGGCGGCGGCGTGCGGCGGCGATCAGGTGCTCCTGCAGGTCGAGCAGCGGGGCGCCGTCGTCGCTGCGGTGGTGGCGTACCCAGGAGCCGGCGGGCTGCAGGTGCCAGGACGCGGTGCCGTCGTCGAACGAAAGGTCGAGCAGCGAGCCGAGCTCGTCGACGTGGCGTGACTCTCCCACCCGGACGAGCACCTCCACCCGCCGGTCGAGGTTGCGGTGCATGAGGTCGGCGGAGCCGATCCAGACCTGCGGGTCGCCGCCGTTCTCGAACCAGAAGATCCGGCTGTGCTCGAGGAACCGGCCGAGGATGCTCCGGACCCGGATGGTCTCGGAGAGTCCTTCGACACCCGGCCGGAGGGCGCAGATGCCGCGGGCACAGATGTCGATCGGCACGCCGGCCCGGCTGGCCAGGTAGAGGGCGTCGATGGTCTGCTCGTCGACCAGCGAGTTGACCTTGATCCGCACCCGCGCCGGACGACCCGCCTGGTGGTGCTCGATCTCGGCGTCGATCCGCTCGATCAGCCCGGTCCGTACGGCGGTGGGCGCGACCATCACCCGCTCGTAGTCGACCCCGCGGGCGTAGCCGGACAGGTTGTTGAACAGGTTGGTCAGGTCGCCGCCGATCTGTGGGTTGGCCGTCAGCAGCCCCAGGTCCTCGTACTGGCGAGCGGTCTTGGGGTTGTAGTTGCCGGTGCCGATGTGGGAGTAGCGCCGGATCCCGTCGGGCTCGTCGCGGACGACCAGGCACACCTTGGAGTGCGTCTTGAGCCCGATCAGCCCGTAGACCACGTGGCATCCGGCCTGCTCGAGCTGGCGGGCCCACCGGATGTTGGCCTCCTCGTCGAAGCGGGCCTTGAGCTCGACCAGCACCAGCACCTGCTTGCCGGCCTCGGCCGCGTCGACGAGGGCGTCGATCAGCGGCGAGTCGCCGGAGGTGCGGTAGAGAGTCTGCTTGATCGCGAGCACCTGCGGGTCGGCGGCCGCCTGCTCGACGAAGCGCTGCACGCTGGTGGCGAACGAGTCGTAGGGGTGGTGCACGAGCACGTCCCGCTTGGACAGCGCGGCGAACATGTCGGCGGGGTTGGACGTCTCGACCTCGGCAAGGTCGGAGTGCGTCACCGGGACGAACGACTCGGACTTGAGCTCGGGCCGGTCGAGACCCGCGATGGCGTGCAGGCCGCGGTGGTCGAGCGGTCCGCGGAGCCGGAAGACCTCGGCCTCCGAGATGTCGAGCTCGGAGACCAGCAGGTCGAGCACGTGCGGGTCGATGTGGTCGTGCACCTCGAGGCGTACCGGTGGGCCGAAGCGGCGCCGCAGCAGCTCCTTCTCGAGGGCCTTGAGCAGGTTCTCGGCGTCGTCCTCCTCGACCTCGAGGTCCTCGTTGCGGGTGACCCGGAAGGCGTGGTTGGCGACGACGTCCATGCCGGGGAACAGCATGTCGAGGTGGCTGGCGATCACGTCCTCGAGCAGGACGAACCGCTCCTTGTCGACCGGCAGCCAGCGCGGGAAGCTCGGCGGCACCTTCACCCGGGCGAAGTGGTCCTGCCCCGTCTCGGGGTTGCGGACGACGACGGCGAGGTTGAGCGAGAGCCCGGAGATGTACGGGAAGGGGTGCGCCGGGTCGACCGCCAGCGGGGTCAGCACGGGGAAGATCCGCTCGGCGAAGAGCGCGCCCATCTCCTTCTTCTCCGAGTCGGTGATGTCCTTCCAACGCAGCAGCTCGATGCCGTCGTCGCGCAGGGCCGGGCGGATCTCCTTGCGGAACAGCTCGGCGTGGCGCTGCATGAGCAGCTGGCTCTCCTGCCAGATGGCCGCCAGCACCTCACGGGGACGCAGCCCGCTCGCGGCCCGTACGGCGACGCCCGCCGCGATCCGGCGCTTGAGGCCGGCGACCCGGACCATGAAGAACTCGTCCACGTTGCCGGCGAAGATCGCCAGCAGCCGGACCCGGTCGAGCAGCGGCCGGTCGTCGTCCTCGGCCAGCTCCAGGACCCGCTCGTTGAACTGCAGCCGGGACAGCTCGCGGTCGAGGAACCGGTCGTCGGGCAGGTCCAGATCGCCCGGCTCGTACGGCGGCTCGACGTCGAAGTCCTCGGCCGCGCGGGGGCGCAGCCCTTCGGCCGGCCCCGCGTCGAGACCCGGGGCCGTACGGACGGCAAGGTCGTCTGGCACCCCCCCATCCTCCCACCCCCGCCTAAACAGCAGGCAAACCGCGATCCGCGGCTGGGGACGGCTGATCCGTGGCTGGGGACGGCTGATCCGTGGCTGGGGACGGCTGATCCGTGGCTGGGGACGGCTGATCCGTGGCTGGGGACGGTACGTTCTCGCGGATGCGCGGACTGCGAGCGCGCCTGATGCGCGCGACCCGCCCCCTGGAGCGACCGTTGCTGCTGGGCGCGCTGGCCGCGCCAGGAGCGCTGCGCCGGATGCTGGCCGGGACGCCCGTCGTGGTCGACGGGCGCACGCTCGACCCCGAGCTGCAGGTGGTGCTGCGACTGCAGCGGCTGACCGGCGAACGGGTGCTCGACCCGTCGGACCAGCTCGCGGCCATGCGGGTCGACACGCTGCGCCAGACCCGGCTGATCGGCGGCCGCCACCCGATCGGCCGGGTCGAGGACCTTGCGGTGCCCGGCCCCGCAGGACCGGTGCCCGTGCGGCTGTACGTGCCCGCAGACGCACCCGCGGTGTCGCCGCTGCTGCTGTTCTGCCACGGCGGCGGCTGGGTCGAGGGGGACCTCGATACCCACGATCCGCTGTGCCGGGTGCTGGCCGAGCAGGCGGGCGTACGGGTGCTGGCGGTCGACTACCGGCTGGCGCCCGAGCACCCGTGCCCGGCCGCGGCCGACGACGTGTGGGCGGTCGTGCAGTGGGTGGTCGCGGAGGCGGCCGGGCTCGGCGCCGACCCCGCCCGCATCGGCGTCGGCGGGGACAGCGCCGGCGGCAACCTTGCGGCCGTCGCCGCGCAGCGGGCCGCGGACAGCGGCGTCGACCTGGCTCTGCAACTGTTGATCTACCCGGCCACCGACATGGGTGAGCGGCGGCCGAGTCGCTTGTTGCTGGCCGACGGCTTCTTCCTGACCAACGCGTTCATGGATTTCGCCGAGGCGTCGTACGTGCCTGACGTCGCGTGCCGACGCGAACCGGTGGCATCGCCGCTGCGCGCCCCGCAGCTGGCCGGCCTCGCGCCGGCGGTCGTCGTCACGGCCGGCTTCGACCCGCTGCGCGACGAGGGGGACGAGTACGCGGCCGCGCTGGCGGCTGCCGGTGTGCACGTCGAGCACTGGTGCGAGGACGCGATGACGCACGGCTACGCCAGCTTCACCGGCGCGGGCCGCAGCACCGCAGCTGCGGTGGGCCGGCTCGCCGCGGCCGTCCGTCGCGCCCTGCACTGACCTCACGACCGTCCCGGGCCGCGGATGAGCCGTCCCCGGGCGCGGAGGAGCCGTCCCTAGCCGCGGATGAGCGGTCCCGGGGCGCGGATCAGCGGGGGAGGCCGGGGTGGCGGTAGCGGGTGTCGGTGGCGGCGTGGCGGAAGCCGAGGTGTTCGTAGACGCGAAGGGCGGGGGCGTTGTCGGCCTCGACGTAGAGCAGCACCTCGGCCAGCCCGCGGTCGCGCAGGTGGTGCAGCCCGGCGAGCGTCAGCGTCCGGCCGAGACCGCCGCCCTGCGCGTCGGGGTCGACGCCGACGACGTACACCTCCCCGACCGGCGGATCACCCGCGTGCACCTTGGTCCAGTGGAATCCGACCAGCCGCCCATCGCGCTCGGCGAGGAAGAACCCGGCCGGGTCGAACCAGTCCGACCCGGTACGCAGCGCCAGGTCGGTGGCGTCGAGCCCGCCCTGCTCCGGGTGGTGGGCAAAGGCCCGGGCGTTGGCCGCGAGCCAGGCCTCCTCGTCCTCGCCCGTCCGGAAGGTCCGCAGCGTCACCCCGGGCGGCAGCTCGACCGGCGGCAGCGGCTCGCGGAGGTCGCGGCTCATCCGCCACAGGTCGCGGACCCGCTCGAACCCCAGCTGCCCGGCCAGCCGGGCCGCGCCGGGGTGGTCGCCGTGCGACCACAGCAGCACCGGGTGCGGTGCCGCCTCCTCGACCGCCCGCATCACCAACGCGCCGCCCCACCCCTGGCGGCGGTGCTCCGGGTCCACCACGCTCTCGGCGGCCGCGCCCGCGCTGCCCGCCGACAGGTCGAGGTGGACGTAGCCCACCAGCCCGCCGTCCTCCAGACCCAGCAGGTGCCGTACCTGCGGCTCGTCCCGGGACGTCAGCGCCAGCAGCGCCTGCTCGTTGAGCGCGGCCACCCCGTCGACGGCCTCGGCCCGCGCGATCAGCCGGCACACCTCGTCGCGCTCGGCGTCGTCCAGATGGTCGCGCACCTGGAGGTCGCGGCCGGGGGTCACGGCGCCACCCTAGAAGGTTGCCGAACGGCAACGTGGTGACCCTGGCGGCCCCGGCGTCGCGGGGCTAGGTTGCCTGCGACCCGCCCGCACTCCTCACAGGGGACCCATGTCATGAATCAGTCCACCCGCCGCCTCGTGCGGACGGCCACGCTCGGCTCGCTGGCCGTCGCCCTCGGCCTGGCGATGGTGCCGCAGACCGCCACCGCCGAGTCCGCGCGCGCCGACAGCCGGGCCGACGCCAGCCAGGCCTACGACCGCGCCGCCGAGCGTCGCGACGTCGTACGGCTCGACCTGCTCGCCTTCAACGACTTCCACGGCAACCTGGCGCCGATCCCGGAGACCAGCTCCAGCGGGCGGATCAACAACACGCCGGCCGGTGGCGTCGAGTACCTGTCGACGCACCTGCAGCGGCTCCGCAACAAGGCCCGCTTCAACGGCGCGGAGACCCTCACGGTGGCCGCGGGCGACCTGGTCGGCGCGTCGCCGCTGCTGTCGGCCGCGTTCCACGACGAGCCCACGGTCGAGGCGATGAACGAGCTCGGGCTCGACGTCTCCGCGGTCGGCAACCACGAGTTCGACGAGGGCTACCGGGAGCTGCAGCGGTTGCAGCGCGGCGGCTGCATCGACGACGGCGACGGGGCCGACAACCAGGACTCGTGCCCGGGCGGCAAGGCGTTCGAGGGTGCCGACTTCCAGTACCTCGCCGCCAACGTGGTGAAGAAGAGCACCGGCAAGACCATCCTGCGCCGGTTCTCCATCCGTGAGGTCGACGGGATCAAGGTCGGCTTCATCGGCATGACCCTCGAGGCGACCCCGGACATCGTCACCCAGGCGGGCATCCGGGGGCTGCGCTTCGACGACGAGGTCGAGACCGCCAACGCGCTGGTGCCGGCGCTGAAGCAGCGTGGCGTCGAGTCGATCGTCGTGCTGGTGCACGAGGGCGGCCTGCCGACCGACCCGACCGCGTACGACGCGTGCAGCGGCGTCACCGGCCCGATCATGGGCATCGCGAAGAACCTCGACCCCGAGATCGACGCCATCGTGAGCGGCCACACCCACCAGCCGTACAACTGCAGCGTCAAGGACCCGGCGGGCAGGTTGCGCACGCTGACCAGCGCGTCCAGCTTCGGCCGCATCATCAGCGACATCCACCTGTTGCTCGACCGCAAGACGCACGACGTCGTACGTCCGGCCGCCTACGCGCAGAACCGGATCGTCACCCGCACGGTGGCGAAGGACGCGGCGATGACCGACATGATCGGCTTCTACACCGACCTGGTCGCCGACATCGCCAACGAGGTGATCGGCTACATCACCGGGACGATTCCCGCGGCCGCTCCGCCCGACCAGGGCGGCGACTCCGCGCTCGGGAACCTGATCGCCGACAGCCAGCGCGAGTTCGACAGCGCGGTCGCCCCCGGCGACACCGGCCCGGCCGACGTCGCGTTCATGAACCCGGGCGGCATCCGCAGCGACCTGGTGCCGAACGCGGACGACGAGGTGACGTACGGCGCGGCGTTCACCGTGCAGCCGTTCAACAACTACGTGGTGTCGATGGACATGACCGGAGCCGGCATCCTCGAGCTGCTCGAGCAGCAGTGGAGCGGCACCAACGAGGCGTCGCCGAAGATCCTGCAGGTCTCGGGCATCACGTACACGTGGGACCCGGCGGCGGACCCCGGGGAGCGGGTGGTCGACGGCTCGGTCGAGATCGGCGGTCAGGCGCTCGTCCCCGGCGACACCTACCGGGTGATCGCGAACTCGTTCCTGTCCGACGGAGGTGACGGCTTCGCGGCGTTCACGGACGGCACGAACAAGTTCTTCGGCGGGCTCGACATCGACGCCCTGCAGGAGTACCTGACCGAGAACTCCAGCTCGGCGAGCCCGTACGCGCCGACCCCCACGGACCGGATCGAGATCGTCGACTGAGCTGAGGTCAGCGGGCCGCGGCGGCCGGGGTGTACACCTCGGCCGCCGGGTCCGCCTCCGCGTCGTCGGCCTCGGCGCTGTCCGCCGTCCCGCCGGCCTCGGCAGACTCGGCGGACTCGGCGGCAGGCGTCGGCTGCCGCTCCACCCGGTTGACGAACCGGTAGCCCACGTTGCGCACGGTGCCGATCAACGTCTCGTTGTCGGTGCCGAGCTTGGCCCGCAGCCGGCGCACGTGGACGTCGACCGTGCGGGTGCCGCCGAAGTAGTCGTAGCCCCACACCTCCTGCAGCAGCTGCTGCCGGGTGAAGACGCGTCCGGGGTGCTGGGCCAGGAACTTGACCAGCTCGAACTCCTTGAACGTCAGGTGCAGGCTGCGGCCGTCGATCCTGGCCGTGTACGCCGCCTCGTCGATCGACAGCCCGCCGGACCGGATCACGTGCTGGTCCTCGTCGTCGCCTCGCGAGCTCAGCAGCCGCCCGGTGGCCAGCCGCAGCCGGGCCTCGACCTCGGCCGGGCCGGCGTCGTGCAGCACCACGTCGTCCATGCCCCAGTCGTCGGAGACCACGGACAGCCCGCCCTCGGTGACGACGAGCAGCAGCGGGATGTCGATGCCGGTCGTGCGGATCAGCCGGGTCAGGCCGCGGGCCTTCGCCAGGTCGAGCCGGCCGTCCACGATCGCCGCGTCCGCGTGCGGGGCCTCGATGAGCACGGTCGCCTCGGGCGGCAGCACGGTGATCCGGTGCGGCAGCAGGGCGAGCGCGGGAAGCACGTCCCGGTCGCCGTCGGCGACGTCGGTCAGCAGCAGCAGGCTTCCCATGGAACGTCCTTCCCTGGGCGGCGTCGGTCCCTGCGGACAAGTAAAGGCCCAGGGCGCATCGCCCGGGCCTCATTGCGTGCACAAGGATAGGGCACGTGTCGGGAGCCGACGTCACCGTCCGGTACTGGGCCGCACTGCGCGCTGCGGCCGGGACGGCGTCCGACCAGACGGCGCCGGGGGCGCTGTCCGACGTGCTCGCGGCGGTGGGCGCGAGGCACGCCGAGGGCCCCCGGTTCGCCCAGGTGCTCGCGATCTGCTCGGTGCTGGTCGACGAGCGCCCGGTGACGTCGGACCCGGCCGGGGTGGACGTGCCCGCCGGCTCGGTGGTCGACCTGCTGCCCCCGTTCGCGGGGGGATGAGGGTGCTCAGCCTGTACGCGCTGCTCGGCGCGGTGGTGGCGGGGGTGCTGGCCCTGGCCGCGCGCACCGACCCATTAGCCGTGACCGTGGTCGTGGTCGGCGCCCAGCTGCTGCTCGCGACCGGCGTGGCTGCCACCCGGCCCACGGGACGGACCGGCACGTTCGTCGTGGTCGCCGGCGGGGGAGTCGCCGCCTCGGTGCTGGTCGAGGTGGCCGCCGAGCCGATCGACCTGGGGCAGCTCGCCCCCGCCGCCGCCGGCGTGGTGCTGGCGGCCCTGGTACGGGAGATGCTGCGCCGCGACGGCCGCGCCGGGTTGGTCGACTCGGTGGCGGTGACGTCGACCGGGGGCCTGCTGGCGGTGCTGCTGGCGTCCTGGCCGGTCACCGTCTCGCTGCTGGACGGGTCGGTGGCCACGTGCGTCGGTGCGGCGGGCGTCGCCGTCGCCGGGCTGGTCTGGGCGGTGCCGGGGCCGCGCGGTCTGGTCGGGTCGCTGGGCCCGGTGCTGGCGGCGGCCGGCGGTTTGGCGGCGGTGGGCCTGCTCGACTCCGACTACCCGCCCGGCGCGGCCGCCGTGGTCGCGGCCACCGGTGCGCTGTCCGCCGTGATCGGCCTGGCCGCGACCCGGTGGTGGCAGCCGGTCTCCCGCGAGCACGCCGCGCTGGTCGCCACCGTGCCGCTCGCTCTCGCCGGGCCCGCGGTGCACGTCGCTGCCCGCTTCGCCGCCGTGTGGACGTGAGCCGTCGGTTTCGCAAGGGCACTTGCGAAAGCCGCACCGGGTGAGCGCTATTGCGCGGGGGGAGTGCGGGGTTCGCGGGGGCGGGAGCCGGCCGGCGGCCCACTCCGGGCCACGTACGCTCGAGAAGTGACCACCGGCCTGATCGTGCTCGCCGCCGCTCTGGTGCTGGCGGCGGTCATCGGCATCACCTGGCGGGTACGCGACGGGCGGCTGCGGGCCGCGCCCGAGCCCGGCCAGGTCAGCCCCGCCGCACCGCAGGTCGCGGGCGGGCTGGGCGAGCGGGCGACGCTGGTGCAGTTCTCCAGCGCGTTCTGCGCGCCGTGCCGGGCGACCCGCCAGCTGCTCACCCTGGTGGCCGACCAGTCGCCCGGCGTGCGCTACGCCGAGGTCGACGCCGAGTCGCACCTCGATCTGGTCCGTGCGCTCGGCATCGCCCGCACGCCGACCACGCTGGTGCTGGACGCCGCCGGCCGCGAGACCTCCCGGATCACCGGGCTGCCACGCCGCGAGGCGGTGGAGGCGGCGACGGGCGCGAGCGGGGCATCCGCATCGTGAGATCGCCGTCCGCCGCTGTGTCAGGCTGGTCGCGGACGTCCGAACAAGCAGTCCCCGAACCAGGACCCCCGCCATGCGCCCTGCAGCACCGACCGGCACGGACCCCGCCGGCGTCGACCCGCGCGGCCAGCGCGTCGCGGCGGCGATCACCGCCGTCGTGCTCGCCGTCGTGCTCGTCACCGCCAGCACCTGGCTGCTCGCCCTGCAGACCGTGGTCTTCGCGATCGCGGTCTGGTTCGGCGTGCGCCGCTCCCCGTACGCGCTGGCGTACGCCCGGCTGCTGCGACCCCGCCTCGGCCCGCCCGCCGCCCTCGAGGACCCGCGACCGCCCCGCTTCGCGCAGGGTGTCGGCCTGGCATTCGCCGCGGTCGGGCTGGTCGGCTACCTCGCCGGCGCCACCGTCGCTCGGCGCCGTGGCCACCGGTCTCGCCCTGGTCGCCGCCCTGCTCAATGCCGCCTTCGGCCTGTGCCTGGGCTGCGAGATGTACCTTCTGCTGGCGCGTGCGCCGCAGCCGGCAGTCCCAACCGAGCCCCGTCTGATCCCCCGACGAAGGAGTCACCATGAGCCGTTCCGCCGCACTCGTCGACGCCGACTGGGTCGAGCAGCACCTCGACGACCCGAGCATCGTCCTCGTCGAGGTCGACGAGGACACCAGCGCGTACGACAAGGGCCACATCCCTGGCGCCGTCAAGGTCGACTGGAAGCAGGACCTGCAGGACCCCGTACGCCGCGACTTCGTCAACCGCGAGCAGTTCGAGGCGCTGCTGAGCGCGCGCGGCATCAGCAACGACCAGACCGTCGTGCTCTACGGCGGCAACAACAACTGGTTCGCCGCCTACGCGTACTGGTACTTCAAGCTCTACGGCGCCGACAACGTCAAGCTGCTCGACGGCGGCCGCAAGAAGTGGGAGCTGGAGAGCCGTGCGCTCACCGACGAGGAGCCCACCCGCGAGACCACCAGCTACACCGCGAAGGACCCGGACCTGTCGATCCGCGCGTTCCGGGACGAGACCGTGGCCGCCATCGGTGCGCTGAACCTGGTCGACGTGCGCAGCCCCGACGAGTACGCCGGCCGGCTGCTCGCCCCGGCGCACCTGCCGCAGGAGTCGGCGCAGCGCGCAGGCCACGTGCCGACGGCGGCCAACGTGCCGTGGAGCAAGGCGGCCAACGAGGACGGCACGTTCAAGGCCGACGACGAGCTGAAGCAGCTGTACGCCGACGCGGGCGTCGACTTCGGCAAGGACACCATCGCCTACTGCCGCATCGGCGAGCGCAGCGCGCACACCTGGTTCGTGCTGCACGAGCTGCTCGAGCAGCCGAACGTGAAGAACTACGACGGCTCGTGGACCGAGTACGGCTCGCTGGTCGGCGTGCCGGTCGCGACGGGCGACGAGCCCGGCACCGCCTGATGTGTGGCGCGAAGACCGGCGGCCCCTCGCTCGAGGGCGTCGACCTGTCCCGGCAGGCGGTGATCCAGGGGGTCGTGCTCAACGACGAGCACGCCGGTCGCGGGCGCCTACGTGCGGCTGCTCGACGGCGGTGGTGAGTTCACCGCCGAGGTGCCGACGTCGGCGACCGGGCAGTTCCGGTTCTTCGCCGGCCCCGGCCGTTGGACCGTCCGCGCGCTCGCCGCGCACGATCTCGCGGCCGAGCGTCAGGTCGTCGCCGCGCTCGGCGAGGTCGCCGAGGTGAACGTCAGCCTCAGCTGACGCCCCTGGGGCCGTCCAGCTCGCCCGAGTCCTCGCCGTACTCGTTGATGTAGCCGGCGATGTCGTCGTCGGCCATCGCCTCGAACAGCGCGTTGCACTGCGCCTGGTCGAGGACGACGGTGCTGCCGGCCTGGTTGCCGTAGCGGGCCATCGGGGCGGTGATGAACGTGAGGTCCTCGGTGCGGATGCCGCGCAGCGAGAGCGCCAGGTCGCGGATCTCGCCGCTGTCGAACTCCTGGTCGACGGTGAGGTTCTTGACCACGGCCTGCAGCGTGTTCGGTGAGCTTGAGCGGGTTGGCCAGCGTGCCCTGGCTGAGCATCTTGCCGACCATGGCGCGCATGAAGTTCTGCTGCCGCGCGATCCGGCCGAAGTCGCCGCTGTCGTCGGGCAGGTCGTAGCGGGTGCGCACGTAGGCCAGCGCGTCCTCGCCCTCGAGCGTCGTCGGACCCTCGATCCACTGGCGCTTCTGGCTGCTGTCGTAGAAGGTCTCGGGGATGTAGACCTCGACGCCGCCGAGCGCGCTGGAGATGTCCTTGAAGCCGTTCCAGTCGACTGCGGCGAAGTGGTCCATCCGCAGGTCGGTGAGCTTCTCGATCGTGGCGAGGTAGCCGGTCGGCCCGTAGATCGACAGCGCCGCGTTGATCTTGTTCTTCTCCTGGTAGTTGCCGTTCTCGTCGAAGATCTTCACGTACGAGTCGCGCGGCACCGAGACGAGGTACGCGTGGTCGCGGTCGGCGGTGACGTGCAGGATCATGATCGTGTCGCTGCGGAAGACGCCCGACTCCCACCCGTCCTCGACGAGCTGCTTGACGCTGCGCCCGTCGCCCTTGTCGACGCCGGCGAGCAGGATGTTGAGCGACTCGTTGTCGACCTTGTCCGGCCGGTCCTCGAGGCCGCCGGCGACGTCGAACCTGTCGATGCCGCCGAGCTGGTTGTTGAGGTAGAGCGCGAAGGCGCCGACGCTGCCGACGATCAGCGCGAGCAGCACGACGAGACCGAGCACGACCGGGTGCCGGCGGACGATGTTCTTCTGCTTGTCCGCCTTGCGCTTGCCGGGGTCGCCGTACGCGAACACGTCCTTGCGGTCGTCCGGCGTGGAGCCGGCGGCCGGGTCGGAGTCGTCGTCCGGGCGCGACGTACCGTCGTCGTTGCTCATTGGTCTCCTCGGGGGTTGCCACGATTGTCGTGGAGTCGCACCGACCGCGGCAAAACGAGGCGGAGATCCTTAGCCTCCTTTCAGGATCCCGCCTCCACCAGGAGGGTCACGGGGCCGTCGTTCAGCAGACGCACAGCCATCTCGGCGCCGAAGACGCCGCGGGCGACGTACGCGCCGGCGTCTCTCCAGGGTGCTGCAGAAGTGCTCGTAGAGCGGCTCGGCGACCGGCCGCGGCGCCGCGGCGGACCAGGACGGGCGGCGGCCCTTGCGGGTGTCGGCGTAGAGGGTGAACTGGCTCACCACGAGCAGCGGCGCACCGGTGTCGGACGCGCTCTGCTCGTCGCGCAGGATGCGCAGCCCGTGCACCTTGCGGGCCAGGGTCTCGGCGATCGCCGGGGTGTCGTCGTGGGTGACGCCGAGCAGCACCAGCAGGCCGGGTGCGTCGATGGCGCCGACGACCTCGCCGCCGACCTCGACGCTGGCCTCCGTCACCCGCTGCACGACCGCCCGCACGCCGCCGGAGTCTGGCACGGAGTCTGACAACATGCGCCCATGGCTCCCGGCACCCTGATCACCGTCGCGCCGACCGGCGCGGAGACCGCGAAGGCCGACGTGCCCGCGCTGCCGACCACGCTCGACGAGCTGGTCGAGACGGCCCGTCGCTGCGAGGCCGCCGGCGCCGGTCTCGTGCACGTGCACATCCGCGACGACGAGCATCGTCCGACGCTCGACCTCGGCCGGCTGACCGACACGGTGGCGGCGCTGCGGTCGGAGACCTCGCTGGTGGTGCAGCTGTCGACGGGCGGCTCGGTGCACGACCCGCTGGAGCACCGGCTGCGGGTGCTCGACGCCGCACCGGACTCGTGCTCGCTGACGATGGGCACGGTCAACTTCGGCGACGACGTGTTCCTCAACCCGTGGCCGTTCGTCACCGAGCTGTACCAGCTCAGCAAGGAGCGCGAGGTGGTGCCGGAGTTCGAGCTGTTCGACCTCGGGCACGTCGCCGCCCTGCACCGGCTGCTGGACCAGCACGGCCTCCCGTACGGCGGGAGGGTGCACTGCGACCTGGTCATGGGCGTGCCGGGCGGCATGCCCGGCACCGCCGCTGCATTGGTCGCGGCCGTGCAGGCGCTGCCGGACGCGGTCACGTCCTGGTCGGCCACCGGCATCGGCCGCACCACGCTCCCGGTCGCGCTCGCCGCGCTGTCGGCCGGCGGGCACCTGCGGGTCGGCATGGAGGACACCGTGACGTACGCGCGCGGGCGCCCCGTCGAGCACAACGCCGAGCTGGTGGAGCGGGCCGCCGAGCTCGCCACCCTCGCCCAGCGCCCGCCGATGAGCAGCGCGGACGTCCGCGTCCTGCTGCAGGTGCGGCCCGCCGCGTAGGCTCGGCACGCCATGGCGTCCGAGACCCCCGCTGACCTGCATCCCGACCTCGCCCCGCTGGCGTGGCTGGTGGGCCACTGGGAGGGCTCCGGACACGGCGACTACCCGACGATCGAGCGGTTCTCGTTCGGGCAGGAGGCGGCGTTCGCGCACGACGGCCGTCCGTTCCTGCACTACTTCAGCCGCACCTGGATCGTCGACGACGAGGGCAACCACGTCCGCCCCGGCGCGCTGGAGACCGGCTTCCTCCGGCCCCGCCCGGAGGGCGAGGTGGAGCTGGTGCTCGCCCACCCCACCGGCTTCGCCGAGGTCTGGTACGGCAAGGTCGACGGCACCCGGGTCGAGCTCGCCACCGACGTCGTGGCCCGTACCTCGTCGGCCAAGGAGGTCACCGCCGGACAGCGCCTCTACGGCCTGGTCGAGGGCGACCTGCTGTGGACCTTCGACATGGCCGCCGAGGGGCAGCCCCTCCAGTCGCACCTGTGGGGCCGGCTCGTGCGCCGGGACGCCACCGCCGGGGAGGCCTGAGTGCGAGGCAGCATCCGGTTGTCGCTCCCTGTCCTGGGGATCGTGCTGCTCGTGCTGGTCGACATCGGGCTGGTCTACCTGGCCTTCCAGCACGTGCGCGGCGACGACGACAGCGCACAGGTCGGGCAGTCGCTGCCCGAGCCCAGCTCGACGACCGAGCCCACCACCGAGCCCACCACCGAGCCCACCACCGAGCCCACCGACGACCCGACCGACCAGCCCGCCGCGGTGTCCTTCGACGAGGGACAGGTGCTGCTCGACACCGCTGCCGGCGGCACCGTCGTCCGCGCCACCCGCGGCGACTGCTCGGACCCCGAGAGCCGGGCGGCGGTGGAGGTGTCCAACGACGGTGGTGCCTCGTTCGACGGCGCCGGCATCGGGCTGCTGCGCGACGTGGTCCGGGTGGTGGCGTCGTCGCCGGTCGATCTCGCCGTGGTGGGTGCCGACGACCGCTGCCGGCTGTCGGCGTACGTCTCCTCCGACGGCGGCGAGACCTGGGCGGAGTCGCAGCAGAGCGGCGAATTCTGGCAGCTCTCGCCGGACCGCCCGAACACGGTGCGCTCGCCCGTACGCCGGGCCGAGCCGGGCTGCCAGGTGCTGGGGCTGTCGTCGTTCACCGAGGTGAGCGCCCGGGTGCTGTGCACCGACGGCGAGCTGCGCGGCACCGCCGACTCGGGCGCGAACTGGGCCGGGCTCGGGGATCTCGACGGCGCGGTGAGCGTCTACTACGAGGGCCCCGGGGACGCGTGGGCGGTGGCTGTGACCGACGACTGCCCGGCCGCGGTCTACAACACCACCGACGGTGGAGCAGACTGGGAGGAGCAGTCCTGCCTCGAGGACGGTGACGGCCAGGCCATCGCCGTCACGAACGGTCTCATCACCGTCCACCTCGGGGGCCAGGTGACGACCAGCGACGACGACGGAGCATCGTGGACCAGCCCGTGACCTACCGCAGCCCGCTGCTCGACCTCCCGGGGGCGGTCGCCGCCGACGGCGTCGACACCGGCGTCGCGTGGCACTACGGCAACCCGGTGGCCGAGCAGCGTCGGCTGGAGACCAGCGACGGATGGGTGGACCTGAGCCACCGCGACGTGGTCCGGTTCACCGGTCCCGACCGGCTCGCGCTGCTGCACGCGATGACGACGCAGCACCTCGAGGCGCTGCCGCCGGGGCAGTGGACCGAGGGGCTGATCCTGTCCCCGCAGGGGCACGTGGAGCACGCGTTCGCCGGCGTCGACGACGGCATCGCGTTCGTCGCACACACCGAACCGGGTCGCGGCGCGGGGCTGGCGGACTTCCTGCTGTCGATGCGGTTCATGATGCGGGTCGAGATCGAGGCCGCCGACGACCTCGCGGTGGTGTCCCGGCGCGACGCCGATGCCTTCGTGCCGCGGACGGGTCTGCTCGACCTGCACGACGAGCTGGGCCCTCCGTCCGGCACCTGGGCGTACGAGGCGTTGCGGATCGCCGCCGGCCGGCCACGGATCGGCATCGACACCGACCACCGCACGATTCCCAACGAGGTCGGCTGGATCGGCACCGCGGTGCACATGGACAAGGGCTGCTACCGGGGACAGGAGACGGTCGCCCGGGTGCACACCCTCGGCCGGCCGCCGCGGCGGCTGGTGCTGCTGCACGTCGACGGCTCGGACGACCGGCTGCCCGCGGTCGGCTCCGCACTGGTGCTCGACGGGCGCGAGGTCGGAAGGGTCGGGTCGTCGGCCCGGCACCACGAGCTCGGCCCGATCGCGCTCGGGCTGGTGAAGCGCTCGGTGCCGGCCGAGGCCGCCCTGCTCGCCGACGGCGTGGCCGCGAGCCAGGAGGTGCTGGTCGATCCCGAGGTGGGCCTGCACGTGCGACCACGGTTGTGACAGGCGCTCCCGATGCCGTTCACCCTCCTCTACGTGTGCACCGGCAACATCTGTCGTTCGCCGCTGGCCGAGCGCTACACCGTGCACCGGCTGGCGCACGCCGCCCCTGACCTCGCGCACCTGGTACGGGTGCGCAGCGCCGGCATCCGCGGGCTCGACCGCTACCCGATGGACGCCAACGCCGCGGCCGAGCTGCGGCGCCGCGGCGGGCTCGATGACGGCTTCCTGGCACGCCGGCTGACCGCCGCCGACGTCGAGTCGGCACAGCTGGTGCTGACGATGACCCGCGAGCAGCGCGCGGCTGCGCTGGTCGAGGCGCCGGCGGGTCTGCGCCGCACGTTCACCTTGCTGGAGGCGGTCGACCTGGCGCACCGGGTCGGTACGGACGGGCAGCTGGACGCCGTACCGGCCGGGCCGCTCGGGCTGGTCGCGGCGATGATGGCGCGGCGCAGCAGCTCCCGGATCGACGTCTACGACATCGCCGACCCGATCGGCCAGTCGCCCGAGGTGCACGCGGCGGTCGCCGCCGAGGTCACGGCAGCCGTCGACCTGATCCTCGCCGCGCTGGTGCCGAGCCTGCGCCAGCTGGTGACGACCGCCGAGCCGAGCTGACTGGTCGGCGTCGACGACATGCCCATCGGTTTCCTGGTGACCACGACGCTCATCGCCGGGTGCGCGTACCTCGCGCTGGTGCCGCCGCTGCCCCGGCAGTCGAGTCCGCGGAGCCTGGTCTACCTGCTCACCGTGGTGATCAACGAGCTGCCGTTCGTCGCGTTCTTCGTGCTGGTCGCCTCGACCGTGCTCGCCGCCGCCCAGGGAGATCTCGACTCGCCGGTCGGCTGGGTGGCGTTCGGCATCGCCGTGCTGGCGACGCCGGCGCTGGCGGTCATCGCCCGGCGTCAGCTGCTCGCGGCACCCGCCCTCGACCGCGCCCTGGACGACGGCCTCGGGGCCGGCTGGCGCAGCTCCCTCGACACCGGACTGGCCGCCGGGCTGCGGCGGCGGCTGCCGTACGCCCACATCCTGTTCGCGCCGTTCCGCGTCCGACGCCACGACGTGCGGCGGGTGGCGAACATCAGCTACGGCGACGCGGGCAGGCGCAACCTGCTCGACGTCTACCACCACCGCTCCCGACCGTCCGGCGGCCCGACGCTGATCCATCTGCACGGTGGCGCGTTCCGCAGCGGCCGGAAGAACCGTGAGGGGCGCCCGCTCATCTACCGGCTCGCGAGCCAGGGCTGGGTGTGCATCAGCGCGAACTACCGGTTGAGCCCACCGGCGAGGTTCCCCGACCACCTGGTCGACCTCAAGAAGGTGATCGCCTGGGTGCGCGAGCACGGCCACGACTACGGCGCCGACCCGACGACGCTGTTCGTCTCCGGCAGCTCGGCGGGCGGGAACCTCGCCTCGATGGCTGCGCTGACGCCGAACGACCCCAGGTTCCAACCCGGCTTCGAGGATGCGGACACCTCGGTGACCGCCGCCATCCCGCTGTACGGCTACTTCGGCGGTCTGGACTCCGACGAGCAGACGCCGTCCTCACCGCACGCGTACGTCCGCGAGGACGCGCCGCCGTTCTTCGTGGCCCACGGCGACCAGGACACCGTGGTGATCGTGCAGGACGCCCGTGCGTTCGTGGAGACGCTGCGCGGCACCTCGACCCAGCCGGTCGTCTACGCCGAGCTGCCGCGGGCGCAGCACGGGTTCGACCTGTTCCACTCGCTGCGCTTCGAGCCGGTGGTCGACGCGATCGAGGCCTTCACCGCCTGGGTGCGGTCTAGTACGGAGTCTTCACCCGGCACTCCTCGCCGGCACAGTCACGCATCTCGTCCAGCTGCTGGGCCAGCCGCTGCACGAGCTCGGGGTCGGTCGACGGACGGCCGATGAGGTTGCGCAGCTGGTACGGATCTCGCTGGAGGTCGTAGAGCTCACGCTCGCCGGTGGGGTACTCCACGTAGGTGTAGCGCTCGGTGCGGAGACCGAGAAACTTCAGCGTCCCGCCGCGTTCGCGGGGCGCCCCCTCGAGCACGATGTCCCGGCGCGCGAGCGCCTTCGGACTGCTCGCCATCCGGAGCAGGGAGGCACCGTCGAGCACGCGCTGTTGCTCGGCCTCGGCCAGCCGGGCCAGGGTGAAGGCGAGGTCAGGGGTGCCGACCAGCTGGTGCCGGACCACGCCAGCCGGGAACCCCGGCCCGCGGATCAGCAGCGGCACCTGGATGCCGGGCTCGTACGGCATCATCTTGCCCTGCAGCACCCGGTGCTGACCGAGCATGAACCCGTTGTCGGACGTGAACGCCAGCACGGTGTTGTCCAGCTCGCCGGTCGACTCCAGAGTGCGGACGATCCGCCCGACACTGCGGTCGACCGCCTGCAGCGTCTCGACCCGCTGTTGGTACAGCTCGTCCAACGCCTGCCGGTCGATCGGGTCGAACCGGGGCCGCTTCTTCACGTACTCGGGCTTGTCCCTGATGAAACGCTCGTTGAAGCTCGGGTCCCGCGGCGCCGGTGTGCCGGCGAACGAGTCGCGGTCGGCCCGCGCCGGCACCGGCGTGCCGACATTGCGGTCGAGGGTGACCTTGGGGTCGTCGCTCTCGATCGGCCGGCCGCCGTGCGGCG
Source organism: uncultured Actinomycetota bacterium (assembly GCA_963811945.1). Taxonomy (GTDB): domain Bacteria; phylum Actinomycetota; class Actinomycetes; order Propionibacteriales; family Nocardioidaceae; genus JACCWP01. Next base: position 1,452,568 of record CAWETD010000001.1, on the reverse strand, counting down.
CGAAGTGCCACACGAACATCATCAGCGGGTCGGTCTCCGGCACGTGTTCGCGGATGCGGCGGGTCGCGACGTTGGTGGTGAACGTGGTGCGGTAGGTGTGCGGGTAGACGTTCTCGTTGCCGTTCTCGTACACCGACACCCGCCGGTACGAGTCGCCCCGCTCGCCGTGCCAGTCGTGCCACCCGGGTGGCACCCGCGCCGGGAAGCCGGTGACGCCGTACCCATTGAGGTACTTGCCGACGAACGCGGTCTGGTAGCCCGCGTCGTCGGCCCAGGTCGCCAGCGTGTTGCCGTCGCTGTCGAAGCCCTGGTAGCCGCCTTCGGGGTAGACGCCCGAGCCATTCCCCCTGACACCGTGGTTGTGCATGTACTGCCCGGTCAGCAGCGAGACCCGCGACGGGCAGCACAACGGCGTCGGTGCCACGCTGTTGCTGAACCGCACCCCGGCGTCGCCGACCAGCTGGCGGGTGATCGGCATCTGCTGCAGGTCGGTCTCGGCCATGTCGTCGACGGCGATGACCACGATGTTCGGCCGGGTGTCCTGTCCGGGCTCGGCGCCGTCCGTCGGTGGCTGGGTCGGGTCGGCTCCGGCCGTGGGGGTCAGGGTCGCCCCCAGGCCGGCGATCGCGGTCGTCAGCACCGTCGTGGCAGTCAGGACCCCTGTGCGCATGGCTCTCCCCCTCGCGTGATCAGCGACCGACCCTGCCACAGATGGGGTAGCTGGGGATACGTCCTGTTCAGCGGGGGTTCGGCCTGCTATGATAGAACACATGTTCGAGACTATCGTCGACGCGCTTGCGGAGGTCACCGGTTGCGACCGGTCGGCGCTCGCGGCGCTGCTCGGCGAGCGGACGCGCCCCGAGCAGCTCGAGGCGGGTGCGCTGCTCGACCGCATCGCGGCCGAGGAGCGGCTGGCCCAGGCGGTGCAGGCAGCACAGCTCCGCGACCTGGCGGCGTTCCAGGCGCGGCGGGTCGCGGAGGACCGCGAGGTCGGGGTGGCGGCGGATCTCGCCGGCCGCAGCGCACCGGTCGAGGTGGCCAAGGCACTCGGTGTCGCGACCATGACGGCTAACGGTCGGCTGCACGATGCGTCGGCGGCGGTGCACGAGCACCCCCGGCTGCTCGCCATGATCGGCAAGGGTCGGGTGGGCATGGGCGGTCTCGGCCGGGTGATCGACGTGACCCGGGTGCTCGAGCCGCACCAGCAGCGCCGCGTCGACGAGCGGCTGGCGGCCGAGGCGCGTCGTCGCCGGATGACCCCTGCAGAGCTGGGCAGGGCCGCGCTGCGCCGGGTGATCGAGATCGATCCCGAGGCCGCGGCCCGGCGCTCGGCGCAGGCCCGCCGCCGTCGGGACGTACGGCTCGCCGACCCCGTCGACGGTACCGCTCAGGTCCTCGCGACCCTGCGTGCGGAGGAGGCGCTGGCGGTGTGGGAGCGGCTCGACGGCGCGGCTCGGGGCATGCGCCAGAGCGGTGACGAGCGCCCGCTGGACGCGTTGCGGGCCGACCTGTTCGTCGAGCACCTGACCGGCCGGACGATGGTCGCGGTCGGCCCGGGTGAGACGCCGCCGGTGTGGCGATCGCAGGACGGTCGCCCGCCGTGGACCGCGTCCAGCCCGCCCCTGGCGGCGGTCCCGCCGGACCCGCCAGCCGACGACGTGGCGTGGGGTGCCTACTGCGATCCCGACCCGCCCGATCCGGGTCCACCCGAACCCGATGAGTCGCCGCCGCACCGACTACCGATGGACGTCGAGGTCCAAGTGGTGCTGTCGATGGCGACGGCACTCGGCCTTGACCGCGAGCCGGGCCTGATCCGCGGATACGGCTCGGTCCCCGTCGACACGATCGCCGAGGTCGTCGACTCCGCCGAGCTGGCGGGTGGGCGTACGACGCTGCGCGCACTCTTCTGCGACCCGCTCGACGGGCGGCTGGTGGCGATGGAGTCGAGGGCCCGGAGGTTCACGGGCGGGCTGCGACAGTTCGGGCTCTACCGCGACCAGGGCGACCGCCTCACCGGCGGGGCGATCCGCGACCTCGACCACGTCGTGGCGCACGAGGCCGGCGGACCGACCGCGGCGTCCAACGCCCAAGGTCTGGGCCGGCGTACGCACACCCTCAAAGACCATCCCGGCGTGCAGGTCGAGACGCTGACGACCAGGCCGTACGGCGACGGGCTCGACGACTTCCGCGCCCACGCCCCCGACCTGGGCTGGACCCTGCCGACCGGCCACGCCTACGACTGCCCGCCCCCGCCGGCCCTCGGCTTCGGGTCCGACCCGCCCGAGTTCGACCTGCCGCCGGACTGGGACGCCGAGCTCGCGGCGGTCCTCGCAGCCCCGTAGGACTGACGCGGGTCAGAACGACGGTTGATCGCTCGGTTCGGCCTTCCGCCGCCCACCGGCCGGGGCGTAGCCGTAGCCGTACCCGTAGCCGTACCCGTAGCCGTCGCCACCGCCGCGCGACGACGTCATCGAGAGCACTGCGCCCACGATGCGCCCGCCGACGGCCTGGAGCCGGTCGGCCGCGCCGCGTCAGCTCATCCTTGGTCGTCTTGCCGTGCCGCACGATGACGCACCGCGCCGTCGGCCTCGGCCGCCAGCAGCGCCGCGTCGGTGACCGGCAGCAGCGGCGGGGCGTCGACGATGATCACGTCGAAGCGCGCCCTCAGGTCCTCCATCACCTGCCGCATCTCGTGCGACTGCACGCAGCTCGGCGGGGTTGGGCGGGATGGCGCCGCTGGTCAGCACGCCGAGCTTCTGGTCGCCCCACGGCTGCAGCGCCTCGTCGATGGTGGCCCGGCCGATCAGCACGGTGGTGAGCCCGACCGCGCCCTCCATCCGGAGGTACTCCGCGACCTTCGGCCGGCGCAGGTCGGCCTCCAACAGGCAGACCCGCTGGCCCGACTGGGCGAGGGTGATCGCGAGGTTGACCGCGGTCGTGGTCTTGCCCTCCTCCGGCACCGAGCTGGTGATCACGATGACCTTGCTGGCCTTGTCGATGCGCACGAACTGAAGGTTGGTCCGCAGCACCCGGAACGCCTCGACCCGCGGCGCGTGGCTGTCGAGGTCGGTGACGAGCGGCCGCTTCACCGCCTGAGCGTCGAACCGCACGCTGCCGAGCACCGGGGCTGCCGGTGAGGTCCGTGACGTCGTCGGCCGTCTTGATGGTCGTGTCGAGCGTGTTCGCGCAGGATCGCCAGGCCGACGCCCAGCGGCAGCCCGAGCACCAGCGCCGATGCCGAGGTTGCGCACCGGCTGAGGCGAGACCGGGATGTCCGGAACGTCGGCCGCGTCGACGATGCTGACCTTGACCGGCGGCTGGTCTCGGCCAGGCGCCGTCTCGAGGTCGGCCACGAACGCGATGAACTCCTCGCTGACCGCGTCGGTGAGCTGCTGGGACGTCTCCGGGTCCGGATCGGTCACGGACACGTCGAGGATCACCGAGTCGGGCTTGACGGTGGCCGTGGTGCGGTCGACCAGGGCGGAGGCGGACGTGTCGAGGTCGAGCCGGTCGATGACGCGGTTGGCGACCTCCTCGCTCTGCAGGATGTCGACGTATGAGGTGACCCGTTGCTGGGAGAAGAGGCCGCCCTGGTAGGCATCAGCGCTGTCGGCGTCCGAGGTCGAGACGAACAAGCGCGAAGAGGAGGCGTACTGAGGTGTCGTGCGGACGGTCAGCAGGCGCCGCCGCGGCGACGGCGATCAGCGACGACGGCGAGGATCAACGCCCAATAGCGGCGAAGTACCCGTAAGTAGTCGCCGAAGTTCACCAGCACTCCCCGAATCGTGAGATATGTCAGTACGCAACGTAATCGAACAGCTAACCTGAGCCACTGTACCGCGTCAACCTTTCACGCAGGCTGCCGCACGACACGTGACAGGGCAGCGAGCGTCGTCGTTGCACCGGAGGCCGTGTCCCGTCCGTCGAGGGAGCATCGATGAGGTCGCTGCACAACGGTCCGGTTCAGCCGCTACCGCGTGCCGGCGCTCATGGTGTTCGACGCGTCCGCTTGGGTGGTCGCCCTGCTGCTGTTCGCCGGCCTCCGGTTCGGCATGGTCGGCCGATGACGTCTCGCTCGCGGACGTCGCCGTGACGAGCGCGCTGGCCATCGCTGCTCCACCTCGAGCTGGGCTGGGTCCTGCGTCTGCACCTGGGCCGGGCTGTCGATCGGCAGTTTCGAGGAGGCCGTGCTGCTGGGCGGCGGTCACCCTGTCCACCGGATTCGTCGTGAGCGTCGTCAACGCTTCCTGGCCGACCCGCCGCTGCTTGCCGCGCAGCGTGCCGGTGGCGGCCACGTTCCTGGCCCTGGCGCATCCAGGCGTGGGGCGCGCGCATTGTGGCGGCGGCTGCGCGAGCGCGACCTGGAGCGGGTCGACAGGAGCGACGGGCATGCGCACGCTCATCATGGGGGTCGGCGATGCCGGCCGGCAGTTGTTCAACTCCATGCTGCGCGACGAGCAGGGTCGGTACGTCCCGGTCGGCTTCCTCGACGACGATCCGCGCAAGCGCCACCGCCGACTGCGCGGTGCTCCCGGTACTCGGCACCAGCGCCGAGCTGGAGCGATGCCGTGCGAGCGACCGCAAGCCTCGCTCGTCGTTCTCGCGATGCCGAGTGCCGGCGCCGATGTCATCCGCAGAGTCAGTCGGCTGGCACGCAAGGCGGGCGTCGACGTCAAGGTGCTGCCCGGCATCAGCGAGCTCTTCGACGGTCGGGTGGGCATCAACGACATCCGCGACGTCGACGTCACCGACCTGCTCGGCCGACACCAGATCGACACGGACGTCGCGTCCATCGCCGGCTACCTCACCGACAAGCGCGTCCTCGTGACGGGTGCCGGGGGCTCGATCGGATCGGAGCTGTGCCGTCAGATCAACCGCTTCGGCCCGGCCGAGCTGATCATGCTCGACCGCGACGAGTCGGCGCTGCACTCGGTCCAGCTGTCGATCCACGGTCGTGCCATGCTCGACTCGCCCGACGTCGTGCTGGGCGACATCCGGGACACCCGATTTCTTGCCGAGTCTGTTCGACGACCGTCGAGCCCGACGTGGTGTTCCATGCCGCGGCGCTGAAGCATCTGCCGATGCTGGAGCAGTACCCGGGCGAGGCCGTCAAGACCAACGTCTGGGGCACGCTCAGCGTCCTCGAGGCGGCCAACGCGGCCGGCGTCGAGCGGTTCGTCAACATCTCCACCGACAAGGCGGCGAACCCGTGCAGCGTGCTGGGCTACTCGAAGCGCATGGCAGAGGGCCTCACCGCGACGATCGCCGCGGAGGCGGACGGGACGTTTCTGTCGGTCCGGTTCGGCAACGTGCTGGGCAGCCGCGGTTCGGTGCTGACCTCGTTCGCCGCGCAGATCGCGGCCGGCGGGCCGGTGACCGTGACCGATCCCGATGTCACGCGGTACTTCATGACGGTGCAGGAGGCGGTTCAGCTCGTCATCCAGGCCGCCGCCATCGGCCGGCCGGCCGAGGCACTGGTGCTGGACATGGGCCAGCCGGTACGCATCGCCGACGTCGCCCAGCAGCTCATCGAGATGGCGGACAGCGACGCCCGCATCGTCTTCACCGGCCTGCGTGACGGCGAGAAGCTGCATGAGGATCTCTTCGGTGACGACGAGCCCGACGAGCGGCCGGTCCACCCTCAGGTTTCGCACGTGAGGGTGCCGCAGGTCGCGGAGATCGATGTACTCCAGATGGATCCCTGGGAAGGCTCGGCAAGGATCATGGCCGACCTGCACGGAGTCTGTCGACGGATGCACGAGCAAGCATTGAGTTGGATAGATCGGTGATCATCGGCGCGTTCACAGCCATCATCGTGAGCGCCCTGCTCCAGCCGATCGTCGTGCGCGCGGGCAGGCGCTGGGGCCTGCTGGATGTACCGAATCACCGATCGTCGCACGCGACTCCTACGCCGCGTTCCGGAGGAATAGGTGTCACGGCTGCCATCGTTGTGGCCGTCGCCGTCGCGACAACCGCCCAAGACCTGGACCAGTCGATCTGGCTTGTCTCTGGGATCGTCGTTGCCTTTGCCCTTCTCGGACTGGCAGACGACGTTCTCGGGCTGGGTGCTGGGACCCGGCTGACCGTGCAAGCCCTGCTGGGACTGGCAGGCATCGCATGGCTCGCGGTGGTGGTCCTTGGTGGACGACTGAGCTCGCCGCTTCACTGGGGCTGCTGCTCGGCGCCCTGCTCGTGGTGGCATACGTCAATGCGTTCAACTTCATGGACGGCGTGAACGGCATCTCGGGGCTCAACGCCGTGGTGGCTGGTGCTTACCTCGCCACGCTCATGACGTTGGAGGGTCAGGACACGCTCGCGGTGGTTGCCGCCGTCGTCGCTGGTGCGGCAGCGGGGTTCCTGCCCTGGAACGTGCCGCGGGCGAAGGTGTTCCTCGGCGACGCGGGTAGTTATGGCCTGGGCTCAGCCATCGCTGTTCTCGTTGTGCTGGGCATCGCGGCGGGCGTGGACTGGTTGTTCGGCCTGGCAGCCGTGGCGGTGTACGCCATCGACACTGGCGCCACTCTGTTGCGACGAGCCGTCGCGCGGGAGCCGTTGTTCCGAGCACACCGCCAGCACGTCTACCAGCAGTTGACCACCAACGGGTGGGGCCATCTGGGTGCCGCCGCTGCCGCGGCCGGCGCCTCGGCTCTGGCATGTACGTGGGCATTGACGGTGGATGCTGCGGGATGGTCAGCATGGTGGACTCTGCCGGGCTTGGCGGTCGTTGGCGTCGCCTATCTCGCTCTGCCAGTCATTGCCTGGTCGAGTCCGGCTGGTGCGTCCCGTCCTCGTACGTCCGACCAGGCTGGGAGCCTCCGCCAGGGCGGTCGTTCTGGTGCCTGAACCGCTGCCAGAGAAATCTGCGGCGAGAGGTCGAGTGGTCCTCTATGGAGCAGCGGGCTTTGTCGGCAGCGCCGTTCGGCGAGACCTCTCCGAACACGGCTGGGAAATCGCCGCCTTCCGTGCCCCCCGCCTCACGTGCACGGCTCCAGACGGGGCCACGTTGCTGCGGGAGGTAGATGGCAATCTGGTCGACAAGCTCAGACAGGACGCAGCTGGCGCTGTCGCCATCGTGAACGCGGCCGGGATCGTCCCCAGCAGGTCGGCGAGCAAGGCGGCGGTGTTGGGTGCGAACGCCTTGCTGCCTGCCGTGCTCGCGACCGTTGTCAGTCGGGAGCGCAACATCATGCTCGTGCACGTGTCGAGTTCAGCTGTGCAAGGCAGCGAGCCGGTCCTGCGCGCTGATGGTCCGGTCCGCCCGATCAGTCTGTACGCAGAGAGCAAGATCCGCGCGGAGAGCGCCTTGAACACTCTGGCGCCGCAGCGAAGCGTGTCGTTGCGACCCGCGTCGGTGCATGGTGATGACCGGCTGATGACTCAGCGCCTCATCCGGCTGGCGTCGTCACGGTTGGCCGTGACCGCCCGCCCCGGTGACTCACCCACTCCGCAGATGCACGTCGACAACGTCGCCGCCGCGATTCGGTTCCTGCTCACCGTGCCAGTGCGGCCTCCCAGGGTGGTGCTGCAGCCCACCGAGGGATTCACGACCCGCGGGTTCCTCGAGCTGATGGGGTCCGGACGGGCCCCGGTGCTCATCCCTCGGGCCACGGGGTCGCTCGTCTCCGGTCTCCGATCGATCGCGGGCAGGGCAGCGCCCAGACTGACGCCACCGCTGCGACGCGTGGAGGTGCTGCTGCGGGGGCAGGACCAGGAGGACAGCTGGTTGACCGCCCAGGGCTTTGCGCCGCCGTACGGACACGACCAATGGCGGGACATGGTGGCGCGTGCTCGGCGCGCTGAGACCGCGGACAGCGAATGAGCCGGCCTCGTACGGGTCGAGCGCTCAGTCTCGCCACCGTTGAGCAGAGCCTCGTCCGTCAGTCGCCGGCGGCATGGCCGGTGCTCGCATCTCGGGGCTTGGCGCTCACTTTCGCCGCCGCGCCGGACGGCTTCGGGTCTTGCTTGCGCGAGCTCGGCGACGTAGCGCCGATCCGTATCGGCCGCCGGCTGCGACCACTGGGTCTGCTCACGGGCACGTGGGACATTCACCGGATGTTGCGCCAGGACTGGGACCTCGTCCAGGTGCAGAGCCCGGTGGTCGGTGCGTTGTCCCGGCTCCTGCCTACACGTGCGCCGCTCATCTACGTCGCGCACGGCTTCCACGTCCACCGGGACGGGGCCCGGGTGGCCAACCTTCTGTACGGTGCCATCGAGCGGGCGCTTGCCGGGCGGGCCAGCGCCGTCGCACTGGTCAGTGCTGAGGACTTCGACCAGGCAAAGCAGTGGGGCTTCCACCGGCGCACGTGTCTGTGGCGACTGCCGGGTGGAGGCGTGGACCTCGGTCAGTTTCCGCTGACGGCAAGGGCCGAGCGGAACGAGATCCGGCTGGTATTCATCGGCGAGCTCAACAGCAATAAGGATCCGTTACGGGTGATTGACGTGGTTCGTCACCTGCGGGGTGCCGGGCACGCAGTGAGCGCAACGCTGGTCGGTGACGGCCCGCTTCGGGACGAGGTTGCCGAGGCGGTGCAGCGGTCCCCGGACGCATTGCGGTGGGTTCCGCAGACCGTGACTCCGGAGCGGTTCCTGCAGGAAGGCGACCTTCTGCTCATGCCCAGCCGGCGCGAAGGACTACCTCGTGTCGTCATCGAAGCGCTCGCAACCGGCCGGTCCGTGGTAGCCAGGTCCAACCGTGGGGCCCGGGAGCTGTTGAGGTCCCCATCCCAGGGACGCCTCATGGCGCCTGACAGCACGACAACGGAGTGGGCCGATGCCGTCCTGGCGGTCGCTGCGGCGCCCAGCGATGGGAAGGCGTTGCGCGCGTCGGTGCAGCAGTACGGTGTCGCTTCGTTCACAGCGAGTTACGGTTTGCTTGTGGACACGGTCTTGTCAGGCGAGCGGGTCCACGGAGCCTTCGATCGCGCGGACCAGGAGGCGCTGCGGTGAGTCTGATGGCCGGGTGGTTCACGCCGTGAACGACTCCCTCCTCGTCATCGCCGCGTACCTGCTTGTCGGTGCGCTCATGGTGCTGTTGATGAGGTCGGTGGGCCGAGCCGACCGGGTGCTCACACCGATTGCGCTCTTCATCGGGATCGAGGTCTTGGCGGTCTGGCCGGCACTGATTCCGACGTCCGACAGCGTTCTCGCCGATGTCGGGCCGTTCCCCGCGATCCTGGCCGGCGTCGGACTCCTCCTGATGGTTGTCACGTACGTCGTACTCGGCGGAGCGAACGCGGATGCCGTTGGGTGGCGAGGCGACTTGCGGACGCCGACGGCGGAAGCAGTCCGCTCCCTGGTGATCGGGCTGATGCTGCTGGTGGGGGCGCTGGTTGTCCTGGGCCTGTTCGCGTTCCGGGGGTTGCCGCCACTGTTGACCGGCGGCTTCGAATCTCTGCTCGACCCTGTCGGTCACGCGGACCAGGCGACGGTCATCCGGGAGACGCGACTGTCACTCACCAAGGGTCACACGCTCCTCGGCGAGGAGTACGAGGGTCAGGGCATCATCAACGCCGCCAGTGAGACCGGCTGGCGAATTGCCGTCGTGGTGGCTCTGTTGCTGTGGTCCTGGACCAGGACCAAACGGTCGTTGCAACTGCTCCTGCTCGTCTGTGCCCTGGCGTTCGTCTTCCTCGGCAGTGCGGGGTCTCGGTCCCCGCTTCTGCTCTGCGTCGTGGCCGCGTTTGCCGCGTTGGCGATTCGGTACCGGCTGAAAACCCAGCACCTGGTCATCACCGGACTCGTGGCCGTTGCGTTCACGCTGCTGATCATGCCCTTGGCCAAGGGCGCCTCAGGTGGCGAAACAGCCACCCAGCGGCTCACGGCGACAATCGAGCGGATCACCGATGGGAACGGGGAGAACAACGCTCAGATCGTGCACCTGATCGGCACCGGAAGTCTGGAGCCCGAACGCGGCGGGCTCTTTGTCGAGCGGCTCCAGGCGATGGTTCCTGGAACAAGCACTCAGGACCCGTTTGCCCTCCGCGTGACCCGCATGGCATACGGCACCGGCAACCAGACGACGGGCTACTCGACCCCGACACAGTTCGGACTGCTGTACGCAGATGGCGGTCCAGCGGGCGTGCTGGGTGGCTACCTGTTGTCCGGGGCATTGTTGGCGCTCGCTTGGCGGAGGATCGTCTGCATTCGGTCTCCACTGGGTGCCGTCGTGGCCGTGGAGGGGGCGATCCTGCTCGGGTACCTCAGTGTCACGGGTATCCACGGCGTTCTCGCCACCGCTCCAGTAGCCGCCATAGCGCTGTTGGTGGCTGCCGGCCCGCACGGGTGGCGCACGCTCGTCGCGTCTCTGTTCTCGACGAACAAGGATCGGCTGGCGTCCGGACCGCGACCCCGGACGCAAGGTGTGTAAACGAGGAGAGTTCCCGGCGTTTTTCATCGTTGGCGTCGGCAGGTCAGGCACAACGCTGGCACGAGCGATCGTCACCGGCCATCCCGATCTCGAGGTTCCGCCAGAGACAGGTTTTCTGCCGAAGCTCTTGACTCTGCGGCCATTGTGGTGGGGCCCCAAGGGCATTCGTCCGGGCGTCTTCACTCGCCTCGTATTTGCCAATGGCCGGCTCGCGCGGGCTGGCCTCGAGCCCTCCCAAGTTCAGGATCGACTCCGTGATCTGCCTCCGGCGTCGCCAGCCGAGGCCGCCTCCCGTGTGTACGAGTTGTTCGCGGGTGGACGCGCCGTGCTCGTCGGGGACAAGACGCCTGGGTACGTGGACCATGTAGAGGCACTCGGTCACGCGTTTCCAGCGGCGCGGTTCCTGCACATGGTCCGGCACCCGCTGGACGTTGTTGCATCGCTTGCCGGACAACCCTGGGGACCTAACGACCCATTGGCCGCTGGCCAGCTCTGGTTGCGCAGCATGCGGTCGTATTCGCGGGTAACCCTGTCCAGCGATCGTCTTCTCGAGGTCCGGCTCGAAGACTTGGTCTCCGAGCCCTGGGACACGGTGTCGCGCATCTCGGCGCACCTCGGCGTGAGGCCTCATCCGAACATGCTCGAATTCACGGAGCGAGCGGAGACGATCAGCGGCCAGAACATTCACCCCACCGGCCACGCTGGGCTGTTCCGGCCCCTGGCGCGGTCCCGTGCCTGGTCTGACGACTTGTCGGCTGAGGACGCTGCCCGGACCTGGTCTCTGGTTCGTCAGACCGCCGAGTCGTTCGGCTACGTCGGCCCGGAGGCGCCGCGTCGCCAGGTTCGGCCTGGTGACGCCGCGATTCGCCTCGCTGGATTCCACTTGGCCCGCAGCTGGCGGCGCGGGCGCACCGTAGTCCGGCTGCTGAGCAGATGAGGAGGGAGCTGCACCGCCGCGTCGTCGCGGTCCGACGCGCGCGGGGCCTGGGTCCGTTCGGCTCCGTCGCGGGAGGATCCGCCCTGGGGCAGGTGGCACTGGCAGCCTCCCTTCCGGTGGTTGCCCGGCTGTACACACCGGCCGAGGTCGGCGCCTTCGCGGTACTGCTCGCCAACGCACAGGTCGCCGCGATCATCCTCACGGGCCGTCTCGAGCAGGTCCTCCCGCGTCTGCCCGAAGGGCGTCGGTGGATGGTGGCGCGGCTGGTGCTCGTCACCGGAACGGTGCTGGCGCCGCCGGCTGGAGCCGTCCTGCTGCTGATTTCCGGACGCAGCGGGCTCCTCGAGCTGGCCATGGTGGTCTTACTGGTTGCCTCGTTGTGTTTGGTCAACGTTGCCACGTTCGCCCTGCTCTCCGCACAGGAGTACCAAGCGGTGGCGGTGCTGCGAGTCAGCAATGGCGTGGTGACGGGAGGAGCCCAGGTCATCGGGGGAATCGTCCATCCCGACGTCTGGGTCCTGCTCCTTACATACGCGCTCGGCAACCTCGTGGCGGCGGCGTTGTCGATACCAGCATTGCTTCGGTTGCGGCGTTCCTGCGTGGCGCAGCCGTGGCGCGTCGTGGCGCGAGAAGAACACCTCGGCCGTTTCGTCGGGACCGTTGGAGGGGGTGCTGTGCTGTCCAATCTCGGGGTGGCCCTGCCATTGGTCGGCGTTTCGATCCTCTACGGGGACGCTGCAGCTGGATCCTTCTACCTCGCGCGTCGACTGCTGATGATCCCCACCCAGCTCGTTGCTGCCTCCGTGAGCGAGGTGAGCTACGCCATGGTGGCGCGCGAGAGCGTGGAGCGAATCGCGGAGCATGTGCATGCGTGGCTGTCGACAGCCAGAGGTGTGGCCGGGGCGCTGCTCGTTGTCGGGTTCGCCGCTGCCCCCGTCGTGCCGTTCGTCGTTGGTCCGGGCTACCAGGACATCGAATGGGTGGTAGCCCTGCTCACCCTTCCGGCGGTGGCCCAGATGGTCGCCACCTCCTTCTCGAACATCCTGCTTGCGCTGCACATGGAGATGGTGCGCATGGTCTGGAACGTCGGTCGGCTGGGAGGGTTGATCGCGATCTACTGGTGGGTTCAGGCATCGGAAGCGGAGTTCCTGTCTGCTGTCGCTGTTTTCGCGGTCTACACCGTGCTCACGTACGCCATCCTGCTCGCCCTAACGCTTCGCGGCGTAGCTGTGCGGAGAGCCGCTGCATGACAGTCGTCTATGTCTGCGGCTATGGCCGCTCAGGGTCCACGCTGCTAGGACGCGTGCTCGCCGCCGATCAACGGGCGGTTGCCGTAGGTGAGGTCACCAACATGTCGTCTGTCGCCTTCCTGGCCAACAGTCTGTGCTCGTGCGGACGGCCTTACCCCACGTGCGCGTACTGGGCCGAGGTGCATCAACGGTTGGCTCATTTGAGTTCCGGCAAGGATCCGTTGTCGCAGCGACGTCGCAGGTTCCTTGAGGGCTTGCCCGGTGTCCTCCTACCCCTATCGACACTTCGGCGGCTCGTAAGGTCCGCAGCCTTCAGTGAGAGGTATCCGGGCGTACCGTTCGATGTCGGCGTTCGGATTCTGGCAGAGGCTGCTAGCACGGTGGCAGTGGTGGACATCTCGAAGACGACCAGGCTCACTGCCAATCGTGCGCGCCTACTTCGCGCCTCGGGGCAGGACGTCGAACTGCACCTACCGTGGCGATCGCTGTCCGATGTGATCGCCTCGTACCGTGCGGCGCACGCCCGTCGCGGGGACAAGACTCTATGGTGGACCGCGGCGCTGGCGGTGACCGTCGGGCGGTTGTTCTCCCTGTTGGCTGCCGTTTGGTCTGCGACGTCGCTCGGGGTTCGACTGCACCGGACGACATTCGATCAGGTGATGGAGCGCGCGGCGAGGCAGCCGGCCGATGACTCGCTCAACCACATGATCGCCGGCAATCGCAGCCGGCTTGCGGACCTCGACCGAGGAGACAGCACCGCATGAGTGGCGACGCGCGACCGCCTGAGCTGTTCGTGGTGGGGTCAGGCCGGTCGGGGACTACCATCGTGCTCTCGGCGATTGATTCTCTCGATGACATCGCGGCCGTGCCCCGACTTGCTGGCAAGATGCCCCGCCTCACGCCCGTGGCTGCGAGGCTGGCGCGACACCGAATTGGTCCGCATGCATGGCTCCGGCCGTCGTCGGAGTCGACAGGCATGTTCGCAGAGGCCGGACTAACCCAGGCTTTCCAGACCGCTCTCGGGCACTCGGCTGGCCCTGCGGACGTCGGTCCTTTGCGGATGGATCGCTTGCGGAAGCGTCTGAACTCCGTCCGAATCCATTCCTCGGTCTCGACGGTCGTCGTCAAGAACACTGCCTCATGCGCCCGGGTGCCACTGCTTGCGGCGACGTTCGAGGAGTCGGTGTTCCTCCACGTGATTCGGCATCCCGCTCACGTCGTGATGTCGTTGCTGCGCACCGGGTTCTGGATGGACATGACCTTGTGGTGGGATGGCAGAACCACAGGGACATATGGACTGGAACAAGGCCTCACGCAGGAGGAGGTCGCTGCCCAGCACTGGACCCATCAGGTCAGCACTGCTCGCGCTGACCTCGCCGTCCATGCCGCCGGCAGGCACTCGGTGCTCCGTTATGACGAGTTCTCCTCGCGACCTGTGGACTCCCTGTCCGTGCTTGGGGAGGTCGGGCTGCCCTTCCGACGAACACCGGCCGTGACTCGGAGGATCGAGGCCCTCCGTGTGCGTGAGTCGAGCCGGGCCGTGACCATCCCCGAGGGCGTCGCCACTGCGGTGGAGCAGCATTGCGCGGAACTTGCAGCCGACATGGACTTCCCCTTGTGAAGGTCGTCTACGAAGCTGCCCTCTTCCCTGCAGTCGGTGGCGGACCACAACACTTCGTCGGCCTGTCAGATGCCCTGCTTGCGACCGGAGTGGGAGTGACTCATGTTCTGCCCAGTCCGTCCGCGGTGAAGCCCGGCGCTGTGGCCGTCGACACGGTGCGTCTTGGGTCACCGGGGGGCCGTCTATCCAGGCAACTGATCTATGAACTACGCCGAATCGCCCTCGTCCTGCGGTGGTGGATCACCGGTCGACGCTTCGATGTCTGGATGGCCCGCCACTCTCTGTTTGGGTTCGGGCTCCCCTTCTGCCGTCTCGTCGCACGCCACGTTGTGCTGGAAGTCAACGGTCCGATCCGGGAAGAGATGCTGGCCAACTTCGGCTCTCGCCACGCGGCTGCCCTGGCTGATCGCCTGCTGACCGTCCAAGCGCGAGCTGCTCACCTCGTCGTCGCTGTATCGCCGGGGCTCGCGCAGTACGTTGCGAGCGGGCCCCCAACACCCTCTGTGCAGTTGTTCCCAACGGTGCCGACCCCTCGCTCGCAAGCGGCCCGAGAACCAGCTCTCGATCGGAAGGCGTCCTTACTGTTCGTCGGCGCATTGACGCCGTGGTACGAGCTGGATGTCACGCTGGACGCCATCGGACACCTGCGGAACGAAGGGCTCGATCTCCCGTTGCGCATCCTTGGTGAAGGCGGGCGACTTGAGGCATTGCGTTCACAAGCAGACCGCCTCGGCATCGAAGACCTGGTGACCTTCGTCGGGTGGGTCGACCCTCTAGTGGTGCGCGAGGAGATGCAAGCAGCAGGTGTCGGCCTGCTTCCCCTACGCCCGAAGCGCGACGATCTGCAGGCGGTGGGTTCACCGCTGAAGCTCTACGAGTACGTCGCGACTGGGCTCCGTGTCGTAGGCACGGATGTCGATGGCATCGCCAACGCGCCCGTCGCTGATGTAGTGCATGTTTATCGGCCGGGCGATGCCGAGGCTTGTGCCGCTGCGATCCGAGCCGCGCTCGACCATGAGACGGGGGACGATGCTGCGGAGGAAGACCTATGGTCCTGGACAGCCAGAGCACGTGAGCTGGTGCACCACATCGAGACGCTGGACAAGGTCGAAGGTTCTTGACGAACTCGTCGGTGGGATCAAAGGCGAGTGGCGGATGATAGAGAAGGAACGCGGCGGGTGTCGAGGACATGAGTTGCGTGCTGCTCCACGAGTTCGAACGGGAACGCGTCATGATCGGTCAGCACGATCACCAGGTCAGCACCTGCCACCACCTCCTTCGTCACATCCGTGCGGAGCATGCCGACTGGCAAGTGCCCTCGACGTACGGGTCGGCCCCTCGAAGGTCGGCGCCCATCTCCAGGAGCAGTTCGGCGACCCGCATCGCAGGTGATTCCCGGGCATCGCCGGTGTTCTTCTTGTACGCGAGACCGAGCAGCAAGATCTGGGAGCCGCGGACGGACTTGCGCTGGGTGTTGAGCATCGCCATGGCGCGACGAACGATGTAGTCAGGCATGTGGTCGTTGACGTCGTTGGCGAGCTCCACGAAGCGAAACGGCTGGCCCAGTGTTCGCTGCACCCGCCAGGACAGGTACGACGGATCGATCGGCAGGCAGTGGCCCCCAACTCCCGGGCCTGGCGTGAATCGCATGTACCCGAATGGTTTGGTCGTCGCGGCGTCAATGGCTTCCCAGATGTCGATTCCCAACCCGTGCGCGAAGACGGCGAGTTCGTTCACCAGCGCGATGTTGACGTGCCTGAAGGTGTTCTCGATCAACTTTGACAACTCGGCCTCGCTGGGCGACGAAACCGGAACTGAGCGCTCGACGATCGTGTCGTAGAAACCCCGGACGGCGGCCAGCGAAGCGCCATCGATCCCGGATACCACCTTTGGCGTGGTGACCAGGGTCCAGGTCGTGTTGCCCGGGATCGATGCGTTCGGGGCTGTATCCGAGGGAGAAGTCAATCCCAGCCACCAGGCCGGACGCGGCCTCCAGGAGCGGGCCGACGAGTTGCTCGGTGGTCCCGGGGTACGTGGTGGACTCGAGGACGACGGTCGCCCCGCGAACAAGCAGTCGCCCCAGGGCTCGGCTGGACTCCTCGACGTACGACAGGTCCGGATTGCCTTCACGGAGAGGCGTGGGGACGGTGATGACGGCGAAGTCGAACCCTGACCGGCCGCGTAGTCCGAGGTCGGGAGGTAACGACCACTGGCCAGGGCCCCCGTGAGGGTCGTTGTGGGGATGTCCTCCACGTAGGAGTTGCCGGCTGTCAGTCGCTCGACCCGATTGATGTCGACATCCAGACCGACCACGTCCCAACCGACCTCCACCGCGCGCATGGCGAGTGGGAGTCCGACGTAGCCCTGGCCCACGACAACGAGCTTTCCTCGCGTTCCGGAGTCAGGGGCCGGAGCGGCGAGCGCGTCTGACACAGGACCTCACTTCGGCGTCTCGGTCTGACGCTACGTAGCGTGACGTCGCAGATGCTACACATGACTCGCAGGAGCTGGCCGTCAGCGCGTCATGTGCTCAGGTGTGTCGAGGACTGCGGCAATCACCTGCACGATGCGTTGCTCGCCGAATGAGCCCGCACTGCTGATCTCCCGCGAAACGGGCATCCCCACGCGGAGCGCGGCGGCTCGGCGGATCCCGCGCGTTGAGGGTCGCGCCAGCAAGGATCTGCACACATGGTCTGCAATGTCGCCCACCGTCGCAGGGAGTGCCGGCAGCCAGGACGCGAGGGGCCGATACGTCACCCCGGCGGATGGCGTGTAGCCCCCGGCGAGCGACTGGTGTGCAGTCCAGGAGGCCAGCAGTCTGCTGACTGAGGTGTAGGCCTCCGCTGCATCGGGCGGTCCGTCCGGGCGAGGCCACTCGAACGGCCGCTGTCCCATGCAATTGCTGTAGAAGACGATGGCGTTGCCGAAGTCCGCGGAGGTCCTCGGCCGGTGTACGTCGAGGCCGAGAACGCGATGTGTGGCGGTGGTGTCCTCGAGAGGGGTGCGGACCTTGGCCCCCACGGCCTGGCTGAACGCCGGGTGGTCGACCAGCGTGCGCAGCGCAGCGGGAATGCTTGTCCCGGAGGAGAGATACGACTCGGCGACGGCGGTGATGATGGACGGAGGGGGGTTGTCGCTGACGAAACGGACGCAGAGTCTTCGGGCGATCCGCTGAGCGGTGGCGGGATGGTGCGCCAGATGATTCAGATAGCGAGCCGTCAAGGGGCGTCCGTCGGCGACGTTGTTCTTCGCCGAGAAGTCCAGCACCTGCACGCGGCCCACGTAGTGGTCGGCCGGGTTGTACGTGGCTTCCCATGTGTCGAATAGGTCGACTCGGAAGCCGGTGAGGATGCGTGCTGAGTCGACAACCTGGCGCTCCGAGTACCCCGCGTTAACCCCGACTGTGTACAGCTCGAGCACCTCACGACCAAGGTTTTCATTCAGCTTCAGCCGAGTCGACCGCGCGTTGTCCAGGTATCCGCCCATAGCTGGATGTGTGACAACGGCATTGAGCATCTGGTCGAAGCGTCCCAGGGCGTGCTGTCGCAGCGTCGCGTCGTAGGCGATGCGGTGAGGCCACGACGCCGCGTCCGTCGAGGGGATGTGCAGGAAGTCGGACCAGAACGCCGTCATGACCTCGTGCAGCTGGCGCCGGCTGTACAGGCGTCGGAGCATCGTCCAGCGTGCAAGGTCGAGCGAGATCGTGGTGATCGTCGTCGTGCCCGACTGAACGGCATTCCAGAGGTCGGCCGGTGACGAGGCGAGGTAGTGAAACCAGCCGCGGAGCTTGATGGCGGCCGAGTCGTCGATCGCGGCCGGCTTGAGCTGCCCTTCCAACCACGCGCGCGCCCCATCCGCCAACTTGGCTTCCTTCACCAGAGCCGGAGTGACACCCCAGCTGAAGCGGTTGAGCAGATGCCGCGTCTGTGGTGTCGGAGTCACGCGATCCCTACCGTCTCGGCAGTGAAACCGGGAAAGAGCTCGGGGAGACTGACCTCTGGGAAGCGACGGGCGACGATCTCCCACAACACGCTGCGGTAGTCAGTGGTGACGCGGAGATCGCCCTCCAACCTGTCTGCCGGCCCGAGCCCTGGCCACGTGCCATGAACCTGGCCGCCGTTGATTCCTGCGCCCATCGCGAGGACACAGTTGCCGTATCCGTGATCGAGGCCGTGGTCACCGTTCTCCACGACCCGGCGGCCGAACTCGCTCAACGTGAGGACAGTGACCTGTTCGGAGAGTGTCCCGATGTCGACGAAGAACGCAGCGAGTGCGCCAGCGAGGTCGTTGATGTTCGTTTTCATCGGGCCACTGTTGATCTTGCCGAGGTTGGCGTGCATGTCCCAGTTGCCGCAATCGAGCGTGATGACTCGCGCACCGACCTGGGCCCGGATGAGTGCCGCCGCGTTGGTCAAGGCACCCCCGAGATCTGTACCGGGATACTGGGCGCCGTTCCTGGGGCCGGGATCGTCGGAGAGGTAACTGAGTCGATCAGATGTGTAGATGGCGGACCGGGCGCCGCTGCCGAGAGAGCCGGCTGACGAACCCCACGTCGCGTTCAGTGAGCTCCGAATGTTGGCTGCGGCCGATCCCGTGGCACCGGGAAGCCGCAGAGCAGTGAGATTGGTAAGACCCAGATTGGGCGAGGCTCCGTAGAGCGACGTCGGGACGTACGGGCTCCCGAGTTGGACGCCGGTGACAGGGTCACCTGCGCCGATGATCCCGATCATCCGGTTGATCCATCCGCGGCGTTCGGCAGAGCCTGGGTCGGCGTCCTCGATCGCTTCCATGGCGGCGAAGTGGCTGCGGTTCGGCTGCGGCAGTCCTACTGCGTGCACGGCGCCGAACGTGCCCGCTTGCCACATCGGCGCCAGCGGAGCGAAGCCAGGATGGAGCCCGAACATCGCATCGGCGCCAACGAGGGTGGAAGCGGGAACGGCGATCGAGGGCCGTGCAGAGGCGTACCCCGGGTCACCGTGGGGGACCACCATCGAGAGTCCGTCTGCTCCGCCCCGGAGACTCAGCACGACCAACGTGCTCGGATTGCCCGCAGTCGCTCCGAATGCCGCCTGGCTGAACACGTCGCCGACGACCGACGTCATCATGGCGCCGGATCCCAGGGCGGCCACGCCGCGCAGGAAGGAGCGACGCGACACCGTGTAGTCGGTGCACCCGCAGGCGGATGTTTGGTCAGTCACCGGGATCCTGAGTCAGAAGGAATGTCACAATTCGTTGCCTCAGGATTGCACAGAGTGACTGTCCTGGTCGTCGGCCATGTGGCCGTCTCTTGGTGTCCATTTGTTGGAGGCACGACGTTGTGAACGCTGGCCCGGCAGGGAACGGAGGCCTCGCGGAGGCCTGGGGTCTGGGCGCACCGGCTCGCGGACCGTTGCGCTGAGTGACGGGGCGGTCGTAAGTTGTAATCATCCATCGGCGACTCCCCTGCTCGCCGATTCCCGACAGTACGGGGAAATCGCCCATGTCCAGAAGAGTCATCGTCACTGCCATGGCCAGCGTCGCCCTCGCCGGCGGAACCCTCGTGGCAACCGGCCCGGCAAGCAGCGCAGCGCCGGGCTGTCAGTACCCGGCAAACATCGTCACGACCACATCGCTCAAGGTGCATCCCAAGAAGGTGCAGTACGGCGCGAACGCGCGGGCGCGGGTGGTCGTGCGCGCGACGGGCTCGCAGCGCACCCCCAAGGGTCAGGCGCTCGTCATCGTCGCCGGGCGCTCGCTCACCGAGCGCCTCAGCGGCGGCGCCGCCACCATCGCCCTCCCGTCCAGGTTGTCGGCCGGACGCCACTACGGCGTCAAGGCGAAGTACCTGCCCAAGCGCTGCTCGCGGTTCCAGAAGAGCTCGTCGGCCACCAAGTCGTTCCGCGTCGTGAAGGCGCACTCGAGGGCCAAGGTCAACGTGCGCAGCATCGAGCGCGGTGAGCGGCCCAGGGCCCGGGTGCACGTGAGCACCAGGACCGGGGTCACGGCCAAGGGCAAGGCACGCGTGCGCATCTCGAAGGGTGGCACGGCGTACGTGAAGACGATCAGGCTGCGCGGTGGGTCCGGATCGACCAAGTTCAAGGCCCTGAACCGGCTCGGCAGATGGCACGTCAAGGTGAAGTACCTCGGCACCGGGAACATCGCCAGGGACTCCGGTCGAGACACGTTCCGGGTGAAGAGGCACTGACGTCGGCGGCCGCCACTCGGCCTCCTCGGAGGCGCCACAGCGGATCGAGCAGGTCCGCGCCGAAGCCGCAGCTGTCGAGGAGCGCCACCGGAAGGCCCGGCGGCGCTCCCGGGAGCGCAAGCGGCAGCATGCCCGCAAGCGGCGTCGACGGCGGATCGGACTCGGTGTCGGGCTGTTCGTCCTGGCGGTGCTCGCGCTCATGGCGTGGACCGCGTACGAGGGCAAGGTCGCCCGCGACGACCTCGTCACGGCGCGGGCCGGTGTCGAGCGGCTGACCGTCGCGATCTCGAAGGGCCAGCCCGACCAGGCGCGGGCGGCGCTCGCCGACATCCAGGACGCGACCAGGTCGGCCGCAGACAGTACGGACGGACCGGCCTGGGCAGTCGGCGGCATGCTGCCCGTCGTCGGTGACGACGTCGATGCCGTGCGCACCCTGGCCGACGTGGGCGACCGGGTGGCGCGCGAGGTCCTGCCGGGCATCGTCGATGCCAGCGCGGCGCTGTCCCCGCAACAGCTTCAACCGCAGTCCGGTCAGATCTCCATCGACGGGCTCCAGCAGGCCGCGGGACCGCTGGCGGAGTCCAACGAGGCGCTGCAGCACGAGCTGGCACAGGTCGACGCGCTCCGCCCTGACGAGATGGTCGACCAGATCGCCGTACCGGTGCGGGAGCTCCAGGATGCGCTGGCCCACGCCGGCTCCGTCACGGACCGGGCGACCACCGCCGCGGCGCTGTTGCCCACCATGCTCGGTGGCGAAGGGGAGCGCACGTACCTGCTGCTCTTCCAGACCAACGCCGAGGTCCGTGCCACCGGCGGGATACCCGGGGCGCTTGCCGTCATCACCGCCGACGACGGGCAGGTGCGGCTGCAGCGGCAGGGCATCGCGAAGGACTTCGGTGGGTCGTACGTGGAGCCCGTGGTGCCGCTGTCGGCCGACGAGCTTGCGATCTTCAGCGACAAGATCGGCCGCTACGCCGCCGACATCACGTTCAGCCCCGACTTCCCCCGGGTGGCCGAGGTGGCGCGCGCCATGTGGGCAGAGTCCACCGGCCAGCAGGTCGACGGCGTGCTGGCCACCGACCCGGTCGCGCTGTCGTACCTGCTCGAGGGCACCGGCCCGATCCCGGTCGAAGGGCAGGATGCGCAGCTGACCGCCGACAACGCCGCCGAGCTGCTGCTCAACGGCGTGTACCTCGACCGCCCCAATCCAGACACGCAGAACGAGTACTTCGCGGATGCCGCCAGCAGCGTGTTCGACGCCGCCATCGGCGGGCAGGGCAGTCCCAGCGTCATCCTGGACGCCCTGGTCAGGGCGGCCGGCGAGCAGCGGCTGCTGGTGTGGTCCGACGACGAGCGTGAGCAGCAGACACTCGAGACGACCCCGTTGAGCGGCGAGCTGGCTGTCGAGCCGGCCGACCGGCCCGAGATCGGCATCTACCTCAATGACGCCACCGGCACCAAGCTCGACTACTACCTCGACTACGACGTCACCGTCGAGCCGCTGTCGTGTGCTGACGGAGCGCAGGAGCAGCGGGTCACCATCGAGATGACCTCGAGCGTGCCGGGGGACCTGTCCGGCCTGAACGAGTCGATCCTCGGCCTCAGCCGGCCGGCGGGCTGGCTGCTCACCAACGTCTACGTGTACGGCCCGGTCGACGGCTCGATGGGCGAGTCGACGCTCGACGGGGAGAAGCTGCGGTACGCCAGGCTGCAGCACGAGACCCGGCCGATCGCCGGTGCCACCATCGAGCTGAAACCCGGCCAGAGCCGCACGCTGGTGTACGACGTCGTCAGCGGGGAGGACCAGACCGGCGACCCGCGGGTGAGCATCACGCCGGGAGTGCCGGGGAGCGGCTCGGTGGACGAGGGAGGGTCGGCGTGCTGAGCCGACCCAGTCAGGTCGCGGTCAGCGTGGCCAGGTAGCCGAGCAGGTCGGGGCGGTCGGCGTCGACGTGGCCGCAGCACACGTACGCCGCCGGCGTGACCTGTTCGCGCCACCACTGCTCCACCCGCGACTCCAGCTCCTCCGGTGGAGGTCGGCCGCCGCAGAACACCCACGCCTCGGCGGCCTGCTCCAGGCGGGTCCAGTCGTGCGGGTCGTCCAACCACAGCCAGGGGCGGACGTCGTAGGGCAGCGGGAAGCGTTCGAGGAAGGCGCGTTCGGCGGCCTTGGACGGGAGATCGAGCACGCGCAGGCAGGCGCACGCGTAGGCGATCGTGCAGGCGCGGCGCACCTGGGCGGTCACGGTGGGCCGGTCGAGCGCGCGGGCGACGGAGACCCGGTGGTGGCCGTCGACCACGAAGTACATCTCGCCCATCTGCACCAGCTCCACCGGCGGCAGGGTGCGGTCGGCGGAGACCGCGTCCGCCACCGACTGCCAACGCGCCCGCAGCCGGCTGAAGCGCGGGCGGAACTTTCGGTCGAACTCGTCGGTGCGCGCGGCGGTGCCCACGACCTGGTCGACCGGCACCTCGACCGGTCCGTGCTGGCTCCAGCCCTGGGTGCCGAGTGCCTTGGTGGCGTACGCCAACGGCACCAGAGCCTCGGCGGCAGGCGGCTGGCCTCGCACGGCACCGAGTCGGCGTGCCCAGGACTCGCGCCGCCGCTCGGCGCCGAAGCGGGGGATCCGGTTCAGGACCACGCATCCCACGATGCCACGCGGATCAGCGTCCCTGCACGACCCCTGACCGTGCGGACTCCTCGCCCGGACCAGCGGCATTGATCGCCCGCACCGTGAAGGCGTACCTGCCCACGCGCGGCAACCGCATCTCTCGCTCGACGGCCGAGGCCGGGAGTACCGGCGACTCGGTGCGCCCGACCACGCCGCCGCCGGGGCCGATGCGCAGGGCGGTCACCTGGTAGCCGGTGACGGGGGAGCCGTTGCTGCTCGCCGGCGGCGACCAGCGTGCCGTGGCGGTGATCCGTCCACCGGCTACTCCCGATGACGCCTCGCCGATCTGCGGCGCACCGGGCACCCCGAAGGGTCGGACCGCCGGCGTCCGTGCCGACGGCGGTCCCTCCACCTCGCCGCGAAGTGCGATGACGTCGAAGCGGTAGGGCGAGCCGTTGGTCAGACCCGTGATCGTCGTGGCCAGTCGCGGGACCGCAACCAGCACGCTGCCCAGCGGGGTGGCCGCGGCGCCCGCGAACCAGCGGACCCGGTAGCCGTCGACACCGGCCGCCTCGGCGTTGGCGGGCGGGCTCCACCTCACCCGCGCGGACTGGTCGCGCGGCGTGGCGGTGACGCCGGTCGGTGCTTCCGGTGTGGGTTGCTCGCGCCGCACCACCACGGCGACCGGTGCACCGGTGCCGAGCGCGTTGAGCGCGCGGACGGTCATCGTGTAGTCGCGGTCGTACGCGAGCGGCCCGAAGACGGCGGACCGTGCGTTCGGCCCGAGCCTGCGTGACTCGGCGTCGGGTCCGTTGATCCGCACCACGTAGCGGGTGATGGGCGACCCGCCGTCGCCGCCCGGCTGCCACGCGAGCGTGGCCAGCCCGGTCGCGTCGTCGACGTCGCCGGTCACGTCGACCGGTGGGTCGGGCACCGTGTTGCCGACCAGCGTGATCGTCTGCTCGGCCGCGGGTCCCGACCCCTGGGCGTTGGAGGCGGAGATGGAGAAGGTCAGCTCGTTGTTGAACGGCAGGTCGAGGAAGGTCGCCGAGCGAGCGGCCGGGTTGAGGTTCTGATTGCTGCCGAACCCGTCGCCGGCGACCTCAATCAGGTAGCCGGTGATCGCCGACCCGCCGGTGCTGGCGGGTGGCTCCCAGGTGATGGTCGCGCTCGGGTCCTGCCCGTTCTGGACGACCGCCACCTGCTCCGGCGGGCCGGGCACCGCCGCGTCAGCCGTTGGGGTCACCGGCGCGGAGCGGGCCGAGACCGGACCCATGGTGGTGAGGTGCAGCGCCGTCACGTCGAAGGTGTACGGCTGAGCGTTGGTCAGCCCCCGCTGGGTCCAGGTGAACGTGGAGCCGTCGGTGAACTGCTGGTCCACGAGCGTGTCCGACGACCCGAGGTAGGTCTGGATCCGGTAGCCGTCGACGGCAGCAGCGAAGGCGTTGCTCGGCCCGGCCCAGGTGATCGTGGCCTGGGCGAGGCCGGCGGCCCCTTGCACGCCCGAGGCCTGGCCGGGGAGCGGGCGCGGCATGGTGACCGTGCGGTCGACGTGCGGGCTGACGCCCAGTGCCGTGACCGCGCGCACCGACAGGGTGTGCTCGACCTCGGTGGCCAACGCGTCGAAGCTGGCCGACCGCGCGGCTGCCCCGACCGTACGGACGCGAGCACCGTCGACGGACACCTCGTAGCCGGTGACCGGGGAGTCGCCGTGGGTCGCCGGCGGGGACCACGCGATGGACGCGGTCGCGTTCTCACCGTCTCCGGTGACGGTGACGCTCTGCGGGGAGCCCGGCGGCGCGGCGATGCATCCGTCCACGTCGAGCGTGTACGTACCGAGGCTCGCGTAGTCGGAGTAGCCCGTCGAGCCGGGGTCGTACACGCCGACGCCGTCGACCTCGATGAAGTACCTGCCCGCGTCCAGGCTCCGGACGATGCCGGACGACAGACCCCCGGCGAGGTCGTGAGTCACACCGGCCGACGCAGGGTTCGACACCGTCAGCTGGGTGCCAGTGCTCGACAGCAGGCGCAGCGCGATGTCCAGGTCCGGGCTGGTCGGCGCCGGGTGCGCCTGCACCGTCACCTCGCCGGTGCAGGTGAGGCCGAACCGGAACAGGTCGGTGTCGGTGCGCGTACCGATGGCACCCTCCACCGGCGACGTGGCCGGTCCGATCGTCGGCGCGGTGTACGCCGAGTCGCCGTGGTCGTCCGTGCGCCGGGACAACCCGTGCGCGGAGATCTCGGCCAGGTCGTCCTGGGTGTTGGTCGCGCTGGGGTACTCGCCCTTGCTCCACTGCACGATCGGTCGGTAGTAGCCCGCGCCCATGATCGGCGCCCACGCCGCATGCCCCTCGTAGTAGGGCGTCGTCCCGCGACCGTCGTGCTGGAGCCCCAGGTTGTGCCCGACCTCGTGGGAGACGGCCTCGGCGATGTACTTGGCGTCGTTGAACAACGCGTGCGGGAAGATCCAGGCGGGCTGCCAGAAGAACGAGCTGCCCGGGGTGCCGAAGTTGCCGATGTAGGCCACCCCTCCGCACGCGCCGCCGCAGATCTTGAAGTACGCGTCGCTGCTGGGCGAGATCAGTGCGCGGGTGCCGTACTCGAGGTCCGTGTCGTCGCTGCGCTCGATCGCCGCCTGGCCGGGATCCTCCGTGGTGACGTCGACGTCGAACGGTGCGTAGTCCTCGCTGACCCGCTGCCACACGCTCTGCACGACGTCCCGCTCGGCGTCGCTGAACGTGCCGGGGTTGCCGTCGATGTCGAACGCCGGGTGCGAGGGGGCGATGCCGTAGGCGAAGTTCCAGGCGGTGTTCTCGACCGTGTGGCCGTCGAAGTCGAGGTAGATGACGCGGTCGGAGGCTTCGTCGCTGTGCAGCTGGAAGGTCTGCTCGTACGGGTACGGCGCCTGCTCGGGCGGTGCCGCTGCCGGCCGGCGGGTGGGCGCCGGGTCGACGTAGTGGACATGGCCGGTGGGATCGACCCAGGCAGTCCGGTCGCGGAGCAGCAGCCCGCGCAGGGCAGCGGCGGTCATGTCGTTGCGCGCCGCCGCCACGTCGAGGTCATTGCCGAGCGCAGCGACCGCTGGCGCACCGTGCGCGGGCCCGGACAGCAGCTCGCCCGGACCGTGAGCGGGCGAACGCTGCGGCGGCGCCGCGGCGGCGGCAGGCACCGAGACCGTCGCGATGGTCAGGAGGACGGCGAGGGCGGCGAGGGCGGCGGGCTTCGTGCTGGCTGCGCATCCTGGGTCCCCCTGGCGAGCACCGACGCCCCCGTCGGAAGACGATTCTCCCCCGCCGGGCACACTGTGTCCGGCGTTGGCGGCACCGATTTCACGGCAGCATCAGTCGGTTTGCCCCACAGGCGGTGGGTTTGATCGTCATCTGCCGATCGGTGTTGGCGGTATCGATTCGGGGTAGGAGGACTACCCTGATGAGTAACGCAGTGCGGTCTGAGAGTGACCTACCCCGCGTCGCTCCTGTCGCTGAGGCCGCACGCGGAGGGGGTGTCGACATGGTGCTTGCACTGAGACGCCGGATCCGAACGATGCGCAAACCAGCCCTCGTCTGCTACGACATCGCGATCTGGTTGGTCGCGCTGGGCGTGGCCGGCCTGGCTTACGAGGCGGTCGACCCCGGGTCGGTGACCTGGCCCGGCATCCTCGTCGCGCTCGCCGCAGCGATCACCCTGCAGCTGATGCTCACCGCGCTGGTCGGCCAGCAGCACCGCCACGCTCCCATCGGCGGCCGCGACGACCTCGTGCTCCAGGCGGGCGTGACCGCGACCGCGGGCACCTGGGCCGCCATCGCGCACTTCCTGCCCGGCTCGACCTGGCTGCCGTTCGCCGTCCCGCTCGTCGCCACCGTGATCGCAGTGGTCCTCGCGCTCGTGGGACGGATCGTGTGGGCGCTGCTGCGCGATCGCTTCGTCGCGCACCGGGTGGCCGGTGGAGGGGCCCGGCGCACCATCGTGGTCGGCGACGGCTATGCGGGACGCCACCTCGTACGCGCGATGCAGCGCGACGTCAAGGCGCGCTACCTCCCGATCGGGTTCCTGGCCTCGGGTCCGGAGCACAAGGGGCGGCAGCACTCGAAGGTGCGCGTGCTCGGCACCGAGGACGACCTCGTCCGGGTGCTGCGGCGCACCGGCGCCTCGACCCTGGTGATTGCGCTGCCGAGGGACCGGCCGACGCACATGCGTCAGCTGCAGATGGCCGGGAGGTCCATGGGGGTCGACGTGCTGACGCTGCCGGCTGCCGACGAGCTGGACGGTCAGCAGATCAGCGTCCACCACCTGCGCGACGTCGACGACCAGCTCCGTGTCCTGGCGGGCTCGTACGAGTCGCAGCCATCGATCGCGCCGGCCGTGCTGCACCGGATGACCGGCCTGTAGCAGCGATCAGGCAGCGATGCCGACCGCGCGGGCCTGGTGGCCCGGGAACAGCGTCGGCAGGCTCACCTCGGGGAAGCGGACCTTGACGACCTCGGCCAAGACGTCGCGGTAGTCGGTCGTGACCTGCAGGTCGCCGTCCTCGAGCGCCTGCGGCCCGAGACCCGGCCAGTCCGCCACGTAGCGCCGGCCGCGGATGCCCGCGCCGAACAGCAGCATGCAGTTGCCGTAGCCGTGGTCGAGCCCGAAGTTGCCGTTCTCGGTGACCCGGCGGCCGAACTCGCTCACCGACACCAGTGTCGTGCGGTTGGCGGCGGTGCCCAGGTCCTTGAAGAACGCGGCGAGCACGCCGGCGAGCTCCTTCAGCCTGTTCTGCATGTCGCCCTGGTCGGGGTTGCCGATGTTGTTGTGCATGTCCCAGTTGCCGGCGTCGATCGTGACGACCCGCACCCCGACGTCGGCGCGGATCAGCCGCGCGGTCTCGGCCATGCTCTGACCGAGCTTGCCGGCGGGGTACCTGGCGCCGTTGGCCGGGCCCTGGGGCGTGGCCAGCGGCTTCAGCCGGTCGGAGACCTCCAGTGCGGCGCGTGCGCCGGCGCCCAGGGGTGTGCTGGCGCCGGTCCAGGCCGTACGCAGCGAGGTGCGGGTCTGGCGCTCGGCGGGGGTGCCGTCGCTGGGGAGCTTGAGGTCCTGCAGGTTGTCGAGGCTCATCGTCGGCGCCTGGCCGAACAAGGTGCCCATCATCGTGCCGGTGCCGAGGCCCACGGCCTCGCTCGCGTCGCCGCCGCCGATCAGGCCGACCATGCGGTTGATCCATCCCCGGCGCTCGCTGCTGCCGGGAGCCGCGTCCTCGATCTCCTCCATCGCCGCGAAGTGGCTGCGGTTGGGCGAGGGCAGACCCACGGCGTGGACGACGCCGAACTTGCCGTCGTTCCACATCGGGAGCAGCGGCGCCAGGCTGGGGTGCAGGCCGAACATGTCGTCGCGCGCCAGCAGGGAGTTCCTCGGCACCGCGATCCGGGGCCGGGCCGGGTAGTAGTGGCTGTCGCCGTGCGGCACAGCCATCGACATGCCGTCGGCGCCGCCACGGAGGCTCAGGACGACCAGCACGTTGCCGTTGCCGGCCGGTGCGCCGTACGCGACCTGGGTGAACACGTCACCGAAGACCTTGGTGGTGACTCCGGCGCCGGCGATCGCCGCGGCACCGCGCAGGACGGCGCGGCGGGTGACGGCGAAGTCGTCGCAGCCGCAGGGCTCGTTGGTCGTCATGGTGTCCATGGCGCTCCTCATCGGCTCATGTGCTGGGGGGTGTCGAGCAGGCAGGCCAGCATCCGCCGGGCCCGGTAGTCACGGAGCTCGTCGAAGGTCCGGAACCGCTGGGTGAGCGGGACGCCCAGTCGCTCCGAGACGGCCTTGCTCATCCGGGCGCTGGGACGGCGAGCCAGCAGCTGGCCGCTGACGTGGTCGACGATCTCCTGCAGGGTCGCGGGGAGCGGGGGCAACCAGGCCGCGATGTTGCGGTAGGTCACTCCGGCTGCCGGGTTGGCCCCGTTGGCGGCCACGCCGTGCAGGTGGAAGGACCCGAGGATCCGGCCCACCGACGACCACGCGTCAGCGACGTCGGGCGGGCCGTCCGGTCGCGGCCACTGGAACGGGCGGTAGCCGACGTTGGCCACCTGGTAGACGATCACGTTGCCGAAGTCGGCCTCCGTGCGGGGCTTCTTCGTCACCATGCGCAGGGCGCGGTACGTGGCGACGGCGTCCTCGATCGGCGTCCGTGCCTTCTGGCCGTCCGAGGCCGCGAAGTCGGGGTGCGCGATCATCGCGCGCAGCATCGCCTTGATGTCGGTGCCGCTGTCGGTGTAGGCCTTGGCGACCGCCGCCACGATGGAGCTGCTCGGGTCGTCGGACACGAAGCGCACGCACATCTTGTGCGCGAGCCGGCGGGCCGTCGCGGGGTGGCGGGCGAGGTAGCGCAGCAGGCTCTGGGTCGCGGCCCGGCCGTCGGGGTTGGTGTTGGCGTGCTCCCAGCCCATGACCTTGACGCGGCCGACGTAGTGGTCGCCGCGCTCGTACGACGGCATCCAGGTCTCGCCGCGGGCGACGCGGTAGCCGGTGAGCACGAGTGACGCGTTCTGCACGTCCTGCTCGTCGTACGGCGGGACGTCCGGGTCGGGGTCGCGGCCCACCGTGTGCAGCTCGAGCAGCTCGCGCCCGAGGTTCTCGTTCAGCCGCTTCGCGGTCGAGACCGCGAGGTCGAGGTAGCAGCCCATGGCCGGGCCCTGCTCGACGGCCAGCAGCATGTCCTCGAACCTGCCGAGCGCGTGCTTGCGGATCATGGTGTCGTGCGCGACCCGGTGCGGCCACGAGGTACCGGGCGGCACCGGGATGTGCAGGTGGTCGGACCAGAACGAGGCCATCACCTCGTGCACCTGGCGCTTGCTGTGCACGCGGCGCAGCAGCGACCAGCGGGCGAGGTCCATCATCAGGTCGAACGTGTCGAGGTTGCCGTTCTTGGAGGCCCGGACCAGCTCGGTCACCGACATCTGCAGCCGGGGGAACCAGGCGCGCATGCTGTTCGCGTAGGAGTCGGCGACCTGGTCGGGCCGCAGCTGCTTCGCGAGCCAGGACGAGCTGCCGCCCGCGCCTCTGACCTCGGCGACCAATGCAGGCGTCACGCCCCAGGTGAACCGCGACAACAGGTGTCGCTCCGAGGGGGACGGAAGCGCTGGAGCGGGCATCGGCACGGCCTCGGTTTCTCTGAGTAGTCACGGGGTGTGAGACCATTGTGACGCAGAGTAAGCAAGGTCCGCTAGTAGACGTTTCCCCGACCCGTCGGTGGCCCCTTCGGGCCAGCCTTTACTAGCACTTATGGACGGAATACGGCCAGTACGGGACGCCGTGGGGCACACTGCCGGCCCGATCGGCGCCGCGACCCCTCAGTGGGCGAGCAGGGCGGTGATCCGGTCGGCGGGCTGCGGCCGGGCGAGCAGGAAGCCCTGGCCGAGGGTGCAGCCCATCTCGATCAGCGCCGACAGCTGACGGTCGGTCTCGATGCCCTCGGCGATCACCGGTACCCCGAGGTCGACAGCCATGGACACGATCGCCTGGGTGACTCGTCGGTCCCGCGGGTCGGCGATGTCAGCGACGAACGAGCGGTCGATCTTGAGCCCGTCGACGGCGAACCGGCGCAGGTACGACA
Source organism: uncultured Actinomycetota bacterium (assembly GCA_963811945.1). Lineage (GTDB taxonomy): Bacteria > Actinomycetota > Actinomycetes > Propionibacteriales > Nocardioidaceae > JACCWP01. The sequence goes on along the minus strand of CAWETD010000001.1, from coordinate 1,422,010 downwards.
GCGACGAGTAGCCGGTGCCGAAGTCGTCGACGAACAGCCGGGGACCCAGCGCGCGCAACGCCTGCAGCACCGCGCTGTGCTCGTCGGAGTCGCTGAACACGCTCTCGGTCAGCTCGAGTGCCAGCGCGTCGGGAGGCAGGCCGGAGTCGCTGAGCGTGCCCGACACCCGCTCCAGCAGTCGCGGGTCGCCGAGCTCGCGCACCGACAGGTTCACGCCGACGGTGAACTCGCGGTTGCCGAGCCCCGCCTTCCACGTCACGAGCTGGCGGGCGGCCTGACCGAGCACGGCCTCGCCCACCCGGCTGATCAGCCCGCTGCGCTCGGCGACCGGGACGAAGTCGACCGGGGGCACGTACCCGCCCTCCCCGTCGGGCACCCGGGCGAGCGCCTCGACGCCGACGATCTGCTGGGTCTGCAGCGCGTACACCGGTTGGTAGTGCACCTCGAACCCCCCGCCGTCGAGGGACCTGCGCACGAGGTGCTCGATCCGGGACGCGGCTTTGGCGGCGGACACGCTCCGCGAGCTGTACGTCGCCCACCGGCCCTTGCCCGCACCCTTCGCGTCGTACATCGCGGCGTCGGCGCGGGACACCAGCTCGGCGGCGGACACGTCGTGCTCGTCGGCGAAGGCGATGCCGATGCTGGCCGACAGACGCACGCCCTGACCGTCGACGACGAACGGCCGGCTGAGCGCGTCGATCGTGCCGCGGGCCAGGTCGACGGCGCGGTGCCGCTCGTCGTTCGGCGACTGCAGGAACCAGACGACGAACTCGTCGCCTCCGAGCCGCGCCACCTGCTCTCCGGCCGACACCGTCCCCCGGAGCCGGTCGGCGGCCTGCTCGAGCAACGCGTCGCCACCCGCGTGCCCGTGCAGGTCGTTGGTCAGCCGGAACCCGTCCAGGTCGACGAAGAGCAGCGCCAGCCTGCCGGAGCCGGTGCCCAGCCGCTGCAGACCGTGCTCGAGCTGTTCGAACAACCACGTCCGGTTGGGCAGCCCGGTGAGCGGGTCGCGCAGCGCGGCCTCGCGCAGCAGCTGTTCGGACTGGCGCTGCATGGTGATGTCGCGCATGGCGATGACCGCGCCGAGCACCTCGTCCTGCGGACCCATGACCTGCCGGCCGGTGCAGGACACCAGCCGCCTGGGCAGCCCGCGTGGGGCGATGACGATCTCGAGATCGTGCACCTCGCCGTCGCGCAGGCAGCGGAGCAGCGGGATCTCGTCCGCGGGCAGCCGCGTGACCCCGTCGCCGCGGAAGAGGTCGAAGCTCTCCGCGAGCCGGTCCTGGGTGATCGTGCCGTCGGCGCGCTGACCGTGGAACTCGCGGCTGACCCGGTTGAACACGGTGAGCCGGCCGTCGGCGTCGCAGGCCACGATGCCGGTGTCGAGGCTGTCCAGCACCGCCTCGTTCAGCGCGAACTGACGGACCTGGTCGTCCAGCGTCATCGGGCCGGTCCGGCCGGGGGCAGGCGTCGGTAGAGGGCGCATGATCCCTCCCCGGGCAGTCGGCATCCGTGGTCGTGGCCCCATCACAGCACGTATCCACTTCGGTACGCATGGTCAAAGCGGACGGAAGCCACCTATGGAATTACTGACTCGTCGTCAGACCGGCCGCCCTATTCTGCGGAAACCATCGTTGGGCTGCCTACCTGGGGAAACGGCGCCATGGCCAACAGACCCCAACACCTGTCCCGGCGTGACAAGACCGTCAACTGGGTCGCCGGCGGTGTCGTCGTCGCCGCGCTGTTCGGCGCCGCGGTGGCCGTGCCCTGGCTGGCCAAGCACTACTCGTCCAGCGACTCCTGCGAGCGCCCGAGCGACACCGTCGACACCTCGTCGGTCGTGCAGCGGCGGGCGGAGGCGCGGGCCGAGGTCCAGCGCCAGCGCACGGCCGTCGACCGGCGGCGGGACGCGCTGGCCGAGGCGTCCACGCCGGCCGCGCGGGCGCGGCTCACGGCAGAGGTCGAGAGCCGGGTGCAGCGCCTGCAGCAGGCCAGGGCAGCGGCCGCGCGGAGCGCCCGCGTCGCCACCGTGGTCGGGGACGAGGCCGTCACGGTCTTCCCGCTGGGCACCCAGATCGACGCGGGCACCCACGTCGTGCCGTTCGGCCTGGAGCGGGCGGTGCCGGGTGCGGGCTCCGCGGAGGGACCCGTGCCGCTCCAGCTCGGCATCGGCCCGTTCACGCGGGTGGAGGACAGCCGGGAGCTGGGCACCGGCTCCGACGAGCCGGTGGTGGCGTGGGCGACGCTCAACCCGGGTGGACGCGACGGGCAGGTCGTGTTCTGCATCGACCCCGACGTACGCCAGTCGCTGGCTCCCGGCACGTACAGCGGGAAGTTCATCATCAACGACGCGCGGCTCGCTCCCACCGACGTCGCCGTGACGATCTCGCTGTCCTACACACGGCTCGAGCTGGTCATGTTCGTGGGGCTCCTGGTCTGCGTGCTGAGCAGCTTCTACGTCTACTTCCTGCGTCGCCCGACCGAGGACAAGCGGCCGACGGCGACGGACGACGACTCCGTCGACATCCCGGTCTTCCGCAAGGGGTTCGACTTCTTCGCCGGGTACTGGTGGTGGGCCACCGGCTCGATCGGCGTGCTCACGATCGTGGCCGGGATGCTCGCGGCCGCCACCGCGCTCTCGGCGCAGTACCTGAACGCCGACGTGTGGCGGGGCGACAGCCAGTCCTGGCTGACGTTCTGCGGCGCGCTCGCGACCGCGTTCGTCGCCGGTGGTACGGCCGGGCGGCTCGCCGGGCAGACGTACCTGCGTGGCGGCAAGGGTGACAAGGGTGGCGACAAGGGTGGCGACAAGGACGACAAGGCGCCGCCGCCTGCCACGCCGCCGGACTGATCAACAGAAGTGCGGCCGCCAGCCGTTGCTCGGGCCGGGCACCGCCGCGCCTCGTTCCTGCAGTGCGGCGTGTACGCGCAGCAGCGTCCCCCAGGGGTTGCCGTGCAGGTCGTCGGCCATGACGACCACCAGCCGCCACCCCAGCTCGTCGAGCCGTTCGCGGCGCTTGTCGTCCTTGCTGCGTCGACGGGTGCGGAGGTGCTCGGCTCCGTCGTACTCGATGGCGAGCCGCAGTCGGGGATAGGAGAGGTCGAAGACGAACAGCGGTTCGCCGTCGGCGTCGCGGATCTCGTACCCCACGACCGGCTCCGGCAGCCCTGCGAGCACGAGCAGCAGCCGCAGCCGGGTCTCCATCGGCGAGTCGACCCGGTCCCGCACCGACGCCGCTGCCCGGCGCAGGTGGCGGCTGCCACGACCGGTGACCAGGTCCGCCGCGCTCCGCAGGTCGGCCGCGCTCGTGGCGCACCGGCGCACCACGGCGTCGCCCAGCACGACGAGGTCGATGAGACCAAGGTGTGCGCGCATCCGAACGAACGTGGCCGTCGGCGTCTCCAGCGGTCTGCCGCGCAGGGTGGTCAGGCTGGCTCGGGCGGGTGGCTCGGTGCACACGTGGGCCGCGAGGTGCCGGAAGCGTGGTCGGCTGCGGTCGGTTGGGTACGCGACGTGCGTGCTCGGCTCTGCCGGCACCGGCAGGCCCCACAGGGCGGCGGCCGTGTGGCACGTCGCCCAGGCTTCGGGGCGGAGCAGCCGGATGCCGTCCAGTCGCAGCTGTGGTCCGTCGGCCAGCGCGGCGTCGGCGTAGACACCGGGCCACACCCGGCGCACCACCGGCGACCGGAACAGCCCGGCGCTGACACCCAGGTCCTCGGCCTCGGCGCGGGTGAACACCCGCCCGGCCAGCATCGGGGGGAGGGTCAGTCGGGCAGCGGGCATCCGGACATGGTCGTCAGAACCACGCACCCCGCGTTTCCGTCGTCCACAGCCGCCGAGATGCCACGGATGGGGCGTTCAGATGGATCGAACCTGCAATCCGCGACATCTCGCGGGCGAAGAACGGACTGATCAGCCGGCGGTGATGATCATCCCCGCGCCGACGGTGACGCCGGTGGCCTCGTCGAGCAGGATGAACGACCCGGTGGTCCGGTTCTTGGAATAGGGGTCGGCCAGCAGCGGCACCTGGGTGCGCAGCTGGACCCGGCCGATCTCGTTCAGCCCGAGCTCGCCGGTCTCCTGGTCGCGGTGCAGCGTGTTGACGTCGAGGCGGTACTGGATGTCCTTGATCATCGTGCGGCCGGAGCGGGTGGTGTGCTTGATCGCCAGCTTCTGCCGCGGCCGCAGCGGGGCGGTGGTCATCCAGCAGACCATCGCGTCGATGTCCTGCGTCGGCTGCGGTGCGTTCTGCGGCCGGCAGATCATGTCGCCGCGGCTGACGTCGAGGTCGTCCTCGAGCCTTACGGTCACCGACATCGGGGGGAACGCCTCGTCGACCTCGGTCTCGAACAGGTCGATGCCCGCGATCTTGGACGTGAAGCCACTCGGCAGCACCAGCACGTCGTCGCCGGGCTTGAGCACGCCACCGGCGACCCGGCCGGCGTAGCCGCGGTAGTCGTGGAACTCGTCCGACTTCGGCCGCACGACGTACTGCACCGGGAAGCGGGTGTCGACCAGGTCGCGGTCGCTGGCGACGTGGACGTTCTCGAGGTGGTGCAGCAGGGACGGCCCGTCGTACCAGTCCATGTCCGCGGACCGGGTCACGACGTTGTCGCCCTTGAGGGCGGAGATCGGGATGATCGTGAGGTCGGGGATGGTCAGCTTGGTCGCGAACGACGTGAACTCTTCGTGGATCCTCTTGAAGACCTCCTCGTCGTAGTCGACGAGGTCCATCTTGTTGACCGCGAGCACCAGGTGCGGCACCCGCAGCAGCGACAGGATCACCGCGTGCCGCCGGGACTGCTCGGTGAGCCCCTGCCGTGCGTCGACGAGGACCAGGCCGAGGTCGGCGGTCGAGGCGCCGGTGACCATGTTGCGCGTGTACTGCACGTGGCCCGGCGTGTCCGCGATGATGAACTTGCGGTTGGGCGTCGCGAAATAGCGGTACGCCACGTCGATCGTGATGCCCTGCTCACGCTCGGAGCGCAGGCCGTCGGTGAGCAGCGCGAGGTCGGTGTAGTCGTAGCCCTTGTCGACGCTGGTGCGCTCGACGGCCTCCATCTGGTCCTCGAAGATCGCCTTCGAGTCCAGCAGCAACCGCCCGATGAGGGTCGACTTGCCGTCGTCGACCGACCCCGCGGTGGCGAACCGCAGCAGGTCCATGTTCAGCGCCATCAGAAGTAGCCCTCTTTCTTGCGGTCTTCCATCGCGGCCTCGCTGAACCGGTCGTCACCGCGGGTGGCACCCCGCTCGGTGACCCGCGCGATCGCGATCTCGTCGATGATCTGGGGGATCGTGGCCGCGGGAGACTCCACGCAGCCGGTCAGGGTGAGGTCGCCGACGGTACGGAACCGGACAGTCCGCTCGGCGACCTCCTCGCCCTTGCGCAGCGGGTTGTTCTCGTTCTCGCTCAGCAGCATCCCGTCGCGCTCGAACACCCGGCGCTGGTGCGAGAAGTAGATGCCGGGGATCTCGATCTGCTCCTGGCCGATGTAGTGCCAGATGTCGAGCTCGGTCCAGTTGCTCAGCGGGAAGATCCGCATGTGCTCGCCGGCCCGGATCCGGCCGTTGTACAGGTCCCACAGCTCGGGCCGCTGCATCTTGGGGTCCCACTGACCGAACTCGTCGCGGTGCGAGTAGACCCGCTCCTTGGCACGCGCCTTCTCCTCGTCGCGGCGGCCGCCGCCGAACGCGGCCGTGAAGCCCTCTTCCTCGATCATGTGCAGCAGGGTGCCGATCTGCAGCCGGTTGCGGCTGGTCTTGCCGTCGTCGACGACCACGCCGTTGGCGATGGCCTCCTCGACGCTGGCGACGATGAGGCGGACTCCGAGCCGGTTGACCCAGTTGTCGCGCGTCTGCAGCACCTCAGGAAAGTCGTACCCGGTGTCGACCTGCAGCACCGGGAACGGGATCTTCGCGGGGTAGAACGCCTTCTCCGCGAGCCGCATCATCACGATGGAGTCCTTGCCGCCGGAGAACATCAGCACCGGCTTCTCGAACTCGGCCGCGACCTCGCGGAAGATGTGCAGCGACTCCGCCTCGAGCTCGTCGAGCTGGGAGAGCCGGTAGTCGGCGTGGGCCGCCGGGGTGGCTGCGGCCGTGGCCGTCTGATCGGACATGCGTGGAGGGCTCCTTAATACAGTCGAGCGACTCGACATCGTACCGACCCGGGACCGTTCCGTTCACATCGTGGCGAAACGCGCGGCCGCGGACTGCCGACTTCGCAGGTCAGACGGGCTTGTCCTCCGTCTGCTCGGGCTCGCCCATCCGCGCGATCGTGGCGAATGCCGGCAGGCCGTAGCGGCGCCGCAGCATCGCCCACGCGATCGTGCCCAGCACGAACGCCACGCCGCCGGTGATGAGTGACACGACCGGGTCCACGCCGACGAGGCCGAGGCCGGTGATGAACAGCAGCAGCACGATCCCGCGCCGGATGAACATCTGGGGAACCCGGTTGGCAACCTTGGACCCCACGTAGATGCCGGGGATGGAGCCGATCACCAGCGGGATCAGCACGTCCCAGTCGATGCCGGTGAGCATGACGTGGCTGATCGCCGCCGCAAGCACCAGCGGGACCGCCTGCACCAGGTCGGTGCCGACCAGCTTGACCGCCTGCAGGCCCGGGTAGAGCAGCAGCAGGGTGACCATGATCACGGAGCCGGACCCGACCGACGTGATCCCCACCAGCAGGCCGCCGACCGCGCCGACGATCATGGTGGCGACCGGGCGGATGTGCGGGTCCTCGTCGTGCCGGGCCGCGCCACGCGCCACCTCGCGCATGTTGACGAGCAGTCGCAGCGCGTACGTGGAGGCCGCGAGCAGCAGGGCACAGCCGATCGCGACCTTGACGAACTCGTCCTGGTCGCCCTCGCCGCCGACGGCCTCGATGATGAACGCGCCCGCGAAGGCGCACGGCACCGAGCCGATGCCGAGCCACATCGCCAGCCGCAGGTTCGGCGACCCCTCGCGCCAGTGCACGCCCGCGCCCACGCTCTTGTAGATCGCGGCGGCGACCAGGTCGTTGGCCACGGCGGCGGTCGGGTTGACGCCGAGGAAGATCAGCGCGGGCGTCATCAGGGCGCCGCCGCCCATGCCGGTCAGTCCGACGACGGTGCCGACGAGCAGGCCGGCAATGGCGATCAGCAGCACGGTCTGGTCCATGCCAGCCACCCCTCCCCGTGCAGAACCTCGAGCACGTCGTCGAGACAGTCCGAGATGGTACGGCCGGTGGTGTCGACGACGGCGTCGGCGTCGTCGGGTTCCTCGTACGGCGAGGAGATGCCGGTGAAGTCGGGGATCTCGCCGGCCCGGGCGCGGGCGTACAGACCCTTGCGGTCGCGTCGCTCGCACTCCTCCAGCGGCGTCGACACGTGCACCAGCACGAACCCGCCGCCGGCGTCGGCGGTCATCCGCCGCACCTCCTGCCGGGTCGCGTCGAACGGGGCGATCGGGGAACAGATCGCGACGCCCCCGTGCCGGCTGATCTCGGCGGCCACCCAGCCGATCCGGCGGATGTTGGTCTCGCGGTCCTCGCGGGAGAAGCCGAGCCCTTTCGACAGGTGGTGGCGCACCACGTCGCCGTCGAGGCTGGTGACGGTGCGGTCGCCGTGCTCCAGCAGGGTGTCGTAGAGCGCCCGGGCGATCGTGGACTTTCCCGAGCCCGACAACCCGGTGAAGAACACCACCAGGCCGCGCCGCTGCCGGGGCGGACGGTCGGAGTCGACCACGGCGGCGACCTCGTCCGGCAGGTCGCCCTCGTAGGCCGGGTGGTGCACCGCGACGCCGTACGCCGTGGCGACCCGGTCCCGCAGCGCCGCGTCGTCTGCCGTCTCGGGGCCGGCCGGGTCCCTGCGGGCCAGCGGCACGGCAACCACGTCGGCGTCGGGCAGCCGGGACGCCGCGGCGAGCGTGGCCCGGACCAGGCCGGTCGCGGACAGCTCGCGAGGCGAGCCGGCGCCGATGCACGCCAGCAGCAGCGGCCGCAGCCGGGCGGCGACCGCGGCCTCGGCGACCGCGGACAGGTCGTCGTGGGTGAGCGCAGCGACCACCGGCACGACCAACCGGTCGTCGGTGTCGGTGGGCGGGTGCACGTAGCGCCGGAACGGCCCGTACGCGGTGTGCGCGAGCCGCTCGAGCGGGCCGATCAGACCGACCCGGTCGCCGCCGGCGGCACCGCCGGGGACCCGGTACGTCTCCTGGACCGTCAGCCGGGCCAGCGGAACGCCCTCGGGGTCGAGCAGGTCCAGCGCGCCGGCGTCCTCGGCCGCGGTCGCGACGTCGGGCGGCACGATCAGGGCGAACCCGGGGACGCCGTGGTCGCCCTCGGGCCGGGTGAAGCCGGTGACGTCGGTGGCACCACCCGTCGTGATCAGATCCAGGTCGTCGAGCTCACGCTGGGTCGGGGTCCACTGCGGCACCCGCCGATCGTAGGGCTACCGTCGCGGCTCGTGAGCGAACCGACCCGGCAGCCCGTGGTGGCCGACGTCGTCCGCTCCGGCTTCGTCGAGGCGCAGCACCGGGGGTCCGTAGTCGCCGTCGACCCCGGCGGCGAGGTGCTGTTCGCGTACGGCGACACGACGTCGCCGATCTTCCCGCGCTCGTGCAACAAGCCGCTGCAGGCGACGGCGATGGTGCGGCTCGGGCTCGACCTGCCACCCGACCTGCTCGCCCTGGCGTGCGCGTCGCACTCGGGCGAGTCGTTCCACCTCGAGGGGGTGCGGCAGATCCTCGCCGGCGCCGGGCTGGACGAGCAGGCGCTCCAGACTCCGCCCGACTGGCCGCTCGACGACGCCGCCCGGGAGCAGGCGATCCGGGCCGGTGGGCAGCGCTCACCGGTGCAGATGAACTGCTCGGGCAAGCACGCCGCGATGCTCGCCACCTGTGTGACCCGGGGCTGGGACACCGCCGGCTACCCCGACCCGGCGCACCCGCTGCAGCAGGCGATCGCCGCGACGTTCGCGGAGCTGACCGCGGAACCCGTGGCCGCGATCGGCGTCGACGGCTGCGGCGCCCCACTGCTGGCCACCAGCCTGTTTGGACTTGCCCGAGGTCTCGGGCAAGTGCAAACCGCGGCGGCCGGAACGGCGGAGGCGCGGGTCGCGGAGGCGATCCGGACGCACCCCGAGCACGTGAGCGGCAGCACCCGGGACGAGGCCCGGCTGCTGCGGGCGCTGCCCGGCACGATCGGCAAGGCGGGTGCGGAGGCCTGCTACGCCGTGTCGCTGCCCGACGGGCGCACGGTCGCGCTCAAGATCGACGACGGCGGTGCCCGCGCGCGGCCGGTGCTGATGGCGGCGGCGCTGCGGGCGCTGGGCGCCGTACACCCGGTGCTCGACGATCTCGTCGCGGGCCCGGTGCTCGGCGGCGGGCGCCGGGTGGGCGACGTCCGGGCGGTGTGGCCACCGGCGTGATCGGGCTCACGGCCGCTCCGCTTGCAACTGCAAGCAACCTGCTAGCACAGTGGGGGTCGTGGCCAAGTTGGACGTGAGCGGGAAGGTCGGCACTGTCGGCGACTACCTGCTCGAACAGCGCCGCCAGGCGAAGCTGTCGCTCCGGCAGCTCGCGGACCTGGCAGGTGTGTCCAACCCGTACCTGAGCCAGGTCGAGCGCGGGCTGCGCAGGCCCTCCGCGGAGGTCCTGCAGCAGATCGCCAAGGCCCTGCGCATCTCGGCGGAGACGCTGTACGTGCGCGCGGGCATCCTCGACCCGGACGAGGACGGGTCGCGGTCGGTGGAGCTCGCCGTGCTCGCCGACCCGGCGCTCAGCGAGCGGCACAAGCACGCGCTGCTCGACATCTACGCGTCGTTCCGCCGCGAGGACACGGCCGCAACCGGACCAGATCCCCATCCCTCCTGAGGAGGACCAGCAATGCCCCTGACCGACCAGATCAAGAACTCCACCGCCGTCCAGGCGATCGTCGGCGCCGGCGACTTCGTCGTCGAGCGCATCCGCACCGGTGCCAAGAGCATCGATGTGGAGGCCGCCTCCGGCAAGGCGCAGGCCGCGGCCCAGGAGCGGGTCGACCAGCTCGTCGCCGAGCTGCGCGACCTGCCCGAGCAGCTGCGCGCCCTTCCGGACAAGGCACAGGCCGCTGCCGCGGAGACGCTGAGCCTGGCCCTGACCCAGGCCCTGCAGGCCTACGGCGAGCTCGCCGAGCGTGGCGAGCACCTGGTGGACCGGATCCGCAACCAGCAGTCGACCAAGGACACCAAGGCGCAGGCCAAGACCACCAGGTCCCAGGCCAAGGGTGCCACCACGACGGCCAAGAAGTCGGCCAAGAAGACCGGCTCGTCGGCCAAGAAGAGCGCGTCGACGACGAAGAAGTCGGCGAAGAAGTCGACCTCCGCGACCAAGACCCGCGCGAAGGCGGCCGGAACCAGCGCCACCAAGACCGCGGCCGCCGCCCAGCAGGCGACCGGCGACGCCGTCAAGAAGGTCGGCGACTGACCCACCCCCGGTTACCCTCGGTGCCGTGACCGACCTGAGCCTGTTCGCGGCGATGGGCAGCATCGAGCTGGTGATCTCACTGGTGCTGTTCGCGTGCAAGGCGTTCGCCTTCGTCGACGCGGTGACCCGCCCCCCGGCCCTGTTCGCGGCGGCAGACAAGCAGACCAAGAACTTCTGGCTGATCGTGCTCGGGCTGTTCCTGGTCGCGCACATGCTGCTCTGGCGCCCGATCGGCATCCTGAACCTGGTCGGCACCGTCGCGGCGTTCGTCTACCTCGCGGACGTACGTCCCGCACTGCGCGAGCTGGGCCCGGGGCGGCGGTGACTCCCACCGTCGAGGTCGTCCGTGGCGACATCACCACCCAGGACGTCGACGCCGTCCTCAACGCGGCGAACTCCGCGATGCGGGGCGGTGGCGGCGTCGACGGGGCGATCCACGATGCGGGCGGGCCGGACGTGCTCGCCGACTGCGTCCGCAGGTTCCCGGACGGGCTGTCCACCGGCTCGGCCGGGTGGACGACCGCCGGGGACCTGCCGGCCCGCTTCGTGATCCACGTGGTCGGGCCCAACCGGAACGCCGGGCAGACCGACCCGGACCTGCTGGCCTCGTGCTACCGCGAGGCGCTCCGCGTGGCCGACGAGATCGGGGCCCGCACGCTCGCGTCGCCGCTGGTCTCGGCCGGCATCTACGGGTGGCCGCTGGACGATGCGGCCCGGATCGCCGTGCAGACCGTGCGGGACACCCCCTCGTCGGTCGAGCGGGTGCGCTTCGTGGCGTTCGCCGCCGAGGCCGAGGCGGTATTGCGCGGTTTGATCTAGTTCGTCCTACCGTAGGGGAATGGCCACCACGGAGTCCCGACCCGACCGCGGCGACGAGGAACCCGATCTCCTCGAGGGCAGGTTGCTAGACGACGTCACCGTGCCAGAGCGGCGGCACAACGTCGACTGGGTCGTCTTCGGCATCACTGGTGTGCTGGCGATCGCCTTCGTGGTCTGGGGGTTCGCCGATACGGACGGGCTCGGCTCGGTGTCCGGCGACGCACTGTCCTGGGTGATGGTCAACACCGGCTGGATGTTCGTGCTGCTGACCACGCTGTTCGTGATCTTCGCGATCTGGTTGGCGATGAGCCGCTACGGGCGCGTGCCGCTGGGTGCTGACGAGGAGAAGCCGGAGTTCCGCACGTCGTCGTGGATCGCGATGATGTTCAGCGCAGGCATGGGCATCGGACTGATGTTCTACGGCGTCTCCGAGCCACTCACGCACTTCGTGTCGCCTCCGCCAGGCACGGTGGAGCCCGAGACCGACGAGGCGCTGCAGACGGCGATGGCGACCACGCTGTTCCACTGGACGTTGCACCCGTGGGCGATCTACGCGGTCGTGGGGCTGGCGATCGCCTACGGGACCTTCCGCCGTGGCCGGCCCCAGCTGATCAGCGCGGTCTTCCGACCGCTGCTGGGGCGCCGCGTGGAGGGTCCGGTCGGACGCGCGATCGACATCCTCGCCATCTTCGCGACCCTGTTCGGGTCGGCGGCGTCGTTGGGTCTCGGCGCGCTGCAGATCCGCAACGGCCTGGAGTTCAACGGCTGGGTCGACTCGGTCACCACGACGCTGCTCGTCGCGGTGATCGCGGTGTTGACGGTCGCTTTCGTGGTCTCGGCCGTCTCGGGCGTCGCGCGCGGCATCCAGTGGCTCTCGAACATCAACATGGTGCTGGCGCTCGCTCTCGCGCTGTTCGTGTTCCTGGTCGGTCCCACCGTGTTCGTGCTCGACCTGTTGCCCACGTCGCTGGGTTCCTACGTCGGCCAGCTGCCGAGCATGGCCTCGCGCACGGAGGCGAGCGGGGACGAGCAGATGGCCGCCTGGCTGTCGTCGTGGACGGTCTTCTACTGGGCCTGGTGGATCTCCTGGACGCCGTTCGTCGGCATGTTCATCGCGCGGATCAGCCGGGGCCGGACGATCCGGCAGTTCGTGACCGGCGTGCTGCTGGTGCCGAGCGTGGTCAGCCTGGTGTGGTTCGCGGTGTTCGGCGGTGCCGCCATCGACGCGCAGCGCAAGGGCACCGACCTGGGATCGCTGAGCCTCGAGGGGCAGCTGTTCGGCCTGCTGGACACCTACCCGCTCACCACCCTGGCGGCCGCCATGGTGATGCTGCTGGTGGCGATCTTCTTCGTCTCCGGCGCGGACGCGGCATCGATCGTCATGGGCTCGCTGTCCGAGCGGGGCAACCTCGACCCGCGCCGTGCCACGGTGATCTTCTGGGGCGTGCTGACCGGCGGCGTCGCCGCGGTGATGCTGGTGATCGGCGACGGCAAGGACGCGGCTCTGACCGGCCTGCAGAACATCACGATCGTCGCGGCACTGCCGTTCGCCGTCGTCATGATCGGTCTGGCCGTGTCGTTGATGAAGGACCTGCGCAGTGACCCGATGATCCTGCGTGAGAACCTCGGTACCGAGAAGGTCGAGGCCGCGGTCGTCACCGGCGTCACCGACCACGGCGAGCAGTTCGGCCTGGTCGTCGAACCCCTCGACCCCGAGGACGATCCTCGCAAGTAGCGACCGGATCCACGCGCGCCGCACATGTCACCAGCGCATGGCGTCATGCCCTGCTGACATCCGAAATTCAGGTGACCCCCGGGCCCCACCGCAGGGGTCGTCCACAGCTCGCTCGGCGAGGGTGTCGGCGGCGGTGTGAGCGGTGCACCCTGGCGGCCATGGTTGACGACGGTCTGGCGGAACGGCTCGGGGGTGAGGTGCGCCGGCTGCGCTGGGTGCACGAGCTGTCGCAGCAGCAGCTGGCCACGGCGGCCGGGGTGCCGCAGGCGACCGTCTCGCGACTGGAGAGCGGTGCCCGGCTCCCCCGGCTCCGCACGTTGCAGCAGCTGGTGCTTCCGCTCGGCCTCGAGCTGGTCGTGACCCTGCGACCGCGCCCACCGGCGGACCGCGACGCTCTCGCGTGGGAGCTGGAGTGGGGCACCTGGGCGCACTGGCTCGACCGAGCCGGCACGTGGGCCGAGACGTGTCCGCTGGTGCTGGCGGGAGGGCTGGGTGCCGCCGCTCAGGGCTTGCCGATCCAGCCCGACCGGGTGGACGTCGTGACCGACGGAGACCCCGCCGCGCTGGCTGCAGGGGGGTGAGCGGCGGCCGGGCTCAGACCGGTGCGCGGCGGCGGCCGCGTTGCTTGGCGCGCTCGGCGACGTCGAGCACGGTCTTGCGGAGCCGGATGGCGTTCGGCGTCACCTCGACGCACTCGTCGTCGCGGCAGAACTCGAGCGACTGCTCCAGCGACAGCCGGCGCGGGGGGACCAGGCGTTCGAGCTCGTCGCCGGTCGACGAGCGCATGTTGGTGAGCTTCTTCTCCCGGGTGATGTTGACGTCCATGTCGTCGCCGCGGGAGTTCTCGCCGACCAGCATGCCCTGGTAGACCTCGGTCGTCGGCTCGACGAAGAGGCTGCCCCGCTCCTGCAGGTTGTGCATCGCGAACGACGTCGCGACCCCGGACCGGTCGGCGACGAGGGAACCGGTGGGCCGGGTCTTCAGGTCGCCCGCCCACGGCTCGTAGCGCTCGAAGACGTGGTGGGCGATCCCGGTGCCGCGGGTGTCGGTGAGGAAGTCGGTGCGGAACCCGATCAGCCCGCGCGCCGGCACCAGGAACTCCATCCGCACCCACCCGGTCCCGTGGTTGACCATCTGCTCCATCCGGCCGCGGCGGACCGCGAGCAGCTGGGTGACCGCGCCGAGGTAGTCCTCCGGCACGTCGATGGTCAGCCGCTCCACCGGCTCGTGCACGGCACCGTCGACCTCACGGGTCACCACGTCGGGCTTGCCGACGGTGAGCTCGTACCCCTCGCGGCGCATGGTCTCCACCAGCACGGCCAGCGCCAGCTCGCCGCGGCCCTGCACCTCCCACGCATCCGGGGTGTCGGTGGGCAGCACCCGCAGTGACACGTTGCCGACCAGCTCTCGCTCCAGCCGCTCGCGCACCAGCCGGGCCGTCACCTTCGTGCCCTTCTCGCGCCCCGCCAGCGGTGAGGTGTTGATGCCGATCGTCATCGAGATCGCCGGCTCGTCGATCGTGATGGGTTCCATCGGCTGCGGGTCGTCGGGATCGGTGAGCGTGTCGCCGATCGTGATCTCGGGGATGCCTGCGATCGCCGCGATGTCGCCCGGCCCGGCCTCGTCGGCCGGCACCCGGTCGAGCGCGTCGGTCAGCATCAGCTCCGAGACGCGTACCCGCTCGACCGACCCGTCCCGGCGGCACCACGCCACCGAGCTGCCCTTGCGCAGCACGCCCGCGTGCACCCGGCAGAGCGCGATCCGGCCCAGGAACGGCGACGCGTCCAGGTTGGTCACCTGTGCCTGCAACGGCGCGCCGGGCTCGTACGCGGGCGCGGGAACCTGGTCGAGGATCGTGCGGAACAGCGGCTCCAGGTCCTCGGCGTCGGGCATCCCGCCGTCGGCGGGCTGCTGCAGCGATGCGCGCCCGGCCCGGGCGGAGGCGTAGATCACCGGCAGGTCCAGCAGGTCGTTGCGCGCGAGGGCGTGGTCGTCGGCCAGGTCCAGCAACAGCTCGTACGTCTCCTCCACCACCTCGGAGATCCGGGCGTCGGGACGGTCGACCTTGTTGACCACCAGCACCACCGGCAGGTGTGCCTCGAGCGTCTTGCGCAGCACGAACCGGGTCTGCGGCAGCGGCCCCTCCGACGCGTCGACCAGCAGCACCACCCCGTCGACCATCAGCAGACCGCGCTCGACCTCGCCGCCGAAGTCGGCGTGTCCGGGGGTGTCGACGATGTTGATCGTCACCGGGCCGTCAGTGGCTCCGGGGCCGGCGTAGCGGACCGCCGTGTTCTTGGCGAGGATCGTGATTCCCCGCTCGCGCTCGAGGTCACCGGAGTCCATCACCCGGTCGGCGACGTCCTGGTTCGCCCGGAAGGCACCGGTCTGCCACAGCATCGCGTCGACAAGTGTGGTCTTGCCGTGGTCGACGTGCGCGACGATGGCAACGTTGCGGAGGTTCGCGCGGGTCTCGGGCACGAGAAGCAAGGCTACCGAGGAGGCAGCATGCGGGTGAGCGGGGAGGACGGACCACTCCGGGTCCAGGCGATTGCCGGTACGCACGTCGTGACCCTGGGCTTCGACCACGACCGGGCCGAGATGCCGGGCGTGCTCGGGTTCGCGGTCGAGCGGGACGACCACACCGAGGACGAGCACACCTGGCTGCCGAACATGATCCGGTTCTCGCAGGCGAGGACGCACGCCGGCTCGAACTGGAACCCGTTCCAGACCTTCACCTGGGGCGACTACACCGCCAAGCCGGGGTACGACTACACCTACACCGTGCACACCATGACCGGTGAGCCCGGCACCGAGCTCACCCCGGTGTCGTCGGTGGCGCTCGACGTGCGGACGGAGGAACCGGGGGAGCACGGCATCTGGTTCAACCGCGGTGTCTACGGCTCGCAGGCCTACGCGAACCGGTTCCACAACCAGCACCCGCGAGACGTCCCCGACCGCGCCGCCTGGATCTGGCTGTCCCGCGGTCTCGAGGAGGCCCTGGTCGCGTTCATCGACGGAGTGCCTCGCGAGGGCGGGGCGATCCGTGCGGCGTTCTACGAGTTCGAGTACGCCTCCGTGCTGGACGCGTTCCGTCGCGCGGCCAACGAGGGTGTCGACGTCCGCCTCGTCGTGGACGACGAGACCGACAACCGCACGGAGGTGACCAAGGCCGGCCTCGCCGACCGGGTCGAGACCTGGCGCGCGCACGCGCAGATCCCGCACAACAAGTTCGCGATCGCGCTCCAGCACGACGTGCCAGTCGCCGTGTGGACGGGGTCGACCAACATCACCGAGAACGGCATCTTCGGTCAGTCGAACGTCGGGCACGCGGTGACCGACCCCACGGTCGCCGAGCGGTACGCGGCGTACTGGGAGCTGCTGCTGGCGGACCCCACGCCGGGGACCCTCAACGACCTGGTCGACGCGACGACCGGGCCGCTGCCCGATCCGTGGCCGGACGGGGTGAGCGTCGTCTTCAGCCCGCGCCCGACCACCGAGGCCCAGGACCGCTACGCGCAGCTGTTCTCCGGTGCCGAGCACCTGCTCTGCATGACGTTCCCCTTCAACCTCGACGGCCGGTTCGCCGCCCTGCTGCCGGGTCCGCACGACGCGTTGCGCTGGCTGCTGTTCGAGAACCGCGACACCGCCGACGTCGCCCGCCTGCTCGTCGACGACCCGGGCACCGAGCTCGTCTACGGCGCCGTCCTGGCGCCGGAGGCGCTGCAGGGCTGGGTGGGCGAGCGGGACAACCCCCTCAGCAGCAACGTCGAGTACCTGCACACGAAGTACCTGCTGAAGGACCCGCTCGGCGACGACCCGATCGTCGTCACCGGTTCGGCCAACTTCAGCAACCCGTCGGCGAACCAGAACGACGAGAACATGCTGGTCATCCGGGGTGACCACGGTGTCGCCGAGATCTACTTCACCGAGTTCTTCCGGCTGTTCAACCACTACCGGCTGCGCGACCGGCTGGGGGTGCCGGCCGGTGAGCCGATCCCGCCCCCGGAGATCGCAGCAGCGAACGCCGCGCCGCTCACACCGGCGCAGTGGTGGGACCGCTACTACGACGAGCCGGCGCGTGACCGCCAGCGGCGGCTGCTGGCGGGATCGCCGTGACGGTGTCGGCGGTCAGCCGCCGGCGCGGTGGATCTTGTACTGCGAGGCCTGGGCCCGCGGCTTGAGGACCAGCCGGTCGATGTTGACGTGCCACGGACGGGTCGCCACCCAGCCGATCGCGTCGGCAACGTCGTCGGCGACCAGCGGCTGGTCGACGCCGGCGTAGACCTTCGCGGCCGCCTCGGGATCGCCGAGCCGCTTGACCGAGAACTCCTCGGTCTGCACCATCCCCGGCACGATCTCGGTGATCCGTACCGGCTGGCCGAGCAGCTCCTGGCGCAGCGTCTCGGTCATCACCGCCACGCCGGTCTTGGTGATCGTGTAGCCGCCGCCCTTCTCGTACGCCTCGTGGCCGGCCGTGGAGCCCACGTTGACGAGCAGTCCGTCGCCGCTGGCGATCAGCGCGGGCAGCAGCTCCTGGGTCACCCGGAGGGTGCCGAGGACGTTGAGGTCGAACATCTGCTGCCACTGGTCGGGGTCGGACTCCGCGACGGTGTCCAGCCCGAACGCGGCACCGGCATTGTTGACCAGCACCGAGAGCCGGGGCCCGACCTCGTCGGCAAGCCGCCGCACCGCACCTGCATCGGTGACGTCGCACTCGATGGCGCGGCCGCCGATCTCGGCGGCCAGCTCGTCGATCCGGTCCCGCCTCCGGGCGGCGCACAGCACCTCGAAACCCTCGGCGGCAAGGCGCCGTGCGGTGGCCGCGCCGATCCCGCTGCTGGCTCCGGTCACGACGGCTCGGCGGGCTGAGCTCATATCAGCCAACCTATCGGGGCCGACCTATGCTGGGACGGTGACCGAGCCCCGCCCGCCTGCGGTCAGCCGGGTCGCGATGCTCAGTGTCCACACCTCCCCGCTGCACCAGCCGGGCACCGGTGACGCCGGCGGCATGAACGTCTACGTCGTCGAGCTGTCCCGTCAGCTGGCGGCACGCGGCGTCGAGGTCGAGGTCTTCACCCGGGCCACCGCGTCGGACCTGCCGCCCACGGTCGAGCTCGAGCCGGGCATCACCGTGCGGCACGTCCTGGCCGGGCCCTACGGCGGACTCACCAAGGACGAGCTGCCCGCCCAGCTGTGCACGTTCGCGCGAGAGGTGCTGCGCACCGAGGCACTGCACCAGCCCGGTCGCTACGACGTGGTGCACGCGCACTACTGGCTCTCCGGCCAGGTCGGTGCGCTGGCCCGCGACCGCTGGGGCGTACCGCTGGTGCAGTCCATGCACACGTTGGCGAAGGTCAAGAACGACTGGCTCGCCGACGGGGACCGGCCGGAGCCCGAGGCGCGGCTGCTCGGCGAGCAGCAGGTGGTCGACGCAGCCGACGTGCTGGTCGCCAACACCCACCAGGAGGCGTTCGACCTCGTCCAGCACTACGGCGCCGCGCGGGACCGGGTGCGCGTGGTGCACCCCGGCGTCGACCTCGACCTGTTCCGCCCCGGCGACGCGGAGGCGATCCGGCCGACCCTGGGACTGCCGCCGCACGCGCTGGTGGTGCTGTTCGCCGGGCGGCTGCAACCGCTCAAGGCACCCGACGTGCTGCTGCACGCGATCGCGCACCTGGTGCGCCGCGAACCGGCGCTGCGCGAGCCCGGCCGGCTGGTGGTGCCGATCATCGGCGGCCCGTCCGGCAGCGGGCTGGACGAGCCGCACGCGCTGGTGCAGCTGGCCGAACGGCTCGGCATCGACGGGCAGGTGCGGTTCGTGCCCCCGGTCGAGCAGGCCGACCTGGCCCGCTGGTACGCCGCGTCGTCGGTGGTCTGTGTGCCGTCGTACAACGAGTCATTCGGTCTGGTCGCGGTCGAGGCGCAGGCGTGCGGCACCCCGGTGGTCGCATCCGCGGTCGGCGGGCTCACGACCGCCATCGACCACGGCGAGGGCGGGCTGCTGGTCGAGGGTCACGACCCCGAGGAGTACGCCGCCGTGCTCGGTGGTCTGCTCCGCGACGAGCACGCGCGCTCAGCCATGGGCGAGGCCGCTCGCCGGCACGCGCTCGGGTTCGGCTGGGACGCCACCGCCCGCAAGGTCGTCGACGTCTACGACCAGGCAGTCGCGGCGACCTGGTCCGCGCGGGTACGGGCGGCCGAGGCCACGGCGTGACCGTGACCGAGACGGTGCGGGCGGCGCTCGCCGATTCCGGTGCCGAGACGGTCGAGCACACCCCCGGCGTCTTCGAGGTGACGCTGCCGGGGGAGCGCAAGCTGCAGACGACGGTGCGCCTCGAGGTCGGCGACCACGCCCTCGGCGTGCACGCGTTCGTCGCCCGGCACCCGGACGAGAACCACGAGGCGGTCTACCGCTGGCTGCTCGAGCGCAACCTGCGCCAGTACGCGGTCGCGTTCGCGGTCGACTCGGTCGGCGACATCTACCTCGACGGCCGGGTGCCGCTGCACGCGGTCACCGCCGACGAGGTCGACCGGGTGCTCGGCGCGGTCGCGACGTACGCCGACGAGTCGTTCAACACCATCCTCGAGCTCGGCTTCGCCAGCTCGATCCGGCGCGAGTGGGAGTGGCGCCGGTCGAGGGGTGAGTCCACCCGCAACCTCGACGCGTTCCGCGGGTGGCTGGAGAAGGACGGCTGAGCGCGGGCGAGCGGCCGTCAGCGGTGGCGGCATCTCACGACGCGCAGGACAATCCGGACTACAGGTCGTACGGACCTGACGTATGTCTAGTATCCCGACTGCCCCTGTGGACGTGTCGCCCCGACCGTCCTCCACCACCGTTGCCTGCGGAGGCCTGACATGTCGGAGTCGACGGTCGACGTCGCGCCCCCCGGCGCGGCGCCCGCCCCTCCGCCGGCGACGAAGCCGGCCGGGCGCGGACGCTACTGGCTGCTGGGGGTGCGGCTGCTGACGCTGGTCCTGCTCATCGCCGTGTGGTGGTTCATCGCCTGGCTCGAGATCGTGAAGCCGCTGTTCCTCCCCTCGCCAGGCGACGTGTGGGACGCGTTCGTCCGCGCGAACACCGACCACCAGGTGTCTCCCGGGATCGACCGGATCGTGCGCGGCGAGCAGAACTACTACATGTGGGAGCACCTGATCGCGAGCCTGCAGCGCATCGGCGCCGGGCTCGCCGCCGCCATCGTGTTCGGGATCCCGCTCGGGCTGGTCATGGCCACCGTCCGGCCGGTCAGCATCGTGATCGAGCCGTACCTCAACTTCCTGCGCTCGCTGCCGCCGCTGGCCTACATCGGTCTGCTGATCGCGTGGTTCGGCTTCGGCGACGCGTCGAAGATCTGGCTGCTGTTCTTCGCGGCCTTCCCGCCGATCACGATGGCCACCATCAGCGGCGTCCGCGGCGTGCGCGAGGACCAGGTCAACGCGGCGCTGTGCCTCGGCGCCTCCCGCCGGCAGGTGCTCCGCTTCGTGATGGTGCCCGCGACGCTGCCGGAGATCTTCACCGGCATCCGGGTGGCGGTCGGCTTCACCTGGACGTGTGTGGTCGCGGCCGAGATCAGCAACGGCATCCCGGGCATCGGCGGCCTCGCGTACCTGGCCGGTACGGAGAACAACTCCGCGCTCGCGATCTCCTGCATCGTCGTCATCGGCATCACGGCCGTCGTGCTCGACCTCGGGCTCAAGTGGCTCGAGCGATGGCTCGTCCCCTGGCGGGGGAAGGCATGACCGCCCGCCCGATGCATCCCGTCCCCTGTCGTCCCCGCCCGTTGGAGGCACCATGACCAGCCCAGTCCGACGTCTCACCGCCCTCGGCGGCGCAGTCCTGCTCGGCGTGACCCTGGCCGGGTGCGTCGACTCCGACCGGTCATCGTCCGGTGGGAGCGGCGAGGCCAGCGACTGCCCCTGGGAGGCGGACGACTCGATCGACGCCAGTGCCACGATCGGCTACCAGGCGATCCCGAACGGCGACCTGGTGGTCAAGGACCAAGGCATCCTCGAGGCCTGCATGCCCAACGCCGACATCGAGTGGAGCAACTTCCCGTCCGGCGGCGACGTCGTGCAGGGCTTCGCCGCCAACAACGGGCTCGACATCGGGCTGGCCGGGTCGTCGCCGGCGACCATCGCGCTGTCAGCACCGCTGGAGCTGCCCGTCTCGGTGGTGTGGATCCACGACGTCATCGGTGAGGCCGAGTCGCTGGTCGTCAAGGACACGTCGATCACCGACATCACCGGGCTCGAGGGCAAGACCATCGCGGTCCCGTTCAGCTCCACCGCGCACTACTCGTTGCTGCAGGCGCTCACCGACGCCGGCATGGACTCCAACAACGACGTGACCCTGGTCAACCTGGAGCCGGAGAAGATGCAGGGCCCGTGGGACAGCGGGGACATCGACGCGGCCTGGGTGTGGGACCCGACGCTGACCTCGCTGAAGAAGGACGGCAAGGTCATCCTCAGCAGTGCCGACACCGCCGAGGCGGGCAAGCCCACCTACGACCTCGGTCTTGCGAGCGACGAGTTCATCGCCGACAACCCCGAGTTCATGACCCAGTGGGCCAAGGCGCAGGACTACGCGGTGACGATGCTCAACGACGACCCGGACGCCGCCGCCGAGAGCATCGCGGTGGAGCTGAGCCTGCAGAACGTCGACGACGCGCTCGCCCTGTTCGACGGGCTGACCTACCTGAACGCCTCCGAGCAGGCCGGCCCCGACGCGCTCGGCGGCAAGATGGGCGAGGACCTCTTCAACACCGCGAAGTTCCTGTACGAGCAGGGCGGCATCGACGCGGTCGGGCCCGAGCAGCAGTACGCCGACGGCGTCGACGCGTCGCCGGCCGAGGCGGCGGCGAACGGATGAGCCAGGCGCGCCCGGTCGAGATCCGCGAGCTCCGGCACCACTTCGAGGTGCAGGGCGACCGGGTCCAGGCACTCGAACGGATCGACCTCACCATCGAGGCCGGCGAGTTCGTGTGCCTGGCCGGGCCGTCGGGCTGCGGCAAGACCACGCTGCTGCGGCTGATCGCGGGGTTCATGAAGCCCACCGACGGCAGCATCTCGATCGACGGCGACCCGGTGAAGGGGCCGGGCGCCGACCGGGGCGTGGTCTTCCAGCAGCCGATGCTCTACCCGTGGATGACGGTGCGGGACAACGTGGAGCTCGGACCCCGGCTGCGCGGGGTCAGCAAGGCCGAGCGGGCGGAGACGGCGTCGCGCTACCTCGAGCTGGTGGCCATCGCCGACTTCGCCGACCGCAGGCCGTACGAGCTGTCCGGCGGCATGCAGCAGCGCTGCCAGATCGCCCGGGTGCTGGCCAACGACCCCGAGATCGTCTTGATGGACGAGCCGTTCGGGGCGCTGGACGCGCTGACCCGCGAACGGCTGCAGGACGAGCTGCTCGGCATCTGGCGCGAGACGCACAAGACGATCCTGTTCATCACCCACAGCGTCGACGAGGCGGTGTTCCTGTCCACCCGGACGCTGGTCATGAGCCCCCGCCCCGGCCGGATCGTGCTGGACGAGTCGGCGATCTTCACCGAGACCGAGGAGTGGTACGACGCCGAGAAGATCCGCGCACTGCCCGCCTACACCGCGCTGCGGGAGAAGGTCAGTCACGCCATCCACTCGGAGATGCAGGCAGGTGATGCGGGTTTCGCAAGTGCCCTTGCGAAACCCGAGCTCTCCCCCGAAATAACGCGGGGTGAGTGCGGGCTTCACGGGGGGGCGGCCGTCAGAACCGTCCTCGGGGGTGGGCACGGGGTCGACGGACCCTCTCACATGGTGGTAAACCCTTCCATATGTTGACGAACGAGACTGTCTTCACCTGGGCGGCGCCGCCGCTGAAGTTCGGGGTGGGGGCGCTGGACGAGATCGGCTCCGACGTCGCCCAGCTCGGCGCGGAGAGCTGCCTCGTGATCACCGACCCGGGGGTCGCCGACAGCGGCATCCCCGAGCGGGTACGGGCGCACGTCGCGGCCGCGGGCGTGAAGTGCGAGGTCTACACCGGCGTCGGCGTCGAGCCCACCGACGTCAGCATCGGCGAGGCGGTCGCGTACGCCCGGGAGGGTGACTGGGACTGCTTCGTCGCTGTCGGCGGTGGCTCGTCGATCGACACAGCCAAGGCGGTCAACCTGCTCACCACCCACGACGGCGACCTGCTCGACTACGTGGTGCCGCCGATCGGTGGCGGGCGGGCTCCGGACGGACCGCTCAAGCCCCTGATCGCGGTGCCGACCACCGCGGGCACCGGGTCGGAGTCGACCACGATCTGTGTCGTCGACCTGCTGAGCCTGCACCTCAAGGCCGGCATCAGCCATGCCCGGCTGCGGCCGTCGCTGGCGATCGTCGACCCGTCGACGACGGTCTCGATGCCGCCGCAGGTGACCGCGGCCAGCGGCATGGACGTGCTCAGCCACGCGCTGGAGAGCTACACCGCCCAGCGCTTCGACGCCCGGCCGGCGGCCGTCGACCCGACCAAGCGGCCGGCGTTCTGCGGCTCCAACCCGGTCAGCGACGTCTGGTGCGAGATGGCGCTCGGTCTGGTGGGCACGCACCTGCGCGCGGCGGTGCACAACGGCCGCGACCTGCAGGCGCGCTACCAGATGGCGCTCGCATCGATGTACGCCGGAACGGGGTTCGGCAACGCCGGCACGCACCTGCCGCACGCCAACGCCTACCCGGTGGCCGGGGCGGTCCGCGACTACAGCCCGGTCGGGTACCCCGAGATGCCGATGGTGCCGCACGGCCAGGCGGTCGCGTCGACGGCGGCAGCCGTCTTCCGGTGGACCTACCCCGCCGACCCGGCCCGGCACCTGCGCGCGGCCGAGCTGCTGGGTGGGCAGACGTTCACCCGTACCGACGGGGCGGACGCGCTCGCCGGGGTGCTCGCCGAGCTGATGGCCGACATCGACATGCCAGCCGGCCTGAGGTCCTTCGGCTACACCGACGACGACGTCGACACCCTCGTCGAGGGCACCCTCAAGCAGACCCGCCAGCTCGCCGTCGTGCCCCGCGCACTCGACCGCCAGTCCGCCGCCGCGATCTTCCGGGAGTCGATGTGACCAGCCTGCTGCCCGAACCCACCGAGGAGCGGCCATCGGTGCGGAAGGTCGCCATGGCCAGCTCCATCGGCGCCGCGATCGAGTGGTACGACTTCTTCATCTACGGCACCGCCGCCGCACTGGTGTTCGGTGACCAGTTCTTCTCCAACCTCCCCGAGGCCACCGGCCGGATCGTCGCGTTCGCGACCTTCGCCGTCGGCTACCTCGCGCGTCCGCTCGGCAGCGTGCTGTTCGGCCACTTCGGCGACCGGATCGGCCGCAAGCAGATGCTGATCGCGACGTTGCTGATCATGGGCGTCGGCACCACGATCATCGGGCTGCTGCCCACCTACGACCAGATCGGTGTGTGGGCGCCGATCCTGCTGGTGCTGATGCGCGTCGTGCAGGGCATCGGTGTCGGTGGCGAGTACGGCGGCGCCGTGCTGATGGCGGTCGAGTACGCACCGAAGGGCCAGCGCGGCTTCTACGGCAGCTGGCCGCAGGCCGGCGTGCCGGCCGGCCTGCTCGGCGCGTCGCTGATGTTCGCCGCACTCGGCCTGCTGCCCGACGACGACTTCAACGCATGGGGCTGGCGGATCGCCTTCCTGTTCAGCATCGCGCTCGTCGGCGTCGGCCTGTACATCCGCCTTCAGGTGCTCGAGACGCCGGCCTTCACCGCGGTGCGCGAGCGCCAGGACGAGGTCAAGGTCCCGTTCGTCACGATGCTCAAGACCCAGCCCAAGGAGTTCGTCCTGGGCATGGGCACCCGGTGGATCGAGGGCCTGACGTTCAACGCGTACGGCGTCCTCGCCGTCTCGTACATCGTCAACGACCTCGACCTGTCCCGGAGCGTGGCACTCACCGGGATCGTGATCGCGTCGGCGCTCGGCGTCGGGCTGGTGCCGGTCTACGGCAAGCTGTCGGACCGGGTCGGGCGCAAGCCGGTGTACGTCACCGGCACCGTGCTCACCGCGCTGCTGGCCTTCCCGGTCTTCCTGCTCATCGACACCGGCGAGCCAGTGCTGATCTGGGGCGCGCTCGCGGTCGGGCTCGGCGTGGTCTACATGGCGGTCTACGCTCCGCTGGCGGCGTTCTGGGCCGAGCTGTTCGAGACCCGGGTGCGCTACACCGGGGTCGGGTCCGTCTACCAGTTCTCCGGCATCTTCGCGAGCGGTCTGACCCCGCTGATCGGGGCCGCACTGATCGAGGCCAACGGCGGCGAGCCGTGGTACTTCGTGGTCTACATGGTGGTCGCCGCGGTCATCAGCCTGGTCTGCGTGCGGCTGCTGCCCGAGACCTATCAGCGCGACATCATGCCCACCGGCGCGCAGGAAATCGCGCGGTGACGCCATTGGTCGACCTGGCCGGTGCGAGCGTCCTTGTCACCGGTGGGGCCACCGGGATCGGCGCCGCCATCGTCGCGACGGCACAGGGGTTGGGGGCACGGGTCGGTGTCGTCGACCTGAGCCCGGCACCCGGGGCGGACGTCTCGGTCGAGGCCGACGTGAGCGTTCCCGAGGAGGCCGCGGCCGCCGTCGCAGAGGTCGGGGACCGCCTTGGCGGCCTGCAGGTGCTGGTCACCAACGCGGGCATCGCACCGGTCGGCAGGTTCGACACCACGACTCCCACCGAGTGGCGGCGCACGATGGCCGTCAACCTCGACGGGGCGTTCCACTGCGCGCAGGCGGCGCTGCCGCTGCTGCGCGCAGCTCCGGACCCCGCTGTCGTGACCATGGCGTCGATCGCCGGGCGCTCGTTCAGCCGCACGGCGAGCGTCGCCTACGCCGCGTCCAAGGGTGGCGTGGTCGCACTGACCCGGCAGATGGCGCATGAGCTCGCGTCCGAGCGGATCCGGGTCAACTGCGTGTGCCCGGGCCTGGTCGACACCGAGATCATCACCCGCAACACCACCCCGGACCAGCTGGCGGACCTGGTCGCCGGCATCCCGCTGGGGAGGATGGCTGCGCCCGCCGAGGTGGCCGCGGTCGTGTGCTTCCTCGCGTCGTCGGCGGCCGGCTACCTGACCGGCGCCGTGATCGACGTCAACGGCGGGCTGGGCTGACCACCGTTCACAGGTGCAGCAGGGCGCGGGTCTCCTCGGGGCTCGCGGGATGCCGGTCGTACTCGGCGCACATACCGGCCAGTCGCTCGACCAGCTCGGCGTTGGACGCCGCCAGCCGGCCGCGCTCGAAGTAGAGGTTGTCCTCGAGCCCGGTGCGCACGTGGCCGCCGCGCGCCAGTGACCAGCGGTTGGCGTCCAGCTGTGCACGCCCGATGCCGGCGCAGGTCCAGGTGGCGTCCGGCAACAGGTCGTGCAGCTCGGACACGAAGAAGTCGACCAGGCTCTCCCGCGCCGGCAACGCGTTCTTGATGCCCATCACCAGCTGTACGTGCGGCGGCGGCACCAGCAGCTCGCGGCGTACGAGGTCGGCGGCGGTGTAGAGCATCGCCAGGTCGAAGACCTCGACCTCGGGCTTGATCCCGAGGTCGCGCATCCGGGCGGCCATCTCCTCGACCATGTCCGGCGCGTTGTCGTAGATCTGCGCCGGGAAGTTGACGGTGCCGGTGGCCAGCGACGCCATCTCCGGACGCAGCTGCAGGCAGGCGAACCGCTCCTCCGCCTCCCGGCCCCGCCCGCCCGTCGACAGCTGCACGACCATGTCCGGGCGCTCGGCGAGGATGCCGTCGCGGACAGCGCCGTAACGGCCGACGTCGGAGCTGGGTCGCTCGTCGTCGTCGCGCACGTGCACGTGGCACACGGTCGCGCCCGCGTCGTACGCCTCGATCGCCGACTTGACCTGGGTCTCGGGCACCACCGGCACCGCCGGGTTGTCCGCAGTGGTGGGGATCGCGCCGGTGATGGCGATGGTGATCATCGCGGGGGTGGTCATGCGGGCTCCTCCAGGGTGGCGTCGGTCAGCTGCTCGGCGAGGTAGTCGGTGGTGTGGGTGCCGGCGACGAACGCTGGCTGGTCGAGCAGCCAGCGGTGGAAGGGCACGGTCGTGGCCACGCCCTCGACCCGGAACTCGCGCAGCGCCCGCCGCGACCTGGCCAGCACCTCGTCGCGGTCGCTGCCACTCACCACCAGCTTGGCCAGCAGCGAGTCGTAGTGCGGTGGGACCAGCTGCCCGGGTACGCAGTGGGTGTCGCAGCGCACGCCGGGGCCGGCGGGCGGCTGGAAGACCTCCAGCGTCCCGGGACTCGGGGCGAAGTCGCGGGCCGGGTCCTCGGCCGTCACCCGGAACTCCATGGCATGCCCGGTCGACGTCACGTCGCGCAGCGCCCCCACCGCCTCGCCGCCGGCGACGCGCAGCTGCCAGGCGACCAGGTCGGTGGACGTGACCTCCTCGGTCACCGGGTGCTCGACCTGGATGCGGGTGTTCATCTCGATGAAGAAGAACGCGCCGGACTCGACGTCGACGAGGTACTCCACCGTGCCGGCGTTGCGATAGCCCACTGCCTCCGCCAGTCGAACCGCGGTGCCGCTCATCTGCTGCCGGGTCTCGTGCTCGAGCCGCGCGGGCGCCTCCTCGACCACCTTCTGGTGCCGACGCTGCACCGAGCAGTCCCGCTCGCCGAGCCCGACCACCTCGCCGTGCGCGTCGCCGAGCACCTGGACCTCGACGTGCCGCACCCGGGGCAGGTACCGCTCGACGTACATCCGGTCGTCTCCGAACGCACCGGCAGCCTCCTGCCGGGCCAGCGCGAGCACCCGGGCGACCTCGGCCGGTTCGGCGACGACGCGCATGCCCTTGCCGCCTCCGCCGGCGCTGGCCTTGAGCAGCAGTGGATAGCCGTGCTCGTGCCCGAACGCCTCGGCCTCGTCTGCGTCGCCGAGCACCCCTTCCGACCCCGGTACGACCGGCACGCCGGCGGCGACCGCGGCGGCGCGGGCGGCCGCCTTGTCGCCCATCCGGCCGATCACGTCCGCGGCGGGGCCGACCCAGACCAGCCCGGCCTGCTCGACCTGGCGGGCGAAGCCGGCGGCCTCGGCGAGGAACCCGTACCCCGGGTGCACCGCGTCGCAGCCGGTGGCCTCGGCAACGTGCACCAGCAGGTCACCGCGCAGGTAGCTGGCCGAGGCCGGCGGGGGCCCGATGCAGACCGAGCGGTCGGCGAGGGTGACGTGCGGCGACGCCCGGTCGGCGGTCGAGTGCACGGTGACGACCTCGATGCCCAGGTCGTGGGCCGCGCGCAGGATGCGCAGCGCGATCTCACCCCGGTTGGCGACCAGCAGGCGGCGAAGTGCCGGCATCGCTCAGCGCACCACGCTCAGGCGCAGGCCCGGGCGCTGGACGCTGATCTGCTGCCCCGGCGGGCCCTTCCGCAGCCCCTCGACCAGCTGGGCCAGCGGGGTGCCGCCGGACACCGGCTCGGGCTCGCGTCCGCGCGCGTCGCGCAGACCGGCGAGCTCGGGCTCGGAGTAGAACGCGGCCAGCAGCAGGTCGTCGTCGGAGTCGAACGGACCCCGGTCGCGGCGGAGGTCAGGCAGCGCCGGCGCGATCAGCTCGCCGGCGCGGCCCTCGAACGGCTCGGTGCCCGCCGGTGCCGACGACAGCACCCGGTCGGCGATCATCGGGTCGACAACGCTCGCCAGCCGCCCGTAGTGCCCGAGCACGTACCGGCGGAGCTCGTCGGGAACGGTGCGGTAGCGCTCGCCGCCCAGCACGTTGAGCATCGCCTGGGTGACGACGAACTGCGCGAACGGGCTGACCAGGATCGGGTAGCCGAGGTCGACTCGTACCTGCTCCGCCTCCTCGAGGATCTCCTGCTCGCGGTCACTGATGCCCATCCGGGCCAGGTCCGTACGCAGGTTGGAGATCATGCCGCCGGGCACCTGGTGCCGGTAGAGCGACGGGTCGTAGCGCAGCGGCGCACCCATCGGGAAGCCGTGCCGGGTGGCGACGCCGGTGAAGTAGTCGGTCATGACGTCGAGACCGTCCATCGACAGCCGGTTGGTGAGTCCCTCCCGCTCGAGGTGCCGCGCGCAGTAGCGGGTCGGCGGCAGCGAGGCACCGCTGGCCAGTGGCTCCGAGGCGGTGTGCAGCACGTCGACACCGAGTGGTGCCGCCGCGAGATAGCACGGCTCCGCCATGCCGGACAGCGAGTGCGAGTGCAGCTCGAGGGGCACTGATCCGATGACCTGCTTCAGGGCGGGCACGAGAGTACGGACGCGCTCGGGCAGCAGCAGTCCGGACGGGTCCTTGATCATCACGCTGTCGGCGCCGAGCGCGACCAGTTCGCGCGCGACCTGCTGGTAGTAGGCGTCGGTGTGCACCGGGGACAGCGTGTAGACCAGGCCCGCGCAGACGTGCAGGCCCTCCTCGCGGCCGACCGCGATCGACAGCGCGAGGTTGCGGGTGTCGTTGAGCGCGTCGTAGACGGTGATCCGCTGCATGCCGTTGGCACGGATCCGCCGGATGGTCAGCGCGACGACGTCGTCGGCGAAGAACCGGAAGGTGAACAGGCTCTGGCCACGGGTCATGATGTCGACCGGCGTGCGGCTCACCCGCTCCGCCACCAGCCGCATCCGCTCCCACGGGTCCTCGTGCAGGAAGCGCACGCAGACGTCGAAGACCGCGCCGCCCTCGAGGTTGATCCAGTCGAACCCGACCCGGTCCATCTGGTCGACGATGGGCAGGATCATCGCGTTGGTCATCCGGGTCGCCCACAGCGACTGGTGGCCGTCGCGGGTGGTGACGTCGACGAAGCGCAGCCGGCGTCCGGTCATGCCGGGTCGACCCACAGCAGCGGCTCGCCGAACTCCACCAGCGCGCCGTCGTCGGCGTCGATTCGCACCACCGTGCCGGTGACCTCGGCGTCCAGCTCGGTGAACAGCTTCATCACCTCGATCAGCCCGAGCGTGGCGCCCTTCTCGACGGTCTGCCCGACCTCGGCGAACGGCGGGTCACCGGGCTTGGGCGCGCGGTAGAACGTGCCGACCATCGGGGCCGACAACGCCACCCACTGCTCGGGTACGTCGTCGGCCGGCGCGGGTGCCGACGGCGCCGCATCCTGTGCCGGCTCCTGGACCGGCTGCGGCACGGGTTCCGACGGTGCCAGTGGTTCGGCCTGCGGCTCGGGCTCCGGTGCGGGGTCGGCGACCGCGCCGCGGCGCACCTCGATCCTCAGGTCACCCCACTCCAGCACCACGTCGGCGCCCTCGACGCGTTGCAGCAGCGCGAGGATCTCGCTCACCTCGGCGAAGCTGAGGTCCGGTGCCATCGGTCAGCTCCTCCGCGACTCGGCAGGTGACTGCACCGGCTGCCGGTGCGGCAGGTCGGTGCCGAGGTCCTCCATGTTGCGGCCGCTGGTCTCCTGGCCGAGCAGCAGCATCGGCAGGCTCAGCAGCAGCATCAGCGCCGCCGCGGCGACGAAGACCGTTGTCACGCCGTGGTCCGCGAACAGGCCGGGCAGCATCAGCACCAGCACGCCGCCGGTCAGGCCGCGGCTGATCATCTCGCCGGTGCTGGTGCCGAGCCCGCGCAGCAGGGTCGGGTACTGCTCGGCCATGTACATCTTCGGCACGGCGAAGCTGCCCAGCCCGAACCACGCGGCGGCGAGTCCGCCGATCACCACCATGGCGAGCCCGACCTCCTGCCGCAGGGTGAGCAGCACCAGGCCCACGGACGCGACCAGCATGTACAGCGCGAAGACCGGCTTGCGGCCCCAGGTGTCGGCCCAGCGGCCCTGGAACCACACCCCGAACGCCGACACGAACATCATCACCGCGGTGTAGACCAGCGAGTTGGACGCCGTGGCGCCGAGCATCCCGAAGATCGTGGGGGCGTAGGTGAGCAGCGTGTACCAGACCACGAACGACGCGGTCAGCGCGCAGTAGGCGATGACACTGCGGCGCAGGTACGGCGCCTGCAGCAGCCGCCGGGTGCGTACCGGCCCGGTCGTCTCGCTCGCCTCCAGCACGGCGAGGATCTCCGGGTCGACCAGGGACTCGTCGTGCGGCAGGCCGGCCTCGTCCTCGATCTTCTCGACCAGCGCACGGACCTGGCGCCGGGCGTCGTCGGAGCCCTCCCGCGCCGCGCGGCGGAGCAGGAACCGCGGGCTCTCGGGCACCCACCTGATCAGCACCGGGATCAGCAGCAGCGGCAGCCCACCGATCAGGCAGGGCACCCGCCAGGACCAGTCGGGGCTGAACGTGTTGACCGACCACAGCCCGACCAGCGCGGGCAGTGTGTACCCGCAGTTGAGCACCCACTGGGCGTAGCCCATGATCCGGCCGCGGGCGCGCTTGTTCACCAGCTCCGAGATCATCAGATAGGGCACCGGGAAGATCGCGCCCTCGCCGAGTCCGGCGATCACCCGCAGGATGACCAGCGTGGTGAAGTTCGGCGAGAACGCGCTCAGCGCCGTGAAGACCGAGAACAGCGCGGTGCCGGCGATGAGCACCTTCTTGCGGCCGAACACGTCCACCATGCGACCGGCGGGCAGCATGCCCAGCACCAGCCCGATGGTTGCGGAGGCCCCCAGCAGGCCGACCTGGGTCGAGGAGAGGTCCCACTGCGGCCCGAGCACGAGGATGACCGTGCTCACCAGGCCGATGTCGAACGACTCCACCAGCCAGACCAGGATCACCACCCCGATGCCGACCCGCAGGGTGCCGGTCACCGGCGCCCGGTCGAGCCGGGTGAGCAGGCTGGCGTCGCTGAGGAGATCCGACCGGGACGGGCCGTGGGACGGCATGGGAGAAGCCTTCCGTCGTTGTGCCACATCATGGCAGTCGCTGCCACGGGGTGCTCGAGTGTTTCGCCGGGGTGCCGGCCTGTCAAGGTTTGGACCGGTTCGATCCACGACTGAGTCAAGTGATTGACTCTACTTCCGGTCAGGCCTTAGGGTATCGTGGCAATTACTTCCAGCATGTGGCAACCCCCGTCACTGGAGGCTCGGATGAGCTCGACCCGCACCAGCGCCGACGCGGCGCGGACCTCGGTGCTGCTGCGCATCGCACCGGAGCTGGTGGGACTGGCGCTGGCCGTGGGGCTGCTGCTGTCGACCGGCGACATGGACACCACCGCCGCCGGGCCGGGGCCGGCCTTCTACCCGCGGGTGCTGGGCGGGCTGCTGGTGCTCGCGCTGCTGGTACGCATCGCCCAACAGCTGCACTCCGACCGCCGCGAGGCGGCGGGCATCACCCCCGAGAGCTCCGGCGGTGAACCCTCCGACTTCGATCCCGAGCTCATCTCCGACCGTCGGGTGTGGGCCGCGGTTGCCTTCACCGTCGCGTACATCGTCGGCACCCTCTACCTGGGCTGGCCGATCGCCACCTTCGTGTTCGTCGTGGCGTTCCTGTGGGCGTGCGGCAAGCGCAACCTCGCCGTGACGATCCCGGTCGCCGCCGTGCTCTCGGTCGCGTTCACCGCGACCTTCGTCAAGGTCGTCTACATGGCGCTGCCCACCGGCGTGGGGGTCTTCGACTCCCTCACGGTGGCGACCTACGAGCTGCTGGGCATCTACTGATGGATACCTTCACCGGCGTACTCGACGCGGTCCAGGGGTTCAGCCTGACGCTGTGGCTGGTGCTCGTGCTGGGCGTGGTCACCGGCCTGATCGTGGGCGTGCTGCCCGGGCTGACGTTCGTGATGGGCGTGCTGCTGATCCTGCCGTTCACCTACGGCATGGAGACCGACACCAGTCTCGTGCTGCTGCTCGCCGTCTACGTCGCCGGCACGTACGGCGGCGCCATCACGTCCATCCTGTTGCACATCCCTGGTGAACCGAACAACGTGCCACTGCTGTGGGACGGCTACACGATGACCAAGCAGGGCCGCGCCGCCGAGGCGCTGGGGTGGGCAGCGATCTCGGCGTTCGTCGGTGGTCTCGCGGCCTGGGCACTCCTGACCTTCGCGGCCCGACCGCTGGCCGACTTCGCGCTGCGCTTCGGCCAGCCCGACTACTTCCTCATCGTGCTGATCGGCCTCACCAGCGTGCTGGCCCTCGCGGGTGACTCGGTCGTGCGGGCACTCGCGTCGCTGCTGCTCGGCATGCTGCTCGCCACCGTCGGCGTCGACGACGTCTACGGCACCGTGCGCTTCGACTTCGGCAGCAGCATCCTGCGTGACGGCGTCGACTACCTGCCGGTGATGGTCGGCATCTACGCCCTCGGGCACGTGCTGGTGCGCTTCGGCGAGCGCTTCGCCGGCGACGCCGGCAAGCAGCCGAACAAGGTGCGCACGACGCTGCCCGGGCTGCGGGCGCTGCGCGAGCGCTCCGGCAGCCTGGCCCGCGGGACCCTGCTCGGCTCGGTCTGCGGCGTGGTGCCCGGCGCCGGTGCGACGGTGGCGTCGTTCCTCGCGTACGGCGTGGAGAAGCAGTCCGGCAAGGACCGTGCCAACGTCGGCAAGGGCTCGCCCAACGGCGTGATCGCGCCGCAAGCGGCGTCGACGGCGACGGTGGGTGGCCACTTCACGGTGCTGCTGGTGCTGGGCATCCCCGGCAGTGCCGCCAGCGCCGTCATCCTCGGTGCGCTGCTGATCCACAACGTCCGGCCCGGGCCGCAGATCTTCGAGGCGCAGGCCGACCTGATCTACACGATCATCGCGGCCCTGCTGGTCAGCGTCGTGCTGATGGGCGTCATCGGCGTGCTGGCCACCAAGCCGCTGATCCGGATGCTCAACGTCCCCGAGCCGTACGTCGCCGTCATCATCGTGCTGTTCGCCTACATCGGCTCGTTCGCGATCCGCAACTCGCTCAGCGACGTGTGGATCATGGTGCTGTTCGCGATCCTCGGCTATCTCATGCAACGCGCGGGCTATCCACTCGCACCGCTGGTGCTCGGGGCGATCCTGGGGCCGCTGGCCGAGCGCTACTTCACGACGTCCATGATCGCCTCGGACAACAGCCTGTCGATCTTCGTCGACAAGCCGGTGACGACCGCGCTGCTGGTCATCTGGGTCGCACTGCTGGCACTGCTGATCTGGCGGGCCACTCGCCGCGGCGGCACGAAGCCGCCCGCCGACGCCGACGCACGCCAGCCCTCGGAGGTGAGCTGACATGCAGACCAGCAAGAGGATGCGCCGCGGTGTCGCCGGCGCCCTGGTCGCCGTCGCGATCCTGACCGCCGCCGGCTGCGGCGTGAGCAAGCCGCCGGTCGAGGCGGAGGAGGCGTTCTCCCGCCCGGTCAACCTGGTGGTGCCGTTCGGTGCCGGTGGCGGTGCCGACTCCGTGGCCCGCGCCGTCGGTGCGGAGATGGCCGCTCAGGTCGAGACCGACATGCCGGTGATCAACGTCCCTGGCGCGACCGGGAGCTCGGGCATGGCCAACATGCTGGCGGGGACGCCGGGGCAGTCGGTCGCGGTGATCATCCAGGACACGCTGGCGACGGTGCCCGCCGGCAGCGCGTCGTTCTCGCTCGACGAGATCCGGGCGGTGTGCCGGATGCAGTCGATGCCCTCGGCCCTGTTCGTGCGCAAGGGCGACTTCGACGACTGGGAGGACCTGGCCGCAGCCAGCAAGGAGGCCGATGACGAGCTGCTGGTCGCCACCGTGGGCACCAACAGCGTCGACGACATCGTGCTCGCGGCGCTCGACGACGTCCAGGGCACGCCGTTCCGGGCGGTCCCCTACTCCGAGCCGGGCGAGCGCTACACCGCACTGCTCGGCGGCGAGGTCGACGCGCTGTACGAGCAGCTGGGCGACGTGACGTCGTTCCTCGACTCCGGTGACTTCATCCCGGTCATCGTCTTCGCCGACGAGCCGGTGAAGGGTTTCGAGGACGTCCCGCTGGCCAAGGACCTCGACCTGCCCGACGAGGTCGTGCTGCCGCAGTTCCGTGGTCTGGTGACCAACGCCGAGGCCACCGACTCGGTGGTCGAGGAGATGTCGTCCGCGTGCGGCGACGCCATCGAGACCGACGAGGTGAAGGCCTTCCAGGAGATGGTCTTCGCCGACCCGGACAGCTACCAGGACGCCGAGGAGTTCCAGTCGTTCCTGGAGGAGCAGGACAAGCTGATCGCCACCCAGCTGGAGCAGTACGGGTTGGTGCAGTGACCGGCACACTTGATCCAGGCAGTCGCAGCAGGAGGAGGGCGCACGGTGGGTGACGAGGTCCAGGAGACCATCGCCGGGCTGGTGGGCCGGGCACGCGAGGCGCAGGCGGCGTTCGAGGCCTACGACCAGCGCCGGGTCGACGACGTGGTCGAGGCGGTCGCGTGGGCGATCATCGAGCCCGGCCGGGCCCGCCGCCTCGCGGAGCTGTCGGTCCAGGCAACCGGGCTGGGCAACGTCGAGGACAAGGTCGCCAAGAACCGGCGCAAGACCCTCGGGACGCTGCGCGACCTGACCGGCGCACCCTCGGTCGGCGTCCTCGCCGAGCTGCCGGAGCTCGGCCTCACCGAGTACGCCAAGCCGATGGGGGTGGTGGCGGCGGTGTGCCCGTCGACCAACCCCGCGGCCACCCCGGCGAACAAGACGCTGATGGCGCTCAAGGCGCGCAACGCGGTCGTGCTGTCGCCGTCGCCCAAGGGGGCGTCCACCTGCGCGCTGCTCGTCGACTACATGCACGCAGAGCTCGACAAGGTGGGGGCGCCCCGTGACCTCGTGCAGTTCATCGACCAGCCGAGCAAGGCCCTCACCTTCGAGCTGATGGACCAGGCCGACTTCGTCGTCGTCACCGGGTCGCAGAAGAACGTCAAGGCGGCCTACAGCTCCGGCACTCCCGCCATCGGTGTCGGCGTCGGCAACGCGCCGGTGATCATCGACGCGAGTGCCGACCTGGCCGACGCCGCGCACAAGGTGCGGATCTCGAAGACGTTCGACTACGCCACCAGCTGCTCGTCGGAGAACTCCCTGCACGTCGCCGACGCGGTCTACGCGCCGATGCTCGACGCGCTGCGGGCCGAGGGTGCGTACCTGCTCAGCCCGGAGGAGAAGGACCGGCTGCAGCAGGTGATGTGGCCGGCCGGGCGGCTCAGCGGCGAGGTCACTGCGCAGTCTCCCGCCAAGATCGCGGCGCTGGCGGGGCTGGACAGCCCGGAGGCGCGGGAGGCGTCGTTCTTCCTGGTCGAGGACGACGGCGTCGGTCCCGACCATCCGTTCAGCGGCGAGAAGCTGTCGGTCGTGCTCACCGTCTACCGCTTCGCCGACCTCGACAGCGCGCTCACGCGCATCCAGGCGCTGCTGGACTTCCAGGGCGCCGGTCACTCGTGCGGCCTGCACACCGCCGACCCCGAGCAGGGCCGGGTCATCGCCGAGCGGCTCCGGGTCGCTCGGGTGCTGGTCAACCAGGCGCACTGCTTCGGCACAGGAGGCGGCTACGACAACGGTCTCGGCTTCACCCTGACGATGGGCGCCGGCACGTGGGCGGGCAACAGCATCAGCGACAATCTGTCCTACCGGCACTTCCTCAACATCACCCGGCTGGCCCGGCAGATCCCGCCGCGCGAGGCCGACGAGGACGACCTGTTCGCCCACTACTTCCAGACGTACGGACGGTGAGCGTGGACCTGCTCGAGCACCAGGGCAAGCACCTGCTCGCCGAGGCCGGACTGCGAGTGCCGCGCGGCGAGACCGTCGCCACTGCGGAGGCTGCCGGTCACGTCGCCGCGCGGCTCGGCGGCCGGGTCGTGTGCAAGGCGCAGGTGGCGACGGGCAAGCGCGGCAAGGCCGGCGCGGTCCGGCTGGTGCCGGACGCCGACGCGGCCCGGACGTTCGCCGGTGAGCTGCTCGGCTCGGCGGTCGGTGGCCACGAGGTGCGCGAGCTGATCGTCGAGGAGGCGGTCGACATCGGTGCCGAGCTCTACGCGGCGGTCCTCGACGACTCGTCCAGCAAGGGACCGCTGGTGCTGTTCTCCACCCGGGGCGGCATGGACATCGAGGAGGTACACGCGAACACTCCCGAGCAGGTGCACGCGCTCGCGGTCGACGTACGCACCGGCCTCGACCTGGCCGCCGCTACCGAGCTGCTCGCCGGCTCCGACCTGCCGGCCGCGCACCGGGCCGCGGTCGCGGGCTCGCTGCTCGGCGTCTACCGGGCGTACTCCGACAGCGACGCCAGCCTGGTCGAGGTCAACCCGCTCGCGGTGACCACCGGCGGCGACGTGGTGGCGCTGGACGCCAAGGTCACCGTCGACGCCGGGTCCGTGCCACGCCAGCGGGAACGACTCGAGCTGCTGCCCGGCGGCCTCCCGCCGGAGACCGGCACCGAGCTGGAGCTGCGCGGTCGCGAGCTGGGGCTGACCTACATCGAGCTCGACGGTGACGTCGGCGTGCTCGCCAACGGTGCGGGGCTCACGATGACGACGCTCGACGCGGTGCACCACTTCGGCGGCCGGCCGGCCAACTTCCTCGAGATCGGCGGCGACGCCTACACCAAGGCGACGCCTGCACTCGAGCTGGTGCTGTCCAACCCGCGGGTCAAGAGCCTGCTGGTGAACTTCTGCGGCGCGTTCGCCCGCACCGACGTGATGACCGGTGGCGTGCTGGACGCGATCGACGCCCTGCAGCCCACGCTGCCGATCGCGTTCACCATCCACGGCACCGGTGAGGACGAGGCGATCGCCCTGGTGCGCGACCGGCTGGGGGTCGAGCCGTACGACCTGATGGACGACGCCGTGCGTGCGGCGGTCGGTGCCGCGGCCGGGGGTGACGACGCGTGATCGTCACCGGCAAGGACCAGGTCCTGGTCCAGGGCATGACCGGTCGGCAGGGCCGCTACTGGACCGAGCGGATGATCGAGTGCGGCACCTCGGTCGTCGCCGGCGTCAGCCCGGGCAAGGGCGGCCAGGAGGTGCACGGCCGGCCCGTCTACGGGTCGGTGGCCGAGGCGGCGGCCGACCACGCCATCGACGCGAGCTGCCTGTTCGTGCCGCCCGCCGGTGCGCGCGGTGCCGTCGTCGAGGCGGTCGAGGCCGGGGTGGGCAAGGTGGTCTGCCTGGCCGAGCACATCCCCAGCCACGACGTGATGGAGATGCTCGCGGTGGCCCGCGACAACGACGCGCAGGTGCTGGGACCCAACACCGCCGGCCTGGTGGTGCCCGGCGAGGCGAGCGTCGGCATCATGCCGGGCTTCGCGCCCAACATCTTCCAGCCCGGCAACGTCGCGGTGATCTCCCGCAGCGGCAGCCTGGGCACGCTGGTGTCGATGAACCTGGTCACCGACGGCTTCGGCCAGTCGGTGTTCGTCGGCATCGGGGGCGACCCGATCCTCGGCACCACGACGGCCGATGCCGTACGAAGCGTTGCGGCGCACCCCGGCACCGAGGCGGTCGTGATCGTGGGTGAGATCGGCGGCGCGATGGAGGAGGAGGCCGCCGACACGGTCGCCGACCTGGGCCTGCCGGTCGCCGCCTTCATCGCCGGGCGCACCGCCCCTCCGGGCCGCCGGATGGGGCACGCCGGCGCGATCGTGTCCGGCGGCAGCGGCAGCGGCGAGTCGAAGGTCGCCGCGCTGACGGCGGCGGGAGCGACCGTCGTCGACATCCCGAGCGAGGTCGGGCCGGCGCTGCGCGCGCTGGGCGTGGTGCCGCGCACGTGAGCGAGGTCGGCTGGGGGCAGGCCCGCGAGACCGCCGCGGCGTGTGCCGACCGGATGCCCGTGGTCGAGGCCGACCTCACCGGTGCGACGGGCCGGGTGCTGGCGAAGCCGCTGCGCGCGCGTACGGCACTGCCGGCCTTCGACACCGCCGCGATGGACGGCTACGCCTGTGCCGGCCCGGGACCGTGGCGCCTTCTCGGCGCGGCTCCTCTGACGTCCGGCGCGGCGGTCGCCGTGGCCACCGGTGCGGCGCTGCCGACCGGTGCCGACCGGGTACTGCGGTGGGAGCAGGCCCGCGCGAGAACCCCCGGCGGCCTCGCGGGAGCCGTGCGACAAGGCGCGGACATTCGCCGGGCCGGCGAGGAGTGCGAGGCCGGTGAGCTGCTGGCACCGGCGGGCGCCGTGATCACACCCGCGCTGCTCGGCCTGGCCGCCGCGGCCGGGCACGACCTCGTGCCGGTGCACCGGCAGCCGGTGCTGCGGCTGACGGTCACCGGCGACGAGCTGCTGGACACCGGGCCGGCAGGCGCCGGGCGGGTCCGGGACGCGCTCACGCCGCTGCTGGTGCCGGCGCTCGAGGCCTCCGGCGCGGCGGTGACCGCGACGAGGTGTCGTGACGACGCCGGGGCGTTGCGGGCGGCGCTGACCGACCCGGGAGCCGACGTGGTCGTGGTGACCGGCTCCACGTCACGCGGGTGCGCCGACCACCTGCGATCGGTGCTGGGCGGGCTGGAGGCCGAGGTGCTGGTCGCCGGCGTGCGGTGCCGGCCGGGGCACCCGATGCTGCTCGCCCGGCTCACCGACGGCTGTGTGGTCGTCGGGCTGCCCGGCAACCCGCTCGCCGCCGTGGCGGCCGCGCTCACGCTGTTGTCGCCGCTGCTCGACGTGATGACGGGGCACCCGCCCCGGCCCGAGCGGTGGGTCGACGCTCCCGCGATCCCGGCCCACCCGACCGACACCCGGCTGGTGCCCGTACGCCTCGACGGCGACGCTGTCGTGCCCACCGGCGGCGACGGCAGCGCGATGCTGCGGGGGCTCGCCACCGCCGACGCGATGGCTGTCGTCGCTCCCGCGGACGAGACCGCGAGCAGGTCCCGTACCGTACGACTGCTCGACCTGCCCGGCGGGCCGGCCGGGCACCGCCACGACGGCGCACGGATGTTGGGGGCGGCATGAGGTACGGCTTCGCGATCGACCAGAACACCTGCATCGGGTGCCATGCGTGCACGGTCGCGTGCAAGACCGAGCACGAGATCCCGCTCGGCCAGTTCCGGACCTGGGTCAAGTACGTCGACTCCGGCACGTTCCCCGACTCGACCCGCGACTTCGCGGTGATGCGCTGCAACCACTGCACCGACGCCCCATGCGTGAAGATCTGCCCGACGCACGCGTTGATCAAGCGCGACGACGGCATCGTCGACTTCGACAAGGACAACTGCATCGGCTGCAAGTCCTGCATGCAGGCCTGCCCCTACGACGCGATCTACATCGACGCCGAGACCAACACCGCCGCCAAGTGCAACTTCTGCGCCCACCGCGTCGACGAGGGGCTCGAGCCCGCATGCGTCACGGTGTGCCCGACGCACTCGATCTGGGTCGGCGACCTCGACGACGAGGAGTCGGGCATCTCCCGGCTGATCCGGGACAACCCGGTGGCGGTGCGGGCGCCCGAGCAGCGCACCGGCCCGAACGTCTTCTACCTCGGCGCGGCCAAGGCGACGCTCGACCCGCTGGGCGCGCCCGTGCGGGACACGTACCTGTGGGCCCGCGCCGACGAGCAACGGGTGGCCACCGGCGCGGACTTCGTCGGCGACGACCCCACCGCGCACACGACGTTGAACACCGCGCACCCGAGGCCGTGGGGCTGGCGGGTGATCACGTACCTGTGGGCCAAGGGGCTGGGTGGCGGCGCGCTGTTCGTGGCCGCGCTCGCCGTGCTGCTGGACGTGTCGCTCGGCGCGACCGGTGACGTCATCGCGCCAGTGCTCGGCGCGGCCGGCGCCGGTGCCACCGGCGTGCTGCTGGTGTGGGACCTCAAGCGGCCCGAGCGGTTCTACTACCTGTTCACCCGCGGCAACCACGGGTCGTGGCTGGTGCTGGGCGGCTACTGCCTGCTCGCCTTCGGGCTGGCGGCGATCGCGTGGTTCGTCGGCCGGACTCCTCGGCTCGCCGCCGGCCTGGCTGGCATGGGTCGTGCTGCTGCCGAGCGCGATGGTGGCGGCGTACACGGCGTTCCTGTTCGGGCAGGCCGAGGGGCGCGACCTGTGGCAGTCGACCTGGCTCGGCCCGCACCTGCTGGTGCAGGCGGCGATGGTCGGTGCGGGGGCGATGGCGGTGTTCGCCGCGCTGCTCGACGTCGGCGACGACGGCGTCGCGCTGATCGCCCGGACGCTGGTCGTCGCGGCGGTGCTGCACCTCACCGTCACCGCGGTCGACCTCTTCGGTACGCACCACAGCGCCAACGCGGCCGTGGCCGCGCGCACGATCGTGCGCGGACGCTACGCGCGGCTGTTCTGGCTCGGTGCCGTCGCGCCGGTGGTGGTCGCCGTGGTCCTCGCCGCGCTGTCGTGGGACGGCGGCACCATCGTGGCGGTCGTGGTCGCCGGGCTGGTGGTCCAGGCCGCGCTGCTCGCGTACGAGACCGTCTACGTCCGGGCCGCGCAGGACGTCCCGCTCTCATGAGGAGAACCAGATGACGACGCTCGACGACCTGCCCGGGGGCCGCCGGCACGAGCACCTGGCCAACTACCCGCCGCCGGAGACGTGGGATCACCACGTCGCGTACGACGCGAAGGCGCACCCGCGCAAGGTGCCGCGCGAGTTCATGCTGATCCCGACCACGTGCTTCAACTGCGAGTCGGCGTGCGGGCTGCTGGCGCACGTGGCCAAGGACGACCTGACCGTCACCAAGGTCGAGGGCAACCCCGCGCACCCGGGGTCCCGCGGGCGCAACTGCGCCAAGGGCCCGGCCACCATCAACCAGCTCAACGACCCGGAGCGGATCCTGCACCCGCTGCGGCGCACCGGCGCCCGCGGCGATGGTGGCTGGGAGCAGGTGAGCTGGGACGCCGCGCTGGACGACATCGCCGGTCGCATCCGGCGGGCGATCCTCGACGACCGGCGCGACGAGGTGATCTACCACGTCGGCCGGCCGGGCGAGGACGGGTTCGCGGAGCGGTTCCTGCTCGCGTGGGGCGTCGACGGGCACAACAGCCACACCAACATCTGCTCGTCGGGTGCCCGGTTGGGGTACACGCTGTGGGGCGGATACGACCGTCCCTCGCCCGACTACGCCAGCGCCAAGGTGGTGCTGCTGCTCAGCTCGCACCTCGAGACCGGGCACTACTTCAACCCGCACGCGCAGCGGATCATGGAGGCCAAGAACGACGGTGGCGCCAAGCTGGTCGTGCTCGATCCGCGGATGTCGAACACCGCTGCGCACGCCGACCTCTGGATCGCGCCGTGGCCGGGCAGCGAGGCCGCGATCCTGCTGTCCGTGGCGGCGCACCTGCTGCGCACGCGTCAGATCGACGCCGACTTCCTGCGCCGGTGGGTCAACTGGCAGACCTACCTCGACCGGCTGCACCCCGCCGGCGATCGGGACTTCGACACGTTCCTCGACCGGCTGACCGAGGACTATGCGCAGTACACGTTCGAGTTCGCGGCAGCCGAGGCGCGGGTGCCGGTCGACAAGATCCGTGAGCTTGCCGAGACCGTGGCGACTGCCGGCGCCGCGCTGTCGGCACACATCTGGCGCTCGGCCGCCGCCGGCAACAAGGGCGGCTGGCAGGTCGCGCGCAGCCTGTTCTTCCTGAACGTGCTCACCGGCAGCGTCGGAACACCTGGCGGCACCAGCCCTAACGGGTGGGACAAGTTCATCCCGCACGGCTTCGACATGCCGCAAGGCCACGACGTGTGGAACGAGCTGCTGTTCCCGCCGGAGTGGCCGCTGGCGTGCAACGAGATGTCGATCCTGCTGCCCCATTTCCTCAACGAGGGAAGGGGAAAGCTCGAGGTCTACTTCTCCCGGGTCTACAACCCCATCTGGACCAACCCGGACGGTTTCAGCTGGATGGAAGCCCTGACCGACGCCGACAAGGTCGGCCTGCACGTCGCGCTGACACCGACGTGGTCGGAGACGGCGGCGTTCGCCGACTACGTGCTGCCGATGGGGCACTCGACCGAGCGGCACGACACGCACTCGTACGAGACCCACGCTGGTCGCTGGCTCGGCTTCCGGCAGCCGGTGCGCCGGGTGGCGATGGACAAGCTCGGCCTGCCGCAGACCGACACCCGCGACTCCAACCCGGGCGAGGTGTGGGAGGAGAACGAGTTCTGGTTCGAGCTGTCCTGGCGCATCGACCCCGACGGGTCGCTCGGCATCCGCCGCTACTTCGAGTCGCCGTACCGGCCGGGCGAGAAGGTCACGGTCGACGAGTACTACCAGTGGATCTTCGAGAACCGGGTGCCGGGCCTGCCCGAGAAGGCGGAGGCGCAAGGGCTCTCGCCGATGGCGTACATGCGCAAGTACGGCGTCGTCGAGATCGCGCGCGACCTCTACCGCCAGGACGAGCGACAGCTCACCGAGGCGGAGGTCGAGGGCGCCGAGGTGGAGCCGAACGGTGTGCTGCGCACGCCGGTCGACGACGAGTCGACACCGCCGCTCGTCGGCGAGGCGGGTGCCGTCGGCGTGCGTCTCGACGACGGGTCGCAGGTGGCGGGGTGGCTGACGCCGAGCCGGCGGCTGGAGCTCTACTCCGAGACGATGGAGTCGTTCGGCTGGGCAGAGCACGCGACGCCCGGCTACATCGAGTCGCACGTCGCCCACAACCTGATCGACACCGAGGCCGGCGAGATGGTGCTGGTGCCGACGTTCCGCCTCCCGACGCTGATCCACACCCGGTCGGGCAATGCCAAGTACCTCAACGAGATCAGCAACACCCACCCGCTGTGGGTCAACGGCGCCGACGCCGAACGACTCGGGCTCGCGACCGACGACCTGGTCCGGGTGACCACCCGGATCGGCCACTTCGTGTGCCGGGTGTGGTCGACGCAGGCGATCCGTCCCGGCGTCATCGCGCTCAGCCACCACATGGGCCGGTGGCGGCTGCGCGACGACGACGGCAGCCGGTGGGCGAGCGGCAAGGTCGACCTGGGACGTACCGACGAGGGCATCTGGCGGATGCGGCACGCGGGCGGGGTCCGGCCGTTCGAGAGTGACGACCCGGACAGCTCGCGCATCTACTGGGAGGACCCGGGCGTGCACCAGAACCTCACCTTCCCGGTGCAGCCCGACCCCTGGTCGGGGATGCACTGCTGGTTGCAGCACGTGCGGCTGTCGAAGGCGGAGCCCGGTGACCGCTACGGCGACATCGAGGTCGACACCGAGAAGTCGCGCGAGGTCTACCGCGAGTGGCGGGCCCTGACCCGGCCCGGCCCGAACGCCGAGGGCTGGCGGCGGCCGGAGTTCCTGATGCGGCCGGTCAAGCCGCGGCGCAAGGCGTTCAAGGTCCCCGTGGGGGAGGAGCGGCCGTGAGCCTGCTCGGTGCCCGCACGCCGGTCGAGGTCGAGGCCGTACGCGCGGCGGCGGGTGTGGTGACCGAACCGCGACTGGCGCTCGGGCTCGCCGAGCTGGGGCTGCTCGGCGACGTCACCATCGACCGGCGCGGTGACGTGCGGTGCAGGGTCACGGCGGTGACGACCGAGGGGGCGGCTGCCGACCGGCTCCGCGCCGACGTGTCTGCGGCGGTGGGAGCTGTCGACGGCGTACGCGGGGTCGACGTCGTGCTGGAGGAGATGGACGGGCCGGCCCGGCAGGAGCTCGGCAACCGGCTGCGTGCGCGCAACCGCCGGCCCGGCGCGCTCGGCGACACCACCACGGTCTATGCCGTCGGCAGCGGCAAGGGTGGCGTCGGCAAGTCGACGGTGACCGCCAACCTGGCCGCCGAGCTG
Organism: uncultured Actinomycetota bacterium; assembly: GCA_963811945.1. Lineage (GTDB taxonomy): Bacteria > Actinomycetota > Actinomycetes > Propionibacteriales > Nocardioidaceae > JACCWP01. Next base: position 1,377,522 of record CAWETD010000001.1, on the reverse strand, counting down.
GCGCGGTCGGGCAAGCGGGTCGGGGTGCTCGACGCCGACGTGTGGGGCTACTCGGTGCCGCAGCTGTTCGGCGTGCGCGAGGCACCGGCGGCCGTACGGGGAATGATGCTGCCGGTCGAGGCGCACGGCGTGCAGCTGATGTCGGTGGGGTTCTTCGTCTCCGACGAGGAGCCGGTGGTGTGGCGCGGCCCGATGCTGCACAAGGCGCTGGAGCAGTTCCTCGACGACGTCTACTGGGGTGAGCTCGACGTCCTGCTCGTCGACCTGCCGCCCGGCACCGGCGACGTGACGCTGTCGGTGCTGGAGCTGCTGCCGGACGCCGCGATGCTCGTGTGCACCACCCCGCAGGTGGCGGCCGAGCAGGTCGCCGCCCGGGTCGGCCGGATGGCGCGGGACGCGCGGATGCCGGTCGCCGGGGTGGTCGAGAACATGTCCGGCGGTGCGTTCGGCACCGGCGGCGGTCAACGCCTGGCGACCGCCATCGACGCCACCCTGCTCGGCCAGGTGCCGCTCGATCCCGCGCTGTGCGACGCCGGCGACGCGGGCACCCCGCTCGTGCTCTCCGAACCGACCTCGCCCGCTGCCGCCGCCCTGTCCGCCGTCGCGCACGCCCTCCCGGTCGTTCGCCGCACCCTCGTCGGCCGCTCCCTCCCCCTCACCCCCACGTAGCCCCGCCATGCCCCCGATCCGCGGCTCGGGACGCCCCATCCGCGGCTGGGGCCGGCTGATCCGCGGCTGGGGACGGCTGATCCGCGGCCTGGGGCCGGCTGATCCGCGGCTGGGGACGGCTGATCCGCGGCCTGGACCGGCTGATCCGCGGCCTGGACCGGCTGACCACTATCCTGACTGCCACATGGTGAGAGAGGGGGCCACATGAGCGAGAGCACCGACACCGCGCTGGCAGCCGGTCCGCGGGTCGCCGGCACACAGGCGATCCGGCGGGCCTTTGCCGTACTCACCTTGTTCCGGGACGAGGGCGCACCGCTGGGCGTCGTACAGATCGCCGAGCGCTTGGACTTCACCCTCTCCACCGCCCACCGGATCGCCCGGGCGCTGGTTTCCGAGGGTTACCTGGCGCAGGAGGAGGGTCGTGAACGCTACCGGCTCGGCGCCCAGGCTCTGCTGCTCGGCCAGGCGGCGCAGCGCACGCTCGGCGTCGAGGCGGTCCGGCCGGTGCTGGAGCGGCTGGCCCGCGAGACCGGGGAGTCGGTCAACCTCGGCCTCCTCGACGGCGACCAGGTGGTGGTCATCTACCGCGTCGAGTCCTCGCAGCCGCTGCGCTTCTCGATGGAGGTCGGCTCGCGGATCGAGCTGTACGCCTCCTCGATGGGCAAGTCGTTGCTGGCGTTCAACGACGCGCTGGCCGACTATCCGGAGCGGCGCGCCGGTACGTACAAGGCTTTCACGCCGACCACGCTCGTCGACCCGGGCGCTCTTCGCCGCGACCTCGACGCGATCCGGCAGCGGGGCTGGAGCACCGACGACGCCGAGTCGCTGCCCTCCGTCCGTTGTGTCGGCGCGCCCGTTGTCGACCTGTCGGGCCAGGCCCGGGCCGCGATCGCCGTGCAGGCGCCGGCCGTCCGGATGCCTGACGAGCGCTTCGACGAGCTCGGCCCGGTGGTCCGCAGAGCCGCGGACGAGGTCGCCCGGCTGCTTCCGGTCTGACCATCGCCCCGTCCCGAGCCGCGGATCGCACCGCGTCCCGTAGCCGCGGATTCCCCGTCCCGGGCCGCGGATCGGCGGGAGCGGGCCGCGGATGGGCGGGAACGGGGCGCGGATCGCGGGTGGGTTGACCCTGCTGGGCGTGGTGTCCTACGCTGAATGTGGGAGAGACTCCCAATATGTGAAAGTCTCGGAGCAGGAAGGACACCCCCATGACCGCTGACGCCCGGCAGGGCTACGGCCCGACCAAGATGACCTCGAGCGAGGCCTTCGTGGAGAGCCTGGTGGCCGAGGGAGTCACCACGGTGCCGGGCATCGTGGGCTCGGCGTTCATGGACGCCCTCGACCTGTTCCCGGCGGCCGGCATCGACTTCGTGTCGGTGGCGCACGAGCAGAACGCGGTGCACATGGCCGACGGCCACGCCCGCGTCTCGGGCCGGCCCTCCGTCGTGGTCAGCCAGAACGGCCCCGGCATCACCAACTTCGTCACCGGCGTGGCCGCGGCGTACTGGGCGCACACGCCGATGGTCGTCGTCACCCCGTCGGCCGGCACCCTCGGCACCGGCCTGGGCGGCTTCCAGGAGACCGAGCAGATGCCGATCTTCTCGAAGATCACCAAGTGGCAGGTGCAGGTCAACCGGCCCGAGCGGATGGCCGAGCTGATGCGCCGCGCGTTCTACGTCGCCAAGGCCGAGTCCGGCCCCGTGCAGGTCGACATCCCGCGGGACTACTTCTACGCCGAGGGCGAGTACGAGATCTACCCGTCCGCGACCGTCCAGCGCGGCGCCGGCACGCCGGAGCAGCTGCAGGAAGCGGCCCGGCTGCTGGCCGGTGCGCGCAACCCGGTCATCGTCTCCGGCGGAGGTGTCGTCGCAGCCGACGGCGTGGCCGACGTGCAGGCGCTGGCCGAGTACCTGTCGGCCCCGGTCGCCAACTCGTACCTGCACAACGACTCGTTCCCGGCCAGCCACGAGCTCGCCGTCGGCCCGCTGGGCTACCAGGGCTCGAAGGCCGCGATGCGGCTGATCAGCGAGGCCGACGTGGTGCTCGCCATCGGCTGCCGGCTCGGCCCGTTCGGCACCCTGCCGCAGCACGGGCTCGACTACTGGCCCGCGGACGCCAAGATCATCCAGGTCGACGTCGATCACCGGGTGCTCGGCCTGACCAAGAAGATCAGCCTCGGCATCAACGGTGACGCGCGGGCCACCGCCGTCGCGCTGCTCGACGCCTTGCGTGCCGACCAGGCCGACCGCCCGCGTGACGACGCGCGGATTGCGCGGATCGCCGACGAGCGGACCACCTGGGTCGACGAGCTGGCGCAGTGGTCGTCGCGCGAGGGCGACCCGCTCAGCCCGCGCCGCGCGCTGTCACTGATCCGCGACGTGCTGCCGTCGGACACCATCGTGTCGACCGACATCGGCAACGTCTGCTCGGTGTCCAACTCCTACCTGCACTTCGAGCAGTCGCGACGCTTCCTCGCCGCGATGAGCTTCGGCAACTGCGGGTACGCCTACCCGACCGCGCTCGGCGCCAAGATCGCAGCGCCCGACAAGCCGGTCATGGCCTACATCGGCGACGGTGCCTGGGGCATGAGCATGGCCGAGGTGATGACCGCGGTCCGGCACGACATCCCCGTGGTCGCCGTCGTCTGGAACAACGGCCAGTGGGGCGCGGAGAAGAAGAACCAGATCGACTTCTACGACGACCGCTACGTCGGTACGAACCTCGCTAACCCCGACTTCGCCGACGTGGCGCGGACGATGGGCGCCGAGGGCATCAGCGTGCAGCGCGAGGCCGACCTGCAGGGCGCCATCACCGACGCCTTCGGGCGCGGCAAGCCGGTCGTGGTCAACGTGGCGATCGACTCCAGCGAGCTGGGCGAGCCGTTCCGCCGCGACGCGCTCAAGCTGCCGACGCGCCACCTCGACAAGTACGCGCACCTCAACGGCTGAGGCAACGCGTGGCGGTAGCGGCGGACCCGGAGCAGGTCCGACTCGACGGTGGAGCCGTCGGAGTCGTGCCGGCAACGGTGCTGCGCTGGGGTGACCGGCTGGACGGTGCCCCGGTCCGGCTGCTGCTCGCCGACGGCGACGACCCCCGCGCAGCCGTCGCCGCGCAATGGCTCGCCGGGCACACGTCGGTACGCCCCCGCCTGCTCACGGCCGCCGTGGCCGCCGAGCTCGCCGCCGAGCCCGACGTAGGGGCCGCGGCGGACGCTCTCGCCCCGGGCGATCCGCTGGCCGTCGCCGCCGCGGCGGTGGCCACCGGCCGCGCGGACGCCTGCGTCGCGGGTGCCACCCGTTCGACCGCCGACGTGATCCGGGCCGGCATCAAGGTCGTCGGCCTGCGCCCTGGCGTGACCACGGTGTCGAGCAGCTTCCTGCTGGTGATGCCCGACGGGCACTGCCTTGCCTACGGCGACTGCGGGGTGCTGCCGCACCCCGACGCCGCTCAGCTCGCCGACGTCGCGCTCGCGACCGCGACCACGTTCGCCCAGCTGGTCGGTGAGCAGCCGGTCGTCGCGATGCTGTCGTTCAGCACGCTGGGCAGCGCCGAGCACCCCGAGGTCGACCGGGTGCGCGCCGCCGTCGAGCTCGTACGTGCCGCCGACCCGTCGCTGCCCGTCGACGGTGAGCTGCAGTTCGACGCGGCGGTGGTCGAGTCGGTCGCCCGGCTCAAGGCGCCGGGGTCGCCGGTGGCGGGACACGCCAACGTGCTGGTCTTCCCGGACCTGGCTTCCGGCAACATCGGCTACAAGATCACCGAGCGGTTCGGCGGTGCGACCGCGATCGGCCCGATCCTGCAGGGCCTGGCCGCGCCCTTCCACGACCTGTCCCGGGGCTGCTCCGCAGGCGACATCGTGGCAGCCGGCCTGCTGGCCGCTGTGCAGGCGGCATCGTGACCCGCCGGCCGCTGTCGGTCTACTCGGTGGGCACCGATGCCGACCCCCGCTTCAGCCTTGCCAACGAGCGCACCTTGCTGGCGTGGCTGCGCACGGCGCTCGCGTTCGTGGTGACCGGCCTGGCCCTGGCGGCGGCACGCGACATCGTCGACAGCGAGTGGTTGCCGGCCGTGGCGGCTGCCGCCGTCGCCGTCGGCGCGGTGCTCGCGCCGTGGTCGTACATCCGGTGGCGCGCCTGCGAGCGGGCGTTGCGGCTGCGTGAGCCGCTGCCGTCGCCGACGATCGCGCTGCCGGTGGTCGCGGGCGTGCTCGGCCTGGCCGCGATGGCGGTCATCGAGCTCGCCGCCCGGTACACGTGACCGAGGTCTGGCACTCCGGGCTCCAGACCGAACGCACCGCGCTCGCCTGGCGCCGCACCAGCCTGTCCATGCTGACCGCCTCGGTCGTCGCGCTGCGGCTCGGCTTCCTGCGCGACGCCGACGTCGCGTGCGTCGTTGCCGCTCTCAGCCTCGCCGTCTGGTCGGTGCTGTCCTGGCGCTCGCGGGCCGGCTACCGGGCGACGTCGGACGCACTGCTCGCCGGGCGCCCGCACCGGCCGATGCTGTCCGGCGGCTGGGCGGCGACGGGCATCGTGCTGCTCGCGGTCGCGACGCTGCTGCTCGCGCTCGGCTGAGTGCCGCATAGAGTCGCGCCCCATGAGCGCCGCCTACCGACTCGTGCTGCTCCGCCACGGACGCAGCGAGTGGAACGCCAAGAACCTGTTCACCGGCTGGGTCGACGTGCCGCTCGACGACACCGGCCGCGCCGAGGCCGTACGCGGGGCCGAGCTGCTGCGCGAGCGCAACCTGCGTCCCGACGTGGTGCACACGTCGCTGCTGCGCCGCGCGACCGCCACCGCGGAGATCTGCCTGGACGGCATCGACCGGCACTGGCTGCCCGTCCGCCGCACGTGGCGGCTGAACGAACGGCACTACGGCGCCCTGCAGGGCAAGGACAAGAAGGCGACGCTCGAGCAGTACGGCGAGGAGCAGTTCATGCGCTGGCGCCGCTCGTACGACGAGCCGCCCCCGCCGATCGACGACGACGACGAGTGGAGCCAGGCCGGCGACCCGCGCTACGCCGACCTGCCACCCGAGCTGATGCCACGTACCGAGTGCCTCGCCGACGTCGTGCACCGGATGCTGCCGTACTGGTACGACGCCGTCGTGCCCGACCTGCGTCTGGGCCGCACCGTGCTGGTGGCCGCGCACGGCAACTCGCTGCGCGCGCTGGTCAAGCACCTCGACGACATGGACGAGCAGAGCGTGGTGGGGCTGAACATCCCCACCGGCATCCCGCTGCTCTACGACCTGGACGAGCAGCTGCGGCCGGCGACGCGTGGCGGCGAGTACCTCGACCCGGACGCCGCGGCCGAGGCGATCGAGGCGGTCAGGAACCAGGGGCGGTAAGGGGCTGGGCGACCCGCTCGGGGTGCTCGCCGGTCACCAGGTAGACCACCCGTCGCGCCATCGACACGGCGTGGTCGGCGATCCGCTCGTAGTAGCGGCCCAGCAGGGCCAGGTCGATCGCCGGCTCGACGCCGTACTCCCACTCGTCGGCGAGCAGGATGCGGAACATCGACCGCCGCAGCCGGTCCATCTCCTCGTCCTCGGCCTCCAGCGCCCGCGCGGCGTCGACGTCGCGGGCGGCGACGACGCGCGCGGTCTCGTCGACCATCCGCTCGGCGGTCTGCGCCATGTTGGCGATGGTCGGCCGCAACGCTGCCGGGACGGCCTGGTCGGGCATCCGCATCCGGGCGATCTTGGCGACGTGCACCGCGAGGTCGCCCATCCGCTCCAGGTCGGCGACCATCCGGAGGGCGGCGACCAGCATGCGCAGGTCACCGGCGACGGGCTGCTGGGTCGCCAGCAGCTCGAACGACTTCTCCTCGATGAACTCGCGCGCGTCGTCGATCTCGCGGTCGCCCGCGATGACGCTCTCGGCGGCCTCCGCGTCGGTCTCGAGCAGTGCCGACGTGGCCCGCTCGACGGCGGTGCGCACGTTCCTCGTCATCGTGACCAGGTCGACGACGATCGCGTCGAGCTGGTCGTAGTACTGGTCACGCATGAGCCCCACCGTAGTCACCGCCCCCCAGCGGCCCGGTCCGTCGTTGTGAACGCGGGCTGAACTCTCGGCGAAAGCCTGGCGCCCGGGTGCCGCTCGGCCGGGTCGGGGACGGGCGCGTGCGTACGATCGAAGCGTGCCTGCGTGGTTGCTGCTGCTGGTCGGCGCCCTCCTCGGGCTGCTGCTGACGGTACCGATCGGGCTGTGGTGGTCCCGCAGCCGGTCGGCGGCGACTGCCGAGCCCGCGCCGACGCCCTCGGGGACCGGCCCGGACGTCGACCCCGCCGCTGCGGTCCCCCCCGGTGCGGCCGCCGTGCTGGGCGTGCTCCGAGCCTCGGCCGTGCTGCTCGCCCCCGGCGACCTGGTGGTACAGGCCTCGGCCTCGGCGCACGAGCTGGGCCTGGTACGCGACGACCGGCTGGTCGAGCGGCAGCTGCTCCAGCTGGTGGCCCACGTGCGGCGCGACGGCCTGATCCGGGAGAGCGAGCTGGTGCTGCAGCAGGGCCGGCTCTCGGTGCCACGGCACCTGGCCGCCCGGGTCGCCCCGCTGGGACAGCGGCTCGTGCTGGTGCTGGTGGAGGACCGCACCCGCGAGCGCCGGGTCGAGTCCGTACGCCGCGACTTCGTCGCCAACGTCAGCCACGAGCTGAAGACGCCGGTGGGGGCCCTGACCCTGCTGGCCGAGGCGGTCGAGGAGGCCGCCGACGACCCGGAGGCGGTGCACCGCTTCGCCGCCCGGATGCGGGTGGAGAGCCATCGCCTCGGCCGGCTCGTGCAGCAGGTGATCGAGCTGTCCCGGCTGCAGGACGACGAGCTGCTGGACGAGCCCGAGCGGGTCGACGTCGACGACCTCGTCGCCGCCGCGCTCGACCGCAGCCGTACCGACGCCGAGGCGCGCGACATCACCCTCGCCGGGCAGACCGACACCGGCCTCGGCGTGCGCGGCAACGCCGGTCAGCTGCAGGTCGCACTCGGCAACCTGGTCGAGAACGCGGTGGCCTACAGCGGCGACGGCTCCCGGGTGGCCGTGAGCGTCAAGCCGGCCGACGGCGCCGTGACCATCACCGTCTCCGACCAGGGCATGGGCATCCCCGACTCCGAGCTGGAACGGATCTTCGAGCGGTTCTACCGCGTCGACCCGGCCCGCGCGACCACGACCGGTGGCACCGGTCTGGGACTGGCGATCGTCAAGCACGTGGCGGCCAGCCACGGGGGCGAGGTACGGGTGTGGAGCCAGGAGCGGGTCGGCTCCTCGTTCACCCTGGCGCTCCCGTGCTGGGAGCGCGCGCCCACCCGCCGCGTCGACACCGTCCCCGTCCCCCGCGCCGAGGAGGCCACGCCGTGACCCGAGTGCTCGTCGTCGAGGACGAGGAGAGCTACCGCGACGCGCTGGCCTACATGCTCGGCAAGGAGGGCTTCGAGGTGTCGGTGGCCGCCACCGGGCCGGACGCGCTCGCCGAGTTCGACCGCAACGGTGCCGACATCGTCCTGCTCGACCTGATGCTGCCGGGACTGTCCGGCACCGAGGTGTGCCGCCAGCTGCGGCAGCGGTCGCCGGTGCCGGTGATCGTGGTCAGCGCCAAGGACTCCGAGATCGACAAGGTCGTGGGCCTCGAGCTGGGCGCCGACGACTACGTCACCAAGCCGTACAGCCCGCGCGAGCTGGTGGCCCGCATCCGGGCGGTGCTGCGCCGGGGCGCGGACGCCCCCGAGCCCGAGGAGGCAGCGCTCGAGTCCGGCCCGGTACGGATGGACGTCGACCGCCACGTCGTCAGCGTCGGCGGCACCGACGTCCGGCTGCCGCTCAAGGAGTTCGAGCTGCTGGAGATGTTCCTGCGCAACACCGGCCGGGTGCTGACCCGCAGCCAGCTCATCGACCGGGTGTGGGGCTCGGACTACGTCGGGGACACCAAGACGCTGGATGTCCACGTGAAACGGATCCGGGCCAAGATCGAGCCCGATCCGGCGAGCCCGACCTACCTGGTGACGGTGCGGGGGCTCGGGTACAAGTACGAGGCCTGACCCCCTCGCTGGCCGGTCAGCCCTCGGGCACCGGGTCGCCCGCTTCCGGCGCCGGCTCCGGGACGGGCACCTCTTCGTACGGGCCTTCGCGCAGCATGACCGGGATCGAGGCGCTCAGCGCGCCGGCGCTGGTGAAGGTCAGCTGGACGTCGACGAACTGGCCCGCGGCGACCCCTTCGCCGGTCAGCACGACCGGCCCGAGGTCGGCGAGCTGCACGAGCTTTCCGGCCGGCAGCTCGATCGGCGCCTCGATGCCGGTCACGGAGATGTCGACGCTCGCGCCCTCGTCGGCGTCGGGGTCGATGGCCGTCAGCCCCACCAGGCTGTCGTCCTCGTCGGTCCGGTTGACCAGCGCGGCGACCAGCGTGCCGGAGCCGTCACCGTTGTCGACGACGAGGAGGTTCAGCCCCTTGACATCGCCGTCGCGCACGTCGGTGCCCTCGGGTGCGGTGTAGATCTGGTTGGTCTGGGCGTCGCTGCTGGTGGCGCAGGCGGAGAGTGCGCAGGTGGCGGCCAGTGCGAGCCCGACGAGGGTCGCGCGCGCCGGCTGGTTCCGGGATGTCGGCGAGGGCACGCGGGGAGCCTAGCGAGCAGGGAGCCGCTTCGTCGCGGTCGGGTACGGAGCCGTCGCCGACACGCACGGAATGAATCGCTTGTCAAGCCCTGATTTGCCGTCTGACCTGCGCAAACGTCGGTGAGACGCGCCCGAGCGCGTGTTAGACTTGCGGTGAGGAAAGGGACTTTGACACATGGCTTTCACTGTCGGCGAAACGGTCGTCTACCCCAATCATGGCGCGGCCGTCATCGAGGACATCGAGACCCGGCAGATCAAGGGCGAGGACAAGACCTACCTCGTACTCCGCATCGTGGCGCAGACCGACCTCGTGGTCCGGGTGCCCGCCTGCAACCTTGATCTCGTCGGTGTGCGGGACGTGGTGGACAAGGCAGGCCTCGAGCGGGTCTTCGACGTCCTCCGCGCGCCGTTCACCGAGGAACCGACGAACTGGTCGCGGCGCTACAAGGCGAACCTCGAGAAGCTCCACTCCGGCGACGTCATGAAGGTGGCAGAGGTCGTGCGAGACCTCTGGCGCCGCGACAAGGACCGCGGTCTGTCGGCCGGCGAGAAGCGGATGCTCGCCAAGGCCCGCCAGATCCTGGTGTCCGAGCTCGCGCTCGCCGAGCACACCAACGAGGACAAGGCCGAGACGCTGCTCGACGAGGTCCTCGCCTCCTGAGGTGAGCGTCGCCGTCCTGGTGCCGGCTGCCGGCCGGGGGGTGCGACTCGGCGGGAGCGGGCCCAAGGCTCTGCAGCCGCTGTGCGGCGTGCCGGTGGTCGTGCACGCCCTGCGCGCGCTCCAGTCCTGCGCCGACGTGACCCGCCTGGTGGTCGCGGCGCCCCCTGAGGCCACGGCGGAGATGGAACGGGTGCTCGCCGCGGCCCGGCTCCGGCCGGGCTGGTCGGTGGTGGCCGGAGCCGAGCACCGGCAGGGCTCCGTCGCCGCAGCGCTGGCGGCACTCGACACCTCCGACGACGTGGTGCTGGTGCACGACGCCGCCCGCTGCCTGGTCCCGGTCGAGGTGGTGCAGCGGGTCGTCGACGCCGTACGCGCCGGTGCCGACGCCGTGGTCCCGGTGGTGGCCGTGTCCGACACCGTCAAGCAGGTCGACGGCGACCGGGTGGTCACCACGGTCGACCGCAGCCGGCTGCGCGCGGTGCAGACGCCGCAGGGCTTCCGCCGGGAGGTGCTGGACCGGGCCTACGCACTGGCCGGCGAGGTGGCGACCGACGACGCCGGGCTGGCCGAGCGCGCCGGCGCGACCGTACGCGTCGTGGCCGGGCACCCGGAGGCGTTCAAGGTGACCGGGCCGCTCGACCTGCTGCTGGCCGAGGCAGTGCTGCGCGCCCGCTGAGGTGTCGAGGTCACTCGTCGCGCAGCAGCAGCGCGGTCGCGATCGCGGCCACGCCCTCGCCGCGGCCGGTGAGGCCCAGGCCGTCGGCGGTGGTCGCGGACACCGACACCGGGGCCCCGACCGCATCGGTCAGGACCCGCTCTGCCTCGGAACGTCGCGGTCCGAGCCGGGGCCGGCTGCCGACCACCTGGATCGCGACGTTGCCCACCGACCAGCCCCGCTCGCCCACCCGGCGCACGGTCTCGGTGAGCAGCGCGGCGCCGGAGGCATCGGCCCAGTCCGGATCGGCGGTGCCGAACTGGCCGCCGAGGTCGCCGAGGCCGGCCGCCGACAGCATCGCGTCGCACCCGGCATGGGCGGCGACGTCGGCGTCGGAGTGCCCGTCCAGGCCGAGCGGCTCCTCCGGCCAGACGCAACCCCGCCAGCCACATCGGCCGCCCGGCGACCAGCCGGTGCACGTCGACGCCGACTCCGACACGAAGCCCGGGTGCGGTCATGGGCAGCGGCTCACGGGTTCGCGGGCAGCCGCACCCGCCGGGGATGGGCCACGTACGCGGTGCCGGCGGTGGAGGTGAGCCACGCCCGCTCCAGCTGGCCCCGGGCGTAGACCCGGCGGACGCCGCTGTTGCGCGCCGCGGCGGGGTCGTTGACGACCGGTTTGCCCGATTGGGTGAAGCCGCGCAGCACCAGCAGGTGACCGTTGCTGGAGCTGATCGGCGCGCCGTCCAGCTGGCCCGGCCCGAACGCGATCGACAGCACCAGTGGGATGCCCCGGCGGATGTAGCGCTCGGCCGCGCGTAGCGACGGCAGCCGGGTCACGAACGCGTCCAGCCGGCGGGTCCCCGCGTACGCGGCCGTGAACGGCCAGTTGCCGGTGCCGTCGTACCGGTGGTCGTAGACCATCCGTGCGGCGTGCTCGACCCACGGGTTCTTGTACGAGTCCTTGACCCAGGCGTACTCCTTGGGTCGCGGACCCCGCTTCCACGCCGCCAGCACCATCGCCATCGACGTGGGCGAGCACCAGGCCTCGCCTCCGCCGCCCCACTGCGGGTAGTGACCGCGGTGGATCATCTGTGAGTAGCGGGGGACCTTGAGCACCTTTCCGCGGGCGGGGCCCGGCCGGCTGGTCGACACCGACGACGGCGGGGACGTGGAGGCGGCTCCGCTCACCGAGGCAACGACGGGTGTGTGGCCGTTGCCCATCCTGCGGTAGAGGGTGAACCGCAGCTGCCACGCGCGAGCGGCGACGTCGGTCTTGATGGTGTCGACCGCGACCCGCGCGACGTCGTCGGCCTGCTTGCCCTGCGACGCATCGTGCAGTCCGCGGAGCTGCCCGCTCCAGCGGCCGAGCAGGTCCCACCCGCCGGTGCGCCCGGCCGCGGTGCGTACCCGTCCCTCGACCTGCAGCCAGGTGCCCTGCGGGGTACGGGCCGACCACGACGGCACCAGCTCACGGAACCCGAACCCCGGCTTGGCCCACGACGACCGCCAGCGCCCGAAGGCGTACCGCTTGGTGCCGCCGCCGGCGTGCGGGTCGTTGAACCGGCGCACGCCCACCGGGTTGCCGATGCGGATGGTGCCCTTGCGCACGACGACCCCGTGCCGGTCGCCCGCCCGCCAGCGTTTGCTGCTGGACCAGCGGGCCAGCTCGGTCCGCGGGTGCGCGCGTGCCTCCGCCGCGGCGGCGTCGGAGGACCGGCCGGCGCTCGGGTCGCCCAGCGCCGGTGCGGACGGCGCGGCGGTGGTGGCCAGGACGACGGCCAGCGAGGCGACGAGGAGAGCGCGAAGGGCAGTCACGCCGAGTCACGATACGGGCACACCGGTCACCCGCAGCGCTCGCGCCGCGGCTCCCGCGCGTGTCGTCAGCTGAGCAGCTGGATGACGTCCTTGGTGTGGGTCAGCGGCAGCCGGTTGCCCTCCAGCTCGATCTGCGCCCCGGTCGACGCGTCGATCAGCTCGAGGACTCGCACGTTGACCCGCTGATGCACCTTCACCGTGATGCCGTCGCGGCGTACCGCGAAGACCAGGGCTTCGGGCTCACTGTTCCGGTGGGCGGCCGCGAAGCCGTACACGCTGGTGTCCGTCACGCCGACGAGCATCGAGCCGGGCAGGCCGGACGCGGCGTCGTGCAGCTTGTAGCCGGCGATCGATCCACCGACGGTGGCGATGCTGTCGGCCAGCCCGCTGCCTCCCACGCTGCTCCCGATCAGACCGCCCGCGAACATGCTGCCGGTGTGTCCGCGTGGCTGGAACTGACCAGCCGCGAGCACCTTCTCGTCGACCTGGAGCTGGCGCAGGGCACCCTGGACCGACTCGACCATCTGTTCCTCGGACATGGGGCCATAGTGCCCGGAGACGGCGCTGGCTGTCACCGGCTCCGGCCCTGGCATCCTGCGGGGCGTGGACACGGTGACGGGCCGGATCGCGCTGGTGACGGGTGGCAGCCGGGGGATCGGGGCGGCGACCGCCCGGGCGCTGGCGGCCGCCGGTCTGGACGTCGCGATCGGCTTCCGGGAGCGGGCCGACGCGGCCGAGCAGGTGGCGGCGGACTGCCGTGCGCTCGGCGTTCGCGCGTTGCCGGTGGCCGGTGACCTGACCGAGCCCGTGGGCGTCCGTGCGCTGTTCGACGCCGTCGACACCGGGTTGGGCACGCTGGGTGTGCTGGTCAACAACGCGGGCATCGTGCCGCCGCTGGCGCGGGTGGACGAGATGGAGGGACAGCGGTTGCGCACGCTGCTCGACGTCAACGTCACCCAGGTGCTGCTGGCGTGCGGCGAGGCGGTGCGCCGGATGTCGACGGCTCGCGGTGGCAGCGGCGGCGTGATCGTCAACGTGTCGTCCCGGGCGGCGGTGCTGGGCGCGGCGGGGGAGTACGTCGACTACGCGGCGAGCAAGGCCGCCGTCGACGCGGTGACCACCGGGCTCGGCAAGGAGGTCGTGTCCGAGGGCATCCGGGTGGTCGGCGTCCGGCCGGGACCGACCGACACCGACATCCACGCCCCCGGCCGGCTCGAGCGGGTGACCGCCCGGCTGCCGATGGGCCGACCCGGCACCGTCGACGAGGTGGCGGCGGCGATCGCCTGGCTCGCCTCCGACGCCGCGTCGTACGTCACCGCCTGCACGCTCGACGTCGGTGGCGGCGCCTGAGGGCCTGGAGACGAATCTCGTGCCATTGCGGGGGTGTCGGCACCCGTACGGGCACGACATCGGTCCGGATCAGCCGCGCCAGCCGCCTCGGCGCAGCAGCCTCGCCAGCTGGTCGCCGACCCGGTCGGGGTGACGCCGGATGGCGTACGAGCTGAAGACGAGCAGCCGCGGGCCGGCGATGGTGATCTCGTTGGCGCGCGCGAGGTCGGACTCCCACTGCGTCACCGCGAGGTGGGGAATGCCGTGGATCTCGCAGGCAGCCCCGAGTCCCCGCCACTCGACGTCGAGGTAGTAGCGGCCGTCGCTGCGCTGACGTGGTGACTGCCGGGTGGGCACCGGAAGTCCGCCGCGGCGCACGACGTCGTCGAAGTCGCGCTCGGGCAGCGACTGGATTCCGCCGTGCGCGTCCAGGATCGACTCGACGATGAGAGCGCGGTGTCGGCAGGGTCCGCGTCGCGTGAGCGCGTCCCGCAGGTCGCGGGTCGGTGCCAGCCGCTGCTGCACGCCGGCCAGGACGATCGCCCGGGCACGCCGCTCGGCCTTCCACGGCGACCAGCTCGCGGCGTCGAGCATGCTGCGCGCAGGACGTGTGCGGCGGGGGTCGCGGAGTGGGTGGACGTCGGCGCTACTGAGCTCGCGCGACCAGTGCGGGACCACGTCGACGTAGCGCGGGCGCCGGCGACCTTCGGGCATGACCACGTACGGCGTCGGGTGGCGGAAGCCCTCGAGTCCGTCGAGCTCCAGCGCGGTGAGCCCACCGAGCGCCGAACCCGGCGGGCAGCCCAGCAGTGCCACGCGGGCGCGCTGGATCGAGGTCAGCGGTCCGTTGTGCAGGACGACGACCCCGCGCCTCGGCCGTTGCCAGCGCCGCGCGGCCAGCTGGGCGCGTACCCGTTCGCGACCGAATGCCGCACATGCCTGCGCGGACGTCAGCACCCGGTCGTGGTCGTCCGCGTCGTCGACCTCCAGCAGGCGCATGGCGACACCCTGGTCGCCGGCGGACCGGGGTGGCGGGGTCGCGACGCCGCCCTGTGGATGACGCATGTCGTGCCCGTCTGGTGGTGGACGGCCCCGCAATGGCACGACATCCGTCCGGCACCCACGGCGCCGATACCCTGGGCGGGTGAGCATCCGCCTGTACGACACCGCGAGCCGTGAGGTGCGCGAGCTCGTGCCCGTGCACCCCGGGACCGTGGGCATCTACCACTGCGGGCTCACCGTGCAGGCGGCTCCCCACGTCGGCCACATCCGCAAGGAGGTCGCCTTCGACGTGCTGCGCCGCTGGCTCGAGCACTCCGGCCTCGAGGTCACGCTGGTCGCCAACGTCACCGACATCGACGACAAGGTGCTGATCAAGTCCGCCGACCAGGGGGTCGAGTGGTGGGCGCTCGCGTACGCGAACGAGCGGCTGCTGCACGACGCCTACGCCGTGCTCGGCTGCCTGCCCCCGGCCTACGAGCCGCGGGCCACCGGCCACATCACCGAGATGCACGAGCTGATCGAGATCCTGGTCGAGCGCGGGCACGCGTACGCCGCGGCGGACGGGTCCGGCGACGTCTACTTCGACGTGCGGTCGTGGCCGGCCTACGGCGAGCTGTCCGGCCAGCGCATCGACGAGATGGAGGCCGCCGAGGACGCCGACCCCCGCGGCAAGCGCGACCCGCGCGACTTCGCGCTGTGGAAGGGACACAAGCCGCAGGAGCCGGCGACCGCATCCTGGCCGTCGCCGTGGGGCCGCGGCCGGCCGGGCTGGCACCTGGAGTGCTCGGCGATGGCGGCGAAGTATCTCGGCCACGAGTTCGACATCCACGGCGGCGGGCTCGACCTGCGGTTCCCGCACCACGAGAACGAGCTCGCGCAGTCGCGCGCCGCCGGCCAGCAGTTCGCCCGGATCTGGATGCACAACGGGCTCGTCACCACCGCGGGTGAGAAGATGAGCAAGTCGCTCGGCAACTCCGCGCTGGTGCACGAGGTGGTCAAGCGGTTCCGCCCGGTCGAGCTGCGCTACTACCTGGTCGCGCCGCACTACCGCTCCGTCGTCGAGTTCTCCGACGAGGCGCTCGCCGAGGCCGCCACCGGGTACCGCCGGCTGGAGGGCTACGTCGCCCGCGCCACCGAGCTGACCGGCGGCGTCGACCAGGCCGACGGCACGCCGTGCGCCGACTTCGTCAACGCGATGGACGACGACCTTTCCACGCCGGCGGCGCTCGCGGCCGTGCACGACGTCGTACGCGAGGGCAACAAGCTGCTCGCCGACGGCGACTCGCCGTCCCTGCGCGGCAACCTGGCGTCCGTACGCCGGATGCTCGACGTGCTCGGCCTCGACCCGCTGCACCCCACCTGGGCCGGAACCCGGCGCGGACCCGGGCGCGACACCGTCGGCGCGCTGGTCGAGGCGCTCCTGGAGCAGCGGCAGGAGGCGCGCGCCCGCAAGGACTGGGCCGCCGCCGATGCGGTGCGCGACCGGCTCAAGTCGGCGGGCATCGAGATCGAGGACACGCCGTCGGGGACGCGCTGGACGCTGGCGGAGGGCTGAGCGGGTGCCCGGCAACAGCAAGCGCAAAGGTGCGATCCGCAAGACGGGCAAGGGGAATCCGACCGCCGGCTCGGGCGGCCGGGTCAAGCGCGGCCTCGAGGGCAAGGGGCCGACCCCGAAGGCGGCGGAGCGGCCGAACCACAAGGCCTACCGGGAGCGGAAGGCTGCCGACAAGCGCTCCGCTCCGCGGCCGTCCAACCGGCGTCCTCGCGGCGGTGGCGACAGCGAGTGGGTGGTGGGGCGGAACGCGGTCGTCGAGGCACTGCGCGCCCGGGTGCCGGTGACCAGCCTGTACGTCGCGGAGCGCGCCGAGCGCGACGACCGGCTGCGCGAGGTGTTCCGCACGGCCGCCGAGCAGGGCATCGGGATCCTCGAGGTGCCGCGCGCCGAGCTGGACCGGTCGACCGACCGAGCCGTGCACCAGGGCGTGGCGGCCAAGGTGCCGCCGTACGAGTACGCACACCCCGACGACCTGGTGCAGCGGGCCACCGACGCCGGCGAGGACCCGCTGGTGGTGGCCCTCGACGGCATCACCGACCCGCACAACCTGGGCGCTGTCGTCCGCTCGTCGGCCGGTTTCGGCGCGCACGGCGTGGTGGTGCCCGAACGCCGCTCGGCCGGCATGACCGCGGGCGCCTGGAAGGCGTCGGCAGGTGCGGCGGCACGGCTGCCGGTCGCGCGGGCGACGAACCTGACTCGCCAGCTGACGGCCTACCAGCAGGTGGGGCTGATGGTCGTGGGCCTCGCCGCCGAGGGCGACATCGCCATCGGCGACCTCGAGCTCGCCGACGGGCCGCTGGTGCTGGTCGTCGGGAGTGAGGGCGCCGGCCTGTCCCGGCTGGTCCGCGAGCACTGCGACGCCCTGGTGACCATCCCGATGGCCTCCGCGCTCGAGTCGCTCAACGCCGGCGTTGCCGCCGGCATCGCGCTGTACGAGATCGCCCGCCGCCGACGGTAGCGGGAGGTTTGGGGCTGTCCGTTTCGCAAGGGCACTTGCGAAACACGCACTCGCGACGCGCAATAACTGGGGGAGAGTGCGGACTTTGCGGGGGAGGCGGGTCGCGTCAGGAGCCGGCGCCCGTGTACGCGGCCGTGGTGCGGTCGGCCGCCGCACGAGCTCCGTCGACCGGGGCTCCGGCGGCCGCGTTGGCGTCGTACCAGCGCTCGCTGCTGAGCGTCATGAACCGCCGGCCCTCGTCGCCCTGCGTCCAGGCGGCAGCCTGCTCGGGGTCGACCGCCTCCCCGGACGCCAGGTGGCCGGCCAGCCCCAGCAGCCCGAGGTCCCAACCGACGCCGACGGCACCCGGTCCGAACTCCGTCCACCGCTCGTCGTCGACCTGCGCGATGTGGACGAGCTCCAACCGGGTACCACCGTCCGCCGCCGAGAGGTGCAGCTCGATCCAGCTGAGCTCGCCGCCGTACTCCCAGGTCGCTGTGAACACGTGCGGCGGGTCGCAGGTCTCGATGACGCCGCCCGCGTTGCCCTCGAGCTGGTAATGGCCGCCGAGCCGAAGCTCGCCGGTGACCGGCAGGAACCAGCGGGCGATGCGCTCGGCAGTGGTGCAGGCGTCCCAGACGTCGACGACGGTGGCGTCGTACGTCTGGCTCAACGTCACGGTGCGCGCCTCGCCGGCCCCGAGCACCCGGCTGCCGACCGTCCGCTGCACGGACTCGATCTGGTGGACGACGTCGATCACGTTCTCCTCCTTCTGCGGCGCTTGCCGCGTGCGAGCTCGGTGCCGAGCGCGTCGAGGTGCGGCGTCCAGAACCGCCGGAACCCGTCGAGCCACGCGTCGACATCGCGCAACGGCGCTGGGTCGACCGCGTACAGACGGCGGGTGCCCTCCGGCCGGACGGTGGCAAATCCGCTGTCGCGCAGCACCCGCAGGTGTTGGGACACCCCCGGCTGGGAGATGCCGAACTCGGCCCGGATGACCGCGCACACATCCCCCGAGGTCTGCTCGCCGTCGGCGAGCAGCTCGAGGATCCGTCGGCGGACCGGGTCGCCGAGCACGTCGAACGCCTGCACATCCCGAGACTATCAGAGTCCACTTATATAAATAGAACCTGTTATAACGAGGATCCCGCCGATCGGGGTTGACGCAGGGGCGGCTCCCGCAGACAGTCAGCGGATGGCCGAACGGATGAGCCGTCTCCTGCTGGCGGCGCAGCGCAACCTCGTGTACGAGCCGATGGTCGTCCGGCTGCGCGCATACGACGGCGACCGCGTGGTTCTCGACTCGGTCCGCGCCCGGCTGGTCTGGGAGCCGCGCCGGGTGGTGCCGTCGTTCGCCGTGCCGGAAGACGACCTGCTGGTCGCCGTTCGCCCGGTCACCGAGCCGCCGCCCGCGGCGCCGGACTCCCACGTCGAGATCGCGCCCGGGATCCGGATCCTTCCGCCGGGGCAGTTCCGCGTGCACAGCGCACCGGGCGAGGAGCTCGCCATGGAGGTGGGCGGGCGCTGGCAGGACGGGGCCGCCTTCCGGCTTGCCGACCCCGACCTGCCGGGGGTCGTCGTGCTCGACTTCTCCGCCTTCGACCGCTGGCTGGAGGAGGAGCAGTCGGTCGTCGGCCACGCGCGCGATCCGTTCAAGCGAATCGACGTCAAGCGCAGCAGCCGGCACGTACGGGTCGAGCGTGACGGCGTCCTGCTCGCCGACAGCCGGAACCCGTCGCTGCTGCTGGAGACCTCACTGCCCCCACGCTGGTACCTGCCGGCCGAGGACGTCCGCTTCGACGCCCTCGAGTCGAGCAGCAGCCGCACCGTGTGCGCGTACAAGGGCTTCGCCGACTACTGGGCGCTGGAGACGGAGGACGGTGCGATCGACATCTGCTGGACCTACCGGGACCCGCTCACCGACGCGCTCGCCGTCAAGGACATGGTCTGCTTCTACGCCGAGCACGTCGACGTCATCGTCGACGGCGAGCGGCGCGCCCGGCCGGTGTCCCCGTTCAGCAGGCCGGTCCCGCGCGGCACGGGTCGCCTACTCTGAGCGGCATGGCTGTCGAACGACTGCTGCCCACCGAGGAAGCACGGGACCTGCTCGCGCTGACCCGCGAGATCGCGGCCGAGCGGCTGGCGCCCCGGGCCGCCGCCGACGAGGCGGCCGGTGCGTTCCCGCGCGACGTCTTCAGCCTGCTCGGCGAGGCCGGGCTGCTCGCGCTGCCCTACCCGGAGGAGTTCGGCGGCGGCGACCAGCCGTACGAGGTCTACCTGCAGGCGCTGGAGGAGATCGCGGGCGCCTGGATGAGCGTGGGCGTCGGAGTCTCGGTGCACTCGCTGGCGAGCTGGGCGGTCGCGACCTTCGGCGACGACGACCAGCGCAAGCGGCTGCTGCCGGACATGCTCGGCGGCTCCCAGCTCGGCGCCTACTGCCTGTCCGAGCCGCAGGCCGGCTCCGACATCGCCGCGATGAGCACCAAGGCCGTCCGCGACGGTGACGACTACGTGCTCACGGGCACCAAGGCCTGGATCACGCACGGGGGCGAGGCCGACTTCTACCTGGTGTTCGCCCGTACGTCCCCCGACCGCACCCGGGGGGTCTCGGCGTTCCACGTCCCGGCCGGGCTCGACGGGCTGTCGTTCGGCGCACCCGAGCAGAAGATGGGACTCACCGGCTCGACCACGACGCAGGTCGTCCTCGACGGGGTACGGGTCCCCGCCGGTCACCTGGTGGGTGAACAGGGTGCCGGCATGTCGGTCGCCCTCGCCGCTCTCGACTCCGGACGCCTCGGCATCTCCGCGTGCGCCACCGGGCTCGCCCAGGCCGCGCTCGACACGGCGGCGGCGTACTCAGTCGGGCGCGAGCAGTTCGGCAAGCCGATCGCCGACTTCCAGGGCTTGCAGTTCCTGCTCGCCGACATGGCCGCAGCGGTGGAGGCGGCCCGCGCGACGTACCTGCACGCCGCGCGGCTGCGCGATGCCGGCCGGCCGTTCACCCGGCAGGCGTCGATCGCCAAGCTGGTCGCGACGGACGCGGCGATGCGGGTCACCACCGATGCGGTGCAGGTGCTCGGCGGCTACGGCTACACGCGTGACTTCCCGGTCGAGCGGTACATGCGCGAGGCCAAGGTGACGCAGATCTTCGAGGGCACCAACCAGGTGCAGCGCATGGTCATCGCCCGGCACCTGCTCGCCGAGCACCGCGGCTAGCACCTTCTTGCTTTAAGTCAATCAAGTCACTATGGTTTGCGGGTGACGATCACCAGCACCACAGCGCGCGGTCCGCTGACCGTGCTCTGTGGCAACCCGCGGCCGGGCTCGCGCACCCTCGAGGTGGCCCTGCGCACCGCCGACGCCCTGGCAGCCGAGTCGGCCGCCGCCGGCGACGCGGCCACCACCGTCGCGCAGCCCGGCCCGCGGGTGATCGACCTCGCCCATCTGGCGCCGCAGCTGTTCCGCGGGCCGGACGCCGACGTCGACGAGGCGCTGCGGCTGGTGGCGTCGTCGTCGGTGCTGGTCGTCGCGAGCCCGGTCCACAAGGCCAGCTACACCGGCCTGCTCAAGGCGTTCCTCGACCGGTACGGACCGAGCCCGCTGGTCGGCGTCGTCGCCGTGCCGCTGATGCTGGTCGCGCAGCCGGGTCACCGGCTCGCCGCCGACACCCACCTGCGCCCGCTGCTGGTCGAGCTCGGCGCCAGCACGCCGACGACGTCGCTGGTCGTCGAGGGCTCCGAGCTGGAGCTGCACCCCGGTCCGCTGGAGGAGTGGGCGGCCAGCCAGGCCCGCTGGGTCTGGGCAGCCGCGGGGAGTCACCAGCCGCAGCCGGTGTGACCGCCCCGGGTCCCGCTCACGCAGCCGGGACCCGAGGAAAGGTGGCACGATGGGAGGCCGGAGAGGCTCGCTGTGGTGGACGTCGTCATCACCCTGGCCGTGGCGGTCGGGGCCCTGCTCGGTGGCTGGTACGCCGTCCGATGGCTGCCCGAGCAGCTCGTGGAGCGCCGGGCCCGCCGCCATCCCACCGCCCCGGGTCCGCCGATCGACGAGCTGTCCGCCCGGTTGCGTCGGCTGGCCGCCGAGCTGCAGGCGGTCGAGGCCAGGCGGGTGCCGGCCAAGGCGCACCGGCTTCGCGCGCTGCTGCTGGCCTACGACACGACCCTGGTCGAGGCGTGGCACGCGGTCTGCCCCACCGACCCCGATCCTCCCGTGCCGATGGGCCACGACGCCCGCACCGACGTCGAGCTGACCCTCACCGGCGCCGGGCTGCGCTGGTGAGCGGCGGGTCGCTCACAGCACCGTGAAGCCGGGCGGCAGCGGCCGTCGCCCGGTCGCCGCGAGCAGCAGGTCGGACGCGCTGCCGTCGTGGGCCGCGAGCCCGGCGGCCAGCGCGCCGGCCTCCGCCGCTGCCACCACCGGCACGTCTGCCACCAGGTCGCACGCGGCGGCGAGGTCGCAGCCGTGCACGACGAGCTCGAACGTGCGGGTGGGCAGGTAGTCGGTGAGCCACAGGTCGCCGACCGGGGTGGACACGTAGTCGTCGACACCGGCCGCAGCGACGAGTGCGAGCACGCGCACGGCGATGGAGCGCACGGCGGCCGCCGGGTCGGCGCCGAGGTCGGCGCCCGCCTTCCGACCGCGCTCGGCCACTGCCTCGGCGTCGGCCAGCGCGTCGCGCGAGCGGACGAAGTAGTCGACCGCCGACGCCGCCTCCACCGGCCCGGGCTCCGTGTGCAGGTACGACTCCACCGTGAGCAGCGACCGGCTGGCGTGGCCCACGAGGTCGCGGACCGTCCAGGCCCCCAGTCCGGGCGCGTCCCACCTGCCGTCGACCCGGTCGACCAGGGACATGAACCACGCAGCCGCCTGCTCGTAGGCCGCGCGGGAGTCGCCGGTCACGAGTCGAACAGGTCGTCGTCGGTGCCGAGCGCGGGCTCGAGC
This sequence comes from uncultured Actinomycetota bacterium, assembly GCA_963811945.1. Classification (GTDB taxonomy): domain Bacteria; phylum Actinomycetota; class Actinomycetes; order Propionibacteriales; family Nocardioidaceae; genus JACCWP01. Next base: position 1,355,361 of record CAWETD010000001.1, on the reverse strand, counting down.
CCGTCGTCCAGCGACGTGGGCACCGAGCCGGACAGGGTCTGCGAGCGCTTCGGCAGCACCTCGTCGATGTAGGAACGCGCGGACTCGAAGATGTCCACCTCTTCGCCCTTCTCCTGGGAGAGGTACCACCGGTGCTCGAGCACCTCGTGGAACAGCTCGGCGGGCTCCAGCCGGTCGCGCAGCTCGGGCGGCACCATCGCCCACAGCGGCTCGTACACCTGCGTGAGCCAGCGGTGCGCGACGATCATCGGGTCCTCGCCCTGCAGGTTCAGGCTCGCGGTGTAGGTGTCGAGGTCGTTGAGCAGCCGCCGCGCCTGTGTCTCCTCGACGTCGAGCCCGGTGAGTCCCTGCAGCCGACGGCGGTGGTGCCCCGCCTCGACGACGGCAGGCTGCATGCGTACGGAGGCGCCGTCCCAGTCGGTGACGATGTCGAGCTCCTCGACGTCGAAGCCGAGCTCGTTGAGCTGGTGGATGCGCTGCTCGATGCGCCACGTCTCGGCGGTGTCGAACTCCTCCACCCCGGTCAGCGCGTCCCACAAGACGTCGTAGCGGTCCGAGATCCGCTGCACGAGGCCCTCCGGGTCGACCTCGCTGCTGAGCAGGTCGCCGGCCTCCAGGTCGAGCAGCTCGCCGTACACGTTCGTCTGCACCAGGTCGAGGTCGTGTGCCCGCTGTCCGTCGGACAGGCGAGTGTGCAGCTCACCGGTCTCCGCGTCCACCAGGTACGCCGCGAACTCGCCCGCGCTGCGCCGGAACAGGGTGTTGGACAGCGAGCAGTCGCCCCACCAGAAGCCCTCGACGTGCAGCCGCACCAGCAGCACGACCAGCGCGTCGACGACCTGGCGGATCGTCTCGGGACGCAGCTGCTGGGAGAACAGCGCCCGGTACGGAAGCGAGTGCGGCAGGTGCCGGGTGAGCAGGCAGGGCTCGAGCTCGGTGCCGTCCTCGCTGACCCGGCCGGTCACCACGCCGACCGGTTCCACCGTGGGCAGGTCCAGCCGGCGCAGGTTGCGCAGCAGCCCGTACTCGCGCCAGGCCCACGCCTCCCGCGTCTGCTTCGCGGCGTAGACCTCGTGGTCGACGCGCACGAACCGGACGATGTGCCGCGAGATGCCACGCGCCAGGGGCACCTGGCACTCGTCCGGCCACTCCTCGAGCGGCAGCTGCCAGGGCAGCGTCAGCAGCTGCTGGCTGGGCTTGGCAGCGAGGATGCGCAGGGCCACGGCACCCAGTCTGCCGGTTCCGCCGACGCCGCCGTCAGTCGATGCGGCCGAGCACCCTGTCGAGGTACGCATTGGCGAACCGGCCCTCGGGGTCGACCTCCTGGCGCACCCGGACCGCGTCGGCGAACCGTGGGTAGCGACCGGCCAGCACCGTCGCGTCGAGCCCGTGCAGCTTGCCCCAATGAGGTCGCCCGCCGACTGCCCCGGCGACCTGCTCGGCGTGTGCGAACCACCGCTCGTAGGGCAGGCGGACCCCCTGGTGCACCGCGACGTACGCGGTGTCCCGCCCGTGCCCGGTGGACAGCCAGATGTCGTCGGCCGCGGCCACCCGCAGCTCGACCGGGAAGCTCACCGGCTCGCGCTCGGCCTCCACCCAGCGCCGCAGGTCGCGCACCACCTCGCCGAGCGCGGCCCGCGGGACGGCGTACTCCATCTCGACGAAGCGCACCCGACGGGGCTTGCAGAACACGGCGTACGAGTCGTCGACGAGCTCGCTGGTGGACCAGGTGCTCGCGGCCAGCCGTTGCAGCCGGGGCGCCCAGCGGTCGGGGCGGCGGGCGACCAGCCACTGGCCCGCGCCGAACGCGCCGTTGGCCAGCACCTCGTCGTCGACGAGCGCACGCAGCCGCGAGCGCGGTTGCCGCTTGACGTCGCCAGGCACGCGGTCTTTGCGTTTGAGCAGTGCCCGGTCGGTGTGCGGGAACCAGTACGCCTCCACGTGGTCGTGCGCGTCGGCCCGTTCGTCCAGTCCGTCGAGCACCTCCTCGAGCGGCAGCGTCGTCTCGGTGGCGTGCAGCAGGAACGCCGGCACGCACTGCAGCGTGACCGTGGCGACGACGCCGTACGCGCCCAGCCCGACCGTGGCGGCGGCGAACAGCTCCGGGCGCTCGTCCCGTGTGCAGCGCACCAGCGTGCCGTCGGCGAGCACCAGCTCGAGAGCGGTCACCTGGGTGGCGAGGCCGCCGAGCCCGGCTCCGGTGCCGTGCGTGCCGGTGGCCAGCGCGCCGCTGACGGTCTGCACGTCGACGTCGCCGAGATTGGCCATCGCCAGGCCGTGGGCGGCGAGCCGGCGGGCGAGCCGCCGCAGCGTGAGCCCACCCTCCGCGGTCACCTGCCGGGTCGCGGTGTCGACGACGGTGCGGTCGAGCGCCCCCATGTCGACCATGACGCCGTCGGTGACGGCGGCGTCGGTGAAGGAGTGGCCCGCGCCGACGGCCCGCACCCGGAGCCCGTCGGCCGCGCTGCGGCGTACCTCGGCGGCGAGCTCATCGACGGTGCGGGGCCGCACGACCCGGACGGGCCACGCGGTGACGGTGCCGGCCCAGTTGCGCCACGGCGGTCGCCCGGTCACGGCACCGACCGGATCCGGGTCACCAGCAACCCGCCCGCGAGGGTGACGGCGGCAGTGAGCAGGTAGAGCACGGCGTAGCCACCGAGCTCGTTGACCACCAGGGCGGCCAGCGCGGGAGCCAACACGAGCGGTGCCGCGCCGGCGATGTTGAGCACGCCGAGGTCGCGCGCGTACGACTCGGGGTAGGGCAGCACCTGCGTCACCAGCGCGGAGTCGACGGCCAGGTAGAGGCCGTAACCGAGCCCGAGCAGTGCCGCGGCGACGATCGCCGCCGGCATCGTGGGCACGACCGCGAGCAGGGCCGCCGCCAGCGCCATCGTCACGCCGGACCAGATGACGAACGGCTTGCGCCGGCCCGCGCGGTCGCTGGCGATGCCGCCCGGCACCGCCGAGCACAGCACGCCGAGGCTGTAGACGAGCACCAGGACCAGCAGGCCGAGGTCTGGGTCGTCCACCCCGACCTCGTCGTCGAGGAAGTACAGCAGGTACATCGTGCCGAGGGCGTTGCCCAGCATGACGAGGAACCGGGTGCCGAGCGCCCACGCAAGGTCAGGGTGGTCGCGCAGCGCTGACCAGGCGCCGGTTGCGAACGCGCTCCACCCGGGAGCCTCCCGCTCCGCCCGCGGGTGTGGCGGGTCGTCGGTGCCGAGCACGAACGGCAGCACCAGCACGACGAACGCGACCGCGATGACGGCGTAGCCGCCGCGCTGGCCGGTGAACGCCGTCGTCACCAGCACGGTGCCGACGACGACGCCGATGCACTGGGGCAGCCCGATCCAGCCGGAGACGGTGCCGCGCTGCGGCACCGGCACGTGGTCGGGGACCGCCGCCGTCAGCGAGGCGAGGACGGCGTTCATCCCGAGCTGGGCGATGCCCCAGCACACCGCGACGCCCACGATCGTGTGCTGCTCGGCCAGCGCGAACAGGGCGCCGGCGGCGAGCAACGCACCGCCGAGCGTCCACGGGTGGCGCCGGCCGTACCGGGAGGCGGTGCGGTCCGACAGCGCACCGGCCAGCGGCGATCCGACCAGCGCGATCGCGCCTCCGATGGCGGACACGATCCCCAGCGCGGTGACCTTGTGCGACTCGTCGATACCGGCCACCTGGTCGGGCAGCAGCACCTGCACAGGGGTGAACAGCGCCATCCAGAGCCCGAGGTTGGCTAGCGTGAGCAGTGCGATCCACCGGGTGCCGACGAACCCGGCGACGTCGGGACCGTCACCGCCGCCGGGATGGCGCGAGATCGGTCCGAGGCCGGCGGCCCCGCTCATCCGAAGTTCCAGCCCTCACCGCGGTACGTGTCCACGCTGCCGGCGTACCGGTCGGCCTCCAGCAGGTGCAGCCGGTCGAAGCGCTCGCACATCTCGCCGGCCTTCGCGTGCTGGAACCACACCCGGTCGCCGACGCGCAGGTGCCGGGCCGCCGGACCTCGTACGGGGGTCTGCACCTCACCCGCGCCCTCGGCGCCGACCAGTCGGAGCCCGGTGGGAAGCACCGGCGTGGGCAGCCGGCTGCCCTGGGCGGGTCCCGAGGCGACGTACCCACCGGCGCGGCAGGTCGCGACCTCGGCCGACGGGCGCCGTACGACCGGGAGCGCGAACAGCACCGCCGGCTTCGGTTGGAAGGCGTCGTAGCCGGTGAACAGGCCGGAGCCGAACAGCCCCGACCCGGCCGTCACCTCCGTCACCTCCACGTCGGCGGCGCTGACCTCCAGCGACCCGGTGCCGCCGGCGTTGACCAGCTCGAGGTCGACCAGCTCGCGTACCGCCTGCACGATCGACGCTCGGCGAGCGGCCAGCTCGCGCAACGAGGCCCGCTTCATCGCCCGCACCGCGGGGGAGGTGTCGGGCAGGCCGGCCACCTGGGCCTCGTACGTCATCAGCCCGACCACACGGACACCCGGTCGTGCCGCCAGTTGCGCGACCACGCCCGCCACCTCGTCCGGAGTGCGCAGCGGCGAGCGGCGAACGCCCAGCCAGGCGCGGCCGAGCCGCAGCGAGGTGTCGATGTCGACGCACACCCGGACCGGCGGGCGCTTGTCGGGCGCAGTCACCGCGTCGACGAGGTCGAGGTGCTCGGTGCTGTCGACCATCAGGGTGATCGCCCGGGTGCGGCGCTCGTCGGCGAGCAGGTCGCCGACGGCCGCGCGGTCCGCGCTCGGGTACGCCATCAGCACGTCGTCGTGCCCGGCGTCGGCCAGCCGCACCGCCTCCGCGAGCGAGTAGGTCATCAGCCCGTGGAACCCCGGGACGACGAGCGCCCGGTCGATCAGCGTCCGGCACCGCACCGACTTGGTGGCCACCCGGATCGGCGTGCCGGCGGCCCGTCGCACGAGGTCGGCGGCGTTGGCGTCGAACGCGGGCAGGTCGACGATCGCGAGCGGCGGTTCGAGGTCGGCGGTCAGGGCGTCCAGCCGGAACCGGTCGGGGAGCCCGGCGTCGCGGACGGGAGAAGGAATCGACGCCGCCACCGGTTCAGTATGCCTGTGCCCCGCTGACCGGCGGCTTGACCGCGGTCCCGATGTAGCGGAACGCGGAAATCTTCGAGCCTTCGCCGTACTCGGTGTCGAGACGTTCGAGCCGCAGGTCGCTGCGGGTCAGGTACGCGTCGATCTGCCGGTCGAGGTTGCACCCGCCGCAGACCCGCGCGTGCAGCGGACGCAGCCGCCGTTGCCACCGCGCGACACCCGGCTCGGGCGACCGACCGTGCTCGAGGAAGTGCAGCCGTCCGCCGGGGCGCAGCACCCGGGTGAGCTCACGCAGCGCCAGCGCGAGGTCGGGGATGGTGCACATGGTGAACGTGGACAGCGCCGCGTCGGCACTCGCATCGGCGAGGTCCAGCCGCTGCCCGTCGAGCCCGCCGCGCTGCACGGTTGCGTCGGCCGCGGCGATGCGCGGCTGGGCCATCTCCCACGCCCGTTCCGACGGCTCGATCGCCGTCACCGACGTCACGGCCGCGGGGTAGTGCCGCACGTTGAGACCGGACCCGAACCCGATCTCGACGACGTCGCCGCGCAACCCTTCGCAGACCACCGCGCGGACCGCGGCGATGGCCTCGTCGCCGAGCACGCGGTCGGTGATGCCCGGGAGCATCCGGTCGGTCCACCAGCCCATCAGCAGAAGACCGCGCAGTGGTTGAACCCGTACGGCAGGAACCAGGCGCGCCACGCGTCCAGGAAGTCGTCGATCGTCGGCGACGAGTTCCACGAGCAGTTGCCGAGGTAGACCTGCCCGTCGTCGACCCGGTAGCAGATCGCCCAGTGCGCGGTCCACGACGGCCCGCCGATGGCCCCGAGGTCGAGCATCACCGGCACCGGCCGGTTCTTCTGGACGTACTTCTGCACCGACTCCCACCGGTCCTGCCAGCCCCACGACGCGAAGCCGGAGTAGCCGACCGATGCGGACAGGTCGTAGTGGCGCAGCGCCGCCTTGATCCGGTCGCCGGTCGTGCCCCACCCGAAGACGACGTCGGAGTCGAAGCCGTCGGCCTTGACCGCGTCGATGGCTGCGCCGTCGTCCCAGTACCAAAGGTCGTCGTCGGGATCGCGCTCCACCCGGTCGAGGTCCCACGGGTCCTTGCCCCAGTAGTCGACCATGGTGGCGATGGCAGCCTGGCCGCAGGTGTTCCAGTCGACCTCGGAGCGACTGTTCACGTAGCAGTGCAGGTCGGGGATCACCGGCGCACCTCCCGGTCGGTGCCGGGCTTCCGGGGCTCGCGCTGGTCGTCCGGCGGTTCCGGCGGGCTCTCGCCCTCGTCGCCGCGCTTCGGGCGGCGCTGCCTGCTGACCCACTCGGTGAACTCGGTCAGCTCGGCCTGGGGGGCGTGCTTCGTCTTGGGGGTGCGGTCCTTGCGGCGTCGGGGCTCGGGCATGGGCCACCTCTCCGTCCGTCCCGTGCGGGACTATGCGCTGGCGTACTCCTCGTCGTCGGACGGTGTCAAGCGTCGCAGTGCCGATGGATCAGCACCCAGGCTGTCCACGAAGGACGTGCCGCCTCCAACTACAGTTCCCACCACCCGCCGGCGTGGCGCAACTGGCAGCGCACCTGTCTTGTAAACAGGAGGTTGGGGGTTCGAGTCCCCCCGCCGGCTCCACGGCTGTGTACGAGTTCGGCTCCCCATGAGGTGAGGCGGGGCTGCGCGCGGCCGACGGGATGGCCGGACACTTCTTGTGCCTCTCCCACGCCCGAGGCTAACCTCGACGCACTGCGACACCCGATTGGCGCCGTTCCTTGGCGGCTAGCCAATACCAGGAGCGTTGCGATGTCTCAGCCCCATCGGCGCAACAGTTTCGTCGGCGCGGTGGCGATCGTCTCGGCAGGTGTCGGACTCGTCCTGCCCACGCCCGCCGTTGGCTGGGACGATCCGTCCCGACTTCTGCGTCATTGCGCGGGCGAGGAAATCACGTTGACGGGCAGCAACGGCGACGACCGGCTGATCGGCACCCTGCGCCGTGACGTGATCGCGGGTCTTGGCGGCGACGACCGCATTCGAGGGGCTGACGGTGCCGATGTCCTGTGCGGCGGCGAGGGCGCCGACATCCTGCGCGGGGCGACGGGTCGGGACAGGATCCGGGGAGGTGCTGGCGGCGACGACATCCAAGGCGGCCAAGCCGATGACATCCTCCGAGGAAATGCGGGAGCGGACGAAGCCCGCGGAGGTGTCGGCGACGATGATATCGACGCCGGCGATACTCCCGGGAGCGGCGACGAGGTGCTGGTCGGCGGGGCTGGCCGCGACGTCCTTGCCGGTGGTGTGCTCGGCCGCTTCGCCTCTGTGTGCGCCGGCTACCGACGCGCCCCCCGCGGTGTCCAGGTTGACCTCGACGGCGGGGTGGTGACCGGCCAGGGTCGGGACACGCTCGTGCACATCAGTTGTGTCGAGGGAAGCCCGTTTGACGATGAGATGGTCGGCGGGTCGGTGGATGCCTTCCTTATCGGTTGGGAGGGCGACGATCGCCTGGTGGGTGGCCCGGGTCGAACCTTCGCCCATGGGAATGCTGGAGACGACGTGATCGCGCAGGTGCGCGGTGGATTTGGTGGGTCCGGGAGAGATCTCATCAGCGGCACGAGTCGACGCGATGAGCTGTGGGGTGAATTTGGGCGAGACATCGTCCAGGGTCTCGCGGGCGACGACCTTGTGCTTGAGTTCGGGGGCCGCGCCCCGAACAGGATCGAGGGCGGCGCCGGCAGCGATGCCGTTCAAGGCAGTGACGGTCCCGATCTGGTCCTTGGAGGCTCGGGAGCGGACTCCGTGTCAGGCGGGGGCGGATCGGACGTTCTGCGGGGCGGGGTCGGTGACGACCGTCTCGAGGGCGCGTTCGATGAGTGTCTCTCCTCCGACGATGCGGACAACGCCCTGTACGGCGGAGGTGGGGACGACGTCGTCACTGGGGCTGCCGGACCTGATCATCTGTTCGGCGATGCTGGGGACGACGATCTGTCTGGCTGCCGCGGATCTGACAACCTCGACGGCGGCGCTGACACAGATCGAGGCGACGGAGGGCCTCAACACGACACCTGCGTCCTCGTAGAGACCGCGGTCGACTGCGAGAGCCGAGGGTCGTCCTGATCCGACGCCACCGGTACCGCACCACTGGCGACCGACGCGGCACTGGCGAGTGACGCGAACGCGCCGGAAATGACGCACCTCCGTCGCGTGGACCGCAGCGGGCCGGCTACTTCAGGCTCCCGAGGGACAGACCTCCGCGCCAGTGGCGCTGCATCAGGAGGAAGGCGATGATGAGCGGGATTACCGACACGAGCGCTCCCATGACGATGAGGCTCCAGAGCGACGTCGTGCCGGCGTTGTTGCCACCGGCGATGCCCTGCCAGACGCCAATGCCCACCGTCACCGGGAAGAGGCGGTTGTCCGACAGCATCGCGAGCGGCAGGAAGTAGTTGTTCCAGCAGGCGACGACGGACAGCAGGAGCACAGTGATGACCGCGGGCCGCATCAGCGGGAGCGCGACGTTGAGGAATATCCGCCCCTCACCTGCCCCGTCGACTCGCGCCGCGTCCAGAAGTTCATCGGGAACGGCGTCGCGCGCATAGACGTGCATCAGGTAGACACCGAACGGATTGAGCAGTGAGGGAAGGATCACCGCCCAGATCGTGTTCGTCAGGCCAACGTTCGAGAACATGACGAAGGTGGGGATCACCAGCGCGGTCTGTGGGACCATCACCGATCCGAGCAGGACGGCGAAGCTGAAGCGCCGGGCGCCGAAGCGGAACTTCGCGAAGCCGTATCCCGCTAGCACCGCCAGCGCGGTGGCACCCACGCCACCCGCGAACGAGTAGAGCGCGGAGTTGTAGAGCCATCTCACGTAGATGCCGTCGTTGTAGGTGAACAGCTCTCGGAGATTTCCGATGAAGTCGATGTCGTCGGCGAACCACAGCGCATTCCCACCGCTGAACAGTCCGGAGGCGTCCTTCGAGCTGTTCACCACGACCCACCAGAACGGCACCAGGTAGTAGACGACCAGGAACCCGAGGAGGACCTGCAAGGGCAGGTGGTTCTGTGCGCGGCGGCGGCGAGAGGCCGAGTCGATGCGACTCGTCATCAGAAGAAGCTCCCCCTCTTGCGGGTGAGGAACATGAAGACGTAGACGCAGACGAACACGACTCCGCCGAGCGCGAACGAGATCGCGGCGCCGTAGTTGAAGTTTGCGAGGCCAAGCGCCTGCTCGTACGCGTACATGTTGGGCGTGAAGCCCGATCCGATCGTCCCGGCGGCGAGGTCGCGCAAGATCGCGGGCTCGTTGAAGAACTGCAGTGTGCCGATCAGGGCGAAGACCAGTATCAGGAGCAACGCGGGCGTGATCAGCGGGATCTTGATCCGCAGCGTGATCTGCCACGTGCTCGCGCCGTCGATGCGGGCAGACTCGTACAGGGTCGGATCAATGCCCTGGAGCGCGGCGTAGAGGATGATCATGTAGTAGCCGGCCCACTGCCAGGTGACGATGTTGAGCAGGCCATAGAAGATCAGCTCAGTGCTGAGGAAGTCCGGTGCGCTGGCGCCGAAGACGTCGGCGAGGGGCCCGAAGGTCTTGCTGTAGAGGAAGCCCCACATGAGGGCGCCGATGACCGTGGGGATCGCGTACGGAAGAAAGATCATCAACCGCGAGAACCGCGTGAACGCCGACGTGACGGTGTCGATGATGAGCGCCATCCCGAGTGCGATGACCATCTGGATCGGAATGCTGACGAGTGCGAAGCGAACGACGAACCACGCCCCATCGAGGAAGGTCGGGTCGGTGAACGCCTTGGTGTAGTTGTCGAAAAGAACGAAGCTCGTGCCGCCGATCAGCGCTTTCTGGAACAGGCTGAGGTACAGCGCGTACACGAGTGGTGCGACGAGGAACGCGAGGAAGGTGAGCGCGAACGGCGCAACGAACAGCCATCCCGCCACCTGCTCACGCATCGATACCTTGGCTGCCTTGCGGGTTCTCGGTGCGGTGCGCTGCGTGCGATCCGCCCTCTGGAGGGTCATCGGAGCGCCGGGGTTTGGCGGAGACCTGGGCGCGGGTGGGCACGCGACGTCATTGGACGGTGAATCCCTGCTCCTCCGCGTAGCCCGCGACATCTTCCTGGAGCCGGTCGGCCGCCTCCGATCCGGAGATCTCACCCTCGTTGATCGCGGCGACCTGTTTGGTCATGGCGTCGTAGTAGTACTGCTGGAACGGGCTGTATGCGAAGCCTTCATAGGCGTTCGCCGCGGGGACATAGACATCCTTGTTTGCCTGCTGACCGCCGAAGAAGTCCACGTGGAGATTGACGAACTCAGGGTCGTTGAGCACGTTGACGTTGAGCGGGAAGATGATCTGGTTCGTCCAGCCGTTGGTGAGTGTCTTCTCGTCGGCGTAGACGCCGTACGCGACTTTCGCCGCCAGCTCAGGGTCGTCCGCCTGGCTCGTGACCGAGAATGCGGATCCTCCCCAGTTCACCTGCACCGGATTGTCCGGATCCCACTGTGGGAGTGGCGCGACTGCGAACTTGCCTGACTCCTGGCCCTTCCCCACGCCGGCGCCGGTGAGGTATCCGGGTGTCCACGCGGCCGAGACGTAGGTCGCGTAGTTGCCGTTGACCATGCCTGAGAGGAACTCCGGCGTGAACTGGTCCTGCGTTCCGACCAGGCCCTTCTCCACGAGTCCCGCCCAGTAGTCGAGCACATCCTTTGAGGCCTCGTCGTTCAGGTTGATGCCGATCGTCTCGGGCTGGCTCGGGTCGTACTCGAACGGGTCCGCGCCCTTCTGAATCTGAAGCGCCATCGTGAGCGCCGACACGTTCGCCGCGAAATCGCCGAAGAGCGGTCCACCCGCGTCCTTCACCTTCTGGGCTGTCTGCTCGTACTCGGCCCAGGTCTTGGGCGGCGTGATGTCGTACTGCTCGAAGATGTCCTTTCGGTAGATCATCGCCATCGGGCCGCCGTCGACCGGGACGCCGTAGACCGCCTCACCGACTGAGACGTCCTTCCACGCGCCCTCGCCGTAGTCGTCCTCGACCTCGTCATACCCGTAGTCACTGATGTCGACGAGCGCGTCTTGGATCTGGTAGGTGGGGATCCGGTCGGCCTCGAGCATGATCACGTCGGGTGCGCCGGTTTCCGACGAGATGGCCGTTTGGAACTTGTCGTACTCGTCGCTGCCTTGGCCGACGTTCGTCCAGCAGACCTGGACCTCGTCGTTCTCCTGGTTGAAGTTGTCGATGGCCAGTTCCATGTTGGGGTACCAGGCCCACATCTCCACGACCGGCAGATCCTCCTTGGGAATGGAGTTCGTGCAGCCACTCGCGTCGCTGTCGCTGCTTGCGTCATCCCCCGGGGAGCACGCGACAAGTGCGCCCGCGATCGCGAACACGGACACTGCGCCCAGGAATGGCTTCGTCTTCATTGGCCCTTGGTTCCCTTCGGGATGCCGTCCGACGTCGTTCACTGCCTCGCCGCTGAAGGCCCCCACCATCGACGGGACGAGTGGGGTGCTCGCGGCCGTCCCCCGGCGGCCGCGGGGATCTGTGTGCAGGTGCATTTGCAACGTTGCAAATTTCGTGATGAACTATGGCAAAGCACCGCAACAGTGTCAAGAGCGGGGCGCCAGACCGGCTTCCTGGAGTGATGCGGTGAGCCTCGGGATCGACATGAACGTCCGAGGTTGGAGTGGCGTCGTCGAAGCCGGGACGTGGCCGAGTGGGGTCGTGGCCAGCGACGTCATCGCGCTCGTCATCGGCCCGCCTATACTCCATATTCGGGTCGCCGGGGAGTGGTCCGTCCGTACTGCTGATGTGCCTGGCGGAGGGACGGAGCGGGGCACGTGATGTCCAGGCGGCACCAGTCTGGACGACCGACCGAGCGGAGGCGCGCGTGAGTTCGACGCTGCGCGACGTGGCGCGGCTTGCTGGTGTCTCGGTCAGGACAGCGTCGAACGTGGTAAACGACTTTCCGCATGTCCGCCAGACAACGCGATCGCGTGTGTTGTCCGCGATCGAGGAGCTCGCCTACCGCCCCAACCTGTCGGCGCGTGGGCTCCGGGTCGGCAGGACCGGCGTTCTCGGGCTCGCAGTGCCCGAGCTCAGGCAGAACTACTTCGCGGAGCTCGCCGACGCGATCATCCGGACCGCCGAGACGCACAACCTCGGTGTCGTCGTCGAGCAGATGAGTGGCAATCGCGAGCGCGAGCTGGAGGTGCTGTCCGGTGGCCGGCCGATTCGCCTGACGGACGGCGTCCTGTTCAGCCCGGAGCGAGTGGGTCAGGAGGATCGAGACCTCCTCAACGTCCCGTTTCCCTTGGTCCTGCTCGGCGAACGAATCTTCGGTGGGCCCACCGACCACGTGACGATGCACAACGTGAGTTCTGCCAAGGCGGCCGCAGAGCACCTGCTCGACCTCGGCCGACGGCGGATCGCACTGATCGGTGCGCACCCTGACAGGCGGGAGGCGGTACGAGCGTCAGACCTGCGGGTGCGCGGCTATCGGGCCGCCCTTGACGCAGCGGGGATATCCGTCGATCCCAAGCTCATCCGGTTTGCGGCGCCCTGGCATCGGGAGAACGGCGCCGACGCCATGCGTGAGCTCCTTGCAGACGGCATCCCGTTCGACAGCGTTTTCGCGCTGAACGACACTCTGGCGCTCGGTGCACTGCGCGTCCTCGGCGAGGCTGGTCGACGGGTTCCGGACGACGTCGCCGTGATCGGTTTTGACAACATCGACGAGGCCCAGTTCGCGGTCCCGTCGTTGTCCAGCGTCGATCCGGGACGACAAGAGATTGCCGAGACCGCGGTCAACCTCCTCATCGAGCGGATCAACGAGAACGGTGAAGACCGTCAGCCCCCGAGGTTGATCAAGCCCGACTTCCGGATCGTCGCCCGCGAGTCCACCGGGTTCAGCAGCCATGTTTCCGACGTCGAGTCGGCGGACCGGGTGACCACGAGGGGTTGACCCGCTCAGTTACGTCTTCGTCAGTACTAGCTCCGCGCCGCTACGGCCCCGCGACCCCTACCCAGATACCGGCTGGACCGGGCAGCGAGCGACGACTGTCTCTGCCCACCTCAAGCGGCTCGAGGCGCGGGGCCACATCACCCGATCAGCCAATCCGGCTGACGGCCGATCGCACCAGGTCGGGCTCAGTGCGGCTGGTGAAGCTGCGCACGACGAGGCAACCGAGCCGTTCCTGGCCGCGATGCACTTCCTCAGGGCCAGGTTCGTCCCGGACACGGTCCGCGAGCGGCTCGTCCTGCAGCACCTCGACACCGTCTTGCGCGAGAGCTCGGGACTCGACGAGCGGCCGTACAGGGTCGTGCTCGACCAGGACACTCCCGGCCACGACCACACCGGTCCACCGGTGCTGCCCTACAACGGCGAACCACTCAACGCCGCCCAGGAGCAGCAGGTTCGCCTCTACATCGACTTCGTGCGAAGCCAACCGCCGAACCCCTCCTGACCGGAACATCCGACCCTTCCCCAACCCAAGGATCGCCATGAAAACCGTCGACGAACTTGCGCCACCTCGTGCCCCGGACGTGCGAGCCGGCGTGCTCGTGTCGCCCACCACCGAGCGTCTGCGTCGATGGTCTGCTCGTCACCCCGTGACCGCCTTCATGGTCATGGCCTTCTCGATTGCCTACCCCGTGACGGCGCTGCCGATCCTGGCCAGCCATGGGGTGATCCCTGATGGCTGGATTCCTCAGCTTCCCGGCGTGGACACCGAACGCATTGCCTCAGTCCTCATGGTCCTCGTCGCCCTGGTCCCGGCGACCCTGTGGGTCACGTGGGCTGCCGAGGGTCGAGGCGGGGTGGGCACACTGGTTCGGCGCATGCTCAGGTGGCGAATCGGGATCACCTGGACGCTCCTGGTCGTGGCCGGACTCCCCACACTGACCCTCGCGTTCGCCGTGTGCTTCGGCGACAGCCTCAGGACCGTCGATGTCGTTCCTCTAGTGGCTGGGCAGATATTCGGTCTGCTGGTCAACCTCGTCCTCATCAACCTGTGGGAGGAGAGTGCGTGGTCGGGCGTGGTCCAGACCGGGCTGGAGCGCCGGCACGGCCTCGCCAAAGCCGCAATGCTCACCGCCGTTCCGTTTTCGCTCGTGCACATGCCGCTGCACTTCATCGGGAGCTTCACCCTCGGATCCCTCATCACCGCCCTGGTCACACTGCTGATCGTGTGTGCACTCGTCCGTCTCATGATCGGCGTGTACCTCCGAGGCACCCGCGACAGCATCCTGGCCGTCGCCGTGCTGCACAGCGTGTTCAACCGCAGCAACAATGAGGAGGGCGTGATCGCAGCCCTGGTCGAAGGCGATGGCCGCAAGCTCGCGGGCCTCTTCGCCGTCGTGGTACTGACAGGCCTGCTGGCCCTGGTCACACGAGGCCGCCTGGGCCGGAGCTACAGACAGAAGGTCGACGAGGTCAGCGCCGATTCCCCTCTGCCGCATCCCTTCCACGACAAGGCCTCAGCATGAACACCATCAACGGCAGGTCATCGGCCCGACCAGCCGGTGCGAGTGAGAATCCGGCCGACCTGGCCCGCGACATCATGGAAGCTGTCACCACCGACAACAAGATCACCGGCATGTGGGTGGCGCTCGCCACCCCTGACCGGGTTCTGTACGCCGGCGCCGTCGGATACGCGGACCTCGCCGAACAGCGGCCGTCAAGCGTCGACGACCAGTACCCGTGGTTCTCCATGACGAAGATCGCCACGGCCACGACCGCGATGCGGCTGCACGCCGACGGCGCTCTCGCTCTCGACGCACCCATCGGCGAGTACCTGCCGGGCTACCGGCCGCACGCCACACACGGTCACCCCACCACGCGGCAACTCCTGACCCACACCGCTGGCCTCGGTAATCCGATGCCCGTTCGCTGGGTCCGGCTCGAGGACGACCCCGCTGACCCAGCCCTGCTGGGGAGAATCATCGCCAAGCACGGAACACCTACCCGTGCTATCGGCGAACGGGCCGCCTACTCCAACATCGGGTATCTCCTCGCCGGCGAGGTGATCGCCTCGGCCACCGGTCTCAGTCTCGAGGGCTGCGTCCGCGAACGAGTGCTCGTACCCCTCGGCATGGAGCACACCAGCTATGTCTACAAGGCGGATGCGCCCCGTGCCGTCGGATACGTTCGTACGCCGCGCGCGTTCGTGCCGGTTCTGCGCGCAGCCCTGCCCCGCGGGCTGGTCGGTACGAGGGTCGACGGACACACCGCCCTGAACCCGTTCCTGGTCAACGGAGCCGCCTTCGGCGGGTTGGCCGGCACCGTCACCGATGCTGTCCAACTTGCTGCAGCCCACGCCGCACGTGCCACCGACTCCCACCCCGTCCTCACCCAGGCTCAGCTCCAGACGATGCGGTCCATCACCGCTCCCGGGAAACGGTTCGACCATGGCATCGGCTGGTTCCGCAAGCCGGCCGACGCCGAACGCGCACCGGGCTTTGTCGAGCACTACGGCACCGGCTGTGGCTACTGGAACGCCATGCGCATCTATCCCGACCTCCGACTCGCACTCGTCGCCATGACCAACACCAGCTTCGCGTGGGACTTCGACGGGCTCTTCACCCAGCTCAAAGACCTGTCATGGACCTGAACGATCTGACAACGAGCGAGCCCGCCGCGACCGGTACCGCAAAGTTGCGGGCACGCTCTCGACAGTCGGAAGGTCCGGGCGGCGGGGTTGGCCGAACCGTCGGACGACGCAGGCGCAGTCACCATTACACTCGCTGCCGTCGTGGCCACGCCCAGGAATCGCAGCTTGCCGTCCGTGGGTTCATCCGCCGAGCGGTCCGTCCCGGGCGGGTCGTCCCTTGAGTGTCCGGTGCTCGTTGTCCCTTACCCGGGGCTCGTAGTGCGTCTGGAACAGCAGGCTCACCAGCTCTCGGCGGCTCCGGACGCCGGTCTTGTCGAAGATGCTCTTGAGGTGTTGTTGCACGGTGTCTTCGGCGATCGACAGTTCCCGTGCCACCCCCGTGGTCGATGCCCCGCCGAGGACGACCTGCGTCACCTGTTGCTCGCGTCGGGTGAGTCCGTGAGCTTGCATGAGCAACGGGGCAAGGTGTGACGGCTGCGCGGGTTGCACGATCACGGTCGCGCGCCTCGATCCCGATGACCCGGGCAGGGAAGCGCCGTGGACCACGAGCCAGCGCGAATGGATGGAGAGCACCCGCGCCTCGGCCGATCTCCCCTCGGGGTCAAGGGCCCGACCGGCAGCGGCGAGCACGCTCGCGGGCGGGGACTCGGCGCTACCTCCGAGCTCCTCCAGCCAAGACGCTGCGGTCGGGGTCAACGACTCGACGTTCAGGTGCTCGTCGAACACCACGACCCCAGGAGCGTCGGGAAGGTCGGGCTCGCTGGCCTGGCCCATCAGGAGTCCCCGGCGGGCTCCCTCGGCGAGCGCGGGAGCTACCGACCGCATGAAGCCGATTTCTCGCTCGTCGAACTGTGGACGCCCGACCTCGCGGTACAAGCCGACGGCTCCCCAGCTCTCGCGGTCTCGCGTGCGAAGGGCGATGAGGAGTTCCTGCTCGCAGCCGTACGGTTTCATCTCCTCGTGGAACTTCTTCGACAGCTCCGGGTGCCCGTTCGTGGCGTCGTGCAGGGTGCCCACGCCCTCGGGTGACGCGAGCACCTCGGTCATGGAGTTGTAGTCACCCTCGGCGTACTCGCGACCGAGCCACTCGGCCGGGATGTGCGGCAGCCCTTCCTGGAAGTGGCTCGTCGTCAACTGGGAGGCGGGGTCGACGGTGAAGAAGCATGGCGCCTCGAAGTGGGGGACGGCCTCGGCAATCATGGGGGCACCCCCACGCCAGAGCGACACCAGGTCGAGGCCGGACCGCGACAAGGTCTCGAGGCGCTCCACCAACCGGTCGATGTTGACCACACATCTGGAATACCAGATTCCTGGAATGGCTGACAGGGCTGGGTGTGCACACACTGAAGCGGTGACGAATCGGATCATCAAGGCCGGCGAGGGCGAGATCCTGGGCACCGCTGCCGGATGTCGTGACAGGTTCCTGGTCAATTCGCAGGAGTGGGGCGGCCACGTGGCCGTCGTGGAGCACCTCTTGGCCCCGCGGTCCATCGCGGCTCCCCTCCACCGGCACACCAGGGAGGACGAGTTCTCCCTGATTCTCGAGGGGCAGGTCTGGTATCACGCCGACGGCGAGGAGTTCGTCGCCTCCCCGGGTGACTTCGTGTTCAAGCCACGCGGCGAGTGGCACACCTTCTGGAACGCAGCGCAGTCGCCGGCGCGGGTGCTGGAGCTCATCTCTCCCGGCGGCCTCGAGGAGGCGTTCCGGACCATCGATACCGCGACCGAGGACCTCGACCTCGGCCCCCTGCTCGAGCCGTACGGCTGCGAGGGTGACTACGAGGCCACCGTGCCCATCATCGAACGCTACGGGCTCACCTTCGGCTGAACGACCGCATGCGAGTGCATGGCCAGGTCCGTAGCCGCTCCGCGCGTATTGCGGCGAAAGGACGCACCAGTCGTTCCGCTCACTGCGCTCCGAGCGAGTTTCATCAGGCCGAGGTGCGCTTAGGCACCCTGAAGGCGGATAATCGGAGACGCCAGGCGAATCCGACGTCGCGAATTGGGTGCGCCAGCGGTCCCGGGTGAGTCAGCGTTGACTCGCGTCAGGGGGCAATGTGGAGTGGCTTTCGGGGCCCGCGCAGTCAGTTCGCCGCCCAGATCCCGGAGGCGGTTGTGGATCAAGAACCGAAGGCCGGCGGGGGTAAGCCGTCACGGAACGTCGACCACAGAGATTCCGACTCTGATGGGCAGCACTCAGACCGGCATGTGGTGGCAGCGGGTCGGTGGGGCAAGCGGTACCGGAAGATCGCGATCCTGGTATTTCCTGTCATTCTGATCCTTGGTGGAGCCTACTATGCGAGCCGCCCGGGAGATTCTGACGATGCGGCTGCGGTAGGTGAAGGCACCCCTGCTGAGTTCTCCGAGGTCGACACCTTCGTGGACGCAGAGATGGATGCGCAGCGCATCCCAGGCTTGTCCTTGGCGATCGTGCGCAACGATCAAGTGGTGCACGCGCGCGGCTTCGGAGAGGCCGACCCGTCCGGGCGCACGGTGTCAGTCGAGACACCGTTCATCATCGGTTCGTTGAGCAAGTCCTTTACTGCTTTGGCGATCATGCAGCTGGTCGAGGGCGGAGAGCTGGAACTCGACGCGCCGGTGCAGCAGTACATTCCCTGGTTCAGGGTGGCTGATGACGAGGCGTCGGCAGAGATCACGGTCCGCCACCTCTTACACCATGCGAGCGGTATCTCGACCAAGACGGGGAGGTCTTACCAGGGGAGCGGCGATACGAGTGACGACGCGCTGGAGGCTGCCGTCCGCGAGTTGAGTGCCGTCGCGTTGACCCAGCCCGTGGGCGAAACTCACCAGTACAGCACGATCAACTATTCGGTGCTGGGGCTCATTGTGCAGATCGTGAGCGGGCAAAGCTACGAGAGCTACGTCGAAGACAACATCTTCGACCCTTTGCGGATGGACCACTCCTTCACCTCCGAGATCGACGCCGAGCAGCAGGGCCTGGCCACCGGCCATCGCTACTGGTTTGGCCGGCCGGATGCGATCGATCTCCCGTACAACCGTGGCCTTCTCCCGGCCGGATACCTGATCTCAAGTGCCGAAGACATGGCTCACTATTTGATCGCCCAACTCAATGAGGGCGTATATGGCGACGTTGAGGTTCTGTCACCAGAAGGAGTAGCCGAACTGCACCGCGCCGCCGTCCCAACGGCTCAAACCGACACGTCGTACGGGATGGGCTGGTTCGTGGGACCAGTCAACGGTATTCCGGCCGTGTTTCATCAAGGAGAAACGTTCAACTTCCACACGAACATCGTGCTCATGCCCGAGAGCGACCAGGGCGTCGTGGTGCTGATGAACTCAGAGAACTCTCTGGACCTCTTCGTCCGTGGTCGCATGGGTATGGTCGCGGAGGGTGTTGCCAGCATCGTGGAGGGACAAGACCCACCGCCGCCTCCGTCACGCACCAGCCTGTTCCTGGTCTACGCCGTCGTCTTCGCAGCCCTCTGTGTTCAGGTCGGCGGGATGATCCGATCGGCGATCATTCTTCGACGTAGGCAACCTCCCGCTGGTCGGTTCGGACCCAAGACGCGCACCGGCATCGCACTTGCGCTGAACCTAGCCTGGGGGCTGCTCGTCCTCGTGCTGTTGCCGAGGCAGCTGGGAGTGCCGCTGCTCACCCTGGCCCAGGGACTACCCGATCTGGCTTACATGCTGCTGGTAAGCGGCGTCGTCGCCATCGGTTGGAGCGTAGTGAGAACCGTGTGGTCGTACTACGCCTTCCGCAGCGCCGACCAACCAAGGGTGGCCGAAGCCGGTGTCGCTACCCAGCCGGGGTGAACTGCCAGCCAGAGAGTGTCGCCCCCCGCTGCCGGGTCCTTGAGTGTGATAGCCCGTCAGCGTCGTGTCACGTAGGCGTAGTAGTTGCAGGCAGCGAAGAAGGTGCCGTCGGAGGCGGAGCGTCGTTGGTCTGCGAGCCACGCGTCGACCTGCGCTGCCGGCAGTTGTCCGGTGGAGGCCGCCAGCGGCACGTAAGTCTCGGCCAGGTTGAGCATGAATGTGCTTGTTCCGGCCTCCGCATAGACGTTCGCCTGCGTTTCGATCAGCTGCAGCCCGGCCTTCGGCAGCAGGCGCGGGAGCTGGCGCATGACGCGTGGCGAGCTCATGATCGTCGCCTGCAGGGCGGACTCCATCGCCTCGGCGACACGCGGATCTGAGCCGCCGAAGGTGAGCGAGGCATAGTCGCCGTCGAAGACGGCCACGACCCCGCCCGGTCGGACAACACGCGCGGCCTCTTCGAGCACCGCGAGCGGGTCGCGGACGTGGCTGACGAGGGTGTGCGCGATCGCGGCGTCGAAGCTCGCGGCCGGGAAGTCGAGACTGTAGGCATCGCCGACGGCGAACTGGACGCGGTCGGCGGCGGCCTCGTTCGCCGCGAGCGTCCTTGCCACCTCGATGAAGTCCTTGCTCTGATCGACCCCCGTGACGGTGCCGGCGAATCCGTCGCGTGACGCGATCGCACGGGCCACGACGCCGGTGCCACATCCGACCTCCAGGACCGCCGCCGTCCGCGGCATGTCCATCGCGTCGAGGTAGTTCTCGCGGTAGGCCACGAATGTCGGATCCTTGCCGCGGAGCTCGAGCCGTGCGACGAAACGCTCGACTGTCTCCGGGTCCTGCTCGTTGATGAACTGCATGGCGTCGCGAGCTTGCGGCTGTGTCGTCATGGCCTCTTCCCTTCCGGTGTCGCCTGCCTGTGGCGCCCATCCGCCTTCGATGCTGGCCCTGGGGTGGTGGCTGCGCATCGGGAGTCCGCCTTACGTTTCGTTGGCCGACGCCCTACATCGTCGTACGTCAGCCCGTCGGGAACCGGGTCCGATCCTGCGCGCTCGCCTCGAGCGTCGCGAGCGCGTGGGCGATGAGCGGCTGCTGGGCGCTACCTCGCCGGATCCCGGTAAGGATGTGGCGTGAAGGCGTGGGGTCGCCCCGCAGCGGGACGCGGACGATCGGGTAGCCGGCCGGCAGATGTGCCAGTCGCGGGATCAAGGCGATCCCGAGATCGGCGGCGACCAGGGCGGCCCCGGTGTCCCACTCGGAGGCGACGTGGGCCACGGCCGGGGAGAAGCCGGCCGCGGCGCAGGCGGTCTGCAACAGCTGGTAGTAAGGCCGGCCCGGGCGGTCCATGATCCACGACTCCCCGACCAGGTCGCCGAGGCGGACTGACCCTTCCCGCGCCAGCCGGTGGCTCTGCGGTACGAGTAGGTCCAGCGGGTCCTCGAGCAGGTAGCTCTGCTCGAACCGGGGGTCGGTAGTCGACGGGATGGACGAGGTGGCGACGACAACCGCCACGTCGGCCGCGTCGGCGAGGAGCAGCTCGAAGCACTCCTCGGGGTCGGCCTCGATGATTCGCACGTGGCTGCGCGGATGGGTAGCGCGGACGCTGGCGGCAACGCTCGGCAGCAGCGCCGCGGCGGCGGTGGAGAAGCCGCAGAGCCGCAGCGTGCCGATGCCCTCGGTGGAAGCCGCCGCGACCAGGCCACGGATCTCCTCCCACGTGCTGAACAGCTCGTCGGCGTGCTCCAGCAACACGCGGGCGGCCGGTGTGAGCCGGATGCGGCGCCCGTCCTGCACGACGAGGTCCACACCGAGCTCCTTCGCGAGCGTGCGCAGCTGCTGGGAGACCGCCGACGGGGCGTAGTGCAGCGCTTGCGCGGCGCCGGTGACCGTGCCGCACGCCGCCACCATGCGCAGCACGTGGAGCCGGCGATCGATCATGCGGGAATTGTGCACGAACGCTTGCAGATTCCCGACCTGGTCGTCAGCGACTGTCGGCTCGCACACTGGGACGGTGCGTTCCTCCGACCCGCTCCTCGAGCCGTTCTCGCTCAAGGATCTGACGTTGCGCAACCGTGTGGTGAGCACGTCGCACGAGCCGGCGTATGCCGAGGACGGGATGCCGAAGGAGCGCTACCGGCTCTACCACCGGGAGAAGGCGCTCGGCGGGGTCGGGCTCACGATGATCGGCGGGTCCGCCGTGGTGGCGCCGGACAGTCCGCCGTCGTTCGGCAACCTGCTGCTCTACCGGGACGAGATCGTCCAGTGGTTGCGTCGGCTGACCGACGACGTGCACGAGGCGGGGGCGGCAGTGATGTGCCAGGTCACCCACCTCGGCCGACGCACCAGCAACTTCACCGGCGACTGGCTGCCGTTGGTCTACGCGTCGCCGCTTCGGGAGCCGGCCCACCGCAGTTTCCCGAAGGTGGCCGAGCCCTGGGACCTCGACCGCATCGTCGCCGACTACGTCTCGGCCGCCGAGCGCTGCGTGGCGGCCGGTCTCGACGGTATCGAGCTGCAGTCCTACGGCCATTTCCTCGATGCGTTCCTGTCACCGGCGACGAATCTGCGTGACGACGGCCTCGGCGGCAGCCTCGAGGCCCGGCTGATGTTCCCGCGCCGTGTCGTCCGTGCCGTACGAGCCGCTGTCGGGCCCGACTTCGTGGTCGGCATCAGGATGTCCATGGACGAGGACAGCCCCGGCGGGCTGGGCCGCGACGAGGCGTTGCAGGCGCTGGCCCGGTACGTCGAGGACGGCGTCGACTTCCTCAGTGTCATCAAGGGGACGATCGAGAGCGACGCGACCCTGGCCCGGGTCATCCCCTCGATGGGGACGCCCACGGCGCCTTTTCTCGAGTTCGCAGGCGAGATCAGGCGTGCGGTCGGGATCCCGGTCATGCACGCCTCCCGGATCTCGGACGTCGCCACCGCACGGCACGCGGTCCGCGACGGCCTGGTGGACCTGGTCGGGATGACGCGCGCCCAGATGGCCGACCCGCACCTGGTCGCCAAGGTGGCCGCTGGCGAGGAGGACCGGATCCGTCCCTGCGTCGGCGCGAACTACTGCCTCGACGCCATCTACCAGTCCGGCGACGCCAAGTGCATCCACAACCCGGCCACCGGCCGCGAGCAGACCCTGAGCCATGTGGTCGCCCCTGCGTCCACGCGCCGCAGGGTCGTCGTTGTCGGCGCCGGCCCCGCCGGTCTCGAGGCCGCCCGGGTGCTCGGCGAGCGGGGTCACGTCGTGGTGGTGCTGGAAGCGGCGGATGTGCCCGGCGGTCAGGTGCGGCTCGCTGCGGCGGCACCCCGACGACGTGACCTGATCGGCATCGTCGAGTGGCGCGTGTCCGAGGCCAAGCACTCAGGGGTCGATTTCCGCTACGGCGCGTTCGCCGACGCACCGATGGTGCTGGCTGAAGGACCGGACGTGGTGGTCATCGCGACAGGTGGCCTCCCGAACACCTCGTTCCTGCGCACGGGTGAGCACCTGGTCACCGACACGTGGGACGTGATGTCCGGTGCGGCGCACCCGCGGGGACGCGTGCTGGTCTACGACGACAACGGTGCGGAGCCGGCCCTCGACGCCGCCGAGATGCTGGCCAGCCGGGGCGCCGCAGTCGAGCTGGTCACCCCGGAGCGGATGCTCGCCCCCGACGTCGGTGGCATGAACTCGCCGGCATACCTGCGGGCGTTCGCTGAGCACGACGTCACGATCACACTGGCCCGGCGGCTCGCCGGGGTGCACCAGGCCGACGACGGAGGGCTGAGGGCGCTGCTGCGCAGCGACTACGCCGACTTCGAGGTCGAGCGTCACGTCGACCACGTGGTGGTCGAGCACGGCACGCTGCCGAACGACGAGCTGTACCTCGACCTGGTGCCGGGTTCGACCAACGCGGGGGCGGTCGACCACGCTGCGCTGCTTGCGGTGCGTCCGCAGACGATCCGCACCAAACCCGACGGGGGGTTCCAGCTCTTCCGGATCGGTGACGCCGTCGCCAGCCGCAACATCCACGCCGCCGTGTACGACGCGCTGCGCCTGTGCTCGGCGATCTGACCTCCGTCCCGGAAGGGAGACCGCGATGACCTCGACGACCCTGCCTGTGCCCGCCGGCCTCGACCCGGCCGCGCTCGCCGAACGGCGCGCTGTCGGTCATCCGCTGGAGTCGTCGTTCTACACCAGCCCGGCCGTCTTCGACCTCGATGTCGCAGCCGTCCTCGCACGGACCTGGCTCTTCGTAGCCACCGAGGCTGAGCTCCGCGAGCCCGGCGACTACGTCACTGTCGACCTCGGGTCGTACAGCGTGATCGTGCTCCGCGACGACGACGAGGTGGTGCGGGCGCTGCACAACGTCTGCCGCCACCGGGGAACGCGCATCCTCAATGACTGCGCCGGCTCGGTCGGCAACATCGTGTGCGGCTACCACCGGTGGACCTACGGCACCGACGGCTCGCTGCTGCACGCCGGCGACCAGCCCGCCGGCTTCGACAAGAGCCGCTTCGGCCTCAAGCCTGTGCACGTCCGGGTTCTCGCCGGGTTGGTGTTCGTCTGCCTGGCCGACGAGCCGCCCGCCGACTTCGACGAGGTGGTCGCCACCGCGTCGCCATATCTTCTGCCGCACCAGCTGCACCGCACCAAGGTCGCCGCCCAGGTCGACCTGATCGAGGAGGCCAACTGGAAGCTGGTGATGGAGAACAACCGGGAGTGTTACCACTGCGAGGGTGGCCACCCTGAGCTGATCTGCACCTTCTTCCCGACGTACGGCTACGCGGATGACGAGATCCCTGCCCGGCTTCGCCCCGCGCACGAGCGCTACCTGCGCGCCGAGGCGGCGCTCGAGCAGGCCTGCCGGGAGCGGGGGCTCCCCTACCTGGCAGTCGAGGATCTCGACGGCCGGGTGTCGGCGTTCCGGGTACAGCGGGAGGCGCTGGACGCTGCCGGCGAGTCCTACACGATGGACGGCCGGGCTGCTTCCCGTCGGCTGCTCGGCGATCTCGACACACCGCGGCTGGGCCGGGTGTCGCTGCACACGCAGCCGAACGCGTGGTTCCACGTCCTCGCCGACCATGCCGTGACCTTCAGCGTGCTGCCGCTCTCGGCCGACCGGACGCTGGTGAGAACGACCTGGCTGGTCCACGAGGACGCAGCAGAGGGGACCGATTACGACGTCGGCACGCTGACTCACGTGTGGCGCGAGACCAACGAGCAGGACAGCGTCTTCTGCGCACGCGCCCAGCTCGGGGTCAGCAGTCCTGGCTACGAGCCCGGCCCGTACGCCCCGAGCGAGTACCAGGTCGACGCCTTCATCACCTGGTACGTCGACCGGGTCAAGGAGTACCTCGCGCGATGACGACTGCGATCTCCGGTGCATCCCCGGTCGCGGTCGAGCAGCTCGAGTCCCACGACGAACTCGACGAGCTCGACGACACGCTGGTGTGCACGGCGGTCCACGACGACACGCACGACGTGCGCAGCTTCCTGCTGCGCCCGGCTGAGCCTTTGGCGTACCGGTTCCAGCCGGGGCAGCACCTCACGCTGACGGTCGAGAGGGACGGGCAGGCGGCGAGTCGCTGCTACACCATCGCGTCGTCACCCTGGCGACCCGACGAACTGACGATCACCGTCAAACGCGTGCCCGGCGGCGTGGTGTCGAACTGGCTGCACGACCATCTCCGGCCCGGCGACCCTGTCGTCGTCGACGGGCCCTTCGGCCGCTTCAGCACCGCGCACCACCCGGCCGAGAGATATCTCCTTCTCTCGGCCGGGAGCGGCATCACGCCCGTGATGTCCATGCTGCGCACGATCCATGCCGCCAGCGAGCCGGTCGACGTCGTGTTCGTGCACCATGCCCGCACACCCGCCGACATCATCTTCCGCGACGAGCTGCAGGTGATCGAGGCGGAGCACCCGGGCGTCCACGTGGTCGTCGTGTGCGAGGACGACGCGGGGCACGAGCGATGGACGGGCCTGCGCGGTCGGGTCACCCTCCCGATGCTGCTTGACGTCGCTCCCGACCTCTCCGACCGGGAGGTGTTCACGTGCGGTCCGCCGGCATACATGGCGGCGGTGCGGGGGCTGCTCGCCCAAGCCGGCGCCGACCCGGACCGGTGCCACGAGGAGTCGTTCGAGATCTCCCCTCCTGCCGCGCCGGCCCACACCTCCGGCGGCACGGCGTTCACCGTCGAGCTGCGGCGGAGCGGGCGAACCGTCGAGTGCAACGAGGGGACGACGCTGCTGGCCGCCGCTGCGCAGGCAGGCCTCAGCCTGCCCTCGTCATGCCAGGAGGGGATGTGCGGCACGTGCAAGACCACGTTGCTGTCCGGCAGCGTCGAGATGAACCACGCCGGGGGCATCCGGCCCCGCGAGATCGCGCAGGACCAGATCTTGCCCTGCTGCTCGACGCCGTGCGAGGACTTGGTCCTCGACGCCTAGGCTTGTCCGACGCGCGGCACGCGATGCGGAAGCGGCGGCTCAGGGGGCCCGGCGTCCATCGGGCTGGACGGCGTACCAGGTGCCACCGTTCAGGAAGACGTTGTGGCACTCCACCTCGTGCTTTCCCTCATGCGCGTAGAAGTACAGCGGGTGTCCGTCGTACGTCACCTGGGTCGTTCCGTCAGTTCGCGGGGTGGTGCCGAGCAAGGACGTCTTCACGCCCTTGCCGGCCAGCGGGGCACCGTCGGTGACAACGGGGGGCCAGGCCGCGGCACAGGCCTGGTAGCACCGCGGCTCGGTCGTTGCCTCGACGTCGAACAGGTAGATGGCTTGTCCCGTCGCGTCGAACAGGATCGTGCCGAAGTCGCTGTCGGCGGCGACGACCTTCGTGCCCGGGTCGGTCGGCCGGGGCGTCGATGATGGGGACGGTTCGGTTGGGGGTGGCTCAGTCGTCGCGTCGGTCGGGCTCGACGATGTTTGGATGTCCTCGGCCGCGGGGGCGTCCGGGTCCTGGGCACAGGCCGTCAGCAGGCCCAGGAACAGGACGGCTGCTGTCCATCGAGTCTTCACCCGACATGCCCGACTTAGGGTCGCAGCCAGTTGCCGAGCTCCGCGTCGACGAGCAGCTCGCGGGCTTGTGCCTGTTGATCGTCCGGTACCAGGATCCTGACCTGGATCGCGCTGATGGATCCTTCGATCACGCTCATGTTGCGGTCTGTGACCTGGTACGGAATGTCCGCCCCACCGAGCAGGCTCTCGATGACCGAGATCAGGCCGGGGTCGTTCGTACGGACCAGCTCTCGCATGTGCGCACTCCCGTGACGGCCGACGGCAGGCCCTCATGATACCGACGTGCGTTCGGTCGCCGCGCGTTCCGCCTCGATCGCGTCGAGGTCGCGTACGGCATAGCGGTGGTGCTCCCACTCCTCCTCGAGGATCACGTGCAGGCACGAGCGGGTGGTCTCTTGGTACTCGAGGGCCCACGGGTTGTTGCGCGTCGTGGCCAGCTCGTCTGATGTGACGGTGGCGAGGAAGTCGCGCACCATCGCGACGCGGCCCGCCCGGACTTCGAGGACCTCGGCGTACGACGGTGTGAGCGTCGTGAAGATCGACATGTCCAAGCCGTCGTCCTCGGCGCCGGGGCCCGATTGACCGATGGGGTGGAACGGCTGCTCGTTGCCCAGGATTGCCCGACGCAGCCAGGCGTCGGTGGCAAGCACCAGATGGCGCAACGTCTGGGCGAACGACCACTCGCCACTCACCGACACGTCAACGGTGCCAGCGGGCATCAGCGCGACGCGCACGAGTGTGGCCGCCCAGGTGTGCTCCAGCTTGGCCCAGGCCGCGCGCAGGCCGTCCGGATCAGCGGCGCGCCTGTCGGCGCGGCCGGGGAAGCGGCGGTTGAGCTCGGCCTCGACGAGCGGGATCACATCGACGCCGTTGACGCGCAAGAAGTTGTCGCCGTTGGAGAGCCACGGTGCGTCGATGTCCGCCCCCGCGACTTCGACCTCGCGCATCACGGCGCCGGACAGGTCAGCCCTGACGAACCGGGCGCCACGCAGGTCCGCGTCGACGAACTCCGCTCCCTGGAGCTCGTCGGATCGGGTGAAGGTCGGCATGGCGGTGACCCTCTCACGCCGGCCAGCAGGGCCGGTGGCCGAACCTCTGCGCACGGTCGAGGGCATGGACCTGCTGACTCTGAACAACGACGTCGAGATGCCGGCCCACCGCCATCAGCCTGGAGAGCTTCCGGCGGCCGATCCCCGAAGCCTGAGCCCGCACCACGAACCAGCGAACACGAGCGGACAGAGACATCGGCAGCACCAACGAAGGACGGGTCGCCGTGGTCACCGGAACCAGGAGAAGCGGCAGGGCGTCGAGGAGCTCTACGGCCGGGCCGAGGTCACGGCCGACGACATCGCCGAAGTCATCGCCTTTACCCTCATCCGGCCCCGGCACCGTGCGATCAACGAGATCCTGCTGCGGCCTGCCGGTCAGCGCTGACCGCCAGCGCGCCCGCGGGCTCCTAGGATCGGGTCGTGGACGTGTCGCCACCCATCGTTGAAGAGTTCGGGAGGCGGCTTTGCGCGCTCGGGTGGGTCACCGACCTGTTCGTGGGCGGCTCCCTCGCGACTGGTGACTATGTTCCTGGGGTCAGTGACCTCGACCTTGTCGCGCTTGTGCATGGCCCGGTCGGACCGGCACGGCGGTCTGTGCTCGAGGGACTTCACCGAGAGCTGGATCAGACATCGGGCTCTGGCCTCGACCTCGGTTGTGTCTACGTGAACGTCGCCCAGCTGCTGGATCCTGATGCGTTGCACCCCACCTGGACTCACGGTTCACTCGTCCGACGAATCCTGTCGCAGGTCGTCCGGGCTGAGCTTGTGCTGCACGGAGCCGCCGTCTTCGGTCGCCATCCGCTCGAGGTGCTCCCTGCGATGAGCGCCGATGAGGTCCGGGAGGCGGCACGGGCCGAGCTGACCGGGTACTGGGCGTGGGCGGCACGGCGACCCACCATGTGGCTCGACCCGGCGATCGCGGATCTAGGGCTGACGTCGATGGCACGAGGGCGTCATGCACTGGCGACCGGCGAGCTCGTCACCAAGAGCCGCGCGATCGAGCAGGCGCACGCCCCGGCCTGGCTCATCGAACAGCTGCGGGCCAGGCGGCGCGGTGATGACGTCGCGTCACCCCGTGTACGTACGGCCGTGATCGCCTGGCGCGACGCTCGTCAGACGGTGGCAAGCGCACGCCGCTGAGAAAACCGCTGGGCCACTTCCGATGTCGAATATGTTCTCGCGCATGGTGGAGAGCACCCATGACGTGATCCTGGGCGATGACACGGTGGTGAAGCGGTACACGTCCTGGAAGAACGGAGAGCCTGAGCGCGAGTGGGCTGGGTTGACGCTTCTGCATCGATGCGTTCCGGGCATTGCGCCGGAGCCGCTGGAGCAGCGGCTCGATGATGGTGTCCCGGTCATCGTGATGACGCGGGTTCCGGGGGCGCCGTTGGGGTCGGCCCCGGTGACCGGGCAACAGCTGCGGGCACTGGGTCACGTGCTGGGCCGCATGTACGCCGGCGCGCACGGAGACGAGTTGGCCGGTCTGCCGGAGCGGAAGTGGGGTCCGTCCGAGCTCGTGGCAGAGGTGCGGACCTGGATCCGTGAACCTCGTCAAACCGAGGACGCACCGGTCCAGGCCGCTTTGGAGGCTGCGGGCACGTGGGTCGACTCAGACGAGGTCACTCGTCTCACCGGTCCGCCTGTCCAGCGGGTGTTTGCGCATGCGGACGGGAACCTCGGCAATTTCCTCTGGGACGGCGGTCGCTGCTCCGTGGTCGACTTCGAGGACTCAGGGGTCAGCGACCCGGCCTTCGAGGTGGCCGACCTGGTCGAGCATGTCTCGGTCCACCTGCGCGGTCTCTTTGATGCGGACGACCTTGTCGAGGTGCTGGGGTTCTCACGGGAGCAGCAGACACGCCTCCACGACTTCCGGCGACTGATGTCTGTGTTCTGGCTGCTGATGCTGCTGCCCGGAAGTCCTGGCCATCACCGCAACCCACCGGGCAGCCTGGAGCGGCAAGCGGTGCGTGTCCTGGCACTACTCTGACCGCGTCGCCCGGCGATGTCGTCTTGGCGCCTGTGACCATCACGCCGACACCAGGAGACCGGTCGCGTACATGATCAGCAAGCCGGCGGCGAGTCCTCCGATCGCCGGCGGGTTCAACGACGTTCCTTCCGCGTCCCGCATGCTCGGCACGATCTGCACGACGACGTTGATGATGGCGCCGACGCCGACCCCGAGCAGCAGTGCCGACAGCGCGGGATTGTCGACGGCCGCGCCGAGGATCGCGCCCAGGATGGCTGGGGCACCTGCCAGCACGCCGAGGCCCAGCAACGCGAGCACCGACGTGCGTCGTGAGACCAGCGGGGTGACGACCGCCAGCCCTTCCGTCGTGTTGTGCAGCGCGAATCCCACCACCAGGGCGGCGCCGAGGGCGAGCTCGCCGACCGCGTACGCGGAACCGATCGCGAGGCCCTCGCCGAGGTTGTGCAGCCCGATCCCGACCGCGATCATGACCGCGAGCCGCATGCCGCTCCGGTTGTCGTCATCGGACGGGGCTCGCCGGTTCTCGAGCACGCGGTCGACAGCGGCGAGGGAGAGGAACGCGAGCCCGGCGCCGAGCACGACGAGGAGCCCACCGCCGAAGGCGGCACCGGACTCGGCGGCCAGCTCGAACCCTTCGATGCTGGCGTCGGCGGCGAGGAACACCAGCAACCCGACCGTGAGCCCCAGCAGCGTCTGCGTCACGACCCGGCCACCCCGGCGCAGCAGTGGCAGGAACAGCATCCCCAGGGTGACCGGGACGACTCCGACGTAGATCCCCAGCAGCGCCATCGAGATCAGGAACTCGCCGTCGACCGTCGGCGTGGTGGCCGCGGCGTCGATCGTGTGCTCGATCACCAGACCGGTCGAGGTGATGATCGAGACCTGGTAGGGCTGGCCGTCCTGCCAGGGATACTCCAGTCGCAGCGTGTCCGCGGACAGCCGGTCGATGGGCTCGATGCCCCCGCTGAAGTCGATGAACGCGTCGTTGACGAAGACCTGTGCCACCTGGACCGGGTCGGTTCCCACGTTGCGCACCGTCAGCTCGATGCTGCCCGGAGTCAGGACTGTTCGGTCCACGGCGAGCACCTCGACCGGTGGCCCGGTCCGCTCCGGCAACGTGCGATTGCCCAGCAGGGCAAGGGCGATGAGAGCAACCGCGAGGGCAGCTACGGCGCCCGCCGCCAGCAGTGCCACCGGCACCCGGACGGCGGCACGCGTCGTCATCAGTCGGACACCTCGAAGAAGCCCATCCAGCCCAGGTCTGCGAACTCGGTCTTGTGCGCGTGGAACATGAACCGGCCGGTGTGCGGGAACCGCACTTCGAGAACCCCGCGCTGCCCCTGCCCCAGCACCACCGTGTCGGTGAAATCGGCGGGCTCGAGTCGCGTACCCGTGGGGAAGTAGTCGAAGAAGTTGCCGTGCAGGTGGAAGCTGTTGATCGGGTCGTACTCGAGGATGTTGACCAGATAGATCCGCACCAGCTCACCGCGGCGGACCTGCACCGGCTCGTGCATGTGGTGGAACGGGATGCCGTTGACCGCGTAGAGCTGGTTGCCTGCGCCGTCGAACGTGGTGTTGTACCCGTGCATCACCATGATCAGCTCGTCGGCCGGCGGGCGGTCCTCGGGTGGGTCGATGACGAACGTGCCGTACATGCCGCGGGCGATGTGCTCGGCCAACGGCCCGACATGGCAGTGGTAGAGGTGCAGGCCGAACGGATCCGCGTCGAACTCGTAGCTGAAACTGTCGCCGGGTTCGATGATGCCCCGTCCCTCCGCGGGGACGCCGTCCACGTCGGCCGGGTGGATGCCGTGGAAGTGCATCGTGTGCGGATGGGCGGAGCCGTTGGTGAACCGCACCCGGAGGCGGTCGCCCTGACGGCAGCGCAGGGTCGGGCCCGGCACTCGCGCATTGAAGGTCCAGGCCGGGAACCGGACCCCGGGCGCGACCTCGATCTCCTGGTCGGCGGCGAAGACGTCCCACTCACGGAGCACGCGGCCACCGGGCAGCACCGACGTGGTGCCGTAGTCGAAGTCGCGCAGGATCTCCGTCGGGTTGAACCCGTTGACGCCGTGGTCGACGACCTCACCGACGCGGAACGTCGCCCCGTCCACCCCCCCGCCGTGCACCATGGCGGATCCGCTCGTGCCTGCCGAGGGCGGGCCGGCGGCGTTGGCCTTGACCGCTCCCGCGCCGAGGGCGAGGCCCGCGCCGCCAATCAGGAGCCCGCGTCGGGTCGGCGAGCCCATCAGGCGGTCCGTCCGTGTACCGCTCGGGCCAGTGTCGGTCCGAGGGCGTGCCGGCGACCGTTGACGCGGACCCAGAGCGGACCGTCGAACGGCGCCTGCTCGATGACCTCCACGACGGCACCCGGGCGGATGCGCAGATCGGTCAGGTAGCGCAAGGCCGCGCTGTCACGGTCCGAGACGCGTTCGACGACGAAGGTCGTGCCCGGTTGTGCGGCCGCCAACGGCGCGGCCCACGCCTCGACGTGCGTCCCTGCCGACGGTGGTATCGGGTCGCCGTGCGGGTCATGCGTGGGGTGTCCCAGGTGGGCGTCGATGCGGTCTTCCAGGTCTTGGCTCATGGCGTGCTCCAGCGCATCCGCCTCCGCGTGCACGCGATCCCAGGGCATGTCCAGGACTTGCACCAGGAACGCCTCGAGCAGACGGTGTCGCCGCGTCACCCCGAGCGCGTGACGCTCGCCGTGGTCGGTCAGGCGAATCCCGCCACCCGTGCGCGTGAGCAGCCCGCCGTGCTCGAGGCGCTTGACCATCGCCGACACCGTGGGTGGAGCCACCGCGAGCTGCTCGGCCAGTGCGCTGGTGGTCGCCCGCTCGCCGCGGCCGGAGAGCTTGAACACGGCACGGAGGCAGTCCTCGACTGCCTCGGTGTGGGCAAGCATGCAGCAGTCCGGATGCGTGCGTTCCTGGATGTTAGCCATAGTTAAGGCAGATATTAGTCCAGACTAACGAGCGAGCGCGACGAGCAACGAAAGGGTCGTTCCGTCGAACCTCGTACGCACCGCGCTGCGGGAGGTCATCCTGGCCGGGCACGCCGCCCGCTCAGGGCGGCTGCCGCGTGAGAGGCGGCTGGGCCGTGAGTGGACATCGATCAGCGGCCCGGTGGGCCGTAGCCCTGCTCGTGGCCGGAACGCTCTGCTGGGTACCGGCGGGTGGTGCAGCAGCCGACGTCGACCGGGCGCCCGCGGCTTGGAAGGCGCTCGACGGGGGCGAGGCCCACACCTGCGGCGTCCGCACCGACGGAACGATGTGGTGCTGGGGCCACAACGGGTTCGGTCAGCTGGGCGACGGCACCGAGGACGACCGCCTCCGTCCGCGCCAGGTCGGTGCCGGTAACAACTGGAAGGCGGTCGCTGTCGGGACCTACCACTCCTGCGGGCTCAAGACGGCCGGCACGCTGTGGTGCTGGGGGATGAACGCGTCCGGCCAGCTGGGTGACGGCACCGGCGGCGTCCTGAACGCCCAGCAGACCGAGCCGGTCAAGGTGGACGGGTCGCGCGCCTGGACCGACGTCGACGCCGGCGAGTACCACACCTGCGCCGTCGCCGGCGACGGCAGCGGTTGGTGCTGGGGGTCCAACACCAACGGCCAGGTCGGCGACACCACGGCCGGCACCAACCGGCTCGTCCCGGCGCGGGTGCGTACGACCGGGGACTGGAGGTCAGTGGCGGCCGGCGGTGCCCACAGCTGCGGCGTGAAGACCAACGGGTCGGCCTGGTGCTGGGGCTACAACGGGTCCGGTGAGGTCGGCGACGGAACCTCCGACAACAGCAGGCTGCGGCCGGTACGTGTCGGCACTGCCACCACGTGGACCTCGGTCACCGCCGGGGAGATCCACAGCTGCGGGACCCGGTCGAACAACACCGCCTGGTGCTGGGGCGACAACAGGGACGGCCAGATCGGGTCCGGAGGGCTCACCTCGGAGTACGTGACGCCGACCAAGGTCCTCGGGACGGGGTGGACCGTCGTCGAGGCAGGCGTCCTACACACCTGCGGCACCAAGCAGAACAAGAGCCTGTGGTGCTGGGGGTCGAACGGCTCGGGTCAGCTCGGCGACGGCGGTACGTCCCCGCGGGCCACCCCGGCGGTGGTGAGCGGCGCCGCGACCTGGCGGGCGATCGGCGGTGGCGGATCGCATACCTGCGCGGTGCGTGCGCTCGGCACCGCGTGGTGCTGGGGCTGGAACTCGGCCGGGCAGCTCGGTGACGGCACGCGTACCGAACGGCACCTGCCGGTCAAGGTCCGGGGCTGACCTCGCCGCGCTGACCGCACCCACCCGCGGCTTGCCCGCGACCCCGTCATCCGTCAATATCTACGTATGAACGCAGATAAGCAGGTTAACCACCGACCGGGCGACCCGTTGCCCGAACAGGTCGACCTGGCGGTCGAGGTCTTCCGGATGCTCGCCGATGCCACCCGGGTCCGTCTGCTGTGGACCCTGCTCGACCAGGAGCTCCCGGTCAACGAGCTCGCAGCGGCCATCGGGAAGCCGGCGACCGGCGTGTCTCAGCACCTCGCCAAGCTCCGGATGGCACGGCTGGTACGTACCAGGCGCGAGGGCACGCAGGCGTTCTACCGGATCGAGAACGACCACGTGCGCCAGCTCGTCCGCGATGCCCTCCACCATGCCGAGCACGCCGGCTCGGGTGTGCCCGAGCATCACCGCGGGATCGGCGGTTGAGATGACCAAGGCACACGGCATCGGCTTGCACGCGCACGACGCGAACGACGCCATCCAGTCGGCCGAGGAGGCAAGCCAGGAAGGAATCCGGGCGGCGTGGGTGGGACTGGCGGGGATGACCGTGACTGCCGTGCTGCAGGTCCTCATCGTCGCCGTCTCCGGGTCTGTCGCGCTGCTGGCCGACACGTTGCACAACGTGGGGCACGCCCTGACGACGATCCCCCTGCTGCTGGCGTTCCGCCTCGGTCGGCGCGCCCCCACGCAGGCATTCACCTACGGCTACCGCCGCGCGGAGGACCTCGTCGGCCTGTTCATCGGACTGGTGATCGCGGTGACGGCCGCGCTGATCGTCTGGGAGTCGGCACGCGCGCTCGTCAACCCGCATCCGCTGACCCACCTCGGATGGGTGTTCGCCGCAGGCATCGTGGGCGTGCTGGGCAACGAGGTGGTGGCGATCCACCGCATCCGGGTCGGCCGCAGGATCGGTTCTGCCGCCCTGGTGGCCGAAGGTCAGCACGCCCGTGCTGACGGCCTGACGTCCGCCGCGGTGGTGTTCGGGGTCGTCGGGGTCTGGCTCGGATTCCCACGCGCGGACGCCGTCATCGGGCTGCTCATCGCGGTGGCGATCGGGTGGATCCTGGTGGAGTCCATGCGCATCGTCGTGAGACGGCTGATGGACGGGGTCGAGCCACAGACCCTCGACTCCATCCGCACGGTCGCCGTGTCGGTCCCCGGCGTCAACGGCCTCGGGCGGGTGCGAGCGCGCTGGCTCGGCCACCGGCTCGAGGCCGACGTCGAGATCACCGTCGACGGCTCGATGACGGTGACCGGCGGGCACGAGGTCGCCGAGCTCGTCCACCACGAGCTGCTGCACGCCGTACGCCACCTGGATCACGTCGCCGTTCGCGTCCGTCCTCGAGGCGACATAGCGCCGCACGCGGACCGGGGTGGCTACGGTTGCGTGCAGCAGCTGTGACAGCCCACCCCACCCCGGGAGCGGCATGGACGGGACGACTCTGGCCCTGGTGGGGTCCGTGTTCGTCGCCTCGTTGGTCGAGTTCGTCGAGGCGTTCACGATCGTGCTCGCCATGGGCGTCACCCGTGGCTGGAAGTCGGCCATCGCCGGGACCGTCGCCGCGCTGGTGGCGCTGGCCGGATTCACGGCGGCGCTCGGCCTCGCCGTCACCACATGGGTCTCGGAGTCGCTGCTGCAGCTGGTCATCGGTGCGCTGCTGTTGATCTTCGGGTTGCAGTGGCTGCGCAAGGCGGTCCTTCGATCGTCGGGTTACAAGGCGATGCACGACGAGGACACGGAGTTCGCCGAGCAGACCGAGGCTGCCCGGCAGGCGGCACGCACCACGTACGCCGGCATCGACCTGTTCGGCTTCATGGTGTCGTTCAAGGGCGTGTTCCTGGAGGGCGTCGAGGTGGTGTTCATCGTGGTGACGTTCGGGCTGTCGGCCGGTGCGCTGGAGATGGCGGTCGGCGGCGCGCTGGTGGCCGGTGTCCTGGTTCTCACCCTCGGGGTGGTGTTCCGCCGGCCACTCGCGGCGATCCCCGAGAACATCCTCAAGTACGGCGTCGGCCTGCTGCTCGCCGCGTTCGGCACCT
The DNA here is from genome assembly GCA_963811945.1 of uncultured Actinomycetota bacterium. GTDB lineage: Bacteria > Actinomycetota > Actinomycetes > Propionibacteriales > Nocardioidaceae > JACCWP01. The sequence goes on along the minus strand of CAWETD010000001.1, from coordinate 1,319,566 downwards.
ACTGGGCCATCGAGGGCACCGGCTACTTCCGTGACGGTGGCGAGAGCCTGGCCTGGCCCGGCGACAAGCTCGCCCTGCTCGGTCTGGTCGCGGGGTGGTTCCTGTTGTCCCGGCTCGTCATCGTGCACCTGACCCGCCTGCGCGCGGCCGAGCAGGCGGGCATCGTCCAGGAGGTGGCGTGATGGGCTTCCTCAAGGCGTTCGGCGCCTTCTGGTACGACTTCGTGATCGGCGACGACTGGAAGATCGCCGCCTACACGGTGCTGGCGCTGGGAGCTGTCGCGGCGCTCGCGATCGGCGGAGCGATCGGTGACGGGACGCTCACCGTGCTCGGGACCGTGCTGTTGGGTGCCTGTTTTGCGGCCGGTGTCCGGTACGACGCCGGACGGATGTCGAAGTAAGTCGCCGCCCCGGACAATCCATCGCTCGAAAGTCGCGGAACTGCCGTCGCCGGCCCCGGAAATGCGGCGATCCGGGCCGGGACCGACCACATTCGGCCGGTACGCAGAATTGCGGTGGAATGCTCTCCGACCCGGAGTTTCTGCTGGTGGGAGGGACTGGCCAGAGGAATCAGCGATTCCAACCGATATACTCGCCACATTCCTGAGGAGTGGAGAGGAAATCATGGCGCAACGAACCCGGGTCGAACTCGTCGATGACATCGATGGCAAAGTTCTCAAGAGTGGTGCAGGCGAAACCGTGAGCTTTGCTCTCGACGGGACGCACTACGAGATCGATGTGAGCAAGCGCAATGCCGACGCGCTGCGCGGCGCGTTCCAGGACTACATCGCGGCCGGTCGCAGGGTCACCGGGGCGCGGGGCCGTCGTGGCCCGGCGGCCGGTGCGACCCGGACCCGTGACTACGACCCGAAGGCCGTGCGCAAGTGGGCGGCCTCGAACAAGGTCGACCTACCCGCTCGGGGCCGCATCCCCGGGCACGTCCTGGAGCAGTACAAGGCCGCGGGCAACTGAGGCGCGGCACTCGGTCAGCGGCGCCAGTGGTCGTCGACCGTGACATGACCGGCGATCCGGGCGGCACGAGCGGCGGGGCAGGATAGGAGAGGTTCGCGCAGTCGGGGAGGTCGCCACGTGTGGAAGGTGAGCCTGCGCAACCTGGTCGCGCGCAAGGTCCGGCTGGCGCTCAGTGCGTTCGCCATCGTGCTGGGGGTCGCGTTCGTCGCCGGCTCGTTCATCTTCACCGACTCGCTCGGCGGCGCCTTCGACGGCATCGTCAAGGGCACGACAGCCGACGTCGAGGTCATGCCCGAGGGCGCCGGCGAGGTCGACAGCTTCGGCACCGACGCCCGCACCCTTCCCGCCTCGCTCGTCGAGGAGCTCAGCGCCCTGCCGACCGCGGCCGAGGTGGCCGGTACCGACCAGGTGCAGGGCGTCTTCGTCATCAGCAAGGACGGCGAGCTGGTCGGCGGCAACGGCCCTCCTGGCCTCGCGCTCAACTACAACGAGACGACCGCCATCACCGGCGACCGCATCCTCACCCTCGACGACGGTGAGCTCCCCTCGGGAGTCGATGAGGTCGCACTGGACGCCGACACCGCCGACAAGGCGGGCTACGACATCGGCGACGAGGTGACCCTGGCCACGCCCGGCAAGCAGCCGACGATGACGGCCACGCTCACGGGTCTGGTCCGGTTCGGGTCGGAGGGCGGGCTGGTGGGCGCCACCCTCACGATCTTCGACGAGCAGGCCATCCAGGACCTGTTCTTCGACGGCAAGGACGTCTACACCAGCATCTCGCTCACGGCTGCCGACGGTACGACCCAGACCGAGCTGCGCGACGACGTACGCGAGGTCGTCCCCGACGGCGTCGAGGTGCAGACGGGCGACGCGGTGGCCAAGAAGGCCCAGGACTCGATCGGCGAGATCCTCGGCTTCATCAACACGTTCCTGCTGGTGTTCGCCGCGGTGGCGATGGTCGTCGGCACGTTCCTCATCATCAACACGTTCTCGATCCTGGTGGCGCAGCGCAGCCGTGAGCTGGCCCTGCTGCGTGCGCTGGGGGCCTCACGGCGACAGGTGAACAGGTCGGTGCTGGCGGAGGCATTCGTCGTCGGGCTGGCCGGCTCGACCGTCGGCATCGGGTTCGGCTATCTGCTGGCGATCGGGCTCAAGGCGCTGTTCGGCGTGATCGGTCTCGACCTCGGCAGGGCGAGCATGCCGCTCGAGCTGCGCACCGTCGTCGCGTCGTACGCCGTCGGGGTGGCTGTCACGATGCTGGCGGCCTATCTGCCGGCCCGTCGCGCCGGCCGGATCTCGCCGATCGAGGCGATGCGGGACGACGTCGCGATGCCCGAGTCGTCGATGCGCCGTCGCCTCGTCGCGGGCGGCGTGATGGTGCTGGCCGGCATCGCGCTGATGGTCGGAGGATTTGCCACCGAGGGCCGGCCCGGCCTGACGCTGATCGGCGTGGGCATGCTGGTGATCCTCGTCGGGGTGGCGCTGACCTCTGCCGTCATCGGTCGTCCGGTGGTGACCGGGCTGGGCGCCGGCTACCGACGCCTGTTCGGCACCGTCGGGCGGCTCGCGACGGAGAACACGCTGCGCAACCCGCGCCGCACCGCCGCCACGGCGAGCGCGCTGATGATCGGCCTGACCCTGGTGGCGTTGATGTCGATCCTCGGTCAGTCCGCCAAGGCGAGCACCGACAAGGCGATCGACCAGACCCTCACCGCCCAGCTCATCGTCTCGAACGCGATCCAGCAGCCCTTCTCGGCCGCGTACGCCGAGGAGATCAAGCAGCTCGACGGCGTGCAGAGCGTCGCCGCGATCCGGTCGGCGGCGGGCAAGATCGGCGACCGCCAGGTGTTCGTGTCCGCCGTGGACCCGACCGCGCTGGGGCTCGCCGTCCAGGTGCCGATGGCCGCCGGCTCGGTGACGTCTCTTGGGGGTCGCACCGTCCTGGTGAGCGAGGGGATGGCTGACCGGCAGGACGTCGCCGTCGGTGAGACCTTGAAGATCACCTTCCCGGCCGGCGACCAGGAGTTCGAGGTCGGCGGGATCTTCCCGTCGACGGGCGCGATCCGCAGCGACCTGCTGATGACCACCGACCAGCTGCAACGATCCGGCTTCAAGCCGGAGGACTCGGTCGTGTTCGTCACCAAGGAGCCCGGTGCCTCGGAGGCGGAGGTCCGGTCCGAGATCGACGCGGTGCTGGAGGACAACCCGACCGTCACGCTGAAGAACCAGCAGGAGTTCGCCGACGAGCAGAAGGGTCAGATCAACACCCTGCTGTACATCGTGTACGCGTTGCTCGGTCTGGCCATCATCATCGCCGTCCTCGGTATCACGAACACGCTTGCGCTGTCGGTCATCGAGCGGACGCGGGAGGTGGGGCTGCTGCGTGCAATCGGCCTGGCGCGCCGGCAGCTGCGGTCGATGGTGCGGCTCGAGTCCATCGCGATCGCGGTGCTCGGCGCACTGCTGGGCGTGGCCATGGGCATCGCCTTCGGCGTCGCCCTGCAGCGTGCCATCGCCGACGAGGGCGTCGACGTGCTCTCGATCCCCTGGTTGCAGCTGGTCGCCTTCGTGGTGCTCGCCGCGAGTGTCGGCGTGCTCGCCGCCGTCTTCCCGGCCCGTCGTGCGGCCCGGCTCAACGTGCTGGACGCCATCACCCGGCACTGACGCGCGGTCGCCGGGGGAGCGGGGGCGGTTTCGGGATCCCGGCCCGGCGGCAGGCCGACGAGACCGACCGGGAGGCCGCGGTGGCGTCGTCGCCGTACGCCAGGTAGAGGTTCCGCGCGGTGGTGAGCAGGCAGCCCAGCGCCTGTTCCGGCGGAAGGCAGGCGGCGAGCTCCAGCGTGACCAGTCCGTGGGTGCACGCCCACAGCTCCGTCGCCCGCTGCACCGGGTCGGCCGCGGTGAACCGCTCGCGGCAGCGGTGGACGCCCTCGACCAGCGACTCGAAGGTGTCCTGGCCGACCGCGGCGTCCGCCTCGTCCAGCGGCTGCTCCATGAACATGACGCGATACAGGCTCGGGTTCGTCGTCGCGCTGCGGTAGTACGCCCAGCCGATCAGGGTGAGATCGGCGACGGGGTCGCGACTCGCGCGGAGCTCGGCGAGGTGCGCGGCGAGCCTTGCGAAACCCTCCCGGCGCACCTCGCGACGCAGCTCGTCCATCCCACCGAAGTGGGTATAGACCGACATCGTCGACGCCCCCACCTCCTCGGCCACCCGCCGCAACGTCAGCTGCCGGCCACCGTCGTCGGCGATGAGGCGGGAGGCCGCGTCGATCAGGGCGGTCCGGACTGCGGGGTCTGCTGGTCTGGGGCTCACGGTTGACAGTGTGCCATAGCACTGCTATTCATTGATGCATATCACCGCTATCGAAAGGCAAGGTGTCCCAGATGACCGTCACCCCGTACAACGTCGCCACGTTCCCCGACCCGCCTCCCGGCTCCAGCCACGTCACGGTGGCCAGCGGGGACCGGATGGTGCACGTCTCCGGCCAGGTGGGCGCGGACGAGTCCGGCCAGGTCCTGCCCGGCCTGGCCGCCCAGACCGAGCGCGCCCTGCTCAACGTCGCGGTCGCCCTGGAGGCAGCAGGGGCAGGGGTGGAGAACCTGGTGCGGACCACCGTCTACGTCGTCGACTGGCACCCGTCGATGTACGACGAGCTCATCCGCGGCGGCGCCGCCGCGCGTACCCAGCGTCCCTTCCCGGACGCGGCGGTGACCCTGATCGGCGTCAGCAGCCTGTTCACGCCCGAGATGCTGATCGAGATCGAGGCCGTCGCCGTCATGGACGCCGCGGGCACCCGCTGACGCGGCTCAGCCCGAGTCGGAGACCAGCACCACGTGCAGGGTGCGCGGGCCGTGCACGCCTTCGACCCGCTCGAGCTCGATGTCACTGGTGGCCGACGGCCCGCTGATGAAGGTCAGCGGCCGGGTGGGCTCGAGCCGCTCGAGCATCTCGGGCACGGAGTGCACCACCTGGTCGTGCCGCACGACGCACACGTGCAGGTCGGGCACCAGCGTGACGGCGCGACGGCCCTGGTCGGGCGAGCCGTCCAGCACGATGGTCCCGGTCACCGCGCAGGCGACCGTGGCCGCCGTGACCACGCCGTGCATCCCGTCGAGGTCGTGCGGGGTGAGGACGCCGTCGTCGACCACGGCCTCGATGTCGTCCGCGGCCAGCCACGCATCGGGCAGTCCCGGTGGCGCCACCACCCGCCGGGCACCGCCGAGCGCTGTCGTCACTGCCGCCGCCACACCCAAGCGGTCCGTACGGGTCACGGTCGCCTTGTAGTCGACCAGCCGGTCGTCGAGCAGGTCGACGACCTCGTCCGAGCCGACGGCGAGGGTGCCGCGCGCTGCGTAGTCGCGCGGCACCGCCGGCGGGTCGGTGACGCCGGCCGAGGCGTTGGCGCTGCGAATCCGCGCGAGCACGTCGTCGCGGGCGCTCACGAGCCACCGCCCGAGGGCGTCGACGGGCCACGGGTGCGCGACCACCAGTCCCGGAACGTCTCGGTCGGCGGCGCCGGGAGGTCGCGGCTGGCCGTCCAGCCCGACAGCGGTGGCGGCAGCGCGCTGATCCGGCCACGGCGGCGGGACAGCAGCCGGCCCAGCCGGCCGGCCCGCCCGGCCCGCCGCCAGCGCCCCGGATCGCCCATGGTCCACGCGGCCGCCGCCATCACCAGCTGCTCGGCCGGCGGCACCCGGGACGCCGCGGCTGCCTCCTCGACGTGGCGCCGCCGCAGGTCGACCAGGATCGACGGGATGTCGATGCGCACCGGGCACGCGTCGAAGCAGGCGCCGCAGAGGCTGGAGGCGTACGGCAGGCTCGCGTTGTCCTCGACGCCGGTGAGCTGGGGCGACAGCACGGCGCCGATCGGACCGGGATAGACCGAGCCGTAGGCGTGCCCGCCGGTGCGCTCGTAGACCGGGCACACGTTCAGGCAGGCACTGCACCGGATGCAGTGCAGCGCCGACCGGCCGACGCGGTCGCTGAGGACGTTGGTGCGCCCGTTGTCGAGCAGCACCAGGTGGAACGCCTGCGGGCCGTCGCCCTCGGTGACACCGGTCCAGGCCGACGTGTACGGGTTCATCCGCTCGCCGGTCGACGAGCGCGGCAGCAGCTGCATGAACACCTCGAGGTCGCGCCACGTCGGCAGCAGCTTCTCGATGCCCATCACGGTGATCAGCGTCTCCGGCAGGGTCAGGCACATCCGCCCGTTGCCCTCCGACTCGACCACCATCGTGGTGCCGGTCTCGGCGATGGCGAAGTTGGCACCGCTGACCGCCACCTTGGCGGACAGGAACTTCGCGCGCAGGTGCTTGCGAGCCGCCTCGGCGAGGACCGGTGGGTCGTCGGTCAGTGCCGGGTCGACGTCGACCATCTCGCGCAGGAAGATCTCGCGGATCTCGGAGCGGTTGCGGTGGATCGCGGGCACCAGGATGTGCGAGGGCCAGTCGTCGCCCAGCTGCACGATCAGCTCGGCCAGGTCGGTCTCGTACGCCGCGATGCCGGCGTCGGCCAGTGCCTCGTTGAGACCGATCTCCTGGGTCGCGATCGACTTGACCTTGACCACCTCGGTCTCGCCGGTCGCGCGCACCAGCTCGGTGACGATCCGGTTGGCGTCGTTGGCGTCACGGGCCCAGTGCACGACTCCGCCGCGAGCGGTCACCGCCCGCTCGAGGTCGACCAGGTGCTCGTCGAGCCGGGCCATCGTCGCGGTCTTGATCGCCTCGGCCGACCGCCGCAGCTGCTCCCAGTCGTCGACCTCGGCGACCACTCGGGCGCGCTTGGCCCGGATCGTCCCGGTGGCGTGGGACAGGTTGTGCCGCAGCTGCGAGTCGGCCAGCGCGGTGCGCGCGGCGTCGGGGAACGAGTGCTCGCCCCGCAGTGCGCCGACGCCACGGGGTGCTGTGGTCGGAAGACCGAGGAACGTCTCGGTCATGCGGCCGCCTCGGTCGAAGCAAGGACCTCGGCGAGGTGCAGGGCGCGGGTGCCGGTGCGGAGGCGGGACAGGCCGCCGCCGATGTGCATGAGGCAGGACGAGTCCCCGGCGGTGAGCACGTCGGCGCCGGTGTCGAGCACGTGCCGCATCTTGTCCGCCAGCATCGCGGTGGACGTGTCGGCGTTCTTCACGGCGAACGTGCCGCCGAACCCGCAGCACTGGTCGCCGGCCGGCAGCTCGACCAGGTCGAGCCCGCGCACGTTGCGCAGCAGTCGCAGCGGCTTGTCCTCCACCCGGAGCACCCGCAGCGAGTGGCAGGTCGGGTGGTAGGTCACGCGGTGCGGGAAGTACGCCCCCACGTCGTCGACGCCGAGCACGTCGACCAGCAGCTCGGACAGCTCGTACGTCTTCGCGGCGGAGCGCTCGGCCGCCGATACCAGTCTCGCGTCGCCGTACCGCTCGGCAACCATGGCGTGCTGGTGGCGCACGCAGCCGACGCAGGATCCGGAGGGCGCGACCACGACCTCGCAGCCGGCGAAGACCTCGGTGTGGTGGCGCACGAGCGGCAGGGCCTGGCGCTGGTAGCCGGTGTTGACGTGCATCTGACCGCAGCAGGTCTGGTCGGCGGGGAACACGACCTCGTGACCCAGCCGTTCGAGCAGCTGCACGGTGGCCTGCCCCACCGACGGGAACATCGTGTCGGCCAGGCAGGTGACGAACAGCCCGATACGCATCGGGTCGAGTCAACCACGACAGACCGGACCCGGCGCGCGGGCGGGATCAGTCGATCGGCTGCCGGTCGAGGTCGAACCAGCGGGCCGGCCGCAGCGCGTCGAGGTAGCCCGCGCCGGCGGGGCGTACCTCGAAGTGCAGGTGGCACCCGTCGGGTGCGGCCGCGTCCGAGGCGAGTGCGATCCGCTGACCGCGCCGCACCCGGTCGCCGGGGCGAACGAAGACCTGGCGGGTGTGCCCGATGACGACGTCGATGTCGCGGGCGGCGTTGCGGATGCGGAACGCGTTGGCGCCGTAGGCGGGTCCGAGCGCGCCGGCGGCGCGTGGGTTGACGACCCGGCCGGCGAGCCCGGCGAACAGCGGGTTGCCGCAACGCATGGCGATGTCGATGCCGTGGTGGAACCCGCGGTCGTCGGCGCAGCGCGGGGAGTCGGGGTAGTAGGGCGCCCGGGTGCAGCCGAAGTTGATCATCCGGCGGTGCTCGCCCCGATACCACGGCGAGGTGTAGGGGTGCTTGTCCGCGACCCAGAACCGGCGCTCCGTGGTCTGCTCCGGCGCCTCGACGGCGACCGCGGGGCCGGGCAGACAGGCGACGCAGGCGGCGAGCACCACCGCCACCGCTGTGGAGCAGACCATCGCAAACCTCTCTCGAGGCGCCACACGCTATCGGCCGACCCCGGCGCTGGCGTCCGCTCTCGCCGGTCCGGCCGGCGCTGTGGAGTAGTCCGTTCGTACTACACCGAGTGGTCCGTTCGTAGGGTTAGCGCCGAATACCCGCCTGCGCTGCTACGTCTGTTGTGAGCCTGGGATTCCGATTCCTCCCAGTGGAGACGACACAACCATGAAGCGACTCACCGCGATCCCCGCTCTCGCCGTGTTGTTGGTTGCTCTGTCCGCGCCAATGGCGATTGCTGACACGGCCGAGCCGACCGACGAACCGACTGCCGGCTCGGACAGCAGCGGCGCCGACGCGAATCCCGTCAGCCCGTACGTGCAGCCGAGCATCGTCTACGTCAGCGTGACGTGGACCGGCTACATCTACGACACCTTCCAGGGGTACAAGGACTACATCCGGCCGGGGGGCGAGGGGGACGCCAAGAAGTTCACAGTGGGCTTCCGCTGCACCGGCTTCGTGGTCAACCCCGACGGCTACATCGCCACCGCGGGGCACTGTGTCGACCCCAACGAGGCATCGATCAGGGACGCGTTCATCGAGCAGGCGGCCGTCTTCGCCACGACGCGCGACCCCGCGTACAGCAACCTCAGCGTCCAGGACTTCATCGACACCGAGGACGACTACCGGGTCGACGGCTACGACGCCGAGACCGACACCGTGCACAAGGGTCGGCCGGACCGGGCGGTCTCGACCGCGTGGAGCGTGTCGGCCGGAGGCGTGGACACGGGCGAGGTCTACCCCGCGATCGTGCGGAAGTTCCAGCCGTTCGACAAGGGTGACGCCGCCATCCTGAAGATCGACAAGACCGACCTGACGGCCATCGAGTTCAGCGAGGCCACCGAGCTGGCCCCGCAGACCCCGGTCGTGGCCGTGGGCTACCCCGGCTCGGTCGACATGGTCACCGACCCGTCGCTGGAGACCCCGACGTTCACCGACGGGACGATCAGCTCGGAGCGGACCATCCAGGACGGCCTGCTGACCGTGTACGGCATCTCCGCGCAGGTGTCCGGCGGGATGAGCGGTGGACCCACCGTCGACAGCGACGGCAAGGTCATCGGCATCAACAGCTTCGGCATCGACCCGTCGGTGGAGACGCAGTCGTTCAACTTCATCCGTCCGACCCAGAACCTCATCGACGTCATGAGTGACGCCGGGGTCGAGAACGAGCTCAGCGAGACGACCCAGACGTACAACGCCGGTCTGGACGCCTACTTCGCCGAGGACAAGGAAGGGGCGGTCGAGGCACTCCAGACCGTCGTCGACGAGCAGCCGACGAACCAGATGGCGGCCGACTACCTGGCCAAGGCCAACGATCTGGCCGACGCGCCCGCGTCCGACTCCAGCGACAGTGGCGACGGGTTCCCGTACGCGCTGGTCGGTGGGATCGCGGCCGGCGTGCTGGTCCTGATCGGGCTGGTCGTGTTCCTGCTGGCACGGCGTGGCAAGAGCGGCGCGAGCGGCCAGGGCGGCCCGAGCCAGGCCATGCCCACCGGTCCGGCGCCTGGTGGCGACGGTGGCTGGGCGACGCCTCCTGCGGCACCCGGCCAGCCGGCGCAGGCGCCGACCACGCAGATGCCCGCAGGTCCGGTGGCTCCGGTGACGGCCCAGGCCGCGCCCACGCCGCAGGCAGCAGAACCGCCTCCGGCCCGGCCACCTGCACACGCGGCACCGACGGCCTCGGCCCCGGCGACCCCGCCGGCTCCTCCGGCGGCCCCTCCGGCAGCACCCGAGACGGTCGGCTTCCGGCCGGCCGGCGCGGAGCCGGCGGCACCGGTGGCACCGGTGGAGCAGCAGGTCCAGGCACCGCCCGCGGTTCCTGAGCAGGCGCACGCGTTCTGCGGCACCTGCGGCACGCGGGCCGTCGCCGGGCAGAAGTTCTGCGGCAACTGCGGGGCGACCCTCTAGGGGCGCTCGCGGACGGGGGACCGATCCCACGGAGGGACTGGCAGCGGGCCGGTGTGGCTGAGACTTCTCAGCCGCGCCGGCCCGTTGGTTCGTACCCGCGCGTGGGGTTGCGTACTACCCGCGCGGCCGGTGCGTACCCATGCGGGTGCGTACCCCTGCGGCCGGATGCGTCCCCGCGGCCACTGCTTCCCCCGTGAAACCCGAGGTTCCCCCGCGTCACAACACGCGGGAACCCTCGGTTTCCCAAGGTCGCTTGGGAAACCCGTTCAGACGGGACGGGTGGTCTTGCCGTGCGGGGGGCGGTCGCGGCGGAGCTCGGTGAGGAAGCTGTCGGCCCACTTGGTGATGTCGTTGTCGAGCACCTGCCGTCGCATCGCGCGCATCCGCCGGCCCCGCTCGCTGCCGTCGGCGCCCATCGCCTCGAGCATCGCGGCCTTGAGCCCGTTGATGTCGTACGGGTTCACCCGGTACGCCTGCTTCAGCTCGTCGGCGGCGCCGGCGAACTCGCTGAGCACCAGGGCGCCGTCACCGTCGTAGCGACAGGCGACGTACTCCTTGGCGACCAGGTTCATGCCGTCGCGCAGCGGCGTCACCACCATGACGTCGGCGGCCCGGAACAGGGCGGCCATCTCGGTGCGCGGGTAGGAGGTGTGCAGGTACGTGATCGGCTGCGGCCCGATGTGACCGAGCTCGCCGTTGATCCGGCCGACCAGCCGGTCGATGTCGTCGCGCAGCACCCGGTACTGCTCGACCCGTTCCCGCGACGGGGTGGCGACCTGGACGAAGACGGCGTCCGATACCCCGAGCACCTCCTGCTCGATCAGCTCGCCGTAGGCCCGCAGCCGCTCGGTGATCCCCTTGGTGTAGTCGAGCCGGTCGATGCCCAGCAGCACCTGTCGCGGGTTGCCCAGCTGCTCACGGATCTCGCGGGCGCGCTCGGCGGTCTCCGGCCGCCTCGCGATCTCCTCGAGACCCTTCACGTCGATCGAGATCGGGAACGCCCGGGCCAGCACGCTGCGCCCGTCCGGGAGGTAGACGGTGTCGCGGTGGGTCTTGTGGCCGACCCGCGACCGGACCAGCCGGATGAAGTTGGCCGCCGCGCCGGGCAGCTGGAAGCCCACCAGGTCGGCACCGAGCAGCCCCTCGAGCAGCTGGCGCCGCCACGGGATCTGGCTGAACAGCTCGCTCGGCGGGAACGGGATGTGCAGGAAGAAGCCGATCCGCAGGTCCGGCCGCTGCTCCCGCAGCATCTGCGGCACCAGCTGCAGCTGGTAGTCCTGGATCCACACCACGGCGTTGTCGGCGGCGATCTTGACCGCCCGGTCGGCGAAGCGCCGGTTGACGGCGACGTAGGCGTCCCACCACTCGCGGTGGAACTTCGGCGGCGCGATGCCGTCGTGGTACAGCGGCCACAAGGTCGCGTTGGAGAAGCCCTCGTAGTACTCCTCGACCTCTTTCGTCGACAGCTCGACGGGCACCAGCGACAGGCCGTCGTGCTCAAACGGGTCGAGCGGGTCGTCGGCGCCGTGCCACCCGATCCAGGCGCCCTCGTGGGAGCGCATCACCGGCTCCAGCGCCGTCACCAGCCCACCGGGTGACGTCTTCCAGGTGGTGGTGCCGTCGTCGGCCACGTCCCGGTCGACCGGCAGGCGGTTGGCCACCACGACCAGGTCGGCCTGCGGAGTGGCGGTGCTGCGGGGTGACATCGCCTCGACCCTAACGCGCTGCGCGGGACCCGCACGGAACAGGCGTCACGGGTCACCGGGCAGCCGGACGCCGCACAGCTCGCGGGCCCGGTCGAGCAGTCGGGCGACCAGGACGGTGTCGTCGAGCGGCACCAGCTGGCTCTCGGTGCGCCCCTCGGCCAGGCACCGCTGCACCTCGATCGCCTCGTGCGCCATGCCGCCGCCGATCACCGGCTCGGCCACCACCTCGGGCGCGGGGTCGTCGTCCCCGGTGAACACCGTCAGCGACGGCGGCACCATGATCGTCCGGGCCACCTCGATCCGCCCGCGGTCGCCGGCGACGGTTGCGGTCGAGTCGGTGTACGCGTTCTGCGCGCAGGTGACGGTGGCGACCGCGCCGGACTCGTACGTGAGCACCAGGCCGGCCGCGTCGTCGATGCCGCGCTCGGTGAGCACCGCACCGCCGGTCATGGTCCGCGGCTCGCCGAGCAGGAGCGTCACCAGGCTGAGCGGGTAGACGCCCACGTCCAGGAGGGTGCTCGCGCCCAGCGCCGGGTCCTGCCAGCGCTGCCCGGGGTCGGTCGACGAGACGAAGCCCAGGTCGGCGCGCACGTTGCGTAGCTCGCCGACCCGGCCCGCAGAGATCAGATCGACCAGCCGCCGGATGTTCGGGGTGCACCGCATCCACATGGCCTCCATCAGGAACCGCCCGTGTTCGCGTGCGGCCGCGACCATCTGCTCGGTCTCGGTCGCCCGCATGCCGAGCGGCTTCTCGCACAGCACCGCCTTGCCGGCCTCGAGCGCGGCCAGCACGTTGTCCCGGTGGAACGGGTGGGGAGTCGCCACGTAGACGACGTCGACGGCCGGGTCGGCCAGCAGTGCGTCGTACGAGCCGTGCGCCCGGCCGGCGCCGTGCCGGGCCGCGAACGCTTCGGCGGACTCCTGCCGACGGGAGCCGACGGCGGCGATCTCGGCGCCGGGCACCAGCGCCAAATCGCGGCAGAACTTCTCCGCTATCCCTCCGGTGGCCAGGACACCCCAGCGGACGACGGGCGGGTCGGGAAGCCCCTCGGGGGGCCGTTATGGTCACCCGCGACACTCTAGGGAGAACCGGGCGAGGCAAATGACACGGTTGTGGTTCGTCGCCTACGATGGGCGCGTCCCAGCCATCGAGCCGTCCGAGCCGTCCGATCTGTCCGACCGTCCGCCCGTGACCCATCCCGATCCGGGGAGCCGTATGGATGCCGCCGACGTCGTCACCTCCGGCAGCTCCGCCCGCGCAGCGGAGGAGCTGTCCGACCGTGACCGGGAGCTGCTGCGGTTCGAGCGGCAGTGGTGGAAGTTCGCCGGCGCCAAGGAGCAGGCGGTCCGCGAGCAGTTCGGCATGTCGGCGACCCGCTACTACCAGGTGCTCAACGCCCTGATCGACCAGCCGGCCGCGCTCGCCTACGACCCGCTGCTGGTCAAGCGGCTGCGCCGGCTGCGCGCCGCCCGGCAGCGGGCCCGCTCCGCCCGTCGACTCGGCATCGACGTCTGACGCCCATGCGGGGGATCGCGCTGCCGTCCTGGCTGGTCGCCGCGTGCGCCGGCGTGGTGGCGGTCGCGCTGCTGGCGTTCGTCGTCACCGGTGAGCGCGACTCTGACGTGGCGGCGGCACCCTCCGAGCCGGTGGCGAGCCCGAGCGAGCCGCCCGCCGACCCGGCGGCCGGGAGCGGTCGCGGCGACGGCAAGCCGGACGAGGGAGGCGACGGCAAGGACGACCGGGGCGGCGACCAGCCGGTCGAGCGCCGCACCGCCTACGTCGAGGTCTACAACAACTCCGGGATCAGCGGGCTGGCCGGCGACACCGCCGCGATGCTGCAGGACAGCGGCTGGCGGGTGGTCGCCACCGACAACTGGTACGGCGCGATCCCGGCCAGCACCGTCTACTACCCGCAGCAGCTGGAGGCCCAGGCCCGGCTGCTGGCCCGCGACGTCGGCGTCTCGCGGCTGCACCCGGCGGTGTCGCCGATGAGCTTCGACCGGCTCACGGTCATCCTCGTCAGCTCGTCCTGACAGCGCCCGTTGCCGACGGCCGCTGAGGTCGTACGGTCGCGCCATGGCGTTTCCCGAGCCCACGACCGAGACGGGGCGCGACGCGCTTGCCGCGCTGGTAACCGACCCCGCCGCCGCGCTGCTCGCCTCCGACTTCGACGGCGTGCTGTCGCCGATCGTCGACGATCCCGACCGGGCCTATGTGCACCCGGACGCGGTCGGCGTGCTCGGGCGGCTCGCCGACCACCTCGGCAGCATCGCGGTGGTGACCGGCCGGCCGGTGGCACAAGTGCTGGAGCTCGGCGGCTTCGCCGGTGCCGACGGCCTGTCCGGGCTGCGCATCCTCGGTCAGTACGGGATCGAGCGGTGGGACGCGGCCAGCGACGAGATCACCGCCCCGCCGCCGCCGCCGGGGATCGAGGACGCCCGGCTGCGACTGCCGGGCCTGCTCGACCGAGTCGACCTCGCCGACGCCAGGGTCGAGGACAAGGGCCAGGCGCTCGTGGTGCACCTGCGCGGCGCCGCCGATCCTGCTGCCGCGATGACGCGCCTGCGCGACCCGCTGGACGCGCTGGCCCGCGAGCTCGACCTGCACGTCGAGCCCGGCAAGCACGTACTCGAGCTGCGCGGGGCGGGCAGCGACAAGGGCGCCGCGATCGACGCGCTGCTCACCGACAGCAGGGCGACGACCGTGGTCTACGCCGGCGACGACCTGGGCGACGCGGCCGCGTTCGACGCCGTCGAGCGGCACCGCGCCGGAGCCGGCCACGGACTGCTGATCTGGTCGGCCAGCCCCGAGGGGCCCGGCCTGTCCGAGCGGGCCGACGTGGTGGTGGAGGGACCGGACGGAGTGATCGGCTGGCTGTCGGCCCTCGCCGACGGACTGGAGGGACCGCGATGACCGACCGCGACAGCCCGGCTCCGCAGCACGTCCGTCCGGAGGGCGCCGACGACGCGACCGTGGAGGCGCTCGGCAAGCTGTCGGAGGCACTGGAGGTGGTGGAGAACGCCCGCGGGCTGCTCTACGGCTTCCACCGGATGATCGGCACGGCCGACCTGGCCGCCGGCGAGGCGGTCGACATGCTGCGCGCCGCGGGGCACACCGAGCTCGCTGACCGGCTCGGTGACGAGCTGGTCGGGCGCAACGTGGTCGAGGGGCGGTGGACGTTCCAGGTGGTCGAGGACTTCGACGACGGCTACTACACGTGCTTCAAGGAGCTCGAGCGCGAGGCCAGGGAGGCGCTGGTCGAGGGCCGGCGGCACCTGTACGAGGCGGAGATGAAGGAGTCGCGGCGCACGCACGGGCGCCGCCACCACGAGGCCCGCCCCTGACGGCGCCGACTGTGCGCTGATCCGTCACCGCGGGAGGTCGGGATCACGGAAGAGCGCACTCGGCACACCGCGGGCCGGTTTCCCAAGGTCAGTTGGGAAACCGAGGCTCCTCCCGGGTAACCGAGCCGACCCTCGTCCACGGAGCAAGACGGACATCCACATGATGGACGTTCCGTTCGGCACCGCGGGGACCGTCCGCATACGCTCGAGACCGCTCATCCAGAGGGGCAGAGGGACACGGCCCGGTGAAGCCCCGGCAACCCGTCACGCGTCTTGGTGACCAGGTGCCAACTCCGTCCCGCGGCGAGAGACGCCGCGGGAAAGATGAGAAGGAGCGCTGAGCCGCTGTGAGCACGTCGACCCTCTTGCCCACCCTGTCGCCCGCGGGCGCCGTACGTCCCGGTGCGTTCGGCAACGCGGTCGCGCTGACCTGCCGCGAGTGCGGAGCCCGTCAGGAGCTCGGTGCGCTGTACGCCTGTCCGGACTGCTTCGGACCGCTCGAGGTCGCGTACGACGCCGACCTGTCGGTCACCCGCGAGCAGCTCGCCGCCGGCCCGCCCAGCATCTGGCGCTACCAGCCGCTGCTGCCGGTGCCGACCGACGTGGCGAGCTTCCCCGGCACCGATCCCGGCATGACCCGGCTGGTACGCGCCGACAACCTGGCCCGAGAGCTCGGCATCAAGACGCTGTGGGTCAAGGACGACTCCGGCAACCCCACCCACTCGTTCAAGGACCGGGTGGTGGCGGTGGCGCTCACCGCCGCCCGCGAGCTCGGCTTCACCGTGCTGGCCTGCCCGTCGACCGGCAACCTCGCGAACGCGACCGCGGCGGCGGCTGCCCGCGCCGGCATCCGCAGCGTCGTGCTCATCCCGCAGGACCTCGAGCGGCCGAAGGTGCTCACCACCGCCGTCTACGGCGGCACCCTGGTCGCGGTCGACGGCAACTACGACGACGTCAACCGGCTCGCCTCCGAGATCGCCGGCGAGCAGGAGGACTGGGCCTTCGTCAACGTCAACGTGCGCCCGTTCTACTCCGAGGGCTCCAAGACGCTCGGCTTCGAGGTCGCCGAGCAGCTCGGCTGGAGACTGCCCGAGCAGCTGGTGGTGCCGGTCGCGTCCGGCTCCCAGCTGACCAAGATCGACAAGGGACTCACCGAGCTCGGCCGGCTGGGGCTGGTCGAGCCGACGCCCTACCGGGTGTTCGGCGCCCAGGCGGAGGGCTGCTCGCCGGTCGCCTCGGCGTACGCACAGGGCCACGACGTCGTCCGGCCGGTGCGGCCCGACACCATCGCCAAGTCGCTGGCGATCGGTAACCCGGCCGATGGCCCGTACGTGCTCGACGTCGCGCGACGCACCGGCGGCGCGGTCGAGTCGGTCACCGACGAGGAGATCCGCGAGGGCATCCGGCTGCTGGCCCGCACCGAGGGCATCTTCGCCGAGACGGCCGGCGGGGTCACGATCGCGACGCTCAAGAAGCTCACCGAGACCGGCCAGCTCGACCCGGACGCCGAGACCGTCGTGTTCAACACCGGTGACGGCCTCAAGACCCTCGACGCCGTCGCCGACCGGGTGGGTCCCACCGCCACCATCGCGCCGACCTACGACGCCTTCACCGAGGCGGGGCTCGCATGAGCGTGCAGGTACGGGTCCCGACCGTGCTGCGGACGTACACGGGCGGGGCCAAGGAGGTAGCGTCCCAGGGCGCGACCGTCGGCGAGGTCTTCGACACCCTCGACGCGACGCACCCCGGCATCAAGGGCCGGGTCGTCGACGAGCAGGGCCAGCTGCGGCGTTTCGTGAACGTCTACGTGGACAACGAGGACGTGCGGTTCGCCGACGGGCTGTCGACGCCGGTCTCCGAGGGTGCCCAGGTCTCGATCATCCCGTCGGTGGCCGGGGGCCAGCGCTGAGCTCGACGCATTGACATCGGGAATGCGCTTTCCTTAGGGTCGGGATCTCCCCCATCGCGCCCGAGGTGAGCATGCCCAGCACGGCCACGTCCACCGAACCCCCCGCCCGCGGGCTCGGCCTGGTCCACGAGCAGGACCGGTCGCTGCGGATCAGCCACGACGACGTCGAGCTGGCGCGCTACGTGCACCGGCCGTGGGACCCGCAGCTGGAGTCGCCGAAGCCGTACCTGCACCCGCTGCGGACCCTCGGCGGCGACCTGGTCAGCCTCTACCGGCCGCACGACCACGTGTGGCACAAGGGGATCGCGTGGTCGCTGCCCAACGTCGGCACGGAGAACTTCTGGGGCGGCCCGACCTTCACCCGCGGCCGGGGCTACGCCCAGCTGGCCAACAACGGCACGATGCGCCACACCGGCTTCACCGTGCTGGACGCGAGCCCGGACGACGTACGGGTCCGCGAGTCGCTCGCCTGGGTCACCGAGGCGGGTGACACCTGGTTCGACGAGGAGCGGGAGCTGACGTTCGCCGCGCACCCCGACGAGTCGGCCTGGACGCTCACGTGGTCGACCCGAACCGTCAACGTGGGAAGGGATGCGGTCGTCATCGGCAGCCCCACCACCGAGGGACGCCCCAACGCCGGCTACGGCGGGTTGTTCTGGCGCGGCCCACGGTCGTTCTCCGGCGGCACCGTGCGAACGCCCGACACAGAGGGCGGTGACGACCTGATGGGTGTGCGTGCGCCGTGGATGGCCTACACCGGCCGGCACGACGACAACGGCCGCTCGTCCACGTTGGTGTTCCTCGACGATCCTCGCAGTCGGGACCAGCCGACCAAGTGGTTCGTGCGGACCGGGATCTACGCCTGCCTGTGCCCCGCGCCCTTCTTCGACGAGGAGACGGTGGTGCCGCCCGGCGGGTCGATCGACCTGACGTACGCGGTCGTGGTCGCCGACGGCGACGCGGGTGACGACGGTGCCGCGGGATTGGCGGAGCTGGGCCGGGGCCGGCTCGCGGCGACCGCGCCTACGCCTGCATGACGACGTCGCGGTAGCGGCGGACCACCTCGTCGACCACCTTCTCCGGCGGGGTCGCCCACACGTCGGCGCTGAAGATCTCGACCTCGATGTCGCCGGTGTAGCCGGCCGCGTCCACGGCGGCGCGCATCGCCGCGAGGTCGATGTGGCCGTCACCCATCAGGGCCCGGGCGAGCAGCACGTCCGCGGCCAGCGGCGTCACCCAGTCGGAGACCTGGAAGCTCGCGATCCGGCCCGCCGCGCGGGCGATCTGGGTGCTGAGCTCGGGATCCCACCAGACGTGGAAGCTGTCAACCACCACGCCCGCGGCCTCGGCGGGCAGCTGCTCGGCGAGATCGAGCGCCTGCCCGAGGGTCGACAGCACCGCCCGGTCCGCGCAGTACATCGGGTGCAGCGGCTCGAGGGCCAGCCGCACGCCGCTTCCCGACGCGTACGAGGCCAGGTCGTGCACCGCCTCGGTCACCCGGCCACGCGCGGCCACGAGGTCCCGCGAGCCGGCCGGCAGCCCACCCACGACCAGCACCAGGCAGGCCGCGGCCAGCTCGGCCGCCTCGTCGACCGCCCGCCGGTTGTCGTCGCGAGCGACCAGCGCGGCCTCGCCGACGCCGGTGAGGAAGCCGCCACGGCACAGCGACGAGACGCGCAGCCCGGACCCGGCAACCAGCTTGCGGGTCCGCTGCAGACCGAGCTCGGCAACCGGTTCGCGCCACAGCCCGATCGCCTCGATGCCCGCCCGGACGCACCCGTCGACGGCATCGGCCAGCGGCCAGTCCCTGGTGGTCATCTGGTTGAGCGACAGCCGGCTCAACCCCGGACCCGCGCTCACGACGCCACACCTGCCACCTGGCACAGCCTGCGCACCCGAACCGCCGCGAGCTCGGGGTCGGGCAGCAGCCCGGCGGCGTCGGCCAGCACGAACGCCTCGAGCAGGTGCCCGAGGCTGCGGCCCGCGTGCAGGCCGCCGACCATCGCGAACCCGGGCTGGTGCCCGGACAGCCAAGCCAGGAAGGCGATCCCGGTCTTGTAGTGGTAGGTCGGCGGCTCGAACAGGTGCCGGGCCAGCGGCACGGTCGGGCCGATGGCGGAGTCGTAGTCGTCGAGGTCGTCGCGGTCGAGCGCCTGCAGCGCGGTGGAGGCCGCGGGGGCGATGGCGGCGAACACGCCGAGCAGTGCGTCGCTGTGTCCGGTCTCGTCGCCGCGAACCAGCGCGTCGTAGTGGAAGTCGTCGCCGGTGTAGAGGCGCACGTCCGCGGGCAGCCGAGCACGCAGCGCCCGCTCGCGCCCCGCGTCGAGCAGCGACACCTTGATCCCGTCGACCCGCGCCGCGTGGTCCTCGATCAACCCGACGACGACGTCGGCCGCCTTGTCGAGGTCCGGCGAGCCCCAGTAGCCCTCGAGCGCGGGGTCGAACATCGGGCCCAGCCAGTGCAGGATCACCGGCCCGTCGACCGCGCTCAGCACCCGGTCGTAGACGGCGCGGTAGTCGTCGGGCGAGCTCGCCACGGCGGCGAGGTCGCGGCTCGCCATCACGATCACCTGTGCCCCGTAGCGCTGCACCGTCTCGACCTGCTCGAGGTAGGCGTTGGCGACGGCGTACACATCGGTCAGCGAGCCGGATGGCGCGTGGTCGGTGCCCGCACCGGCAGCGATCCGGCCGCCCACCGCCCGCGCCTCGGCGGCGCTGCGACGCACCAGCTCGCGGGTGGCCGGCCAGTCCAGGCCCATCCCGCGCTGTGCGGTGTCCATGGCCTCGGCGACGCCGAGCCCGTACGACCACAGGTGGTGGCGGAAGCCCAGCGTGCTCTCCCAGTCGATGTCGGCGGGCGCCCCCGGGACGTTGTCGCCCCAGGCGCGCGGTGCGACGTGCGCGGCCGCGAAGGCAACCCGACGCACGAGCGGCCGGTCAGGACGCGGCCAGCCGACCGGGTCGCGCAGGGTGTGCAGCCGGGAGCCGCCGCCTGGCTGGGGCAGGTCGACGACGGTCACGACGCCAGCGGTTCCAGCTCGACCCGACGCCCCTCCCGCGACGACAGCAGCCCGGCCTCGGCCAGCTGCACGCCCTTGGCGGCGGCGGCGAAGTCGAACCGGTGCGGACGGCCGGCCACGACATCGCGTACGAACTCCTCCCACTGGGCGGCGAAGCCGTTGGCGAACTGCTGGTTGTCGGGCACGTCCAGCCACTGCCGGCGCTGGTCGTCGCCGGCCGACACGTCCGGGTCCCAGACGCACCGCGGGGTCTGGGCACGGTGCTGGGCCCGGCACCCGTGCAGTCCCGCGACGGCGCTGCCCTCGGTGCCGTCGACCTGGAACTCGACCAGCTCGTCGCGGTGCACCCGCACCGCCCAGGAGGAGTTGATCTGCGCGATCACGCCGCCGTCGAGCTCGAAGATCCCGTACGCCGCGTCGTCCGCGGTCACGTCGTAGGCGCGGCCCTGCTCGTCCCAGCGCCGGGGCAGGTGCGTCACTGCGCGGGCGGTGACGGCGCGGACCGGTGCGACCAGGTTCTCCAGCAGGTAGCTCCAGTGGCAGAACATGTCCATGACGATGCCGCCGCCGTCCTCGGCCCGGTAGTTCCAGCTCGGCCGTTGCGGCGGCTGCCGGTCGCCCTCGAAGACCCAGTAACCGAACTCGCCACGCACCGACAGCACCCGTCCGAAGAAGCCGCAGTCGACCAGTCGGCGCAGCTTGAGCAGACCGGGCAGGTAGAGCTTGTCGTGCACGACGCCGTGCACCACGCCGGCATCGGCGGCCTGCCTGGCCAGTGCCACGGCCGCCGCCGTGTCCACGGCGACCGGCTTCTCGGTGTAGACGTGCTTGCCGGCCGCCAGCGCCCCGGCCAGCGACGTCTGCCGGGCCGACGTGACCTGGGCGTCGAAGTAGACCGGTGCGTCCTGGTCGGACAACGCCACGTCGACATCGGTGGTCCACCGGTCCAGGCCGTGCCGCTCGGCGACCACGCGCAGCCGCCGCTCGTCCCGGCCGACCAGGATCGGGTCCAGCCCGACCCGCGAGCCGTCGTCGAGCGTGACGCCGCCGCGGTCCCGGATGGCCAGCACCGAGCGCACCAGGTGCTGGCGATAGCCCATCCGGCCGGTGACGCCGTTCATGATCACGCCGAGTGTGCGGTCAGACATCAGCCCTCCGGGAAAACGCTTACCACACTGACCCTAGGACGACCGGCCGCTGCCACGCAAGATCCAGTCCCGGCTGAGGGCCGGGCTCCGAAAGTTTCGGCATTTGTCCTGGTACGTCCTGGTGTTGACACCGCGCCGGACAACTGCCTACCGTCGCCGGATAGCGCTTTCCCATCCCTCCGTACGAGGAGTCCCGTGCAGCCAGTGCGCACCGCCGTCGTCGGCACCGGCAACATCGCGCGCATCCACGTCCGGGCGCTGCGGTCGGTCTCCGGCGTCGAGGTGGTCGCCGGTGCCGACATCGACGGTGACCGGGTCGCGGCGTTCGTCGCCGAGCACGGGATCGCGGACGCCTACACCGGGCTGGAGCCGATGCTCGACGGCTCCCGACCCGACCTGGTGCACGTGTGCACCCCACCGGGGCTGCACCACCGACAGGTGCTGACCAGCCTGCAGGGCGGCGCCTCCGTGGTGGTCGAGAAGCCACCGGCGCTGAGCGTCGCCGAGATGGAGGACCTGGCCGGCGCGGAGAAGGCGTCCGGCCCGTGGGTGGCGACCGTCTTCCAGCACCGCTTCGGATCCGGCGCGCAGCGGGTGCGTGAGCTGATGGCCGCGGGCACCCTCGGCCGGCCGCTGCTGGCGGTCTGCCACACGACCTGGTTCCGGCCGCAGTCGTACTTCGACCTGCCCTGGCGCGGCACGTGGGACAGCGAGGGCGGCGGCCCCACGATGGGCCACGGCATCCACCAGATGGACCTGCTCTGCGCGTTGTTCGGCGAGTGGACCCAGGTGTCGGCGATCGCCCGGCAGCAGGCCCGCACGATGGAGACCGAGGACCTCTCGCTGGCCCACGTGGAGTTCGCGAACGGCGCCGTCGCAAGCGTCGTCAACAGCGTGCTCTCCCCGCGTGAGGAGAGCTACCTGCGGTTCGACTTCGAACGGGCCACCGTGGAGCTCACCCACCTGTACGGCTACGGCGACGACGGCTGGCGGATCACACCCGCACCTGGGTGCGACGGCGTGCTGGACGCCTGGGAGCACGGGCCGTCGGGCCGGTCCAGCGGCCACGCCGCGCAGTTCGCCGAGGTGGTGTCCGCGCTGCGCGACGGGCATGCGCCGCCGGTCACCACCGGGGACGCGCTGCAGACCATGCAGCTGGTCGCGGGTGTCTACGCGTCGGCGTTCCAGCGCCGGGGCGTGCGCCGCGACGAGCTCGGGCCGGGGTCGCCCTTCCATGCCCGGATGGACGGCGACGGGGCGCGCTGGTGAGCTCGTTCCCGGGCGGCACGGGCGTCACCCACCTCGACGTCTACGACTGGAGCGCGCCGGACGGCCTGCACGGCGGTTCGGCGCACGTGCACCTGGCATGCACCGAGGCCTACGTGGTCGTCGACGGACACGGGACGCTGCAGACACTCGGCGGTGACGGCTTCGTCGAGACGCCCCTGGAGCCGCTGACCACCGTGTGGTTCGGGCCGGGCGTGATCCACCGCGCCGTCAACGACGGCGGCCTGCGGGTCGTCGTGGTGATGCAGAACGCCGGCCTGCCGGAGGCCGGCGACGCGGTGTTCACGTTCCCGCCCGAGACGCTCGCCGACCCCGACGCGTACGCGCGGGCGGCCGCGGTGACCGGCGAGGCCGACGTCCGCCGCCGCACCGGGCTCGCGGTGGAGGGGTTCTCCGCCCTGCGCGCCGCGGTCGAGGCAGGCGATCTCGACGCCCTGGACCGCTTCTACGCCGCTGCCGCCCGGCTCACCGCCGACCAGCTCGGCTCGTGGCGCAAGACCTGGGACCAGGGCCCGCGTGCCGCTGCCGCGCTGACCGGCGAGCACCTGGACGCGCTGGAGGCCGGCGACCACCGGCACCTGCTGGCCGGTCGCACCACTCGGGCCACGCCACCTGGCGAACGCCGGTTCGGCATGTGCGGCCGGCTCGCCACCTACGACCTGTCGCAGGTGGACGGCTGATGATCTCGTTCCTGCTGCGTCGGCTCGCGTACATGGTCGCCACCTTGTTCGCGATCTCGATCGTGGCGTTCGCGATCATCCAGCTGCCGCCGGGCAACTTCCTCTCGGCCTACGCGAGCGAGCTGTCGTCACGCGGCGAGAGCGTCGACCAGGGGCAGCTGCGCGCGCTGGAGGAACGCTACGGGCTCAACGACTCGATCGTCGTGCAGTACTGGAAGTGGATCTCCAACATCATCCTGCACGGCGACTTCGGCCAGTCCTTCGAGTGGGGCAAGCCGGTGTCGGAGCTGATCGGCGACCGGCTCGGGCTCACCGTCGTGCTGGCCATCGGCACGCTGCTGCTGAGCTGGGCGATCGCGTTCCCGATCGGTGTCTACTCGGCGGTGCGTCAGCACACCATCGGCGACTACGTCTTCACCTTCATCGGCTTCATCGGCCTGGCGGTGCCGAACTTCATGCTGGCGCTGCTGTTCCTCTACATCTCGTTCCGATTCTTCGGTCAGAGCGTCGGCGGTCTGTTCTCACCCGAGTACGTCGACGCCGCCTGGAATCTCGGCAAGGTGCTCGACCTGCTGTCCCACCTGTGGATCCCGATCCTCATCATCGGGATGGCCGGCACCGCGACGCTGATCCGCGTGATGCGGGCCAACCTGCTGGACGAGCTGCGCAAGCCGTACGTCACCACCGCGCGGGCCAAAGGCCTGCGCGAGCGCGACGTGCTGCTCAAGTACCCGGTGCGCATGTCGCTCAGCCCGTTCATCAGCACGGTCGGCTGGGTGCTGCCGACGCTGATCAGCGGTGAGGTGCTGGTCTCGATCGTCCTCAGCCTGGAGACCACCGGCCCGCTGCTGCTGCGGGCACTGCTGAGCCAGGACATGTACCTCGCCGGCGGTTTCATCCTCATCCTCAGCGCACTGACGGTGATCGGCACGCTGCTGTCCGACCTGCTGCTGGTGTTCTGGGACCCGCGGATCAGGTACCAGTGAGGCCGGCGACCCGATGACCACCACCAGCACCCGGCCCCCGCCCGCGCCGGACGACACGGCACCACCGCCTTCCAGCGTCGACGAGACGCCGAGCGTCTACGTCGCGCCGCAGTGGAAGCTCGTGTGGTGGCGGTTCCGCAAGCACCGGGTCGCCATGATCAGTGCCGGTGTCGTGGGGTTGTTCATCTTCGTCGGCCTGTTCGCCGAGGTGCTGTCCCCGCAGCGCGCCGACTCCGTCGACCCCGACCACATCTACGCGCCACCGCAGCGTTTGCACGTCATCGACACGTCCGGACCCGGGATCGACCTCGGGCTGTACGTCAACGGCTACCGATCGACGGTCAACGACGAGACGCTGGAGCGGTCGTACGAGACCGACCCGGAGCAGAAGGTGCCGGTCGGGTTCTTCGTCGACGGGGAGTCGTACGAGCTGTGGGGGCTGATCCCCATGGACACCCACCTGATCGGCCCGAAGGACCCCGACGACGCGATGTTCCTGCTCGGGTCCGACCGACTCGGACGCGACATGGTGTCGCGCCTCATGTACGGCACCCGCATCTCGCTGTCGATCGGCCTGGCGGGCGTGGCACTCGCGTTCGTGCTCGGCATCGTGTTCGGCGGTATCTCCGGCTACTACGGCGGCGGCGTGGACACCGCGATCCAGCGGGTGGTCGAGTTCTTGATGTCGATCCCGACCATCCCGTTGTGGCTGGGGCTGTCGGCCGCGGTGCCGCCGGGTTGGGGGCCGCTGAAGACGTACTTCGCGATCACCATCCTGCTGTCCATCGTCGGGTGGACCGACCTGGCACGGGTGGTGCGCGGGCGGTTCCTCTCGCTGCGGCAGGAGGACTTCGTCCGGGCCGCGGAGCTGGACGGGTGCAGCAAGCCGCGGATCATCTTCCGGCACATGCTGCCGTCGTTCGCGAGCCACGTGATCGCGTCGCTGACGTTGGCGATCCCGTTCATGATCCTGGCCGAGACGGCGTTGTCGTTCCTCGGTCTCGGGCTGCAGCCACCGGTCGTGAGCTGGGGCGTCCTGTTGCAGGAGGCGCAGAACATCCGCGCTGTCGCGACGGCGCCGTGGGTGCTTGCACCGGGCATCGCGGTCGCCACCGCCGTGCTGGCGCTCAACTTCGTCGGAGACGGGCTGCGGGACTCCGCGGACCCGTACGCGTGAGGTGGCTGCCATGACGACGGACGACCGGGTACTGGTTGAGGTGCGCGGCCTCGCCACCCACTTCAGCACCGAGCAGGGGCTGGTGCGGGCTGTCGACGGCGTCGACCTCACGGTGCACGCCGGCCGGACGCTGTGCATCGTCGGCGAGAGCGGCTGCGGCAAGAGCATCACCGCGCGCTCGCTCATGCAGCTGGTCGACCCGCCGGGGCAGATCGTCGCCGGTGAGGTGCTGCTGCACCGGACGCCAGGCGAGCCCGCGGTCGACATCGCCGCCATGGACCCGAAGGGCAAGGAGATCCGCGCGGTCCGCGGCAAGGACATGGCGATGATCTTCCAGGAGCCGATGTCGTCGCTGAGCCTGGTGCACACCGTCGGCGACCAGATCGGTGAGGCGCTGCGGGTGCACCTGCCGATGAACCGCAAGCAGGCAAGGGAACGGACCGTCGAGCTGCTCGGCCTGGTGGGGATCCCGTCGCCGCAGCGGGTCGTCGACGCGTACCCGTTCCAGCTGTCCGGCGGGATGCGGCAGCGGGCGATGATCGCGATGGCCCTGGCGTGCGAGCCGGCCCTGCTCATCGCCGATGAGCCCACTACTGCGCTCGACGTCACCACCCAGGCCCAGATCATGGACCTGCTGCGCTCGCTGCAGGCCGACCTCGGCATGGCGATCGTGTTCATCACCCACGACATGGGTGTCGTCGCGGAGATGGCCGACGAGGTCGCGGTGATGTACCTCGGTACCGTCGCCGAGCAGGGCGGCGTCGACGAGGTGTTTCACGACCCGCAGCACCCGTACACGCGCGCGCTGCTGGCGTCCATCCCCACCATCGGTCAGCAGCTGCGGGGTCGGCTGGAGCCGATCCGCGGCATGGTGCCCGACCCGTACTCCCGGCCGTCCGGCTGCCCGTACCACCCGCGCTGCGACATGTTCATGCCCGGCCGCTGCGATGTCACGGTGCCAGCGGTCAGCCTGCTCGCCGACGGGCGGCGGGTGCGGTGCCTGCTGCACGAGGACGAGCGCGAAGCCGTGCCGGCAGGGGCGGTGCGTGGCGGTGCGCATGGAGGTGCCCGTGCCGACTGAGCCGCTGCTCGAGCTGCGCGACCTGCGCGTCCACTACCCGGTGCGCGGCGGGCTCACCCGTCGCACCAAGGGCGTGGTCAAGGCGGTCGACGGCGTCGACCTCGAGGTGCAGCCGGGCCAGACGCTCGGCCTGGTGGGGGAGTCCGGCTGCGGCAAGACCACGCTGGGACTCAGCGTGCTGCGGGTGCACGAGCCGGTCACCGGAGAGATCCGCTACCGCCGCACGGACGGCAGCACCGTCGACCTGGTGCCGCTCGGCGCCCGCGAGCTTAAGCCGGTGCGACGCGACATCCGGATGGTCTTCCAGGACCCGCACTCGTCGCTGAACCCGCGCTTCACGCTGCTGCAGATCGTCGGCGAGCCGCTGCGTGTCAACGGGCTCGCCACCGGTTCCGAGCTCGAGGACCGGGTGGCGGGCATCCTGCGCCGGGTCGGCCTCCGGCCGGAGTACATGCACCGCTACCCGCACGCCTTCTCCGGCGGTGAGCGGCAGCGGGCAAGCATCGCCCGGGCGCTGGTGACCGATCCTCGGCTGGTCGTCGCCGACGAGGCCGTGAGCGCGCTCGACGTCTCGGTGCGCGCGCAGATCCTCAACCTGCTGCAGGACCTGCAGAGCGAGCTCGACCTCACCTACCTGTTCGTCTCGCACGACCTGTCGGTGGTGGAGTACGTGTGCGACCGGGTCGCGGTGATGTACCTCGGCCGGATCGTCGAGCTCTGCGACACCGCGGGGCTGTACGCGCGACCGCGGCATCCCTACACCGAGGCGCTGCTGTCGGCGGTGCCCAAGCCCGACCCACGGCTACGCGATCCCGGTCGGCGGATCGTGCTGCGCGGCGAGGTGCCGGACCCGTCCGACCCGCCGTCCGGCTGTCCGTTCCGTACCCGGTGCGCGTACGCCACCGATGTCTGCGCACGCGAGGAGCCGCCGCTGCGGGCGCTCGCGGACGGCCGACTCGCTGCCTGCCACCACGCCGACGAGCTCGAGCTCACCGGTATCGGCTGACGCACGAAAGGACACACCATGCCCAACGACATCTCCCTGCGGTCGTCGCGCCGCGGCTTCCTCCGGGCGGGTGGTGCCGCCGCGCTGATCACGGCGACCTCCGGGTGCTCGTGGCTCTCGACCGACCCGGAGACGGAGTCCGGCGCCGCCGCGGGCGGCGCCAAGGGCAAGGAGGCGCCGATGCTCGCCGAGCTGGTCGAGCAGGGCAAGCTGCCGCCGGTGGAGGAGCGGCTGCCACCCAGCCCGCTCGTGGTGGAGCCGGTCGACTCGATGGGTGTCTACGGCGGCGAGTGGCGTACCGCGACGCTCGGTGCCGCGGACTGGCCCTGGTTCGGCCGCACGGTCGGCTACGAGAACCTCACCCGCTGGAACATCGAGTGGACCGAGACGATCCCCAACCTGGCTGAGGAGTTCAGCTACAACGACGACGCCACCGAGCTGTCGTTCACGCTGCGCGAGGGGATCAAGTGGTCCGACGGCGAGCCGTTCACCGTCGACGACATCGCGTTCGCGATCGAGGACATCTTCCTCAACCCCGAGGTCTACCCGGAGTACAGCAGCGTCGGCTTCACGTTCAAGCGGGACGACGATCGCACGTTCCGGCTGGTGTTCGAGGAGCCGGACGCACTGTGGGCCTCGTACGACATCCTGCAGTACCAGATCGTGTCCAAGCCGAAGCACTACCTGCAGCAGTTCCACCAGAAGTACAACCCCGACGTCGACACGCTGGTCGAGAAGGAGGGGGCGGACAGCTGGGTCGCCCTGCTCGACACCAAGGCCGGCATCACCGACTCGGCGCTGTACTGGCAGAACGCCGACATCCCGACGCTGTGCCCCTGGCTGCTCGTGGAGCCGCTCGGGGCCGGCAGTGAGGTCGTCCTCGAACGCAACCCGTACTACTGGAAGACCGACCCCGAGGGCAGCCAGCTCCCCTACCTCGACCGCGTGGTCTTCGACGTGATCCTGGACGAGGAGGTGATGCTCACCCGGGCTCTCAACGGCGACTTCGACATGCACATGCGGCACTTCAACACGCTACTGAACAAGCCGGTGCTGGCAGCGGAGCGGGAGAACGCCGGGTTCGAGTTCTTCGACTCGAAGCCCAGCGAGATGAACACGTCGATCATCGCGCTCAACCTGACGCACCCCGACCCGGTGATGCGGGAGATCTTCCAGAACAAGGACTTCCGGGTCGGGCTGTCGCACGCGATCAACCGGCAGGAGATCATCGACGTCGTCTACCAGCAGCAGGGCGAGCCGTGGCAGGCCGCACCGCGGCGCGAGACGCCGTTCTTCTCGGAGACGCTGGCGACCCAGTTCACCGAGTACGACGTCGACCTGGCCAACCAGATGCTGGACGACGCCGGCTACGCCGAGCGGGACGCGGAGGGTGTCCGGCTCGGCCCGGACGGCAACCCGATCGCGTTCACCGTCGCCGTCCCCACCGGCTTCCGGCCGGACATCAACGACTCGATCGACCTGGTGCGTGGCTACTGGCAGGAGGTCGGCATCGACGTCCAGGTCAAGGGTGAGGAGCGGTCGCTGTGGTACGAGCGCAAGGACCAGAACATCCACGACGCCAACGTGTGGATCGGTGACGGCGGGCTCGTCGACGCCCTCATCGATCCGCGCTGGTACGCCCCCACCAACAGCGGTGAGTCCAACTTCGCCCTCCCGTGGGCGAAGTGGTTCGTGTCCGACGGTGAGGACCCGGCCGGCGAGGAACCGCCGCAGTCGGTCAAGGACCAGTACGCCGTCTACCAAGAGCTGACCGGGAGCGTGGACGCCGAGGACCAGTACCGGCTGATGGGCGACCTGCTGGCGATCGCGGAGGAGCAGTTCTACGTGATCGGGATCAACCTGAGCCCGGCCGGGTACGGGATCGTGGCGAACGACTTCCGCAACGTGCCGGCCGAGATCTACGACGCGTCGCTGTACAACAACCCGGGCCCGACCAACCCCGAGCAGTACTACATCGAGACCTGACCCCCTGCCGAACGTTCCGGCCTGGTGGTCGCCCGGACGCGCGTACGGCCGGATCTTTCGCCGGGGTCGGACCGCCGCCGCCTCCGAATCTTCCGGCCTGGTGGTCGCCGGGGCGCGCGTACGGCCGGATCTTTCGCCGGGGTCGGACCGCCGCCGCCTCCGAATCTTCCGGCCTGGTGGTCGCCGGGGCGCGCGTACGGCCGGATCTTTCGCGGGGGCGTCGCGCCGCTCGCCGAACGTTCCGACCTGGTGGTCGCCGGGGCGCGCGTACGGCCGGATCTTTCGCGGGGGACTAGGTGCGGGCGGGGGTGCTCTCGCGGACGACGACCTCGCCGCGGACGCGCCGGAGGCGGGGCGTCTCGGGCGCCGGCTGCAGGACCAGGTCGAGGGCGTCCTCGCCGAGGGTCTCGAGCGGCAGCCCGACCGTGGTGAGCGACGGCGTCACGTCCCGCAGGGTCACGATGTCGTCGAAGCCCGCGACCCCCATGTCGTCGGGCAGCCGCACGCCGCGGTGCCGCAGCGCGGCCATCGCGCCGACCGCCATGACGTCGTTGACCGCGAACACGCACTCGACGTCGGACAGCCGGTCGAGCACGTCCAGCATCGCGTCGTATCCGCCGTCGCGGGTGAACGGCCCGGGTACGACGTGGGTGCCCGGCAGCTCGACGTCGGCCAGGGCGAGCCCCTGCCGGAAGCCGGCCAGCCGGTCGCGCGCGGTCAGCAGCTCACCCGGGCCGGCCAGCACCGCGAACCGCCGGTAGCCCAGACCGGTGAGTCGCTCGGCGAGGGCGCGTGCACCCGCCCGGTTCTCGACGGCCACGGTGTCGAAAGGCAGGCGGCGCTGGCTGATCATCGCCACCCGGCCGCCGCCCTCCTCGAACGAGGCGAGCTCGGCCCCGAGTGCGCGCAGCAACCGGTCGTCGGTGACCCGGCTGCCCACCAGCACGGCGGCCTGCGCCCGCTGGCCGCGCAGGGTGGAGACGTACTCGAGCTCGCGTTCGGGCCGGCCGAACGTGCACCCGATGGTGACGACGCCGCCCCGGTCCTCGGCCGCGCGGATGGCGCCGGCAGCGATGGAGGAGAAGTACGGGTCGGCGATGTCGCTGACGATGAGGCCGACCACCGTGGTGTGGCCCTTGGCCATCGCCTGGGCCTGCAGGTTGGCCGAGTAGTGCAGCCGCTCGGCCGCCGCGACCACCCGCTCGCGCAGGTCGGGCCGCACCTGCCGGGTGCTGCCGTTGAGTGTCCGGGACGCGGTGGCCAGCGAGACCCCCGCCTCCTGTGCCACGTCCAGCAGCGTGACCGAGTGCGTCGTCCCCGTTCGCTGCCGCACCGTGGCGCTCCCCTCTTGCGGCGACATGCCCACCGACTCATGGTAAGCGCATTCCACGGGCGCTGGCGAGCCACCCGTCCGTCGCGGCCCCCGGCGGCTTGCACTCTCGGGGTGCGAGTGCTAAACCTGACGCTGGCACTCTCAGCATGAGAGTGACAACACGACCGGTGCTGCCGAGGTCGTCGACCGGGCGGGACGTGACCGTCCCGGCGGCGGCCGTCCGTCGCGGGCGACACACCGGCCGGCCCCCAACTCTCGCGTGAGGACTCGCAGGAGCTATGCCCAAGACCATTGCGTTCAACGAGGACGCCCGACGCGGCCTCGAGCGTGGCATGAACACGCTCGCCGACGCCGTCAAGGTGACCCTCGGCCCCAAGGGTCGCAACGTCGTGCTGGAGAAGAAGTGGGGCGCCCCCACGATCACCAACGACGGTGTCTCGATCGCCAAGGAGATCGAGCTCGAGGACCCCTACGAGAAGATCGGCGCCGAGCTCGTCAAGGAGGTCGCGAAGAAGACCGACGACGTCGCGGGCGACGGCACCACGACCGCCACCGTGCTGGCTCAAGCGCTGGTCCGCGAGGGCCTGCGCAACGTCGCGGCCGGCGCCAACCCGATGTCGCTCAAGCGCGGCATCGAGGCGGCGACCGACGCGGTGTGCGAGCAGCTGCTCTCCATGGCCAAGGACGTCGAGACCAAGGAGCAGATCGCCTCCACCGCCTCCATCTCGGCCGCTGACCCCCAGGTCGGCGACATCATCGCCGAGGCCATGGACAAGGTCGGCAAGGAAGGCGTCATCACCGTCGAGGAGTCGAACACCTTCGGGCTCGAGCTCGAGCTCACCGAGGGCATGCGCTTCGACAAGGGCTACATCTCGCCCTACTTCTGGACCGACGCCGAGCGGATGGAAGCGGTCCTCGAGGACCCGTACGTCCTGATCGTCAACTCCAAGGTCTCCTCGGTGAAGGACCTCGTCCCGGTCCTCGAGAAGGTCATGCAGTCCGGCAAGCCGCTGGCGATCATCGCCGAGGACGTCGAGGGCGAGGCCCTCGCGACCCTGGTGGTCAACAAGGTGCGTGGCACCTTCAAGTCCGTCGCCGTCAAGGCGCCGGGCTTCGGCGACCGCCGCAAGGCGATGCTGCAGGACATCGCGATCCTCACCGGTGGCCAGGTCATCTCCGAGGAGGTCGGCCTCAAGCTCGAGAACGCCGACATCGAGCTGCTCGGGCGGGCCCGCAAGGTCGTCGTCACCAAGGACGAGACGACGATCGTCGAGGGTTCCGGTGACTCGCCGCAGATCGAGGGTCGCGTCAACCAGATCCGCGCCGAGATCGAGAACAGCGACTCCGACTACGACCGCGAGAAGCTGCAGGAGCGGCTGGCCAAGCTGGCCGGCGGCGTCGCGGTGATCAAGGTCGGCGCGGCCACCGAGGTGGAGCTCAAGGAGCGCAAGCACCGCATCGAGGACGCAGTGCGCAACGCCAAGGCTGCCGTCGAGGAGGGCATCGTCGCCGGTGGCGGCGTGGCGCTCGTCCAGGCCGCCGCGATCGCGTTCGAGAAGCTCGACCTGGAGGGCGACGAGGCCACCGGGGCGAACATCGTCCGGGTCGCCGTCGAGGCTCCGCTCAAGCAGATCGCGATCAACGCCGGTCTCGAGGGGGGCGTCGTGGCGGAGAAGGTCAAGGGCCTCCCGATCGGTCACGGGCTCAACGCCGCGACCGGTGACTACGAGGACCTGCTGGCCGCGGGCGTCCCCGATCCCGCCAAGGTGACCCGCTCGGCGCTGCAGAACGCCGCGTCGATCGCCGCGCTGTTCCTCACCACCGAGGCTGTCGTGGCCGACAAGCCGGAGAAGGCTGCGGCCGCTCCGGGTGGCGGCGCTCCCGACATGGGAGGCATGGACTTCTGAGCCCAGCGGCTCGGTAGTCCACCGCAACAGCACGTGCACCGCCCGACGGGGCGGGTCCGGTTCGCCGGACCCGCCCCGTCGGCATCTCCGCGAGTCTCCGCGAGTCTGCGGATCCGGTCGGTCTGGCAGGCTCGACGCGTGGGCGCACGGGTGGTCGGACTGCTGCTCGCGGCTGGCCAGGGCCGCCGGATGGGCCGGCCGAAGGCGCTCGTACGCGACCAGGACGGTGTCGCGTGGTCGGTGCGCTCCACCAGGGTGCTGCGCGCGGCGGGGTGCGACCCGGTACGGGTCGTCGTCGGAGCGGCCGCCGCCGAGGTGCTGGCTGTGCTCGGTGCCGACCCCGACGGCGACGCGCCGGACGTCGTCGTCGCCGCAGACTGGGCGGAGGGGATGGGGGCGTCGCTGCGCGCCGGGCTGGTCGGGCTCGACCGGCTGGCGCCCGAGGCCGAGGCCGCACTGGTGCACCTGGTCGACCTGCCGGACGTGGGGGCTGACGTGTTGGCGCGAGTGGCCGAGCTCGCCCGGCCGGCGGCGCTCGCCCGCGCGGTGTACGCCGGCCAGCCCGGCCACCCGGTGCTGCTCGGCCGGGAGCACTGGGCCGGTGTTGCCGGCGACGCGCACGGCGACGCGGGCGCGCGCGGCTACCTGTCCGAGCGGTCCGTGGTCGCCGTCGAGTGCGGCGACCTCGCGAGCGGCGAGGACGTCGACTCCCGGTGACCTGTGTCTCGGGATACGAGACGACCGGCAGCAGAAATTTCGGCGCCCGTCCACACCATGTGCACCTCCAATTTCCACAGCTCGGTGGGCGCCGACGTGCTGTTCTGTTGTCTCGTCCCCAGACCGTCCACCGGTCGATCCACAGGGTCGGTGGACGGGCCGTGGGGCCGGCCGGAAGAAGTTGCCAGAACCCTTGCCACGACCGGGATCCGGGGCACTAGTGTCCTCCTCACGTCGCCGGGAACGGGGCAGCGAAGCAGCCGGGGAGACCCGGTCGCAGAGCGGCACCGAGGAAGGCGACGGACCGGTCGGGACACCGACGGGCCGCACCTCGCGGGGCAACTCGCGAGGCGACGCCGATGACGAGGGCGTCGGGCTCGTGAGGACTCGATCGGGCGGTGCACCACCGGTGCGGCGTCCCGGTCACCTCGGTGACCGGATGGCTGCACTGTGGCGGGGGCGTCATCCTCGAGCATTCGCGCGGTCGGCTTGCCGGCAGCGCGGATGCGGCACACGCGAAGGCGAGGCCCCTCCAACTCATACTTGGAGGGGCCTCGTGCATGTCTACCGGTAGTCGGTGAACCGGCGGTGGATGCCCGGCGGCGTGTCGGTGTCCACGTGCAGCGATGATAGGCCGGTGCCCGACCCCGACGTCCCGACGCCCGCCGCGCTCACCAAGCTCCTGGCCGATACCGGCTACCTGGCCGACGAAGGCCTGGCCACCGCCGGCTGGCTCGCGCTCGCGATGCGTCGTCCGCTGCTGCTCGAGGGCGAGCCCGGCACCGGCAAGACCGCGCTGGCCGAGGCGTTCGCCGAGCTGCTCGGTGTCGAGCTGGTGCGGCTGCAGTGCTACGAGGGCATCGACGCCAGCCAGGCGCTGTACGACTGGGACTTCCCCCGCCAGATCCTGCACCTGCGGACGCTCGAGGCGCTGGGAGCGACCGCGGCCGGGCAGGGGCCTGACGCCGACGCCGTCGAGCGGTCCCTGTACGGCGAGCGGTTCCTGCTCGACCGCCCGGTGCTGCGTGCGCTGCGTACGAGCCCGTCGGTGCTGCTCGTCGACGAGGTCGACCGCGCCGACGACGAGTTCGAGGCGTTCCTGCTCGAGGTGCTGTCGACGTACCAGGTGAGCATCCCCGAGCACGGCACGGTGACCGCCGACCCGCCCCCCGTCGTGGTGCTGACCTCGAACCGCACCCGCGAGCTGCACGACGCGCTCAAGCGCCGCTGTCTCTACCACTGGATCGACCACCCGGGCCTGGCCCGCGAGGTGGAGATCGTCCGCACCCGGCTGCCCGAGGTGTCGGCGCGGCTGGCCGAGCAGGTCACGCTCGCGGTACACCGGCTGCGCGACTCCGAGGAGCTGCTCAAGCCGCCCGGCGTCGCCGAGACGCTCGACTGGGCCCGGGCGCTGCACGCGCTCGGTCGCGACGAGCTCGACCTGGCCAGTGCGGCCGCGACACTCGGCGCGGTGGTGAAGTACCGCGAGGACACCGAGCGGGTACGGGCCCAGCTCGACCGCGTGCTGGCGTCGTGAGGTCAGCGCAGCGGTGAGCTCACCAGGCCTCGGCCACCGAGATCGTGACGTCTGCGCAGCCGGACGCGAGGCTCTGCATCGCCGACTTCTCGCTGCTGTCGACGCTGAGCGAGAAGCGGTGCTTGACCGCGACGAACTCGCCCAGGTAGCGGCACCGGTCGTAGGTGGGCAACCACTCCGCGATGTCCTGGTCGCCCTTGGCCTGGTTGACGTCGTCGGTCACGCCGACCAGCGTCCGGTAGTCGGCGAGGTCGTTGGCGTACGTCTCGCGCTGCCCCGACGTCCAGCCGTACGCACCGGAGTCCCAGGCCTCGGCCAGCGGCACCATGTGGTCGATGTCGATGTCGGCCGGGTCGGTCCACGACACCCGGTCGTAGTAGGAGAACCAGCGGCCCCCGGTCAGCGTGCAGCCGCTCCCCACGGTCGGCGGGTCGTCGGCCTCGGA
The DNA here is from genome assembly GCA_963811945.1 of uncultured Actinomycetota bacterium. GTDB lineage: Bacteria > Actinomycetota > Actinomycetes > Propionibacteriales > Nocardioidaceae > JACCWP01. Next base: position 1,284,070 of record CAWETD010000001.1, on the reverse strand, counting down.
GATCAGCACCTCGTCCCGGGCGTCGCACCCGTCACCGTCGGCGTCGACCCAGTGCCGGAACAGGTCGCGGTCGTAGCCGGTGCGCTGCTCGGTGGCGACCGGCAGGTCGGCGATCGCCTGGCTCAGCGGCGCGCTGTACGCCGCGGCCTGCGGCTCCGCGGGCGCGCTGGCCGCTGTGGTCGTGGGGATCGCGACAAGTGCTGCGGTCGCCGTGGCAGCGGCGAGGAGACGGGTGGTCAGGGAGCGCATCAGGGGCGCCTTCCGGTGGGGAGCAGTCGTGGGTCTCATGCCCACGGCCGGTGGCGCCCACACCTCCGGCCGGAGACGATCCGGTGAACGCGGCGGACGAGATGCTGCTCGGCTTCGCCGAGGCCCTGCGGGTCGCCGGTCTGCCGGTGACGCCGGACCGGGGTCAGGCGTTCTGCCAGGCGGTCGCGCTGGCCGGCGCCGGCGAACGGGGCGCGGTCTACTGGTCGGGGCGGGCCACGCTGTGCGGGAGCCGCGACGACGTGGACCGCTACGACGGCGTGTTCGACACCTGGTTCGCAGTCGACCATCCGCTCGGCGTCAGTGTCCGGCAGGCCACCCGCGAAGTGTTGCGACCCGACCTGACGGCCAGCGACCAGAGCGGGTCCGGCGACGAGCTGGCCGTGCAGGTGCGGGCGAACGCGAGCCCGGCCGAGGTGCTGCGGCACCGCGACGTCGCCGACATGGACGCCAACGAGCGACAGCGGCTCGACCGGCTGCTGGACGGTCTGGTGGTGCGGCCGCCGCGGCGCACGAGCCCACGACTGCGGCCCCACCGCCGGGGCCGGATCGACGCGGCCCGCACCATGCGCGACCAACTGCGCCGGGGCGGCGAGCCCGGCCCGTTGCGGCACCGGCGTCGCACGTCGCGTCCGCGCCGGGTGGTGCTGCTGGTCGACGTCTCGGGGTCGATGGAGCCGTACGCCGACCACCTGCTGCGCCTGGCGCACCGGGTGGTGCAGGCCGCGCCCGCGACGACCGAGGTGCTGACGATGGGCACCCGGCTGACCCGGGTGACGGCCGCGATGCGCCGTCGCGACGGCGACACCGCGCTGCGCGCCGCCGGGGAGACCGTGCCGGACTGGTCGGGGGGCACCCGGCTCGGGGAGGTGCTGGGCGCGTTCCTCGACCGGCACGGCCAGCGCGGGATGGCTCGCGGGGCGGTCGTGGTTGTGCTCAGTGATGGCTGGGAGCGTGGCGACGCGGTGCTGCTGGGCCAGCAGGTGGAACGGCTGCACCGGCTGGCCCACCGGCTGGTGTGGGTGAACCCGCACCGCGGCAAGGTCGGCTACCTGCCGGTGCAGGTCGGCATCGTCGCGGTGCTGCCGTACGTCGACGAGCTGCTGGCGGGCCACTCGCTGGCGACGTTCGAGGAGCTGTTGGAGGCGATCGGCCGTGCGTGACGTGATGGAGGAGCTGCTGGAGTGGTGGGGCGCCGGCGAGACCGTCGGTGTCGGCACGGTGGTGGCGACCTGGCGCTCGGCGCCCCGCCCTGCCGGCGCCTCGATGCTGGTCGGGCCCGACGGCACGGCCGTGGGCTCGGTGTCCGGCGGCTGCGTCGAGGGCGCGGTCTACGAGCTCGCGCAGCAGGTGGTGGCCGAGGGGACTCCCGAGCTGCACCGGTACGGCATCAGCGACGGCGACGCGTTCGCGGTCGGACTGACCTGTGGCGGCGTGCTGGACGTGTACGTCGAGAAGGTGTCCCGCGAGACGTTCCCCGAGCTCGGCGAGATCGCCGCCGACGTGGCTGCCGGGCGGCCGGTGGCGGTGGTGACCGTGGTCGACCACCCCGACGCCAGCTGGGTCGGGCGGCGGTTGGTGGTGCGTCCCGAGGACGCCGACGTGCCGGTGCAGGGCGACTTAGGCAGCCAACGTGCCGACGACGCGCTCACCGACGACGTGCGCGGGTTGCTGGCGCAGGGTCGCAGCCAGCTGCTGACCTACGGCCCCGACGGCCAGCGCCGGGGCGAGGGGATGCGGGTGTTCTGCGCGTCGTACGCGCCGAAGCCGCGGATGCTCGTTTTCGGTGCCATCGACTTCGCGGCGGCCGTCGCGCGGGTGGGCTCGTTCCTCGGCTACCAGGTCACGGTGTGCGATGCGCGGCCGGTGTTCGCGACGCCCGCGCGGTTCCCCGACGCCGACGAGGTCGTCGTCGAGTGGCCGCACCGCTACCTGCGCCGGCAGGCCGAGGCGGGCGCGATAGACAGCCGCACGGTGATCACGGTGCTGACCCACGACCCGAAGTTCGACGTGCCGCTGCTGGAGATCGCGCTGCGGCTGCCCGACGTCGCGTACATCGGGGCGATGGGCTCGCGGCTCACCCACGACGACCGGCTGGCCCGGCTGCGCGAGGCGGGGCTGTCGGACAAGGAGCTCGAGCGGATGTCCAGCCCGATCGGCCTCGACCTGGGGGCGCGTACGCCGGAGGAGACGGCGGTGTCCATCGCCGCCGAGGTGATCGCGCTGCGCTGGGGCGGCGGCGGGCGCCCGCTCGCCGAGCTGGACGGCCGTATCCACAGCACCCTCACCCACACCGAGCGCGGGGACGTCTGACCCTCCACAGATTCGGCGCTGGGGGTTATGTCCGGATTCACGCGGGGCTAACCTGCCGCCCATTGGCTCGGAGGTGGGGGTCGTGGGCGGTCGTGGCTGGCGGGGAGTCGGGGTCGTCGTCGCCGCCTGCGCGCTGGGGGTCGCGGGGTGCTCGGGTGACTCCGACAACGCGGTCCCCACCCCCACCACGCCGTCGTCGACCACGGTGGGGCCGACCGAGCCGCAGGAGCCGGTGGAGCCGACGGTTGCCGCCTGAGGCGGAAGGGGCTTCGGCTGCCGCGGCCAAGGCGTTCGTGGGGTACTACATCGAGCTTCTGACCTACGCCGCTCAGTACACGGGAGACACAGACGCGCTTCTCAGGCTGCCGCGCCGCACTGCTCGGGTGCGACGGACTACGTCGAGCTGTTCGATACGAAACATGTACGACGGCGGTGGCATGCGACGCAAGGGATGGCGATCGATCGAATCGGCTCGACACTTTGACGGCTCAGTGCTCGCCCATCAGTGGGAGTGTCGTCTCCGACGATCGACGTACAGGAGTCGACGGCGTATGACCTCAAGAGGTTCGAGACCGCTCCGGTGCGACATTTCAAGCTGACCGCTTCAGCATCTCGCTCGGTGTGACACAGGAGTTGGGACATGATGGAGTACAGCGCAGGCTCTTCGCTGTCATAGCTGCGTCGCAGGCAGTCCTTCTGCTGTTGGCCGTGGCGCCCGCCGTACAGCCAGACGGAGTCAACGCGCAACCTGGTGGCGGCTGAGCCCTAGATCCGTTGTCGTCGAGGGTGAGACGGGGACAGCACCGGCTCGTCCACGGGTGAGACCTGTGTCGACCGGCGCGGGCCAGATGGAGTACGTCTGGCTGATCGCCTGTGCTCAGAACCACCCGGGCGTCGACCAGGTAACTGTGTCCCGGCGCGTATGACTGTGCCGTGGATCCGAGGAACTGCTTCGCTGGCATCGTGTGGGGCCAGGGCTGTGTCGCGCCCCTGACGACACCTCGGGCTGGTCATCGCGGCAGTCCTGCCGCGAGGAACCGCACCGCCGGTTCTGCGCCGGTCGTCACCGATGACCTGGTGCTCAACGAAGTCCGCCGGCTCGGGTTGCCGCGATTGACGGTCAAGGTGCAACCGGCGGGGGAGACGTTGGTCAACCTCGACACGATCTTCTACGCCAAGCCGCCGCAGTGGTCGCGGACCGTGCAGCTGCTCGGCTACACGGTCGACGTCCAGGCGTCGCCGGCCTCGTACTCGTGGTCCTTCGGCGACGGGGCCAGCACCACGACGAGTGGCCCCGGCGCGCCCTACCCCGCCACCGACATCGTGCACGCCTACGACGACGCGGGGGTGCAGGTGCGCCCGGCGGTGGGTGTGGACTACCAGGTCCGGTATCGCGTCGACGGCGGCGCGTGGCAGACGATCGAAGAGACGGTTCCGGCGGCCGGGTACCCGATCGACCTGGTCGTCCGCGAGGCGACGCCGGTCCTGGTGGGCGACGAGTAAGGCTTACCTAAACCTCATCCGCGGAGCCAGCTCGGACAACGAGCCGCGAATGCGGAGCCAGGTCGGGCAGATTTCAATCATCTGAAACACCGCTTGTGCGCTGGGTCACCCGGGGGTGGGATGAGCCCTGCGCAGGCCCGTCGACGTCGCCGAGCCGGTCTGTGCCGGCAGTCGCGGCGACACGGAGGGTGGGGCGTGGAATGACTCAGATCAGCGTCAATGTCGACGGGGTCGAGTACTCCGACGACGTGGAGCCGCGCACGCTGCTCGTGCACTACCTGCGCGAACAGCTGGGCAAGACCGGCACCGTCGTCGGCTGCGACACGACCAACTGCGGGGCGTGCACGGTGCACCTCGACGGTCGCAGCGTGAAGTCGTGCTCGGTACTGGCCGTACAGGTCGACGGGCACGAGGTCACCACCATCGAGGGCCTCGCGACCGACGGCGAGCTGCACCCGATGCAGCAGGCGTTCCACGACAACCACGCCCTGCAGTGCGGATTCTGCACGCCCGGCATGGTCATGCAGTCGATCGACCTGGTACGGGACAACCCGTCGCCCAGCGAGCAGGAGGTACGGGACGGGCTCGAGGGCAACCTCTGCCGCTGTACCGGCTACCAGAACATCGTGAAGTCCGTACGTGCCGCCGCGCAGGCAGGAGGCCAGTCATGACTGCCGTGGACGAGCGGCCGGCCACCGAGATCGGCGCCAGCCGGCTCCGCAAGGAGGACGAGCGCCTGCTCACCGGACGCACCCGCTGGACCGACAACATCACGCTGCCCGGGATGCTGCACCTGGCGATGGTGCGCAGCCCGATGGCACACGCATCGATCACGTCCATCGACGTCACGGCCGCCAAGTCCTCGCCGGGCGTCGTCTCGGTGCTGACCGGTGCGGACCTCGCCGACGTGCAGGGCGAGCTGCCGAACGCGTGGGCCATCGTGCCCGAGCAGAAGGCGCCCTCCCACCCGTCCGTCGCGGTGGACCGGGTGGCCTTCGCGGGCGAGATCGTCGCGGTGATCATCGCCCGGACGCCGTCCGAGGCGCGCGATGCGGTCGAGCTGGTCGAGGTCGACTACGAGGAGCTGCCGGTAGCCCTCGATCTCAAGGCTGCCGCCGCCGACGAGACGCTGGCCCACCCTGGCCTGGAAACGAACGTGTCGGCCGTACGGACCTTCGACTCCGCGGCCGAGGGCACCGGCGGGGATGTCGAGGAAGCGATCGCCAAGGCGCGCGAAGACGGCATCGTGATCGAACGCGAGTACCGCCAGCAGCGGCTGATCCCCGCGTTCATGGAGCCCCGCTCGATCGCGGTCGACCCCACCGGTGACCAGCTGACCGTGTGGACGTCCACCCAGGTGCCGCACTTCGTCAAGATCTTCATCAGCCTCGTGCTCGGCATCTCCGAGAGCAAGGTGCGCGTCATCGCACCCGACGTCGGAGGAGGGTTCGGCGGGAAGCTGCAGTTCACCCCCGAAGAGGTGCTGACGGTGATCGCCGCTCGGCGGACCGGCAAGCCGTGCAAGTACACCGAGACCCGCAGCGAGTCGCTGATGGCCGCCCACCACGGGCGCGACCAGTGGCAGCGGCTGACGCTCGCCGCCAACCGGGACGGCACGGTGACGGGTCTCAAGGTGGACCTGCTGGCCGACATGGGGGCCTACCTCGGACTGGTGACTTCGGCCATCCCGTTCCTGGGAGCCCTGATGTTCAACGGGATCTACAAGTTCCCGGCCTACCGATGGACCTGCACGAACGTCTTCACCAACAAGGCGTGGACGGACGCCTACCGCGGTGCCGGGCGGCCGGAGGCGACGTTCGCGATCGAGCGGCTGATGGACGAGCTGGCCAACGAGCTGGGCGTGGACCCGCTCGAGCTGCGGGAGAAGAACTGGATCAAGCACGAGGAGTTTCCGTTCACGACGGTGGCCGGACTGCACTACGACACCGGCAACTACGAGGCCGCGACCGCCAAGGCGAAGGGGCTGTTCGGGTACGACGCACTGCGCGCCGAGCAGAAGCAGCGCCGCGACAACCGCGACCCCGTCCAGCTCGGGATCGGCATCTCCACGTTCACCGAGATGTGCGGCCTGGCACCGTCGCGATGGCTCGGGTCGATGGGGTACGTCGGTGGCGGCTGGGAGGCCGCGACGGTGCGGGTGCTGCCGACCGGGAAGGTGGAGGTGCTGGCCGGGACCAGCCCGCACGGCCAGGGCCACGAGACCGTGTGGTCGCAGATCGTCGCCGACCGGCTGGGCGTGCCCTTCGAGGACGTCGAGGTGCTGCACGGCGACACCCAGGTGTCGGCCCGTGGTCTCGACACGTACGGGTCGAGGTCACTCGCGGTGGGCGGGATGGCCGTGCTGGCAGCCGCCGACAAGGTCATCGAGAAGGCCCGCGTCATCGCCGCTCACCTGCTCGAGGCGAGCGCCGACGACCTCGAGTTCAGCAAGGGCAGCTTCGGGGTCCAGGGGACCGAGACGTCCACGGGCCTCGGCGACGTGGCGTTCGCCGTCTTCCAGGGCCACAACCTGCCCGACGGTGTGGAGCGTTCGCTCGACGCGGACGCGACGTTCGACCCGGACACGTTCTCGTTCCCGCACGGCACGCACCTGTGCGCCGCCGAGGTGGACACCGAGACCGGTGAGGTCAAGATTCGCAACTACACCTGTGTCGATGACATCGGTGTCGTCGTCAACCCGCAGATCGTCGAGGGTCAGGTCCACGGCGGTCTCGTACAGGGCCTGGCGCAGGCGTTGTTCGAGGAGGCCGTCTACGACGAGCAAGGGACGCTGGTCACCGGTTCGTTCGTCGACTACCTGGTGCCCAGCGCGGCCGACCTCCCGAGCTTCACCACCGGCCTCACCGAGACGCCTTCGACCACCAACGAGCTCGGGGTCAAGGGGGTCGGCGAGGCCGGAACCATCGCGTCCACACCGGCCGTGGTCAACGCGATCGTCGATGCGCTGAGGCCGTGGGGCGTCAACGACGTACCGATGCCGTGCTCGCCGCACCGGGTGTGGCAAGCGATCCAGGGCCGCTCCATCGGCGAGGCCAAGGCGGGTCAGCCGGTCAACGCCGAGCAGGCAGCGGGCGACGGCAGCAGTGGCCAGCTACCCACCGGGGACGCAAGCCAGGGAGGCGACCGATGATCCCCACGTCGTTCGACTACCACGCGCCCACCACCGTCGACGAGGCCGTACGCCTGCTGGCGGAGTCCGGTGAGGACGTGAAGCTGCTCGCCGGTGGACAGAGCCTGCTGCCGGTGCTGCGGCTGCGGCTGGCCGCGCCCGAGGTGATCGTCGACCTGGGCCGGATCGACGCGATCCGCGGCATCCGCGAGGACGGCGACAGCCTGGTGATCGGGGCGATGACCCCGCACCACGAAGTGGTGGAGTCGTCGCTGGTGCACGAGCATGCACGGGTGCTCTCGGAGGCGGCGCTGACCGTTGCCGACCCGCAGGTGCGGCACCGGGGAACCTTCGGCGGCTCGCTGGCCCATGCCGACCCGGCGGGTGACATGCCAGCCGTGGTCCTGGCCCTCGGTGGCGAGATGATCGCTGTCGGGCCGGGTGGCCAGCGCACCATTGCGGCCGAGGACTTCTTCGAGGACCTGTTCACCACCGCGCTGGGCGACGACGAGATCCTCACCGAGGTACGGCTCCCCAAGTACACCGGCTGGGGCGGTCACTACGAGAAGTTCACCCGGGTCGCGCAGCAGTGGTCGATCGTGGCCGTCGCTGCGGCCGTACGTGCCGAGAACGGTTCCATCGCCGAGGCCAGGGTGGGCCTGACCAACATGGGCTCCGTGCCGATCCGCGCGACGGCGGTCGAGCAGGCGCTGGCCGGGGCGTCGGCCGACGCCGACTCCGTACTCGCTGCGGTGGCGGCGGTGGCCGACGGCACCAACCCACCGAGCGACATCAACGGCGATGCCGACTACCGTCGACACCTGGCGGCGGTGCTGACCCGGCGAGCGGTGCTGGCGGCCTCCGACAGCTGAACCCACCCGAGTTGTCACCGTGAGGTCGCCATAGATGGCGGTCTCACGGTGACAACTCGCATTTTGGAGGAGTGACGTGGAGCTGCAGCACCGGTTCACCGTGCCCGCGCCGATCGACGAGACCTGGGCGGCGTTCAACGACCTCGAGCGGATCGCGCCGTGCTTCCCGGGCGCGGCGCTGACGTCGGTCGAGGGCGACGAGTTCAAGGGCACGGTCAAGATCAAGCTCGGCCCGATCTCGATGCAGTACTCCGGCACCGGCACGTTCCTGGAGCGCGACGAGGCCAACCACAAGGCGAGGTTCGAGGCCAAGGGCAAGGACAAGCGGGGCAACGGGACGGCGGCGGCGACCGTCAGCGCGATCCTGACGCCCGAGGGCGACAGCACTGCCGTGGAGGTGAGCACCGACCTCGCCATCACCGGCAAGCCGGCGCAGTTCGGGCGCGGCGTGATTCAGGACGTCAGCGACAAGCTGCTCGGCAAGTTCACCGCCTGTCTCGCCGACACGCTGGGTGGTCCCGCCGCGATGAGCGAGCCGGCCCCGGCTGAGGCAGCCGCGGCGCCACCTGCTGCTGAGAAGCCCACCACCCCGGCCGCGGCGCCGCCTGCCGCCGCGGAGCCGGCTGATCAGCCCGCTGCCCAGCCCGCGCCGGCCGCCGCGCCGAGTCGGCCGCCCCGCTATCCACCGACGTCGAGCGCCCGCTCGGCCGACGACGAGGGGCTCGACCTGTTCCGTACGGTGGCGCCGGTGCTGGCCAAGCGTTACGCGTTGCCGTTCGCCGGCGCGCTGGTGGTGCTGTACGTACTGGTCCGTCTGATTCGCCGCTGAGCCCCTCGCCGGGGGGTTCAACCGCGAAACCCACGGTTCCCACGTGTAATTTCGCGCGGGAACCCCCGGTTTCCCAAGGGACCTTGGGAAACCGAAGGCCTCAGGACAGGTTGCCGAGCGGGGCGACGACGATGCCGGACTCCTCGCAGACCCAGTGCGGGTCCTCGCCAAGGTCGGGCTCGATGTGCAGGGCGTGCTCGGCGGTGAGGTCGCAGGCCTTACAGCGGGGCCAGCGGTTGGTGCGGTCGAGCAGGGCGTCCTGCACGTCCTGGGCCACCAGCCCGGCCACGAACGGCGTGCCCTCGCTCCACTGCTCGAGCCACCAGCCGCGCCCGGACAGCGCCTCCTCGAGGATCGACACCGCGCCGGCGTCGGCGAGGCCACGGGCCTGCAGGTCGTGCAGCACCTGGGCCCTCGCCTGGAGCAGGCAGTCGCGTGGCGTCACCGGGGAATTGTCCCACCGTGCGCAAAGATGGGCCCGACATGGATCCGCTGCTCGAGGTGCGCGTCGTGCACCCGTCCGACGCCGAGGCCGCCCAGGAGGGTGGGGCCGATCGGCTGCTCGTCGTCTCGCTGGGTCCCGGAGGCGAGAGCGACCTACGCTCCCCCGAGCCGGCGCTGGTGTCGGCGCTGCGTCGGGTCTGCGAGGTGCCGCTGCGGGTCGTGTTGCGCCTCGACGACGGCGACACCACCACCGGAGCCGGGCTGGTCCGGCTCGCCGGGCTGGCCTCGGACTACCTCTCGGCAGGCGCCGAGGGCGTCGCGTACGGGTTCCTCGACAGCGACCTGGAGATCGACAGCGAGCTCTGCGCCGAGCTCGCCGACGGCACTGGCATGCCCTGGACCTTCACCCGGGCGTTCGACCGGAGCCTCGACCCACGGCGGGCGTGGCGCTCGGTCAAGGCGTTGCCCGGTGTCGACGGCGTGCTGACCGCGGGGTCAGCCCTCGGCGCGGACCAGGGGTACGAGGCGCTGCTCGAGGCCGCCCAGGCCGACGCAGCGGTCGCCGGACTCGCGATCGCTGCCGGCGGGGTGCGTGCCGAGCACGTGCCGTGGCTGGTCCGGGCCGGTGTGCGCCGCTTCCACCTCGGCGCGGCCGTACGCCCGGCCGGGTCGTGGGGCAAGGCCTACACCGACACCGCACTGGTGCGGTCCTGGCGGCTGCTGCTCGACGACGCCGTCGCCCGGACGGACACTGCGTGATCCTGGTCGACCCGCCCAGCTGGCCGGCCCACGGGCGGTTGTGGTCGCACCTGGTCAGCGACAGCTCGTACGCGGAGCTGCACGCGTTCGCCCGCCGGCTCGGCATCCCGGCCCGCGGGTTCGACCGGGACCACTACGACGTCCCCGAGGAGCGGTACGACACCGTCGTCGCGGCCGGTGCCCGCCCGGTCGGCAGCCGCGACGTCGTGGTCGCCCTGACGCAGGCCGGGCTGCGGCGCCGCCAGGGGAACAGCCTGGGTCGACGCGACGTCGGGGTGCCGCTGCTGCGGCCACGACGGCTGGTGCCGGGTGACGTGGTGGCCGTGGTCGCGCCGGCTGGCCCGGTGGTGGCCGACCGGCTCGCCACCGGCGTGCGGGTGCTCGAGTCCTGGGGCCTGGCCGTACGCCTCGGCCCGCACGTGCACGAGCGGCACGGCTCGCTCGACCACCTGGCGGGCACCGACGCCGACCGGGCGGCCGACCTCGGCGCCGCCTGGTGCGCGCCCGACGTGGCAGCGGTCTGGGCGGCGCGGGGCGGGTTCGGCTGTCACCGGCTCGTCGACCGGCTCGACTGGTCGGCGATGGCGCAGGCGGGGCCGCGGCTGCTGGTCGGCTTCTCCGACGTCACGGCTCTGCACGAGGCGTTGGCGCAGCGGCTGGGTCTGGTGGGCCTGCACGCCCCGATGGTCATGTCGCTCGGTCAGAGCCCCGACCCGACCAAGGACCGGGTGCACCGCACCCTGTTCGAGCCCGAGCAGGGCCTGCGGGTCGCGGACGGGCTGCGCCGGGTGAGCGGCGGCGTCGCCGAGGGTGTCCTGCTCGGCGGCAACCTGCGGGTGCTCACCGCGAGTCTCGGCACCCCCGTGTCCCGCCCGGCCCGGGGCGGGCTGGTGGTGCTCGAGGACATCGGCGAGCCCGCGTACAAGATCGACGGAATGCTCACCCAGCTGCTGCGTGCCGGCTGGTTCGCGGACGTGCGCGGGGTCGTCACCGGTCACTTCAGCGAGACGGAGGGCACCGATGTCGACGCGGTGCTCGGCGACCGGCTCGGCGGCCTCGGGGTGCCGGTCGTGAGCGGTGCCCCGGTGGGGCACGAGGACGACAACCGGCCGGTGCCGTTCGGCGTGCCCGCGCGGCTCGACGCCGACGCCGGCACGCTCGACCTCACCCTGCCGGCGCTCGCCTGACGGCCAGCTCGGAGACCACCCGGTCGACCAGTTCGGCGGTCGGGCGGTCCGCGTCGAGCGCCAGGTGGGCGACCACCGGTGGGACCCTCGCCGAGCCGGGCCCGGCGACGAGGTCGCGGCTCTCCGCCCGGCTGGCAATCCGCTCCGCGCGCACGGCGGCACCGGGGTCGAGCCAGCAGACCAGCGGCGTGGCCGGCGCCACCGCCGCGAGCAGCCGGCGCCACTCGTCCCCGCCGGCGAGCTCGGCGGTGAACGGCGCGACCACGATCGCGCCGTTCCCCGCCCGCACTTGGTCGGCTGCAGCCGCCAGCAGGCAGGCGTAGCGGGCGGGGCGCACCACCGACCGCCAGTCGTCGTCATTCCAGTGGCCGGACGGCAGGTACGCGCCCAGGGCGTCGAGCAGTGGGTTGGTCAGGGTGTCCAGGTCGAGCAGCGGGAGCCGGGTGCGCGCCGCCAGTACGGCCGCCAGCGTCGACTTGCCCGAGCCGGCCGGGCCGGCGACCGCGATTACCTGCACGGCTCAGCCATAGGTCTGGTGCCAGTCGGCGGGGAGCGCCTCGATCGCGTCCTGCACCGTCGGCGGCGTCCGCCAGGGGCGTCCGTGCGCGCGCACCACGTCGGCGAGCTCGTCCAGCCGGGCACACGCCGACTCGACGCCGGCCCGGCGCCGCTCCTCGTCGAACCGGCCGACGGCGTCACCCCAGATCGCGCGCCCGGCCATGAAGCCGCTCGCGCCGGCCGGCGCCGCGATCTCGAGCTGGCGGCGGAACTGCTGGAACGTCGCCGACGACGAGAGCAGCACCCACGGGACGTCGAGGCCGGCGTCCAGCTCGGCGCACCGGTCGGCCGCGGCGGCTTCGGACCCGGCGTCGCCGACGTCGCCGGGGAACTCGACCTTCAGCACGTCGGCCCCGAGCCCGGCGAAGACCCGGGCTGCCTCGACGATCGCGCCCGCGCGGGCCTGCCGCAGGGCGGGCTCGGCCGCGTCCTCGTGCTCGAGCGGGAACCACAGCGGCTCGACCACCAGCGGCAGCTCGGCGTGCCGGCACTGCGCGACCAGGTCGCGCACGATCGCCCGCTGCCGTTCGGCCACCTCGGTGCGCTCGGCGCGGTAGAAGACCACCAGCTTGGCGGCGTCGGCACCCAGCCGGCTCAGCGTCGGCACCGTCCAGTGCTCGCGCAGCTCGGTCTCGGTGCCGAACCCGGCCGGGGAGTACGCGAGCCGCTCCAGCCCGCTGATGATGCCGACCGAGCCGGGGATCGCGCCGGTCAGCACGCCCTGCCCGTACGACCAGACCGGGTCGACGAGCACGGCGCTGCAGTGGGAGGACATCCCCGCCAGCAGCTCCAGCTTCGACTCGACCACCTCGCCGAACCCGACCGCGGCCAGGTCGGCGTCGAACAACGCCAGGTAGTTCTCCGGGTGGTCGATGGCCGCGACCCGGATGAAGCCGTCGGCGTCGCTGAGGCGCTGCATCCGGCGCACGGCGCCGAGCCGGCGCGCCGGCGGGGGTGCGGGAGTCATCGGCCAGCCCTCGTCCCTTGGTCGGGAACCGTCTCTGGACAACGTTGTCATCCAGGCGTCAGTATAGGCGGCACCCGGCGCCGAGGTGGCGCCGGTCACACCCCGGAGGACCTCGCGACGTGCTCGTCGTCAACCCCAATCCCTGCTTCGACCGCACCCTGTGGGTCGCGGAGCTGACGGTCGGGACGGTGTCCCGGCCGCGGCGGGCCGAGGTGACCGCCGGCGGCAAGGGCCTCAACGTCGTCCGGGCCCTGCGTGACCTGGGCGCCGCGGGCACGCTCCTCGGCCTGCTGCCCGCCGACGGAGCCGAGCGGTTGGTCGCGCTGCTGCGGGACGAGGGGCTCTCGCTGGTGGGAGTGCCCGTCGCCGGCGCGGTCCGCAGCGCGACGATCGTGGTGGAGGACAGCGGCCGGGCCACGGTGCTGAACGAGCCCGGGCCCACGCTCGACGCCGGCGACCTCGAGCACCTGCTCGCCACCGCCGCGTCGGAGCTCACCGCCGGACACCGCGCGCTGGCCTGCTCGGGCAGCCTGCCGCCGGGTCTGCCGGTCGACGCGTACGCCCGGCTGGTGGCGGTCGCCCGTGCGAACGGTGTGGTCAGCATCGTCGACGGGGCGCGCGACGCGCTGGCCGCGGCGCTGCCCGCCGGCCCGGACCTGGTGACGCCGAACCTGGACGAGGCCGAGGGGTTGGCCACCGGCCGAGCAGTCGAGCAGGTGGCCGCCGGCCCAGCAGACGTGCACTCGATCCCCGACCGCGCGCGCACCGCGGCCGGCATGCTGCGCGAGCGTGGCGCGCGGCGGGCACTGGTCACGGCCGGCGAGCACGGCGCGGCCTACGCCGACGGCGCCGGGCGTCCACTGGCTGGCCGCACCGGTCGCCCACGTCGCCAACCCGATCGGCGCCGGCGACGCCCTGGTCGCCGGCGTGCTGGCCTCCCTGGAGGCGTCGGGAGCGCGCAGCGATGCCCCGTCGGAATCGGAGTGGATCGACGCGGTGCGGCACGGGGTCGCGGTGGCGAGCGCAGCCGTCGAGCACCCGGTCGCCGGTCGCCTCGATCCCGACCGTGCGCGGGAGCTGTCCGCCGGGGCGGGCGCACGGTGAACCGCCGACCGACCGTGCACGACGTCGCGGCCCGCGCGGGCGTCAGCATCAAGACGGTCTCGCGGGTGGTCAACGGGTCCGCGAGCGTCAGCGACGAGGTACGGGTCCGCGTGCACGCCGCCGTCGAGGAGCTGCACTACGTGCCGAACTCGTGGGCGCGCTCGCTCAAGGTCGGCACCGGCGACACCATCGGCGTCGTCATCGACACCATCGGTGACCCGTTCTTCGCCGCGCTGACCAGCGCCGTCGAGGCGCGCGCGCTCGAGGCAGGACTCAACGTCGTGTTCGGCAGCACCGGGTTCGACCCCGCCCGCGAGCGACGGCAGGTCGAGCGGATGGCGATGCAGCAGGTGCGGGCGCTGCTGCTGGCGCCCGTGACCGGCGACCACGGCTACCTGTTGCCCTACCGGCGGTCCTTCCCCACCGTGCTGGTCGACCGCACCATCGTGGGCGGCGGCTACGACACCGTCCTGGTCGACGACCACGGCGCCACCCGGCGGGCCGTCGAGCACCTGCTGGGCCACGGGCACCGCCGGATCGCGTTCATCGGCGAGGACGCGCGGTTCCCCACGACCACCCAGCGGCTCGCGGGCTACCACGACGCGATGGCCGCGGCCGGGATCGATCCCCTGCCCGCGTGGGTGCCGCTGGCGCGGGCCGAGGTCGACGACGCCGAACAGGCGACCCGTGCGCTGCTGACCGGTGTCGAGGAGGACCAGTCGGTGACCGCGCTGCTGGCGGCCAACCCGCGGGCCGGCATGGGGGTGGTGCACGCGCTGCACAGCCTCGAGCGCACCGACGTCGCGATGGTGAGCTTCGGCGACTTCGCGCTCGCCCGCACGCTGCGCCCGGGCGTGACCGTGGTCGACCAGGACCCGCACCGGATCGGCATCACCGCCACCGACCGGCTGCTGCGGCTGCTGGACGCGAAGACGGGCGGGACAGGGGAGGAGCTGATCGTGCACACCGACCTGATCGCGCGCGGCTCCGGTGAGCTGCGGCCGGTGGTGACGGCCCGATGAGACCAGTCGCCCTGCCCCCCAACCTGATCGACCACTTCTACGCCGGCGGCGCCAGGATCGCCGCACTCCGGGGCATCGCGACGACGTCGACCCACCAGCCCGAGGAGTGGCTGGCCGCGACCGTCACCCGCGCCGGCAGCGAGAGCGTCGGGCTGTCCCGGCTGCCCGACGGGACGCTGCTGCGCGACGCCGTCGCCGCCGACCCGGCCGCCTGGACCGGCTCGCAGCCCGCCGCCGGAGGCCCGGCCGACACCGGGCTGCTGGTGAAGCTGCTCGACGCCGGGCAGCGACTGCCGGTGCACGTGCATCCCGACCGCGCCTTCGCCGCCAGGCACCTGTCCTGCCCCTACGGCAAGACCGAGGCCTGGTACGTCCTCGACGCCACCGGCGACGGTGCGGTCTACCTCGGCTGGACCGACGACGTCGCGCCCGACGAGCTCGCCCGGCGCCGCGACGCGCAGGACAGTGACTGGATGCTCGGGCACCTCAACCGGGTCGAGGTGCGTCCCGGCGACGGGGTGCTGGTGCCTGCCGGTACGGCGCACGCGATCGGCGAGGGCGTCTTCGTCGCGGAGGTGCAGGAGCCGACCGACCTCTCGATCGTGCTGGAGTGGGCGGTCACCACGTCCGGGCGCGAGGACTCCCACCTCGGACTCGGGTTCGAGACGGTGATGCCCGCCGTCGACCACACCAGGCTGTCGCCGGAGCGGCTCGCCGCACTGCGCCGGCACACCGACCCGGATGCCGTCGCTGCGGTGCCGGTCGCCGCGCTGCCCGCCGAGGCCGCCCCGTTCTTCCGCATCGACGTGTGGGCCCCCGGGGGTGCCACGACCGCCCCGCTGCCGGCCGGCTTCGCGGTCGTCGTCGTGCTCGCCGGCGAGGGCGCGCTGGTCGGCGGCGACGGCAAGGAGCCGGTGACCGCCGGCCAGGTGCTGGCCGTGCCGGCCGGTTTCGGCGACTGGCGCGCGGACGGTGACGTCCGGCTGCTGGTCTGTCGCCCGGGCGAGGTGGCGGCGTGACCACCCCGATCGTGCTCGGCCTCGACGTGGGCAGCACCAACGTCAAGGCGCTGGCCACCAGCACAAACGGCGACGAGCTGCACGGCTCCAGCGTCGCGACGCCCTGGCTCTCGCTGGCGGGCGGCCGCACCGAGATGGAGGCGACGACGCTGGTCGAGGTCGTCGCCGGGCTGCTGGCGCGCTGCGTACGCGAGATCGAGGACCGGCACGGCCCGGTACGGGTCACCGGCATCGGGGTGTCGGGCATGGCAGAGTCCGGCGCGCTGCTCGACGACGGCGGCCGGGTCGCCGCACCCGTGATGGCGTGGTTCGACCCCCGTGGCGCCGACGAGATCGCGGCCACCCCCGGCGGCTTCCGCGCCGACTTCCCCCGCCGCACCGGACTGCCGGTCACGGCGCTGGCGTCGGTCGCCAAGCAGCTGCACCTGCGCGGCAACGGCATCGCGCTGGCGGGTCGCACCTGGCTGAACGTGCCCGAGCTTGTCGTGCATGCGCTCGGCGGCGACCGCGTCCGCGAGCTGTCGCTGGCCTCGCGCACCGGCCTGCTCGACCAGGACACCACCGACGTCTGGCCGCGTGCCCTCGACGTGCTCGGCGTCAGGCCCGGCTTCCTGCCCACGCCGGTCCGCGCCGGCGACGTGTGCGGTCACGTCGGTGCGACCGCGCGGCTCGGCGACCTGACCTGGGAGCTGCCCGGGCAGGTCAGCGGCGCGGCCCTCACCGTCGCCGGGCACGACCACCTGGTCGCGGCGGTCGCTGCCGGCGCGGTCGACCCCGGGCAGCTCTACGTCTCGATGGGCACGGCCGAGGCGCTGGTACGCGTGCTCGACGCGCCGCTGTCGGACGACGCGCGGGAGCGGCTGGCGGGGCTCGGTATCAACGTGCTGCCGCACGTGGTCCGCGACCGCAGCATCATGCTGGTCGGCACCCGTTCGGGCCTGCTGCTGCGCCGGGTGCTGCAGCTGGTCGGCGTGACCGACCACGATGCCCGGGTCGCGCTCGACCGCGACGTGATGGCGCTGCCCATCGGCGGCGGTCCCGCCGCCGACTCGGTCGAGGTCACCGGTGCCCGCAACGACGACGGCGTGCTCGGCGTCCGCGCCGGCGGCGACGGGCTCTCGCCGGCCGTGTTCTTCGCCGCCGCGCTCGAGCACGGCACCCGGGTGTGCCTCGACCTGCTGGCCGAGATGAACCGCGAGGTCGCCCCACCCGACCGCACCCTCGCCTCCGGCGGGTGGACCCGGATGGAGTGCGTCCGGCGATCCCGGTCGGCGGTGCTGCCCCGGGTGTCGTACTCGCCGCGCAGCGAGGACACCGCCTACGGGGCGGCACTGTTCGGTGCCTACGCGGCCGCAGGCGCCGCGGACGCCGGACCGCTGCCCGCGTTCGCCGACACGTTCCGACCCGTACCGACCTTCGCCACGTTGCCCTGACCTCGACCGACAGGACGCCCATGCTCGACTCGACCGCCGCCGCGACCTCGACCCGCACGCTGGCCGACATCGCCACGCCCGACGGAACGTTCGCCATCATCGCGATGGACCAGCGCAACACGCTCAAGCGGATGTACGCAGCCGCCGGCGTTCCCGACCCGTCCGTCGCCGACCTGGTGGCGGTCAAGGCCGACGTGGTGTCTGCTCTCCGGCCGGCGGCCAGCGCGTTCCTGCTGGACCCGACCTACGGCATCCCGGCGCTGGCCGAGGTCGACGCCACCGGTGGCTCCACCGGGATCCTGGTGGCCGCGGAGCCGTCGTCGAGAGGCAGCTGGGAGGGCGAGCCGCGGGCGTCCCGCGACCCGCAGCAGGACGCGGCGTGGGTCCGCGCCCAGGGCGGTCACGCGGTCAAGTTCCTGGTCCAGGTGCGCGCCGGCCGCCCGGTCGGCAGCGGTCCCGACCTGGTGGCCGAGGCGCTGCAGGTGGTGGCCGACGTGATCGCGGACTGCCGGGCGCGCGGCGTCCCGTCGGTGATCGAGAACCTGGTCTACCCGCTGCCCGGCGAGCAGCTCAGCGCGCGCGAGCGTGAGGACGTGGTCATCGAGTCGGCAGCGTTGCTCGACGAGCTGCGCCCGGACCTGCTCAAGCTCGAGTACCCCGGCAGCCCGCAGGCGTGCCGCCGGCTCGCCGACACCATCCGCGCACCATGGGCGGTGCTGTCTGCGGGCGTCGCGTTCGACGAGTTCGCGCGCGTGCTCGAGGTCTCGTGCGACGAGGGCGGGGCGTCCGGCTTCATCGCCGGCCGGGCCGTCTGGAGGGACGTGGTGGGCATGAGCCGGCCCGACCGGCAGCAGTTCCTCGCCGGTGCGGGGCTACGGAGGCTGGAGACCTGCGTGGCCGCCGTGCGCGGTCGCGCCCGCCCGTGGACGGAGGTGACCGGGTCATGACCACGGTGCTCGAGGCCCGCGGGCTCACCCGTCAGTTCGGCCAGGTGACCGCACTCGACGGCGCCGACTTCGACGCCGAGGCGGGCGAAGTGGTCGCGCTGATCGGCGACAACGGCGCCGGCAAGTCGACCCTCGTCAAGGCGCTGTCCGGCAACCTCCAGATCGACAGCGGGCAGATCCGGTTCGACGGTGCCCCGGTCTCGCTGGACACCCCGATGCAGGCGAGCGCGCTCGGCATCGAGACCGTCTACCAGGACCTGGCGCTCGCGCCGCACCTCGATCCGGCCCAGAACATGTTCCTGGGCAGGGAGATCATGCGCAGCGGCGTCGGCGGGCTGATCGGCTTCATGGACAACGCGGAGATGCGTCGCCGATCGCGTGCCGCGTTCGACAAGCTCGGTGCCACGGTGCCGAGCCTGACGTCACCTGTCGGCACCATGTCCGGCGGCCAGCGGCAGGCAATCGCCATCGCCCGCGCGGTGGCCTGGGCCGACCGGGTCGTGTTCCTCGACGAGCCGACTGCGGCACTCGGCGTCCGCCAGACCCAGAACGTGCTGGACACCATCCGCCGGGTCCGGGACCAAGGCGTCGCGGTGGTCTTCATCAGCCACTCGATGCCGCACGTGATGGAGGTGTCCGACCGGGTGCAGGTGCTGCGCCTCGGCCGTCGGGTCGCGACGTACGCCACCGCAGACACGTCGATGGAGCAGCTCGTCGGGGCGATGACCGGCGCCTCGGGGGAGGCGGCATGACCGGGGTGGCGGTGCCGCCGGAACCACGTCAGCCGCTGCTGCGACTGCTGAACGCGCAGTCGTTCCAGATCCTGCTGGTGCTGATCGCGATCTGCATCGCCTTCTCGATCGCCGCGCCGGACGTCTTCCCCACCGTCAACAACTTCCGGCTGCTGGTGCAGAACGCCTCGATCCTCGCCGTGCTCGGCGTCGGCATGACGTACGTGATCGTCACGGCGGGCATCGACCTGTCGATCGGCTCGGTGCTGGTGTTCTCCGGCGTGGTCGCGGCCAAGGCGATGATCTCGTTCGGCGGCGACGGCTGGCCGACGGCGTTCGTCGGCCTGGGCGTGGCGCTGCTGTCGGGCCTCGGCTGGGGGTTGTTCAACGGCTTCCTGGTCGCCAAGGCCAAGATCCCCCCGCTGATCGTCACCCTCGGCTCGCTGGGCATGGCGCTCGGCCTGGCCCAGATCATCACCCACGGCGTCGACATCCGGCAGATGCCACGGGTGCTGCAGAGCGAGATCGGTTACGGGCGCGTCCTCAACGAGCAGGTGCCGACCCTGTCGATCATCGCGCTGGTGGTGGTCATCGTCGGCGCAACCGTGCTGCACCACACCCGGTTCGGCCGGCACACGTACGCGATCGGCTCCAACGAGGAGGCGGCGCGCCGGGTCGGCGTCCGGGTCGACCGGCACCTGATCGCGGTCTATGCGCTGTCGGGGGTGCTCGCCGGGCTGGCCGGGATCCTCTCGTTGGCGCAGTTCAACACCACCGCGATCGCCGGCCAGACCACGACCAACCTGAACGTCATCGCCGCCGTCGTCATCGGTGGCACCTCGCTGTTCGGCGGCGTCGGGTCGGTCTACGGCACCGTCGTCGGCCTGTTCATCCCCGCCGTGCTGCAGAACGGCTTCGTCATCAACGGTGTCCAGCCGTTCTGGCAGCAGGTCGCCGTCGGCGCCGTGCTCATCCTGGCCGTGTACATCGACCAGGTCCGTCGCGCCGCTGCCGCGCGCGGCGGCAGACCCCACCGCTCGCTGCTCCACCCCTGGCGCAGGAGCACCAGCTCGACCGAGGACCAAGGAGGATCCAGATGAGGCTCACCAGGAAGACGACCGCGCTCACCGCGGTCGGGCTGCTCGCGGCCACCGGGCTCAGCGCGTGCGGAGGCGACGACGACGGTGGCTCGTCGTCCGGCGGCCCCGAGCTGGTGTTCGTCCAGGGCGTGGCGGGCGACGAGTTCTACATCTCGATGCAGTGCGGGATCGAGGCGGAGGCGGAGAAGCTGGGCGCCAGCGTCGAGACCCAGGGCCCGGAGCAGTTCGACGCGACCCTGCAGAAGCCGCTGATCGACTCGGTCACCGCGTCGCAGCCCGATGCGCTGCTGGTGGCGCCGACCGACGTCACCGCGATGCAGGCTCCGCTCGAGGCGGCTGCGGCCGCCGGCATCGAGGTCGTGCTGGTCGACACCACGGTCGACGACCCGTCGTTCGCGGTGTCGCAGATCTCCTCCGACAACCTCGGGGGTGGCGAGGCGGCGTTCCAGGCGCTGCAGGAGCTGAACCCCGACGGCGGCAAGGTGCTCGTCATCTCCGTTGACCCAGGCATCTCCACCACCGACCTTCGAGCGGAGGGCTTCGAGACCGCCGTCAACGAGGACCCCAACTTCGAGTACCTCGGCGTGCAGTACAGCCACAACGAGCCGGCCGAGGCGGCCCGGCTGGTGACGGCGGCGCTGCAGAAGGATCCCGACATCGTCGGCATCTTCGCGACCAACCTGTTCTCGGCCGAGGGCAGCGCCACCGGCGTGCGTCAGGCCGACGCGCAGGACCAGGTGAGCATCGTCGGTTTCGACGCCGGGCCGGACCAGGTCCAGCAGCTGCGTGACGGCACGGTGCAGGCGCTGATCGCGCAGTCGCCCGAGGAGATCGGTGTCGACGGCGTGCAGCAGGCGATGGCGGCCATCGATGGTGAGGAGACCGAGCCGGAGATCCAGACCGGGTTCACGATCATCACCAAGGACAACGTCGACGGCGAGGCCAAGGACGCGCTCTACAAGTCGTCCTGCTGAGTCGGGTCCGTCAACGCCGTCAGCTCGGCGGTGAGGTTCGTCCGGGCCGCGACCTGCCAGCGCCCCCTACCCTCCGCGGTACGGAACAACGGGTCGAGGGCCAGCAGGTCGCGGAGCACCCGCGCCCGGCCGGTACGCCAGTCGGCGTCGTCGACGTGGGCGTACTCGGCGCGGACGGCGGCGGCGTAGTCGGCGTAGCGCTGCGGGTCGGCGCCGAGCACGGACAGGTCGGCGTCGCAGAGCAGCGCGCCGGGCCGGTCGTCCGGCTGCGGGTCGTGGGCGCGGGTCAGCAGCACGAGCCGCACCACCTCGTCGACAACGGTCGGGTCGGCACCGGTCGTCACGAGCTCGTCGCGGGCGAGGTCCGCCGACCGTTCCTCGTCGTCGGGCCGCCCGGCGTAGACCGCGTCGTGGAACCACGCCGCGAGCTCGACTGCCTCGGTGTCGTCGTCGGGACCGGCGAGCGACCCGATCGCAGCCAGGACCTCGGTGAGGTGCCGCTCGTCGTGGTGCCGGCGGTGCGGTTCGCGCCAGCGCGCGAGCAGTGCGGCGGCGGTGGCCGGCGGCAGCGTGGACGGAGGGCGCGGCACGTGCTCAGCGTAGGAGCCCGGTTGCTCGCTCACGCCGCGAGCAGTACGGGCAGCGTGTCGGTGTGCAGCACCGTCAACGAGGTGACCGCGCGGGTCAGGCAGACGTAGAGCCGGCGCAGCCCGACCTCCTCGTCGGCCTCGGCGGCGACGATCGCCGCCGGCTCGACCAGCACCACGTGGTCGAACTCGAGGCCCTTGGCCAGGGAGGCGGGTACCAGGTCGACGCGAGCCTCCACGTCGTCCGCGTCGCCGAGCACGGAGTGCGGCACGTCCGCCCTGCGCAGCGCGGTCTCCGCCCGGCGCACCATGGCATCGGGCACGACCAGGCCCACCGACCCCTCGCCGGCTGCGCGTACAGCGGCGGCGGCGTCGCTCAGCGGGTGGTCCGACCGCAGCACCGCGAGATCGCCGGTGGCGCGGCGCACCGACGTCGGCGGGGCCAGCCCGGGCGCCGCGACCGGCAGCAGCCGGGCGGCGAACGCGATCACGTCGGCCGGCACCCGGAAGCCCTGGGTGAGCTCCTCGACGTGCGAGCCCGGCTTGCCGAGGTGGACCAGAGCGTCCGACCAGTCCCGGGTGGCCCACGGCGTCGTGGCCTGGGCGAGGTCGCCGAGCACCGTGGCCGACCCGGTGGAGCAGCGGCGCCCGACCGCGCGCAACATCATCGGGGACAGGTCCTGCGCCTCGTCGACGACGACGTGGCCCAGGCTCGGCACCCGCTCGACCAGGTCGGCCACCTCGTCGACCAGCACGGCGTCGGCGAGAGTCCAGCGGGCCGAGCCCGGCGCACGGGCCGGTGCCTGCCAGGTCAGCAGCCGCTGCTCGTCGGCGTCCAGCACGCCGTCGGCGCACGAGGCCAGCAGGTCGGGCTCGGACAGCAGCCGGAAGACCAGCCGCACCGGGTCGATCTTCGGCCAGACGGTCTCGCACCACGCCCGCACGGGCTTCGACCGTGCCACCGCCTCCTGGACGCGGTCGTCGGGCGCCTCGCCCGCCTCCTCCATCCGCACCAGCACCGCGTGCGCCATCCGCTGCGGCAGCAGCGCCCGGCCGGCGCCGTACCGCACGCCCCGCTGGCGGAGCTCGGCGATGATCTCGTCCGCGAGGTACGTCGGCACCCGCCAGCGGCGCACCCCGCGGGGCACGACCAGCGACTCAGTGGCCGCTGTCAGCCGGCTCCACACCGCCCGCCGCAGCACCTCGGCCATCCGGCCGTCGCCCTTGAGCCGGCCGGAGGCGGCGTCGTCGACGGCGCGGATCCGTACCCGATCGCACAGCTGCTCGACGGTCGTCTGCCGGGCGTCGATCTCACCGAGCGCCGGCAGCACGTCGCCGATGTAGCGCAGGAACGAGCTGTTGGGCCCCACCACCAGCACGCCCTGACGGCTGAGCTGGTCGCGGTGGGCGTACAGCAGGTACGCCGCGCGGTGCAGGCCGACGGCGGTCTTGCCGGTGCCGGGCGCGCCCTGCACGCAGACCGTGGTGCCGAGTCCGGCCCGGACGATGTCGTCCTGGTCGGGCTGGATGGTCGCGACGATGTCGCGCATCGGGCCGAGCCGAGGCCGCTCGATCTCGGCCTCGAGCAGGGCACTGTCGGCATGCTCCTCGCCGCGGTCGAGCCGTTCGTCCTCGTACGCGGTGAGCACGCCGTGGGAGAACCCGAACCGACGGCGCAGGCGCACGTCCATCGGCTCGCGGGCGGTGGCCCGGTAGAACGCGCGCGAGACCCCGGCCCGCCAGTCGAGGACGAGCGGGTCGCCGTCCTCGTCGGTGACGTGTCGGCGGCCGATGTAGAAGGTCTCGGCGCCGGCCTCCGGCACCAGGTCCAGCCGGCCGAAGAACAGCGGCACCTCGGGGTCGTCCTCCAGCGCCAGCATCCGGTGCCAGAGCGCCGCCTTGAGGTACTCGGTCGAGACCGCGTTGCCGCCGTGCGCCGACATGCCCGCCACCCGCGCACGCATCCGGCTGAGCGCGGCCCTCGAGGCGGCCAGGTGGGCGGTCTCGTGGGCCAGGTCGGCATCGGCAGGGCGCGCAGGCACGGACGGCACCTCTCGGGCGTCTGACGTGAAGGGGGCCCGGCGACGTTAGCGGGTCGCTGGCGGCGACGGAAGCGGATATCCCTGCTTTCGCCCGGTCCGCGATCGGATGTGAGGATGAGCCGATGCAGTCCTCACGGCCGTTCGGGCGGTCCCTCGACGACGTCTTCGCCCTCGACCCGAGCCGTACCCACCTCAACCTGGGCGCCTTCGGCGCCGTGCCGCGGCCGGTGCTCGACGCCCGGCGGCGGTGGCTGGAGCGGGCCGAGGCCGACCCGCACCGCTTCCACCGGGTCGTCGGCCCGCGCGCGGTGGCCGCGGCCCGGCTCGCAGCGGCCGACTGGCTCGGGGTCGACGATGACGCCCTGGCACTGGTCAGCAACGTCACCGAGGGCGTGTCCACGGTGCTGGCCTCGCTGGACCTGGCTGCCGGGGACGAGATCGTGGTCAGCGACCACGGCTACGGTGCGGTGCGGCTCGCGATCGGTTCCTGGGCGGTGCACCGCGACGTCGCGGTCCGCGAGGTCGCCGTACCGCTGGCCGCGACCGACGAGGAGGTGGTGCAGGCGTTCGCCGGCGCGGTCGGACCTCGTACCCGCCTGGTGATCGTCGACCAGATCACCTCGCCGACGGCCCGGGTGTTCCCGGCCCGCGAGGTTGCGTCGGCCGTACGCGCCACCGGTCACGACGTGTCCGTGCTGGTCGACGGGGCGCACGCGCCGGGCACCCTGTGCACCGACATCGCCGGGCTGGGAGCGGACTTCTGGGTGGGCAACTTCCACAAGTGGCTGTTCGCGCCGCGGGGGACCGCCGGGCTCTGGCTGGCCCCGCACCAGCGGGACCGGGTCCGGCCGCTGGTGCTCGGGTGGGCGTCGCAGGCGGGCTTCCCGGACTGCTTCGACGCGCGTGGCACCCAGGACCTCACCGGTTGGATGGCCCTGCCCGATGCACTCGAGCTGTGGCAGCGGCTCGGCGGCTGGGAGCTGGTGGCGTACTGCCGCCGGGTCGTGACCGAGGGGCACCGAGTGCTCGCCGACGCGGTCCGGTCCGCGGGGCTCGACGTCGACCTGTCGGTGCTGCCCGACCGTCCCGCGCCGACGATGCGGCTGCTCCCGCTGCCGCGCGGCGTGGCCACCGACCAGGCGTCCGCCGACGCGCTCTGCGACCGGCTCAGCGCCCGCGGGGTGGAGGTCGCGGTGGTCGCCTGGGGTGGCGCCGGCTGGTTGCGGCCCGGCGCCCAGGCCATGACCGAGGTCGACGACTTCCGGCACCTGGCCCGGGTGCTGCCCCCGCTGCTGCGCGACGCCCGCCCCGCAGCCGCCTGACCCCTCTGGGTTTTCCCAAGGGCCCTTGCGAAAACGTCACTGCCCGCGGGAAATAACACGTGAGGAGTGCGGTTTTCCCAAGGTCCCTTGGGAAACCGAGACGGGTCAGCGGTCGGTGTCGGTCTGCAGGTCGCCGGCGTCGACGATGCGGTACGCGTAGCCCTGCTCGGCGAGGAAGCGCTGCCGGTGCTGGGCGAAGTCGGCGTCGACGGTGTCGCGGGTGACCACGGCGTAGAAGCGGGCGGCGCGGCCGTCACCCTTGGGGCGCAGCAGCCGACCGAGCCGCTGGGCCTCCTCCTGCCGGGACCCGAACGCCCCCGACACCTGGATCGCGATGCTGGCCTCGGGCAGGTCGACGGAGAAGTTCGCGACCTTGCTCACCACCAGCAGGTCGAGCCCGCCGGTACGGAACTCCTGGAACAGCCGCTGCCGCTCCCGCACCGTGGTCTGGCCGGTGATGACCGGGGCCTCCAGCCGCTCGCCGAGGTCCTCGAGCTGGTCGAGGTACTGGCCGATCACCAGCGTCGGCTCGCCGCGGTGCCGCTCGACCAGCTCCTCGACCACCGCGGTCTTACTGGCCGCGCCGGCCGCCAACCGGTAGCGGTCCTCCGGCTCGGCGGTGGCGTAGGCGAACCGCTCGCCGTCGGTCAGGGTCACCCGCACCTCGACGCAGTCGGCCGGCGCGATCCAGCCCTGCTGCTCGATGTCCTTCCACGGCGCGTCGTAACGCTTCGGCCCGATCAGGCTGAACACGTCGCCCTCGCGGCCGTCCTCGCGGACCAGCGTCGCCGTCAGCCCGAGCCGCCGACGGGCCTGCAGGTCGGCGGTCATCCGGAACACCGGTGCCGGCAGCAGGTGCACCTCGTCGTAGACGACCAGGCCCCAGTCGCGGGCGTCGAACAGCTCCAGGTGCGGGAACACGCCCTTCCGTCGCGTGGTCATGACCTGGTACGTCGCGATGGTGACCGGTCGTACCTGCTTCTTCGCCCCCGTGTACTCACCGATCTCGTCGTCGGTCAGCGAGGTGCGGCGCAACAGCTCGTCGCGCCACTGCCGGGCCGCGACGGTGCTGGTGACGAGGATGAGCGTGGTCGCCGACGCGCGCGCCATCGCCGCGGCACCCACCAGGGTCTTGCCGGCACCGCACGGCAGCACCACCACGCCGGACCCGCCGTACCAGAACGACTCGGCCGCCTCCTGCTGGTACGGGCGCAGGCTCCAGTCGTCCTGGACCAGCGTGATCTCGTGCCGTTCGCCGTCGACGTAGCCGGCCCGGTCCTCGGCCGGCCAGCCGAGCTTGAGCAGCGCCTGCTTGAGGGTGCCGCGTTGCGAGGGGTGCACCGCAACGGTCTCGTCGTCGATGCGCACGCCGAGCATCGGCGCCACCCGCTTGGACCGCAGCACTTCCTCCAGCACCGGCCGGTCGGTCGTGACGAGGACGAGGTGGTGCACCGGATGCTTGTCCAGGCGCAGCCGGCCGTAGCGGGACATCGTCTCGGCGAGGTCGACCAGCAGCGCGTGCGGCACCGGGTAGCGCGAGAACCGCAGCAGCACGTCGACGACCTGCTCCGCGTCGTGCCCGGCGGCCCGGGCGTTCCAGAGCCCGAGCGGCGTCAGCCGGTAGGTGTGGACGTGCTCGGGGGAGCGCTCCAGCTCCGCGAACGGCGCGATCTGCTTGCGGCACTCGACCGCGTCAGAGTGGTCGACCTCGAGCAGCAGGGTCTTGTCGGACTGGACGATCAGTGGTCCGTCGCTCACGCGGTATCTCTCTGGCCGGCGGTCGGGTCGGTGGCGCCGCCCGCAGCGGCCAGCTCGGCCTTGCGTCGGGCCCGGTAGGCAGCCACGTTGGCCCGCGAGGAGCAGCGCTCCGAACAGTACCGGCGGGACTGGTTGGGCGAGGTGTCGACGAAGACGTCGTCGCACCCCGCCGCGTGGCACACCCCCGGGCGGGTGGCGCCGAAGTCGCACACCACGACGGCCAGCCCCATCAGCGCCTCGGCCACCAGCAGGTCGGCCACCGACGACGCTTGGTCGCTCACGTGCAGGTGCCAGGACTGCGCGTCGTGGCCGGCGACGTAGGGCGTCACCGGGTGCTTGGCCAGCAGCGCGTTCAGCCGCTCGACCACGGTCGTGTCGTCGTCTTCCGACGCGGCCTCGAACACGGGCCGCAGCTCGCGCTGGAACCGGCGCAGGGTGCGGGGGTCGCGCTCGGTGATCCTGGGGATCAGCCAGTCGCGGTCGGCCAGCATCTCGCGGAGGTCGTCGTCGCTGGCGAGTGGCGCGTTGACCAACCGCGCAGCGCGCTCGGCGTACCCGACGAAGTCCACGTGATCATCGTACGGTCCACTGCTAGGATGTAAGAAGCAAAAGGGTGGTCAGTGTCTTACGTCACAGGCCACCGCTCACCACCACACTCAGGAGATGCCGTGTTCGCCCCGCTCGATCTCGTCGCCCGCGAGATCGGAATGTCCCGCCGCCACGATGCCACGCGCGCCGCGCAGGCCACCGCCGTGCGGCTCCACCGACGCGATGCCCGCCTGCAGCGCAGGCTGGCCCGGGTCAGCGGCCAGCTGGAGATGCTGGCCGACCGCTGACCCCTCGACCGCGCCCGGCGATCAGACCCCTGCCCGTACCTCGGCCGGCTGCTCGCCGGGCGCCGTCGGGTCGTCCTCGTCGCGCTTGAGCCACAGCTTGCTCGGCCACCACATCACCCGGCCGAGGTCGAGGTTGAGCGCTGTCACCAGCACCGACCGGACGATGATCGTGTCGAGCAGCACGCCCAGCGCGACCGCGAAGCCCATCTCGGTGAGGAACGTCAGCGGCAGCGTCGCCAGCACGGCGAACGTCGCAGCGAGCACCAGGCCGGCCGACGTGATCACGCCGCCGGTCGCGCTCAGCCCGATCAGCGCTCCCCGCCTCGTGCCGTGGTCGAGCGCCTCCTCCCGCACCCGGGTCATCAAGAAGATGTTGTAGTCGATCCCGAGTGCGACCAGGAACACGAACACGAACAGCGGGAACGAGCTGTCGGCGCCTCCGAAGTCGAACACGTAGTGGAAGAACAGCGCGCTGATGCCGAGCGCCGCGCCGAACGACAGCACGACCGTGAGCATCAGCACGAATGCGGCGACCGCGGCCCGCAGCAGCAGGCCGAGGATCAACAGCACGACCAGCAGG
The DNA here is from genome assembly GCA_963811945.1 of uncultured Actinomycetota bacterium. Classification (GTDB taxonomy): domain Bacteria; phylum Actinomycetota; class Actinomycetes; order Propionibacteriales; family Nocardioidaceae; genus JACCWP01. The sequence continues at coordinate 1,255,786 of CAWETD010000001.1, read as the reverse complement.
ATCAGCGGGATGACCACCTTGTTGTCGTGCTGGGAGGCCCGCTGCACGTCCAGGTTGATGGCGGTGTAGCCGCCCACCAGCACGTCCTCGCCGACCGAGTCGACGCTGCTGCGCAGCCGGTCGACCGTGTCGTTGGCCGCCTGGCTCCCCGGCTGGTCGATCAGTGGCGCCTCGACCATGGCGGTGTCGTCGACCACCACGGGGTCGGCTGCCGGCCCGACACCCTCGGTCTCGCTGACCGCGGCCTGGATGGCGTCCGCGTCGGCCGCCGGGCCGAGGACCTGCACGGTGTTGCCGGCGTCGCCCTCGAAGTGCGCGGCCACGACCTCGCCACCCTTGATCGACTCCGGCTCACCGCGGTAGCCCTCCGCCTGGGTGAGCCCGTTGGCGTCCAGCACCGTCATGCCGAACCAGGCGGCACCCAGGATGACCGTCGTCGTCACCCACACCACCCGCGGGCGCGGAGCGATGCCCCGGCCCACCTTGGCCCACAGCCCGGTCGCGGTCGGCTCGGCCGAGCCGAACTGCGGGCGGATCGGCCAGAAGACCCACCGGCCGCAGATGACCAGCAGCGCGGGCAGCAGGGTCAGCATCGCGAGCAGCGCGACGGCGACGCCGATGGCGGCGACCGGGCCCAGGCCCTGGGTCGAGTTCATGGTCGCAGCGAGCAGGCAGAGCATGCCGAGCACGACCGTGCTGCCGCTGGCGATGATCGCCGGGCCTGCGCGGTGCAACGCCTCGGTCATCGCCTCGTGCCGGTCCTCGTGCAGACGGAGCTCTTCCCGGTAGCGCGCGACCAGCAGCAGGGCGTAGTCCGTGCCCGCACCAATGACCAGCACGGTGAGGATGCCGGCGCTCTGACCGTTGACGGTCAGCCCGGCGTGCTCGGCCAGCAGGTAGATGACTCCTTGTGCGGCGAACAGCGCGACGACCGAGCTGAAGATGGGGAGGATCCACAGCACCGGGCTGCGGTAGGTCAGCAGCAGGATGATGATGACGACGACGAGCGTCGCCCCGAGCAGGGTCGAGTCGATGCCGGCGAACGCCTCCGCCGAGTCGGCGGCGTTGCCCATCGGTCCGGCGACGTACATCTCCAGGCCGTCGGGATTGCTGTCGTCGGAGATCGCGTGCATGTCGTCGGCGATGTCGGGCGCGAGCTCCCACCCGTTGACGCCGAGGTCGAACGTGACGATCGTCTGCAGCGCCTCACCGTCGTCGGACGGGAACGGGCCCGCCGGCTTGCCGGTGACGCCCTCGAAGTCGGCGAACTCCGCGGCGTCGCTCGTCGCAGCCTGCATGTCCTCGTCGGTGACGCCGCCGGAGCGCTCGTAGACGATCAGCGCGGTGAGGGCGTCGGGCGACTGGAAGGCCTCCATGGCGTTCAGCGCCTCGGTCGACTCGGCGTCGCCTGGCAGCCAGGAGGCGGTCTCGTTGTTCTGCGCCTCGGTGAGCTTGCTCCCGAAGGCGAAGCCGAAGACGAGGATGCCGATCCAGACGACCAGCACCACCCACTTGAGGCGGTGATGACTGAGCGCGCGGGCAAAGGTGCGAGGCATGTGCGGATTCCCTCCGGGTGCGGCCGCCCTGCTTGCGACCGATCGTGACGCTACTGACGGACACCGACATCCGTCATCCGGTTTGACCCTGAGCAGCCCCTGAACTCATCGCTGCGCGGTCGTCCTCGTCACCGCATCACGCACGACGGCGACCAGATCGTCCTGATGTGCGGCATATGCCGCCCGCTGCAGATCCGCTCCGGTGCCTCCGGCGAGCACGCGCTGTGCCGTAGACCACACCCGGTCGAGGTCGCCGTACGCGCGCAGCGACGGCTCGACGTGTGCGACCAGCCGCTCGACCATCTCCGCCGCGGGGACCGGGCGCGCGGCAAGGGTGTCGACCAGCTCGCCGGACAGTCCCGAACGCGCGGCCCGCCACGCGGCTCCCCGCAGCACCTCGACCCGCACGTCGGGCACCGGTGCACCCTCGGCCCACTCGCGCGCGGCGGTCTCGACCAGCGCCCGGCACAGGCCGGCGACGAGGACGGCGTCGTCGACGTCGCCGCACACGTCGGCGATCCGCAGCTCGAGCGTCGGGTACTCCCGGGACAGCCGGGCGTCGAGGTAGACCATGCCGGCATCCATCGCGGCGCCGCTGGAGATCATCTGCTCCACCGCACGGTCGTAGCCGGCCAGGTCCCGGAACGGCTCGGTCGGCCCGGCACTCGGCATCCGGCTCCACACCCGCTGGCGGTAGCTCGCGTACCCGCTGTCGACCCCCTGCCAGAACGGCGAGTTGCAGGCCAGCGCCGTCACGACGGCGAGCCAGGGCCGGATCCGGTCCGCCACCGCCACGCCCTCCTCCCGGGAGCCGACCGACACGTGCACGTGGCAGCCGTTGACCAACAGCTCACGCGCCGTCAGCCCGTACTCGCGGGTGATCTGCTCGTAGCGCGCGTCGCGGGTGGAGGTCGGGTCGACCGGCACCGGGCTGGTCGCGAGGGCGGCGAGCCCGAGGCCGTGCCGGCGGGCGGACTCGGAGAGCCGGGCCCGCAGGCCGTGCAGGTCGGTGCGGATGGCGGCGAGGTCGGTGCTCGGGTCGGAGTTCAGCTCGACCTGCTCGCGCTTGAGCTCCTTCTCGACACCACCGGGTCCGCTGTCGTCGGCCGGCTCGTCGGCGGCGCGGACCACCGGCCCGCCGAACGGGCGCGGGGAGCCGTCGGTGAGGTCGACGAGCAGCAGCTCCTCCTCGACCCCGACCGTCCGCTGCTGCACGGGTGCATGCTGCCAGTGACACCGGCCGCCGTCCGATCAGCCGGCCGGCGCCACCCGGCTGATCCGGTGCAGGGCGAAGGAGCGGGTACGCGCCGAGCGGTGGTCGTAGGCGGTGAGCCGGCCGCCGTCGACCGCCACCGGGTCGACCACCCGCTCGGAGACCGTGCCGGTCTCGTCCAGGTAGGCGAGCCAGACCGTGCGCCCGTCCTCGGCGGCGTCGCGCAGCTGCGTCACCAGCCGGGCGGGTCCCGCGGCCGGCCCCCGCTCGGCGACCGGCCGGGCCGCCCGGGCCCGCTCACCGGCACGCAGGGCAGCGACGACGGCCGCGGCCTCCGACTCGCCCAGCACCGACACGGTGGTGGCCGGAACCGGCCGGGTCGGCGCCCGGCGCACCGGTGCCGCGGTCTCGGCGCTGCGGCCCTCGGCGTCCTCCAGCACCGGGGCGTGGTGGGTGGCGCGCAGCCGGGCCAGCACCACGTCGGCCGGCGCCTCTGACAACGCCACCGTGGGTGCCACCCGGCGCAGCCGCAGGGACGCCAGTGCGGCGTCGGCGAGCAGCGCGTCCAGCTCGGCCGGGTCGTCGCTGCGGACGTAGACCTCTGCGCCGCCGACGCGCAGCCGACCGTGCCGGCGCGCGGTGTCGTCGACCAGGTACGACAGCGGCTGCGGCACCGGCGTGCGCGAGTGCTGCTCGAGGAAGGCGTGCACCTCGCTGGCCGGCCACCCGGAGTCGAGCGCCCGGCGCACCGACGCCGGCCGGAAGCGGTAGACGGTGGCACCGCCTCGCGACTCCACGTCGGCGAGCAGCGCCAACCCGTGCGCGACGGCGGGCTCAATGGGGCCGGGCGCCACCGCGGTGAGGTCGGCCTGCAGCAGCACGTGGTCGACCGGCGTCGGCAGCAGCGCGTCCAGCCCCTCGGCCGGGTCTCCGCCGGTCGCGAGCCGTCGGCCGGCGGTGGTGAGGGAACCGAGCGCGGTGACGCCCAGCCAGCCCGCCTCCAGCAGCGTGCGCCGCACGGTCCGGTCGCGCAGCAGGCGACGTCGCGGCCGGGCCCACGCCACCTGTGCGACCACGTCGTCGTCGGAGCTGACCGCCACCCCCGGTTCGAGCGCGGCCAGGGCGTCCAGCGTCGCGGCGCGCACGGTCGCCGCGGCGCCGCGTTCGAGGTCCGGCGCGAGTGCGTTGACGGGGCGGTCGCTCTCGTCGCGGGCACCGACCAGCACGGTCGCCCGCGGCGTGCTCAGCCAGGCGTGCACCAGCACCGACCAGCGTCGGGCCACCGACTCCTCCCGCCACCCGTCGGCGGCGTGGGTGGGCATCCACACCTCGTCGCGCTCGTCGTCGTCGCCCGTGGCCAGCAGGCCGGCGGCCCGGGTCAGCTCGATCAGGAAGCCGGTCTGGTCGTCGTCGACGTCGAGCGCCGCGGCGAGCGCGCGCACCTCGCGCACGCCGACGCCGCCCGAGCGCAGCACGTGCGGCGGCGAGCTGCCCCACGCCTCCAGCACCAGCTCGACCCGGCGGACCAGCTCGAACACCGCACCCGCGCCGACCTTGTCCACCAGATCGCGGCCGACGTCCTTGGTCGCGACGCTCGGCGGCACGTCCACCGGCGCGCGCGTGCTGTGGCCGCCGCGTCGCAGCACGCCGATCTCGTACGGCAGCGTCACGGTGCGCGGGTCGGTGCCGACCAACAGGCCGCGTGCCAGCAGGTGCTCGAGCGGATCGGTGGCGGTGGCGATCGAGACGTCGTCGGGGACCCGGCCGAGGCGGCCGCTCGGCGGTCCGTCGGCCAGCCGGTCGAGCAGCCGTACGGCGTCGTCGCCCGCCGCGGACCGGGCGTCCTCGACCCGGGCGCCGGCCCAGCCGTCGTCGGCGTACGCGGCCGCGATCCGCCCGATCGTCGTCAGCGGGTCACCGGCCGGCTCGAGGCCGAGGTCGGTGGCCAGGGCGTGCAGCCGGGCGGGCGGACGGCCGGCCAACAGGGTGGACAGCTCCGGCCCGAGGCCGGCAGGTGCGGGCCCGACGACGTCGCGCGCGGTGCGCACCAGCCGCAGGTCGTCGTCACCACCCCAGACCAGTGCCAGCGAGCGCAACGCCGCGACGACCGACCGGACCGTCGCGGGCGCCGCGTGCACGACCCGGTCGAGGTCGGCGAGACCGAGCGGGTCCTCGCGCCGGGCCAGCACCTCGAGCACCGCCAGGTGCCTGGTGTCCATCCGGTCGACGGCGATCCCCACTGACCCGCGCCCGCTGGCCCTGGCGGCCAGCTGGCCGACGTCGGCCGGCGCCGGCCGGGACAGGTCGGGACGTGCCACCAGCAACCGCGTCAGGGCGGCGTCGTCCCACCCGCGCAGCGTGTCGGCGAGGGTACGCGGCGGCTGCCGGTCCGGGTCGGTGGACATCGTCTCCACGGTAGTCGGCCGCCGGGCGGCACCGGGCTCAGCAGCGGCGGTTGACCCCACCAGGCGTCACGTTGACGTTGCGGAGCACGATCGACAGCCGGTCGCCCCACACGTTGCAGCCACGGCGGAAGTCACGGGCGCGGTACTCGACCACCAGCACCCGGTTGTCGTACGCCGACGCGTAGGACCCGCACTCGTGCCAGCGGTTGCACTCCTCGGCGACCGCGAAGTCGAACCCGATGCTCGGTCCGCGGTCGGCGACCTCGGCCCAGTTCTTCTGCGCGGCGGCGAGTCCGGCTGCGTGCGCGCGTGCGACCAGCAGCCGGGCGTACCGGATGTTGTCCGGCTTGCTCACCAGGTGCTTGCTGCGGCCCCACGAGTCGAAGTTGTCGTACTCGACCGCGTCGAAGCCGTCGCGGGCGCAGCGGTCGACCCACCTGCCGACGATGCGCGCGAGGTCGTGCCGCTTCGCGGGGGTGCGGGTGTCGAGCAGCCACTCGCCCCAGGCGCCGTCGACGACCGGGCGCCCGCCCTTCTTCAGCACCAGCCGCCAGTGGTCGCGCCAGAACGGCTTCTCGTTCGCCTGGGTCTGGTACGCGTTGACGTAGCAGATGTTGTAGGCGTCGGCGAGCGGCTGTTCCAAGCGGTCGCGGGACACGATGCCGACGCTCCGCGCGGGCGGGAAGCTGCCGCCGATCTGGTAGTCCCAGTCGACGTTGCGGGTCGGCAGCACGATCGTCCCCGGCGCCTCGGGGGCCGGGATCGCGTACGACGGCGACCCGACGAAGATGCCGAGCGCCGCGGCAACGGCGACCGTGAGACGAGCGGCGGCGTTCCTCATGGTGTCTGCTCCATCCGGGCGTCCACCGGGGGCACGCTGGCGAGCCCTCGTCGTGCGGCCCCGACGAGCGTGACCGTCGTGCCGGCCGCACGGATCCGCTCGACGGCCCGTGGGTCGGCTGCGGGGTCGGTGATCACCTCGTCGACGCGGTCGAGCCCGGCGATCCGGGCCAGGTGTACGCGCCCGACCTTGCTGGCGTCGGCGACCACCACCACGGTCCGGGCCCGGGCCAGCAGGGCGGCGTTGGTCTGCGCCTCCACCTCGTCGTGAGTGGTGATGCCGCCGTCGGCGTCGACCCCGTCGACCCCGACCACCGCGACACCGATGTTGATGCCGCGCAGGGCCTGCTCGCTCCACACCCCGACCAGCTCGTACGACTGCGGTCGTGCGACGCCACCGGGCACGACGACCTTCACCTTGGGACGGATCGCGAGCTCGGCTGCGATGTTGAGCGCGTTCGTGACCACGGTGAGGCTGTCCCGCACGGTCAGCTGTCGAGCCACCTCGGTCGTGGTGGTGCCACCGGTGAGGCCGACCACGGCGCCGAGCGGGATGCGGGTCACCGCCATCCGCGCGATCGCCAGCTTCTGCTCCCGCCGCTGGTTGGTCCGGTAGCGCACCGGCAGCTCGTGCGCGACGTCGATGGCGACCGCGCCGCCATGGGTGCGGCCGAGCAGCTTCTGCTCCTCCAGCAGCTGCAGGTCGCGCCGCAGGGTGGCGAGGGAGACGCCGAAGTCAGCGGCGAGCTCGGCCACGGTCACCGAACCGGTGCTCGCCAAACGGTCGAGGATGGCCGCGACCCGGTCGGCCCGTCGCCACGATCCCGTGTCCGTCACGGTGCCCATCATCCGCGCGTTGGGCCCCGGGTGCACAAACGCGCATCCACGGGTGCTTGTTCGTGCGTACCCGGTGGGGTCGCGGTGTTCACTGCACGCATGCCTGACCAGCCTGTCATCGCGTTCGTGGGCGCCGGGAGCGTCGTGTTCACCCGGGACCTGCTCTTCGACATCCTCGCCATGCCCGAGCTGCAAGCTGCCACGCTGCGGCTGCACGACATCGACGCCGAACGTCTCGACACCGCCGAGCGGATGGCGCACCGGGTGGCCGCGCAGCTCGGCGCGAAACCGACCGTCACCGCCCACGCCGAGCTCGCGCCGGCGCTCGACGGCGCAGACTTCGTCATCAACGCCGTCAACGTCGGTGGCCACGCGGCCACGCTGGTCGATTTCGACGTGCCCGAGCGGTTCGGACTGCGGCAGACCATCGGCGACACCCTCGGCGTCGGCGGCGTCTTCCGCGCGCTGCGCACGTTCCCGGTGCTGGACCGGATCGCCGAGACCATGCTCGAGGTCTGTCCCGACGGCTGGCTGCTGTCGTACACCAACCCGATGTCGATGAACCTCACCTACCTGGCTGCGCGCCACCCGCGGGTCAAGGCGCTCGGCCTGTGCCACTCCGTGTACTGGACGGTCAACGACCTGTGCGGGCTGCTCGGCGTACCGCTCGAGGACACCCGCTACCTAGCAGCGGGCGTCAACCACCAGGCCTGGTTGCTGCGCTGGGAGCACGCGGGCGAGGACCTGTACCCGCGGCTCGACGAGCGGATCGCCGCCGACCCGGAGCTGCGCCGGCGGGTGCGGGTGGACATGTACCGCAGGATCGGCCGCTACCCGACCGAGACCAGCGAGCACTCCAGCGAGTACCTGCCGTGGTACCTGCACCACGACAGCGAGGTCGAGCGGCTGCGCATCCCGGTCGGCGACTACAAGGGCATCAGCGCGGGCAACCTCGCGGAGTACGAGGAGACCCGGCGGCTGCTCGAGGCCGACCAGCCGCTGGAGGCCGCCGACGCCACCGAGTACGCACCGCAGGTGATCCACTCGATGGTCACCGGCCAACCACGAGTCATCCACGCGAACGTCGCCAACACCGGGCTGCTCACCGACCTGCCCGCCGGGCTCGGCATCGAGGTGCCGGTCGCCGTCGACGCCACCGGTGCGCTGCCGACGCACATCGGTGCGCTTCCTCCGGTCTGCGCGGCGCTGAACAGGTCCTTCCTCGGAGTCGTCGACCTGACCGTGCAAGCGGCCGTGCGCGACGACCCGCGACTGGTGCGGCAGGCCGCGATGGTCGACCCCAACGCCGCGGCCACGCTGACCGTCGACGCGATCTGGGACGTGTGCGACGCCATGGTCGAGGCGCACGGTGACCTGCTGCCGCCTGCGCTGCGGGTGCCACTGCGTCCTTGACCCGGGGTCAGAGGGCGAGAACCCGCTGGGCGTTGTCGCGGTAGAGCGCCGGCAGCAGGGTGCGGGGGAGGGCGGCTCCGCTGATCCGCCACCGGCCCTGCGGCGGGACCTCACCCTCGTCGCAGTAGGAGAAGTGCTCGTCGTCGGTCTCCAGGAACCGCCACCAGCGCCGGTACTCCGCGAGGTCGGGCGGGTAGCAGTCGCTGCCGAACAGCACTCGGTCGGGGAACGCCTCCAGCAGCCGGCGGAACGCCCGCGGCTGCCGGCCGACCTCGCCCAGCCGGCCGCCGGTGTCGACGTGCCAGTTGGGCAACCGGGCCAGCGCGTCGCCCACCGCGCCGAGGTCCTCGGCGTGGCAGCCGACGTGCGCGCCGACGAACGTCGTCGCCGAGCACGCACCGACCAGCCGGTGCAGTGCGTCGACCAGCTCGGCGAACGTGGGGTGCTCCGGCCCGCCGAACCACCACTCCGGCATCGCCGCGAGCTCGTCGAGCCGCTCGTTGTGCTCGTCCAGCGGGTCGAAGAACGCGACCGGGTCGGCGGTGTGGATCAGCACCGGCAGCCCGAGCTCGCCGGCCGCCCGCAGCACCGCCATCACCCGGGGGTCGTCGGGGCGTACCAGCGTGCCGGTCGCGTCCCGCACCGACAGCCCCAGGTCCTTCCAGACCTTGACCCCGCGGGCGCCCGCCCGCGCCGACTGCTCCAGCTGGGCGGTCAACCGCGCGACGACCTCGCGGTCGTCCGGCCCGCCGCTGCCGGCGAGCTGTGCCCACTCGACGTGGCAGAAGGTCAGGTACGCGCCCGGCGCGGCCCGGTCGTAGCGCTCGACGTTGGCGACCAGCTCGTCGTCCCAGCGGCCGTCGAGGTTCACCAGCGTCTCGACCCCGGCTGCGGTCAGGGTCGATGCGAGCTCGGCGGTGTCGGGCACCAGCCACGCCCCGTCCGCGGCGAGCCAGCGCCCGACGTGGTTGTGCACGTCGACGACAGGCACGGCCGGCGCCGGCACCTCGTGGGCCGGCAGGACCACCGCCGGCCGGGGACGCCACTGCGAGAGACGGGGATCCACGCGCGCCATCGTCGCCCCTGACCGGCGCGGGAGGTCGAGGTCGCGCAGGGCACCGTGCGCGTTTGCATCCCGCTCTGGACACCCTGCGTACCGGTGCGGGTCACTGAACCCGTGAGCCGCACCGGCGACGAGATCGCCAGCCAGCCAGGGGTTTGGCGGCGCGCGCTCGCCGACGCGGCCCGCGCCGACGTCCTCCCGCCGGCCGGGGAGCGCGCCCTGCTGATCGGCTGCGGCACCTCGGCCTTCGTGGCGCAGGCCGCCGCCTGGTTGCGCGAGTCAGCCGGGCAGGGCGAGACCGACTGGGCGTACGCGTCCGAGGTGCCGCCGGGGCGGCGCTACGACCACGTTGTCGCGTTCACCCGCTCGGGCACGACCACCGAGGTGATCGACGCGCTCGCCGAGCACGCGCACGCGCGCCGCGTCGTGGTGACCGGCGTGCCCGATTCGCCCGTCCGGGCCTACGCGGAGCACGTCGTCGACCTCGCCTATGCCGACGAGGAGTCGGTCGTGCAGACCCGGTTCCCCACCGCGGTGCTCGCGCAGTGGCGGGCGGCGCTGGGAGAGGACCTGACGGCCACGCTCGCCGACCTCGACGAGGCCCTCGCCGCGCCGGCGAACGACGTGACCTCGCACCGGCACTTCGTCTACCTGGGCCGTGGCTGGACGGTGGGGCTGGCGCACGAGGCGGCACTGAAGATGCGCGAGTGCGCGCAGGCCTGGGCCGAGAGCTTCCCCGCCCTCGACTACCGGCACGGCCCGCTGGCCGCCGCCGGCGCGCGGACCCTCGTCGTGTCACTCGGCGGGGTGGACCCCGACCTGCTGGCCGACGTCGAGGCGACCGGCGCCACGGTGCTCGACCCGCCGTACGACCCGCTGGCCCGGTTGGTCGGGTGCCAGCGGCTCGCGGTGGCCCTCGCGGACCACCGCGGCCTCGACCCGGACGAACCCCGCCACCTCAGCCGCTCGGTGGTGCTCGACCCGACCCTCACCGAGGAGCCCGCATGACCCGTCACCCCTGGCGCCGTACGCTCGCCCTGCTCTGCACCGCCGCGCTGCTCGTCCTCGCCGCCTGCTCGTCCGACGGCGACTCCTCCGGGACCACCGCGGTCGGTGACCTGGACGAGGACGAGGACGTGACCATCACCTGGTGGCACGGTCAGACGGCCGATGCCGCCGACATCCTGGACGGGCTGGTCGAGGAGTACGAGGCCGACCATCCCAACGTCACCATCGAGTCCTCGTCGGGCGCGGCGACCGTCGACGACCTGCTGCAGAAGGTGCAGACCGGATTCGCGTCCGACACCTACCCCGACATCTCGTACGCCTTCGGCAGCTGGGCGACCGAGCTCGGCGTCTCCGGCCGCACCCTGGACATCGCCGACCTGGTGGCCGAGCCCGACTCGGGCTGGGAGGAGTTCCCCGAGGCGGCGAGAGCGACCGCGACCGTCGACGACCAGGTGATCGGCTTCCCGTCCGTGGTCGACAACCTCGGGCTGATCTACAACACCGAGCTGTTCGACGAGGCCGGCCTGGACTACCCCGACGAGACCTGGACGTGGGACGACTTCCGCGCCGCGGCGGACGCGCTGACCGACCCCGCCCGCAACCAGTACGGCACGGCGTACCCGGTGAGCGGCAGTGAGGACACGGTGTGGCGGTTCTGGCCGCACCTGTGGCAGAACGGCGGCGAGGTGCTCGACGAGGAGGGCCAGCCCGCCTTCAACTCCGAGGCGGGCGTGGAGGCGCTGGAGTTCTGGCGGCAGCTGGCGGTCGAGGACGAGTCGGTCTACCTCGACCAGAGCGGCGAGAAGTTCGAGCCGAGCTTCTACGCGGGCAGCATCGGCATGCTGATCAGCGGTCCCTGGACGTTGTACGACCTCAAGCAGCAGGACACCCCGTACGGCGTGACGATCCTGCCGGGCACCGACGACAACCACCAGACCATCTCCGGCCCCGACCTGTGGGTGCTCTTCGACCACGAGGACGAGCAGCGGGCGGCGGCGTCGTACGACTTCATCCGCTGGCTGACGGCGCCCGAGCAGGACGTGCGCTGGAACGTCGCCTACGGCAACCTGCCGCTGCGCAGCAGCGCCGCCGAGACCCCCGAGTTCGAGCAGTACACGAAGACATACCCCGGGGGTGAGGTGTTCTTCGAGAACCTGGAGAACGCGACCGAGCCGCGGCCGACCGTCGTCGGGTACACCGGGCTGTCACTCGCAATCGGCAAGGCGATCAACGAGGTGCTGCAGGGGGCGGCCGAACCCCAGGAGGCGCTCGACGAGGCCGCCGAGCAGGCCGCCATCGACCTGGCCCAGTGACGGGCCGATGACGCGTCGCGTGGGCATGGCCGGCTGATCCCCGGCATGAGCACGACCGCCCAGCTGCCGTCCGGCACCGCACGCGGCGGACCGGGGCCTCCGGCGCGGACGGATGGCACGGGCAGGCGTCGGAGGTACTGGCTGGAGCAGCTGACCGGCTGGTCGTTCGTGCTGCCCGCCTCGGCGCTGGTCGTCGGGCTGGCGATCTTCCCGGCCGGTTGGGCGTTCGTGATCAGCCGGCAGAAGACCAACCTGATCGCACCCGCGACCGACGCGGGCTGGTCCAACTACGAGCTGATGCTGGAGGACCCGGGCGTCCGGGAGGCCTTGCAGCACACGATGTTCTTCGCGGTGCTGTTCGTGCCGATCTCGATCGTCGCGGGCATCCTGCTGGCGGTCGCCCTGAACCGGGACATCAGGTTCCAGTGGTTCTATCGCACCTGCATCTTCGTGCCGTTCGTGGCGTCGGCCGCCGCGACCGGGATCCTCGCCAACTTCGTCTTCGACCCGAACTTCGGCGTCGCCAACAACGTGCTGCGAGTGCTCGGCCTGCCCAAGCAGGGCTTCCTCGAGGACACCGGCCAGGCGATGCTCGTGCTGGTCGTCATCACACTGTGGGGATCCATCGGCTTCAACGTCGTGATCTACCTGGCCGCGCTCCAGGACGTGTCGGAGGACATCGTCGAGGCGGCGATCGTGGACGGCGCCAACCCCTGGAATGTCTTCCGGCACGTGACGCTGCCGGAGCTGCGCCCCGTCACGGTGTTCACAGCGGTGTGGCAGACGATCGTCGCGCTGCAGCTGTTCGACATCGTCTACACCACCACGAAGGGGCAGCCGCTCGACTCGACCGTGACGATCGTCTACTACCTGTACCGGCAGGCGTTCCAGCTGTTCCGCTACGGCTACGGGTCTGCGATCGCGTACGGCGTCTTCGCGGTGACCATGCTGCTGACGATCCTCATGATCCTGTACTCGAGGCGCGCCAAGGTGGAGGCGTTCTGATGGCCGTCACGCGCCAGTCGCGGTGGCGACTTCCCTTCTCCGGTTGGCATCTGCTGCTGATGCCCACCGCCCTGCTGTTCGTGCTGCCGCTGGTGTGGATGATCATGACGTCGTTCATGCCCAACAGCGACATCAACACGTTCCCCCCGAAGTTCCTGCCCAGTCGGATCTCCCTGACCGGCTACTCCGGGCTGTTCGCCGAGTCCGACATCCTGCGCTGGCTGGGTAACACCGCGGTGGTGGCGACGGTCGCTGTCGGCTCGCACCTGGTGCTGTGCAGCCTGGCGGGGTACGGGTTCGCCCGGCTGGCGTTCCGGGGACGTACGGCGGGCTTCTTCCTCATCGTCGCGACGATCATGGTGCCGATCCAGCTGCTGATGATCCCGACCTTCATCCTGTTCAGCCGGATAGGTGTCATCAACACCCTGTCGGCCGCTGCGATCCCCTGGCTGGCCAGCGCGTTCGGGATCTTCCTGATGCGACAGTTCTTCCTCGCGCTGCCTGTCGAGCTGGAGGACGCCGCCCGGCTGGACGGGTGCAACCGGCTGCAGCTGTTCTGGCGGATCGTGCTGCCACTGGCCAAGCCGGCGCTCGCCACGCTCGCCATCTTCACCCTGCTCGGGTCCTGGAACGACCTCATCTGGCCGCTGGTCGCGATCAGCGACGAGCAGTGGTACACCCTGCAGCTCGGCCTGGCGAACTTCCAGGGGCAGCGTCGCACCGAATGGCAGCTGCTGATGGCGGGCAACGTGATCGCCACGCTGCCGCTGCTGGTCGGCTTCGTCCTGGCGCAACGCCAGTTCGTCGCCACGATGACGTTCAGCGGCCTCAAGGGCTGACCCTCCCCCCGATCTTCCGGCGACACGGTCGTCGGAGCGCGCGTACGGCCGGAAGATCGGATGCGGGATCTTCCGGCGACACGGTCGTCGAGGCGCGCGCACGGCCGGAAGATCGGGGAGGGCGGGGGTGGCTGACATGCTGGCGGCGTGGCGGTCATCGAGGCGCGAGGGCTGAGCAAGCGGTACGGCGCCAAGCAGGCCGTGCAGGACCTGTCGTTCCAGGTCGACCCGGGCAGCGTGACCGGGTTCCTCGGTCCGAACGGGTCGGGCAAGTCCACGACCATGCGGCTGATGCTCGGGCTCGACAACGGCGACGGCAGCACCACCTTCGACGGGGTGCCGTTCCGGCAGCTGACCGCCCCCATGCGCCACGTGGGTGCGTTGCTGGAGGCCAAGCCGTTCCACCCGACCCGCAGCGCGCGCAACCACCTCCGGCTGCTCGCGGCGCCCAACGCGATCCCCGACACCCGCGTCGACGAGGTGCTGGAGATGGTCGGGCTGGAGAGCGTGGCCAAGGGCAAGCCGAAGAAGTTCAGCCTCGGCATGGGCCAGCGGCTCGGCATCGCCGCCGCGCTGCTCGGCGACCCGCACACGCTGATCCTCGACGAGCCGGCCAACGGCCTCGACCCGCAGGGCATCCAGTGGTTGCGCGGCTTCCTCAAGCACTTCGCCTCGCGCGGCCGCTCGGTGTTCGTGTCCAGCCACCTGCTGGCGGAGATGGCGCTGATGGCCGACCGGCTGGTGGTGATCGGACGCGGCCAGCTGATCGCCAGCGGCCCGGTGGAGGACTTCGTACGCTCCAGCCGGCGACGCGCCGTGCTGCTGCGCAGCCCGGACATCGAGCGCCTCGGTCCGCTGCTGGCCGAGCGCGGCGCGTACGTCGAGGCGCACCTGGTCGAGGGGCGGCCCGACGGTGCGTACGTCGTCACCGGTCTGGAGCGCGACCAGGTCGGCGACGTCGCGCACGAGACCGGCGCCCGGCTGCACGAGCTGACCACCCGGGAGGCGACGCTCGAGGAGGCGTTCCTGGACGCCACCGGCCTGTCCGAGGAGTTCATCGGCCACGACACCCCATCGGACGAGCAGGGCCTGCGATGACCGCCGCCCTGCGTTACGAGTGGCGCCGGCTCACCACCCTGCGCTCCACCTGGTGGCTGGTCGGACTCGGCTCGTTGCTCACCCTCGGGCTCGCGGTGCTCATCGCGATCGGGGTCTCGTCGGCGGGAGAGGTGGACGAGGGGAACGACTTCCTGGTCGGGGCCATCGCGACGCAGGGCGCTGCGGTCGGGGTCGCGCCGCTGATGGTGACGTACGTGATGGCGTTGATGGGCGTGTTCTGCTTCGGGCACGAGTACCGCCACGGCATGATCCGCGCGACCCTGACGGCGGTGCCGTCGCGGGTCGCGATCTTCCTCGCGAAGGTCCTCGTCACCGCCGTGACCGCGGCCCTGGTGGGCGGCGTCGTCACGCTGCTCGGCATCGGGCTGGCGCTGGTGGTCGTCCCCGGGCTCGAGATCGACGCCGGCCTGCTGGCCGAGCTGGTGTCGGGCGTCGCGATCTACACCGGGTTGTTCTCCCTGGTGGGGCTCGCGTTCGCGTCGCTGTTCCGCAACCAGGTGGCAGCGTTGGCGTCGGTGCTGGTGGTGCCGCTGGTGCTCGAGTCGGTGCTCGGGGCGGTGCTGGTGCTGCCGGAGGCGTTCGACGACATCGAGTTCCTCGCCCGCTACCTGCCGTTCGACGCCGGCAGCCAGCTCTACACGCAGCTCTCGATCACCGATGCCCTGCAGATGCTCGGCTACGACCCGCTCGGCGCGGTCGCCGGCGGCGTCACCTTCGGGGTCTTCACCGCCCTGATGCTGCTGGGCGCCGGCGTGCTGTTCGTGCGTCGCGACGCCTGATCGACCACATGCGGTCAGCGATAGGTCGCTCTACGGTGGGTAGGTGCCCGATTCGTCCGTACTGTCCGGCCGCACGGTGCTCGTCACCGGTGCCGCCGGCGGCATCGGTCGCGCGTGCGCCGAGGCGTTCGCGCAGGCCGGGGCGGCGGTGGTCGTGCTCGACCGCGACGCCGACGGTGCCCAGGAGGTGGCCGACTCCGTGGGCGGCAAGCCGCTGGTCGCCGACCTCGCACACCCCGCCTCGCTGACCGACGACGGCGTGCTGGAGGGGGTGGACGCCGACGTCGTGGTCAACAACGCGGGCTTCCAGCACGTGGCGGCGGTACCCGACTTCGACCCGGACGTGTTCAGCGCGATGCTGCGGGTGCAGGTCGAGTCGCCGTTCCGCCTGGCCCGCGCGCTGCTGCCCGGCATGTACGCCCGCGGCTGGGGCCGGTTCGTGCACGTGTCCAGCGTGCACGGGCTGCGGGCGTCGCCGTACAAGTCCGCGTACGTGACCGCGAAGCACGCGCTCGAAGGGCTGTCGAAGGCGCTGGCCGTCGAGGGCGCGCCGCACGGCGTCACCTCGAACACGATCTGCCCCGGCTACACCCGCACGCCGCTGGTCGAGGGACAGCTCGCCGACCAGGCCGCGAGCCACGGCATCGACGAGCAGCAGGTGCTCGACGAGGTGCTGCTGGCGCACACGCCGGTCAAGCGGCTGGTCGAGCCCGACGAGGTCGCGCGGCTCGCGGTGTTCCTGTGCGGGCCGGGCAGCGACTCGATCTCCGGCTCGTCGTACGAGCTGGCCGGCGCCTGGACGGCCACGTGACTGCCACATGACGGCCACATCACGGCAACTGCACACCGATCCGCACCCCTGAGAGGACTGCCATGAGCACGTCGCACACCGCACCGGCGACTCCGCCGGTCAGCGGAATCCGCAAGGTCGTCGCCGCGAGCATGGTCGGCACCACGGTCGAGTGGTACGACTTCTTCCTGTTCGGCTCGGCGGCGGCGCTGGTCTTCGGCGACGTGTTCTTCGGCGAGATCGGCGGGACCAAGGGCACGCTCTACTCCTTCATGGTCTACGCGCTGGGCTTCGCCGCCCGGCCGCTCGGCGGCATCATCTTCGGCCACTTCGGCGATCGCATCGGGCGCAAGCGGATGCTGGTCATCTCGCTGGTGATGATGGGTGCCGGCACGTTCGCGATCGGGCTGCTGCCGACGTACGCGCAGGTCGGCATCCTGGCCCCGATCCTGCTCATCGTGTGCCGGCTGATCCAGGGCTTCGCGGTCGGCGGCGAGTGGGGCGGTGCGGTGCTGATGGCCGCCGAGCACGGCGACGCCGCACGGCGCGGCTTCTGGACGTCGTTCGCGCAGGCAGGGGTGCCGGCGGGCAACCTGCTCTCCGCCGCGGTGCTGTGGGTGCTCGCCGCGACGCTGAGCGACGAGGCGTTCAACAGCTGGGGCTGGCGGGTGGCGTTCCTGCTGTCGGCCGTGCTGGTGCTCGTCGGCCTGTGGGTGCGGCTCAGCCTGGAGGAGTCACCGGTGTTCGCCGCAGCACAGCAGCGGCTCGCCGAGCGACCGAACCCGCACATGCCGATCCTGCAGGTCTTCAAGGACTACCCGCGCGAGATCCTCATCGCGATGGGCATGCGGATGGCCGAGAACATCTCCTACTACCTGTTCACGGTGATCTCCCTGACCTACCTGGCCGACTTCCTCGGCGCGGACAAGCAGGTGGGCATCAACGGGGTGCTGATCGGCTCGGCGATCCAGGTGCTGCTGGTCCCGGCGATCGGGCTGCTGTCCGACCGGGTCGGGCGCAAGCCGCTCTACCTGATCGGCGCGGTCGGCGTCGGGGTGTGGGGGTTCGCGTTCTTCGGGCTGCTGAACGACGAGACGGGGTGGTCGATCGCCCTGGCGATCACGGTGGGCCTGCTCTTCCACGCGCTGATGTACGCGCCGCAGGCCGCGTTCTTCGCCGAGCTGTTCGGCACCAGCGTGCGCTACTCCGGTGCGTCGATCGGCTACCAGCTGGCCTCGGTGTTCGCCGGTGCGCTGGCACCGATCATCGCGCTGGCGCTGCTCGGCGACGTCAACGACCCGAACACGTTCGCGGTCGGCGTCTACCTGGCGATCTCGTCGGCCATCACGGTGGTCGCGGTGCTCTGCGCCACCGAGACCCGCGGCTCGTCGCTGGACCACGACCGGGTGGTCGGATCGACCGACGTCGGCGCGCCGGCGGCGCGGGTGTCCTGACCGCTGAACCGGGCCCGCCGTCCATCTCCGGCGGGCCCGGGTTGACCCCGGCACCCTGCACCCGTACGGTCAGTTCCGGTTGCAGTTTGTACTTCCGCTCGTTGGTCAACGCCCGCGAAGTCTGACAGCGGGCGCTTTTTAGTCTCTGGGCTCAGTCCGGGGGCGTGGCGCCTAAGCGACCCGAGGCCGCAACGGGCGGTCTCGACCGGCACACCCCAGAAGGAGAGCCTCGTGGCTCAAGGCACAGTGAAGTGGTTCAACGCCGAGAAGGGCTTCGGCTTCATCGCGCAGGACGGCGATGGCCCGGACGTCTTCGTCCACTACTCGGCCATCGACGCGACGGGTTACCGCTCGCTCGACGAGGGCCAGCGGGTGGAGTTCACCCAGACGCAGGGCCAGAAGGGCCCGCAGGCGGAGAACGTCCGTCCCGTCTGACCTTCTCGGTCCGACACCTCGACAGGGGTGGCGCCGGCTTCGGCCGGTGCCACCCCTGTCGCCGTCGGTAGGGGGTTGCGGTGGCGTGCGACAGTGAACAGGTGAGCGACGTCGCAGCCACCCTCGACGCCAAGCGGGCAGAGCTCGAGGCCCAGCTGGCGCAGATGTCCGCACCGCAGGGCGACACCGGCGGCATCTCGTTCGGCAAGCGGGTCGGCGAAGGGACGTCGATGGCGGTCGACCGCATCTCGTCGGTGGCCGCGCACGAGCGGCTGGGCGACATGCTGCACGACGTCACTCGTGCCCAGGTCAAGCTCTCCGACGGCACGTACGGCAGCTGCGACATCTGCGGCGAGCCCATCCCCGCGGAGCGGCTCGAGGTGCTGCCGTGGGCGGTGCGTTGCGTACGCGACGCGGGCCGCCGGTGACGGCACTGGCAACGCCTACGACGCTGTGACGTCGGCGAGGTCGCGTACCCGGGCGATCGGTGACGGCAGCAGCCACAGCACGGACAGCGCACCACCGACGGCGGCCACCACCAGCGTCGGCCGCAGCCCGAGGTACGTGCCGAGGACGCCGCCGAGCACCGCGCCGAGCGGCCGGATGCCGTAGTTGATGGTGCTGAACGCACCCGCCACCCTGCTCCGCACGTCGTCGGTGATCACGCTTGCCTGCAACGAGTTCAGGTTGACGTCGAAGCACATCACGCCGAACCCGGACAGGAACTCGGCCGCACCGAGCAGCAGCGTGTCGGCGAGCACGGGGCCGTGCGCCAACGGGATCAGGGCGATCGGCAGCGGGAACATCACCGCGCCGAAGCAGATCATCGGACCGACGCCGAACCGGTCGGCGAGACGTGGCGCGGCGACGGCGCCGACCAGCCCGCCGGTGGCGCCGATGCCGAACGCCAGGCCGATCACACCGGCCCCCAGGTCGAGCTCGCGGCTGGCGAACAGGATCACCAGGGCGGCGGCCATGAAGGTGAACAGGTTGACCGTCGTCGCGCAGGCCAGGCTCCAACGCAGGTAGGGATGTGCGAGGACGTAGCGCAGTCCCGCGACCGCGCGGCGCGCCACCGATGCCGTCTCCTGGTCGGGCGGTCGCTCCTCGACCCGGACCCGCCCGATCATCACCGCCGACACCACGAACGACGCAGCGTCGACCAGGACCGCGATCGGCGCGGTGAGCAGCTGGATGAGCCCTCCGCCGAGCGCCGGGCCGGCGACGAACGACGCCGACCGGGTCGCACTCAGCTTGCTGTTCGCGTCCAGGAACGCCGACCGTGGCACGAGGGCCACGAAGAACGACGCGTACGCGGTGCCGAACAGCACCTGCCCCGTGCCGGCGATCAACGCGACCGCGAACAGCTGGGGCAGGGTCAGCGCCCCGGCCAGGTAAGCGAGCGGGATGCTGGCGAGGACGACCGCGCGCAGCAGGTCGGCGGCGATCATCAGCCGCCGCTTGCGCTGCTGGTGGTCGACCCAGCTGCCGACGAACAGCGACAGCAGGTTCGGCGCCCACACCGCTGCGGTGAGCAGGCCCACCTCGTTCGGCGTCGCGTGCAGCACGGTCACGGCCAGCAGCGGCAGGGCGAGCTCGCTGATCCGGTCGCCGACGTGCGACACGGTCTCGCCGGCCCAGAACGTGCGGAAGCTGCGGTCGCGCCAGAGGTTCGGCGCGGGCACGGTGTCGGGCGCGGTGGTCACTGGTCGTCGATCTCGACCAGCGTGTAGCGCAGCAGCCGGACGCTGCGGCCGTCGGGCGGTGGGTCGGTGTCGCGCCGGATGACGTAGGGCGCCAGCAGCTCCTCGATCGACTGCTCGATCCGCTCCAGCTCGTCGGCCGTGACGGTCAGCCCGGTGTTCGCGGCACCGGACAGGCGCCGGCCCTCGGGGTCGAGGCGGGGCTCGGTGTCGGACAGCCAGCGCAGCAGCAGCTCGACGTCCTGCTCCAGCATCTGGTTGGACAGCAGCCGGGCGGCCGAGGCGCCCTCGTCGTCGGTCGGCATGTCGAAGCGGAAGCCGCGGGCCCGGGCCTGCCACCACCGCTGCCGCCGGTCGGTCCCGCCGTCCCAGTCGTGCACCAGGCCGTGCTTCTCCAGGTGGCGCAGGTGCCAGCTGGTCACCGAGGGGGAGGCCCCCACGTGCGGCGCCAGCTGGGTGGCGGTGGCCGGGCCGTGCCGCTGCAGCCGGCCCAGCACAGCCAGCCGGACCGGGTGGGCGAGCGCCCGCATCGCCTGCGGGTCGGTGATGACGTGGTCGCCCATGGGATTTGTGAGAGACATGTCTCGAGAGTAGTCTCTCAGGTTATTGGAGGCAACCTCGTACGCTCGAGTGATGAACGCGACAAACGCCGCGGAACGGCTCACCGCCGAGCTGCTGCAGCACTGGGAGGGGCAGCCCAAGGTCGCGCAGGCGCTGCTGTGCCGGCCGGGTGAGGACAGCGCGTCGGTCCAGGTGGTGGCGCCCCCGGTGAAGAAGAAGTGGCTCACGTCGACCGATGTCGAGCTGTTCGCGGCCGAGCCGGCGGACGCGGCGACCTCGGCGACCTGGCACACCGCCGTCGACCAGCTGCGGGAGCGGGGCTGGCTCAGTGAGGGATACGACGCGCCGCTGTTCTGGGCGGCGCCGCAGCCCGGCCGGAGTCCCGTGCTGGCCCGCTGGGCGGTCGACGAGCTCCTGGTCGCGATGCGGCTGGCCTATGACGCCGGCGACACCGGCCGGCTGCGCTGGGTCTTCGGGTAGGCGAAGCCGGGGTCGGACCGGGGTAGGACCCGGGTGATCGCGGATGGTCGGCCGGTAGGCCGGGGCGGCACCGTCGAGACCATGACCAACCTGACCCTGGCCCGGCCAGCGACCGTCCGTGCCGGCGTCGCGCTCATCGTCGCTCCGGTGCTGCTGCTGGCGGCCTGGGTGATCCTGTGGCCGCTGGACGGGCGTGCGGGCCCCGGCCTCGGCTGGACCGCGTCGCACCTGTCCTGGATCGCCGCGTTCGCCCTGCTGGCCTACGCGTGCGTGCACGTGCGTCGACACGTCCGGGCAGCGGCCGACGGGCGGCAGACGGGGGTCGACCTGGCCGCCGCGGTCACCATGGTCGGGCTGGCCGCCGGCACCGCGCAGATGGTGGTCGACCTGGTCGCGGGGTTCTGGTCGAGCACCCGGGCCGAGATCGACGCGCTCTCCGACCAGATCACCGACGCACCCGGTGTCGACCTGCTGCTCTACGACCTCGGGCCGCTGCTGTTCTTCGTCGGGATGTTCGCCCTGCTCGCGCTGGCCGCTGTGCGGCGCCAGGTCGGCCCTGCCTCACCGGCGCTGTTCCTCGGCGGCTTCGTGCTGATCGCCGTCGACGACGCGCTGTCACCGATCGGACTCGCCGCCCTCTGGCTCGCCCTGCTGCCGCTCGCGCTGCGCCTGACCCGCGGCTGATCCGCGCGTGACCCGCGGCTAGGCCGAGGGGGCGACCCGGTCGCGGCCGTGGGCCTTGGCGGTGTAGAGCGCGCGGTCGGCCCGCCCCAGCAGACCATCGGCGCTCTCGACCTCGTCCCAGGTGGCCCACCCGATCGAGCAGGTCTGGTCGTGCGGCACCGATTCGTGCACCCGGTCGAGCACGGTCTCGGCGAGTGGGCTGGGACAGCCGGGCAGCGCGATCGCGAACTCCTCGCCGCCCCAGCGCGCGATCACGTCCACCTCACGCAGACAGCGCTGCGCCTCCGCCGCGAACCGGCGCAGGTGGGCGTCGCCCGCCCGGTGGCCCAGCCGGTCGTTGTAGGCCTTGAAGTGGTCGAGGTCGATGACGGCCACGACCAGTGGCTCGTGCGAGCGCCGGGCCGACCGCATCAGGTCGACCAACCGGTCGTCCCAGGCCCGCCGGTTGGCCAACGCGGTCAGGGGATCCGTACGTGCGAGCGTCTCGAGCTCGAGCCGCAGCGCCTCCTGCTGCAGCGCGACGGCAGTCTCGTCGGCCAGCAGCTGCACGGCCTGGCGGACCTGCTCCGGCAGGACGGCGAGCGGCTCCGACCACAGCACGGCGAGGGCGGCGACCACGCGCCCGCCGTCGTGCACCGGCTGCCAGAACATGGCGCGGGCGCCCGGCAACGGCACGGTGCCAGGGGTGTCTTCGTCGGGCGCGAACACCGCCCGGCCGGTGGCGAAGGCCTCGCCCCGGGCCGAGCCCTCGCCACGGGGCACCCGGGCGCCGATCATGGCCACGTCGGTGGCAGCGGTGACGACCAGGTCCTCGCCGATCGGCTCCACGATCAGGGCGGACGTCGCTGCGGCGAGCTGGCGCGCCGCGACCAGGACCGTGCCGCGGGTCTCACCGCCGGCCTGCACCTTCCGGGTCACCGCTGCCAGCGTCGCGAGGTTGCGCTGGGAGTCGCGCAGCCCGAGCTCGGTGGCCTTGCGTCCGGTGATGTCGAGGAAGTGGGCCAGCGTCCACTCCTGCCCGAGGGGCCCGTCGACGTGCGCGAAGGAAAGCCGGGCCCACCGGACCTCGCCGTCGGGACGTACGTACCGCTTCTCGATCGTGGCCACGCCGTCGTCTGCGTCGCGTATCAGCAACCGCGCCGCCGCGTGCGCCGACTGGTCGTCGGGGTGGGTGTAGGGCTCGCTGCTGCCGCCGAGGACCTCGGATGCCGGACGTCCGAACAGCCGGCACAACGCGTCGTTGACCATCACGAACCGCCCGTGCTCGTCGGCGAGCCCCATGCCCACGGGTGACCCGGTGAACAGGCTGCGGAAGCGCGTCTCCGAGTCGCGCAGGTGCCGCTCGCTGCGGCCCCGGAGCAGGTGCAGCAGCGCCGCCAGTGCGGCGGCCAGTGCGATGTCGCGTGCGCCCAGCGGGTAGTCGCCGTCGAGCCACACTGCGGCGACGACGGCCCAACCGGCAACGGTCGCCCCGACGAGCACGCCCGCATCGACAGTCCACGGCAGCGTGGCCCCGACGGCCACCATCAGGACCATGACGATCGCGGTGTCGGCGACGCTGCCGGTCACGGCGAGGTGGACCAGGGTGTTGGCCATCACCAGCCCGACGAACACCCACGCGACCGGGCGGATCCCGGTCCAGGTGAGACCGGGCCTGCGACCGAACCGGTGCACCGCGAGCAGCACGCCGCCGGACACCAGGGCGCCGGCAGCGAGGACACCTCCCGCGGCGCCCTCGACGGTGACCAGGTAGCTGACGGCGAGACACCCGAACACGACCGCCACCGCAAGGCTCGTCCAGGCCAGGGCGCGCCCAGGCTGGTACGCGGACGCTGCAGATGCTGAGACGGGTGTGGTCACTCCACCCTCTCTGCTGGCGCGGGTTCGACCACCCGGGGCGAATGCGGAGCGGTCGGTCCCCACCCTAGCCAGCGGGTTTCGGACGTCGCTGCCGGTTCGGCGGAATTTCGGTCGGCACCGGGGCCTCCCGCCCGTACCGTCGCACCCATGACGAGCTCGCCTGCAGCACCACGCACGCCGCCGCGGTCGTCACCACGACCCGCCTCGGCCGGTGGCAACGGGTGGGCGGTCGCCGCGGCCGGCGTCACGGTCGTCGCCTGGGCATCGGCGTTCGTCGCGATCCGCTGGGTCGGCGAGAGCATCGACCCCGGTCCGTTGGCACTGGGCAGGTTGCTGGTCGGGGGCCTCGGGCTCGGTGGGTTGATGCTGCTGCGCGGCAGGTGGGTGGCGCCGACCCGGCGCGAGTGGGTGCTGCTGGTGGTCTGTGGGCTCGCGTGGTTCGCGGTCTACAACGTCGCGCTCAACGCCGCCGAGCAGCGGGTCGACGCCGGCACCACCTCGATGCTGGTCAACGTCGGGCCGATCCTCATCGCGGTCTTCGCCGGCCTGCTGCTGGGTGAGGGCTTCCCACGCTGGCTGCTGATCGGTGCGGTCGTCGCGTTCGCCGGCACTGCGGTGATCGCGGCCGAGACGGCGCGCGGTGACGGCACCGACTTCGTCGGGGTGCTGCTGTGCCTGCTCGCCGCGGCCACCTACGCGATCGGGGTGCTGAGCCAGAAGCCGGTGCTGCGCCGGCTGCCCGCGATGCAGGTGACCTGGCTGGCCTGTGCGATCGGTGCGATCGCGTGCCTGCCGTACGCGCCGGCGCTGGTCGACGACGTGACGGCGGCGTCCGGGGGCGCCGTCGCCGGGCTGCTCTACCTCGGCGTCGTGCCGACGGCGCTGGCGTTCAGCACCTGGGCGTACGCGCTCGCGCGGATGGATGCGGGTCGGATGGGTGTCACCACCTACCTGGTGCCGCCGGTCACCATCGCCATGGCCGCGGTGCTGCTGGGTGAGCTGCCCCCGCCGGTGGCGGTGCTGGGCGGGGTGGTGTGCCTGGTCGGGGTGGCGCTGTCGCGACGCCGCAGCGCTCCGGTGCGCGCGGCGGCCCCCTGCTGAGCTCGTACCAGCCGCACAGGGGCGTTACCGACCCCGCAGCCGCGGCACCAGGTCGGTGAGGCGACGCAGCTGCTCGCGCGACACCTCCAGATCCGGGTCGGGCATCAGGCAGACCCGGTCGGCCCCGGCCCCGACCAGCCCGGCGACGTGCGCGACGACGTCGTCGGGGTCGCCGACCGCCGCGACCTCCTGCCACCACTCGTCCGGCAGGCGCACGACCGCCTCCTCGCCGTCGGCTGCGGCCGCGACGGCGGCGTCCAGACCGGGTGCGGTGCGCAGCGCGATGTTCGGCTCGGCCAGCATCTCGACCAGGAACGGGGCCACCGCCCGGCGCGCGGCCATCCGGTCGTGGTCGACGTGCACGCTGGTGTAGACCGCGGTCACCGGCTGGCCGCCCGCCTGCTCGCGGGACCACCGCACGTACGTCGGCCCGGCCAGCTCCGCCAGCACGATGCCGTCGGCGACGCGTCCGGCCAGCTGCAGCGACCGGGGACCACGGACGCCGAGCAGCACCGGGGGAGCAGTGGGCGGCAGCATGTCGAGGCGGACGGCGTCGAGCTGCACGTGCGGACCGTCGACCGACACCGTCTCACCGTGCAGCAGCCGGTACACCGCGGACGTGACCTCGTCGAGGCGACCCAGCTGGGACGGCGTCGACTCCCCGATCTGCTGCATCCAGTCGTAGACGCCGTGGCCGAGCCCGGCGATGACCCGCCCGGGCGCCAGCGCTTCGAGCGTGGCGAACTCCATGGCGGTGATCGCCGCGTTGCGGGCCGCGGCCGGCATGATCCCGATGCCCACGGTGAGCCGCTCGGTCGCCGTCAGCGCTGCCGCGGCGAGGGTCGGCGCGGTCGTGAAGAAGCAGTCCTCGATCACCCACAGGTCGTCGAAGCCCGCCGCCTCGGTCGCGCGGGCGTACGGCACCACCTCGGCGACCGGGAAGTTGCGGGCGAACACCATGCCGAGGCTGGTGCCGGACGACGCGCCGGACGAGACCATGGCGCCACCGTAGGACCCGGCGGGTCAGGTCCCGATGGCGTGCCCGAAGCAGAACACGTCGTCGGGGTCGACCTGCCGCTTCAGCGCGAGCAGTCGCTCGTGCACCTGCGGCGCCCAGGCGTTCCCGACCGCCTCCGGCGTGTGCTGGTCACCGAGGAAGTTGAGCAGCGACCCGGGTGCCTTCCACGGCGCGAGCGCTTCGTACACGCTGTCGCCCACGGCCGGCAGCACCTGCGCGAGCTCGGGGACCATCATCCCGACCAGCAGCAGCGAGTACGGCGCTCCGCGGCCCGCGACGGCGTTGGCGACCTCGGGCTCGCGGGCCAGGGCACCGCCGAGGATCCGTACCTCCGCCATGATCAGCGGGAGGTCGGTCTCGGGGCCGACAGCGGCCAGCAGCGCGTCGACGGTCTCCCCGCTGAACTCGCTGAGCAGGCCCCCGCGCTCCCACGCGGGGATCGGGTCCTGCGGGTCCATGTGCACCATCACGGCGGCCACCGGGAACGGCATGGTGTCGATGTTGGCCATGACGATGTCGCCCACGGCCTGCATCGGGGCCAGCAACGGCGCCGCCAGCTCGGGCGGACCGGGGTGGGCGAACCGCAGGTGCACGACGAACTTGCCCCGGATCGGCTCCGGGAGCTCCTCCATCGGCGGCACCCGCAGCAGCGCGACCGACGTCGACGCCTCCGGCGGCAGGGTCGGTGCCCAGGCGCTCCACGCGTGCAGCACGGCCGCGGCCGAGTCGGCGGAGTAGAAGATCCCGCCGCCGTACATGATCGGCACCTCGAACAGGTCGAACTCGAGCGCGGTGACGATGCCGAAGTTGCCCTTGCCGCCGCGTACGCCCCAGAACAGCTCGCGGTCGTCGTCGGACGCGTCGTCGGCGGTGACCCGCCGCAGCCCGCCGTCGGCGGTGACCAGCTCCACTGCGGTGACGTGGTCGGCGGCGAAGCCGTACGAACGGCCCAGCATGCCCATCCCGCCGCCGAGCGTGTAGCCGACCACACCGACCGTCGGCGACGACCCGCACAGCCCCGCCAGCCCGTGCTCGCTCGCGACGGCGAGCACGTCGGCCCAGCGCACCCCGGCCTCGACCCGTGCGCTGCGACGCACCGGGTCGACCTCGATGCTCTGCATCCGCTTCGTCGTGACCAGCACGGCCCCCACGGCAGGACGCACCGGCGCGTGGCCGGTGGCCTGGACCGCCACCGGCATCTGGTGCTCGGTGGCGAACCTGACGGCCGCGATCACGTCGTCGGCGCAGGTCGCGCCGACCACCACCGCCGGTGTGTGCACGATCGCCAGGTTGAACCCCGTCACCTCCTCCGGCATCGCCTCGTCGCCGGCCACCAGCACCGGTCCCTGCACCTGCGCACGCAGGGAGGTGACGTCGGGCGGCAGTGCGGCCTCCGGGCGGGGGGTGGGCAGCGGGGCGGACATCGAGGTCGAGGTCGGGTTCGAGATCGGGTCCGGGTCGGCGGCGCTCATGGGTTTCCTTCCGGGTACGACAGCCATCGAGACCGGAGCCTGCCGTGTGCAGCGGCACCACGGAAGCGGTTTAGTCGAAGTCGTCGCCGGCGTCCAGGCGCTGGCGCAGCAACGCGTCCAGTGCCATCGAGTGCCCGTCGCGGCCGCCGCGTCCGGCGACCAGCGGCGGGTCCGACGGCTCCAGCCGGGCGCCGGTGAGCCGGGTCCGCAGGCTGGCCGGCACGCTGAGCAGGTAGAACGCGCCGTCGGCACCGACGCCGAGCGAGTGGTCCCGGCGCACGTACCAGCCGTCCACGTTCGTGCGGTACGTCCCGCGCCCGCTGTACGGACGTACCTCCAACCGCTGTGTGCGCAGCCCACGCTCGCGTGCCTCGCGGACGAACGCGGCCACGATCGCGCGGGCCTGTTCGGTCTCGCCCGCCCGCCGGGTCGCCTCGCGGTCGGCGTGGGCCGCCGCCGACTGCCGCCGGCCCTCGGCCCAGTCGGACCCGTCGGGCCGGTCGCCGGGCCCGGTCACTGCCGGTATCGGACCGCGCAGAGCTGTCCGGCGCGCGACTCGGCCCGGAGCATGACGGTGTAGTGGGCCCGGGCGCGGCCCACCCGCATGCCGGAGCGCCAGGAGCCCTCGGCCGACGCAGTCGCCGCGTCGACCTGGGCCACGCTGCCGTCGCCGGCGGTGTAGATCAGCTCCACGTTCCACCGGCTTCCCGGTCCCGCGCCCTCGACCCGCACCCGGACCGCCAGCCTGCCGTCGTCGCGCACCATCCGGAGCCGGTAGTCGGCCCGTTCGCTGCACGCCCCGGTGACGGAGTGGTCCCGCTCGGCCCGATCGGCGGCGACGGCGCCGGGGGGCGCGGCGAGACCGACTCCGGCGAGCGCGGTCACGATGACGGCGGCGGCTCGTACGGTGCGGAGCATGGGTTCCCTCTCGGAGTCGGCGACGGCGGCTCACGGTACCGGCTTCTTCGCCGACTTCGCTCTCGAGCAGGTGGTGGTCGGCGACGTCTCGCTGCGGGTACGCCACGGCGGGTCGGGCCCGCCGGTCGTGCTGCTGCACGGCCACCCGCGCACGCACACGACGTGGCACCGGGTGGCGCCGCTGCTCGCCGCCCGTCACACCGTTGTGTGCCCCGACCTGCGCGGCTACGGGCAGTCGTCGAAGCCCGACGTCGGCCGCGACCCGGGCGCGTACTCCAAGCGCGCGATGGCGGGCGACGTCGTCGGGCTGATGCGGCAGCTGGGTCACGACCGGTTCGCGCTGGTGGGTCACGACCGCGGGTCCTACGTCGCGTTCCGCACCGCGCTGGACCACCCCGACCGGGTGACCCGGCTCGCGGTGCTCGACAGCGTGCCGATCGTCGAGGCGCTCGAGCGCTGCGACGCGCGGTTCGCCTCCGCGTGGTGGCACTGGTTCTTCCTGGGCCAACGGGACAAGCCGGCGGAGCGCGTGATCGGCGCCGACCCCGACACGTGGTACTCCGTGCGCAGCACCAATACGCCGGAGCGGCTCGGCGCCGACAACCATGCCGACTTCCTCGCGGCGGTCCGCGACCCCGCCACCGTGCTGGCCATGTGCGAGGACTACCGCGCCGGGCTCAGCCACGACCGGCAGCACGACGCCGCCGACCGCGCCGCCGGCCGGCGGGTCGGCTGTCCCACCCTGCTGCTGTGGTCGTCGCGCGACGACCTGGCCGACCTCTACGGCGACCCGCTGGCGGTGTGGGCACCGTGGGCACCCGACCTGTGCGGACACCCGATCGATTCCGGCCACCACGTGGCCGAGGAGGCACCGGCCGAGCTGGCCGAGGCGCTGGCCGCGTTCCTGCATCCGTGATTGGTGCGGTTATGGGGGTGCGCCGGACGGGTGCGAGCGCCTACGGTCGGCCTACGCGTCAGGAGGGTCTCCCATGTCCAAGGACAAGCAGCGCCGCGAGCCGCGTAAACCGAAGAAGAAGACGCCCAAGGCGCCACCGGCGCCCGCCATCCGCATCCCCACGAAGGGCGACGACAAGCGCAGCTGAGCCGTTGCCGGGGGCGCCGACGCCGTCGTCGGCCGCTCACCCGTCGTCGACCCGTCGCCGGCCCCGCGATGCCCGCACTCACCCCGTGTTATTGCGCTCACGAGGTGTCGGTTTCGCACGTGCGCTTGCGAAACCGACGTCAGGCCACGGCGGCGGCCATCCGGGCGACGGCCTCGGCCAGGATCTGCTCGCTGGTGCCGAAGTTGAGCCGTACCCAGCCGCTGCCGGGCCGGCCGAACGCGGGCCCGGGCTCGAGCGCCACCCGGCCGCGGTCGAGGAAGCGCTGCTGCGGCTCGGCTCCGTCGCCGATCTCCCGGCAGTCCAGCCAGGCCAGGAACGTCGCCTCAGGCGGCGTCCACCGCACCTGCGGCAGCCGTTCGGCGAGCAGGTCGCCGAGCAGGCGGCGTCGGGCGGCCAGGGTGGCCACCAGCCGGTCGAGCCACTCGGCGGAGTCGTCGAAGGCGGCCAGGGTGGCGAGCAGTCCGAACTGGCCGATCCGCCAGCGACCGTGGTCGGGCACCCTCGCCGTCACTCGTTGCATCGCCGGCGACGCCGTCACGGCCGCGGCGCACTTCAGCCCGGCCAGGTTGAACGCCTTGCTGGCCGACACCAGGCTGATGCCGACCTCGGCGCCGCCGGGCACGGTGAGGAACGGCGTGAACTCGGCACCCGGCAGCACCAGCGGGGCATGGATCTCGTCGGCGATCACCGTCACGCCGTACCGGCCGGCGAGCTCTGCCACCGCGGTCAGCTCCTCGCGGCTGTGCACCCGGCCGACGGGGTTGTGCGGGTTGCACAGCACGTACACGGACGGACCGAGCGAGAACGCCGATGCCAGGGCGTCGAGGTCGAGCCGCCACGTGCCGTCGGTCTGCTGCCGCAGGGGTGCCTCGATGCCCCGGGTGTGCGTCTCCTCGATCCACTCGAAGAACGGTGGGTAGACCGGCGGGCTGATCACCACGCGGTCCCCCGGTTCGCACGTGGCCCGGAGCAGCTCGACCGCGCCGACGCCCACGTCGGGCATCGCGAGCACGCCGTCGGCGTCGACCTGCCACCCCCACCGTTCGGCCGCGAACTTCGCCACCGAGGGACCCAGGACCGGTTCGGCGTACGCGTACCCGGTGTCCGAAGACTCGACGGCCGCGCGCAGTGCGGCTTGCACGGCAGGTGCGAGCGCGAAGTCGGTCTCGGCAACCGGCAGCGGCAGCACGTCGTCGGGGTGGACGCGCCACTTCACGCTGGTGCGGCGCCGCAGCGCCGCGAGGTCGTCGACGGGCAGCAGGTCGTCGGCGGGCATGGGCCTCAGAGTAGGCCTCAGCGTAGGCACAGCTCGCTGTCGTAGCGGCACGCCACGAGCTGCGGCGTCTCGACCGGATAGCCCACGTCGATCGACCGGGCCAGGCGGAGGAACTGCGCGTGCGCCCAGGCCAGCGGGCGGGCCGAGAACGTGCCCTCGCCGAGGGTGAACCGGTGCCCTTCACCGGTCGGGGCGCGGCCGTCCCACACCTGCTCGGACATGAACCCGGTGCTGCGCTGCCCGGACAGGGCCATCGCGTCGAGGTAGCGCTGGGCCCCGAGCCCGCGGGCCAGCCGGTACTCGCCGCGCTCACCGGTGAGCAGTGGCCAGCCACGGCCGAGGGTGAGCCGGGACCCGGGGTCGCTGGGCTCCCAGCGTGCGCCGGTGCGGGTCTCTCCGTAGCCGTCGAAGGTCGAGCGCCGCCAGAACGGCCCGTTCGGCGTGCCGAACCGCAGCCTCTGGTCGACGACCTCCAGGCTGTTGCGGATCGTCGCGTCGCCGGCCGGCACCACGCCGAGCCGGACCAGCTCGAGGAAGCTCGGGTCGACGATGCGCCGCTCGTCGACCAGCGGCCCGCCGTCGGGCACCTGGATGTCGGTGCCCTCGTCGCCGTCGCCGTTCACGGTGACCCGCAGGTAGTAGGGGTCGGCCGACAGCGGCCCGGTCCTGGTCGCGGTCTGCTGCTCGAGGTCGGCCCGCCAGGTGTCCGCGGTGCTGGCGTAGCGCCGGGCCAGGCCCGGCCGGTCGTTGAGTCGCGCCAGGCGCGAGGCGCAGACCAGCCCCGCGATCTCGGCCGCGATGGTCGCGGGCGAGTAGTTGCCGAGGTTCTCCCAGCGCTCCTGCGGGGAGGCCGGGCCGTTCTCGACCAGGTAGTCGGCCGACAGCCGTACGTGCTCCCAGTCGGCGGCGCCGGCGCGGCCGAGCTGCCAGGTGAGCACGATCGGGAACGCGACCTCGTCCATCTGCAGGCTGTCGAAGACCGGCTCGCCGTCCAGCCTGCTGTTCTGCGGGAACGAGCCGTCGGGTCGTTGCTGGATGTCCCACAGGTAGTCGAGTGCCCGATTGGCGGCGGCCTCGTCCCCGGCAGCGAGCAACCCGGTCGCGATCTGGTACTGGTCGCGCGACCAGACCGCGTGGTAGACGGGGATGTCGCGCAGCTCGTAGGCCCACGCCCAGGGGCGGCCCGGTGCCGCGACGAAGCCGCCGCGGTAGGTCTTGTCCTCGCTGGCCGCGAGCACCATCGCCGATACCCGCCACTCGCGCTGCCACCGCTGGGCGCTCGCGGCGACCGGGTCGAGCCGGCGGAGGTAGCGCCGCCAGCCGGTTGCGTACTCGGTCGCGACCTCGGCGAAGCCGTCCCGCAGCGACGCCTCGGCGGCCCGGGTGCTGGCTCCCGGTGACGCACCGAAGCCGATGGCCAGGGTCAGGCGCCGGTCACCGGCCAGTCCGGTCAGCGCGGTGCGTCCGGTCTGAACGACGTTGCCCGGCTCGGGTGCGGCGTACGTCCAGTCCATGGTGTGGTCGTCGGCCAGGTCGGTCCAGCCGTCGCTGGTGCCGGCGTACCCGCTGGACATCCGGGTCAGCGCCGGCCGCGTGGTCACCGTGCTGGCGAGGCCGGCCTGACGAGCAACGAGTGACCGGCCGCGGGTGTCGCCGCGGTCGTCGATGCCGTCGTTGCCCAGCCCCGGGTCGTGCAGCAGGTAGACGTCGTACGGCTCGCCGGACAGGGACTCGAAGCGCACGTCGACGAGCACCGTCGAACGGTCCGGATCGGTGACGAAGGTCTTGGTGAGCCGGTAGTCGCCGTCCTTGTCGGTGTTGACGACCTCGTACGTCAGGCCACGGTCGTCGAGCACCCGGACCCGGTGCCAGGTGTCGGTGTCCTCGCGGTCGGTGAACCCCTCCCCGTCCGTGACGACGAACTGCGACTCGCGGACGCTGGGCGTGTCGAGCTGTGGGTAGAACAGCTCACCGGCGGTGCCGTTGCGACCGAGGGTGTACCAGACCTTGCTGTCCACCCCCCGGGCGGTGCCGAACCCGGTCTTGGCGCCGTCGGTCCACACCGCGTCGTCGCCGGGCGCCCCCGGCGCGTCGTCGGCCGGGCGTTGACCTGTCGGCGGCGTCGGCGTGGCCGGGGCCGGCTGCGGGATCAGCAGCCCCGCTGTCAGGGCGGCGGCCAGCAGCGCCACCGCGGTACGACCAGGGTCCGGGATCGCCACCATCCGGGCACGTTGGCGCATCCGCACCCGGGCCGCAACCGGGCGGAGCCAGGTCTCAGCGACCGAGCGCCCGCTCGACCGGTGAGCGGTCCGATCCCTCGAGGGGCACCAGCAGCCAGGCCGCGACGTACACGGCCGCGCCCGCGCCCGCGAACACGGTGAGCAGCACCATCAGCAGCCGGACCACGGTCACGTCGATGCCGGTGTAGGTGGCGAGCCCGCCGCAGACCCCGCCCAGCAGCCGCTTGCGGGTGCGGCGCAGGGCGCGCGGTGCCGGCTCGGAGGGCTCGGCGGACTCGGCGGTCTCGGGGGTCACGGTCTCTGTCGTCATGCCCGCCAGCGTCGCCCGTCCCGGCCCGCCGCGGCATCGGGATCGACCCTGGTCCGCCCCGGGCGCGGCCCCGACCGGGACCCGACGCCGCCCTCAGCCGACCCGGACCGCCTGCAGGGTGTACGTGTGCGGCATCCGCTCCGGCCGGTCGGCCAGCCGCCACTCGCCGTCGACCTCCGTCCGCACCATCTGGCCGGGGAGCGCGTCCCACGGGACGCTGTCGTGCTCCACCAGGCCGGTGGGCTGCAGGCCGGCCTCGAACAGGGCGGTGACGATCTCGCCGAGACCGTGGTTCCACTCCAGGGACCGGTTCTGCTGGAACTCCACGTCGGTCTCGACGTACGTGCCCGGCTCGTCGAAGACCGAGGGCTCCCGCTGCTGGTGGTAGGGGTGGGTCAGCACCAGCTCGCCGTCGGCACGGGCGTCGTCGAGCGCCCACATCACCGGGTGGCCCTCGCGGATGAACAGCCGCCCGCCGGGCCGCAACAGCGCAGCGACCGTACGGGCCCAGGCGGCGATGTCGGGCAGCCAGATCAGCGCCCCGACGCCGGTGTAGACCAGGTCGAAGTCGTCCCGGCCGACAGCAGCCGGTGCGCCGTAGACGTCGGACTCGACGAAGTCCACCGGGGCGCCCGTTGCCTCGGCGAGTCGGCGGCCTTCGGCGAGCGCGCCCGGCGAGAAGTCCACCCCGGTCATGTCCGCACCGAGGCGCGCCAGCGACACGGTGTCGGTGCCGATGTGGCACTGCAGGTGCACGCCGCGCTGGCCACGCACGTCACCGAGCAGCGGCAGGTCGAACCGGACGACGTGGCTGAGGAAGTCGGGCTCGCTGAGGAAGCGTGCGACGGCGTAGTCGGGCGAGGCGGCATGGGCGGGCGCGCGCTCGTCCCAGCTCGCGAGGTTGACCAAGCGGTAGTCCTCGTGGGGATCCGGCATGCGCGCACCCTCGCACGCGCACCCCGCGGAACCCAGCGGGTTTCGCTACAGCATCGCCCCGACGGTCTCGCGGCTGAAGCCGGGGAACACCTGCGGGATCGACACCCCGGGGAAGCGTTTCGCGATCACCTCGGCCAGCACCGAGCGGTAGTCCAGGTTCACGGCCAGGTCGCCGTCGACCATCTCCGCGCTGCGCAACCCTGGCCAGGTGCCGTGCACCTGGCCGCCCTTGACGCCACCGCCGAGCAGCAGCATGCAGTTGCCGTAGCCGTGCTCGGCGCCGTGGCTGCCGTTCTCGCTCGCGGTGCGGCCGAACTCGCTGATGGTCACCACGGTGACCCGGGAGGTGGCGGCGCCGAGGTCGGTGAAGAACGCGGCCAGGCACTTGGCCATGTTGCGCACCATCCACTGCAGGTCGCCGTCGGCGACGGTCCCGAGGCTCTCGTGGTGGTCCCACGAGCCGAAGTCGAGGGCGACCACCTGGGTGCCGACGTCGGCGCGGATCAGCCGGGCGGTCTGGGCCATGGCGTTGCCCAGGTCGTCGTTCTCCGGGTAGACCGCACCGTTGTGCGGGCCCTCGGTGGACTGCGCGAGCCCGGCGAGGTCACGGGTCGTCGTGAGGGTCGCGTCGATGGCGCGCCCCATCAGCGACCCGTTGCCGTTCCACATCGACTGCAGCGAGCTCCGGGTGCGGTTCTGGAACGCCGTGTCGCCACCGCCGGGGAGGGCGATGTCACTGAGCCGGTAGACCGACATCGCCGACGCGGGTCCGACCAGGGCGGTCGGCGCGAGCGACGTGCCGAGCTGGATGGCCTGGTTGGGCACGCCGGTGCCGCTGATCCCGACCATCCGGTTGATCCAGCCGACGCGTGCCGAAGAGCCGGGATCGGCGTCCTCGACCCGCTCCATCGCGCTGAAGTGGCTGCGGTCGGGACTGGGCATGCCGACCGCCTGCACGGCGCCGAACTGCCCGCTCTGCCACATGGCCTCCAGCGGCTTGAAGCCGGGGTGCAGCCCGAACATCGGGTCCTTGACCAGCAGGCTCGCGGTGGGCACCTTGATGGTGGGACGCAGGCCGGCGTACGCGGTGTCTCCGTGCGGCACCACGAGGGACAGCCCGTCGCTGCCCCCGCGCAGGCTCAGCACGACGAGCACGTTGCCGCCGGGTGCGGCGCCGAACGTCGCCTGGGTGAAGACGTCGCCGATCATGCTGGTGAGCGCCCCGCCCGCGGCGGTGGCGCCCACTCCCTTGAGGAACGTGCGTCGGGTGCTCCGGAAGTCGGGGCAGCCGCACGCGGTGGCCTGGTGATCGGTCATCAGTTCTCCTCAGCGCTCAGCGTGCGCAGGGCTGTTGAGCACGGTGGCGAGCAGCATCGTCATGTTCCACTCGCCGAACTCGCCCGCCGTGGTGAACCGGCGGTCGGCCGGGTACCCGAGCATCCGCCGGCAGGCGGTCTGCAGCCGTGGGGTCGCCGGCCGCTGCAGCAGGCGGCGCGCGACGTGGTCGACGATCGTGTCGAATCGGGCCGGCAGGGCGGGGAGCCGCTGCGCGACGCTCGGGTAGGTGACGCCCTCCGACGGCCACCAGCCGCCGGCGAGGGTGAGGTGCAGGTCGAGGCTGCCGAGCACCCGCCCGACCGAGCTCCACGCGACCCCGACGTCGGGGAAGCCATCGGGGGCCGTCCAGCCGAACGGCTTCTGGCCCAGCGACTCGAGCTGCCACGCGATCGCTCGCGCGAAGTCGCTGTCCTCCCGCGGCTTGCGGGGGTTGGCTCCGAGCAGCCGGTACGACGCGATCGCGTCCTCCGCGGGGGTCCGCACCTTCGCGCCGACGGACGCGGCGAAGTCGGGGTGGGCCTGCAGCGCGCGCAGCGTCGCCTTGATGTCGGTGCCGGACGACAGGTATGCCTCGGCGACGGCGTTGACGAGTCCGGCGGACGGGGCGTCGGACACGAACCGGGTTGCCAGCTTTCTCGCGATCCGGCGCGCGGTCGAGGGGTGGTGCGCGAGATAGCGCAGGTAGCGCTTGGTGACGGCGCGGCCGTCAGCGGCCTCGTTCGCGGCGCTGAAGCCGAGCACCTTGACCCGGCCGGTCCAGTGCGCGTCCGGCTCGTAGTACGAGGCCCAGGTGTCCCACATGTCGACGCGGTAGCCGGTCAGGATGTACGCCGAGTTCAGCACCATCTGCTCGCTGTAGCCGGCCTCGACGCCGACGGTGTGCAGCTCGAGCAGCTCGCGGCCGAGGTTCTCGTTGACCGCCCACTTCGTCGAGTAGGTGTTGTCGAGGAAGCAGACCATCGCGCCGTGCAGCACGGTGCCGGCGAGCAGGTCCTCGAAGCGGCCGAGCGAGTGCTGGCGGATGACGGCGTCGTAGCTGATCCGGTGCTGCCACGACTCGTCCTCGTACAGCGGGACGTGCAGCAGGTTCGACCAGAACTCGACCATGGTCTCGTACAGCTGCCGCCGGCTGTACGTGCGGCGCAGGATCGACCAGCGCGCGAGGTCCAGCGTGCTGTCGTACCCGCCCTTCTCGCCGGAGTCGTTCACGGCGTAGAGCTGCCGGGGGGAGTAGGCGAGGTACGGGAACCAGGTGCGCATCGCGGCCGCGCGGTCGTCGGCGACGCCGCCGGGCGCGAGCTGCCGCTCGAACCAGGCCTGGCCGCCGCCGAGGCCCTTGGCCTCGGCCACCAGCCCCGGCGTGACGCCGTAGCTGAAGCGGCTGAGCAGGTGGCGGAGCGCGGGGGCGGCGACAGGGTTTGGCGGCACCCGTTCACTATCGGTGACTGGGAGGTCCACGCATAGTGACGTAGGCCCAATCCCGTCCGTTCGGACGAGACCCGCTGCGACCATGTGCCGATGACCGGAGCGACCACGGAGGCCGCGGTGTACCCCGCCGGCCCGCGTGCGGGTCTGCCCAGCGGCACCGTCACGATGCTGTTCGCCGAGCTGGACGGCACCACGGCGCTGCTGACCCGCGTCGGTGCCTCCGCCTACGCCACGGTGCTGCGCGAGCAGCGGCGGATCGTGCACGAGGCCGCGGGCACGTTCGGCGGGCACGAGATGGACACCGAGGGCGAAGGGGCGTTCGTCGTCTTCCGGACCGCCGCCGATGCGCTGGCCGCTGCCGCGCAGATGCAGCGGGAGACAGCCGCGCACCCGTGGCCGGTGCCGGCCGGCACTGACACGCAGGTACGGGTCCGCGCCGGGGTCGACACCGGCGAGCCCGACCGGCACGAGGACGGCTACATCGGGCTCGCGGTGCACCACACCGCCCGGATCTGCGCGGCGGCACACGGCGGTCAGGTCCTGGTCGGCCCGTCGGCGTGGACGCTCGCCGGAACCGCGCTGCCCGCGGGGGTGACGGCGGTCGACGTCGGCGAGCACCGGCTGAAGGACCTGCCGGCTCCGGTGCGGCTGCACCGGCTCGTCGTCGACGGGGCTCCGGAGGTGACCGCACCGCCCCGGGGTCTCGGCACGCCCGCCCGGCTGCCACAGCCGAACACCCCGCTGGTGGGCCGGGTGGCCGAGGTGGCGATGCTGGCCGGCTCCCTGTCGGGCATCGGCGACACCCCGGTACGGCTGGTCACCCTGGTCGGCCCCGGCGGTGTCGGCAAGACCCGGCTCGCCGTGGAGGCCGCGGCCGCGGCCGCTCCCCGGTTCGCCGGCGGCATCCACTTCGCCGACCTGTCGGCCGTCGGCACCGCAGCGGGCGCGTGGTCTCGGCTGGCCGAGGTCCTTGCTGTCGGCGACGACGGTGATGTGGGCCCGCACGCCGCCGTCACCCGGTTCGTGTCCGGCCGGCACTGCCTGCTGGTGCTCGACAACCTCGAGCAGGTCGACGGCGCCGCCGAGCTGGTCGCGGAGCTGGTAGCGGCCTCCGAGCAGAGCGTGGTGCTGGCGACGTCGCGCCAGCCGGTGCGGCTCCAGGCGGAGCGGGTGGTGCCGGTGGAGCCGCTGGACGAGCAGGCCGCCGTCGAGCTCTTCCTCCAGCACGCCCGCCGGGTCCGTCCCGGCCTGCGGCTGGCGGAGGCCGACCTGGCGGCGGTCGCCCAGGTGTGCCGGACGCTCGACCGGCTGCCGCTCGCGCTGGAGATCGCGGCGGTGCGGCTGCGGCTGCTCTCCCCCGCGCGGTTGCTGGCCGGGCTCGGTGGCGGCCTGTCGCTCACGTCGAACGAGTCCGACCGGCCCGAGCGCCAGCGCTCGCTCCGCGACACCATCGGGTGGTCGTACGCGCTGCTCGACCCGCCGGCACAGCGGCTGCTGCGCGCGGTGTCGGCCGCGCCCGGCGGGGCCGACCTCACCACCGTGGAGGCCCTGCTCGGGGACGCGAACGGGGCCGACCCGTTCGACGTGCTGGCCGAGCTGGTCGACGCGAGCCTGCTGCGGATGCGCGACGGGGCAGACGGTGAGCCACGGGTGCACCTGCTGCGCCTGGTCGCGCAGTTCGCCGCCGAGGCGCTGGACGAAGCCGCGGAGGGTGACGAGGTCCGCGCGCGGCTGGCCGCGCGGATGGCCGAGGTCGTCAGCGAGCTGGGCGGCCAGCTGCAGGGCGGCACCCAGGTGCACGCGCTCGACCGGCTGCAGGCCGAGCGGGACAACATCGAGGCGGCGCTGGAGTGGAGTCTCGCGCCGGACGGCCCTCCGCCGGCACCGGCGCAGGCCGCCGTCGGGCTGCGGATCACCTCGGCTCTCGGGCGGTACTGGGAGCACCACACCCGCGCCGACACCGCCCGGCGGTGGCTCGAGCGGGCCGTCGAGCTGACCGGCGACGACGAGCAGCTGCAGACGGCGGCCCTCGAGGCGCTGCAGACGTTGGCCGGCGTGCTGTTCCGGCAGGGCGAGGCCGCGGCCTCCCGGGACGCGCTGGAGCACACCGTCGCCGCGTGGCGCGAGCGCGGCGACGAGGCGATGCTGTCGGCCGCCCTCGCCGGGCTCGGCCTGGCCCTGCGGGTGCTCGGCGACATCGACGGCGCGCGGACCGCGCTGCTCGAGAGCGTGCAGCTCGCCCGGCGCACCGGTGGCGCCACCCGGCTGGCCGCCTCGCTGACCGACCTCGGGATCCTGGAGACCGACACCGGCGAGCCCGCCCGCGGGGCGGAGCTGTTCGACGAGGCGATCGCGGTGGAGGAGGCGCTCGGTGACGCGTGGGGACCGGCGGTGAGCCGGGCCAACCTCGCCGTCGCGCTGGTGGAGGACGCGCGACCGGCCGAGGCCCTCGAGGTGCTCGGCAAGGTCGTGCCGGTGCTGCCCCGGGTCGGCGACGCCGAGCTCGAGATCGTCGTGCTCGAGGGCTTCGCGAGCGCTCTGGTCGGAGTCGGTGACGACACGGCAGCGGCGCAGGCGATCGGTGCCGCCGAGCGGCTGCGCGACGACGCGGGGCTCCCGATCGCGGAGCGCGACCGTGCGGACCTCGACCTGCTGCTCGCCCCGGGCCGGGACCGGCTCGGAGCGCAGCCGTGGGCCGCCGCCGTGCGCGCCGGCCGGGGGCTCGACGCCCCCGCGGCGCTCGCCGCGGTGAGTCAGCCGCGCCGGCGCTGAGCCGCCGGTTTCCGACCTCTCGCGCTGGGCCTACGCTGCCCGGATGAGCAGCGTCGCCCTGCCGTCGTACGCGTCCGGACCGTCCAGCAAGCCCCTGCTCGGTGACACCGTCGGCCAGAACCTCGAGCGCACGGTGGCCACGCACGGCGACCGGGAGGCGCTGGTGGAGTGCGCCAGCGGGCGACGCTGGACCTACGCCGAGCTGGACCGCGACGTCGACGCGCTGGCCCGCGGGCTGCTCGCCGGGGGCGTGGAGAAGGGTGACCGGGTCGGCGTCTGGGCACCGAACTGCGCGGAGTGGACGCTCACCCAGTACGCCTCCGCCAAGGTCGGCGCGATCCTCGTCAACATCAACCCGGCCTACCGCACGCACGAGCTCGCGTACGCGCTGAACCAGTCCGGCACCCGGGTGCTGGTGAGCGCGACCGGCTTCAAGACCAGCGACTACCGGGCGATGGTCGACGAGGTGCGCGGTGACTGCCGGGCGCTCGAGCAGGTGGTGTGGATCGGCGACGACAGCTGGGACGCGCTGGTGGCCGGTGGCCGGTCGCAGCCGGACGACGCGGTGGCGAGCCGGATGGCCGAGCTGAGCCCGGACGACCCGATCAACATCCAGTACACCTCGGGCACGACCGGCTATCCCAAGGGCGCCACCCTCAGCCACCACAACATCCTCAACAACGGCTACTTCGTGACCGAGGGCATCCGGTTCACCGAGCAGGACCGGCTGTGCATCCCGGTGCCCTTCTACCACTGCTTCGGCATGGTGATGGCCAACCTCGGCTGCACCACCCACGGCGCGGCCATGGTGATCCCGGGGCCGGCGTTCGACCCCGAGGACACGTTGCGCGCGGTCGCCGACGAGCGGTGCACGGCGCTGTACGGCGTGCCGACGATGTTCATCGCGGAGCAGACGCTGCCCGACTTCGCGTCGTACGACCTGTCCAGCCTGCGCACCGGCCTGATGGCGGGGTCGCCGTGCCCGGTCGAGGTGATGAAGCGCTGCCTGGGCGACATGCACATGAGCGAGGTCGGGATCGCGTACGGGATGACCGAGACGTCGCCGGTCTCGACCCAGACCCGCGTCGACGACGACATCGAACGGCGCACGGAGACGATCGGGCAGGTGCACCCGCACGTCGAGGTCAAGATCGTCGACCCGGTGACAGGACTGACCCTGCCGCGCGGCGAGCCAGGCGAGCTGTGCACCCGCGGCTACTCGGTGATGCTCGGCTACTGGGAGGACCCGGGCAAGACCGCCGAGTCCGTCGACCGGGCCCGCTGGATGCACACCGGCGACCTGGCGCGGATGCGCGACGACGGCTACCTGACGATCGTCGGGCGGATCAAGGACATGGTGATCCGCGGCGGCGAGAACGTGTACCCGCGGGAGATCGAGGAGTTCCTGTACGGGCACCCGGACATTGCCGACGTCCAGGTCGTCGGGGTCCCGGACCCCCGCTACGGCGAGGAGCTCTGCGCCTGGGTCCGGATGCGCGAGGGTGCCGAGCCGGTCGACGCCGAGGCCGTGCAGGAGTTCGCCCGCGGCCGCCTGGCGCACTTCAAGATCCCCCGCTACGTGCTGGTGGTCGACGAGTTCCCCATGACGGTGACCGGCAAGGTGCGCAAGGTCCAGATGCGGGAGGAGTCGCTCGAGCTGCTCGGTCTGCGGCCGGAGCAGGCCGCCGACGGCTGATCGGCGGGCATCTGGGGCGCTCGGAGCCGCCCGCGCTCTACGCTGTGGCCGTGCCGGCCGGAGCAGGGGAGCCAACGGTGGTCGCCCGGCGCTGGGTGAAGCTCGAGCCTGAGCTGGCCAGTGCCCGGGAGGCCCGACGGCTGCTGCGCGAGTCGCTGGAGGCCGTCGGGGTGTCGCGCAACGCCGGCTGGACCGACTCCGCCGAGCTCGCGGTGCACGAACTGGTGGCCAACGCCGTCCTGCACGCGCACACCCCGATCGAGGTGAGCGTCGAGCCGCGCCGCGACCGGGTCCGGGTCGAGGTCCGCGACTACGAGCCGTCGCTTCCCGCCGCCCGGCACTACGACCCGCAGGCGACGACCGGCCGGGGGATGGGGCTGGTGGCCGCGCTGACCGACGCGTGCGGGGCCCGCAGCCTGGGCAGCTCCGGCAAGGTCGTGTGGTTCGAGGTGGGGTCCGACACCCCCGGTCCGCCCGCCGAGACCGCCTGGGATGTCGACACCGATCGCTACAGCGACGACCGGCCCGGCAAGGCGACCGCGGTGCTCGTCCGGCTGAAGGCGATGCCGGTGACGCTGTGGCTGGCTGCTCGCCAGCACCACGATGCCCTGCTGCGCGAGCTGGTCCTCTACGTGGCCGAGCGGGACGCGGGGCTGGTCGACTTCGCCGAGGTCGACCGGGCCCGCGGCACCGTCTCCCGGGTGGTCGCCCAGGCGGCCGAGGTGCGGGAGCAGGAGCGGGCACCGACGTGGGAGTCCGAGGAGATCGACATCGAGGTGACGGTGGCGCAGGACCTCGGGTCCGCCTTCGCCGCACTGCA
The DNA here is from genome assembly GCA_963811945.1 of uncultured Actinomycetota bacterium. Classification (GTDB taxonomy): domain Bacteria; phylum Actinomycetota; class Actinomycetes; order Propionibacteriales; family Nocardioidaceae; genus JACCWP01. Next base: position 1,213,980 of record CAWETD010000001.1, on the reverse strand, counting down.
GGACGCGCTCGACGTGGGCGAGCGGCTCGCAGCCGCGGGGGACATGCTCGCGCGGCCGGGCCTGCCCGAGATCATCGAGGTGCGGGACTGGGTGTGCCACCAGATCGCCGCCCAGCTTGCCGGGGTGGGTCCGGCGGCGTGGCCGGGCACCGCGCAGGACCGGTTCGAGACGGTCGCCAACACCATGCACGGCACCAGTGCGCTACCTCCGGACGTGCTCGGCCTGCGTACGTCCACCCGCCCGGTGGTCGCCGCCGACATCGCCAACCGCATCATCGCCGTGAGCCGTCCGCTGGCCGACCTGCTCGGGTGGGAGGTCGACGAGCTGGTGGGCCGCCGGCTGGTCACGCTGGTGCCGCCGGAGATGAGGGAGGCACACGTCGCGGGGTTCAGCCGCTACCTGAGCACCGGGGAGGCGCGGCTCCTCGGGGCGCCGCTGGACGTCTCCGTCATGCACCGCGACGGCAGCCGCATCCCGTGCCGCCTGCTGGTGGAGCAGGCGCCTGGCGCCGGCGGCGAGGCCATGTTCGTCGGGTGGATCGACCCGTTCCCCGCCCACCCCGCGGCAGCCGACCGGTGACGGAGCCGTTGCACGTCGCCGTCGTGGGGTCCGGTCCGTCCGGCTTCTACGCCGCCGACGCCCTGCTCAGCGCCGGCGAGGGGATGGCCCGCGTCGACGTCCTCGAGCGGCTGCCGACGCCGTGGGGGCTGGTCCGCTCCGGCGTCGCGCCCGACCACCCCAAGATCAAGTCGGTCGCCGACACCTTCGAGCAGATCGCCGCGCGCGACGGCTTCCGCTGGTACGGCAACGTGGAGCTCGGCACCGACGTCACCCGGCAAGAGCTGTCCGCGGCGTACGACGCGGTGATCTACGCGGTCGGCGCGCAGACCGACCGGCACCTGAACGTGCCGGGCGAGGACCTGCTCGGCAGCGTCGCCGCCACCGACGTGGTCGGCTGGTACAACGGCCACCCGCACTACCCCGATGTCGAGGTCGGGCTGCACGGGGAGCGGACGGTGGTCGTCGGCAACGGCAACGTGGCCCTCGACGTCGCCCGGATGCTGTGCACCGACATCGCCGACCTCGACCGCACCGACACCGCCGATCACGCGCTCGACGTGCTCAGGGCCTCGGCGGTGCGCGAGGTCGTGGTGCTCGGCAGACGGGGGCCGGCGCAGGCGACGTTCACGACGCTCGAGCTGCGCGAGCTCGGCGACCTGCGCGGCGTCGACGTGGCGGTGCAGCCGGAGGGAGTGCTGGACATCCCCGACGAGGGACTGCCCCCGGCCGTGCGGCGCAACCTGGCTGCCCTGCGCAAGCTCGCCGACCGCCCGCCGTCGCCCGAGCCCGACGCGCGGAGGATGGTCTTCCGGTTCTGGCGCTCGCCGGTCGAGCTGTCCGGCGACCACCGGGTGGAGCGGGTCGTGCTCGCGGTCAACGAGCCGTCCGAGGTCGACGGCAGGATCGTGGCCCGTGACACCGGTGCCCGCGAGGAGCTGGCCGCGACGCTCGTGGTGCGGTCCGTGGGGTACCGCGGCCTGCCGGTCGAGGGGCTGCCCTTCGACACCGGCAGCGGGTGCATCCCGCACGAGGAGGGCCGGGTGGTCGGCGGCGACCGTGAGTACGTCGTCGGCTGGATCAAACGGGGACCGACCGGCGTCATCGGCACCAACAAGAAGGACGCGCGCGAGACGGTGGCGCGGCTGGTCGCCGACCTCGGCCCGCACGGCCCGCGGGACACCGCACCGGACCGGCCGGCGCGGCTGGGGGCCTGGCTGCGGGCCCGGCAGCCGGACCTGGTGACCGACCTCGGCTGGCACGCGATCGACTCCGCCGAGCGGACCGCCGGCGAGCCGCAGGGCCGGCCGCGGGTCAAGCTGGTCCGTACCGTCGACCTGCTGGCCGCCGCCCGGCGGGACGCCGACGGCTGAGCCCCCTGGCCGGATTCCGGTTGGGGGTCGGTGCCGCTGGTCGTACCCTGTGTCCGCACGCCCCCCGGAACGAGACCACGCGAGGTCGACGGTGCCTGTTGGCAAAGTGAAGTGGTACGACCCCGAGAAGGGGTTCGGCTTCTTGTCGACCGACGAGGGCGGCGACGTGTTCGTACGCTCGTCTGCGCTGCCTGCGGGCACCGAGGCGCTGCGGGCCGGCACCCGGGTGGAGTTCGGCATCGTGCAGGGTCGCAAGGGCGACCAGGCGCTGCAGGTGCGCCTGCTCGAGGCGCCGCCGTCGGTGTCCCGCGCCCGGCGCAAGTCGCCCGAGGACATGGTCGCGATCGTCGAGGACCTGATCCGACTGCTGGACGGGCTGGAGAACACCTACCGGCGCGGTCGCCAGCCCGAGGGCAAGACGGCCTCCCGCAGCGCCCAGCTGCTGCGAGGGCTCGCCGACGAGCTCGAGGCCTGACCGTCCCGCGAGCGGCTCAGCCGCACTCGATCTGCGCGTCGGCCCAGTCGGCGTGGTCGTAGTTGGTGTCGCCGCCGGACTCCACCCGCAGCTCCAGCAGGTCGACGCCGGACACGTCCGCGCCGAGCGCGACGCCGTCGTCGGAGCCGGACACCTCAGGGCTCGACTCCAACAGCTCGCCGTCGCCCCAGACCTCGAACGTGGCGGCCCCTTGGTCGCCGACCTCGTCGTCGATGCCGACAACGGCTGACATCGCCGTGCAGTCCCCGCCGGGGAAGTAGGTCACCGTCGACGGCGCGTGCACCCCCAGCCCGGTCGGGTACGTGGTGCCACCGATGGTGATCGGCCCGCCGTCACCGGCGTCCTGCTCGCCGTTGCTCGCGTCGCGCTCGACCGGGCCCCAGTAGTTGTCGCTGGCCACCCAGTCCAGTGCCGACAGCTGGTGGGTCCCGGCCGCGATCGGCTCGACGTGCAGGAATGCCGCCTCGGTGCGGGCGTCGTCGACCTGTCCCTTCCACACCCAGGTCGCGGATGCCCCGACGGTGACGTCACCGGTGTCGGCGGCGTCGTTGCGCAGCTGCCAGGTCAGGTCCGCCGGCCGGCCGGGTCGTACGACGCCGACCTGGCGGCTGCCCTGCGGCACCGCGTCCCATCCTTCGGGCTCGTCGACGCTGAAGCGTGCGTCCCGTACCGGACGGGTGCCGTCGTTGTAGAGCGTGGTCGTCAGCTCGCCGTCGGCACCGGCGCGCACGTACGGCGGGGCCTCCAGGTCGAGGGTCACCAGCGGCGGCAGGTCCCGGGCGCGGGTGGTGCCCACCAGGAACATCGCGGCCCCGTGCGGCGGCACCGCCGCGCGCACGGTGCCGGCGCTGCCGTACCGCTCGTCGGACCAGACGTCGCGGACCAGGTAGCCGTCGCTGGCGGGCAGGCCGAGCCGTGCGGTCCCCACGTGGATCGCCTCGGTGGTCTCGCCCCGGTTGAGCAGCACCACGGCGGTGCGGCCGTCGGACATCGGCTTGGTCCAGACCTGCGTGTCGCCACGGGTGCGCAGCAGCGAGCCCTGCTCGCCGCCCCAGTCCTGGTTGATGGCCAGGACGTCCGGGTCGGTGAGCATCCGGGTCGCCCAGGCGGGGGTTTCGCGCAGGTCGTTGCCCGCGATCAGCGGTGCGTTCAGCAGTGCCCACAGGCTCATGTGCGCCTGGCTCTCGGTGCGGGTGAGCCCGGGGTTGCCGACCTCGAGCATGTCCGGGTCGTTCCACGCGTTCGGTCCGGAGTAGAGCTCGAGCCCCACTTGCTGGTCGAGGATCCCGAGCACGCTGCTCCAGGTGTCGGTGATGTCGCCGGTCGTGCGCCACATCTGGCCGTAGCGGTGGCCCCAGAGCCAGGGGTCGTTGGTGCCCCACTCGCAGATGCTGAGCAGGATCGGACGGCCGGTCGCGTCGATGGCGTCGGCCATGGCCCGGTAGCGCTGCCGCGCCGGGATCCCTTGGTTGTTGCAGTTGTCATACTTCAGCAGGTCGACACCCCAGTCGGCGAAGGACTGGGCGTCCTCCGTCTCGTGGCCGAGGCTGGCCGGGAACCCGGCGCAGGTGTCGGTGCCCGCCGACGAGTAGATCCCGAGCTTGAGGTCCAGGTCGTGGACGTAGTCGGCCAGTGCGTCGATGCCGTTCGGGAACCGCTCGGGGTCGGGGACCAGTCGGCCCTCGGCGTCCCGCTCCGGCGCCATCCAGCAGTCGTCGATGTTGACGTACTCGTAGCCGGCGTCCCGCATGCCCGAGGCGACCATGGCGTCGGCGGTGTCGCGGATGAGCTGCTCGTCGATGTCGCAGCCGAAGGTGTTCCAGCTGTTCCAGCCGAGCGGCGGGCGCGGCGCCAGGTTGTCGACGTCGCGGGCGGCGGGTGGCGGCTCGGCACCCGGACCGGCCGTTCCGGCGGGCGTGGCGGCTGCCGGTGGCCCGGCGAGGGTGGAGACCGCGAGTGCGGCTGCGGTCGCGACGACCGTCCCGAGACCGACGGCTGCACCGTTCCTGGTTCCCCGCATGATCGACACTCCCCTGGCTCGACGTGTCCGTGACGCTAAGGAACGGGCACGAAGCAGGCAATACTGTGACCAATACTGACCAGGCGGACACGGATCTCTGATCGGACCGTCCTGGGGTGATCACGAGCCGGCCGGGGAGGATCGGTGTTGGCGGTGGAGCGACGGCAGGCCGTGCTCACGGCCGTGCGCGCCCACGGTGCCGCGTCGATCCGGCAGCTCGCCCGGCTGGCCGGGGTCTCGGAGGTGACCGTCCGGCGGGACCTGCGGCTGCTCGAGGAGTCGGGTCACGTCGTCCGGCACCACGGTGGGGCGGTGGTGGCCGGCGGGATCGCGCACGAGCCGTCGTACTCCGACAAGTCCCACGTGGCCGCGCCGGAGAAGGCCGCGATCGCCGAGCGTGCCGCGACCCTCGTCGACGACGGCGACGCCGTGGTGCTGGGGGCGGGCACGACGACGGAGGCGCTCGCCCGCAGGCTGACCGGCCTGCGTGAGCTGACCGTCGTCACGCCCTCGCTGCTGGTGGCGCAGGCGCTGACACGGTCGCCCGGGATCGAGGTCCACGTCACCGGTGGCGCCCTGCGGGGGTCCATCCACGCGATGGTGGGTGGCGCCACCGAGCAGGCACTCGCCGGTCTGCGTACGCCCAAGGCCTTCCTGTCCGGCAACGGGCTGACCACTGCGCACGGGTTGTCGACCCCGAACATGCTGGTGGCGCGGGTCGACCGCGCCATCGCGGCGGCGGCCGAGCAGGTGATCGTGCTGGCCGACCACACCAAGATCGGCGCGGACACCATGGTGCAGACGGTGCCCGCGACGCGGATCTCCGTGCTGGTGACCGACGACGGCGCGGACGCCTCCGAGCTCGAGGGGCTGCGCGGCGCCGGCGTGCGGGTGCTGGTCGCAGCCGCGTCGTAGAGCGGCTCAGGCGGCGACGCGGCGGCGGAGGTTGGCCAGCCCGCGCAGGACCACGACGGTCCATGCCAGCAGCAGGCCGGCCACCAGGCCGAGGCTGAGCTGGGCGTGGGACAGCGGCAGCGCGATGCCGAGGAAGCCCCCGATCACCCAGGACAGCTGCATCAGCGTCTCCGACCGGGCGAACACGCTGGTGCGCACGGTCTCGGGGATGTCGCGCTGGATCAGGGCGTCCAGCGACAGCTTGCCGAGCGACTGGCAGACGCCGACGGTCAGGCCCAGCAGGACGGCGACCGGCAGTCCGTAGAAGGCGGCTGCCAGCACCACGACCGCCGCGTCGGCGAGCAGCACCACGACGACGGTTGTCTCAGGCTTGCGGGAGCGCAGCATCGACGCCGCCAGGGTGCCGACGAAGTTGCCCACGCCGGCGGCTCCGACCACGAGTGCCAGCAGGATCGTGGTGTCCCACCCGTCGAACGGCTGCTCGCGCAGCAGGAACGCCATGTACATCACCAGGAACCCGGAGAGGAACCGCAGCCCCGCGTTGCCGCGCAACGCGAACACCACGACCGGCGTGATGCCGACCCTGCGCCCCGACCGGGTGTCGCCGCCGACGGCGGACAGGCGTACGTGCTCCTCGCCCTCGGAGGAGTCGACCCGGGCGGGCAGCAGGATCGCGAGCACGGTGGCGACGACGAACAGCACGAACGCGTAGCGCAGCGTCCACTCGGCGCCGATCTGCGCGAGCCCGGCGGCGATGGGTGCGGACACGGCGGCCGCCGCGGTGCCGACCAGGGCCAGCCGGGAGTTGGTCTTGACCAGCGTGAGGTCGGGAGGGACCAGCCTGGGCACGGCCGACGCCTTGGTCACGCCGTAGGCCTTGGAGGCCACCAGCACGCCGAGCGCGGCGAGGAACAGCGTCGGTGACTCGGTGGCGACCGCACCGGCGAGCACCCAGCAGCAGAAGCACCGCACCGCCATCGTGGAGCCGAGCGCCCACCGGCGGCCGCGCCGGAACCGGTCGAGGAACGGCCCGATCAGCGGCGCGACGATCGCGAACGGCAGCATCGTCAGCAGCAGGAACTGTGCGACCTGGCCGCGCGCGTCGCCGGTGGGGACCTGGAAGAACAGGGTGCCCGCGAGCGCGACCGCCACCGCGGCGTCGGCCGCCGTGCTGACGGCGTGCATCTCGAGCAGCCGCGCGAGCCCGCTCTCGCCGGCGCCGTGCGCATGGGTCACCCGGCGGGCCGCGCGCACCGTACGCCCGGCGACCCGGCCGGTGGCGCGGGCAGCCCGGCCACCCGCCTGTGCCGCCCGCGCGGCGCCAGAGTCGGGGGGCTGCGGGCTCTGCTCGTCCGTCGGCCCCTGCACGCGTCAATCCTGCCGCACGGCGTCGACCACCCTCGGCGTGGCGCTCGGGGTGTGTGAGGATCGGACCGTGCCCGCCCCCTCCGAAGCCCCGCCCCGCCCCGCCCGCGTACGACCGGACGCGGTGCTGGTGCGCGCCGTCGACGAGGCCCGGGCCGCCGCAGTCGCCGAGGTCGGCGACGACGAGGTCGGCGAGTCGGTCGGCACCCGGTCGGACGGCGAGCGCGTCGTCAGCCACCTCTTCGCGTGCCGGCGCCCCGGCTACCGCGGCTGGCACTGGTCGGTGACCCTCGCCCGGGCCCCGCGCCAGCGGCACATCACCGTCGACGAGGTCGTGCTGCTGCCGGGCGACGACTCCGTGGTGGCACCGCCGTGGGTGCCGTGGGCGGAGCGACTGCGTCCCGACGACCTCGGACCCGGCGACCTGCTCCCGGTCGACGACGACGACCCGCGGCTGGTGCCGGGGTGGCTGGCCGGCGACCCCGCCGCCGAGGACCTGGTCGACGGCGGTGTGGTGCGCGAGGTGGCCTCCGAGCTCGGCCTGGGAAGGGAGCGGGTGCTGTCGCTCGAGGGCCGCGACCTCGCCGCGCAGCGCTGGTACGACGGCGACAAGGGCCCGGACACGCCCCTGGCCGAGGCGGCGCCGGGTCGGTGCGTGTCGTGCGGCTTCCTGGTCCGGGTGGCGGGCCCCCTGGGCACGCTGTTCGGGGTCTGCGCCAACGGCAGCGTCGGCGACGACGGCTCGGTCGTGTCGTTCGACCACGGCTGCGGTGGGCACTCCGACGTACGCGAGCAGCAGCCGGCGCAGCGCGAGTCCAAGCTGCCCGAGCACTCCTTCGACACCGTCGGCTACGCCCCGCTCGGCCGCGACTAGCCGTTTCCCAAGGGATGCCGGGAAACACCCACCGCTCACGTGTGGCCACACGTGAGCGGTGACCCTTTCACGGGGGCCCTTGGGAAACTGCGGGGCCGTGGCTCAGCGGCCGCGGAGCGTACGGCGCCGGCGGCGGCAGTACTCCAGGCCCACCATGCCGAAGCCGAAGCCGGCCACGCAGGTCCACAGCCACCACAGCCGGCCGTTGTCCTCGAGCGTGCTGTAGAACGGCAGCAGGCCCACCAGCGCGACCAGCCACAGCGCGGAGCCGATGCCCACGGTGCGGATGCCGTCGACGTCGAGCGGCTCCACCTGCGCCACCAGGAAGCGGCGGTTGCCGAACTCGTGCTCGGTGACCTCCGGACGGCCGAACTCGTGCGGCTCGGCGGGCTTCAGCAGCTGGCTCTGCTCGCGTAGCTGCTGCGCCCTGCCCTGCACGCGGCTCTTGGCCGGTCTCGACCGGCGCCGCCCGCGATCCCGGTCGGCGGTCACGACGTCAGCGTATGCCACCGGGTGTGCCGCGAGAGGGACCCGGCACCGTCCTAGAGGGTGGCCTGCCGTCGTGGGATGCTGCCGCGCGTGAGAGCGGGCTCTGCCCGTGTCCCCGGAACTTGTGGAGTCGCACCATGGAGCGCTTCTTCCGCATCGCCGAGCGTGGTTCGACCGTCGCTCGGGAGGTGCGCGGCGGATTCGTCACGTTCTTCACGATGGCGTACATCATCGTGCTCAACCCGCTGATCATCGGCACCGTCCCGGACGTGGACGGCAACCTGCTGGCCGACGGCGACCTGGCGGTCGTGGCGGCCTGCACCGCGCTGGTCGCCGGGGTGGTCACGATCGTGATGGGCGTGGTCGCGAACTTCCCGCTGGCGCTGGCGACCGGGCTGGGCCTGAACGCGTTCGTGGCGTTCGCGGTCGCCTCGCAGATGACGTGGGCGGAGGCGATGGGCCTGGTCGTGCTCGAGGGTCTGCTGATCCTGATCCTCGTGCTCACCGGCCTCCGGAAGGCCGTGTTCGACGCCGTGCCCCGCGGGCTGAAGACCGCGATCTCGGTCGGGATCGGCCTGTTCATCGCGCTGATCGGGCTGGTCGACGCCGGGGTGGTGCGACGCACCGGGGCCCCTCCGGTGCCGGTCGAGATGGGCATCGGGGGGCGGCTGGACGGCTGGCCGGTGCTGGTGTTCGTCATCGGACTGCTGCTCGTGATCACGCTGTACGCCCGCGGCGTCAAGGGCGCGATCCTGATCGCCATCCTGGTGACCACGGTGGTCGCGATCGTGGTGGAGGCGTGGCAGGACATCGGTCCATCGTTCATCCCGCCGGACACGACCAACCCCACCGGCTGGGGGCTCAACGTGCCGGCCTGGCCGGACAAGGTCGTGGACAAGCCCGACTTCTCGCTGCTCGGTGACTTCTCGCTGTTCGGTGCGTTCCAGCACGCGGGCGCCGTCACCGCAGCGCTCATCGTGTTCAGCCTGATGCTGGCCGACTTCTTCGACACGATGGGCACGATGACGGCGATCGGCGCCGAGGCAGGCCTCAACGACGAGAACGGCACCCCGCCCAACGTCCAGCGCATCCTCGTCGTCGACTCCGTCGCGGCAGCGGCCGGCGGCGCTGCGTCGGTGTCCAGCAACACGTCGTACATCGAGTCGGCCGCGGGCGTGGGCGAGGGAGCGCGCACCGGCCTCGCATCGGTCGTCACCGGGCTGTGCTTCCTGCTGGCCACCGTCTTCGCGCCCATCGTCGCGGTGATCCCGTACGAAGCCGCTACGCCGGCGCTGGTGCTGGTCGGCTTCCTGATGATGACCCAGGTGCGGCACATCGACTGGGACGACCTGGAGATCGGGATCCCGGCGTTCCTCACCATCGCGCTGATGCCGTTCACCTACTCGATCACCGCGGGCATCGGCGCCGGGTTCGTGACGTACGTGTTCATCAAGGTGGTGCGGGGCAAGGCGAGCGTGGTGCACCCGCTGCTGTGGGTGGTGGCGGCGCTGTTCGTGGTGTGGTTCGCGATCGAGCCGATCAGCGGCTGGCTGCCGGACTGAACTGCTCCGGCATTTAGTTCGCAAGGCTAACGAGGTATGCTAATGACATGCCCGCCGAAACCGCCCGCGTGGCGCGCACCGACTCGGGACTGGCCAGCACGCTGGCCGTCTCGGTCGCGCGGCTGTCCCGCCGGCTCCGCCAGGAGCGCGACTCCGACCTGACCGCGACCCAGCTGTCGGCGCTGGGCAGCATCCGCCGGCACGGCCCGCTCACCATCGGCGCCCTCGCGGCGTTCGAGCGGGTCCAGCCGCCGTCGATGACGCGCACCGTCAACTGCCTGCTCGACCGCGGCATGGTCACCCGGGCGGCGAGTCCCACCGACGGCCGGCAGGTCGTCGTCTCGGTGTCGGACGAGGGCCTCGACCTGCTGGACGCCGAGCGCCGGCGCCGCGACGCGTGGCTCGCCCGGCGGCTGCGCGAGCTGAGCCCTGCCGACCGTGACCTGCTCCGCAGAGCCGCGCCGCTGCTCGAGGGACTGGCCCAGGCTTGAGACAGACGTTCCGCGCCCTTGCGGTGCGCAACTATCGCCTGTACGCCGCCGGCGCGCTGGTCTCCAACGTCGGCACCTGGATGCAGCGGGTCGGCCAGGACTGGCTGGTGCTGCAGCTGTCCGGCGGCAGCGGCGCCGCCCTCGGCATCACCACCGGCCTGCAGTTCCTGCCGATGCTGCTGCTGTCGCCGTTCGCCGGCCTGGTCGCCGACCGCTTCCCCAAGCGGTACGTGCTCATCGGCACCCAGCTCGCGATGGCGGTGCCCGCGGTCCTGCTCGGCGCCCTCGCGATCAGCGGCCAGGCCCAGACCTGGCACGTGTACGTCCTGGCGCTGCTGTTCGGCATCGGCACCGCCTTCGACGCGCCCGCCCGCCAGTCCTTCGTCGTCGAGATGGTCGGCCACGACGACCTGACCAACGCGGTCGGCCTCAACTCGGCCTCGTTCAACCTGGCCCGGATCCTCGGCCCTGCGCTCGCGGGGTTCATGATCGCCGCCCTCGGCTCCGGTCCGGAGGCGACCGGCTGGGTGATCGTGTTCAACGGCGTCAGCTACCTGGGCGTCATCGGGTCGCTGCAGCTGATGCGTCCGCACGAGCTCAGTCCCGCCGCGGCGATGGGCCGCGGCAACGGCAGCATCCGCGAAGGCATGCGCTACGTCCTCGGCCGACCGGACCTGATGCTGGTGCTCACGGTGGTGTTCTTCGTCGGCACCTTCGGGCTCAACTTCCAGCTGACCAGCGCGCTGATGGCCACCCAGGTGTTCCACAAGGGCGCCGGTGCGTACGGGCTGCTCAGCTCGGTGATGGCGATCGGCTCGCTCGCCGGTGCGCTGCTGGCCGCCCGTCGCGGCCGGCCGACGCTGCGGCTGGTGGTCGGCGCCGCGGTGGCGTTCTGCCTGACCGAGATCGCCGCCGGGATGATGCCGACGTACCTGGTCTTCACGATCTGGCTGCCGCTGCTCGGGCTCTGTGCGCTCACCGTGATCACGGCGGCCAACGCCACCATGCAGCTCGCCGTGGCCCCGGAGATGCGCGGGCGGGTCAGCGCCCTGTACATGATGATCTTCATGGGCGGTACGCCCCTCGGCGCTCCGATCATCGGGTGGATCGGCGAGGCGTTCGGCGCCCGCTGGACCCTGATCGGGGGAGGCATCGGCGCCTTGGTCGGCACGCTCGTCGCCGCCGCCGTCTTCACCCGGTCCCACGGGCTGGTCGTCCGCGCCCATTTCGGTCGCCATCCCGGGTTGGACGTGCTGACGCGAGCGCAGGCGGACCAGGCGAGCAGTCACTCGCTGGTCGGCTAGTCCGGGCTGGCCGTTCGGCCGATACGTCCGGCTTGCGAGCCGCCGGCACGGCACCGCGTGCCACAGTGTGCACATGCGCCTCTACGCGGTGATCACGCCTCCGCCGTCCGTGCTGCACGATCTGCGCCGTGCAGTCGACGAGGCGCGCAAGCACACGCCCGACGTGCCGTGGACCGAACCGTCCATGTGGAGCCTGATGCTCGCCCGGTTCGGAAACCTCGGTCTGCACGAGGCGACCGTGGTCCGGCAGACCCTGGACGAGATCGGTACGTACTGCCCGCCGCTCACCCTCCAGCTCACCGGCGCGGCGGCCACCCCCCAGGACAGTGACATCGTCGACTCGGTCGGTGTCGGCATGGCCGGTGACGTGACCGAGCTGTGGAGCCTCGCCAAGGCCATCCCCGCCATGGTGCAGCGACACGGCATGTTCCTCGACCGGCGCTCCTTCCAGGCCGTGGTCACGCTGGCCCAGGGCGCCCAGGTGCCGTTCCCCGCCCGCCAGGCGGTCGCCGCACTGGAGTCGTACGTCGGCCCCAGCTGGACCGCGACCGAGATGCGACTGGTGCGGCTGATCCCGCGCACCAACGACGAGCCCGGTCTCGGTGACTACGAGGACGTCGCCCGCTACGGCTTCACCGCTGCTGCCGACAGTGACACCGACGCCTACGCCGGGGTGCACAAGGCGCGTTGAGCGCTGGCTACTCTTGCCGCGGTGAATCCCCGCTACCGCCGGCTGGTCATCCCCGTCCTCCTGGTCGCCCTGCTGGTGGTGGTCGTGATCGCGTCGATCGCGCGCTGACCGCCTGCCCCGAGGAACCGACCCGATGCCCGAGTCCCTAGCCGACGGCCTGGCCCGGCTCCGCAGCCTGCTGCTGGACGCCGACGGTCTGGTCCGCGCGGTCGCCTCCGGACGCCGCCGGGGCACCGAACCGCCGTGGCGACGGCTGGAGCTGCGGTACGTCGACCTGCGCGCGGGGCGGCACCTGCAGGTCACCGGCTACGACCAGACGCAGGCACACACCCGCAACGCGGCGGCGGGCGCCGACGCCGAGCGCGTGGTCGACGAGGTGCTGGCACAGCCGTTCCGCACCTGGCACGTGCGCAGCACGTCGTCGACGGTGGAGCTGCGGGTGACCAAGAAGGGCGACGCCGTGGTCAGCGCGACCACCGAGCCCTCAGACCAACCGCCGGACCGCAGCCACGACCGGAGCCGGGACCGGCTGCTGGAGCCGTCCGACCCGTACCTCGTCGGGCTCGGCATCAGCGATGCCGAGGGCCGGGTCAAGCCCACCCGGCAGGCCAAGCTGCGCCAGGTCGAGGAGTTCTGCCGGCTGCTGTCGTCGGCGGTCGACGACGCCCTCGCCGCCGGCCACCTGCGCACGCCCACTCCTGAGCGGCCGCTGCGGGTCGTCGACCTGGGCTGCGGCAACGCCTACCTCACGTTCGCCGCGCACCGGTGGCTCACCGCCGTGCGTGGGCTGCCGGTCGTCATGACAGGCGTCGACGTGCGCGCGCAGGCCCGCGAGCGCAACGCCGATCTCGCAGCGCGGCTCGGCGCCGACGGGCTGACCTTCGTGGAGTCCACCATCGCCGGGGTGTCCCTGCCGGAGCGCCCGGACGTGGTGCTGGCGCTGCACGCCTGTGACACCGCGACCGACGAGGCGCTGGCCCGCGCGCTGGAGTGGGAAGCGCCGCTGGTGCTCGCCGCACCGTGCTGCCACCACCACCTGCAGGCCCAGCTGCGTGGGCAGCAGGCGCCGGCGCCGTACGGGCTGCTCACCCGGCACGGCATCCTGCGCGAACGGCTGGCCGACACCCTCACCGACACCCTGCGGGCCGCGCTGGTGCGGATGCACGGCTACCGGGTCGATGTGGTCGAGTTCGTCGGCAGCGACCACACGCCGCGCAACACGCTGCTGCGGGCCGTACGCACCGGTGCGCCGACGCCGCCCGAGGTCGCCCGCGACTACGACGAGCTGGTGTCCGCCTGGCGGGTCACGCCGCGGCTGGCCGAGCTGGCGGGCGTGCCGGGTGGTCCGGCCGACGGGACTGCGTGCTGACGCGGCTGCGGGTGCTGGTGCTGCTGGCCGTGATGGCGGTCGCCGGCGTGGGCGGGTCACAAGCTGCGTCATTTGCAGGGGAACAGGACGACACCAGCACCATCGTCGTGGACGACCCGCGCACCAGCGAGTCCAGCGGCCTCGCCGTGTCACCGGCCGACCCCGGCCTGGTCTACACGGTCAACGACTCCGGCCACGACCCGGTCGTCTACGTCATCGACACCGGTGCGGCAGCCGTGGTCGGCACCACCGCACTGGGCGGCGCCGACGCGGGCGAGACCGATCCGGAGGCGGTGGCCGTGGACGGCGACGGGACGCTGTGGTTGGGCGACATCGGCGACAACCTGCGCGGCCGTGACGACGTCGCGCTGTACGCACTTCCCGCGCCCGGCCCCGGCGAGGCCAGCGTGACGCCGCAGCGCTACCCGCTCAGCCACCCGGACGGGCCGGCCGACGCCGAGACGCTGCTCGCGGACCCGGTCTCCGGCGCGATGTGGGTGGTGACCAAGGGCCTGCTGTCCGGCTCGGTGCTGCAGGTGCCGGATCCGCTGGCCGCCACGTCCAACTCACTGGAGCTGGTCCCCGACGTGGCCGTGCCCGGGCTGGTGACCGACGGCACCGTGCTGCCCGACGGCAGCGCGGCCGTGCTGCGCACGTACGAGCGCGCCTACGTCTACCGACTGCCCGACTGGGAGCCGGTCGGCGACTTCGCGCTGCCGCCGCAGGAGCAGGGCGAGTCCCTCGCGGCGCTGCCGGACGGGTCGCTGCTCGCCGGGTCCGAAGGCACCCCGACGCGGATCGACCGGGTCTCACTGCCGCCGGGCATCGCGGCCGCCCTCGGCGCGGGCCAGCCGGCCCCGACTCCGGACCCGACTCCGGACCCGACTCAGGACCCCACTCAGGACCCGACTCCGGCCCCGACGACGGCGCCAGACCCTTCGTCCGACCCGGACGACGACCCGGCCGACGTGCTGCTCGGCGCGGGAGCGGTCGTCGCGATGCTCGTCGCGGGGGGCCTCACCGTGGCGCTCCTGCGTCGTCGCACCTGACCGGCTCAGCCGAGCCGCTCGACCACCCAGTCGATGCACTGCGTCAGGGCCTCGACGTCGGCCGGCTCGACGGCGGGGTACATCGCGATCCGCAGCTGGTTGCGGCCGAGCTTGCGGTAGGGCTCGGTGTCGACGACCCCGTTGGCCCGCAGCACGGCGGCGACCGCCGCGGCGTCGACCGCCTCGTCGAGGTCGATCGTGCCCACCACCAGCGAGCGGGCGTCGGGATCGGTGACGTACGGCGTCGCGTACGCGGTCTTGTCCGCCCACCGGTAGAGCCGGTCCGACGACTCGGTCGTGCGCTCGACCGCCCACCGCAGCCCGCCCCGCGCGTTCAGCCAGTCGACCTGCTCGGCCATCAGGAACAGGGTCGCGACGGCCGGGGTGTTGTAGGTCTGGTCCTTGGCGGAGTTGTCGATCGCGGTGCTGAGGTCGAGGGAGGGCGGGATCCATCGTCCCGGACGCCGTGATCTGCGCCGCCCGCTCCAGCGCGGCAGGCGACAGCAGCGCCACCCACAGGCCGCCGTCGGACGCGAAGCTCTTCTGCGGGGCGAAGTAGTAGGCGTCGGTCTCCCGCACGTCGACGGGCAGGCCGCCGGCACCCGAGGTCGCGTCGACCAGCAGCAGCGCACCGTCGTCGGCCCCGGCGACCCGGCGCACGTCGGCCATGACACCGGTGGACGTCTCGTTGTGCGGCCAGGCGTAGGCGTCGACGCCGTCCTCGGCCACCGGCCGCGGCCGGCTGCCGGGCTCGCCGGTGATGACCGTGGGCTCGGCCAGGAACGGTGCCGCCCGGACCGCCGCGGCGAACTTCTGCGAGAACTCCCCGAAGGCCAGGTGCTGGCTGCGCTCGCGGATCAGCCCGAGCACCGCGACGTCCCAGAACGCGGTGGCCCCGCCGTTGCCGAGCACGACCTGGTAGCCGTCCGGGCAGGGCGAACAGCTCGGTCAGCCCGGCGCGCAGCCGGCCGACCAGCTGCTTCACCGGTGCCTGGCGGTGCGACGTACCCAGCAGCGAGGTGCCGGTGGCGAGCAGGGCGTCGAGCTGGGCCGGGCGGATCTTGGACGGTCCGGAGCCGAACCTGCCGTCGGACGGCAGCAGCTCACGCGGAACGGTCAGGGCGGGTGCGTCCGGCACGGGGATCCCTCGTGGGTCGGTGTCGATCGGGGTCGGCCTGACGGCGCTGTCGGCGCACCCATTGTGCCAGCCGGGGATCCGGCCGGAGCGCCTCGGTGTCCGTCTACGCTCCAGCCGTGGACCCCGACACGCTGGCCCGGCTCCGCCGCGAGTACGGGAGCGCCGGGCTGTCCGAGTCCGCGGCCGGCGACGACCCGCACCCGTTGCTGGTGCGCTGGCTGGACGACGCCGTGGCGGCCGGCGTGGTCGAGCCGAACGCGATGGCGCTCGGCACGGTGGGCGCCGACGGGCGGCCATCGGTGCGGGTGGTCCTGCTCAAGGGCCTGGACGAGCACGGGCTGGTGTTCTTCACCGGGTACGACTCGCGCAAGAGCCGGGACCTCGCGGTCGAGGCGTGGGCCGCTGCCACCCTGCTGTGGTACTCGATCGGCCGCCAGGTGCGGGTGGAGGGACCGGTGACGCGCGTCGGTGCCGCGGAGTCCGATGCCTACTTCGCGACCAGGCCGCGGGACTCCCAGCTGGCTGCCTGGGCGTCACCGCAGTCGCAGGTCGTGCCCGACCGGCACGACCTCGAGCGTCGCCTGGTCGAGGCGGAGACCCGCTTCCGCGACCAGGACGCGGTGCCCCGGCCGCCCGACTGGGGCGGCTGGCGGCTGTCGCCGCAGCTGGTCGAGTTCTGGCAGGGCCGCGACGGCAGGCTGCACGACCGGTTGAGCTACCGCCGCGCCGGCGAGGGCTGGGAGCGGGTCCGGCTCGGCCCGTGAGTCAGTCCACCAGCACGGTGATCGGTGCCGTCATCGAGCCGCGGCCGGTGCGCTCGGCCACCACGACGTCGTCCACCGTCACGGTGAGCCGCCAGTTCGAGGTGACCCGGCCGCAGTCGCTCCACTCGTCCACCAGGATCTGGTACGTACCGGTCGGCGACGACCCGTCCGGCCAGCTCACGCCCTCACGGGCGCCACCGGCGGGCAGGGTGCCGGCGCAGCCGTCGCCCCAGTCGTTGTCCAGCGCTCCGCCGGTGGCGGTCGGACCTGGTTCGAACCACCAGATCTCCTCGCCGGACGGCTCGGTGACGGACAGGTCCAGGTCGACCGGGCTGTCGCCCCACCGGAGCAGGACCTCGACGTCGCCGGGGCCGGCGACGACGGCGTCCTCGCCGTCGCAGTCCTGGTCGATGCCGTCGCCGGGCACGTCCTCTGCGCCCGGGTGGATGCCAGGGTCGTCAGGTCCGCAGTCGGCGGTGTTGGCGTGGCCGTCGCCGTCCCGGTCCAGCCACGGGCCCAGGTCGCTCGCCTGGGCGACGGTCCAGCCGTCCTGCCCGAGGGTCATCCCGGCCGTGTCCAGTCCCAGCGCCTTGGCGTCCATCGCGCCGTTGGCCCGGACCACGCTGCGCTGCACCCACCACGGGTCCATGGCCTCGCCGGCCGACAGGGTCAGCTCGGAGGCGGTGCCGACCCGGGGTCCGGGTGCGTCGTAGACCCGCAGCGACACCTGCGGGGTGACGCGAGCCAGCAGCTCGGCACGGTCGTGCACCTGCCGGGCGGGCGCGGTGGCGTCGCGGGTGATCGTGTGGGACGGAGTCACGCCGGTCGCGGCGGCGTAGTCGAACCCGGCCGTCACGGTCTGGTCCATCTGCACCGAGGCCGAGGCCGGGGCGTCGGCATCCGCGGAGGCCGCCGCGAACAGCTGCAGCTGCGGCGTGACGACGACCGGCACCCCACTGGTGGTGACGACCGACGGGGCGAACGCGAGTGGCTGGTCGAGCAGGGGCACCGCCTCGACCGCACAGCTGCCGGCGTGGTCGAGCGACGCGGTGAGCTGCGCCGACTGCGTGACCGTGCCGGTGAACTCGGCCGTGGTGACCGAGCCGGCAGACCAGGCCGCACTGAAGTCGTAGGCCGGGACGACGCGCACGGAGCCCGACACGGTGTAGGTGGCACCGTCGCCGCACGGGACGTCCAGGTCGACGTCGACGACCACCGCGCCCTCGACCGCGGAGCTGGTCCCGTCCTGGCCGGGCTGGAGGTGGCGGGGGCGCAGCGTCCGCTGCTGGCTGATCGAGCCGCTGGGGACGAAGCTGGGCAGCGGCACCCGGCGGACCCGGACGAGGGTCCCGTTGACGCCGCGCACGCGACCGTAGACGCCCTCGGCGGTGTGCGCGCCGGTGCTGACCACGACGTAGTCGCCCACCCGCGGACGGGTCGTGCCCGGCGCGAGCTCGAGCAGGTTGGCCCCGGGGCCGACCCGGGTCAGCGCCACGACCGCGGCGGGATCGACGACGACGGTGTCGCCGGTGGCGGTGTAGCCGACCTGGACCCGGGCCGTGCGGCCGGCCTCCACCGGCACCGTGGTCTGGGCGGTGGTCGGGACGTAGGTGGTGTCACCGACAGTGACATTGCGCGGCAGCACGGTGTAGGTGCCGACCGGCAGCGGGGTGAGTGTCGCCGGTGCGGTGACCTCGCGCCGCTCGCCCCGGCCGCGTACCACGACGGTGGGCCCGGCGCCGGCGGGCAGCCCGGAGACGGCGACCCGCAGGGCGCCGGTTGCCGGTGCTGCGGCCGCTGCGGCCCGGGCGGACGGAACCGCCGAGGTGCACGCGAGCACCAGGGCGATCGCCACCAGCAGGAGACCGGCGCGGATCCGGGACGGGAGGAGGCGGGCGTGTCGATGCATGTCGAAGACCGTAGATGCGTAACGATGCGACTACGGACAGTGACGATGGAATGCAGGCTGATCGGCCGTGGTGACACTGGCTGATCGGCTGAGGCGGGTCCGGACATGGTGCGGCCCGCAGGGGTGCGGGCATCCCTCGGGCTGCGACGGGTCGCAGTGGAGGTCCGCGTCACCGAGCGGACGTTGCTCGATGCCCCTGCGGGCCGGGTGGCTACCTGGGATTTCACCGACCGCCTCACGCCGAAGCTCGACGCGGTGCAGGTGGTCGCGCTGCCCGGAGGGGCGCACGGCCTGCGGCGGATCCCCGGCGGCGGCTAGCGGGCAGCCACCTCGCTCGTCCATTCACTACTGCCATGCATGAATCGGACCACCTCCTTTCCGCGTACCGCAGACCGTACGTCGGGTGCCGGGGGCGCACAAGGATGTTTTCAGGGGGTACGGAACCAGGCCGCGCAGTCGGCGCGCAGCACCCCGTCGGCCACCGCACCGGACTCGCTGGCGAGCAGCACCTCGGCCTCGGCCAAGCCGAGGTCGCCGAGCGCTATCGGGGTGGACCCGCACCCCACCACGCAGCTGAGGCCGGGTCCGTCGAGTCCCTTGCGGCGGACGACGAAGGCCCCGTCCGGCAGGTCGGCCGGCACCTGCACGTCGTCGGCGAGCGAGGGCAGCAGGCGTCGCCGCAGCGCCAGCGCCTCGCGCACCAGTTCGAGCGTCGAGCCGGCCCGGCCCTGCTGTGCCTCGACCGAGAGGTCGCCCCACCCCGGCGGCTGGGGCAGCCAGGGCTCCGCGGCGCCGGCCGGCGAGAAGCCGTAGGACGCCCCCGGGCCGTCCGTCGTCCACGGCAGCGGCACCCGGCAGCCGTCCCGGCCGGCGCCACGACCGTGCAGATAGGTGGGGTCCTGGCGACGGTCCGGCGCGACGTCGACCTGCGGCAGCCCGAGCTCCTCGCCCTGGTAGAGGTAGGCCGAGCCGGGCAGGGCGAGCATCGCCAGCAGCGCGGCCCGGGCCCGGGCGAGACCTTCCGGGCCGTCGCCGTAGCGGCTCGCGGTGCGCACCACGTCGTGGTTGGACAGCACCCAGGTGGGCGTCGCGCCCACCGGCGCGCTGACCGCGAACGTCTCGTCGACGACCCGGCGCCAGGCCGAGGCCGACCAGGGCGCGTGCAGCCAGTGGAAGTTGAACACCTGCTGGAGCTCGTCGCCGCGGACGTAGCGGGCCAGCGCGGCGGGGCTGCGCACCCACGCCTCCCCGATGGCCATCCGGTCGCCCGGGTAGTCGTCCAGGACCCGCCGCCACCGCCGGTAGACGTCGTGCACGGCGGGCTGGTCGGCGAACGGCCGGTCCGCGTCGCGCATCGGCTCGACGACCTCGGCGGTCTCCTCGGCCAGCTGCTCCGGGGTGAGGTCCGGCAGCCCGTCGGCCTTGGCCAACCCGTTGGCCACGTCGATGCGGAAGCCGTCGACCCCGCGCTCCAGCCAGAACCGCAGCACCCGCTCGAACTCGTCGCCCACCGCCGGGTTCGTCCAGTCGAAGTCGGGCTGGCCCGGGTCGAACATGTGCAGGTACCACTGGCCGTCGGGCACCCGGGTCCACGCCGGCCCGCCGAATATCGAGGGCCAGTTGTTCGGGGGCAGCTCTCCGTCCGGACCGGCTCCGTCGCGGAACAGGTAGCGGCTCCGCTCGGGGCTGCCGGGTGCGGTCGCCACTGCCTGCCGGAACCACGCGTGCTGGTCGGACGAGTGGTTGGGCACGATGTCGACGATCACCCGCAGCCCGAGCTCGTGCGCCCGGTCGCGCAGCCGGTCGAACGCGGCGAGGTCTCCGAACAGCGGGTCCACGTCGCAGTAGTCGGCGACGTCGTAGCCGTGGTCGGCCTGCGGCGAGGTGTAGAACGGCGTCAGCCAGACCGCGTCGACGCCCAGGCCGGCCAGGTGGTCGAGGCGGGAGGTGATGCCGTCGAGGTCACCGGTGCCGTCGCCGTCTGAGTCGGCGAAGCTGCGGACGTAGATCTGGTAGCAGACGGCGTCCCGCCACCAGGGCGCGTTCGGCATGGGGGCTCCTGCGGTGGGGCGGTCGGGAGGTCGGCGGGTCAGGCGAACGTACGGGGGTCGACCTGGATCCAGGTGTGGGCGGCAGTGCCCACGACCCGGCCGGCCGCGTCGTACACGCTAGTGGCGGTCAGCGTCTTGCGACCGGCGTTCTCGCGCCACGCGCCGACGACGACGAGCGATTCGCCCGGGTTCGGCCTGCGGTGCACGGCGGCCGTGATCCTGCCGAGCACCATCGGCCGGCCCACGATGTCGGCCGTCCACCCGCCCGGGCAGTCCAGCGCCGCCCACACGTGGGCGGTCTCGGTGTGTGCGTCGTGCGGTGTCCAGGTGCAGGCGGTGCGTCCGGGTGCGGTCCGGCCGGGGCGCAACCGCAGTCCGACCCCGTCGGCAGGGATCGTCCCGCAGGCGAAGCAGTGCGGGAAGGGGTGGGCGGTCAGGCCGGGGTACGACGCCTCGGCGGCCGCGGCGGCGTCGGCGTCGACCGGTGCCACGGTGTCGGGGGCGGTCGCGGGCTCGGCCTCGGCGACCAGCAGGTCGCCGTCGAGCAGCGTCACCCCGTGATGGTCACCGCGGACGGTGAGGTCGCGTTCGAGCGGGGGCGGTCGCCGCAGCGTGACCGTCACCGCGCCGGCACCGTCGACGTACCCGGCCAGGACGCCAGCCGTCCAGCCGCCGTTGCCGGAACCGACCGGCCCGCAGTGCACGGCGTCGATCCGGACGTCGGCCCGCGGCGTCGTCACGCCGGCACCAGTGCCGCGGCCGCCACCTCGAGATCGGCCACCAGCGCGGCCAGAGCGGCGTCGCGGTCGTCGGCGCGCAGCACCGCCGACGGGTGCACGGTGCCCATCATCCAGCCGGCCCGTACCAGCGCGGGGTCGTCGCTTCGCGCCGTACGCGGGAACAGGATGCCGCGCTGACGAGTGACGCGGAACGCGGGCCCGAGCAGCGCCCGCGCAGCCGTGGCGCCGAGGCAGACCACGACCTCGGGGTCGACGACCGCGAGCTCGGCGGCCAGCCAGGGGCGGCACGCGGTGATGTGAGCGAGGTCCGGCGTCTGGTGCAGCCGTCGCTGCGGCGTGGGGGTGAAGCGGAAGTGCTTGACCGCGTTGGTGACGTACGTGTCCTGCCGGTCGATCCCGGCCCGCTGCAGCGCCTCGTCGAGCAGCCGGCCCGCCGGCCCGACGAACGGCGCGCCCTGCCGGTCCTCCGCGTCGCCGGGCTGCTCGCCCACGAACGCCAGCCGCGCGGTCGGCGAACCGGACGAGAACACCGTCTGGGTGGCCGACCGGTGCAGCTCGCAACCGCCGCACGCCGCGGCGGCGGCCCGCAGCTGGTCGAGCCCGGCACCCGGCGGCACCCATCCCTGCGCCCCCGGCCGCTCCGCCTCCTGAGTTGTCACCGTCTCATTGAGCCACAGGTCGACGACGCGGTGACAGCTCGGTCAGCGGGGGAGGGCCTGGTAGCGGTCGAGCGCCTCGGCCCGCTCGGCCCGGTGGTCGACGATCGGTGCCGGGTAGCCGTGCGGGGGTCCGCCGTCGAGCAGCCACGGCTCGTGCACGGCCGCACCCTCGACCTGACACAGCTCCGCGACGTGCCGGCGCACGTACGTGCCGTCGGGGTCGAACTTTCGCCCCTGGGTGACCGGGTTGAACACCCGGAAGTACGGCGCCGCGTCGGTGCCCGAACCGGCCACCCACTGCCAGCCGTGGTTGTTGGACGCGAGGTCGCCGTCGACCAGCCAGTGCAGGAAGTGCCGGGCACCGTGCTGCCACTCCACGTGCAGGTCCTTGACCAGGAAGCTGGCGACGATCATCCGCACCCGGTTGTGCATCCACCCCTCGGCGCGCAGCTGGCGCATGCCGGCGTCGACGATCGGGAAGCCGGTGCGTCCCTCGCGCCAGGCGTCCAGCTGCGCACCGGGCCGGTCGTAGGCCATGTCGGCGAACCGCGCGTGCAGGTACTCCCGGGCGCTGTCCGGTCGCTGGAACAGCACGTCGGCGTAGAACTCCCGCCAGGCGAGCTCCTTGCGGTACGTCCGGGCGGAGTCGCCGCGTCGCCCGGCGAGGTCCGCGAGCATCGTGCGGGGGTGGATCTCGCCCCACTTGAGGTGCACCGACATCCGCGAGGTGCGGTCGAGGTCGGGCCGGTCGCGGGCGGTGCCGTAGTCGTCGAGCACGTCGGCGACGAACCGGCGCCACCGGCGCCGTGCCGCTTCCTCGCCGGCGGGCGGCAGCGAGGTGCCGTCCGGCGGCTCCGCGGCGGGCAGGTCGGCGCTGGGCAGCGGTCGCGCCCACTCCACGCCGCGCGGTGCGCCGAGCGGCTCCCGCCAGCCGTGGTCGGCCCAGGCCCGGGAGAACGGGGTGTAGACGGCGTACGGCGTGCCGTCGGCCTTCGTCACCCGGCCGGGCGCCACCGCGTACGGCGAGCCGGTGCGCACCAGCTCGATGTCATGCCCGGCCAGCGCCTGTTCGACCGCCTCGTCGCGTCGGGTGCCGTACGGGCCGAAGTCGGCGGCCACGTGCACCTGCGAGGCCCCGGCGGCGCGGGCCACCGCCACCACCTCGTCGACCGGATCGCCGTGGCGCAGCTGCCAGCCGCCGATGCGGGGACCGAGGTCGGCGAGGCTGGCGACCAGGTAGGCACGCCGGCTGGGCCCGGCCGGCCCCCACAGCGCCGGGTCGACGACGAACAGCGGCACCACGCCGCCGTCGCCGTCGGCCGACCGGGCGGCGTCGACGGCGTGCCGCAGGGCGGGATTGTCGGCCAGCCGCAGGTCCCGCCGGAACCACATCACCGTCGCCGCCACAGCGCCATCCTCGGGGTCCCGCCGCCCCGCCGCAGATCGGTCAGGGCCCCCGCCCACGGGTGCCATGGGACAGAATGGGGTGGTGAGCGCGTTGATCGACACCACCGAGATGTACCTCAAGACCGTCTTCGAGCTGGAGGAGGAGGGTGTCACCCCGCTGCGCGCCCGCATCGCCGAGCGGCTCCAGCAGAGTGGGCCCACCGTCAGCCAGACCGTCGCCCGGATGGAGCGTGACGGGCTGCTCACCGTCGAGGGCGACCGGCACCTGGAGTTCACCCCCGAGGGCCGGCTGGCCGCCGCCCGGGTCATGCGCAAGCACCGGCTGGTCGAGCGGCTGCTCACCGACGTCATCGGCCTCGACCTCGAGTTCGTGCACGAGGAGGCCTGCCGCTGGGAGCACGTGGTGTCCGAGCACGTCGAGCGCCGGCTGGTGCAGCTGCTCGAGCACCCCACCGAGTCGCCCTACGGCAACCCGATCCCGAGCCTCGACGAGCTCGGCGAGATCGGCAGCCCCGAGGACTTCCTCGCGGGGCTGCAGGGACTTGACGTCGCCGTCGTGGCCGCCCCTGGTGACGACCCCGTCGAGGCGCACGTGCGCCGCATCTCCGAGCCGCTGCAGACCGACGTCGCCACCCTCGCCGACCTGCGCCGCGTCGGCGCCCTGCCCGGCCGGGTCGTGCACGCCCGGGGAGTCGACAAGGGTGTCGAGGTCATCGGCGACGGTGGCTCGATGACCGTCCTGGCGCCCGAGCTCGCGGCCCACGTGCTGGTGCGGCGCTGAGCCAGCACCGCTAGCCGCGTCGCGGCGGCATCGGCACGAACCCGCTGGTGCGCCGGACGTACGCCGCGTAGCCGGGCTTGGTACGAGCCAGCGAACGCTCCAGCGTGGCCTTGCCGGTCTTGCGGACCAGGGCCCACGTCATCAGCAGCGGGCTGACGACGGTGGCCAGCCCCCACCACGACGACGCCGCAACCAGCCAGATGCCCCACCACACGCAGGCGTCGCCGAAGTAGTTGGGGTGGCGGGTCCAGCCCCACAGGCCGCGATCCATGACCTGGCCGCGGTTGGCCGGGTCGGCCCGGAAACGCGCCAGCTGCCGGTCGCCGACCGCCTCGAACACCAGCCCTACCGCCCACACCGCGGCGCCGGCCACTGCGAGGGGCTCGACCAGGTCGGTGGCGAACATGCCGACCTGGATCGGCAACGAGACGACGAGCATCGCCGCGGCCTGCGGCAGGAAGACCTTGCGGATCGCGACCGCGGCGGGGCTGCCGGGCGCGGCGTCGACCAGCTCGGCGTAGCGCGGGTCCTCGGGCTCGCCGCGGTTGCGCACCAGCAGGTGGACCGCGAGCCGGCCACCCCACAGCAGCACCATCGCGACCAGCAGCCGGCGGGCGGCGGGATCGGCGTCCGAGCCGAGCGACACGAGGTACGCCACGACGGCGACCACGCCGAACCCGACACCCCACGCGACGTCGACCACCCGCAACAGCCGCAGCCGCAGCGCGAGCACCAGGCAGGAACCCATCACCAGCGCGACCGCGACCGCACAGGCGGCCAGGCACACCAGCAGCGGGCCCCCGTCGACCGTCACGGCGCGAGCCAGGCCAGCGGGCTGGGGGGCATCAGGCTCTCGCCCTCCTCGGTCGGACGCACGCACAGCACCTGGTCGACGCCCATCCGGTTCTGGGTGAACGCCAGCGCGCCGCCTGCCAGGTAGAGCCGCCACACCCGGGCGGTCTCCTCACCCACCAGCGCGACCGCCTGGTTCCAGTGGTCCTCGAGGGTGTCGGCCCACGCCTCGACCGTGCGCGGGTAGTGCTCACGCATCGCCTGCACGTCGCGGATCTCCAGGCCCGCGTCGGCGAGCAGCCCGACCGTGGTCGCGATCGGCCTCATGTGCATGTCCGGCGCGATGTAGGCCTCGATGAACGCCCCGCCGCCGGGCCCGCCGTCGCCGCGCGACATCTGCTGCACCAGCACGCGGCCTCCCGGGCGGACGGTCTCGTGCAGCATCTGCGCGAAGCCGACGTACTCCGTGTCACCGACGTGCTCGCCCATCTCCATCGAGGCGATCGCGTCGACGTGGCCCACCGACGGGTCGTCGGCCACGTCGGCGTAGTGCTGCAGCCGGATCTCCACCCGCGCGGACAGCCCGTGCTCGGCCGCCCGCTCGTCGACCAGCGCCTTCTGCTCGGCCGACAGCGTCACGCCGAGGACCCGGGCACCGTGCTGCTCGGCGGCGTGCAGCGCCAGTGATCCCCAGCCGCAGCCGACGTCGAGCAGCCGGGCACCGGGGCGCAGCCCGAGCTTGCGACAGACCAGCTCGAGCTTGTCGTGCTGGGCGTCCTCGAGGGTGTACGCGGGGTCGGCACGGGTCCAGAAGGCACACGAGTACGCCATCCGGCTGTCCAGCAGCAGCTCGTAGAACTCGTTGGACAGGTCGTAGTGGTGCGCGATGGCGTCGGAGTCGCGGCGTCGGGTGTGCAGCCGGCCGCGCAGCCGGGACTCGGTCGCCGGGCGACGGGGTGGGGGACCGACCGCGCCCGAGCGCAGTGCCGTGGCCAGCCCCCTCCCGACCAGCCCGGCGGTCAGCGGACGCCGTCCGGGCTCTTCGGCCAGCCGCTGGCGCACCGCGCCCCACACCAGGCCCAGGGCCTGCGCGAGGTCACCCTCGACGTCGAGGTCGCCGCGCACGTACGCCCGGGCGAGCCCCAGCTCACCGGGGTTCCACACCAGGTGCCGCAGGGCGCGACGGGAGCGCAGCACCACGACGGGGGTCCCCGGCAGGGGTGCCGCGCCGGCCTCGCTGCCGTCCCACGCCCGTACGCGCACCGGCAGGGCGACGCCGAGGGCCTCCTCGGCCAGCCGCACCAGCTGGCGCGCGCGGGTGTCGTGTCGGCTCATCACCGCCCAGTCAATCCCGAGCTGCGCCGCGACGCGAGGGTGGGTGAGCCTTTTGGGCGGCCCGGCTGCCCTGAACGGCTGAGACGGGTGTGATCAGGTGTCATCGGGGTTACGCCACAACTACTCTCTAGGGGGGACAGCCGCGGCCTGCCATGACTGCGTCGCGATCAGGGAGGCGCACGGTGCCACCAGACAGCCAGCCGCTGGTCAGCCGTGTCTTCGACCTCAGTGTCCTGCTCACGGCCGTGCTGGCGACGGTGGCGACGGTCGCGATCGGCGGGATGTCCGTCGACGGGGAGCCGGCGATCGCTCCCGCGCTGTGGCTGTGCGTACCCCTGATCGCCCTGTTCGCGCGTTTCCCGGTGCACCTCGACCGGCCGGCCGGCGCCATCGAGATCGGCGTCGACTCCTGCGTGCTCGCCTTCCTCGGGACCGCGCTCGAGCACCCGTACCACGCGGTGCTGGTGTGGGCCGCCGGCTCGGTGCTGGCCCAGTTCGTGACCAGCCGGCGGATGCCGGCCCGCATCTTCAACGTCGGCGTGATGGTCACCTCCGGGGTTGTCGCGCTGTGGCTGATGGAGCTGCTCGAGGGCAGCGGTGGCGGCCTGGAGACCTCGCTGCGCGAGTTCCTCGCGGTGATGGCGGGCTGCACCGTCTACTTCCTGCTCGACTTCGTGATCTCCGAGGTCTCGGTGGCCCTGGAGAACGGCGCGCCGATACGTCTGCAGCTGGGCGAGTCGGGCGTGCTGCTGTCGATGGTGGGCATCGTCGCGGTCGACTCGCTGGGCTACCTGGCGGCGCTGATCGACCGGACGCTCCCGCCGATCGCGCTGCTGCTGCTCGCCGTCCCGCTGGCGACCCTGCTGGTCGCGGCCAAGTCGACGATGCGCGACCGCGAGCGCTCGCGCCGGATGCGAGTGCTGTTCGACGTGTCCCGCAAGGTGCAGGGACAGGCCACCAGCGACGAGGTGCTGGGACTGCTCGAGCCCGGTGCCCGCGAGCTGATCCGGGTGCCGCAGACCCGGTTGCGTGACGACCCGCCCTCACGCGGCGAGGTCGGCGCCCGCGTCACCGACGGCACCCGCGACTGGTGGCTGGTCGCTCCGGAGTGGTCCCGGCTGCGCGCGACCATCGCCTCGGACGCCGAGCACCTCGACCAGCTGGCGCTGGCCGGCTCCGAGGCGCTGTCCCGGCTCAAGCTGACCCGCGAGATGACGTACCTCGCGCGGCACGACACGCTCACCCAGCTGGCCAACCGCAGCGTCTTCCTCGACCGGGTCGAGCACGCCCTGCAGATGGCGCGCCGTCGCCGCAGCCGGGTGGCCGTGCTGTTCTGCGACCTGGACGGCTTCAAGCAGATCAACGACCGCTTCGGCCACAGCGCCGGGGACGCGGTGCTGGTGACGATCGCGGGCCGGATCCGCGGGTGCGTACGTGCCAGCGACACCGTGGCGCGGCTCGGCGGCGACGAGTTCGCGATCCTGCTCGAGGACGTCCGCGACACCGCCGACGTCGACCGGGTCAGTCTCAGCGTGCTCACCGCGGTCGTGGAGCGGGCCGAGGTCAACGGGCACTCCGTCAGCGTCAGCACCAGCATCGGCATCGCGGCCTCGGACGGCTCCGACACCGGCGAGGGCGTGCTGCGCAGCGCGGACATCGCGATGTACGAGGCCAAGGCGCAGGGCAAGAACTGCGTGGCCCGCTACCAGCCCGAGCTCGGCTCTGCCCGGGTGCGCAAGCTGGAGATGGTGGAGGCGCTGCGCGCCGCCGTCGACGCCGGTGACCTGACCGTCGTCTACCAGCCGGTGATCGAGGTGCACAGTGGCGCGATCGTCGGCCTGGAGGCGCTGGCGCGCTGGCGGCACCAGGACCAGGACATCTCGCCGAGCCAGTTCGTGCCGCTTGCGGAGGAGACCGGTCTGGTCGTCCCGCTCGGGGAGCACGTGCTCGACATCGTGGCCCGCGACTCGCAGTCGATCGACGGGGTGCGCGGCCTCAACGGCGGCGGCCTGGACATGGCGATCAACATCTCCGCCCAGCAGCTGCGCTCGCCCACGTTCGTCGACAAGGTCCGCACCGCCAGCGAGTCACTGCGTGGCCTCGACCTGGTGCTCGAGGTGACCGAGCGCGACGTGGTCCGCGAGGACTCGCTGTCGCTGGAGGCGATGCACCGGCTCGTCGACGCGGGCGTCCGGTTCGCGGTCGACGACTTCGGCATCGGCTTCTCCTCGATCGGCTACCTGCAGCACCTGCCGGTGCAGATCCTCAAGACCGACCGCACGTTCGCCGCCGGCATCGACACCAGTGAGCGTGCGGCCGAGCTGCTGCGCTCGATGCTGCTGATGGGACAGGCGCTCGGCCTCGACGTGGTCGTCGAAGGCGTCGAGCGGCAGTCCCAGCTCGACCTGCTGCGCCGGATGCGCTACGACGTCTTCGCGCAGGGCTTCCTGCTCGGCCGGCCGATGTCGCTCGGCGACGCGCTGGCCCAGGTACGCGAGCAGCGGGCCCGTGCCGAGGTCGCGCCCCTGGAGCCGGTGCTCGAATAGCATCACCCCCGGGGCGGGTGTGCGTGCCGCGCCCGACCCACGTACGTTCGGGACGTCCCCTCATCGTCACCCGGGAGGTTCCCGATGTCCGTCCGCAACGCCAGCACTGCATGGGAAGGCAGCCTGCAGGAGGGTAAGGGGCGCACCAGCCTCGACTCGTCCGGCGCCGCGACGTTCGACGTGTCGTTCCCGTCGCGCGTCGCCGACTCGCCGCACAACAGCCAGACCGACCCCGAGGAGCTGATCGGCGCGGCGCTCGTGACCTGCTTCTCGGAGAACCTCGCAGGCACGCTCGGCCGCAACGACGTCACCCTCCGGACGGCGCAGACCTCGGCCCGGGTGCAGCTCGACAAGACCGACACCGGCCTGACGATCACCGGGATCACGCTGACCACGCGGGCCACCGTCGACGGCGCCGACGAGGCGCGCTTCCAGGAGCTCGCCGCCGAGGCCGAGCGCACCTGCCCGGTGAGCAAGGCGCTGGCCGGCACGACGATCACGCTGGACGCCGCACTGGAGTCCTGACCCCGTTTCACCGCGCCAAGTAGCGTGGGCGTGTGCCGAAGATCCCGGGAACCACCCGTCGCGTGCCCGGTCGCAAGCTGGCGGTTGCCGTCGCGGGGGCGGTGCTGCTGGTAGCGGGCGTCGCCGCACTGGTGCTCCCGGGCCCGGGCGTGCTGATGATCCTCGCCGGCCTGGTGGTGCTCTCGGCGGAGTTCGAGTGGGCCGAGCGCCGGGTCGACACCGTCCGCGACAAGGCCTTCGACGTGGCGGCGGCCGGGGTCGCCACCTGGCCGCGGATCGTGCTGAGCACCCTCAGCGCGCTGGTCGTGGTCGGCGTCGGCGTCTGGTGGTGCACCGACCCGCGGATCCCGGAGATCTGGATCCTCGGCCCGGAGCTGCCGTTCTCCAACTGGGGCACCGGCGTCACGATCATCGTGTCCGGCTTCATCGCCCTCGGCCTGCTCGGCTACAGCATCAAGCGGTTCCGGTACGGCGACGAGTCGCCGCCGGGGGAGCAGCAGCGCGCCGGGTCCGGCACCGCCTGACCCGTCCGCTCAGGCGCCGGGAGCGACCAGGTCCGCCAAGCGCTCGAGGGTCGCCTCCATGCCGGCCTTGTTGCGGGCGGGCGTCCCGGTGAGCCGGAAGTACAGCCACAGGTGCGGCACCCGGGTGGGGTCCCACTCCTCCTTGACGAAGGTGCCACCGGCCACCGGGGTGAGCGTGTAGCGCCAGCGGTGCCCGGCGAAGTGCCGCCAGGCGATCCGCCGCGGCTCGTCGAACTCCACCACGATGTTGCTGATCCGGTACGGCAGGCCGATCCGCATGTCCATGCCGAAGCGGGCGCCCTTCGACAGCCGCTCCGGGTTGCCCTCGTGCGCGCGCTGCACCGATCCCGACCCGTCCAGCTCGGGGTGCCGCGCCGGGTCCGCGAGGAGGTCGAAGACGACCTGGGGCTCCGCAGCGACGACGCGCTCGGCGCTCACGATCGGGGGTGACACGCCGGCCAGTGTGCCTGCTCAGCCGGCTGCCGGCTCCAGCAGGTCGGCGACCCGGCCCCCGGCGGTCACGGCGACGCGGCCGTCGGCCAGCGGCAGCGCGCGCACGTCGGTGGGCGCCCCCGGCAGCCGGGTCAGGCGGTCGACCTCGCTGAGGGATCCGTCGTCGCCCACCCGTACCAGCGAGAGGCCGCTGTGGCCGCCGCGAACGCTCCAGTCGAACGTGCTCACCAGCGCCAGGCGCAGGTCCGGCAGGTAGGAGAAGGCCCGCGAGTCGGCCTCGACCGGGCTGGTGTCGGCGTGGAGGTCCAGCGTGGCCAGTCGCTGCGGGGCGGACAGATTGCCGATGTCGAACGTCGACGCCTGCACCCCGGTCGTCATCCCGTCGGTCCGGGCGTCCTGTCCGACCCCGAGCAGCAGGTCGTCGCCGACGGGGTGCAGGTACTCGGAGAAGCCGGGGATCTTCAGCTCGCCCAGGACTCGCGGGTCGGTCGGGTCGGACAGGTCGAGGGTGTAGAGCGGGTCGGTCTGCCGGAACGTCACCAGCACCGCGACGTCGCCGAACCACCGGGTCGCGCGGATCGTCTCGCCCACGCCCATGCCGCCGACCGACCCGACCTGGACGAGGTCGGCACCGGACTCCTCGAGCACCGTGACCCGTGACTCGGTCGGACTCCAGGCGTCGCCCCGCATGGTGGCGACCCGCAGCCGCCCGTCGTGCTCGCTGAACGCCCAGCGGTCGGGCACCGTGCCGTGCACCTCCCCCGAGGCGACGTACGTCGTCGTGTCGCCCGTGGTGTCGAAGGCGTGCACCGCGGTGACCGGCTCCTCGGTGCCCGCGTCGCCGAGCAGCCGGTCCCAGCCGCCCTCCCACCAGCCACCCCAGCCGCTCTCGGTCGTCGCGACGTAGAGGCGGTCGTCGGAGGCGTAGAGCATCGAGCCGTCGGTCGTGAGTCCGGTGACGGGGTGCTCGTCCGGTGCCTCCGGGTCGATCGTGAGCACGCTGAGGGTGCCGAGCCCGGCCGACTGTGCCGGGTGCTGCACCGCGGTGCAGGGGAGCAGCCGGGTGACGTCCGCGGCGCCGATGCCGTCGCCGAGGTCGCCGCCGCTGGTGGTGTGTGCCGGCAGCCAGTCCCGGGGGCGGGCATCGCGGACGACCTGGCGGTTGGCGAGCAGCGCCTCGCGGGCGGACATGCCCGAGCCGGGCGTGACGAAGGGCAGGTCCGGCGTCGAGCTGATCGCGACGCGTACCCGGCCGTCCTGCTCCCGCGCGGACACCAGGCTGCCGGTGAGGCGCTCGGTCAGCACCACCTGCGGGTCGGTGGGGTCGGCCAGGTCGACCGTCGTGACGGTGGTGCTGGTGGGGACCGACGAGGGGTACGGCACCATGCCGTCGACCGTGACCTGCTCGGCGCTGAGCAGCACCGCTCGGTCGTCGACCAGCAGCAGCTGCCGGGCGTCGGTGCCGGCGGGCAGCGCGAGCCGCCCGACTTCTTCGGGCTCCGCGCCGGTGACGTCGACCACGACCAGGTCGCCGCGGTCGAGGAGCACCACCCGCTCGCCGTCGGTCTTGGCGAGGTCGGGCTCGTCGACGCCCGCCTCCTGGACGTTGGTGCCGGTGTCGCCGGACCCCACGGCGGCGGTGAGCGACGAGTCCCGCATGGCCCCGGGCAGTGCCCCGTCGATGGCGACGTCCGGCATGGCTTCGACCATGATCGGCCAGGGTGGCGTCGACTCCAGGCCCCAGGCGGTGACCTGGTCGCGGGCGGTCTGTGCGTACCACTGCCGCAGCTGACCGCACCCCTCGAACGGCCGCAGCTCGCCGGCCTGTGCCGTCGGCGACGACGTCGGTGCGACCAGCGGACCAGCCAGCACGACCGCTGCGACACCCACCCCTGTCGCTGCGACTGCCGCTGCTGTCCAACCCGCCCGGACCGCCATCTGTCCTCCCGCTGCTCGCGCCCGGCGGTGGGACGGCGCGCTGCGGCAGGTGGTTCCCGGGTCGACGGGGAGGGGCGGTCAGAAGCCGCCGTCGAAGCCCCCGCCGTCGAAGCCGCCGCCGTCCCAGCCCCCGCCGGCGTCGCCGCCGCTGTCGCCCCCCTCGGACCAGCTGCCGTCGAGCCCGTCGAAGCCGCCACCGAGCATCGAGCCCATCGCGGTGCCGAGGAACAGCGAGTTGGCCAGCCCGAACGCCCCGAAGTAGCCCAGGGCCATCGGCGCGAACGCGGGTCCGGCATCCCAGTACGGCATCCGGCGGCTCCCCACCAGCACCTGCCGGCTGGCCGGCTCCGCTCCGGCCTCCACCCGCTCGGCGTCGAGCCTGCAGGCCGGCACGTCCCGGGTGACGCCGCCGGGAGGCGTCCAGGAGACGTCGGTGACCGACTGGCCGTGGCGCGGGTCGAAGAAGCAGGCCGGCCGCCGGGTGGGCAGCGGCTCGCCGTCGACCCGGGCCCGGACGCAGGCGATGGCGTAGCGGCCGTCGTCGATGATCGTCGCCACGTGCCGGGTCTGCTCCGGGTCGCTCAGCCCGTCGACGGCCTCCTTGGCCGCCTCGTACGTGTCCAGCGCCCGCTGGTAGTCGGCGCGTCCGCCTTCGTCGAGGGTGCCGCTGGGCAGCTGGTGGCCGAGCCGCTGCAGGTCCTCGCCGAAGGCGACGACGTCCTCCTCGACCGCCTTGCGCACGACCGCGAGCTCGGATGCCTTCAGCTCGCGACGCTGCTTGGCGTTCTTGCGGTTGCCGGCGTACGCGATCAGCCCGACGACCACGGCGATGACGATCAGCCACTCCATTCCACGAGTCTCGCACGCCGATCGGCACGAATCCCGGCTGTGCCTGCGCTTTGACCCCGAGGAAGGTCCTGCTCAGGAGGCCGGGAACGCGAACTCCACCGGTGCGCCACCGAGCCGCCCGTGCGCGGTCGCCGTGGCATGCCGCTCGGTGTCGTACCACCGCAGCCGCAGCCGGCCGGGCACCGCACCGCTGCCTGACACCCGCAGCCGCGCGGTCACCAGGCCGCTGTTCCGGTGCCATGCCATCCGGCCGGTGACGGAGACGTCGCCGACCCAGCGGACGTGGTCGAGCCGCCAGCGCACGACCGGACGCTCGGCCCAGAACGCGTTGCCACCGCGCACGGTGAACGTGCCGCCGGACAGGCCGACACCAGAGCCCCCGTACATCGACAGCCAGCGCGCCATCACGTCGGCGGACGTGGCGGCGGCCACCCGGGCCGTGCGACGCCGCGGGCCGACCCACCCGGTCGCGTCGGCGCTGCGGACGAACCGGTCGACCAGCCGGTTCTCGTGGTAGTCGGCGGCGCAGGAGGTGTCGCCGGCCTCGCGGGTGCGGATGAAGCGGCGCACGAGCACCGACGCGCAGGTGTCGAAGTCGACCAGCGCGGTCACGTGCACGACGTTGGCGACCTTGACGAAGGTCGAGTCGGGGAAGGCGTCGGCCGTGTCCCGCGCACCCTCGGGTGACGTCAGCGAGTCGAGGTCGCCGGCCAGCACCAGCGTCGGCACGTCCGGATAGGTCGCGTCACGCGGCACCGGGTGCACCCAACGGCTCGGCCGCGGCCAGCGCAGGCAGTCGTTGTACACGGCGAACGGCCAGCCGACCCACTCGTCGACGGTGAACGGCGCGAACAGCCGCGGGCTGTTGCGGCGCAGCCCGGCGACGGACCGCTCGAACTGCGCGGGACGGGCGCGGACCCGGTCGTCCATCGCGTAGGGCTGCGGGTAGTCGAGGCACGCGACGGCGTCGTACAGACCTTCGGAGTACGCGCGCACGGGACCGGCGCCGCCCTCGTAGGCGATCTCGCGGACCATCCGCAGCAGCGGCCGCTGGTAGGGGTTCGTACGCAGGACCGCTCGGGCCGCGGCGTCGAGCTCGCGGTAGATGGTGGGGGAGTACGCGGCGTACGTGACCAGGTCGATCAGGTCGTCGACGCCGACACTCACCGGCGCCATCACGCCGTCGGCGTCCGGCGCGTGACCGGACAGCGGGTGGTTGCGCAGCACGCCCACCAGCCGGGCGATCCGGCGCATGGGTCCCCCTGGTCGGTCCGCGCACGCGGGAGAGCGGGTGCACGCCAGCCGGAACGCGTCCCGGATCGCCCGGTTGGTGTCGGAGTACCACGGCTCGGTGCCGCCCACGAAGTACGCCGCGTCCAGGATCAGCGTGCGGACCCGCTCGGGATGCCGCACTGCGAACGCTTGCGAGAAGAACGTTCCGTACGAGTCGCCGTAGAGGTCGACCCTGCGGATGCTGAGGTGGTCGAGGACGTCCACGACGTCGCGGGCGGCGAAGGCCGAGCCGTAGACGTCGGACATGGCGCCGAGCTGTCGACCGCAGCGGCCGACGGCCACGGTGTAGTTGCCCTCGTAGGCCTGCAGCTGCGGGCAGTTGATCGCACCGGAGCTGCCGGTGCCCCGCAGGTCGATCAGCAGCAGCCGACGGCGGTCCAGCAAAGGCCCGAACAGCTCGCGGTAGTAGGTCCGGCTGTCGGTGGTGGAGTATCCCGGTCCGCCCTCGACCGCGAGGATCGTGCCGAGACCGGGTCGGTCGCGGTCGCGACGGCGGATGATCTCGTAGCCGATCCGGGTGTGACCGGCGGCCGGGTCCGCACGGTCGAGCGGCACCCGGATGTGCCCCTCGTGCCGCGCGTTCGTGGCGTCGACGGGTGCGCCGACCAGGGTCAGCAGCGCGACCGGCAGCAGCGCGAGGACGACGACGCGCCGCATGTCAGGTGTCGCCGGCGCGGGTGCGGTTCACCCGCGCACTGTAGGCGTGGTCAGCGGGGGGTGGAGGGGTAACCGGTGTCGAAGTGCTGGTAGTCGGCGGTGTCGATGTCCTGCCAGATCCAGCCCTCGTGGGTGAAGGCGCGCCACACCGCGCCGCCCGACAGGATCTTGCCGGGACCGGGCGTGCGAGCCGCGTACCGGGCGGTCGGCTGCCAGCACAATCCGCAGCGCGGGTCCTGCCACGGGTTCTCCCGCGGGTTGATGTCGATGGCCCGGCCGTTGGCGTGCGGCGACGTGGCGAAGGACGCGTTGCTCTGGTCGGGCTGGCGGCAGTTGAACGCCGAGGTGTTGTCGGCGCGCATGCTCGCGTCGTCGTCGCCGCCGTACGCCTCGATCGGCTGCACCCGCCGGATCGGGAACCCGCTCCGGAAGATCCGGGTGAAGATGCGCGCGACGCTCGCGGCCACGTCGCGGTTGACCACCAGTGCGCCGCGGCGCACCCCGCCGGAGAAGTCGTGGTGGTTGACCTCGACCACGCGCAGCTCGTCGCGGTCGGTCACCGGGCACTCCGGCCGCACCATCCCGGCGGCGCGCATCTGCTGCCACTGGTCCGGCGGTACCGGGTGCACGTCGGCGTCGGCGTGCGCGGGGGTCGGTGGCGGCGCGGTCGTCGTGGCGGGATCGGCCGGGGCGGTGGTGGGGGGCGAGCTGGAGATGCTGTCGGTCGGGTTCGGTGGGGCGTCGTCCGCGTCCTCGGAGCCGCCCGAGCACGCCGCACAGAGCACCAGCACGCTGAGGGCGACGGCCACCGGTCTCATCGCCGCCAGCCTGTCAGGTCAGCGGCTGCGCATGCCCGAGGAGAAGCCGGCGGCACCCTGGCTGCGGCCACCGCCGGACGACGATGCACCAGTCACCGCGGGACGACGCTGCCGGTTGCGTCCGCGGGACGGGGCGCCGTTCGACTTCGACGTCGCGGGCGAACGCCCGTTGCGCCGACGCGAGCGGCCGGACGGGCCGGTGGGCGCGGAGACGGGCTGGGCGCTCGGCGCCACGTAGGTGCGCTCGCCGGGTGCCAGCTCGGCGAGCAGCGGGTGGCCGGTACCGAGCCTGGTGGTGGTCGCCCGGATGCCGGCCCGGCGGGTCAGGTCGCGCACGTCGCGTACCTGCGCGTCGGTCATCAGCGTGATGACGGTGCCGTCGGCACCCGCGCGGGCGGTGCGCCCGGAGCGGTGCAGGTAGGCCTTGTGCTCCATCGGCGGGTCGGCGTGCACGACCAGCGAGATGTCGTCGACGTGGATGCCGCGGGCCGCGATGTCGGTGGCGACCAGCGTGGTGGCGGTCCCGGCGTGGAAGGCGGTGAGATTACGGGTGCGGGCGTTCTGGGCGAGGTTGCCGTGCAGCTCGACGGCAGGCACGCCGGACGCGGCGAGCTGCTTGGTGAGCTTCTTCGCACCGTGCTTGGTCCGGGTGAAGACCAGTGTGCGGCCGGGCGCGGCGGTCAGCTCGACCAGGACCGGCAGCCGGTCCTCCTGACGCACGTGCAGCACGTGGTGCGCCATGGTCGAGACGGGCGACTGCACGGTGTCGACGCTGTGCGTCACCGGGTCGTGCAGGTAGCGCTTGACGATGACGTCGATGCCGCCGTCGAGGGTGGCCGAGAACAGCAGCCGCTGACCGTCCCGCGGCGTCTTGTCCAGCAGCCGCTTGACCTCGGGCAGGAAGCCGAGGTCGGCCATGTGGTCGGCCTCGTCGAGCACGGTGACCTCGACGGCGTCGAGCCGGGCGTTGCCCTGCGCGAGGTGGTCGGCGAGCCGTCCCGGGCAGGCGACGAGAACGTCGACGCCCCGGCGCAGGCCGGCGGTCTGAGGTCCGTGACCGACGCCGCCGAAGACGGTGAGGGTGCGCATGCCGAGTGCCTCGGCCAGCGGCTGGATGGCGGTCGCGATCTGGGTCGCGAGCTCGCGGGTCGGTGCCAGCACGAGGGCGCGGGGCCGGCCCGGCTGGCGTGGGGTACCGCTGGCGGCGAGCCGGGCGAGCATCGGGAGGGCGAACGCGTACGTCTTGCCCGATCCGGTGCGTCCGCGGCCGAGCACGTCGCGCCCGGCGAGGGCGTCGGGGAGCGTGGCGGTCTGGATGGGGAACGGTTGGGTGATGCCGGCGCGATCGAGCACTGCGGTGAGCGCAGCGGGCACGCCGAGCTGGGCGAACGTGGTCGCCATGGGTGCAACTCCGATGGGTCGTGGGGGCCGATCTCCCGGCGCGGACTGTTCAGGCCGCTGCGGCGGTGTGATCGGGACGTGTGGGCGGTCCGGCGCGGCTGTCACCGCGCGCACGAACTGGGTCCACTCTAGCCGACCCGCACCCCTGTCCCGCACGATCCGACCTGGTGCGGGCTGTGAGGTACGTCCGGTCGGACCGTTCGGGGGAGGGCAGACTGCCCCGGTATGACCCACGACGCGGTGCAGCTGGTCGTCACGTCCGACACCCATCTGCCCACCCGGGCGAAGGCGCTGCCCGACCGCCTGTGGGAGGCCGTCGACGCGGCCGACGTGGTCGTGCACGCGGGCGACTGGTGCGACCTGGCCACGCTCGACGCGCTGCAGGCGAGGGCCCGGCGGCTGGTCGCGGTGTGGGGCAACAACGACCCGCAGCCGCTGCGGGACCGGCTGCCGGAGGTGGCGTACGCGGCCCTCGGCGGGGTGCGGTTCGCGGTCGTGCACGAGACCGGCGGCAAGCCGGGCAGGGAGCGACGGTGCGCTGCTGCCTACCCCGACGTCGACGTGCTCGTGTTCGGCCACAGCCACATCCCCTGGGACAGCACCGCGTCCACCGGGTTGCGGCTGCTCAACCCCGGCTCGCCGACCGACCGGCGACGGGAGCCGCACTGCACGTACCTCACGCTCACGGCCACCGGCGGGACCCTGCAGGAGGTCCGGCTGCGTCGGCTGGGTTAAGGTGAGCCTCCCCTAACATCGCGGAGGCCTCATGCGTCGTGCCGTCGTCCTGCTGGCCGCCCTGGCGCTGGTCTCCGCGTGCGGGGGCGAGGCCGACGGCTCTGACTCGGCCGGCGGGAGCGAGTCCGCGGCCTCCGACGCGTTCCCGGTCACCATCGAGCACCGGTTCGGCGAGACCACGGTCGAGGCGCCGCCCGAGCGGGTCGTGACCGTCGGCCTCACCGACCAGGACGCGCTGCTGGCGCTCGGGATCGTTCCGGTCGGCACGACGTTCTGGTTCGGCGAGCACGAGGGCAACATCTTCCCCTGGGCGCAGGACGCGCTCGGCGACGCGGAGCCGCCGGCCGAGCTGGAGACCGAGCAGGAGTTCGAGGCGGTCGCCGCCCTGGAGCCGGACCTGATCCTCGCCGTCTACGCGGGCATCAGTCAGAAGGACTACGACCTGTACTCCGAGATCGCGCCGGTCGTCGCGGCGCCGGAGCAGTACGTCGACTACGGCACCCCGTGGCAGGAGGCGACGACGATCATCGGCACGGCCGTCGGCATGGCGGACGAGGCCGAGGAGATGGTCGCGGACGTCGAGGACCAGATCACTGCGGCCCGCGAAGGGCACCCCGAGTTCGAGGGCAAGGAGGCGGTCACGCTGACGCCCTACGAGGGGATCTTCGTGTACGGCCCGCAGGATCCGCGTGGCCGGTTCCTGATGGATCTCGGCTTCGCGTACCCGGAGGAGCTGAGCGCGGAGCTGCCCGAGGAGTTCGGCGGATCGATCAGTCCCGAACGGGCCGACCTCATCGACCTGGACGCCCTGGTCTGGCTCGACGACGGCGACCCGATCGACGAGGTCGTCCCCACCTATCCGGATCTCGACGTGGCCCGCGAGGGTCGCGACGTGCTGCTGCAGACGGATGACGCTGCCTACGACGCGACGTCCTTCGTCACCGTGCTGAGCCTGCCGTTCCTGGTCGACGAGCTGGTGCCTCGGCTGTCCGCGGCCGTCGACGGCGACCCGTCGACGTCCACCGAGTAGCCGCGCTCAGGCCAGCTGCGGGGCCACCTCGGCTGCGATCAGCTCGAGGTGGTCCAGGTCGGTCAGGTCGAGCACCTGCAGGTACGCCCGCGTCGCTCCGGCGTCGGCGAGGTGACCCAGCCGGTCGACCAGCTCGTCCGGGGTGCCGCCGAGCTGGCGTTCGCGCAGTGCCTCGGCCGTCTGGCCGGTCGCGTCCGCGCGGCGCGTGACCTCTGCCTCGTCCCGTCCGCAGCACACCGTCCACGCCGCGGAGAACGTCATGGTGGCCGGGTCGCGCCCGGCATCGGTGCACGCGGCGCGTACCCGGTCGAACAGTACGGGTACGTCGGCGGGCGCCTGGAACGCCGCGTTGAACTCCTGCGCGAACCGTGCCGCCAGCGCGGGCGTGCGCCGCTTGCCTGCCCCGCCGACGATCACTGGCGGGCGCGGCGTCTGCACCGGCTTCGGCAGCGCGGGCGACTGCTCCAGGCGGTAGTGGGTGCCGGTGAAGTCGAAGGTCTCGCCGGCCGCCGTCTCCCACAGTCCGGTGATGATCGCGAGCTGCTCCTCCAGCCGGTCGAAGCGTCCGCGCACGTCCGGGAAGTCGATGCCGTACGCGCGGTGCTCGTCGTCGAACCACCCCGCCCCGAGGCCCAGCTCGACCCGTCCGCCGCTCATCTGGTCGACGCCGGCGACCGCGATCGCGAGCGGTCCCGGCAGCCGGAAGGTGGACGAGCTCACCAGCGTGCCGAGCCGGATCCGGGAGGTGTCCCGGGCCAGCCCAGCCAGCGTCACCCAGGCGTCGGTTGGCCCGGGTCCGCCGTCGACCCCCATCGCCAGGTAGTGGTCGGAGCGGAAGAAGCCGTCGAAGCCCAGGTCCTCGGTCGCCCGGGCCACCCGCAGCAGGTCGTCGTACGTCGCGCCCTGCTGGGGCTCGGTGAAGATGCGCAGGTCCATGCCGACAGTCTCACCCGCGGCGTGCATGACCCGGCCACCGGAGGGGCACCGGAGAAGACACGCGAGGAAGGGTCTCCATGTCCGATCAGTACAGCCAGCCCGACACCGAGGGCGAGTCACCGCAACCACATCCGGGATCGACCGCGGCCATGACTGACCGGCCCGACCACGGCGAGGACTCGTACCGCGGCTGCGGACGCCTGCGGGACAAGCGCGCGCTGATCACCGGCGGCGACTCCGGCATCGGCCGGGCCGTGGCGATCGCGTACGCCCGCGAGGGTGCCGACGTGGCGATCGCCTACCTGCCCGAGGAGGAGGACGACGCCCAGGAGACGGTGCGTCTGGTCGAGGACGCCGGCCGCAAGGCGCTCGCGCTCGCGTGCGACCTGACGCGTGAGGACGAGTGCGTCCGGATCGTGGAGGCCACCGTGTCCGAGCTCGGCGGCATCGACGTGCTGGTGTCGAACGCGGCGTACCAGATGGCGAAGCCCGGCGGCCTCGAGGAGATCTCGAGCGAGCAGCTCGACCGCACCATCAAGACCAACCTGTACGGCATGTTCTGGCTGTGCAAGGCAGCGCTGCCGCACCTGGCCGCGGGGTCGAGCATCATCACGACCTCGTCGATCCAGTCGACGACGCCGTCGCCGCCACTGCTCGACTACGCGACGACCAAGGGCGGCATCGTGACGTTCACCGAGGCGCTCGCGCAGGACCTCGGCGAGAAGGGGATCCGGGTCAACTCGGTGGCGCCGGGCCCGATCTGGACGCCGCTGATCCCGGCGACGATGCCGGACGACATGATCGACGGCTTCGGCGCGACGACGCCGCTGGGGCGTGCCGGGCAGCCGGCCGAGGTGGCGCCTGCGTACGTGTTTCTCGCCTCTCAGGATGCGAGCTACATCACCGGCGAGGTGCTCGCGGTGACGGGTGGCAAGCCGCTGTAGCGGGCGGGGCGTTCGTTGGTCTTACGCTTCGAGTCGTGGAGGTTCGTCACCCTGTTCCGGCCGAGCACACCCAGGCGTTCACCGAGATCGCTCAGGGCAGTCGAATCACATGGCACATGGTTCAAGCCTGTGGCGAAACCCGTCGAGGGGTCAAACTTCGTGCGGGCCAATGACCTTTACCCGTTCGAGAAGGTGTCCGATCGCGCCCGGCACTACGTAGACGCCGCGTTCGAGCACACGCTGATGTGGGCCGATCACGTCGCACCGTTCAAATTCCACCCCGACCAGACCGTCAGCTTCACGCTCAGGCCCACCTACACGCTCGCCCGAGCCGCGTTGGAGAGCGCCGCACAAGTCGTGTGGCTGCTGAGCACCCGCGATCCGCTCGAGTGCATCCGCAGGCACCTCAGATTGATCCGATGAAATCTTCAAGAGCACCGAAAGAGCTGCGTCGATCGTGAGGACAAGGAGCGCTGTCGCCAGCGGGAGGCCGATCTCCTGGGCCGCGTTGCAGCGGTCCTCACCGAGGACGAGATCCGAGCGCCCAACGTCTATCTCGCCGTGCTGCGGGCCGCATGCCTACCTGACGATCTCGACCTAGACGCGGTTACCGTCGAGCGGTTGTGGCGTGCGGCCGGTGGTGCAGCACACGGCCTGTACTGGCCGAGTCTCGAACTCCAGAGGTTGATTGTTGCCGATGAGTACGAGCCGGGACGTTTCCGGGTCAGCACTCTGCCCGACTCTACCGTCATGGTCGAAGTGATTCAGGATGCGTACAAGATGACTCAGTATGGCGCGCTCAAGTATCTGACATATGCAGGCGCTGATCTGCCTGCCCTCATGGGCCCAGCCATGCGGTGGTTGACGGACAACATGACGCTGAAGCCCGCCGTCGATCCCAAACTTCTCGAGCGCCTCACTGCGGATCGCCCGGCCGAATGGGGCCAGTCATAGCGTGCTTGGCGCAGTTGACGCACAGGTCAGGAGCCTGACTCGTCAGCTGCAACATCTCTGGTGATGATACATCCGATTGTGCCTGCTGCTGCCGGCCATTATACGTTGGGCAAGTCGTCGTTTCCCCTTGTGGACAAGGGCATTCTCAGCCGCCAGTGTCGGTGGCAGCGACTAGGTTGTTGGCATGTCGGATCAGCCGCATGAGACCACCTCGCATCCGGTGGCGCAGCTGTGTCGCCGGTTCGCGGATCGGTTGGACGAGCTGGTCGACCCGGGCAGCCTGACGTTGTGGTCGGCTGACGACGCCGCCGTCACCGAAGTCATCACCGCCGCCGAACAGGTGATCCGCAAGGCAGCCGCGGTGCAGACGACCGCCGTCGGCGAGGCAGCCCGCCGCGACCTGGCCAAGACCGTCGGTGCGACCTCGACCACCGCGTGGCTGGCCGACGTGCTCACTGCTCGGCGGGCCAAGGCGCGGCAGGTGGCAGATCTGGCCGACCACCTGAGCCGCGGGCTCGCCGCCACCAACCTCGCATTCGCGGCCGGCGACATCGACGCCGATCAGGCCAAGGTGATCGCCGACGCCGTGCACGCGCTGCCCGACTCGCTCGGCGTCGAGATCGTCGACAAGGGCGAGGAGCTGATGCTCGCGTGGGCAGCCGACCACCCGGCGTCAGTGCTCGCTGGCTATGGCTCCCATCTGCTCGCCTACCTCGCCCCCGAGGTCGCGGACGCCAAGGACGCCGAGGCAATGGCCCGGGCGGAGACCCGGGACGCGGCCCGTTCGAACACGTTGACGGCTGGGCCGGACCACCGTGGTCGGATCCGCGTACGCGGCGACCTGGACCAGGGGTCCTGGGCGGTCGTGTCCGCGGCGTTGGAACCGTTCGCCCGACCCGGTGGCCTCCCCGCACCGGACGGCGGCGCGGACAGTCGTACCGCCGGCCAGCGCACCGCCGACGCCTTGGTCGAGATCTGCCGACGGTCCCTGGCAGCCGACGACGCCCCGACCAGCTTCGGGTTCCCCGCCCACGTCGCCGTCACCATCGACCACGACCAGCTCGTCAAAGCGCTGGGCGTCGGGACCCTCGACACCGGAACACCGATCAGCGCCGAGACCGTGCGCCGGCTCGCCTGCGACGCCACCATCATCCCGGTGCTGCTCAGCTCGGCCGGTGTGCCGCTCGACGTCGGCCGGGCGATCCGGGTGTTCACCAAGGAGCTCCGCCGCGCCGTCGAGGTCCGGGACGGCGGCTGCGCGTTCCCCGGATGTGATCGCCCAGCAAGCTGGTGCAACGTCCACCACATCCTGCACTGGGCGTACGGCGGACCCACCAGCCTCGACAACGGCGTCCTGCTCTGCCACGCCCACCACACCGTCATCCACCGCGGCGAGTGGACCGTCCGCCTCGGACCCGACCGACGCCCCGAGTTCCTCCCACCGGCGTGGGTCGACCCCAACCGCCGACCTCGCACCAACACGCTCCACCTCAGACGCTGAGCCGAACTGGTGCTGGAATGCACGACTGCCAGCACGTTCTCGACAGGAGCAAACCGCCACGCTCGGACGGCGCCCTTGGTAGGCGTTCAA
Source organism: uncultured Actinomycetota bacterium (assembly GCA_963811945.1). GTDB lineage: Bacteria > Actinomycetota > Actinomycetes > Propionibacteriales > Nocardioidaceae > JACCWP01. Next base: position 1,170,653 of record CAWETD010000001.1, on the reverse strand, counting down.
TTCAATCTGTGCGAATGGGTTGTTCTGTCCGCTGCGTTGAGCGACTGGCACGCTCACCTCACGTTCCCCGGCGGTGGTGAGAACATCGCGCGGAAGAATGCGGATGCTGTAGGGGATCGTGCGGCGCCACCCCCGTCGACTCAGCCCCGTGACACCCACTCGGTATAGGTGACATGGCCGCGAGTCAGGTCTGGTGCGAAGTCCACGTCCTGTCCGAACTGCACGGTGTAAGTGACCGTGGTACCTCGTACGGCGGCGAAGGTGCCTTCGTGCAGGCAGCGAGCAGGCATCCGAAGCTTGAGCTCCGCGGCACGCCGACGCCATTCGCTCGTGAGGTGAGGGCACCGAATGTGCTCACCGTTGGCGGCCCCGGTGAGATTCGTCCGGTCTTGCCCGCGCCGGCGATGCTCACTGGTGATGAAGACGCCAGATCTGCGCCGCAGACCGAGCACGCGACAGCTGACGCTTCGGCGCCGGGCTCATCCGCGGAAGGCTAGATCTGATCAGACTGGCCCTGCAACGCTCATGTCGTCGTTCAACCGGCTGCTGCCGAGCCTGGACACCGGCGGCCCACACGAAGATCCTTCACCTCAGACGCTGAGCCGGTGTCTCCGACAGCGCGAGCCGGACGATGACCTCGCCGTCCACGTCGACCTCACCGGTCGGCACGAACCCCAGCCGTGCGTAGAAGCCGGCCGGCCCGCCGTCTTCGGCTCCGTAGCTGGTGAGCAGCTCCGTCGCACCCTCGGCGCGCACCAGCCCAGCCACCTGCCGTACGACGTCGCGGCCGTAGCCCCGGCCCTGGTGCCGCTCGTCGATGAGCAGCTTCCACAAGAACCACGGCCCGATGATCTCGGGTGGCTGCGGCTCCACGTTCCAGCTCAGCATCACGAACCCGACCGGCTCACCGCCCGCGAAGACCGCTCGGTACCACGGTCCAGCGTGCGCGTACTCGACCGCCTCTGCCAGGGCCCCTTCAACCGAACTGACGAACCGCTCCTGCCCCGGTGCGACCTGTAGGCCGAGGACCGCCTCGCGGTTCGCTTCGTCGATCTCGCGCAGGGCCACGACCACGAGGCAGATCGTATTCAACGCGGTGGCTCGCCCGGAGGTGGAACGCGCCGTCTCGCGGTGCCGAGGGCGTACCGTCGCAGCCGTGGAGCCGTCCAGGCTCCCGACCAGGGAGCCGTCATGGCTGACAAGTCCCCGCGACAACACATGACCAAGAAGTCCGGCAAGTCGCTCAAGGAGAAGCGGGCCGACAAGCACGCCAAGGCCGACGCAGCGAAGCACCGGGTGGAGATCGTGCCGCCCACCAAGAAGCACTGACCGACGGGTCAGGCGCTCCTACGCGGGGTCCTTGCGGGCCACCAGCAGGTGGAAGTCGCCGTCGCCCTGACGGACCCGGATCTTCTCCTCGGTGCTGATGCCCGCCCCGGCGAGCGTCGCGACCACGTCGTCGACGGGGCGCAGCGTGAACCCGTGCGCGGTGACCGGCTGTTCAGCCATCTCGGCAGGATCACCGATACCGATCACCGCACGTGCCGACGGCCGCAGCACGCGCGCGAGCTCGGCGAAGGCCCGCTCGAGATCGGTGACGAAGTAGATCGTGTTCACGGTGATCGCCGCGTCCAACGACGCGTCGGTCAGCGGCAGGGCCGTGATCGAGCCCAGCTGCAACGTGAGCTCGCCGTTGAGGCCCTCCCGGCGGAGGGTGCCGCGGGCGCGTTCGAGCATGGTGTCGGACAGGTCGATGCCGTGCACGTGTCCGCCCGGGCGCGCCCGCTCCAGCAGCAGCTGCAGACCCAGCCCGCCGCCGAAGCCGATGTCGGCGGCGACCTGTCCCGGCTTCAGCTCGGTGGCGTCGACCGCCGCGGTCAGGGCGGTGCGGTTGTCGCGGTTCAGGCGCCTCGCGACGATTCGGCCGCGGACCCCTTCCGGGCGGCCGAGCTGTGCCGCCAACCCGGTGAGGAAGCGGTCCCGCACGCCCATCGTCGCAGCGTAGACCGCCAGGTCACGCGGATGGCCCCGACGGCGAGGACGTAGCACGCATCTCGCCCTTCCCGGGACAGCAGGCCCTTCTAGGCGGACACTGGCAACGGACGAACGAACCCACCACCCACCCGAACCGTTGCCACGCTGGTCACGCCCAGCGTGCCGACAGGGGGTACAAGATGGCACTGAGCAACCGACGTCGAAGCAGCCGAGCAGCTGTGGCCGGAGTGGTCCTCGCCATGCTGGGCCTGCTGCTCGCTGGCACGGACGCACGGGCGGGCGTGGCGCACCCCACGGTGGTCAGCAGCACCCCGGTGACCTGGACCCCGCACCTGAAGACCGGCGGGGCCGTCCACGAGAACGCGGTCGTCGGCGGCATGGTCTATGCCGGAGGCAAATTCACCCAGTTCGAGAACTCCGCGCGCACGGTGACGTACAACCGGCAGAACTTCGTGGCCTACTCCGCGACCACCGGGGCGGTGTCGCCGCTGACGCTGAACTTCGACGGCGAGGTCCGGGCCCTGGCGGGCACGCCGGACGGATCGGCGCTGTTCGTCGGTGGCGGCTTCCGTAACGTCAACGGCGCCACCAAGCCCTACCTGGTGAAGGTCAACCTGGCCACCGGCACCATCGACCCGACCTTCAAGTGGACCGGGGGAATCGTCCGCGACGTGCAGGTGGCCAACAACATGGTGTACGTCGCCGGCGACTTCGCCAAGCGACTCGTCGCGGCGAACATCACGACCGGCGCCGACACCGGGCTGATCAACATCTCGGTCGCCGGCAACGTCGGCGGAAGCGCGACCAGGGTCGACCAGTTCGGCATCAACCCAGCCGGTACGGACCTGGTGGCGATCGGCAACTTCACGACCGTGAACGGTGAGTCCCGCCGGCTGGCGTTCCGGCTGACGCTGGGCGCCACGACCACGCTGCAGTCGTGGCACCCGCGGCGGTTCGACACGCTGTGCGCCTCGTCGATCCCGTACTACCTGCGCGGGCTCGACTGGTCACCGGACGGTACGTACTTCGTCATCGTGTCGACCGGTGGTCCGCGCGGCGGCTACCCGCAGAACGGCTTCTGTGACGGGGCCGGACGCTGGGAGGCCAGCTCGTCGGGATCCGTCGCGGAGCCGACCTGGGTGAACTGGACGGGCGGCGACTCGCTGTACTCCGTCGCGGTCAGCGGGGCGGCCGTCTACGTCGGCGGGCACCAGCGCTGGCTCGACAACCCGTTCGGACACGACTCCGCCGGGCCGGGTGCCTACCAGGTCGACAGCATCGGTGCGATCGACCCCTCGAACGGCCTCGCGATCCGTAGCTGGAGCGCCCGGCCGATGACCCGCGGACACGGGAAGGAAGACCTGACGCTGTTCGCCGGCGGCCTGGTCGTCGGCGGCGACGGGCAGACGGTCAAGGGCAAGTACCACCGCGCCACGGCGATCTTCCCGCTGCCCTGAGCCGGCGGGCTCAGGCGCGACTGACCACGGCCTCCAGCTGGTCGAGGCCCCAGTCGAGGTCGGCCTCGTCGATGACCAGCGGGGGAGCGAGCCGGATCGTCGAGCCGTGCGTGTCCTTGGCCAGGACTCCCCGGCCCATCAGCGCCTCGCAGACGGCGCGGCCGGTGCCGACGCGTGGGTCGACGTCGACGCCCGCCCACAGGCCGCGGGTGCGCACACCGACGACACCCTCGCCGAGCATGGCCTCGAGCCGCTCGGTCATGCGCTTGCCCAGTGCCTGCGCGCGGTGCTGGTACTCGCCGGTCGCGAGCATCGCCACGACCTGCCGCCCGACCGCGCACGCCAGCGGGTTGCCGCCGAAGGTGCTGCCGTGCTGTCCCGGGTGCAGGACGCCGAGCACGTCGCGGTCGGCGACCACGGCCGACACCGGCACGATGCCACCGCCGAGTGCCTTGCCCAGCACGTACATGTCCGGCACGACGTCCTCGTGGTCGCACGCGAACGTGCGGCCGGTGCGCCCGAGACCGGACTGGATCTCGTCGGCGGCGAACAGGACGTTCTCGCGGGTGCACAGGTCGCGTACGGCACGCAGGTAGCCGTCGGGCGGGATCACCACACCGCCCTCACCCTGGATCGGCTCGATCAGCACGGCCACCGTGTTCGGGTCGACGGCCGCCTCCATCGCGGCGAGGTCGCCGTAGGGCACCTGCACGAACCCGGGGGCGAACGGGCCGAACCCGCCGCGGGCGTCGGGGTCGTCGGAGAACCCGACGATCGTGGTGGTGCGGCCGTGGAAGTTGCCCGACGCCACGATGATCCGGGCCTGGTCGGCGGGCACGCCCTTGACGTCGTAGCCCCACTTGCGGGCGACCTTGATCGCGGTCTCGACCGCCTCGGCACCGGTGTTCATCGGCAGCACCAGCTCCTTGCCGGCGAGGTCGCCGAGCTCGGCGCAGAACGCCCCGAACTGGTCGTGGATGAACGCGCGGCTGGTCAGCGTGAGCCGGTCGAGCTGCTCGTGCGCGACCCGTACCAGGTCGGGGTGCGCGTGCCCGAAGTTGAGCGCGGAGTAGCCGGCCAGCAGGTCGAGGAACCGGTTGCCGTCGACGTCGGTCATCCACGCGCCCTCGGCGCTCGTGACCACGACCGGCAGCGGATGGTAGTTGTGCGCCGTCCGGCTGTCGCTGAGCGCGACCATCGCCGCGCTGGACCGATCGATGTGGTTGCTGGTCATGGGGCTGCTCGGTTCTCTCGGCTGCTCGGAGATTGTCAGACAATCTGTCGATCCCAGAGTAGCGCGCCCGACGACCGGATCCGGCCCGGATCCCCCGACACGTACCGTGTCGTGACGTGGCGGTCGTGCTCGGCATCGAGACCTCGTGCGACGAGACCGGTGTCGGGCTCGTCGCGGACGGCGTGCTGCTCGGCGACGCGCTCGCGTCCAGCGTCGAGGAGCACGTCCGGTTCGGCGGGGTGATCCCGGAGATCGCGGCCCGCGCGCACCTCGAGGCGATGGGTCCCACGGTCGACGCCGCGCTCGCCGACGCCGGCCTCGGGCTCGGTGACGTCGACGCCGTGGCCGTCACCTCCGGACCGGGTCTGGCCACCGCGCTGCAGGTGGGACTCGCGGCCGCGAAGGCCTACGCGTGGACGCTCGACGTCCCGCTGTACGGCGTGCACCACCTGGCGGGACACGTCGCCGCGGACACGCTCGAGCACGGCCCGCTGCCGGAGCGGTGCGTCGCCCTCGTCGTCTCGGGCGGGCACACGTCCCTGCTGACGTTGGGCGATCTCGCCACCGACCCGATCCTGCACCTGGGCGACACGGTCGACGACGCCGCCGGGGAGGCGTTCGACAAGGTCGCCCGGCTGCTCGGCCTGCCCTATCCCGGCGGACCGGCGATCGACGCCGCGGCGCGCGACGGTGACCCCACGGCCGTCGCATTCCCCCGCCCCCTGCTCGGCGACCGCACGCAGCCGTACGCGTTCTCGTTCTCCGGGCTGAAGACGGCGGTGGCGCGTCGGAAGCTCGCCGGCGCCGAGTCGGTGCCGGACCTGGCCGCGTCGTTCCAGGAGGCCGTGGTCGACGTGCTCACCGCCAAGGCGGTACGCGCCTGCCTCGACCAGGGCGTCGACACACTCGTGGTCGCCGGCGGGGTCGCGGCCAACGGCCGGCTCCGCGCGCTGGCCGAGCAGCGCTGCTCCGCTGCCGGCATCGAGCTGCGGGTGCCGCGGCCGCGACTGTGCACCGACAACGGCGCCATGATCGCGGCCGTCGGCGACCTGCTGGTACGTGCCGGCGCGGCTCCGCACCCGTTGACCATCGGCGCCGACCCGTCCGCGGTGCTGACGCAGGCGGCCCTTTCCGGCTGACCCGTCGCGGCTACAAGAAGACGACCACGCCGGCGATGGCGGCGTTGGCGAGGTTGGCGAGGCTGCCGGCGAGCAGCGCGCGCAGACCGAGCCGGGCGAGGGTGGCGCGCAGCTCCGGCCGCAGGCTGCTGATCGTGCCGATCTGGATCGCGATCGACGCGAAGTTGGCGAAACCGGCGAGCGCAAACGTCACGATGACGATCGTGATCGGCGACAGGTTGTCGATGTTCTGCCCGAACGACGCGTAGGCCACGAACTCGTTGAGCACCGTCTTCTCGCCGATGTACGAGCCGGCGTCGACGGCCTCGTCCCACGGCACGCCGAGCAGCCACGCCAGCGGCGCCAGCGCCCAACCCAGCAGCTGCTGGAAGGTCAGGTCGTCGCGGCCGAACCAGCCGCCCACGGCGCCGAGGATCCCGTTGGCCAAGGCGATCAGCGCGATGAACGCGATCAGCAGCGCGCCCACGGTGACGGCGATCCGGCCGCCTGCGATCGCGCCGCGGCCGACCGCGTCGATGGCGTTGGCCGACTCCTCGTCGCGCACTCTGCGGACGTCGATCTCGTCCGGCCGCTCCTCGTCGTCCTCCTCCTCGCCGTCGGCTGCCGTCTCGGGCTCGTCCGGCCACATGATCTTCGCCATCAGCAGCCCGGCCGGCGCGTTCATCACGGTCGCGGCGAGCAGGTACTCCAGCGGCGCGCCGAGCAGCGAGTAGCCCACCAGGGTGGAGCCGGCCGCTGCGGCGAAGCCGCTGGTCATGACGGTGAACACCTGCGGGGTGCGGAGGTGGCGCAGGTAGGGCGCGATCATCAGCGGCGCCTCGGACTGGCCGAGGAAGATCACCGTGCTCGCGTACATCGACTCGACCTTGCTGACGCCCAGCACCTTCGCGATCGCGCCCCCGATCACGTACGTCGCGTACTGGATCACCCGCAGGTAGAACAGCAGCCCGATCAGCGCACCCAGGAAGACGATGACCGGCAGCACCTGCAGGGCGAAGATGGTGTCGTTCTCGTCACCCACCTCGAGCAGCGGCCCGAAGACGAAGGCCGTGCCTTCCTGGGCGTATCCGATCAGGTCCGCGACGCGGTCGGACACCCAGTCCAGCGCCTGCTTGCCGCGCTCCCAGCGCAGCACCAGTGCCGCGAAGGCGATCTGGAGGGCGAGTGCGCCGACGACCGTGCGCACCGAGATCCGGCGCCGGTGGGTGGAGAACGCCACGGCCACCAGCAGCAGGAACGCGAGCCCGAGCAGACCGCGCAGCTCCTCCACCTCGGTCACGCGAGATCCGGACCGAGGTGGCTACTCCTCGACGTCACCCGGTGGCGCCGCGACCCGACGCGCAGACCCGGCCGACGCCCGCGACCTCGCCGCGATCGACGACGACCTCGCGGGTGGCGACCACCCGGCCGGTGCGCAGGTTGGTGCAGCTCAGGATCCAGGCCTCCTTGAGCCCGGAGTACGTGGCCGGCTGGGGGCCCTCGAACGTCACCGTGCCCGACCAGTCACGGTTCTGGTTGCCGCCCGCGTAGTTCACCATCACCAGGGTGTACTCGCCGGGCACCGGGTCGGCCAGCGTGGCGACCTCGGGGTTGGCCAGCGTGGCCGCCTGTGCGACCACGTTGCCGTCCGGGTCGAGGATCGCGGCGTCCCAGTCGACCTCCTCCGGGTCGTCGGTGCCCTGCCAGCCGAAGCGCACCCGCGCGACGCCGTTGTCGGCGTCAGGCGGACCCTCGATCGTGAACGTCGTCTGCTCGCTGTCGCCGACCGCGGGGACGCCTGGCGGGTTGGTGAGCGTCAGGTCGTCCTGCGGCGGGGCGACGGGGTCGCGGCCGTAGCGGCCGACGACCAGCGGTCGGGTCGAGGGGTTGACGTCCCAGGTGAACCGGCCCCGCTGTCCGATGTCGAGCCGGCTGGTCAGCACGTCCTGGTAGTACTGCGGCGCCCCCGTGCTGCCGTCCTCGCCGATCACCGGCGACGTCGCGGTGATGAACCGCTTGTAGATCTCGAGCCGGTGGTGAGCCGGTGCCGAACCGCGGATACGCGCGTGCATGCTGCCGCGCAACGTGGCCATGGACATCCGGTAGAACGCCTCGCGGTTGCCGCCCTGTCCGGCACCTTCTGCCGGGTCCAGGCCGAGGTACTCCGCCACCACTCCCTTCCGGTACGGCGGGTGGAAGCCGATGGTGCCGATCTCGAACGTGAACCCGTAGCCACCGGTGTTCCAGTAGCTCCAGTCCTCGGTCGACCCGGTGGTGTCGTACAGCCGGTAGGACGGCTGGTTCGTGTAGTCGTTGGCGGCGGCCATGCGTGCGCCCAGCCGCTCGTACTGGACCTCGTCCGGCGCTTGCCCGGTGTCGTAGACGCCAGGCGGCCGCAGCAACAGGTTGCCGAACGTGTGCAGGGAGATCAACGACACGACCTGTCGGTGGGAGACCAGGTGCCGCACGTTGGCGATCTCCGGTGTGTCACCCGGCCCGTCGCCGCGATAGGTGTCGTCGGACCAGCTGGGGGAGGCGCCCGGTCCGCCCCAGAAACCGGGATAGTTGCGGTTGAGGTCGGTGCCGCGGTAGCGGCCCGCCTGGTTGTCGTCGCACGGCCCGCGCCGGTACTGCCGCGGGGTGTGGTCGGAGATGAGGCAGTTCTTGCGCTTCATCTCGTAGTCGAAGGTGGAGAAGTCGCCGAGCCGTTCTGCGTGACGCGAGATCGCGAACCCGTCGACGTTGATGATCGGCACGATGATGGTGCGCGAGCCGCGCACGATCCGGTCGGCCCTCGGGTCACCGCTCGGGCGGCGCGTGTTCAGCAGCAGGTCGAACGCGTACTCGATCGCGTTCTCACCGGTGGGCCACTCGCGGGCGTGGTGCGCACCCATGAGCAGGAACACCGGCTTGCCGTCGGCGAGGTTCGCGGCGTGGGTCGTGATCTCGATGCCACGGACCGGGCGGCCCTCGATCGAACGGTGCTTGAGGGTCAGCAGCCGGGTCTTCTTCGGGAACCGCTGGTGCAGCTCGCGCAGGTCGGCGTTGAAGTCGGCGAGGTGCCGGTAGTGGTCCTGCCCGCTCGGCAGCGGTGAGCGTGCGACCGACCGGGCATAGGCGCGGTCGGCACGGGCGTTGGCCCGCTCGCGGGCAGCGAGGTCGGCGACGAGCGTGGTCCAGGTGAAGCCGGCGTCTCGCAGCACCTGCGCGTCACGTTCGCCGTACAGGATCACCTCGAGCCCCTTGCGGGTCACCCGCGACGTCGCGTCCAGCCCGAGCTGCACCACCTGGCTGCGCTCGGCCTGCGTGTCGGCGTGCACGACCACGAGGCGGGTCTTGCCGTCGAAGTTCACGTGCGGGTCCGGCGGGCTGACTCGATCAGGCCGGGCCATGGCGCCCGGCATGGTGAAGAGGCCGGCGATGACGGCGACGGCGGACACCGCTGCCAGGGTGCGGAGGGGAGTCACGGCGGTTCCTCACTGACGGCGGGAGACGTGCGGGTCTCCGCATCTAATCCCAACCGGACATGGCTGGCAATCCTTGGCAGAACGGTGCGAGCCGCACCCCGGCCCAGGGCGCCGTCAGGTCTGCAGGTCGACGACCACGGGCGCGTGGTCGGAGGTGCCCTTGCCCTTGCGCGCCTCCCGGTCGACGTACGCATCGGTGACCGCTCCGGTGAAAGCGGCGTTGCCGAAGGCGAGGTCGATCCGCATCCCGTGGTTGTGCGGGAACGCGAGCTGGCGGTAGTCCCAGTAGGTGAAGGCGATCTCGTACTTCAGCGGCCGCGGCAGCACCTCGGTGAGCCCGGCCGTCCCGAGGGCCGCAAGCGCCGCCCGCTCCGGCGCGGTCACGTGCGTGCTGGTGGTGAACAGCGCGGGGTTCCACACGTCGGCGTCGGTCGGCGCGATGTTGAAGTCACCGAGCACCGCCCACGGTCCAGGCGTGGTCGCGAGCTCTTCCGCAGCGGTGGCCCGGAGTGCGGCCAGCCAGTCCAGCTTGTAGTCGTAGTGCGCGTGCCCGACCTCGCGACCGTTGGGTACGTAGACCGACCAGACCCGTACGCCCCCGCAGGTCGCCGCCATCGCCCGTTGCTCCGGGGCGGGCAGCAGCGCGTTGTCCGCGTGGTAGCCCGGCTCGTCGAGCAGGCCGCGGCGCACGTCGTCGAACCCGACCCGGGACAGCACGGCGACACCGTTCCAGCGGCCGGCGCCGTGCACCTCCGCCTCGTAGCCCAGCTCCCCGACCTCCTCGTACGGGAACTGGTCGACGGCGCACTTGACCTCCTGCAGGCACACGACGTCGGGCTCTGCGATGCCGAGCCAGTCCAGCAGCTTGGGCAGCCGGGCGGTGACGGAGTTGACGTTCCAGGTGGCGATGCGCACGTGCCCTCGGCGCGATTCGAACGCGCGACCTACCGCTTAGGAGGCGGTTGCTCTATCCAGCTGAGCTACGAGGGCGGGACGTGCGGACCTGCGGGGCGAGACCTCGCGCACGTCGGCCCGCCGGTCGGTGGCGGGCAGCGGCGAGTCTAGGGCGGGCACTGGCTCATCGGCGATCGGCGCCAGTTGTTGCGATCGCCGGACCGACGGAGTTGGCTGGCTCGCGCCCTGTCCGTCCCCCCGGCGAGGCCGCCATGCGACGAACTCATCTGCCCCACCGGCTCTGGCTGGCTACCGGCCTGATCGGCATCGCCGCTCTGCTCGGCAGCGCGCTCACCGTCGTGCCCACAGCGGTGGGCACCGCATCGCCCGTCTCCAGGTGCGGCGGGGCGCCGGCGTCGCCCGGCTGGCAGCTGTCCACGACGAGCCCGGCCGAGGCGGCGGCTGCGCCCGCGTACGCCGGCAACGGGTACGTCGGCACGCGCGTCCCGGCGGCCGGCCACGGCTTCGTCGACGCGCCGATCGCGGCGGAGACACATCTGGCCGGCGTCTGGGCCGACGTCCCGGACCCCGACCACGGCGGCAGCTTCGAGCAGGGCGGACTGAACCTGCCCGGCTGGACCCGGCTCGACCTCCGCACGGGCGGCGGCCGCTACTTCAGCGACGGGGAGGTGACCTGCTACCGGCAGACCCTCGACCTGCGCCGCGGTGTCGTCACCACGTCCGCCACCTGGCGCGGCGACGACGGTCGTTCCACGAGGCTGCGCTACGACGTGGTGATGGACCGCGACCGGCACCGGGTGGGTGTGGTCCGGCTGACCTTCACCCCGCGTTGGTCCGGCCGGGTCGGAGTCGTTGATCGGCTCGGCGACGGGTTCTCCTACACCCCCGGCCTGTCACCGGTCCGGACGTCTGCGTCGGCCCGGCAGCACAGTGCCGTCCTCGTCGCCGACACGCATGGCACCGACGAGCGGATCGCGTACTCGGACCGGCTCCTGGTCCCCGACCGCGCCCGGGTCCGAGCCGGCACCACGGACCGCAGCACGACGCTGCGGGCAGGTTTCCGCGTCCGGCGCGGACAGACCTACACCGTCAGCAAGGTCGTCGGCTTCGCGACCTCGGTCGACAGCCGCGCCGCTGGCGCCGCCGCCGACCGTGCCGCGCGGCGGGCGGCGCGTACGGGCGCCCGGCAGCTGATGGTCGAGAGCGCCGCCGCGTGGCGGCAGCTGTGGCGCAGCGACATCCGGGTCCCGGGCAACCTGGCGCTCCAGCGCCGGATCCGGGCCGCAAAGTTCTACCTGCTGTCGAGCGCTCGGCCCGACGTCGACTGGAGCATGAGTCCGGTCGGCCTGTCCAGCTACGGCTACAACAACCATGTCTTCTGGGACGCCGAGACCTGGATGTACCCGGCGCTGCTGGCCCAGCATCCGGGAGACGCCTCGACTGTCGTCGACTACCGCTACCGCACGCGCGCCGGCGCGAGACGCAACGCCGAACGCACCGGCTACGCGGGCATGCGCTTCGCCTGGGAGAGCGCACTCACCGGCGACGAGGTGACGCCGACGTGGGCCGAGACGCGCGAGCTCGAGCAGCACATCACGGCCGACGTGGCGCTGGGCCAGTGGCAGTACTACCTGGTTACCGGCAACACGCGCTGGCTGCGCGAACGCGGGTGGCCGGTGCTTCGCGGCGCCGCCAACTTCTGGGCCAGCCGGGCCGAGGAGAACGGCGACGGGTCGTACTCGATCAACGACATCGAGGGGCCCGACGAGCACAACTGGCCGGTCGACGACTCGGTGTACACCAACCACGGCGCCGCCACCGCGCTACGACTCGCGACTCGCGCAGCCGGTCTGGTCGGTGCAAGCGCGCCGGCCCGGTGGCGCCAGGTGGCCGACGGGTTGCGGATCCTGGATCCCCGCCCGTTGGGCGGCTTCCCTGCCGTACGTCCGGAGTACGCGGGCTACGACGGGGAGCTGGTCAAGCAGGCCGACGCCGTGCTGCTGACGTACCCGTGGGAGCTGCGGCAACCAGGTCGGGTCGCGCGGTCGACGCTCGAGTACTACGTGCCGCGCTACGACCCGGAGGGGCCGGCAATGACCGATTCGGTCAACTCGATCGTCGCCTCCCAGCTCGGCCTGCCCGGTTGCTCGTCGTGGACCTACACCCAGCGCAGCCTGCTGCCGTTCGTCCGCGGCCCGTACGAGCAGTTCACTGAGGCCCGCGGCGGACAAGGGGTGTTCACGTTCACCACCGGCGAGGGCGGCCTCCTGCAGGAGTTCCTGTACGGCTACACCGGGCTGCGCTGGCGCAGCAACCACGTCCGGCTGAACCCGTCGCTGCCCCGGCAGCTCGCCGACGGGCTCACCGTCACCGGGTTGCACTGGCAGGGTCGGACCTTCACCGTGCGGGTCGGCGCCGAGCGCACCTGGGTCCGCCTCGTGCGCGGCGAGCCGATGCGGGTGGCGTCGACGTCGGGAGTCCAGACCGTCTCCACCGGATCGGCGATCACTATGCCCACCCGGCGACCCGACCAGCTGCCCACAAGCAACGTTGCGCGCTGTCAGCCGGCCACCGCGACCGCCGCCGACATCAGCTACCTGCCGTCGGCCGCTGTCGACGGGCGTGAGGTCACCAGCTGGTCCCTGCCGGAGGACAACGCCGCGCCACAGTCGCTGACCGTCGACCTGGGACGGATGCGGACCGTCGACGCGGCCGCGTTCCACTGGCTGACCGTCCCGCACACCGGCTACCGGTTGCAGGTCGATGACGACGGCGCCTGGCGCACCGTGCTCCGGGTGGGCGACCACGCCGGACCGGACGTGCGCCGCGACTTCCCCGCCGCGGACACCGCGCGGGTGCGGCTGGTGTTGCCGCGCAGCCGGATCGGTGCGATCCCGCCCAAGCTCGGGGAGCTGGCGGTGCTCCGCTGATCCCGACCCTGCGATCCGATCAGCGCGGGTCGGCGGTACGCAGCACGCCGGCCAGTGCGTCCAGCGCCCCGTCGACCAGCGCGTAGTAGGCCCACACGCCACGCTTGTCCCGGGTCAGGATGCCGGCGTCGACGAGGATCTTGAGGTGGTGCGAGACCGTCGGCTGGCTGAGCCCGACCGGCTCGGTCAGGTGGCAGACGCACGCCTCGCCACCCTCGTGGGCAGCCACCAGCGACACCAGCCGCAGCCGGGTCGGGTCGGCGATCGCCCTGAGCCGCCGCGCAAGCACGACCGCGGTGTCCGCGTCCAGGGCCGCACGCACCAGGGGTGCGCAGCCGGCCACCTTCTCCGCTTCGGTCAGGGTCGCAGCAGTCACCACCCCATTGTGCCCGACGGGCGAGCAAAGATTGACAACTGTCGATATTCGACCACAGGCTGAGGCATGGCCACCGCACCGCCCCCGCAGGTGTTGTTCGTGTGCGTGCACAACTCCGGTCGGTCCCAGATGGCCGCGGGCTACCTCCGGGCGATGGGCGGTGACCGGGTCCGGGTCCGTTCGGCCGGCTCGTTGCCGGGTGACGCGGTCAACCCGGTGGCGGTGCAGGTGATGGCCGAGGACGGCATCGACATCGCGGGCGCCCAGCCGGCCTTGCTGAGCACCGAGGACGTACGCGTCAGCGACGTGGTCGTCACGATGGGCTGCGGCGACGCCTGCCCGATCTTTCCCGGCAAGCGGTACGAGGACTGGGTGCTCGACGACCCGTCCGGACAGGACGCCGAGACCGTGCGCCGGATCCGGGACGACATCCGCAGCCGCGTACGCGACCTGGTCGACGGCCTGGTCGGCCAGGCCGGCTAGGCCGCGCGGCTTGCATTGATCGAAGAACGTCGATACGTTAGGCATCGAAGAACATCGATGCGAGGAGGACGTCGTGGAACTGCCGGTTGTCGTGGTGGGAGCCGGACCGACCGGGCTGGCGGCGGCCGCGCACCTGCGCGAGCAGGGCATCGCGCCGCTCGTGCTGGAGCGGGGTCCGTCGGCGGGGGCGGCCGTGACCGAGTGGGCGCACGTGCGATTGTTCTCGACCTGGTCCGAGCTGGTCGACCCGGCGGCGGCCCGGTTGCTGCGGCCGCTCGGCTGGTCGGCTCCGGCCCCGGACGCGTACCCGACCGGCGGGGACTGGGTCGAGGGCTACCTCCGGCCGCTGGCCGACGCCCTTGGCGACGCGGTGCGCTACCGCACCCGCGTCACCGGCGTCGCCCGGCAGGGACGCGACCTCGTGGTGGGCTCGAGTCGCGACGACGTGCCCTTGGTCGTGCACGTGGTCACCCCCGACGGCGAGGAGGACCGGATCGAGGCCCGCGGGCTGGTGGACGCGTCCGGCACCTGGGGCGACCCGAACCCGCTCGGCGGCGACGGGCTCCCCGCCGTCGGCGAGGCGGCCGCCCGGGACCGGATCAGCTACCGCGTCCCCGACACCCGTGACCCGGCCGTCGTCCGCAGGTACGCCGGGCGTCGCACCGCCGTCGCGGGCAGTGGCGCCTCGGCGTTCACCGCACTGCTCGCCCTCGACACCATCGCCCAGGAGCACCCGGGCACCGAGATCGTGTGGCTGGTGCGCCGCGGCCTGTCCAGCTCGACGTTCGGGGGCGGCGAGGCCGACCAGCTACCGGCCCGCGGCGCCCTCGGCCTGCGCGCGCAGGCGGCCGTGGACGCCGGCCGGGTGCAGACCGTGACCGGGTTCCGCACCACCTCGGTCACTGACACCGCCGGCGGCCTCGCGCTGGGCTCGTCCGAGGGTGTGACCGTCGAGGTCGACGAGATCGTTGCCCTCACCGGCTTCCGCCCGGACCTGTCCTGGCTGTCCGAGGTGCGGCTCGAGCTCGACCCGGTGCTGCAGGCCCCGGTACGGCTCGCACCCCTGATCGATCCCAACGTGCACTCCTGTGGCAGCGTCTACCCGCACGGGGCGACCGAGCTCGCCCAGCCGGAGGGGGAGGTCTACCTGGTGGGCATGAAGAGCTACGGCCGGGCGCCGACCTTCCTCGCGATGACCGGGTACGAACAGGTGCGGTCCGTCGCCGCGGCGCTGGCCGGCGACCACGAGGCCGCGTCGCGGGTCGAGCTGACGCTGCCGGAGACCGGTGTCTGCGGCGGCGCCGGCCTGTTCGACGAGACCGAGGACACGGCCGGAGGCTGCTGCACGCCGGCCGGCCCGGTCGGCGTCGACCTCGAGACGGCCAGCACCGGCGGCCGTTGAGGGCAGCCGCCGAGGTCCGCGTCCAGCCTGGTCACCTCGACCAGGCCGGGCTGCGACGGGTGCTGGCCGTGCTGTGCCTCACCGAGATCACCAGCTGGGGGATCCTCTACTACGCGTTCCCGGTGCTCGCCACGTCCATCACCGCCGACACCGGCTGGTCGGCGCCCGCCATCACTGCTGCCTTCTCGGCCGGACAGGTGACCGCAGCACTGGTCGGCATCGCCGTCGGCCGGGTGCTCGACCGGGTCGGACCCCGCTGGCTGATGACCGCCGGGTCGGTGCTGGGCACCGGGGCGCTGGTGCTGGTCGCCAACGCGACCTCGCTCCTCGTCTTCTGGGTGGGCTGGCTCGCGGCGGGCGTGGCGATGTCCGCGGCGCTCTACCCGCCGGCGTTCGCCGCGCTGACGCACTGGTGGGGCGAGCGCCGGGTGGTGGCGCTGACGGCGGTCACGCTGGTCGCCGGTCTGGCGAGCACGGTCTTCGCACCACTCACCGCCGTCCTCGAGGAGTCGCTCGGCTGGCGCGACACCTACCTCACGCTGGCGGTCGTGCTGGCCGTGATCGCCGTGCCGGCCCACCTGCTGGGGCTGCGCGGACCCTGGCCCGGGGCTCGCGCAGACCGGCCGAGGCGCACGGTCGCCGACGAGGCCCGGCGCGTCACCAGGAGCCGCAGCTTCGCCCTGCTCGTCGTCGCGATGAGCCTGGGCGCCTTCGCGACGTTCGCGGTTGTCTTCGCCACGGTCCCGTTGATGCTCGAGCGCGGGCTCGACACCCGGACCGCAGCGATCGCACTGGGCCTCGGAGGCGTCGGACAGGTCTGCGGACGGCTGGGCTACGGCCGGCTGCACGCGTGGGCTCCGAACGCCGCCCGGCGGGGCGCCGGAGTACTGGTCGCTGCCGCCGGCGGCATGGCGTTGTTCTCCGTCGTCCCCGGACCTGCCGGGCTGCTGCTGGCGCTCGGTCTGGTCGTCGGCGCGGGCCGCGGGCTGTTCACCCTGCTACAGGCCACTGCGGTCAGCGACCGCTGGGGCGCGACCAGCTACGGGCGGCTCAACGGGCTGCTCGGCGCACCCGTGCTGATCGCCGCTGCCGCCGCACCCTGGGCGGTGTCCGCACTCGCTGAGGTGCTGGGCAGTCAGAGCCGGGTGGTCGCGCTGCTCGCGGCAAGCCTCGGGCTGGCCGCGGTGCTGATGGTCGGGACCACACCGCGCCCCGGCGAGCACCCCGCCGAGGCGGCGGTCCGCTGACGGGTGCGCGTGGCAGCTACGGGGCCTACCGTCTGGACCGTGGGCATCTTCACGGGAGGCTTCTCCGGTCGGCGCCGCAGCAGCGACCCGAACCTGCCGCCGGGGCAGTACCTCACCGAGGACTTCCCGGTCCTGTCGGCCGGTCCCACCCCTCGCGTCGACCCCTCGGACTGGGAGCTGACGATCTCGACAGAGGACGGCCAGGTGCACCGCTGGGACTGGCCGGCGTTCCTCGCCCTGGCTGCAGAGGACGTCACCACCGACCTGCACTGCGTGACCCGCTGGTCGAAGCTGGCCACCCGTTGGCAGGGCGTCTCGTTGGACACGCTGCTCGCGGACGTGGAGACGTCGGCCGACTTCGTGCTCGCGCACTCGTACGGCGGCTACACGACCAACCTCCCGCTCGCCGACCTGGTCGACGGCCAGGCCTGGGTGGCGCACCGCTACGACGACGACGACCTGGAGCCCGAGCACGGGGGGCCGGCTCGGCTGCTGGTACCGCACCTGTACCTGTGGAAGAGCGCCAAGTGGCTGCGTGGCCTGACGCTGACCCCCGTCGAGGAGCCCGGCTTCTGGGAGACCGCCGGCTACCACATGTACGGAGACCCGTGGCGCGAGCAGCGGTACTGGGGCGACTGACCTGGCGGGCGGCGAGCGTCGCCGCCGCCCGCGACGAGAACGCCATGAGCCGGACGCTGGTGCTGCGGGTGCCCGACTGGCCCGGTCACGAGCCCGGTCAGCACGTCGACCTGCGCCTCACGGCACCCGACGGCTACACCGCGACCCGCGCGTACTCGATCGCCGCGCCCGCCGTCGGTGACCTGATCGAGGTCACGGTCGGGCTGGTGCCCGGCGGGGAGGTGTCGCCGTTCCTGACGCGGGAGATCACCGTCGCCACCGCGCTGGAGGTACGCGGCCCGCTCGGCGGGTGGTTCGTCTGGCGGCCCGAGCGGCCGGACCCGGTGCAGCTGGTCGCCGGCGGTACCGGGCTGGTGCCGTTGATGGCGATGGTCCGGGAACGCACCCGGATCGGCAGCCGGGTGCCGATGCGGCTGCTCTACTCCGTGCGCGCGCCCGGCGACCTGCTGTACGCCGACGAGTTGCTCAGCCAGCGCGACGAGGTGGACGGTGTCGACGTCACGCTCGTGTACACCCGGGTGGCGCCTCCCGGGTCGAACCGCGCTCCGGGCCGGGTCGATGCTGACCTGGTGACCCAGGTGGCGTTCGGCCCGGACCTGGCTCCAGCCTGCTTCGTGTGCGGGCCGACGCCCTTCGTCGAGACCCTGGCCGACCTGCTGGTGGCCGCCGGGCACGACCCTGCGCGGGTGCGAACCGAACGCTTCGGACCGAGTGGAGGCCCCTGATGGACGAACTCACGGCCGACGAGCCAACCGTCCTCGACGGCAACGCGGCGGCAGGTCCGCTGCGGACGCTGTTCGCCGTCGACCTGACCGCAGCGGTGGGGCGGTGTGACGGCTGCGGGCGCTCGGCGAGTCTCGGTCAGGCGCCCCTGCACACCCGGGCCCCCGGGTTGGTCCTGCGCTGCCCCGGCTGTGACCAGGTGCTGCTGCGGCTGGTGACCGGCCCGGGCCGGGCCTGGCTCGACATGCGCGGGCTCACCAGCCTGCAGGTCGAGGTGGCGCCGTGAGGATGGGTGGGCGCCCCGACCGGGTCAGGAGGCGACCCGGCCGTACCGCTCGGCGCTGCGGGCCTTGGCCTTGGCGGCCTCGACCTCGCGGTCGCGGGGAGGCGCCTTGATCACCAGTGCGTCCAGCAGATGCCGGGTGGTGTGGGCGACCTCCGCGACAGCGGCGTCGAAGGCCTCCTGGTTGGCGGCCGACGGCTTGGTCTGGCCGCTGACCTTGCGGACGTACTGCAGCGCCGCCGCGTCGACCTCGTCGGACGTGGCAGGGGGCTCGAAGTTGGACAGGGTCCGGATGTTGCGACACATGTGGCCCAGTGTGCCTGGTCAGGGCACGAAGCGGTGGGTCTCGATCAGGTCACCGGCCGGCGAGGTCACCAGGTAGCCCGCGTCGTTGTACTTGTTGGAGGCGTAGACCATCACGTTCACCTGGTCGCTGGCGAAGTCCCAGAGGTTCAGCCAGGTCTGGTTGGCGTCGGGGAGGTTCACCCTCCCGGGCACGACCTCGAGCCAGTGCACCGCACGGTCGATGTCGACGTCGCGCAGGTCGAGCACGGCCGCCCCGGCCTCGATCGCGGTCTCGCTGCTGGGTTCCCGCAGCTCACCCTCGCCGTAGTAGTAGTACTCGGTGAGCCGGGCGTCCTCGGGACTCACCACGTTGAGCACGGCGTAGTCCTCGTAGATGACGGCGTTGGACACCACCGTGGTGCCGGCGTCAGCGTCGAGGTCGTCGAGCATCTGCTCGAAGCCCTGCACGGTCTGCGGGCCCGGTCCGTCGTACGCCTCGGCGCTGTCCTCGGAGAAGAACTCGCTGTCGACGCCGTCGAAGGTGTCGCCGGCCGAGTCCACCGCCTTCGTGACCGCCCAGCCGCCGAAGATGACCACCAGCACCAGGAGGACGACTGCGGCGATGAGGCCGGTCTTGAGCATCCGGAACGGCGCGGCGTAGTCGAGCCGCCGGAGCAGGTCGAGCAGTCCGTCGTTGCGAGCGACCACCACGGGGGTGGGCACCGCCCCCGGTCGCTGCAGGTCGTCGACGAGAGTCGCCAGCTCACCCATGGTGCGGGCCCGGAGCGCCGCCGAGCAGCGCACGTCGTGCTCCTCGATGGTGATCTGCCCGTCCGCGTACGCCGCCCCGATGTCCTCGACGGCGCGGTTGCGGTCGTCGTCACGGGCGCGCAGGAACCGCTGTGCGGTCGTCGGCACGGCCCGAGCCTATGGCGGGGGAGCGGGCCGCATGGCCGGTTCGCCCGAAGCGTCAGGTCACGTCGTCGGCGGCGGACAACCAGCCGGCCAGCTCGCGCATGTACGACGCCTGGGCGATGTAGTCCATCGACTGGAACTTCCAGTCGTGGACCTGTCCGGCGGCGGCAGCGGGCAACCGCCGGAAGGTCGGCTGGCTGCCGAGGTCGTCGATCGTCATCGCCCGCAGCGAGTTGAGCACGACGTCGGTGCGGTACGTGTCCGCGTTCTCCCACGACACCACGTCCCAGTAGTAGTCGTCCCCGCCCACGTCGGCGTACGTCAGCCCGAGCTCGGTGTAGTAGCGCAGCGCGGGGTCGTCCGGCGCCTTCGCGACGTACATCCCCTCGTCGGGGTAGGCGGCGATCGCCATCACGGTGAGGCCGCCGCGGGCGGCCGCTGACAGCTCGTCGCCCGCAGACTCGAAGTCGGCCCGGGCGTCGGCGACCTGTCCGCCGTCGACGTCGACGCCGAGGGATGCGGCCAGCTCGACGTTGCGCTCGATGACGTCCTTGGCCGAGCCCGCCTGCGCGATCGCGACCACCGGAGCGATCTCCCGCACCTTGGCCAGCTGCTCGTCGTCCTTGAAGCCGTACAGCAACGCGTCGTCGGCGATCTCGCCCCCGGACTCGGTGGGGTAGACGGTCGTGACGACGAGCTCCGGTGCCGCGCCCGCGAGTGCCTCGAGGTCGATCTCGCCGTACGCGGTGCCGACCTCGGTGACCTCGTCGATCGGCTTGCCCTCGAAGGCGACATCGTCGGCCAGCGCGGTGTAGCCGAACGACGCGATCGGCACGACACCGAGGTTCCACAGCGCCGCGATCTGGTCGGTGAGGCCGGCGATCCGCGTGGGCACGGCGTCCAGCTCCACCGTGCGTCCGGTGTCGTCGGTGAACGACCACGGCCCGTCCGGCACGTCGGCGGCCGAGTCAGGCGCGGCGGGCGGTTCCTCCGACGAGCAGGCGCCCAGCGCGCCGGTGGCCGAGAGCGCCAGCGCGCCGGCGAGCACACCGCGCCGGGAAACGGGTCGGGTCAACGCGGCAGCACCGCGCGTCACGGGACGGGGTACGGGCACGGAAGTCCTCCGGGGCTCAGGTCGGGGGCAAGGTCGGAACCTCCCGACAGCGACGCGATCGGCACCACCAACGGGCGCTGGGTGACCGGGTCGTCGATGACCCGCGCGTCCAGCCGGAACGTGGCCCGCAGCATCGCCGGGGTCAGCACCTCTCCGGGCGTGCCCTCGGCCACGATCCCGCCGTCGTGCAGCGCGACCAGCCGGTCGCTGTAGCGGGCGGCCAGGTTGAGGTCGTGCAGCACCATCACCACGGTGCGGCTGCGGCGGCGGTTCAGGCTGTGCACGAGGTCGAGCACCTCGATCTGGTGCGAGAGGTCGAGGTACGTCGTCGGCTCGTCCAGCAGCAACAGGTCGGTGTCCTGCGCGAGTGCCATCGCGATCCAGGCCCGTTGGCGCTGGCCGCCGGACAGCTGGTCGATCGGCCGGTCGGCCAGCTCCGACATCGAGGTCCAGCGCAACGTCTCGTCGACGACCGCCTCGTCGTCGCGCGACCACTGGCGCAGCCAGGACTGCCGCGGGTGCCGGCCGCGCGCCACCAGGTCGCGCACGACGAGTCCCTCCGGTGCCAGCGGCGACTGGGGGAGCAGGGCGAGCGTGGTCGCGACCTCGCGGGTCGGCATCCGGTCGATGCGACGGCCGTCGAGCACCACCTGGCCGGCCTGCGGGCGCAGCAGCCGGCCGAGCGCGCGGAGCAGGGTCGACTTGCCGCACCCGTTCGGCCCGATCACGGTCGTGACCCCGCCGTCGAGCACGTCGAGGTCGAGACCGCGGACGACCACGTGGTCGCCGTACCCGACGTCGAGGCCCTCGGCCCGGAGCCGGGGCGCGGGTGCCGAGTGCTCGCTCATGCGGTGACCCTCCGGTTGGTACGGACCAGCAGCCAGATCAGGTACGGCGCGCCGATCACCGCGGTGACCAGGCCGACCGGCAGCTCGGTCGGCAGCACGACCCGGGCGACCAGGTCGGCTCCGACGACGAGCAGCGCCCCATAGATCGCGGAGGCAAGCAGTGGCGGGCGGCAGCCGCCGGTGAGCCGCATCGCCACCTGCGGCACGACGAACGCGACGAACTCGATCGGTCCCGCCGCGGACACTGCGAACGCCACCAGCCCGACCGCGATCACGAGGGTCATCAGCTGGGCCAGCTGGAGGCGCACGCCGAGCGAGCGCGCGGAGTCGTCGCCGAGCTGGAGTGCCCGCAGGGTGGCGGTGAGGATCAGCGCGGCGGGCCCCAGCACCAGCAGCGCCCAGGCAAGCGGCTCGGCGTGCTCCCAGCCGCGCGCGTTGAGCGAGCCGGTCAGCCACACCGTCGCCGCCTGTGCGTCCCAGATCTGGGCGCGCACCAGCAGCCACGACGTGAGCGCCGAGAGGATCGCCCCGCAGGCGATGCCGACCAGCACCAGCCGCTGCCCGTCGATGCCTCGCCGCCAGGCGAGCAGGTAGATCGCTGCTGTCGAGAGCAGCGCGCCGGCCATCGCGGCGGCCGGGACGCTGACTCCGGACAGGCTGGTGGCCAGTGCGCCGTTGGTGCCGCTGAGCACGATCACCGCGACCGCGCCCACTGCCGCCCCCTCGGTCACGCCGAGCATGTCGGGACTCGCCAGCGGGTTGCGGGCCAAGGTCTGGGTCAGCGCACCCGACATCCCGAGCGCGGCACCCACCAGCACGCCGACGACGACGCGGGGCAGCCGCAGCTCCCGCACGATGAACTGCTGGCCGGCGTCGCCGCCACCGACGAGCACCCGGAGCACGTCCGGGACCGAGATGGGGAAGTCGCCGGTGCCGATGCTGACGGCCGACACCAGCACCAGCACGCCGAGCCCGACGACGCAGACCGCGGTCGCACGCAGCGGCACCCGCCACGAGGCGACTCCGACCCGGACGACCTGCTGGCGCGGGATGCGTACGTCGGTGAGGCTGGCCCCGCTCACAGCGCCACCAGCCGCCGGCGGCGGACGAGAGCGATGAAGAACGGCCCACCGATGAGGGCCAGCACGATCCCGACCTGCAGCTCACCCGGTCGGGCGACCACCCGGCCCACGACGTCGCAGCAAAGCAGCAGGACCGCGCCCATCAGGGCGGAGTAGGGGACCAACCAGCGGTGGTCGGGCCCGGTGAAGAACCGGGCGATGTGCGGCACGACCAGGCCCACGAACCAGATCGGCCCGCACGCCGCGGTGGCCGCGCCGGTGAGCAGCATGATCGCGGCCAGCCCGATGACCCGGGTCCGTGCGACGTGCTGGCCCAGGCCGCGCGCGACGTCCTCGCCGAGCGACAGCACGTTCAGCGACGGTGCGTGCGCCAGGGCCACCAGCAGCCCGACGACGATGAACGGCGCGATCTGCACGGCGATGGCCTCGTCGCGCCCGGAGATGGAGCCGACCACCCAGAACCGGTAGACGTCGAGCGTCTGCTGGTCCCGGATGACGAGGGCCGTGGTCAACGACATGAGCAGCGCCGACACCGCCGTACCGGCGAGCACCAGCGCGAGCGGGCTGGGCCCGCGACCGCCCGCGGCGCCGATCGTGAAGACCACGGCGCTGGCGATCGCCGCGCCGGCGAGCGCGAACCAGACATAGCCCTGGATGTCGGTCACGCTGAAGGCGTAGATGCCGATGACGACGGCGAACGCGGCGCCGTTGGTGACGCCGAGCAGGCCCGGGTCGGCCAGCGGGTTGCGGGTGTGCCCCTGCATCAGCGCTCCGGCCGCACCCAGCGCCATCCCGACCAACAACCCGAGCACGGTGCGCGGCAGCCGCAGGTCGTGCACGATCACCGCGGCGTCACTGCCGTCGGGTGCGAACAGCACCCGCCACACCGTGCCCACGTCGAGGGCCCGGCTGCCCACCGACAGGCTCAGCAGCAGCGAGCCCGCGACGGCAGCCAGCAGCACGACCAGGCCGAGCACCGCGTGGCTGCGCGCGGTCCTGCCGGGCGGTGGGGTGGACGTCTCCACCGCGGTCGTGACGGCCATGGCGACTTAGGTTAACCTCACCTTGCTTACGCTGCCCACCCGGAGGGTCACATGCCGACCGCCACTTCGCGCGGCACCACGTCAAGCGCCACCGCCCGGCCCCGCTACCCGCGCCCGGCCGACCCCACGTACGGATTCATGTCGATGACGGTGCGCGCCGTCACCGCCCTCACCCCGCAGGTCAACCGGGTGCTGTTCGACGCCCCGCAGATGCGCGACTTCCCGTTCGCGAGTCAGGACCAGTGGATCAAGCTGTTCTTCCCGCTGCCGGGGCAGGCCGACCCGGTCGTGCCGCAGGGCGACGACTGGTACCAGCGCTACCGCGCGATGCCCGACGACGAGCGACCGCCGATGCGCACGTACACCGTGCGCGACCGCGACGACGAGCAGCGCACCGTCACCGTCGACTTCGTGCTGCACGGGGACATCGGGCCGGCCAGCGCGTGGGCGATCCGGGCCGCGCCGGGCGACCGGCTGGCGGTCTACGGCCCCGGGCACGCGTACCTGCCGCCCGACGACGCCGACTGGATCCTCTGCCTCGGTGACGAGACGGCGTTGCCGGCCATCGGCGCGATCGTGGAGTCGGCCGACGACCGGCGGACCATCGGCTACGTCGAGGTGGCCGACGACGGCGAGCGGCTACCCCTGCGCCCGACGGGTGGCGGTCAGGTGCACTACCTGACCCGCGACGGCGGGCGGTCGGCGGCCAGCACGCTGCTCGTCGACACGTTGCGCGAGCTGCCGCTGCCGGAGGGCACGCCCTACGTGTGGCTGGCCGGTGAGGCGTCCAAGGTGCGCGCGATGCGGCGTCACCTGGTCGCCGAGCGCGGGATCGACCGCCGGCGGGTCACGTTCGTCGGCTACTGGCGCGAGGGCGTACGAGAAGACGACGCCCCCGCCGACGAGGACGACTGAGACCGGGGCAGCTCAGCGGCGCCGGGCCCGGTGGCCGGCGCGCGGCGGGCTGGCGAGCATCCGCTGGACCGCCCGCTCGATCGGGCCGTGCGTGGCCGGACCCGGTGACTCGGGGTCGCCGAGGCGCCGCAGCGCGGGCTCGATCGTGGTGCCGTCCTCGAACAGGTCCACGACCCGCGGGTCGACGTACGAGGCGCGGGCCACCGCCGGGGTGTTGCCCAGGTAGTCGGCGACCTCGGCCATCGCGCGGGCGACGGCCCGCTTGCGCGCGGTGGGTGTGCCGGCGGCGTGGGTCGACACGGCGAGCGCCACGGCCGCGAGCACGGTCGCGTGCCAGGTTCGGAAGTCCTTGGCCGACACCTCACCGCCGATGACCTCCTTGACGTAGTCGTTGATGTCGTCGGACGTGACGTCACGCCAGCGTCGGCCCTCCCGGTAGGCCAGCAGCTCGGAGCCGCCGGACCGCCGCCGCCGCATCGCCTCGACCGCGGCACGCGCCTGCGGGTCCACCAGCGCGACCTCCTGCTCCTTGCCGGACTTGGACTCGAAGCAGAACTCCATCCGGTCGCCCCGCAGCCGCACGTGCTGCTTGGTGAGCGTGGCCAGGCCGTGGCTGCCGTGCTCCTCGGCGTAGACCTCGCCGCCCACCCGGAAGAACCCGAGGTCGAGCAGCCGGAACGCCGTCGCGAGCGCCCGCTCCCGTGGCATGCCCGACAGCGCCAGGTGCGCGTCGACCCGCTCCCGCGCCCGGGGGAGCCGGGCTGCGACGCGCAGCACCCGGTCGTGCTTGTCGGCGTCGCGCTGGCGGCGCCACTCGTCGTGGTAGCGGTACTGCCGCCGGCCGGCCGCGTCGGTGCCGACGGCCTGGATGTGCCCGTTGGCGAGCGGGCAGATCCACACCTCCTGCCAGGCGGGTGGAAGCACCAGCGCCCGGCAGCGTTCGAGGTCGACCCCGACGACCCGCTGGCGATCGAGGTCGAGGTAGACGAAGCCACGCCCCGCTCGCCGTCGGGTCCAGCCGGGCTGCGAGGGCGAGACGGTGCGCAGGCGCGGCATGGCGTCATGGTCACCCGGCTGCTGCGACCTCGCACGACGGGCCGGTCCCGGCGGTCGCGGGCGCGCTGCTGCAGGATGGCGACATGAGCCGGAGCACGTCGTGAGCCGCAAGCGGGCGATCGCCCGCACGGCGGTGAAGTACGGACCGCACATGGTCGCGGCGGCCAAGGTGGCGCGCGGACCGGCCGAGAAGGCGGCCCGCGAGGCGCTCGAGCGGCGCAAGGCGCGTCGGGACGCCATCGCCCACGCGGAGGGCGTGGCCGCAGGCACCGTGCTGCGGCTGTCCTGGCAGGGCAGCCGGGTGTGGGTGGTCTGGTCGGGCGCGACGCCGGTCGCCGTCTACCCCGCGACGACGGGTGACCCGCCCACGCCCGTCCCCGTCGCGCGGGTCGTGCAGCACGCCGACCTGGGCCGCCGGGCGACGCCCGAGCAGCTGCGCGAGGCCACCAGGCTGCGCCGCGCGCAGCGGGAGGTGCGCTCGCGGCTCGGCCGGCGGGTCAGCGCTCCTGGGCCCGATGCAGAGCAGCCGCCAGAGCCGCCCGCCCTCCGGTGACCGGGAGCAGCAGCCGGGTGCCGCCGAGGTGGACCGACATCCGGGTGCCGGGCGGTGGCCGCAGGGTGAAGTCGTGGTCGCTGGACAGCAGCACCAGCCCGATCCGGTGACCGGTCGCGACGAGGTACTGCTGGGGCTCCAGGGCGACCGAGACGTCGTACACCGCACCGGGGTGGATCGGGGTGGTGACGGCCGGTGACACGCGGTTCTGCGGATCGGTCCAGCCCTCGGTGACCAGGCGCACCTGCCCGTTCCGGTCCACGTCGACCAGACCGACCGACACGTTCGCCGCAGGCTCGCTGAACGACACCCGCAGCCGCGCGGTCGCGGTGCCGGACAGCACCACCGGCTGGTCCAGGCGGGCGGTGCGGTAGAGCAGTCGGTGTCGCGAACGTTGCCGGTCCGCCAGCTGCACCGCGTTGAACGCCGCGTCGTCGACGAGCCGTTCCACGCCGCTGCCGGCCGCACCCATCCGGAGGCCGCCGGACTCGTCGCCTCCCGGCTGCGGGCGCAACGACACGGGGTCGCTGGCGGGATCGGGGTACTCGTCCAGGCGGCGGTGCTCACCGTCCGGGAGCGTCCACGTGACCCGCGGGCCGCCCATGACCCCGGTGGGCTCGCCGCGCAGCCAGCGGTCGAACCACCGCACGATCAGCCGGCGCCAGGCGCGGTCGTTCTCGTACGACGGGTAGTCGCCGTGCGCGTGGGGGTGCAGCCACAGCCGGTGCGGCACCCCGGCTGCGCGCAGCGCGCGGTACCAGGTGGCGAACTGGCTGGTCTTGACGTTCCAGTCGGTCAGCCCGTGCTGCAGCAGCACCGCGGCCTGCACCTGGTCGGCGTCCGGCCGGTAGTCGCGCCGGGTCCAGAATCTCGACAGGTCGCCGGTCACCCGGTCCTGGTGGCGCCGCAGTGCGCGGACGACCGGTTGGCAGACGTCCGGACGGGAGCGGGTGAGCACGTACTTGGCGAGCACGTCCGCGTCCTCGCCCTGGTAGCCACCAGGCGCGAGGACCGCGCCGTCGTCGCGGTAGTAGCCGTACCAGTACGAGATCGCCGAGATCGGCACGATCGCCTTCAGGCCGGGCACACCGGTGGAGGCAGCCGCGTTGGCGAGCGTGCCGTTGTAGGAGACGCCGATCATGCCGACGTTGCCGTCGGACCACCGCGCCGTCAGCGGGTCGCCGTCGGCGTCGACCGCGTCGGCCCGACCGGTGAGCCAGTCGACGACCGCGCGCACACCGGCGGTCTCGTTGGTGTCCCCGGTCGTCGGGCACCCGGTGGACCCGCCGCTGCCGAGCGACTCGGCCCACAGGTACGCGTAGCCGTGCCGCCGGTAGAGGTAGTCGTAGCCGTTCACCGGCGCGGCGCGGTGGAAGCCCGCCCGCGGCACGTACAGCGGCACGTCGACGTCGTGGTTCTGCACCTCGTTGCCGCCGGACAGGTACGGGCTGGGCTCGACCACCACCGGCGCCGGTGTGTCACCCGCCGGCCGCACCCACCACACGTGCACCCGGTCGTCGCGGCCGTTGCGGTCGCTGTCGACGCCCTCGACGGTGATCCATGCCTCGCCCTCGACCAGGCGCGGCGGAGGTCGCTGCTCCGGGGGCGCCGTGGCCGCCGGGCCCGGCGCAGCGAGCGCGAGCCCGGCAGCGACCAGCAGCGCGGCCAGTCCGGTGGCGAGGTGACGGGTGGGCTGGCGCACGCGGAGCCTTCCCCTCATTGACATTGCCGCGACGGTCAGGCCGAGCGCGACTGTCCCTCGTGCACGCCCTCGGCGATCTCCTCGACCATCTTGGCGCAGAATGCGGGCAAATCATCCGGATTGCGACTGGTGACCAGTCCCTGGTCGACGACGACCTCCTCGTCGACCCAGGTGGCCCCGGCGTTGCGCAGGTCGGTCTGCAGGCTGGGCCACGAGGTCACCGTGCGGTCCCGTACGACGTCGGCCTCGATCAGCGTCCACGGCGCATGGCAGATCGCGGCCACCGGCTTGCCGGCGCTGACGAAGCCGCGGATGAAGTCGACGGCACCCTTGTCGGTGCGAAGGGCGTCCGGGTTGGCCACCCCGCCGGGCAGCACCAGCCCGTCGAAGTCGTCCGGGCTCACGTCGGTGAACGTCGCGTCGACGTCGAACGTGTCCGCCTTGTCGAGGTGCTTGAACGCCTGCACCGTGCCCGCGTCGGTCGAGACCAGCCGAGGGGTGCCCCCCGCCTGCTCGACCGCCTTCCACGGCTCGGTCAGCTCGACCTGCTCGATGCCCTCGGTCGCGACGGCGAAGGCGACCGTCTTGCCCTGGAGCTCTGCACTCACGATGGATCTCTCCTCGGTGTAGGGGTCGTCTCCTGCCTACCTCCCCTACCGGGGTCGGGCAACTTCGGCGCTCAGGTGCGGGCGTGCCGCGCCCAGCCGAAGCAATAGGCGCCGAACGCGGCGAGGCCGATGCCGACGGCGCTGAGCAGGTACTTGCCGTACGGCTGGTCGAGCAGGATCCGCAGCGCCTGGTCCAGCCCACCCGCCTTCTGCGGGTCGTAGGTCCACGCCGCCCACACGAACAGACCGCCGACCGCGGCCAGCGCGACGCCCTTGGCGACGTACCCCACCCGGCCGAGCCACAGCAGGGTGCTGCCGCTCGGCCCGGACGTGGCGCCCGGCTGGAGGTCGTCGGTGAACTTCTCCTGCACGCCCTTCTGCGCGTGCCGTGCGGCGACGGCCACCAGGACGACCCCGACGGCCGCGACCAGCCACTGGCCCGCGGGCACCGACATCAGCTGGGAGGTCAGCCCGTCCTGGCTGCTGCCGCCGCTGAGCCCTGCGGCGTTGCTCACCGCGAGCCAGCACAGCGCCAGGTAGACCACGGTGCGCCCGGCGGACTCCAGCCGCTTGCGCAGCCGCTTCCCGCCCTCGGCGTAGTGGTAGCCGGCCGCAGCCTCGGCTCCCTGCCAGACCGCGAGCAGCAGCAGGCCGATCGCGGCGGTCCAGAGCACGAGCTGGCCCCAGGTGTCCTGGGCCATGTCGTGGAGGGCGCTGGACGAGCTGGTGCTGGAGTCGGTCCACGCCAGCTGCAGCGCGATGTACGCGAACAGCAGGTGCATGGCGCCGTAGGCGATCAGGCCGATCCGCATGCCCACGTCCAGCGCTTTGCTGTCGCGGACCTCGTCGGCTGACTGGGGCATCGAAGGCGTAGCAGTCACGGCGCCACTGTGACGCCTCAGGCGCGCCAGCGCCATGCGAGACGATGGGGCGGTGACCGACACCAAGCAGGTCGAGACCTGGCTCACCGACATGGACGGTGTCCTCGTGCACGAGGACCGGGCGATCCCCGGTGCCGCGGAGTTCCTCGAGCGGCTGCGCAGCTCGGGGTTGCGGTTCCTGGTCCTGACCAACAACTCGATCTTCACGCCGCGCGACCTGCGGGCCCGGTTGCTCACCGGTGGTCTGGACGTCCCCGAGGCCGCGATCTGGACGTCCGCGCTGGCCACCGCGCAGTTCCTCGACGACCAGCGGCCGGGAGGCAGCGCCTACGCGATCGGTGAGGCGGGGCTCACGACCGCGCTGCACGAGATCGGGTACGTGCTGACCGCGCGCGACCCCGACTACGTGGTGCTGGGCGAGACCCGGACGTACTCGTTCGAGGCGATCACCACCGCGATCCGGCTGATCGACTCCGGCGCCCGCTTCATCGCCACCAACCCCGATGCCACCGGCCCGTCGCGGGAGGGCTCGCTGCCGGCGACGGGCTCGGTCGCCGCGCTGATCACCCGTGCCACCGGTCGCGACCCGTACTTCATCGGCAAGCCCAACCCGCTGATGATGCGCAGCGCGCTGAACCAGATCGAGGCGCACTCCGAGCACACCGTGATGGTCGGCGACCGGATGGACACCGACATCATCTCCGGCCTCGAGGCCGGGCTGCGCACCGTGCTGGTGCTGTCCGGCTCGACCAAGCCCGGCGATGTCGAGCGGTTCCCCTACCGCGCGACCCGGGTGGTCGACTCCATCGCCGACCTGGTCGACCTGGTCGGCACCGACACCCCCCTCGCCTGAGGGAGGGGCATGCGGGTTTCGCAAGTGCCCTTGCGAAACCCGCGCCTCCCCCCGGCTATTGCGCTGGGGGAGTGCGGGCTTCGCGGGGGAGAGCGCGCCTCACCCGCTCGAGTGGCGCGAAAGTGGGCCCGCGAGCTGGAGACAGCCCCGGTACGCGCCACTCGACAGTGTGGGGCGGCGGGCGAGGGCTCAACGGGCGACGGCTCAACGGGCGACGCGCCACCCGGCGTGCCCGGCGGGTGGGTCAGGGCGAGACTGTCGGACATGGACGTCCTCGACCAGTACACCCCCGCCCCCGACCGCTACGAGCGGGCCACGTTCCGCCGCTGCGGGCACAGCGGCCTGCAGCTGCCGGCGGTCTCGCTCGGGTTGTGGCACAACTTCGGCGACGACAAGCCGCTGGCCACCCAGCGGGAGATCCTGCGGCGCGCGTTCGACCGCGGCGTCACGCACTTCGACCTGGCCAACAACTACGGCCCGCCCTACGGCAGCGCGGAGAAGAACTTCGGCCGGATCTTCGCCGAGGACTTCGCGCCGCTGCGGCACGAGCTGGTGCTGTCCACCAAGGCCGGCTGGGACATGTGGCCCGGTCCGTACGGCTTCCTCGGCTCGCGCAAGTACCTGCTCGCCAGCCTGGACGAGTCGCTGGCCCGGATGCGGGTGGACCACGTCGACATCTTCTACAGCCACCGGTACGACCCCGACACCCCGCTCGAGGAGACGATGGGCGCGCTGCACACCGCGGTGCAGCAGGGCAAGGCCCGGTACGCCGGCATCAGCTCCTACAGCCCGGAGCGGACTCGCGAGGCGGTGCGGATCCTGCGCGACCTGGGCACGCCGCTGCTGATCCACCAGCCGTCGTACTCGATGTTCAACCGCTGGATCGAGGACGAGCTGCTCGACGTCCTCGGCGACGAAGGTGTCGGCTGCATCGCGTTCTCGCCGCTGGCGCAGGGACTGCTCACCGACCGGTACCTCGACGGCGTCCCGGACGACTCGAGATTCGCGCAGGACAAGTCGCTCGACCGCGAGATGCTCAGCGACGAGAACCTCGCCCACGTCCGGGCGCTGAACGAGATCGCGCAGTCCCGCGGCCAGAGCCTGGCTCAGCTGGCGGTCGCGTGGGCGCTGCGCGACCCGCGGGTGACGACGGTCCTGCTGGGGGCGAGCAGCGTCCGCCAGCTCGACGCCAACCTGGACGCGCTCGACCGGCTGGACTTCAGCGACGACGAGCTCGCCGCCATCGACACGCACGCCGTGGAGGCCGGCATCAACCTGTGGGAGGTCTCCAGCTCCGCATGAGCGCGCGGCTGTCCGCGCTGCGCGGCCGGGCGTGGCGCCGATTGCAGGATCCGATCCTGTGGGTCGACGTCCTGCAGCTGGTGAAGACGGTCGTTGCTGCCGTGCTCGCCTGGACGATCGCTCACCAGGTGCTCGGCCTCGCCCAGGCGTTCCTCGCCCCGTGGGCCGCGATCCTGGTCGTGCACGCGACGGTCTACCGGACCGTCTCGCGCGGTGCCCAGCAGGTGGCGATGACGTTCCTCGGCGTGCTGCTCGCCTTCGCCGCGGCCAGCGTGTTCGGGGTCGGCACGGCCTCGCTCGCGGCCGTCGTGGCACTCGGGTTGGCCGCCGGGCTCCCCCGGGCGGTGCGGGCCGAGGGCAGCACCGCCGCCGGGACCGCGGTGCTCGTGCTGCTGGCCGGCTACAGCGAGGAGCAGGGCATGCTGGTCGACCGGCTCGCCGACACCGCGGTGGGTGTGGTGGTGGGGCTGGCCGTCACCGTGCTGGTGCGGCCGCCGGTGCACGACCGCGCGCTGGTACGCCGGATCGCCGTGATCGAGCAGAGCATCGGGACGCTGCTGGCGGACATGGCCGAGGGCCTCGCCGGCCGCGCCGACGCCGAGACCGCCGAGGTCTGGATGGAGGCCACCCGCCGGCTCGACGACGAGGTCGACCGCGCCGCGGCGATGCTGCGCCAGGCGTCGGAGAGCGGACGGATGAACCCGCGCCGCAGCGCCCGCCCCCGCCTGGCCAGGGTCGCGACCTGGGCTGACGTCGTCGACCGGCTCGAACAGGCGGTCTCCGACGCGCGCAGCATGGCGCGCACCCTGCAGCGCCAGCTGGGCACGCCCGGCGACTGGGACCCCCGCTTCCACGACCGCTGGCTGAGCCTGCTCGGGGAGACCAGCCGCGCAGTGTCCGACGACGACCAGGGCAGGCTGGCGGCGGTCCGGGACGAGCTGGACGGGCTGGTGCGCGTCCTGTTCGAGGCGCCGGACCCGGCCCCGCAGCGTCCGGTCCATGGCGCGCTGATCGTCAATCTGCGCAACATCATCGACGAGATGGAGGACGTGGCCGTGGCCCGGGCCGAGAACCGGCAGCCGGTCACTCGGTGACGACGTTGGCGTCGCTGGCCCGCACCCGCAGCACGCCGTCCAGGCCCTCGACCTCGGCCACCAGCTCGGCGAGCGCCCCGCGGCCGGTGACGCCGAACCGGACGTGCCGGACGTCCGGGCCGGACGACTCGCCGGCCTGCTCGCCGGCGAACACCGGTTCCCAGCCCGCGGGCCGCTCCGGCGGGTCGACGGTCACCTCGGCGCTCATCAACCAGCCCGACGGATTGTCGATCAGATGGGTAGACATCAGCCCATCATGACCCAGCCGGGGCGGCCGCCTCCAACCGGTCCAGGATCCAGGCGCCCACCTCCGCCTCGTAGGCCAACGACGCGTAGCGCCCGGACGGCCCGGTGTGCGCGCCGGCGCCGAGCTCGCAGCGGAACACGCACCGCGGCGACCAGTCCGGGTCGGTGGCGCGCAGGGCAGCCACCCACTTGGCCGGCTCGGAGACCATCACCCGCGGGTCGTGCAGCGCGCCGGTGACCAGCAGGTCGGGCCGGCCGCCGGCCGGAGGCAGGTTGTCGTAGGGCGAGTACGCGAGCATCCAGGTGAAGTCGGCGCGACGACGAGGGTCGCCCCACTCGTCCCACTCGTTGACCGTCAGCGGCACCGTCGGGTCCAGCATCGAGGTCAGGACGTCGACGAACGGCACCTCCGCGACGATCGCGCGCCACCGGTCGGGTCGCTGGGTGAAGACAGCGCCCTGCAGCAGCCCGCCCGCGGACAGCCCGCGGCTCACGATCCGGTCTCCGTCGACCAGCCCCATGGCGACGAGGTGGTCGGCGACCGCGACGTGGTCGGAGAAGGTGTTCTGCTTGGTCACCAGCCGCCCGTCCAGCCACCACCGTCGGCCGCACTCGCCGCCGCCGCGCGGGTGCGTCTGGACGTAGACGACGCCGCGATCGAGCAGGCTCGGCAGCGCGGTCTGGAACTCGGGGTCGTCGCACGACTCGTAGGCGCCGTAGCCCCACATCAGCACCGGGGCGGTGCCGTCGAGCGGGGTGTCGCGGTGGCGCACGAGCGTCGCGGGCACCAGGCTCCGGTCGGTCGTCGGGACCCAGAGCCGTTCGGTGACCACCGTGTCGGGGTCGTAGCCCGGCACGTCCTGCCGGTGCCGCTCCGTGCGCGCCCCGGTGACGAGGTCGACGTCGCTCGAGACCCGCGGCTGGGCGTACGACTCCTCGACGACCGTGACCGCCTGGACGTCGTACAACTCGTTGCGGCCGAGTCGAATGGTGCCCGCAGGCAACGAGCACACGACGTCGTGCACGGGCACGCCGTCGGGCGTGAGCACCCGCAGCACCGGGGCGCCGCCTCGCCGCAGCGACAGCACCAGGTGCGACGCGAACGCCTGCACGTCGTGCAGCCGCTCGGCCGGGTCCTCCGCCACCAGCTCCTGCCAGGTGTCGGGCTCGCCGACCTCGCCGGCAGACACCGGCGCGGCGAGCAGCCGGAACTCGGTGGCCCCGTCATCGGTCAGCAGCAGCAGCCGTTCGCCGGCAGGACCGCGGGAGTGCTCGACGTGGTACTCCACGCCGGGCCGACGGGCCCGGACGCACCGGGCAGCGGACTCCGGCCGGTGCGCGTCGACCAGCCACACCTCGCTGGTGTCGCGGCTGGCCACGTCGATCACCACCAGGTCGCCGGTGCGGCTCGCGAACAGCTCGACCGTGAACCGCTCGTCGTGCTCCTCCAGCACCAGGACGTCGTCGCCGACGGGGGAGCCGAGCCGGTGCCGCCACACCTGGTGCGGCCGGTAGGCCGCGTCGTGCACGGTGTAGAAGAACGTGCCCGAGTCGGCGCTCCACGCGCCGGTGTAGTAGCTGCGCGGCACCCGGTCGGGCAGGTCCTCCAGCGTGTCCAGGTCACGGAAGGCCAGGCCGAACACCTCGGCGCCGGTCCGGTCGACCGAGTAGGCCAGCACCCGCTCGTCCGGGCTGACCAGCATCAGCCCGAGGTCGACGTACGCCGAACCGGCCGCAAGCTCGGCCGGATCGAGCAGAACCGTCTCCTCGTCACTCCCGTCCCGGCCGTCCCGACTGTCACGGATGCGGCACAACTGCGCGTACTCGGCCCCCTCGGGCGTCCGGGTGTAGTAGGAAGACACCATCCGCCGCCAACTGACTGATCGGTCAGCAGGCGGGACCCGTGACGACATCTCCGATGTCAGGGTCGAGGCGAGGGAGCGCAGATGAGACGTGGCCGACTCGTACCACGATCGTTCCGCGGCCAGGTGCGCCTGCGTCGCCGCGGAGGAGGTGTCGCGAAGCCACGCGTAGTCGTCCGGACGGGCGACGCCGTGCAGCTCGTGGACCACGGGGTGCCGCGGAGCGGTGGGCGGTCCAGGCGTCGACGTCGTCACGGCCGGGACGCTACCGCCGCCGGGTTAATGGCCGCACTGCTGTTTGCTCTCGGCCTGATCGGTGCGGCCGTCGGCCCCGCCGCCGCCGACAGCGGTTCCGACGAGGGATCCGACGAGGAGGTCATCTTCCGCGTCGGTGTGCTGCAGGACATCGACAACCTGAACCCGTTCAAGGGCATCACCGGGGCGGCGTACGAGGCCTGGGGGCTGATGTACGACCAGCTGACCGGTCTGTCTGCCGAGGACTTTTCCCCCACGCCCGCGCTCGCCGAGTCGTGGGACACCTCCGAGGACGGGCTGACCTGGACGTACCACATCCGGGAGGGCGTGACGTTCAGCGACGGTGAGCCGATGACGGCCGACGACGTGGCCTACACGTTCAACCGAGTTATGGACGGCGAGGTCGAGCAAACCAACTACGGCAGCTACGTCGCATCCATCAAGTCCGTGGAGGCGACTGACGACTACACCGTCGTCATGACGTTGAAGAAGCCCACGCCCATCATGGAGCAGCTGTCGGTGCCGATCCTGCCCGAGCACATCTGGTCGGAGATCGACGACGACGAGGTGCGGGATTACGCCAACGAGCCCGGCTCGGATCCTCCTGGTGGCGTCGGCACCGGACCGTTCGTGCTCGAGGAGTCACGGGAGGGCCAGTTCTACCGGTTCAGCACGAATGAGGACTACTGGGGCAAGGTCCCGTCCATCGACGGGGTGGAGTTCCGGCTCTACCGCAATACCGACGCGATGGTTCAGGCGCTCAAGAACGGCGAGATCGACTTTGCCGACGACATCGATCCGCTCCCGTTCGCCGCCCTGGAGGGGGAAGAGAACATCGAGGCCCGGTCGTCGGTCTACTTCGGTTGGAACTACCTGGTGATGAACGGCGGCGCCCAGCTGGTCGACGGCACCGAGATCGGCAATGGCCACCCCTCATTGCAGGACCCGGAGGTCCGGCTGGCCATCCACCACGCTGTCGACAAGGACGTCCTGGTCGACCGCGCGCTCGACGGTCGTGGCTCGCCCGGGACCACAATCATCCCGCCGCTCTACCCCGAGCACGCCGAGCCGGACGACCCGATCACCTTCGATCCGGACGAGGCGAACCGGATCCTCGACGAGGCCGGCTACGAGCGCGGGCCGGACGGCATCCGCACGATGCCGGACGGCAGCGACCCGCTGGTCTACCAGCTGTACGCCCGGAACAACTCGGAAGCGTCGAAGACCACGATCCAGTTCCTGCAGGGGTGGCTGGAGGACATCGGCATCGACTCCAACGTCGACACCGTGTCGGAGAGCCGGCTTTACGAGATCGCCGGCGAGGGCACCTTCGACATGTACGAGTGGGGCTGGTCGACGGAGCCCGACCCCGACTACCAGCTGTCGACGTTCACCTGTGGTCAGTTCAGCTACGAAGTCGCCAACGGCACCATCTACGCGGGACTCAACGACGCTTTCTGGTGCGATCCGGAGTACGACCGGCTGTACAAGGAGCAGTCGACCGAGCTCGACCCGGAACGTCGCACCGAGATCGCGCAAGAGATGCAGATGATGGCCTACGACGCCAACGCGTACATCGTCACCTTCTACTACGACTACCCGCAGGCGTACCGGACGGACCGGTTCACTGGCTTCGTCCCGCAGCCCGACCCCGACGGCGCAATCCTGTTCCAGTGGGGCGTGCACTCCTACCTCAACATCGAGCCAGTGGACGGCACTGAGGCCGCTGGGTCGGACTCCAACCTCGCGATGGTGGCAGGAGGCGTCGCACTGGTCGCCGTCGTCGGAGGGCTCGGCGCATATCTGGTCGGCCGTCGCAGGCGACACGCCGGCGCGGACGTGGAGTGACAGGTGTCGCTGACGGCGCCGGCGGCTGACACCACCCATCCCGGCGACACCGCACCTGCCGGTCCGCGGCACCGGAACGGGATGGCGCGGTTCATCGGGTTCCGGTTGTTGTCCGGTGCCGGCACGCTGGTCTTCGTCCTGCTGTTCAACTTCTTCCTGTTCCGCATGCTGCCCGGTGACCCGGCAGCCCGGTACCGCGCGGTCAAGAACATCAGTGCCGAGGACCTCGCCCGGATCCGCGACGAGCTCGACGCGCCGCTGCTCGACCAGTTCTGGGCGTACCTGAAGGACCCGCTGGCCCTCAACGGCATCTCGTCGTGGAAGGGGCAACCGGTCTGGGACCTGATCAGTGGGCGCGCCTGGCCGACCCTGGTGCTCCTGACCACCGTCACCGTGATCGCAGCCGTGATCGGCGTGCGGGTGGGTATCCGTGCCGGGTGGAAGCGGGGTGGCACCTACGACAAGGTGTCGACCGGGGTCACACTGCTGTTCTACGCCACGCCGGAGTTCTGGCTCGGGCTGTTGCTCATCCTGCTGTTCTCCAGCGGGGTCGGGCCGTTCCCAGCGCTGTTCCCCAGCGGGGGCGTGATCGACTCCGGCCTCGAGCCGTGGTCCGTGGACGGGGCCCTCAGCATCGCCGAGCACACCGTGCTGCCGGCGGCAGCCCTGTCCGCGGTCTACATCGCGGATTACTCGCTGATCATGCGCGCGTCGATCATCGATGAGCAGTCCCAGGACTACCTCACGACGGCCCGCGCCAAGGGCCTGATGGACCACGCCGTACGGCGTCGGCACGCGGTTCCCAACGCGTCGCTCCCGACGATCACGTTGATCTTCCTGACCATCGGCTTCATCATCGGCGGCGCGATCACGGTCGAGGTCGTCTTCTCGTACCCCGGTCTGGGACTGCTCACCTATGAGGCCGTGACCGAGCAGGACTTTGTCCTCATGCAGGCACTGTTCCTGCTCTTCACCCTGTCGGTGATCGTGTTCAACATCGTGGCCGACGTCGTGATCGCGCTGCTCGACCCGCGGATCCGCACATGAGCACGGACAACCGGGCGGCGGCGCCGTCACCGCGCTACGTCGCGATCACCCGGCGCAAGGTGGCCCTGACCCGGTTCGCCCGGGCGTTCGCCGGCCAGCGCGCCGGGCTGTTCGGACTCGGCATCCTGATCGTGTTCGCGCTGGCCGCCCTGCTCGCGCCAGTGCTCTTTACGTCGGACATGCTGGACATCACCAAGACGGTGCAGAACGAGACGATGCAGCCACCGAGCGGCGAGTTCTGGCTCGGCACCGACGAGAACGGGCGCTCGGTCCTCGCCGTGCTGGTGTGGGCTGCCCGCGCCTCGCTGGTCGTCGGGCTGGCCGCGTCGCTGATCTCGATGGTGCTGGGCACCCTGATCGGCATCGGCAGCGGTCACTACCACGGCTTCCTGGGCAGCGCGCTGCAGCGCTTGACCGACTGGTTCCTGGTCATCCCGTTCATCCCGCTGGTTGTGGTTCTCGCCGCTGTGCTCGGCCAGCGCGGACTCTTCGCGATCGTGCTGGTGCTCGGCGTCACGTCGTGGCCGGGCACCGCACGCCTGGTGCGGGCGCAGACCCTCAGCGTCGAGGGACGGCCGTACTTGGAGCGGGCGAAGGTCCTCGGTGGCAGCGACTGGCACCAGATGACGCGGCACGTGCTGCCCAACGTCATGCCGCTCGTCCTCGCGAACACGACCCTGACCGTGGCGATCGTCATCCTGTCCGAGACCACGCTCGCGTTCCTCGGTCTCGGCGACCCGTTCCTGGACTCCTGGGGGACCATGCTCGACAAGGCCACCGACGCCGGAGCCGCCTCGACCGGAGCCTGGTGGTACCTGCTGCCGCCCGGAATCTGCGTGATCCTCGTGGTGCTGGCGTTCACCCTCATCGGCCGCGCGCTCGAGACCGTGCTCGACCCCCGGCTGGGGACGGACTGACATGGCCGTCCTCGAGCTTCGCGACGTCCACCTCACGTACGCAAGTGCGCACGGCCCGGTCCCGGCGGTGCGAGGTGTCGACCTCAGCGTCGACGCGGGTGAGGTTGTGGGTCTGGCGGGCGAGTCCGGCTGCGGCAAGTCCAGCCTGATCTCGACCGTGCTGCGGCTGCAGCCGCGCTCGGCGACGGTGGGCGGCAAGGTGCTGGTCGGCGGCAAGGACGTGCAGGAGCTGTCGTGGAGCGCGCTGCGCGCCGTGCGCTGGGCCGAGGCGGCGGTGGTGTTCCAGGGCGCCCTGCACTCGCTCAACCCGATCCAGCGGATCGGCCGGCAGCTGGCCGAGCCGATCCTGCTGCACGACAAGTCGGCGACCGATGGCAGCGCAGCGAAGAAGGTCGGCGGGCTTCTCGAGCAGGTGGGGCTGCCGGCGCGCTACGCGTACCAGTACCCGCACCAGCTGTCGGGAGGTCAGAAGCAGCGGGTGATGATCGCGCTCGCACTGACGTGCGACCCCCAGGTGCTGATGGCCGACGAACCGACGACGGCGCTGGACGTCATGGTGCAGGCGCAGGTGCTCGAGGTGCTCACCTCGATTGCCGCCGACCGCGGCATGGGGGTGCTGATCATCAGCCACGACCTCTCCGTGCTGGCGACGACCTGCCACCGGATCGCGGTGATGTACGCGGGTCGCGTGGTCGAGCACGGGCCGGCCCGCGAGCTGTTCGAGCACGCATCGCACCCGTACGTGGGTGCGCTGGCCAGAGCGTTCCCCACCATCGGCGACGAGACCTCGCGCTACGCGCCGTCCGGTTTGCCGGGTGACCCCCCGTTCCCCGACAACCTGCCGAGTGGCTGCCCGTTCCACCCGCGGTGCCCGGACGTGGTCGACAAGTGCCCGACGGTCGACGTGCGGCTGCGACCGGTGCGGCCCGGCCGGGAGGCCGCGTGCGTGCACGTCGACGAGCCCGCGGTGGGCCATGGGGCGGGAGCCCGGTGAGCGCGCCGACCGGCCGCCCGGGTGGCGGCGACCCGCTGGTCGAGGTCGACGACCTGCACATCACCTTCCCCGGCTACGAGCGCCGGGAGGTGCGTGCCGTCGACGGGGTGTCGCTGTCGATGGGCACCGGTGAGATCGTCGCGGTGGTCGGCGAGTCCGGCTGCGGCAAGACCACGCTCGGGCGGTCCATCCTGGGGCTCGAGCGGCCGACGTCGGGTGAAGTGC
Source organism: uncultured Actinomycetota bacterium (assembly GCA_963811945.1). Classification (GTDB taxonomy): domain Bacteria; phylum Actinomycetota; class Actinomycetes; order Propionibacteriales; family Nocardioidaceae; genus JACCWP01. The sequence continues at coordinate 1,130,739 of CAWETD010000001.1, read as the reverse complement.
GGTTCCGCGGCGAGCCGTTGTCCTATGGCGCCCGGGCGCTCAAGCGCTACCGCCGGGACGTGCAGCTGGTGCTGCAGGACCCCACCGGGTCGTTGAACCCGCGGCACTCGATCTACGAGGCGGTCGCGGAGGGCCCGCGGGTGCACGGGCTCAAGGACGAGTCGCAGCGCGTCGCCCGGGCGCTGTCCCAGGCCGGGCTCCGCCCGCCGGAGCGGTTCTTGCTGCGCTACCCCCACCAGCTCTCCGGCGGCCAGCGGCAGCGGGTGGTGATCGCCGGTGCGCTCGCGCTCGACCCGAAGGTGATCATCGCGGACGAGCCGGTGAGCAGCCTGGACGCGTCCGTCCGTGGCGAGATCCTGGCCCTGCTGCTGAAGCTGCGCGACGAGCTGGGCCTGTCCCTGCTGGTCGTGACGCACGACCTGGGGCTGGCGTGGAACATCGCCGACCGGATCGTGGTGATGTACCTCGGCCGGGTGGTGGAGCAGGGCACGACCGAGGAGGTCCTGCACCGACCCCAGCACCCGTACACCCGGGCGCTGTTGTCGGTCGTGCCGGAGATCGACCAGATCGAGGCGGTCGTGCTCACCGGCGAGACCCCCGACCCGAGCCGGATCCCGGCCGGCTGCCGCTTCCACCCGCGCTGCCCCGCCCTGGCCGACGGCACCGCCGCGGCGGCAGGCATCGAGGACGACTGCCGTGGCACCCCGCTGCCGATGCTCGCCGCCGGCAGTGTCCACGCCGCGGCCTGTCACCTGCATCCCTTGAGCGCGCAGCCTCGCTGAGGCTCAGCGCGCGGGGGAGGGGGCGAGCAGCGGGTCGTCCAGGCCGGTGGTGAACCCGGCGGCCACCACCGGCACGACCAGCATCGTGGCCAGCGCGGTCTGCAGGTTGGTGGCGTCGGCAAGCACCCCGAACGCAGGAGCCGCCACGCCGCCGAAGCTGACGGCCAGCCCGAGGGTGACACCGCTCGCGGTGCCGACCCGCTGCGGGAGGTAGTCCTGGCCGAGGGTGACGTGCAGCGAGAACGGCGTGTTCAGTGCCAGCCCCGACCACACCACGCCGAGCAGGAACGCGGGTCCGGTCGCGAAGACCAGCAGCGCCAGCCCGGGCAGGAGCGCGAGGTACGCCACCCGCATGATCGTCACCCGGCTGAAGTGCTCGGCGAGCCGGCCACCGCCCAGGGTGCCGGCGGCACTGGCCAGGAAGAACGCCAGCAGCACCGCCTCGCCGGTGACCGGACCTGCGTCGAAGCGCTGCTGCGCGTACAGCGCGAGGAACGCCGCCAGTCCGAACGAGAGCACCGACCGGCAGATCACCACGACGGTCAGCCGCAGGAACGGGCTCCACTGGTCGGCGAGCACCTCCCCGCCAGAGCCGTGGGACGGGATCGTGGCGGGGGCGGGGTGCGACCGCAGCACGACCACGGTCACGACCGCCATCACCAGCGCCGGCACCGCCAGCGCCGGCGTGGCCGTCACGCCGCCGGACTCCACGACCAGTGGCACCGCCAGGGGTCCCAGGGCGAAGCCGATGTTGCCGGCGAGCGAGAACCAGCCCATGGCGACATGGCTGCCCTCGCTGGACGCACGCGCCGCTCGGGCCGCCTCCGGGTGGTAGGCCGCGACGCCCAGCCCGGACAGGGCCACCGCCAGCCAGGTCAGCAGGTACGACTCCGACAGCCCGGACAGCCCGATGCCGAGACCGGCCAGGCTCATCCCGACCGGGATCAGCGGCGGCAGCGCGTACCGGTCGGTGAGCACGCCGAACAGCGGCTGCGCCAGGGACGAGAGCAGGGTCGCCGCGAGGGTGATCCCCGCGGCCTGGGTGTAGTCGTAGTGCCGCACCAGCGCGAGGTAGGGGATCAGGGCCGGCACCGCACCCTGGTACAGGTCGTCGACGACGTGCCCGACGCACAGCACCCACCTCGTCTGCCGCACCGGCCCAGCCTGCACCACGGGCAACCCGGCCGCGAAGGTCCTTCCGCCGCGTGGACGCGACGGAAGGCGCCCCGGTCGGGCATACTGACTCATGAGTCAGCAAGCGCAGGAGGTGACGCATGCAGCAGGACAGCACGGCCACCACGGGTCGGCCCGCGGCCGGGGCCGGTGACCTCGCGCGCACCGACCGGCTGCAGCCGGCCCTGCCCAAGCAGATGTACGTCGACCCGGCGCACTGGGACACCGAGCGCGAGCGGGTGCTGCACGACGGCTGGTTCTGCGTCGGCCGCCGCGACGTGCTCGGCCTCGACGTGCCGCAGCGGCTCGCGGTCGTCGACGTGGCCGGCGAGTCGGTGCTCGTCACGACCGACGACGACGGTGACCTGCACGCGGCGTACAACGTCTGCCGGCACCGCGGCTCCCAGGTGGTCCCGGTCAGCCCCGGCGAGCAGCCCGCCCCCTGCGGGACACGGTCGTTGCGCTGCCCGTACCACTCGTGGACCTACGACCTCGCCGGTCGCCTGATCCGGGCCCCGCACACCGACGACGTCAGCGACTTCGACCCGGCGGAGTTCGGCCTCAGCCCCGTCGCCGCGGACACCTGGGGCGGGTTCGTGTTCTGCCACCTGACTCCCGAGCGGACCCCGTCCCTGGTCGACGAGATGGCGGGGTTCTCCGCCCGGCTGGCGCGCTACCCGCTCGAGTCGCTGGTGAGCGGTCGCCGGTTCGACTACGACGTCGCGGCCAACTACAAGGTCCTGCTCGAGAACTACAACGAGTGCTACCACTGCGGCCCGGTGCACCCGGAGCTGACCCGGCTGGTGCCGTCGTTCGCCGGGGGCGGCACCGACCTCGACTGGGACAACGGGGTGGCGCACCGCGACGGGGCGTGGACGTTCACCATGACCGGCACCACGACCCGCAAGCCGTTCCCCGACCTCGACGAGCACGAGCGCAAGCGGCACAAGGGCGAGCTGGTCTACCCCAACCTGTTCATCTCCTGCTCCGCCGACCACGTGGCCGCATTCATGCTCTGGCCGGTGGCCGTCGACCGCACCCGGATCGAGTGCCACCTGCTGTTCGCGCCGGACGAAGCGGCTGCACCAGGCTTCGACCCGGACGACGCCGGCGAGCTGTGGCACCTGGTCAACCGGCAGGACTGGTCGATCTGCGAGTCGGTGCAGCGGGGGATGAGCTCGCGGGCCTACCGGCAGGGCTGGTTCGCCCCGATGGAGGACTGGAGCGTCGACATCCGCCGCTGGCTGCTGCCGCAGCTGTTGCCGGGTTCGGACAGCCATGAGTGAGACCTACGAGTACGCGGTCGTCGGCCTCGGCGCGCTCGGCAGCGCGACGGCCTACCACCTGGCCCGGCAGGGCCTGCCCGTCGTCGGGCTCGAGCAGTTCCCGCTCGGGCACGTGCACGGCGCCTCGCACGACACCAGCCGCATCCTCCGGCACAGCTACCACACGCCGGGCTACGTGGGGCTGACCTTCGACGCCTACGACGACTGGGCCAGCCTCGAGGCCGACAGCGGCCAGCAGCTGGTGAGCGTCGTCGGCGGGCTCGACCTCTACCCGCCCGCGCCGGCGATCCCGATGGCCGACTACACCAGCTCGATGGCGGCGTGCGGCGTCCCGTTCGAGGAGCTCGACCGCGAGCAGGTCGCCGCGCGGTGGCCGCAGCTGGTGCTGCCCGAGGGCACCGTCGGCGTCTACCAGGAGCGTGGCGCGATCGTGCCGGCCGCCCGAGGCACCGCCGTCATGCAGGACCGTGCCCGGGCGCACGGTGCGGTGCTGCGCGACGAGTCGCCGGTGACGTCGGTACGCGATCTCGGCCAGGCAGGCATCGAGATCGAGTCCGGCGGCACCACCTACCGCTGCCGGCGCCTGGTCGTGTGCGCGGACGCGTGGACCAACCAGGTGCTGGCCGGCCTGGGCCACCAGATCCCGCTCACCGTCACGCTCGAGCAGGTCACGTACTTCCGGCCGGAGCACCCCGAGCGGTTCGCCCAGGGCACGCTGCCGCTGTGGCTGTGGATGGACGACCCGAGCTACTACGGCTTCCCCTGCTACGGCGAGGACACCGTCAAGGCGGCGCAGGACTGCGGTGGCCCGGCCGTGACGGCTGACGAGCGCTCGTACGACGTCGACGCGGCGATGCAGACCGCGCTCGCGGACTTCCTGGCCCGCACCCTGCCCGGGTCGGGTCCGCCGGTGCGCTCGGTGCGGTGCCTGTACACGCTGGTGCCCGACCGCGACTTCGTGCTGGGTCCCGTGCCCGGGCACGAGGCCGTGGTGGTGGGCATGGGCGCGGCGCACGGGTTCAAGTTCGCGCCGACCCTCGGCCGGCTCCTTGCCACGCTCGCCGTCGAGGGCGCCGCCGACGCCAGCACGGCGGATGCGCTCACGCCGTTCCGGCTCGACCGGCCGGGGCTGACCGACGCCGACTACGCGACGCACTGGCTGGTGTGACCGCGATGACGAGCGAGACCTCAGTGCAGCAGGGCAGGATCGATGCCGACCTCGTGCGCGGCCGCGTCGCTGACCCAGGTGCGCAGCTGGGTACGGGTCACCGAGCGGTAGACGAGCGCCGCCACCGACAGGCCGTCGAGCAGCGCGCCGATCCGCGCCACCGCGGCTTGCGGATCGGTGCACACGAAGCTGCCGTCGGCGACCCCGCGCTGCACGGTCTCGAGCAGCCCGGCCGCCCATTCGTCGTCGAGGTGCCGCAGCATCCGGCGGATGGCCGGCTCGCGCTGGGCCAGCGCCCACGCGTCGATCCACACCCGCCAGCCGGCCGCGCGACCCTGCGGGCCGTAGATGGCCAGGATGCGGCGGAGTCGGTCGACCGGGTCGGTGGCGCGCTTCATCGCCCGCTCGAGCCGGCCGAGGTCCTGGCGCACCGCGTGCCGGAACGCCTCCGCCAGCAAGGCGTCCTTGGTGTCGAAGTGGTAGAAGACGAGTCCGGGGCTGATGCCCAGGGCTCCCGCGACGTCCTTGACCCTGGTCTGGGCCAGGCCGTTCGCATCGATCAGCTCGACGGTGGCGGCGAGGATCTCCTCGCGGCGGACCGTTACTCCGCGTCGAGCCATGGCGCGTCACCCTACCGGGAGGGACCCTCGTGACGACGACTTCTGACACGTACGAAGCCGCGGTGCTCGACGAGGCGCTGCTCGACCCGGACGGCACCGATCCCGGCGCGTTCGGACGGGCGATGGAGCCCTTCGGGCGCTCCCGGATGCTGCCGGCGACCGCGTACACCTCGCCGGACGTGCTGGCCTGGGAGCGGCGCAACCTGTTCGCCGGCACCTGGGCCTGCGTCGGCCGCGAGAGCGACCTGCGGGCCGGTGCCGACGGCCCGCGCACCAGGCGGGCGGTGGCCGTCGGCGACGTCTCGGTGCTGCTCACCTGGGACAGCGGCAAGGACGGCTCGCAGCCGGCGGAGCTGCGGGCGTTCGCCAACACCTGCCGGCACCGTGGGCACGAGCTGGTGCCGCCCGACGGGTCGGCCGGTCCGGTGGCCGGACGCCGGTCGATCACCTGCCCGTACCACGCGTGGAGCTACGACCTGTCCGGCCGGCTGCAGGCGGCGCCGGGCTTCCGCGCGGTCGAGGGCTTCGACCGCACTGAGCACACCCTGGTGGGGCTGCCGGTCGAGCGCTGGCACGGCTGGGTGTTCGTGCACGCGCTCCGCACCCTGGAGCAGGGGCCGCTGGTGCCGTTCGCCCAGCACGTCGGTGAGCTCGAGGACATCGTGGCGCCCTACCGACCGGAGGACCTCGTCCTCGGTGAGCGGCACACGTACGAGATCGCGGCGAACTGGAAGGTCGTGGTCGAGAACTACCACGAGTGCTACCACTGCCCGCTGATCCACCCGGAGCTGTGCGAGCTGTCGCCGCCGACGTCCGGCCACAACTACGACCGGCCGGGCGCCTGGGTCGGCGGGTCGATGGACCTGCGTGACGGCATGGACACGATGTCGATGACCGGCCAGACCAACGGCCGGCCGATCCCGGGCGCGCCGACGCGGACCGTCGAGTACCTGCAGCTGTGGCCCAACCTGCTGATCTCGGCGCACCCCGACTACGTGATGACGCACCGGATGGTCCCGCTCGAGCCGGGGCGCACCTGGATCGAGTGCTCCTGGTACGTCGTCGACCCGGGCGACGGTACGGCCCCGCAGGCGGCGCATGCGGCGGAGTTCTGGGACCTCACCAACCGACAGGACTGGACCGCCTGCGAGTCGGTGCAGCGCGGCCTGTCCAGCCCGCACTTCAAGCCAGGACCGTTCGCTCCCGCCGAGGACGCCGTGCACCACTTCGTCACGATGGTCGGGCGTGGCTACCGCGGGCTCCCGCTCGGCTGACCCCTACCGTCGGCGGTGTGACGTCGACGCTGCGGGTGCGCGGGCTGGAGATCCCGCGCCGCGAGCTGGGCTGGCGGTTCTCCCGCGCCAGCGGGCCCGGTGGCCAGGGCGTCAACACCACCGACTCGCGGGTCGAGCTGTCGTACGACGTGGCCGGCTCGCCGGCGCTGCCCGAGCCGATGCGGGAGCGCGCGGTCGGGCGGCTCGGGGACCGGTTGGTGGACGGCGTGCTCACCGTCACCGCGTCCGAGCACCGCTCCCAGCTGGCCAACCGCCGGGCTGCCGAGGAGCGGCTGGTGGCCGCGCTGGACGAGGCACTGGCCCCTCCGCCCCGTCGCCGACGGCCCACCCGCCCGTCGCGCGGCTCGGTCGAGCGCCGGCTGGCCGGCAAGCAACGCCGGTCGCGCGACAAGCAGATGCGCCGGCGCCCGGACAGCGACGCCTGAGTCGCTGTGGGCCTCGCCGGAGGCGTCCGCTCGTCGAGTGGCGCGTTCCGGGGCTTCCGGGTGCCGGATCCGCCCGCTTTCGCGCCACTCGCGCGACCACAGGCGCGTGCCGGTGCGCCAGATATCCCGGCTGTCAGCGCGGCAGGCGCACGTCCCAGCGCCGCTCGCCGATCAGCGTGCCGTCGACGTCTCCCTCGCGCGCCTCGAGGGTGATCGACACCTGGTAGCTGTCCGGGCCGACCTGCACGTCCAGGACCGACCGGGTGACCGCGAGCACCCCAGGCCACTGCAACGCGTAGGTCACGTCGGCCTCGGCGTGCTGGGCGAAGGTCTGGTTGTCGACCGACACCCGCCCGCGGTAGCGCTCGGTGCTCTCGCCGTCGTACGGCGACGCGAAGGTGCTGCCGTGGTCGATGACGGCGGCCGTCTCGCGCCGGAGCACGTCGTGCTCGATCCGCCAGGTGACGCTGTCGGGCTCCTCGGCAGAGGTTGCCGCGCCAGGAGTGAACACCGGCGCACCGTGTGGCGACGGTCCCGACCACGTCGGCAGCTCGAGCTCGCCGCCGTGCACCGTCAGCGTCACCGGGCCCGGCGGGGCGATGGTGTTCGGCCAGTCCGAGCCGGCGAAAGACAAGCGCATCGTCTGACCGGCGTCGAACGCGTACGCGCAGGCGTCCAGCTCGACCACGACGTCGCGCACCTGTCCGGGCTCGAGGTCGTCGAGCACCAGTGAGCCGCGGGTCACCAGCGCGGACGTCCCGTCGGCGAACACGTCGCACAGCTTGAACGAGACCGAGGCCCTCGGCTGGTCGCTGGTCAGCCGCAGCCGTGCGACCGGCTGGCCCAGCAGCACGGTGCTGCCGGCGTCCCACTCCCAGGTGATCGACGCGGCGTCGTCCAGCCGCTGGTCGCCGGACTGGCCCCACGGCAGGTGCCCGGCGCAGTCGATCCACGCCGTGGTGCCGACATCGGCACGCACCGGGTACGGCGGCCGCTCCGCCAGGTCGAGCACGCGGGTTACGACCCGCGGGCAGGGCCACTCCTCGCGTACCCAGAACCCCTCGTGGTCCTCGAGGTCGGGGGCGGGCACGGTGGACGAGCGCACGAACACGCTGCTCAGCTCCTCGTCGACGCCGTTGGCCGTGCCACGCAGCCAGCGGTCCCACCAGGCGACCATCTCCGGGAGCAGGTCGATGCGCGGCCCGGGCATCGCGGACTCCGGCCCGGCGTGCGCCCACGGGCCGGCGACCATCCGGTGCGGCACGCCGGCGCTGCGCAACGCCTCGAGGGTGCGGAACGAGTTGTTGCGGTAACCGTCGGCCCAGCCGACCACCAGCATGACCGGGCACTCGATCCGGTCGTAGCGGGGTCGCAGCGACCCGTGCCGCCAGTACGGACCGTCGACCCGCTCGGTCATCCAGGTCAGCAGCCACGGCTCGCAGGTCTCCACCCGCCGACGCCACTCCTCACGCCAGCCGTCGCCCCACACGGCGGGCACCGGAGGCAGCGCGTTCATCGGGGTCATGTACGCGCAGTAGTCCACCAGGTCGACCAGCTTGAGCGCGCCCCCGCGGTAGTGGACGTCGTCGGTGAAGCGGTCGTCGGTGGCGTAGATCGCGCAGATCGCCTTCAGCGCAGGCGGTCGCTCCGCCGCCGCCTGCAGCGAGTTGAACCCGGAGTACGACGTGCCCCACATGCCGACGCTGCCGGAGCACCACTGCTGCGCCGCCAGCCACTCGATGACGATCAGCAGGTCGGCCTGCTCGCGGGCGGGGTACTCGTCGATCGCGTCGCCGGCCGACGAGCCGGTGCCCCGCAGGTCGAGCCGGCAGACCGCGTAGCCGTGGTCGTCGCACAGCTGCTCGTACTCCGAGGCGTAGGTCGACGTGATGTCGTCCTTGCGGTAGGGCAGGGCCTCCAGCAGGCACGGCTGCGGACCGAGCGCCGGGTCCGGCAACCACAGCGTCGCCGCGAGCTCGACCCCGTCGTCCATCGGCAGCCGGACCTCCTGGCGGCCCGCCCGGTCGGACGCGTCGGTCATGTCAGCCTGCCGTGGGAGCCGAGCAGCCGGAGCACTGCCTCCGGTGGAAGTCCCTCGCTGGCGTTGCCGTCGCGGCCGACGACGGTGGGGGAGGCGAGCATCGAGTTGAGCACCGCCTCCTCGCTCGCGTCGACCACTGCTTCGAACAGCGGATCGAGGTCCCAGGCGGTGAGCGGTGTGCCGTCGTAGCGGCCCTGCCGGTCGGAGCGCAGCCCGGTCGAGGCGGCCAGGAAGATCTCGCCGCTGCCGTGGTGCCCGGTGGAGCCGGTACGCGCCAGCCCGAGCCCGATGCGCCGGGCCAGCCGCTCACAGCCGGCGCCGTCGACCGGGGCGTCGGTGACCACCACCCCGATGCAGGAGCCCGCCGGTGGCGCCGCGGGAGCAGCCGGCTCGGCGGCCGGCAGCAGCCGGCCCACCGCGACGCCGTCGATCGTGAGGCGCTCGCGCTCGCCGAAGTTCGTCATCAGCAGGACCCCGACCGCGTGCCCCTCGGGCGTGATCCTCGACGCGGTGCCGATGCCGCCCTTGAACCCGAGGCAGGACATCCCGGTGCCGGACCCGACCGACCCCTCCAGCGGCGGCAGCGCGTTTCCGCGCGAGGCCAGCGCGGACTGCCAGGCCCGGGCGACGTCGGACTGCTGCACCTGCATCCGCCTGCAGTCGTTGAGGAACGAGTCGTCGCACTCGGCCACGACCGGGATGATCACGTCGTCGGCGACCTCGGGGTCCCGCTCGACCGCCAGGACGCACGCGGCGTCGTAGACCCGGCCCAGCTGCATGGTCGACGTGAGGAACACGGGGGTGGCCGTCAGCCCCCACTCGGCTGCCGCGAGGAAGCCCGTGCACTCGCCGGCGCCGTTCAGCACCGCGCCACCGAGCGGTACCGGTCGCTGCAGGGCGTCGTCGGCGAGGACCAGCACGGTCACGCCGGTACGGGCCGTGCCGCGTCCCTCCGGCGGCGCCGGCTCGTCGCGCCACACCGTCGCGTGCCCGAGGCCCACGCCGCCGACGTCGAGGACGGAGTCGGTCGGACCGGTGGGCAGTCGGCCGATCCTGATCCCCAGGTCAGTAGTGCGCGGCATGCAGGCATCCTGCCGTAGCCGCTGCCATGCTGACGAGCATGGCGTCCAGGACCGGTGCTGCTCCCGTCGTCTGGTCGGCCACCACCCGCGAGCACCTGCCCGGGGCGGAGGTGTGGGTGGGCGTGCCGACCCCGGGTACGGAAGTGCCGGAGCGGGTGGACGTGGTGCTGGAGGCGCTGCGCCACGCCGGCCACCCGGTGCAGGAGGCACGCGCGCACGACGACGCCGCGTTGCTGGCGGTGCACGACGCCGACTTCGTCGAGCACCTGCGCACGGTGCACGACGAGTGGATGGCCTCGGGGATCCCCGAGCTGGTGGGGCAGCGCACCGTGGTGCCGTACGCCTTCCCCACCGACGCGATGCTCGGCGGGCTGCCCGTGCACCGGGCGACCGCCGTGCACGCGCGAGCCGGGCAGTTCGGCTACGACACGATGACCCTGGTCGCTGCGGGTACCTGGGCGGCCGCCCGGGCGGCGGTCGACTGCGCGCTCAGTGCTGTCGACCTGGTCGGTGCGGGCGCGCCGGTGGCGTACGCGCTGTGCCGTCCGCCCGGCCACCACGTGACGCGGGCAGCCTACGGCGGCTCCTGCTACCTGAACAACGCCGCCGTGGCGGCCGAGGCGCTGCGTATGTCGGGCCACGCCACGGTGGCCGTCGTCGACATCGACGCGCACCACGGCAACGGCACGGCCGCGATCTTCTACGGGCGCAGCGACGTGGCGTACGGCTCGGTGCACGTCGACCCGGGGGCCGGCTGGTTCCCGCACTATGTGGGCTTCGCCGACGAGACCGGCACCGGCGCGGGAACGGGGGCGACCCTGAACCTGCCGCTGGCACCCGGCAGCGACGACGCCCTCTGGTGTGCCGCTGTCGACCGGCTCGCGGAATGGGTCGCGGTCCTCGGCGCGGACGCCCTGGTCGTGTCGCTCGGCGTCGACGCCGCCGCCGACGACCCGGAGAGCCCGTTGCTGGTCACCGCCGACGGCTACCACCGGGCCGGCGCGGCACTGGGCGCCTTGGGGCTGCCGACGGTCGCCGTCCAGGAGGGCGGCTACCACCTGCCGTCGCTCGGCGAACTGGTCGCCGCGTGCCTGGCCGGCCTGGGTGACACGACTGCTGCACGCTGGTCCTGATGAGGCGCTACGCGACGCGGATCGTCGTCCTCGCCGTGACGGGGATCGGGTTGTACATCGTCTTTCCGAGCCTGCTCAGCGTCCTGGACGCCTGGCCCAGCCTGCAGGACGTCCGCCCGTGGTGGTTCGGCATCGTGGGGCTGCTGCAGGTGTCGTCCTTCGGCTGCCTGTGGCTGCTGCTGCGGATCGCGTTGCGCACGCACACCTGGTGGGACGTGGTGGGGTCACAGCTGGTGTCCAACGCCGCCAGCCGGGTCCTGCCCGGCGGCGCGGTGTCCGGAGGCGTCGTCCAGGCGAGCATGCTCATCCAGGCCAATCATCGGCCGGCAACGGTCGCCGGCGCGCTCAGCTCGAGCGGGCTGCTGACGACCGGCATGCTGCTGGCCCTCCCCGTCCTGGTCGTGCCCGCTGTCCTGACCGGCCTCCCGCTCAACCACGAGCTGCGTCTCGGACTGCTGGCCTCCCTGATTCTCGTCGTCCTCCTCGTGGCTGTCGGCTTCGCGGTGCTGAAGTGGGACCCGGTGGTGCACGCGACGGGGCGCGTGGCCGGGCTCGTGGTCGCGACCGTGCGGCGACGGACCGACCCCGCGACGGTCGCCGCCCGCGTCGTGCAGGAGCGGGACCGCGTCGCGGCCAGCTTCTCCGGGCGCTGGATCCGGGCGCTGTCCGCAGCGGCCGGCAACCGCGTCCTCGACTACGCCACCCTGCTGGCGGCGGTCTACGCAGTCGGTGGCCAGCTGCGTCCCGGTCTGGTGCTGCTCGCCTACGTGGCGGCTGCCGCGCTCACCATGGTCCCGATCACGCCCGGGGGGCTCGGCGTGGTCGAGACCGGCCTCACCGGGTTCCTCGTCCTCGTCGGGGCATCGACCCAGGAGGCACTGGTGGCGACCCTGCTCTACCGGCTCGCGTCGTACTGGTTGCCGGTGCTGCTGGGCGGCGTCGCGTGGGCGGTCTGGCACGCGCACCGGCGTGGGCTGGCACCCGCCTGACCCACCAACGCTCAGCCGCCGGCCATCGCCCCGACGACCATGAACGGCTCCTCACCGTGCACCACCCGCTCCGGTAGCGGGGTGTCCGGCTCCTGGTGGGACAGGTCCTGCTCGCAGGCGTAGAAGCGCACGAAGGCCCGCCGCTTCGCCGTCGCCCGGTCGCGGATCGTGCCGAGCAGCATCGGGAACTCCGCCTCGAGCGCGTCGAGCACCGCCCGCTGCGTGACCGCGCCGTGGATGTCGACGCGGACCTCGCCCTGGACCTTGGCCATCGCCCGCAGGTGGGCCGGCAGGACCACCCGCACCGTGTCGGCCTCTGACGTCGTCATGGCAGCGTCTGCACCTCCACCGACAGCACGTGCGGCAGGTCGCGGACGATCGGCGCCCAGTTGTCGCCGGAGTCGTGGGAGGCGTAGACCGCGCCGCCGCTGGTGCCGAAGTAGATCCCGCACGACTCGTGCTGGTCGACCGCCATCGCGTCGCGCAGCACGTTGACGTAGCAGTTCTCCTGCGGCAGGCCGTTGGTGAGCGCCTCCCACTCGTCACCACCGGTGCGGCTGCGGTAGACCCGCAGCTTGCCGTCCATCACGAAGTGGTGGGAGTCGCTGGTGATCGGCACGACGTAGATCGTCTCGGGCTCGTGCGCGTGCACGGAGATCGGGAAGCCGAAGTCGGTCGGGAGGTTGCCGCTCACCTCGAGCCAGCTGTCGCCGCCGTCCTTGCTGCGCAGGACGTCCCAGTGCTTCTGCATGTAGAGCACGTCGGGGTTGGACGGGTGCATGTCGATGCGGTGCACGCAGTGACCGACCTCGGAGTCCTGGTCGGGGATCTCGCCGGAGCGAAGGCCTTTGTTGATCGGCTGCCAGCTCTTGCCGCCGTCGGTGGTACGGAAGGCGCCCGCCGCCGAGATCGCGACATAGATCCGGTCCGCGTCGGTCGGGTGCTCGAGGATGGTGTGCAGGCACATGCCGCCGGCGCCGGGCTGCCACTGCGGGCCGGTGTCGTGCTGGCGCAGGCCGGACAGCTCCGTCCACCCGGCACCGCCGTCGGTGGACTTGAACAGCGCCGCGTCCTCGACCCCGGCGTAGACGGTCTCGGCGTCGTGCACCGAGGGCTCGAGGTGCCAGACCCGGGTGAACTCCCAGGGCCGCAACGACCCGTCGTACCACTGGTGCTCGCCGGGCACCCCGTCGTAGCTGAAGTCGTTGCCCACCGTCTCCCAGGACGCGCCCCCGTCGTCGGAGCGCTGGATCACCTGCCCGAACCACCCGCTGGTCTGCGACGCGTACACCCGCGCGGGATTAACCGGCGAGCCCTTGAGGTGGTAGATCTCCCACCCCGGGAAGTGCGGGCCGTCGACCTTCCAGTCCGTGCGCCGCTCGTCCGAGGTGAGGACGAAAGCGCCCTTGCGGGTGCCGACCAGGACACGTGTGCCACCCATCCGCTGATCCCTCCATGCCTCTGATTGGCCGGAACGCTACTCGTCCGGTCCGACAGTAGGGACCCTCGATCCGGCCGAAAGTCATCGGTGCGGACGGAGCCGGCGCGAATCGACAGCGCCAAGGCGGGCAAATAGGGTCGGTGCGCCTCGGCGGACGTGAGGAAGGGACCAGCGTGGAAGCCCTCCACACCGCGATCGCGATCCTGGCGATCATCCTGCTCATCATCGTGGTCCACGTCGACCCGGTGATCTCGTTGGTGCTGGGCACGATCTACCTGGGCCTGGCCGCGGGCCTCGGGTTCGAGGACACGATCGGCACCATCGCGACCGGCTTCGGCGACATCATGGCCGAGGTCGGGCTGCTCATCGGCTTCGGAGTCCTGCTGGGATCCCTGCTGTTCGCCATGGGAGCCCTGCAACGACTGGTCGAGCTGCTGCTGCGGCTGCTGGGAGCACGACGGCTCCCGTACGCCCTCGCCGCGACGCTCACGACGATCTTCCCGTCCATCTACGTGGACGTGCAGCTGGTGCTGGCTGCGCCGCTGGCCCGGTCCGCTGCTCCCCAGCTCGGCCGCAACGGTCTCGGCATGATGGGCGGCTCGCTGACCGCCGGCATCCTGGTCGGCTACGTCTTCGTGGTGCCCGGACTGGGCACGGTCGCCATCGCCGGGCTGCTCGACGTGCCGCTCGGCACCATGCTGATCTACGGCCTGCTGGTCGGCCCGGCGACGGCCGTCATCACCACGCTGATCTTCGGCTGGCTGCTGCGGCTCGGCTTCTGGAGCCCGGACAAGGACGAGGAGGTGTCCGAGTCGCTGCTCGCGGAGGAGGCGCTGGCCTCGGAGCGCGCCGACGACGCGGAGGGCGCGGAGGGCTCGTCGTCGACCGGCGTCACCACCCGGCGCGGTGCTCCGCCGCTCGGCATCGCCCTGCTCCCGATCCTGGTGCCGCTGGTGCTCATCGCGACCGGCGCGATCGCCGCGGCGGCCGGGGTGGAGTCGACCGCGCTCGCCTTCTTCGGCGACCCCGTCCTGGCGCTCTTCATCGGGCTCCTCGGTGCGTACCTGCTCGCGCGGCGGACGCTGGGCAACGAGCGGACGGACGAGGCGCTGGACAAGGGTTTCAGCACGACCGGGCAGATCCTGCTGATCACCGGGGTGGGCGGTTCGCTCGGTGCCGTCATCGCCGCGACCGGTCTCGACCAGATCCTGGGCGACCTGTTCTCGGCGGAGTCCGGCACACCGGTGGTGCTGAGCCTGCTGCTCGCCTGGTTCGTGGCGGCGGTCCTGCACCTGGCGATCGGCTCCATCTCCGTCGCCGCCATCACCGCCGCGGGCATCATCGGCCCGATCCTGGGCGACCTCGACGTCGAGCCGGGAGTCGTCGGCCTGGCGATCGGTGCCGGCGCCCTGTTCGCCCTGCAGGTCAACAGCAACTTCTTCTGGATGTTCCAGACGCTGCTGGGAGTGTCCACCCGGGGCGCGCTCAAGGCCCTCACCTTCGTCACCGCGCTGGCATCCGTGGTGTCCATGCCGTTGATCGCGGTGCTCGCATTCATCGTGTGACGCCCCCGGACGATGGAGGAGGCGGGTGGCGATGCAGCCCCTGCGCGGAGTGAAGGTCGTGTCTCTCGAGCAGGCCATCGCCGCGCCCTACGCGAGCCGGCACCTGGCCGACCTCGGTGCGCGCGTGATCAAGCTGGAGCGCCCGGGGGTCGGTGACTTCGCCCGCGGGTACGACGCGCGCGTCGACGGGATGAGCTCACACTTCGTCTGGACGAACCGGAACAAGGAGTCCCTGACGCTCGACATCAAGGACCCGCGTGGCATCGCCCTGGCCCGGAGGCTGCTGAGCGACGCCGACGTGTTCATCCAGAACCTTGCCCCCGGGGCGGCCGCGCGTGCCGGTCTCGGTGCCGACCAGCTGCAGGCAAGCAACCCCCGGCTCATCGTGTGCGACATCTCCGGCTACGGCATGTCCGGCCCGTACGAGTCGATGAAGGCCTACGACCTGATGGTCCAGAGCGAGGCCGGACTGTTGTCGGTCACCGGCAGCGAGCAGGAGATGGCGAAGGTCGGCATCTCCGTCGCCGACATCGCCGCCGGCGTGTACGCGTACAGCTCCATCCTCGCTGCACTGCTCGAGCGTCAGCAGTCCGGCACGGGTGCGCGGCTCGACGTGTCCATGCTGGAGGCCACGGTGGAGTGGATGGGGTTCCCGCTGTACTACGCCTACGACGGTGCCGAGCCGCCGTCGCGCGCGGGCGCGGCCCACGCGACGATCTACCCCTACGGCCCGTTCAGCACCCGCGACGACAAGGTCGTCATGATGGGCGTGCAGAACGAGCGCGAGTGGCGCGGCTTCTGCGCGCGGTTCCTCGGCGATCCCGAGCTCGCGGACCGCCCGGCGTACGCCACGAACGCGAGCCGCAACGACAACCGAGACGAGCTCGGCGCGGTCATCGCCGAGCGGTTCGGCGCTCTCACCGCCGACGAGGCGACCGCCGCCCTCGCCGCGATCCCGATCGCGTACGCCCGCGTCAACGACATGCACGAGGTGTGGGCGCACCCTCAGCTGGCCGCACGCGGGCGTTGGTCCCAGGTCACGACGCCGACCGGTGTCGCTCCGTCGTTGGCGCCGCCCGGGTTGGTGTCGACCGAGCCGCGGATGGGTCCCGTGCCCGCGCTCGGGGAGCACACCCGCAGCATCATGGCCGAGCTCGGACTGTCCTCGGACGAGGTGGACGCGCTGGTCGCCGACGGGGTCGTCTAGCGGGAGCGGTCGCGGCACGCATCCGCCACGCGTCGGTCACCAGCTCGTCCAGCCGGGCGAGATCGACCTCGGCCAGCCGCAGCAGCACCAGCGGCAGGCCGTCGTAGCCGGGTGCGGTGAAGAAGACGTCGGGCTCCCCGAGCAGGAGGGCCTGCTTCTCGGCCTCGTCGCCGACGAACAGCACCGCGATGTCGGTCCGGATGCGCCGCGGCGTGCCCGGCAGGCGCTCGGGGTAGGACCAGACGAAACCCTTGTCGGCGACCCGGAAGTCGAAGCCGTCGCTGTCGATCTCCGTCACGTCGGGCAGCGCCAGCGCGAGGCGGCGCACGTCGTCGGCGTCAGCCATCGGGTCCCGTCCTGCGTCGCGCCGCCCGCATCCCGCACAGGCTAGCCGCGGGTACGGACAGCCGCGGGTGGGTGGATCACGCCGCACGGCGGGCACCGGGCACAATCCGGCAATGACCGACATCGAGGTCCGCGGGTTCGAGGAACGCGACCGGGCCGAGCTGCGCGGGCTCTTCGGTCGGGCCGGCGAGGGCTCACCGTCCGGCGCGCTCTGGGGACACGAGGAGTCCGAGGCCGCGATCTACCTCACTCCGTACATGGACCTGGAACCGGACAGTCTGTTCGTCGCTGTCGTCGACGGGGTCATGGCGGGCTACCTGGCCGGGTGCCTCGACGACTCCGCACTGCCGAGCGAGAGTGCCCGCATCGACCGAGCCATCCGGCAGCACCGACTGATCTTCCGCCCGCGGCCGGCGGCCTTCTTCGCCCGGAGCATGTTCGACGTGGCGAGGTCGGCGCTGCGCCGGGAGCCCACGGCCGGAGACTTCGCCGACCCGCGATGGCCAGCCCACCTGCACATCAACCTGGTCGCCCAGGCGCGGGGGATCGGCGCCGGAGCCGCCCTGATGAACCGCTGGTTCGACCGGCTCAGGGAAATGGGTTCGCCCGGCTGCTACCTGCAGACGCTGGTCGAGAACACTCGCGCCGTCGGGTTCTTCGCCCACATGGGCTTCGAGAAGCACGGGCCCACACCGGTGGTGCCCGGCATCAGGGACCGGGGCCGGCGGCTGCACCAGCAGACGATGGTGTGGAGTCCCTGACCACTCCCTGGCCACTCCCTGACCACTCCCTGGCCACTCCGTGACCGCGACGAGCGGGCTTAGACTCCGTCCATGGCCGAGCCGGTCCGGGTGATCCCCACGGACGCCCTCGTCGACGCGGACCCGACGCCCGGGATGCACCGACGCCGGGCAGTCGACGTCGACGGTCTGTGGTCGGGCCTCGTCCACACCGATCCCGGATCGACGTCGGGCTGGCACCATCACGGTGACCACGAGACCAGCCTCTACGTCGTGTCGGGAGCCATGCGACTGGAGTACGGACCCGGCGGCCGCTCCGTCGCCGACGCGGGGCCGGGAGACTTCGTTCACGTGCCCGCGCACGTCGTCCACCGCGAGTCCAACCCCACCGGCGATCCGGCGACCGCGGTCATCGCGCGCGCCGGCACCGGGATCCCGACGATCAACGTCGACGGACCCGACGACGCCTGACCGCGGCAGCGCGTGCAGCCGGCCGGCCGCGGGGTCACCGCCGGTCTGCGAAGCGGCGCGTCGCGCCGAGGACGGCGTCCAAGGTCGCACCGTGACCGACCCCGTCGAGGAGGACGAGCTCGCTGCCCGGCCAGGACCGGTGGAGCTGCCAGGCGATGTCGGGCGGGCCGCTGATGTCGAGACGGCCGTGGATGAGTACAGCCGGGATGCCGGCCAGGCGCGACGCGTGCCGCAGCAGCACGCCCTCGTCGAGGAAGCCGGCATGGCTGAAGTAGTGCGTCACGACCCGGGCGAAGCACAACCGGAACGCCGGATCCTGGTAGCGCGGGCTCGGCCGGTGTCCGGGAAACGTCCCGACGTGGGTGTCCTCCCACGCACACCACGCGGCTGCGGCACGCTCGCGCACCGCTGGATCCGGGTCGTGCAGCAACCGGCTGTACGCCGCCGACAGGTCGCCGTCACGGTCCTCCGCGGGCACACCCGCGCGGAACTGCTCCCACTCCTCGGGGAAGACCCGGCCCATCGCGCGGGTGAGCCACTCGACCTCGGCACGGGTCGTGGTCACCACGCTGTTGAGCACCAGCTCGGTGACCTGGTCGCGGTGCGCCTGCGCGTACGCGAGGGCCAGCGTCGTCCCCCAGGAGATGCCCGAGACCAGCCAGCGATCGATCTCGAGGTGCTCGCGCACCCGCTCGATGTCGTCGACCAGGTGCTGGGTGGTGTTGGTGCTGAGGTCGACCACCGCGTCGCCGGCGTAGGGCAGGCTCCTGCCGCTGTTGCGCTGGTCGAACAGCACGACCCGGTACAGCTCCGGGTCGAACCACCGGCGGTTCCACGGCGTGCACCCCGAGCCCGGGCCGCCGTGCAGCACCACGGCCGGCTTGCCGGCCGGGTTGCCGCAGACCTCCCAGTACACCTGGTGCCCGTCACCGACGTCGAGCATGCCGTCGGCGTACGGCGTCATCTCCGCGCCGACCGTCACGGATCCATCCTGGCGTGACCCGTGCGGGTGGTGAGCCGTCCGGGTGGTGAGCCGTCCGGGTGGGACGTCGAACGGGCTCCGTGCCGTCAGTCGGCGACGGCCGCTTCGTAGAGCATCAGCTCGGCCAGCTCGATGCACGAGATGCCGAGGTTCTCGGCGACGTACTCCAGGCGCGACTGCGCCTCGTCGTGCGTGATCTCGTGCCGCGCCGCGAGCAGCTCGACAGCGGCGAAGAAGGGGTGCGTGTCCAGCACCGTCGCAGCGGGGACCCTCGGCATCGGGGATGCCACCTCCCGGTCAGATGAACTGCTGGTAGGTACTCCCCGCGTCGCGGCTGATACCCGTTCCGGCCGGGTCCTACACACGTTTGCGGCAGTGTTCTCCGCAGCAGACGCCGCCAGCAGGGTCGTATTCGGGCGTTTCCGGACAGAAAACCGCTCGGCTCGCCCGTCGGTCGACGACCAGGATGTCCGGATGCCGCCCCGCCTGCACGACGACGAGGTCGACATCGACGAGTCGATCGTGCGTCGGCTGCTCGGCGACCAGATGCCCGGCCTCGGCGGGTTGCCGCTGCAGCGGGTGCCGTCCGGCGGTACCGACAACGCGGTGTTCCGGCTCGGTGCGGACCTGGCGGTCCGGATGCCGTTGCGCCCGGGCGCGGTGGACGGACTGGTCAAGGAGCTGCGCTGGCTGCCCGTCCTGGCGCCGCACCTGACCCTCGACGTCCCGGAGGTGGTGTCCCCGGGGGTGCCCTCCGCGGACTATCCCTTCCCGTGGGCAGTGGTCCGCTGGCTGGCGGGCGACGACGCCGTGACCGGACACCTCGACTCGATGCTCGAGGCGGCGCTCACGCTAGGCCGGTTCGTCAGCGAGCTGCAGGGCATCCACATGACCGATGCGCCCGCACCGGGGACGGAAGGGTTCAGCCGCGGGCTGCCCCTGGTCGGGCGGGACGCCGCCTTCCGGGAGGCACTGGCGCAGTGCGAGGGACTGCTCGACGTCGCGCGGGTGCGGGCGGTCTGGGACGACGCACTCGCAGCACCGGACTGGGACGGTCCGGCCGTCTGGCTGCACGCCGACCTGCTGCCCGCCAACGTGCTGGTACGGAACGGTCGGGTGGCCGGTGTGCTCGACTTCGGCGCCATGGCCACCGGTGACCCGGCCTACGACATCACCCCGGCCTGGCAGGTGCTCGACGCGGGCAGCAGGACCGCGTTCCGCGAGCGGGTCGGGGCGGACGAGGCGACCTGGCGCCGGGCGCGCGGGCTGGTGGTCTCGCAAGGCGTCATCGCCCTGCCGTACTACCTGCACTCCAACCCCTCGATGGTGGCGATGGCACGGCGCGGGATCGGCGCGATCCTGGCCGAGGCGGGCTGACGAGCGGGCGGCGGATCCGCCGAAACGCCTCGATGCTGCCGGACTGTGGCTAGCCTCGGCGACATCTCGACCGCGGCATCGGGTGAGCTCAACGACCCTGACAAAGGTGGCGTGTCGACATGATCGAGGACGAGGCCTACCTGCGGCGGCTGCGGGAGGTCTTCGCGGCGAACGACCCCTCCGACGGCATCGACCGACAGGACGGGTTCGGTCGCGACGTGTGGGTCGAGTCCCTCCGGCCGGCCGACGACGGTCCGTACGAGGAGCTGGAGGTCACGTACCGGATGGCGGTGCCGGACCGGACCGAGTTCCGCGACGTGCCGCGCCGCAGCTCCACCCGGCTCCCGTTCGGGCGGGACTGGCGCGAGGCCAGTGGGCACGCCGATCCTGCCGAGCTCGCCCGCACGATCGCCGTCGCCGTCTTCTCGGCCGCCACGGGCGTGGTCCAACAGATGCGCGGAGATGAACGCCGACGGGCGGTCAACGGCAACGCCGTGCGAGCGAGGCTGCCCGACAAGCAGGCGTTGTGGCGCGAGCTGCTCGAGCGCCTCGAGGAGTACGGCGCCGTCCGCGAGCTCGTGCCGGGACGGGTCGAGCTGCTCGAGGAACGCGACTACGGCGAGCCCGCGATCGTCACCCTGGTCGTGACCCCGGACCAGTGGCGCGACTTCGTGGTGTCGGCCGAGATCGCCTGCCGTCTGGACAGCGGCACGGACGCACGGGGTCGCGGTCAGGGGCGGAGCGAGGCCTTGTTCCAGCTGGAGGAGGCGATCGACTCGCGGCACCCGGACGACCGGTTCATCGTGTTCGACCGCACCAGGTTCGGCGCGTCCGTCCGTGCGGAGCTGCCACTCGTCAGTGGTGCCGGCCGGGCGGTCAGGCTGCTCCGGCAGAGGTGACGGCGCGGGCCACGGCGTCGACCGAACGGGCGACGTCGGACGCGTCGGTCGACCAGTTGCTGACCGAGACCCGGAGCACGTCCCGGCCGTGCCAGCGGGACCCGGACATCCAGGCGGTGCCGTCGGCGAGCAGTGCTGCGGTCACTGCGCGGGTTCGCTCGTCGGTTCCGAACGAGACGCAGACCTGAGTGAACACCACGTCGTTGAGGACCTCTGCACCGTCGATCCGGGCCATGCCGTCGGCGAGTGCTCTGGCCCGGTCGGTCATGCCGTCGACCAGGGCCGCCACTCCGTCGCGACCGAGACAGCGCAGCACCGCCCACACCGGCACGCCGCGTGCGCGTCGGGACAGCTCGGGCACCCGGTCGCTGAGGTCGCCCGGCCCGGTGGTGTCGGCGATGAGGTAGCTGGTGTGCACCCCGAACGCCGATCGCATCGCGGTGGGGTCGGCGACGACCGCGACGCCACAGTCGTACGGGACGTTCAGCGTCTTGTGTGCATCGGTGGCCCAGGAGTCCGCGTCCGCCACGCCCTCGACCAGGTGTCGCAGTCGCGGGCTGCCGGAGGCCCACAGGCCGAAGGCACCGTCGACGTGCACCCAGGCGCCTCGCTCGCGAGCCAGCGGGGTCGTTGCGGTGAACGGGTCCATCGCGCCGGAGTGGATGTTGCCGGCCTGCAGGCACACCACGACCGGAGCGCCGGGTGGCACCTGCGCCAGCGCCGTCGCCAGGGCGTCCGGACGGATGCGTCCCTCGTCGTCGACCGCGACGGCGGTCGGCACACCCAGCCCCAGGTAGCGCAGCGCCAGGTCGAGCGTCTCGTGCCGTTCCTCGCCCACCAGGACGTGGACCTTGGGTGCTCCGGACAGTCCGTCGGCGTGCACGTCCCAGCCGGCGTCCCGCAGCACCGAGTAGCGGGCCGCGGCGAGGCCGGTGAAGTTGGCCATCGTCGCGCCCGTGACGAACCCGACGTCGGCGCCCGCGGGCAGACCCAGCAGGTCGAGCAACCACGCCGCCGCGGTCTCCTCGAGGGATGCCACCGCCGGCGTTGCGTACCGCATCACGGCGTTCTGGTCCCACGCGCTGACCAGCCAGTCGGCCGCGATGCCGGCGGGCAGCGTGCCACCCACGACCCAGCCGTAGAACCGGCCCGAGGGCATCGCCATCAGGCCCGGTTCGGCCGTGGTGGCGAGCAGGTCGACGACCTCCCCGGGATCGCTGCCCTGCGTCGGCAACCGGCCACCGAATGCCGCCGTCAGCGCGTCCGCGGACACGGTCGGACCGATGCGACGCTCGTCCAGCGAGGCGAGCCAGCTGGTCGCGTGCTCGGCCGCACGCACCAGCACCGCCTCGTAGTCCTGTCTCCGGGCCGTCATGGGGGGCATGCCACGCCCATCCCGCCCGCACGTCAACCGCCGCCAACAGAGTGATGACTGCGACCTCTCCCGTCAGCTCAGAGCGCAGACCCGACCGGACGGATCGTCACGGTGTTGACGTCGACACCTGACGGCTGGGTCATCGCCCACACGATGGACGCAGCGAGCTGGTCGGGTGCCAGGTACCCACCCGGCCGCTCCTGCAGGCCGCCGGCAGGATCGAAGAAGTGGGTCCCGACCGCTCCAGGGCTGACCAGGGTCACGCCGATGCCGTCGCTGGTCACCAGCAGGCGGGTGTTCTCGGCCAGCCCGGTCACCGCCCACTTGGTCGCACCATAGACGTTGCCCGGGGTGTGGATGACGCCGGCAACACTGCCGATGAGCACGATCCGCCCCCGGGTCTGCCTCAGAGCGGGCAGAGCGGCCTTGATCAGCAGCATGGGTCCGAGCACGTTGGTCAGGACCATCTCGCGCCAGCCGGCCGGGTCGCCGTCGGCGCAGTCGTCATGGGTGGCGAAGCCGGCATTGGCGATCACCGTGTCCAGCCGGCCGAACCCGGCGCGCGTCGTGTCGACGGCCGTCTGCACGGTGTTCAAGTCCGCGGCGTCGCCGGGGAAGGTCAGCAGCTGACTCGGTCGGCCGCAGTCGGCGGCGAACCGTTCGAGCCGTTCGGGGTCGCGCCCGGTGACGGCGACCCGGTGGCCCAGGTCGAGCAGCTGGCGGGCGGTCGCGGACCCGATGCCGCTGGAGCCGCCGGTGATCAGGGTGACGGGGGAGTCGGTCATAGCGCGGCAAACTAGGAGCTAGAGCCGACTCTAGGTCAAACCCGTACGCTGGCGGTCATGACTGTGACTGCGCCGGAGCTCAGCATCGGGCAGGTCGCCGAGCGCACCGGACTGAGCGTCCACGCGCTCCGCTTCTACGAGCGTGAGGGCATTCTCGCCGGGCCGGTGCGCCGCGGACCCGGGGGGCGACGCGTCTACACCGACGACGACCTCGAGTGGCTCCACATCTGCACCCGGTTCCGCGCCTCCGGCATGCCGCTGCCGGTGATCCGCGACTACGCCGAGCTCGTCCGGCAGGGGCCGGGCAACGAGGCGGAGCGGCTCGACCTGCTGCGAGCCCATCGCGACCGGGTGACGGCCCGGATCGCCGAGCTCACCGAGTGCCTGGACATGATCAGCCACAAGGTCCGGTGCTACGGCGACCGGGTTGCCGAGGGCACCGCCGACGAGCTGTGGAGTCCCGCGATCGCCTCCCGTTAGGCAGCCGTGACCGGCAGCCCTGGCTCGCTGTCCGAGGTCGTGGTTAGTCTGCGACGACCGATCCTCATTTCGAGCAAGGAGCGTCTGGTGGCTTCCCGACTCAACCCCTACATCAGCTTCAAGGACAACGCCCGGCAGGCGATGGAGTTCTACCAGAGCGTCTTCGGCGGCACCCTGAACATGAACACCTTCGGCGAGTACGGCGCACCCGACCCCGCGTCCGCCGACAAGATCATGCACGGCCAGCTCGAGACCCCGAGCGGGTTCACGCTGATGGGCGCCGACACCCCGCCGGGCATGGAGCACAACCCCGGCGACAACATCGCGGTGAGCCTCAGCGGCGATGACGGTGACGAGCTCCGCGGCTACTGGGAGAAGCTGTCCACGGGCGGGACTGTGGCGATGCCGCTGGAGAAGCAGATGTGGGGCGACGAGTTCGGCATGTGCGTGGACTCGTTCGGCATCGCGTGGATGGTCAACATCGGGCAGCCGCAGGCCTGATCCCGCGGCGACCATGACGACACCGCGCGAGGCAGCGGACCGACCGGTCGCGCCGGACTGGCGCGTGGTCGACGAGGGATGGGGGCGGCGGGCGGTCGACTTCGCGACGCTCAGCGAGCCGGCCAACTGCCGCGAGTACGTCGCGCTGCACCAGCACCTGGGCGTCGGCAGGGGCGACCGTCTGCTGGACGTCGCGTGCGGGGCCGGCTTGGCCGTCGAGCTGGCCGCGGCCCGCGGCGCGACGTGCGCCGGCATCGACGCCTCGCCCCGCCTGCTCGAGGTGGCCCGCGACCGGGTCCCCGAGGCCGACCTGCGGCTCGGCGACATGCACGACCTGCCCTGGGACGACGCGACCGTCGACGTCGCCACCAGCTTCCGCGGCATCTGGGGGACGACGCCGGACGCCGTCGCCGAGGTGCTGCGGGTGCTCGTGCCCGGCGGCCGGGTCGGGATCACGGTGTGGGGTCACATCAAGAAGTCGGCGGGGGCCTGGGCGCTGGCCCCGTTCACGCTCGCCACGCCACCCAAGGTCGCCAACCAGGCCGCCATGGTTGCGCTGGGGCGGCCAGGCGTCGGCGAGGACCTGCTGGCGCGGTCGGGCTTCGTCGACATCGAGCGCATCGACATCCCGTTCGTCTGGGAGTTCGCCGACCCGGCCGGCTACGCACGCGCGCTCGCATCGACCGGCCCGGCCTACGAAGCCATCCAGGCCGTCGGCGAGGAGGCGTTCCTGCAGTCCGCCACCGACCAGGCCCGCGAACGCGTCCGCGCCGGCCTGCCGCTGCGGGCGGCGATCGCCGTGGTCGGCTTCGTGGCACGCAAGCCCGCCGCCGTCCGCACGGCCGGTCGCACGGACCACGTCGACCAGGCGTCGGCCGATGCCGGCTTCCTCGCGGTCCCGGAGCCCACCGCCGACGTGCAGCGCCTCTACGACGGCGACGTGGAGGACCTCGGCTATGTGATGAACGCATCCAAGTTGTGGGCCCAGCAGCCGTCGGCGCAGGAGGGCCTGTTCGACCTGCTGGGCCAGACCGCGCGCGCAGCCGGGCTCACCTTCCGGCAGCGCGGCATCCTGGTCTCGGCCTGCGCGTCCGCGCTGGGCGACGCGTACTGCTCGCTGGCCTGGGGCAAGCGGCTCGCGGGGGAGGCGGGCCCCGACCTCGCCGCCGGTGTGCTGCGGGGCGACGACGGGCGGCTCGACCCGGCCGAGCAGGCCTTGGCCCGGTGGGCCCGGCAGGTGACCCGTGACCCCAACGGGACCGATGCCGCCGACGTCCAGTCCCTGCGCGACGCGGGTTACGACGACGCGCAGATCTTCGCGATCACGGCCTTCGTCGGTCTCCGCATCGCGTTCTCCACCGTCAACGACGCGCTCGGTGCGCGACCCGACCACCAGCTGGCCGAGGCCGCGCCGACGCCGGTGCGCGACGCGGTGACCTTCGGCCGGCCCGCCGGAGCCGGCGGGTAGCCGCTCAGACCTGCACCCGGCGTGCGTGCAACCGCTGGTACGCCTCGCGGCACGTCTCCGCGACCGTGCTGTCGTGCGCGGACAGCCGGACCTCGCGCGGCTCCCAGGGCGCGAACCCGGTCGATGCCACCACCGCGTCGTACCAGTACCGCGCCCACACGCCGTCGCTCTCGCGCGCGCCGGGCGGCCAGTGCAGCATGGCGTCGGTGAACGGCAGGCCGAGCCAGTGGCACCACCAACGCAGGTAGGTCTCCGGGTGACGGAGGAAGTCGCCGGCGTCGACGACGGGCGGGTCCTGGCCGGCAGCGAGCAGGTTGTCCAGCAGCCAGGCCTGCTGCAGCAGCCCGATGTCGGACGGCTCCACCCGGGCCCGCGAGCGCACGTACGACGCCACCACCTCGCGCGGCTCGCGCACCAGCAGCAGGTTGGTGAGACCCGTGACCCAGTTGGTGTCACCTGCGGGCAGGTGGTGGCTCATGTGCTTCTGGTACTGCACCCGCACCCCGTCCGGCAGCGGGGACCGCAGGGTGGCCACGGCCCGGGCGTAGTCGGTCTCGCCGGCGGCGACCACCTCGTCGCGTCCGGGGTGGTCCAGCCCGGTGGCGGTGAGGTAGGCGGCGTACAGCGGCTCGTCGACCACGACGCAGTCGGGGCGGTTCTCCCACGACCTCATCAACGCGGTCGAGATGTTGCGCGGGCCGGACCACACCGCGAGCCGGACCGGCTCCATCAGCGCGCCGCGACGTCGCGGGCGACCAGGTCGGCGTACAGCTGCTGCAGCCGCCGGACCACCGGGCCGCGGGTGCCGTCGCCGATCCGGCGCCCGTCCACCTCGCGCACCGGGACGACGCCGGCGAACGTGCCGGTGCAGAACGCCTCGCTCGCGCCGTAGACGTCGGTGAGGCTGAAGGTGGTCTCCCGCGCCGTGATGCCGGCCTCGTGGCAGACCCGCAGCACGTTCGCGCGGGTGATGCCGCCGAGACAGAACCGACCGTCCGACGTCCACACCTCCGGCTGCCCGCCCTCGAACGGGTCGCCGGGGCGCACCACGAAGAAGTGGGTGGAGTTGCAGGTGGCGACGAAGCCGTGCGGATCCAGCATCAGCGCCTCGTCGGCGCCGGCCGTGTAGGCCTGGATGCACGCGGTGATGTCGTTGAGCTTGCTGTGCGAGTTCAGCTTCGGATCGAGCGTGTCCGGTGTGGCCCGGCGCACGTGGGTGGTGAACAGGGTGATGCCCTGCTCGACGGTCGCGGGCAGCGGCTGCTTGTGCTCGGCGATCATCACGACGGTCGCGGGCCCGACGGTCACCCGTGGGTCCTGGTAGGGCGTGCGCTTCACGCCACGGGTCACCATCAGCCGCACGTGCACGCCGTCGGTCATCTCGTTGGCGGCCAGCAACCGGTAGACGTCGGCCGTCAGCTGCTCGCTGGTGCGGCCGACGTCGAGCGCGATCGCGGCCGCGCCCTCGTACAACCGGTCGAGGTGTCGTTCGAGGAAGGCCGGGTGACCCTGGCTGACCCGCAACCCTTCCCAGATCCCGTCGCCCAGCACGAAGCCGCTGTCGAAGACCGACACCACTGCTCGTTCGCGCGGCACCAGCTCGCCGTTGACCAGCACCAGGGCGCTGTCGTTGCGCGGATCGTCGTCGTAGTCGTGCGTGCCGTGCGCCACGAGGGCGCAGGCTAGCGACTCACTCCGGCCTGCCGGAGACGGCCATGCTCACGCCGAGGCCGATCATGGACGCCCCGCCGACGCCGCCGACAAGCCTGGTGCGGGCGGGGGAGCGGGCGAACCAGGTACGCGCCCGGGCGGCCGCGAGGCTCCAGCAGGTGTCGCAGACCAGCGCGATCCCGACGGCGACGAGGCCGAGCTCGAGCATCTGCAGCGGCACGTCACCCGCTCCGCGGTCGACGAACTGCGGCAGCACCGAGGCGAGGATGACGAACGTCTTGGGGTTGGTGACGCCGACCACGAATCCCTGCCGGGCGGCGTGCCAGTCGCCGCGGACCGGACGGCCGGCCGGCGTGGCGGACGCGCCCAGGGCGCCGCGGTGCCGGATCGCCTGCACCCCCAGCCAGACCAGGTAGGCCGCTCCCACCAGCTTGACCGCGGTGAAGACGGTCGTCGACCGCGCAACCACGGTGCCGACGCCGAGGGCCACGCAGACGGCCGCCGCGAGCAGGCCCGCCTCGTTGCCGATGACCGAGGCCAGCGCGGTGCGCCGGCCGTGGGCGAGCGCCCGGCCGACGACGAACAGCACGCTCGGGCCCGGAATCGCGATCAGGACCAGCGCCGCAACGGCGAACGCGCCCACCTGCCCGGTTGTCACCATGCGGGGCAGGATAGGCGCGTCCGCCGTACGACGGGCCTCAGCTCAGCCGACCGGTTCCGGTTCCGGCGCCTGGTCGGACTGCGGCTGGGGCGCGTCCGTCGCGAGCTCCTCATGCTTGATGGAGAGCCCGACGACGGTGATCAGCGTTGCCGCCACCATCATCCAGATCGCCACGCCGAAGGTCTGCGTGGTGCCGAACGCCTGGGCGACCTTCTCGCCCAGCGCCAGCTGCTCGGGCGACGGAGGACCAGCAGCCGACGCTGCCAGCTCGGTCATCTTCTCGGTGATGCCGTTGGCGAACACGGTGCCCAGCACCGCGATGCCGATCGCACCCCCGACCTGCTGGACGGTGTTCAGTACGGCCGAGCCCACACCGGAGTCGGCATGGTCGACACCGCTCACCGCCGTGAGCGTCAGCGGGACGAACAGCAGGCCCATGCCGACGGACTGCACGATGATCCACGGCAGCAGCCCACCGACGTAGGTCGAGGTCGCCGACAGCTGGCTGTAGCCGTACATCGCCAGCACCGACAGGGCACCGCCTGCTCCGGCGATCCACCGCGGGTCGACCCGGGACGCGAGCGCCGACGCGACCTGCGCGGAGACCACGATCCCGGCGGTGAACGGCAGGAAGGCGACGCCGGACTTCAGCGGGCTGTAGCCCATGACGTCCTGGATGAACAGCGACAGGAACAGGAACATCGCGAAGATCGCCGCGCCGACGATCAGCATCACCACGAAGCTCACCGCCCTGGTGCGGTTGGTGATGATCCGCAGCGGCAGCAACGCGTGCGGCGACCGTGCCTCGATCACGAAGAACGCTGCCAGCAGCACGACACCCGCGATGATCGGGCTGAGGGTCCAGAAGTCAGTCCACTGGACCGGGTTGCCCTGCTCATCGAGCTGCGCCTTGTGGTTGAAGCCGTAGACGAGTGACACCAGGCCGAGCGTCGCGGTGAACGCGCCCGGCAGGTCCCAGCGCCCGGGCTGGGGCTTGGACTCGCTGAGGAAGCGCGGTGCGAGGAACGCCACGAACAGGCCGATGGGCACGTTGATCAGCATCGTCCAGCGCCACGACACCTCGGTCAGCGCGCCGCCCAGGATCAGACCGACGGCCGCGCCCGCACCAGACATGGCGGCGTAGACCGCGAACGCGCGGTTGCGGGGTGGTCCCGCGGGGAAGGTGGTCGTGATCAGGGCGAGCGCGGTCGGGGAGGCCGCGGCCGCCCCGGCACCCTGCAGCGCCCGCGCCGCGAGCAGCTGCCACTCGGTCTGTGCGAGGCCGCCGAGCAGCGAGGCCAGCGCGAACAGCAGGACGCCACCGATGAACACCTTGCGGCGCCCGATCAGGTCACCTATCCGACCACCGAGCAGCAGCAGGCCGCCGAAGGCGATCGCGTAGGCCGTGACGACCCAGGTGAGGTTGGCGTCGGTGATCTGGAGGTCTTCCTGGATCCTCGGCAGCGCGATGTTCACGACCGAGGCGTCGAGGACCACCATCAGCTGGGCCGTGCTGATCAGCACCAGCGCGAGCCCCAGGTTTCGTCGGCCGTGGTCGGATCCACCAGGCGTCGGTGCCGACGCGGTGGTGGTCGGATCTTTTCTCATGGGGACAAGTCCTTAGGTGTCGAGGTCTCGGATGTGGGAGGCCGCAGGGCGGGCAACAGGACGTGGTCGATGACGCGGGCGACGTAGTCCGCGTCCACGTCCCGGCCCAGGACGGTGTCCTGGAAGGCGCACAGGCTCGGTAGCACCGTGTCGAGCACCTCCAGATCGGCGTCGGGACAGACCTCGCCGCGCTCCTGTGCCCGGCGGAACACCTCGCGGGTGACCGCCATCCGGGGCGCCAGGAACCGCTCCCGCCATGCCACCGACAGCTCCTCGTCGGTGTGCAGAGCGGTCAGCAGACCACCCAGCACCGACATCGGGAGCCGCTCGGTGACGCCGGCGGGGCCGCAGAACAGGCCGAGCAGGTCGCCGCGCAGCGTCCCGGTGTCCGGGACGGTCGGGTTGGGCAGGCCCTTGGCCCGGGTCACGGCGTCGACGACGAGCGTCGCCTTGCCGTCCCACCGCCGGTAGAGCGTCGCCTTGCTGGCGCGCGCCTCGGTGGCGACCTGGTCCATGGTCAGCCGGTCGTAGCCGACGTCGGCCAGCACGCGGACGGTGGCCGCGAGGATCTCGTCCTCGCGGTCCCCCGCCACCCGGGGGCGGTGTGCCGGCGTCATGGATGGGCTCCGTCCGTTCACCTCCCAGAAACGGAACCGTTCCGTTTCATCTGAAGGCTATGCAGGACGGAACGACGACGTCACCCGGTTTTCTTCCCGGCCCGCCGATGTGACGTGCGCCACACCGGGGCGCCCGACGTCAGTGCGAGTGCGGCGGGACGGTCGGGCCCTCGGACGGCTGCACGACGACGAAGCCCTGACCCTGGAACTGGTACTGGAACGCCTCGCCGCTGCCGCCGCGCAGCATCGACTTCACGTTCATGCTGCTCACCACGTTGGGGGTGAGGCTGGCCGACCAGCACACGGTCGCCTGCGGATCGGTGAACGTCGGCTGCTGCGAGCAGTCCAGCAGCATCGGCATGCCGTCCGCGGTGAGCGCCACGGTGCCGGTGCCCTGGATGAGGGTGTTGAACATCCCGCCGGTCATCATGCCCGCACCCTTGGTGCGGTGGACGTCCCACTGCAACGCCGCGTCGAAAGCCAGCAGGCTGGTGCCGTTGACACTGATCGCGTCGTTCTCCAGGTGGATCAGGAACACGTCGGCGGCGGTCCGGGCGAAGAACACCTCGCCCTGGCCGCTGACCCGCATCAGGGGGGTGTCCTCGCTGGTGAGTGCGCGCCGGACGAACTTGCCGAGGCTGCCGGACCCTTCGTGGTGGAACTGGATCTGGCCCTGGAAGGCGACCATCGCCCCCTTCGCCGACAGCAGCTCCTCGCCGAGGGAGACCCGCAGCATCTTCTTGCTCTGCAGCACCCACCGCTCGGTGGTCTGCTGCTCGTAGTTCTCCTGGGCGAAGAGGTCGCTGCGCATGGCGCCGATCCTGACGTACGGGGTCGGGGCTTGTCAGCACGGGCCAGCAGGGGCCAGCACGGGCCGGCGCGGCCCGCCGGCACCCGCAGAAACCCTGTCCAGGTGCCAGGCCGGGGCGTACAGTGCCGGATGGTCGTTACCGGATCGTGACGTCGCAGCGGGTCGGGGTCGAGAGGAGACGCCGTGCAGGTGTTCGTCACCGGTGCCACCGGGGTGATGGGCCGGTCCGTGGTCTCCGCGCTGCTCGGCGCCGGCCACGACGTGCACGGCCTCGCCCGGTCTGCCGAACGGGCCCGGTTCCTCAGCGACATCGGCGTCGAGCCGGTGGTCGGGGGGTTGTTCGATCCCGACGGCCTGGTGACCGCCTTCTCCGGGTGCGACGTCGTGTGCAACCTCGCCACCCACGTCCCGGTCGGCTTCTCGGCGATGCGGCCCGGCGCCTGGCGGGTCAACGACCGGATCCGGGCCGAGGGGTCGCGACTGGTCGCGGAGGCCGCACGGGCAGCGCACGTACGCCGGCTGGTGCAGGAGTCGGTGAGCATGGTCTACGCCGACGGCGGCGAGGAGTGGCTCGGCGAGGACAGCCCGGTCGTCGTCAACCGGGCCACCGAGCCGATGGCGATGGCAGAGGCGCACGCGCAGGAGTTCGCCGGCGGACACCGCGACAGCGTGGTGCTGCGGTTCGGCGGCATCATCGGCGACGACGACTACACCCGGTGGAGACTGGCCCGGGCCCGGGCGGGTCAACCGGCGGCCTTCGGGCCGCCGGACGGCTGGGTGCACCTGATCAACGGCGAGGACGTCGGCACCGCCGTGCTGGCGGCGCTGACGGCACCGGGTGGTGTCTACAACGTCGGCGCCGAGCCGGTGCGCCGTCGTGAGCTGGCCCAGCTGCTGGCCCACGCCGTCGGCCGCGACCGCTCGACGTTCATGCCGCGCCCGCTGCTGCGGCTCGGGGGCGAGCGGGTCGAGCTGCTGACCCGCTCCCAACGGGTCAGCTCGCGCTCGTTCATGCGCACGACGGGATGGAAGCCGCGGCACAGAGACCTGTCCGCCGACTGGGTCCTCGGTCTGATCCCCGACGTGGCATGAGCGACGACCGGGAGCGCGAGGCGCGGCGGCGACGCCGGCTCGCAGCCGCGGGCGACACGTCGACCGAGCGCGCCGACGACGACCGCGACGACGGCTGGTCGGAGCCCGAACCCGACCAGCGCGATGCCGAGCTGCGCCGTGAGGTGCCACCGCACCACGGGTGAGGTCAGCCCGGTGGCTGCCGGTGCTGCGCGGCCAACAGGTCGCGGATCTCGCCCAGCAGCTGGACGTCGGGCGGCGTCGTCGCGGGCTCCGATGTCCTGGCCACCCGTTCGGTGACTCTCTTCATCGGGACGACGACAGCGAAGTAGACGACGGCGGCGGTGATCACGAACGTGACGCATGCGGCGAGGAAGGCTCCGATGTCGACGAACGTGTTCGCGTTGCCCTCGCGGATCTCGAAGCCGAGGCCGATCGACTCGGTGCCCCCGATCGACGCGAGGATCGGGTTGACGAAGTAGGTGGAGAACGCCGTGACCAGCGCGACGAACGCGGTGCCGATGACGACGGCGACGGCGAGATCGACGATGTTGCCCCGGAACAGGAACTCCTTGAAGCCCTTGAGCATGCTCACCTCCTGATCGGCGCGACGCCTGCTGCGTCTGCGCCGCCACCGTAGTGATCGCGGGGTGCCGACGGCGTCAGGCGGCTCGCACCAGCAGCGACAGCGGCGAGACCAGCGCGGCCTGGGTCACCGCCAGCGCGGCGGCGTCGTCGACGGCGAGCACCAGTGGCTGGGTCTGGTCACCCGCTGCCGGTGCCGGGACCGCCACCACGGTCGCGGCCGTGGCCACCACCTCGGCCTCGGATCCCCGGGACGTCCCCGCGACCACGTCGACGACGTCGCCGGGACGGACCAGCCAGCCGGTCGCCGCCGGCACCGAGACGCTCGCGACCACCTGGCCGGCCGGCAGGCCGCCGGCCAGACCCGGCCCGACGACTGCGGTGTCGGTGAGCGGCTGACCGCGTCGCAGCGGCCCAGCCACCAGCCGCCCGAGCGGCGCGTCGCCCGGACCGTAGGCACCGTCGGGCACCGCGTCGACGGGCAGCCGCACCGTGCTGACGTCGGCGGCGGCCAGCCGGGTGCCGCTCGGCAGGTCGTGGCCCGCCACGGCGACGGGCTCGGTGGCAGGGGGGTCGGGCCGCAGAACGGTGAGCGCGCTGAGCGCCGCGAGCGCGGCCGCGAGCGCGGCGAGCACCCGGCGGTGCCGGGTCACGGTGCGGGTCAGGTCATGTCGCCAGGTGCGCCAGCGTGCATCCACGTCGGGACGCTAGGCCGGTCGGTGCCGCGGTGGCGGGGCCCGTCCACAGCGGGCGCGGGCGCCGCTCAGGCAGCCGAGTCGGAGGAGGTGCTGCTCGCGGCCGGCTTCTTGTCGCCGCCGCTCTTGTCGGCGCCCTTGTCGCTGCCCTTGTCGCCGCTGCTCGTGCCGGCGGACTTCTCGCCGGTCTTCTCGCCGGTCTTCTCGGCGCCCTTGTCGCCGCCCTTCTCACCGCCCGAGTCGCCGCCGGAGCCGCCGTCGGAACCGCCGTCGGAACCGCCGTCGGAACCGTTCGCCGCCCGGCTGTCGTTGCGGTAGAAGCCCGAGCCCTTGAACACGACGCCGACCGCCGAGAACACCTTGCGCAGCCGGCCACCGCACTCCGGGCACTCGGTGAGCGCGTCGTCGCTGAACCGCTGCTGGGCCTCGAGCGGCCGCTCGCAGGCCGTGCACAGGTACTGGTAGGTCGGCACGGGTCGGTCTCCTCCGGTCGGGCGCCGTGGTTGGCACTCTGCACCCTCGACTGCCAAGTGTGCCACCACCCTCAGTGCGACCGGGAACGAACCCGGCAGGCACAATCACCCGGGTGGGCCGGGCCGGGAGGATCACCGTCTGGGTGGCCGCCGGGATGGCCGTGCTGCTGGTGGCTGGCGCGGCGTGGGGCGGGTGGACCGTACGGCGCTCGTTCCCCGAGACCGACGGCGACCTGTACGCCGCGGGCCTGACCAGACCGGCGGAGGTGCTGCGCGACGAGCACGGCATCCCGCAGGTCTACGCCGACACGGCGGAGGACCTGTTCTTCACCCAAGGGTTCGTGCACGCGCAGGACCGCTTCTACGAGATGGACTTCCGGCGCCACGTCACCGCGGGACGCCTGGCCGAGCTGGTCGGTGACAGCGCGCTGGACACCGACATCTACGTTCGCTCGCTCGGCTGGTACGACGTGGCCGAGCAGGAGCTCGCCCTGCTCGACCCCGACTCCCGGGCGTACCTGCAGGCCTACGCCGACGGCGTCAACGCCTACCTCGAGGACCGCGAGTCGGCCGAGCTGTCGCTGGAGTACGCCGTGCTCGGGCTCACCGGCCCCGACTACGCGCCGGAGCCGTGGACGCCGACCGACTCGCTGGCCTGGCTCAAGGCACTGGCCTGGGACCTGCGCAGCAACGCGCAGGACGAGATCGCCCGGGTGCTCGCGTCCACGACCGTCACGCCGCGGCAGGTCGAGGAGCTGTACCCCGACTACCCGGTCGACGACAACCAGCCGATCCTCGACCGCGGCGGCATCGTCGACGGCCGGTTCGACCCCGACGCCGAGCCGGCGTCGTCCGACGCGCGGCCGCCGCTCGGCCCGGCGGTTCGCCGGGTGGTGGCGCCCCGGTTCGAGGGGCTGGCCGAGACCGCCGCCGAGGTCCCGCAGCTGCTCGGCACCGGCGACGGCATCGGCAGCAACTCATGGGTGATCTCCGGGGAGCACACCGACAGCGGCGAGCCGATCCTGGCCAACGACCCGCACCTGGCGCCTGCGATGCCGGGCATCTGGGAGCAGATGGGGCTGCACTGCCGAGAAGTCGGGCCGCAGTGCCCGTTCGACGTGGCCGGGGGGACCTTGTCCGGCGTGCCCGGCGTCTTCCTCGGGCACAACGACCGGGTCGCCTGGGGCCTCACCACGATGTACGCCGACGTGTCCGACCTGTACGTCGAACAGGTCGACGGCGATCGCTACCTGTTCGACGGGCGCTGGGTGGACATGTCGGTCCGCGAGGAGGAGTTCGAGATCGCCGGCGAGGACGAGCCGGAGACCCGGACGGTGCGATCGACCCGGCACGGGCCGGTGCTGTCGGACATCGACGACGACGCGGCCGACGTTGCCGACGCCGCGCCGGTGGCCCGCTCGGCAGGCGAGGCCGACTACGCCGTGTCGCTGCGGTGGACCGGTCTGGAGCCCGGCCGCACCATGGACTCCCTGTTCGCGCTCAACCAGGCGCAGTCGTGGGACGACTTCCGCGCGGCGGCGCGGCTGTTCGCGGTGCCGTCGCAGAACCTCGTCTACGCCGACGTCGACGGGCACATCGGCTACCAGGCCCCGGGCACGATCCCGGTGCGCCGGCTCGGCGACGGGCGGTGGCCGGTGCCCGGCTGGGACGCGCGGTACGGCTGGAGCGGCACGGTGCCGTTCGAGCAGCTGCCCTGGACGTACGACCCGTCCGACGGCGTGATCGTCACGGCCAACCAGGCGGTCGTCGACCCCGCGGACTACCGCTGGAACCTCGGCGCCGACACGTCGTACGGGTTCCGCTCGCAGCGCATCCGCGACCTGATCGACGAGCGGGACGACTGGACCGTCGAGCAGACCGCCGAGCTGCAGACCGACACCCTGCACCCGATGGCCGCGTCGCTGGTGCCGCTGCTGCTGCAGGAGCCGATGTCGTCGACGTACCAGCGGCATGGCCAAGAGCTGCTGGAGGACTGGGACGGCACCCAGCCGGTCGACTCCGGCGCGGCCGCGTACTTCAACGTGGTCTGGCGCAACGTGCTCGCGCTGACCTTCCACGACCAGCTGCCGCAGGCGGTCTGGCCGGAGGGCGGCGAGCGCTGGTTCCAGGTCGTGCGGCTGCTGCTGGACGACCCGCGCTCCGAGTGGTGGGACGACGTCACGACCGACGACGTGCGCGAGGACCGGGACGACGTGCTGTCCCAGGCGATGCAGCAGGCCCGCAACGACCTCACCAGCATGCTGGCACTCGACCCCGAGGAGTGGTCGTGGGGCGCCATCCACCGGCTCGAGCTGGTCAACCCGACCCTCGGCGACTCCGGCGTCGCCGCGGTGGAGGCGCTGTTCAACCGCGGGCCGTACGAGCTCGCCGGCGGTGGTGGCGCGGTCGACGCCACGGCGTGGCTGGCCGACGAGGGGTTCGACGCGGCCGTGGTGCCGTCGCTGCGGATGGTGGTGCCGCTCGACGACCTGGACGCCGCCCGCTGGATCGCCGTCGGCGGCGCCTCCGGCCACGCCTTCTCGTCGCACTACGACGACCAGACCGACACGTGGGCAGCGGGCGAGACGATCGCCTGGCCGTTCACCCGGGAGGCGGTCGACGCGGCCAGCGACGACGTGCTGACGCTCATGCCTCCCGGCTGGAGCGAGCCGTAGCGGGCAGCCGCAGCGTGCGGGTCGGCGTGACCGCCACCTGCACCGAACGGTCGTGGGGCGCACGGGGGAGCTGCCCGACGACCTCGTCGTCGTGCAGCAGCGCGACGGTGAGGGCACCGGTGCGCCTCAGCACCCGGTCGTACGAGCCGCCGCCCCGGCCCAACCGGGTGCCGTCGGCGGCGACCGCGGTGGCCGGGCAGACGACGACGTCGACCTCGGTGATCGCACCGGTGCCGAGGCGGGGACCAGCGGGCTCCTCGATCGCCGGTCGCAGCCCGGGTACGAGGTCGCCGTCGTCGAGGGCCCAGTCGAGGTCGCCGTCGGGCAGCAGCACCGGCAGCAGCACCCGGCTGCCGCGCTCGCGCAGGGCCATCCGCAGCGGCAGCGTGCCCGGCTCGCCGGCGGTCGACACGTACGCCGCGACCGTGCCTGCGGACGACACCTCGGGCAGCGCGAGCACGCGCGCCGCCAGCAGCCGCGCATCCCGTGCCTGCTGATCGACGGCACGGGCACGTCGGGCCGCGGCGACCGTTGCCCGTACCCGCCGCTTGTCCTGCACTGTCCTAGCATCGCGCCATGAGCGAGCAGGGGCTGGAGCAGGCCCGGCGGGTCATGGCCGACGGTGACGTCCACGCGCGGGCCATCGACGTCTTCAGCCACTACTACCGCCAGCTCGAGTCGGGCGAGACCGGCGTGATCGCCGAGGACGACGTGGAGCCGCTCACCGACCCGCCACGGCTCGACTCTGTCGACGTCGATCCCAGCGCCGCCCGCGACGCGCTCGGCGGGACCGTCGTGATCAAGCTCAACGGGGGTCTCGGCACCTCGATGGGCATGTCCCGGGCCAAGTCGCTGCTACCGGTCCGGGACGACCGCAGCTTCCTGGACGTGATCGCCACCCAGGTGCTGGCGGAGCGGGCCCGCTACGGCGTCGCGCTGCCGCTGCTGTTCATGGACAGCTTCCGCACCCGCGACGACACCCTCGCCGCGGTGGCCGCGCACCCCGACCTGCCGGTACGTGACCTGCCGCTCGACTTCCTGCAGAACCGCGAGCCGAAGCTGCGTGCCGACGACCTCACCCCCGTCGAGTGGCCGGCCGACCCGTCCCTGGAGTGGTGCCCGCCCGGTCACGGCGACCTCTACACCGCCCTCGAGACCTCCGGCACCTTGCAGCGGCTGCTCGACGCGGGCTACCGCTACGCCAGCGTGTCCAACGCCGACAACCTGGGCGCCGCCCCGGACGCCACGATCGCCGGGTGGTTCGCCACCAGCGGGGCGCCGTACGCCGCCGAGGTCTGCCGCCGTACTCCGGCCGACCGCAAGGGCGGGCACCTGGTGCGACGGCGCAAGGACGGGCGGCTGGTGCTGCGCGAGACCGCGCAGACCCGGCCGGAGGACGAGCAGCTTGCCGCGGACATCGACCGGCACCCGTTCTTCCACACCAACAACCTGTGGTTCGACCTGCGGGTGCTCGCGCGGACGCTGGAAGAGCGGGAGGGGGTCCTCGGGCTGCCGCTGATCCGCAACGAGAAGACCGTCGACCCGTCCGACTCCTCCTCCCCACCTGTGGTGCAGGTCGAGACCGCGATGGGTGCGGCGGTGGAGGTGTTCGACGGCGCGCAGGCCCTCGAGGTCGACCGTTCCCGGTTCCTGCCGGTCAAGACCACCAACGACCTGCTGGTGATGCGGTCCGATGTCTACGCCCTGGCCGACGACGGCACGCTCGCCTCGCGGGTCGACCAGGTGCCGCTCGTCGACCTCGACCGGGCGCACTACACGACGATCGCCGGGTTCGACGAGCGCTTCCCGGCCGGGCCTCCGTCGCTACGCGGTGCTCGGTCGCTCACCGTGCACGGCGACTGGCGGTTCGGCTCCGGGGTGGTGGTCACCGGTGACGCCGTGCTGGACGGCAGTGGCGGCGTGCTGGACGACGGGACGCGGCTCGGCGGCTGACGCGCGGTTAGGCTGACGGAATGAGTGCCGAACCGGTCCGCGACACCCCCGTGCCGCGGTCGGTCGACGACCACCTGGCGCACATCCTCGACGCCATCAGCCCGTTGCAGCCGTACGACCAGCCGCTGCTGGACGCCGTCGGGCAGCCGCTGTGCGAGGACGTGAAGTCACCGATCGCACTGCCGCGCTTCACCAACTCGTCGATGGACGGTTACGCGGTCCGCCACGAGGACGTGGTGGAGGCCCGCGAGGACCGGCCGGTGCACCTGCCCGTGGTGGGCGAGGCGGCCGCCGGGCAGTC
Organism: uncultured Actinomycetota bacterium; assembly: GCA_963811945.1. GTDB lineage: Bacteria > Actinomycetota > Actinomycetes > Propionibacteriales > Nocardioidaceae > JACCWP01. The sequence goes on along the minus strand of CAWETD010000001.1, from coordinate 1,091,988 downwards.
CGGCCCGTACGGCATGCCGCCCGCGACCACGATGCGGATCATGACCGGCGCGCCGCTGCCCGCCGGCGCCGACAGCATCGTGCCGATCGAGTGGACCGACGGCGGCACCGCGACGGTGCAGATCCGGCGCGCCCCCGAGCTCGCCCAGCACGTGCGCCGGGTCGGTGAGGACGTCGCGCAGAACGACCTGCTGCTCGAGGAGGGCACGCTGATCGGGCCGCGTGAGATCGGGCTGCTGGCCGGTGTCGGCCGGGCCCAGGTGCGCGCCCGCCCACGGCCGCGGGTCGTCGTTCTGTCGACGGGCAACGAGCTACGCGACCCCGGCAGCCAGCTCGGCTTCGACTCGATCTACGACTCCAACAGCTACCTGCTGGCTGCTGCGGTCCGGGCCGCCGGCGCGATCCCCTACCGCGTGGGCGCTGTCGGCGACGACCCGCACACGTTCTCCGACGCGCTGTCCGACCAGCTGGTGCGTGCTGACGTCGTGGTGACCAGCGGCGGGGTGAGCAAGGGCGCCTACGACGTGGTCAAGGACGTGCTGTCGCGGCTCGGAACGGTGGAGTTCTGCGAGGTCGCCATGCAGCCGGGCAAGCCGCAGGGGTTCGGCCGCGTCGGTGAGGACCAGACGCCGATCTTCACGCTGCCGGGCAACCCGGTGTCGTCGTACGTCTCGTTCGAGGTGTTCGTCGTGCCGGCGCTGCGACGGTTGATGGGCCGGCTGCCCTACCGGCGTCCGCTGGTGCAGGCGACGCTCACGGAGGGAGTGCCGTCGGTGCCGGGCAGGCGCCAGTACCTGCGGGCGCGGTTCGAGGTCGGCCACCGGGGCGCGACCGTGGCGCCGGTCGGTGGCGCCGGTTCCCACCTGCTGGGAGGGCTGGCACACTCCAATGCGCTCGTCGTGATCGGCGAGGACGTCACGGCGGTTCCCGCGGGTGACACCGTCTCGGTGCTGGTGCTCGACCGCGACTTCTGAGGTTCGGACAGGACGGTGTGCACGATGGCCGACGGCTCGGGGTTCACCCACCTGGACGAGTCCGGTGCGGCGCGCATGGTCGACGTCTCGGACAAGCAGGTGACGGCCCGTACCGCCACCGCGAGCGGCCGGGTCCGGGTGTCGGACGAGGTGCTGCGGATGCTGCGCGACGCGGGACCAGGTGGCGGCATGCCCAAGGGTGACGCGCTCGGGGTGGCCCGCGTCGCCGGGATCATGGCCGCCAAGCGCACACCCGACCTGGTGCCGCTGTGCCACCCGATCGCGGTCAGCCGGGTCGAGGTCGACCTGGTCGTCGGCGACGACGCCGTCGAGATCTCCGCGACGGTCGGCACCGCCGACCGCACCGGCGTCGAGATGGAGGCGCTCACCGCGGTGTCGGTCGCCGCGCTCACCGTGATCGACATGGTCAAGGCCGTCGACCGCGGCGCGACCGTCGAGCAGGTACGGCTCGAGGCCAAGGATGGCGGCCGCCGCGGACCCTGGCGGCGAGCGGACCAGGGGCAGGCGCAACCGTGAGGGCAGTCGTCGTCACCGCCTCCAACCGGGCCGCCGCCGGTGTCTACGAGGACACCGGCGGACCGCTGATCGTGGCCGCACTCGGCGCCTGGGGCTTCGAGGTGGAGGCGCCGCGGGTGGTGCCCGACGGGCCCGAGGTGGGCGCCGCCGTGCGGGAGGCGGTCGACACCGGCGCCGACGTGGTCGTCACCACCGGTGGCACCGGGATCAGCCCGACCGACGCGACCCCCGACCAGACCAGGGCGGTGCTCGACTACGAGGTGCCCGGCATCGCCGAGGCGATCCGCGCGCACGGCATCGCGCTCGGTGTCCCGACCGCGGCGCTCTCCCGCGGCGTCGCGGGCGTCGCCGGCAGCACGCTGGTGGTCAACCTGCCCGGTTCCAGCGGCGGCGTGCGCGACGGCCTGACCGTGCTCGAGCCGGTCCTGCGGCACGCCGTGGACCAGATCCGCGGCGCCGACCACGCTGCCGACCCTGCTGCTGACCCTGCTGCCCACCAGTCGCCCGGCGGTGCGTCCTGACCCCCGGCTGGCCGGCCCACCTGTCGCACGGGCGGATCGGGCTCCGCCCGGTGTCGGCGCGCGACGCCGCCTCCTGGCGCGAGATCCGCACCCGCAACCGGGGTTGGCTCAGCCCGTGGGAGGCCACCCTGCCGCCGGGCACCCAGCACCAGCCGCAGTCGTTCCGGGTCACGGCCCGCGACCTGCGCCGCCAGGCCCGCGCCGGCCGTGGGCTGCCGTTCGTCACGACGTACGACGGCCGGATGGTCGGCCAGGTGACGGTCTCCAGCATCACCTGGGGCTCGGCCCGGTCCGGGTCGATCGGCTACTGGATCGACCGCGCGCTCGCCGGCCGCGGCATCACGCCCACGGCGGTGGCCCTGGTGATCGACCACTGCTTCACCGCCGTGGGGCTGCACCGGATCGAGATCGCCGTGCGCCCGGAGAACACCGCGAGCCTCGCGGTGGTGGCCAAGCTCGGGCTGCGGCAGGAGGGCGAGGCGCCCCGCTACCTGCACATCGACGGCGACTGGCGCGACCACCTGTTGTTCGGCATCACCCGCGAGGAGGTGCCGGGGGGCATCCTGACCCGCGCGCTCGAGTCCCACCAGTCACAGGACTGATCTGGCGACACACCGCCGCGGGTGCCCGGTGGGGGCGATGCCGCGGCCTACCGTCGGCACCGTGGGTCTGACGGGCATCATCTACGGCGGCATCGTCGTCCTCTGGCTGTGCTACCTCGTGCCGCTCGCGCTGCGCCGCCACGACGAGGCGGCGCGGTCGAGATCGGTCGACCGGTTCTCCTCCGCGATGCGGGTGCTGGGCCGCACCGACGCCGGCGACGAGCCGCTGGTGCGCCGCCGCACGTTGCGCGCCCGGTCGCGCAGCCAGGCGGCGGGTCCGCCCGGCGAGCCCTCGCCGGCCGAGCCGGCCCGGGTCGTGTCACCGGCCGTCACCCGGGCGGCCGCACGCGCCGCCGCCGCACGTCGGCGCCGGGTGCTGGTGGTGCTGCTCGCGCTCACGATGCTGGTCACCGGTGTCGCCGTCGCGGGTCTGCTGCCGTTGTGGTCGGTCGCGGCGCCGGTCTCGCTCGTGCTCGGCTTCCTGGTCACCGCACGGCTGCAGGTGAGCCGCACCCGCACCAGCACGTGGGAGCGCGCGCTGCGCAGCGCCGCGGTCGCCGCCGAGCCGCATGTGCAGCCCGTCGGTGACGAGCCCGACGACGCACCGACCGTGGTGCTCGACACCGTGCTCGAGGAGCAGCAGGTCGTCGCCGCCCCGGTCACCACCGTCGACGGACAGTCGCTGTGGGACCCGCTGCCGGTCACCCTGCCGACGTACGTCTCCAAGCCCCGTGCCGAGCGGAAAATCCGCACCATCGACCTGCACGGCGAGGGCGCCTGGACCTCCGGCCACCTGCCCGAGCCGGCGGCCGACGAGGAGGCTCCGGCGGCGCGCGAGGACGCTGTCGAGGTCCCGGTCGAGGCCGGGGTCGAGGCCGCCCCGCGCGCGGTCGGCGACTGACCGCCCCTGCTACTGTTTCGGGCGGTCGCGAGGCACGTCCTCGCGACTGTTGGGGCTGTGGCGCAGTCCGGTAGCGCACCTCGTTCGCATCGAGGGGGTCAGGGGTTCGAATCCCCTCAGCTCCACCCCACCTGCAGATCCATTCCGCCGTTGGTCAGCCGGCCCGCCAGTAGCCCGAGAACGTGATCCGGCGGCGGTCGAGACCCCACCGCGCGATCAGCGCCCGCCGCACCGCCTTCACACCGCCCGCCTCCCCGCAGACCCACGCGTAGTCGAGCGGGTACGGCGCACCGGCGACCGCGTCGACCAGACAGCTGCCCGGAGCGGCGGAGCCCCGGTGCCGCCACTCGACCGCGACGTCACCGCCGACGTCGTACGTCCACGTCGCGTCGGGCAGCTCCACCACGGCACGCACGCCGTCCGCGGCGGGCAGTGACTCGACGATCGCCGCGAGCGCGGGCATCGAGGTCTCGTCGGCGAGCAGCAGCTGCGCGTCGCAGGGGTCCGGAGGCGCGTACGACGCACCACTGCGCCGGAAGTCGATGGTGCTGCCGACGCCGGCCGCCGCCGACCACCGCACCGCCGGACCCGCGTGCCCGTGCAGCACGACGTCGACGTCGATCTCCGCGGTGGAGGGCCGGTGCGCGCGCACGGTGTACCAGCGCAGGTGGGTCCGTCCGTCACCCGGCACCAGCAGCCCGAAGCACTCGTCCGGACCCGCCGGCACGTACCGCTCGAACTCGTCGGCGGTGAACGTCAGCCGGCGCAACCGGGGCAGCAGGTCGGTGACCGCGGTGACGGTCATCGGCCACTGCTCCTGCCCGCGGCGGTTGCCGCCCGACGCGTCCGGGTCCGTCACGGACAGGAAGGCTAGGCGACGGGATCAGGGCAGCAGCAGCGCGCTGTCGCCGAACTCGTGCCAGAGGTATCCCCCCGCGACCGCCGCGCCGTAGGCCGTCTGGACCAGGGCCGCCCCGGCCACCGCCTCGAGCAGCAGCAGGTGGCTGGCCTGCGGGTCGTGCCAGCCCGTCACCAGACCGGTGACCACGCGGGCCGGCCGGTCCGGTCCGAGCACGAGGTCGGTCCAGCCGCTGGCGGGTACGACCCAGCCGTTGAGGTCCGCCACCGTCTCGAGGGCGCGGGTCACCGTCGTGCCGACCGCCACCACCCGGCCGCCGGCCTCGCGCGTCTGGTTCACCAGCCGGGCCGTGGTCGGCGGGACGTCGTAACGCTCCGGCAGCGGGTCCTCGCCCGCCTCGAGCGACGACACCCCGGTGTGCAGGGTGATCGGCGCGACCTGGATCCCGCTGGTGACCAGGTCGGTCACCCCGCGGTCGTCGAACGGCCGTCCGGCGCTGGGCATCTCGGCGCTGGCCAGACCGTCGGGGCCGGGCCGGGCGAAGACCGTCTGGTACGCCGCGAGCGGCCACTGCCGCGGGACGTAGCCGTAGCTGATCGGGCGACCGTGCCCGGCGAGGTACGACCCCACGTCGGTGGGCAGCTCGAAGGCCGCCTGCCACAGTCGGGACCCGAGCCGCACCGCCCGGTCGGGGTGCGCGGACCGCAGCGTGACCAACCCTCCGCCGACGAGGCGGATCACCTCGCCGGCCCGGCCGTCGCGGATCCGGCACGAGCCGTCGGAGCACCGCAGCTCGACCACGTACGTCGTGTCGGCCAGCGGGCTGGACACATGCACCGCCACCTCGCGGCCGTCCGGCCGCGTGCCGGCAAGGGCCGCCGCCGAGGTCGCAGACGTGTTCACCACCACCAGGTCGCCCGCCGTCAGGTGCGTGGCGAGCGAGCGGAACCGGGTGTGCCGGACACCGTCCGGCCCGGCTACCAGCAGCCGCACGTCGGACCGCGCGAGTCCTCTCGCCTCGGCCGGCTCCGTCGCCGAGAGCTCGTCCGGCAGCGTGAACGTCGTCGCGGCAGCCTGCTCGACCGGGGTCATGCCCCCACACCCACGCTGAGGTCGGCAGCGCGGTAGCGACCGCTGGCCGGGCGGTCGGCGAGCAGCCGCAGCAGTGCGGGCACCACGGTCTCGGGCAGCGGGCGGTCGGAGATGTCCTCGCCCGGGAAGGCGTCGGCGTGCATCTGGGTGCGCATGTCGCCCGGGTCGAACGCGTAGGCGCGGATGTCGGGCTGCTCGGCGCCCAGCACCCGGACCAGGTGGTCGAGGGCGGCCTTCGAGGCGCCGTACGCGCCCCACGTCTCGTACGCCTCGACCGCCGCGTCGGAGCTCAGCCCCAGGACGGTGCCGCGCGACTCGACCAGGCGGGGGAGCAGCCGTCGGGTCAGCGTGTGCGGTCCGACCGTGTTGACGGCGAGCACGGTGGTGAGGGCCTCGGGGTCGAGGTCCTCGAGCCGGCGCATCGGCAGCGGCCCGAGCGTGCTGGCGTTGTGCACCAGCAGGTCGAGGTGCTCGGCGCGCTCCACCGCGGCCACCAGGTCGTCGCGGTGCCGGGCGTGCGAGACGTCGCCGGGCAGCGCGGCCCAGACCGCGTCGCCGAGGGTGGCGGTCGCCTGCGCGAGGGCGGCTGGGTCACGTCCGTCGATGATGAGCCGCCAGCCGAGATCGGCGAGCGAGCGCGCGAGGGCGCGGCCGAGCCCGCGGGAGGCGCCGGTCACCAGGGCCAGTGGTGCGTCGTGGACGGTCGGGTCGAATCCGGGAGGCGTCGTCGTCATGACCGTGACGCTAGAACTTGAACTTCACTTCAAGTCAAGCGTCACACCCAGCGGTCGAGCCACATCCGTCCCTGCCACTGCTGGTTGGTGATCAGCTCGTCGGTCCAGATCGGCCAGAAGTACGCGAAGCAGGCGATCACCGCCACCAGGACCACCCCGACCGAGGCCGCGCCCCAACCCCGACGCCAGCGCGACGCGTCCGCCGGGCCCAGCGTCCGGCCCAGCACGAGCGCCAGCGCCGCGCAGGTGAAGGGGATGATCGTCACCGCGTAGAAGAAGAAGATCGACCGGTCGTCCCAGATGAACCACGGCAGCCAGCTGGCGCCGACGCCGACCAGTGGCACGCCGAAGCGCCAGTCCCGCCGGGCGACCCACCACCACAGGCTGACCACGAGCCCGACCGCGCCGATCCACCACAGCGCCGGGTTGCCGAGTGCCAGCACCTGGCGCAGGCAGGTGTCGCCGGCCGGCGCCGTGCAGCCCTGGTCACCGGGCTCGATGTCGCCCTGCAGGTCGATCCCCACCGGCCGGTTGTCGAGCAGCCACCCGCGGGGCGACGACTCGTACGGGTGCGGCTCCTCACTGGTCGACTCGACGACGTCGACGGTGTGGAAGTGCCACACCTGCTGGTGGTAGTTCCACAGGTCGTGGAGCGCCTGCGTGGACTCGCCGATCGCCGACTCCGGCTCCTGCTGCGCGTACGACCCCCAGTGGTAGTAGTCGGCGTACGCGTCCTCCATCAGGTCGTGGTGCACGAGCCATCCCGACCAGCTCGCCACGTAGACCACCAGTGCGACGCCCACCAGGGAGAAGAACGCCGGCACCGCGTCGACCAGCGCGGCGCGGGCCCACGCCCAGGACACCCCGAGCGCCCGGCGCGCACCGGCGTCCCACGCCCACGTGAGCAGCCCGAACGCGGCCAGGGCGAAGACGCCGTTCCACTTGGTGCCGCAGGCCAGCCCGAAGCAGACGCCGGCGCCGACCCGCCACGGTCGCCACAACATCGTGCGCACCGGGCCCCAGCGCCCGACACCGTCCCGGTCGGTCAGGCGCAGCAGTCGGCGCCGCCCCCAGTCGCGGTCGACGACCAGGCACGCGACGGCGCAGACCACCCAGAAGGCGACGAAGCCGTCGATCAGCGCGGTGCGCGACATCACCAGGTGCAGGCCGTCGAAGCAGAGCAGCAGCCCCGCCAGGCACCCGATCAGCGTCGACCCGCTCAACCGCCGCACCATCCGGGCCAGCACCAGCACGGTCAGCGCACCGGTGACCGCCGCGGCCACCCGCCAGCCGAACGGGTCCATGCCGGCCAGCCGGATCCCGGCGGCGATCATCCACTTGCCCACCTCGGGATGGACGATCTGCGCCGGCCCGTCCTTCAGCAGGTTGCCGTCGAGGTCGCCCGCGTTGATCTGCTTGTCGGCGTCCTCCTCGTACTCGCGGACGTAGCCGAACCGGCTCAGCGACCACGCGTCCTTGGCGTAGTACGTCTCGTCGAACGTGATCTGGTCGGGCCGGCCGAGCTGCCACAGGCGCAGCGCCAGCGCCAGCGACGCGACGGCGAGCGGACCCAGCCAGCCGGCCCACCGCGGGTGCGTCACCACCAGCGCGGTCAGCCGGGTGCGCACCCCCGGCCGTGCACCAGCACCCGGACCAGACCCCAGCGGGCGCAGGCCGTCGGCCTGCTGCCGGGTCGCCGTCACAGCGGCATCGTAGGTTGGCCGTAGGTTTGCGGCGTGACTCTGGTGCTGGCCGCCACGCCGATCGGTCGGGTGGAGGACGCGCCCCCACGGCTGGCGACCGAGCTCGCCGGCGCCGACGTGGTGGCGGCCGAGGACACCCGCCGGCTGCGCCGGCTGTGCGAGGGCCTCGGTGTCACCCCGGCCGGGCGCGTGGTGTCGTACTTCGAGGGCAACGAGCAGGCCCGCACCGGCGAGCTGCTGGCCGAGCTGCAGGCCGGCCGACGGGTGGTGCTGGTCACCGACGCCGGCACGCCCAGCGTCTCCGACCCCGGGTACCGCCTCGTCGCCGCGGCGGTCGAGGCCGGCGTGCCGGTGACGGCCGTCCCGGGGCCGTCGGCCGTGCTCACCGCGCTCGCGGTGTCCGGCCTGCCGGTCGACCGGTTCTGCTTCGAGGGGTTCCTGCCGCGGCGCGCCGGGCAGCGGCTCGGCCGGCTCGGCGACCTCGTCGACGAGCAGCGGACGATGGTGTTCTTCGAGGCGCCGCGTCGCACCGCCCAGACGCTTGGCGCGATGGCAGCGGTGTTCGGCGGCGACCGGCCGGCGGCGGTCTGCCGCGAGCTGACCAAGACCTACGAGGAGGTCCGCCGCGGCGGGCTCGCCGTGCTGGCCGAGTGGGCGGCCGAGGGCGTACGCGGCGAGGTCACCGTGGTCGTGCAGGGCAAGGCGCCCGAGACGACCGAGTACGACGCGGCGACGCTGCGGAACCTGGTCGAGGACGACCAGAGGTCGGGCAACAAGTCGCGCCGCGACGCCGTCGCCAGCGTGGCAAGGGCGACCGGGATGCCGAGGCGCGAGGTCTACGACGCCGTGCACCGCGACTGAAACACGTTCGGGGTCGGCACCCCCCGCCACCTAGGATCGTCCCGTGTCCGAGCCGGCCCAGAAGTCCTTCTACATCACGACGCCGATCTACTACGTGACCGCGCCGCCGTCGATAGGCAACGCGTACACGACCGTCGCGGCGGACATGATCGCGCGCTGGCACCGGCAGCGGCAGGAGCCCACCTGGTTCCTGACCGGCACCGACGAGCACGGGCAGAAGGTCCTCACCGCCGCGCAGGACAACGGGGTCGGGCCGGTGGAGTGGACCGACCGGCTGGTGGAGGCCGAGTGGAAGCCGGTGCTCGCGGTGGTCGACGCGAGCAACGACGACTTCATCCGCACCACGGAGACCCGGCACACCGAGCGGGTCCGTGAGTTCTGGCAGACGATCTACGACGCCGGCGACGTCTACGAGGGCACCTACGAGGGGCCGTACTGCATCCACTGCGAGGAGTTCAAGCTCCCGGCGGAGCTGATCGAGGGCGACGACGGGACGATGCTGTGCCCGATCCACGAGCGTCCGGTCGAGACCCTGTCGGAGGTCAACTACTTCTTCTCGCTCAGCCGGTACGCCGAGCGGCTGCTCGAGCTCTACGAGTCGCACCCCACGTTCGTGCAGCCCGACAGCGCGCGCAACGAGGTGATCTCGTTCGTGCGGCAGGGCTTGCAGGACCTGTCCATCTCCCGGTCCAGCTTCGACTGGGGCATCCCGGTGCCGTGGGACGAGAAGCACGTGCTGTACGTGTGGATCGACGCACTGCTCAACTACGCCACGGCAGCGGGGTTCGGCACCGACCCCGAGACGTTCGACCGGATCTGGCCGGCCGACGTGCACCTGGTGGGCAAGGACATCCTGCGCTTCCACGCCGTGATCTGGCCGGCGATGCTGATGGCCGCAGGCGTTGACGTGCCGCGGCAGGTGTTCGCGCACGGCTGGCTGCAGGTCGGCGGGCAGAAGATGAGCAAGTCGAAGGCCACGGCGATCCACCCCAGCGAGATCGTCGACACCTTCGGGTCAGACGCCTACCGCTACTACTTCCTGCGGGCCATCGCGTTCGGCTCCGACGGGTCGTTCTCGTGGGAGCACCTGAGCGCCGTCTACGGCTCGGAGCTGGCCAACGGCCTGGGCAACCTGGCATCGCGGGTGACCTCGATGGTGGGCCGCTACTTCGACGGCCGGCTGCCGGAGCCGGGTGACGCGGGACCCGCCGAGGAGACGCTCGCTGCCCGGCTGACCGAGACGCTGGCCACCGCGGAGGACGCGCTCGACCGGCTCGCCCTGCACGAGGCGATCGCCGCGACCGAGGAGTTCGTCGGCGCGGTCAACGTCTACGTCACCGAGCAGGAGCCGTGGAAGGTCGCCAAGGACGAATCGCCCGCGAGTCGGGCCCGGTTGGCGACCATCCTCTACACCGCGGCCGAGTCGCTGCGCGCGGTCGCGGTGCTGCACGCACCGGTGATGCCCCGCACGGCCGCCGGGCTGTGGGAGCGGCTCGGGGCCGAGGACCAGCTCGGCCCGCTGTCCGCGCAGCCGATGGGCGAGGTCGCGCGCTGGGGTCAGCTGCGCGCCGGCGCCGCGGTGACCAAGGGCGAGGCGCTGTTCCCCCGGTTGGAGGAGGAGGCTGGGTGACGACCGCGCCCGGCGTGCCCGGTGTCCCCGGGTCCGGTCCGCTCCGGCGCCGCTCGCCGACCGAGGAGGTCAGCGGTCGCCGGCGCGACCGCAGCCGCCCCCCGCTGCCGGAGCCGCTGCCGCACCCGGTCGTCGACAACCACTGCCACCTCGACATCGCCGACGCCGACGACGAGCACCACGTCCCGCTCGAGCAGCTGCTGGCCGAGGCGGCGTCGGTGGGCGTACCGCGGATCGTGCAGGTGGGGTGCGACCTGCCCGGCGCCCGCTGGTCGGTGCAGATGGCGGAGCAGCACTCGTCGCTGGTCGCCGCGGTCGCCCTGCACCCGAACGAGGCGCCGCGGCTGGCGGCCGACGGCCGGCTCGCACCGGCGCTCACCGAGATCGCCGAGCTGGCGGCGTCGTCGGACCGGGTCCGCGCGGTGGGTGAGACCGGCCTCGACTTCTTCCGCACCGGACCGGAGGGCCGCGCCGCGCAGGAGGAGTCGTTCCGCGCGCACGTGGCGCTCGCCCACCGGCTGGGCAAGACGCTGGTGATCCACGACCGGGACGCGCACCCCGACGTGCTGCGGGTGCTCGACGAGGAGGGCGTGCCCGAGCGCACGGTGATGCACTGCTTCTCCGGGGACGCCGACTTCGCCCGCGCCTGCGTCGAGCGGGGCGCGTGGCTGAGCTTCGCCGGGACGGTGACCTTCGCCAACGCCCAGCCGCTGCGGGACGCGCTGGCGGTCACGCCGCTCGAGCGGGTGCTGGTCGAGACCGACGCGCCGTACCTCACGCCGGTGCCGTACCGGGGCCGGCCCAACGCGTCCTACCTGGTGCCCCACACCATGCGGCTGATCGCCGACGTGCTCGGCCGCGACCTCTCCGCGGTGTGCGCGGCGGTCGACGCCAACACCGACGCGGCGTTCGGGGGGCCCTGGTAGCCGAACGACGGCCGTTATCGGCCGTTTGGCGCCTCTTGCGTCACACCCGCACCATGAGGTGAAGAACACCCCGTGCCGGTTTGGTCCCTCCGTGACCAAGTCGTTATGGTCGAGGGCTTGTCGTCCTGGGTATGTCCTCTCCCGGGAATCGACGTGACCGAGACCCGGGAGAGCTGTGCGCAAGAGAGTCCTGATCATCGCCGCGAACCTCGCGGTCGTCCTGGCACTCGTCGGGGGGACCGTGGCATACGCGACCATGAGCAAGACGGTGACGCTGTCGCTGGACGGCAAGGAGACCGAGGTACGCACCTTCGGCGACGACGTCGGTGACGTCCTCGCCAGCGAGGGTGTCGAGCTCGCCGAACGCGACGTCGTGCTCCCCGCCGCTGACGAGTCGATCGACGACGGCAGCAAGATCGCGGTGCGCTTCGCGCGTGAGCTGACGCTCAGCGTCGACGGTGACGAGACGTCGTACTGGGTCACCGCGACCACCGTGGCCGACGCCTTCGCCCAGATCGGCGAGCGGTTCGTCGGCGCGGACCTGTCGGCCAGCCGCAGCGACTACATCGGCCGTGACGGCATGGACATCGCCATCAGCACTCCCAAGAAGGTCACCCTGGTGACCGAGGACGGCAAGCGCCGCCTCACCACCACCGCGACCACGGTTGCCGACCTGATCCAGGAGGCCGGCGTCGAGGTCGACGGCGACGACGAGGTCGAGCCGCTGGTCCGCCGGGAGCTCAGCGACGGCATGCGGATCCTGGTCACCACCATCGACAAGCGGGTCAGCTCCGTCACCGAGTCGGTGCCGTACGAGACCAAGGTCCGCTACGACGACGACATGTACGAGGACCAGTCCGAGGTCGTGCGCGAGGGCAAGAACGGCGTGCGCCGGCTCAAGGTCAGCGTGGTGCGCGCCAACGGCGACGTGCGCGAGCGGGTCGTGCTGCGGCGGACGCTGGTGACCGCGCCGGTCGACCAGATCGAGGTCGAAGGCACCAAGGAGCGCCCCGACCCCGACACGCCGGTCGTGACCGACGGCGGCGTGTGGGACGCGCTCGCGCAGTGCGAGTCCGGCGGCAACTGGGCGATCAACACCGGCAACGGCTACTACGGCGGTCTGCAGTTCAACCTGTCGACCTGGCAGGCCTATGGCGGCGGCGCCTACGCCGCGTACCCGCACGAGGCCACCCGCGAGGAGCAGATCGCGATCGCCACCAAGCTGCGCGACGCCAACGGCGGAAGCTACGGCTCGTGGCCGGCCTGCGCCGCGGAACTCGGCCTGCCCACCTGAGCGAGCCACCGGCCGGCAGCCGGCTGCTCGGACCCGCCGAGGTGCGGGCGCTGGCTGCAGACCTCGGCCTGCGCCCGAGCAAGCAGCGCGGGCAGAACTTCGTCGTCGACCCCAACACGGTCCGGCGGATCGCGCGCACCGCACGGCTGACGGCCGGCGACGTCGTGCTCGAGGTGGGCCCCGGCCTGGGATCGCTCACCCTCGCACTGCTCGACGCCACCGCGCCGACCGGGCGGGTCGTCACGGTCGAGGTCGACGCCGGCCTGGCGGCCGCGCTCCCGGCCACCGTCGTGGACCGGGCACCGGGCCACGCCGACCGACTGACGGTCGTGCAGGCTGACGCGATGCGGCTGTCCGGCGTCCCCGGTGCGGCGCCGACGGCCGTGGTCGCGAACCTTCCGTACAACGTCGCCGTCCCCGTGCTGCTGCACCTGTGGGCGGTGCTCCCGACCGTGCGCACCGCCCTCGTCATGGTGCAGGCCGAGGTCGCCGACCGGCTGGTCGCCGGGCCCGGCTCGCGCACCTACGGCGTGCCCAGCGTCAAGGCGGCCTGGTACGGCACCGCCACCGCCGCCGGGCGGGTGAGCCGCTCGGTGTTCTGGCCGGCGCCCCACGTCGACTCGGGGCTGGTCGCCTGGCGACGGCACGACCGACCGCGCACCGGGCCCGCCCGCGAGGCGGTGTTCGCCGTGGTCGACGCGGCGTTCGCCCAGCGCCGCAAGACGCTGCGGTCCGCCCTCTCCGGACTGGCGGGCTCGCCGGTCGCGGCGGAGGCGGCCCTGCGTGCGGCCGGTGTCGACCCCGGTGCCCGGGGCGAGCAGCTCGCGGTCGACGACTTCGCCCGCATCGCCGAGGCGTTGGCGTCGTGACGGTCCTCGCGCGTGCGCCCGCCAAGATCAACCTGCACCTCGCCGTCGGACCGGCGCGTGCCGACGGCTTCCACGAGCTGGCCACGCTCTACCAGGCCGTCGACCTCGTCGACGAGGTCGCCGCTTCGAAGCGAGCGGGCGGGGACGTCACGCTGCGGGTCGAGGGCGGCGCCGGTGTCCCGCTCGACGACACCAACCTGGCCGTACGCGCCGCGTTGCTGCTGCGCGAGCACGCAGGCCTGCCCCGGGCCGGTGCGGACCTCGTGCTGCGCAAGCAGATCCCGGTGGCGGGCGGCATGGCCGGCGGCTCTGCCGACGCCGCGGCCGCGCTGCTGGCCTGCGACGCGTTGTGGGACACCGGCGTGTCCCGCGACGACCTGCTGGCGCTGGCGGCGCGGCTGGGCAGCGACGTGCCGTTCGCGCTGGTCGGCGGGACGGCGACCGGCACCGGGCGCGGGGAGGTCGTCACGCCCGTCGTCGCCGGACCCGGTCTGGTGTGGGTGGCGGCCACCAGCGCCCGCGGGCTGTCCACCCCGGAGGTCTACGCCGCGCTGGACCGCTCGCGCGGGACCGAACCGGTCGCGGCGCCGGTCGTCCCGGCCGGGCTCACGGCGGCGCTGGACGGTGACCGGGCCGGGCTGGTGGCGGCGTTGTCGGCCTTCGCCCGCAACGACCTGCAGGCGCCAGCGACGGCACTGCGCCCCGAGCTGGGCGACGTGCTGACGACCGGCCGAGAGGCGGGAGGGCTGGTCGCCGCGGTATGCGGCTCCGGGCCGACGACGCTGTTCCTCGCCGAGCCCGACGACGCGGACCGGCTCGCGGCCGTGCTGGGACGTCGACCCGAGGTCGACGCGGTGCACGTGCTCACCGGTCCCGCACCGGGTGCGACGCTGGTGGCCTGATGCCTCCCACCACGCTGGTCGCCCTCGAGGGGGTGACGCGGTCGCACGGCACCCGCACGCTGCTCGACGGCGTCAGCCTCGGCGTGGCAACCGGTGACCGGGTCGGCGTCGTCGGCCGCAACGGGGCGGGCAAGACCACCCTGCTGCAGACGTTGATCGGCGGTCTCGACCCGGACGCCGGGCGGGTGGTCCGCCGTCGCGACGTGACGGTGCGTTCACTGGGTCAGGGCGACGACCTCGACCCGGCCTCGACCGTGCGCGCCACCGTGCTGGAGGGACGGGCCGACCACCAGTGGGCGGCCGACGCCGTGACGCGAGACGTCGTCCACACGCTGCTCGGCGACCTGTTCGGTGGCGGAGCCCTCGACCGCGACGTCGGCTCGCTCTCCGGCGGCGAGCGGCGCCGGTGCGCCCTGGCCTCGCTGCTGCTGCACGAGGCCGACCTGGTGGTGCTCGACGAACCCACCAACCATCTCGACGTCGAGACCGTCGACTGGCTCGCCCGGCACCTCACCGCGCCGGCCGCCAGCGGCCGCGCGCTGGTGGTGGTCACGCACGACCGCTGGTTCCTCGACGCGGTCTGCACGGCCACCTGGGAGGTGCACGACGGCACCGTCGACGCCTACCAGGGCGGCTACGCGGCGTACGTGCTCGCCCGGGCCGAGCGGGACCGCCAGGCTGCCGCGGCGGATGCCCGGCGCCGCAACCTGCTGCGCAAGGAGCTCGCCTGGCTGCGCCGCGGCCCGCCGGCACGTACGTCCAAGCCCCGCTTCCGGCTGGACGCCGCCAGCGCGCTGATCGACGACGAGCCGCCGCCGCGGGACCGACTGAGCCTCGAGCAGTTCGCCACCCGGCGGCTCGGCCGGCAGGTGCTCGAGCTGCACGACGTGGACCTGGTGCGTGGTGAGCGCCGGCTGCTGCAGGACGTCACCTGGCGGCTCGGGCCCGGCGACCGGGTCGGCGTGGTCGGGGTCAACGGTGCGGGCAAGTCCAGCCTGCTGCGGCTGCTGGCCGGCGAGCTGGAGCCGACGTCAGGCCGCCTCGTGCGCGGCCGCACCGTGCACGTCGCGCACCTGACCCAGGAGGCCGACACCCTCGACCGGGCCGCCCGGGTGCTCGACCTGGTGGAAGGGGTCGCCCGGGTGCTGCGCACGGCCGACGGCGAGCTGTCGGCGAGCACGCTGCTGGAGCGCTACGGCTTCACCGGCGACCGGCTCACCGCCCGGGTCGGCGACCTGTCGGGCGGCGAGCGACGGCGGCTGCAGCTGTTGCTGGAGCTGCTGGGCGAGCCCAACGTGCTGCTGCTGGACGAGCCCACCAACGACCTGGACATCGAGACACTGACCGTCCTCGAGGACCACCTGGACACCTGGCCCGGCACCCTGGTGCTGGTCAGCCACGACCGGTACGTGCTCGAGCGGGTGTGCGACGTCGTCTACGCGCTGGACGGGCGCGGGGGGCTGCGGATGCTGGTGCGCGGCGTCGACGAGTACCTCGAGCAGCGTGCCGCCGAGCAGGAGGCCGGGGCGGTCGCCGTCCCGCCGGGCGCCGGTACGGCGCCGCCTGCCGACGCCACCCTGCGCCGCGACGCGCGTAAGCAGGTCGGCAGGCTCGACCGGCAGCTGCAGCGGCTGGCGGAGCGGGCGGCCGCGCTCGAGTCGCGGCTGAGCGAGCTGGCGGCGTCGGGCGACCACGAGGCGCTGGTCGCGCTGACCGCCGAGCTGCAGGAGGTCGTCGCGGAGCGGGACCGGCTCGAGGACGCCTGGCTCGAGGCCGCGGAGCAGGGCGGGGTCTGAGCCGCGGTCAGTGCTCGTCGTCGAACGGGGTGGTGAGCACCCGCAGCATCCCGGCCAGCCGCTGCCGGTCGCGGTCGCCGAGACCGGCCAGCAGGGTGCGCTCGCCGGTGAGCAGCGCGTCCAGCGCGGCGTCGACCACCTGCC
Source organism: uncultured Actinomycetota bacterium (assembly GCA_963811945.1). Lineage (GTDB taxonomy): Bacteria > Actinomycetota > Actinomycetes > Propionibacteriales > Nocardioidaceae > JACCWP01. The sequence continues at coordinate 1,075,644 of CAWETD010000001.1, read as the reverse complement.
GGCCGCGGGCGGTCAGCCGCACGAGTACCCCGCGCCGGTCGCCGGGGTCGGGACGCCGCTCCACCAGCCGCCGCGCAACCAGGCCGTCGACCCGGTTGGTCATGGTGCCGCTGGTGACCATGGTCTCGCGGAGCAGCGTGCCGGGGGACAGCTCGTACGGCGGGCCGGCCCGGCGCAACGCGCTGAGCACGTCGAACTCCCAGGTCTCCAGGCCGTGCGCGGCGAACGCCTGCCGGCGGGCCCGGTCGAGGTGCCGGGCCAGTCGGGTGACCCGGCTGAGCACCTGCATCGGTGCGACGTCGAGGTCGGGCCGTTCCCGGCTCCAGGCCTCGACCAGGCGGTCCACCTCGTCCGGCACGATCTCGAGCGTAGGCGTCAAGAGTCTTGACGTCGAGAAACCCGTCGGAGCGCGCGTCCGGTCCCTAGACTCCGGTCATGTGGGTCGCGGACCTCCTGGTCGCCGGGCCCGGTGCCCAGCTGCGGGCCCTGGACGCGGGCGAGGTCTCCGCGGTCGCCCTGGTCGACGCGGCACTGGCCGCCGTGTCCCGGATCGACCACTCGATCGGGTCGTTCGTCCGGGTCGACGCCGACGGCGCGCGGGCCGCGGCGCGGCAGGCCGACGAGGCCCGGGCCGGGGGTGCCCGGTCCGGCTCCGACCGGCCGCTGCTCGGCGTACCGGTGGCGGTCAAGGACGACACCGACATCGCCGGTGAGGTGACCGGCCTCGGGAGCCGGGCGTTCACCCGGCCGGCCACCGCCGACGCCGAGGTGGTGCGCCGGCTCCGTACCGCCGGTGCGGTGATCATCGGCAAGACCGCGCTGCCCGAGCTCGGGGTCTACGGCTTCACCGAGTCGGCGGCGACCGGGGCGACGCGCAACCCCTGGGACCGCTGGCACACGCCCGGTGGCTCGTCCGGTGGCTCGGCGGCTGCGGTCGCCGCCGGCATGATCGGCCTCGCGACGGCCAGCGACGGCGCGGGCTCGATCCGGATCCCGGCGGCGTGCTGCGGCCTGGTGGGGTTCAAGCCCTCGGCCGGGACCATGCCGTCGTCGGGCAGCTGGAACGGGCTGTCCGTGCAGGGGGTGCTGACCCGCCGGGTGGAGGACACGGCGCGCTACCTGGACGCAGTCGGCGACATGTCCGACTCGATGCTGGCTGCCGCCGGGCGTGACCCGGGGCGGCTGCGGATCGGCATGGACCTCACCCCGCTGCGGGTCAACGTCCCGCGCGGGCTGGACGCCCAGGTGCGCGACGCCGTGCTGCGGGTCGCCCGCGAGCTCGCGGAGCTCGGCCACGAGGTCTGGCGGGTACGCGTGCCGCAGGGCGCCGCCCCGCAGGCGTTCACCGCCCGCTATCTCGCCGGCATCCACGAGGCGGCGTCCCGGGCCGACCGTCCCGACCTGCTGGAGCCGCGTACCCAGCAGATCGTCCGGCTGGGCGCTGCCGTGCGGCCCGCCGTGCTCACCCGGGCGATCGAGTCCGCGCCGGGGCACGGGCACCGGGCGATGGCGACCACCGGCGCCGACGTCCTGCTCACGCCGGTGCTCTCGGGCGAGCCGCCCGCGATCGGGCAGTGGGGATCCGGCAACGGGGTGTCGACCGTGCTGAGCATGGGCCGGTTCTACGCGTACACACCGTTGTGGAACCACACCGGCCAGCCCGCGGTGTCGATGCCTGCCGGGTTCTCCAGCAGTGGGCTGCCGCTGGCCGCGCAGCTGGTCGGCCGCCGGGGCGACGACGCCCGGCTGCTCTCGCTGGCCGCGCAGCTGGAGGCGGCCCGGCCCTGGTACGACCGGGTGCCGGCCGATCCGGTGTCGCGGTACCAAGAATCTTGACATCAAGATAATTTCCCCGGCACACTCTTTGCCCGGAGGTGGTTGTCGTGAGTGCCCGCTGGGACCCGCAGCGCTATCTGGCCTTCGCCGACGAGCGCGGTCGGCCGTTCGTCGACCTGCTGGCCCGGGTGGCGGTCCAGCCGAAGCGAGTCGTCGACCTCGGCTGCGGTCCGGGCCAGCTGAGCGCCCTGCTGCGGGCGCGCTGGCCGGACGCGACGGTCGAGGGCGTCGACGCGTCCGCGGAGATGGTGGCGCGGGCCGAGGCCGACAGCACCGACCCGCAGGTGACCTACCGGCACGCCGACCTCCGGGACTGGGAGCCGGGCGGGCCGGTCGACCTGCTGGTGTCGAACGCGACGTTCCAGTGGGTCCCCGACCACCTCGACCTGCTGCCCGGGCTGGCCGACACGGTGGCGGCGGGCGGGTGCTTCGCGTTCTCGCTGCCGGGCAACTTCGACGCGCCGAGCCACGTGCTGCTGCGCGGACTGGCCGGGCGCGAGCCGTACGCCGCGCACGTGGCCGGGGTGGAGCACCCGGCCGGCCACGACGCCGCGACCTACCTCGGTGTCCTTGCCCGGCCGGGCTGGCAGGTCGACGCCTGGGAGACCACGTACCTGCACCTGCTGCACGGCCCCGACCCGGTGCTGCGCTGGGTGTCGGCGACCGGGGCCCGCCCGGTGCTGCAGGCGCTGGATCGTGCCGGCGACGGGCTGCGGGAGCGGTTCGAGGCCGACTACGCCGCCGCGCTGCGCGAGGCGTACCCGGAGCGGCCGCACGGCACCGTGCTGCCGTTCCGCCGGATCTTCGTGGTGGCGCACCGGGAGGAATCGTGATGCGGATCCGCGGCGCGACCGACGCCGATCTCGAGGTGGTGCTGGCGCTGCTGCGTACCGACGTGATGCGGACGACTCCCGGCGCCCGTCCCGAGCCGGCCACGGTGACCGACCGGCAGCGTCGGGCGATGGCCGAGATCGCTGCCGACCCGCACGCCGAGGTGCTCGTGGGTGAGCTGGACGGGCGGGTGGTGGCGACGTGCCAGCTGAACTGGCTGTGGCACCTGACCCACGACGGCGCCCTGATGTGTCAGGTCGAGGCGGTGCGCGTCGAGGCGGCCGAGCGCGGGCGGGGGCTCGGCGCGCAGCTGATGCGGCACGTGCTGGACGAGGCGCGGGCCCGTGGCTGCGTGCGGGTCCAGCTCACCACGAACACCCTGCGGCCGGACGCGCACCGCTTCTACCAACGGCTCGGATTCGTCGCGTCGCACGCCGGCATGAAGCTCTACCTCGGTGCGGAGCCGGGATGAGGCTCCACCACGTGCAGGTGTCGTGCCCGGTGGGCGGCGAGGACGTCGCGCGCCGCTTCTGGGGCGACGGACTCGGGCTGCCCGAGGTGCCCAAGCCGCCGGTGCTGGCCGCCCGCGGCGGCGTGTGGTTCCGGGGTGCGGGAGTGGAGGTGCACGTCGGCGTCGAGGAGCCGTTCGTGCCGGCCCGCAAGGCGCACCCGGCGCTGCTCGTCGACGACCCCGACGCCTTCGCCGCTCGGCTGGCCGCGCTCGCGTACCCGGTGCAGTGGGACGACGACCTGCCCGGCTACCGCCGCTTCTACAGCGCCGACGGCCACGGCAACCGGGTCGAGATCCTCGCCGCGGGCTGAGGCCTCTGGAAACCCGTAGCGGGTCCCAAGCCTCAGGTGCGGGTGATGGGTTCGGGCTTCTGCTCCAGGCCGGACAGGCCGTTCCACGCCAGGTTGACCAGGTGGGCGGCGACGACGTCCTTGGCGGGCTTGCGGGCGTCCAGCCACCACTGGCCGGTGGTGCCGACCATCCCGACCAGCATCTGCGCGTACATCGGGGCGTACTTCGTGTCGAACCCGCGCGCCTTGAACTCGCGGCCGAGGATGTGCTCCACCCGGCTGGCGATGTCACCGATGATCGAGACGAACGAGCCGCTGGCCGACCCGACCGGCGAGTCGCGCACCAGGATCCGGAAGCCGTCCGGGTGCTGCTCGATGTAGTCGAGCAGCGCGAACGCGGCCTGCTGCAGCAGTGCGCGGGGTGCGCCGGCGGTCAGGGCCGTACGCATCATCGTCAGCAGCAGCTGGACCTCGCGGTCGACGACGACCGCGTACAGCCCTTCCTTGCCGCCGAAGTGCTCGTAGACGACCGGCTTCGACACCTCGGCCTTGGCGGCGATCTCCTCGACCGAGGTGCCCTCGAACCCGCGGGCAGCGATCAGCCCGCGCGCAACCTGGATCAGCTGCTCGCGGCGCTCGGCCGCGGTCATGCGGTGCCGAGTGCTGCGCCGGGCGCGGACGTCCTCGGAGTCGGTCACCCGCCCAGTTCCCCCCAGCCGGTCAGGCGGCGACCTCGGTGCGCTTGGCCGCCAGCCGCTCGGCGACGGGCCAACGCACGTCCTTGACCCAGCCGAGCTTCTCGAGCGTCCAGATGGTGCGGGCGGACAGATCGATCTGGCCGGGCAGGACTCCGTGGCGGGCACAGGTCGGGTCGGCGTGGTGCAGGTTGTGCCACGACTCGCCGAAGCTCGGGATCGCGAGCCACCACACGTTGCCGGAGTGGTCCCGGGTCTTGAACGGCTGCTCGCCCACGGTGTGGCAGATCGAGTTGATCGACCAGGTGACGTGGTGCAGCAGCGAGACGCGCACCAGGCTGCCCCAGAAGAACGCGGTGAGCGCGCCCTGCCACGACATGGTCCACAGTCCGCCGGCGACGGCCGGGGCGATCAGCGACACGGCCACCCACAGCGGGAACTGGCGGTTGACGCGGACGATGTCCGGGTCCTTCATCAGGTCGGGCGCGTACTTGCGCTGCGGCGTCTGCTCGCCGTCGAACATCCAGCCCACGTGGGCGTAGACCATGCCCTTGATCAATGCGGGGATGTTCTCGCCGTAGCGCCACGGCGAGTGCGGGTCGCCGTCGCGGTCGGAGAACTTGTGGTGCTTGCGGTGGTCGGCCACCCAGCGGATGACCGGACCCTCGATCGCGAGGCTGCCGGCGATCGCCAGCCCGATCTTGGCCCCGCGGTTGGGCTTGTACGACTTGTGGGTGAAGAGCCGGTGGAAGCCGGCGGTGATGCCGAGTCCGGTGATGACGTACATGACCACGGTGATCACGACGTCGCTCCAGCCCAGCCAGCCGCCCCACGCGAGGGGCACGGCGGCCAGCACCGCCAGGAAGGGCACCACGACGAACACTGCCAGTGTGATGCGCTCACCACGGGACAGGTAGGTCGGCTCGGTGGACTCCTGGGTCGGCTCCTGGGTGGTCGGAGCCGCGGGGGCTGGCGGTGCCTCGAGTACTGCGGGGGCGGGGGTGGGAGGGGGCATATGCGGTCCTCACAGACGAATGGGGGTGGGGGCCGGGATCAGGGGCGACATAGGTCTGCCTTACCTACGACACCGTAACCTACGCACTCGTAGGTTACCAGTCCCGAGCGTGCGCGCACGCCCAGCGCGGTGAGTGCCGCGTCACGTCGGTGCGCACTTCCGTACGCTGTGGCCGGACCGTCCCCGGTTGGTCTGTCGGCAGGGCCCGCCGCACTTTGAATGCGGACAAGCGACGTAGGTTCGACTCCTACCCGGGGAGCGAGCCGGTACGACTTCCTCGACCACCCTCGACCACCCTCGACCACCCTCGACCGACCGTGAACTGCGGAGGGAACCCGTGACCGACCCGAGCACCCAGGGACCCGCTGCGCAGCCGACGGCCGTCGTGGTGCTGGCCGCCGGCGGCGGCACCCGGATGCGCTCGCGGACCCCCAAGGTGCTGCACCGCATCGGCGGACGGAGCCTGGTCGGGCACGTGCTGGCGGCGGTCGACCGGCTGGACCCCGCAGAGGTCGTCGTCGTCGTCGGGCACGGTCGGGACGCCGTCGCTCCGCACGTGCTCGAGTGCCTGCCCCGTGCGCGCACGGCGGTGCAGGAGGAGCAGCACGGCACCGGGCACGCGGCCGACGTCGGCCTGACCGAGGTGGCCGCAGGCGAGGGCACCGTGCTGGTCACGTACGCCGACACCCCGCTGCTGACGGCCGACACGCTGCGCCGGCTCACGGCGGCGCACGCCGCCTCGGGCGACGCCGTCACCGTGCTCACGTTCGAGGTCGACGACCCGACCGGCTACGGCCGGCTCGTACGGGACGAGACCGGCCGGCCCCAGGCGATCGTCGAGCAGAAGGACGCCACCGTTGAGCAGCTGGCGCTGACCGAGGTCAACTCCGGCATGTACGCGTTCGACCTGGCCTGGCTGCGCAACGCCCTCAGCCGCGTGGGGCGCGACAATGCGGCCGGCGAGATCTACCTCACCGACGTGGTGGCGCTGGCGGTCGGCGACGCGCGCGGAGTGGGAGCCGTGCCGGTCGCCGACACGTGGGAGACCGCGGGCGTCAACGACCGGGGACAGCTGGCCCGGCTCGGCGCCGAGCTCAACCGCCGGGTGCTGGAGGACTGGATGCGTGCCGGCGTGACCGTCGTCGATCCGGCCACCACCTGGGTCGACGTCGACGTACGGCTGGCGCCCGACGTGACCCTGCTGCCCGGTGTGCAGCTGCTCGGCGCGACCCGCGTCGACGAGGACGCGGTGATCGGCCCGGACACGACACTGAGCGACGTCACCGTCGGCGCGGGAGCCACCGTGGTGCGCACGCACGGCTCCGGGGCGGTGCTCGGTGCCGGTGCGACCGTCGGGCCGTTCGCCTACCTCCGTCCCGGCACCCGGCTGGCCGAGCACGGCAAGATCGGTACGTACGTCGAGACCAAGAACGCCAGCATCGGTACGGGCGCCAAGGTGCCGCACCTGTCGTACATCGGCGACGCCGACATCGGCGAGGGCACCAACATCGGCGCGGGCACGATCACCGCGAACTACGACGGCGTGGCCAAGCACCGCACGGTGGTGGGCCGGCACTGCCGCACCGGTTCCGACAACGTGTTCGTGGCGCCGGTGACCATCGGCGACGGCGCCGCAACCGGTGCCGGGACGGTGGTGCGCCGGGACGTCGCACCGGGTGCCCTCGCGGTGTCCAGCGGCCCGCAACGGCAGGTCGACGACTGGGTGCAGCGGCGCCGGCCGGGCACCGCCGGCGCCGACGCGGCGGTGACTGCGCGGTCCGCCGAGTCCATCGGGCAGACTGACGACGTGCCACCCGACCATCCGTCCCAGTGAGGGAGCGTCCGTGACCGGGATGAAGCGCACCACCGAGAAGAACCTGATGGTCTTCTCCGGCCGGGCCCACCCAGACCTCGCCGACGAGGTGTCCCACCTGCTCGGCAGCGGGCTGGTGCCGCAGGAGGTCTACGACTTCGCCAACGGCGAGATCTACGTGCGCTTCGAGGAGTCGGTGCGAGGCTGCGACGCCTTCGTCATGCAGAGCCACACCGCGCCGATCAACCAGTGGATCATGGAGCAGCTGATCATGGTCGACGCGCTCAAGCGTGCGTCGGCGAAGCGGATCACCGTGGTCATGCCGTTCTACCCGTACGCGCGCCAGGACAAGAAGCACCGCGGTCGCGAGCCGATCTCGGCACGGCTCGTCGCCGACATGTTCCGCCAGGCCGGCGCCGACCGGCTGATCAGCGTCGACCTGCACAGCTCACAGATCCAGGGTTACTTCGACGGGCCGGTCGACCACCTGATGGCGATGCCGATCCTGGCCGACTACGTCGGTTCCGCGTACGGGCACAAGAACCTCGCGGTCGTGTCGCCCGACGCCGGCCGCATCCGCGTGGCCGAGCAGTGGTCGGCGCGGCTGTCCGGCGCGCCGCTGGCATTCATCCACAAGACCCGCGACATCAACCGCCCCAACGAGACCAAGGCCAATCGGGTCATCGGCGACATCCGTGGCCGCACGTGCGTCCTGGTCGACGACATGATCGACACCGGCGGCACGATCTGCAAGGCGGTCGACGCGCTGCTCGACGACGGCGCTGCCGAGGTTGTGGTGGCCGCGACGCATGCCGTGCTCTCCGGTCCCGCGGTCGACCGGCTGAAGAACTCCCGGGCCAAGGAAGTCATCGTCACCAACACCCTGCCGATCCCGCCCGACCGGCACTTCGACTCGCTCACGACCCTGTCGATCGCGCCGCTGATCAGTCGCGCGATCCGCGAGGTGTTCGAGGACGGGTCGGTGACCAGCCTGTTCGACGGCCGGGCCTGAGCGCGGTGGCGCAGGTCGCCGTCCTGCACCCGGGGGCGATGGGCTCGCGGCTCGGCGCCGAGCTGGTGACGGCCGGGCACGACGTCTGGTGGGTTCCGGACGGCCGCAGCGCGGCATCGGCCGAGCGCGCCGCCGGAACCGGCATGTCCGGGCACCCGTGGCCGGACCTCGCCGACGCGGACGTGGTCGTCGCCTGCTGCGCGCCCCAGGGTGCTCTCGACGTCGCGCGGTCGGTGGCAGCCAGCGGGTTCGGCGGTGTCTACGTCGAGGCCAACCCGGTGGCGCCCTCGACGTTGGAGCAGATCGTGGCTGCCGTGCCGTCCGCCCGTGCGTTCGTGGACGCCGCGGTCATCGGTCCACCGCCCCGACCGGGTCACGGGGTGACCCACCTGGTGCTGTCCGGTGAGGGTGGCGGCGTCGAGACGGTCGCCGACCTCTGGAGCGGCAGCGCGGTGCTGCCGCAGGTCGCGGGCGAGCGGGTCGGCCAGGCCAGTGCGGCCAAGGCGGCCTTCGCGTTGTACGGCAAGGGCAGGCAGGCGCTCGCGCTGCTCGCCCGCGAGCTCGCCGCGAGCGCCGGCGTCGCCGACGTGCTGTCCGCGCAGGGCTTTCGCGCCGGAGCCGAAGTGCTGGCCGACGACGGGTTGGAGCGGTCGCTCGGTGAGGTGGCCTGGCGGTGGGGACCGGAGTTCGACGAGATGGCTGCCACCGCGCAGAGCTACGGCGTCGACCCGGCCGCGGTGCACGCGCTGCGCGAGGTCTGGCGTCAGCGCGCGCGGGAGGCCTCGTAGCGCGCGATCCACTCGTCGACCTGGTGGCGTGCGATCGTGTCGCCGACCAGGTCGAGGGGGACCTGCTCGAGCCTGGTGAAGCGCAGGCAGCTCTTGCCGAGGTCGAGCCGCACGCCCGCCCGGCCCGGGGGGCTCTCGGCGTACCGGGCCCGGAACCACGCCTCGTCGTCCCCCTGCAGGCCCATCAGGTACAGCGCCATGTGCCGCTTCTGCGATGCCAGCGCGGCCAGCACGAGCGGGTGCCCGTTGTAGGTGTCGGGGTAGCGCTCCAGCGGGACGGCGTAGGTCACCATGCCGAAGTCCATCAGCTCGACGAAGCCGGCCGGCAGATGCGAGCGGACGGTCTCGCGGACCGCCCCGATCACCTCGGCCCGGTCCGGCGGGAGCTCGGCGAGGTAGGTGTCGGCGTCGGTCGCTTCGCTGCGCACGAGCCCACGATGACGGTTGGCGCCGACGCTCGCTAGACTGCTGAGGTTGCCTCGGCGAGGGGAGCGGTCCGGTCCGTCCGGAGTGCCCCGTGATCGACGCGGTGGTCGGCTGCCACGCGCGATCCCCCGCACCCGCTCGCAGGCAGCCACGACCGCCGCGTACGACGAACCACCGAGGAGCTGTCCCCCGTGCCCGAGATCACCATCAATGCCGAGACGCGCACCGAGTTCGGCAAGGGTGCGGCCCGACGCATCCGGCGCGCCGACAAGGTCCCCGCAGTCCTGTACGGGCACGGCGAGCCGCCCGTGCACGTGTCGCTGCCCGGGCACGACCTCATGCTCGCGCTGAAGAACCCCAATGCGCTGCTGTCGATCGTCATCGACGGCAGCGGCCAGCTGGCGCTGGCCAAGCAGGTGCAGCGCGACCCGATCAAGGGCTTCATCGAGCACGCCGACCTGCAGCTCGTACGCAGCGGTGAGACCGTCACCGTCGACATCGGCATCGTGATCGAGGGCGAGGCCGTCTCGGAGGCGCTGGTCGTCACCGAGACCGGGCAGATCTCGGTCGAGGCCGAGGCCACCCACCTGCCGGGGCCGCTGCGCGTGTCCGTCGAGGGCCTGGAGATCGGTTCGCAGATCCACGCGTCCGACCTCGAGCTGCCCGAGGGCACGACCCTCATCACCGACGGGGACGTGCTCGTGGTCAACGTCGTCGCCGCACCGACGGCCGACGAGGTGGAGGCCGAGCTCGCCGAGGCCGAGGCCGAGGCCGGTATCGAGCGCGACGAGGCCGAGCCCGAGGGCGACGAGATCGTGCCTGCGGTCGACGAGGGTGGCACCGACGAGGCTGCCGCGGACGAGTCCGGGTCGACCCCGTCGGACGACGACTGAGCCGGTGGCCGGATCGACTGACGCCTGGCTGGTCGTCGGGCTGGGCAACCCTGGCCCGTCGTACGCAGCCACGCGTCACAACGTCGGCTACCTGGTCGCGGACGCGCTCGCCGAGCGGGTCGGTGGCAGCTGGCGCCGGCACCGCAGCGGGCGCGCGGACACGGTCGAGGGGCGGCTCGGTACGCCCGGGTCGGATCCGTCCCCGCGCGTGGTGCTCGCCCGGCCGCGCACGTACATGAACGAGAGCGGCGCCCCGGTGGCGGCCGTGGCGTCGTACGCAGGGGTGCCGCCGGAGCGGGTGATCGCCGTGCACGACGAGCTGGACCTGCCGTTCGGCGAGGTGCGGGCCAAGTTCGGCGGCGGCGCCGGCGGCCACAACGGGGTGCGCTCGGTGCTGCGCGCGCTCGGCACCGGGGACTTCGTCCGGGTGCGGCTCGGCATCGGCCGTCCGCCGGGGCGGCAGGATCCGGCCGACTTCGTGCTGTCCGCGTACACCGCAGCGGAGCGTTCCGAGGTCGCGGTCCAGGCCGTGGTGGCGGCGGACGTGGTCGAAAGTATTATTCTCCGTGGTCTCACGATTACACAGAGCGACTTTCATCGGCCGTCGAAGACGACATAGCACCCGAACTAGAGTTTTCTTCGCAGAATTTCATGGCCCACTTCACCGGCCATTTCTGCAGGTCGGAGGACGTGCGGGGGTTTCCGGGCCCATGATGCTGGGCAGACTGAGTGTGGTCGCAAACGCTCAGTCGTGTGGTTCCGGCTTCGAGCAATGGGGTCGTCACCACGCGATTGTTCCGCCTCTCCCGGGCACGGGGAACGAAGAAGGACTGGAGATGCTTGAGGCGTACCGCGACCCGCTCACCGAACCCTCCCCTGATGCGACGGCAGGACCGTCGTCGGCGACGGCTGCGGCAGTGGCCCGCGTGGTCGTGACGCGTCGGGCGGGGCGGGCGGCAACAGGGGGAGTCGTCCGATGAGCGAGACCACCACGACGACCACGGGCACCGTCCCGGACGTCGTCCTCGAGCCCGAGGCGCCGGTCGCACAGCCCGCCCGCTGGCGCGGCCGCAAGCACGCGCCCATCGAGGCGGGTCTGATCATCGCGTGCGCCGCCGCGTTGACGGCGTTCGGGTGGGACCGGTTCGGCGTCACTGTCGTGCCACTGGCCGTGGCAGCGCTGCTGCTGGGGCAGATCGCCGCACTGCCGGCGTACGACCGGTGGACGTCGCTGCAGCCGATCAAGAGAACGCTCGTCGTCGGTGGCGCGGCGCTGCTCACCGTCGCCTACATCGGCTGGTTCGACCTGCCCGAGCTGCGCGCCGCGATCGGCGGGATGCTGCTGGTGGCAGGGGTTCCCCTCGCCTTCCGCGGAGCAAGCAGGCTGCTGCGCAGGCCCCGGTCGACGCTGCTGCTGGGTGACCGGCTGGCGGTCAGCCACCTGGTGGCGCAGTGGGAGTCCCAGTCCGAGGTGCGCATCGTCGGCCTGTGCCTGACCTCGCCCGACGACGACGCCGAGGACCAGCCGGTCGAGATCGCCGGCTACCCCGTGCTCGGTGGTCTCGACGACGCGGTCGCGCTGGCCCAGGAGCTCAAGGTCGACCAGGTGGTCGTCGCGCCCGGTCCGGTCGTCACCGCGTACGACGTCCGGCGGCTGAGCTGGGCCTTCGAGCAGACCAACGTCGAGCTCGCCGTCGCCGCGGAGGTGCACGGTGCCGTGCCGCGGCGCATCGATCCCCGGCTGCTGGGCCGCCGGCTGCTGCTGTCGGTGCGCCCTGCGCGGCGCCCGGTGCTGTCGCTGCTGGTCAAGAGTCTCGGCGACCGGTTGCTGGCCGGTGTGCTGCTGCTGCTGGTCTCACCGATCCTGATCGGGCTGGTGCTGCTGGTCCGTTCCGACTCGCCCGGCCCCGGCTTCTTCCGCCAGACCCGTGCCGGGCAGGGCGGCCGCCCGTTCACCATGTACAAGCTGCGCACGATGCGGGTCGACGCCGAGGCGCGCCGGGCCGAGCTGGCGATGTACAACGAGGCAGCCGGTCCGCTGTTCAAGATCGCCGACGACCCGCGCATCACCCGGGTCGGTCGCTTCCTGCGCCGCAGCTCGCTGGACGAGCTGCCCCAGCTGATCAACGTGATCCAAGGACGGATGTCGCTGATCGGCCCGCGGCCGGCGCTGCTCGACGAGACGTACGCGTATGACGACTGGATCCGTCGCCGGCTCGTCGTCAAGCCCGGCATGACCGGCCTGTGGCAGGTCAGTGGGCGGTCGCGACTGCGCTGGAACGAGTCGGTGCGACTCGACCTCGACTATGTCGACAACTGGACACTTCGCAGCGACCTGGACATCGCAAGAAAGACGATCGGCGCGGTCACCCGTTCCGATGGCGCGAGCTGAGGACCGGCTAGGCTCAACCTGCGCGCGGGGGCGCTGTCGGCCAGCTGCGCCGGCGCCCCACCCGCTGCACGCTCTCGGCGGGTCGGGGGCACGAGAGGAGTGCCGTCTTGCCGGACGTCCCTGGGGGGAGTGACCTCCGCGACTACTCCGCCTTCCTGAGGCGTCGCCGCAAGTGGCTTGCCCTCGGCGTGCTGCTGGGACTGGGCGCCGCCGTGGCGTTCCTGCTGGTCGCCCCCCGCACCTACGTCTCGGCGGCCAGGGTCAACGTCGAGTCGACCGTGTCCGAGGGTTCGAGCGACGACCGGACCAACAGCGGGATCAACCTGGACACCGAGGCGCAGCTCGTCACCTCAGCGGCCGTCATCGAGGAGGCGGCCGACCTGATGGACACCGACGCCACCGCCAGGAACCTCGCCTCCCGGGTCAGCGTCAGCATCCCGGCGAACACCACGATCATGGCCATCTCGTTCTCCGCCCCCACCGCGGCCGAGGCGCAGCGCGGTGCCCAGGCCTTCGCCGACGCCTACCTCGACAACCGGTCCCAGGCGGGCCAGGACGTCGTGGACAGCGAGATCGAGCGCCTGCAGGGGCAGATCGACGAAGCGGCAGCGCAGCTGCGTCAGATCGCCGTCCGGCTGAACAACGAGGAGGCCCTGGGCGCGGCCGAGCGCGCGCAGCTCAAGGCGCGGCGCACCTTCTACATCGGTCGGCTCACCGCCCTGAACGCCGAGCTGGCGCCGTTGTCGGGCACCGCGGTGTCGGCGGGGTCGGTGATCAACGAGGCCGAGGAGCCCAGGGCGCCGACCGACCCCAACCCGGTGCTGATCGGGCCGAGCGGCGTGCTCGCCGGGCTGGTGCTGGGTCTGGGCATCGCCTTGCTCCGGGAGCGTGCCGATGACCGCATCCACGACGTCGGCGAGCTGGAGCACCGGTTCGGCCTGGTGCCGCTGGACTCCATCGCCTCGCTGGACGACCGCAGGCTGGCCGAGCACCAGGCGGCGCGCATCTATCATTCCGTCCGCGCCCGCTCGCGATCCCTGCCCAGCATCCTGGTCGTGAGCCCGGGCTCGGACAACGACGCAGTGCTCGCGTCCCTGCTCGCCAGGTCCTCCGCACGGGCCAACGACAAGACGAGCTACCTGTCCAGGGAGCTCGGGCCCACCAAGGACATCGACGCCGAGCTGTTGGCGCTGGTCGACCAGGAGGTGCTCGAGCTGGTGCGGTACGAGGACCTCGGCCTGGTCTCGCCCGACGGTGTCCTGCCCGGTCGGCTCTCGGCCGAGCTGAACCGGATGCGCGCGAACGGGCGGGTGCTGGTCCTCGAACCACCGAGTGACGACCTGTTGCTCGACCTGCCGATCATGGTCCAGCACGTCAACGTCGTGCTGCTGCTGGTGGAGCCCGGCCGGACCAGGCGCGCGCTGCTCAAGCGGGCCCTGGCAGACATGAGCATCAGTCACGACGCGCACGTGTTCGCCATCGCCGTCGACACCGCACGGTCGAGGAGCCACATCACGCGACGGTCGTCGCGACCCTCCTAACCGGCGGCGCGGTCCAGCACGTCCAGGACCTCCGGATCGACCTCCTGGTCGAGCTTGCGCGCGAACCACGCACCGCTGGCCAGCATGGCCGGGACGTCGTCGCGGGTGAGCGTGCGTGGGTGGTTCGCCCTGCTCCGGGAGAAGTCGAAGTACCGCTTGCAGTCGTTGCGAATGCGGATCCCGTCGGCGCCGTGCAGCACCGTCTGCAGCACCATCTCCTCCGGAGCCAGCACGTGCCGCGCCCAGTCCACCAGGGCCGGCTGCCCTGCCAGGGCCTCCATCAGCGCGAGCACGGCCCGGCGGTTGAGGTTGGCGAAGAACGAGCCGCCGTGGACGGCGCTTCGGGGCAGCGGCATCGTGGTCCGCCGGCCGACGCTCAGGTAGGCCGCGCTGAAGCGCACCCACGGCTGCACCTTGTTCACGACGCCGAGCGGTCGGGCCAGCCGCTGCCGTCGCGCGGTGACCCTCGCGAGGCGCTGGTAGCGGTACTCGTACCGGGACGACGCGGTGCGTGGCGACCAGTGGCTGTCGGCCGCGAACGCGCCGAACGTCTCGACCCACGCGTCGACGGGCGTCGTCTCCAGGGCGCGCTCGGCCGCGCCCAGGTGCACCACGGGATAGTCCTGACCGCTGAGGTTGACCACCCAGTCGAACGGCTCGTCGTTGCGCAGCAGCCAGTCCACCGTCTCCTGGTAGCGGGACAGGTGCGAGAAGTCGCCGTAGCCGCCGTCGGTGGGCAGCACGTGCACGCCGCCGGACGTCTCCAGGTCGCGCAGGTCCGTCGTCACCGTCGCCCGCCCGGCGGGAACCTGGTGGCTGACCATGACCAGCGCGGTCGGGCTGTCGTGCCGGATCCGCTCGACCAGCCGCCGCACCTGGTCCGGCGCCCGGTGGGACTGGATGTGGTAGACCACGCGCACGCCGGTCACTCCACCACACGGCGCGCGGGGCCGGAACAGGGGCAGGCCCGACGGCTAGGCTGTGTCGGTCGGCGGAGTCCGGTCCGTCGGGGGAGGCGATGTGGAGCGCGCGCACGATCGCCGAGCCGCTGGGTGCGACGGTGGCCAGTGGTGAGCGCCCTCGACACGTCCTCGCCGCCGGCCCCGGCACGAGCCGCGCCGAGGCGGCGTCATCGGTGGGGGCCCGCCTGGCCGATCACCGCCCTGCTGGCGGGCTTCCCGCTGTGGTGGGTCATGGGCCTCAGCTCGTTCGCGCTGCTGATCCTCTCGTTCCCGATGGCCTGGTACCTGCTGCGTCGCCGCGAGCTGCGGGTACCACCGGCGTTCGGCTGGTGGCTGCTGTTCATGGTCTGGGTCGTGATGAGCGGCGCGATGCTGGGGCTCACCGCCCCGGACACGCTACCGGGATCGTTCTTCGGCCGGGTGCCCGGTTTCACGCTCCGACTGCTCAACTACACGGCCGCGACGGTGGCGATGCTGTTCGTGCTCAACCTGCCGGCGCGAGCGATCTCGGTGGCCAGGCTGGTGCGTCTGCAGGCCTTCTTCTTCATCGTCGTCGTCGCCGGCGGCCTGATCGGCACCATCGCCGGTGACCTGGCCTTCACCTCGCCCGTCGAGCTGCTGCTCCCGCGGTCGATCACGTCGGCGCGCTTCGCCGAGTCGCTGCTGCACCCCTCGCTGGCGCAGGTGCAGGACGTGCTGGGCTACGCCGCACCGCGGCCGGCCGCGCCGTTCGCCTACACCAACATCTGGGGCAACGTCTTGTCGCTGGTGCTGGTCTGGTTCGTCATCGCCTGGGGGGTGTGGGGCTCGACCGGTCGCCGAATCGTGTGCGGCCTGGTGCTCGCGCTCAGCTTCATCCCGATCATCTACTCGTTGAACCGGGGCATGTGGCTCGGGTTGTTCTTCGCCATCTGCTACGTGTGCGTCCGCGCGGCGCTGCACGGGCGGGTGGCCCTGCTGCTGGGAGTGTCCAGCGGGCTCATCGTCGCCGCGTTGGTGTTCCTGGTCTCGCCGCTGTACGGCGTCGTCCAGGAGCGGTTCGCCAACCCGCACAGCAACGAGGCGCGCGGCAACACCAGCGCGGCTGCTGTCACCGCGGCGATGAGCTCGCCCATCCTGGGCTACGGCAGCACCAGACCGGTGGTCGGCAGCGACCAGTCGATCGCGGTCGGCAGGTCGGCCGACTGCCCGCAGTGCGGCAACGCGGCCATCGGTGGTGCCGGCCAGCTGTGGCTGCTGCTGATCGCTCAGGGCTTCGTCGGCGCCGTCCTCTACATCGGGTTCTTCGTCCGTACCATCGTGACCTACATCCGGGACACGTCGGCCGTTGCCGTGGGAGGGGTGCTCGTCCTGCTGCTCTCGTTGCTGTACCTGCCCTTCTACGGATCCGCCGGCATGCCGCTGTTCTTCTACCTGCTGGCGGTGGCCGTGCTGGCCAGACAGCGGGACGAGGACGAGGCCGCGACGCTGACCGAAGCACGCCCCGCATGAGCGAGTCGGGCCGAGCCGCGCACCTGCGCGAGACGGCGGACCTGCTGTGGACCGGTGACTTCCGCGCGGCGCTCGAGCGGGTGTCGCGCGCGCCGGCGAGCGACCTCGTCGACGAGTACCTCGTGCTCGCCGGCACCGCGGGGCCACGGCTGGTTCTGCCCGGTCCCGCACGTACCGCCGCCGCCGTCGTCGGCCAGCTCCCGACCGACGGATCGCTGTCGGCCCGTGCCCGGGGCCGGCTGCTGGAGCTGGTGCTGCGGGGCGGGCTCGCCCGGGTCGCCGTACGAGACCGCCTCCGGGTCTACGGGCCCGGGGCCGCACCCGCCCATGCTGCTCCCGCGCGCGCATCGATCACCGACCACCTGACGACGCTGTTCGGCCGGCCGGTGCGGATCGCGATGCCGGTGACCAGGCCGCGGGCCAACCGCAAGCCGGTGCTGCGCGTCGTGGGGCGGGACGGAGAGACGGTCGGGTTCGTCAAGGTCGGCACCAACCCGCTCACCCAGGATCTGGTGCGGCGCGAGGCCGAGGTGCTCACCCGGCTGGCGGAGTCGTCGTTCACACACGTGGTCCTGCCCGAGGTGCTGGCCCGGCACGCCTGGGAGGGTCTCGAGCTGCTCGTGCTCGCGCCGCTGCCGACGACCCGGCTGTCGTCGGTCCCGCCACCGGAGCTGATGCTGGCGGCGGCGATGGAGCTGGCCTCGGTCCCCGCGGTGGTCGACCGTCCGCTGACCGGCTCGCCGTACTGGCGGCGGCTGCGCGACCGGCTGCTGGCCCGCACCGAGGCCCGCGCCGTTGCGCTGGTCCCGGCCCTCGACCGGCTCGGGTCGCACGTCGGCACCGCGCGCTTCCGGTTCGGTTCCTGGCACGGTGACTGGGCGCCGTGGAACATGGCCGCGCACGAGGGCCGGGTGCTGGTGTGGGACCTGGAGCGGTTCGAGCCGGACGTGCCCGTCGGTCTCGACCTGGTCCACCACGACCTCGGCACCCGCATCCTGGTTCCCGGCCGCGACCCCGGCGAGGTGGTCGCGGCGAGGTTCGCGCGGGCGGACGCGCTACTGGCCCCCCTCGGTGTGCCCTCCGACCAGGCGCCCGTCGTGTTCGCTGTCTACCTGCTCGAGATCGCCGCGCGGTGGCTCGAGGACGGCCAGGCCGAGGCCGGCGTCGGCGACCGGTTGGTCGACGGCGTGATCCGCTCCGCCGCCGGTGCGGTGGACCAGGTCGTCTCGCGGGCACACCCCGGCCGGGACCGACTGGCGGCCGAGCCGTGAGAGTACGTAGGACCGGGCGCCTCCCCGGCTGGGTCCGCGTCGCCGGCGGCCGGCCGCTGCGTGCGTTCGGGGCCGTGACCAGTCGGGCCCGGCTGGAGCCGACCATGCTGGTCGTCGGCACCCAGCGTGGGGGCACCACGTCGCTGTTCCGCACTCTTCGCCAGCACCCGGACTTCGCCGGACCCGTGCTGCGCAAGGGGGTTCACTACTTCGACGTCGAGTACGAGCGGGGCGCCCGGTGGTACCGCGGGCACTTCCCGCTGCGCGCGGTCGTCGCGTCGCGGCGGCGGCAGCGAGCCGGCGAAGACGGTCGTCGGTGAGGCCAGCCCGTACTACATGTCCCACCCACTGGCCGCGCAGCGGATGGCAGCCGACCTCCCCGAGGTCCGGCTGGTCGCGCTGCTGCGTGACCCGGTGGAGCGGGCCTACTCGGCGCACGCCCACGAACGCGCCCGTGGCTTCGAGCACGAGTCGTTCGCTCGCGCGATCGAGCTGGAGGAGAGCCGGCTCGCCGGTGAGACCGAGCGGGTGCTTGCCGACCCGACGTACCAGAGTCATGCCCTGCGCCACCACGCCTACCTCACCCGCGGTCGCTACGTCGAGCAGCTGGAACGGATGGAGCTGTGGGTGCCGCGCGACCGCATCCTGGTGCTGGACAGCCAGCGGTTCTTCGCCTCGCCCGAGGACGAGTTCGCGCGGCTGCTGTCGTTCCTCGGCCTCGCGCCGTGCTCCACGCTCACCTACGACCGGCACAACGCGCGGTCCCGCTCCGACCTGGACGAGTCCCTGCGCCGCGAGCTGGAGGCCTACTTCGCGCCGTACGACGAGAGACTCGCCGACTGGCTCGGTCACGTGCCGAGCTGGCGGGTCGACGGGACGACGTGAGCGCCGTCGACGGCACTGACCCTCCGGGCGCAGGCACCGCCTCGGCACGCACGCTGGCCTCGGGTGGCGCGCTGAACCTGGTCGGTGCGGTGGTCAGTGCGGCCGCGCAGTTCCTGCTGGTGCTGCTGGTGACCCGCGCGTTCCCTGCCGACGCCGCCGGGCAGTTCTTCGCCGCGACGTCGGTGTTCCTGCTGCTGGTCGGTCTCGGCCGGCTCGGCTCGGGGATCGGGCTGGTCTACTTCGTCTCCCGGCTCCGAGCGCTGGGCGACCACGACGCCGTGGGCGCGCTGCTGCGTACCGCGCTCGTCCCGGTCGCGGTGGCCGGCGTGCTGCTCGCTGCCGGCCTGCTGGTGTGGGCGGATCCCGTAGCCGAGCTGATCGCCGGTGACGACAGCGAGACGACGGTGGGGTACCTGCGCTGGCTGGCGGTGTTCATCCCGTTCGCGGCCCTGCTCGAGGGAGTGCTCGGCGCCACCCGCGGTCACGGCGACATGACCGCCACCGTCGTGGTCGAGAAGACCGCGCGGCCGATCGCCCAGCTGGGCGGCCTGGGCATCGTCGCCCTCGCCGGCGGCGTGTCCCTGCTCGGGGTTGCCTGGTGCCTGCCCTACCTGCCGGCATTCGTCGCAGCGTTCGTCTGGTTGGTCGTGCTGCGGCGCCGCGACGGACGCGGCGCGGCCTCGCGCGGCGAGCCGCCGTCGACCGGCACCGCCGCGGTCGGACTGGCCGGCCGCTACTGGCGGTTCACCGTGCCCCGCGCCGTCGCCGGTCTCGGGCAGGTGGCGCTGCAGCGACTTGACGTCGTGATCGTTGCCGCGATCCTCGGCCCCGCCCAGGCAGCGGTCTACGTCGCGGCGACCCGGCTGGTGGCCCTCGGCACCCTCGGGATCCAGGCGTTGTCGATGGCGGTGCAGCCGCAGGTGGCCGCGCACCACGCCAGAGGCGAGACCACCGCGGTCAACCACCTGTACAGCCTGTCCACTGCCTGGCTGATGCTCGCAACCTGGCCGCTGTACCTGATAGCGATCGCGTTCGCGCCGACGCTGCTGGGTCTGTTCGGCTCGGGCTACGACGACGGCAGCAGCGTGCTGGTGATACTCGCGGCGGCATCGTTGTTCTCGACCGGCTGCGGCGTCGTCGACGTGATGCTGACGATGGCAGGCAAGTCCACCTGGATCCTCGGCAACGTCACGCTCGCGCTCGCGACCAACGTCGCCCTCAACCTGCTGCTGGTACCGCGGATGGGCGTGGAGGGAGCTGCGGTCGCCTGGGCGGCCGCCATCGTCGTCAACAACGCGCTGCCGCTGACCCAGCTGTGGCTGTCGTCGGGGCTGCACCCGGCGAGCCGCGCCAGCCTCGTGGCCGGCGTCGCCACCGTGCTCGGCTACGGCCCCGTCTCGGCAGCCAGCATCGCGGTGCTGGGTCAGGGTGGCGCGGCGCTCGCGGTCGCGGCAGCGGTCGGGACCATCGCGTACGTCGCGCTGGTGGCGGTGTTCCGGCGGACCCTCCAGCTCGAGGCACTGCTCGCGGTGCTGCCGTACGTCAAGCGGTGGGCCCGCTCAGACGTAGCCGCGCCGTCGTCGCGGTAGCCACGTCACTGCCTCCACCCAGCGTCGGCGCCCCGGCGGCATCTCGGTGCGCCACGCCTCGTCCAGCCGCATCGTGAGCGGCAGGTCGGCGAAGCGGACGCGGCCGCCCTCGACCATGTGCGCGCGGTGCAGGTGCAGACCATCGGGCCGGACGAACTCGATCGGGTCGGGGTCGGCCGGCACGCCGCAGAACGTCGCCAGGGCACGCATCACCCGCTCCGGGTCGGCGGCGAGGTCCTCGTAACGCACCACGTGCACGGGGACTCCCAGCCGCCGCAGCAGGCCCAACAGGCTGTTGACGGTGAGCCACCGTCGCACGATCAACCGGGTCGACCGGATCTTGAGGTAGCCCCGCACGCCGGCGCCCTCGGGCAGGTCCACCTGCTTGCTCCAGGAGTTCGCGACGCCACGCGGGTCGCGCACGACGTGCACGACCCGGAGGTCGAGCCGGCTGCTCGCCCGCAGCAGGTACGCCATCGACGCCCGCTTGCTCCCGTCGACGACCGTTGCGTCGCCGGACAGCTCCGAGACGGCGTCGTAGACCCGCGTCAACAGGTCGAGGTACTCGTCGCGCACCGCGCGGAACGACGGCAGCAGCCGTGCGCCGAGGATCTTCGGCAGCTGCCGGCTGTCGTCGATCCTCGTCGCCAGCTCGACCGCCCGGTCGACGTCGACCTGCTCCCAGCCGCCGAACGCGCGGCGGCCGACCTCCGTCCAGAACGGGCAGTCGGAGAACGTCTCGCCGCAGCCGCACAGCTGGTCCCGCTTCAGCCCTGCCGACCACAGGTAGTACAGCTCGCCTATCGCGACGTGCCCGGGCAGCTCGCCCAGCATCCAGGTCAGCAGGGTGGAGCCGCTGCGGGGCATGCCGCCGACGTACAGGATCCTGGTGGTCATCGGGCGCCTCTGGACTGCCGCACCGACAGCGGGTAGCGGTAGCGGACGAGCCCCGGCCACGTCAGCGCCGTCACCAGCCGCCTGGTGCCCGTCGGCATGTC
The DNA here is from genome assembly GCA_963811945.1 of uncultured Actinomycetota bacterium. Taxonomy (GTDB): domain Bacteria; phylum Actinomycetota; class Actinomycetes; order Propionibacteriales; family Nocardioidaceae; genus JACCWP01. Next base: position 1,054,405 of record CAWETD010000001.1, on the reverse strand, counting down.
GGAGCGCCACCGGTCGTCGAGGCGCAGCGTCGTCGGCCCGCTCAGGAACCGGTTCGGGTTGCCGGCCAGGCTGTGGTCGGGCAGCAGGTCGGCTTCGCCCGGTCGCAGGTAGGGGAACGGGTCGCTGCCGACATCGACACCGCTGAAGGTGAGCAGCCGGGTGAGCTGTTCGGTCGGTGCGGCGACGAAGTCCTCGTAGCGCAGCCGCAGACACGGGACGCCCAGGGCGCGCAGGCTCTCCAGCATCACGTTGTAGACGTCCCACTCGACCGCCGTGCGCACCGGCGAGAAGCGGGCCAGCGTGCGCCCCTCGCGGTCGGGGCGCTCCACCACCTTCTGCCAGGAGTGGCTGACGCCCTGGCTGGCCCGCACCAGGTGCGCGACCCGGAGCTCGACCCCGGGTGTGCGGCGCAGCACGTACGCCGACGACGGGTACTTCGACGAGTCCACCACCAGCTCGGCACCCGACACCGCGCGTATCGCCCGGTAGACCGGAGACGTCAGCGCGGTGTAGCGCGCGACCCGCTGCTGGAACGCCGTGCCGAGCGACGACGCGGCAAGTGCGGGTACGAAGCGGACCCGCTCGACGCTGAGGCGCAGTCGCAGCGCCTCGGCCGCGTCGACGTGGTCCCAGCCGCCGAAGGCCTCACGGCCCACCGCGGTCCAGAACGGGCAGTCGGCGAAGTGCTCACCGCACCCACAGGTGCGGTTGTTCAGCAGGCCCTGGTCCCACAGGTAGCAGAGCTCGCCGACGGCGCAGACGGACGGGAACTGCCCCGCGAGACGCGAGATCAGCGTGCTGCCGCTGCGTCCCATGCCGGCGAGGAACAGCACCCGGACCGGGTCCGCGGTCGGGTGACCGCCTGTCATCGGATCGTCATCCTCCCCAGCGCGCAACCGTGAGCTCCGAACAGCGGTGGCTCCAGCCCCTGGTCAGTGCGCGACCCGTGACGCTTTATGGTGCTCATCTGTCCTCGTCCCCCCGACAAACGATAGGACATGCCGATGTTGCGCGGTTCCGCACGCCTCCCCTTGCTCGCAGTCACCGCAGTCTCGCTCGCCCTGGTGGCGTCGTCGACCCAAGCGGTGACGGCGGCGCCGAGCGCGCCGCCCGCCCCCACGGCCCCGACCACGTCGGCCGCCTCGAGCGCGTCAGCACCGGCGGCGACCGACGACCAACGCAGGCGGCGCACCAAGTTCGGCATGGCCTTCCAGGCGGCGGGTGGGAAGTCGTACCACCAGACCCGCAAGCAGATGGACCGTCGGTTCGGGCGGCTGGACGTCATCCGCTACTTCCACCCCGGTGCGCCGGGGCCGTGGTCGAACACCCGACGCAACGTCGGCAAGCGACCCATCGTCATCTCGTTCAAGATCCACCCGGACCAGATCAACAACGGGTCCCACGACGCGTCGTTACGCACCTGGTTCCGCCAGGCGCCGGAACGTCGGCGCACCTGGTACTCGTACCAACCGGAGCCCGAGGACGACATCGAGTCGCACCAGTACACCGGGCGGGAGTACCGCCGTGCCTGGCACCGGATCCACCGGCTGGAGCGCTCCGCGCACAACCGCCGGCTGCACTCCACGCTGTCGCTGATGTGCTGGACGCTGAACCCGCTGTCCAACCGGCGCTTCAAGACCTACTACCCGGGCCGCAAGGTCATCGACGTGCTCTCGTGGGACTGCTACAACTGGGCGCACGACCGCGGCTACTACGCCGCGCCCCGGACGATCTTCGGCAAGGCGATCCGCAAGTCCAACCGGATGAACGACGGCTTCGGAGTCGCCGAGACCGGCAGTCCGCTGGTTGGCCCCGACCCACGCAGGCACCGGGCGCGGTGGCTGCACCGGCTCGGGCGGTACCTGAAGCAGCACCACGCGGTCTTCGCCACGTACTTCCACGTGAAGACCGGCCCGGACTACCGGCTCAAGGACCGGCGCTCGGCCCGGGCGTGGCGGCACTGGATCGTGCGCTGACGGTGACGACCGACTCCGCCACGGCCCGAGCGCCGGCGCACGTGCTGCTCGTTGCCTCGACAGGTGGACACCTCGCGCAGCTGCTGGCACTCGAGCCGTGGTGGGGTCCGCTGCGACGCACGTGGGTCACCTTCGACAAGGCCGACGCGCGCTCGGCGCTGGCCGACGAGGAGGTCGTGCACGCGTTCCACCCGACGACGCGGAACGCCCGTAACGCGGTGCGCAACCTCGCCCTGGCACGTCGGGTCGTGCCCGAGCTGCGCCCACAGCTCGTGGTGTCGACCGGGGCGGGGCTCGCGGTGCCGTTCTTCCTGGTCGCGCGGCGGCACCGCATCCCCACCCTCTACCTCGAGGTCTACGACCGGATCGACTCCACCACGCTGACCGGGAGGATGTGCCGCCCGCTGTCGTCGGCGTTCTGCGTCCAGTGGCCCGAGCAGCTGCGGATGTACCCCGGCGCCGAGTGCGTGGGACCGGTGCTGTGAGCGAACAACCAGCGGTGGACCGCGTCGAACGGCTGCTGGCCGGGACGCGGGACCGTCCGCTGGTCTTCGTCACGGTCGGGTCCGACCATCACCGCTTCGACCGTCTCGTCGAGTGGGTCGACAGCTGGTGCGCCGACCGGGACGGCGACGTCGACTGCGTCGTCCAGTACGGCACCGCCTCGGTGCCGCAGCACACGCTCGGCGTCGACTACGTCGACCACCGGTTGCTGGAGCGCCTGCTCGACGCCGCCGACGTCGTGGTGGTGCAGGGCGGTCCGATGTCGATCGTCGAGGCCCGGCAGCACGGCAAGCTGCCGCTGGTCGTGCCGCGCCTGGCCCGGCTCGACGAGGTCGTCGACGACCACCAGGTGACGTTCTGCGCGAAGCTCGCCGCCGAGGGACACATCGAGGTCTACGACGACGGCGACTCGCTCGCGCGGCGGCTCGACAGTGCGCTGCTCGAGCCCGGAGGGCTGAGCGTCGAGGCGGATCCCGCGGCTGCGGCGCGGGTCGCCGGCGCAGTGGCCCGGCTGGGCCGCACCGCGTCCCAGCTGCTGCGTCCGCGCGACGGGCGCCGGGCGTCGGTGCTGCTGCTGGGGGGTGCGGGCCGCAGCGGCTCCACCCTGCTGGAGCGGATGCTCGACCAGGTGCAGGGGGTGACGGCGCTGGGCGAGGTGCTGCACCTGTGGGAGCGCGGGCTGGCTGCCGACGAGCTCTGCGGCTGCGGCCTGACGTTCTCCGAGTGCCCGTTCTGGACGGCCGTCGGTGACCGTGCGTTCGGCGGCTGGGACTCGCTGGACGCCGCCGACCTCGTGCAGCTGCGGCACGACGTGGTGCGGACGCGGAACGCGCCGTCGCTGCTCGGGCTGCCGACGTCTCCTCGTCGCCGGCTGCAGCGCAACCGGCTGGCCCGACTGTCGAGCCGGCTGTACGCGGCAGCGCGGGACGTGTCCGGGTCACCCCTGCTGGTCGACTCGAGCAAGCACCAGGCGTACGCGCTGCTGCTCCGGCGGGTCCAGGTCGAGCTCCGCTGCGTGCTGGTCGTGCGCGACCCGCGGGCCGTGGCCCACTCCTGGCGTCGCACCGTGCGACGTCCGGAGATCGTCGACCGGGAGGAGACCATGCCCCGGTACGGGCTCGCGTACACGGCCCTCACGTGGTCGCTGTCGGCGGTGGTCTACGAGGGCCTGCGCGCGCTTGGCGTCCCGGTCCTCGTGACCAGGTACGAGGACCTGGTGGCGCGTCCGGAGGCCGAGCTGCGGCGGGTGCTCGCCTTCGCCGGCGGGATCGCCGCCGACGTCGCGCTGCCGGTCGACGGCGACCAGGTGCGGCTGGAGGCGTCGCACACCGTCGCCGGGAACCCGATGCGGTTCACGACCGGGACGCTGGCGCTGCGGCGCGACGACGAGTGGCAGCAGGGGCTGTCGGCCTCCGAGCAGCGCCGGGTGGCGCGGCTGACGGTGCCGCTGCGCCGCCGCTACGGCTACCGGTAGGGCCGCAGGTAAGGCTGCGCGTCAGATGCCCTTGCCGCGGCTGTTGGCCTCGTGCACGATCCGGTCGGCCGACACCAGCCCGGTTGCGACCAGGGCCGCTGCGTAGACCCGCTGCTCGGCGGGATTGCTGCGCAGCGCGGCCCAGCCCGCACGGGCCGCGAGCCGGCGGTGTCCGAGCGCGGCCTGGGCGAAGGCCTGCTGGCCGAGCACACGGGCCCGGCCTCGCCGGTCGGCCGCGATGCTCGGGTGCTTCTCGGTCAGGTAGTCCAGTGCCTCCAGGATCGACTCCCAGCGACTGGCGAAGTAGGAGCCGCGGTGCCACAGCACGTCGACGAGTGGTGCGCGCACGACGGTCACCGTGCCCACCGCAGCCAGCCGCAGCAGCCAGTCGTAGTCCTCGCCGTAGGCGCCGGGGAGCTCCTCGTCGACCAGGCCGACGGTGTCGACCACTCGCTGCCGGTCCATCAGGTACGACGACGGGTGCGCACCGGTCACCCGGCTGCGGCTCAGCCCGTCGACGGTCAGGGTGTCGACGTCGGGGACGCGGTCGCGGGTCGCCCCGTCGTAGTGGACGGTGATGCCGGTGACACAGGCGATCGCGTCGTCACGCTGGAGCGCCGCTACCTGGCGCTCGAGCTTGCCCGGGCGCCACACGTCGTCGTCGTCGCAGAAGGCGACCAGCGGCCCGGTGGCGGTGGTGATGCCGGTGTTGCGGGCCCCGGCCAGGCCCGGCGTCCGCACGTTGGTCAGCACGCGGACGGTGCGGTGCGGGTCGGCCCGCTCGTGCTCGGTGTGCGGCTCGGCCTGGTCATAGACCAGCAGCACCTCGATGTCGCCCGGGTAGGCCTGGTCCAGAACGGCAGCAAGCGCCCCGCGCAGCAGCTCTTCGCGACTGCGCGTGGCGATCACCACGCTCACGGCCGGCATTGCACCCTCGGCCCGCACCTGTGTCCATCCCCTCGTCGTCGGACTGTCCCCTGTCCGACACGAGGGCCGGACGTCATGCCGCCAGCGAGTTCCAGACCTTCAGCAGCGCCCGGTCGTTGGCGATCTGATAGTCCCCGTTCGACCACGGAATGTCGAACCACATGAAGTGCTTCGAACCCGCGGCGGCGAGGTTGGGGGCAGCGGTCCTCAGCCAGTTGGCCCGGTTCCGGATGGACTGCTTGTCCCGCAGGAACTGGGTGTCCAGGGCCCATCCGGTGGCCGCGGCGGACCAGGGCAGGTTCCGCTTGCGCATGAAGGCGCCGATCGTCTGGGGCATCTTCACGGGGTCGATGCTCGCCACCTCGTGGCCGTTCTTGACCTTCTTCTCCGCGTAGCAGGACCAGCCCACGTGCCGCACGCCGGGACGCAGGAAGTTGTCGACCCTGCGCGCGCCCTTGGGCCCGAAGTTGCCCTTGAGGTGGCACTGCATCGTCCAGTACATGAGCTCCACCGACTTCACGACGTACGGCAGGTTCGCCTCGTCGATCGCCTCGTACAGGGCGTCGGTGCGGTCCTGCCACTGCTTCAGCGTGAAGTCGCCGGCCTCGACGTTGTTCTCGGGCTCGTTGAAGTAGTGCAGGAAGACCCGGCCCTTCCGGTGCGCGGGGAACGTCCGCAGCATCGCCTTGTACTCGGCCTTGGTGGTGTCCTTGGTCTGGAGCCAGATGTCGTGGTGGCCGGGGGCCGACGAGGGACCGTTGGTCCACACCGTGTTGGCTCCGGCGGGCCAGTAGACGTAGCAGCACTCGGCGGAGAGCTGGCGCACCTGGCGGGGGTAGTTGTCGACGAACCGGGACTGGGTGGCGGAGACGCCGTACTTCATCCGGCCGGCGCGGGCGGTGGAGGGCGCCTGCTGCGCGGCGGCGAGCGCCGGCTGTGCAGCACCGACCTCCCAGGCGGCCAGGCCGGCGACGGCAACGGCTGCGCCCTTGATGAGGGTGCGGCGGGTGGTCGTCTGCTCAGCGCGGAGATTCATCGTCGTGCTCCATCCAGGGGGGGCGACTACGGGTAGTGAACTAATCACTACGCTAAGTAGTCCCACATGGAGCGGAGGTCTGGCTACCGAGAGTGACGGGTTCCGGTACTTTCCGTGACGACGGTGGGTCCAACAGACCTAAACCCCCTCAGCCGAACGGCCGAGGCCGGTCCCGGCCGCAGGCGGGGATCCGGGTGTGACGAGGCGGTGCGGGAGCCGGTGGTGGCTGCGGAGGCTCAGCCGCGGAGCAGGTCGTCGCGCACCGCGAACCACCGCAAGGTGTCACGAATGCCGTCGGCCACCGTGTGCTCGGGTTGCCAGTCGAGCAGGTCGCGGGCCCGGTTCGACCGGGTGTAGCTGCCGGCGACGTCGCCCGGCCGTCGTCCGGCCTCGACCACGGTGAGCCGTTCGCCGAGGACGTCCTGCAGGGCGTCGAGCAGCTCGCGGACGGTCGTTCCGCTGCCGGTGCCGAGGTTGATCACCGCGTGCCCGTCGTGACCGCAGCGGGCCACCACGTCGTCGAAGCGTTCCAGCGCCGCGGCGTGCGCCCGGGCGAGGTCCCACACGTGCACGTAGTCGCGGATACCGGTGCCGTCGCGTGTCGGCCAGTCGACCCCGGTCACCTGGAAGGGCGTCCCGTCCCGGTGCGCCTGCAGCATCCGGCCCAGCGCGTGTGACGGCTCCGGGACCTGCAGCCCGGTCCGGAGCTCGGGGTCGGCGCCGATCGGGTTGAAGTAGCGCAGCGACAGGACTCGCAGGCCGGTGCCGGCGGCGACGTCGCCGAGCACGGTCTCGAACACCGCCTTGGTCCGGGCGTACGGCGACTGGGGCGCCAGCGCCGATTCCTCGTCGACGGTGAAGTCGTCGGACCACCCGTAGATCGAGGCCGAGGAGCTGAAGACCAGCCGGGTGCAGCCGTTGCGCACGAGGTGCTGGCAGAAGGCGATGCCGGCCGCGACGTTGGCCGCGTAGTAGCCGAGCGGGTCGGCCACCGAGTCCGGCACCACGATCAGCGCCGCGCAGTGCAGCACCGCCTCGATGTCCGGGTGCTCGGCGAACACCCGGTCGACCAGCGCACCGTCCGCGACGTCACCGCGGTAGAAGATGCGGCCCTGCGTGAACCGTTCGCTGCCGGTGACGAGGCTGTCGAGCAGGACGGGGGTGTGGCCCGCATCGAGCAGGTACGTCGCCACCGTGCTGCCGATGAAGCCCGCGCCGCCGGCGATGAGGACCTTCACGGGCGTCATCGTCGCACGCGCGGGGCGGCCGTCCCCTCCGACCCAGACGCCTCAACCCCCCCACCGCCGGCGACTGTCGGTGACAGCGAATTCACCAACGGTCAAAGTGCGAACCGATCCGCCGAAAACGGTCACCCGGCGTCCGCGGCTGTGTCTCAATGTCCTCGGCCGCAGTTACCCGAAGTCACGGGTAGCGCGGCCGCACAACGTCAGGCAGCCAACGGGGGTTGCCGAACCACGAGGAGACTGCGATGCGCCGCTTGTCCTGGATCATCCTGGGGGTGCTGGCCCTGTTGGCCAGCACCGTCGGACCGTCGTCTGCCCTGCAGCTGGAGCAGGACTCGATCGTGCGGGTACGCACCCGCCGAACTTCACGCCGCACCTGCTCGACGGCGAGGTCGACGCCATCGCCCAGGTCGGCCAGACGATCGTGGTCGGCGGCACGCTTCACGCAGGCGCAGAACGCCGGCGGGGGAGCGACGCTCACCCGCAACTCGATCATGGCCTTCAACAAGGACACCGGGCGTGATCAGCACCACGTTCGTCCCGCAGCTCAACGGCCAGGTGAAGGCGCTCGCCGCCGGGCCCGAACAACACGGTCTACGTCGGCGGCAGCTTCAACACCGCCAACGGCGCGACAGCGTACAAGATCGTCCAGCTGCGGGTCTCCGACGGGTCGCGGGTCGACGACCTTCAACCCGGGCGTCGTCAGCGCCATCGTGCGCGACATCCGCTACACCGCGGGCCGGCTGTTCATCGGCGGTGAGTTCACCAAGGTCGCCGGCGTGACCCGTGCTCGGCTGGCCGAGCTGAACCCGACCACCGGAGCCCTGCTGCCGACGCTCGAACATCCCGGTCGAGGGCACGCACTGCGGCGGGCTGTACGCAGGTCTACCACATGGACGTCACCCCGGACGCCAGCAAGATGGTCATCGTCGGCAACTTCATCAGCGTCGGCGGCCAGGACCGCGTCGAGGCGGCGATGATCGACCTGACCACCAACCCGGCGGCACGGTCGCCAACTGGCAGACCGACCGGCTACAAGCCGCGTGCTACGACGTGTTCAAGTTCATCGTCCGTGACGTCGAGTTCTCGCCGGACGGCTCGTACTTCGCCATCGGCACGACCGGCGGCTTCGGCCCCGGCTCGCCGACCCTGTGCGACACCGTGACGCGCTGGGAGACCGACGCGACCGGTACCGGCCGCCAGGACCCGACCTGGATCGACTACAGCGGCGGCGACTCGACCTACAGCGTCGACGGTCACCGGCGCCGCGATCTACATCGGCGGCCACGAGCGCTGGTTGAACAACCCGTCCGCGGCCGACGCGAAGGCCCGGGCGCCGTCGCCGCGCAGGGCATCGCGGCTCTCGACCCGGTCAACGGTCTGCCGCTGGCCTGGAACCCCGGCCGCATCCGCGGCCAGGGCGTCTTCGACATGCTCGCGACCACCGAGGGCCTGTTCATCGGCAGCGACACCGACCAGCGTCAACGGCGAGTTACCACGGCAAGCTGGCCTTCTTCCCGCTGGCCGGCGGCTCGGCGACCTCGCAGCCGCAGGCTCCGAACCTGCCGGTCGACGTCTACTCGCTCAGCGCGGCGACGCCGGGCAGCCACCCGGTCCTGTACCGGGTCAACACCGGCGGGCCGGAGATCCTCGCGGTCGACAACGGGCCGGACTGGCAGGGCGACACCGGCGGCAGCCACCCGAACCGCAACGACGGCAGCAACAGCGCCGGCTGGAACCAGGTGGAGTCGGTCGACGGGACCGTCCCGACCACCACGCCCACCGCCGTGTACAGCAGCGAGCGCTGGGACCCGGGTGACGGCGACGAGATGCAGTGGAACTTCCCGGCCACGGTCGGGCGGAACCTCGAGGTCCGGCTGTACTTCGCCAACCAGTACGACGGCACCGCCTCGGCGGGGAGCCGCGTGTTCGACGTGTCCGTCGACGGCAACACGGTGCTCAACAACTACGACATCGCGGCGGACGTGGGACACCGTGTCGGCACGATGAAGGCGTTCAACGTGACCAGCGACGGCATCGTGGACATCGACTTCGGTCACGTCGTCGAGAACCCGCTGATCAACGCGATCGAGATCGTCGACCTGAACGCGCCGCCCTCCGCGGCAGCCGACGAGGCCGTCAGGCGCTCGTACGACGGCAACAACGTCGGCGCGGCGACGACCATGCCCGACGTGGGGATCCAGTGGTCGCGGGCTCGTGGCGCCTTCCTCCTCGACGGCCAGCTCTACACCGCGTGGGCTGACGGTCACCTCTACCGGCGGACCTTCAACGGGACGACCTTCGGGCCGGCGCAGGACGTCAACCTGAACGGACTGACCCAGTTCTCCGACGAGATGCAGCGGATGACGGGCATGTTCTACAAGAACGGCCGGATCTACTACACGCTGCTGGGCTCCTCGCAGCTGCACATGCGCTACTTCAGCACCCACGCCGACGTGGTCGGCGCCGGGCTGAAGGAGCTGCAGCCGTTCACGGTCTCCGACAGCGTCGACGGCGTCGACTGGTCGCAGGTGCGCGGCATGTTCCTGGCCGGCAACAAGGTCTACTGGTCCAACAAGACCACCGGCGACCTGCACAGCATCAACTGGAACGACGGCGCTCCGGGTAACGGCAGCCCCGTCGCCGGCACCGGCGACGTGGTGAGCGGGCCGGGCGTGGACGGCCAGGACTGGCGCTACCGGGCGATGTTCGCCCGCCAGACCGTGGCCAACCAGGCCCCGAACGCGGTCATCGGCGCGTCGTGCGCCAACCTGCAGTGCAACTTCACCAGCACGGGCTCGACCGACGACGGCTCCATCGTGCTGCGGTCGTGGAACTTCGGCGACGGCGGCACCAGCACCATGACGTCGCCGCCCCACACGTACGCCAACCCCGGCACCTACACGGTGACGCTCACGGTGACCGACGACGACGGCGCCACGGACACGGACACCCAGCAGGTCCAGGTGTCCAACGCCTCGGCCATCTCGTTCGTGGGTGCCAACCGGGACTCCAACGGCGGTAGCGCGGTCAACCACAACGTCAACGTGCCTGCGGGGGTGCAGGCCGGTGACGGGCTGGTGATGGCGTTCTCGGACAACGCGCCGGCCCAGTCCATCACGGCTCCCGCCGGGTGGACCCAGGTCGCCACGCAGTCGACGAACGGCATGACCACGCGGATCTGGGAGCGGGTGGCCACGGCCGGCATGGCGGGCCAGCAGGTCCGGGTCACGACCGGCGCGGCGGCCAGGGGCACCCTGGTGCTCTCGGCCTACCGGGGCACGGACTCGAGCCGGTCCGGTGGACGTCGCGGCGATCGCGGGCGAGACCGTGACCCGTGCGGCCCACACCACACCGACGGCGACGGCGCCGGCGGGCGCGTGGGTGGTGTCGTACTGGGCGGACAAGACCGCGAACACGGCGAGCTGGACGGCACCGGGCGGACAGACGGTGCGGGACACGTTCGCCGGCACCGGTGCCGGGCACATGTCGCACCTGTTCGCCGACAGCGGTGGCACGGTGTCGCCAGGCACGGTCGGCGGACTGACAGCGACCGCGTCATCGGCCTCGGCCCAGGCGGTCATGGCCACCCTGGTGCTCGACCCGCAGTGACGCCAGGCTGATCCAGCACACCGGGAGTCCCGCACCCGGCCCTCTCCAACGGGGCCGGGTGCGGGCTGTCGGGCGCCCGGTGCGGGCCGCGACACGATCTGGCCAATGCCCTGCGGCCCGGATCGGCCGGGTGTCACCATGGCCGTTCTGCGTGACCACAGCCAGTCCCTGTCGTTGACCGAGTGCCAGACGTCGCCAGTCCGGGGGTGCGGGGGTCAGAGCGCGCCGACAGCGAGGGAGCACCCACATGACTCGACGAAACGTGGCGGTCACCGTCGCCGGCGCACTGCTGCTGGGCTCCTGGGTGGGTGCGTCCCCGGCGAGCCCGGCGAGCAAGCCCGCGCCGGCCGCGGCGGCCGGCCAGATCGCCGACGACGACCCGGTCGACTACACCCCCAACATCGTGGAGGTCCCCGACGGGGAGAACCACGTCACCGAGTCCATCGTGGTCAACGGGACGGTCTACATCGGCGGCAAGTTCAACCAGATCGAGGAAGCGCACGCCCACGACCCCGACGCTGTCGTCCCCACCGTGAACCGGAAGAACTTCGCGGCCTATGACGCCGCCACCGGAGCCATCGACCCCCTCAAGCTCGACTTCAACGGCGAGGTCTTCGCCTTCGAGGTCAACCCCACCGGCGAGTACCTCTTCGTCGGCGGTGCCTTCACGCGCATGAACGGGGTGCTGGTCAACGGGCTGGCGAAGGTGGAGCTGGCCACCGGCGACCTCGACGACACGTTCAGCTGGGCGGGCGGCGGGCTGGTCAAGGACCTCCGGATCGCCAACAAGCGGCTGTACGTCGCCGGCAAGTTCCCGGAGGGCGTGGTCGCGGTGCTGCCCGGCCGGGGCCTGCCGACCAACCAGGTCGACCTGGAGATCACCGGGAGCGTCACCGGCGCGGCGACGAAGGTCGAGAAGATCGCCATCAGCCCCGACGGCCAGGAGCTCGTCGCGCTCGGCGACTTCACCCGGGTGGAGGGCTTCCGGCGGCGGATGGCGTTCCGGGCCACGTTGACCAACACCGCGGCAGTGCTGCAGGGCTGGCACCCCCAGCGGTTCCGGGTGCGGTGCCGTCCGAGCCTGCCGTTCTTCCTGCGCGACGTGGAGTGGTCGCCCGACGGCACGTTCTTCGTCATCGTGTCCAGCGGTGGCATCGCCGGCGGCTACCCGGAGACTGGGTTCTGCGACGCCTCGGGCCGGTGGGAGCGGTCCTCCACCGGCCTCGTCGCCGAACCGACGTGGATCAACTGGAGCGGCGGCGACTCGTTCTACTCGGTGGCGGTCAGCGACGCGGCGGTCTACGTCGGCGGGCACATGCGGTGGCTCGACAACCCGGAGGGTGCGGGGACCTCCGGTCCCGGCGCGTACGTGGTCAAGGGCCTCGGCGTCATCGACCCCACGACCGGACTGGTCGACCGGACCTGGCAGGCCCTGCCGATGGTCCGCGCCCACGGCAAGGAGGACCTCGCGCTGTTCCCCGGCGGCCTGGTGGTCTCCGGTGACGGCAAGCAGGTCGCCGGCGAGTACCACTACGGGACGTCGCTGTTCCCGTACTGCGACCCGCCGGGCTGTCCCTGAGCGCCGTCGCGCCCGTGACCGTTGCGCCTTGCCACCTACGCTGATCACGTGCGGATCCACCGGCGCAACCTCCTGCTCGGGGGAGGCGCATGCCTGCTGACGGCGGCCTGCGGCGTGCGGTCCGGGGCGGGCTCGGCGATGACGTTCGGGTCGTCGGCGTTCACCGCACCACTGGTCGAGGACTATCACCGGCAGGTACGTGAGCTCGGCATCCAGTCCGTGTTCGTCTACCAGCCGGACGCGGCGTCCTGGTCGGACCTGTGCAGGGCGGTGCCGGACCAGCAGGACATCTGGCTGTCGGTCGCGACGACCGACGTCGACGCGCTGGTCGCCGACATCCCGACCGACCGGGTCGGCAAGGTCTACCTGCACTACCAGCAGGAACCACACGACAACATGGACTTCGCGGCGTGGGCCGCGGGCTCGCGCGGCGTCTTCGAGCGGTCGCGGGGACATCCGGCAATCGTGCCGTCGGCCGAGTTCGCGGCCTACGCCTTCCTGAACGAGCCGGACGGCCGCTGGTTCCTCGACGAGGTGCGGTGCTACGGGTTCTCGTCCTTCGCCGACATCCGGGTCGACAACGGCCATGCCGTCGCCAGCACCGATCCCGTGCGCCAGCTCGACGAGCTCGCCCGCTGGGCCAAGTCCGTCGACGCGACCTGGTCGGTGGCAGCCGTCGGGTTCCCGCTGCCGGTGACGCACCAGGACGACACGGAGTCGTCGCGCAGCCGCGCGGCCTGGACCTACCGGCACATCACCACCGCGCGACAGCTCGGTGCCCTGCACTGGCAGTGGTTCAACGTGCTGTGGACCCGACAGACGCCGGCGCTGGACTACCGCATCGAGGCGGACCCGGTGCTGTCCTCGGTGTGGGAGATCCGCGAGGTCCTCTGAGTGGATGCCCGACTTGCCCGCGGTGCGTGACGGGGACACAGTGTCGCCCGTGACCGACTCGGGCCCTGACGACGACCACCGGCTCGCAGCCACCCTGGCGGCCACAGCCGGCGAGAAGCTGCTGGAGGTACGGGACTCGGGGCTGGAGGGACGGGAGCTCAAGGACGCCGGCGACCGGATCAGCCACGAGCTGCTGATGGAGCAGCTGGCGCTGCACCGGCCGGGCGACGCCGTGCTCAGCGAGGAGGGCCTGGACGACTCCGCCCGGCTGACCGCCTCCCGGGTGTGGATCGTCGACCCGCTCGACGGCACCCGTGAGTTCTCCGAGCCGCCCCGGGACGACTGGGCGGTGCACGTCGCGCTGTGGGCCGACGGTGACCTCGTCGCGGGAGCGGTGGCCCAGCCGGCGCTCGGCGTGACGTTCCACACCGGTGAGCCGCCGGAGGTGGTCGCGAGCTCGGCCGAGCGCCCCCGGATCGCCGTGAGCCGTACCCGCCCGCCCGGGTTCACCGAGGGACTGGCGGCCGAGCTCGGCGCGGACCAGGTCCCGATGGGGTCCGCGGGCGTCAAGGTGATGTCGGTGGTGCGCGACGTCGCGGACGCCTACGTGCACGCGGGCGGCCAGTACGAGTGGGACTCGGCGGCCCCGGTGGCAGTGGCCCGTGCCGCCGGCCTGTTCACCAGCCGGATCGACGGTTCGGCGCTGGTCTACAACCGCCCCGACCCGAGCCTGCCCGACCTGGTGGTCTGCCGGCCCGAGCTCGCCGCCCCGATCCTGGCCTACGTCGCGGCGCACCGGGACGGCTCAGGTGACTGATCGCCGGCTGCGCCTGGTGACACCGGTGGCGCTGCTCGTGCTCGCTGCCACCGTCGCCCCCGCCGCGCAGGGAAGCCGACAGGCCGAACGAGCCACCACCCCGGCCATGCCTGTCGTGACAGCGGTCGACACGCCCGGGACTGAGGCGTCCCCGGACGTGTGGCTGACGCTCGAGCAACCCCCCTACGAGGCCGGCGAGACGGTGAACGTCGTCGCCAACGCCGGCACCGCCGTCGTCCGTACGGACGTCGTCACGGTCGACCGGGGCCGGGTGGCCGCGGCGAGGCCCACGCGGAGCGGCACGGCGATGCGGCTGCCGGTGTTCAACGGCCAGACCGCGCCGCCACGAGCCGTGCTGCGGGTCAGTCCGGCCGGCAGCGATGACTCGTTGGACCCGGGGCAGAGCAGGTTCGTCTTCGGCGCAGACTTCCGTCTCGACGGTGTCAGCGCGGGCAGCCGGGTCGACAACGGGGACAACCTGGTGCAGCGCGGTCTGTACGACGCCACGACGCAGTACAAGATCCAGGTGGACGGCCGCCGGCCGATGTGCCGCATCAAGGGCGCGGCCGGCATCGTGCAGGTGGCCTCGAGCCGGACCGTTCGTCCGGACGTCTGGTACCGCGTCCGTTGCCTGCGCCGTCCGGACTCGGTGCAGCTGACCGTGACGGAGCTTGACGCGAAGGCGGCCGCGGTCCGCTCGCAACGGTCCGGCACGACCGGATCGCTCACTCCTGCGGCCTACGGAGTGCCGCTGTCGGTCGGGGGAAAGCTGACGGCGGCGGGTCGGATCGCGCCGAGCACGGACCAGTTCAACGGGGTCGTGGACAACGTGCTGCTCAGCATCGGCTGAGGTCCGGACCGCGCTGGCGACCCGATCCGACACGCTCAGTGATCCGGGGCTGACGCACCGCCGAAAGTCGTACTAGACATTCTCGATTCCGGTCATGCCGGTGCCGTCCTTGTGGCGTAATCATCCCCACAGCCGACACGCCGCATCTCGATCCCCGGCGGTCGTCACCACAACAGTCCAGGCATACCGCACCCCGTTGTCGGTGGACCCCGAGGAGAACGTACATGCGACGCTTGTCCTTCATCGTGCTTGCCGTGCTCGCAATGCTTGCGACCACCGCTGTGACCGCTGTCCCGGCGAGTGCCCTGCAGGTCCCGCACGACCGTCTCGTCCGCGAGAACCCGGCCGACTTCACCCCGCACCTGCTCGACGGCGAGGTCGACGCCATCGCGCAGGTGGGCAACATGATGGTCGTCGGCGGCACGTTCACGCAGGCGCAGGAGTCCACCGGCGGACCGGTGCTCACCCGCAACTACCTGATGGCCTTCAACAAGGACACCGGCGAGATCAGCACGACCTTCGTGCCGCAGCTGGACAACCAGGTCAAGGCGCTGGCGGCCGGCCCCGGCAACACCGTCTACGTCGGGGGCAGCTTCAACAAGCTCAACGGCGCGGACGCCTTCAAGATCACCCAGATCAACGTCGCCACCGGCCTGAAGGTCCCCACCTTCAAGCCGAAGACGACCAACGCGATCGTCCGGGACATCCGCTACACCGCCGGCCGGCTGTTCATGGGCGGGGAGTTCAGCACCGTGCAGGGCGCACCGCGCAGCCGGTTGGCCGAGCTGAACCCGACCACGGGCGCACTGCTGCCGCTGGACATCCCGGTGACGGGGGCGCACTACGGCGGAACCGTGCAGGTCTACCACATGGACGTCACGCCGGACGGCTCCAAGATGGTCATCATCGGCAACTTCACCCAGGTCGCCGGCCAGGACCGGGCCGAGGTCGCGATGATCGACCTGACCACCAACACGCTCTCCAACTGGCAGACCGACCGGTACAAGACACGCTGCTACAACGTGTTCAAGTTCGTCGTCCGCGACGTGGAGTTCTCGCCGGACGGCTCGTACTTCGCGATCGGGACCACCGGAGGGTACGGGCCCGGCTCGCCCTCGATGTGCGACAGCGTGGCGCGCTGGGAGACCAACGCGACCGGTACGGCGCTGAACCCGACCTGGATCGACTACAGCGGCGGCGACTCGACGTACTCGCTGGCGATCACCGGCTCCGCGATCTATGTCGGCGGCCACCAGCGCTGGTGGAACAACCCGGCCTCGGCCGACAACGCCGGGCCCGGCTCGGTCGAGCGCACCGGCATCGGCGCCCTCGACCCGGTCAACGGCCTGCCGCTGGCGTGGAACCCCGGCCGCGAGCGTGGCCAGGGCGTCTTCGACATGCTCGCCACCACCGAGGGCCTGTTCATCGGCAGCGACACCGACCGGGTCAACGGCGAGCTGCACGGCCGGCTGGCGTACTTCCCGCTGGCGGTCAACGGCCAGGGCCAGGTCGCGCAACCGCAGGCTCCTGACCTGCCGGTCAACGCGTACACCCTGGGCTCCATGCCGTCCGCGGACGGCTCCGTTCTCACCCGCGTGAACGCCGGAGGTCCGGCGATCCCGTCGATCGACAGCGGCCCGGACTGGCAGGCGGACAACGCCGCCAGCAACCCGCTGCACAACACCGGCAGCACGACGAAGAGCTGGGGAGCGGTGGGCAGCGTGAACGCGTCCGTCCCCGCCGGCACGCCGTCGGCAGTGTTCAGCAGTGAGCGCATCGACCAGCTGCTGGGCAACGAGATGCAGTGGAACATCCCCGCGCCGACCGGCGCGAACATCGGGGTGCGGCTGTACTTCGCCAACCAGTGCACCTGCACCAACACCACCGGCAAGCTCCGGTTCCACGTGGACGTCGACGGCTCGCGCAAGCTGAGCAACTACGACATCGTCGCCGACGCGGGCAACCAGACCGGCACGATGAAGCAGTTCAACGTCGTGAGTGACGGCAACCTCGACATCGACTTCAGGAACTCGAGCATCCTGCAGAACCCGATGGTCAACGCGATCGAGATCATCAACCTCGACGTGCCCACCAACCCGGGTACCAACGACGCCGTGCAGCGCGAGTTCACCGGCACCACCGCCTCGGCGCCGGCGACGCTGCCCGGCAGCGGGATCGAGTGGTCGAAGTCGCGCGGTGCCGTGCTGCTGAACGGCAACCTCTACACCGCGTGGTCCGACGGGCACCTGTACAAGCGGACCTTCGACGGCACCACCTTCGGTCCCGCGGAGGACGTGAACCTCAACGGGCTCACGCAGTTCGCCACCGAGATGCCGAAGATGACCGGCATGTTCTACGACCACGGCCGGCTCTACTACACGATGACCGGCTCGTCGAACCTGTCGATGCGCTACTTCACCACCGGCAGCGACATCGTCGGCGCGGGCCTGAAGGAGCTGCAGCCGTTCAACGCCGGCGGCAACGTGGCCGGCATCGACTGGTCGAACGTGCGGGGCATGTTCCTGGCCGGCGACCAGCTCTACTGGGCCAACAAGGTCGACGGCACCCTCAACCGCATCCAGTGGTCGAACGGCGCCGTCGTCGCCGGCACCGGGGCGGTCGTGAGCGGCCCGGGCATCGACGGGGTCGACTGGCGGACCCGGGCGATGTTCGCCGAGCAGACCACTCCGAACCAGCCGCCGGACGCGCAGATCGGCTCGGAGTGCTCCGACCTCGCCTGCTCGTTCACCGGTGCCGGGTCGTCGGACGGCGACGGCACCGTCGACGAGTACCTGTGGGACTTCGGCGACGGTGCGACCAGCACCGAGACCAACCCGGACCACGGCTACGCGGTGTCGGGGACCTACGTGGTCACGCTGACCGTGACCGACAACGACGGCGCCACCGACGTGGCGACCAAGTCGGTCGCCGTCGACGACCAGGTCTCGCCGATCTCGTTCGTCGCGGCGACCGGCTCGAACACGAACGCCAACGTGCTCAACCACGACGTGTTCGTGCCGGGTGGCGTCCAAGCGGGCGACGCGATGGTGCTGACCCTGTCCGACAACGCGCCGAACGTCGCGATCACGACGCCGGCCGGCTGGGACCAGGTGGGCACACAGTCGACCTCGGGCATGATCACGCGGGTCTGGGCGCGGGTGGCCACGGCCGCCGACGCCGGGACCCGGGTGCGGGTCAGCACGACGACCGCCGTGCGCGGCGACCTCACCCTGGTGTCCTACCGCGGGACCGACACGACCGACCCGGTCGGGCAGGTCTCCCTCGCGGGCGAGACGGTCAACCGGGCGGCCCACACCACGCCCGTGGTCACGGGAGTGCCTGCCGGCTCGTGGGTCGTGTCGCACTGGGCGGACAAGACCGCGGCGACGACCGGCTGGACGGCTCCGGCTGGACAGTCCGTCCGGCAGCAGTACGCCGGCACCGGCGCGGGACACGTCAGCGACGTGGCCACCGACGCGGGCGCGGAGGTCACCTCGGACACCGCAGGTGGCCTGACGGCGACGGCCGACTCGGCCTCGCTGCAGGCGATCATGGCAACGATCGTGCTGCTCCCGGCCGGCTGACGACCAGGCTGGGGACTGTCCCCGGCCCGGACTACGCTGAGGGCGGCCCGTGCGGTTCTGCGGGCCGCCCTCCTCCGGTCTGATCCGCATTCCGGGGGTGTTCGTGGTGCCCGCCGATCCCCGGAGCCGCTCGCATGCCGTCCAGCGCCCTTGCCGGCCTGGCTGCGCTCGTCACGTCCGACCCGGTGCTGGCCGATGCCCTCGAGTCGGCACGCACCCGGCCCGCTGCGCTGCTCACCCTGGACCTGACCGGGCCGCCCGCGCTGCGCCCGTTCCTCGTGGCCGGCCTGGCATCGGACGCCGGTCCGGGCGGCGCCGAGACCGCCCGCACGGTGCTCGCCGTGACCGCCACCCAGCGCGAGGCGGAGGAGCTGGTCGAGGCCCTCGGTGACGTGCTCGAGCCGGCCGAGGTCGCGCTCTACCCCGCCTGGGAGACCCTGCCGCACGAGCGGCTGTCGCCGCGCTCGGACACCGTCGGGCGCCGGCTGGCGGTGCTGCGCCGGCTGGTGCACCCCGGCGCGGTGGGCACGCCCACCGGTCCGCTGCGCGTCGTCGCGGCCCCGGTGCGCTCGGTGCTGCAGCCGCAGGTCAGCGGGCTGGCCGATCTCGAGCCGGTGCGGCTCGGCGTCGGCGACGAGGTCGACCTCGACGACCTGGTCCACCGGCTCGCCGGCGCGGCGTACCACCGGGTCGACCTGGTCGAGCGGCGCGGGGAGTTCGCGGTCCGCGGCGGCATCGTCGACGTGTTCCCGCCCACCGAGGAGCACCCGCTGCGGGTGGAGTTCTGGGGCGACACGGTGGAGGAGGTCCGGTCCTTCGCGGTCGCCGACCAGCGCTCCCTCGAGCCGGTCGACGAGCTCTGGGCACCGCCGTGCCGCGAGCTGCTGCTCACCGACGAGGTGCGCGGCCGCGCCGCGGCCCTCGCGGTGGAGCACCCCTCGCTGGCCGAGATGCTCACCCGGCTGGCCGAGGGCCACGCCGTCGAGGGCATGGAGTCGCTGGCGCCGGTGCTCGTCGACGAGATGGAGATGCTGACCGACCTGCTGCCGGACGCGTCGCACGTCGTGCTGTGCGACCCCGAGCGGGTGCGCGCCCGCGCCCACGACCTCGTGGCCACCAGCGAGGAGTTCCTGCAGGCCTCGTGGGCGTCGGCTGCCACCGGCGGGGAAGTCCCCGTCGACCTCGGCGCCAGCGCCTACCGCACGCTCGCCGACGTCCGCTCCGACGCCGTGGCGACCGGACTGCCGTGGTGGAGCACGTCGCCCTTCGGGCTCGCAGCGCCGGACGGGCAGCGCGCGCCGGTGCGTACCGAGACCGGCGAGGTCGTCTCGGTCGACGTCGACGTCGACCTCGGGGCGGTCGTCACCCGCAGCCTCGACATGCTGCCCGCCCCGCTCTACCGCGGTGACACCGAGAGCGCGGTCGCCGACGTGCAGACCTGGCTGGGCGAGGGTCGGCGGGTCGTCGTCGTGACGCCCGGACCCGGCCAGGCCGCGCGTACCGCCGAGCTGCTCGCCGAGCACGACGTCGCCGCCCGGTTGCACGACGGCCTGCCGGCCGACCCGGGACCGAGCCTGGTGCACCTCGCCCAGGGCTGCCTCGCGCACGGGCTGGTGTCCGACCCGCTCGCCCTGGTGGTGCTCACCCACGACGACCTGGTCGGGCAGCGTGCTGCAAGCCGGGAGGAGCGGCGGATGCCGGCCCGCCGCAAGCGGCAGGTCGACCCGCTCGAGCTGGTGACCGGCGACTTCGTGGTGCACGACCAGCACGGTGTCGGTCGCTACGTCGAGATGGCCCAGCGCACCGTGCAGCACGCCACCCGCGAGTACCTCGTGCTGGAGTACGCACCGTCCAAGCGCGGCCAGCCGGGGGACCGGCTGTTCGTGCCCACCGACCAGCTCGACCAGGTCACCCGCTACATCGGCGGCGAGCAGCCCTCGCTGGACAAGCTGGGCGGTGGCGACTGGGCCAAGCGCAAGGGCAGGGCCCGGCGCGCGGTCCGGCAGATCGCCGCCGAGCTGATCAAGCTCTACGCCGCCCGACAGGCCACCAAGGGCTACGCGTTCGGGCCGGACACCCCGTGGCAGCGCGAGCTGGAGGAGGCGTTCCCGTACGTCGAGACGCCCGACCAGCTGTCCACCGTCGAGGACGTCAAGCGGGACATGCAGCGCACCGTGCCGATGGACCGGCTGGTGTGCGGCGACGTGGGCTACGGCAAGACCGAGATCGCGGTGCGGGCGGCGTTCAAGGCGGTGCAGGACGGCAAGCAGGCGGCCGTGCTGGTGCCGACCACCCTGCTGGTCCAGCAGCACTCCGACACGTTCGCCGAGCGCTACGCGCAGTTCCCCGTGGTGCTCAGGTCGCTGTCCCGCTTCCAGACCGACTCCGAGGCCAAGGCGGTGCTCGAGGGTCTCGCCAACGGCAGCATCGACGTCGTCATCGGCACCCACCGGCTGCTGTCGCCCGAGACCCGGTTCAAGGATCTCGGTCTGGTGGTGGTCGACGAGGAGCAGCGCTTCGGCGTCGAGCACAAGGAGCTGCTCAAGCACCTGCGTGCCGCGGTCGACGTGCTGGCGATGTCGGCGACGCCGATCCCGCGCACGCTGGAGATGGCGATCACCGGCATCCGGGAGATGTCCACGATCGCGACGCCGCCGGAGGAGCGGCACCCGGTGCTCAGCTTCGTCGGCGCCTACGACGACGGGCAGGTGACGGCCGCCGTCCGCCGCGAGCTGTTGCGCGACGGGCAGGTCTTCTACATCCACAACCGGGTCCAGTCGATGGAGCGCGCGGCCGAGCGGCTGCGCAAGCTGGTGCCGGAGGCCCGGATCGCCACCGCGCACGGGCAGATGGGCGAGCACCTGCTCGAGCAGGTGATGGTCGACTTCTGGGACAAGCGGTTCGACGTGCTGGTCTGCACGACCATCGTCGAGTCCGGGCTCGACGTCTCCAACGCCAACACGATGATCATCGAGCGCGCCGACGCGCTGGGGCTGTCCCAGCTGCACCAGCTGCGCGGCCGGGTCGGGCGGGGTCGTGAGCGGGCCTACGCGTACTTCCTCTACCCGCCGGACAAGCCGCTCACCGAGACGGCGCACGACCGGCTGGCGACGATCGCCCAGCACTCCGAGCTGGGTGGCGGCATGGCCGTGGCGATGAAGGACCTCGAGATCCGCGGCGCCGGCAACCTGCTCGGCGGCGAGCAGTCCGGCCACATCGCCGACGTCGGGTTCGACCTGTACGTGCGGCTGGTCGGTGAGGCGGTGCAGGAGTTCCGCGGCGACGGGCCGGGCGAGGAGCCCGAGGCGACCATCGAGCTGCCGGTCGACGCGCACCTGCCCCACGACTACGTCCCGAGCGAGCGGCTGCGGCTGGAGGCGTACAAGCGGCTGGCGGCGGTGCGCACCGAGGACGAGGTGGCCGAGATCCGCGCCGAGCTGGTCGACCGCTACGGCGAACCGCCGGGCCCGGTCGGCACCCTGCTGGAGGTCGCGCGGCTGCGCGCCCGGATCAAGGCGGCCGGGCTGACCGACGTGACCGCGCAGGGCCAGCTGATCCGGTTCGGCCCGGTCGACCTGCCGGAGTCCGGCCAGCTCCGGCTGCAGCGGCTGTACCCGCGGACCGTGGTGAAGCCCGTCCTGCGTACGATCCTGGTGCCGCGGCCCAAGACGGCGCCCGTGGGCGGTGCCCCGTTGCGGGACGAGGCGTTGCTGGACTGGTGCCGGCGGGTCGTCGACGATGTGCTGGACCGGCGCGAGGACGCCGCCGCGTCATGAGGGACGGTGTGAGGAGAGGACGGGTGGCGATGCGAAGCGGTCAGCGGCGACACCCGCTGCGTGCGGCCGGGCTCGCGCTGGTGGCCGGCCTGGCGCTGACGGGGTGCGGCGACGTGACCCCCGGTGCAGCGGCCACGGTCGACGGCGAGGCCATCGCGCTGGACCACGTCGACGAGCTCGCCCGTTCGTTCTGCGTCGCGGAGATGTCCTACGCCGACTACACCGAGACCGAGTGGCAGCCGCTGCCGACGTCGTACTACCGCGACAACGTGCTCGGCGTGCTGATCAACGAGGAGCTGGCGACCCAGGCCGCCGACGAGCTCGGGCTGGACGTGCCGGCGAGTCTCGCCCAGCCGCCCGACAACGAGGACCTGGACGCGATCTTCGAGCGGCTGACCGGCGACGACGACGCGGCGTTCCGCGACTACCTCGCCGTGCTCGGGCGGCTGCAGGCGCTCTACCTCGTCATCGGGCAGGACCAGGGCGGCGAGCAGGCCGGGGCCGGCCAGGAGGCGACGGCCGCCGGCCAGGCCTACATCGCCGAGTACGCCGCCGAGCAGGACGTCGATCTCGATCCGAGGTTCGGCGAGTTCACCGGCGGGCAGGTCATCGGGGGCAGCGGCTCGCTGTCGGTACCGCTCGAACCGGTCGAGACGACCCCCCCGGCCCAGGGCGCCCCGCAGGACGTCTCCGGCCTGCCGGACTCGCAGATCTGCCAGTGACCTGTTGAGCGACCAGCCCGTGCCTGCGCTCCGCGAGCTGGTCGAGGTCATGGACCGGCTGCGCTCGCCGGGCGGGTGCCCGTGGGATGCCCAGCAGACGCACGAGAGCCTCGCCCGGTACCTGCTGGAGGAGACCTACGAGGTGCTCGAGGCGCTCGACTCGGGCGATCGCGACCACCTGCGCGAGGAGCTCGGCGACCTGCTGCTGCAGGTGGTCTTCCATGCCCGGATCGCGGCCGAGCACCCGACCGACCCGTTCGACATCGACGACGTGGCGGCCGGGATCGCGGCCAAGCTGGTACGCCGCCACCCGCACGTGTTCGCCGACGGTCATGCCCCCGACGCCGCGGCGGTGGAGGTGAGCTGGGAGCGGCTCAAGGCGGCCGAGAAGGGGCGTACGTCGGTGCTCGACGGCGTCCCGACCACGCTCCCCGCGCTGGCTCGCGCGGACAAGCTGCTCGACCGGGTGGCGCGCTCCGGGCTGGACGTCGCCCCGGTGGTCGGCGCCGACGCGTCGCTCGGCGCCCGGCTGCTGGCGCTGGTCGCCGAGGCCCGGGCCGCCGGGCTCGACCCCGAGGCCGCGCTGCGCGCCTCGCTGGCCGACCTCTCCGACCGGGTCCGTGCCGCCGAGGCGGCCTCCCCCGCCCCGAACGATTCGACGTCCTGACTGCCCTCACTCACGTGCGGTCGGATCGTTCGGTTGGCAGAGTGCCGACACATGACGGCGACCCCCACCGGCGCGCCCGCGATCCGCTGGCAGTGCGTGTGCTTCGACTCGACCGACCCGCACCGCGTCGCGGGCTTCTGGGAGCAGGCGCTGGGCTGGCGACGCACGTACGAGGACGACGACGAGGTGGTGCTGGAGCCACCGAAGGGCAGCAAGGAGGACGGGGTCTCGCCCGACATCCTGTTCCTGCGGGTGCCCGAGTCCAAGACCGTCAAGAACCGGCTGCACCTCGACCTCCGCCCGGTCGACCAGGCCGCCGAGGTGGCCCGGCTCGAGGCGCTGGGTGCGGTACGCACCGACGTCGGGCAGAAGGACACCGACACGTGGGTGGTGCTGGCCGACCCCGACGGCAACGAGTTCTGCGTGCTGCGGGCGCTCACGCCCGAGGAGCTCGACGGGTAGCCGGCCGGGTCCGCGGCCACCAGCCCGGGACGTCGGCGCAGTACGCGTCGTAGGCCGCCCCGTACGTCCGCCGCAGGGTCGGCTCCTCGTAGCCGCGGACGAAGCTGACGACGGCCAGCGCGACGGCCGCGGCGTAGGCGAGCAGCACCGGCCGGGACAGCAGCAGCGCCTGCCCCACCAGCAGCGCCAGGACCGCGAGGTACATGGGGTTGCGCACGTAGCGGTAGAGCCCGCCCACGACCAGCTCGGCGGTGGGCGCCACCGGCGCCGGCGTGCCGTTGCCCTCGACCACGAAGCGGGCGAACGCGTGCAGCAGGCTCCCCAGTCCGGCGACGACCAGCACGGCGCCGGCGACCCGCAGCGGCAGCCACCAGGCCGGGCCGGACTCCCAGCCGGTGATCCACCACGGCACCACGCCGGTCACCACGCCGGGCGCGACCAGGAGGAAGAGCGCCGAGCCCGCCGCCGCGCGGTAATTAGTCATGTGTTCAGAATGTTCCGCTCGCCGGGACGGCGCAAGCCCGCCCCGCGAGGCGGTCCCGGGCGCGGTGCGGACGACTGGATAGCCTGGGCGGGCCCGTCTTCCCCCGGTCCGAGGAGCACTGTTCGTGGCCAGTATCGAGGCGCTCGGCGCCCGCGAGATCCTCGACTCCCGGGGCAACCCGACCGTCGAGGTCGAGGTCGCCCTCGACGACGGGGTCATCGGCCGGGCGGCGGTGCCGTCGGGCGCGTCCACCGGCCAGTTCGAGGCGGTGGAGCTGCGCGACGGCGGTGACCGCTACCTGGGCAAGGGCGTCGGCAAGGCGATCGCGGCGGTGAACGACACGATCGCGCCCGAGCTGGCCGGGGCCGACGCCGACGAGCAGCGGCTCGTCGACCAGCTGCTGATCGACCTCGACGGCACCGACAACAAGTCGTCGCTCGGTGCGAACGCGCTGCTCGGCGTCTCGCTCGCGGTGGCACGAGCCGCCGCGGACTCGGCGCAGCTGCCGCTGTTCCGCTACGTCGGCGGCCCCAACGCGCACCTGCTGCCGGTGCCGATGATGAACATCATCAACGGCGGTGCCCACGCCGACAGCGGCGTGGACGTGCAGGAGTTCATGATCGCGCCGATCGGGGCGGTCACCTACGCCGAGGCGCTGCGGCAGGGCGTCGAGGTCTACCACTCGCTCAAGTCGGTGCTGAAGGAGCGGGGGCTGTCCACCGGGCTCGGCGACGAGGGCGGCTTCGCCCCCGACCTGCCGAGCAACCGCGACGCGCTCGACCTCATCGCCACCGCGGTCGACCGGGCCGGGCTGGCGCTCGGTGACGACATCGCGCTCGCGCTCGACGTCGCGGCCTCGGAGTTCCACAGCGACGGGTCGTACGCCTTCGAGGGCGGCACCAAGACCGCGGAGCAGATGACCGCCTACTACGCCGAGCTGGTGCAGGCGTACCCGATCGTGTCCCTCGAGGACCCGCTCGACGAGGACGACTGGGCCGGCTGGCAGGCGATCACCGAGTCGCTGGGCGACCGGCTCCAGCTGGTCGGCGACGACCTGTTCGTCACGAACAGCACCCGGCTGCAGCGCGGCATCGACGAGGCCGCCGCCAACGCCCTGCTGGTCAAGGTCAACCAGATCGGCACGCTCACCGAGACGCTGGACGCGGTCGAGCTGGCGCACCGCAACGGGTTCCGCTGCATGATGAGCCACCGCTCCGGAGAGACCGAGGACACCACGATCGCCGACCTGGCCGTGGCCACCAACTGCGGCCAGATCAAGTCCGGCGCACCAGCCCGCTCCGAGCGGGTCGCGAAGTACAACCAGCTGCTGCGCATCGAGGAGGAGCTCGACGACGCCGGCCGCTACGCCGGTCGCCGTGCCTTCCCCCGCCTCGCCGCGACCACGGGCTGAGGGACCGCTCGTGGCCGCCAGCCGACCTCCCTCCCGCCCCCGCCGCTCGGGCGGGCGGCCGGGGCGCGCCGGCGGCAGCGACGGCCGCGAGGGACCACGATTCACCAGCCGGGCGGTCGTGCTGGCGCTCGTCCTGCTGGTGCTGGTGATCTCGTACGCCTCCAGCCTGCGCGCCTGGCTCGACCAGCGGCAGGAGATCGCCGAGACCGAGCAGCGGATCGCGTCGGTGCAGGACGAGGTGGAGGCGCTGGAGCGGGAGAAGCGGCGCTGGGACGACGACGCCTACGTCGAGCAGCAGGCCCGCGGCCGGCTCGGGTACGTGCTGCCCGGCGAGACCGGCTACCGGGTGATCGGCCGCGACGGCGACACCCTCGAGGCGCACCCCGACACCGACGTCGCCGCGACCGAGCCGCGGCACTGGTACGACACGCTGTGGGGGAGCGTGCGGCGCGCGGGCGCCTCGCAGTGAGCGGGGCACGGTGAGCGAGGTCCCTCGTCCCGGCGACCTCGCGGCGGTCGCCGCCCAGCTCGGCCGCCCGCCGCGCGGCGTGCACGCGATCGCGCACCGCTGCTCCTGCGACCTTCCCGACGTGGTGGAGACCGAGCCGAGGCTCCCCGACGGCACCCCGTTCCCGACGCTGTTCTACGTGACCTGCCCGCGGCTGTCCGGCGCGGTGAGCACGCTCGAGGCGTCCGGCCTGATGCGCGAGATGACCCGGCGGCTGGGTGCCGACGCCGAGCTGGCGGCGGCGTACGCGGGCTCGCACCGGGACTACCTGGAGCGGCGCGGGCAGCTGGCCGACGTGCCGGAGATCGACGGCGTGTCTGCCGGCGGCATGCCCGACCGGGTCAAGTGCCTGCACGTGCTGGTCGGACACGCGCTGGCGGCAGGCAGCGGCGCCAACCGGCTGGGCGACGAGGCGCTCGCCCGGCTCGAGCCGTGGTGGGCCGCCGGCCCCTGCGTCGAGACCTCCGTCGACGTCCCATGAGGGTCGCTGCCCTCGACTGCGGCACCAACACGCTCAAGCTGCTGGTGGCCGACCTCGACCCGTCGTCGGGCCGGCACACCGAGCTGGTGCGTGACCTGCAGGTCACCCGCCTCGGCCAGGGCATCGACCGGACGGGCCGGATCGGGGCGGACGCGCTGGCGCGCACGCTGGAGGGCTGCGCCGAGTACGCCGCCGTCGTGGACCGGCTGGCGGTCGAGCGGCTGCGGTTCTGCGCCACGTCGGCCGCCCGCGACGCCCGCAACGGTGCTGAGTTCGCCGCGGGGGTGCGGGACCGGTTCGGGGTCGACGTCGAGGTGCTCTCCGGCGGCGAGGAGGCCGCGCTGTCGTACGCCGGCGCGGTTCGCGGTCTCGGTGACCCGGCGGGCACGGTGCTCGTCGTCGACGTCGGCGGCGGCTCGACCGAGCTCGTCCTGGGCGAGGGTCGGCGGGTCGTCGCCTCCGGTTCCGCGGACGTCGGCTCCGTACGCCTCACCGAACGGCATCTCGCCGGTGATCCTCCGACCCCGGCCGAGTGTGCGGCCGCCGCGGCCGACGCCGACCGGGGACTGGGCGCCCTGCCGGTGCGCGCGTCCGACGCCACCACCGTCGTCGGCGTGAGCGGCACCGTGGTCACGGTCGCCGCGCACGCGCTCGGGCTGACGGCGCTCGACCCGGCCCGGTTGCACGGGGCCCGGCTCCCGGCCGGTGGCGTGCGGGCGTCCTGTGCGGCGCTGCTGGGTGCCACGGTGGGCGAGCGTCGGGCGATGCCGATGATGCTGCCCGGCCGGGCCGACGTCATCGGGGGAGGAGCGGTGGTCCTCGACCGGGTGCTCGCGGCGGCCGGCACCGACTCGCTCGTCGTCAGCACGCAGGACCTGCTGGACGGCATCGCCTGGGCTCTGGTGGAGGGGACGTGACCGCGCAACCGCTGCCGCACCCGGTCACTGGCCAGCCGTTCGAGAGCCCGGTGCCGCCGGGCACCGGCTGGCCCGACGACCCCGCCACCGCAGGCACGCCGGTCGCCGGTGAGCCCGACGACGTGGCCCGGCTGGCCGCTGCGGTGCAGAGCACGGCCGAGCTGGACGCGCTGGTGTCGGTGTGCCGGGCCTGCCCACGGCTGGTCGCGTGGCGCGAGGAGGTGGCGGTGCAGAAGCGGCGCTCGTTCGCCACCGAGCCCTACTGGGGCCGGCCGGCGCCCGGCTTCGGCGACCCGGCGGCGCGGGTGCTCGTCGTGGGGCTCGCGCCGGCGGCCAACGGCGCCAACCGCACCGGCCGGGTGTTCACCGGCGACCGGTCCGGTGACTGGCTGTTCGCCGCGCTGCACGCGGCCGGGCTCGCGACCCAGCCCACCAGCCTGCACGCGGGCGACGGGCTGGCGCTGGTCGGTGCCAGGGTCGTCGCGGCCGTACGCTGCGCGCCGCCCGCCAACCGCCCGGCTCCGGACGAGCGCGACACCTGCGCGCCGTGGCTGCGGGCCGAGGCGCGGCTGCTGTGGCCGACGGCGCGCTCGGTGGTGGCGCTGGGTGGCTTCGCGTGGGACGTGGCGCTGCGGCTGGTCCGGGAGACCGGCGGCTCGGTGCCCCGGCCGGCACCGCGCTTCGGCCACGGGGTGGAGGCGCTGCTGGGCCATCCCGAGGGCGGTCCGCTGCGGCTGCTCGGCTGCTACCACCCCAGCCAGCAGAACACCTTCACCGGTCGGCTCACGATGCCGATGCTCACCGAGGTGCTCGTCCGCGCCGCGGCCGAGGCGTGAACGGCCGGCGGGACCCGACTGGTAGAAACCGACCATGGCCGGGACCGACCAGGGCAAGGGTGTGGCACAGCGGCTGTACGACCTGCTCGTGCACCTGTTCGACGTCACCCCGCCGATCCGGCTGACCGGCTGGGACGGGTCGGTGGCCGGCTCCGGCGAGGGGCCGACCCTGCACGTGCGCAGCCGCCGTGCCGTCCGCCGCCTGCTGTGGGCTCCCGGGGAGCTGGGCCTCGCCCGGGCGTTCGTCGCGGGCGAGATCGACGTCGAGGGTGACCTCACCGAGGGACTAAGGGCGCTCGCCGACTACGGCGCGCTGGTGGGCGGGAGGCCCGCGCTCACGCCGTCGGGTCGCCGGGAGGTGCTGCGTACCGCCGTGCTGCTCGGCGCGGTCGGACCGGCGCCGAAACCGCCGCCGGAGGAACGGCTGCTGTCGGAGGGCCGGGTGGTCGGATCCCGCGGGCACCGGGGTGCCCGCGAGCTCGCAGCCGCCGAGGTGCCGGACGACGGCGGGCTCGAGCTGATGACCGCGGTGCTCGGGGGGTCGCTGGCCTACTCCTGCGCCTACTGGGGCGACGGCTCGGGTGGGCCGCCCCCGTCCGAGATCGACGCCGCCCAGCGGGCCAAGCTCGACCTGCTCTGCGACCGGCTCGGCCTCACCGAGGGCATGCGGCTGCTCGACCTCGGGTGCGGCTGGGGCGCGCTGGTCGTGCACGCGGTGCGCGAGCGCGGCGTCGAGGCGGTGGGCCTGGTGCGCTCGGCCGAGCGGGCCGACGTGGTCCGCCGGCGGCTCGAGGGGCTCGGCCTCGGCGACCGGGCCGAGGTCCGCCTGGGCGACCTGGACGCCGTCGACGACGGGCCTTACGACGCGGTCGCCGTGGTCGAGTCGATCGAGCACGTCGCAGGCACCGACCTGGTCGAGCAGATGGCCCACCTGCAGCAGCTGTTGCGCCCCGGCGGCCGGATGGTGCTGCAGGCGCTGACGCGGCGGCCGGGTGCCGAGCAGCCCGGCCCGACGTTCATGAGCGCCTACGTCATGCCCGCGGGCCCGCTGCCGCCGATCGGGGTCCTGGTCTCCGCGGTCGAGGACGCCGGCCTGGAGGTGCGGCTGGTGGAGTCGTGGCGCGAGCACTACCCGCCCACCCTGCAGTCGTGGCTGCACCGCGTCGACGCCCGGCACGACACCGCCGCCGACGTCGTGGGCGTCAACCGGTTGCGGGTGTGGCGGCTGTCGCTGGCGCTGTCCACCGTGGGCTTCGAGCGGGACCGGATCGGCGTGCACCAGATGGTGGCGGTGCGACCCCACGCCGACGGCCGGTCCGGCATGCTGGCCTGACCGCACGGACGCGGGCGCGGGCCCCCGTAGCCCAACCGGCAGAGGCAGACGGCTTAAAACCGTCACAGTGTGGGTTCGAGTCCCACCGGGGGTACGGCAGGCCGGCGAGGCCGGATCTCCTGGCGGGTATCACCGGCCGACGAGCACCCTCATCTGGATGCCCCCGGCGAGCGCCATGAGGAGTCCCAGATGACCAGTCGACCGATGTCCGACGCCGACCGCCGCTTCCCGCGACGCTTCCTGCTCGCCGCGCCCGCAGCGGTGGCCGTCGGTGGCGTCGCCGGCGCGGCTCCTGCGGTGGCCGCTCCACCCGGCGCCGCGTGGAAGCTGGGCGGCAACGTGAACGTCTCGTCCGACGGTGACAACTTTCTCGGCCCGACCAACGGCGCGCCACTCATCATCAAGACGACGGGGGTCAAGCCCGCCGCGCCCGTGGAGCGGATGCGGGTGCAGGGCAACGGCCGGGTGGGCATCGGAACCACCAACCCCACGGCCCGTCTCGAGGTGCGCAACACCGGCACTGTCGCCGTCTCCGGCACCAGCACCGCGGCGGCCGATGACGCCGTCGGTGTGCTCGGAGTGGCCACGGGGGACAGGGAGGCGGCTTCGGGCGTGAAGGGCACGCACACCGGCATCGGCATGGGTGTGTCGGGGATCTCTGCCGACGGCGTGGGGGTGTACGCACTGGGCGGCGTGGACGGCGCCTTCGCGCAGGGGGGTTTCACCGGCATCTACGCTCACGGTGACGACGAGGGTGTGTTCGGTTCCGGCGAGGACGGCGTCGTCGGCCTCGCGAGCGGCGGCACGGGTGTCATCGGTGACGCCGACGCCGGCGAGAACGACGGGGTGCCGCCGGGCCCGTACGGGGTCTGGGGATACAGCGGCGCCACGGCCGGCGTACGCGGGGACTCGGACCACGTGGGCGTCATGGGACGCGGCGACGACTACGGGGTGTCGGCCACCGCGCTCGCCCAGCGGGGCCTGACCTTCGGCATCTATGCCACGGCCAGCAGCCCGGGCGGCTATGCGGGCTGGTTCCAGGGTCGCTGCCACGTCAACGGCACCCTGTCCAAGTCGGCGGGTGCGTTCGAGATCGACCATCCGCTCGCGCCTGAGGAGCGATGGCTGCGGCACTCGTTCGTCGAGTCGCCGGACATGATGAACGTCTACAACGGCAACGTCGTCCTCGACGACGCGGGCGAGGCCACGGTCGAGCTGCCGTCGTACTTCGCGGCGCTCAACGGGGACCCCCGCTACCAGCTCACCTGCATCGGCGGACACGCCCCCGTCCACGTGGCGGCGAAGGTGCGCCGGAACCGGTTCCGGATCGCGGGCGGCACCCCCGGCCTCGAGGTGTCCTGGCAGGTCACCGGCGTGCGCCGCGACGACTACGCCGAGGCGCACCGCGTGGTGGTCGAGGAGGACAAGGGTCCGACCGACAGAGGCCGCCGGGCGTTCGTGCCCGAGGGCTCGGCCAGCCCGGCGCTGCAACGCGGTCCGGGCGACGTCCCGGCACCCGAGCCGGTGCGGCGCCGCCGTCCGCCGGCCGTGGGCTGAGCGGCAGGGCCGGTGTCCGCCGCCGGCTCGCGGGGCCCGGTATCCTGGGCGTGAGCCCCGACGTGGGGCCCGATCCCCCGGAGGACCAGGATGCATAGCTCCAACCCGGTGTTCACGCGCAACGACACCTTCAACGGCCGTGGCGCCAGCGCGGTCAGCGGCTACGGATCCACCACCCGCGCCGACCCGTCCACCTGGGCCGTCGGCAGCCCGGGCCAGCCGGGGCAACCGGGCCAGCCCGGCACCGTGGGCCCGTCCGACACCGGCCGGATCAGCATCGACTCGGTGGTGCAGAAGACCGCCGCGACGCTCGGCCTGCTGGTCGTGTCGGCAGCGGTCACCTGGTTCGTGATCGGTGACATCACCGCGCCCAGCGACGCGGAGGCCGAGGCCGCGATGGCCAAGGCGCAGACGCTCGCGCTGCTAGGAGTGTTCGGCGGCTTCGCGCTGGCGATGGTCAACAGCTTCAAGCGGGTCGTCAGCCCGCCGCTGGTGCTCGCCTACGCCGTGCTGCAGGGCATGGCGGTCGGAGCGGTCTCACTGATCTTCGAGACCCTCTACCCGGGCGTGGTGATGGGCGCCGTGCTCGGCACCGTCGCCGCCTTCGCCGGCACGCTGGCCGCGTACAAGATCCTGGACATCAAGGTCACCCCCAAGTTCCGGCGCGGCGTGGTCGCCGCGATGTTCGGGTTCGTCGGGGTGGCGATGCTCGACCTGGTGCTGAGCTTCTTCGGCGCCGACTTCGGCTTCAACGGGTTCGGCACCCTCGGCCTGATCACCAGCATCGTCGGCGTCGTGCTGGGTGTGCTGATGCTCATCCTCGACTTCGACTACGTCGAGCAGGCGATCGCTGCGCGCGCGCCGGAGCGCGAGTCGTGGCGGGCCGCGTTCGGGCTCACCGTCACGATCGTGTGGATCTACATCGAGCTGCTGCGCATCCTCGCCATCCTGCGCGGCGACTGACGCGGCCGCGAGGGGCGCGGCTCAGGCGAAGGAACGCCGCGAGCGCCGCAGGTCGCGCTCGTGCACGATCGCGGTCGCGTGGCCGTGCGACAGGCCGTACTCGTCGCGCAGCCAGTTGACCCGGTCGTCGAAGCGGAGCAGGGTCGGGCCGTCATCCAGGCACTGGAACCACTCGGGGAGCTGCCGTCCGGTCACCGCGGGAACCTTGGCGACCAGTAGCTGATGTGTCTCTTCGGAGTGGTGCAGGGCCATCGTGCCTCCTCGACAGATCTGGTCAGTCGAGCGTGCCCCAAAGGGCCCGATGGCACAAGGGCCCGTACGGGTGGTCCGGCGGTCAGGGTGTCGGGGCCGCCGGTCCGGTGACGCGGGGCCGGCGCACCCGGTGCCGGAGCTGTGCCCAGCGTCCACGCGGCCCCTGGTCGCGGCCACCGACCGCGACGGGAGCCACCTCGGTGCCGGGCAGACGTACCGCCTCGGCGGCGGCGAAGGAGACCGGCAGCACGGTGTCGCCGGGCTGCATCTGGGGCTCCTCGTCGTCGTCCCAGACGCCGGCCGCGGCCGCCAGCGACGGCAGCAGCGCGGCCACCATGCTGGCGTAGCCGGCCGCGGACGGGTGGAACTGGTCGGGCCCGAACAGCTCGCCCGGCGCCGCGGTGAAGCTCGGGCCGAGCAGGGTGGCCAGCGACACCGAGCGCCCGCCCGCCTCGACCACGGCGATCGTCTGTGCCGCGGCCAGCCGGCGGCTCCACTCCCGCGCCAGCAGCCGGAGGGGGTGCGGCACCGGCTTGATGGTGCCCAGGTCGGGGCAGGTGCCGACGACGACCTCGCAGCCCTCGGACCGCAGCCGGCGTACGGCGAGGTCGAGCAGCCGCACCGACTCCGACGGCAGCACCGTGTGGGTGACGTCGTTGGTGCCGATGACGATGACCGCGACGTCGGGCGCTGCGAGCAGGCCCTCGCTGATCTGGTCGTCGAGCGCGGAGGTCTGGGCGCCCACCTTGGCCAGGCTGGTGATCCGCACCGGCCGGCCGGCGATGTGCGACAAACCGGCCCCGATCATGCCCGGCGGGGTGTCGTCGGCCGACTCCATGCCGTAGCCCACCGCCGCCGAGTCGCCGAGCACCAGCACCGACAGCGTCGGTCCGGGGAGCGCCGCTCCGTACACGGGCTCCGGCGGCGGTGGCCGGGTGTCTGCCGGCCCGATCACGCGCCGCGCCCATGCCGCCTGGACCTTCATGACGCCGTACAGGGTGCCGCCGAGCAGACCCAGACCGCCACCGCCGTACGCAGCGGCGGTGGCGAGTCGGCGGGCGGCAGCTGCGCGGCTCATGGTCCGTCCACTGTAGGCGTCCGTCTACTGTGAACCGGTGGACTACGTCGACTCCGTGATCGACCTCATCGGTGACACACCCCTGGTCAGGCTGGGCGCAGTGACCCAGTCCGGTGCGGGTGCCCGCGTGCTCGCGAAGGTCGAGTACTTCAACCCCGGCGGCAGCGTGAAGGACCGCATCGCGGTGCGCATGGTCGACGCGGCCGAGGCGGACGGGCTGCTGCGTCCCGGCGGCACCATCGTCGAGCCCACGTCCGGCAACACCGGGGTCGGGCTGGCGCTGGTGGCCCAGCAGCGCGGCTACCACTGCGTGTTCGTGTGCCCGGACAAGGTCAGCGAGGACAAGCGCAACGTGCTGATGGCGTACGGCGCCGAGGTCGTGGTCTGCCCCACCGCGGTGGACCCGGACCACCCCGACTCCTACTACGCCGTCTCCGACCGGCTGGCCCAGGAGATCGACGGGGGCTGGAAGCCCGACCAGTACTCCAACCCGAACAACCCGCTGAGCCACTACGAGACCACCGGCCCCGAGCTGTGGAAGCAGACCGGGGGGCAGATCACCCATTTCGTCGCCGGGATCGGCACCGGAGGCACCATCAGCGGGGCCGGGCGCTACCTCAAGGAGGTCAGCGACGGCCGGGTGCAGGTCGTCGGCGCCGACCCGGTGGGGTCGGTCTACTCCGGCGGCAGCGGGCGGCCGTACCTGGTCGAGGGGGTGGGCGAGGACTTCTGGCCTGGCACGTACGACGCCGACGTCTGCGACCGCATCATCGCGGTGTCCGACGGCGACGCCTTCGCGATGACGCGGCGGCTGGCCCGCGAGGAGGGCCTGCTGGTGGGCGGCTCGTGCGGCATGGCGGTCGTCGCGGCGGTGCAGCTGGCCGGGGAGCTCTCCGACGACGACGTCGTGGTCGTGCTGCTGCCGGACAGCGGCCGCGGCTACCTCACGAAGGTGTTCGACGACGGCTGGCTCGGGCGGTACGGGTTCGGTCCGCAGCAGGAGGAGCAGACCGTCGGCGACGTGCTGCGGGCCAAGGGCGAGGGGGGCGTCGGGCGGCTGCCCGACCTCGTGCACACGCACCCGAGCGAGACCATCGCCGAGGCGGTCGAGATCCTGCGCGAGTACAGCGTCTCGCAGATGCCGGTGGTGCGCGCCGAGCCACCGGTGATGGCGGCCGAGGTGGCCGGCGCGGTCAGCGAGCGGGCGCTGCTGGAGGCGCTGTTCGCCGGGCACGCGCAGCTGGCCGACCGGGTCGGGGAGCACATGGACCCGCCGCTGCCGACCATCGGGTCGGGGCGTCCGGTCGCGGAGGCCGTGACGGCGCTGCAGGGCGCCGACGCGCTGCTGGTGCAGGAGGACGGGCGTCCGGTCGGCGTGCTGACCCGGCACGACCTGCTCGGCCACGTCGCCGCCGGCTGACGCCCTCCCGATCTTCCGGCGAGGCGATCCTCCGGGCGCGCGTACGGCCGGAAGATGGGTCTAGCGCCGGACGCGGCCGAACGTGAAGTCGCGCGTGCGCAGCCACCGGGTCTCCTGCCAGTACTTCCACGCGAAGTGCGGCCACAGGGTGAAGTTGCGGCCGTTCTCGTCCAGGTACCAGCTCTGGCAGCCGGTCCACACGCTGTCCGACAGCCGGGTCTGGATCCGGTCGACGAACCGGCGTTGCGGCCGCTCGCCGACCTCGATCGAGTCCGCGTCGCGCCGGTCCATCTCGGCGAGCGCCTGGATCACGTACGCGACCTGCTGCTCGATCATGAAGATCATCGAGTTGTGACCCAGACCGGTGTTGGGCCCGACCAGCAGGAACAGGTTGGGGAAGCCCGCCATGGTGATGCCGAGGTGGGCGCCGATGCCGTCGCGGCCCCAGCGGTCGTTGAGCTCCACGCCGTCGCGGCCGACGACCTTCATCCGGGTGAGGTTGCCGCTGACCTCGAACCCGGTGCCGAACACGATGGTGTCGACCGGCCGCTCGGTGCCGTCCACGGTGACGATGCTGTCGGCGGTCACCTCCCGGATGCCGGCGGTGACGAGGTGGACGTCGTCGCGGGCGAACGTGGGGTAGTAGTCGTTGCTCACCAGGATCCGCTTGCACCCGATCTGGTAATCGGGCGTGAGCTGCGCACGCAGCGCGGGGTCGTCGACCTGCTTCTCGAGGT
Source organism: uncultured Actinomycetota bacterium (assembly GCA_963811945.1). GTDB lineage: Bacteria > Actinomycetota > Actinomycetes > Propionibacteriales > Nocardioidaceae > JACCWP01. The sequence goes on along the minus strand of CAWETD010000001.1, from coordinate 1,018,303 downwards.
GCCGGCGGGCCTGCACCTCCAGGCCCTTCATCAACCGCGGGCTGATCGCGAAGCCGATTCCGCGCAGCTCCAGCGCCCAGTAGATGACGGAGCGGATCGCCTTCTGCCCGATCGGGAACCGGGTGTGCAGCGCGCGCTCGGTGGCGCCGATGCCACGGTCCGGCTTCGGCGTGATCCAGGGGGCCGAGCGCTGGTAGACGTCGAGCCGTGCGGTCACCGGGGCGATCTGCGGCACGAACTGGATCGAGCTGGCACCCGTACCGACGACCGCGACCCGCTCGCCCGTGAGGTCGTGCTGGTGGTCCCAGTCGGCGGAGTGGAAGGTCGTGCCCTCGAACCGATCCAGACCCGGCAGGTCGGGGTAGCTCGGCTGGTGCAGCGCGCCGACTCCGGCGGTGACCACCTGCGCGGTCAGCACGTCGCCGGCGCCGGTCTGCACCGTCCAGGCCGCACTGTCGTCGTCGTACGTCGCGCTGGTCACCTCGGCGCCGTAGCGCAGGTGCGGCGTCAGCCCGTACGCGTCCACGCAGTGCCGCAGGTAGTCCCAGATCTCCTGCTGGGGCGAGAACATCCGGCTCCAGCCCGGGTTGGGCTCGAACGAGTACGAGTACAAGTAGCTGGGGATGTCGCAGGCGCAGCCGGGGTAGGTGTTGTCCCGCCAGGTGCCGCCGAGGTCGTCGTCCTTCTCGCAGATGACGAAGTCGTTGATCCCGGCTTCCTTGAGCTTGATGCCCATCGCGATCCCGGCGAAGCCGGAGCCGATCACGATCACCCGGTGGTCGGTGGTGGCCATCCGGCGACTGTAACTACGAGTTACAAGCGGCGTCGAGGCGCGCTGCACGTGGCCGTCGTCACGCCCGGCCGGCCGGTCAGGCGCGGGTCGAGGACTTGCTGGTCAGCGCCTCGGCAGTGCCCACCAGACCCACGGCGGCGGCGATGGCGATGACCGCGCCGAACCAGTTGAGCTCCCAGATCGAGCCCGAGCCGATCAGCCAGGCGATCGTGCCGCCGATCACCGAGCCGACCAGGCCCAGACCGAGGGTCGCGAGCACGCTGAGGTTCTGCTTGCCGGGCTTGATCAACCGGGCGATCGCGCCGACGACGAGTCCGAAGACGATGAAGCCGATCATGAGTGCTGCTCCCTCGAGACGTTGCCGTCCGCTACTGGTGGTGGACGCTCAACGGTACCCGGCGAGCGTGGCGATCCCGAGCAGGCGCGGGTCTACTGGCCCACCCGGCCGTCGATCCGCTCGCGCAGCAGGTCGGCGTGGCCGTTGTGCCGCGCGTACTCCTCGATCAGGTGGACGAGCATCTCGCGCAGGGAGATCTCGCCGTCGCGGTAGGTGCCGACGACGCCGAGGTCCGGCGAGTCCGACACGAGCTGGTCGGTGAACGCCATCTCCGCCTGCCAGGTCGCCCACGCCTCCGCGACGACCTCCGGGTCCGCCACCGCGCCGTCGAAGTCTGCGTCGGGATCGGCGTCCGTGCTGTACAGCCTCGGGATGTCCTGCCCGGCCATCACCCGCCGCGACCAGTGGTGCTCCACCTTCGCCATGTGGCGTACCAGCCCCAGCAGCGACATCGTGGACGGTTCCACCGAGCGACGGGTCAGCCCGTCCGGGTCGAGGCCGCCGCACTTGATCTCCAGCGTGAGGCGCTGGCAACGCAGGAACTCGATCAGCGTGGCCCGCTCGTCGCCGAGGGACGGACCCCCTTCACGGGGGTCGTCCTCGAAGTCGAGGAACATGTCTGCTCTCTTGGTCGCGGTCACCGCGCCATCATGCCGGGGACACGGCCGGGACCCAGCACGGGCTGGTCAGCCGGCGTCGCATCCCATGGTCTGCACGTGACGTGTCCCATGATCCCGGGGACCAGCTGAGACTGGCCAGCTGCTACGCCGGGTCCTCCGTTGACGAGTGCGAACTGGTCAACGGGCATCGGGCATCCGCCCGAAGCGGCGAACCTCCTGGGGCCAGCCGCAGGCTTCCGCGATCTTGCCCGCCCACGTCCTGGCGGCCTCCTCGTCGGGCACGTCCACCACCGCGAACCCGCCCAGCCACTCCTTGGTCTCGACGAAGGGCCCGTCGGTGAACGTCAGCGTGCCGCTGGTCGCGTCCGCGCTGAAGACCGGGCCGTCCTCCTCCAGTCCCCCGGCGAACACGTACTCGCCGGCGGCCTGCATCTCGTGGACGACCGCCGCGGCGAGCGGTCCGCGCGAGCGGAACCACTCCTCGGTGTGGTCGCCCACCCACTGCTGGTTGAAGTAGATGAGGTACTCGGCCATGTCTGCTCCTCGTCCCAGTCGCGAACCCGGTGTCCGCCGCTACGCCTACTCCACGAACGGCGCCCGCGCGATACGACAGCGCGCGTCAAGATCGTCGCGCGTTCTTCATCACGACGCGGCGGGGACGCCGTCAGGCGTCGGCGTAGGCGACGCCGGTCGCGTGCAGCGGGCAGTAGCCGTACGGGTTCTTCACCAGGTACTGCTGGTGGTAGTCCTCGGCGTACCAGTAGTGGTCGAGCGGCGAGATCACGGTGGTGATCTCGCCGTATCCACGCGCGGTCATCGCCTGCTGGTACGTCTCGCGCGACCGCTCGGCGGCCGCCTGCTGCTCCGGCGTGGTCGTGTAGAGCACGGAGCGGTACTGCGAGCCGCGGTCGTTGCCCTGGCGCATCCCCTGGGTGGGGTCGTGGTTCTCCCAGAACACCTTGAGCAGCTGCTCGAACGTCACCTGCTGCGGGTCGTACACGATCCGCACGACCTCGGCGTGCCCGGTGCGCCCGGTGCACACCTCCTCGTACGTCGGGTTCGGCGTGATGCCGCCGGCGTAGCCGACCGACGTCGACCAGACGCCGTCGATCTCCCAGAACGTCTTCTCCTCGCCCCAGAAACAGCCGAGGCCGACCACGACCTCCTCGTAGCCCTCGGGCACCTCGGACTCGATCGGCGTGCCGAGCACCAGGTGCTCGTCGCCGACGGGAAACGGGCGCTGGTCGCGGCCCGGCAGGGCGGTCTCGGCGGTGGGGAGGTCGGTCTTCGTGCGGCCGAACGGCATGCAGTCCTCCTGGAACGGTCGGGTAACAGGTGTCAACGCCCGGGGCACGGGGTTGCTTCCCGCCGCCCTCCGAGCGGCATGCTGACGCCGTGCGATTCGCGGGCGACGACATGCGGGCTGCGGCGGAGGGGCGGATCACGGTCGCGTTCCGGCGCTGGGGCCGGGCCCGGGTAGTCGCGGGCCGGGTCTACCGGACCAACGCCGGCCGGCTGTGCGTGGACAGCATCGAACAGGTCGACCCGGCGCGGATCACCCGCGCCGACGCGCGCGCGGCGGGTCGCGACGACGCGGACAGCATCCGGGCCGGGCTGCGGGGGTCACCGGACGACCCGGTGTTCCGGATCGCGTTCCACCGGGAGACAGGGCCCGACCCGCGCGCCGAGCTCGCGGCCGACGACCGGCTCGACGCCGCCGCGCTGGAGGAGGTGCTGACACGGCTGGCGCGGCTGGACCGGGCCAGCAGCCACGGTGCGTGGACCCGGGCGGTGCTGCGGTGCATCGACGAGCGGCCGGGCGTGCGCGCTCCGGACCTGGCGGAGTCGTTCGGGCGCGAGACCCAGCCGTTCAAGATCGACGTGCGCAAGCTGAAGAACCTCGGGCTCACGTACAGCCTGCCGGTCGGGTACCAGCTGTCGCCGCGGGGGCGGGTGGTGCTGGCGCACCTGGACGGGTCCGAGCCGCGGACGGCCGGGTCCCTGAGCCGCGGATCGCGCGTCCCCAGCCGCGGATCGCGCGTTCCGGGGCGCGGATGGCGGGGGCCGGGGCGCGGATCGGGGGCGGGTAGCGTCACGGCATGGTCACCACGCCCGCCGGGACCGGCTTCGAGACCCGTGCGATCCACGCGGGGCAGGACCCCGATCCCCGCACCGGCGCGGTGGTCCCGCCCATCTACGCGACCAGCACGTACGTGCAGGACGGGGTCGGCGGGCTGCGCGAGGGCTACGAGTACTCCCGGTCGGCCAACCCGACCCGCACCGCCCTGGAGGAGTGCCTGGCCTCGCTGGAGGGCGGCGTCCGCGGGCTGGCCTTCGCCAGCGGGATGGCCGCGGAGGACACCCTGCTGCGCACGGTGTGCAAGCCGGGCGACCACGTCGTGGTCCCCGACGACGCCTACGGTGGCAGCTCCCGGCTGTTCGGCCGGGTGCTCGAGCCGTGGGGCCTGGCCCAGACAGCCGTGCACGTCTCCCACCTGGACGCCGTGCGCGCGGCCATCCGACCCGGCAGCACGAGAGTGGTCTGGGTCGAGACACCCACCAACCCGTTGCTCGGCATCGCCGACATCGAGGCCCTGGCCGAGATGGCGCACGAGGCGGACGCGCTGCTGGTCGTCGACAACACGTTCGCGTCGCCGTACCTGCAGCAGCCGATCGCCCTCGGCGCCGACGTGGTCGTGCACTCCACGACGAAGTACTGCGGCGGGCACTCCGACGTGGTCGGCGGCGCGCTGGTCACCCGCACCGGGCAGCTCGCTGATGAGATCACGTTCCTGCAGAACGCCGCCGGTGGCGGGGCCGGCCCGTTCGACTCGTGGCTGGTGCTGCGCGGCCTGCGCACGCTGGCGGTACGGATGGAGCGGCACTGCGACAACGCCCAGCGGGTCGCCGACTACCTCGGCACCCGGTCCGAGGTCGCCGAGGTGCTGTACCCCGGGCTGCCCGACCACCCCGGGCACGAGATCGCGGCGCGGCAGATGCGCCGCTTCGGCGGCATCGTGTCGTTCCGGGTGGCCGGCGGCGAGCAGGCGGCACTCGACGTCGTCGAGCGGTGCCGGCTGTTCCTGCTCGCGGAGTCGCTCGGGGGAGTGGAGTCGCTGGTCGAGCACCCGGGCCGGATGACGCACGCGTCGGTGGCGGGCTCGCCGCTCGAGGTGCCGGCCGACCTGGTCCGGCTCAGCGTCGGCATCGAGTCCGCCGACGACCTGCTGGCCGACCTCGCCCAGGCGCTGGGCTGACCCCCTCCACGTGAGCCTCTGCGTGCGCGCCCGATGACGCTCGTCACCTGCGTCGACTTCGGCTCCACCTTCACCAAGGCACTGCTGGTCGACCTCGACGTCGCGCAGGTCGTCGCATCCACATCGGCCCGCACCACGGTGCGGACCGACGTGCTCGACGGCTGGCACGCGTGTCGCGCGGAGCTGGTACGCACCCTGCCTGCCGCTGCCGACGCCCCGGTGCTCGCCTGCTCCTCGGCCGGCGGCGGCCTGCGGATCGCTGTCGTGGGCAACGAGGAGCTGGTGACCGCCGAGGCCGGGCGACGGGTCGCGCTGTCCAGCGGGGGCCGGGTCGTGCACGTGGGGGACGGCGGCCTCGACGACGCGCGGCTCGCCGTGCTGCGGGACAGCCACCCCGACCTCGTGCTGCTGGTCGGCGGCACCGACGGTGGCAACACCGAGGTCATCACGACCGCCGCGCGAGCGCTCGCGGCCGCGCGCTGGGACGTACCGGTCGTCGTCGCGGGCAACACCGACGCCGCCGGCGACGCCGCGACGCTGCTGGCCACCGCCGGCGTGCCGTACAGCGTCGCGGCGAACGTCGTGCCACGGATCGGTGAGCTCGCGCCCGCGCAGGCGCGGGCCGCCATCCGCGCGGCGTTCCTGCGACACGTGATCGGTGGCAAGCAGCTGTCCGCGTCCGACTCCTTCACCCGGATGGTCATCGGCCCCACCCCCGACGTGGTGCTGACCGGGGTGGAGCTGCTCGCGGAGGCGACCGGCGACGTGGCCGTCGTCGACGTCGGCGGTGCCACCACCGACGTGCACTCGGTCGTCGAGCTCGACCCCGAGGACGCCGGGCTGTCGCGGCAGGTGGTCGCCCCGACCCGGGTGACCCGCACCGTCGAGGGCGACCTGGGCATGCGCTGGAGCGCGGAGCCGACCGTGCAGCAGGGCGTCGACGCGGGTCTGGTCACGGCCGACGAGCGCGTCCGGCTCGAGGCCGCCGCGCGGGACCGGCGGGACGACCCCGGCCTGGTGCCCGGCGCCGAGACCGAACGGCGGCTCGACACCCGCCTGGCCGAGGTGGCGACCGGCGTCGCGCTGCGCCGCCACGCCGGACGGCAGCGGGTCGTGCTCGGCCCGGACGGCCGGGTGGTCGAGCGCACCGGCAAGGACCTGCGCGAGGTGGGGCTGCTGGTCGGGTCGGGCGGCGTGCTGCGCCACGCCGGTGCCGGGGCGGCCGAACGGGTGCTGCTGGCGTCCACCGGCGCCGACGTGCCGGGCGGCTGGCTGCTGCCGCGCGACCCGCGGATCGTCATCGACCGGACGTACGTACTGGTGGCAGCGGGCCTGCTCGCGGCCGACCACCCGGACGAGGCTCGAGGCCTGCTCGACCGGCACCTGGTCGCCCCGGGCTGACGCCGACCCCCGCCCCAAGGCAGGATGCGTGGGTGAGCAGGTGGCGACCGATCGAGCGGATGCGCTCGCGAGCCCGCCGCGCGGAGGCAGGTCGCGACGACGGTCAGGGGGTCACTGCCGACCCGCCGGACGCGGCGGCCGGCGGCACGCCCGCGTCGACGGGCCCGTTCGGTCTGCACGCGCTGGGCGTCCCGCCGGCGGTCATCACCACCACCGCGTGGGCGCTCTGCCTGGTCGTCGTGCTGCTCGCCGGCAAGCAGGTGCTCGGGCTGCTCGCGTTCTTCAGCGAGGTCACGATCCCGCTGGCGATCGCCATGCTCACCACTGCGTTGGCCGCGCCGGCTGTCGACGTGCTGCAGCGCGTCGGCCTCCCCCGTAAGGCCGCCTCCCTGCTGGTCGTGCTGGCCGGTCTGGTGCTGGTGTTCGGTCTGCTCACGCTCGTGGGCACGCAGGTGGCCGGTCAGGCCCGCCAGCTCAGCGACGACGTGGTCGCGGGCATCGAGCAGGTGCAGGACTGGCTGCGCGACGGCCCGCTCGGCCTCAGCGACGCCCAGCTCACCACGCTGATCGACAACACCAAGGAGACCGTCCAGGGCGCGGGAGGCAGTGAGGTCGTGACCCGGGCGGCCGAGGTCGGCACGGCGGTGACGCACGTCTTCACCGGCCTGTTCATCGTGCTGTTCTCCACCTTCTTCTTCTGCGCGCAGGGGGCGGGCATCTGGCGCTGGGTGGTCAGCATGTTCCCGAAGGCGGCGCAGGACGGTCTCGACCGGTCCGGTCACGTCGCCTGGGTCTCACTCACCGCCTTCGTGCGCGCCACCGTGCTGGTCGCGTTCACCGACGCCCTCGGCATCGCCGTCGCCGCACTGATCCTCGGGGTGCCCCTGGCCCTGCCGCTCGGGGTCCTCGTCTTCCTGGGGGCGTTCGTCCCGATCGTGGGCGCCGCCGTCTCCGGGTCGGTCGCGGTGCTGGTCGCGCTGGTGGCGCAGGGACCGTTCATCGCGCTGCTCATGCTGGCGGCCGTGGTGGTCGTGCAGCAGCTGGAGTCACACGTGCTGCAGCCGTTCCTGATGGGCCGGCTGGTGGCCGTGCATCCGCTGGGCATCATCCTGGCGATCGCCGTCGGGCTGGTGGCAGGCGGCATCGTCGGGGCGCTGATCGCCGTGCCGCTGGCCGCGTGCGCCAACGCGGTCCGCAAGTACTGGTCCGGCCAGCGCGCCACGGCCCCCGCAACGTGAGGGGAGCCGTCACCGCGGCCCTCGCCCTCTCCGGTCTCGTCGCGGTTGCCGGCGCCCTGTCGGGGCCGGCCCGGAGCCAGCAGCCGGAGACCGCCCCGCAGCCGAACCATCGCAGCGTGGTGGTCGTGCTCACCGACGACATGCGCGCCGACGAGCTCGCGGCGCTGCCGAACGTGCGCCGCCTGATCGGCGACCGTGGCGTCACCTTCAGCAACGCCTACGCCGTCGACCCGGTCTGCTGCCCGTCCCGGGTGAGCCTGCTCACCGGGCAGTACCCGCACAACTCCGGGGTGGAGGACAACGTGTTCCCCCGCGGAGGCTTCGCCGCCTTCGACGACAGGTCGAGCCTCGCGACCTGGCTGGACCGGGACGGGTACACCACCGGGTTCGTCGGCAAGTACCTGAACGAGTACGGCAAGACGGCCCCGCGCCACGTCCCGCCCGGCTGGGACGTCTGGAAGGCGACGGTGCGCGGGGTGTACGCCTACCGCGAGCCCGCGGTCTACAACGTCAACGGCAGGCTGCAGCGCAAGCGCGGCTACCAGACCGACACCGTGACGTCGATGGCCACGAGCTTCATCCGGGCCCACGCCGCCGAGCCGATGTTCCTGCACGTCAGTTACGTGGCTCCGCACGAGGCGGTCGTCGACGGTCGGCTGGGACTCCCGCCGGTACCCGCGCGGCGGCACCAGCACGCGTTCGACGGTGCGCTGCCGCCGGTGGACGACCCGGGCTACGACGAGCCGGACGTGTCCGACAAGCCGAAGCAGGTCAGGCTCCCGCCGATGACGTCGCAGCAGCTCACCCGCACCCAGGTCTTCGCGGAGCGGCGGCTCGAGTCGCTGCTGGCCGTCGACGAGGGTGTCGCGCAGATCGTCCGGGCGCTGCGGAGCCGGGGGGTGCTGGACAGCACGACCATCGTGTTCACGTCCGACAACGGGCTGATGCTCGGTGAGCACCGCTACCCGACCGACAAGAAGCTGGTCTACGAGCCGTCGTCCCGCGTCCCGCTGCTGGTGCGCGCGCCGGGGGTTCCGGCCGGCGTCATGCGCCGGCACGTCGTCGGCCTGCACGACCTGGCCCCGACCCTGCTCGCGCTCACCCGCGCCAGCGCGCCACGCCGCTTCACGATCGACGGCCGCAGCCTGGTGCCGCTGATGCGCGACGGCACCGGGACGGGCACCGGGCGGGACCTGTTGATCGAGTCGCTGGACAAGGACTCCACCTGGCGGTTCTACGACGCCATCCGCACGACCTCGGGCTACGTCTTCGTCGACTACGCGCGGCGCGGGACCGAGCTCTACGACCTGACCAGCGACCCGTCCCAGGTCGACAACCTCGCCGGTCTGCCCGCGCACGCCGCCCTGGAGCGGCAGCTGGCCCGTCGGCTGGCGCTGGTGCGCGACTGCGTCGGGCGAGGCTGCCGCTGAGTCGTTGGGCGCCGCTGCCCGCCCCCGGGGTGTGGCGGGGAGGCGGTCGGGGTAGACATGCGCCTTGTGACCGACAGCGCCGCACGTCCGCCGCTGCTCGTGCTGGGACCGGTCCTGCGCCACGTGGGGGAGACGACCGCGACGGTCTGGGTGGAGACCGGGCGGCCGGCGCGGGTGTCGGTCCGCACGGGCGAGCACACCGGCGAGGGCAGCACGTTCAGTGCCCACGGGCACCATTACGCCGTCGTCGACGTCACCGGGCTCGCGCCCGGGTCGGCGCAGCCGTACGAGGTCTGGGTCGACGACGGCGACGGCGACCGGCTCGCGTGGCCGCCGCCGGGCTCGCCGTTCCCGCCCAGTGCCCTGCGCACCCTCGACCTGTCCCGGCCGCTGCGGCTGGTCTTCGGGACCTGCCGGGAGAGCCTCCCGAACGACCCGGCCACCAACCGCCGCTACGGCATCGACACCCTGCGGGCGTACGCGCTGCGGCTGTGCCACGACACCCGGTCCGGTCCCGATGGAGTCAACGGTGCCGACGGTGCCGGCGGGGCCGCGGTCACCTGGCCGTCGATGCTGCTGTTCCTGGGCGACCAGGTCTATGCCGACGAGACCTCCGACGCGATGCGCGACTTCATCGCGTCCCGGCGCGGCCTCGAGGCACCACCCGGCGAGGAGCTCGCCGACTTCGAGGAGTACGCGCACCTGTACCGGCTGGCGTGGACCGACCCGCCCATCCGCTGGCTGTTGTCCACCTGCTCCAGCAGCATGATCTTCGACGACCACGACATCCGCGACGACTGGAACACGTCGGAGGCGTGGCGCGACGAGATGAACGAGATCCCGTGGTGGCACCGGCGCATCGTCGGCGGGCTGGCCTCGTACTGGGTCTACCAGCACCTCGGCAACCTGAGTCCCGAGGAACGCGCGGACGACATGGTCTGGAAGGCGGTGCAGGCGGCCTGCGGCGACGGGCGTCCGGGCACCGACGTCGGCGACACCCTGGACGGGTTCGCCGAGCGTGCCGACGCCGACCCGGAGGCCTACCGCTGGAGCTACTCCCGCGAGCTGGGTGGCAGCCGGCTCGTCGTGCTCGACTCGCGCGCGGGCCGGGTGCTCGACCCCGAACGGCGCTCGATGCTCGACGAGGGCGAGATGGCCTGGGCCGAGGACCTGATGACCGGCGACCTCGACCACCTGCTGCTGGGCACGTCGCTGCCGTTCCTGCTGCCGATGGGCCTGCACCACCTCGAGGCCTGGGACGAGGCGGTCACCGCGGGCGCCTGGGGGGACCGGCACCGCAGCTGGGGCGAGCGGCTGCGCCAGGACTTCGACCTCGAGCACTGGGGGGCGTTCACCCGCTCGTTCGGCCGGTTGGCCACCCGCAGTGCCGCGGTAGCGCGGGGTGAGCTCGGCACCGCACCGGCGACCGTGCTGTGGCTGGCCGGCGACGTGCACCACTCCTACCTGGCCGAGGCCCGGCTCCCGCCGGGCACACCGGGCCGGCTGGTGCAGGCGGTCTGCTCGCCGATCCGCAACCCGCTGCCGCGCTCGATGCGGTTCGTGCTCGCCGCGCTGGCCTACGGCGTGGCCAACGCGGTCGGTGCCGCCGTGGCCCGCAGCGCCAAGGTGCCCGACCTGCCGTTCTCCTGGTCGATCGCCGAGGGACCCTGGTTCGACAACATGCTCGCGACGCTCGACCTCGACGGGCGGCGCGCGACGCTCACCTGGAGCGCGGCGGGTGAGGGCCCCACCGGCGACACCCTGCGCTGGCGCACCGTGCACCGCACCCGGCTGTCCTGAGTCCGCCCGTACGCTGGCCGCCGTGCCCGAGCCGCAGCAGGTCACCCTCGCCGACATCGAGCGGGCCCGCGACCTGTTGGCCGGCGTTGCCGTGACCACGCCGGTCGAGCGGTCCCGGTCGCTCGGTGAGCTGGTCGGCGCCGACGTCTACCTCAAGTGCGAGCACCTGCAGCGCACCGGGTCGTTCAAGATCCGCGGCGCCTACGTGCGCATCGCCGGGCTGAGCGACGAGGAGCGTGCCCGTGGTGTGGTCGCGGCCAGCGCCGGCAACCACGCCCAGGGGGTCGCGCTGGCCGCGTCGATGCTCGGTGCCGCGGCCACCGTGTTCATGCCGGAGGGTGCCGCGATCCCGAAGGAGAAGGCCACCCGGGCCTACGGCGCCGACGTCCGGTTCGCCGGCACCGACATCGACGACGCGCTCACCGCTGCGCGCGCGTTCGCCGACGAGACCGGCGCCGTCTTCATCCACCCCTACGACCACCCGGACGTGGTCGCCGGACAGGGCACGCTCGGACTCGAGCTGGTGGCGCAGGTCCCGGCAGCGGCGACCGTGCTGGTGCCGTGCGGCGGGGGCGGCCTGCTGGCCGGCGTCGCCATCGCCGTACGCACCCTGCGCCCGGACGTGCGCGTGGTCGGCGTGCAGGCCGCGGGCGCGGCCGCCTATCCCGCGAGCCTGGCGGCGGGGGAGCCGGTGGCGGTGGGCCAGATGTCCACCATGGCCGACGGCATCGCGGTCGGGCTGCCGGGCGAGGTGCCGCTGGCGGCGGTGCGCCGCGAGGTCGACGAGATGGTCACGGTGGGCGAGGAGTCGCTGTCGCAGGCGCTGCTGCTGCTGCTCGAGCGGGCCAAGCAGGTGGTGGAGCCGGCCGGTGCCGCGGCGGTCGCCGCGCTGCTGGACCAGCCGCGGCGGTGGCCCGGCCCGGTGGTCGCGGTGCTGTCCGGCGGCAACGTCGACCCGTTGCTGCTGCTGCAGGTGGTCCGGCACGGCCTGGCGGCGGCGGGGCGCTACCTGTCCTTCACCGTGCGGGTGCCCGACCGGCCCGGCGAGCTGGTCCGGCTGCTGGCGCTGCTGGCCGAGACGCAGGCCAACGTCCTCGACATCGTGCACCAGCGGGTGTCCGCGCGGCTGCACGTCGACGAGGTCGCGGTCGCCCTGCAGGTGGAGACCCGCGGCGGCGACCACCGCGAGCGGGTGGTGGCCCGGCTGCGGGAGGCCGGTTACCCGGTGGCGTTCGCCTGATTGTCCCGCTCGTCGAGCTGACGGCGCACCTCGTCCATGTCGACCTCGCGGACGGCCGTGATCAGCTGCGCCAGCGCGGGCGGCGGCAGCGCCCCCGCCTGGGCGTGCAGCAGGATCCCGTCGCGGAAGGCCATCAGGGTGGGGATGGACGAGATGCCCAGCCCACCGGCCAGCCCCTGCTCGGCCTCGGTGTCGACCTTGGCGAACACGATGTCTGAGTGCTCCTCCGACGCCGCCTCGAACACCGGTCCGAACTGCAGGCACGGGCCGCACCAGGCGGCCCAGAAGTCCACCAGGACGATGCCGTCGGCCGCGATGGCCGCCTCGAACGTCTCGCCGGTCAGCTCCGTCGTCGCCATGGCGGTCAGCCCTTGAACGGTTCGGCGGACACGATCTCGACCTCGACCACGCGCCCGTTGGGGGCTTCGTACTTGGCCGACTCGCCGATGCTCTTGCCGACGATCTCGCGGCCGAGCGGGCTCTGCGGCGAGTACACGTCGACCTCGACCTCGCCGGCGAGCTCGCGGGAGCCCAGCAGGAAGGTCTCGGTGTCGGAGTCGCCCGCGAAGCGGATCGTCACGACCATGCCGGGACCCATCGGCTCGCCGGCGGAGGGCAGCTCGCCCACCTCGGCCCGGCGTAGCATGTCCTCCAGCTGGCGGATCCGCGCCTCCGCCTTGCCCTGCTCCTCCTTGGCGGCGTGGTAGCCGCCGTTCTCGCGCAGATCACCCTCGTCGCGGGCCTCACCGATCCGAGCCGACAGCTCAGTGCGGCCGGGACCCCGGAGGTGATCCAGCTCCGCCTGGAGGCGGTCGTAGGCCTCCTGGGTGAGCCAGATGACGTTCTCCTCGGTCGGCTGGGACACGGCTGACTGCTCCTCGATCATGGGGTGCGCGTGCAGGACTGCACACACGGGGGCAAGCGAGACAGCGTAGCAAGGCGACGGGGGGGTCAGTCGAGAACGCACGTCCGCAGGACGGCGGTGGTCGCACGGCGCTCGGTGACGATCCGCACGGTGACGGTGACCTGGCCGGGCGGGGCCGGTTCGAGCCGGACGCTGCGCTCGCCCACGACGGCCTTGTCCTCCGCCTGCGCGTAGACCTCGCAGCGCACCGCTGACTCGACCCGCCGGTGCACCTCGAGGGTCACGTCGGTGCGCGCCTCGGAGATGACGTCGAAGCCGGACACGCCGCCGGACACGTCCGGCGTGGAGTGCCCCAGCGCGGCCCAGAGCAGCCAGCCCACCCCGGAGACCGCGACCACCACGACCGCCGCGACGAGTGCGACCCGGCGCCCGGCCCGTGGTCGCCCGTAGCGCTCGGGCATGGCGGCCCGGGCAGCGGCCGCCGGGGTTGCGCGAGACATGCTGCATTCTTTCAGTCGTGACAGCACCGCAGACGTCGCCGGAGCCGCTGCGCCTCATGCACGTGCACGCGCACCCCGACGACGAGTCCAGCAAGGGGGCGGCGGCGACGGCCCGCTACGTGGCCGAGGGCGTCGACGTGCACGTCGTCACGTGCACCGGCGGCGAGCGCGGGTCGATCCTCAACCCGAACATGGACCGCCCGGACGTGCTGGCCAACATCGCGGAGATCCGGCGCCAGGAGATGGACCGCGCCCGCGAGATCCTCGGCGTGCGGCAGGACTGGCTGGGATTCGTCGACTCCGGATACCCCGAGGGCGACCCCCCGCCCCCGCTGCCCGAGGGGTGCTTCGCGGCGATCCCCCTCGAGGACGCCACCGCGCCGCTGGTGCGGCTGATGCGCTCCTTCCGCCCGCACGTCGTCACGACGTACGACGAGAACGGCGGCTACCCGCACCCCGACCACGTGCGCTGCCACGAGGTCGGCGTGCTCGCGTACGAGGCCGCCGGCGACCCCGACCGCTACCCCGACGAGGGGCCGCCGTGGGCGCCGCAGAAGCTCTACTACCACCACAGCTTCCACCGGACCCGCACCCAGGCGCTGCACGACGAGATGCTGCGCCGGGGCCTGGAGTCCCCCTACGCCGAGCGGCTCGCGGAGTGGGAGCCCGACCCGGTCCACGACGCCAGGATCACGACCAAGGTCCCCTGCGCGGCCTACTTCCCGGTCCGCGACCGGGCGCTGCTCGCGCACGCCACCCAGATCGACCCCGAGGGCGCGTGGTTCGCCTGTCCGGTCGAGGTGCACCAGGTGGCGTGGCCGACCGAGGACTTCGAGCTGGTGCACAGCCGGGTGCAGACGAGCACTCCCGAGGACGACCTGTTCGCGGGACTACGCGGCTGAGGCCGTTCGGCGCAATTGGCGCGTTCTGCTGACGGAGCCGTCCGGGGCCACTAGACAAGGTTACTCAGATTTCTTTGAGGAGAGGACTCCGCATGTCTGGCTTCTTTGGTCGCAGGCGCGCGTTCGGCGCCGTTCTCGCGACGCTCCCACTGGCGGCAGCCGCCGTGGTGGCGCCGCAGGTCGGCGCTGCAGCGTCCGCCGACGGTGACGGGTTCCGTGCCGTCATCGACAAGACCCTGTCCGAGCCCACGGGCACCGACACCGGTGACGCCGGCACCCGGGTGCCGACCGCGTACCGGCCGATCGCCACCGGCCTGGACAACCCGCGTCAGCTCGCGCTCACCGTCAACGGCGGGCTCGTCGTCGCCGAGGCCGGCCACGGTGGCCGGCACTGCATGGGCGATGACACCTGTATCGGGTTCACCGGCTCGGTCGCCGTCTACCGCGACGGTCACCGTCGCGAGGTCATGAGCGGGCTGATCTCGGGCGCCGGCGGCGACGGCTCGTTCGCCACCGGTGCCGACGGCGCCGGCAGGGTCCCGGGTGGAGGCCCGTACCTGGCGGCGATGACCTACGCGCCGCCGCAGGCACTGCCGCCTGGTGTGAGCGGCCGTCAGCTGGGCAAGCTGCTCGCCGCCCGGCCCGGTGGCACGAAGTGGATCAAGGCCAACATCACCGCCTTCGAGCGCAACCACGACCCCGACGGCGAGGGCTTCGACTCCAACCCGTACTCGGTGCTCGCGCTGCGGGGCCAGACCCTCGTCGCCGACGCCGCGGGCGACTCGATCATCGCGGTCCGGCACGGGCGCAACAGCCTGTGGGCGGCGCTTCCCGACCCCGGCCCGCGGGTCGACCCGGTGCCCACCAGCATCAGCCTCGGTGGCGACGGCCACGTCTACGTCGGCACGCTGTGGTCCGAGCGGCGCGGCAAGGCCCGCGTCTTCGAGTACACCCGGCACGGCCGGCTGCTCGACGTCTACAAGGGCTTCACGACCATCACCGGTGTCGCGGCGAAGAAGAACGGCACCCTGTTCGTGAGCGAGCTGTTCGGTGGCTGCGGCTTCGACCAGATCCCGCAATGCTTCCCGGGCCGGGTCGTCAAGGCCAACACCGGTGAGGGCCGCAGCTACATGCGGGTTCCCTTCCCGGCCGGCATCGTCGCCCGCGGCCCGCACCGGGTCCAGGTGGCGGCGTGGTCCGTCGCGCCGTCGACCGGGTTCGGCGGCAACCCCGACTGGAGCGGGGCGATCTGGCGGCTGCGGAGGTTCTGACACCGCAGCAGCACCCTTCGATGCGCCGGCACCGCGGTCGCAGCAGCGGCCGCGGTGCCGGCGCGTCCGGCCGGTTGTCATGATGGGGACATGGACAGCGGGCTGTACGCCGTCGACCCGAACGACGTGCGCCCCGGCGTGCTCGGGCTGGTCGTCGTGCTCGCGCTGGTGGTCGCGACGGCCCTGCTGCTGCGCAGCTTCACCAAGCAGCTGAAGAAGATCGACTTCGAGGAGCAGCCCGACGACGGCCCGGGACCGACCGGCCGTCCTCCGGTGGGGCCGGCCGACGGACCTCGCGACGTCCCGGGGGAGCCGCCCCGGCAGGGACCTGCCGACGGCTCGCACCCGGGTGACGTGGACGAGCCACGGTGAACCGGCTCGCCGACTCGACCAGCCCCTACCTGCTGCAGCACGCCGACAACCCGGTCGACTGGTGGCCGTGGTGCCCCGAGGCGTTCGCGGAGGCTCGCGAGCGGGACGTGCCGGTGCTGCTCAGCGTCGGGTACGCCGCCTGCCACTGGTGCCACGTGATGGCCCACGAGTCCTTCGAGGACGACGAGACAGCGGCGTACATGAACGCCCACTTCGTGTGCGTCAAGGTCGACCGCGAGGAGCGGCCCGACGTCGACGCCGTGTACATGACCGCGACCCAGGCGATGACCGGCCAGGGCGGCTGGCCGATGACGTGCGCGCTCACCCCCGACGCCGAGCCGTTCTTCTGCGGCACCTACTTCCCGCCGCAGAACCGGCACGGCATGCCGGCGTTCCGTGAGGTCCTGGCCGCGCTGGTCGACGCGTGGACCACCAAGCGCGACCAGGTGAGCAAGGTCGGCGCCGACGTCGTGTCCCGGCTGCGCACGGCGACGCAGGCGAGCGCCGGCGCCGGTGACCCGCTGGACGACGAGGCACTCGCAGCCGCGCTCGAGACGCTCACCGGTCAGTGGGACCACCGGAACGCGGGCTTCGGCTCGGCACCGAAGTTCCCGCCGTCGATGGTGCTCGAGTGGCTGCTTCGGCACGCTGCCCGCACCGGGTCGGCGCGGGCCCTCGAGATGGCCGGCGACACCTGTACCGCGATGGCACGCGGTGGCATCTACGACCAGCTCGGCGGCGGCTTCGCGCGCTACTCCGTCGACGCGTCGTGGGTGGTGCCGCACTTCGAGAAGATGCTGTACGACAACGCCCTGCTGCTGCGGGCCTACCTGCACTGGTGGCGGCAGACCGGCGACCCGCTCGGCGAACGGGTGGCGCGGGAGACCGCCGACTTCCTGCTCGCCGAGATGCGCACCGAGCAGGGCGGGTTCGCGTCGGCGCTGGACGCCGACAGCGAGGGCCGTGAGGGCGCCTTCTACGTGTGGACGCCGGCCTCGCTGGTCGAGGCGCTCGGCCCCGACGACGGTGCGTGGGCGGCCGAGCTGCTGTCGGTCACCCACGAGGGGACCTTCGAGCAGGGCGAGTCGACGCTGCAGCTGCGGGCGGACCCGGACGACGCCGAGCGGTGGGAGCGGGTGCGCGCCGCCCTGCTCGCCGTCCGGGGCCGGCGGCCGCGTCCGGCCCGCGACGACAAGGTCGTGGCGGCGTGGAACGGCCTGGCCGTCGTGGCCCTGGCCGAGGCCGGCGTGCTGCTCGACCAACCGGCCTACGCCGACGCGGCGCTGGCCGCCGGTGAGCTGCTCGCCGGGCCGCACACCGACGGGGCCCTCCTGCGGCGGACCTCGCGCGACGGCGTGGTGGGGTCGCACGCGGGCGTGCTCGACGACCACGGGTGTGTCGCGGAGGCGTACGTCGCCCTGCTCGGCCTGACCGGCGACCCGGTCTGGCTGCAGCGCGCGGAGGCCCTGCTCGACCGGGTGCTCGAGGTCTTCGTCGACGACGACGGCGTCTTCCACGACACGGCGTCCGACGCCGAGGAGCTGGTGCTGCGCCCCGCCGACGCCAGCGACAACGCCAGCCCCGCCGGGGTGTCGTCGGCGGCAGCGGCGCTGCTGGCGTGCGCCGCCGTGACCGGCTCGGCCCGGCACCGCGAGGCGGCCGAGCGGGCGGTCGGCCAGGCAGCCGGGGTGGCCCGCCAGGCGCCGCGGTTCGCGGGGTGGACGCTCGCAGTGGCCGAGGCGCTCGCGGACGGCCCGGTCGAGATCGCGGTCGTGGGCGAGCGCGACGACGCCGGGTCGGCCGCCCTGCACCGGGCAGCGCTGCGCCTTCCGCTGCCGGGCGCCGTGGTGGTCGGTGCCGCACCGGGCACGGGCGGGGTCCCGCTGCTCGAGGGCCGTGGTCTCGTCGACGGACGGGCGGCGGCGTACGTGTGCCGGCGGTTCGTGTGCCAGCGGCCCGTCACCGACCCCGCAGAGCTCAGCGCCGCGTCCGCGGCTGCGCGACCATAGCCGGGTGCGGGAGGAGCGGTTCGCCGACTTCGTGGCCGCCCGGGGCGGCGTGCTGTGGCGCTCCGCGTGGCTGCTGACCGGCGACCCGGACCGGGCCGAGGAGCTGCTGGCGACCGCGCTGGCACGCACCTGGACCGCCGCTCGCGCGGCTGAGGCGTCCGGCGGGCTGGAGGAGCACGCCGTCCGGGAGCTGATGGCGGCCTTCCTGCCCCGGCGGTCGGACGGCGCGGTCGACCCGACACCAGCAACGGCCGAGAGCGAGACCCGCGACGACACCGCGGAGCTGCTGCAGGGTCTGGCGGTGCTGACGCCGCGGCGGCGGGCGGTGCTCGTGCTGCTGCACGCCGAGCGTCGGGTGCCCACCGAGGCGGCCGCCGTGCTCGGGTGGTCGGTCGAGGCCGTCGAGGCCGAGCACGCCGGCGCCGCCTCGGCGCTGCGGCGTACCCGGCTGCTCGTCGCCCCGGACGCCGACGCGCCGCCGCCCGGCCCCGCAGCCGGCCCACCCGGTGCGAACGAGACGTACTGGCTGCGCCGGCGCCTCACCGACGACGTGCCGGATCCGCCGTACGTGCCCCGGCGCGCGGCCGACGCCGAGCGGCGCGGACGCCGGCGGGGCCGCCGGGTGCTGGTGGCCGGGAGCGCGGTCGGGCTGGCGCTGGCCGTGCTGGTCGGGGCCGCCGTGCTGGCCGGGCCGGACGACGCGAGCGACGGTGGCCAGGGCCCGGACGATCCCCGGCGGCTGCTCGTCGACCCGCTGCCGATCCCGGACCGCTGCAACCCCCTGCCCACCGACGGCGCTCGGCCGGACCTCCGGCTCGACCTCGACCAGGCGCCCGCCGTCTGGCTGCGGTTCTGCCCGACCGACCGTCCCGGGTCGCTCGGATTCGCGCCGCAGGTGACGGTCGTCAACGGGGTCGACGCGCTCGTCGCCGGCTGGGCGCAGCCGCCGCAACAGCTGAGCTGCCTGTACCAGCGGCCGGGCAGCGACGGCAGCGTGCGGATGCGGCTGGGCACGGCCGACGGGGCGCTGCACGTGCTCGACCTGGTCGTCGGGCCCTGCGGCGAGGTGCGGATCGACGGCGAGCTGGTGTCGCGGGACGGCCGGACGGTGTTCGCCCAGGCGGTGCGCGTGCTCGGCGCCCAGGTGGTCGGCGAGGTCGACGCCCCGGCGGCGAGGGCCGACGTGGTGTGCCCGCCCGACCCGCTGGCACCGGGCTCCGCGGACCGCACCACGGTGCCCGACTACCCCCGGGTCGCCGGGACGGAGCTGGCGCTGCCGGCGATCACCGGGCTGGTCTGCCAGTACGAGTCGGGCGGGCAGGCCGGCACGCGTCTGGTCGAGAGCTTCCCGGTCGACGCCGCACAGGCCGAGCAGATCCGAGCGGCCTACCTCGCCCGGCGGCCGCTGCCCGCGCCGTCCTGCGTGCCCGATCCGGGCCGGTCGCTGTACGCCGTGGTGCTCGCCGACGCGACCGGCTCCCTGCGTTCGTTCGGGTTGGACGGCAGGGAGTGCGACGCGGTGGTCGGCCCGGGTGCGGACCGCGGGTGGGCGGGGCAGTGGCTGGCCGAGTCGGTGCGGTACGCGCAGTCGTCCACCCAGCCTTGAGTTGTATCTGTAACGGTGTAATCATCGAAACATGAGCAACGCAGCGAAACTCCGCGGCTGGCTGACCGGCCGCCTCCCCACCGACTGGTTCGAGTCCGAGCCCACCGTGACCGTCGACCGCGACGAGATCCTCGTCGTCGGCCGGCTCGCCGCGCCCCGTACCGCCGAGGGCGCCTCGGACGCCGAGAAGGCCGCCGCCGAGAAGGGCCGGATCAAGGCCTTCCGCGAGGACACCCGCGAGCAGCGCATCGGCATCGCCCGCGAGCTCGAGCACCGCAGCGGCCGCAAGGTCGCCTGGGGCGCCGAGTGCGGCGACACCAGCCGGGTCTTCACCCAGCTGGCCGCGCCGGTGATGACCCGGCTGCGGCAGCCGGAGCGCCAGGTCCTGGACACCCTGGTGGAGGCGGGCGTCGCCCGCTCCCGCGCCGACGCGCTCGGCTGGTGCGTCCGGCTGGTCGCGAAGAACACCGACACCTGGCTGGCTGACCTCCGCACCGCCATGGAGAAGGTCGAGGAGGTCCGCGCCCAGGGCCCGCACCGGGCCGGCGCCGACGAGCCCGACCCCACCGCCTGACCCCACCGCCTGACCCCACTGCCTGACCCCCCACCCGAACGATCCGACCGTACGAGCGCCCGGGCGCGCACCCGGTCGGATCGTTCGTGGGGGTCGGGGGTGGGGGTGGGGACCGGGTCAGATGGTGTACGTGGCGATCGAGATGCCGACGTAGTGCACGACGAACGCGGCCACCGTCAGCGTGTGGAACACCTCGTGGAAGCCGAACCACCGGGGGAGCGGGTCCGGCCGCTTCAGGCCGTAGACCAGCCCGCCCACCGAGTAGAGCAGCCCGCCGACGACCATCAGCGTGAGCACCGAGATGTCGGCCGACGCCGCGAAGTCGCCGGCCCAGAACGCCGCCGCCCATCCCAGCGCGACGTAGACCGGGACGTACAGCCAGCGCGGCGCGCCGACCCAGCACACCCGGAACAGCACGCCGAGCAGCGCCCCGATCCAGACCAGCGTGAGCAGGATCTCGGCGTTGCGGTCGTCGAGCAGCAGCAACGCGAAGGGCGTGTACGTGCCCGCGATCAGCAAGAAGATGTTGGCGTGGTCGAAGCGACGCAGCACGTCGTGCGCCCGGTCGCCCCAGGGCAGCGTGTGGTAGACGGCGCTGACCGTGAACAGCAGCACCGACGTCACCGTGAACACGACCGCGCCGAGGCGTGCCTCGGCGCCCGGGGACAGCACCACCAGCACGATCCCGGCGGCCAGCGACAGCGGCACCGTGCCGACGTGCAGCCAGCCGCGCAGCCTGGGCTGGATCTCCTGCGAGAGGTCGTGGACCGTCTCGCGCAGCCGGTCGCCCATCTCATGGCCCGCGGCCTGGAGTCGCTCACCTCGGGTCATGTCGGTCAATGTAGGTGCCGAACCTGAGACGCGGCCAGGGATAGCCTGAGTGGTGGTCGCGGGCTCCGGCACAGTGGGAGGCACACTGGGACCGCACGGGACGGCGACCGCGGGAGGGTGGGCAGCCCCATGGGCCGGGCCAGGAGCACGGTGCGCGACGCCGTCTACGCGGTCTACACCCGCCGCCTGCAGCGGCGGCTCGATCGCACCCGGCTGCCCAAGCACGTCGGCGTCATCGCCGACGGCAACCGGCGATGGGCACGCGTCGCCGAGGGCCCGCAGGGCTACCGCGCCGGCTACCAGGCCGGCGCCGACAAGATCACCGAGTTCCTCGGCTGGTGCGAGGAGGCCGAGGTCGAGGTCGTCACGCTGTGGCTGCTGTCCACCGACAACCTCAACCGGGACACCGCCCAGCTCGCCGAGCTGCTCGCGGTCATCGAGGACCTCGTACGCGCGCTCGCGGCAGCGGGTCGCTGGCGGCTGCAACCGCTGGGCGCCCTCGACCTGCTGCCGAGTGCCACGGCCGAGGTGCTCAAGGAGTCGGCGACCGCCACCGCGCACGTGCGCGGCATGTCGGTCAACGTCGCCGTGGGCTACGGCGGCAGGCGTGAGCTCGCCGACGCGGTGCGCTCGTTGCTCGCCGAGCACGCGTCGCTCGGCACCACGATCGAGGAGCTGGCCGAGATCCTCGACGTCGAGCACATCGCCGAGCACCTGTACACCAAGGGTCAGCCCGACCCCGACCTGGTGATCCGTACCTCCGGCGAGCAGCGGCTGGGCGGCTTCCTGCTCTGGCAGAGCGCGCACTCCGAGTTCTGGTTCTGCGACGCGCTGTGGCCCGACTTCCGGCGCATCGACTTCCTCCGCGCGCTGCGTGCCTACGCCGCCCGGGAGCGCCGCTTCGGCGTCTGAGCGGGCCGCTCGCCCTCACCAGACGTTCACCCCTCGCGGGCGGGCGTGTCGAGCCGGGTCGGCGCCTGCCCGGTCGTAGCGTCGGGGTCGACGGCCGGTGGGGAAGCCGGTCGTCCCGGGAGGCTCCGTGACGTTGCGCGTGTGCCCAGTCCCGGTCCCACCGACCCAGGGACCGGGCGCTGCAGCCGCGCGTGGTCCGGAGGGGACCACCACGTGTCCGACTCGCCCACCATCCGCAGCGACCAGCCCGCCGCGCGCACGTACGTGCTCGACACCAGCGTGCTGCTCGCCGACCCGACCGCGCTCACCCGATTCGACGAGCACGAGGTTGTGCTCCCGGTCGTGGTCATCTCCGAGCTGGAGGGCAAGCGGCACCACCCGGAGCTGGGGTTCTTCGCGCGGTCGGCACTGCGCATGCTGGACGAGATGCGGATCCTGCACGGCCGGCTGGACGCACCCGTGCTGGTCGGCGAGGCGGGCGGGACGCTGCGGGTCGAGCTGAACCACACCGACCCGGCGGTGCTGCCGGCCGGCTTCCGGCTCGGCGACAACGACTCCCGCATCCTCGCCGTGGCTCTCAACCTGGCCCAGGAGGGGCGTGTCGTCACGCTCGTCTCCAAGGACCTGCCGATGCGGGTCAAGGCGTCCGCCGTCGGGCTGACGGCCGAGGAGTACCGCGCCGAGCTGGTGCCGCAGTCGGGCTGGACGGGAGTCGCCGAGGTCGAGGTCGCGGGCGGGCTGGTCGACACGCTGTACGACGAGGGCGTCGTCGACGTCGAGGCGGCCGCCGAGCTGCCCTGCCACGCGGGCGTGGTGATGCTGTCCGAGCGCGGCAGCGCGCTGGGGCGGGTGGGGCCGGACAAGCGGGTGCGGCTGGTGCGCGGCGACCGGGAGGCGTTCGGGCTGCGCGGGCGCTCGGCCGAGCAGCGGGTGGCGCTCGACCTGCTGCTCGACCCCGACGTGGGCATCGTGTCCCTCGGCGGGCGCGCCGGCACCGGCAAGTCGGCCCTTGCGCTGTGCGCGGGGTTGGAGGCGGTGCTCGAACGGCGCCAGCACAAGAAGGTCGTGGTCTTCCGGCCGCTGTACGCGGTGGGCGGCCAGGACCTCGGCTACCTGCCTGGCAACGAGTCGGAGAAGATGAACCCCTGGGCGCAGGCGGTCTTCGACACCCTCGGTGCGCTGGTCAGCGGTGACGTCGTCGACGAGGTGCTCGACCGCGGCATGCTCGAGGTGCTCCCGCTGACCCACATCCGGGGCCGGTCCCTGCACGACGCGTTCGTCGTCGTCGACGAGGCCCAGTCGCTCGAGCGCAACGTGCTGCTGACCGTGCTGTCCCGCATCGGTGCGAACTCACGGGTGGTGCTCACCCACGACGTCGCCCAGCGCGACAACCTGCGCGTCGGCCGGCACGACGGAGTCGCCGCGGTGGTGGAGACGCTCAAGGGGCATCCCCTTTTTGCGCATGTGACACTCACTCGGTCGGAGCGCTCGCCGATCGCCGCCCTGGTCACCGAGATGCTGGAGAGCTCCGCATCCTGACGTGAGCAGGCATCTCCGTACGGGCACGACATAACGGCCGTCGCGGCACAGTGCGATGCATGTCACACCCTGGCATAGTTCCGTCACACGAACCGCGCCAACTCAGGAGATCGGCAGATGCCTCAGTCAGCACAGTTGGACGAGCCTCGCAACGGCGGGCGTGGCCAGCTCGCGAGTCCGGCATGAGCAGGGTCGGCCGGCGACCGCGGAGAGCAATCGCGTTGGCCGCCGCCACTGCGATGGGTGTGTCGCTGTTGGCAGCCTGCGGGGACGAGGACACCGGACCGCCGACGCTCACCTGGTACATCAACCCGGACTCAGGCGGCCAGGTGGAGCTGGCTGCCGAGTGCACCGAGAAGTCCGGCGGAGCCTACGAGATCACGACAGCAGGTCTGCCGACCGACGCCAGCGCGCAGCGTGAGCAGCTGGTCCGCCGGCTGGCCGGTGGGGACTCGTCGGTCGACCTGATGAGCCTCGACCCCCCGTTCGTCCCGGAGTTCGCCACAGCCGGCTTCCTCGCGCCGATCCCACAGGACCGGGCGGCCGAGTTCACCGACGGGATCGTCGAGTCGGCGGTGACCAGTGCGACGTGGGAGGACGAGCTCGTGGCGGTGCCGTTCTGGGCCAACACGCAACTGCTCTGGTACCGCAAGAGCGTCGCGGAGGCGGCCGGTCTGGATATGTCACAGCCGGTGACCTGGGACCAGATCACCGAGGCTGCGGGGAGCCAAGACAAGACCGTCGCCGCGCAGGGCCTGCTCTACGAGGGCTACACGGTGTGGATCAACGCCCTGGTGGAGTCGGCCGGCGCCAGCGTGCTGATCAATCCCGAGGCGCCGCCCGAGGACCTCGAGCTGGGCCTCGACTCCCCCGAGGGTGAGGCGGCCGCCAAGATCATCGAGGAGGTCGACGCCGTCGGCGGCCCGGCGCTCTCCACCCAGGACGAGGAGGGCGCGCGCCGCCTCTTCCAGGGCGATGACGGCGGGTTCCTCGTCAACTGGCCCTACGTCTGGACCGCCTGGCAGGGAGAGGTCGACGGCGGGACCCTCGACAAGTCGGTCTTCGAGGACATCGCCTGGACGACGTACCCCGAGGTCACCGCGGGCGAGCCGTCCAAGCCACCCTTCGGTGGCATCCACATCGGGATCGGCGCCTTCTCGGACAACCAGGAGGAAGCGTTGGACGCAGCCGCGTGCATCACATCGGAAGAGAACCAGAAGCAGTACATGCTGACGAACGGCAACCCCGCCGCCGCGTCATCGGTTTACGAGGACCCGGAGGTTCTCGAGGCCTACCCGATGGCCGACGTCATCGTGGAGAGCCTGGACGCCGCAGCCCCGCGGCCACTGACCCCGTACTACACGGAGGTGTCGTCCTCGCTGCAGCGTGAGTTCCATCCCCCGTCGTCGGTGACCACCGAGACTCCGCAGGACGCCTCCGAGTTCCTTCTTGGTGTGATCAACGGCGAGGTGCTGCTGTGAGCGCGGCGACCACCGAGCGCCCGGTCGAGCAGCCGCCGCCGAAGGCCGGCACGACCGACCGGGCCAAGGCTGAGCGTCGCCTCGGGTGGATGCTCGCCGGCCCGGCGTTCTTCGTCATGCTGGCGGTGACGCTCTACCCGATTCTCAATGCGGTCTGGCTCTCGACGTTCAACTACCGGTTGACCGACCCGGACAACAGATCGTTCATCTGGTTCAAGAACTACAGCGTGATCCTCACCGACCCGCTGTGGTGGCAGGTCATCGGGGTGACCCTGCTCATCACAGTCATCACGGTAGTCGTCGAGCTCGTCATCGGGTTCGGCCTCGCCATGGTGATGAACAAGGCACTCAAGACGCTGCGCCCCGTGCTGCGCACGGCGATCCTCATCCCCTACGCCATCATCACCGTCGTGTCGGCGTTCGCCTGGCAGTTCGCGTTCGCCCTGGACACGGGCTTCGTCAGTAGGTGGCTGGCGTGGCTGCCCGGCATCAGCGACGACACCGACTGGTTCAGCTCGTTCTGGCCGTCGATCGTCGTCATCTGCGCGTCGGAGATCTGGAAGACGACCCCGTTCATCTCCCTGCTCCTCCTGGCCGGACTTGCCCAGGTGCCTGAGGACATGCAAGAAGCCGCGAAGGTTGACGGTGCCACTGCTTGGCAGCGCTTGTACAAGGTCACGCTGCCCAACATGAAGGCAGCCATCATGGTGGCCGTGCTCTTCCGTACTCTCGACGCCTTCCGGATCTTCGACAACGTGTTCGTGATGACCGGCGGAGCGAACAAGACTGAAACCGTGTCCTTCCTCGCCTACCGGGAGACCATCGGCCGGCTCGAGATCGGGCTCGGTTCAGCGGTGTCCGTGCTGCTGTTCTTGTGTGTGGTGCTGATAGCCGCGTCCTTCATCAAGTTGTTCCGGGTCGATCTGTCGCAGATGCGAGGGGATTAGTCATGCAGCGGCGCAACGCAGTCCTGTGGTGGGTCGGGGGCGCAGTCATCATGCTGTACTGCCTCCTGCCGGTCGCTTGGATCGTCATGCTGTCCTTCAAGTCACCTGCGGCCCTGTCGGACAAGCGCTTCATCCCCGAGGAGTTCTCGGGTCAGAACTACGACTTCATCATCAACGGCGCCGGCTCCGACCTCTTCCTTCCGTCGCTGCGGAACTCGTTCGGGATCTCCCTGATCGCGACCTTCATCGCCGTCATCCTGTCCATGTTCTGTGCGTACGCCATCGCACGGCTCGAGTTCCCCGGCAAGCGGATCATCCTCACCAGCGCGCTGGCGGTTGCCATCTTCCCGGTGATCTCGATCGTGACGCCGTTGTTCAACCTCTGGCGCCAGATCGGCCTCTACGACACCTGGCCGGGGCTCATCATCCCGTACCTGTCACTGACACTGCCGCTGTCGATCTGGGTGCTGTCCGCGTTCTTCCGTGAGATCCCCTGGGAGATGGAACAGGCGGCCCAGGTCGACGGTGCGACTGCTTGGCAGGCCTTCCGCAAGGTGATTGTCCCGCTGGCCGCACCTGGCGTGTTCACCACCGCGATCATCGCCTTCTTCATCGCGTGGAACGACTTCGTGTACGGAATCTCCCTCACCTCCACGGAAGCAAGCCGGCCGGTCCCGGCCGCGCTGGCGTTCTTCACCGGCGCGTCACAGTTCGAGCAACCCACCGGTGCCATCTCGGCAGCCGCGGTTGTGGTGACCATTCCCGTCGTGCTCCTTGTCCTGCTGTTCCAGCGGCGTATCGTCGCCGGCCTCACCAACGGTGCCGTCAAGGGCTGACGCCGCTACCTGTCAACTAGGAGACCACCCAGATGGCTGCCATCACGCTCAACCACATCATCAAGAAGTACGGTGACGGATTCGCTGCGGTCAACGACGTGAGTCTGGACATCGCCGACGGCGAATTCATGATCCTGGTCGGGCCTTCCGGATGCGGGAAGTCCACGTTGCTGCGCATGATCGTCGGGCTCGAGGACATTACGTCGGGCGACATGCTCATCGGCGACAAACGGGTCAACGACAAGGCGCCTCGTGACCGCAACCTTTCCATGGTGTTCCAGAACTATGCCTTGTACCCCCACCTTTCGGTGTTCGAGAACATCGCCTTCCCTCTTCGGTTGTCAAAGACGTCGGACGATGAGATCAAGCGAAAGGTGGAGATGGCGGCGGGCCTCCTCGAGCTGAACGAGCATCTCGACCGCAAGCCGGCGAACCTGTCCGGTGGTCAGCGTCAGCGGGTCGCGATGGGCCGGGCGATAGTGCGTGAGGCAGACGCGTTCCTCTTCGACGAGCCGTTGTCCAACCTCGACGCCAAGCTCCGTGGGCAGATGCGCACGGAGATCTCGCGGTTGCAGCGGTCGCTCGGCATCACCACGGTCTACGTGACCCACGACCAGACCGAGGCAATGACCCTGGGGGACCGGGTGGCCGTCCTGCGCAAGGGACTGCTGCAGCAGGTGGCATCTCCCCGGGAGCTGTACGACCAGCCACTCAATCTGTTCGTTGCCGGCTTCATAGGATCGCCGCCGATGAACTTCCTGCCTGCGAAGGTCGAGGGATCGAGCCTGGACACGCCGTTCGGGCGCTTCCAGCTTGACGAGCGCATGGCCCCCGCTGTCGCCGGGAAGGAGCTCGTCCTCATGGGCGTGCGCCCGGAGTACTTCGAGGACGCCTCGCTGGTCGATGAGGCCAAGCGTGACAAGGGGTCCACCTTTACGGCACGGGTTGACGTCACCGAGTGGCTGGGGGACGCGCAGTACGCCTACATCCCCTTCGAGGCGTCGGAGGCAGTGACAGCGCAGCTGCGTGATCTGTCCCGTGAGCTCGACAGCGACCAGCTGCGGACGCAGGCCATTGTGTCGATCGACTCCACGAGCCGGATACGCGAAGGCCGTGACGCCGAGTTCTGGGTGGATACCCGGAAGATTCACTGCTTCGACCCCGAGTCGGGCGAGAATCTGACCCGCGACGCCGAAGCCGGCGCAGAGCTCACACGGCAGGTGATCGAGGAGCGGGAGGCCGACCAGGCACAGGCGGCCGAGGACAGCACCGCGCGTACTTGACGCAACGCTTGTCACACTGTCTGCTGACTTCAACCACTTCACTACGGATCGTCCGGCACGTACCTGCCGGTGAAGGGAAGCACCTCTCATGGCACAGGTCACTTACTCCCAGGCGTCGCGGGTATACCCCGGCTCCGACCACCCAGCCGTCGACAAGCTCGACCTGGAGATCAAGGACGGCGAGTTCATGGTGCTCGTCGGGCCGTCCGGGTGCGGCAAGTCCACCTCGCTCCGGATGCTCGCCGGCCTCGAGGAGGTCTCCGACGGCACCATCCACATCGGCGAGCGCGACGTCACCCACATGCCGCCCAAGGACCGCGACATCGCGATGGTCTTCCAGAACTACGCGCTCTACCCGCACATGTCCGTCGCCGACAACATGGGCTTCGCGCTCAAGATGGCCGGCATCGGCAAGGAGGAGCGGGCCAAGCGCGTCCGCGAGGCCGCCAAGCTGCTCGACCTCGAGGAGTACCTCGACCGCAAGCCGAAGGCGCTGTCCGGTGGCCAGCGGCAGCGGGTGGCGATGGGTCGCGCGATCGTGCGTGAGCCGCAGGTGTTCCTCATGGACGAGCCGCTGTCCAACCTCGACGCCAAGCTGCGCGTCTCCACCCGGGCGCAGATCGCCGCCCTGCAGCGCCGGCTCGGTGTCACGACCGTCTACGTGACCCACGACCAGGTCGAGGCCATGACGATGGGCGACCGGGTCGCCGTGCTCAAGGACGGGCTGCTCCAGCAGGTCGACACCCCGCTGAACCTCTACGACAGGCCGCAGAACGCGTTCGTCGCCGGCTTCATCGGCTCGCCGGCCATGAACCTGTTCGAGGTTCCCGTCGAGGGCGACACCGTCCGGCTCGACAACCTGGCGGTCCCGGTGGCGCGCAACGTCAAGGAGCGCATCGGCGGCGCCCAGACCGTCACGCTCGGCGTGCGGCCGGAGTCGTTCAAGGTGGTCAGCGAGAGCGAGCAGGGCATCCCCGCCGTCGTCGACGTGGTCGAGGAGCTCGGCGCCGACGCGTTCGTCTACGCGCACATGAAGGACGGCGACTCCAGCGGCAACCTGCTGGTCGCGCGGCACGACGCGCGGAAGATGATCCAGCCCGGCTCGACCGTGCGGTTCGCGGTGGAGCCGGACAAGAACCACCTGTTCTCGGTCGAGACCGGGGAGCGGCTGAGCGACTGAGCAGGCCACAACCGCCCCGGAGGCCCCGCGCACCTGCGCGGGGCCTCCCCATGCCACGGGGTGGCGACACCACCCTGAGTAGGGTGAATTGCCACCCTTGGTAGTGGTTTGGTCGCCGTCCGTCGACAGTTCAGGTCGCGATTTGATAACGGCCGCACTGTTTGGCATTCTGCCCGAGATCCCCCCGAGCCCCCCTTGGAGTCCACGCCTGTGTCCGACGTGCCCTCCGGTCGCCACGTCCGGCCGCGTCACCGCGGCCCCACCACCACCGAACGCGCCCGTGCCCGCCTCGGCGCCGCAGTCCCGTCCGTCCGGCCGATCAGCCGGCCGGCGCTGGCTGCGCTCGCCGTGACCGGCATCGTGGTCGGTGGTGGCGCCGCCAGCAGCCTGGCGACCGCCGACGAGTCCCCCGCCGACACCACCAGCGCGAGCGACGGCACCTCCTTCGACGGCGCCGCAGCGTCCGCCGACGCCGACCTGATGGCCGAGCGGGGCGCGGCCACCGAGGAGTTCGGCGTGAGCCGCTCCGGTGTCCGGACGGCGCCCGACCCGGACGACGACCAGGTCTCGCTGGACCGCCAGGGCGCCGAGGCGGGCGTGTCCGGTGCGGCGACGGTGGAGGCGCCGTCCGACCCCCGCGACATCGCGCTCGCGATGCTCGCCGACTACGGCTGGCCGAGCTCGGAGTTCAGCTGCCTCGACTCGCTGTGGGTCGGCGAGAGCAACTGGGACCACACCGCGACCAACCCGACGTCGGGCGCCTACGGCATCCCGCAGTCGCTGCCCGCGGAGAAGATGGCCGCGGCCGGGTCCGACTGGCGGACCAACCCGGTGACCCAGATCGAGTGGGGCCTGAGCTACATCGAGGCCCGCTACGGCTCGCCTTGCGCGGCAAATTCGTTCAAGATGTCCAACGGCTGGTACTGAGCCTCAGCGCCGGCCGGCGGACCGCCTGACCCGAGTCCCGGGCAGGGGCCGCCCGAGCACGGATCGATGCGACGTGCTCCGGGTCGCATCCTCGTGGAGGGCAACGACTGTGCCGTACGCACCTCGCGGTGCGCGTCGCGTCCGGACCTCGCTGGCCCGGCCGACCACGATGGCGGCCGCGGCCGCCATCCTCGGGGCGCTCCTCGTGGTCGCGCCCGGCCCCGGCGCGTCCGCCACCCCGTGGGCAGGCAACCCGGCCGCCGTGTCGACGGCCAGCAACGGCCGGTACCTCGTCCTGCTCGGCGGGACACCCGCTGCGTCGTACCGCGGGGGAGTGGCCGGGCTGGCGCGCACGGCGCCGCCCGCCGGCTCGCGCTACGACGCGACGACCCGGGCAGCGCGGGCGTACACCGCGGCCCTCCGGGCCCGCCAGGACCGGCTGGCCCGGTCGGTCGGGGCCGAGGCCTTCTACCACTACACGGTGAGCCTCAACGGCTTCGCGGCCGACCTGAGCGACCAGCGGGCGCGCGAGCTCGCGCAGCGGCCCGGCGTGCTCGCCGTGGTGCCCGACCGGGTCCGCCACCTCGACAGCTCGCGCACCGCGCAGCCCCTCGCGTCGACCGGGTCGACCGGGTCGACCGGTCGACCGGGTCGACCGGGACGTGGCGCCGGCCCGGCGGGTCGAGCTCTGCCGACGGCGCCGGCCGGGGGACCGTCATCGGAGTCGTCGACAGCGGCATCGACTCCGACAGCGCCTCGTTCGCCGCCGTGGGGTCCGCCCCGCCGTCCAGCTACTCCGGCTCCTGCCAGCCCGGCGCCGACGACGACGTGGCCGGCCGGTTCGCCTGCAACGACAAGCTGGTCGGCGGGCGCTACTTCCTCCGCGGGCAGGGCGGTCCTGGCGCGGTCTGGAACGAGGAGTTCCTGTCGCCCGAGGACTACAACGGCCACGGGTCGCACACCGCCTCGACGGCGGCGGGCAACCGCGCGTCGTCCGCGACCGCCGGGCGCATCGACCTGGGCCGGGTGTCCGGGATGGCGCCGGCGGCCAAGGTGGCGTCCTACAAGGCCTGCTGGACCTCGGCGGACCTCGGCAACAGCTGCATGACCTCCGACGCCGTCGCCGCCGTCGACAGTGCGGTGGGTGACGGGGTCGACGTCCTCGACTACTCGGTCAGCGGCACGCTCGGCGACGTCGTCGACCCGGTCGAGCTGGCGTTCCTGCACGCGGCCGACGCGGGAGTGTTCGTCGCCGCCCCCGCCGGTAACGACGGACCCGCGGGCGGCACCGTCGCGCACCCCAGCCCCTGGGTGACCACGGTGGCCGCGTCCACGCACTACGCGTTCCCGGCCACCGTCCGGCTCGGCAACGGCCAGGAGTACGTCGGGGTGTCGGTGACACCCGACGACGTCGGTCTGGCGCCGTTGGTGATCGCCCGGGACGCAGCCGTCGACGGGGCCGACCCGGCCGAGGCGCAGCTGTGCTTCCCCGACACCCTCGACCCGGCGACCGTCGCCGGCGCGATCGTCGTCTGCGACCGCGGGACCAACGACCGGGTGGAGAAGAGCGCCGTCGCGGCCGACGCGGGCGCGGTCGGCACGCTGCTGGTCAACCCCAGCCCGAACAGCCTGGACGCTGACCTGCACGCGGTCCCGACAGTGCACATCGCCGACACCGGCTACGACGGCATCTACGCCTACGCCGAGAGCGCGGACGCCCCGACGGCACGGATCCTGGCGCACACCGGCGCGCTGGGGCCGCGACCGCCGGCGCTCGGTGGGGTCTCCAGCCGCGGCCCCACGACGGCCGCTGCCGGGGACCTGCTCAAGCCCGACCTCGCCGCGCCGGGGATCGACGTGCTGGCCGCCGTTGCTCCCGAGGGCAACCGCGGACGCGGCTACGACCTGTACTCCGGCACCTCGATGTCGACCGCCCACGTCGCCGGCCTCGCGGCGCTGGTCATGCAGGCGCACCCGGGCTGGTCCCCGATGGCCGTCAAGTCGGCGATGATGACGACCACGCGCAACCTCACTGGCACCACCAGCCCGTTCGGCCAGGGCGCGGGCTTCGTCCGTCCCGGGCGGGTGCTCGACCCCGGTCTGGTCGTCGACTCCGACCTGCGCGACTGGTCCGGCTACCTCGCGGGTCAGGGCTATCGCGCGTTCGTCCCGGGCCGGCCGGTCGCGGCGTCGAACGTCAACCTGCCGTCGATCGCGGTCGACCAGCTCGCGGGCCGCGAACGGGTCCGCCGGACCGTGACCAACGTCGACGACTCGACGTCGACGTACTCCGTGGCGGTGCACGGCTTCGAGGGCATCAGCGTGACCGCGGTGCCGTCGGTGTTCACGCTCGCGCCGGGGCAAACCGAGACCATCACGTTGCGGGTGGTCCGCGACAGCGCCGACCTGGACGCGTACCAGGCCGGTGTCGTCCGACTCGGGGACAGCACCGGTGGCCACCGGGTCCGGCTGCCGATGGTGGTGCGCCCGGTCGGCGTGGTCGCCCCTGCGGAGGTCGCCCTGGACCGGACGACGCGGATCACCACCCGGTCGGGCATCGACGCGACGATGGTGGCCAAGGTCCGCGGCCTGACGGCCGGGGTCGACACCGCCGCCAACGGCTCGGACACCGCCGGCGCGGACTTCGATCCCGGGCTGGGCGGCCTGTGGTCGCAGACCATCGAGGTCGGAGGGGCCGCCGAGCTGGTACGGGTCCAGACCGTCCCCGACGACGCAGCCGACGACCTCGACCTGTTCCTGCTCGACGAGGACGGCGACGTCGTGGGTGCGTCGGCGACCGGGAGGGCCACCGAGCAGATCACCGAGCGCGGGCTGGCGCCGGGCACCTACACCGTCTACGTCCAGCCGTGGTTCGTCGCCGACCCGGCCGGCGAGACGACGTTCACGGTGCGCACCTTCCAGGTGCCGCGGCAGGCGACTGGCGACCTGACCGCGTCGGTGCACCGGCAGGAGGCGGTCGCCGCCGAGGACGACCGCTGGCGGATGGAGACCAGCCGGCTTCGCCCGGCGAAGTCGTACCTCGGGTGGGTCGGCTGGTACCGCGACAACCGCGCCGACGACGAGCTGGTCGGCCGCACCCTCGTCTCGGTCGACTGACCCGGTGACGCGCTGGTCCCGGTGGGCGCCGCTGGCTGCCTACGCGGTCTTCGCCGCGGCCTACACGGTGCTGTCCGTGGCCCGCTACGACCGGGTCGGCGTGCGCTCCTGGGACCTCGCGATCTTCTCGCAGGCCGCGCGGGGCTACGCCGAGCACGGCTACCCGCTGGTCGACATCAAGGGGCCCGGGGTCAACCTGCTCGGCGACCACTTCAGCCCGGTGATCGCGCTCTTCGGACCGCTGTGGGCGCTCGCGCCGTCGCCGGTGACGCTGCTGGTGGCGCAGGCAGCGCTGCTGGCCTTCTCGGTGGCCATCGTGCTGGCGACCGCCGTCCGGCACCTGGGCGCGGTGCCCGGCACCGCGGTGGGGCTCGCCTACGGGTTGTCCTTCGGCCTCGCCGAGGCGGCCGACTTCGACGTGCACGAGGTGGCGTTCGCCGTGCCCCTGCTGGCACTGGCGGGTGCGGCGTACCTGCGCCGGGACTGGCGGTGGGTGGCGCTGTGGTCCGGCGCGCTGGTGCTGGTCAAGGAGGACCAGGGCGTCACCGTGGTGGCCATCGGCCTGGTGCTGGCCCTGGTCGGCGCCCGGCGCTGGGGCTTCGGGCTGGTCGCGTTCGGCATCGTGGCCAGCGTCCTGGTGCTGCTGGTCGTGATCCCCGTGATCAACGACGGCGGCTACGACTACTGGAGCCGGCTCACCGGTGCCGACGGCGAGGGTGACCCAGTGGCCTGGCCGTTACGCGCCTTCTGGCCGGCCGAGAAGGTCGAGACGCTCGTTCTGACCCTCGGGATCACCGGCTTCCTCGCCCTGCGCTCGCCCTGGGTCCTGGTGGCGGTGCCGACGCTCGGGTGGCGCTTCCTCAGCGACTACGACGCCTACTGGGGCACCGACTGGCACTACTCGCTGACGCTGATGCCGGTGGTGTTCATCGCGATGATCGACGGCATCGTGCGGGCCCGCGCGTCGGGTCCGCGGTGGCTGGCCCGCTACGCCGAGCAGGGCGCGGCCGTCGCGCTGACCGCGGCGCTGGTGCTCGCCCTGCAGTACCCACTGCGGGACCTCGTCCGCCCGAGCACGTACGCCGACAGCGCCCGTGAGCGCGCCGCCGAGAAGCTCGTCGACCGGATCCCCGACGGCGCGACCGTCGACACCGACATCGGGCTGATCGCCCCCCTGGTGCCCGACCACGACGTCTACTTCATCGGCACGAACACCGGACCGGAGATGGTCACGCCGGACTGGGTCGTGATCGACACCCGGCTGGGCTGGGAGGACGTCGGCATCGCCCGCTGGGCGCACCAGCACTACCCGGGCACCCGCTGGGAGGACGTGCCGGTGGGCGGCGGCTACCTGTTGGCCGAGCGGGTCGACGACTGACGCCTCAGGGGTGCGTCATCGACAGCACGTCCAGCGCCTCGTCGAGCTCTGCCTCGGTGAGGTCGCCACGCTCGACGTAGCCCTGCTCGATGACGACCGCACGGATCGTCTTGCGCTCCTTGACCGCCTGCTTGGCCACCTTGGCTGCGTTCTCGTAGCCGATGTGCCGGTTCAGCGGCGTGACCACCGACGGCGACGACTCGGCGAACTCGCGGCACCTGTCGACGTCGGCGGTGATGCCGCTGACGCAGCGGTCGGCGAGCAGCACCGACGCGTTGCTCAGCAGCCGGATCGACTCGAGCAGGTTGCGCGCGATGACGGGCATCATCACGTTCAGCTCGAAGGTCCCCGAGGCCCCGGCGAAGGTGATGGTCTGGTCGTTGCCGATGACCTGGGCGCACACCATCAGGGTCGCCTCCGGCAGCACCGGGTTGACCTTGCCGGGCATGATGCTGGAGCCCGGCTGGAGGTCGGGCAGGGCGATCTCGGCCAGGCCGGCGCGCGGCCCGGATCCCATCCAGCGCAGGTCGTTGCAGATCTTGACGAGGCTGACCGCGATGGTGCGGAGCTGGCCGGAGAACTCGACCAGCCCGTCCCTGGCGCCGTGCGCCTCGAAGTGGTCCGCCGCCTCGGTCAGGGGCAGACCGGTGTCGGCGGCGAGCAGCTCGATCACCCGCTGCGGGAAGCCACGCGGCGTGTTGATGCCGGTGCCCACCGCCGTGCCGCCGAGCGGCACCTCTGCCACCCGGGGCAGCGCGGACTCCACCCGCTCGATGCCCCTGCGCACCTGAGCCGCGTAGCCCCCGAACTCCTGGCCGAGCGTGACCGGGGTGGCGTCCATCAGGTGCGTACGCCCGGACTTCACCACCTCGGCGAACTCGGCGGCCTTGGCCTCCAGCGCTGTCGCCAGGCGGTCGAGCGCCGGCACCAGGTCGTGGCTCGCCGCCTCGGTGGCGGCGACATGGATCGAGGTGGGGAAGACGTCGTTGCTGGACTGGCTGGCGTTGACGTGGTCGTTGGGGTGGACGTCGCGGCCGAGCGCGCGGGTGGCCAGCGTGGCCAGCACCTCGTTGGTGTTCATGTTGCTGGACGTGCCCGACCCGGTCTGGAACACGTCGACAGGGAACTCGCCGTCGTGCCCGCCGGCGGCGACGTCGGCAGCCGCCGTGGCGATCGCCTCGGCCAGGTCCTGGTCGAGCACGCCGAGCTCGGCGTTGACCCGTGCGCACGCGGCCTTGATCTGCGCCAGCGCCCGGATGTGCCCCGACTCGAGCGGCCGGCCCGAGATGGGGAAGTTCTCCACCGCCCGCTGGGTCTGCGCGCGCCACAGCGCGTCCCGCGGCACGCGTACCTCGCCCATGGTGTCGCGCTCGATGCGGTGGTCCTGCTCGGCGTCAGGGGTCGTCATGGGCGCGAGATTAGTGGCCGTCGGCCGGGGCCGTGCAGCCGAGGTGCAGCCAGTACGCGGCGTCGCGCCCGCCCAGCCGCACCCGGCAGCGCTCGGTCCAGACCCGCGGGAACACGGCGCGCAGGGCGTGCACCAGCGCAGCCGACTCGTTCATCGACCAGACCACCAGCACGCCCCCGGCCGACAGCGTGGCGGCGCACCGGCGCAGGAACGGCTCGCGGTAGAGGTCGGCGTTGGCGTCGTGCACCAGGTAGTCCGGCCCGTTGTCGACGTCGAGCAGCACGACGTCGTACGCCGCGGCGGCAGCGTCCGACAGCACGGCAGCCACGTCGTCGACCCGTACGTCGACCCGCGGGTCGGCGAGCAGCGTCGCACCGCCCGGCACCACGTCGGCCCGCAGCCAGTCGACCAGCACCGCCTCCAGCTCGACGACCGTCACCAGCCGCACCCGCGTGTCCTCGAGGACCGCGGCGAGGGTGCAGCCGAGGCCGAGCCCACCGACCAGGACCCGGCCCGGGTCGGCGGCCGCCGCCAGGCTGGCCTCTGCCAGCCGCCGCTCGCTGCTGACCTCGTCGTCGTCCATGACGAAGATGCCGTTGGCCCGCAGCTCCAGCGGTCCGTCCGCCCGCCGCCGCAGCACCAGCTCGCCCCGCTCGGAGACCGCGCGGGCGACGATCGACGACTCCTCGCCCCAGGTCACGCGGGCTCGGGCGCCGGCTCCGCCTGGCTCGGCGGTGGCCGGGGCCTGGCCTGGGGCGTCTTGTCGGTCCTCCCGCCCGCGAGCAGCGGGGTCAGCCAGCGCGAGTCGGGGTCGACATCGACCAGCATGGCCTTGAGCAGCAGCGTCAACGGCACGGCGAGCAACGCACCGAGCGGCCCGAGCGCCCAGGCCCAGAAGATCAGCGACAGGAACGTGAGCGTCCCGGACAGGCCGACGGAGTCGCCGACGAACTTCGGCTGGATCACCGACTGGATCACGAAGTTCAGCACGCTGTAGACCGCGATGATGAGAATCATCAGCCACGGCCCGCCCTCGAGCAGTCCGAGGATCGCGGGCGGCACCAGTCCGATGACGAACCCGATGTTGGGGATGTAGTTGGTGATGAACGCCAGCAGCCCCCACAGCAGGGGCACCGGCACGGGAGTGAACGCGAGGAACACCGTGTCCAGCACCGCGACGATGAGCCCGAACACGGTGGAGACCACGATGTACCGGCGGGTGCCGACGGCGAAGGCATCGAAGGCCTCCACCACCGCCGGCCGCTCGTCGCGGGAGCTCTCGAGCTTGGCCGGCACGTGCGCCGCGTCCATGCCCATGAACAGCAGCAGGGTGATGATGAACAACAGGTTCGACGTCAGCGACAGCACGCTGCTCAGCGCGCTGCCGGCCACGCTGACCGCCTGGCTCACGTCGAACGAGCTGGTGATCTCGTTGATCTGATCGCGGCTGACGCCGTACCCCGCCAACGTGTCCAGCCCGTCCTGCAGCAGGTTGTTGAACTCGTCCGCGTACGTCGGCATCAGCGTCGCGAACCGCGCCACCGCGATCACCAGGGAGGCGGCGAGCAGCAGCAGCACCACGTAGACGGTGATGATGCCGACCAGGGTGCCCGCCCACGCGGGAGCCCCCAGCCGAGCGGCGTAGCCGCGCATCGGGTGCACGGCGATGGTGAGCACCAGGGCCAGGAAGGCCGGCCCGATGAGCCCCGCTGCGGTGCGCATGCCGCCCAACGCGATCACCGCGGCCGCCAGGCCGAGCAGGATCAGCAGCCCGCGGGGAAGCGGCTGGCGAGCACCTCTCGTCGGTTCCATCAACCGTCTCCGCTCCGGACGTCCGCGGGACCGGGCCGCTCCCGGAACCGTTTGGCGAGCGTGCCTGCCACCGCCGCGACGAGCACGACGTCGAACACCAGTTGTACGGCGACCACACCGCGCGCGATCTGGCCGCTGGCGTGCACGTCGCCGAACCCGACCGAGGTGAGCACCGACAACGTGAAGTACAGCGAGTCCAGCCGGGTGTCGAGACCCGCGACCTGGCCGGGCGACGCCCGCTCCAGCAGGACGTATCCACCGGCGAAGACCGCTACCACGAGGACGAGCAGCAGCACCAAGCCGTGGATGGCGGCGTCGG
The DNA here is from genome assembly GCA_963811945.1 of uncultured Actinomycetota bacterium. GTDB lineage: Bacteria > Actinomycetota > Actinomycetes > Propionibacteriales > Nocardioidaceae > JACCWP01. Next base: position 980,118 of record CAWETD010000001.1, on the reverse strand, counting down.
GGTCGACTCGGTGCCGCCGAAGCTGGTGCAGGATCGCGAAACCCAGCAGCATCACCCCGGCCAGCGTGATGATCGCCCCGAGCATCGCCCGGGCCAGTGGTGCATCCGGCTCGGGCACGCCGAAGTGCACCACCACCAACCCGACCGCGGCGACCGCTGGCGGCCACCACAGGTGCAGGTCGGGTCGCCGGTCACCGCGGGGCACGGGCACCCCAGGAGACCAGCAGCCGGTCCGGGGGACCGGCCCGCCACGAGACCATGCCCCATCACACCGCGACCGGGCGTCCCCACCAAGCCGCCTCGCGGGGGCCGAGCCGGTGGCTGCGGGTCGGACTATTCTCGGGCGCGTGACCGACCCCCTCCCCGCCGAGCAGCGGCGCGCCTCCGACGCCGACCGGGAGCACGTCGCGGAGCGGCTGCGGGACGCTGCCGGCGACGGGCGCCTGACGATCCCGGAGCTGGAGGAACGGCTGGAGGCCGCGTTCTCCGCGCGCACGTACGCCGAGCTCGAGCCGTTGACCCACGACCTGCCCGACCACCCCCACCCGGCGCCGCGAGTGCCGTCGACGCTGCGGCCGGCCGGCTCGCCGGCCCGGGTGACGGGCCGGGAGGGGCGCACCTGGTCGCTCGCGCTGATGAGCGGCACCACCCGGCACGGGCGGTGGGCGATGGGCTCGCGGCACACCGCGATCTCGGTGATGGGCGGTGTCGACCTCGACCTCCGCGACGCCGAGCTCGAGACCTCCGAGGTCACCATCTGGGCGTTCACGCTGATGGGCGGCATCGACGTCGTGGTTCCCGACGACTGCGCCCTGGACGCGAGTGGCTTCGGCCTGATGGGCGGGTTCGACCAGACCGAGCACGCACCGGTCGCACCGCCCGGCGCCCCCGTGGTGCGCGTACGCGGCCTGGCCCTGATGGGCGGCATCGACGTGCACCGCAAGCCGCGCAGGTCGCGGGCCACCGACGAGGTCGAGAGCGGCAGCCGGCGACGCGAGCTCGAATCGTGAGGCGCCTGACCTCGCTCGACGCGCAGTTCCTCAACATCGAGGATCGCACCACCACCGGTCACGTCGGTGCCGTGGTGGTGCTCGACCCGTCGACGGCGCCGGGCGGCGAGCTCGACCTCGACGCCGTACGGGCCGTGCTGGAGCCGCGGCTGCACCTGGCCTCCCCGTTCCGGCAGCGGCTGGTGGAGGTGCCGTTCGGCCTCGGCTACCCGTACTGGGTCGACGACCCCGACTTCGACCTCGAGTACCACCTGCGCGAGGTCGGGCTGCCGCAGCCGGGTACGCCCGAGCAGCTCGGCGAGCAGGTGGCCCGGATCCACTCCCGGTCGCTGGACCGGTCCCGGCCGCTGTGGGAGATGTACCTCGTGCACGGGCTGGCCGACGGCCGGGTGGCGCTGTACTCGAAGGTGCACCACGCGGCGATCGACGGGATCTCCGGTGCCGAGATCCTGGCCGCGATCATGGACGTGACACCCGAGCCGCGCGAGGTCGACCCGGAGGACTGGGACCCCGACGAGGTGCCCTCGTCGTGGCAGGTGCTGCCGCGCGCGATCGCCTCGGTGGCCGACCGCACCGTCGACCTCGTCACCGGGCTGCCCCGCTCACTGCCGCACCTGACCTCGCTGCCGGGTGCCTACCAGGTGCCGGGTGTACGGACCCTGGACGAGGCCGTCACCGTGGTCCGCGCGTTCGTCGGCCGGCCCGCACGCCGCAGTGCGGGACGACGCGAGCTGGTGGCCCCTCGCACCCCGTTCAACGGGCCGATCACCGCGCACCGGCGATTCGCGTACGCCTCGGTGCCGCTCGACGAGGTCAAGCGGGTCAAGAACGCGTTCGGCATGACGGTCAACGACGTGGTCCTCGCGCTGACGGCCGGTGTGCTGCGCCGGTGGCTGCTCGACCGCGACGCCCTGCCGTCGGCACCCCTGGTCGCCGCCGTGCCGGTCTCCGTGCGCGACGACGACGCCGAGACCGGCGGGAACCAGGTCTCGGTGATGGTGGTGTCGCTGCCGACGCAGCTGGCCGACCCCACCGCCCGGCTGGAGGCGGTGCAGCACGAGGTAGCGGTCGCGAAGGCCGAGTTCGACACGCTGCCGGCGTCGATCCTGCAGGACCTGTCCGCGGTGCTGCCGACGTCGCTGTCCGGGCTGGCCTCGCGGGCCCTGTTCCGGGTGGTGACGGCGCCCGGGGCGCTGTTCAACCTGTTCGTGTCCAACGTGCCCGGCCCGCAGCTGCCGCTCTACATCGCGGGCGGCCGGGTCGAGGGCATCTACCCGGTGTCGGCCGTCACCGACGTCAGCGGCGGCCTCAACATCACGCTGTTCAGCTATGACGGCTCGCTCGATGTCGGCTTCATCGCCTGCCGCGAGATGGTCCCCGACGTGTGGCGGATGGCGGGCTACCTGCGCGACGAGCTGGACGGACTGCTGGCGGTGGTCTGAGTCAGTCCGGCTGCGTGATCTCGAGCGTGCCCAGCTCGGCCAGCTCCTCGGTCGGGATGTTCTTCACCTCGTCGAACACGCGCGGCTGCGCTGCGGCGATCCGGTCGTTGACCAGTCCGCTCAGGCCGAAGGCGATCGCCCCGGTCTGCCGCACGGTGATGTCGTCGACCAGGGGTTGACGGGCCGACGTGATCGCGATGCCTTCTGCCGAGCCGTCCGGGTCCTGCGCCACGCCCACCGAGAACTGCTCCCGCGGGTTGTCGACCGGGTCGGCGTGGTGGTCGCGCAGCTGCAGCAGCACCCGGTGCCAGTCGACCGCCTCCGTGCTCGACACCGCCTCGCCGAGGTCGCTCTCGCTCAGCACCGGGTCGGCCCCGGGGTCGGCGAAGCACCGCGCGTACGAGAGCAGTGCGACGGTCCACACCGACTCGATCACCAGGTCGTCGCGCTCGCCCTCGGGGGCGGCGAGCGCGGACACCAGGTGCTCGCAGGACCGCAGCACCGTCTGCAGGTCCTCGAACGTGGCCGCCAGCCGGGCGAGTCGCACCGCTCCCGGGGTGTCCAGCCGTCGCACGACGGCCGGAGGGCTCGCCCGGGCTCCGTCGCTCATCGTCAGCCGCTCAGCCCACCGAGGGCCCGAGACCGAGCGACTGCGGCGTGCTGGAGTCGGGCGACGGCTGGTGCAGCCCCTCGTCGAGCTGCCCGAACTCGGTCATCAGCGCCCGGCTGCCGCCCCACGCCGTCTGCTCCTCCGCGATCAGCGTGTTCGTGGTGAGGAGCAGGCCGGCCACAGAGGCGCCGTTCTGCAGCGCCGACCGGCAGACCCGCAGCGGGTCGATGATGCCCATGTCGATCATGTTGCCGTAGCGGCCCTCGAGGGCGTCGAATCCCTCGTCGACCCCCATCTGCGCGACCTCGGCGACGACCTCGGCGCCGGGGAACCCGGCGTTGCTGGCGATCAGGTACGTGGGCTCGGTGAGCGCCCGTCGCACGATCTCGACGCCGATCGCGTAGTCGTCCTTGACCTGCAGCTCGTCGAGGACCGGCGCGGCGTGCATGAGCGCTGCGCCGCCCCCGGCGACGATGCCCTCGGCCATCGCGGCGCGGGTCGCCGACAGGGCGTCCTCGACCCGGTGCTGCAGCTCGGCCAGCTCCGCGTTGGTGGGCGCGCCCACCCTGATCACGGCCACCTTGCCGGACAGGGCACCGATCCGCTCCGACAGCACGTCCTCGTCGATGCCGAAGGTCGCGCGCTCGAGCTCGGCCCGCAGCTGGGCCACCCGGAAGTCGATCTGTTCCGCGGAGCCGGCGCCGTCGATGATCGCCGTACGCTCCGCGTTGACGCGCACCTGACCGGCCCGGCCGAGCTGGTCGACCGTCATCGTCTCCAGGCTGAAGCCGGAGTGCTTGCTGACGACCTGTCCGCCGGTGATGGTGGCGATGTCCTCGAGCTTGCGCAGTCGCCGGTCACCGAAGCCGGGCGCCTTGGTCGCGACGCACCGGAACACCCCGTTGACGTGGTTGTGCACCAGCATGCTCAACGCCGAGCCCTCGACGTTCTCGGCGATCACGACCAGCGGCCGGGGCGCCCGCATCACCTTGTCCAGCAACGGCATCAGCTGCTGGACCTTCGTGATCTTCTCGCTGCACAGCAGGATGTACGGGTCGTCGAGGACGGCCTCGAGGCTGGCCGGGTGCGTCACGAGGTACGGCGAGACGTAGCCGTTGTCGTACTCGAATCCCTCGACGAAGTCGACGCTCATGCCGTGCGTGACCGACTCCTCCACCGTCACGATGCCGGCGTCGCCGACCGTGTGCAGCGCCTGCGCCAGGACCCGGCCGACGGTGTCGTCGTCGTTGGCCGAGATCGCCGCGACGCGGGCGTAGTCCTCCGCCGTGGTGACCGGGTGGGCGACGCTGCGCAGCTGTTCCACCAGCGTCGCCACCGCGAGGTCGACGCCGCGCTTGACCAGCACCGGGTTGCCACCCTCACCGATCGCCTTCATGCCCTCGTGGATGATCGCCTGGGCGATGACCGTGGCCGTGGTCGTGCCGTCCCCGACGATGTCGTTGGTCTTGATCGCGGCTTCCTTGACCAGCTGGGCGCCCATGTTCTCGAACTGATCGCGCAGGTGGATCTCGCGGGCGATCGTGACGCCGTCGTTGGTGACTACGGGGGTGCCGGTGATCTTCTCCAGGATCACGTTGCGGCCCTTGGGACCCAGCGTCGACTTCACCGCCTCGGCGAGCTGGTCGACCCCGGACAGCAGCAGGCTACGGGCGTCCGGTCCGAATCGTAGGTCCTTGGCCATCGGTCCTCCTGGGTCTAGGGGTCTAGGGATGGTGGGTGTCGCCGCTGCTACGGGACGAGGATCGCCCGTCCGCGAACCTGCCCTGCGTCGAGATCGTGCAGGGCCTCGACCGCCTGGTCGAGCGGGTAGGTCTTGGTGTGCAGCGAGACCTTGCCGGCCTCTGCCAGGACCATCAGCTCGGCCAGGTCGTTGTAGGTGCCGACGATGTTGCCGACGATGTTGCGCTCGGTCGAGATCACGTCGAGAGTCGGCACGTTCATGGTGCCGCCGTAGCCGATGACGAAGCACGAGCCGGCCCGGCGGGTCATCGCGAACGCGTCGTTCTCTGCCCCTTCCTCGGCCACGAAGTCGAGCACCACGTCGGCGCCGTCTCCTCCGGTCAGGTCCTTGACCGCGTCGACCTGGCCGCCGTCGGCCACCACGGTCTGGTCGGCGCCGAGCTGCTCGGCGAGCTTGAGCGCGTCCGGGTTCTTGTCCACCACGATGATGTTCGTCGCGGTCAGTGCACTGAGGCACTGGACCCCGATGTGCCCGAGCCCGCCGGCGCCGATGAGCACGCAGGTGGTGCCCGGATACAGCAGCGGGAGCGCCTTGCGAACCGCGTGGTAGGCGGTGATGCCCGCGTCGGCCAGTGCGGCCACGTCCTTGGGCTGGGTCGACGGGTCGAGCTTGATGCAGCAGCGTGCCGAGGTGAGCAGCAGGTCGGCCATGCCGCCGTCGTGGCTCAGGCCGGGGAACGAGCTGTCGATGCAGTGCATGTCGTTTCCGGCCCGGCAGGCCCGGCACAACCCGCACGTCGGCGTCGGGTGCAGGATCACGGTGTCGCCGACCGCCACGTTGGTCACGGCGGACCCGACCTCGTGCACCCAGCCGGCGTTCTCGTGCCCGATCGTGTACGGCAGCGCCGGATCCATCGCCTCGGCCCACTGGCCCAACATGATGTGCAGGTCGGTGCGGCACACGCCTGCCCCACCGATCTTGACCACCACGTCCAGGGGACCCTGGACGGTCGGCTCCGGCACCTCCTCCACCACCGGGTCCTCGTGGTACGCGTGCAACCGAACGGCCCTCATGCGTCCTCCTTCTCTCCGTACCCGGTGGTTCCGTACCGCTCGCGCAGCATGCCCCGGCAGATGCCGGTGTTGGCGTCGACGCCAACCCGGGTCAACCGAGCCTTTCGCAGGTGCAGCGGCAGCGCATCTGCTCCGACGGCCTCGCCCGTGGTGGCGTCGACCAGGAGCGGGGAGTCGTCCCCGGCAGGCAGACCGAGCTCGGTTCGCCGCGAACGCAGCCGGTCGAGGTCGGGCGACGGCGGCACGTCACCAAGGCTCAGCGTGGCGAGGTCGTCGCTGTCGTAGCCCGCGCCCAGCAGCGGGCGGCAGACCCTGTCTGTCCCGGCCAGCACGGCCTTGCGTAGGAAATCGGCCCGGAGCTCGTCCAGCTCCGCGACCGCCTCCCCGTCGAAGGACGAGACGAACCCGGACCGGGCCGCCACCCCGCCGTTGATGGTGTCGGAGGCGAAGTGGTCCTCCAGCACCACCTCGGTCCGATGCACCCCCTCGACCTGGCTCACGGCGTCGTAGGCGTCGGCGACCATGAGGAAGGCGAAGTTGGGCGCGCAGAAGTACGTGGGCAGCCGGAGCCGCACATCGGCTACCCCGTCGGCGGAGACGGTGCACGACGAGACGAATCCGAGGTCGGTCACCGGCTCGTCCAGCTCGGGGTCGCGCACCCCCTCCAGGGCCGCCAGCAGCTGAGCCGCGTTGGTCACACGCTGGCCCCGGTCTTGTCGTCGACCAGCTCGGCGTCGTCCTGGGCAGCCGGGGTGCCGGCGTCGGCGGGAAGCTGGAACTCGGCCGGGACCTCGATGTCGTAGAGCTTGGCGGCGTTGAGCCCGAGGATCTTCTTCTTGGTCGCGACGTTCACCCGCGGGTAGTCGGAGTACTCCTCACTGGGGTAGTCCCAGTCGACGAAGCCCTCGACCTGCCACTTGGGCTCCCAGATCCCGTAGTCGCTGCCGAAGGTCATCTTGTCCTCGCCCACCCAGAACAGCAGCTCGCCCATCACCTTGGCGAAGAACTTCGGCCGGGCGTGCATCAGGCCGCCGATGACCACCGACAGGCCGGCGTAGACGTTGGGCTCCTGCGTCGCCATGAAGCAGAAGTCCTCGATCCGGGGCAGGCCGACGTGCTCGACGATGAAGTTGAGCTCGGGGAAGTCGGTCGCCGCGTGGTCGACGTCGGACACGTCGAACGCGTCCTTGTCCAGTGGCCAGATGGTCGGGCCCTTGTGCACGTGGATGTTCTTGATTCCCAGCTCCTGGCACTTGGACAGGTACCGGTAGGCCTCGGGGTCCTTGAGCGTCCAGCCGCGGGAGTCGCCCCTCCACTCCGCGGTGTAGAGCTTGACGCCCTTCGAGCCCCACCGGGCCACGTCGGCCTCGAGCTGCTTCAGGCCCTCATCGCCCTCGCGCGGGTCCCAGCGGGTGTTCGTGACGAACTTGCCGGGGTGCTTCTCCCCGAGCGCGCCGTTGCGCTCGGTGGTGTTGAACCCGTCGGTGTACCACTCCTTCAGGTACGTCGGCTGGAAGACCGCGACATCGACGTAGCCGTCCTCGAAGACGTCCTTCATCAGGTCGTCCTCGGAGTACTTCTGGAAGTGCTCGATCGACCAGTGCGTGTCCGGCGGTGCCAGCCCCTGGTAGGCGTGGAAGCACTCGATCCAGCCCTTCGCGTACTGCTCATGACCGGCTACCCAGTTCGCCGGGCTCGCGTCCCAGTAGTGCATGTGGCTGTCGACCACGAAGTACTTCTCGCCGTCCTTCTCGTACACGGGTCCTCCTCGATCGGGTCTGCAGGCGCTCAGGTCAACTCTGGCGCTATCGGTCGGCTGGCGCTAGGACTTCTGGAGGTCCTTGAGGTCGAAGCCGATGTACTCCGCGGCGTCCTCGGGATTCGCGAACATGATCGTCCGGTCGTCCTCGTGGATCATCCGGCCGTAGTGCGTGGACATGTTCTCCTCGAACTCCGCGGCGTCGAAGTAGCCCTCCTCCTCACCGAGGGCCTCGGACACCTCGTCATAGACGACCTCCATCTTGTTGTCCGCGTCGACCCGGATCATCGACGGCAGCTCGGTGACCTGGACCCCCGGCGCGCCGCGCATCACCTCGGCCACGACGACGCCGACCTGGTTGTTCATCAGGGTGAAGCCACACTTGTTGGACGCGGTGTTGTCGGACTTGTACGAGCTCTCCGCGGTCTTGTACCGCGTCTGGGTGGACTGGTAGCCGCTCACTGGGTCAGCTCCTTCGGCTCCGGCAGGTTCAGGTCGGACAGAATGCCGCTGAAGCGGCTCTTGGCACGGTCCAGGCCGTCCTCGAAGCGCGGTGGCTTCGCGTCGGGCTGCGACCACAGCGGCTGCAGCTCGCGGGCGGCGGTGATGCACCGCGGCACCCAGGTCGACAGCCACCCGCCGATGATCTGCGTGTTGTGGTCGGCGAACTCCTTGTCCTCGACCAGCAGCTCGAACATCGCCTTGGTGTACCTGAGGTCGCGCGAGGCGTAGTCGAGCTCGCCGGCGCCCACGACGGTGGGGGTGACGAAGTCGCCGTTGCCCGGCGACGCCTGCTGCACGAGGTTGCTGCGGAACAGCTCGCCGACGAGCGGCTCGAAGACGACGTTGGCGGCGAAGATGGCCTCGCACCAGTCGTCGATCCCGGTGAGCTGCTCCGCGACCCGCCGCACGCCCTGCCAGGCCTCGTCCTCGTTCCAGGTCTCGACATGGGCCGCGCCGTCGAAGTCGTCGATCTCCTCGCTCAGGGTGAGGTTGTACAGCGCCAGGTCCTGGGCGAACCGGATCTTGTGCATGCTGTTCACGGAGATCGCGTTGTTGTGCATGTTCGTCGGGGCCCGCCGGTTGGCGTTGGCGAACAGGTAGAGACCCAGCCCGTGCTCGACGTGCATCCACGCGCCGACGTTGCGTTCGACGAAGCGCACCCAGTTGGTGTTCCACTGCTCGAAGGCCTTGGCCTGGCGGGCGGTGTCGATGTTCTGGTTGATCTGCCGGACCACGTTGGCGTTGTAGCGGTAGAGGGTGAGCTCCCACTCCTCGTTCGGGTCGCGGAACTCGTGCCAGCCGTGCGCCGGCCAGTCGTACCCCTTGCCGCCGGACCCGGGGTAGCGCTCGGGCTCGGGCAGGTCCGACCCCCACGCCTTGAGCGCGGTCCAGTCCAGCGGGTAGCCGCCGCGGCCGTCGGAGAACCCGTACAGCCAGCCCTGACTGAGGTAGTGCCGCGGGTCCGGCTGCACCTCGACGGTGACGTCCTCGTAGTGCGACTGCTTGCGCTTCTTCGGCGTGAAGTAGCTGTAGCGGCGTGCCGTCGAGTCGGGGAAGACCTTGGCGCCCGCCTCAGCGTCGGTGAAGACCGGCTTGGGGACGCTGCGCTCCTCGACGGCCTTCTCTTCCGTGGCCTGTTGGGTGGTCATGGTCGGCTCCGCCTCGCCTTCGCTGTTCGCTGTTCTCTGTTGGTCATGTCGATGTGCCGGTGGTCGTGAACTTGTCGTAATAGATGTGCTTCTCGTCGGCTCCCAGCCCGGCGAGGACGTCCATGGCGGCCTCGACCATCGGCTGCGGTCCGCAGACGTAGGAGTCGGCATCGGCCAGGTCGGTCTCGTGCTTCTTGACCACGTCCGTGATCAGACCCACCTCGCCCTCCCACGAGTCGTCGTCGGGCTCGGACAGCGCGGGGACGTACGTGAAGTTGGGCAGCTTGTCCTGGAGGCCACGCAGCTCCTCCTCGAAGCACAGGTCCTTCTTGGTCCGGGCGCCGTAGTAGTAGGTCGCCCTGCGGGTGCTGTCGCGGTCGGCGAGCACCCGGAGCAGGCACAGGATCGGCGCCATCCCGGCACCGCCGCCCACGAAGACGATGTCGGAGTCGCGGTCGCGCAGGGTGAAGACGCCGAACGGGCCGGCCAGGTCGAGCCGGTCGCCGACGTCCAGCTTGAGGTCGAGGAACTTCGAGAACTGGCCGTCCTCGTAGATCTTGATCACGAACTCGAGCTGCCCGCTCTCCTTGCACGACGTGTTGGCCATCGAGAACGAGCGGCTGGTGTCGGTGTCGGGGATCGTGATGTCCATGTACTGGCCGGGCCAGTACGCGAACTCGTCCGGCTCCACCAGCTTCAGCACGAGGTGCCGCATGTCGTGCGTGACCGGCTCGTTGGACACCACCTCGGCGGCGACCTGGACGAGGGGGTGCCCGGACCGCATCATCTCCTCGTCGTAGTTCAGCAGCTCGATCGTCACGTCCTCGTAGACGTGCGCCCGGCACAGCAGGGTGTAGCCCTCCTCGAGCTCGAAGTCGGGCAGGGCGAAGGTCGAGTACTTGTCCAGCTCCGGGTCCTCGCCGTCCAGGACGAACGACTTGCAGGACGCGCACTGGCCTTCCTTGCAGCCGTGCATGAGCGTGACGCCCTGCTCGGCGGCCGCACGCAGGATGGTCTGGTCCTCGTCGACCTCGATCTCGATGCCCACCGGCTCGAACCGCACGGTGTGCTTGTCACCCATGCCTGTGGACCCCCTTCGCGCCGATCCTGCCGGGGACGAAAAGGGGGCCTGACGTGGTGCCCGGCCCCCTCCTCGTCTTCACCTGCGGAACCGTCAGGCCTCGGCCGGTGCCGGCCGACCGGCGGGTCCGCCACGGATGTAGTCCGCGTGGAAGGCCTTCTTCTCGTCGTCGGACATCTCGTTGAGGAGCACGTTGGGGCTCTGCAACGGGGGCATCCGGCGCAGGTGGTCCAGCGTCCACATCTTCTTCGGGTCGAGGTTCAGGTGCGGCTGCGCCACCATCGTCTTGCCGTCGTCGCGGACGTAGCCCATGTCGGAGACCACGTCGGCCCAGTTCCAGCCGTGGTAGAGGGTCTCCCACTCGCGCTTGCCGATCAGCTGACCCATGTTCGGGGTCTCGCGGCCCTGGTAGGTGGGACGGAAGGCCTCGACGTCGGTCCAGCGGCACGCCTCGTGGCAGTACGTACGGGTCTGACCGTCGACCTCCGCCATCACCATGTCCTCACGGACCAGGCACGGCACCATGCACGTCCAGCACCGGTGCGGGTACGCGTAGTCGACGTTCTCGGCGACGATCGGGTGGTGCCCGTTCGGCTCCGACAGCCGGGAGTAGTTCTCCCACCAGGCGCCGTACTTGTCGTACCAGCCCGGGTACTTGTACTCGAACCACTCGAAGTCCTTGTCCGTCATCGGGTCCATCCGCCAGTAGTTGGCGAGCCACCCGGTGCAGAAGAACTGTGCGACCTCGTGCACGTAGCCCTTGTTCCAGATCTGGTTCCAGGACTCCTCGATCAGGTCGTGCGGGATCACCAGGCCGTACTTCTCCAGCGGCACGAGGTAGCTGCGGTAGTAGTCGTCGTAGATCCACCGACGCCACATCTCCGCGTAGCTCTCCCGGTCCTTGCGGCGGTCCTTGGTGCCGTACTCGATGAAGGTGCCGATCGCGGCGTCGACGACGCGGTGGTTGTTCCACCAGGCGTAGCGCAGGTCCCGCTCGAGCAGCTGGTGGTTGCCCTCGTCGGCCAGCGCCATCAGCAGGGTCGCGTACCCGTTGCTGATGTGGCGGGACTCGTCGGACTGCACCGAGTGGAACACTGTCGGCAGCAGGTAGTCGCCGTTGGCGGCCGCTTCCGCGGGCATCGCCACGAACAGCGTGTTGGTGAACGCCGTCTCGGCCACGATCGTCAGGTAGATGCTCGCCGCGGTGATCGCGTCACCGGTGATGAAGCCCTCGGCGAACTGGCGGCCGATGGTGCCGCAGTAGTCGTTCTGGAAGTTGCGCAGGCTGCTGTTGAAGCCAGCCGGGTCGATGTAGTTGTTCATGTACAGGCGCTTGAGGTTCTGCTGGATCGTCGAGTGCCTGACCTCGTCGATCATCTGGATGGCCTGACCGTTGTGCAGCTCCGGGTTGGGCACGGTGCGGAACAGCAACGGCATCGCCCGGGCTGCCGAGATCTCGGGCAGCGGGATGATGCTGAGGAAGAGCTTCTGCCACTCCAGCCAGCGCTCCTGCACCTGGCGGAACATGTTGCCGCGGATCGCTCCGTCGGCCGCCCCGTAGACCCGGTGGTCCTTCTCCTCCTGCATGGGGAAGTACGACCGGAGGACCTGCTTGAGCGGGTCCTTCTTCTTCGCCTTCTGGAACGTGTAGTCAGTGCCGTACTGGGAGACCGGCTCGTGGTAAAGCGGCTCCCACGCCAGCTCCTGGATCTTCTCGTGGGCCTTGGCCACGCTCTGGCGACTCATCACCACTCCTTGCTGTCTGCTGGTTGCCGGGTTACTGACTCAGCCAATGGCCATGAGACGCGGGGACGGGCGCGTCGGCGGTCTCACAATGAGACGCCCACGGGTGTCGCGCAGCCTTCGTCCGTCACCTACCAGGCCGGTCACTCTCCTCCCGTCGTCACCGCTCGCCGAGCATGACCGCGCGGATCTCCGCCAGGTGCTCGCGCACGTCCCGCATGACCTCCCGGTTGCCCTCGGCGGCCGGCTCGATCCCCAGTGCCTGCAACAGGGCCGTCGCCGGCGGACCCGGGTCGCCGCTCTCGCCCAGGACCGGGTGCAGGCCCTGGTCGGCGAGGTGCGTGAAGACCAGGTTGACCACGGTCCACGGGTTGTACGTCTCGACGTCCGGATCGATGTCGGCGGCCTCGCCCGAGCTCATCGGCACCCCTCCAGATCGGTCCGTCAGCGGTCGCGGATGCGACGCTTCGAGGTCTACTCGCGGGGCTACCGGAGGTGAGTCTCAATTTGAGACACTTCGTGGAGTTCGGGTTCGCGCGGCCTATCGTGAGCGTGCTCGCTCGGAGCGTCTGACGGGTGCGGCCGAGCGCGGGCCGCTGCCGGGGTGCGGCGACGAGGGGCGACGAGGTAGGTGAATGCCGGTGGCGCGGACTCCCGCGATCAGGCCCCTGCCTCCTGACGGCGAGGGCGTGGCGGCGAGCCGCGTCGACTTCCTCACCGCGGACACCGTCCGGCCCGGCCGCGTCCGGCAGCCGATCCTCGCTTCGTGGCAGCGCTCGCGTGACCTCAAGGTCCACGCCGACCAGGTCGAGCTCCCGTACGTCCGCGACCCCGACCTGGACAGCCCGCTCGCCCGAGCGTCCGAGCCGGTCCTGCGCACCCTCGGCCAGCAGCTCGACGGGCAGTCGATCAGCATCATCCTGACCGACCCGAGCGGTCTCGTGCTCAGCCGGCAGACCGCCGACCACGACCTCGAGCGGCACCTCGACCGGGTGCTGCTCGCTCCGGGGTTCAGCTACGGCGAGGAGTTCGTGGGCACCAACGGCATCGGCACCGCACTGGAGGTCGGTGGTCCGACCCACGTGTTCGGCCACGAGCACTACGCCGAGTACCTCGAGCAGCTGGCCTGCGCCGGTGTCCCGATCCAGCACCCGATCACCGGCCGCACGGTCGGTGCGCTCGATCTGACCTGCTGGCGCAAGGACGCCGGGTCGCTGCTGCTGACCCTCGCCAAGACGACCGCCGAGCAGATCCGGCAGGCGCTGCTGGCCGACACCGGTGCCCACCAGCTCGAGCTGTTCCAGGAGTACCTGCGCACCTGTCGCCGGATGACCGGAGTCGTGTTCGCGCTGAACAGCGACGTGGTGATGCTGAACGACCACGCCCGCACCCAGCTCGACCCGGCCGACCAGGCCGCGCTGCTGCGGCAGGCGGGCGACGCGGTCGCGGACGGGCAGCGCGGGTCGATCCTGGTCGACCTGCCCACCGGCGGGTCCGCCCGGATGTACTGCCGTCCGGTACGCGGTGGCGGGCAGCCGGCCGGTGTCGTCGTGCACGTGAAGATGGGCGACTCGGGCGGCCAGCTCACCATGCGCCGCGACGCCCCGACGCCGATGCTGCTGCCGGGGCTGGTCGGTACGGCGCCGTTGTGGCTGCGCGCCTGTCACGAGGTGGAGCGGATCTTCCGGTCGGGTGAGTGGCTGGCCGTGCAGGGTGAGCCGGGGGTCGGCAAGCTCGCGCTGCTGCGCGCTGCACAGCTTCGCCGTCAGCCGGTCGGGCGCTTCCTGGTGCTCGACGGTGCCGACGTCGGCGCCGACCGCAGCTGGCTGACCGACCTCGGCAAGACGCTGCACGAGGACGCCGACAACGTCGTCATCCAGCACGTCGACCGCCTCGACGCTCGCCGGCTGCGGGCGTTGTCGGACGCGCTGCAGGAGGCGCGGGCCAGCGAGCGCGAACGTCCGCTCTGGGTCGCGGTGACCCTGCGGTCCCCGACGCCGGGCCAGGACATGGACCGGCTGCTGCAGCTGTTCCCCAGCACGGTCGAGGTGCCGCCGCTGCGGATGCACCTCGAGGACCTCCCGCGGCTGGTGTCGTTCTTCCTCGCCCGGCTGGGCCACGGCGGTCAGCTCGGCTGCTCGCCCGAGGCCACTCAGCTGCTGATGCGAGCGCCCTGGCCCGGCAACGCGGAGCAGCTCTACCAGGTGCTGCGCCAGGTCGCCCAGCACCGCCGGTCCGGCTCGATCCAGCCGGCCGACCTGCCCGCCGAGCTGCGGTCCGGCAGCCGGCGGTCGCTGAGCCCGCTGGAGGCGATGGAACGCGACGCCATCGTGAACAGCCTGGTGGACGCCAAGGGCAGCAAGGCCGAGGCCGCGCGGTCGCTGGGCATGTCCCGCGCGACCATCTACCGCAAGATCCACGAGTACGGGATCGTCGTCCGGTCCGGCTGACCAGACCGACGCCGCGCGGTCAGCCGACAGCGGTGGCCGACCGCGCCCGCCCCGCCGTGCGGGTGATCGCGTCGACGTAGACCGGCCACAGCTCGCGCGGCAGGTCGTGCGCCATGCCGGGTACCAGCACCAGCTCGGCGCCGGGGATCGCCCGGGCGGTCGCCAGGCCCCCGGAGCGGTGCACCAGCCGGTCCGCGACGCCGTGCACCACGCAGGCCGGGACCCGGAGCCGGCGCAGGCCCGCGGTGCGGTCGGGCTGCCCCAGGATGGCCAGCATCTGGCGGGTGGCGCCGACCCGGTCGGCGCCACGGTCCCAGGTCTCGCCGGCCCGCTCGCGGATCTCGTCGGGCGGCGCCTGGTAGTCGGGCGACCCGATCACCGCCCAGGCGGCCGGGGCCCGTTCGACGTACTCCTCGCGCGTCCTCGCCGCCGGTGCCAGCAGCAGCCGCAGCAGCCGCGGGTCGGCCCACCCGACGCGGCGGCTACCGGTCGTGGACATGATCGACACCAGCGACCGCACCCGCTCCGGGCTGGCCAGCGCCATCGTCTGCGCGATCATGCCGCCCATCGACACGCCGGTGACGTGTGCCGAACGGATGCCGAGCGCGTCCAGCAGGCCGAAGCCGTCGTCGGCCATGTCCGACAGCGTGTAGGGGGTGGCGCTGCGGTCGCCCAGGTAGGCACGCACCAGCACCCGGCGGGACAGCCGCCCGGTGCTGCGCACCCGGGACGAGTGGCCGACGTCGCGGTTGTCGAAGCGGATCACGAAGAATCCCCGGTCGGCCAGCCGGGCGCACAGGTCGCGGTGCCACCAGTTCATCGGGCCGCCGAGGCCCATCACCAGCAGCAGCGGCTCACCGCCGGAGTCACCGAACACCTCGTAGGCGAGCGTGATCCCGCTGGGGAGATCGGCGGTCTCTTCGCTCACGGGTCCAGGTTACCCACCGGTACGACCGTCAGCCGGCCGGGACCGGGCCGTCGGCCAGCGCGGGCAGCTCGGACGCCCACGGCGGGTCTGCGCCGGGCCGCGAGCAGGTGACGGCGGCGGCCTCGACGGCGACGCCCGTGAGCCAGTCCAGCGCCGCTGCGGTCCACCCGGCCGGGTCGGCGAGGTCGTGCACCAGCAGGCCGGCCAGCAGCGCGGCCATGAAGCTGTCACCCGCACCGATGGTGTCGGACACCTCGACCGGGCGGGCAGGTGCCCGCCCGCGGCGCCCGCCGGCCGCCAGCACCGCACCCTCGCCGCCCCGGGTCATCGCCACCAGCGGTGCCCCGGGCGCGCCGGACAGCGTGTCCAGCACGGAGTGCGGTTCGCGGCCCGGCCACAGCACCTCGGCGTCCTCGTCGCTGAGCTTGACCACCGACGCGAGCTCGATGACCTGTTGCACGTACGTCCGGGCCTGGTCGAGGTCGGGCGTGATGCTCGGCCGCAGGTTCGGGTCGACCGACACCGGCACGCCCGCCGACGAGGCCTCGCGGGTCAGCGCCACCACGCCACCGGCCCCCGGGGGCAGGGTGGCGCCGATCGAGCCCACGTGCACCAGCCGGAAGCCGCCGGGGTCGGGCAGCCGGACCGGGTCCCAGTCGATGTCGAACTCGTACGTCGCGCCGCCGCCCGCCTCGAGCCGCGCGGTGGCCGTGGCCGTGGTCCCGTGCGGCGGCAGCCGGACCAGCTGCACCCCGGACGCCTCGACGTGCGCGGCAACCAACCGGCCGTGCGCGTCGTCGCCCAGCTGGGTGGCCAGCGTGGTGGGGACCCCGAGCCGGGCCAGGCCGACCGCGACGTTCAGCGGTGACCCGCCCGGATGCTCCGAGCGGTGCCCGTCCTCCACCCGTACGTCGACCAGCGCCTCGCCCGCGACCAGCACGTGGTCCCCGGCCATCGCACCGCCCTCAGTGGTCGAAGTCGATGGACGCGTACGCGCGCAGCTTGGACAGCCGGTGCTCGCTGCTGATCTCCCGGATCGTCCCGCTGCGCGAGCGCATCACCAGCGAGTGCGTGCTGCAGCCGCCGGCGCGGTAGCGCACGCCGCGCAGCAGCTCGCCGTCGGTGATGCCGGTCGCCACGAAGAACGAGTCGTCGCCGGACACCAGGTCGTCGGTGGACAGCACGGCGGCGAGGTCGAGGCCGGCATCGACGGCGCGTTGCCGCTCGGCGTCGTCGGTCGGGTACAGCCGCGCCTGGAGCACGCCGCCCATCGCCTTGAGCGCGCAGGCGGCGATGATGCCCTCGGGCGTGCCACCCACGCCGAGCAGCAGGTCGACGCCGGTGCCCGGCCGGGCAGCCATGATGGCGCCGCCGACGTCGCCGTCGGTGATGAACTTGATCCGCGCCCCGGTGGCCCGGATCTCTTCGACCATGCCGGCGTGCCGCTCCCTGTCGAGGATGCACACCGTGACGTCCTCGGGTGCCCCGCCCTTGGCCTTCGCGACCAGGTGGATGTTCTCCGCGATCGGGAGCCGGATGTCGACGGCCTCGGCCGCCTCCGGGCCGGTGGCGAGCTTCTCCATGTAGAACACCGCGGACGGGTCGTACATCGAGCCGCGGGGCGAGACCGCGAGCACGGACAGCGCGTTGCTCATCGCCTTGGCCGCCAGCGTGGTGCCGTCGATCGGGTCGACCGCGACGTCCACCGCCGGGCCGGTCCCGTCGCCGACGGCCTCGCCGTTGAACAGCATCGGTGCCTTGTCCTTCTCGCCCTCGCCGATGACCACCACGCCGTCCATGCCGACGGTGCTGATCAGCACCCGCATGGCGTTGACGGCGACGCCGTCCGCCCCGTTCTTGTCGCCGCGGCCGACCCAGCGTCCGGCCGCCATCGCGGCGGCCTCGGTGACCCGCACGAGGTCGAGGGCGAGGTTGCGGTCGGGGGCCTGCGACGGGGTGTCGAGGTGGCCCGGCGGGCGGCTGTCGGCGGGCGCGCCGGCGTTGCCCGGGCCGGTCGGGGAGTCCTGCGGCGAAGACATCGCTCACCTCTGCTGTCGTCGGGGGCTCGGTGGTGAGCGTACCGATCCGGGCGCCGCACGCACCCCACCTCGCCCGCCTACGGGGTGACCCCGAACCAGCGGCGACACGCCGGGACCCGGCGCAGCAGCAGCTGGTCGAGCAGCAGCACGACCACCAGCGAGACGCCGAAGACCGGCAGCGCCACCCCCAGCAGCACCAGCAGGCCCGCGAGCCAGGGCGTGGCGAGCAGCGGCATCCGGCCGCGAGGGGCGCGGACGCCGGCCACCGTGCCTCCCGGCGGGCGGCGGCGCCACCACATCAGCGGCCCGGTCACGCACATCGCCAGCACCGCCAGGCAGAAGGCCAGGCTGGCCCAGAAGTTGACTATGCCGAGGCTGCGGCCCTCGTGCAGTCCGATGCCCTGCGAGACCGCCTTGGCCAGCAGCGGGTAGTCGTCGTAGCCGTACGTCGACACGACATCGCCGCCGTAGCGGTCGACGTGCACGGTCCGCTCCGCGGTCGGGTCGTCGAAGGCGTAGCCCAGCACCGAGAACACCCCCTGCTCGTCGGCCGGCAGCGCCACCGTGTACGGGTGTGGCAGCCCCTCGCCGTCCGCGACCGCGACCGCGGTGTCGATGTCGGCGACGGAGTCGGAGCGGCCGCCGGAGCCGGGGACGCCGGTCGCGCCCTGCGCCCACGGCACGTCGTGGCTGTGCGGCAGCGACTCGTCCAGCCGGGACGTCGGCTCCGACGTCGCGCCGGGGTCGGTCGACCACAGCGACGTCCCGCGGTCGGTCGCGAGCTGTTGCACCTTCGCTCCCCACAGGCCCGTCCACGGCAGTCCCGTGACGACCATCGCGAGCAGCCCCACGCCGGTTGCCGCGCCGACGGCCACGTGCCAGCGGCGCACCCGGTGCCGTGCGCTCGGACGGGCCGCCCGCGCCGCGAGCCGGCGGGCCCGGCGACCCTTGACGGCGAGCACGTAGCCGGTGATGGCCATCACGACCGCCCAGCAGACGGCCAGCTCGACGATCAGGTCGCCGAGCCGTCCCGCCATCAGGTCGGCGTGCACTCGCACGGCGTAGCCGGACAGGGTGCGGTCGGGGTCGAGCGAGCCGAGGACGTCGGCGGTCCACGGGTCGACGAAGACGTCACGCAGGGCGCCGTCGGCGGTGGTCACCGAGAACCGGGTGCTCTCGTCGGCGGCAGCGGGCTCCGTGACCGACGCGATGGTCGCGCCGGGGTAGGCCTGCTCGACCGCGGTCTGCTGGGCGGCGTAGGGCTGGGTGAAGTCGCTGCCGGCGGGTTGCTCGACCCGCATCAGGTCGTCGTGCAGCCGCGGCTCGATCTCGAAGCGCAGCAGGTACACCATCCCGGTGACGGCCAGCACGGCCAGCACCGGGACGACGACGATGCTGGCGTAGAAGTGCCAGCGCCAGAAGGCGCGGAACCACCCGCCGGCCGCCCGCTCGGGGCGCGCGGGGCGGGGCGGGGCGTGCTCGTCCGGGGGAGAGGTCAGGGTCATGCGCGTGCTCCTGTCGAGGGACGCGCCGGCCGACACGGGCCGAGGTGTCAGCACCGGCCGCGGCGGCGCGTGCGAGTTGCCCCGGCGGGCGGGGCAGGGGTGACGACGTGAGCCGGCGGGCGGCTCAGGAGCGCGCGGGTGGTCCCCGGCGAGGAGCGACGGCGCGTACGAGGTCGCGCGGCCCGGCGCCGCAGCAGACGACCGGCGCCACCGGCAGCGGTCCGGTGACCCCGGCCGGCGCCGGCACCAGCGCGAGCAGCCGGACGGCGCGGTGCACGGGAGCGGCCAGCGCGGCCAGCAGCGCGAGCACGGACCACAGGCCGCGCTCGCCGCGGGCCAGCAGCAGGGCCAGGGACGCGGCGGCCAGCAGGTGCGCCGCGGTCATCGCGAGCTCGGCCGGCAGTCCGTCGGCGTGCCGGTGCCCGGCGACCAGGGTGAACGCCGCGTGCAGCGCCAGCTGCCCGCCGCACATCACCAGCAGCACCCGGCGGGCCGACATCTCCTGCTGGGCGAGCGGGGCGATCCCGGCCATCGCGCCAGTGGCGATCAGTACCGTCAGCGGCCACGACGGCAGCAGGCCGCCCGCCGTGACGTGCGCGACCGCGGCGAACCCGGTCACCACTGCACCGAGCAGCCCGGCCCGCACGCCCACCAGCGTGGGCGCGGCCGTTGCGGTCCCCGCCGGCTGCACGCGTGCAGGTTAGTACACCGGATCAGGTGGGATAAGACCGCGTCCCGCCTGCCGGCCTCAGTGCGGGGTCTCGACCACGACCGTGGTCGCCTTGACGACGGCGTCGGCGAGCACCCCCGGCTTGAGGTCGAGGGCGTCGGCGGCCTCCCGGCTCATCAGGGACACGACCCGGTACGGCCCGCAGCACATCTCCACCTTGGCCATCACCGTGTCGCGGGTGACGTCGGTGACGATCCCGCGCAGCCGGTTCCGGGCGCTGGTGGTGTGCGGCCCGCCGGCGTGCTGGTCGAGGTGGGCGCGCTCGGCGGCGAGCGCGGCGAGCGTGGTGCCCTCGATCCCGAGGGTGCCGGTCGGAGTGGTCGTGGTGGTGACCCGGCCCTGCTCGGCCCACCGGCGCACGGTGTCGTCGCTGACGCCGAGCAGGGTGGCGGCCTCGGAGAGGCGGTAGACGGGCATGTCCGGAGCGTAGGCGTGCCTGCGGCAGGCGTCGAGCCCGCCCGTGGTGGCGGTTGCGGATCGGCTACTCGTCTGCGTCCGCATCCGCGGACGGCCGTTGTGGCCGTCGACGGCGCCGGTGCGGCTGCAGCGGCCCGACCAGCCGGGGTCCGGCCAGTCGATTCTCGAGTCGGCGGGCCTCCCGCTTGAGCGGCTGGGCGATGTACTCGCCGAGGATCACGCCCGAGGCGAGGCCGACCCCGACGCTGACCGCGGCGAGCAGCGAGAAGAGGCCGGTCAGGTCGTCCTGGGTGAGCAGCTGGAACAACCCGCGGTAGATGGTCAGCCCCGGCAGCAGCCCGACGATGCCGCTGACGACCACGACCAGTGGCGGCACCCGCACCCGCCCGGCCAGGGAGTAGCTGGCGCCGCCGATGACGATCGCGGCCATGGTCGACGCCCAGGCGACGCCGAGGTCGGCGGTGAGCATCGGGACGTACACCGCCTGACCGGCCAGGCCGATCACGGCGACCGGCACCAGGGCGCGCCAGGGCGCGTAGCAGGCGACGGCGAAGGAGACCGCGACCAGCGTGCCGCCGGTCAGGGCCAGCGGCAGGTCGGACAGCTCGGTGGGCGCCCGGGCCTGCAGTGGCAGGTCGATGCCGAGCCGCAGCCCCACGGTGAGGCCGAGGCTGACGCCGGCGATGATCCCGCCGGTGAGCAGCAGCGCCTCGAACGTCCGCGCCGACGCCGTCACGAAGTAGCCGGTCAGTGCGTCCTGCACCGCACCGACCAGGGTGACGCCGGCCAGCAGCACGATGATGCCGGCGGCGACGAGCAGGGACGGGCTCACCGGCAGCTCGAGGTGGTAGAGCCCGAGCGCGACCCCGGTGGCGATCAGGGCCCCGCTGACCTGCTGGTAGAACGCCGGGATGCGCCGGCGGGACAGCTGCCGGTTGGAGAGGTCGATGACGACCGCGGTGACGAAGGCGACGGCCACCAGCAGCAGGTTGCCCTGCAGCAGCATGCCGACCCCGACTGCCATCAGACCGGTCGCGACCGACACGACCCAGCGGGGGTACGGGCGTGGCGCCGACCGGATCTCGTTCAGCCGGTGGCTCGCCGCGACGCGCGTGATGCGGCCGGTGGACATGGCACGGACGAGGTGGTCGACGTCGGTGAGCACGCCGTAGTCGAGGCCGCGATAGGTGACGGTGCGCATCATCGTCTCGGCCCAGGAGTTGGTGTCCGGCTGGTACGAGACGGTGATCGTCGTGAAGTTGACGTCGATGGTGCAGCCGCGCAGTCCGCAGGCGTTGGTCACCGCGAGCGTGGTGGCCGCGACGTCGGCGGCACCGGCCCCACTGGACAGCACGACCTCACCGATGCGCAACGCCAGGTCGATGGCGCGATGGACCTCGAGGTCCGTGTGGTGCTCCTCGTCCTCCACCCGGGCGAGCATGCCATCGCACCGGCGACGGGTGAGCCCGCGCCCGGTGTGAGAATCGCCCGGTGAGCACCGAGCCGCAGCCCGACGCTCCCCGGGTGCCCTCGAGCCGGGGCAACCCGGCGTCGGGCGACATCATCCGCTCGGTGCTGCTGCTCGCCGTTGTCGTCGTGCTGGTCGGCTGGATCGGGGGGTGGTTCGGGAGCGACGCGAGGCTCGAGCAGGAGCCGGTCGACTACGTGGACGTCGCGGGACAGGCGGCCGACGGCGCCTCGTACCGGCCGCTGGTGCCGGCCGAGCTCCCGGACGGCTGGCGGGCCACCCAGGCGACCTGGGACCCCGGCACCGAGCACTGGCACCTCGGCCTGCTGACCGATGACGACGACTACGTGGGCGTCGAGCAGGCGACCGGCCTCGGCGAGGACGACCTGCTGGCGACGTACGCCGAGAACGCCGATCCCGCGGGGCAGGTCGAGCTCGCCGGTCGCCCCTGGCGGCTGTTCACCGACGACACCAACGACCGCACCACGCTGGCGCGCAGCGACGCCGGGGTCGCCGTGCTGGTGACCGGCGGCGTCGCCCAGGACGAGCTGGCTGCGTTCGTGGAGAGCCTCGAGCCCGCCGGCAGCGCCGGCTTCCGCTGCCCGACCTGCTCGAACTCCTGACGGGGCGCCTGTTTCGCAAGTGCCCTTGCGAAACCCGCACACCCCCAGCGCAATAACACTCCGGGAGCGCGGGTTTCGCGGGGGCAGCGGCTGGGTGATCATCGACAGATGCGACGCAGCCGGCTGGCCGTCACCGCCCTCGCGGTGCTCACGGTGCTGGCCGGATGTACCGGGGGCGACGAGGCCGCCGAGGATCCGGCCGAGGCGAGCGCGTCAACTGAGGAGCCGACCACCCCCGACCCGACGGAGACCGCACCCGAGCCCGAGGCCTCGCCGCCCGAGCCACCGCACCCGGTGTCCATCGAGGCGCTCGCCCAGCAGGACTACGACGGGCACGGCCTCCGGGTCGGGCGGCTGCTCGGTGACTTCGGCGTCTACACCCGGTACTACGCGACGTACGCGAGCGGCGACCTGCGCATCTCCGGCGTGCTCAACGTGCCCAGCGGCCGCGGGCCGTTCCCGGCGCTGGTGCTGAACCACGGCTACATCGACCCCGCCGAGTACGTGAACGGGCAGGGCCTGGCCCGGGAGCAGGACTACCTCGCCCGCCGCGGGTACGTGGTGCTGCACACCGACTACCGCAACCACGCCGGCTCCGACGCCGACCCGCGCAACGACGTGCAGATGCGGCTCGGCTACACCGAGGACGTCGTCAACGCCGTGCTCGCACTGCGCCGCTCGTCGCTGCCGGTCGACGACGACCGCATCGGGCTCCTCGGCCGTTCCATGGGTGGCGGCGTCACGTACAACGTGCTGGTGGCGCAGCCGGGCCTGGTCGACGCCGCGGTCGTGTTCGCCCCGGTCAGCTCCGACGCCGTCGACAACTTCGACCGCTGGATCCGCGACGACCCCGAGGACACCGGGCTGGCCGCGCGGATCATCGACCGCTACGGCTCGCCGCGAGGCAATCCCGAGTTCTGGCGGGAGGCATCGCCCCGCCCGTACTTCGACCGCATCACCGAACCGGTGCTGATCCACCACGGCACGGCGGACTCCACCTGCCCGCCGGTGTGGTCGGAGGTCACGTTGCGGGCGATGCACCGTGCGGGCGTACGCGCCCGGCTGATCCGCTGGCCGGGTGAGGAGCATGCGTTCATCCCGCTGTGGGAGCAGTCGATGCAGCGCACCGTGGATTTCCTCGACCGGACACTGGTCTGAGCACCTGCCACCGACCGGCCGACGCTCCCTAAGGTGCCCCCGCGCCGGATCTGAGGCCGTCGCCCGATGTCGGCGGCCCGATGCCCTCCCTACGGTCCTCTGGACGCATCGCTCACGGGGGCGCTGCCCTCAGCAGCCCCCGGCACCCGCTACCGACGACAGGAGGCCAGTGATGCTGCTGCGCAACCTGCCGGTGCTGGCGGGGATGGTCTCGACCGGCATCTTCGTCCTCAGCTATCTGCCGATGCTGGTGAAGGCCGGCCGCACCCGGGACCTCTCGTCGTACAGCGTGGGCAGCCTGGCGCTGGCGAACGTCGGCAACGCCGTGCACTCGGTGTACGTGTTCAGCCTGCCGATGGGGCCGATCTGGGCGCTGCACTCGTTCTACCTGGGCGCGACGGCGCTGATGTTCGCGTGGTACCTGCGCTACTCGGGCCGCCGCGCACCGGCGGCATCGCGCGGGTCGGCTCAGCCGTCGGTGCCCGGGTCCGTAGCCGTGTCGGTGCCGGCGGCCTCGTCCGGCCGGGCCGCGTCCAGCCTGGCCCGCGCACCCTGGAGCCAGCGCTCGCAGATGCGGGCCAGCTCCTCGCCGCGCTCCCACAGCGCAAGCGACTCCTCCAGCGTCGTGCCGCCCTCCTCCAGCCGGCGCACCACGTCGACGAGCTCGTCGCGGGCCTGCTCGTACGACAGCTCGGGGCCTTGATCGCTCATGTGTCGTCTCCCGGTGCGGGGTCGGGGGTGACGGTCTCGGTACGCACCGACAGCCGGCCGTCGTGCAGGCGCACGGTCAGCGGGTCGCCGGGTGCGGCCGACGCGGTGTCGGCGAGCACGTGCCCGCCGGCGTCCTGGACGACCGCGTAGCCGCGCCGCAGCGTCGCCAGCGGTGACAAGGCGCGGGCGCGGGCCACCTGGTGCCCGACGTCGTCGGCGGCGCGGTCGAGGCGGTGCGTCACGGTGCGGCGGGCTCGTTCCCGCAGCGTCTCGACGGCCTGACGGCGCTCGGCGAGCCCGGCGTGCGGCGCCCCGAGCGCGGGTCGGGAGCGCAGTGCGGCGAGCGTCTGCGTCTCGGTGGCCACCCGCTGGCCGATCGCGCGACGCACCCGGTCGCGGGCCTGGCGTACCCGGGCGGCCTCCTCGATCACGTCGGGCACCACCCGCTTGGCGGCGTCGGTCGGGGTGGCCGCGCGCACGTCGGCGACGAGGTCGAGGATCGGGGAGTCGGGCTCATGGCCGATCGCGCTCACCACGGGGGTGTGCACCGCGGCCACCACCCGCAGCAGCCCCTCGTCGCTGAACGGCAGCAGGTCCTCGACCGACCCACCGCCCCGCGCCACCACGATGACCTCGACCTCCGGGTCGGAGTCGAGCCGCCGCAACGCCTCGATCACCTGCAGCGCGGCCCCGGACCCCTGCACCAGCGTGTGCTCGACCCGGAACCGGACGCCGGGCCAGCGGCGCCGGGCCACCTCGAGCACGTCGCGCTCGGCCGCGGAGCCCTTGCCGGTCACCAGCCCCACGCAGCCGGGCAGGAACGGCAAAAGCCGCTTGCGCTCCGGCGCGAACAGGCCCTCGGCGGCGAGCAGCCGACGGCGCTGCTCCAGCCGGGCCAGCAGCTCACCGAGCCCGACCGGGCGGATCTGGTCGACGTACAGGCTCAGCGCGCCGCGCCGGTCGTACCAGCTGGGGCGGGCGTGCACGATCACCTGGGCGCCCTCGGTGACCGGGGCCGCCAGCGCGTCAAGCAGCCGCCGGGAGCAGGACGCCTGCACGGACATGTCGACATGGGTGTCGCGCAGCACCAGCCACACCCGGTCCTGGCGCACCGTGAGCTGGGCGATCTGCGCCTCGACCCACACCGCGCCGAGCCGGCCGATCCAGCCGCCGATCGCCGCCGACACCGTGCGCAGCGGCGCGGGGGAGTCGGGGGACGTGTCGAGGGCCACGGCCTGCAGCGTAGGCGGGGACGGCGACGGTGGCGGTACGCGTCCCCACCCGGCACCTACCATGGAGGCCGTGTCCACGTCCCTGCCCGACCCCGTCCTGCCCAGCGGCGAGGCCCGTCAGGTGATGCTCGCGGCGCCGCGCGGCTACTGCGCCGGCGTCGACCGGGCGGTCATCACGGTGGAGAAGGCGCTCGACCTGTACGGCCCCCCCGTCTACGTACGCAAGCAGATCGTGCACAACAAGCACGTCGTGCACACGCTGGAGGAGCGGGGCGCGGTCTTCGTCGAGGAGCTCGACGAGGTGCCCGAGGGGTCCACCGTCGTGTTCTCCGCCCACGGCGTCTCGCCGGCCGTGCACGCGCAGGCCGCGGACCGGGCGCTGAAGACGATCGACGCCACCTGCCCGCTGGTGACCAAGGTGCACCACGAGGCGCGGCGGTTCGACAAGGACGACTACGACATCCTGCTGATCGGCCACGAGGGCCACGAGGAGGTCGAGGGCACCGCCGGCGAGGCGCCCGAGCGCACCATCCTGGTGCAGAGCCCCGCCGACGCCGCGCACGTGCAGGTACGCGACCCCAACCGGGTCGCCTGGCTGTCGCAGACCACGCTGTCGGTCGACGAGACGATGGCGACGGTCGACCGGCTGCGCGAACGGTTCCCGGCGCTGCTCGACCCGCCGAGCGACGACATCTGCTACGCCACCCAGAACCGGCAGGTGGCGGTGAAGGAGATCGCCCGCGACGCCGACCTGGTGGTGGTGGTGGGATCGGCGAACTCGTCCAACTCGGTGCGGCTGGTCGAGGTGGCGCTCGAGGCCGGGGCGTCTGCCGCACACCGCGTCGACGACGCCAGCGAGCTGGACGACGCGTGGCTCGAGGGCGTCGGGTCCGTCGGTGTCACCAGCGGCGCATCGGTTCCCGAGGACCTGGTCGACGGCGTGCTCGGCTGGCTGCGCGACCGCGGCTACCCCGATGCGCGCGCGGTGCGTACGGCCGAGGAGAGCCTGATCTTCTCGCTGCCCAAGGAGCTGCGCCGCGACATGAAGGCGGCCGGACTGCAGGCCTAGCCTGCCGACGGCCACTGCGGGCAGGTCGGCTCGTAGGGCTGACTGGGGAAGAACTGACTCCACTCGTCGTCGGTCAGGTTGCGACCGGCGATGGCGCACGCTCGCGCGACCCACGTGTTCGTGCGCGTGTCCACGGTCCATGTCCTGCCATCGGTGGAGGCGATGACCACACCGGTGCTGTCGCGTCGGTAGGTGATCGAGAAGTTTCGGGCCCCGCTCGGCAGCGGCAGGCTGGCTTGGTACTCCCCGGTGCGTCCGTCCCACAGGCGCACCCGCTCTCCATCAACGAGCGCGAACTGGCTGCCGTCGGGGGCGAACGCTGGGCTCTCCCCCCACGGGGTGCTCGAGTCCCCGCCGATGTAGGTGTGCTCCTCGACGTCGAGGAGGCGTACCCGCAAGCCGGGACCCGGCACGACCATGCGAGTCCCGTCCGGCGACATCACGCCCGACGCGCCCTCGGCGAAGAGAAGTCCTGGCGATGAGCTGTCCAGGACCTCGCCCGACCTCGGGTCCACGAGGGTGAACGACCCGTCGGATCCGACGACGAAGACGGACCCGTCCTCCGGATGAAGTACGAGGGCCCTGGCGTCCGCTCCCACCCGGATGCTCCGGTACGCCGGACGCATGGTCTCCCTGGACAGGGTGTACAACGACGTCCGGTCGTGCACGTGGACCTGGTTCGCGCCCGACCCGAAGGCGACCGTGTAGTCCGCCGAATGGCCCGGGAAGGGTGCGCTGCGTGCGACGACGGAGCCGGTGGACGCGTCCCACACAGTGAAGACCGGGACGGGACCGGCGGACAGCAGCCAGCGTGAGTCCGGCGACCAGAGGAAGCTCTCGTCGCGAGTCGGGACGGGCCGGGCCAGCCGCCTTCCCGTCCTGGTGTCCTCGAACCAGAGCGAGCCCGACCTCACCCGGGCCAGCGTGTGCCCATCGGGAGCGAGCAGGGACAACGCGTAGTTCTTCCCTGTGGCGTTCGTGTCCTCGCCCAGCACGAGCTGCCGGCTGGCCCCTGGGACGTCCCAGGCTTCGAGGAGGCCCGCGCCCCCGGCAGTGAACAGGGTCCGGTCGTCGGCGGAGAAGGCCACTGACAGCATCCCGCCACCGATGTACCGGTGCAGCAGGGATCCGGTACGGGCGTCCCACACGAGGGCGCTGCCGTCTGTGGACGCGGATGCCAGGAGCCGCCCGCGGTGGGAGAACACGACGTCACGCACGGCTCCGGTGTGACCTTGCAGCGCCGGCCCGCGCGGCGCCAGGCTGTCGGTGTCGTAGCGGTGCACCTGGTCCTGTACGGCGACGGCGATCGTCGAACCGTCTGGGGACAGGTCCACCGCCGTCGCGCCGTGACGGGTGACCACGGGGCCGCCCCCCGAGGCCATCAACCTTCCCGACGCCACGTCGTACGCACGAATCGATCGCTCTCCCCGCGTAGCCACGTAGAGGCGCTCGCCGTCAGGGCTCAGTGCGGACTGGGCAAACGCCGGAAGCCGAACCGAGAACACCGGCTCGGAGGGATGGGCCATGTCCCAGACCATGGTCCGTCCCCAAGGGCCCCACTCGGTCAGGCCCGGGGTGAAGTGCTGAAGCTCAGCAACCAATCGGCTGCCGTTCCGGCTGAAGGCCAGATCCACGTCGTTCACGAGGCTGCCGTAGTAGTTCACGCCCGACCTCGCCGGGATCCCCCCAG
Source organism: uncultured Actinomycetota bacterium (assembly GCA_963811945.1). Taxonomy (GTDB): domain Bacteria; phylum Actinomycetota; class Actinomycetes; order Propionibacteriales; family Nocardioidaceae; genus JACCWP01. The sequence continues at coordinate 952,026 of CAWETD010000001.1, read as the reverse complement.
GCTGTCGCCGCGAGAGAGTGCCGTTCGGCATGTCGTAGAGCCTGAGCGGCTGGTCCTGGTCCCATCCTGTGGCCACGGCGAGTTGACTTCCGTCCGGAGCGAAGGCGACGGCGCCGCTCGGCGGGGTGGCGTCCTGGAACGGCTGGGGCGCCAGCGTCGTGGCGTCGAAGAGCCGGACGGCGTCCCCTTGGACGACTCCGGCGAGCAACCGGCCATCCGTGCTCGCCGAGATCGACGGCATCCAGGCGGTGCCGGATCGTCCGAGCAGCTCCCCGACGTCGCGCACGCCGGAAAGCGCGCCCGCTCGGGTGAGCGTGGCCCCGAGGTTCTCCCGGGCCTGGGCGGACTCATCGGCTTGGACTCCCTCGACGGCGAGGAGCAGGCCGGTCGCGACGTCCTCGTGCAGAACCCCCTGTGCCCCGGCGCGTCGCGCGTCCGCGAGCGTGGCAGCGCGCTCTGCGCGGTCGCGCTCGCCGGCGGCCTGGTCTCGTTCGCGAGCCGCCTGGTCCGCCGACCGTACGGCGACCAGACCCGCGACCAGAGTCAGAATCAGCAGTACGGCGACACCGGCGAGGGCGCCGCGCAGCCGGCGGTTGACCTTCCGCTCATGCAGCACGCGGGTCTCTGCGGCGCGAACCTCGCTCTCGGCGAGGGTGACGGAAGCCTCGAGGAAGGCGGCCTCGATCTCGTTCAGGTCGGGACCCGCCCGGTCCCGCCACTCCACGGTTCGGGCAAGCCGGGCACCTCGGTAGAGCTCGCTCTCCGGGCGGCCCATCCCGTCCCATGCATCCGCGGCGCCGGCCAGGTGCCGGAAGAGGCGTTGTCCGTCGACGTCGTCGTCGAGCCATCCGCGAAGCCTCGGCCATCCCCGCACCAGCGCCTCGTGGGCGATCTGGACGGAGTCACCGTCGATGCTGACCAGACGCGCGTTGACAAGCTGCTCGACCAGGCGCTGGTGCACGTCGTCGGCCGCCACCTTCGCGCGCGGCACCCGCGCCCGCATCGGGTCGCCGTCCTCGGTGGGCATCACCAGCCGCAGCAGCAGCGTGCGCAGGCGGCTCCGCTGCGAGGCGTCCATCGCGTCGTACAACCGCTCGGCGGACTGGGACACGGCGGACCTGATCCCGCCGGTCGCCCGGTAGCCGCCGACGGTCAGCGTCGGTCCTTCGCGCCGTTCCCAGGTCTCTCGCAGCACATGTGACAGCAGTGGCAGGGCGGCCGGCTCTGCTTCGACCTCGCGGACCAGCAGGTCGACCAGCCCTGGCTCGAGTCGCAGCCCGGCGTGCCGAGCGGGCCCCTCGATGGCGCTGCGCAGGTCGGGCTCGCTGAGGGGGCCGAGAAGGTACAGACCGTCCTCGAGGAGCCGTGCGATGTCCGGGTAAGGCGCGAGGTCGCCGAGGTGGTCCGCGCGGATGGAGAGGACCAGCGCACCACCGCCGGCGACGTGGGCCGCCAACGCGGCGAAGTACCGCTCCCGCTCGCCCGGATCGAGACAAGTGGTGACGGCCTCCTCGGCCTGGTCCACCACCAGGGTCTGTCTTCCATGGCCTTGTAACCCGCCCAGGGACTCGGTCGGCCGGACACCCGGGGTGGTCACCAGGACTGGTGTCCCGCTGCGGATCAACGAAGCGACCACCCCGGCTCGGAGCAGTGACGACTTCCCGATGCCGGAGGGCCCGACGACCGCCAGGACGGCGGTCTCCCTCAGCCTCCGGAGGCACGACTCGACGTCGGCCTCCCTGCCGAAGAACGAGTCTGCGTCCGCGGCGTCGTACGGCAGCAGGCCGCGGTAAGGGCAGCTGGCGCTGACCTCGCGCCCCACGACCGGGTCGAGCGACGGGTCCTGTCGGAGCAACAGCGCTTCCAGCTCCGTCAGCTCGCGGCCGGGGTCCAGGCCGTGCTCCTCAACCAGCATGGCGCGCGCCTGCCTGAGCGCGGCCAGGGCCTCGGCTTGCCGCCCGGCCTGGTGCAGGGCGGTGGCGAGCAACGCCCAGCGCCGTTCCCGGAAGGGTGCCTGGGCGACCAGCGCACGCGCCCGTTCGACCGCGTTGCGGGCGTGGCCGGCGCGGGTCTCGGCCTCCACGCGCAGCTCCTCGGCGTCCATGCGCAGACCCTCGAGGCGAGCCGCCTCGACCCGTCCCGCCTCCCACTCCTCGAGGTCCGTCAGCGCCTGCCCGCGCCACAGCTCCAGCGCCTCGCGCACCAGGTAGGACGTGCGCTCGGGGTCGCCGTCACCCAGGGCCTCCCGGGCACGTTCGAAGAGCCGCTCGAAGTTCAGGTTGTCCAGCTCCGCTTCGCTCAGCGTCAAGCGGTAGCCGGAGGGCGTGGACTCGATGGCCGCGGCGCCCAGACGCTTGCGAAGACGTGCGACGCACCCATGGACGACCTTTGCAGCCGAGGCGGGCATGGCGTCGCCCCAGAGCGCGACGGCGAGCCCCTCCGTGCTGATCGGCTCGCCGGCCCGCACGACGAGGGCCGAGAGCACGACTCGGTCTCTCGGGCTGAGCCCGTTGGCCTGGCCGTCGACCTCGAGCGGGCCGAGCACGGCGATACCCATGGCCCGACTGTCGGCCTGGTCCCCGTCGCCGTCAACCGGGCCGATACCCGGCTGATACCCGACCGGCGGGCGGGCGATACCCGGGGCCGCACTACTGGATGCGAAAGGAGAACCGACATGACACAGATCAAGACCGGAGCCGCGGCCCTCGCCGCGATCGCAGTTCTCACCTCGTGCGGCAACAGCGACTCTGCAGCCGACCCCAGTCCGGGAAACGACGAGTCGACCACGACCAGCAGCACGCCGACCGACGACCACGAGATCGTGCCTGACGACAGCGGTCCGATCGCCGCAGGCCCTTGGGCCGTCCGAGCCGAAGGGCTCCCCGACGCACCCCTTGCAGTCCTGGACGTCCCCGAGGGCTTCTATGGAGGCGGCCCCCACGTCTGGACCAACAAGGGCCGGGTCGGGTACTTCAATCCAGGAGGCGTCTATGAGGACCCATGCTCGGACGCTGGCGAAGCCCCCTCCGCCGGAGACACGGTCGAGAGTCTTGCCGCCGCCCTGCGGGCGCAGGAACTGACCACCACGACCCGGCCCGTTCGGGTGACGGTCGACGGCCACTCCGGGCTCTACCTCGAGATGACCGTCCCCGATGACGTCGACTACGAGAAGTGCCGCGACGGCGTTCTGACTGTCTGGGAGCACGGCCCCCTCTTCGGCGAGCCCCTCGTCGAGCGGTTCTGGATCCTCGACGTCGACGGTCAGCGCGTCGTGCTGGACGCAGCCGTCTCGCCAGCAGAGCCCAACGAGACGGTTCGGCTCTTCACCGGCATCGCCCGGACCGCCACGTTCGTCGAAGCCTGATCTTCTCGCTGCCCAAGGAGCTGCGCCGCGACATGAAGGCGGCCGGCCTGCAGGCCTGACGCTGGGCAGCGCCGAAAGTGATTCCGCGGAATCACTTTCTGGGTCAGCGCTGCTTCATCGCCGCCTGAATGGCTTCGCCGTACGCCGCCCCGACCTTCCAGTCGGTCATGCACCGTTGCTGCCAGGCGGCGGCGACGGTGGCCCAGGTGCCGGGCGCGATGCCGTGCGCCTGCGCGTACTCGTCGTACTTGGCCGGCGACACCCGGTCGCGGACGAGACCGGCCTGGACGGTGACGAGGGCGGTCAGGCCGACGCCCTCGATCGTCAGCCCGGACGCGGCGTCGATCGCGGTGTGCGGATCGAGCTGCTCCGCGCTGAGCACCGGCTCTGGGTCCTCGACCTGCCGGGGGAGAGCCGACGGTCGGCCCACGCCGGGATCGCGCTGGGCCGCCGCCGGCCAGTCGATCGCCACCCAGTCCCGCCGGGACGGGTGCACCCACGCCGGCAGCTCCGCACCCGCGGTGCACAGGTGCGCGGCGTAGAACGCCACGTCGACCCGGGTCAGGTCGAGCAGGTACGGCTCCGCGCCGTCGACGGTCACCACGGCGGAGATGTCGACCGCGCTCGCCGTGCCCAGGATCGTCGAACGCCGCGCGACCGACTCCACCCGCACCGTGGCAGGCACGCCTTGGGTCCGAACCGACCGCAGGGACCCCTCCGCGTCGACGATGCCCGCGGCCGGTGGTGTCCGCAGCGTCTTCCAGCCGAACGTCTCGGTCTGTCCGGATGGCTCGCCCTGCTCCGAGAGGGTCGCCCACCAGTCGATGACAGCGGCGATGCCGTCGACGCAGACGATGACGCGCATCCCCAGTCGCACCAGGTCGGCGGGCACCAGCCGCTGCCGCACGCCGAGCACCTGGCCGGTCGCCAGCGCGAGCGCGTAGTCGTCGACCCGCCGGTCGGCCTCGTCGGTGGACACGTAGCTGACGGCGATGCCGACGAGGGTCGCCTTGGTGGCGAGGCCCCTCGCGAGGACCTGTTCGGGCGTTGGCCCGCCGAGCCCGAAGATCCGCACCCGGCTCAGCCCGCGCGACGTACGTGCGCGACGCGCACCCGCAGGCCGACCAGCACCAGGGCGAGCATGTGGCCGACGACGAGGGCACCGGCGACATCGACGAACCCGGCGATCATCACCTGGACGGTGCCCGCACCGGGGTCGAGCTCGGCGACGCTGACGGCCGACGGGTGCACGATGGCAACGCCGAGCACGAGCGCGATGGTGAGCAGCGGTGGCAGCACCCCGGCGGTGAACAGGTCGGCGGTACGTACCAGCAGGGCTGCGCCGGCGGAGACCAGGACCAGTGCGGCGCCGGTCAACACTCCGAGGTGGCCGCGCAGGGTGATCTCGACCGTCGCAGCGAGCCCGAGGGCCAGGGCTGCGGCAAGCACCACCTGGCCATTCGGCGGCTCGGCCCCCACCCACGGAGCTCTCCGCGTGGGCGGGTGGTCAGAGGCTGTCGGCGCTGGGCGCACGGCAGTCGCCGAGGAGGTTCGCTCGGGCCCCGTGCCGTGCGCGTGCACGGCACTCACGCTAGGCGCGGCGCACCCCTCAACCGGCGCGACGCGCCGCACCACCCTCGTCCCTGCCTCGTGGGCGCGTGACCAGCTCCGGCGCACCCAGCGGGCGCACCGCCTCGTCGACCGGCTGGGTCGTCATCGGTTCGCCGCCGCCGATCTCGAGGTCGTGCATGCGCCGCGCGGACACCAGCACCCGGCTCTCCATCGAGCCCACCGTCTCGTTGTACGACCGGACCGCGCCCGTGAGCGAGCGCCCGAGCTTGTCGAGGTGGCCGCCCATCGTCGCCAGCCGGTCGTAGAGCTCGCGGCCCACCTGCTGCACCTCGCGGGCGCCGTCGGCGAGCGACTCCTGCGACCAGGCGTAGGACACCGTGCGCAGCAACGCGATCAACGTCGTGGGCGTCGCCGGCACCACGTGCTTGGCCGCGGCGTACTCGAGCAGCACCGGGTCGGCCTGCAGCGCGTGCGAGAGGAACGCGTCGCCGGGCACGAACATCACGACGAACTCGGGTGCGGGGGCGAACTGGCGCCAGTAGGCCTTGGCAGCAAGGGCATCGACGTGGCGTCGTACCTGCTGGGCGTGCCGCCGGAGGTGGTCGTCGGCAGCGTCGTCGCCGTCGGCGGACGCCTCGGTCGCCTGCAGGAACGCGTCGAGCGGCACCTTGGCGTCCACCACGACATGGCGCCCGCCGGCCAGGCGTACCAGCAGGTCGGGGCGGAGCACGCCGTCGTCGGTGCGTGCACTCGGCTGCAGCACGAAGTCGCAGCGCTCGACCATGCCGGCCAGCTCGACCGCGCGGCGCAGATGCATCTCGCCCCACTGGCCGCGCACCTGAGGTCGGCGCAGCGCCGTCGCCAGCCCCTGGGTCTCGCGGCGAAGCGCCTCACCGGTGAGCCGGACCGACTCCACCTGCGCCTGCAGCCGGGTCTGCCAGGCGATCCCGGACGACTCCAGCTCGCGCAGCCGGGTGTCGAACCGGTCGAGGCTGTCCCGCACCGGCGCCACCACCTGCGCGGTCGCCTGCACGCTCGCACCGACGTGGTCGGCGACGGTGGCGTGGTCGCGGCGCAGCAGCCCGGCGCCGAGCAGCGTGCCCAGCGCGAGTCCGGCGAGCAGCGCGAGCGCCGCGACCACCAGCAGGGCGAAGGTGTCCATACCCAGACGGTCGCATCCCGCACCGACAGAACGCGGGAGGCGGCACGATGTCGTTCATGAGCGTGCCGGAGAGCCTGCCGGAGAACATTGCGGAGACAGAACGCGTCGTGGTCCGGCTGTGGCGAGCCGACGAGGCGCCGCGGATGTACGACATGCACCGCCGCTGGGAGGTGGCGCGCTGGCTGGGTGCGGACCCGAAACCGATGGCAGACCTCGAGCAGGCGCAGGCGTCCATCGCGCGGTGGCAGGACTTCGCGGCCCGCGACCCGCGGTACGGCCTGTGGGCGGTGGAGGAGAAGGCGGCCGACGCGGAGCGCACGGTGGCGGGCAGCGTGCTGCTGGTGCCGCTGCCGCTGTCCAGCGGCGGTGTCAGCGACGACGTCGAGATCGGCTGGCACTTCCACCCCGACGCATGGGGACGCGGGCTCGCGACCGAGGCGGCGCAGGCGGTGCTGGCGAAGGCGTGGGCCGACGGGCACCACGAGGTCTACGCGGTGACGTACCCGGGCAACGCCGCCTCCCAGCGCGTCTGCGAGCGACTCGGCATGGCTGCGGTCGGGCTGACCGACCGGTGGTACGGCGTGACGTTCGAGGCGTACCGGATCGGGAGGCCGGGCTCGGGCGAGGATCAGGCGCCCGTACGCTGAGCCGACGTGGCACTCACCATCGGCATCGTCGGCCTGCCCAACGCGGGGAAGTCGACCCTCTTCAACGCCCTCACCAAGAACGACGTCCTCGCGGCGAACTACCCGTTCGCGACGATCGAGCCCAACATCGGCGTCGTCGGGGTGCCCGACCCGCGGATGCCCGTGCTCGCGGAGATGTTCGCCTCCGCGCGTACGGTGCCGGCGACAGTGCAGTTCGTCGACATCGCGGGCATCGTGCGCGGAGCCAGCGAGGGCGAGGGGCTGGGCAACAAGTTCCTGTCGCACATCCGTGAGTCGGACGCGATCTGCCAGGTGACGCGGGTGTTCCGCGACGACGACGTCACCCACGTGGAGGGCAAGGTCTCGCCGCCCGACGACATCGAGACGATCCGTACCGAGCTGGTGCTGGCCGACCTGCAGACGATCGAGAATGCCCTGCCCCGCTTGGAGAAGGACGCGAAGAAGGACAAGTCGCTGCAACCGGTCGTCGCCGCTGTGCAGCAGGCGCAGGAGGTTCTCGACTCCGGCCGTACCGTCTTCGAGGCCGGCCTCGACCGCGGCCCGCTGCGCGAGCTGCAGCTGATGAGCGCCAAGCCGTTCCTCTACGTCTTCAACTGTGATGCTGACGAGCTGATCGACGAGACGCTGGTCGGCGAGCTGCGGCAGCTGGTGGCGCCGGCCGAGGCGATCTTCCTGGACGCCAAGTTCGAGGCCGAGCTGGTCGAGCTCGACGACGAGCAGGAGGCGCGCGAGATGCTCGCCGAGACGGGCGTCGACGAACCGGGCCTCGACGTGCTCGCGCGGGTCGGCTTCGACACCCTCGGGCTGCAGACCTATCTCACCGCCGGCCCCAAGGAGTCGAGAGCGTGGACGATCCGCCGCGGCTCCACCGCGCCCGAGGCGGCAGGTGTGATCCACACCGACTTCCAGCGCGGCTTCATCAAGGCCGAGGTCGTCTCGTACGAGGAGCTGGTCGAGGCGGGCTCGATGGCGGCGGCGAAGTCTGCCGGCAAGGTACGCATGGAGGGCAAGGAGTACGTCATGGCCGAGGGCGACGTGGTGGAGTTCCGCTTCAACGTGTGAACGCGGCACATCGTCGCAGGTCAGAACGTTGCGCTGGTCGCCGCGCCCGCGTTGTGCCCGCGCTGGGCGCGGTGGACCTCGCCGATCATGGACGCGGCACCGGCTCTGGTTCGATCCTCAGCGGACGGCCACAGGTGGCTGTAAGTCCGCAACGTGGTGGTGGCACTGGCGTGCCCCATCGCTCGCTGCACGGTGACTGGCTCGCCGCGCTCAACGCCGGAGCGTCGCCGTGGCTGCCATCCGCGTCCGACGTTGACGCCGTCCAGGCAAAGCGCCGGGCCGACCATGAGGCGGCAACGTTGGCAGCGGTCAAGGGGATGGTGCGAGTGAGGTAGCGAGCGATCCCTGGCAGGTCCCACTGGCCCCTCTAGTCACAGCAAACCCCACGGCAGAGGCGGCTGTCACACGACTAACTCTGTCCACAGGGGGCACGGGGGACTCACTCCCCCCATAGATCACACGCACTATCCCGGCACTGGGCGAATACCCCTCCGAGTGCAGAATCCTCGCGAGTCTTCCGAGGCCTTCGAGCAGCGGCAAATGAACAGGCCGCAAACTTGTGCGTGCCTCGCAAGGACACGGGTTGCGGCGTCCATCTGCAACGTTGCCCTTCGAGGTGACGTTCTTGCGTCCGGCGTCGGTGCCGCGTGCGCCGACGTCACTTGCCGTCCCCTCATCTGGGAATGAAGCACCGGCCCGCGACTCGCTTCGATGTCAGGTACTGAGGGCAGCGCAGAAAGCGTCCTGATTTCTCACAACACCGCGGTCAGGGACAACAGGGAAAGGATCCTCGGAGGAGAGCAAGTCAATCCATCCGAAACCGAAAAAGAGCCTGCCGTCGGGAAGCCGCACCTTCTCCAGCCAGCCAATAAGGGTGAACGTAACAGGCTCGAAATCCTCCCAATTCAGCGTCATCTTGTACTGGTACCAATCCCCCACCAGCGTGGTGCCGTTGGCTGTGAACCTGTCCTGCGCTCTCACATAGACCACTTCGCGACCGCTGCCATCCTCACGGAAGTTACCGAAGGCGATGTTGACACCGACCACACGGTTAGTCACCTCGATGGGGAAGTCGCACAGGCTGGTGTTTGTGAAGTCCTCTGTCTGGTCGAATGAGAACTTCTCGATGGCGGACGTCTCGACGGCAGAAGCGCCAGAAGCTCCCACGGCCGACACCATCACGGTGCTCGCGACGATCGCTGCCACAGCGAAAAGTCTGATTGCTGCCTTCATGTCCGGCCTCCTCACTACCGGTATAGAACCAAGCCCCGGAGGGAGTCCTGATCCTCGGAGCCCCAAACGTACGCGCGACGTCAAGGACGCCCGCGCATCGGCAGATGAGTGCGTTTCCAGAACCCGTCAAAATCGTGAGCAGAATCGCCGCTGCGCAAGCAAGCGGCTTCGTGGTGCAGGCCATTGACGGCACCGAGCATGGCGCGCCACCGCCCCCGATCTTCTAGCGCCGACGCCGTGGCTCGCTTGGCTTCATCTCGCTCTGCACTGGCCCTTTCGGCCTGCGAGAGCGCCGCATCCAGTTGCCTCGTCGATTCGTGGCTCGTGTTCGCGAAGGCGGGCTAATTGCCTTTCTGCCGACTCACCCTGTTCCGGGCGGTGGTTTGCGCATGGCGAGCAGCACGTCCGGCCGGGCGCGGTCACCGATGCGTCGTACGCGAAGAGCAAGCGGCAGCACGAACAGCGCGCCGTGCGTGTCTCGCGAACTGGGCCGCTATGACCAACGCCGTAAGGATTCATTCTGCTCGCGTCGGTCACGTAGACCCCCGGTGGCATGTGGCGCAATGGACCCGGCGACGGTACCCCGTGAGGCGACGCCCCTCATGGGACACGACGCTTGACTCCGGTTCGAGGGGAGCAGCGGACCCGCGCCTTGCCCGCGCTGTGCCCGCACCAGGACCGCACGCACTCAACGACGGTCAACGTCGCCGGATGCGATAAGCGCAGGTCAGGGCACAGATTCCCAACGCCGACCCATCGGTCCCGATCAGGCTAGTGGAGTTCCGCTTCAACGTGTGAGCGGCCGCACCCATTCGGGAGCGCCAGTGGCCAGGTGGCTTGTTGGCCGAGGAGCGATCGGGTCGCCCCTACAGGTCGGCGAGGAATGCGAGCAGGGCTTCGTTGACCTCCTCGTGGTGGGTCCAGGCGATGTTGTGCGGGCCCCCGGGCACTTCCTCGAAGCGCACGTCCTTCATCAGACCAGCGAGGCGGCGGCCGGTGGCGTCGATGGGCAGGATCCGGTCCTCGTCGCCCTGCATGGCGAGGACCGGCACGTCGATGCCCGGCAGGTCGTCGCGGAAATCGGTGAGCCAGCTCGGGACGCAGGCCAGGGTGGCGTACGCGGACGCGGCGGCAGCGACGTTCCAGCTCAGCTGCCATGCCTGCTCACTGACCCGGGCCGGCCGGAGCGTGTCGACGTTGTAGAAGTTGTCGAGGAAGTCCTTCAGGTAGGCCGGCCGGTCCGCGACGATGGCCGCCATGATGCCGTCGAACACGCTCTGGTCGGCGCCTTCCGGATTGTCGTCGGTCTTGAGCAGGAACGGCGGCACCGGGGCAAGCAGAACTGCTTTGCGGACGCGCTCGGACCCGTACGTTCCCAGGTAGCGGACAACCTCGCCGGTGCCCATCGAGAACCCGACGAGAGCAGCGTCGCGCAGGTCGAGCGAGTCCATGAGCGTGTTGAGGTCAGCGGCGAACGTGTCGTAGTCGTAGCCGGTGGTGGGCCTGCTGGAGTCGCCGAAGCCGCGGCGGTCGTAGGTGATGACACGGTGTCCGGCTTCGAGCAGTGGGTTGAGCTGCCGCTCCCAGGAGGCGCCGCTGAGCGGGTACCCGTGGATGAGCACGACCGGCCGACCGGTGCCGTGGTCCTCGTAGTAGATGTCGATGCTGGCGGAGTTCTCCGCGCCGACGCTGACGTAAGGCATGTGACGTCCCTTCGATGTCCCGCCCGGATCGACCGGCGGAGAGTGTGGGGTGGTCGGGCTAGCGGGCCGGATCTGCTACTCGACGCCGAACGCCCGCTGGACCCTTGTCCTGGTGGCCTGGATGCGGGTGAGCGCGTGCCGGAGCGCGACCCGGGCAGTCGGCGTCACCTGGTCGTTGCGCAGCGCTTGCGACACGGCCGCGGCCTCGTTGCCGTAGCTGGGGATCGTGTCTGCCATCCCGTCGGCGTAGTCGGCGCCCACTCCTTCGGGCGGCAACGCGATCACCCGGTCGACCATGCGGTCACGTGTCAGGTGAGTCGACCGGAGCGTCTGCCGGAAGGCGTCGACGACCGCGGGACGCCGCACTCCGTCGAACATGGCCGCGACGCCGACGGTCACGCGACGCTCGAGTGCGAGCACGGCGAGCACCGACGGCGGACCCGGCACGTCGTCGCTCTCCGGATCGGTGGGCGGACGGCCGATCTGGGCCAGCCCGGCCCGGTGCGCCGTCGCCACCTTGATCCGGACGGTTGCCAGCGAGGCCTTGGCCTGGGCAAGCCGGTTGGCGGTGACCTGTGCGATGGCGCGGTCGAGGGCAGCCTGGGCCTTGCTGATGGGTCCGGCAACCGACTGCGGGATCCGCGCGGGATCGGCAGCGGTTGGTGCAGGCGACGAGGCGTCGGCGACCGGAGCCATCGACACAGCCAGAGCGAGGCCGAGCGCGGAGGCCAGCAACGCGCCCAGCGGTGCGGCGTGACGGGGCCGGGGGACGGTCGAACGGTGCTGGTCAGACATGAGAATCTCCCTGTGTTCCTGGTGGTTGAGCCGTGGTGCTACTCGTCGGTGTCGTGTCCGCCGGCGTCCTCGTTGCACTCGATCTGCGGTGGTTCCTCGCCGGGGAACGCCATCAGGTCGAGCTGCGGTCGAGGACCGCTGAGCCCGAAGGTGAGCGCGGGGCGGAGGGAGCGCGCGTGGTGCCGGTCCTGGTAGACGAACCCGGTGCCACGCGTGGTGCCGAGATTGGTCGCGCCGAGCAGGAACATGCACTCGTCGAACTGGGTGAACTCCTCGACCGGCTCCCACAGGTCCTCCACCTCCTCCCGGATCGCGTGCGTGTCCTCGGCGAGGTCGTCGACGGCGTCGGCCAGGTCCCCGCCGCGGTACGCATCGGCCAGCCCCTCGACAGCAGGCGTCGCACCAGTCCGGTCGACGTCCTCGCCCGGTTCGTTCTGGCACTCCCGGGGCACGAACGGCCGGTCCCGGTCGAGGAAAGCCAGCAGCTCGTAGTCGGGGTCGTCCCACTCGCTGCCATCGACCCCGAGCGCCGCGTGGTAGCCCATGCCGTCACTGCCCCGGAACAGGTGCCCGAAGCGGTGGTCGAGGTCACCGGTCTCGGTCACCGGCAGCCAGGACAGGCAGGACTCCCACTCGTCGAAGCGCTCGGACATCCGGATGACCGCTGCCAGCCGCCGGTTGACAGCCTTGATCTTCCGCTCCAGGTGTCGCACCCGGGTCCAGAGGTCGCCCCGGGCAGTGTCACCGGGTGTCGTCCGGGCGTCGTCACCGGTGCCGTTGGGATCCACGGGCGCGCTGACGCACTTCGGCCGGCGCTCGAACGAGAGCAACGCGAAGTCCGACCAACCGTCGCCCTGGTGCAGCACGATCGCGGGCCGGTGGTCGAGGCCGGTGCCGTCCAGCTCGTCGTAGAGGAACCCGAACCGGTGGTCGGGGTCGCCGGCCTCGTCGGCCGGCACCAGGCTCACGCAGTGCGCCCAGATGCGGTAGCGGGCGGCCATCCGCTCCATCTCGGCGACGTCTTTGCTCATGTGCGCGACCCGGTGCTCGAGGGTCCGTACCGTGCTGCTCAGGGAGCGCGAGGCGTCCGGATCGGTGGCCGCGCCGGGCGACCACGGCGCCAGCAGGCTCACGACGAGCCCGGTGGCGACCACGGGCCCGGTCACCGGAAGTCGGCCCAGCCACGCCCGCACCGCCGGCCTCATGGCGCAACCTCGAGCTCGACCGCACCGAGGTCACAGTGGGTGCCACTCGGGCGCGCGCTGCCGCGTTGGTCGTGCGCGAGCATCCGCACCGGATCGATCATGCCCTCGAGCAGCACCAGGCCGCCGAGCCTGTCGACGTAGTCCCCCCAATGGCACCGGGAGCCGGGGATGCGATCCAGCACCGGGCTGCCAGCCTGGGGAAGCAGCGTCTCGCCGGCGCCGCCGTTGTCACCGAGCAGGTCCAGGCGCGGGTTCGGCCGGAACAGGTCGTGCCTCCCGTCGAGCCCGCACGAGGCGTGCGTGGACAGGTTGTAGCCGAACGACCGGGTGTCGGTGACCCGGCAGGTGACCGACGTCGGCTGCACGTGCCCGCTGACGCCCTCGGTGCGCGCCGGGCCGATGACCGAGCCGAAGCTGCGCAACGTGTCGCCGACGCCGATGTTGGCGGCGACGCTGGAGACGTTGTCGCTCACGGTGCTGTCGACGAGGGTGAGGTCGCCTGCCGCAAGGATGCCTCCGCCTTGCCCTTCGGCGTAGTTGCGCGCGATGGTCGACGTGGCCACGTAGGTGTTGCCGCGCGACCAGATGCCGCCGCCGACGTGGGCCACCGCGGCGTTGCGGGCGATGGTCGAACCGATCACCAGCACGTCGGCCTCACCCGAGATCGCACCGCCCCGGTCGTCGGCACGGTTGGCGTTGACCGTCGAGTTGATGATCGTCACGTCGCCGTCCAGGGTGAAGATCGCCCCGCCCGGACCGTCGGCGGTGTTGCCGTCCACGGTCGAGTCGATCACCGTCACGTCGCCGGCCTCGTCGGTGTACAGCGCACCCCCGTCGCCGTCGGTGGTGTTGCCGTCGATGTGCGAGCGCACCACCAGGATGTCGCCGGTCGAACCGATCGCGCCGCCGCTGCCGTCGACCAGGTTGCTGGAGATGATCGAGTCGAAGACCCGCACCCCACCACGACGGGCGTACACACCGCCACCATCGTCATTGGCCAGGTTGCCGGTGATCACGCTGCGGATGATCGTGGCCCGCCGCATCGAGAAGATCCCACCGCCCGGCTCCTCGGCCAGGTTCTGCTTCACCACCGAGTCGACCACGGTGATCTCACCACGCGTGGTCACCGCAGCCCCCGGACCATCCGACCCACCCCGGGTCAACGTCACGTCCTCCAGCCGCAGGTGCCCGGTCCCGTCCTGGCGAAGCAGCCGCTTCTCGAAACAGGTCTGCTGGATCTTGTGCCCCCGACCCTCCAGCGTCATCGGGTACGACGACTCCCGGATCGGATCCCCGGCACGGCAGGCCCGCAAGAAGATGTCCGCACCCAGCACGATCCGGCTCCGACGCGGATCAGCCCACGCCCGACGCAGCTGCGCCTCGGTGCGCACGATGCCGTGCGGGCGGTACGCGGCGTCGGACGGCTGGTCCGAGCGGGCGTGCGCCGCGGAGTGTGCCGGCTCGACCGGAGCAGAAGCCACCGGTGCGGTGGGCGTGCCGGGCGCCGCCACCAGGACCATCAGCCCGGCCACGGCGACTGAGCGGACGAGTCCCGTCGGGATGCTCGAGTGGGTCATGGTGGGCTCCCGTTCCACATCGGACGCGACTGGATCCGTCTGCTGACCACTGTGTTGTCGTCGCCCGTGCGTCGCGCCCGGGAGTACCCGGGTCCACCCCCGGGGATCCCCGGGGGTGGACCGAGAATGCCTCGCCACATGGGGTAATGCGGGACATACCGGCGGCGCCGCAGACCGCGCCTATGCGTGGAGCAGTGTCCCGGAGAGTTCCTTGCGTGACCCGATGCCGAGCTTGCTGAAGACCTTGCGCAGGTGCCACTCGACCGTGCGTGGGCTGAGGAACAGCTCAGCGCCGATCTCGGGATTCGTGCGGCCGTCCGCGGCCAGGCGAGCGATCTGAGCCTCCTGCGCCGTGAATTCTTCCCGAGCTTCGACGGATCGCTTGCGTACTGTCTCTCCGGTGGCGACGAGCTCGCGGCGAGCTCGTTCGGCGAATGCGCCCGCGCCCATGTCACTGAGCATGTCGAACGCCGACCTCAGCTCGGTGCGCGCGGCGCGGCGACGTCCCTCCCGCCTCAACCACTCCCCGTAGAGCAGATGAGCACGGGCGAGCTCGACCAGCATGCGAGTCTGGCTGAGCCGCTCGACTGCCTCGACATAGGAGCCCTCGGCCGCGCCACCCTCGCTCACCTGTGCGCGAGCCCGGGCTTCGATGCCTCGTGCCCATTCGGTTCCGCTGCCGCTCGTGCTCGGAGTCAGCAAGGCCAGTGCATCTACTGCCCGGTCGCGGTGGCCGCACCGCACAGCGGCCTCGACGAGCTCCACCAAGGACCACGTGGAGAAACCGAGCTCGTTCGGGTATCCGGCCCCTTGCTCTGCTGCTGTCATGGCTTGCTGGTACTGGCCCAGAGCGTTGTGGAGGACCGCTGATGAGTACTCGATGATGCTGAGCCCCATGCCTTCGCCGCGTCGGGTGGCCTCCGCATAGGTGGTTCGAGTGAGCTCGGTGAAGAGGTCTTGCCGACCGCGCCACGCTGCGAGCGCCAGGGCGCCGTACGGCAGCAGATGGTTGCCCATCACCTCGTTGACCGTGGCGAACTCGTCGACCAGCGCAGCAGCCTCCGTGAGCTCGCCTGCGAAGAAGTGCAGGCCCATGCGGCTGCTGAGGGCGATCGGCAGTACGGCCAAGGCTCCGGCTTGGCGCGCCAGACTGAGGTGGCGTGTGCACAGCACGTCCCAGCTCTCGTCGTCCCACGTGTCATGGGCAGCGTGCGTTGCGAGCCACAGCCAGCGAAGCGCATCGGCGACCGACACGTCGTCGGTTCGCCACGCTCTCAGCGCACCCTGCAGGGGTGGGACGCCTGTCGAGTGCCCGTCTGTCATCAGCCGCGCCATACCGTCCAGCAGGAGATCGGCTGGACGAGCGACCGAGGGAGGTGCCGCGCGTGCCACCGTGGCGACCTCGCGAGCGCCCACGTCACCAGCAAGTCGTCCGACGAGCAGCCCCGCTGCCAACGCGTCGAGGTAGATGTCGCGGGCGGCAGCCTCGTTGAGTGCTTCCATCCGCCGGGCGGCAGACAACAGGAGGGGAGGCGCGTCGCGGCCATGGCTGGAGAAGAACGCGATCTGTGCCCGGAGGACCTCCACACCGGCGCGAGTCGCCCTGTCGAGCTGCGCGGTCTCGACATCCGCCAGCAGCCTCAGCGCGGCGTCCGACGAGCCGGCTTGGTGCCGGGCCCTCGCGGCAGCCAGGATGCGGGCCGGACGCCGGGCGGGGTCGCCGGTCAGCTCGATGGCACGTTCGAGGAAGGCCGCCTGAGCCGCCAGACCCCCTCTGGCCCGCGCTCGATCTGCGGATCGTTCGAGGTCAAGGGCGACCTCCTCATCAGGGGCAGTCGCTGCATGCGCCTGGTGCCAGGCCCGCCGGTCGGGATCACGGTTCGGATCGGTTTCCTCGGCCAGCGCGCGGTGGACGGCCTGCAAGTCGCTCACCTCTGCGGCTCGGGCGACGGCCGATCGTGCCAACGGGTGACGGAAGCGGACTCGGACGGTCAGCTCGATCAGACCCGCCCGTACCGCGGCGGCCGAGGCTCCGAAGTCGACATCGAGTCGCTGTACGGCCCGCTGCAGCAGGCTCATGTCGCCGATCGGCTCCAGGGCGGCTGCCAGCAGGAACAGGCGCGTCGGTCTGGGAAGTTCGTCCAAGCGCTGCGAGAACCCCTGCTCCAAGCGAGTCTCCAGCGACACAGGGTCGGCCAGCCCGAACCCAAAGGTGAGCTCGGCTGTCGAGAGGCCTCGAGGAAGTTCCAGCAGCGCCAACGGGTTGCCTCGTGTCTCAGCCACGATGGTCTCTCGTACGCGATTGTCGACGTCGCTTGTCAGGACGGTGTCGAGCAATGCACGGGCATCGGCATCCTCCAGCCCGCGAACGACCATCATCGGGTGCCCGGCCAGCTCCACGTCCGGCCGGTCTCCCCGCATCGCGAAGACCAGCGCGACCGGATCGGCCAGCAGGCGACGTGCCACGAACGCGAGCGTTTGTGCCGAGATCGGGTCCAGCCACTGCGCGTCATCGATCACGCACACCAGCGGCCGCTCCTCTGCCACGTCCGCGAGCAGGCTCAGCACTGCCAGTCCGACCAGGAACCGGTCCGGTGCCTGCCCCCCGTGGATCCCGAACGCCGTGTCCAGCGCATCACGCTGCGGATCGGGCAGGCGGTCGAGGTGATCCAGCATCGGCGCGAACAGCTGGTGTAGGCCGGAGAAGGGCAGCTGGACCTCGGACTCGACCCCCGCCGCTCGCGCGAGCCGGCAGCTGGGTGGGAGCGCACTCGCCAGGTAGTCCAGCAGCGCCGACTTACCGACTCCGGCCTCGCCGCGCAGCACCAGCACCTGACTCACTCCGCCGCGCAGGCGGCCCACCAGGGCGTCAAGGGTCGCGCACTCGGGCTGCCGGCCGCGGAGCCCAGGATCCATCGAGCCTCCAGGTGAGGTCGATGTCTACCACACGTGCCGCGCTGCAGACGTGGCTCTGGCAGCCCCCGATGCGCGGCCCGATTGTCCTGCGGCACTGCGCCCGGCTCAGTCCACGGGGCGTGCGGTGTGGTCGGGGTGGCCGTGGGTACGTCGGACCTCCTTGAGCTCGGCCTCGTGCAGGTGCCGCCGGCCGGCGGTGAGCCGGTCGCGTACGGCCCGTTCCGTCTCGCGGAACGGGGACCAGTACGTGTCGTCGTAGTCCTCCACGACCTGGAACGTCCACCGGTCGCGTATCACGTTCCGACCGACCAGCTCAGTCGCGATCCGGTCGGCGATCGCGTGGTGCCCGGCCGCACGCAACGCGTCGACCGCGTCGCCGAGCTTGAAGTCGGCCTCGCCGGTCAGCTGGTGGAACGCGTAGAGGTGTCCGCGAGCCCGCTCGACCCGCTCCAGCGCCTCGGTGAGCAGACCGACCGCGTCGACGGTCAAGTCGTCGAGACCCTCGGGCCGCTGGTGCTCGGGCAACGGCTGCACGTCGACGGGGACTACCAAGGCTTCGAGCGTCACGATCCCTGCTCCTTCTGTTTCCCGCTGCCACACCAACCGCGCTGGTGCCGGATCAACGGTCGCCCGTCGGGTGGCCCCATCGCGCCCGGGGAAGTCCCTGGTCGGTGCCACGGTCCGAGGCCTCACAAGGGTGGGGGGTGGGAGGTGGTACACCCGCCGGACCCTTCATTGGCGGCATTTCCGCCCAGAAGGACGCAGGCAGTCCAGCACCACCCCCGGCCGGTGGCCCGAAACGCGGTCTCCCCAGTCGGGATGTTCTCGGGGTAGCCACCGGGTGTCTCGGCCCCGCAGACAGCCACACACTCGGCGGCGAGGAGGCTCCGATCCCAAGGACCCAGGTCGTGACCGTCCGACGCCACGCGTACCACCGCTGACCGGTCTCGTTGACGTACATCTCGAAGCCGTGGTCGGGGGCGGTGGACCCCGCCGTCGAGTTCATTGAGCATTGGGCCGTCAGTGAGCGGAATGGTGTCCAACAGCGAAGACTTCCCCGACTCGTTGTCGCCAGCACTGTCGTGTTCGGAGCGATCCTTGGACCCGTACATGCAGCGCGGGCAAAAGACCGCAGACAAGGAGGCGCCAGATGAAGGCGATCGTGGTGACGGACCAGGCCGCGGGCAAGGCCGGGATGATGCTGAGCGAGCGGCCCGAGCCGCCGGCAGCGATCAACGACGTCATCGTTCAGGTTCATGCGTCGGGATTCGTCTCGACTGAGCTGGAGTGGCCCTCGACCTGGGCCGATCGCGCCCGCCGAGACCGGACGCCGTCGATCCCCGGCCACGAGCTGGCTGGAGTGGTCACCACCCTCGGTTACGGCACGACGGGACTGCCGGTGGGACAGCGGGTGGTCGGCCTCGCCGACTGGCATCGCGACGGCACCCTGGCGGAGTATGTGGCGGTCGAGGCACGCAATCTCTCGCCGTTGCCGGACGACGTCGACTTCACGGTGGGCGCATCCCTGCCGATCTCAGGTTTGTCCGCCTGGCAAGGGCTGTTCGAGCACGGCCGCCTTCGGGCGGGGCAGAGCGTCCTCGCACATGGCGCGGCCGGCGCAGTCGGGACGATGGTGACCCAGCTCGCACGCGAGGCCGGCGCTTATGTCATCGGCACCGGACGCGCCAGCGACCGGGAGAAGGCGCTCGACTTCGGCGCACAGGAGTTCGTCGACCTCGAGAACGACAACCTGGAAAGCCTCGGTAACGTCGATCTGGTCTTCGATGTCATCGGCGGCGACGTCCAGAAGCGGTCCGCGCCCCTGATCAAGGCTGGAGGAACACTGGTGTCCGTCGTCGGCCCGGTCGAGGCCCGCCCCGCAGACGGCCTGGCGGTGGACTTCGTTGTCGAAGCCGATCGGGCCCAGCTGGGTGAGATCGTGCAGCGGGTGCGGGACGGACGGCTGCGCACGAACATCGGAACCACCGCGTCCCTCGACGGTGCGGTCGCAGCCCTCAACTCCACCGAGCGGCTCACGGGAAAGACGATCATCCGCGTTCGCCCGTGAAGGTTTGCATCACGCCGCCGCGAGTGACGCCTCATCCAGAAACACCCTTGTGGGTCAGGCCGACCAGCCGGTGAAGGTCGCAGGACGCCGCCGTGACGGACTGAGCCGCCGCCGCGGTGCTGCGACGCGCAGCCCCCAGGCTCCGGCTCGTGCTACCTGCCGGCCCAGTAGTCGTCGCGGGCTTTGCTCGCGGCCAGATCCTCGGCGGTGCCGAAGCCGGGAGCCATGGAGGCGTCGGTGCCGGCCATGTACTGGTGGTGGTCGATCCCCAGCAGCCGGATCCAGCTCTGCTGTCCGAAGGTCAACCCGATGAAGCAGCCGAGCTCCACGAGCTCGGGCTCCGAGAAGTGCTCGTGCAGCCGTTGCCAGAGCTTGTCGAGGTCCTGCTCGCCCCAGGCGATCGCTTGCGCGTAGGCCAGCGCAGCCTTCTGGCGGTCGTCGTACTTGCTGGACGACTCGAAGTTCAGCAGCTCGTCGTACTGCGCCTCCTGCAGCCCGGCCGCCGCCGCCTTGACCGAGCGCTGGTTGCCGCAGAACTCGCACTTGACCGTGCGCGAGATGTAGATGCGACACAGGTCCTTGATCGCGTGGTCGCAGACACCGTTGTGGAACAACGACTTCCAGGAGTCGGCGAAGGCCCAGAACGCCTCCGGCACATGGGCTCGCACGGCAGAGCTCTCCGGGCGTGGTGTGCCCTCGCGGGCGCAACGGTGCATCTCCGTCTGCATCCGCTCGTCCATCTGCTCGAGCGGCACGTAGCTGATGTACGGCGCTGGCATGTTCTGACTCCTCGAGTCGTGGCCGTAGGTTGCTCATTTACCTGTCACCGTAAGGCAACTCGACCAGCACGCATCTGTCGAGCCGCTCCCAACCGCTCGCCCATACTGTGGACCGTATGGTGGACGCGCCGGACGCTGACTACTTCGACCGCTGGTACGCCGACATGGAGGACGCCGCGCTCAAGGACCAGCTGGAGCAGCGTCATCTCGGGCTCCCACCGCACCTGCTCTCGACGAGCCTGCTCACGTGGGAAGGCATTGCCGAGGTGACTGATGCGCTGCACCTGTCACCGGGTGAGGTGCTCGTGGACCTCGCGTGCGGCCTCGGAGCCGGCGGATGCTGCGTACCGGGAACTGCATCGTGTGCTGCGCTCGGGCGGACGCGCCGTGCTCACGTGTTGGGAGACCACCGATACCGAGGCCGAGTCCCTTCCGCAACGGCTCCGCGACCTCGACCTGCGAGGCGGTCTGAGCGAGGCCGGCTTTGCCGACGTCACCCTTGTCGAACGCCCGGAATGGCTGGAACGAGAGCTTGCACTGTGGGCAGAGGCCGCTGACCTCGACCCGAGCGACGACCCCGCTCTGCAGTCCCTCCATGACGAAGCGTTGCGGGTGCTGACGCATCCCGACGCCCAGCGTCGGGTCATCGCGTCGGCCACTCGCGCGTGAGTAGGGCTACGCCCACGTCGCAGCCGTAGGCATCGCCAGGCTGGATTGTCAAGGCTGCCTTTCCGGGCATTCCGGAAAGCGGCCGCATGAACACCGGTGGCGGGTTAACTTTGCCCGACCATCCAGCCATCGAGGTCGAAAAGACCACCACTCGCAGGGGCCACCATGACAAGAACCCGTTTCATGGCTGGCGCCGTGATCAGCATGGTGGCATTGGCGATTCCGTCCACGGCGATGGCAGGAGCAGCAGGACCCGCGGCGCAGCCCACGCCCGCCGTAGCCATGGCGGAAACTGTCGAGGCGGACTGGCAGCTGAACGAGTCCCCGGGCGCCCCGTTCATGGTTGACGGGTCCGGCAAGGGCCACCACGGTGTCGTCGCGAGCGATGCCGTCAGTGCTGGCCTGACCTTCGAGTCGGGGCTGTACCACTGGTCTCTTCGCTGCCCTGCGTGCCCGCCTGCTGCCGTCGGCCGCGTCGTGCAGGTGCCGGACAGCAACGGGCTGGACATCCAGGACCCATCTGTCCGGTTCACGGTCGAGTTCAAGATGAGGACCAACAAGGGCTACGGCAACATCATGCAGAAGGGGCAGGCCACCACGGCCGGTGGCCAGTTCAAGATCGAGGCCCCGTTCGGGCTCGTCCGCTGCGTGTTCGTCGGTGCCAACGGTTCCTACGTCAGCGTCCCGTCACCGATCGCCGTCAACGACGGCGAGTTCCACATCGTGAAGTGCGTGCACAACGCAAACTCGGTGGAGACCTGGGTCGACGGCGCGATGGTGGCGGTGAAGAACCAGAAGACCGGGCCCATCAACAACGCCAAGCCGTTCGTCGTCGGCGGCAAGACCCAGTGCAACCAGGTTACCGTCACCTGCGACTACTACTCCGGCTACCTCGACTGGATCCGGATCACCCGTGGCGAGGGGCCACCGGCGGACCTCCCGCCGACCGCGGCGTTCACGTCCTTGTGCGAGGACGACCTCGAGTGCGCGTTCGACGGAACCGACTCGCACGACCCGGAGGGCGGGGCGCTCTCCTACGCCTGGGAATTCGGCGACGGTGACACCTCCACCGCACCTGCTCCCGTGCACGCGTACGACGAGGCTGGCATCTATGACGTGGAGCTCACGGTCACCGATCCCGGCGGGCACAGCGACAGCCTCAGTCGCGAGGTGGCGGTGGGCGAACCACCGGCTGCCACCGTGTCGTTCCGGGCTGCGGCGTCGACCAACACCAATGCGCTCAAGCCTTCCGTCACCGTTCCTGCGTCCGTGCAGACGGGCGACTCGCTGGTGCTCCTGGGCTCGACGAACCGTAACGCCACCATGAGCACGCCGGCGGGCTGGACGCTGCTGGGAGTCCGGCACGACGCACCGGACCTGAAGTCCTGGGCCTTCACGAGAACCGCTCAACCAGGCGCGGCCGGCACCACCGTGTCCACGACGCTGGATGCGATGTCCAAGACCAGCCTCACCCTGCTCGCCTACTCCGGCGCCGGTCCGGTCGTGACGGCTGCGTCGGCGGCGGAGGCGGGCACCTCGGCGAGCCACTCGGCCCCGGCGGTGACGGTGGGCACCAACGGGTCCTGGGTGGTCAACAGCTGGGTGGACAAGACCAACGGGCACGCCGGCTGGACGCTGCCCGCACAGGTGACCCACCGCAACAGCAGCAACGGTGCGGGCTCCGGAGGCATCGTCAGCGCGGTCACCGGTGACTCCGGCCCGGTCTTCGCGGGCACGTGGCCAAGCGTCGCCGCCACCTCGGGCGCGTCCTCCGGCAAGGCTGTCGGCTGGTCGATCGTCATCCCACCTGCGTGACTGAAGGGGAACGAATGCCTGCACGACGAGTCCTGGGTGTGTGGCTGTCGGCGGTGAGCCTGGTCGCGGTGGGGCTGGCGACCGCCCCGGTGGCCGAGGCCGCGAGTCCCCCCGGGACCCCGTGGACATTTGGCGACAACGGGTTCGGGCAGCTCGGGGACGGGACGAGGACGGCGCGTACGACGCCGACCGCCCTGCCCGGCATCTCCGACGTGATCGACCTGCACTCCGGGCGCGAGCACGTGGTCGCCCTGACTTCCGCGCAGACCGTACGTACGTGGGGGAGCAACGGGCAGGGCCAGCTCGGCCTCGGCGGAGGAGCCGACCGCCTGACGCCGACCGCGGTGCCCGGCCTCAGCGGGATCACCGCGGTCACGACCGGGCACTACCACTCCATGGCGCTCACGGCGGACGGCCGGATATACGCATGGGGGCGCAACGCCGACGGTCAGCTCGGTGACGGGACCCGTACCCGGAGGAACTCGCCGGTGCTTGTCTCCGGCATCGACGACGCCATCGCGATCGCAGCCGGGCGGGACATGAGCTACGCCGTACGCGAGGGCGGAACCGTGTGGGCGTGGGGTCTTAACGGCGACGGTCAGCTCGGCGACGGCACCACCACCCTCCGCACCACGCCCGTCCGCGTCGGGACGCTGACCGGCGTCGTCAGCGTGTCGGGTGGCCGCGACCACGGGCTCGCGCTCCGCTCGGACGGGACGGTCTGGGCCTGGGGCTGGAACATCTACGGGCAGGTCGGCGACGGGACGCTGGCAAACAAGCTGAGCCCGGTCCAGGTCACGACCGGAGCCACCGCCGTGGCGGGCGGTGCCCACCACTCGTTCGCGCTGAAGTCCGACGGCACCGTGCAGTCGTGGGGCCGCAACTACCGGGCCGAGCTCGGCGACGGCACGTCGACCAACCGCACCCGCCCGGTGACGGTCCTCGACGTGGCCAACGCGGTGGCCGTGGGGTCGGGCCGTGACCACGGGATCGCCATCCTGGCGGACGGGACGGTACGGGCCTGGGGATCGAACGAGAACGGCGAGCTCGGCGACGGCACGCACACCAACCGCAACCGGGCCGTGGTCGTGCCCGGCATCACCGGAGCCACCCTGGCCAGCGGCGGCGAGGGTCACACGGTCGTGCTGGTGGCCGACGGGCCACCGCCGGACCTTGCACCGACCGCGAGGTTCACCTCCACCTGCGAGGACCTGGCATGCACGTTCGACGGCACCGACTCGTCGGACCCGGAAGGCGGCGCGCTGTCGTACTTGTGGGACCTCGGCGACGGTGACACGTCCACCGACCCGGTGGTCCCCCACAGCTTCGACGAGGCAGACACCTACACCGTCCGGCTGACCGTCACCGATCCCGGGGGACTCACCGGCACGGTCACCCACCAGGTGACGGTGGGTGAACCTCCAGTCGGCACGGTGGCGTTCCGGGCCGCTGCATCGACCAACACCAACGCGGTCAGGCCCGCGGTCACGATCCCGGCATCGGTGCAAGCCGGCGACACCCTGCTGCTGTTCGGCACCACGAACCGCAACGCGACGATGGGCACGCCGGCGGGCTGGACCCTGCTGGGCATGCGGCAGGACGCACCGGACGTGAAGTCCTGGGCCTTCACCCGGGTGGCGCCGTCCGGTGTCGCGGGCACGAGCGTCGCCACGCAGCTGGACGCGATCTCCAAGACCAGCCTCACGGTCCTCGCCTACTCCGGCGGTGGCGTCGTGTCAGCGTCGGCGTCGAACGCCGAGGCGGTCACCAGGGCCGCCCACCCGTCCCCGGCGGTGCCAGTGGCCGGTGCCGGGTCGTGGGTCGTCAGCTACTGGGCGGACAAGACCGCCGGGCACAGCGGCTGGACGTTGCCGGCGTCGGTGACCAGGCGCAACAACAACGCCGGGTCGGGCGCGGGCCAGATCTCCGCGGTCACCGGGGACTCCGGGCCGGTTCCCGCGGGCACCTGGGCCGGCGTCTCGGCCACCTCGGGCGTAGCCTCCGGCAAGGCGATCAGCTGGTCGGTCGTGATCCCGGCGGCGTGATCCCCGCGGGCGATCCCCGTGCCCCGTTCGGAGGAGAGCCATGGCCGCCTACCCGCGCCTCGCCGTCGTGACCGGCGCCGACTCCGGCATCGGGGCAGCGACCGCGCGGCTGCTTGCCGACGACGGGTTCGACCTCGGGATCACGTACCACTCCGACGAGTCGGGCGCGGACGACACCCGGCAGGAGGTCGAACGGCGCGGACAGCGCTGTGAGGTCGTGCAGCAGGACGTCGCCGACCTCGGCTCCGACGACGCCGTCGGCGAGCTGATCGGCCGGCTGGGCGGCATCGGTGTCCTGGTCAACAACGCCGGCAGGGGCCATGCGAGCCCGGTGCTGGAGACCGACCTCGAGACCTGGCGCTCGGTCGTGGCGACCGACCTGGACGGCGCGTTCGTCTGCGCGCGGCGCGCGGGACGGGCCATGGTCGAGCAGGGCGAGGGCGGTCGGATCGTGCTGGTGACCAGCGTGCACGAGCACGTCCCACGCCGCGGCGCCGCGGCGTACTGCGCTGCCAAGGCGGGCCTCGGCATGTTCGGCAAGGTGCTGGCGCTCGAGCTGGCCGAGCACGGCATCACGGTCAACAGCGTTGCTCCGGGTGAGGTCGCGACGCCCATCACGGGTCAGACCGAGCAGGACGCCTGGCACGAGCGTCGCCCTGGCAACCCGATCGGCCACCCGGGGCACGTGGCCGAGATCGCCTCGGTCATCGGCTTCCTCGCCTCACCGCGCGCCTCGTACGTCACCGGGTCGTCGTACGTGGTCGACGGTGGGCTGATGCTGATGGCCGCGCACGGGCACGACGACGCCGGCGACGACTGGCGCACTCCCTGACCGCCCGATCGACCTACGCGGGTGATTGACGGAGCCGCCGCCCGCGAGAAGGGTGAGGACGTACCCGGCGCGCGCACCACGGGAGGAGCACCTCATGAAGGTACGGACCCTGCTCGCCACCGCCCTGGCCACCGGTCTGACCGCTGTCGCGCTGATGCCGGCGCCGGCGCAGGGGGCGGTGGTCGAGGTGCAGGACGCGGTGGGCGACACGAGCCCGCCCAACGACGTCACCCAGATCCGGGTCAACAACGGTGATCTGCGGCTCCGGGTCGCGGTGCACTACCGCAACCTCGGCGAGGGGCACATCAGCGCCTCCATGAAGATCGACACCCGGCAGCGCGGCGGTGAGTACTACCTGTTCAGCCGTTCGCAGAACTTCGACGGCGTGTGGCGCAACCGGCTGCTGCGCGTCCGGCCGCACCAAGGCATCAGCACGGTCCGTTGCCCCGGACGCGACGTCGACTACCAGCCCGGTGAGCCCAGCCGGATCTCGTTCCTGCTGCCGCAGCGCTGCCTCGGCAACGACGCGGGCGGAGCGTGGTTCCGCTACCACGGCTCGCAGCACGAGGGTTCCGGGCCACCGCGTCC
Organism: uncultured Actinomycetota bacterium; assembly: GCA_963811945.1. Classification (GTDB taxonomy): domain Bacteria; phylum Actinomycetota; class Actinomycetes; order Propionibacteriales; family Nocardioidaceae; genus JACCWP01. The sequence continues at coordinate 925,973 of CAWETD010000001.1, read as the reverse complement.
GGAGCACGCACCGGCGGCCGCGTTCTTCGTGGGCCAGGGATGAGCGCCTGAGGGCGTAGACCGTGACGGGGGCAAGGGGACCACGGTGGTTCGTGGCGGCGCTGGTGGTTGCCGCCGCCACCATCGCAGCCGGTGTGGGCGGGGGTGGTGCGTCTGCCCCCGCTGACGCATCTCGCGGAGCCGGGGTGGGGAGTAGGCCCAACCTGGTCGTGATCATGGTCGACGACGCGCGTGCCGACGACCTGCGACCGCGGTTCATGCCCCAGGCAAACCGGCTGATCGGTGACCAGGGAGCGCGGTTCACCAGGTTCTACGCGCCCTTCCCGCTGTGCTGCCCGGCCCGGGCGACCCTGCTCACCGGGCAGTACGCGCACAACCACGGCGTGCTGTACAACTTCCCGCCGTACGGTTTCGACCGGTTCGACGACGAGCACACGCTGGCCACCTGGCTGGACCCGACGTACCGGACCGGCATGATCGGCAAGTATCTCAACGGCTACGGGTTGGCTGACCCGTCGTACGTGCCGCCCGGCTGGGACACCTGGCGGGTGCCCGGCCGGGACACCTACCGGTACAACCGGTTCCACGTCACCGAGGACGGCGTCTCGCGCACGGTGAGGCGCTACTCCACCACGTACTTCGGCGATCAGGCAGTGGGGTTCGTCGACGACGCGTCCCAGGCCGAGGAGCCGTTCTTCCTGTTTCTCTCGTTCGTCGCCCCGCACGACGGTGTGCCGCACAGCGACGACGTCGACGACCCGCTCAGCCCGTTCGTCCATCCGGTCTACCGGGACACGTACACCGGGCCACCGCTGCCGCAGGACCCGTCCTTCGACGAGCGCGACGTGTCGGACAAGAACCCGGGCGTCGCCGACAATCCACGGCTCACCGGCAGCGACGTCGCGTACCTGAAGGAGAAGATCGCGCAGCGGCGAGAGTCGTTGCGCTCGGTCGACGACCAGGTCGCCCGCGTGGTCGGCGAGCTGGCTGCAACGGGGGAGCTGGACGACACCTACGTGCTGCTGCTGTCCGACAACGGGTTCCTGCTGGGCGAGCATCGCGTCCTGCACGACAAGAAGTTCCTGTACGACCCGACGGTGCGGGTCCCGCTGCAGATGCGCGGACCACAAGTCCCAGCGGGACGCACCGTCTCGGCGCCGACCGCCCAGGTCGATGTGGCACCGACACTCCTACGGCTCGCCGGGCTTCCGGTGACCCCTGGCCCGCTCGGTGCTGTCATCGACGGCCGGAGCCTGCTGCCGGCGCTGGACAACAAGGTGCCGGCCCGCCCGATCGTGCTCGAGGAGCACACCGACGTGACACCCACCGGCCCCGGCGAATGGATCCGCCGGGGGCTGGTGACGGACCGGTTCACCTACCTGCGCTACCCGCAGTTCGACGCCGAGGAGCTGTACGACCGGAACGCCGACCGGTTCCAACGCTCCAACGTCGCCGCCGACCCTGCGTACCGGGCCACGGTGGAGCGGATGCGCGAGCTGTGGCAGCGGTACCGCTGGTGCGGCGGCGCCGAGTGCCGGCTGCGCCCTGGCGGCAGGGCATAGATTGCCCCCTCGTGGTCACTCTTGTCCGGTTCGCGAAGCGGCAGCCCTCGGCGGTGCTGCTCGCCGTGCAGCTCGCCAGCGTGCTGATCTTCCCGTTCACCGAGGACACCGCCGCCGGCCGGGCGGTGTTCAGCGCGGTGGGCATCGTGGTGCTCGCACTGGCGGTCTGGGCGACCGCCGGATCACCCGCCTGGACGTGGGTCAGCATCGTGCTCGCGATCCCGGCCACGGTGATCCTGCTGATCGACGCCTTCGCCGAGGTGCCCGGCCTGCTGGTCTGGTCCGAGGCGCTGCTCGCGGCGCTCTACTTCTACACAGCGGGTGCGCTGATCGCGTACCTCCTTGCCGACGAGGAGATCACCCGCGACGAGCTCTACGGCGTCGGGGCGACCTTCACGGTCGTGGCCTGGGGCTTCGCGCACCTGTTCAGCTGGTGCCAGGCGGTGGTGCCGCACAGCTTCACCGCCGCGGTCGACCCTGGTGACCAGCGGTCCTGGATGGAGCTGTTGTTCCTCAGCTTCACCACCCTGTCGAGCACCGGGCTGGGCGACGTGGTGCCGGTGCTCCCGTTGGCGCGCGCCCTGGTGATGCTGGAGATGGTCATCGGGGTGGGCTACATCGCCATGGTGGTCTCCCGGCTGGTGACGCTGCTGGCCTCCCGTGCCGCCGGTCACCAGGGGGGTCGCCGGGCCGATGGCCGGGGTGGCCGGGGTGGCCGGGCCGACGCGTAACCGTGGCGCGCCCGTGACCGCCATAGCGTTCATTCGCGGGGCGTTCCGTGGCATCCTGCATCCAGCCGACCCCAGGCCCCGTTGGAGGATGAGATGCGGAAGCGCCGCACCGCCCTAGTGTCACTCGTCGGCCTGCTGGCCCTGCCGATCGCCGCGTGCGGTGGAGGCGAGGGCGACAGCAGGACGGTCAACGAGGCCTCCGACGAGGGCGCGTGCTCCGACGCCGAGGAGGGCTCGCTGCTGGCCGAGGTCTGCGACAAGGGCACGCTCACCGTCTCCACCGACCCCGCCTACCCGCCGCAGTCCAAGTTGGACAAGGAGAGCGGTGAGTACGTCGGCTTCGACATCGACGTGGCCACCGAGATCGCCAACCGGCTCGGCGTTGAGGTCGCCTGGGAGGCACCCTCCTGGGACGTCATCACGGCCGGCGGGTGGAACAACCGCTGGCAGATGAGCGTGGGCTCGATGACCCCGATGAACGACCGGCAGGCGGTGCTCAACTTCACCGAGCCGTACTACTACGTGCCCGCCGTCGTCGTGGTGCACAAGGACAACACCTCGGTCACCGACGTCACCACCGACCTCGACGGTGCGAAGATCGGCGTGTGCGGCGGCTGCACCTACGAGCAGTTCCTGAACAAGTCGCTCAAGATCGACGGCTTCAGCTTCGACTTCACCATCGACGACGCCGAGGTCTCCGGGTACGACACCGACACGACCGCCCTGCAGGACCTCGCGCTCGGCGACGGCGTCCGGCTCGACGCGGTGATCACCTCGCTCACGACGGCACAGGGCTACATCGACGCCGGCGAGCCGGTCAAGATCGTCGGCGACCCGGTGTTCTACGAGCCGTGCGCGGTCGCGATCGACAAGAGCTCCGATGCCGACCCTGCGTCGTTCACCGAGGCCGTCGACACCATCGTCGGTGAGATGCACGAGGACGGGACGCTCACGGAGTTCTCGGAGAAGTGGTACAACGGGCAGGACCTGTCGGTCCAGCAGTGAGCGACGACCCGCTGCCCGACCGGCCGGCCGACCGTCGGGAACGGCTGGCTCTGGCCAGTGCACGCATCCCGTTCCGACTGAAGGTCGCGGTCGTCTGGCTGCTGATCTTCGGGCTGCTCGGCGTGCTGTTCTGGCTGTCCGAGTTCGACACCGACTGGATGCTCGACAACCTGGAGTTCATCGCGATCGGGTTGCGGTACACGATCGCGATCGCGGTCGGTGGCATCGTGCTGGCGATCGTGCTGGCTGGCCTCGGTGCGCTGGGACGCCTGTCGTCGAACCCGATCGCCTACGGGATCTCGGGGTTCTACGTGTCGTTCTTCCGCGGCACGCCGTTGATCGTCCAGATGTTCCTCATCTACCTTGCACTGCCGCAGGTGGCGGGGAACCTGGTCACGAGGTTCCCGACGATCCCGGTGGAGTACGCGAACTTCTTCGTGCTGGACGCGGCGCTGGCAGGCACGATCGCGCTCGGCCTCAACTACGGCGCCTACATGACCGAGATCTTCCGCGCCGGCATCCAGTCCGTCGCCGGCGGCCAGGGCGAGGCCGCGGACGCGCTCGGCATGTCACACCGGCAGAAGATGCGCAAGGTCGTGCTGCCGCAGGCGTTCCGGGTGATCATCCCGCCGACGGGCAACGAGTTCATCGCGATGATGAAGGACACCGCCCTGGTGTCGTTCCTCGGCGTGACGGCAGCGAGCGCCGAGATCTTCCGGCGCGCGCAGCTCGCCGGCAAGGCCGACTTCAAGAACCTCGAGGCGTACATCCTGGCGGCCGCGTTGTACTGGGCGTTGACGGCAGTGTTCACCTACTTCCAGAGCCGGCTGGAGCGACGAGTGTCGCGCGGCTACGTACGGCTGCCGGCGACAGTGCCCGGGCGTCCGCACGGGGGTGCGGGATGAGCCGCGACGTGGTGGTACGGGTCACGGGGCTGCACAAGCGGTTCGGACACCTCGAGGTGCTCAGGGGCATCGACATGGAGCTGCACCAGGGCGAGGTCGTCGTCATCTTCGGCCGGTCGGGGTCGGGCAAGTCGACGCTGCTGCGGTGCGTGAACTTCCTGGAGGACCCGACCGAGGGCACCGTCGAGGTGGCCGGCTTCAAGCTCGGTGGCGGGCACCGCACCCGGCGCAAGCGCGAGCAGATCAGGCGGTTGCGGGTGCACGTGGGCATGGTGTTCCAGCAGTTCAACCTGTTCCCGCACATGACCGTGCTGCAGAACATCATGGCGGCGCCGTTGTGCGTCAAGGACCGGGACGAGGCGGCGTGCCGCAAGCAGGCGCTCGAGCTGCTCGACCGGGTCGGGCTCGCCGACAAGGCGGCCGAGCACCCGATCCGGCTGTCGGGCGGTCAGCAGCAGCGGGTGGCGATCGCCCGGGCGCTCGCGATGAACCCCGAGGTGATGCTGTTCGACGAGCCGACGTCGGCGCTCGACCCCGAGCTGACCGGTGAGGTTCTCGCGGTGATGAAGTCGCTCGCGACCGACCTGCACATGCCGATGATGGTGGTCACGCACGAGATGGGCTTCGCCCGCGAGGTCGCCGACCGGATGGCGTTCTTCCACGAGGGGGTCATCCTCGAGGAAGGCCCGCCGGCGCAGATTTTCGGCGCGACGCAGCAGGCCGAGACGCGGACCTTCCTCGACGCGGTGCTCTGAGCCCCGGCGGCTGCAGGGTGCCGGGGCGGAGGCCGAGCTCGTGCTCGGCCAGGCCCACCGACCAGCGCACGACGGCGGTGCCGTCGACGGCGCCGGGGTGGGCCACGGTCTGCAGCGCCAGCCCGTCCAGCAGCGAGAGGATCCGCCAGGCCGCGCCGTCGGGGTCGTCGGTCGCCATCAGGCCGGCCGCCGTTCCCTCCTGCACGGTGTCCCGCAGCAGTCGCTGCCACTCGACGTTGAGCCGCTGCGAGGTCTCCTGCACGGCCGGCCGGCGGGCAGCCTCGGCCCACGCGTCGAGCCACAGCTGGAAGGCCCAGTCCTGCTCGGCCCGGACGTAGGTGACGAAGAACGTGCCCAGCCGCTGCACCGGATCGGTGCACCTGGCCATGGCTGCCCGGGTGACCACCAGGTCGCGGCTGGCGCCGCGGGCGAACGCCGCCGCCAGCAGGTCGTCCATCGAGGCGAAGTAGTGGTGCACCAGACCGCTCGACGTGCCCATCTGCTCGGCCACGTCGCGCACGGTGGTCGCGGCCATGCCCTTGCGGAGCATCACGGCGAGCGCGGCGTCGATGATCGCGTCGCGGCGCTCGGCGGGAGGCAGGCGGGGCACGCTGGCAGACTAGACCTTATTGCGCACTTGTCCAACAAAACGCTACGGTGGCAGGCGGCGGGGCGTACGAGCGACGGAGGGAAACCGGCATGGTGAGGACCACCCCCTTCCACGAGCGGCTCGCGCCCATGAACGAGACCGGGTTGTGGACGCACTGGTCCGGCTACCTGTCCGCGCTGCGCTACGACCTGTCCGCCAAGCACGAGTACTTCGCGGTCCGCAACAGCGCCGGCTTCTTCGACACCTCGCCGCTGTACAAGTACTGGATCCGCGGCCGCGACGCCGAGCGCTTCCTGGCCGGCGTGATGACCCGCGACATCCGGCAGTGCCGGCCCGGGCAGGCGCAGTACACCGTGTGGTGCGACGACCGCGGGTTCGTGCTCGAGGACGGGGTCGTGTTCCGGCACGCCGACAACGAGTACTTCATGACGACCGCCCGTCCCAACCTCGGCTACTTCGGCGACCTGATCGGCCGGCTCGACGTGACCATCGAGGAGGTCAGCGAGCAGTACGGCATCCTGGCGGTGCAGGGACCGCGTTCGCGCGAGATCCTCGCCAGCGTCGCCCCCGAGGTCGCAGACCTGCGCTTCTTCGACCTCACCCACGCCAAGATCGGCAGCACCCCGGTCACCGTGTCCCGCACCGGCTACACCGGCGACCTCGGCTTCGAGGTCATCGTCGGCGCTGACGACGCGGTGACCGTCCTCGACGCGATCATGGAGGCCGGCGCCGGCCACGGCTTCCGGGCGTTCGGCGAGGAAGCCCTGCTGATGACCAGGATCGAGGCCGGCCTGGTGCTCATAGGCGTCGAGTTCTCGTCCAGTCGGCTGGCGTTCACCGATCACGAGCGGGTGACGCCCAAGGAGCTCGGCTTCAGCTGGATGCTGCGCGGGATCGATGCCGACGACCGGCCGTTCATCGGCCGGGACGCCATCCGTCGCGAGCTCGCCGACAAGACCTCCCGGTGGGCCAGCGTCGGTCTGGTCGTCGACTGGCAGCACTACGACCGGTTGTACCGCGACGAGGGGCTGATCCCGCCCAAGGAGGCGGCGCCGGTGCCGTACGAGTCGATGCTGTACGACGACGAGGGCGCCCGGGTCGGCTACGCCACCAGCCTGATGTACTCGCCGGTCCTGCAGCGCCACATCGCGCTGGCCCGAGTGCGACCAGACCTCGGCGCCCGCGGGTCGCACGTCAACGTCGAGCTGACCATCAACCACCAGTACCGCACGGTCGGCGCCGTGGTGGCCCGCAAGCCCCTGTTCAACCCCGAGCGAAAGACGGCCTGACGCATGGCTCCCCAGACCAAGGACTACGACGCCATCGTCGTCGGCGGCGGCCACAACGGCCTGACCAACGGCGCCTACCTGGCCAAGGCCGGGCTGCGGACGCTCATCATCGAGCGGCGGCACGTCGTGGGCGGCGCGGCGATCACCGAGGAGCTCGCGCCGGGCTTCCACTTCACCACGTTCTCGTACGCGCTGAGCCTGCTGCGACCCGACATCGTGCACGAGCTCGACCTGGTCAAGCACGGCTTCATGCCGCTGCTGATGCCGACGTCGTTCGCGCCGATGGAGAACGGCGACTACCTGCTGATGGGGCCGGACCACGACGAGAACGTCAAGGAGGTCTCGCGGCACTCGCGGCACGACGCCGACGCGATGGACCGTTACCACCACGACCTCGACCGGGTCCGTCAGCTGGTCAAGCCGCTGCTGGACGCACCGCCGCCCAACGTCTTCGGCACGTCGCCGGAGGACCAGGCCGACGTGGGCTGGCTGCTCAAGCACCTCAGCGGCGCCGAGCCGAAGGTCGTCCACGACCTGGTGCGGCTGCTCACCGGCAGTGCCGCCGACTTCCTCGACGACTACTTCGAGAGCGACGTCCTCAAGGGCTACCTGGCCTCGTCCGGCATCATCGGCACCAAGGTCGGCCCGATGTCACAGGGATCCGGACTGGTGCTGCTGTTCCACGCGATGGGTGAGCACGACGGCGACTTCGGCGCGTGGGCGTTCCACAAGGGCGGCAACGGCGGCTTCACCCAGGTGCTGGCGCGGGCGGCAGAGGCGCACGGCGCGGAGATCCTGCTGGACGCCGCCGTCGACAGCGTCATCACCGACAACGGGCGGGTGACCGGGGTCGCACTGGCCGACGGCACCGAGCTCAACGCACCCGTCGTGGTGAGCGCGCTCGACCCGCGCCGCACGTTCCTCGAGCTGGTCGAGCCGCGGGAGCTGCCAGGCGAGCTGGTGGAGACCATCACCCGGTTCAAGTTCCAGGGCACGTCGGCGAAGGTCAACTTCGCGCTGGACGGCCTGCCGCGCTACCCGGCGCTCGGCAACCGCTCCGACCAGTACCGCGGCTTCGTGAACATGGGTCCGTCGATGGAGTACCTCGAGCGGGCGTTCGACGACGCCAAGTACGGCTGGTACAGCAAGCGCCCGTTCATCGACGGCGCGATCCAGTCGGTCGTCGACCCGGACATGGCCCCGCCGGGCAAGCACGTGATGAGCTGCTTCGTCCAGTACGCGCCGTACCACCTCCGGGGCAGCGACTGGGACAGCGAGCGGGACAGGTTCGGCGACACCGTCCAGGCGACGCTGGAGTCGTTCTTCCCCGGGTTCGGCGACCTGGTCCTGCACCGTGAGATCGTGACGCCGCTCGACATCGAGCGGGTGGTGGGACTGAGCGAGGGCAACATCTTCGCCGGCGAGTTCCTCGCCCCGCAGATGTACTTCTTCCGTCCGGCGCCCGGCTGGAGCCAGTACCGCACGCCGATCGACGGCTACTACCAGTGCGGGTCGGGCACCCATCCGGGCGGTTGCGTGATGGGCGCACCGGGCAAGCTCGCCAGCCAGCAGATCCTGCGGGACAGGTCGCCCCGCGACTGACTCTGCGACGCGGGTTACGCGTTCGCTTCGGTCTCCGCGACGTACCGGGCGCCCTGACCGGGCAGTGTCTGGGCGGCGTCCTGCGCCTTCGGCATGCCCAGCACCGCCAGCTCGGGACCGTAGCGACGCCACCGGTTCTTGCCGGCGGCCTTGGCGGCGTACATGGCGATGTCGGCCTCGCGCATGGCCCGGGTGGCCTGGCCCTCGCGCTCGCCGTCACCGCCGGTGCGCACCTCGCCGATGCCCACGCTGGCCGAGATCTGTAGACCTGGCGGGTCCATCAGCACCGGGGCGGTGAGGGCGCCGAGCACCCGCTGGGCGACCGTCTCGGCGTTGTCCGACGTGGGGTCGAGCAGGATGGCGAACTCGTCGCCCCCGAGTCGCGCGACGGTGTCGTGGGCGCGTACGCACTCGCGCAGCCGGTCGGCGACCGTCACCAACAGGTCGTCGCCCGCCGCGTGCCCGTGGAAGTCGTTGACCTCCTTGAAGTCGTCGAGGTCCACGAGCAGCAGGCCGAGCGAGGTGTCCGGGTGCTCGCGCTGTGCGATGGCGTGCTGCAGGCGGTTGGCGAGCAGTGCACGGTTGGCGAGGCCGGTCAGCGGGTCGTGCATGGCGAGGTGGTGCAGCTCGGCCTCGCGGGCGCGCAGCGTGCTGAGCAGCGACTGGTTGTCGACCAGCGCGATGAACTGACGGGCCAGCACCAGAGCGATCAGCACCCCGGCGACCACGAGCTCGATCCGCCCGAGCTGGCCGGTCCAGCCGCGGGCGGCGATGACGCCCATGCCGAGCGCGAACGGGACGTAGGGGAGCAGCAGCCCGATCCGGGGTGCGTCCAGCGTCGCCTCCTCGCGGTCGGTCTCGAGGTGCGCGCGCCAGCCGCCGACGCCGATGATCGCGAACGCGGTGATCCAGGCCAGGTCGACCCAGCCGCCGGTGGAGAAGCTGCCCTGCTCGACCATCCAGACGAACGCGCTGTCGGCCACGGCCATGACGACCAGGCCGGTGCACAGCAGCCAGAGGGACGCAGGTGCGCTGCGCAGCTGGGACACCGCGTGCAGCACCATCGCGAGCAGGATCACGTCGCCGATCGGGTACGCGAGAGACAGCCAGAAGCCGTAGGCACTCGGGCTGCCCGACTCGATCAGTCCCTGCAACAGGGTGAACCAGGAGATGGCGAACAGCGACGCGGCCAGCAGGGCCCCCTCGAGGGCGGCACCGATCGACGAGCGCTGGGAGCGGTTGTTGGCGTGGTAGAGCGCGACGCCGACGGAGGCGAGCACCGGGAACGCGAGGTAGCCGATGTCGGCCAGCGAGGGGAAGGGCACCTCGACGCCCAGCACGACCTCGTACCAGGTCCACACCGCCTGCCCGAGGCCCCAGGCGACGACCCCGGCACCACCGAGCAACCAGGACGTGGGCCCGTTGACCGACCGGCGGGCCGCCGACAGGCAGACGAGCCCGGCGACCAGCGGCACCAGCGTCTCGATCACGTCGACGATCGTGATGGTGCTGCGTGCGTCCGGGTCGGCCACCAGCAGCCAGACGGCGAACATCGCCCACGTCGCGATGCCCGCGCCCAACCAGCGGGTCGCGGACGTACGAGTGGCAGCATCGGTCATTGCACCAGAGTCGCGGATCGCGCCCCGGCGACGTGCGTATGAGCCGCCGGGATGCGCGAACGGCTGATATGGGACCAACCGGGTGGCCCATTCGGCGCGCCGCCTAGCCTCGTGCCCCGATGGGACCGCAGGCGTTGGCGCTGGTGCTGACAGCAGCGCTGGCGCACGCGTTGTGGAACTTCGCCGCCAAGCGCGTCCCCGACGGGGGAGCCCTCTTCGTCCAGCTGTACTTCGTGGCGGCAGCGGTCCTGTGGGTGCCGATCGGGGTGGTCTGGCTGACCGTGCACCCGGCGACACCGGACCGGGGCTGGGTGGTCGGGATCGTCGTGAGCGGTTTCCTGCACGTCGTCTACTCGGTGACGCTGCAGCACGGCTACGGCGTCGGCGACATGAACGTGGTCTACCCGTTGGCGCGGGGGACAGGTCCGCTGCTGACCGTCGCGGTGGCGGTGCTGGTGCTCAGCGAGCGGCCGCCCCCGCTCGCCCTTGCCGGCGCGCTGGTCATCGTCGCCGGGGTGGTCGTGATCGCCACCGGGCGGGTGCCGTCCACCGGCGGTGACCGGCGGGCCGGGATCGTCTTCGGCATCGCCACCGGTGCATCCATCGCCGCGTACACGCTGTGGGACGACCACGCGGTCAACGAGCTGGCCGTGCCGCCGCTGCCGTACTTCGCCTTCGGCTGCCTGGTGCAGTGCCTGCTGCTGGCGCCGAGCACCTGGCGCGGCCGCGACCGGGTGCCCGGGCTGTGGGCCGACCACTGGCGGGAGGTCCTGGCCGTCGCGGTGCTGTCGCCGCTGGCGTACGTGCTCGTGCTGCAGGCGATGCGGATGGCCCCGGTCGCGCTGGTCGCACCCGCCCGCGAGACCAGCATCGTGATCGGCAGCCTGCTGGCCTGGCTGGTGCTGCACGAGCCGCACCCCGCCCGGCGCCTGGTCGGCTCCGCGGTCGTGCTGGTCGGCATCATCGCCCTGGTGGCCGGCTGACGACGTCGATCAGCCGCGCGACGGTCGCGGTCATCTGCTCCCGCGCCTCGGCCAGCCACGGTCGCGGGTCGGGACCGGTGCTCGCGTCGACCCCGGCCCGCACCGCGGCCGTGTAGGCGATGTTGAGCTGGGTACCGACGTTGATCTTGACCAGCCCGGCAGCCACCGCGGCACGCAGGCCGTCGTCGGAGACACCCGACGACCCGTGCAGGACCAGCGGCACCGGGACGACACGGCGCAGCCGGGCCACCAGCTCGAGGTCGAGGCTCGCGGTCCGGTCGGTCATGGCGTGCGAGGAGCCCACCGCCACCGCGAGCGCGTCCACGTCGGTCTCGGCGACGTACCGTGCCGCCTCGTCGGGGTCGGTGCGCACATGGGGCGCATGAGCGCCGTCCTTGCCGCCGATCTCACCCAGCTCGGACTCCAGCCACAGCCCGGCGCCGTGCAGCAGCCGAGCGGCCTCGCGAGTGGTGCGGACGTTGTCCGCGTACGGAAGGGCGGCGGCGTCGAACATGACCGAGCCGAAGCCGAGCGACAGCGCCTCCTCGACCAGGGCGAGGTCCTCGACGTGGTCGAGGTGCAGCCCGACCGGCACGCCTGCCCCCTCGGCCAGCGCCCGGTACGCCGCGGCCACCGGCGCCAGCGCACCGTGGAAGCGAACGGCGTTGTGGCTCAGCGCCAGGATGACCGGCTGCCCCACCTGCTCGGCAGCGCGCACGACGGCCTCGCCGTGCTCGAGGGTGATGCCGTTGAACGCTGGCGCGCCCGTGCCCCGGGACGCCGCGTCGGCGACGATCTGCGCGGTCGGTGTGAGCACGTTGGCCACGTCACCAGCCGCGCCGGGCACCGGTCAAGGCGGAGGGACCGGGACGGACAATCGCGCAGCCCCGGATGCACGAGGTCGGCGAGATCGTGGACGCGGAGCACCGGGCTGCACCAGTATCGACGTTCGGGGCGGGAGTGGCCGGAGGTGCCTGCGTGACCGAGCCCGCTGAGGGCGACACCGGACAGCTGCTGGTGGTGGGTGAGCTGTGCGCCGACATCGTGGTCGAGCTCGACGAACCACCCCGGTTCGACCAGGTGGAGACGCTCGTCCGGCGCACGACCGTGACCATGGGCAGCTCGTCGGCGATCACGGCCTGTGGAGCCGCCCGGCTCGGGGTCCCGACCGCGCTGGTGGGAGTCGTGGGCAACGACCTGCTCGGCACGTTCGTGCGCGGTGAGCTGGTGCGCCGCGGCGTCGACGTCTCCGGCTGCCTGGTGGACGGGACGACACCCACCGGGTCGTCCACGATCCTGACCCTCCCCGGCGGCGACCGCAGCATCCTCACCGCCACCGGCTCCATCGGGACGGTGAGTACCGAGCACGTCCCACCGCAGGCCGTCGCGCGGTCCGCGCACGTGCACGTGGGTGCGTTCTTCCTCCAGCACGGTCTGCACCCCGACATCGCCGCCTGGTACGGCTCCCTGCAGGAGCAGGGCATCACCACCTCGATCGACCCGAACTTCGACCCGGCGGGCACGTGGGACAGCGGCATCGGTGACGTGCTCACCGCGACCAACGTGCTGTTCTGCAACCAGCACGAGGCGATGGAGGTGGCTGGCGCCTCGACCCCGCAGTGGGCCGTGCGCTGGCTGCTGGACAAGATGCCCGACGGCGGCGTGGTGGTGCTCAAGCTCGGGCCGCGCGGCGCCGCAGCGTTCCACCGCAGCGCCGGCGACACGTTGCGCGACGACGCCCTCGCGCCACCGGTCCCGGGCATGCTGATCGACACCGTGGGGGCGGGCGACAGCCTGGCGGCCGGCTTCCTGGCGGCCCGGCTGCGTGGTCTCACGATCGGCGACGCACTGGTGCTCGGGGTGACCAACGGCACCGCGTCGACGCGGGCGGCCGGAGGCATCGGCGGGCAGCTGGACTGGGCGACGGTGACGGCGCGCGCCCAGCTCTGACGACTCCTGCCGTCTCCTGCGTGCTGCCGTGCAACCGTTCGTCCGCCCGCTGCGTCTTCAGGGCAAGGAGAACGTGACGTCGGACGACGGAGCTGCGCGACACCGCGGTGTACGCAACGGTCTCAAATGTCCGATCCGTCCGCGAGGGGAGGCACCGCGTGATCATCGTGGTCTTCCTGTTCCCCCTGGCACTGCTGGCCCTGGTGCTGGGCATGTCGATCCTCGAGGACCGGCTGGACGCCGCGGTCCGGCGCGGCGAGACGCACCGCCCGCACCGGTCCTGGTTGCGCCGGGCGCGGGCCGCGTTCGCGGCCCGGCGCCGGACCCGCTCACTCGCACAGCCCGCCACCGTCGACCACTGACGCTGGACACTCGCCCGTCGGTCACCGCCCGCCTGACAGAATTTGGCCGTGGAGCCGGCCTTCGACATCGTGCTGCTCGCGGCCGTCGTCGTGGTCTTCACCGTCGTCGCCGGCCGCTTCGAGCTGTCGAGCCCGCTGCTGCTGGTCGTCGTGGGACTCGCGATCTCGTACGTGCCCGGCGTGCTCGAGCTCGAGCTCGACCCCGAGGTGGTGCTGCTCGGCTTCCTCCCGCCACTGCTCTACTCGGCCGCGATTCGCACGTCGCTGGTCGACTTCCACCGCAACAAGCGCCCGATCGCGCTGCTGTCGGTCGGGCTGGTCATCTTCACCGCGATCGGCATCGGGCTGCTGACCTGGTGGCTCACGCCGGTCGACCCGGCCGCCGCGTTCGCCCTCGGCGCCGTCGTCGCACCGCCCGACGCCGTTGCGGCGACGTCGGTGGCGCGCCGGGTGGGCATGCCGCGGCGGGTGGTCTCCATCCTCGAGGGCGAGAGCCTGGTCAACGACGCCACGGCGCTGGTGCTGCTCCGGGTCGCGATCGCCGCGATGGGTGGCACGGTGTCGGCGCTCGACATCGCCTGGGAGTTCGTGCTTGCTGCCGGCGGCGGGGTGGTCATCGGCATCGCCGTCGGCTGGCTGGTGGCGATGATCCGCTCGCGCATCGACGACCCGGTCGCGGACGGGGTCGTGTCGCTGATCACCCCCTGGCTGGCGTACCTGCCGGCGGAAGAGCTGCACGCGTCGGGAGTCCTGGCCGTGGTCGTTGCCGGCCTGCTGCTGGGGCACAAGTCGCCGATGCTCCAGGACGGCCGGTCCCGGATCTTCGAGCGCACCGTGTGGGCCGCCGTGCAGCTGCTGCTCGAGGGCGCCGTCTTCCTGCTGATCGGGCTGCAGGTGCGCTCGATCCTGGACGGCATCCAGGAGAGCAGCATGAGCGGGCTCGGGGTCGCCGCGACCTCGCTGGCGGTCTTGGTGGCGGTGGTCGTGCTGCGGATCGTGTGGGTCTTCCCGGCCACGTACGTGCCCCGGTTGATCCCGCGGATCCGGGCCAGGGACCCGAACCCGCCCTGGCAGATCCCGATGCTCGTCTCCTGGGCCGGGATGCGCGGCGTCGTCACGCTGGCCGCGGTCTTCCTGCTGCCCCAGGACACCGACGAGCGCGAGCTGCTGGTGGTCATCGCCTTCGTGGTCACCGCCGGAACCCTGCTGATCCAGGGGACGACGTTGCCGTGGATGATGCGCGTGCTCGGCGTGTCCGGACCCGACCCGGCCGAGGACCACCTGCAGGAGGCGGGCGTGCTGCAGCGGGCCTCGACTGCCGGGATGGCGGCACTCGACGAGGCGCTCGTCGGCGACGAGCCGGAGCAGATCGTGGAGCGACTGCGCCGCCGCACGCTGGAGCGGGCCGAGGCGGCCTGGGAGCGGCTGGGCAACACCAGCGAGCCGCCCAGCCTGGTCTACGCCCGGCTCCGCCGGACGATGCTCAGCGCCGAGCGGGCCGAGGTCGTACGGATCCGGGACAGCGGAGTCATCGACCACGACGTGCTGCGCGAGGTCATGTACGTGCTGGACGTCGAGGAGAGCCTGCTGGACCGGATCGAGGGGCCGGACTCCGGCGACCGCGACCAGCTGTTGGTGCCGCGCAGGGCGGTGGCCGGCTGCGAGCACCTGGAGACCGCCGACGCGTCCACCAGGCCGAACACGCCCGAGGGCTGCGAGGAGTGCCTGCGCGACGGGACCGAGTGGGTGCACCTGCGGCTGTGCCTGCGCTGCGGGCACGTCGGCTGCTGCGACTCCTCGGTGCACCGGCACGCGGACGCGCACTTCCGCGAGTGCGACCACCCGGTCATCCGCAGCTTCGAGACCGGCGAGGCGTGGCGCTGGTGCTTCGTCGACGAGGCCCTCGGCTGAGCACGCGGGGGCAGCTCACTCGCCGGTCGTGCCGTCGATCAGCTCGCGGGCGATGTCCAGGTGGCCGAGGTGGCGGGCGTACTCCTGCAGCAGGTGGAACAGGATCCGTACCAGGGTCGGCGCCTGCCCGGGGGTGACGAACCGGCCGCCGACGTGTGCCGTCTGCTCGAGGTCGAAGCGGGCGAGGAGCTCGCGCGACCGCTCCACCTCCGCGGCGTACGTCGCCAGCACCTGTGCCGTCGGTCGGTCGGCGGGCACGCCCCACTCGCCGTCGTCACCGCCGGGCGGGTACGGCACGACGTCCTCGGCGGCCATGCCCCACTGCAACCACCGCCGCTCCACCCAGCCGAGGTGCTGAACCAGTCCCAGCGGCGACCAGCCCATCGGCTGCACCGGAGCCCGCAGCCGGTCGTCGGACAGTCCGTCGATCTTGCGCAGCAGCGCCTCGCGGTACCACTCCAGGTAGCCGAGCAGCAGCTCGCCCGGGTCGGTGACCTTCATGCCCGGACCGTCGAGCGGCGGGTCCTCCGCGACGACGTCCCACGACGTCGCGCCGGTGGGACCGCTGTCGAGCCGCCCGCCGAGCAGGGCGCCGTCCACCAGGGCGCGCACCCGCGCCTCCTCGCCGGGGGCGCAGTCGAACCCGACGGTGAGGCGCAGCAGGTCGCCCACCGGTGTGGTCTCGGTGTGGTGCGGCCAGCGGCACGGTGGCTGGTGGTCCCAGTGCCCGCACAACGCGACGGTGACGGCGGCGCCGGGTGCCCGCGGGTCGCCGTCGCCGTGCAGCCGGACGGTCGCGTGCAGCTCGTGTGCCCAGGACACTCGTGCCTCCTATGCCGGGCCGATGGGCGGGAGCGGCAGCGACAGCACCGACCGGTGGCCCGGGTGCTCGGTGAGCGTCCACAGCCGGTTGGTGTGCCGGTCGTACGCGAGGTCCTCCGGCCCGATCGGCAGCACACCCGCGTGCTGGGTGAAGCCGTCCCGCGCCGTGCCGACCCAGAGGTGGCCGCGGTGCCGGCTGCCCTGGCTGGCCGAGACGACGTACGTGCTGCGCACCCGGCAGGCGCCCTGCATGCTCGCGATCCCGGTCACGACCACCTCGACGGAGCGGATCGGGTCGGTCCAGTCGTCGGCGCCGGGCAGCCGGAACCGGGCGAGCCGGGCGCCCGTGCCTGACCGGAGGTACTCGCCGGCGACCAGTCCCGGCCCGTCGGCGTCGGTGCGGTCGAGGGACAGGAACGACCAGCGCAGCGCGGATCCGTCCTCGTCGGCACCGGCGACCAGCCGGCCGCACTGCGGCAGCAGGTAGCGGCAGCCGAGAGTGTCGTAGGTGCCCGGTGCGACCCGTACGACGTCGCGCAGGTCGAAGGCCCGCAGCCCGCCCCAGGTGTCGGCGACCAGGACCCGGTGGTCGTCCCACCAGACCAGCCCTCCGGCGTGCAGCGGCAGCTGGCGGTGCAGCACGCCGCGGCTCACCGGGTCGAGGTCGGCCTCGACCAGCAGCACGTGCTCGTACGCGGGCCGCTCGGGCGGCTGCCCGGTGGTGCCGAGGTCGACGACGCTGAGCCGCACCGCGAGGTCGCGCTGGTCGCCCTGGCGGCGGTACCACGAGGCGAGCAGCACCCGACGCGAGCCCACGAGCGGGCGGGCACCGGAGTCGGCGGAGGTGGTGATGCCCTGCGGCCACCACTCGTGGGTGCGGCCGTCGTGGCGGTCCCACCCGAAGCCGCGTGCGTCGGCGGTCTCGGGCAGCCGCGCCGCCCGGCCCGTGTGCCCGAGGTCGCCGAGCACGCCCTCGAGACCGACCCGGTCGCCCAGCCGGTCGGCGAGCGACCAGGCTCCCTGCTGGTCCAGCGTCGGCGCGAGCACGAGTCCCGCCGCCGGGTCGCTCACTTCGCGGGGGCCTGCCGATCCACCAACTCGTCGATGGCCGCGGCCAGCGCGACGTCGGCGCCGGTGATGCCGCCCGCGGAGTGGGTCGAGCAGCGGAAGGTCACCGTCGTCCAGCGGATGTCGATGTCGGGGTGGTGGTCCCGGTCCTCGGCCACGCGGGCCACCTGCACCACCAGGTTGATGCCCTCGAGGAAGCTGGGCGCCTGCACCGACCGCTGCAGCGACCCGTCCTCGACCGACCAGTGCGGGTGCTCCGCCATCGCCTCGTGCAGGGCGTGCTCGTCCAGGATCTCGGCCATGCCCCGAAACGTACTCCCGCGGCGACCCCCGCGTCGCTCAGCAGCCGTGCGACACCTGGTTGCAGCCGAACGGCAGGTTCTGGCCCACCGGCATCGTGGACAGCTCCAGCGTCTGCGGACCGGCGGGGCCGTCGAGGCGGACCTCGACCGTCGCGTCCGGGTCGCGCGACCAGGACCGGTCGGAGAGGTACTGCATGACCCAGTGGTCGCCTTGCACGACCGCCTGCTCCTCGTGGCCGTCGGGGAAGGCGTACGTCACCGAGGTGACGCCTGCCGGCAGCACACCGCCCGCCCAGGTGTGGTCGCCTTGGCCGGCTCCGACGTTGAGCGCGGCGCCGAGGGCGAAGTCGAAGTCCCGCTCGGCCGGCTGAGCGGGCGGTTGGGCGTCGACCGGGTGGGAGACCGCCAGGTCGGGCGCGACGTTGCACGCCACCGCCTGGTCGCCGCCGGTCATGACGACCGTCGTCCCCTCGGGGGTGGCGCTCCACACGACGCCCTCGAGGTTGCCGGCCGGGCCGTCTCCGCGTACCGCGCCTGTCTGCCGGACGGCCTGGGCGCAGCGCGCGTACGCCTCGTCCTCGGGCACCTGCCAGTCGTCCGCCGGTGGTGGTGCCGGCTGCGTGGTCGGCGGGGTGGGCTCCGGCGGGATCGTGGTCGGCTGGTTCTGACCGCTGCCAGCGGGCTCCGCGCCCTGGTCGGACCCGTCGCCCCCGGCGAGCGCGTAGGTGCCGCCGGCGACGAGGGCGAAGACGGCGGCGGTCACGATCGCTGGTACGACCCAGCGGCGGTGGGCGGTCATGGTGTTCCCCCGTTCGGATGCTGCGGTGACGAGCTGCCGGACCTGCGGGCCCACGTGGTCGGGCACCCGCCTGCGGGGAGGGGGCATGAGGTCGTTCACGGCAGCTCCTGGATGTGCGGGGTGGCGAGCGCGCTGGACAGCCGGGTGCGCGCCCGGGACAGCCGGGACCGCACCGTGCCGACCGGCACGCCGAGCGCGGCGGCCGCGGACGCGTAGTCGAGCCCCTCCCACGCGATCAGCGCGACGACGTCACGCTCGCCTGCCGACAGGTGCCGGATCTCGCGCAGGACGTGCGCCATCCGGCGCTCGTCGTCGACCCGGCCCGAGACGTCGTCGGCGTGGTCCGGCTCCCGGTCGACCAGCGGCATCCGGGCGGTCGCCCGCCGGTACCGGGCCGCCGAGCGCCGCTGGTTGCGGCACACGTTGGTGGCGATGCCGTACAGCCAGGGGAGCACCGTGGCGCCACCGGCGTCGTCGTGCTCCACGACCCGGGTCCGGCTGCGCCAGGCCTCGAGGAAGACGACCGAGGTGAGGTCCTCGGCCGTGTCCCAGGAGGCGCAGCGGCGGAAGCAGTAGTTGTAGATCGCCGTCCCGTGCCGGGCGAACAGCAGCGCGAAGGCTTCCGGGTCCCCGGCCCGCACGGCGTCGCCGAGCCCTGCCCCGCCGTGCGTACCCCCGCCGGGTCCTGCCCCCATCGCGGCTCCCATCGCGCGCGTACACCCTGCTTGTGTCCGCAGCGGGGAAAAGGTTCCCGGTCCGCGGGCACGCTCTCGGGCGGCTGCCAGCCTGGCTGGCTGCTACCGGGAAACCGTAGGTTCCCCCGTGTCACAACCCGCGGGAAGCTTGGGTTTCCCAAGGTCGCTTGGGAAACCCAAAGACGCTACAGCTCCGTGCGGTCGTCGGTACGGCGGCCGATCTTGGCGCCCAGCCACACCAGCGGGTCGAACTTCTTGTCGACGACGCGCTCCTTCATCGGGATGATCGCGTTGTCGGTGATGTGGATGCCCTCCGGGCAGACCTCGGTGCAGCACTTGGTGATGTTGCACATGCCGATGCCGGCCGCGTCCTGAGCGAGCGCGCGGCGGTCGTTGGTGTCCAGCGGGTGCATGTCCAGCTCGGCGTAGCGCAAGAAGAACCGTGGTCCGGCGAAGGCCGGCTTGTTCTCCTCGTGGTCGCGGATGACGTGGCAGGTGTCCTGGCACAGGAAGCACTCGATGCACTTGCGGAACTCCTGGCCGCGCTCCACGTCGACCTGCATCATCCGGCGCTTGCCGTCGGCGTCGGGAGGCGTCGGCGAGAAGGCCGGCAGCTCACGCGCCTTCTCGTAGTTGTACGACACGTCGGTGACCAGGTCGCGGATCACCGGGAACGCACGCAGCGGCGTGACCGTGATCGTCTCGGTCTCCTCGAAGTCGGACAGCCGGGTCATGCAGAGCAGCCGCGGCCGGCCGTTGACCTCCGCCGAGCACGAACCGCACTTGCCGGCCTTGCAGTTCCACCGCACGGCCAGGTCCCCGGCCTGGGTCGCCTGCACGCGGTGGATCGCGTCCAGGACGACCTCGCCCTCGGACACCTCGACGGTGAAGTCGACCAGGTCCCCACCCTTGGCGTCACCGCGCCACAGCCGCATCGACAGGTCGTAACCCATGCGTCACTTCCCTTCGGCGAACAGCTCGCGGAGGTCGCCGGGCATCTCCGGCAGCGGCTGCCGCCTCAGCTCGGCGTGGCCGTCGTCAGCCACGGTCAGGATGAGGTTGACGTCACCCCACGAGTCGTCGGTCGCGGGGAAGTCCTCGCGGGTGTGGCCGCCGCGCGACTCGGTGCGCTCGCGGGCGGCGAGCGCGATGCACTCCGCGACCAGCAGCATGTTGTTGAGGTCGAGCGCCAGGTGCCAGCCCGGGTTGTACTCGCGGGCACCCCCGACCTTGAGCCGGGTCGCCCGGTCCTCGAGCTCCCGGAGCATCCCCTGCGCCTCGGCGAGCTCGTCGTCGGTGCGGATGATGCCGACCAGCTTCTGCATCTGCTCCTGCAGGTGCTTCTGCAGCGTGTACGCGTTCTCGCCGCCGCCCTCGATCGAGAACGGCGCGAGCGCCGCGGTCTGTGCGGCCTCGACATCGGCACCCTGCACCTGCGGGCGGCCCTGCTCCGACTTGGTGGCGAACTCCGCCGCGTGCTCGCCCGCCCGGCGGCCGAACACCAGCAGGTCGGACAGGCTGTTGCCGCCGAGCCGGTTGGCCCCGTGCATGCCGCCGGCCACCTCACCGGCGGCGTACAGGCCGGGGACGATCGAGGCACCGGTGTCGGGGTCGACCTCGACACCGCCCATCACGTAGTGGCAGGTGGGCCCGATCTCCATCGGCTCGGCGGTGATGTCGACGTCGGCGAGCTCCTTGAACTGGTGGTACATGCTCGGCAGCCGGCGCTTGATGTAGTCGGCGTCGCGGCGCGAGGCGATGTCGAGGAAGATGCCGCCGTGCGGTGAGCCGCGGCCCGCCTTGATCTCGGCGTTGATCGCCCGGGCGACCTCGTCGCGTGGCAGCAGCTCGGGCGGGCGCCGGTTGTTCTTCTTGTCCTCGTACCAACGGTCGCCCTCCTCCTCGGAGTCGGCCGTCTCCCCTTTGAAGAAGTCGGGGATGTAGTCGAACATGAATCGCTTGCCCTCGGAGTTGCGCAGCACGCCGCCGTCACCGCGCACCGACTCGGTGACGAGGATCCCGCGCACGCTGGGCGGCCACACCATCCCGGTCGGGTGGAACTGCACGAACTCCATGTTCACCAGCGTCGCGCCGGCGCGGAGCGCCATCGCGTGCCCGTCCCCGGTGTACTCCCACGAGTTCGACGTCACCTCGAACGACTTGCCGATCCCGCCGGTGCCGAGCACGACCGACGGGGCCTCGAAGACCAGGAACCGTCCGGTCTCCCGCCAGTAGGCGAACGCCCCCGCCACGCGGTCGCCCTCCTTGAGCAGCTCGGTGACCGTGCACTCCATGAACACGTCGATGCCGAGCGCCACCGCACGCTGCTGCAGGGTGCGGATCATCTCCAGGCCGGTGCGGTCGCCGACGTGCGCGAGCCGGGCGTAGCGGTGCCCGCCGAAGTCACGCTGGCTGATCAGTCCCGCGTCGGTGCGGTCGAACAGCGCACCCCACTCCTCGAGCTCGAGGACGCGGTCGGGTGCCTCCTGGGCGTGCAGCTGTGCCATCCGCCAGTGGTTGAGCATCTTTCCGCCACGCATGGTGTCGCGGAAGTGCACCTGCCAGCCGTCGTCGGGCCAGACGTTGCCCATGGCGGCGGCGATGCCGCCCTCGGCCATCACCGTGTGCGCCTTGCCCAGCAGGGACTTGCACACGATCGCCACCCGCGCGCCGGCGTCGTGGGCGGCGATCGCGGCCCGGAGGCCGGCGCCGCCCGCGCCGATGACGACGACGTCGTAGCTGTGGGTCTCGTACTCCTCAGGAGTGCTCATCAGAAGAACCTCGGGTCGTCGAACCAGCCGGCCGAGATCGCCATGATGTAGGCGTCGGTGAAGATCACGGTGAACAGCGAGGTCATCGCGTACGTGCCGTGCTTCTCGTTCAGCTTGGACACCCAGGTCCAGTAGCGGTAGCGCACCGGGTGCTTGGAGAAGTTGCGCAGCCGCCCGCCCACCACGTGCCGGCACGCGTGGCACGACAGCGTGTACAACCACAGCAGCACCAGGTTGATCCAGATGATCACGGTGCCGAGGCCCATGCCGATGCCGCCGTCGGTGCCGTGGAACGCCAGGACGCCGTCATAGACGTTGATCAGGCCGAACAGGATGGCGCCGTAGAAGAAGTAGCGGTGGAAGTTGAGCGCGACCAGCGGGAAGCGCGACTCGCCGGTGTACGTCTTGTGCGGCTCGGGCACGGCGCACGCGGCGGGGGACAGGAACAGCGACCGGTAGCCGGCCTTGCGGTAGTAGTAGCAGGTGCCCCGGAACCCGGCCAGGATCACGAACGTGAGGATTCCGATCGGGATGAAGATCGGCATCTCTGGCAGCGGCGTGCCGAAGTGGCTCGACCCCGGCACGCACGACTCGCTGATGCACGGCGAGTACAGCGGCGTGAGGTAGTGCTCCTCGGCCGCCCAGTAGTCGTCGCGCATGAAGATGCGCACGGTCGCGTACGCGATGAAGAACAGCAGGATCGCGCCGGTGGTGAGCGGGTACTGCCACCACCGGTCCTGGCGGAGTGTCCTGCTGCTGACCTGGGCCCGCCCCGGGGCATCGACTCCGCGGCCGGTCTGCGGTCCGGTGGACGTGGCCATCAGCGGACGCGCCGTTGCGGGCCGCCGGGAAGCCGGACCGGGTGACCGCTGGGCGTCATCGAAAGCTCCTTCGCGTCCGGGCCCGTGCAACGTCCACGCAATGTGCACGCCTACCTTGCCCGAGGTACAGGGTGCCCGCAGCACCGGGGTGACGCTGTGACGGGGCGCACTACCGTGTCGTGGGTGCAGCTCGTGGTCGGTGCGGCAGTGCTGCGGCACGGTCGGCTGCTGGCCGCCCGGCGGGGCCCGTCGGTCCCGCACGCCGGCGGCTGGGAGCTGCCCGGCGGCAAGGTGGAGCCGGGAGAGACCCCGGAGCGGGCACTGGCCCGCGAGCTGCGCGAGGAGCTCGGCTGCGAGGTCGGCGTCGGCGAGCCACTCGGCGCCGACGTGCCCCTCGGCGGCGGGCTGCTGCTGCGCGCCCACGTCTGTCGGCTGCAGACCGGCGAGCCGCTGCCGCACGAGCACGACGCGCTGCGCTGGCTCGGCCCGGAGGAGCTGGATGAGGTGCGGTGGCTGCCCGCCGACCGCACGCTCGTCGACCGGCTGCGCGACAGGCTGCTCGACGGCGAGCAGCTGCCGGGGGGCAACGTCGGTGGAGCGGTACGCATCGGGTCGACCGTGCGCCGCCCCACCGGGCCCTGGACGGGTGCCGTGCACGACCTGCTCCGGCACCTGGAGGGCACCGGGCTGCCGGGAGTGCCGCGGGCGCTGGGCAGCGACGCCCGTGGCCGCGAGGTGCTGACCTACCTCCCGGGCCGGGTGCACGACCCCGACGACGTCACACCGTCCGACGGGGTGCTGTCCGGGGCGGCGGGCTGGCTGCGGCGCTACCACCGCGAGGTCGAGCCCTACCGGCCGGACGGCGCCGTGCACTGGCGCGGCGTGACCCGGCAGCTGGGACCGGACGAGATCGTGTGCCACAACGACTGCGGGTCCTACAACTGGGTGGTCGACGACGACCGCTTCGTCGGGATGCTCGACTGGGACCTTGCCGGGCCGGGCCTGCCGGTCGACGACCTGGCGTTCCTGGCCTGGTCGGGGGTCCCGCTCTACCGCGACAGCGACCCGGCCGAGGTCGCGCGCCGGCTGCGGCTCGCCACCGACGCGTACGGCGACGTCGACCCCGTCGACGTCGCGCGGCACGCGGTGGCGCGGATGACCGCCGCCTGCGACCGGATCGCCGCCGGGCAGACCGCCGGCGACCCGGGCATGGTGGCGCTGACCCGGATCGGCGAGCCGGGGCGCACCCGGGCGCGCGTCAACGCGCTGCGCGGCCGGCTGGCGGCACTCGCGCTCGCTCTGGCGTGATCCGGGTCAACAGAAGCCCGGGGTGCCGCTCCACGCCACGTCAGCCGGCGCCACGTCGTCCCGTACGACGCTGCCCTCGATCAGCCCGTACGGCCGGTCGGCCGCGTGGTAGACGACGTCCGGGTTGTCCAGCCCGAACGGCGCGAGGTCGACCAGGAAGTGGTGCCGGTTGGGCATCGACAGCCGGATCTCGGCCACCTCCGGGTGCGTCTCGAGCACGGCATGGCCCATCGCGTAGAGCGTCTGCTGCAGCGCGCTGCTGTAGCCGGTGGCGAAGGCCGACAGCAGTGTGTCCCGGATGCCGGCGTAGGTCACCGAGTAGTCCGGCTGCGTCAGCGGGTCGTAGCGCCACCGGGCGGTGACCGCCGTGGCCAGGATGCGGTCGTCGGTCTCGGCGAGCGTCGTGAACGCGTCCCGCGGGAACCCGGCGAAGCCCGACTCGGTCGTCTTCATCACCACCAGCCCGGTGAGTCCGGAGACGACATGTACGTCGTCGCCGTCCACCGTGACCACGGTGGTGCGTACCTCCCCGCCGGCCCGGGAGAACGCGTGGTCGTGGCCCGAGCCACCGACCCCTATCCGGTCCCAGCCGTACTCCTCGATCTCCACCCGGGCACCGCTCAGCCAGTCGAAGCCCTCGGTGAAGTGCCGGGCCAGCCGCCGCCCGAACTCCTCGATGGAGCCGACGCCGTCCCTGGCCAGGCCGTGGACGGTGTTCTTCTGCGTGTCGGTGGCCACGACGTGCGCGTTGTCGCCGTCGCGGTGCACGGCGTGGAAGTCTCCGCGCAGCGCCGTGGTCACATTGAGGTCCCGCACGACGTGCCGCGGCGTGGACCGGTCCACGGTGACGACCCGGACCTCGGCCTTGCCGTACTGGTTGGGTCCGAGACTGATCCCCATCGGTGCTCAGCTCCCGCGGTAGGTCGTGTAGGCGAACGGCGAGACCAGCAGCGGCACGTGGTGGTGCGCGCTGCCGTCGGTCACGGTGAAGGCGACCGTCACCTGCGGGTGGAACGTCGCCGTGCCGGTCCGGGCGAAGTAGTCGCCGGTGGCGAACACCAGCTGGTACGGACCGGTCTCGATCGGGCCGTCAGCCAGCGAGGCGCGACCATCGCGGTCGGTCGTCGCTGCGATCGCGTCTCCGGCGACGTCGATCAGCAGCACGCTGACGCCCTCGGCAGGCGCTCCGCGCGCCGTGTCCAGCACATGGGTGGAAACGCTCATGAGCCCACCAGTCTCTCCACCCGCAACCGGGTGATCTCGGCGAGCTGGCGGGTGACCTCGCCGCGCTCGGTTTCGGGATCGTTGTCCAGGCGCCGCTGCAGCGCAGCCAGCATCTCGGCCGGGCTCCGGCCCGCTGCCCGGATCAGGTACACGTGGCCGAAGCGCTGCTCGTACGCGCGGTTGCCCGCTGCCAGTGCGGCCCGGACGGCGTCGTCGGCCGAGTCCATCGACGACTGCTCGGCCCGGGACGAGTGTGCGTCCGCGGTGTCGCCGTCAGCACGGTCGCCGATCCGCGGGTGAGCCTGCAGCGCCTCGCACACCTCGTCCCAGTCCAGCCCGAGGCTGATCGCCTCCGCGGTCGTCGCGGCGTCCGCCGCGCTGGCGTACGGACGACCGGCGGCCACCTCGCGCGCGAACCGCTCGGCCGCGTTGCAGGCCCGCAGCCGATCGCGCGCGTCGTCGACCGGTAGCGCGTTGAACCAGCCCACGGTGTGCTCGGCCACGGTGAGAGGATGCCAGCCTGGCGGTGCGCAGCCGGAGTCGCGGGGGAAGGTGGTGGGTCATGGCGGCGGACACCAGACCTGGATCGGGTCCCGGGACACCCCGGCTCCCCGCCGAGACACTGGCCAGCGTCGAGCAGGCGCTCGGGCCGGTCGACGACCAACGCCGCCGCACCTACCCGGGTGACGCGACCGCACGCCGGCCGGTGCACACGGTGTACGTGCCTGCCGACCGGGTCCAGACGGAGATGGCGGCGTGGTGGGGCGCCGAGGCGCTGGCCGCCGTGGCCGAGCACGCGCCGGACGCCGCCACGATGGCCGACGCGCTGGTCACCGATCCGGTCGTGGTCGGCGAGGTCTGGCCGCGGGTCCTGGCCAAGCTGGAGCGGCAGCCGATCGAGGACCTCCGGGTCGACGTCGAGGACGGCTACCGGGGCGCACCGGACGCCGAGGACGCCGACGTGCTCGCCGCCGCCGCCGCGGTCGCCGCGGACGTGCGCGCCGGTGTCGCCCCGCCCTTCCTGGGGGTGCGCGCGAAGTGCCTGGAGGCGCCGGTCCGCGCGCGGGGGTTGCGGTCGCTCGACCTGTTCCTCGGCGCGCTGGTCGACGGAGCGGGCGGGCCCGCCGGGCTGGACGGCACCGATCTGCTGGTCACGCTGCCGAAGGTCACCGCCGTCGCCCAGGTCGAGGCGATGACGACGGTGCTGGACGCATTGGAGGACGCGTACGGGCTGGATGCCGGCCGGCTCGGTCTCGAGCTCCAGGTGGAGACCCCGCAGGCGGTGCTCGGCGCCGACGGTGCGGCCACCCTCGCGCCGATGGTGCACGCGGCCGGGTCGCGCTGCCGCGGGCTGCACTACGGCACGTACGACTACAGCGCCTCGCTGGGCATCGCCGCTGCGCACCAGTCCTCGGACCACCCCGTCGCCGACCACGCCAAGCAGACCATGCAGCTCGCGGTCGCCGGGACGCCCGCCGCCGCCGTGGACGGGTCGACGAACATCCTGCCGGTCGGCTCCCAGCAGCAGGTCCTTGCCGGGTGGCGGCGGCACGCCGACCTGGTCCAGCGCGCGCTGGCGCGCGGCTTCTACCAGGGGTGGGACCTGCACCCGGCCCAGCTGGTCACGCGCTACGTCGCGACGTACGCGTTCTTCCGCACGGCGATGCCGGCCGCGTCCGTCCGGCTCCGCGACTACGTGTCGCACACCGACCGGGGCGTGCTGGACGAGCCCGCCACAGCCAAGGCACTCGCAGCGGTTCTCGTGCGCGGCCTGGACTGCGGTGCGCTGGACGAGGACGAGGTCCAGGACGCCGCCTCCGTGGACCGCGCGGCGCTGTCGGTGCTCGCCGGCCGAGCGGCCTGAGGTCGACGATGCCCGGTCTCGACCTGGTCGTCCGCGCTCCGCGTGCGGTGCTCACCGGTGCCGGGGCCGCCGTCGAGACGGCCGCGTGCGTCGGCGTGCACGCCGGCCGGATCACCACGATCGCGCCGTACGACGAGCCCCCCGCCGCCGACCGGGTGGTCGAGCTGGGCCCCGACGAGGTGCTGCTGCCCGGACTGGTCGACACCCACGTGCACGTCAACGAGCCGGGCCGCACCGAGTGGGAGGGCTTCGCGACGGCCACCAGGGCGGCCGCCGCCGGCGGGGTCACGACGATCGTCGACATGCCGCTCAACAGCATCCCGCCGACGGTCGACGTCGACGCCCTGTCCGCGAAGCGGGCGGCGGCCGAGGGGCAGTGCCACGTCGACGTCGGGCTCTGGGGCGGTGCGGTGCCGGCGAACCTCGGCCGGCTGCGCGCCCTGCACGAGGCCGGTGTCCTCGGCTTCAAGTGCTTCCTGCTGCACTCCGGCGTCGACGAGTTCCCGGCCCTGGACGAGACGGGGATGCGCGCGGCCATGGCCGAGCTGGCGGGGTTCGACGGGCTGCTCCTCGTCCATGCCGAGGACGCCGCCGTGATCGGGGCCGCCCCCGAGCCGCACGGCCGCGGCTACGCCGCCTTCCTGGCCTCCCGCCCGCCGGCCGCGGAGGAGACCGCGATCGCCCAGGTCGTCGCTGCGGCGCGCGACCTCGGCGGGCGGGCCCACGTCCTGCACCTGGCCGACGCCGACGCGCTGGCGCTGCTGGGACGGGCCCGCCGCGACGGTGCCCGGGTCAGCGTGGAGACCTGTCCGCACTACCTCTCGTTCGCGGCCGAGGAGATCCCCGACGGCGCCACCGAGCTCAAGTGCTGCCCGCCGATCCGGGAGGCCGACCACCGGGAACGGCTCTGGTCCGGCCTGCGCACCGGTGACATCGACTGCGTGGTGTCCGACCACTCGCCGTCGACGCCGGCGCTGAAGCTGCCCGACAGCGGCGACTTCGGCGCGGCCTGGGGCGGCATCAGCTCGCTGCAGCTGAGCCTGCCCGCGGTGTGGACCGGAGCCCGGCAGCGGGGGATCGCGCTCCCGGAGGTGGTCGGGTGGATGGCCGAGCGCCCGGCCGCGCTGGCCGGCCTGACCCGCAAGGGCCGGATCGCCATCGGCTGCGACGCCGACCTGGTGGTGTTCGCGCCGGACCAGACGTTCGTCGTGGACCCGGCGGCGCTCGCGCACCGGCACGCCGTGACGCCGTATGCCGGCCGGACCCTGTCTGGCATCGTTCGCCGGAGCTGGGTACGAGGACACGAGGCCGGTGCCGAGGCGATCGGACGGCTCCTGACCCGAGGGGACGCATGAGCGGTACGACCGAACCACCCGCGTTCACGCGGCTGCCGGACCTCGCCTCGCGCGCCCTGTCCGGAGCGGTGGTCGCCGCCAACGACGAGTTCTTCGCCGAGAAGGAGAACCTGGTGCTGCCGTGGCCGGCCGCCGAGGTCGCCGACTTCGGGCACAAGGGCAAGGTCTACGACGGCTGGGAGACCCGGCGGCGGCGTGAGCCCGGCCACGACTGGGCGGTCGTGCGGCTCGGTGTCCCCGGGCTCGTGCACGGCGTCGTCGTGGACACGTCGTGGTTCACCGGGAACTACCCGTCGACCGCCTCGGTCGAGGGTGCTGCCGTCGACGGGCACCCGTCGGCCGCCGACCTGGGATCGGCCGACTGGATCCCGCTGCTGGCGCGTACGGAGCTCCGCGGCGGGACGGCCAACACGTTCGAGCTCGAGCCGTCGGTCCGGGTGACCCACGTCCGGCTCAGCATCTTCCCCGACGGCGGGGTGGCCCGGCTGCGCGTGCACGGGGTGCCGGTGGCAGACCCCCGCCCGCTGGACGTCGGGCCGTTCGACCTTGCTGCGCTGGGCAACGGCGGGCGGATCACCGGCTGCAGCAACGCGTTCTACGGCACGCCGCACCAGCTGATCGGCCCGGGGCTGGCGCGGAACATGGGTGAGGGCTGGGAGACCGCCCGCCGCCGCGACGACGGCAACGACTGGGTCACGGTCGCGCTGGCCTGTGCAGGCGTGGTGGCGCTGGCCGAGCTGGACACGTCGTACTTCGTCGGCAACGCACCCGGTGCCGCCCGCCTGTCCGGCTGCGCCGAGGGTGCCGACCCGGCCGATGCCGGCTCCTGGACCGAGCTGCTGGCGCGGACGCCGCTGCAGCCGGACACGCCGCACCGGTTCGTGCTGGCTCCCGGCGGTCCGGGGGTGACCCAGGTGCGGCTGGACGTCTACCCCGACGGCGGCATGGCCCGGCTGCGGCTCTGGGGCCGACCGACCGCGACCGGGCGCAGCCGGCTGGGCCGGGGCTGGTTCGACGCGCTGCCGCCCGACCAGGCGGTCGGCGTGCTCGAGTCGACCGGTGCCGCGCCGGACGACGCACGCGCCGCCGTGGCCGCCCGTCCGCTGCTCGGGTCGGCCGCAGTGCTCCCCCCGACGGTGCGCCGACTCGTCGACGGAGCCGTCGCGTCCTGACCGGCGTGTTGCCTGGTCGTACGCCACCGAGATGCCGCCGATGGGGCGTTCGATGCAGCTGAAGTCGCAATACGCGGCATCTCGCGGCTGTGCGGGGTCGCGCTGGTTCAGGTCAGGCAGATGTCCTGGGGGCGCACCGGGACCCGGCGGACGTCCCGGCCGGTGGCGTCGCGGATGGCGGCGACGATGGCCGGTGTCACCGAGATGCAGGGCGGCTCGCCGACGCCCTTGGCACCCAGCGGGGCCTGCGGGTCGGGCTCCTCGACCAGGCTGAACACGACCGACGGCGCGTCCAGGGCGGTCGGCAGCAGGTAGTCGGTGAAGCTCGCGTTGCGGACCTTGCCGTCGGTCACGACGATCTCCTCCATCACCGCGAGGCCGAGTCCCTGGGCGATGCCGCCCTCGATCTGACCGGCGACCGACAACGGGTTCAGCGCGCGCCCCACGTCCTGCGCGGTGGCGATCTGCACGACCTTGACCAGACCGAGCTCCGGGTCGACGTCGACGACCGCGCGGTGCGCGACGAACGCGAACGCGACGTGGCAGTTGCCCTGTCCGTTCTCGTCCAGGTCCTCGGTGGGCCGGTGGCGGTACTCCACGGTCTCGTCCAGCCGCAGGCCGGCTGACGCCTCCGTGACCGGGACCCGCAGCGTGCCCATCGAGTCGACGACCTCGGTGCCCTCGACGACCAGCCGGAGCGGGTCCAGGCCGTGCCTGGCCGCGACCGACTCGAAGAGCAGCTCGCGCACCTTGCGGCAGGCGGCGTCGACGGCGCCACCCGACATCCAGGTCTGCCGGCTCGCCGAGGTGCTGCCCGCCGATCCGATCTGGGTGTCGACGGTGTCCAGCACGACCTCGTCGACGCCCAGGATCGTGCGCGCGATCTGCTGGGCCAGCATCACGAAGCCCTGGCCCACCTCGACGGTGGCGATCTTCAGCGTCACGACGCCGTCGGCGAGGCGGCACCGGGCGGTGGCGTAGTCGTCGAAGCCCTCGGAGTACATCAGGTTCTTGATCGAGACGCCGTAGCCGACGCCGCGGACGACGTCGCCCCGGTCGGCCGTACGCCCGGAGCCGCCCGGCAGGGACAGGACGTCGGCGTCGGCGGGCAGGTCCGGCGGCATCGGCAGGGCGTTGGTCTCGCGGATGCAGCGCTCCACCGGCGCGACGCTCTCGACCGGTTGCCCGGTGATCAGCGGGTCACCGGTGCGCATGGCGTTGCGGAGCCGGACCTCGACCGGGCTCAGCCCGGCGGCAGCGGCGAGCTTGTCCATCTGACCCTCGTGGGCGAAGCACGCCTGCACCACCCCGAACCCGCGCATCGCACCGCAGGGCGGGTTGTTGGTGCGCACCGCCCACCCGTCGACCACGGCGTTCGCGCAGCGGTACGGACCCTGCGTGTGCGTGATGCCGTTGATGAGCACGGCCGGCGAGGTGGAGGCGTAGGCGCCGCCGTCGAACACCATCCGGGCCTCGATCTTGACGATCGTGCCGTCGGCGGCGGCGTGGTGCCGCATCCAGATCCGTGCCGGGTGCCGGTGGACGTGGCCGTAGAAGCTCTCCTCCCGGCCGTACTGCATCTTGATCGGCCGGCCGGAACGCATCGCCAGCAGGCTGCAGTGCACCTGCAGGCTGATGTCCTCGCGGGCGCCGAAGGCACCGCCGACTCCGCCGAGCACCAGCCGCACCTTGTCCTCGGGCAGCCCCAGGCACGCGGCCACCTGCTTGCGGTCCTCGTGCAGCCACTGGGTCGCGATGTAGAGCTCGAGCCCGCCACCGTCGTCGTCGGGCAGCGCGAGCGCCGCCTCCGGACCGAGGAACGCCTGGTCCTGCATGCCGAGCTCGTAGCTGCCCTCGACCACGATCGGGCCGGTCGCGTCCGGGTCGCCGCGCAGGATCCGCTGGTGCCGGATCACGTTGCCGTCGGGGTGGATCGGCTCCCGGGTGCCGGCGACTGCCTCCTCCGGGTCGATCAGCGGCTCCAGCACCTCGTAGTCGACGACGATCGCGTCCAGTGCACGGCGGCAGGTCTCCGGGTGGTCGGCGGCCACCGCGGCCACCGGCTCGCCGCAGTAGCGCACGAACCCGGTGGCGAACACGTGCTGGTCCTGGTGGATCAGCCCGTACGTCGGCTGCCCGGGCACGTCCTCGGCGGTCAGGATCGTCTCGACGCCGCTGACCTTCCACGCCTGACTGACGTCGATGGACCGGATCCGCGCGTACGGGTGCGGGGAGCGAAGGGTGGCACCCCACAGCATGTTCTCGGCCCACAGGTCGTTGGCGAACGCGAACCGGCCCTGCACCTTCGGGACGCCGTCCGGGCGTGCGGCGTTGGTCCCGAGCCCGCCCGGTCGCAGCGCGGTGCCGGTCGTCGTGGTCGTCGTGGTCGTCGTGGTCGTCGGGGTCGTCGGGGTCGTCGGGGTCGTCATCGCGGTGCCTGCTCGGCCCGGTCCGCCCGCCCGGCCACGACCGCGTCCACGGCGGCGAAGATGCGGCCGTACCCGGTGCAGCGACAGATGTTGCCGGACAGGGCTTCGCGGGTCTCCAGCTCGGTGGGCGCGGGGTTGGTCTCGAGCAGGTGGTGGACGGCGACGACCAGACCCGGCGTGCAGAACCCGCACTGCACGGCTCCCTCGTCGAGGAACGCCTGCTGCACATCGGTGACCTCACCGGTGACCCCGGCGTCGTCCTCCAGACCCTCGACCGTGACGATCTCGGCGTCGACGGCGGCGGCAGCCATCACCAGGCAGGCGCACACGGCGAGGCCGTCGAGCAGCACCGTGCAGCTGCCGCACTCGCCCTGCTCGCAGGCACCCTTGGACCCGGGCAGCCCGAGCCGCTCGCGCAGGACGTACAGCAGGCTCTCGCCGAGCCACGCGTCCTGGACATCGCGGGACTCGCCGTTGACCCGCAGGCGGTACAGCTCCGGCGCGCTCATCCGGCGGCCCTCCTCAGCAGTCGGCTCGACAGGACGCCCACCGCGTGCGCGCGGTAGGCCGCCGTCGAGCGGTGGTCGTCGATCGGTCGGGCGTCGGCGGCGGCGCGCCGACCGAACTCCCGGGCCAGCGGGTCGCTGACGTCCGGCCGCTCGGCGGTCAGGTCGACCTCCCCCGCCAACCAGCCCTCGGCCGTGCGGCAGCGCACGATCGTGGGGGCGACGGCGCCCAGGGCGAGGGCGACGGTACCCCGGTCGCGGTCCACCGCCAGGCAGGCCGAGGCAGTCGCGATGACCATCGCGTTGCGTACACCCACCTTCGAGAAGCCCTGCCACCCACGGCGAACCGGCAGCGTGACACCGGTGATCAGCTCGCCGGGGGCGAGCACGTTCTGCTTGACGCCGACGATGAACTCGCCGACCGGGACGTCGCGCTGCCGGTCGGCCGCACGCAGCTGCACGGTCGCGTCCAGGGCGTAGAGCACCGGCAAGCCGTCGCCGGCCGGTGACGCCGTACCCAGGTTGCCGCCCAGGGTCCCTGCGGCGCGGATCTGCGGCGAGCCGACCGTACGCGCGGCCTCGGCGAGGGCGGGGAACAGCTCGCACAGCGGCTCCCGCTCCATGGCGGCATACGGCAGGGCCGCGCCGATCGTCACCGTCCCCGGGCCGCCGGCCGGATCCGGGTCCTGGCGCCAGCGGCGCAGCTCCTCGACGCGGCGCAGGGCGACGACGTCGTCCGGGGCCGACCGGTGGGCCATGTTGATCTCGACCATCACGTCGGTGCCGCCGGACAGGACGAGCGAGCCGGGGCGCTCGACGAGACGGCTCAGCACCTCGTCGAGCGTGGCGGGCGCGAGGACGGACATGCTGCGACCCTACGGACTCGGCGGCCGCGCTCGCGAGCGCGTCAGGCGGGTGTGCCGGCGGGTGGCTCGCGCTGTGGACGCGCGACCCGGCATGATCCACCGGGTGGCCGAGCCCGTTGTCCCGTCCGCCGACCTGCTGGTGAGCGGCGCCGAGCTGGTGGCGACCGTCGACGACGAGCGACGCGAGATCGCCGGTGGCTGGGTCGCGATCCGCGACGGCGTCGTCAGCGCGGTGGGTGGGCCGGGCGACCGGCAGCCGGACGCCGCGCGGGTCCTGGACGCGGACGGCTGCCTGGTGACGCCGGGGCTGGTCAACACCCACCACCACCTGTACCAGAACCTCACCCGGGCGTTCGCTCCCGCGCTGACCGGTGGCCTGTTCGAGTGGCTGGTCACGCTGTACCCGCTGTGGGCGCGGCTGGACGAGGAGGCCGCCTACGTCAGCGCGTACGTCGGGCTCACCGAGCTCGCGCTCGGCGGCGCGACGACGTCGGCCGACCACCTGTACGTGCACCCGCTCGGCGCCGGAGACCTGATCTCGGCCGAGGTGCTGGCCGCCCGCGAGCTCGGGATGCGCTTCCACCCCACCCGCGGCTCGATGTCGCTGTCGGTCAAGGACGGCGGGCTGCCGCCGGACTCGGTCGTCCAGACCGACGACGAGATCCTCGCCGACTCCCAGCGCCTGGTGGAGCTGCACCACGACCCGTCGCCGGCCTCGATGCTGCGGATCGCGCTCGCCCCCTGCTCACCGTTCTCGGTGTCCACCGCGCTGATGAGCGCCACGGCGGAGCTGGCCGAGCGACTCGACGTCCGGCTGCACACGCACCTGTGCGAGACCGAGGACGAGAACGACTTCTGCCTGCAGACGCTGGGCCGTCGCCCGGTGGACTACTTCGACGAGGTCGGCTGGGGGACGTCGCGGTCGTGGATCGCGCACTGCGTGTGGCCGGACGCCGACGAGGTGCGCCGGCTGGGGGAGTGGGGCACCGGAGCCGCGCACTGCCCGAGCAGCAACATGATCCTGGGCAGCGGGCTCGCGCCGGTCGCCGAGCTGCGCGCGGCCGGGGTACCGGTCGGGCTCGGCTGCGACGGGTCGGCGTCGGCCGACTCCGCGTCGCTGTGGCTGGAGGCGCGTACGGCGATGCTGCAGGGCAAGCTCCGCCACGGCGCGGCCGCCATGTCGGCGCGCGACGCGCTCGAGATCGCCACCCGGGGCGGCGCCGGCTGCCTCGGGCGGGTCGGCGAGATCGGCGAGCTGTCGGTCGGTGCCTGTGGCGACCTGGTGGTGTGGCCCTTGACCGGGCCCGCGTACGCCGGCGCGCTGAGCGACCCGGTCGAGGCGTGGCTGCGGTGCGGTCCCGGGGCAGCCCGGCACACCGTGGTGGGCGGCAACCCGGTCGTGCTCGACGGCGTTCCCGTGCACCCCGCCCTGCCCGACGTCCTCGCCCGCCACCGCGTCGCCGCCGTCCGGATGCAGGCCCCCCTCGCCTGACCTGGGAACGGGGGTGTCGAAACCCGAGCAAGGGTCAGAGGGGGCCGAGGGTGGGGCGGCGGGGGTGCAGGCCGTCGCCGGAGGAGGCGCCGCGCAGGCGCCGGCCGACCCACGGCAGGGCGAACCCGCGCACCCAGGCGATCGTCGCCTCGCGCTGCTCGCGGCGGGGCGTGTCCGGCAGCGGGTCGAGCACCTCGTGCACCAGCTCGTGGTCGACGCCGAGCACGTCGAGCACCGCCATCGCCATCCGGACGTGACCGCGGGGCGACATGTGGATCCGGTCGGTGTCCCACATCCGCGGGTCGCGGTACTCGCGCATCCGCCAGAAGTCGACCACCGTCGCGCCGTGGGTGTCGGCTACCTCGCGGACCATCTCGTTGTACGTCGCGAACCGGCCGCGCATCGCGCCGCAGCACCGGAGCGCCGCCGGGGTCGTACGCCGTCCAGATCAGCAGCCTGGCGCCGGTGCCCGCCAGCCGGGCCACGCCGTCGGCGTAGTCGGCGACCAGCGCGTCCAGGTCGACGGTCGGGCGCATGATGTCGTTGGCACCGGCGTAGATCGTCACCAGGTCGGGCTGCATCGCGACCGCCGGCTCGACCTGCTCGGCGAGGATCGGCCGCAGCGTACGGCCCCGCACCGCCAGGTTGGCGTAGCCGAAGCCGGGTTCACCGGCAGCGAGCACCTCGGCCACCCGGTCGGCCCAGCCGCGCACGCCGTTCGGCCGGGCGGGATCGGTGTCACCGACCCCCTCGGCGAACGAGTCGCCCAGGGCGACGTAGCGGCGCGGCTGCACGCCTCAGGCGTCCAGGTGCGTGCGCAGGAAGTCGACCCGCAGCAGCTCGAGGTTCGCGGCCACGGCCTCCTGCGACGCCGACATGTGGGTGATCCCGGTGAGCGGCAGCACCGTGTGCGGCTTGCCCGCCGCGAGCAGCGCGGCGCTGAGCTGCAGCGTGTGCGCCACCACGACGTTGTCGTCCACCATGCCGTGGATCAGCATCAGCGGCCGCTCGAGCTGCGGCGCGAGGCGCAGCAGCGAGTTGCGCTCGTAGACCTCCGGCTGCTGGTCCGGCAGGCCGAAGTAGCGCTCGGTGTAGAAGGTGTCGTAGAGCGCCTGGTCGGTCACCGGCGCCCCCGCGACGGCGCAGCCGAACACGTCCGGCCGTGCCAGCACGGCGTACGCCGCCAGCTCGCCGCCGAAGGACCAGCCGGTGATGCCCACCCGCGCCGTGTCGAGGTCGTCGGGGTGCACCTCGGCGACCGCCGCGAGCGCGTCGACCTGGTCCTGCAGGGTCACCGCCAGCACGTCGTCGCGCAGCGCGCGGTCCCACGCGGCGCCCATGCCGGGCGTGCCGCGACCGTCGGCCACGATCACGCAGAAGCCCTGGTCGGCGAGCCACTGCGACTCCAGGAAGATCCGCGACGACGCGACGACGCGCTGTCCGTGCGGGCCGCCGTACGGGTCCAGCAGCACCGGCAGCCGTCGCGCACCGGGTTGGTGGTCGCGGGGGAACAGCACCGCCGTGCGGATGCCGCGCTTGCCGGCGCGCAGCAGCGTCACACCCGGACGGAATCCCGGGTACACCTGGTGGTTGACGAGCTCGCCGATCTCGGCGCCGTCGCGGTGCACGCTGACGCGGATGCCGTCGGCGTCCAGCCTGGACTGTGTGAGCACCGTCGTGCCGCCACCCGCGTCACCGCCGTACGAGCCGGCCCCCTCGGTGAGCGGGGTCGTCGTCTGGTCCCACCCGAACCGCACCAGGTGCACCACGGTGACGTCGTCGGTGGGGGTCGCGGACACCAGCACGCCGTCGTCGTCGACCGACAGCACCGAGCGCACGTACCACCGCTCATCGCCGATCGGCGTGCCGTCGACGACGACCCGCCGCACGTCGTCCACGTCCGCGTGCCAGACGACCCGGTCGTGCGGCCCGCGCACGGGGACGCCCACGACGGCGTCGACCCAGACGTCGTCGCGCTGCTCGTGCACCAGCGTGGTCGCACCGGTCGCCGGGTCGACCGACAGCACCTGTGCCGTGGCCTGGTCGCGGGCCATGACCTGCAGCACCGGGTCGCCGTAGGACGACCACGAGGCCCGCGTGAGGTACGGGAACGCCTCGCGGTCCCAGCCGACCTCAGTACGCGAGCCGTCGAGGTCGATCACCCAGAGCGTGACGTCGGCGTTCGGGGTGCCGGCGGCGGGATAGCGGTGCGCGACCGGCTGGCGCTCGGGGTGGGCCGGGTCGGCGACGTACCAGACCTGCACCGGCGACTCGTCGTAGCGCTCGACGAGCAGCGACTGCCCGTCAGGTCCCCACCAGTAGCCGCGGGTGCGGTCCATGTCCTCGGCCGCGACGAACTCGGCCTGGCCCCACACCACGTCGTCGCCGTCGGACTCGACCAGCGCGCGGTCGTCCTCTCCGTCGGTCCCGACCACGCGCAGCGCGCCGCCGGACGCGTACGCGACGTGCGTGCCCGTCGGGTCGACCCTGGGGTCGAGCACGATGCCCGTCGACGGCAGCTCCCGGGTGCTGCCCGCCGGCACGTCGGTCAGCCACAGCCGCCCGGACAGGGCGAACGACGCGGTCGCGCCGGAGCGGTCGGTGGCGTACGCGACGACGCCCGCACCCGACTCGCGGCTGCGCTCCCGGCGGGCCCGCTCCTCGGCCGACAGCTCCTCCACGCCGCCGAGCAGCTGGTCGGGCTCGGCGAGCAGCCGTTCGCTGCGGTCGGCGACGTCGTACGCCCAGAGGGCGCCGGTGCGGGACGTGCCCGACGGCGTGCGGACGAACAGGACCCGCGCGCCGTCAGCCGTCACCGACAGGGACCGCGGGACGCCGAGGGTGAACCGCTGGGTGCGGGCGTAGAGGCGGGGGAACGTCGTGGTCTCCTCCGGTGCATCGGCCATGCCGCGATCCTGCCAGCACGTCGTCGGCGTCCGTCCGCGGGCGACCCGTAGCCTGAGCACGTGCCTGACGCGATCACTGCCGACCGACGGCTCCTGCTGGTCCACGCCCATCCCGACGACGAGACGATCGGCCAGGGCGCCACCATGGCCAGGTACGTCACCGACGGCGCGCACGTCACCCTGGTCACCTGCACGCTCGGCGAGATGGGCGAGGTCCTGGTCGCCGACCTCGAGCACCTGGCGTACGGCCAGGCCGGCGGCCTCGGCCACCACCGGGTCCAGGAGCTGGACGCGGCGATGAAGGTCCTCGGCGTCACCGACTACCGGTTCCTCGGCGGGGCGGGGCGCTACCACGACTCCGGCATGGTCTGGGACGAGTTCGGCGGCGCGATGATCGGGCCCGAAGTCCCCGAAGGCGCGTTCTGGCTGGCCGACCTCACCGAGGCGGCCGACCATTTGATCGAGGTCATCCGCGAGGTGCGGCCGCAGGTGCTGGTGACCTACGACGAGCGGGGCGGCTACGGCCACCCCGACCACGTCCAGGCCCACCGGGTCGCCACCTACGGCGTGGCGCTGGCAGCCGCGCCCTCGTACAAGCCCGACCTGGGCGCGGCCTGGGACGTGCCGAAGGTCTACTGGGGTGCGACCCCGGAGAGCCAGCTGCGCGACTGGCTGCGCGGTCTGCGTGCCTCGGGCGACACCAAGACGTTCGAGGGTCTGGACCCCGAGGGCCCGATGCCGCCGTTCGCGGTCGCCGACGAGCTCATCACGGCACGCATCGACGCTCGCGAGCACACCGACCGGAAGATGGCCGCGCTCAAGGCGCACGCCACCCAGGTCGACCCCGAAGGTGCCTTCTTCGCGCTCGTCGACAGCCCGACCAACCGGGACTGGGGCATCGAGCACTACCGACTGGTCAAGGGCTCTCCCGGCCCGCGCGACAGCGACACCGGGCTCGAGGACGATCTGTTCGCCGGCGTGACGTGACCGGTTGGCGCACGAGTCTGCGGGTCGCCTGCGGCGCGCTGCTCGGCGCCGTCGTCGCCGTCCTGGTACTGCTCACCCACCGCGACGAGATCGACGTGCTGGGCGTACGCGTCCCGGCCGGCCTGGTGCTCGCCGTGGTCGCGTCGGCGATGCCGAGCCTGGCGCTGCGCATCCTCGCCGGCAGTGCCGCGGTCGCCGGCTACGGCGCGGGCTGGGCCCTGGTCGTGCTGCTGGCGATCACCGGACGTCCGGAGGGCGACTACCTGGTGGCCGGTGACTGGCTGGGCTGGACGTTCCTCGGGCTCGCCTCGCTGGCCGTCGTGGTCGTGACCGTACGGGGCACGCTGCCCGACACGAGTCGTCGTCGGGCGGCCGCAGACCCCGACGACCTGCTCGCCCGCCGTCCGTAGACTGCGCGGACCATGAGCGCGCACGATCCCGCCGACGACCCCGCCGACGAGGTGGCGGCGGGCTCCCGGCGGGACCGTCGCCGTGCCTGGTTCGCGGTCGCGGGCTTGGTCGTGCTGCTGACCGGGGCGTACGCGACAGCGGTGGCGTTCAGCGGCGACGGGATCGCGCGGGGCACCCGGGTCAGCGACGTCGGCATCGGCGGGCTGACCATCGCCGAGGCCGAGCAGCGGCTGGACGAGGAGCTGGCACCCCGGGCCGACGACCCGATCACGGTGGAGGTCGACGGCACCGAGCACGAGCTCGACCCCGCCGAGCTCGGCCTGTCGCTGGACGTGGAGACCACGGTCGAGCGGGCCCACGGCGGCTCCCGCGTCGACCCGAGGGACCTGTGGAACTCATGGTTCGGCGGCGGCCCGGTCGCCCCCGTGCTGCAGGTCGACCAGGACCGGATGATCGGCGCCGTGCGTGCGCTGGCCGACGCGGCCGGCCAGCCGGCGGTCGAGCCGACGGTCTCGTTCACCGCCGACGGCCCGGTGCCGCACCAGCCGACCACCGGCACCTCCCTCGACACCTCGGGGGCGGTGCTCGCGATCCTGGACTCCTGGCTGGTCGACGGCGGCGCGATCGAGCTGCCGGTGGAGACCGACGAGCCGACCCTCGGCAACGCCGACCTCAAGGCGGCCGTCGAGAAAGTCGCCGAGCCGGCGGTCTCGGCGCCGGTGCGGCTGCGCGAGGGCGCGCGCACCTGGACGGTGTCGCCACGGCGGTTCGGGCCCGCGCTCACCATCGAGGTGGTCGACGGAGAGCTGGTCCCGGTGGTCGACGGCGAGGTGCTCGCCGAGCGGGTGCCCCAGCTGCTCGACGCTGCCGGCGAGAAACCTCGGGACGCCACCGTCCGGGTCCGCGACGGCAGCCCGGAGGTGGTGCCCGCCCGCCCCGGCGTACGCGCCGAGCCGTCCGACCTGGCCGACGCACTGCTCGCCGCGCTCGAGGCCCGGAACCGGGTCGCGCGAGTCGCCGGCACACCGGTCCCCGCGGAGGTGAGCACCCGCGAGGCCCGCTCGTGGCGGATCACCGAGCAGGTGAGCTCGTTCACCACGTACTACCCGCACGAGGACTACCGCAACACCAACATCGGCCGCGCCGCGGAGCTGATCAACGGCACCGTGCTGGCGCCCGGCGAGACGTTCAGCCTCAACGACACGGTGGGGGAGCGGACCGCGGCGAACGGCTTCACCGTCGGCTACGTGATCGCCAACGGGGTGTACGCCCGCGACTACGGCGGCGGCGTCTCGCAGGTGGCGACCACGACGTACAACGCGGCGTTCTTCGCGGGCATGAAGGACGTCGAGCACAAGCCGCACAGCTTCTACATCGACCGCTACCCGATGGGTCGCGAGGCCACGGTCGCCTGGCCGAGCGTCGACCTGCGGTTCAAGAACACCACGCCCTACGGGGTGCTCGTCGAGGCGTGGATCGTGCCGAGCAGGCCACCCGCGGGCACCGGTCAGATGCACGTGCGGCTGTGGAGCACGAAGCACTGGACGGTGCGGGCCCGCTCCTCCGGCCCGTACGCCTACACCTCGCCCGGCACCCAGATCATCAACGGTGACCCCGGCTGCGTCCCCACGACCGGCTACTCCGGCTTCGACGTCGACGTCTACCGGGACTTCTTCCGCGGGGGCGACAAGCTGCGCACCGAGACGTTCCACACCACCTACATCCCCGCCGACACCGTCATCTGCCGCTGAGCGTCTTCCGGTTTCCCAAGGTCCCTTGGGAAACCCAAGCTTCCCGCGGGTTGTGACACGGGGGAACCTTCGGTTTCCCGGCAGAAGCCGGGGCAGGTCACCGGACCGAGCGGCCCGCACGGGTGGGATTTCCCGACCCGACCTACCCTCGGCACGTGCCCACCCCCTTCGACGACGCGGCGTTCCGTGCCGCGCTCGGCCGCTTCGCCAGCGGTGTGACGGTGGCGAGCACCGTGCACGAGGGGATCGACTACGCGATCACGGCCAGCGCGTTCACCAGCGTGTCGCTCGACCCGCCGCTGGTGCTGCTCTGCGTCGACAGCAACAACCGGTTCCACGACCCCGTGCTCGAGACCGGCACCTGGGCGGTCTCGATCCTGGCCGACGAGGGGCAGGACGTCGCCAGCTGGCTCGCGACCCGTGGCCGCCCCCTGGCCCACCAGCTCGACCGGGTGCCGCACCACCGCGGCCCGGTGACCGGCGCGGCGCTGGCCGACGACGCGCTGGCCTGGCTCGAGTGCCGCACCTGGCAGGCGTACGGCGGCGCCGACCACACCATCCTGGTCGGGTCGGTGCTGTGGGCCGGCGTCACCGACGTCCGCGACGACCCGCTGATGTACTACCGCTCCCACTACGGCTCGCTGGTGCGCCGCCCGGTCAGCGAGCGCGGGCCGGACCTTCCCGGCCCGGTGCTGGAGCCAGGTACCGGTACCGGTGGTGCGTGACGAAGCCGTACGGCGCGTAGAGCGCCAGCGCGCCCTCGTTGCCGGGCATCGTCTGCAGGTACGCCGACCGCGCCCCCTGCTCGGCTCCCCAAGCCAGCAGCGCGTCGACCACCCGCCTCGCCAGCCCTTCGCGCCGCCTGGCCGGCACCACCTCCACCGCCGACAGCCCCAGCCAGTCGCCGGTGACGACGCCCCGCCCGATGGCGACCGGCGGGTCGCCGACTGCCGCGAGCGCCACGGTCCGGGGGCCGGCCAGAACTCCCGCCACCACGTCGGCCGGTACGCCGGTGGTGCGGCCGTAGACCGACATCCACGCGGCGTTCGGAGCGGTCAGCAGCACGACGTCGTCTCCGCGTGAGCGGCTGGTTCGGCGCGCCTGCGCGACCGACGCCACCTGGACCAGCGCGCCCTCCCGGTGCCGGGCCACGTCCCACCCGGCGTCCAGCAGCAGTCGCTCCACCGGCGCACCGATGACCGCCTGGGCCAGCGGCGGCAGCCCGTACCCGGCGTAGAAGTCCTGCACGGCGGCCAGCGCCTCCGGCAGCGGGCGGCCGGGATCGCCCACCGGCAGCACCGAGTTGGCGCGGCCGGTGAACCCCGCGGCCTCGCGCAGCAGCCAGTCGCCGAGTGGCTCCACGGTGCGGGCCGGCCACCCGTCCGCGCAGATCTGCTGGAGGGTGTCGCTGCGCACCCGCAGCAGGGTCGCGGCGCGCGGGGGCACCGGTTTGGCGGCGACCACGGCGCCGGCCGGGACGCGTACCGCCTCGCCGGCCTCGGTGACCACCACCAGCCCGTCGGCGTCGTAGGCCTCCAGCTCACCGAGCACGTCGGTCATGGACGGGCCGTCCGGAGCCGGGTCCGGGAGCCGGTAGCGCACGACCACGCGCTGCCCGACGTGGCGAGGTCCCAGCGGCACGGCGGCACCTCTCGCGTCTCGAATAGTCATGCCGGTCGGGCGGGCCTTCGCGGAGATACTAGGCTTCGTGGTGTCGGGCCGGACCCTGGCCGCGACGCTTCGAAGCTCGAGGAGGTTCACTCGTGACGTACGTCATCGCGCAGCCCTGCGTCGATCTCAAGGACCGTGGCTGCGTCGACGAGTGCCCGGTGGACTGCATCTACGAGGGCAAGCGGATGCTCTACATCCACCCCGACGAGTGCGTCGACTGCGGGGCGTGTGAACCGGTCTGCCCGGTGGAGGCGATCTTCTACGAGGACGACACGCCGGAGCAGTGGAAGGACTACTACAAGGCCAACGTCGAGTTCTTC
Organism: uncultured Actinomycetota bacterium; assembly: GCA_963811945.1. Taxonomy (GTDB): domain Bacteria; phylum Actinomycetota; class Actinomycetes; order Propionibacteriales; family Nocardioidaceae; genus JACCWP01. Next base: position 883,149 of record CAWETD010000001.1, on the reverse strand, counting down.
GACGACCTCGGCTCCCCGGGCGGCGCCGCCAAGCTCGGTGAGATCGACAAGGACCACCCGCTGATCGCCGAGCTCCCCCGCAGTCGCAGGAGTGAGCCACGGGGCCGGCGTGCGGACGCCCGTCTCGGCCCGGCTGCCCGACTTCCCGTGGGACCGGCTGACGGCGGAGCGCGCGCGGGCCGCAGCGCATCCCGACGGCCTCGTCGACCTGAGCGTCGGCACACCGGTCGACCCGGTGCCCGACCTCGTGCGCCGCGCGCTCGCGGACGCCTCCGACGCCCCCGGCTACCCGACCACCGTCGGCATCCCGGCGCTGCGCGAGGCGGCCGCCGCGTGGCTGACCCGGCGGTTCGGCGCGGTCGACGTCGGGCTCTCCGGGGTGCTGCCCTCGATCGGCTCCAAGGAGCTGGTCGCCGGCCTGGCGTTGCACCTCGGGCTCGGCCCCGGCGACCTCGTCGTGGTACCTGAGCTGGCCTATCCCACGTACGAGGTCGGTGCCCGGCTGGCCGGCTGCGACGTGGTCGCCTCGGACTCGGTCGTGGGCGTCGGCCCGCGGCGGCCGGCGCTTGTCTGGGTCAACTCGCCCGCGAACCCGACCGGCCGGGTGCTGCCCGCGGCGCACCTGGCCAAGCTGGTCGCGTGGACGCGCGAGCAGGGCGCGCTGCTGGTCTCCGACGAGTGCTACCTCACACTCGGCTGGGACGAGCGACCGGACGCCGAACCGGTCTCGGTGCTGCACCCGGACGTCTGCGGCGGCGACGCGACCGGGGTGCTCGCGCTGCACTCGCTGTCGAAGCGCTCCAACCTCGCCGGCTACCGCGCCGGCCTGGTCGCGGGTGACACCGCCGTCCTCGCAGAGCTGCTCGCCGTGCGAAAGAACCTCGGCCTGATGGTCCCTGCCCCCGTCCAGCACGCCGCGACGGTGGCGCTCGGCGACGAGGCGCACGTCGTCGAGCAGCGCGCCCGGTACGCCGCCCGGCGCGACCTGCTCCGGGAGGCGCTGACCGGTGCCGGCCTCACCATCGAGCACTCCGAGGCCGGGCTCTACCTGTGGGGGACCCGTGGTCAGCCGTGCGACGAGACGGTGGCCTGGTTCGCCGATCGTGGCATCCTGGTCGCACCCGGCGACTTCTACGGTCCTCGCGGCGCCCGGCACGTACGGGTCGCGCTCACCGCGACCGACGAGCGGGTCGCCGCCGCCGTCCAGCGCCTGGCGAACTGACGCTCAGCGAGTGCCGGTCACCCGGTCGGTGAGCAGCCGCCGCTCGGCGGCGTTGCCGGTCAGTTCCAGGGCTCGGGCGTCGGCCGCACGGGCGGCGTCGGCCCGGCCGAGCCGCCGCAGCAGCTCGCCCCGCACGGCGTGGAACAGGTGGTAGCGGGCCAGCTCGTTGCCCAGCCGGTCGACCGACGCCAGCGCGGCGTCGGCACCCTCGACCTGCGCCAGGGCCACGGCCCGGTTGAGGTGCGTGACCGGGGACGGATCGAGCTGCACGAGCACGTCGTAGAGGGTCAGGATCTGCAGCCAGTCGGTGCTCGCCCAGGTCTCCGCCTCGGCGTGGCAGGCGGCGATCGCCGCCGAGACCTGGAACCTGCCGGTGTGATGGCGCTGCGCGGCCCGCTCGAGGTGCCGCACGCCGGCGGCGATGCCCTCCTGGTCCCAGCGGGACCGGTCCTGGTCCTCCAGCAGCACCAGCCCGCCTGCGTCGTCGAAGCGCGCCGGCGTCCGCGCCGCCTGCAGGGTGAGCAGCGCGAGCAGCCCCCACGCCTCCGGCTCGTCGGGCAGCGCCGTCGTCACCAGGGCGGCGATCCACAGCGCGTCGTCGGCCAGGTCGCGGTCGTGCGGGGCGTCACCGCCGGAGGCGAGGAAACCCTCGTTGAACAGCACCTGGACGACCGTGAGCACGTCGTCGAGGCGCTCGGGCATCCGCTCGGCGTCCGGCACGACCAGCGGGATCCGGGCTCCCACGATCTTGCGCTTGGCCCGCACGATCCGCTGGGCGGCGGTGGCCTCCGGCACCAGGAACGCGCGGGCGATCTGCGGTGTGGTGAGGCCGAGCACCGCGCGCAGCGTGAGTGCGAGCCGCGCCTCGGGGCGCAGGGCCGGGTGGCAGCAACCGAACAGCAGCGCCACCCGCTCGTCGGTCCCGCCGGTCGCGGGCTCGTCGTGTGGCTCCTCGCTCAGCCGCGCGCTGAGCCGGTCGGCGACCCGCTCGGTGACCCGTTGCCGGGTGCTGCGCCGGCGTACGAGGTCGAACGCGTTGCGCCGCGCCGCCACCTGGAGCCAGGCACCCGGACGCTCCGGCACGCCGGTGCGCCGCCAGGCGGCGAGTGCCTCGACGACCGCCTCGGAGACCGCCTCCTCGGCGACGTCGAGGTCGCCGAGGCGGCGGTACAGCGAGGTCACGATCCCCGCGGTCTCCTCCCGGACGGCCCGGGCCAGCGCGGCGTCGGGGACCGGCTCACATGTCACTGCTGTGGTCGACGATCGGCCGGACCTCCACGCTGACGCCCGGCCCCGTCAGTCCGGGCCAGGTGCGGGCGATGCCGAGCGCGCCGTCGAGATCGGACGCCTCGATGATGGTGAACCCACCGATGACCTCCTTGGCCTCCGAGAACGGGCCGTCCACGACGACGGGCCCGCTGCCGTTGCTGCCGCTGCGGACGGTGGTGGCGGTGGTGGGCGGCTGCAGCTCCGCACCGCCCTCGGCGATGTGACCGGCGGCCTGGTGCTCGCCGAACCACTCGTACATCTGGGCGTAGACCTTCTCGGCGTGCTCCGGCGGGACCGACGTCTGCAGGTCGGGACGATTCACGAACATCAGGACGTACTTCACGATGTGCTCCCTCTTGTCGGGACGGGAATGACTCTGACACCAGTACCGACGCAGCGGGAGTGCTTCGATCGACACCCCGGGCGAAAGAACCTCAGGCGACGTCGACGTGCACGTGGTCGAGGTGCCGGGCGACGGGGGACTCGCTGTCGATCTCGTAGTCGCGCCAGCCCTCGTCCGAGCGCGCCGCCGTCCAGATCCGGTCGTCGTAGATGACGGTCGCGATCTCGAGCCGCTCGGCGTTGGCGACCAGGAAGTGCGCCAGTGCCCACCCGGCCCGGCGGTTGTCGGCGTTGGGCGGGCGGAAGAAGAAGTCCACCGCCCGGCCGTCGTAGTGGGCCGAGCCCTCCGCGTGGCCCGTCCGCACGCCGCCCGGCGCGTACCCGCCGTCGGGCAGCGGCCCGAACGCCTGGCGCACCTCGTCGCGCACCGTGCCCGCGTTGTCGGTCAGGCCCGACCGTCCTGGCTGCTGGCCGCTGTCGGCGGGCGTCTCGACCTCGCAGCTGAACGCCGCCTCGCTGTAGCCGGTGAGCGCGGAGGCGAGCGCCCGGGCGTCCGGCTCGTGCTGGGCGTAGGCGCTGCCGTCGGCGGAACGCTGCACCTCCTGGGCTGCCACGTCGATCGGCAGGTCGTCGTAGCCGTCCACCTGCTCCAGCGCGGCGTAGAACTGGTTGGTGGCGTAGTGCGGGTCCATGATCTGCTCCGGCTCGCCCCAGCCCTGGCTGGGCCGCTGCTGGAAGATGCCCAGCGAGTCGCGGTCCCCGTAGTCGAGGTTGCGGATCTTGGACTCCTGGTACGCCGTCGCCAGGGCGATCGACGCCGCGCGGGCGGGCAGACCGCGGCGCACGCTGAGCGCGCTGATCAGCGACGCCTGCTCGGCCTGGTCGGTCTCCAGCACGACCGTGTGCCCGTCGACCTCGACCGTGCAGGGCGCTTCGGAGCCGAGCAGGTCGTCCAGCGGCCCGTCGCCTCCGCGCAGCACGATCACGCCCACGACCAGGACGGCGATCGCGAGCACGGCGGCCAGCAGCAGGCGCCCGCGGCGGGTCGTGGTGGTGGTCATCGGATCGTCAACGGTACGGGGGCGGCCACGCCCCCCTTGCCGGGCGGGCTCAGTTGGCGTGCAGGTCGGCGTTGAGGGTGGTGCCGCTGCCAGTCCGGTCGCGCACCTCCATCGCGCCCGTGACCGAATTGCGCCAGAACAGCAGACCGTCGCGCCCGGAGAGCTCGCGAGCCTTGACCACTTCACCGTCGGGCAGCGTCACCTTCGTGCCCGCCGTGACGTAGCAGCCGGCCTCCACCACGCAGTCGTCACCGAGCGAGATGCCCAACCCTGCGTTGGCGCCGAGCAGGCACCTGCGGCCGATCGACACCACCTCGGAACCGCCACCGGACAAGGTGCCCATGATGGACGCGCCGCCGCCCACGTCGCTGCCGTCCCCGACCACGACCCCGGCCGAGACCCGGCCCTCGATCATGGACGAGCCGAGGGTGCCGGCGTTGAAGTTGACGAAGCCCTCGTGCATGACGGTCGTGCCCTCGGCGAGGTGCGCTCCGAGCCTGACCCGGTCGGCGTCGCCGATCCGTACCCCGGTCGGGACGACGTAGTCGGTCATCCGCGGGAACTTGTCCACGCTGGTCACCTGCACGTGCTGGCCGGCCGCCCGCGCCCGGACCCGGGTCTGCTCGAAGTCGTCGACGGCGCACGGCCCGATCGAGGTCCACACCACGTTGGCGAGCTGGCTGAACAGCCCGTCCAGGTTGGCCGCGTGCGGTGCCGCCAGGCGGTGCGAGAGCAGGTGCAGGCGCAGGTAGGCGTCGGCGGTGTCGGCGGGCGGCTCAGACAGGTCGATCTCCGTACGCACGATCGCGCGGCGTACGCCGCGTACCTCGTCGGGAATCGCGAGCTCGCCGAGTCGGCCCTCATCGGCCTCGGCCGCCAACTCCACCAGGGGTCCGAGCACCGGCGCGGGGTACCAGCAGTCGAGCACGGCGCCGTCGTTGGTGGCGGTCGTCAGGCCGACCCCCCACGCGCGGGCCGGGGCGGTCTCCGGTGCGTCCTCGCCGGTGTCCTGGTCGCTGCTCATGCGCCCGACCGTAGTGCCGATCCCTCCCCGCCAACGATCCACCTGGTGGGGGTCCGGGCAGACGTAGTCGGAGCGTTCGTGGTGGGTGGGCCGCCCTAGGGTGCCGGGCATGGCACTCGCGCGCTTCAAGGACCTGGTCATCAACGTCACCGACGCCCGGCTGATGACGCCCTTCTGGGCGGCGGCGATCGGGCTGGAGGCGTCGTACCAGGAGAGGGGCGACGGCGTGCTGTCCGGCGCCGTTCCCGAACACCGGATCTGGGTCGACCAGGTGCCCGAGCCGCGCACCGTCAAGCAGCGGGTGCACCTCGACCTGCACGCGTCGTCCGTCGCCGAGATCGAGGCGCTGGGGGCACGGCGGCTGTCCGCCGAGGGCGAGTTCCCCTGGACGGTGCTCGCCGATCCCGAGGGCGGCGAGGTGTGCGTGTTCGTCCGCGAGACGGTGCCCGACTATCGGTTGTACGAGGTGGGGGTCGACAGCGTGGAGCCCACGCCGATCGCCCGCTGGTGGGCGGAGGTGCTCGACGCCCGCCTGGTCGAGGACGAGGGGTTCGCCTCGATCGACCAGATCCCCGGCGCGCCGTTCGACTCGATGGACTTCGCCCCCGTTCCCGAGCCCAAGACGGTCAAGAACCGGATCCACTGGGATGTGTCGGCCGCCGCCGTGCAGCCGCTGCTCGACGCCGGGGCCACGCTGCTGCGCGCCCGCGACGACGAGATCTCGTGGCACGTGCTGGCCGACCCCGAGGGCAACGAGTTCTGCGTCTTCACCGACTGAGGGCCCGGACCGACGGGCGCCGGGCCCGCCAGGCACACTCGGCGGGTGCCATCCCTCGACCTGACGTCCGACGTCGTCTCCCTCACCGCCGCGCTCGTCGACATCGAGTCGGTCAGCCACGACGAGCGCGCTATCGCCGACGCGGTCGAGCAGGCGCTGCGTCCGCTGCCGCACCTCGACGTCGTCCGCGACGGCGACACCCTGGTCGCGCGCACCGACCTGGGACGCGCCGAACGGGTCGTCGTCGCCGGGCACCTCGACACCGTCCCGGTCAACGGCAACCTGCCCTCGCGGCTCGACGACGAGCACCTGCACGGCCTCGGCTCGTGCGACATGAAAGGCGGTGTCGCCGTCGGGCTGCTGCTGGCCGCCGGGCTGGCCGAGCCGAACCGCGACGTGACGTACCTGTTCTACGAGTGCGAGGAGGTCGCCGCCGACCAGAACGGTCTCGGGCGGCTGGCGCGTACCAGCCCGGAACTGCTGGCCGCGGACTTCGCCATCTTGATGGAGCCCAGCAACGCCGCGGTCGAGGCGGGCTGCCAGGGCACCATGCGGGTCGACGTCGTCGCCCGCGGCGAGCGGGCGCACAGCGCGCGGGCCTGGATGGGCGTCAACGCCATCCACGCCGCGGCACCCGTGCTCGACCGGCTGGTGGCGTACGAGGCGCGGCAGCCGGTGATCGACGGGCTGACCTACCGCGAGGGTCTGAACGCGGTCGGGATCGAGGGCGGCGTCGCGGGCAACGTGCTGCCCGACGTCTGCCGGGTCGGCGTCAACTACCGGTTCGCGCCCGACCGCAGCCTCGAGGAGGCGTACGCGCACCTGGCCGAGCTGTTCGACGGCTTCGAGCTCGAGCTGCGTGACCAGGCGCCCGGTGCGTTGCCGGGGCTGGACCGGCCGGCCGCGGCCGCGTTCGTCGAGGCCGTCGGCGGCGAGGTGCGGCCGAAGTTCGGCTGGACCGACGTCTCGCAGTTCTCGGCCCTCGGCGTCCCCGCGGTGAACTTCGGGCCGGGGGACCCGTCGCTGGCGCACACCCGGGCGGAGCGGGTGCCGCTCGAGCACCTGCGGCACTGCGAGCAGCGGATGCGTCGCTGGCTAGCCTGACCGCCATGTCGCCAGAGCCGTCCAGGAAGCCCCGTAAGCGCGCCCGCGGCCCGGTGCTGCAGCGGCGGCCGCGCGCGGAGGCGTCGACGACCGACGAGCGGCTGCTCAACTCGCGGGGTCCGAGCGACTGGGTGCACACCGACCCGTGGCGGGTGCTGCGGATCCAGTCGGAGTTCGTCGAGGGCTTCGGCATGCTCGCCGAGCTCGGGCCGGCGATCTGCGTGTTCGGCAGCGCGCGTACGGCCGTCGACGCGCCCGCCTACCAGACCGCCGAGCGGCTCGGCGGCGCCCTGGCCCGCGCCGGCTACGCCGTCATCACCGGCGGCGGCCCCGGCGTGATGGAGGCGGCGAACAAGGGCGCGTCGGAGGCCGGCGGGGTGTCGGTCGGACTCGGCATCGAGCTGCCGTTCGAGCAGGGGCTGAACCGGTGGGTCGACGTCGGGATCGACTTCCGGTACTTCTTCGCCCGCAAGACGATGTTCGTGAAGTACTCCCAGGGCTACATCGTGCTGCCGGGCGGCTTCGGCACCCTGGACGAGCTGTTCGAGGCCATCACGTTGGCGCAGACCCGCAAGGTGACCCAGTTCCCGGTGGTGCTGATGGGCCGGTCGTACTGGCAGGGCCTGCTGGACTGGATGCACGACACGGTCGAGGCCAAGGGCATGGTCAGTCCCGGCGACTTCGCGATGCTGCACGTCACCGACGACGTCGACGAGGCGGTGGCGATCATCGTGCAGGCCGCGCGGGCCCGCGAGGACGACACCGCCGGCACCAGCTCCCGACCCGAGTAGCGCTCCCCGCGATCCGTCCCGCGACGCGTTCCCCGCGACGCGACCCCGCGAATTGGCGGCAACGTGCCGGCCCGTACGGCGTGTCGTGCGCGTGTTGCCGCCACAACGGGGGTCGCGGGGCGGACGGGCGGACGGGGCGACGGGGGCGGCGGCGGGTCAGAGGCCGCGGCGGGGTGCGGCGGGGGGCCGGTCCCCGCGGATCGAGGCGACCATGTCCACCAGCTGCCGGGTCTCGGCGACCTGGTGCGCCCGGAACACCCGCGCTCCGTGCCAGGCCGCGACGGCGGTCGCGCCGAGGGTGCCGGTGAGCCGCTGCTCCACCGGGAGGTCCAGCGTCTCGCCCACGAAGTCCTTGTTGGACAGCGCGACCAGCACCGGCCAGCCGGTCGCGACCAGCTCGTCCAGCCGCCGGGTGATCTCCAGCGAGTGCGCCGTGGTCTTGCCGAAGTCGTGGGTGGGGTCGAGCAGGATCCCGTCCCGGCGCACCCCGATCGCGAGCGCCCGCTCTGCCAGCGCCACCGTCCCGGCCACGACGTCGGCCACCACGTCGTCGTAGCGCACGCCGTGCGGGTCGGTACGAGGCGCGAGCCCGCCGGTGTGGCTGCACACCAGCCCGGCACCGTGCTTCGCGGCCGTCTCCGCGAGCCGCGGGTCGGCGCCGGCCCAGGCGTCGTTGACGAGGTCTGCGCCCCGCTCGCACAGTGCGTCGGCGACGTCGGCCCGCCACGTGTCCACGCTGATCACGAGACCGGGATACCGCTCGCGCACCGTGCCGACGAAGCCCGCCGTGCGCCGTAGCTCCTCCCCTGCGTCGACCACCTCGCCGGCCCCGGCCTTGACACCGCCGATGTCGACCACGTCGGCGCCCTCGGCCACCACCCGGTCGACCCGCTCCAGCGCCTCGGCCAGCCCGTACGTCGCGCCGTGGTCGTAGAACGAGTCCGGCGTGCGGTTGACCACCGCCATCACCACCGGCCGCCCGGGCTCGTACGAGGAGCTCCCGAGCCGCAGCGTCGACGGCGGCACGATCACCCGCACAGGATCCTCCCCCGGTGACACCGTGGCACCATCGGCCTCGTGACCTGGGTGCTGTGGGCGCTGATCGTGCTGGTGATCGGCGGGTGCGTTGTGCTCGCCACCGGCCGCGGCGGCGCGATGCGCGACGCGTACGACGACCGGCCCGACGTGCTGGTGCCCGGCGACCGGCCGCTGCGCGGCGACGACCTGCGGATCGTGGGCTTCACCACCGCGTTCCGGGGCTACCGGATGGCCGAGGTCGACGAGCTGCTGGCCCGGCTCGCTGCCGAGCTCGACGCGCGCGACGGCCGACCTCGGGACGAGCCCGCGCCGGACACCCCCGACGTCACCGGTGACGGCCGTGCAGGCTGAGCTGAGCGTGCAGACCAGGGTCGACGTCGAGCCCGAGCAGATGTGGCGGCTGCTGGTCGACTGGGACCGCCAGGACGACTGGATCCCGTTCACCCGCACCCGGCACGTGGACGGGCCGCCGCTGGCCGTCGGCACCCGGATCGCCGCACGCACCGGGCTGGGCCCGGTGGGCTTCGTCGACACCATGACGGTCACGGCGGTGGACGCGCCACGCAGCTACGAGGTGGTGCACACCGGCCGGGTGGTCAAGGGAGTCGGCGCGTTCGTGGTCGAGCCGGACGGTCCGGGTGCCTTGTTCCGCTGGTGGGAGCGGGTCGAGGTGCCGGGTGGGCCGCTCGCGCCGGTGCTGTGGTGGATCGGCGGTCCGCTGACCCGGCTGGCGTTCGGCTGGTCGCTGCGGCGGCTGCGCCGGGTCGCCGAGTCGGCCGCCGGCTCGGTGGGCCCCGGCCGGTGAGCGACGCACTGGTCGGCGACGACGGGCGGGCCCGTTGCCCGTGGGGCGATTCCCCAGCTGTCTACCGCGACTACCACGACACCGAGTGGGGCCGCCCGGTCCGTACCCGGGACGGGCTGTTCGAGCGGGTGAGCCTCGAGGCGTTCCAGTCCGGGCTGTCGTGGCTGACCATCCTGCGCAAGCGGGACGCGTTCCGGGCGGCGTTCGCGGGCTTCGACCCGGAGGTCGTCGCGGAGTACGGGCCCGCCGACGTCGAGCGGCTGCTGGCCGACGCCGGCATCGTCCGCAACCGGGCCAAGATCGAGGCCACCGTGGCGAACGCGAGGGCGGTGCTGGCCCTCGACCGACCGCTGCCCGACGTGCTGTGGGACTACGCCCCCGACCCTCCCGGCCCGGCGCCCTCCGGACTTGCCGACGTGCCCGCGGTGACGCCGGAGTCGACCGCCATGGCCAAGGACCTCAAACGGCGGGGCTTCCGGTTCGTCGGACCCACCACGGCGTACGCGCTGATGCAGGCCGTGGGGCTGGTCGACGACCACCTGGCAGAGTGCTGGGTCCGCGGCGCAGCCGCCGCTCGACCCACGAGGGGAACGTCATGAGAGCTCGCTCCGCCCTGGTGGCCAGCGCCGCCCTGGTCCTCACCGCGACGGTGCTGCCGGCCGGTGCCGCGCCCGCCTCCCCGGCACCCGCCGCAGCCGGCGACGGCGTGTCCGTGTCGGGTCAGCGCGGACGCCCCGCCGTGCTGGAGACCCGGATCATCGGCCACAGCGTGCGCGACCGCCCGATCCAGGCGTTCCACCTCGGCGACCCCGACGCCCGCCGGACAGTGGTGTTCATCGGGGCCATGCACGGCGACGAGAAGCAGTCCGACGACCCGCTGAAGCACCTGCGCGACCACCGGCCGATCCGCGGGGTCAACCTGTGGGTGATCCCGGTGATGAACCCGGACGGCTACGTCCGCGGCACCCGCAAGAACGCGCGCGGCGTCGACCTCAACCGGAACTTCCCGGTGCGGTGGCGCGACCTCGACGGCGCGTACGAGTCCGGCCCGCACCCGGCCTCGGAGCCGGAGACCAGGTCGGTGCTGCGGTTCCTGCGCCGGATCGACCCCGACCACATGGTGTCGCTGCACCAGCCGCTGCGCGGCGTCGACCCGCGTACCAAGAACCCGGCCTTCGCCCGCCGGCTGGCCCGCAACATCTATCTGCCGCTCCGCCGGATCGACTGCGGCGGCGTCTGCCACGGCACCATGACCCAGTGGTTCAACAAGCGCCGCGAGGGTGACTCGATCACCGCCGAGCTCGCCGCCCACCCGCAGCGACGGTACCTGACCCAGGTGTGCCCGAACGGCATGCTCCGCACCGTCGGCGGCCGCCGCGGGTAGGCCCGCTCAGCGGCCCCGGAACACCGGGCGCTTCTTGTCCACGAACGCCGCCACGGCGTCGCGGTGGTCCTGCGAGCCGCCGGTGAGCGCCATCATCTGGCCCTCGTGGGCCAGCGAGTCCGCGAGGTCGTGGCTCGCGGAGTAGGCCAGCGCGCGCCGGATGGCGCCGTAGGCGAGCGTCGGGCCGGTGGCGAGCCGCCGGGCCAGCGAGGTCGCCTCCGCCAGCAGGTCGGCGTCGGCGACCACGGTGGTCGCGAGCCCGAGCTTCTTGGCCTCGACCGCGTCGACGGTGCGCGGCCGGTAGAGCAGCTCCAGCGCACGGGCCTGCCCGATCAGCCGGGGCAGCGTCCAGGACGCGCCGGTGTCGCAGGACAGCCCGATGCCGGCGAACGCCAGGTTGAAGCCGGCCCGGTCCGACAGCACCCGCAGGTCGCAGGCGAACGCCAGCGACGCACCCGCCCCCGCCGCCACCCCGTTGACCCCGGCGACGACCGGCTTGGGCATGGTCGCCAGCGCGAGCGCGATCGGGGCGAAGTGCCGCTCGACCGTGGCCCACACCTCCTCGACCGGCTGCTCGGCCAGTGCCGCCATGTGTTCCTTGAGGTCCTGGCCGACGCAGAAGGCCCGCCCGGTGCCGACCAGCAGCACGGCGCGTACGGCGTCGTCGCCCGCCGCCCGCTCGACCGCGGCCAGCAGCTGCTCCTTGGTCGCCAGGTCGAGCGAGTTCATCGCCTCCGGGCGCTGCAGGGTGATCGTCGCCAGGCCGTCGTCGAGTGCGTACCCGACCGGCTCGGTGGACGGCGGTGTCGGTCATGACGGGTCTCCTCGAGGGGTCAGGCAGGAGTCGACGAAGCGTGCGGCGGCCGGTGCCAGCCGCTCCGCCTCGCGGTCGAAGAACGCGGCGGCCGCGTGGCCGGTCCAGCCGGCGGGCAGCAGTTGCGGGGGCAGTCCCGGGTCGCGGAACAGGAACTTGCGCCACTCGTGCACCAGCCGGCTGCGCAGCGCGAACTGCTGCTCGTCGCCGGCGCCCGCACCCGCCGCGGCGACCCACGACTCGGCCTCCGTGCGCCAGCCGTCGTACGCCTTGGCGAGACCGTCGAGGTCCCACGCCGTGCGCGCCAGCTCGCTCGGGTCGCCCTCGGGCTCGGAGCGGAACCGCCGGGCGGTGGCGCCCTCGGCGTCGAGGGCAGAGACCAGGTCGGGTGCCGGTCGCGCCGCCACCCAGGTCTCGCCGTCCAGGGGCGCGTACCCGAGGAAGCCGAGCGCGGCCCGCAGCCGCTCCCGGGCGCTGCGGGAGCGGACCGGGGCGAGCACCAGCAGGTCCCAGCGGCCGTCCCAGTCGCCGTCGTCGCTGGTGCGGTAGATCCGCCGGGCCGCCTCGTCCAGCCGGATCCGCGCTCGGTCGGTGATCGCGTACCCGGGCCCGTCCGGCGTGCGCACCGGGCGCAGCCAGCCCTGGCGCACCATCCGGGACACCGCGGTACGTACCGCCGGCGCGGAGACGTCGAGCGCCGCCAGCATCCGGACCAGCGCCGCCACCGGGGCCTGCCCGCCGCGCGGCCGCACGTGGTCGCCCAGCAGGTCGAAGAGGGCCGAGCGCGCGTGCACGCGTCGAGTCTGCCGGGCGGCACCCGTACGCGGGGTCCCCGGGGTACGGAATAATGACTCCCACTGACGGCGCCGTGATGCTCGTGCCCTGCCCTGGGGCGCGCGCGGCGGACGCGAGAGAAGGGGTACGCGGATGGCGGCCATGAAGCCCAGGACGGGCGACGGTCCCCTCGAGGTGACCAAGGAGGGCCGCGGCATTGTGATGCGTGTGCCGCTCGAGGGCGGAGGCCGGCTCGTGGTCGAGCTGAACGCCCAGGAGGCGGGCGAGCTGGGGGACGCACTCAAGGCCGTCGTCTCCTGACCCACGCGCCGAGGTCCCGGTGAGCCCAGCTCCCGGGACCTCGTGCATGCCAGCACCCGAGGAGGTGTGACCCGTGCCCGTGTCGGCCCCGCTGTCGCCGACCCCGGATGTCGTGGTCGCCGATCAGCCGCTCGGCGCGGTCGGCGACGTCGAGCTGCTCGCCGTCCCGGTGCGGCCGGCTGTGCCCGGCGGGAGCGGGCTGCGGCTCGGGCCGGGTGCGGGCGACGTCGCCGCCGTGCACCGGGTCGACCTGTCCAGCGTCGCCGACGAGCACAAGCTCAGCGGCCGGGCGGGCGAGACGGCCGTGCACCCGCTCACCGGCCCGGTCCGCCAGCTGGTCCTGGTCGGGGTCGGCGACGCCGAGCCGGCCGACCTCCGCAGCGCCGGCGCCGCGCTGGCGCGGGTGGCGCGGGGACGTACGGCGGTGGCGACGACGGTGCCGGCCGTCGCCGAGGAGGGCACGGCCGGCGCCGGGGTGCAGGCGTTCGTCGAGGGGCTGCTGCTGGCGTCGTTCACGTTGACCTGGCGCACCGGCGGCCCGGAGCGCCCCCCGGTTGCGAGGGTGGTCCTGTGCGGGGTCGACGGTGCGGACGAGGCGGTCCGGCGCGGTCTCGTGGTCGGCCGCGCCGGGTGCGCGGCCCGGGAGGTCGCGACCTGGCCGTCGCGGGACAAGACGCCGCAGTGGCTCGCCGACCGGGCGTCGGCTATGGCCGACGACGCGGGCCTGGACGTGCGGGTCTGGGACGAGCAGGCGCTGGCCGCCGCCGGCTTCGAGGGCATCCTCGGCGTCGGCCGCGGCTCGGCGCGACCGCCCCGGCTGATCCAGCTCCGGTACGCGCCGCGCGGCAGCCGGACCCGCGGGCACGTCGTCCTGGTCGGCAAGGGCATCACGTTCGACACCGGCGGACTCTGGCTCAAGCCGCGCGACGGGATGATGACGATGAAGCGCGACGTCACCGGCGGGGCCGTCGTGCTCGCCGTCATGGCCGCGCTGCGCGCCCTCGACGTGCCGCTGCGGGTCACCGGGCTGGTGGCCGCTGCCGAGAACTCCATCGGCGCCGACGCGCAGCGCCCGGGCGACGTGGTGCGCCACCCCGGCGGGCGCACGTCCGAGGTCGTCAACACCGATGCCGAGGGGCGGCTGGTGCTCGCCGACGCACTCGCCTACGCCAGCCGCGAGCTCCGGCCCGACGTGCTGGTCGACGTCGCCACGCTGACGGGCGCGGTCAGGGTCGCGCTGGGTCGCAGCCTCGGCGGGCTGTTCGCCGACGATGACGCCCTGGCCGAGGCGCTGCTGGCGTCGGGGCAGCGGGCGGGGGAGCCGCTGTGGCGGCTGCCGCTGGTCGACGACTACGCGCCCGACATCGCCTCCGACGTCGCCGACGCGCGCAACATGGGTGGTGCCGACGGAGGCACCAGCGGCGGCTCGATCGCGGCCGCGCTGTTCCTCCGGCCGTTCGCGGGCGGTGTCCCGTGGGCGCACCTCGACGTGGCCAGCGTGGGCGATGCGGTCTCGGACGCGGGCGTCTGGACCGAGGGTCCGACCGGCTTCGGCGCCCGGGCCCTGTTGGCCTGGCTCAGCGGACCGGACCCGCTGGCGGGGGTGCGGCAGCGTCGTGCCGGGTCGACACCCAGTAGCGCAGCTTGACCCCGCGCCGGTCCTCCAGCTCGCCACCGGCCTTCTCGATCACCCGGCGCGACGCCACGTTGTCGTGGTCGCAGGTCACCAGCACCTGGTCGATGCCGAGGCGGCGGGCGACCGGCAGCGCGGCGGTCAGCATCGCGGAGGCGTGTCCCCGCCGGCGCGCCGAGGGCCGCACCACGTACCCGATGTGTCCGCCCACGTCGAGCAGCTGACGGGTCAGCCGGTGCCGGATGGACAGCCGGCCGAGCCACTCCGCACCGTCGACCCACCACCGCACCGTGTCGGCCACGTAGCCGGCCGGGCGTGGGGCGTCCTCCTCGGCCAGCCGGCGCTGGGCGGCGCAGAACGCCGCGAACTCAGCCGGGTCGGCGAGGGACTCGATCCGCTGCACCGGCTCCGCGGACATCAGCCCGAGCCACCGGTCGGCCTCGGCCCACCCGGGCCTCGACCCGGCCGCGATCTCCGCGTGCGCCGCCAGGAACGACGCCTGCACCCGGGGGTCGGGGGCGATCAGCTCGGGCACCGAGACAGTGTTGCCGTCCGCTGACGCCATCGCACCCACGTATCCGGCGCCCGAGGCGGTGGTCGGCTGGTCGCGGTCGCGTTGTGGTCATGGGCAGGCACGTCGCTGCGGGGAGCCTCAGGGGCCAGGGCGCCGGCTCGGTCGCCCACATCCCCCTTCTCGCGGCAACGCTACGGCAGCTTCTGGGCGACCAGCAGCCCGTCGCCGACGGGGAGCAGCAGTGGTACGAGGCCGTCGTCGTCGCGGATCTCGCGCCCGAGCTCGCGGATGGTCACCGTCTCCTCGTCGCGCTGCGCGGGGTCGGCCACCCGGTCGTGCCACAGCGCGTTGTCGATGGCCACGACGCCACCGGGACGCAGCAGCCGAACCGACTCGCGCAGGTAGTCGGAGTACTCGCCCTTGGCGGCGTCGCACAGCACCAGGTCGTAGTGCCCGTCGGTGAGCCGGGGCAGCACCTCCAGCGCCGCGCCGGCGATCAGCCGGTAGCGCTGGGACGGGATGCCGGCCTCGGTGAACGTCTCCTTGGCCAGCCGCTGGTGCTCGGCCTCCAGGTCGACGCTGGTGAGCACGCCGTCCGGCGCCATGCCGCGCAGCAGCCACAGCCCGGACACCCCGGTGCCGGTGCCGATCTCGACGACGGCGCGGGCCTGGATCAAGGTGGCGAGGAAGCGCAGGGTCGCGCCGCCACCGGAGCCGATCGGGACGACTCCCACCTCCTCGGCCCGGCCGCGCGCGTTCTGCAGCGGCTCGTCCTCGGTGACGAACTCTTCGGCGTATGCCCAGCTGTCGGGCGAGATCGGTGTGCTGATGGCGCGCTCCCTGATCGAACGGTGAGGGCAGCCTAGTGCGTGCGTGCGGCGCTCTTCGGCAACCGTCAGGGCTCTCTCACCGTCTTCTCAGGTGAGCGCGGGAGCGTGTCCGTCATCGACGGCCGTGCCGTCGCCGCTCGGCCGGCCCATCCGGGTCCGGCCAGCAGGTGAGAGGAGCAGGCATGTCCGTCATCCCACGCCGCGGCGCCCGCCGCGATCGCGCGGACGTGGCGCTGCCTGAGCAGCCCACCCCCCTCCCCCCGGACGTGGGCTCGTGGGAGCAGATCGTCCGCGACCACTCCGCGCGGGTCTACCGGCTGGCCTACCGGCTGACCGGCAACCCGCACGACGCCGAGGACCTCACCCAGGAGGTCTTCGTCCGGGTCTTTCGCTCGCTGCACACCTACACCCCCGACAACTTCGCCGGCTGGCTGCACCGGATCACGACGAACCTGTTCCTGGACAAGGCCCGCCGCCGCGCCCGGCTGCGCTTCGACGCGCTGGGTGACGAGGCGGTCGAGCGGCTGGCCACGGCCGCCGGTGCCACCCACCGGTCCTTCACCGACGACCTGTTCGACGCCGACGTGGAGCAGGCGCTGGCCGACCTGCCCGAGGAGTTCCGGGCCGCCGTCGTGCTGTGCGACGTCGAGGGGTTGTCGTACGACGAGATCGCCGAGGCGCTGGACATCAAGCTCGGCACCGTGCGCTCGCGGATCCACCGCGGCCGCAAGCTGCTGCGCACCGCGCTGGCCCATCGCGCCCCGCAGACCGGTCGCACCCGCTTCGCTGGCCCGCTCGACCCGGTTATCGTCGGCACGTGAGGTGTCCCGACGGCGCCGCCCTGGCGGCCTGGGTCGACGGCGAGGTCGTCGGCCCGGCCGCTGACGACGTGACCGGGCACGTCCAGGCCTGCGCGCGCTGCCGCGCCGCCGAGCGCGCCCAGCGCCAGGTGAAGTGGCGGACCGCCCTGCTCGGCGGTCCCGACCCCGACGACGCCCTGATGTCGAGCCTGTTGAGCCTGCCCCAGACAGAGCAGGACCGGGCCGCACGCCGGGCGCACCGGCAGCGGTGCGGCGAGGTGGCCAGTGCCGATCCCACTGCCGCCCGGTTCCGGCTGCTGGTGGCGGGTGTGGGTGCTGCCGCGTGGCTGGTCGCGGCCACCTGGACGGCGCCGATGGCATCGGCCCCGACCCCGGCGAGCCCGTCGCCGGGCGGTTCGCCTCCCACGGCGGGCGCACCCGCCGGCGCCGTCACCCCGGCCGGGCTGCCGCTGCGTCGCTGGGACGGCGTGCGGCCGGCCTCGGCGGAGGTGGACGGCTCCGCGCGCTGAGCCCTGGCACGGTGATCAGCACGGTGATCGCCACCGGGCCCGGCCCGGGCGGTCGGCTGGGGCGTGGTTTGTCGGCGTGCGTCATGCTGGGGGTTGCACCGTCCGGCCCACCCGTGGAGCACGCAGCGTGACCGAGGACGACCGTCCCGACTCAGGTCCCGACGAGACCGAGCCGACCGCCGGGATCCCGCGGCCCGCCGAACCGCCCGCCTACCCCGGCTACGGCATGCCCGGCTGGTACGGGTCCGGCGGCCGTCCGGCGCCGGGCTCACCCCCGCAGCCGCCGCACCAGCAGCCGGCCGGCTACCCCTCGCCGTACGGACCGTCGCCGTACCCGCACGACCAGCATCGGCGGCACACACCGTGGGTCGCGATCGTCGCCGTCACCGCCGCCGTCGGCCTGGTCAGCGGCGTCCTCGCGGCCGTCGGGGTCATCGCCGCCGACCGGCTCGACGACCCAGCCTCGAGCACCTCACAGATCGAGCCGCTCGAGGAGGACACCGCCCCGCTGCCGTCCCGCAACGCCAGCGTGCCCAGGGTCGCCGACACGGTGCTGCCCAGCGTGGTCCAGATCCAGGTGCGCTCCGGGGCGACCGGGGCCACCGGGTCCGGCTTCGTCCTCGACGACGAAGGTCGCATCGTGACCAACTCGCACGTGGTGGACGCGGCCGACGCCGACGGGCGCATCTCGGTCGTGCTCCCCAACGGCTCTCAGCACCCGGCCGAGCTGATCGGGCAGTCCCCGGCGTACGACCTCGCGGTCGTCCAGGTGACGACCGAGGGCCTGCGGCCGGCGCGGCTCGGCAGCTCCGGGCGGTTGCTGGTCGGTCAGCAGGTGATCGCGTTCGGGTCCCCGCTGGGGCTCACCAGCACCGTCACGTCCGGCATCGTCAGCGCGCTCGACCGGCCGGTGACGGCAGGGGGCGGCGACCAGTCGTCGTTCATCAACGCCATCCAGACCGACGCCGCCATCAACCCCGGCAACTCGGGTGGCCCGCTGGTCGACCTGCAGGGCCGGGTGATCGGGGTCAACTCGGCCATCGCCACGGTCAGCAGCTCGCTCGGCGGCGAGGCCGGCAACATCGGCGTGGGGTTCGCCATCCCGATCGACCAGGTGCGGCTCACGGCCGAGCAGATCATCGAGACGGGCAAGGCGGTCTACCCCGTCATCGGGGCCACCATCAACACCGAGGAGGGCAAGCCCGCCGTGGTCAAGACGATCACCGCGAACAGTCCGGCCGAGGACGCCGGGCTGCAGGAGGGAGACGTCCTGCGCAGCATCGACGGCGAGCCGGTGCGCGACGGCATCGAGCTGATCGTGAGCATCCGCTCGCACCGGCCGGGCGACACCATCGAGATCGGGTACGAGCGCGACGGCGACGAGCGCAGCACCGAGGTGGTGCTCGGCGAGCAGGAGGGCTGAGCCTCAGGTGGAGTCGGGGTCGTAGGGCGGTCGCTCGCCGTAGCGCAGCGGCCGCTTGCCGTTCGGCACCTCGCGCTCGTCGGTCTCCATCGCGTCCATGACGTTGCGGCGGACCAGCTCGCGTGGGTCGAGGTCGCGCAGGTTGAGGTCGCGGAACTCCGGCCCGAGCTCCTCGGCGAGGTCGTTCTTGGCGTTGTCGACCATCCGGCGCACGGTCCGCAGGAAGCTGCCGGCCTGCTTGGCCAGGTCGGGGAGCCGGTCGGGGCCGAAGACGAAGACGGCCACGATGCCGATGACCAGCAGCTCGGGCCAGCCCATCCCCAACATCGGCTACGTCCTCTCCGCCGCCCGGACCGGTCCGGCCGGGGCGGTTCGGGCCAGTCTAGGCTCCGGCGGTCAGCGGCCGACCGGGCTGAGCCCCAGCTGGAGGCCCGCCAGCCCGCGACCGCGCCCCACCAGGGTCCGTGCGACGCCGATCAGCTCGGCGGCCGCCGGCGCCTCCGGGTCGGACACCGCCAGCGGGGTGCCGGAGTCGCCGCCGGCACGCAGCCGCTCGTCGAGGGGCACCCGGCCGAGCACCGGCACGTCGTAGCCGAACCGCTGCGACAGCGTCGCCGCGACCCGGTCGCCACCGCCGGAGCCGAACGGCTCCAGCCGCTGCTCGGGATCGCTGCCGGGCACCAGCAGGTAGGACATGTTCTCGACCACGCCGACCACCCGCTGGTGCATCATCGAGGCCATCGTGCCGGCGCGCTCGGCCACCTCGGCAGCCGCCTGCTGCGGTGTCGTCACGACCACGACCTCGGCGTTGGCCAGGTGCTGGCCCAGCGAGATGGCGACATCGCCGGTGCCGGGCGGCAGGTCGAGCAGCAGCACGTCGAGGTCGCCCCAGAAGACGTCGCCGAGCATCTGCACCAGCGCCCGGTCGAGCATCGGCCCGCGCCACGCGACCACCTGGTCGCGGCGGGGCTTGAGCATGCCGATGCTCATCACCCGCACGCCGTGCGCCTCGACCGGCATGATCATGTCGTCGACCTGGGTCGGCCGGCGGTCGCCGATGCCGAGCATGTCCGGCACCGAGTGGCCGTAGACGTCCGCGTCGACGACACCCACCGACAGGCCCTGCCGGGCCATCGCCACGGCCAGGTTGACCGTCACCGACGACTTGCCGACGCCGCCCTTGCCCGACGCCACGGCGAGCACCCGGGTCAGCGAGCCCGGGCGGGCGAACGGGATGTCCTTGGTGGTGCCGCTGCCCTTGAGCTGCTCGCGCAGGCCCTGACGCTGCTCGTCGCTCATGACGCCGAGGGTGACCTCGACCTCGCGTACGCCGGCGACGCCGGTCACGGCGGCCCGGACGTCCTTGGTGAGGGTGTCCTTGAGCGGGCAGGAGGCCACCGTCAGCAGGATCCGGACCGACACGGTGCCGTCGTCGCCGATGGTGACGTCGTCGACCATGCCCAGCTCGGTGACCGGCCGGTGGATCTCGGGGTCCTGCACGGTCGCCAGCGCCGCCCGCACCTGGTCGTGCGAGGGGGCGGCCGTCCCGGTCGCCGACGGTGGAGTCATGTCCTCGATGCTACGTGCGGGGGGAAGCCTCGCGAGGCGGCGGGGGATCGCCGTCGGTGTCGGAGCGTTCGTCCAGCTCGCCGAGCAGCGCGCGCAGCTCCGAGCGCAGGAAGTCGCGGGTGGCGACCTCGCCCAGGCCCATCCGCAGGCTGGCGACCTCGCGGGCCAGGAACTCCATGTCGGCGTGCGCGCGGGCGTTGGCCTCGCGGTCCTGCTCGAGGTTGACCCGGTCCCGCCCCTCCTGCCGGTTCTGCGCCAGCAGGATCAGCGGTGCGGCGTACGACGCCTGCAGCGACAGCATCAGGGTGAGGAAGATGAACGGGTACTCGTCGAACCGGGGCCGGTCGATCCCGATCGGCGTGTTCCACAGCACCCACACGATGATGAAGACCGTCATGTAGACGAGGAACCGCGCGGTCCCGATGAAGCGGGCGATCCGCTCGGCGATGCGGCCGAACAGCTCCGGGTCGTACTCGGGCCTGCGGACCAGCTGCCGGCGTGCCTCGACCGGGGAGTCCAGCCGGCTGCGACGGTCGTCACGCGCCACGGGCCGCCTCCTCCCCGTCGTTCGGGTCGGACCCGCCGTGCTCGCGCCAGCCCTCGGGCAGCATGTGGTCGAGCACGTCGTCGACAGAGACCACCCCGACCAGGTGGCCGTTGTCGTCGGTGACCGGGCTCGCGACCAGGTTGTACGCCGCCAGCAGCCGGGCCACCTCCTCCAGCGAGGCGCCCGGACGCAGCGGTTCGATGTCGGTGTCGGCCACCGCGCTGACCAGCGTCGACGGGGGCTCTCGCAGCAGCCGCTGGAAGTGGCAGGCACCGAGGAACTTGCCGGTCGGCGTCTCCAGCGGCGGCCGGCAGACGTAGACCATGGCGGCCAGGGACGGCGTGAGCTCCTGGTTGCGGAGCAGGGCCAGCGCCTCGGCGCCGGTCGCGTCCGGCGGCAGGATCACCGGCTCGGTGGTCATCAGGCCGCCCGCGGTGCGCTCCTCGTAGCTGAGCAGCCGGCGCACGTCGTCGGCCTCGTCCGGCTCCATCAGCGCGAGCAGGTGCTCGGCCGTCTCCGGGGGCAGCTCCGCGATCAGGTCGGCCGCGTCGTCCGGGGACATCTCCTCCAGCACGTCGGCGGCTCGCTCGGTGTCGAGCTGGCCGAGGATCTCGACCTGGTCCTCCTCGGGCAGCTCCTCGAGCACGTCGGCCAGCCGCTCGTCGTCGAGGGCGGCGGCGATCTCGTGCCGGCGCTTGGCCGAGAGGTCGTGCAGCACGTCGGCGAGGTCGGCCGGTCGCAGCGTGTCCAGCGTGGCCAGCAGGTTGGTGGCGGCCTGGCCCTCCTCCTCACCGATCAGCCCGGTCGCGTCGGCGATGTCGACGATGTGCTCCTGGCCCTTGCGCCCGAACCGGCTGGAGCGCCGTCGCACCGCGACCTTGACCAGCGACCAGTCCCGGTTGCGGTCCTGCTCCATCGCGACGTCGTAGACGGTGCCGGTCACCGCGTCGGCACCCGAGCCCGACACGGTCACGGTGCGGTCGAGCAGCTCGCCGAGCACCCGGGTCTCGCCGGTCCGCTGCTCGAAGCGGCGCATGTTGACCAGCCCGGTCGTGATGACCTGACCGGAGTCGAGTGAGGTCACGCGTCCGATCGGGAGGAACACCTTGCGCCGGCCGAACACCTCGAGCACCAGGCCGAGCACCCGGAGCCGGGGCGTCGTGCCGCGCAGCGACACCACGACGTCGCGCACCTTGCCGACCTGGTCGCCCTGGGGGTCGTAGACGGGCAGCCCGGCCAGCCGGGCGACGTAGACCCGGGTCGGCGTGCCGCTCACGGTCGCTCAGGGTAGTCGCGCTGCGGTCGCCGAGCCGGTTGCCGCTCCGGGATGCGGGGAGGCGGCCGGAGGAGGATTATGACCGGTTATGACCGGAAATGTGGCCGCTGGACAGACGCGGTTCCGTACCCCGTCCTGGCTCAGCCGCGAGCGCACCATCGCCCGCCCGGGCTTCAACCGTTGGCTGATCCCGCCGGCGGCGCTGGCCGTGCACCTGTGCATCGGGCAGGCGTACGCCACCAGCGTCTACAAGACGTCGCTGATCGAGCGGTTCGGCACCGGCGCCACCGAGATCGGGTTCATCTTCTCGATCGCGATCGTCATGCTCGGGCTCTCCGCGGCGGTGGCCGGCAAGTGGGTCGACCACGGGGGGCCGCGGCGGGCCATGTTCACCGCCGCGTGCTTCTGGAGCGCCGGGTTCCTGGTCGGCGCCCTCGGCATCAGCACCGAGCAGCTGTGGCTGGTCTACCTGGGCTACGGCGTCATCGGCGGCATCGGTCTCGGCATCGGCTACATCTCCCCGGTCTCCACCCTGATCAAGTGGTTCCCCGACCGGCCGGGGCTCGCGACCGGCCTGGCGATCATGGGCTTCGGCGGCGGTGCGCTGATCGCGAGCCCGCTGTCGGGCAAGCTGCTGGCCCAGTTCGACTCCGGCTTCGACCCGACCAACCCCGAGTCGGTCGCCGAGGGCAGCGCCGTCGCGTCCCTGTTCGTGACGCTGGGGATCGTCTACCTGGCGTTCATGCTCTTCGGCGCGTTCACGATCCGGGTGCCGGCGGACGGCTGGCGTCCCGAGGGCTTCGACCCCGCGACGGTCGAGTCCAAGACGCTGGTCACCACCGCGGACGTGTCGGCGAACAACGCGGTGCGGACGCCGCAGTTCTGGCTGCTGTGGGTGGTGCTGTTCTGCAACGTCACCGCGGGCATCGGGTTGCTCGAGCAGGCCGCACCGATGGTCTCGGACTTCTTCCGCGACTCCGAGGGCGGCAGCTCGACGGTGGCCGCCGCGGCCGCGGGCGGGTTCGTCGGCCTGCTGTCGCTGTTCAACATGGGCGGCCGGTTCGCGTGGTCGTCGACGTCGGACATCATCGGCCGCAAGCCGATGTACATGGTCTACCTCGGCGGCGGCATGGTGCTGTACTTCCTGGTCGCGACGGTCGGCGACACCTCGACGGCCCTGTTCGCGTTGCTGGCGGCGCTGATCATCAGCTTCTACGGAGGCGGGTTCGCGACCGTGCCGGCCTACCTGCGCGACCTGTTCGGCACCTACGAGGTCGGCGCCATCCACGGCCGGCTGCTGACCGCGTGGTCGGCCGCCGGGGTGGCGGGTCCGTTCATCATCAACAGCTTCCTGGACGCGCAGGGCGAGCCGGGCACGCTCACCTCCGCGGCCTACCTGCCGGCGTTCTTCACCATGGTGGGTGTGCTCGCGGTGGGCTTCGTCGCCAACCTCGCGATCCGCCCCGTCGCCGACCGCTTCCACGAACCGTCGACCAGCAGGGAGAAGGTGAGCTCGGCATGAGCGAGCACACGCAGCCCGCGCAGCCGGTGGAGCCGACCAGCACCGGCCGGCTGGCGTTCAGCTGGGCGCTGGTGGGCATCCCGCTGGCGTACGGCCTGTACGAGACGATCGCCAAGGTGGCCGACCTCTTCGCCAGCTGACCGACCGCGCGCAGCTAGGGTCCGGCGCATGCCCGACCTGACCTACGACGTCGTCGACGTCTTCACCGACCGCCCGTTCGCCGGCAACCCGCTCGCGGTCGTGCACGGCGCCGTCGGCCTGTCCGACGCGCAGCTGCAGGCCGTCGCCCGCGAGTTCAACCTGTCCGAGACGACCTTCCCCGCTCCTCGTGACGACGGGGCGTACGACGTGCGCATCTTCACGCCTGCGTTCGAGATCCCGTTCGCCGGGCACCCGACAGTGGGCACCGCCTGGCTGCTGCGCCGCCGTGGCGAGCTGGCGGGACCGCGGGCGGTGCAGCACTGCGGCGCCGGGCCGATCGACGTCGCCGTCGACGACACCGGTGCCGAGCTCACCGCACGGCCGCACTACCTGACCGACCGCACCGACGGCGACGCGCTTGCCGCGGGCGTCGGGCTCGGCCATGACGACGTCGACGGCGGCAGCCGGGTCGCGAGCTGCGGGCTCGGCTGGACGTTCCTGCGGGTCACCGACGCCGCGGTGGGTCGCTCCTCGCCGCGGGCCGGGCTCAGCGTGCCGGACGTCGGGGCCGACCCGATGGGCGGCTTGTGCGTCTACGCCGTGGCTCCCGCACCGGGCGACGCCGACAACCTGGCCGTGCACTCGCGCGTCTTCAGCGTCGAGCACGACAGCGTCGTCGAGGACCCGGCCACCGGCTCGGCCGCGGTCGCGCTGGGGCCGGTGCTGGTGGGCGACGGTCTGGCCAGGGCCGACGGCAGCACGACGCTACGTCATCTCGCAGGGCGCCGAGGCGGGACGCCCGTCGACGCTGTACGCCCGGGTCGACGCGGATCGGGGCGAGGCGACCCACGTGCACGTACGCGGCGGCGTCTCGCACGTGGCCTCCGGCTCGATCGCCGTGCCACCGGAGCCGTGACCTGGGCGCTGGCGGCCGTGGGCGTGCTCGGTGTCTCGGCCTCCGGCCCCCTGATGGCGGCGATCGCCGCTCCTGCGCTCGCGATCGCGTTCTGGCGCAACGCGCTGGCCACCGGAGTGCTGGCACCGGTGGCCGTCGCGACCCGGCGGCACGAGCTCACCGGGCTCGGCCGGCGCGAGGTCCGGCTGCTGGTGGTCGCGGCGGCGGCGCTGGCCTGCCACTTCGGCACCTGGGCCACGGCGCTCAAGCTCACGTCGGTGGCGTCGGCGACGGCGCTGGTCTGCCTGCAGGCCGGCTTCGTCGTGCTGATCGGCCGGTGGCGGGGCCTGCCGGTGCCCCGGTCCGTGCTGGCCGGGCTCGGCCTCGCCTTCGCGGGCGTGCTCGTGGTCGCCGGGGTCGACGTGACGGTGTCGACCGAGGCGGTCACCGGCGACCTGCTCGCCCTGTCCGGCGGGTTCTTCGGCGCGGTCTACACCTGGGCCGGCTCCGACCTGCGCCGTTCGCTGTCGACGGCGACGTACACCTCGCTGTGCTACGGGCTGTGCGCGGTGCTGCTGCTCGCCGCGTGCGCGGTCGCCGGCCAGTCGCCGGTCGGTTACGAGGCGCGCGCCTGGGCCGGCATCGTCGCCGTCACGGTGTCCGCGCAGCTGCTGGGGCACTCGGTGTTCAACCACCTGCTCGCGACCATGAGCCCGACGGTGGTGTCGCTGGTGCTGTTGCTCGAGGTGCCGGGGGCGTCGCTGCTGGCCGCGGTCTTCCTGCAGCAGGCACCGCCCTGGGGCGTGTACGCCGGCCTGGCGCTCGTGCTCGCGGGGCTCGTGCTCGTCGTCTCGTCACACCGGCCGCCGGGTCAGCCGAGTCAGCCGGTCGAGGCGGGCATCGACTGAGCCTCTAGGGTGCCGCCCATGTCGCTGCGCTCCCGACGGTCCTGCCTGGCGGTGCCGGGCTCGAACCCGCGCTTCCTCGAGAAGGCCAAGGGCCTGGACGCCGACCAGGTGTTCCTCGACCTCGAGGACGCGGTGGCGCCGCTCGCCAAGGCCGACGCCCGCGGCAACATCGTGTCCGCGCTCAACGAGGGCGGCTGGGGCGACAAGGTGCGGGTCGTGCGCATCAACGACTGGACCACCGAGTGGACCTACCGCGACGTGGTCGAGGTGGTCGAGGGTGCCGGCGCGGAGCTGGACTGCCTGATGCTGCCCAAGGTGCAGACCGCCGAGCAGGTGGTCGCGCTGGACCTGCTGCTCACCCAGGTGGAGAAGGCCAGCGGCCTCGAGGTCGGCCGGATCGGGATCGAGGCGCAGATCGAGAACGCGCTCGGACTGATCAACGTCGACGCCATCGCGACGGCGAGCGCCCGGGTCGAGACCATCATCTTCGGCCCGGCCGACTTCATGGCCAGCATCAACATGAAGTCGCTGGTGGTGGGGGAGCAGCCGCCGGGCTACGACGTCGGCGACGCCTACCACTACATCCTGATGCGGATCCTGATGGCCGCCCGCGCGCACGACAAGCAGGCCATCGACGGCCCGTACCTGCAGATCCGCGACAGCGACGGCTTCCGCCGGGTCGCCGGCCGCTCGGCTGCTCTCGGCTTCGACGGCAAGTGGGTGCTGCACCCCGACCAGGTCGCGGCCGCCAACGAGGTCTACTCGCCGCGGCAGGAGGACTACGACCACTCCGAGAACATCCTGGACGCGTACGAGTGGCACACCTCCGAGGCCGGCGGCGCCAAGGGCTCGGCGATGCTCGACGACGAGATGATCGACGAGGCCAGCCGCAAGATGGCGCTGGTGGTCGCCGCCAAAGGGCGTGCAGCGGGCATGGAGCGCACCGATCGGTGGACACCACCGGAGGAAGCGCCCCCCGGCTGAGCGCTGCTGTGAGGTGACTCATGGCGGTTCGGCAACGGCCCGGCCGATACTGCTCCAGGCGCCGTCGACGGCGTCCCGCCGCACCGAAGGGACCTCGCGCATGGGCCGCCTGTGCCGGACCGATGGCCTCACCGACGTCCAGGACGAGATCATCCGCACGGTGCGGTCCTTCGTGGACAAGGAGATCCTCCCGCACGCGACGAGGCTCGAGCACGAGGACGCCTACCCCACCGACATCGTCGAGGGACTGAAGGAGCTCGGACTGTTCGGGCTGATGATCCCCGAGGAGCACGGCGGTCTGGGCGAGTCGCTGCTGACTTATGCGCTCGCGGTCGAGGAGATCTCCCGCGGCTGGATGAGCATCTCCGGCATCGTCAACACGCACTTCATCGTGGCGTACATGCTGCAGCGGCACGGCACCGCGGAGCAGCAGCAGCGGTACCTGCCAAGGATGGCCACGGGCGAGGTGCGCGGTGCGTTCTCGATGACCGAACCCGGCTGCGGCTCGGACGTCAGCGCGATCACCAGCAAGGCGGTGCGCCAGGACGACGGCGGCTATGTCGTCAACGGGCAGAAGATGTGGATCACCAACGGGGGCACGTCGAACCTGGTGGCGGTGCTGGTCAAGACCGACACCGGCGCCGAGCGACGGCACCAGAACATGTCCTGCCTGCTGATCGACAAGGAGCCCGGCTTCGGGGAGGTCGCGCCGGGACTGACCATCCCCGGCAAGCTCGACAAGATGGGCTACAAGGGCGTCGACTCGACCGAGCTGGTCCTCGACGGCTACCGGCTCCCGCCCGGCCAGGTCCTCGGCGACGACGAGGGCCAGGGCTTCTACCAGATGATGGACGGGGTCGAGGTCGGCCGCGTCAACGTGGCGGCCCGGGGCTGCGGCGTCGCGCTGCGCGCGTTCGAGCTCGGCATCGCCTACGCGCAGCAGCGCGAGACCTTCGGCAAGAAGATCGCCGAGCACCAGGCGGTGCTGTTCCGGCTCGCCGAGATGGCGACCAAGGTCGAGGCCGCCCACCAGATGATGGTCAAGGCGGCCCGTACGAAGGACTCCGGCGAGCGCAACGACCTCGAGGCCGGCATGGCGAAGTACCTCGCGAGTGAGTACTGCCACCAGGTGGTCGAGGACTCGTTCCGCATCCACGGCGCCTACGGCTACTCCAAGGAGTACGAGATCGAACGGCTCTACCGCGAGGCGCCGATGCTGCTCATCGGCGAGGGCACCGCCGACATCCAGCGGATGATCATCGGCCGCCGACTGCTGGAGGAATACCGTTCCGGCTGACGCAACTGCGCAGTCCGGTCCGGTGCGGCCGAACGGGCCGCCGTGGTCTAGCGTGTCGCCCGCACACGAGGACGAGAGAGCGGGGCTGCGTGGCTGACCGGGTAGTGCTGCACGTCGGGACGCCCAAGTCCGGTACGACGTTCGTGCAGACGATCCTCTGGCGCAACCGGGACGCGCTGCACGCGCAGGGTGTGCTGCTGCCGGGTCGCACCATGTTCGACGGCAACCGGGCCGCTGTGGCGGTCCGGGGTCGGCACCGCCCCAACCCCCGGACCGGCACTCCCGCGGCGACCTGGCAGGCGATGCAGGCCGACATCGCGGAATGGCCAGGTACCGCTGTCGTCAGCAACGAGTGGTTCAGCCTGGCGCCGGCCGAGCGGGTCGAGCAGACGGTCCGGTCGCTCGGGCCCGAGCGGGTGCACGTCGTGGTCACCGCCCGGCCGTTCGTGCCGTTGGTGCCCGCCGCCTGGCAGGAGACCCTCAAGCTCGGGAACGCGTCCTCGCTGACCGACTTCGTCCCCGCCCTCGACGACACCGACGAGGCGCAGCGCTGGACCTGGCTGCGGCTCGACCCCGCCGAGGTGCTGGCGCGTTGGGGCGACCTGCTCCCGCCCGAGCACGTGCACGTCGTGACCGTCCCGCCGGGTGCCGACCGGTCGCTGTTGTGGCAGCGGTTCGCGACCGCGTCCGGCGTCGACCCCGACTGGTGCGACACGTCCGTCGCGGTGCCCAACGAGTCGCTCGGCGCGGAGTCCGCACGGTTGCTGCAGCGCATCGGGCCGGACCTGCGCGCGGGCGTCGACGCGGACGACGCCCACTGGTCGGAGCCGTACCGCTGGATCCGGCGGTACGTCGCGCACGAGGTGCTGGTCCCCCGGGGCGGCAGCCGGATCGTGCTGCGGGCCGACGAGGTGCAGCAGGTGCTGCGTCGCGGCCGGGCCTCGGTCGAGGCGATGCGGACCCGCGGCTACGACGTCGTCGGCGACCTGGACGACCTGCTGGCCGAGGACCAACCCGCCGGTGGGAAGCACCCGGACGACGTCACCACCGACGAGGTGCTGGAGGCGGCGGGCGCGCTGGCCGGCAAGCTGCTCGGGCGCGTCCGCCACCAGGCGGCGCGGCCCGGTCGGGCCGGCAAGCCATGGGACGATGCTGCGGGAGCGGCGCCTGAGGAGGAAGCCCACGTGACGGAACCGACGCGGCCGGCAAATCCGGGCGACGACCCCGGCAAGGACAGGGCCCAGGTTCCGGCGCGGGTGCTGGCGCGCGGGTTCGAGCAGGGGACCCGCCTGGTCCGCACGCTGCGCCGGACCGACCCGACCCCGAGCAAGCAGTACGTCGGGTTCCTGCTGTACCGCCTCGACGGCAGCGGCGGCGTGGCCCGCACCGTCATCAACCTGGCGAACTGGCTGGCCGACACGCACGACGTGGAGCTGATCGGGCTCTACCGGCGCCAGGACGAGATGAGCTTCGACATCGACCCGCGGATCACCGTCACGCACCTGTACGACGCGCGGCTCCCACCCACGGTCAGGAAGCACCGCGGCCTGTACCTGCCCCGGCACCACCCGAAGCGCAACTCCGTTGCGTCGTGGCTGGACCGGCTCCCGTCCCGCGTGGCTCCCGACGAGCGCGAGACCGAGATGTCCCGATGGACCGACCACATCCTGCGCGACAAGCTGCAGTCGCTGCCCGCCGGCGTGCTGATCAGCACCCGGCCGTCCCTGCACCTGGCCGCGTCGCGGCTGGCTCCCCGTCGCGTCATCACCGTCGCCCAGGAGCACCTCAACTTCGAGAACCGCAGTGCCGGCGCGCTCGGGTTCGAGAGCTACCGGGAGGCCTACCGCAACCTGGACTGCGTGGCCGTCCTGACGCAGGCCGACGCACGCGACTACGCGAACCTGCTCGGCGACGAGGGCGCCCATGTGACCGCCATCCCGAACGCCGTGCCGTGGTCGGGCCAGGCCGACCCCTCGTCCCTGGACGCCAAGATCGTCATCGCGGGTGGACGGCTCACCCGGCAGAAGGGGTTTGACCGGCTGCTGGAGGCGTACGTCCCGATCGCCGAGGCCTATCCCGACTGGGAGCTGCACATCTACGGCCGGGGCCAGCTGCTCCGGGACCTGCGGCAGCAGGCCATCCGGCTGGGCATCGCCGACAAGGCCCTGCTCAAGGGCCACACCGACGACTTCCGGGGCAAGCTGCACGGCGCCGGCGTCTACGCGATGACGTCGCGCTACGAGGGCTTCCCGATGGTGCTCGTCGAGGCGATGAGCCAGGGCCTGCCGATGGTCAGCATGGACTGCCCACGGGGACCGGCCGAGATCATCCGCGACGGGGAGAACGGCCGCCTGGTTGGCGACGGCGACGTCAAGGCGTTCAGCGAGGCCCTGCTGGACGTGCTGGGCGACGACGCGGCGCGGCGGCGGATGGGAGCGGAGTCCGCGGGCGGGGCCGGCCAGTTCGACATCGACGTCGTGGGCAAGCGCTGGGAGGCGTTGTTCGACCAGCTGCTGGAGCGCCGTCGGAGCGCCGGTGCCGGGGACGGGGCAGGGGCGTCGTCCAGCCGGGTCGACCGCGGATAGGGTGGTTCGAATGTGGAAACGACGGGTCAACGACGTGCTGAGCCGGTTGACCGGACATGAGCTGCACCGCACCGGGACCGCTCCCGCCGCGCCGGCCCCCGCCGCCAGGCCGCAGCCGCCGGCGCCGCGCCCGCGTCGCGGCCGCAGGGGCCTGCCCCGCTCGTACGACGCCGAGGCCGTCGAGATCATCCGCCGGGTGCGCCCGCGGACGATGACCGGGCACGAGAAGCTCTACGCCCTGGTCAACGCCACCCGCTACGTCGTGCAGCACGAGCTCCCCGGCGCCTTCGTCGAGTGCGGGGTCTGGCGGGGCGGCAGCATGCAGGCTGCCGCGCTGGCGTTGCAGCACCTCGGGGTCACCGACCGCGATCTGCACCTCTACGACACGTTCGAGGGCATGCCGCCGCCCACGGAGCACGACATGCGTCACGACGGTCGGACCGCTGCCGACCTGCTGGAGACCTCCGCCAAGACCACGGCGGTGTGGGCCTACGCCTCGCTCGACGACGTGCGCGAGGGGATGGTTGAGGTGGGGTATCCCACCGAGCGCATCCACTACCACGAGGGCAAGGTCGAGGAGACGATCCCGGACAACGCCCCGGACGAGATCGCGATCCTGCGGCTGGACACCGACTGGTACGAGTCGACCAAGCACGAGCTCGAGCACCTGTACGACCGGCTGGTCGTGGGCGGCGTGCTCATCCTCGACGACTACGGCCACTGGGAGGGCGCTCGGCTGGCCACCGACGAGTTCATCGAGCGCACCGGCACCCCGCTGCTGCTGCAGCCGATCGGCAGCGGCCGGATCGCGGTCAAGACCCGCTGACCCGTCCGGGGGGCGGCACCCGCGCCACCTTCCTGAACAGGTCGGCCACCGCGTGGATCGCCGGCTCGACCTCGGTCCCGACGGCGTCTCCGCGCAGCGTGTCCGGCAGCGGCACACCCGCCCAGCGGGCCAGGGCCTCGCCGGCGTCCTGCGCGGCAGCGAGCACGTGCGCGGCGTCGACGTCCTCGATCTGGTCGACGGTGGTGCCCGGCCGCGCCTGCAGGTCGTCGAGGTCGCCCTCGAGCCGGGCCCCGCTGCTGCGGACGTGCTCGCGGACCATGTCGTTCCACTGCTCGCAGAACGCGTTGATCTGTGGCGTCATGGGGATCGGCGGCTCTGCCCCGCGGCGGTCGAGCACTCCGAAGCACAGCGGGCGTGTCACCCGGGCGTACTCGGCATGCGACAACCGGGTCACGCGCGCGTTGACCTGTCGCATCAGGTCGGCCGACGCGTAGCCGAACGCCGTGTTGCGACGGGCGGGGGGCGGCACCAGCACGGCGTGGTCGACCCCCAGCGCGGCGGCGAACCGGCGCCAGAGCAGGGCGGGCTCGGAACCCGACGGTGGCACGGTCACCACGTGCAGCCGCTCCGGTGGCAGCAGCCGACCCCACACCCGCAGCATCCGCGGCACGTTGAGGGCTCGCACGCTGCGCCGGTACTGCCGCCGGTCGGCGTCCCGCCCGGCCAGCAGGGCCGCCGCGTAGTCCGGCCAGGACCGGGTCTGCCGGTTGCGCGTCGACGTGGCCCATGCGGACGGCAGCACCCGCGACGCGTCCCGCACGGTGAGCACGACGTGGACCTCCGCCGGTGCGAGCGACGACACGATCTCCTTGGCCTGAAGGCGGCCGCAGAAGCTGAGGAACTCCATCGAGATGACGCTCGTGCTGCCCTGGTAGTCCAGCGCCTCCCTGCGCAGCTGACGCCAGGCGGGTGGGCCCGCCGGCCCGCCGGAGCGCAGCATGGCCCGCACGGCCCGGACCTGCGCCTTGCGGGGCTCGTCGCCACCGGGGAAGAGCACGCCGCCGCTGGCGAGGGCACCCTGATGGTCTGCCATCAGCTGCTGGAGGTAGCTGGTGCCGCTCTTCATCGGCCCGATGTGCAGATGCACCACGGGTGCTGCCGTCGTCATGGACCGTGTCTCAGTCGTCACCGTCATCAGGGTCACCACCGCTGCCGGCGCCCATCGGCGGCAGCGACGGCGGCAGCACCGCCGGATCGTAGCGGTAGCGGCACGACACTCGTCGCCCGGTGGTGTACGCCAGGATCGCGTCCCTGGCGTCGGGCCCCGCGTCGGCGGCGATCGACGCCCAGTCGTACTCGTCCTCGAGCCCGTAACCGTAGATCCGCAGCATCACCTTGACGGCGGTCTTGGTCGGAGCGCCGACGAGCGTCCGGGTGCCCAGGGTGTAGGCGTCGCGGGTCGCGTGCGCCTCTCGCTCGACCTCGTCGGCCGTGACCCGGATCGTGCGTCCCTCGCCGGGCGACACCTTGGTGTCGATGAGCAGGTGCTCGGCGCCGAGCTTGTGCATCTTCGAGAACAGCTCGGGGTAGCGGAGCGTGTGGTAGAGGAAGCCGAAGCACATGATCACATCGACGTCGATGTCGTCTCGTTCGAGCGCGACGAAGATGTCCTCGGTGATGAACCGGTAGCTGTCCTCGTCGACGCCGTAGGTCTTGAACGTCTCCTCCGAGTTCTGCACCAGCTGGGGACGAGCCTCGATGCCGGTGACGTGCCGGGCCCCCGCCTTCAGGGCCGCGAACGCCCAGCGGCCGTCGTGGCTGGCCATGTCCAGCACCCGGGCACCGTCCAGCACGTCCCGGTTGGCCTCGATCAGCGCGCGGTGGCGCAGGTTGAGGCGGAGCAGGTCCGGCGCGGTCGTGCTGGTCTCCTTGAACCGGGGGTACTCATCGAAGAACCCCGTCACCGTGCGGTCTCGCCCCCGGCGTCCCCTGAACGGGTTCCTGGACGTCTTGTCCTGGGTCATCGGTCCCCTTCCTCCGTCTGGGGCCAACATATGGCGGGAGGGGCTCCTGCGCGGGGTCGCCCCCGCCGCGGGCCGCGAGCCCGCGCTCAGCCACCGCTCAGCCGGCAGTGGGATACTGACCGATCTACTTCTGAGAGGAGCGGGCGATGCCGAGGATGCAGTTGCCGACCCCCCCGACCGGTGTCCCCGTGGGGACCTTCGATACGTACGAGCAGGCCCAGCGGGCCGTCGACTTCCTGTCCGACGAGCACTTCCCGGTGCAGCACGTGACGATCGTCGGCAACGGACTGCGGATGGTCGAGCGGGTCACCGGACGGCTCACCCAGGGCCGGGCATCTGCCGCGGGCGCCGCCGGCGGCGCCTGGTGGGGCCTGTTCATCGGCGTGGTGCTGATGTTGTTCTCGACGTCGGAGTCCAACGGCTTCCTGCTGCTGCTGCTCACGCTCATCTCCGGCGCCGTGTTCGGCGCCGTGTTCGGGATCATCGGCTACGCGCTGACCGGCGGGAAGCGCGACTTCACCTCGCAGAGCTCGGTCGTGGCGACGTCGTACGAGGTCTTGTGCAAGTACCAGCACGCCGATGACGCGCGGGTGCTGCTGGACAGGCTGGCCACCCAGCGCTGAGCGGTGAGCGACCTGCGGTCGGCCGTCCAGGCGCAGGCCGACGCCTGTGCCGAGCTCGGTTCGCCGATGTACGCGGCCCTGCTGCGGCGGATGGTTGCTGCGCTCGGCACCACGCCCCCGCTCGACCGGGTGCTGGCCGGGCACGAGCACGACCCGGGTCCGTCGGCTCTCGCGCTTCGGCTGCTCGGCACCGTGCACCGGCTGGTGCTGGAGGGCCGCGCCCGCGACCTCGCGCCGTTCTACCCCAGCGTCGGCGGCAGCACGGACCCGGACGCGGCCTGGCCGGCGCTGGTCGACGTGCTCGACGAGCACCGGGACGTCGTACGCGACGGGCTGGAGCGGCCTCCGCAGACCAACGAGGTGGGCCGGTCCGCGGCGCTGGTGGGGGCGCTGTTGCGGCTGCACGGGTCCGGGCACCCGCTGCGCCTGGTCGAGCTCGGGGCCAGCGCAGGGCTCAACCTGCGCGCCGACCGTTACCGCTACAGCGGCGTCGGCGGCGAGTGGGGCCCCGCCGACAGCCCGGTGCGGCTCGCGGGCGCGTGGGCGGGCACGCCGACTCCTGTCCGGCGGAAGCTCCCCGTCGTCGAACGGTTCGGGTGCGACACCGCGCCGATCGACCCGA
Source organism: uncultured Actinomycetota bacterium (assembly GCA_963811945.1). Classification (GTDB taxonomy): domain Bacteria; phylum Actinomycetota; class Actinomycetes; order Propionibacteriales; family Nocardioidaceae; genus JACCWP01. The sequence continues at coordinate 848,912 of CAWETD010000001.1, read as the reverse complement.
CCACGACCGAGGGGCGGCTGCTGCTCACCGCGTACGTGTGGCCGGACCAGCAGGCCCGGCTGGACCGGCTGCGCGGCGCGCTCGACGTCGCCGCCACCGTCCCGGCCGAGGTCCACGCGCAGCCAGCCGCGGACCTGGTCGCCGGTCTGCGGCTGGTACCAGGCACGTGCACGGTGCTGTGGCACTCGGTGATGTGGCAGTACCTGGCCGCGGCCGAGCAGCAGGACGTGAGCGGGCAGATCGAACGGCTGGCGGCCGAGGCTGACGCCGACGCCCCGTTCGTGCACCTGTGGCTCGAACCGTCCCGCCGCACCGCGGGTGCGGCGTACGAGTTCCTGGTCCACGCGGAGCAGTGGCCCGGGGACGACGGCAGCCGGATCCTGGGCACCTCGGTCGGGCACGGCGTGCCGGTGACGTGGGAGCGTTAGGGCCCGTCGAGCCACCGGAAGGGACCGCCCATGCAGTTCGGCCGCACGTACGAGGAGTTCGAGGTCGGCGCCGTCTACAAGCACTGGCCGGGCAAGACGGTCACCGAGTACGACGACCACCTGTTCTGCCTGCTCACGATGAACCACCACCCGCTGCATCTCGACGCCCACTACGCGGAGACGTCGACGCAGTTCGGCCGCAACGTGGTCGTGGGCAACTACGTGTACTCGCTGCTGATCGGGATGAGCGTCCCCGACGTGAGCGGCAAGGCCATCGCCAACCTCGAGATCGAGTCGTTGCGGCACGTGGCGCCGACGTTCCACGGCGACACCCTGTACGCGCAGACGACGGTGATCGACAAGCGCGAGTCGACCAGCAAGGACGACCGCGGCATCGTCCAGGTGGAGACGACGGGCATCAACCAGGACGGGACGGTCGTCTGCATCTTCACGCGCAAGGTGATGGTGCCGAAGCAGTCCTACCTCGACGCCCGCGGTGGCGAGCAGCCCGGCCGACCGGAACCCGTGGAGGGCTGAGCCGTGCCCACCACCGGCGGGGGAGACGTCGAGCGGCTGGAGGCGCGCGTCGGTCGGCTCGAGCGGGCGCTCCCGCTCGGCTCGGCGCGGGCCCAGGTCCCGCCGGTGCTGCTGCTCGGCCTGCTGGTGCTGGTGTCGGAACCGTTCCGGCCGGCCCTCGACGAGGACGACGTCGATGCCGAACGCCAACCTGCGCTCACCCTGCTCGGGGTCGCCCGGCTCGGGTTCGGCGAGGACGCCGATCTCGGTGGCTGGCTCACGGTGCTCCTGCTCGCGTCGGTGCTGGCCGGCCTGGTCGCGCTGGTGGTGGCGCTGGACCAGGGACGCCGGGCGCCGTACGTGGTGCACGCTGCGGCGGTGCTGGCCGTGGCCGCGCTCGGCGGGGTCATGGTGGTGGCGAACAACCCCGACGACGGCACGATCGAGGGCCTCGGCGTCGAGCCGACCGCCCAGCTGTGGCTGCTGGTCGCGCTGCTGGTGTGGATCCACCTGCCCGCGAACCAGCTGCGCGAGACCATCTGACGAGGAGCGGCGATGACTGATGCGGAAGTGTGGTTGGTACGGCACGGCGAGACCGAGTGGAGCCGGGACGGCCGGCACACCTCGACGACCGATCTCGCGCTGACTCCCAAGGGCGAGGAGCAGGCCCGCACCCTCCGCGAGCGGCTGGCGGGAACGACGTTCGACCGGGTGGTGACCAGCCCGCTGCAGCGGGCGGTCGTGACGGCGCGGCTGGCGGGGTTCGACTCGGCCGAGGTCGACGCCGACCTGCACGAGTGGCGCTACGGCGACTACGAGGGCGTGAGCACGCCGGACATCCGCGAGACGGTGCCCGGGTGGACGGTCTGGTCGCACCCCTCGCCCGGCGGCGAGACCGGTGAGCAGGTCGCCGCCCGGTGCGACCGGGTCATCGCCCGGTGCCGCGAACGCGGCGGCCGGACCCTGCTGGTGGCGCACGGGCACTTGTTGCGGGTGCTGTCCGCCCGCTGGGTCGACGAGCCGTACGGGTTCGGCCGGCACCTGCAGCTCGACACCGCCACCGTCTCCGCGCTCGGCGACGACCGCGGGTCGCCGGTCGTCAAGTGCTGGAACGGCTGACCGACGACTACCGGGGCAGCACGCCCCAGTCGGTGAGGGTCTCGACCAGGCCGGGGGAGCAGGTCAGCCCGGCGAGCTCCTGCCGGGTGACCCAGCGAACGTCCGCGGCGTCGTCACCCGCCGTGAGCGTGCCGCCGACGACCGTGCAGGCGTAGTCGTTTATGTCGTACCTGCTGCCGCCCGGTCCCTCCCGCGCGACCCGGCCGACGAGGGCACCGGCCGCGACCTCCAGCCCGGTCTCCTCCTGCAGCTCGCGCAGCACCGCCTCGGCGTCGGACTCGCCCGGCTCCACCCGTCCGCCGGGCAGCGACCAGGTGCCTGCCGCGGGCGCACGGGCCCGCAGCACCAGCAACAGCCGGCCGGCGTCGTCGTGCAGCACGCCGCCGACGCACCGCACCGTCCGGGTCATGTACCCATCTTGGCGCCCATCCTGACCCCGCCTTGACGCGACGCAGTGCCTCGGCCACGGTCGATGCGTGTCGCCTTCGTCCGAGTCCGTCTGGTGCCCGCGGTGCGGTGACCCCGTCGGGCCGGACCTCGACGGCGCCGGCTGGGTGTGCGAGCAGCACGGCCACGTACCCGGTCTGCACGGGTTCGCCGAACCCACCGTGCACACGCTGCTCAAGCACGTCGCCGCCTCGCCGCTGCCGACCTGGGTGCCCTGGCCGGTGCCGAGGGCGTGGTCGCTCGCCGGGTGCGGCCGGGTGGTCGACCACACCACCGTGGCCACGGTGCTCGCGCTGTCCGGGCCGGACCCGCTCGGCGGGCCCGGGGACCTGCTGCTGGTGGCGGAGGAGCCCGGCGTCGGGCTGGGGGCGCGCTACGGCGGGCTCACGTCGCCCGACCCCGGTGCCGTGGTCGCCAACCGCCCGGCCGACGCGCGAGTGGTCGTCGGTGGCCACCCCACCCCGCTGTGGTTCGTGGACGGCTCGGAGGACGACCGCCAGGTGCTCGTGGGGGAGGCGTCCGGGCGGTGGCTGTGGATGGTCTTCTGGCCACCGCTGGCCGGCGCGGCGGTGCTGCTGGACGCCTCGACGCTGGTCGACCTGCGCGACCTGGTCGGCGAGCTCGAGGTGGTTCCGCTCACCGGGCTGTCGCCGCGGCTGGGGCCGGCGTCGAGCTGACGACTCCGCGGTGCGGGGCTGGCTGCCGCTACCCGTCGCTACCCTCGCCCACGTGCGTGCTGACCTGCACACCCACTCCTACCGCTCCGACGGGACCGACAGTCCCACCGCGTTGGTGCGCGCGGCGGCGGCAGCAGGCCTCGATGTCGTCGCCCTGACCGACCACGACAGCGCCGCGGGGTGGGAGGAGGCGGCCGGGACGGCCCGGGAGGTGGGGATCGGCTTCGTCCCCGGGCTCGAGATCTCCTGCAACCTGCAGGGCCGTGGCGTGCACCTGCTCGCCTACGGCGTCGACCCGACGCACCCGGCGCTGGCCGACGAGCTGCGCCGCATCCTCGACGGGCGCAACCAGCGGCTGCCGGCGATCCTCGGCCGGCTCAATGCCCTCGGCCTCGACGTCGACGAGGACGACGTACGCGCGGTGGCCGGTCCGGCGGCTGCCCTCGGGCGCCCGCACGTCGCGGACGCGCTGGTCGCCGCGGGCGAGGTGGCCGGCCGCACCGAGGCGTTCGACCGGTACTTGTCGCCGGGCCGGCCGGCGTACGTGCTGCGGCACGCTGCCCCGCTGCCCGAGATGCTGCGCCTGGTCACGGCAGCCGGCGGTGTGTCGGTGCTGGCGCACCCGTGGGCGCGTGGCAGTCGCCGGGTGCTCACCGCCGAGGCGGTGGCGGGGCTGGCCGCCGACGGACTCACCGGCCTGGAGGCCGAGCACCGCGACCAGTCCGCCGACGACGCGCACCGGCTGCGCGGCCTGGCCGCCGAGCTCGGCCTGGTGGCAACGGGGTCGAGCGACTACCACGGCACCGGCAAGATCGACCACGAGCTCGGCTGCTTCACCACGCCCCCCGAGCAGCTCGAGGCGCTGCTCGCCGCCATGCGAGCGGCCGCCGACACGGCCCGGCGCGACGACCCCGCGGTGTCGCCGGCGGCGGTCGTCGGGTGAGCGCGGTCGTCGACGGCACCCTGCTGGCCGAGTGCTTCATCACGCTGTTCGTGATCATGGACCCGCCGGGCACGGTGCCGATCTTCCTGGCCCTCACCAGCGGGCAGTCGCCGACGAGCAGGCGGCGCGCCGCCTGGCAGGCGGTGCTGGTGTCGTTCGTCGTGATCGTGCTGTTCGCGCTCTTCGGGCGCGAGCTGCTGTCGTACCTGCACATCTCACTACCGGCGCTGCAGGGAGCGGGCGGTCTGCTGCTGCTGCTGGTCGCGCTGCAGCTGCTGACCGGGCAGGAGAGCGAGCCGAGGGCGGGCCAGGACGTCAACGTCGCGATGGTGCCGCTGGGCACCCCGTTGCTCGCCGGCCCCGGCGCGATCGTCGCCACGATGGTCTTCGCCGAGCGGATCGACGACGTGCCCACGCTCACCGCCGTCGTCGGCGGTGTGGTGGGCGTGCACATCGTGCTGTGGCTGTCGATGCGCTACTCGGTGCTGATCCTGCGGGTGCTGGGCGACTCGGGAGTCACGCTGGTGACCCGGATCAGCGGCCTGCTGCTGTCGGCGATCGCGGTGCAGCTGATCGCCGACTCGGTCCGCGCGTTCATCGCGGGCGAGGGCTGATCCCGGCTCAGGCGAGCAGCCGACGCGCCACGTCGAGGTGGAACCGCACGCCGAGCAGCAGGTCGTCGACGTGCAGCCGCTCGTCCTTGTTGTGCGCGCCGGCCTCGAGCACGGCGGCCGGCGTCGACCGGATCGGTGTGAAGCCGTACGCGACCGTGCCGAACGCCCGGCGCAGGTAGACCGAGTCGGTGAAGCCGGTGCTCAGCGTCGGCAGCAGCCGGGTGGCGGGGGCGTCGGTCGCCATCCAGTCGCGGCACGCCTCCCACAACGGCCCGGCTGGCGCCGAGTGGCTGCCGGGGATCAGCGGCTCGGGGGACGACAGCGCGTACGGCACGTCGGCGCCGAGCCGCGCCCGTACCGCCTGCTCGACCTCGGCGGCGGTGGTGCCCGGCAGGATGCGGCAGTCGAGCGTGACCCCGGCCCGGGCCGGCAGCACGTTGCGCGCGGCTGAGCCGCTGAGCAGCGTCGGCGCCATCGTGGTGCCGCACACGGCAGGCAGCGAGTGCTCCAGCAGCGGGCTCAGCCTGCCGGCCAGCTGCACTGCCGCGGCGAGGTCGGCGGGCCGTGCGGTTCCGAGCAGCACGTCCAGCAGGGCGTCGACCACCGGGTGCGCCTGCGGCGTGGGCATGCCGGTGCCGATCCGGGTGAGCAGCTCGCCGAGCAGGGGCACCGCGTTGCGCCCGATCGACGGCGTGGACGCGTGCCCCGCCTCGCCCAGTGCCTCGACCAGCACCGGGCAGGTGCCTTTCTCGCCGACGGAGATCTCGGCCACGGAGCGGCCGTCGGCCAGGTCGTAGTGGCCCCCGGCACCCTCGTTGATCGCCAGGTCGGCCCGCAGGTCGGGGCGGGTCTCGACCAGCCACTCCATGCCCACCTCGGCGGAGCCGTCCTCCTCGTCCGCGACCATGAGCAGCAGCAGGTCGCCGCGCGGCCGGAAGCCCTCGCGGGCGAGTGCGGCCATCGCCACGGTGCGGATGGCGACCTCGCCCTTCATGTCGACGGCGCCGCGCCCGTACAGGAAGCCGTCGTCGTCGACCACGCCGCCGAACGGCGGGTGCGTCCAGTCCCTCGCGTCGGCCGGCACCACGTCGAGGTGGCCGACGAACGCGAGCGTCGGACCGTCGCCGCTGCCCGGCAGCCGCGCGACGAGGTTGGCGCGGGCCGGGTCGCGGGCGACCAGCTCCGCCTCGACACCGGCGGCGGCCAGGTGCTCGCGCAGCAGGACCGCGGCTGCGGTCTCGTTGCCGTTGGTCGTGTCGACCCGGATCAGGGCGCGGGCGAGCTCGGTGACCTCTCGGCCCAGCGTGGCGTGCAGCGCGGCGGGCACGGCGGTGTCGTCCACGGGGTCGGTCATCGCCAGCCGGTACGTGGCCGGGCCTGCTCGGCGAGGGCGGCGAGCGCGGCCGGGAAGACCTCGGCGGGAGGATTGACCAGGCCGGCGCCGACCTGCCCGACGCCCGCGACCCGGCCGGCCATGCCGGTGTTGATCTGCGGCAGGATCCCGGTACGGCAGACCTTCGTCACGTCGATGCCGGTCGGCGCGCCGGCGAACTCGAGCACCGGGATGGTCCAGCGGGGGTTGGCGACCAACGTGATCTCTCCCATCCGCCGGGTGGTGGCCAGCGCGTCGGGCACGGTGCCTCCGACCAGCCGCACGATGGCCGGCGCGGTCGCCATCGAGAAGCCTCCGATGCCCGCGGTCTCGGTGATGGCGGAGTCGCCGATGTCGGGGTTGGCGTCGTCCGGCGTGAAGCCGCCGAGCAGCAGTCCCTCGATCTGCTGCGCCGGCCCGGTGAACCAGCGGTCGCCGGTGCCCGCGACCTGGATGCCGAAATCGGTGCCGTTGCGCGCCATCGCGACGACCATCGTCGACCCCTCGATGTCCCGGCCGGCGTCCAGCGCGAGCTTGCAGGCGGGCATCGCCAGGTTGAGGAAGAAGTGGTCGTTGCCGCCGATGAACGCGAGGGCGGCGGCGACGTCGTCGGCAGCCGTGCCGGACTGCACCATCGCCGGGGCCAGGTCGCGCAGCAGCATCAGCGTGCCGGCCCGGTTGCGGTTGTGCGCCTCGTCGCCCATCTGCAGCATCTGGGTGAGGATCCCGGTGACGTCGACCGGCCCGGCCGCGCGCACCGCCCGGGCCAGCAGCGGGCCGAGCACCGCCGACATCCAACGCAGCCGCTCGAGCACCTCCGGCCCGTACGCGCCGTAGCGCAGCACCTTGCCGAGCCCCTCGTTCAGCGAGCAGTACGTGCGACGCCCGCTGGCGGGGTCCTCCAGCACGAACATCCACATCGACGGCGTGACCACGCCGGCCATCGGGCCGACGGCGGCGTGGTGGTGGCAGGGGTCGAGCGTGACACCGGAGCCGGACTCGAACAGGGCCGCCGCGTCGTCGGGGTCGTCGACGAGACCCTCCAGCACGGCGCCGCCCATCAGTGCACCGCGCAGCGGGCCGGACGCCTGCTCCCAGCCGATCGGTGGCCCGGCGTGCAGGAAGTCGCCGCGCGACAGCCCGAGCAGGTCGGAGGCCGGGGCGACGTCGACGAGCATCGCCTGCACGCCGAGGACCGCCTCCACCGCGCGGGCGTTGGCGTCCCGGCGGCGCGGGTCGGCCGCCAGCACGGCGAGGTCCGCCGCGGTGCCGTCCATCGGTGGCTGCCAGTCGACCCGGGTGACGTCGACCGCCTGCGCCGACAGGGCGTCGGCGAGGAGCCCGGCGCCGACGGTCGCGACCGCCGGTTCGCTGCTGAGCAGGTCACCGGCACTCATGCGTCGCCTCCGTCGGTGAGCAGCGACACCGCGTGCCGTACAGCGGCGGCGTTGGACGCGAACACGTGCGCCCCGGCCTCCGCCAGCTGCTCGGCCTGGCCGGAAAGCCGTTGGGGGTCCGCATCGGTGCCGACGCAGGCGACCACCACCGGAAGGTCGCCGCGTACCGCGCGGATGACCGGGGCGAGGTCTGCGGCGGGGTCGTCCTGCACGCCGTGCCCGAGCACCACGTCGAGCAGCAGCACGCCGGTCGCCGCGTCGGCCCCGGCCCGGGCGATCCGCTCCAGCCGCAGCGTCGGGTCGATCATCGGGTGCGGCCGGCCGACGGTGAGCTCGTCGTCGCCGAAGTCGACCATCTCGCACCGGTCGGCACCGAGGGCGTCGGTGGCGATGATCGTGGCCTCATCGCACATCGTGCCGCCCACGAACAACCCGCGCAGCATGCCGTCCCGGTGCCCGGTCGCCGGTACGCCCCAGCTGGCCCACTCGGGCACCGTCCGGCCGAGCGCCCCGAGCAGCTCCTCCACCGCGGCGGTGAGGTCGGGCCTGCCGGGACCGAGCAGGGCGAGCTGGACCGGGGTCTGCAGGGTGTCGATGAACGCCGTCAGCTCGTCGGCCACCCGCGCCGCCGGCGGCTTGGAGACCAGCACGATCCGCTCGGTCGCCGGGTCGGCGTCGAGGGCCGCCAGGGCGGTACGGGTGGAGATGCCGCCCACCGCCTCGGACAGGTCGCGCCCGCCGACCCCCAGGGCGGCGCTGGTGCCGACGCCGGCGGCGTCCAGCAGGCACATGACCTGCTGGCAGCCGGTTCCGGAGGCGGCGACCACACCGACCGGCCCCGGCCGTACGGCGTTGGCGAACCCCAGGCCGACCCCGCCGACCATTGCGGTCCCGCAGTCGGGGCCCATCACCAGCACACCGGCGCGCTCGGCGGCCTGCTTGAGCGTCACCTCCTGCTCGATCGGCACGTTGTCGCTGAACACCATCACGTCGCGTCCGGCGTCGACGGCATCCATCGCCTCGACCAGCGCGGAGGCTCCGGGCACCGAGACCAGGGCCAGCCCGGCGTCACTGCGCGACAGCGCACTGCCGGTGGTGCGTGGCGGCGCCAGCTGCTCCGGACCGTCGTCGCGGCGCGAGCCGGCGGCGGCCAGTGCGGCGTCGACGGCAGCGAGCGCCGCCGGCACCGAGCCGTCGTCGTCGAGGCGGACCGCGACCACCATGTCGTTCGACGTGGTGGCGGGGAGGTCGAAACCCATCGACGCCAGCACCTCGAGGTTGAGCGGGGTCGCCATCGCCACCTGGGCGGCCTCGACACCGGGCTGGGCCGCCACGTCCCGGCTGACCGCGAGCAGGGTCACCGAGTCGGCGTAAGCACCGGGTCGCACCTCGACGTGGGTCGTCACGGGGTCCTCCCGGTGGGGACGGCGAGTGCGGCTCCGGTCGCGAGCCCCGCGCCGGAGGTGTGGCCGACGGACAGCAAGTCGTGCAGCAGCGACCGCACCCGTGCCGGTGCTCTCCCGCTGGCGGCCGCGACCAGCAGCCGCCGCAGCTGGGGTACCGACTCGCCCGCAGCGGCGCGGTGCAGCAGGGTCGCGGACAACGTGGTCGTGCGGGTCGAGGCCGCGGGGAGAGCGGCCGCCACCGCAGTCGCCACGGTGTCGTGCGGCAGTCCCGCGGCCCGGCGTGCCACCAGCCAGCCGGCCAGCACGTCGTCGCCGAGAGGCGTGAGCCCGCTGCCGAGGCCGAGCAGCGCGTCGACCGCACCGGGGTCGCCCGCGCCGAGCAGTCGCAGCGCGGGAGCAGGCAGCTCGGCACGTACGGCGTCCAGCCGCTGGTCGGTGCCGGGTCGCAGCCAGCGGGCCAGCAGCTCACCGGATGCAGCCAGCCGGGGGAGGTGCGGCACCTCGGCGGTCACCAGCCGGGTTACCTCGACGACCACGTGGCCGAGCCCGATCCGGCCGTCGCCCACGACCGCGTGCGCCGTCTCGGGCAGCCGGTCGAGCTGGGTGCGCAGACCGACCGGCACGGCCACGGCACCACGGGCCAGCACGGCAACCGCGACACCGTCGTCGTCGACGTAGACCGCCTGTGGCCCGGTGGCCAGCACGCGGGCCCCGCGGGGCGCGCCGGACAGCCGGTCGGCCAGCCACGGGGTGGCAGCGGACGCGGTCACCGGGCCTCCCTGGTGCGCAGTCGGACGGAATCGCCATCCGGAGGCTATCCAGAGACTGCGGCGCCCGAACACGTCGACCGTCGGCACGGTGTTGCTCATGAGTACGTGTCACCGTCGCCACTAGGGTCTGGCCAACAGGCGCCTCGTCAGTCAGGAGACAGTCATGGCGACGTTCGGGTGGACCCTCGTACACGGCGGCAAGACCCCGCCACCAGGTGAGGCGGTGGCGCCGGACGAGCGGCTGTCCTGGGGACGCACGGTCGGCCTCGGCGCCCAGCACGTGGTGGCGATGTTCGGCGCGACGTTCGTGTTCCCGATCATCATGGGTCTCAACCCGCAGCTGGCGATCATGATGAGCGGCGTCGCGACGATCGCCTTCCTGCTGATCGTGCAGGGCAAGGTGCCGAGCTACCTCGGCACCAGCGCGGCATTCGTCGGCGGTGCGAGTGCGATCTACGCCCAGGAGGGCGGGCCCGACGACGTGACCGGCGCGATCCTCGTCGCCGGTCTCGTCCTGGCGCTGGTCGGCCTGCTCATCCACTTTGCCGGCACCGACATGCTGCACGCGGTGCTTCCGCCGGTCGTGACCGGTGCCGTGGTCATGCTGATCGGCTTCAACCTCGCCCCTGTCGTGGCGGACATCTACTGGCCGCAGGACCAGTGGATCGCGCTGCTGACGATGACCGCGGTGATCCTGATGGCGGTGGGTCTGCGCGGGTTCATGGGTCGCATCGCCGTCTTCCTGGGCCTGATCTTCGGGTACGTCCTGTCCTGGGTGTTCGACAAGACGTTCGGCATGATCACCGCGTTCAACGCCGGTACCGGCGAGGTAGACGAGCACTACCGGGTCAACTGGGACACGGTCAAGGACGCCGACTGGCTCGGCTTCCCGGTGCACACCCCGGACGGGCTGGTGGGCAACCAGACCACTGCCGGCAACCTCGACGCGGTCGGCTGGCACATGCCGTCGATCTCCATCACGTTCGTGCTGCTGGTGCTGCCGGCCGTCATCGCGCTGATCGCCGAGAACACCGGGCACGTCAAGGCCGTCGCCGAGATGACGCGTCGCGACCTCGACCCGGTGATGGGCAAGGCCATCGCCGCCGACGGCGTCGGCACCGTGATCGCCTCCTCGGTCGGTGGCTCGCCCACGACGACGTACGCCGAGAACATCGGGGTCATGGCGGCGACCCGCATCTACTCGACGGCGGCGTACTTCGTCGCGGCTGCGGTCGCCCTGATCTTCGGGTTCTCACCCAAGTTCGGCGCGTTGGTGTCCGCGACGCCCGGTGGCGTGCTGGGCGGGATCACGGTCGTGCTGTACGGCATGATCGGCCTGCTGGGGGCCAAGATCTGGAAGGAGAACGGGGTGGACTTCGCCAACCCCGTCAACCTGGTCCCGGTCGCTGCGGGGATCATCATCGCGATCGGCGACACGTCGCTGGAGATCACCGACGACTTCACGCTGTCCGGCATCGCGCTCGGCACGATCGTCACCCTCGTCGGCTTCCACCTGGCCAAGGCGGTTGCGCCGCCCGAGCTGCGCGACGGCGCGATGCTGTCGGTGGGACGCACTGACGTGCACAGGCAGGACGACGAGGCCTGACCGCGTGAAGCCAGCACCCTTCGACTACCTCCGACCCGACACCGTCGACGCCGCCGTGGAGGCGTACGCCTCGCACGCCGATGCCAAGGTGCTCGCCGGCGGCCAGAGCCTGATCCCGCTGCTGTCGATGCGGTTGGCGGCGCCGGCCGTGCTGGTCGACCTCGGTGGGCTGGCCGAGCTGGCCTACGTCCGTTCCGACGACGAGGGCGTACGGGTCGGGGCGCTGGCACGGCACGCCGAGGTCGAGCGTGACCCGGGTGCCCGTCGGGTGCAGCCACTGGTGGGCGAGGCGCTGCGCCGGGTGGCGCACGCGACGATCCGCAACCGGGGCACCACCGTGGGGTCGATCGTGCACGCCGACGCGGCTGCCGAGATGCCGGCCGTGCTGTGTCTGCTCGAGGGCCACGTGACGGCGCGGTCGGTGCGTGGCACCAGGGAGGTCGCGGCCGCCGACCTGTTCGTCGGTCCGCTGGAGACGTCGCTGGCGGCCGACGAGATCGTCACCGAGGCGTTCTTCCCCGCGCTGGCGACGACGGCCGGCATCGGCTTCGACGAGATCTCCCGGCGGCACGGCGACTACGCGCTGGTCGGTGCCGGTGCCACCGTGTCGCTCGGCGACGACGGGCAGGCGAGTGCGGCACGCGTCGGCTACCTCTCGGTTGGGGACGTACCGCTGGTGCTCGACCTCACCGAGGCGTTCGACGGCGCAGACGACCTCGACGCGGCGTGCCGTGCGGCCGCCGATCTTGCCCGCGAGCGAGTCGACCCGGAGGCCGACATCCACGCCACCGCCGACTACCGCCGGCACCTCGCGGGCGTGCTCACCGGGAGGGTGCTGGCGCAGGCGCACGCTGCGGCGACCGGGCGGCTGCGCGAGGGTGTGGCATGACCGAACCGCTGCACGACGTGCTGCTGCACGTCAACGGCGCCAGCCACGACCTCCAGGTCCCGGCGCGGCGACTGCTCAGCGACGCGTTGCGGCACGACTGCGGCCTGACCGGTACCCACGTGGGCTGCGAGCACGGCGTGTGCGGTGCCTGCACGGTGCTGCTGGACGGTGTCCCGGTGCGCTCGTGCCTGGTGTTTGCGGTGTCCGTGCACGGGCAGCAGATCACGACCGTCGAGGGGCTGACCAACACCGACGGCACGCTCGGGCCCGTGCAGCAGGCGTTCAAGGACATGCACGGGCTGCAGTGCGGCTTCTGCACGCCGGGTTTCCTCACCACGATCGCCGCCGGGCTGGACGACAACCCCGACCCGACGCCGGACCAGGCGCGGGAGATGGTCGCGGGCAACCTGTGCCGCTGCACCGGGTACCAGAACATCGTGAAGTCGGTCCTCCGCGCAGCGGAGCTGCGCATGGAGCAGAGCGCAGCGGAGCTGCGCACGGAGCAGAGCGCAGCGGAGCTGAACCGCGAGGCGGGGGAGGGCGGGTGACCACCAAGCTGTTCGGCGAGAAGGTTCCCCGCGTCGAGGACGACCGGATGCTGCGCGGCGGTGGCCGCTACACCGACGACCTCGGCGCCGACGCGCTGCACGTGGCGATGGTGCGCAGCCCGCACGCGCACGCCCGGGTCGTCGACATCGAGGTCGACGCCGTGCTCGACGTCGACGGGGTGCTGGCGGTCTACACCTACGACGACCTCACCGGGCCGATGGCAACACCGTTGCCGCTGTTGATCCCGCACCCGACGTTGACGCAGGGGCGCACCCAGTACGCGCTCGCCCGGGACGAGGTCAACTACATGGGCGAGGCGGTGGCGATGGTGGTGGCCGTCGACCGCTACGTGGCCGAGGACGCCGCCGGACGGGTGCAGGTGACGTACGAGGCGCTGCCGCCCGTCGTGGGGGTGGAGGCCGCCCGTCGCGCGGATCTGCTCGTGCACGAGGACGTGCCGGGCAACGTGGCCGCGCACATGGAGCAGGGGTCCGACGACGTCGACGCGGCGATCGCGGCCGCACCGCACCGGTTGAGTCTCGACCTGCAGATCGAACGCAGCGCCAGCATGCCGCTGGAGGGCCGGGCGACGCTCGCCCGGTGGGACACCGACTCCGGCCGGATGCGGGTGTGGACGTCGACGCAGACGTCGACCGGCGTGCGTGCGGCGGTGGCCGCCAAGCTCGGGCTCGACCTCGTCGACGTCGACGTGATCACCCCCGACGTGGGTGGCGGCTTCGGCGTGAAGATCAACCACCCGTGGCCGGAGGAGCTGCTGGTGCCGATGGCGGCCCGCGCGCTCGGCCGGCCGGTGAAGTTCATCGAGGACCGGCGGGAGCACTTCATCTCGTCCGCGCACGAGCGCGGCCAGCTGCACCACATCGAGGTGGGCTTCGACGACGAGGGCCGGGTGCTCGGCCTGTCGGTGCGCTTCTGGCACGACAACGGCGCGTACACGCCCTACGGGCTGATCGTGCCGATCATCACTTCGACCCAGCTGCTGGGGCCGTACAAGCCTGGCGCCTACAAAGTGGTCTTCGACTCGCTCTACACCAACACGGTGATGGTGACGCCCTACCGTGGCGCCGGCCGACCGCAGGGCGTGTACGCGATGGAGCGCACTCTGGATGCCATTGCGGCCGAGCTGGGGCGGGACCGCGCCGTGGTGCGCGAGGTCAACTTCATCCAGCCGGACGAGTTCCCCTACGACCACGGCCTGGTCTTCCAGGACGGCAAGCCGCTGATCTACGACTCCGGTGACTTCCCGGGCTCGATGGACAAGCTCAAGGCGCTGGTCGGCTGGGACGGCTTCGAGGCGTTCCGTGAGCAGGCGCGGGCGGAGGGTCGGCAGGTCGGGATCGGCCTGGCCTGCTACGTCGAGGGCACCGGCGTCGGCCCGTACGAGGGCGGGCACGTGCAGATCGAGACCAGCGGCAGGGTCAAGGTGGCGACCGGTCTCACCTCGCAGGGCCAGGGGCACCGCACCGTGTTCGCCCAGATCGTCGCCGACGAGCTGGGGGTGGCGATCGAGGACATTGAGGTGGTGACCGGCGACACCCGGCGGTTCCCCTACGCAGTGGGCACGTTCGCGTCTCGAGCAGCGGTCATGAGCGGGTCGGCGATCGCGCTGGCGGCGCGCAACGTACGCGCCAAGGCGCTGCGCCTCGCTGCGGACGCGCTCGAGGCCGCCGAGGACGACCTCGAGATCGTCGACGGCACCGTGCGGGTCAAGGGCGCGCCCGAGGCGAGCATCGGGCTGGGCACGCTGGCGGTGCTGTCCAACCCGCTGCGCTACGCGTTCGACGAGGCGTCCAAGGCCGCCACCCAGTTCGCCGTTGGGGACCCGGACAAGCCGCCGGTCGACGAGGACGACGAGCCCGGCCTCGAGGGACGGGACTACTACTCGCCGCCGCGCTCGACCTTCGCCAACGGCATGCACGCGGTGATCGTGGAGACCGACCCCGACACCGCTGAGGTCCGGATCCTGCGCTACTGCGTCGTGCACGACTGTGGCCGGCTGATCAACCCGGCCATCGTCGAGGGGCAGATCCACGGCGGGGTGGCGCAGGGCGTCGGGGGAGCGCTGTACGAACGGATGGACTACGACGAGCACGGCCAGCTGCAGAACGCGTCGTTCATGGATTTCCTGATGCCGTACGTCAGCGAGGTTCCCGACGAGATCGAGATCGACCACCTCGAGACGCCCTCGCCGCTGAACCCGCTCGGCATCAAGGGCGCGGGCGAGGCAGGGGTGATCCCGTCGGCGGCGTTGTTCGCGTCGGCGATCGAGGACGCCGAGGGCTTCCCGATCACCGCGATGCCCATTTCGCCGTCGGAGCTGTTCGAGCTGCGTCGGCTGCACGCCCGCGACGCCGACTAGGCGGGCCGACCGTCGGTCGTGATGTCGCCGGCGCATGGGCTGATGCCCGGCTGACATGTCTCTGTCGCTGTATCCCTCAGCAGCGGAGGTGCATGGTGTTGCGGCGGGGTGTTCGGTCGGGGTCGATCCACTCTGGTGGGAGGAACTCGGGTCGGCGGTCGGTGCCGAGTCGGACGGCCCATTGGTTGCGGTGGATCACCCGGTGGTGGGTGCCGCAGAGCAGGACCCCGTTGTCGAGGCTGGTGGGTCCGCCGTCGGCCCAGTGCACGATGTGGTGCACGTTGCACCAGGAGGCAGGACGTGGGCATCCGGGGAATGCGCAGCCGAGGTCGCGGATCTCGACGGCCCGGCGGAGTTCCTTGGTGAAGACCCGGATCGCCCGGCCGACGTCGAGCGGCACCCCGGGCTGTTGAGCAGCACCGGCAGGATGGTGGTGTCGCAGGCGATCCGGCGGATGTCTTCGGCCGACAGCGGGGTGCCGGTGTCCAGCGTGCCGACCCCTGTCGCGGCTTGGAGTTGGTGGTAGCCGATGGTGACGGCCAGGTGGGCGGGGAACCCGAACGAGGTCGGCGTCTGGTCCGATCCCAGGGTGCGGCGGGAGATCTCGACCAGGGCGTCGGCCTGGCGTTGCCCGACGGTGCGCCGGTCGGACTCGCTCACTCCGTGGACCGCCACTGTCGAGCATGGCTTGGCGAAGGGTTCGAGGGCGGCGGAGACCAGGGCCCAGGACTCGGGGTCGAGCTCGCCGCGCAGCCGGACCCTTCCCCGGTGGTCGGGGTTCGCGGTGAGGGTGTTGGCCCGGGACTCGTCGCGCCGTTCGGCCCGCGCCAGCGCGTCGGCCTCGGCGGCCTCGGCGATGTCGGGGGCGAGGTGGGCCAGCAGGTGCTGGGCGTAGCCGGCGAGCACGTGGGCCGGGTGCTGGCCGGCCCAGTCCAGCATCAACTGCTCCCCCTGGCCGATGACCTCGCCCCCGACGGTCGCGGGCAGGGCGTGCACGGCTTCGGCGATCACCCGCGCCTGGTCGGCATCGATCGCACCGGCCCCGAACGCGGCCACCGTCGCGTCCAGACCGTGATCCAGCTCGGCGGCCAGGGTGGTGAGCTGGCGGGCGCGGGCCGGGCGGGCGGTCAGGGTGCCGGCCAGCCACCCGGTCGTCGAGGTCGCCCCGACCGTCTTTGCCAGGTCCCGCCGGGCCGCCTCGGCGACGGTCTTGGTCTGCCAGGCCTGCAACCGGCGGATCTGCACGTCCAGGTCCCGGACCAGCCCGCCCCGCTCGGAATCGCCGAGTGACCACAGGGCCGGGTCGCCGACCTGGTCCAGCCGGGCCCCCAACCGCCGACACAGCTCGGCCACCGGATGGACGGCTGGACTGATCGGCTGGTCGGACATGACACCAACCTAGACCCGGCCACCGACACTCCCGAGACACCGAATCCCCTTGTCCACAAGGGGATTCGACCACACGTGCTCAGCTTCGAAGGGGCCCAAGCCGCGCCTCCCACGCGGATGATCGCGGGGCGACCTGAGGAGGGGATGGGCCTCTCCGCCGGGCGGTCGTAGGGTCACCCCATGAAGGTCGCCGGAGAAGCCGTCCTCAACGCACCCGTCGACAAGGTGTGGGACGCCCTGCTCGACCCTTCGGTGCTGGTGGCGACCATCCCCGGCTGCGAGCGGCTGGAGGCGACCGGCGAGAACGCGTACGCGATGACCGTCAACGCAGGGGTCGCGACCATCAAGGGCACCTACGCAGGCACCTGCGAGCTGAGCGACCTCACCCCGCACGAGTCGCTGCTGCTCAAGGCCGCGGGCTCCGGCGCACCGGGCACGGTGGGCGCCGACGTCTGGGTGCGCTTCACCGACCGCGGCGACGGCACGACCACGCTCGCGTACGAGGCCGACGCGGTCGTCGGCGGCATGATTGGCGGCGTCGGCCAGCGGATGCTCACCAGCGTGAGCAAGCGGATGGCGGGGGAGTTCTTCGCATCGGTCGACCGGGTGCTGACGGGTGAGACGCCCACGGTCGCGCCGGCGGCCACGGCGGGGACCGCGGAGGGGCAAGCGGCAGGTGTCTACACCGCCCCGCCCGCCGCACCCCGGGCCGGTGGCATCGACGACTTCCTGAAGGGGGTGGCGGTCGGCGCCGCCCTGGTGGCGTTCGGCGTGCTGCTCGGACGCAGGCGCGGCTGAGGGGAACCATGGACATCGACCACTACAGCCCGGCCCGGGAGATGGCCGAGGCCGTGCGCACCAAGCGGATCTCGGCGCGCGAGCTGCTCGAGCTGCACCTGGACCGGATCGACGAGGTCAATCCGGTCGTCAACGCGGTGGTCAGTCTCGACGCCGAACGGGCCCGCGCCGACGCCGGTGCGGCCGACGAGTCCCTCACCCGCGGCGACGACGTCGGTGCGCTGCACGGGCTGCCGTTCGCGGTCAAGGACACCCATCACGTACAGGGCTGGCGGACCACGTTCGGCTCGCCGGTGATGTCCGACCACATCTCCGGCTGGGACGACCTGCTGGTCGAGCGGATCCGTGGCGCCGGTGCCGTGATCGTCGGCAAGACCAACGTGCCCGAGTGGGCGGCCGGGTCGCACACGTTCAACCCGATCTTCGGCACGACCCTGAACCCGTACGACCAGGAACGTTCCGCGGGCGGGTCCAGCGGCGGCGCGGCCACGGCGCTGGCGACCGGCATGGTGCCGCTGGCCGACGGCAGCGACATGGGCGGGTCGCTGCGCAACCCGGCGTCGTTCTGCAACGTGGTCGGGCTGCGGCCGAGCGTCGGCCGGGTGCCGATCTGGCCGACCTGGCACTACTGGGAGACGTTGTCCGTGCACGGCCCGCTGGCCCGGGACGTCGCCGACCTCGCGCTGCTGCTCTCGGTGATCGCGGGCCCGGACGACCGCTCGCCCTCGGCGATCGGCACCGCTGGGTCGGTGTTCGCCGAACCGCTGCACGGCACCCTGGACGGCGTACGCGTCGCGTGGGCGCCCGACCTGGGCGGCGCGATCGAGGTCGACCACGAGGTGGCAGCCGTCATCGCGACCCAGGCGGCCGTGCTGGAGTCGGCCGGCGCACGGGTCGTGCCCGCGTCGCCGGACCTGTCCGGCGCCGACAAGACCTTCCGCGTGCTCCGGGCCTGGATGTTCGACTACATGCTCGGCGAGCTGCTCACCGAGCACCCGGACAAGTTCAAGCCCACGCTGGCCGCCAACATCCGCGCCGGTGGCCCGCTGACCGGACACGACGTGGCGGTCGCACACGCGCGCCGCACCGAGCTCGGCGACCGGCTCCGGATGTTCTTCGCCGACCACGACGTGCTGGCGCTCCCGGTCAGCCAGGTGCCGCCGTTCCCCGCCGACCAGGAGTACCCGCCCGAGATCAACGGCCGCGCCCAGGAGACCTACCTCGACTGGATGCGCTCGTGCTTCCTGATCACGGTCACGGGCTGCCCGGCGATCTCGGTCCCGGCCGGGTTCACCGCGGCCGGTCTTCCGGTCGGGCTGCAGCTGGTCGCGCCCGTCGGCGGTGACCGACGGCTGCTGGAGATCGCGGCGGCGTACGAGCGGGCCAGCGGCGCGGGCCGGCAGCGCCCGCAGCTCGGACAGGAGGCCTGATGGCCGAGGCGCCCCGGCTGACCCTGGCCGGGTTCGTGCTCGACAGTCCGGACGCCCAGGCGCTGTCGGGCTTCTACCGGCGGCTGCTCGGCGGTGAGGTCGAGGAGGACGAGGCCCACTGGGTGGCGCTCCGGCTCCCGGACGGAGGACCGCTGCTCTCCTTCCAGACCGAGCGCGCGTACGTCCCGCCGACCTGGCCCTCCGGCCCCGCCGACCAGCAGATGATGGCCCACCTCGACATCCGGGTGGACGACCTCGACGCCGCTGGTGCGCACGCGGTCGCCACCGGTGCCGTCCTCGCCGACTACCAGCCGCAGGACGACGTCCGGGTCTACCTCGACCCCGCCGGGCACCCGTTCTGCCTGTTCCAGCGGCAGTCATGACCGCGTCCCCTCGGCTCCGCATCGGCATCGACACCGGGGGCACCTTCACCGACGTGGTCGCCTTCGACGAGACGACGGGAGAGCTGGTCACCACCAAGACGCCGTCGACGCCGAGCAACCCCGCCGACGGGTTCCTGGCCGGCATCGACAAGGTGCTCGGGCTGCTCGGGCTGCCCCCGGGCAGCGGCGACGCGATCTCCGCGGTCAGTCACGGCACCACGGTCGCGACCAACCAGCTGCTCGAGGGCAAGATCGACACGGTCGGGTTCATCACCACCGAGGGCTACGAGTTCGTGCTGGAGATCGCCCGCCAGTCGGTGCCCGACGGCTACGGCAACTCGTACTTCTGGGTCAAGCCCGAGCGGATCGTGCCGCGCGACCTGGTGCGCACGGTGGGCGGACGGCTGGCCTACACCGGCGACGAGATCCGGCCGCTCGACGAGGACGCCGTACGCACCGTCGCCCGCTGGTTCCGCGACCGGGGCGTGCAGACGCTCGGCATCTGCCTGCTGCACGCCTACGCCAACCCGGCGCACGAGCAACGCGTGCGCGAGATCGTGGTCCAGGAGCACCCCGACGTCGTGGTGTCGGTGTCCAGCGAGGTGCTGCGCGAGTACCGGGAGTACGAGCGGTCGATGACGACGCTCGTCGATGCCGCGGTCAAGCCGCGGGTGTCGCGCTACGTCGCGACGATCAAGCAGCGGCTGGACGCGTTCACCGGCGAGCGGACGGTGCCGTTCTACGTGATGAAGTCCAACGGCGGCGTGCTGTCCGCCGACGAGGTCGTGCACCAGCCGATCACCACCGTGCTCTCCGGCCCGGCAGCAGGCGCGCTCGGTGCCGCCCTGATCGCCAGGAAGGCCGGCTTCGACCGGGTGCTGACCTGTGACGGGGGCGGCACGTCGACCGACGTGTCGGTCGTGGTCGACGGCGAGCCGTCGCTGACGACCGAGGGCACCGTCGGCGTCTATCCCAGCAAGATCCCGATGATCGACGTCGTCACCGTCGGCGCGGGCGGCGGCTCGATCGCGTGGCTGTCGCCGGAGGGCACGCTCAAGGTCGGCCCGGCGTCCGCGGGCGCCGACCCGGGTCCGCTCTGCTACGCCAATGGCGGCAGCGA
The DNA here is from genome assembly GCA_963811945.1 of uncultured Actinomycetota bacterium. Classification (GTDB taxonomy): domain Bacteria; phylum Actinomycetota; class Actinomycetes; order Propionibacteriales; family Nocardioidaceae; genus JACCWP01. Next base: position 828,679 of record CAWETD010000001.1, on the reverse strand, counting down.
CGTCACCATCACCGACGCGCACGTGGTGCTCGGACGCATCCCGCCGCACCTGCTCGGCGGCGAGATCCCGCTGGACGTCGACGCGGCTCGCAAGGGCCTCACCGGGCTGGCAGCCGATCTCGGCATGACGGTCGAGCAGGCGGCGGCCGGCGTGCTGGAGATCTCGGCGTGGAACCAGGCGAACGCGCTGCGTCAGATCACCGTCAAGCGCGGGCTCGACGTGCGCGACTTCACCCTCACCACGTTCGGCGGGTCCGGCTCGTTGCTGCTGTGCCGCCTGGTCGACGTGCTCGACCTCCCGGCCGTCCTGGTGCCGCCCGATCCGGGCAACGTGTCGGCGTTCGGCCTGCTCACGGTCGACGTCAAGAACGACTACGTCCAGACCCACGTGACGCTGCACGACGCGCTCGACCCCGACGACCTCGGTCGCCGCTACGCCGAGCTCACCGCCCGTGCCGCGACCGCCCTGGACACCGAGGGCTTCCCCGCCGACAGGCACCGCTTCGTGCGCACGGCCGACCTGCGCTACTTCGGCCAGGCGTACGAGGTCCGGGTGCCGGTCCCCGACGGTGACATCGACCCGGCCCTGCTCGACGGTGTCGCCGCGGGCTTCCACGCCGAGCACCGCGGGCTCTACGGCTACGACTTCGCCGGTGACGGCAGCCAGCAGGTCGAGTGGGTCAACCTGCGGGTGTCCGGCATCGGGCCGATCCAGCGGCCGGAGATCCGCCGGCACGCCGAGGGCGGCTCGGGCTCGCCCGTGCCGGCCAGCACCCGCGAGGTCTGCTTCGACGCGGCCGAGGGGTACGTGCCCACGCCGGTCCACCAGCGGTCCGACCTGCGTCCCGGCCAGGAGGTTGCCGGGCCGGCGGTCATCGAGGAGTTCGGCTCCACCGTCCCGCTGCACCCCGGGTTCACCGCCAGCGTGGACCCGTACCTCAACCTCGTGGTCACCCGGGAGCGACGGCCATGAGCCGGACAGCACCGACGCAGTTCCCGTTCGGGTCGCTGACAGCCGACGCGGGCGCGACCGCCGACCCGGTGCTCGTCGAGATCGTGCAGGGCAGCCTCGCGTCGGTCGAGCGGGAGGTGGAGACCGCGATCGCGCGCACGTCGCGCTCCCCGATGATCCGCGACGCGCACGACTTCCGCGCGGGCATCCACGACCGGTTGCTGCGCAAGCTCACCGGCCGGTCCTACTCGGCGCTGGTGCACCCGGTCGCCCGCGACTTCCCGCTGGCCGAGATGGCTCCCGGCGACGTGTTCTTCCACAACGACGTCTACCGGTCCGAGGGCGGCATCGGGCACCTGCCCGACCTGTGCGTGACGGTGCCGGTCTTCCACGCGGGGAGTGTGGTGGCGTTCGTGCAGGCGTTCGGCCACCACGACGACATCGGCGGTGCCGTGCCCGGGTCGATGCCCAGCCACGCGACGTCGTGCTTCGAGGAGGGGCTGATGGTGCCCCCCATCAAGCTGTGGAGCGCGGGTGAGCCGAACCGCGCCGCGCTGGCGATCATGACCCGCAACTCGCGGATGCCGGAGTCGCTCGCCGCCGACCTCGACGCCGAGTGCTCGGCCTGCCTGATGGGTGCTCGGCGACTGGGTGAGCTGTTCGACCGGTACGGACGCGACGTGGTGGAGTCGTGCTTCGACGCGATCATCAACCGCACCACCCAGACGTACCGGCGCGAGATCCTGTCCCGGATCCCGGTCGGCAGCTGGGTGTGGGAGGACTATGCCGAGCACGACGGTGTCGACGAGCCGATGCTGCACACCCAACGGATCACGCTGACCCGCACACCGGCCGACGACCCCGGCGGCGAGCGGCTGGTGATCGACTTCGACGGCACGTCCCCGCAGGCGAAGGGGCCGATCAACCACTGCGGCGACTACTCCGACGGCGTGTTCCTCAAGAAGTGGCTGGCGCCGATCCTGCGCAACCTCGCGGAGACGCCGGAGCGGATGGCAGAGCTCGACGTCAACGAGGGCGTGGTGCCGCTGATCGAGATGCGGTTCCCCGCGCCGGGCACGCTGCTGACGCCGGTGTTCCCCGCGCCGACCAACGCACGCACGTTCGTGATCCTGCGGCTGCTCGGCGTGCTGGCCGGCGTGCTGGCCAAGGCGGTCGACGGCCGGATGCCGGCCGACCAGGAGACCATCCGCTACACCGGCGTCTACGGGGACGACACGGACGGGCGGCCGTACCTGATGCGGGAGGTCCTCGGCGGCGGTGCCGGCGGTCGCTACTACGCCGACGGCGAGGACACCATCCACGTCGTGCCCGACTCGCGCAACCTGCCGACGGAGTTCACCGAGTCGCGTTTCCCCTTCGTGGTCGAGCGTCTGGGCCTGGCTCTCGACTCCGGCGGTCCGGGTGAGTACCGCGGCGGGCTCGGCTACGAGAAGCACATCCGGATGCTCGCGGACGCGCACTTCATGTCGATCGCGGACCGGTCGATCCTCGCCTGCTGGGGGGTTCGGGGCGGCAAGGCGGGCACGCCGTTCGAGGTCACCATCGATCCGGGCGGCCCGCACGAGCGGGCGGTCGATGCGCTGGCCGACGACGAGCCGGTGCGGGCCGGCGAGGTGATCCGCATCCGCACGACCGGAGGTGGCGGTTGGGGCGACCCGCTCGACCGCGACCCCGGCGCCGTCGTCCGCGACCTGCTCTGGACCAAGGTGTCGCCACAGTCGGCGCACGACGACTACGGCGTCGTGATCACCGGCTCCGTCGCGGACGGCGACGTGACGTACGACGCAGACCTGACCCGTGCCCGCCGCGACGAGATGCGTGGTGTGCGGGCCGAACGAGAGCCGTTCTTCGACCGGGGGCCCGGCTACGCGAGCCTCTCGGGCGGTGCGGCCGCTGCGGAGGTGGACTGGCTGTGACGACCGACCCGCACAACGCCGACCTGCACCACGGTCTGGCACCGGTACCGGAGGAGGGCCGGGTGTCGACGCCCGGCCAGCAGTTCTGGATCTGGGCGGGCGCCAACATCGCCCCGATCAACTGGGTGCTCGGCGCCCTCGGCATCAACATCGGGCTGGGCCTGCGCGACACGGTGCTGGTGCTGGTGGCCGGCAACCTGGTCGGGATGGCGGTGTTCGGCCTGTTCGTGCTGATGGGCCAGCGCACCGGCGTCACGCAGATGGTCCTGACCCGTTCGGCGTTCGGCCGCCGCGGCGCCTACCTGCCCACCGTCATCCAGGGGGTGATGTCGGCCGGCTGGTGCGCGATCAACACCTGGATCGTGCTCGACCTGGTGATCGCGCTGCTCGGCGAGATCGGCTACACCGGCGGCACCGGCACCAAGCTGCTGGTGGTGGCGGTGATCATGGCGCTGCAGGTCTGGATCGCCGCCAACGGCTACACCTGGATCGCCACCTTCGAGAAGTACACCGTGCCGGTCACGCTCGTCGTGCTCGTCGCGATGACGGCGGTCGCGTGGACCAAGCTGGACATCGACTGGTCGTACGCCGGTGCGGGACTGACCGGCACCGACCGGCTGTCGGCCATGTCCACGGTGATGACGGCGATCGGCATCGGCTGGGGCATCACCTGGTTCGCCTACGCCAGCGACTACTCGCGGTTCGTACCGACGTCGGTGCCGCCGCGCCGGCTGTACGCAGCCTCGACGCTGGGCCAGTTCCTGCCCGTCGTGTGGCTCGGCGTGCTCGGCGCCAGCCTGGCCAGCGTCAACGGCGCGGTCGACCCCGGCGAGCTGATCGTCGAGTCCTTCGGGGCGCTGGCGATCCCGGTGCTGCTGCTGGTGCTGCACGGGCCGATCGCCACCAACATCCTGAACATCTACTCCTGTGCGGTGTGCGCGCTGGCGCTGGACCTCAAGGTCAGCCGGCGCACGGTGGTCTACGCCGTCGGCGTCTTCGCCAGCGTGTTCACCGTGGTGCTCGTCTACCAGACCGACTTCGCGCACGCGCTGGACGGCTGGCTGGCGAGCCTGGTCACCTGGGTGGCGCCGTGGGCCGCGATCATGCTGGTGCACTACTACTGGCTGAGCGGAGGCCGCGTCGACACCGAGGTGCTGCTCGACCCGCCGGGGGCGGGACGGCTGCCCGACGTGCGGTGGAGCGCGCTGATCGCGTTCGTGGTGGGCATGGCTGCCACCTGGGCGTTCGAGTTCGGCATCCCCACGTACCTGCAGGGTCCCGGCGCCAAGGCACTCGGCAACGTCGACCTGTCCTGGCTGGCCGGCGCGGTCGTCGCCGCCGCGATCTACGCGCTCCTCGCCCAGTCCGACAAGGCGCGGGTCCGTGCTCACTGACGGCGACACGCGCTATCTCGGCCTGGCCATCGAGCAGGCCCGGGCCGGGCGCGCCGAGGGCGGCATCCCGATCGGCGCCGCGCTGGTGGCCGACGGGGTCGTGCTCGGGGTGGGGCGCAACCGGCGGGTGCAGCTGGGCAGCGCGATCCGGCACGGCGAGACCGACGCCCTGGAGAACGTCGGGCGGCTGCCGGCGTCGACCTACCGGCGGGCCACGATGTACACGACGTTGTCGCCGTGCCACATGTGCAGCGGCGCCATCCTGCTGTACGGGATCGGCCGGGTCGTGCTCGGCGAGAACCGCACCTTCATGGGCGCCGAGGTGCTGCTGCGCTCGTACGACGTCGAGGTGGTCAACGCCGAATCGGCCGAGTGCGTCGCGATGATGCAGGAGTTCATCGCGGCCGAGCCGTCGCTGTGGAACGAGGACATCGGCGAGGACGACGGGGTCTGAGCCCGGCCGCAGCGGCTAGATTCTGCGCATGCGACTCGTCGTGGCCCTGGGCGGCAACGCCATGACCGCTGCCGACGGCACGGCAGGCCCCGACGACCAGCGTGCGGCGATCGCCGAGGCGATGGAGAGCATCGCCGAGCTGGTGAGCGAGGGCCATGAGGTGGTGCTCACCCACGGCAACGGCCCGCAGGTCGGCAACCTGCTGTTCAAGAACGAGCTCGCCGCCGACGTGGTGCCGCCGGTGCCGCTCGACTGGTGCGGCGCGCAGACGCAGGCAACCATCGGCATGCTGGTGCTCGACACCCTCGACCAGGCGTTGGTGATCCGCGGCCTGCCGGTGCCGGTGGCGGCGCTGGTCTCGCGCACTCTCGTCGACGACGACGACCCGGGCTTCTCCGACCCGACCAAGCCGATCGGACGGTACCTCGACGAGGACGAGGCTGCGCTGATGATCGAGCACGGGCAGCACTGGGAGCGCAGCGGTGAGCGCGGCTGGCGCCGCGTGGTCGCCTCACCGGAACCGCTGCGCTGCCTGGACTTCCCCGCCGCCAAGGCGCTGCTCACGGCCGGGTACGTCGTGGTGTGCAGTGGTGGCGGTGGCATCCCCACCGTGCGGCGCGAGGGCGAGGGCTACGTCGGGGTCGAGGCGGTCATCGACAAGGACCTGACCGCGGCGCTGCTCGCCGAGCAGGTCGCCGCGGACGTGCTGGTGATCGCGACCGACGTCGAGGCGGCCGTGGTCGGCTGGGGGACGCCGGACGCCCAGCCACTCGGCGACATCACCAGCGACGAGCTGCGCGAGGTCGCGGCCGAGGGCCATTTCGCGGCGGGGTCGATGGGCCCCAAGATCGAGGCCGTGACACGCTTCGCCGAACGTACCCGCAACATCGGTGTCATCACGTCGCTGCCACTGATCGCCGAGGCCGTGTCCGGCACGGTCGGCACGCGGGTGCACCCGCCCGTACCGATCAGCTGACCGACCATCGAGCCCACCAGAAAGGCAAGGAAGTCGTGCCCCAGGCCATCGAAGTACGCAAGGTCCCGATCCACTCGGTCGCCGACGCCAGCGAGCTGGCGACGCTGATCGACGACGGCGTGATGGAGGCCGACCGGGTCATCGCGGTCATCGGCAAGACCGAGGGCAACGGCGGGGTCAACGACTACACCCGGATCATCGCCGACCGCGCGTTCCGCGAGGTGATCGCCGCCAAGGGCACCCGCTCCGACGACGAGGTGAAGCAGATCCCGATCGTGTGGTCCGGCGGCACCGACGGCGTGATCAGCCCGCACGCCACCATCTTCGCCACGCTGCCCGAGGGGGCGGCCGAGCCGAGCGACGAGCTGCGGTTGACGGTGGGCTTCGCGATGAGCGACCAGCTGCTGCCCGAGGACATCGGCCGGGTGGCGATGATCAGCAAGGTCGCCGACGCGGTCAAGGTCGCGATGGAGCGCGCCGGGATCACCGACGTCGCCGACGTGCACTACGTGCAGACCAAGACGCCGCTGCTGACGATCCACACCATCCGCGACGCCAAGAGCCGGGGCGAGACGGTGTGGACCGAGCACACCCACGAGTCGATGGACCTGTCCAACGGCACGACGGCGCTCGGGGTCGCGGTGGCGCTCGGCGAGATCGAGATGCCGACCGACGCCGACGTCATGCACGAGCGGGATCTCTACTCCGCGGTCGCCTCCTGCTCGTCGGGCGTCGAGCTCGACCGGGCACAGGTGGTCGTGGTGGGCAATGCGCGCGGGGTCGGCGGGCGCTACCGGATCGGGCACGCGGTGATGACCGACGCGCTCGACTCCGACGGCATCTGGGCCGCGATCCGCGACGCCGGCCTCGAGCTGCCCGAGCGGCCGCGCACGTCCGACCTCGACGGCCGGCTGGTCAACGTCTTCCTCAAGTGCGAGGCGAGCCAGGACGGCACCGTGCGCGGGCGTCGCAACGCCATGCTGGACGACTCCGACGTGCACTGGCACCGGCAGATCAAGGCGTGCGTCGGCGGCGTCACGGCGGCGGTGACCGGCGACCCGGCCGTGTTCGTCTCCGTGTCGGCGGCCCACCAGGGTCCCGAGGGCGGCGGCCCGGTGGCGGCGATCGTCGACGTCGGCTGAGCCACCACTCGCGTCTCGTACCCCGCGTGGTCCGCACTGGCCCCCTGTTATTGCGCGGGGGGTCCGCGGGTTTCGCAAGGGCACGTGCGAAACCCGCAGACACACCACCACCCGCGTCAGCGGCCCCGCCGGCCGGCGCGCTCGGCGATGCCGGCGGGGGCGATGCGGGCCAGCCGGGCCAGGACCTGGTAGCGCCGCGAGGGGACCGAGACGCTGACGCCCTTGGCGAGGTCAGCCAGCGCGGCACGCACCAGCCGGTCGGCGTCGAGCCACATCCACCCGGGCACCCCGCTCATGTCGGCGTCCATCCGCTGGTGGAACTCGGTGCGCACGAAGCCCGGGCACAGCACCATCACCCGGACGCCGCGGCCGCGGTAGGCCACCTCCAGCCACCGGCTCAGGCTGATCAGCCAGGCCTTGTGCGCGCCGTACGTGCCGCGGGGGACGAAGCCCGCGACGCTGGCCACGTTGATGACGGCTCCGCGACCGCGCTCGCCCATGCCCGGCAGGGCCGCGTGGCACAGCCGCAACGGGGCGCGGACCATGACGTCCAGCGAGCGCTCCTCGTCGGCGAGCGGCGCGTCCGGGAAGCGCGTACGCATGCCGAACCCGGCGTTGTTGACCAGCAGGTCGACCGGCGCTGCGTGGTCGGTGAGGACGTCGGCGACCGCAGCGGTGCCGGCGTCGGTCGCGAGGTCGGCAGGCAGCACGCGGACCACCCCGCGGTGGCGGGCCGCGAGCTCGTCGGCGAGTCCGCGCAGTCGCTCCTCGTCCCGGGCGACCAGCACCAGGTCGTCGCCCCGGGCGGCGAGCGCACGGGCGAACGCCTGCCCGATACCGGCGGTCGCGCCGGTGACGACGGACGTCCGGATCCGGGGCGGCATCGGCTCAGCATCGCAGCCACCGCACTGCAGTCGCACAGGGTGGTCACAGGAACGGTTCCTAGCCTCACCACATGACAGACGACCTCGAGGACCACGACCGTGGCCTCTCCCACGACCTCCCCGTCCTGCTGAAGCGCCGCGGGATGCTCGGCATCATGATCGGAGCCGGACTGGCACCGCTGGTGGGATGCAGCAGCGACGGCGACCCCTCCGGCGGCTCGGCGACCACCGACACCGCCGCCGGGGGCTGCGCCACGATCCCCGAGGAGACGGCAGGCCCGTTCCCCGCGGACGGCTCCAACGGGCTGGACGTGCTCCAGGAGAGCGGCGTGGTGCGGTCGGACATCACCTCGAGCTTCGGGACGTCGTCGACCGTGGCCGAGGGCGTGCCGCTGACGATCCGGATGACCGTCCTCGAGGCCGCGGGCTCGTGCGCACCGATGACGGGTGCGGCGGTCTACCTGTGGCACTGCGACCGCGACGGCCGCTACTCGATGTACGACCCTGAGATCGCCGACCAGAACTACCTGCGCGGCGTGCAGGAGACCGACGGCGACGGGCAGGTGACGTTCGCCAGCGTCTTCCCGGCCTGCTACTCCGGGCGCTGGCCGCACATCCACTTCGAGGTCTACCCCAGCCTCGACGGCGCGCGGAACGCCGCCAACCGGCTGGCCACGTCGCAGATCGCGCTGCCGGCCGACACCTGCGCCACGGTGTACGCGACCGACGGCTACGCACAGAGCCTGCAGACCATGGCGGAGACGTCGCTGGAGACCGACATGGTGTTCAGCGACGGGCCGGAGCAGCAGACCCCGGCGGTGTCCCGCGGGGTCGGCGACGGATTCACCGTCTCCCTGCAGGTGCCGGTCTAGGTATCCGGCATGATGGGCCGGGTGGGAACCGTGCTCGCCGTCGCCAACCAGAAGGGCGGCGTCGCCAAGACCACCACGGTGGCCTCGCTCGGCGCCGGCCTGGTCGAGCTGGGCAAGCGGGTGCTGCTCGTCGACCTCGACCCACAGGCCTGCCTGACCTTCTCGCTCGGCATCGACCCCGAGGACCTGGAGCACTCGATCCACCAGGTGCTGCTCGGGGACGACAAGATCGGCAACGTGCTGGTCACGGTCGAGGAGGGGCCCGACCTGCTGCCGGCCACCATCGACCTGGCCGCCGCCGAACCTGCGCTGCTGAGTCGCACCGGACGCGAGCACGTGCTGCGGGTCGCGCTCGAGGACGTGGTCGGCGACTACGACTGGGTGATCATCGACTGCCCGCCCACCCTCGGCGTGCTGACGGTGGCGGCGCTGTCGGCGGCCGACCAGGTGCTCATCCCCCTGCAGTGCGAGACGCTGTCGCACCGTGGGGTGGGCCAGCTGCTGGACACCGTCCACGACGTGCGCCGGTACACCAACCCGGGCCTGGTGATCCTCGGGGTGCTCCCGACGCTGTACGACGGGCGCACGCAGCACGCCCGCACCGTGCTGGGCGCGATCTCGAGCACGTACGACCTCGACGTGCTCGAGCCGCCGGTGCCGAAGACGATCCGGTTCGCCGAGGCGCCGGCGCTGGGCCGATCCATCCTGTCGACGTCGACGGGACACAAGGGGGCAGCGGCCTACCGCGAGCTGGCGCGAGGGCTGGTCTCGCGGGCCGCGGCCGGCTGACCGACCGCCGGTCGTCGCACCTATCACGCCGCTCGTACGACAAGCGGGGTGGCGGGTGCCGGAAGTGCTGCCTCCCCGCTACTAGAGTGTGCGCCGATGACGCACCGACACCGGGACGACTCGGTCCGACTGCGCCCGCTGCGCGCAGTCGCGTTCGCCGTGTCAGTGACCCTCACCCTGATGGCCGCGGTGGCGGCGGTCGGCGTGCTGCCCGACCAGTCGGTCGCCGCGGCGAGCACCGCGGGCGACGGCCGGGCCGACGACGCGCTGGTGTGGCCGGGTCTCGACCCCATACTCGTCGCCTCCGACCGGCTGGCCGCGCTGCCGGCCTCGATGCCGGTCGACGAGGCGGACTCCTCGTCCGATCCCTCGGCCGACACGGAGCCGGCCGACGCGATCGCGCCACACCCGCCCGGTCACTCCGGCGAGGGTCGCCGGGTCGTGTTCGACCTGTCCGGGCAGCAGGTGTGGCTGGTCGGCGCCGCGGGCTCGGTGCGCAGCACGTACCTGGTCTCCGGGAGCGTCGTCGACAACCTGGATCCGGGGCGGTACGCGGTCTACTCCCGCTCCGCCTACGCGACCAGCTTCGACTACAGCGCCACCATGCGCTGGATGGTGCGGTTCACCGAGGGAGCCAACGCCGCGATCGGCTTCCACGACATCCCGCACACCGCCGACGGCGAGCCGGTGCAGTCGTGGTCCGAGCTCGGCACGGCGCAGTCGCACGGCTGCATCCGGCAGCGCCCGCGCGACGCCCGCGCGCTGTGGCGGTTCGCGCCCGTCGGCACGCCGGTGGTCGTCGTCGCCTGACCAGTACGTCCGGGTACCGGTAGGTTTCGGCGCCATGAGCGACCCCATCCGACTGTTCACCGCCATCGCGTTGATCTCGCTGCCCACGGTGATGTTCGGCGGCTACTCGCTGCTGCACCTGTCGCAGGGCGAGAAGTTGAACGAGTTCCAGCTCCGGTACTTCCGCGCCGGCCATGCGCACGCCGGCGTGCTGCTGGTGATGACACTGGCGGTGCTGGACATCCTGGGCCGGATCGGGCTGGGCAGCGGCCAGGAGTGGGCGATCTGCCTGCTCCTGCTGGTGGGCGTGCTCGCCCAGTCGGGCGGGATGTTCGTGCACATGTCCGTCGGCAGGCCCGGCGCGTGGTCGCCCGGCAACACGCTCACGGTGATCGGGGCCGTGCTGCTGGCGACCGCCCTGCTGTGGTCGGCCTACGGCGTGATCGTCAGCTGAGCCGCGCTCAGTCCGTCGCGAGCGGGGCGAACACGTCCACCCCGCGCCCGTCCGGGTCGTGCACGACGGCGTAGCGCTGCCCCCACTCGGCGTCCCACGGCGCCAGGTGGCCCTCGTAGCCGGCGCCGATCAGCTCCGCGTACGTCGCGTCGACGTCGGCCGGGGAGTCGCACTCGAACGCGAGGGACGAGGTCTGCCGGCCCGGTGACGCGGTCCAGTCCGGGTCGATGGACTGCACCATCGCGAGGGTGTCGAACATCAGCCGGAGGCCGCCGGGCAGCTCCGCCTCGGCGTGCGGCTGGTCGTCGGCCCCGGGCGGGAGGTCGAGGCCGAGGCGGCGGTAGAAGGCGAGCGTGCGGGCCATGTCGGTGGCCACGAGTCCGATGGCGGCGAATCGAGCGGTCATGGTGGGAGCGTAGGAGCCGTCGTGGGCGCGCGGCTTGGACGAATCAGACGTGGTGGGACAGCGTCGGTGCCACGGGCCATCATGGTCACGTGTACCGCGAGCGTCCGTCCCTCGTCGCCGGTGCCGTCGTGTGGACCGGCAGCGACTCGGTCGGGCACCGGATCCTGCCGGACGGGTGCATGGACCTGCTGTGGCACGACGGCGCGCTCCTGGTCGCGGGGCCGGACAGCCAGGCGTACGTGCACCACGCGACCGGGAGCTACACCGGCCTGCGTTTCCCGCCGGGCGCTGCGCCGCTGGTGCTCGGCGTCCCCGCGCACGCGCTGCGCGACCAGCGGGTCCGCCTCGACGACCTCTGGTCCGCCCGGACCGTGCGACAGCTGGAGGAGCGGCTGGCCGCGAGCCCGGCGCCGGCCGCCGCGCTCGAGCGCCTCGTCGCCGACCTGGCCGGTCCGCACGACCCCCGCAGCAGCGGCCTGCGCGGGCTGGTCGGCGCCCTCGACGCCGGCGCGCCGGTGGCCGACGCCGCCGATCGCAGCGGGCTCAGCTCCCGCCAGCTGCACCGCAGGTGCCTGGGCGCGTTCGGCTACGGACCCAAGGTGCTGGCCAGGATCCTGCGGCTGCAGCGCGCGCTGGCGCAGGTGCGCGCCGGCACGCCGGCCGCCCGCGCCGCGGTCGACAGCGGCTACGCCGACCAACCGCACCTGGCCCGCGACGTGCGCGCGCTCACCGGCACCACCCTGGGCGCGCTGGCGAGCGCCGGGTCGCGCTGATCCGGGTCAGCCGTCGGTGCCCGGCGACGGCTGGTCGGTGCTGCCGCCACCGCCGTCGCTCCCGCTGCTGCTGCCCCCGCTGCTGCCACCGCTGCTGCCACCGCGGCGCCGCCGGCGGCGCCGGCGCTGGCCGCTGCCGCCGTCGTCGGACGTGGCGGTGTCGGTCGCCGCCGGTGCCGACCCGGTCGATCCCTCGGTGACCGGCTTGCCGCCGCGGGTGCGCTGGCGCTGACGCGTACGCCGGGGCCGGTCGGCACCCCCACCACCCGACCCGCTGCGACCGTCGGACCGGCCGTCGGACCTGCCGTCGGACCTGCCGTCGGACCTGCTCTCGGACCTGTTGTCGGACCTGCTCTCGGACCTGTTGTCGCTGCGACCGCCCGAGCGCTCCCGGGGCTCGCGCGGTGGCGTCGGTGCGGCCGGCACCAGCCGGCCGGTGGCGTCGGTCGGGATGCCGAGGTCGTGGTACAGGTGCTCGGAGGTGGAGTAGGTCTCCTGCGGCTCGGGGAACGGCAGGTCGAGCTCGCGGTTGATCAGGCTCCACCGGGTCAGGTCGGCCCAGTCGACGAACGTCACTGCGATGCCGCTCGCGCCGGCCCGGCCGGTGCGACCGATCCGGTGCAGGTAGGTCTTGTGGTCGTCGGGGCAGTGGTAGTTGATCACGTGCGAGACGCCCTCGACGTCGATGCCCCGCGCCGCCACGTCGGTCGCCACCACGATCTCGACCCGGCCGTCCCGGAACCGCGCCATCGCCTTCTCCCGCGCGACCTGCGCCATGTCGCCGTGCAGTGGCGAGGCCGGGAAGCCACGCTCGGTCAGGTCGTCGGCGACGCGCTGCGCTGCCCGCTTGGTGCGCGCGAAGATCAGGACCTTGCCACGGTCCTCGGCCTGCAGGATGCGCGCCACCACCTCGGGCTTGTCGAGGTCGTGCGCGCGGTAGACGAACTGCGCCGTCGCGGGAACGATCTGGCTGTCCGACGACCCCTCGGCGCGGATGTTCACCGGGTGCCGCATGTGGGTGCGGGCCAGCCCGACAATCGCTGCCGGCATGGTCGCCGAGAACAGCATCGTCTGCCGCATCTCCGGCGTCTTGGCGATGATCTTCTCGACGTCGGGCAGGAACCCGAGGTCGAGCATCTCGTCGGCCTCGTCGAGCACGAGCACCTTGACGTGGCTGAGGTCGAGGCTGCCGCGGTTGGCAAGGTCGAGCAGCCGGCCGGGTGTGCCCACCACGACGTCGACCCCGCGCTCGAGCGCCTCGAGCTGGGGCTCGTACGGCACCCCGCCGTAGATGGTGACGCTGCGGCTGCCGCGGTGCTTGGCCGCGACCACCAGGTCGCCGGCGACCTGCAGGGCCAGCTCGCGGGTCGGCGCGACGATGAGCGCCTGCGGCTTGCCGGGCGCGGCCAGCTCGTCGTAGTCGGGGTCGTGCTCGGCGACGGTGCGCTGGATCACCGGGATGCCGAACGCCAGCGTCTTGCCGGTCCCCGTACGCGCCTGTCCGATCATGTCGGTGCCGAGCAGCGCGATGGGGAGGGTCATCTCCTGGATCGGGAACGGCGAGGTGATGCCGACGTCGTCCAGGGCCTTGGTGATCTCGGCGCTCACGCCGAGGTCGGAGAAGCTGGTCAGGATGTTCCTCGTTTCGAGTCCGTACGCGCGGCGCCACGGCTGCCCGTGAGGGAGGGCGCACGCTGCGTGTCGGCACGGAGTCTACGCCGGGCGGACCCGGCACCCGTCGGTACGCTGCGCGCATGCCTGACCCGGACCAGCATCAGGGCAGCGCCCAGGGCCACGACGAGCAGCTGCCGGCTGCCTTCGACGACCCCGCCTACCGGGAGGCCGTGGTGGACCTGCTCGGCGCCCTCGCGTACGGCGAGCTGACGGCGTTCGACCGGCTGGCCGAGGACTCGACCACGGCGCCGAACACCGCTGACAAGGCGGAGCTGGCCGCGATGGCCTGCGCGGAGTTCGGGCACTTCACCCGGCTCCGCGACCGGCTGCACAGCCTCGGGGCCGACCCCTACGCGGCGATGGAGCCGTTCCGCGAGACCTTCGACCGGTTCCACGCCAAGACGACGCCGCGCAACTGGCTGGAGAGCCTGATCAAGGCCTACGTCGGCGACGGGCTGGCCAGCGACTTCTACCGCGAGGTCGCGGCCTACCTCGACGAGCAGACCCGGATGCTGATCCTGGAGGTGCTCGAGGACTCCGGGCACTCCGCGTTCGCGGTCGACCGGGTGCGGGCCGCGATCGAGGCCGACCCGCGGGTGGGCGGGCGGCTGGCCCTGTGGGGCCGGCGGCTGGTCGGCGAGGCGCTCAGCCAGGCGCAGGCGGTCGCCGCCGAGCGGGACGCGCTCACCGCGCTGCTGGCCGGAGGCGTCGACCGGCCGGGCATGGACCTGGCCGCGATCGGGCGGATGTTTGCGCGGCTGACCGAGAACCACGCGAAGCGGATGGCGTCGCTCGGTCTGTCGTCCTGACCGCAGGGTCAGCTGACCGCGCCGAAACCCACCTTCCGCGACGAGCCCTCGCTGATGTCCACGTAGGCCAGCGTGTCGGTCGGGACGACCACCCGACGGCCGCTCTTGTCGCTCAGCACGAGCGTGCCGGGCTTGTCCGCCAGCGCCTTCGCGACGGCCGACGCCACGTCGTCGCCGGACTGGTCGGAGTCGAGCACCAGCTCCCGGTTGACGTGCTGCACGCCGATCCTGACCTCCACGGCCACTCCTTGCTCGATGTCCTGCTCGATGTCGGTTGCGGGCGGCACGACGGCCGCCCTGCTGCCGTCGACTGTAGCCAGCCCGCTCAGTCGGTCGCGTTCTCGGTGCGCGGGTAGCCGCTGATGCCCCGCCAGGCGAGCGTCGAGACCAGGGCCACCGCCTCGGACTCGTCGACCGGGTGGTCGCTGGAGATCAGGTAGCGCGCGCTGACCTGCGCCATGCCCACCAGGCTCACCGCGAGCAGCTCCGACTGCGCCGCGGGCAGCCCGGTGTCGTCGCGGATCACCGCCGCGATGGCGGTGGCGCTCTCGGTGGTCATCCGCTCGATCCGCTCCCGCACGGCGGGCTCGCTGGTGAGGTCGGACTCGAAGACCAGCCGGAAGGCCGCCTTGTCGTTGGCCACGTACGTGTAGAACGCCTGCATGGTCGCCGCCACGCGCTCCTTGTTGTCGTCGGTCGAGGCCAGGGCGACGCGTACGGCCTCGACGACCGCCTCGCAGGAGGCGTCCAGCAGCGCGAGGTACAGCTCGAGCTTGCCGGGGAAGTGCTGGTAGAGCACCGGCTTGGACACCCCGGCGCGCTCGGCGATGTCGTCCATCGCCGCCGCGTGGTAGCCCTGCGCCACGAACACGTCCAGGGCCGCGTCCAGCAGCTGGGCCCGGCGGGCACTGCGCGGCATGCGCCCGCGGCGCGGTGGCGCGTCAGGTGCTGTCTCGCTCACCGGGGGATGGTACCGACGCGTGGGACGCGGTCCCCCCTCCCGGCGGGTGCGGGAGGATCGGGAACAGTGGGACTGCCCGCCCGGTTGAGAACAGAGGACGCATACCCGTACGAGGAGGACCTCCCGGTGAGTGACGCCGAGACCGCGACCCTGCCCCCGCTGGTCGAGCCCGCGGCCGAGCTGACGATGGACGAGGTGCGGCGCTACAGCCGGCACCTGATCATCCCCGACGTCGGCATGACCGGTCAGAAGCGGCTGAAGAACGCCAAGGTGCTGGTGATCGGCGCCGGCGGGCTCGGCAGCCCGGCGCTGCTCTACCTGGCCGCCGCCGGTGTGGGCACCCTCGGGATCGTCGAGTTCGACGAGGTCGACGAGTCGAACCTGCAGCGGCAGATCATCCACGGGCAGAGCGACATCGGGAAGTCCAAGGCCCTGTCGGCCAAGGAGTCCGTCGCCGAGATCAACCCGTACGTCGACGTGGTGCTGCACGACGAGCGGCTCGAGAACCACAACGTGCTCGACATCTTCGGCGGCTACGACCTGATCGTCGACGGCACCGACAACTTCGCCACCCGCTACCTGGTCAACGACGCGGCCGTGCTGCTGGGCAAGCCGTACGTCTGGGGCTCGATCTTCCGCTTCGACGGCCAGGTCTCGGTCTTCTGGGACGAGCACGGCCCGAACTACCGCGACCTCTACCCCGAGCCGCCCCCGCCCGGCATGGTGCCGTCGTGCGCCGAGGGCGGCGTGCTCGGCGTCCTGTGCGCCTCGATCGGCTCGATCATGGTCACCGAGGCGATCAAGCTCATCACCGGTATCGGTGAGCCGCTGATCGGCCGGCTCATGGTCTACGACGCACTGGAGATGCGGTACACGACGCTCAAGGTGCAGAAGGACCCGAACGCCGCGCCGATCACCGAGCTGATCGACTACGAGGCGTTCTGCGGTGCGATCAGCGACGAGGCCGCCGACGCCGCGGCCGGGTCGACCATCTCGGTCACCCAGCTCGCGTCGATGCTCAAGGAGCGCGACGAGGGGAGCCGTGCGTTCACCCTGGTCGACGTGCGCGAGCCCAACGAGTACGAGATCAACAAGATCCCCGGCTCGGTGCTGATCCCCAAGGGCGACTTCCTCAACGGGGAGGCGCTGGCGCAGCTGCCGCAGGACCAGCAGGTGGTGCTGCACTGCAAGTCCGGCCAGCGCTCGGCCGAGGCGCTCGCGGTGCTCAAGGGCGCCGGCTTCGCCGACGCCGTGCACGTCGGCGGTGGCGTCGTCGCCTGGGTCAACCAGATCGACCCCTCCCAGCCCGCGTACTGAGGTCTCCGGGTTTCCCAAGGTCGCTTGGGAAACCGAGGCTTCCCGCGCGTTGTGACACGGGGGAACCTTCGGGTACGCGGTAGAAGCTCGACGGATGCGCCGACTGGGTACGCCCGGCATCGACCCCGGGCTGCCAGGCTGGACACGTGGACGACGCGTACGTCGAGGCGGTGCTGAGCCTGGTCGAACAGGTGCCGCCCGGGCAGGTCACCACGTACGGCGCCCTCGCGGACGCGGTGGGGATCGGCGGCCCGCGCCTGGTGGGCCGGGTGATGTCCCAGCTCGGCGGCGGGGTGCCATGGTGGCGGGTGGTGCGTGCGGACGGGTCGACTCCCGAGTTCCTCCTCGAGCAGGCGTCAGTCCACTGGGACGACGAGGGCACCCCGGTACGGCGACGTGACGGAGGTCACATCCGGGTGGATCTGCGGGCTGCGCTGTTCCTGCCCCGCCGCGCGTGACGTTTCGGGGGACCCCGCGTTGGGGAGGACGAACGCCGAAATCCCCGACGAAAGGTCAACCGATGCTCCGCTGCCGCAGCGTCACCCTGAGGGTCGCGAGCGTGCTCACCGGTCTGCTGGCCCTGACTGCGATCTGCCTGCAGTCCCCGGCCGCCGCGTACGCCCCCGCCGACACCGCGACCATCCACCCCGGGACGATGATGTACACCGCCGGCGCGCAGTGCACGGCCAACTTCGTGTACACCGACGGCAGCGGGGCCACCTACGTCGGCTACGCGGCGCACTGCGCCGGTCAGGGTGCGGCGACCGACACCAACGGCTGCGACACCCCGTCCCTGCCGCTCGGCACCAAGGTGGACTTCGTCGAGGGCGGCAGCCTGGTCAGCGGTGGCGAGGTCGTCGGCACCGGCACGCTCGCGTACTCGTCGTGGATCACCATGCAGCAGTCCGGGGAGAGCAACGCCGACGCCTGCGCATACAACGACCTCGCACTGGTCAAGGTCGACGCGGGCTCGCTGCCCGACGTCAATCCCAGTGTCCCGTTCTTCGGCGGCCCGACCGGGCTCGACACCGACGGCACCGCGGCCGGCGACAAGGTCTACAGCTACGGCAACTCGTCGCTGCGCGGCGACGTCGACGAGCTGTCGCCCAAGCACGGCGCCAGCCTCGGCGCCGAGGGCAACGGCTGGACCCACACCGTCTACACCGTGACCCCCGGCATCCCGGGTGACTCGGGCAGCGGCTTCATGAGCCAGGACGGCCAGGCGGTCGGGACCCTGTCCACCGTCGCGATCGCGCCGATCACCGGCTCCAACGGCCTCGGCGACCTCGCGAAGGAGCTGGCGTACGCGCGCACGGTCGGCGGAGTGGGCGGCCTCGCGCTGGTGCCGGGCACCGAGCCGTTCGCGCCCCTGCTCTGACGCATCGTTGAGCAGGCGCTGAGCAGCTGACACCGTCGGCCCCGTCCTCCTGGCGAGGGCGGGGCCGACGTCATGTCCGCGCCGTCTGTTCTGATGGTGCCGGTGAGCATCCGGTACGTCCTGCAGCGGCCGTCGCGCGCGGCCGCCGCAGCCCCGGTGCTCGACCCCGACCAGCAGGCCGTCGTCGACCACGACGGCGGGCCGGTCCTCGTGCTGGCCGGTCCCGGCACCGGCAAGACCACGACGCTGGTCGAGTCGGTCGTCGACCGGGTCGAGCAGCGCGGACTGCGACCGGACCAGGTGCTGGTGCTCACCTTCGGCCGCAAGGCGGCCGACGAGCTGCGCACCCGCATCACCGCCCGGCTGGGGCGCACCACCCGCGGCGCGGTGGCGATGACCTTCCACTCGTTCTGCTACGCGCTGGTGCGCCGGTTCGCGCTGTCCGACCCCGGTCCGGACGTCGACGAGACGCCCGGTGGCCAGCTCGCGCTGCCGCTCGGTCTCGGCGGCGAGGGCCCGGCCGCGTCGTCGTCCTGGCGACCGCCGACCCTGGTCTCCGCGCCCGAGCAGGACGTCCGCATCCGCGAGCTGCTGCTCGGCTCCGCGCCCGAGGTCCGGGTGTCGCACGACGTCAGCACCGCGATCGGTTGGCCACGCGGGCTCTACCCGGCCCTGCGCACCCGCGGCATGGCCCGTGAGCTGCAGGCGGTGCTCGCCCGCGCCCGGGTGCTCGGACTCGATCCCGAGCAGCTGGCGGCCATCGGCCGCCGTGACGGGCAGCCCGCATGGGTGGCCGCCGCGGAGTTCTTCGCCGACTACCTCGAGGTCTTCGACGCCCAGAGCCTGCTCGACTACGGCGAGCTGGTCCACCGGGCGCTCCTTGTCGCCAGCGACCCCGAGCACCAGCGGGCGCTGCGCGACGAGTTCCGCTACGTCGTGGTCGACGAGTACCAGGACACCGACCCTGCCCAGGTGGCGCTGCTGCAGGCACTGGCGGGCGGCGGCAGGGACCTGCTGGTGGTGGGCGACCCCGATCAGTCGATCTACGCGTTCCGCGGCGCAGACGTGCGTGGCGTCCTTCGCTTCCCGCACGACTTCCCGCGACGCGACGGACGACCTGCTGAGGTGCGGGCGCTGCGGTCCACCCGCCGGTTCGGTCCGGTGCTCCTCGACGCCGCCCGGTGCGTGGGCTCCGGGCTGCCGGTGCCTGCCATCCCCGACCCCGAGGAGTTCGCTCGCTTCCGCGCCCCGCGGTCGGTCGATGCGCCGTACGGCGACGGCAGCGTCGACGTGCGGCTGTTCGCCTCCGCGGCGGCCGAGGCCGAACAGGTCGCCGACCTGCTCCGTCGCGCGCACCTCGAGGACACCGTGCCCTGGTCGGAGATGGCCGTGCTGGTGCGCTCCGGGCGTGCGTCGATCCCACGGCTGCGGCGGGCGCTCGCCGCGGCCGGGGTGCCCGTCGAGGTGGCCGGCGACGAGGTGCCGCTGCGGTCCGAGCCCGCGGTACAGGTGCTGCTCCAGGCGCTGCGCGTCATCGAGCGGCTGCACCGGGCCGAGCCGGGCACGGAGACCGACGACGACGGCATCTTCGGCGGAGACCGGCCGACGCTCGTACGTCCGGACGAGGCCGAGGCGCTGCTGGTCTCCCCGCTCGGCGCGCTCGACCCCGGTGCCGTGCGGCGGCTGTCCCGGCGGCTGCGCCGGCGCGACCGCGACGACCACGCCGACGTCCGGCTGCCGCGACCGTCCGCGCAGCTGGTCGCCGAGGCGCTCGCTGACCCGCGGCTGCTCGCCACCCTGCCGGGACCCGAGGCACCGCGGGCCCGGCGGCTCGGCGAACTGCTGGCCGAGGGCGCCCGGTTGCTCAGCGAGGGCGCCTCGGCCGAGACGGTGCTCTGGCACCTGTGGGACGGCACCCGCTGGCCCGCCCGGCTGCGCGATGCTGCCGAGTCGGCCGGGGTGTCGGGCACGTACGCCAGGTCGGCGCACCGCGACCTCGACGCCGTCGTCGCTCTGTTCGACCTCGCCGCCCGGGCCGAGGACCGGCAGCGCGGGCTCGGGCTGCAGGCCTTCCTGGACGAGATCGACGAGCAGCAGATCCCGGCCGACTCGCTGTCCGAGCGCGGGGTGCGCGGTGACGGCGTGCGGCTGCTGACCGCCCACCGGGCCAAGGGCCTGGAGTGGCGGCTGGTGGTGGTCGCGGGGGTGCAGGACGGCGCGTGGCCCGACCTGCGCCGTCGCGGCTCGCTGCTGCAGGCCGAGCGGATCGACCGTGCGGGCGTCGCGGAGCGCGCCACCCGGTCGGCGTTGCTCGCCGACGAGCGGCGGTTGTTCTACGTGGCTGTCACCCGTGCCCGCGAGCGGCTGGTCGTGACCGCCGTGGCCAGTCCGAGTGAGGGTGGCGACCAGCCGTCGCGGTTCGTGCACGAGCTCGGTGTGCCGGTGCCGGACACGCCCGAGGGCAGACCACGACGGCCGCTGTCGCTGCGCGGGCTGCTCGGCGAGCTGCGCGAGATCGCCGAGACGACCGACGACGACGTCGTACGCCGCCAGGCCGCGCACCGGATCGCCCGGCTGGTCGGCACGGTGCCGGCCGCCGACCCCGACCGGTGGTGGGGCGTGCACGAGACGAGCGAGGCCGGCACACCGGTACGGCCCGCGGCCGACCCGCTGGCGTTGTCCGGCAGCGCGCTCGACGGGCTGATGGGCTGCCCGCTGCGCTGGTTCCTGGCCCGCGAGGCGGGTGGCCGCACGGCCAGCACGGTGGCGCAGGGCTTCGGCAGCCTGGTGCACGGGCTGGCCGAGGCAGTGGTGCGGGGTGAGGTCGAGGCCGACGTCGACGCGATGGTCGCGCACCTCGACGAGGTGTGGGACCAGCTCGACTTCGCCGTCCCGTGGGCCAGCGTGGCCGAGCGTCGCGAGGCCGAGGCCGCCATCGCCCGGCTGGTCGCGTGGCACACCGCTGACCGCGGGCGTGAGGTGCTCGCGGTGGAGCACGAGTTCTCGGTGCGCCTCACCGTGGGTGGCGACGAGGTGGTGCTGCGCGGGTTCATGGACCGGGTCGAGCGCGACACCGAGGGTCGGGTCGTCGTGGTCGACTTCAAGACCGGCAAGGGCACGCCTCGCGACAAGGACGTCGCCGCACACCCCCAGCTCGGTGCCTACCAGGTCGCGGTGCGCGCGGGTGCGGCGGCCGAGATCGCGGGCACGGACGCACCGCCCGGTGGGGCCGAGCTGGTGCACCTGCGCCGCGACGTCCACGGCAAGGTCAAGGTCCAGCACCAGCCGGCACCGGCCGACGGCGACGAGTGGGTGGCCGACGAGCAGCTGGCCCAGGCCGTGCGCACGGTGCGTGGCGAGGACTTCGTCGCGACCATCGGCCGCGCGTGCGACTACTGCGAGTTCCGCGCCGTGTGCCCGGCGCAGCCCGAGGGCGCCACCGTCGTGTCCGCCGCGGAGCCGCGACCGTGACCGCCGTTGCCGCGCCGCCGCAGCGGCTGCGCGACGAGCAGCACCTGGTCGACGTGCTCGGCACCGACCTCAGTGCCGAACAGCTGCGTGCCGTCACGGCGCCGCTGGAGCCGTCGGTGGTCGTGGCCGGGGCCGGGTCGGGCAAGACCACGGTCATGTGCGCCCGGGTGGTGTGGCTGGTCGGGCGCGGGCTGGTGGCGCCCGAGCAGGTGCTGGGGCTCACGTTCAGCCGCAAGGCCGCGGCCGAGCTGGCCGCGCGGATCCGTACCGCACTGACCCGGCTCGGCCCGCTGCCCGAGGCGGGCACGGCGGTCGACGCCGGTGAGCCGACGGTGTCCACCTACCACGCCTACGCCGGCACCCTGATCACCGAGCACGGGCTGCGGCTCGGCATCGAGCCCGACCTGCGGGTGGTGGCCGATGCCACCCGCTACCAGCTCGCCGCCCGGGTGATCGCCGGGGCGCCGGCCTCCGCGACCACGCTGTCGCACCACCTGCCGACCGTGGTGGAGTACGTGCTCGAGCTCGACTCCCAGCTGCAGGACCACCTGGTCGGTCCCGACGACGTGCGCCGGCACGGGCGCACCCTGCGTGCCCTGCTGGCGGCGAAGGAGCAGACGGCCGGCGTGGTCAAGGCGGCCGACGTGAGCCGGGCGCGTGACGACCTGCTCAGCTTGGTGGCCGCCTACCGGCGGGCCAAGGACGACGCGGGCATCGCCGAGTTCGCCGACCAGATGGCCGGTGGGGCGCGGCTGGCCATCGAGTGCCCCGAGGTGGGGGAGGCCGAGCGGGAACGGTTCCGGGTGGTGCTGCTCGACGAGTACCAGGACACGTCGGTGTCCCAGCGCCGGATGCTGCAGGGGCTGTTCGCCGGCGACCGCGGGCGCGGGCACCCGGTGACCGCCGTGGGCGACCCGTGCCAGGCGATCTACGGGTGGCGGGGCGCCTCGGCCGACAACATCGACGCCTTCCCCCAGCACTTCCCTCGTGCCGACGGCGCCGACGCCGTGCTGCACCACCTCACCGTCAACCGGCGATGCGCCGGCGGGGTGCTCGACCTCGCCAACCTGCTCGCACGGCCGCTCTACGAGGCGCACGCATCCGGTGCACCCCTGGTGGCGCCGGCGTACGCGCCGCCGGGCACCGTACGCGCGGTGCTGCACCCGACCGTCGCCGACGAGGTCGGGTGGGTCGCCGACGAGGTGCTGCGAGTGCACGAGAGACACCGCGTCGAGGACGGTGGAGTCGAGCCGCCCTGGTCCCAGATCGCCGTGCTCGTGCGCGACCGCGGCGAGGTGGCCGAGCTGGCCCGCGCGCTGCGGCACCGCCGGGTCCCGGTCGAGGTGGTGGGCCTGTCCGGGCTGTTGTCGCAGCCCGAGGTGGCCGACGTGCTCGCCACGTTGCGGGTGGTGCACGAGCTCACCGCCAACGCCGCGCTGCTGCGGCTGCTCAGCGGGCCGCGGTGGCGGATCGGCGTGCGCGACCTGGCGCTGCTCGGTGAGCGGGCAGGCGACCTGGTCGACGCCGACCGGCGTGACGCGGGCGGGCTCCGGGCGCGCCTCGACGAGGCTGTGCGCGGCGCCGACCCCACCGAGGTGGTCGCCCTGGCCGACGCGCTGGCCGACCCGGGCGACAAGGACTACTCGGCCGAGGCGCGGGCGCGGTTCGCGCAACTGGCCGGTGAGCTGGACACCCTGCGCGGCCACGCGGGTGACCCGCTGGTCGACCTGGTGCGTCGCACCATCGACGTGCTCGGGCTCGAGGTCGAGCTCGCCGCGGCGCCCGGGCCCGACACCGAGCAGGCGCGGGACAACCTCGCCCTGCTGGTCGACGCGGTCGCCGACTTCGCCGGCTCCGACACCGGCGCCTCCCTGCCCGGGCTGCTGGCCTACCTCGACGCCGAAGCACGCTACGAACGCGGCATGTCGGTGGCCGAGCCGGCGTTGTCCAACGCGGTCACGCTGCTCACCGTGCACTCGGCCAAGGGCCTCGAGTGGCGGACGGTCCTGGTGCCGTTCGTGTCACGCGGTGCCTTTCCGTCGGCCCGCGGGCGGCCGCGCTGGACGACCGTCTCCTCGCAGGTCCCGTGGCCGCTGCGCGGCGATGCCGCCGCGTTGCCGGAGGTGACGCGCTGGACGACTGCCGGCCTGGAGGCGTACGTCGACGGCTGCCGCGAGGCCGACGTGCTCGAGGAGCGCCGGCTGGTCTACGTCGCCGTGACCCGCGCCGCCCGCGACGTGGTGCTGAGCGGACACTGGTGGGGGCGCACCCAGGAGCGGCCGCGGGGGCCGTCGCCCTTCCTCACCGAGGCACACGAGCACCTGGAGGCGGGAGCGAGTGCCGACGAGCCGTGGCACGACGAGCCCCCCGAGCCCGACGCCGCCAACCCGCTGGTGGTGGGGCGGCCGCCGGTGCCGTTCCCCGGCGGGCTCGACGAGGCCGTGCTGGAGCGTCGCCGGCGGGCGGCCGCGGACGTACGCGCGGCACTCGCCGGTGCCGACGTGCCGGATCCGGCGGACCGCGGACCACTCGCCGACGCGGAGCAGGCGCGGCTCGACCGGCTCGGCGCGCTCGACGTCGAGCTCGACGCGCTGCTCGAGGAGGCACAGTCCTCGCGCGGAGGGGAGGTCGCGGTCGACCTGCCCGGCACCGTGTCGGCGACCTTGCTGATGCGGCTGCGTGACGACGCCGACGGGCTGGCCCGCGACCTGGCCCGGCCGATGCCACGGCGGCCGTCGGCGACCGCTCGGTTCGGTTCGCGGTTCCATGCGTGGGTGGAGGGGCACGTGGGGCAGCCGGCGCTGCTCGACCCGACCGACATCCCTGGCCGGGCCGAGGACGACATCGACGACGACGCCGAGCTGGCCGAGCTGACCGAGCTGTTCCGCACCGGTCGTTACGGGGAGCGGGTGCCCGAGGTGGTGGAGGCGCCGTTCCACCTGGTGCTGCGGGGCCAGGTCGTGGTCGGCCGGATCGACGCGGTCTACCGCGACGCCGACGGTGCGTACGAGGTCGTCGACTGGAAGACCGGTCGCCGTCAGGACGCCGACCCGACCCAGCTCGCGCTCTACCGGCTGGCGTGGGCCGAGCTCGCCGGCGTGCCGGCCGAGCAGGTGCGCGCGGTCTTCTACTACGTCCGCACCGGTGACGTGGTCGCGCCGCCCGACCTCCCCGACCGGGCCGCGCTCGAGGAGCTGTTCGCCGGCTGATGCCGGGGTGGGTGAGCGGGCTGCGGGTTTCGCAGCTGCACCCGCGAAACCAGCGGTTCCCGCGTGCTATTGCACGGGGGAAGCCCGGGTTTCCCAAGTGACCTTGGGAAACCCCGTCACGCGAGCGGGGTGGCGAGCATGGCCTCGAGGGCGATCTCGACCATGTCGCCGAAGGTCTGCTCGCGCTCCTGGGCGGTGGTCTCCTCACCGGTCTTGATGTGGTCGGAAACGGTGCAGACCGCGAGCGCCTGCCGCTTGAACGACGCCGCGAGCGTGTAGAGGGCGCTGGCCTCCATCTCGACGGCGAGCACTCCGTGGTCGACCAGGATGTCGGTCAGCTCGGGCCGCGGGTGGTAGAAGGAGTCGGTGGTGAACACCTGTCCCACCACGGGGTTGTCGCCCTTGGCCACGGTCGCGTCGTAGGCCGCACGCAGCAGTCCGAAGTGCGCCGTCGCGGAGTAGTCGTAGCCGTGGAAGCGGTGCGTGTTCATCGACGAGTCGGTCGCCGCGCTGATCGCGAGCACCACGTCCCGTACGTGCAGGTCGAGGCTGAGCGCACCGCAGGAGCCGACGCGTACGACCTGCTGCGCCTCGTAGTCGCGGAACAGCTCGTTGGCGTAGATCGAGAGCGAGGGCTGGCCCATGCCGGAGCCCTGCACGCTGACCGGCTCGCCGCGGAAGGTGCCGGTGTAGCCCAGCATGTTGCGGACCTCGGAGTAGCAGCTGGCGTCGTCGAGGAAGTTGTCCGCGATCCAGCGCGCGCGCAGCGGGTCGCCGGGCATCAGGACACGGGGCGCGATCTGGCCGGGCTGGGCCGCGATGTGGATGCTCATGGGCACGCAGGCTAATCGCGCCGACCGGCGGCTCCGACGCCGGTCCCGCCCGCGCCGTCGTTCCTGCCGACGGTCCGTTCCGCTGGTACGGTTGCCCGGAATGTCCGATTCGGGGGACACTGGCCCGACCGGAGGACACGTGAGCGGCACGAGGACGAGCAACACCCAGCCGGACGCACCGGTCCCGACAAGGCACCGGCTGCCGGTCCGGACCCTGTTCGCGGCCAGCATCGGCAACGCGATCGAGTGGTACGACTGGACCGTCTTCGCGACGTTCCTCATCTACTTCTCGACGCAGTTCTTCCCCGACAGCAACCCCGAGCTGGCGCTGGTGAACACCACCGCGACCTACGCCGTGGCGTTCTTCTTCCGTCCCGTCGGCGGCTGGCTGCTCGGCCGGTTCGCCGACGTCAAGGGCCGCAAGGCCGCGATGATCCTGACCATCACCCTGATGGCGGGCGGGTCGCTGGTCATCGGCCTGCTGCCGACCTACCACCAGGTGGGCTGGCTGGCGCCGATCCTGCTGCTGCTGGCGCGGGTCTCGCAGGGGCTGTCACTCGGCGGCGAGGTCTCCAACGCCTCTGCCTACCTGGCCGAGATCGCTCCGCAGGGCCGCCGCGGCCGCTACTCCGCCTTCTTCTACATCTCGACCGGCAGCGCGCTGCTGCTCGCGTCGCTGCTCGGTGTGCTGCTGACGAACACCCTCACCGACGACCAGCTGAACGACTTCGGCTGGCGGATCCCGTTCATCATCGGCGGTCTGCTCGCCGTTGTCGGGCTCTACCTGCGCCGGAGCCTGTCCGAGACGCAGCTGTTCGAGGACAACAAGGGCAAGGCCGTACGGGTGCGGCGCCCGCTGCTGGCCACCGTCACCCAGCACCCGAAGGCGGTCGCCCAGCTGGTCGGCATCACCTTGC
This sequence comes from uncultured Actinomycetota bacterium, assembly GCA_963811945.1. Lineage (GTDB taxonomy): Bacteria > Actinomycetota > Actinomycetes > Propionibacteriales > Nocardioidaceae > JACCWP01. The sequence continues at coordinate 802,288 of CAWETD010000001.1, read as the reverse complement.
TGAACACGCTGAACTACTACGTGTTCTTCAGCGCGCTCACGCCGTACGCGGTGGAGAGTCAGGGTGCCGACGACAACGACGTGTTCATCGCGCTGTCGGTCGGCACCGCACTGTTCATCGCGCTGTTGTACCCGTTCGGCAAGATGTCGGACCGCTTCGGCCGCAAGCCGCAGCTGCTGTTCTGGTCGGCGGCGCTGACCGTGCTGATCATCCCGCTGTCGAAGCTGATCGAGGTGGAGGCCGGTCTCCCGGCGCTGCTCGTCGTGTTCTGCACCGGCCTCGGCCTGTACGCGCTGATGGCCTCCATCGCCCCCGCGATCATGAGCGAGCTGTTCCCGACCGAGCTGCGCGGCGTGGGCATCGGTGCCTGGTACAACATCACCGTCGCGACGTTCGGCGGCACCGCCCCGCTGGTCATCTCCTGGCTGGCCGGCCACGGCCAGTCCGACCTGTTCTTCGTCTACGTGACGGTCGGTGCCGCGATCGCGTTCTGCACCGTGCTCACCCTCCGCGAGCCCGCGCACGAGCCGCTGCGGTGACGGCGGCCGTCGAGCTGCTCGCCCAGCTGGTACGCAGCCGGTCGGTCGACGGCGGCGAGGGCGTCCTGGCCCGGCAGGCGGCGGACATGCTCGACGCGGCCGGCTTCGACGCGGTACGACCGGAGTGGGCCGACGGCCGCGAGCAGCTGGTGGCCCGCTACGGGTCGCCGGACGCGCCGCTGACGTTGACCGGCCACCTCGACACCGTGCCCGCCGACGCCGCCCAGTGGTCGGCCGATCCCTGGTCGGCCGAGCGCGACGGCGACCGGATGGTGGGCCGGGGGACCAGCGACATGAAGTCGGGGGTCGCGGCGCTGCTGGTGGCGGCGACCGGCCACGTCGCCGGCGGGCACGACTGCCGCGGGATGCAGGTGGTGCTCACGGCGGGGGAGGAGACGGGGTGCACCGGAGCCCGCGTACTCACCTCCGACGACGTGGCGGGCGGCGGGCCGCTGGTCGTGGCGGAGCCGACGTCCAACCGGCTGGTCCCCGGGCACAAGGGCGCGCACTGGATGCGGCTGACCGCCGCCGGCCGGGCGGCGCACGGCTCGGCACCGGAGCTCGGAGACAACGCCGCGGTCCGGCTGGCCCGGTCGGCTGTGGCGCTGCACGACCACGACGACTGGCCCGCCCACGGCGAGTTCGGACGGGTCACGGCGAACGTCGGTCTGCTGCACGGTGGCGTCCAGGCCAACGTGGTGCCGGACGCCGCAGAGCTGCTGCTCGACGTACGCACCGTTCCCGGCGTCGGCGCCGACGCGCTGCGCGAGCAGGTGCGGGAGCTTGCCGGCGCCGGCGTCGAGGTCGCGGACCACGTCGTGCTTCCGGTGGTCGACACCGACACCGACGACCCGTTCGTGGCGACCGTCCGCGACGCGCTGGTGGCGGTGGGCGAGCCCGACGAGGTGCAGCCGCGGGCGCGCTACTTCACCGATGCGTCGGTGCTCGCCCCGCTGCTGGGTACGGGTGGACGTCCGGTGCCGACCGTGGTGCTCGGCCCGGGGGAACCCGACCAGTGCCACGTCGTCGACGAGTGGTGCTCGACGGCCAAGGTCGAGGCGGCGGTCGGCATCTACGCCGCGCTGCTCGACCGGTGGTGCGCAGCCGGTCGGTGACCGGCTGGCATAGCGTCGGGGGCATGCAGCGTCAGCCACCGGGCCCGTCGTTCGCGGTCACCGGACACGACCGGCACGCCGAGTGGCGCACGGCGGACGACTGGTGGGAGCGGTTCGCCGCCGATCCCGCGGCCCGGGTGCTGGTGGTCGGGCACGGTCGGGTGGCGACGGCCGACGGCGACGTACGGCAGGTGCCACCGGGCGACGCCGCCGGGCTGGTGGTCCGCGAGCCCGGGGCGACCCGGCTGCTGCTCGGGAGGGCGCCGGACGGACCGGTGGCCGCGATCGGAGTGCCCGAGGTGCCGGAGGAGCTCGACCCCCGGCCCCTGCGCGAGCTGATGCCAGGCCTCGGCGCGGTCGAGGGCGGGCTGGTGATGCACGCCCTCGGGCTCGCGAACTGGCACCGCACCCACCCGTGCTGCTCACGCTGCGGTGCCGCGACCGAGGTGACACAGGCCGGGCACGCCCGGCTCTGCCCGGTGTGCTCCGCCCAGCACTTCCCGCGCACCGACCCCGCGGTGATCATGCTCGTCACCGACGACGACGACCGGGCACTGCTCGGCCACTCACCCGCGTGGGCCGACAACCGCTACTCGACGCTGGCCGGCTTCGTGGAGCCGGGGGAGTCGCTGGAGGACGCGGTGCGGCGCGAGGTGGCCGAGGAGTGCGGGGTACGCGTGGGCGAGGTGACGTACGCAGCGAGCCAGCCGTGGCCGTTCCCGTCCAGCCTGATGCTGGGGTTCTTCGGTCGCGCGACGACGACCGACATCCAGGTCGACGGCGACGAGATGACCGCGGCCCGGTGGTTCTCCCGCGAACAGCTCACCGCACTGGCGGCGTCGGGGGAGGTCGTCGTCCCGGGAGGCGTCTCGATCTCGCGATGGCTGATCGAGACCTGGCACGGCGGGGAGCTCAGCGGCTCCTGGTGAGGCGCGGCGCGCCGGGGACGGCGGCTCAGGCGGCGAGCTTGGCCTTGATCTCGGCCAGCGACGGGTTGGTCAGCGCGCTGCCGTCGGCGAACACCAGCGTGGGCACGGTCTGGTCGCCACCGTTGACGTGGCGCACGACGTCTGCAGCCGACGGCTCCAGCTCGATGTCGACGACCTCGAAGCCGATGCCTTCGCGTTCCAGCTGTCCCATCAGCCGGTGGCAGTAGCCACACCAGGGCGTGGAGTACATCGTGAGCGGAGCCGTCACCGAGTGTCCCTTCCGGCATCTACAGTGGCCAACACTGTAAGAACGACGTCCGGATCGTCAGTGTTCCTCCTGTCTGCGGAAAGGCACGTGTGGGCCCGATCACCCCCGCGCCCGATGAGCTGCTCGCCGTGCTCGACCCCGAGCAGCGCGAGGTCGCCACCACCCTCACCGGGCCGGTCTGTGTCGTCGCGGGCGCCGGCACCGGCAAGACCCGCGCGATCACGCACCGGATCGCCTACGGCGTGGCGACGGGTGCGTACGACCCCGCCGAGGTGCTCGCGGTCACCTTCACCACCCGGGCCGCGGGCGAGATGCGCTCCCGGCTGGCGGCCCTGGGTGCGCCGGGGGTGCAGGCGCGTACCTTCCACTCTGCTGCGCTGCGGCAGGCGCGCTACTTCTGGCCGAAGGTGTTCGGCGGCGAGCTGCCCGAGCTCACGGCGTCCAAGCTGCCGTTCCTCGGCGAGGCGGCGCGCCGCACCCGGGTGGGCGCCGAGCAGGCGCTGCTGCGCGACCTCGCCGGCGAGATCGAGTGGGCGAAGGTCAGCAACGTCCGCCCCGACGACTACCCGCGGCTGGCCGCGCCGGCCGGCCGGGTGGTGGCGGGCCTCGACGCCACCACGGTCGGGCACGTCTTCGCCGCCTACGAGGAGGTCAAGCGCGAGCGCGGGCGCTTCGACATGGAGGACCTGCTGCTCGCCGCGGTGGCACTGCTCGACGAGGACGAACGGGTCGCGGCGCAGGTGCGCCGCCAGTACCGGTGGTTCACCGTCGACGAGTACCAGGACGTCAGCCCGGTGCAGGTAGCGCTGCTCACCCGCTGGGTGGGCGGCCGCGACGACGTGTGCGTCGTCGGCGACCCGTGGCAGACGATCTACACCTTCGCCGGCGCCTCCACGACCCACCTGGCCGAGTTCGGCAGTCGGTTCCGCGGAGCGGCGCGGATCGAGCTCGTACGCAACTACCGGTCGACGCCGCAGGTGGTCGCGCTGGCCAACGCGGTAGCCACCGTCCGCGGCCGGGCCCGCGACGGCGTGGTGCTCCGTGCGCAGCAGGACGACGGTCCCGCGGTCGTGCTGCAGGGTCACCCCGACGAGGTCGCCGAGGCCGAGTGGGTGGCCGCCGAGCTGCAGCGCCGGCACCGCGCGGGTGGTGAGCTGCGCGACATGGCCGTGCTGGTCCGGATCAACGCGCAGACCCGCGCGCTCGAGGAGGCACTGGGCGCGCGCGGCCTCGCGTACACGCTGCGCGGCGCCGACCGCTTCTTCGACCGCCCTGAGGTGCGCCAGGCGGTGACTCTGCTGCGCGGCGCGGGCCGCGCCGGCGACGACGAGGCCGGCGGGCTCGTACGCGCCACGCTCGCCGTGCTCGCCACCATGAACCACAGCGCCGAGCCGCCGGCCGGCACCGGGCAGGTCCGCGACCGGTGGGAGTCGCTGCACGCCCTGGTCACCACCGCGGAGGAGCTCGCGGCCACCGATCCCGGCGCCGGACTGGCCGCACTGGTGGCCGAGCTCGACCGGCGGGCGCATGTCCAGGACGCGCCCGTCGCGCAGGGCGTCACGCTGGCCACGCTGCACGCGGCCAAGGGCCTCGAGTGGGACGTGGTCGCGCTGACCGGCATGCACGAGGGTGCGATGCCGATCGTGCACGCCGACACCCCTGCCGCGGTAGACGAGGAACGTCGGCTGTTCTACGTGGGCGTCACCCGGGCGCGGCGCGAGCTGATCGTCTCGTGGGCAGCGACACGCACCCCGGGGGGTCGCGGGTCCCGCGGACCGACCAGGTTCCTCGACGGCGTCCTGGAGCGCACCGAGCCGGCGGAGGGCCAGGCATCGCCGGCATCCGGCCGTCGCCGCAGGCGCACGGTGGCGCACTGCCGCGGGTGCGGGCACGCGCTGCGGGGCGGCGCGCAGGTCAAGGTCGGACGTTGCGACGACTGCCCGCCCAGCTATGACGAGGCGTTGTTCGAACGGCTGCGCGCGTGGCGGCGCGGTCAGGCGGGCGAGCAGAAGGTGCCGGCCTACTGCGTGCTCACCGACGCCACCCTCACCGCGATCGCCGAGGAGCGCCCCGCAGACACCGCCGGACTGGCGCGGATCCCCGGCGTCGGACGGGTCAAGCTGGACCGCTACGGCGAGGACCTTTTGGCACTCATGGGCGAGTTCGCAAACTCGCCCGGTTAATTCCGTTGCACCCCCGGCGCGCTGGCGCGTACGCTGCAGCGATCCCCGGTTACCAGGCCGGGGTGTTCATGCCGAGGGAGGTGGCCACAGTGATCAGCACCCAGAAGCTCGACTCGTCTGTCGAGTGCGTGCGCATCCGGGCCACCGTCCGGACCGTTGCACCCGCAGCGAGCATCGACGGGACCAGTGTGCCCTCCGCCGCCATGCGCACGATCGCCATCGGTACGGACGCACCGTTCTACGGGTCCCTCGTGGGTTCACCAGCCTGGAGTCCACCGGTTTGATACCACCAGACCGGCTCCTCCAGGCCGCGGAATCCCACACCGGATTCCGCGGCCTTTTTGTTTCCCCGGGGTCGACCACCCCGGTTGTTCAGAGCACCAGGTCACAGGAGGTACTGATGAGCATCAGCGTCCTCGAACCGTTCGCGCCCGTCGCGTCCGGCGAGGTCGACGAGAGCACCCTGCCCTGCCGTAGCAACGATCCCGAGCTGTTCTTCGCGGAGACCCCGCAAGACGTCGAGGTCGCCAAGGCCCTGTGCGTGGACTGCCCGGTCCGCGCGGAGTGCCTCAGCGGGGCACTGGACCGTCGCGAGCCCTGGGGTGTCTGGGGCGGCGAGCTCTTCCTGCAGGGTGTCGTGATCCCGCGCAAGCGTCCCCGTGGGCGCCCGCGCAAGAACGAGGTCGCGGCCTGAGGGTCGTCGTCCTCCCCGCCAGACGAAAGCAGACCAACCAACCATGAGTCCGAACCACGCCGTCAGGAGCACCGAGATGAATCTCTTGCACGAAGATCTGGCGCGCGCTCATAGTCGCGCGCTGCTCGCCGACACTGCCGCTTCCCGGCAGGGCCGCGAGCTGGCGCTGGCCCGCAAGCTGGCGCGCCGGGCGGAACGCAACGCCATGCGTGCGCGTCTGCACCTCGCCCGCCTCGTCTGACCGACCGGCTGAGCTGGTCTGCACGGTCTGACGGGGACGATGCCCCGGCACCCTCGTGGTGCCGGGGCATCGTCGTGTCCCGACCCGTCTGCAGGGGAGCGGTGGTAGGACAGGGACATGACCGGTGCGGATCCGCAGCAGCAGCGGCCGGTGTGCTCGTCGTGCGGCGCCGTGGCCCCGACCGAGACGTTGCCGCTGACCTGGGCGACCGGCATGGAGGCGGGCCGCCCCCAGCTGCACTGCGAGCGGTGCGCCCGGGACAACGTCCGGGCGATCGAGGCCAAGCTGGACAGCGCCTGGTGGTGATCCGGCCTCAGGCGGCAGAGCCGTCGTCGGCGAAGCCGGGCAGCGACTGCTCGAGGATGCTGCGGAAGTCGGCCTCCGCCCCGAGCTGGCAGAGCACGCCGATGCCACCGATCCAGACCCGGTGGATGAGCAGGTAGCTCGGCGGCAGCGTGATCCGGGTGGCGGTGGCGAAGGCCTCCCGGCGCGGGTTGGCGATCCGTTCGGCCTGGGCACGCATCCACTCCCGGTTGAACGCGAACGTCGGGACCATCGCCGGTTCGACGAACGGGGTGAGGTAGTCGCGGAGCACGTCGACGTCCAGATCGACGCCTGGCTTGAGGAATCCCTCCTCGCGCAACCCCTCGAGCACCTCGGGCCAGTCGTCATCGACGGCTGCGCGCAGCAGCCGGCCGATGGCCGGGGGCAGCTCACCGTCGGGCAGTCGCGCCACCGCTCCGTAGTCGACGACGCCGAGCCTGCCGTCGGACAGCATCCGGAAGTTGCCCGGGTGCGGGTCCGCGTGCAGGATGCCCGCCCGCGCGGGACCGGAGAACAGGAAACGCACGTACAGCGTCCCGAAGTGGTCGCGGGTCGCCTGGTCGCCCTCGGCGATCAACCGGGCGAGCGACCCCTCGCTGTCCATCCAGGTCGTGACCAGCACCTTCTCGGTGCCCTCGACGACGGCCGGCACCACGACCTCGGGGTCGTCGGCGAACGCCTCGTGGAAACGCTGCTGCGCGTCGGCCTCCAGCCGGTAGTCGAGCTCCTCGCCCACCCGCTCCCGCAGCTCACGCAGCAGCGGCTTGATGTCGATGTCCGGGAACAGCCCGCCGAGCAGCCGCACGGCCCGCGAGATCTGCCGCAGGTCGGAGAAGATCGCCTCGCGGGCGCCCGGGTACTGGACCTTGACCGCGACCTCGCGCCCGTCCCGCCAGACCGCCCGGTGCACCTGGCCGATCGAGGCGGCCGCGGCCGGGTCGTCGTCGAAGCTGCGGAACAGGGTGCGCCAGCGCGGTCCGAGCTCGGCCGCGAGCATCCGGTGCACCTCGGCACGGTCCATCGGTGGCGCCGAGTCCTGCAGCCGGGTGAGGGTGTCGCGGTAGGGCCCGGCCAGCTCGTCCGGCAGCGCCGCCTCGAACACCGAGAGGGCCTGGCCGAACTTCATCGCCCCGCCCTTGAGCTCGCCGAGGACCCGGAACAGCTGCTCTGCGGTACGGGCCTGGACGTCGGTGAGGACGGTCTCTGCCGGCCGGCCGACGAGTCGCTTGCCGAGCCCGACCGTCGTGCGCCCGGCGAGCCCCAGCGGGAGGGTGGCCAGCCGAGCCGTCCGCGCCACGGCACGACGTGGCAACGGGCGGCTCGGCCGGTCGTCGTCCGCGTCGCTCACCGGGCCATTGTCCCTGACCGCGTCAGCTGAGAAGGGCACACCCGCAACTTGGGTGCAGCGGCCAGGTGTGCCGGACCTGTTCCACCAGGTCGTCGTCGAAGCGCAGGCTGGCGCCGTAGGTCACCACGTGGTCTCGGCACAGGTGCGCGAGCACCTCCCGTACGCACCACGCGGCGAGGACGCTCTCGAGCACCGGGCTGCACGGGACCGGCACCCCCTGCGGCGGCGCGGGTGCCGCAGCGGGCAGCTGGGCGACCAGCGTGGGCCAGGACGGGTCGCGTGCCGCGCGGGACGCGTCGACACAGCGCAGGCAGCCGGTGCGGCCCGGGAGCACGAAGGGACCGAGCACGGCGGTGCCGTCGACGACCGCCGCCGGCAGGTGCGGGACTCCGGTGGTCACCAGCCGGTCGGCCCGGGCTCCCGGTGCCGCCCCGCCCACCAGCACCACGACGTCGGGGCGACGGTCGGCCGGGTCGGGCGTCGCGACCACGGCGCCGACGCCCGACGACGTGAGCAGCTCAGCCACCGCGACGGCCAGCCCGCCGGTGCCGTCGACCTCGACCCGGGCGCGGGCTCGTTGGTCGACGCGGCCCGCCGCCGTCGCCGGGTGCTCGGCCCGGGCCAGCTGGTGCGCGACCTCCGCCGGCGCCGGCGCCGCCCGGATCGACTCGGCGTCGGCGACCACGCCGGCAGCCGACAGCGCGTCGAGCATCCGTCGGGTGGCCGCCGGGTCGCCGAGCGACCCGGCGACGCGGGCCACCACATCGGCGTCGTCGCGGACGCCGTCCAGCGTGGCCAGCACCTGCCGCAGCCGCGGTGAGTCGCGCAGCACCACGGCCCGACCCGGCTCGGTGCCCACCTGCACGTGGGTGGCGTCGCGGCGCAGCAGCACGCAGCCCGGGCGCAGCACCGGACGCATGGCGGCTCCCACGGTCGGCGGGCGGGCCGAACGGCCCCGTACGCCCGAGCCTGCCCGCTGCGGCGGCGGTGGCGCGCCCGGTGTCCACAGGCCGTGGACAGACCGAGGCCCCCGGCGGGTGCCGGGGGCCTCGGGAGAACGGGGAAGTGGGTGCGCGCCGCTCAGGCCCTGCCGAGGATCCGGTTGAGGTTGGTGCCACAGACGGGGCAGGTGGCCTTCGCCATCCGGGTGCCCTTGTCGTTGACCCTGACCTCGCCGGACGCCTCACGCTTGGCCTTGCACTTCACGCAGTAGAACTCGCCAGCGTACGTCTCCGCCATGACGCTCTCCTTCGTTCGCACCGCTCCCCGAGAGGCTCGGCGGGCGGCACCGGGCGGGTCACCCGGGCAGCGGCAACCCTACGGCAGCAGAGACCCGGATCCGGGCTGACACGCACCGGGCGGGTCACCCGCCCCGGACCGGGCAATCGGCGGCATGGGGGCCGGAATCGGGTAAGCGCCGTCCACCCCTGTGGACAACTCTGTGGGACGGCACCGGATCCCGGTGGATCGATGGGGGAAAGTGCCGGCCAGGATCCGGACAGCTGGGGACAGAACTTGTGGATAACTCGGCGGGGGCGCCGCCGACACCCGCTCTGACCTGCCCGGACACGATCCCCAGCGTGTGGACGAAAGGAAGTCGGCCCGGTGCCGCGCTTCGTGCGGTCACCGGGCGCCACGGCGGGCTAAATTGTTCCGGTGACTCTTGGCACGACCGACCCGGCCCGCCCCCGGGTGGACGTGCGCCGCAGCCGCAAGCGCAAGCGGACCGTGTCGGCCTATCGCGACGGCGACACCGTGGTGGTGCTCATCCCGGCCCGGTTCAGCAAGCGCGAGGAGGCCGAGTGGGTCGAGACCATGCTGGGGCGGCTGGACAGCCGCGAGCAGCGGCGCCGGCCCAGCGACGACGTGCTGGTCGCCCGGGCCCAGGACCTGTCCCGCCGGTTCCTCGACGGCCGCGCGGTGCCGGACTCGGTGCGCTGGGTGCAGAACCAGCAGGAGCGGTGGGGGTCGTGCACGATCGACGACGGGTCGATCCGGCTGAGCCATCGGCTGCAGGGCATGCCCGAGTGGGTCATCGACTACGTGCTCCTGCACGAGCTCGCACACCTGCTGGTGCCCGGGCACGGACCCGACTTCTGGGCCCTGGTCGACCGATACCCGCGGACGGAGCGGGCCCGCGGCTACCTCGAGGGCGTGTCCGAGGCGGCCGGGCTGCCCTGGACCGACGACGCCTGACGGCGCACCGCCGCGGCCACCAGTGCGCGCACGCTGTCGTCGGTGTCGTCCGGCAGCGCCCCGGTGTCGAACCACTCCAGCGCCGCTGACTCCGCGCTGATCCGCGCCCGTGCGGCCGGGGGCGCCCACGCGAGGTACTGGACGTCGAGGTGGTGCGCGGCCCGGCGCGGCCCCCGGGCCACCTGGTGGCGGTCGAGCCGCAGCGGGTCGGGATCGAGGCGCAGCCCGGCGATGCCGCTCTCCTCGGTCGCCTCCCGCCGGGACGCGTCCTCGAGCGTGGCGTCGCCCGGCTCGCAGTGACCACCCATCTGCAGCCAGCGGCGGTGGCGGTGGTGCAGGGTCAGCAGCACCCGCTCGCCGTCGGCGTCGAGCACCAGCGCGCTCGCGGTCAGGTGGTCCGGCGAGCAGGAACGCCACATCGCGTCCGGGTGGGCGGCGAGATGGTCGAGGTACGCCCGGCGCAACCGCTCCTGGCCGTCGTCGGGCGCGGCCCACCCGGACAGCACCCGCACGGCGTCGGCGTGCAGCCGGTCAGGAGGCACCGGGCTGGCCGGTGTCGCCATCGCCCTCGCCATCGCCATCGCCACCGTCGCCGCCCTGCTCGTCGTCGCGCTCGATGAGCTCGCGCAGCGCCGCGTCCATGTCCAGGTCGCCGGCAGCCGTGGCGGCGTCTCCGGGCCGGAAGCCGAGCGGGTCGTCGAGGTCGGCCGCCGTCGGCATCAGGTCGGGGTGCTCCCACACCGAGTCGCGGGCCTCGGTGCCCTCGCGGTCGCGCAGCGCACCCCACAGGGTGGCGGCGTCGCGCAGCCGGCGCGGCCGCAGCTCGAGGCCGACCAGCGAGGCGAACGTCTGCTCGGCGGGGCCTCCTGCCGCGCGCCGGCGGCGGACCGCCTCGCGCAGGGCCGGCGCGCTGGGCATCCGGTCGCTGGTGGCCTGTCCCACGACCTCGTCGACCCAGCCCTCGACCAGTGCGAGCACGGTCTCCAGCCGGGCGAGGGCCGCCTGCTGCTCCGGTGTGCTGCGGGGCTCGAACATGCCGCCCGCCAGCGCCTCCTGCAGGGCTGCCGGATCGCTCGGGTCGAGGCCGCGGACCGCCTCCTCGATGGCGGACAGGTCGATCTGGGTGCCGCGGGCGTACGCCTCGACCGCACCGAGCAGGTGCGGCGCCAGCCACGGGACGTGCACGAACAGCCGCTGGTGCGCGCACTCGCGCAGCGCGGTGTAGAGCATCACGTCGGTCTGGCTCTGGTCGAGTCCCTCGCCGAAGGCCGCGATGTTGGCGGGCAGCAGGGCCGCCGTGCCGGAAGGGGCCAGCGGCAGTCCGACGTCGGTGCCCGAGAGCACCTCGCCGGCCAGGGCACCCAGCCCCTGGCCGAGCTGTTGGCCGAACATCGCGCTGCCGGCCTGGCCGAGCAGCCCGACCAGCGGCCCGGCCATCTGCCGGACCTCGTCGGGCATGGCCTGGCCGACGGCGGCGACGACGTGCTCGGCGACCGGCTCGACCACGCGGGTCCACACCGGCCGGGTCGCCTCGACCCACTGCGCGCGGCTCCACGCCTCGGCGACGCCGACCCCGCTGGGCAGGTCCGTGGCCGTGTCCAGCCACAGGTCGGCGAGCCGCACGGCGTCGGCGACGGCTGACTGCTGCGCGGCGGTCGGGGACGGGTCGCGCTGCTGCGCGACGACCTGCCTGGCCACCTGCATGGTGAGCTCCCAGTTGACCGCGCCCTCGTGCGGCTTGAGCCACTGCTGCATCTGGCCGAGCAGGGCCGACAGGTCGAGGCCGCCGCCCTGCCCACCGAGCATCTGCTCGAAGGGAGTGCCGGCGAACGGGTTCGGAGGCTGTGATCCGGTGCTGCCGGCGTCGTCGCCCGGCTCGTCGGGCGGCTCGTCGGGCTTGTCGGGGTCGGTCGCCATGTCCTCCAACGTACTCGTACGCTGCGCGCCATGACCGCTGACGCCGGGGCCGGGAACGTGGTCCGGCTGGTCGCGCTGCGCGACGAACCGCTGGACGTCGACGAGGTCCGGGCCGCGGTCGCCGACCCGGGCTCCGGCGGGCTGGTGGTGTTCGTCGGCACCGTCCGTGCCAGCGACGGTGGCCGGCCGGTGAGCGGCCTGGGCTACTCCGCCCACCCGACGGCGCTCGACACCATGCGCGAGCTCACCGCATCCGTCGCCGCGCGGCACGACGCGCACGCGGTCGCGGCGGTGCACCGGGTCGGCGACCTCGTGGTCGGCGACGTCGCCGTCGTCGTGGCGGTGGCGACCGGCCACCGGGGTGAGGCCTTCGAGGCCTGCCGCGAGCTGATCGACGAGCTCAAGGCCACCGTGCCGATCTGGAAGCACCAGCTGTTCACCGACGGCACCGACGAGTGGGTCGGTACGCCGTAGCGGTGTCTCGCCCGCCTACCCTGACGGCGTGGACGTCCTGCTCTGGCTGGTGCCGACGGCGGTGGCCACCGTGCTCGCCTGCGGGTGGGCGGCCTGGGCGGGGCACCGGCAGCAGGTCGAGGCCCGCGACGACCGGCGGCGGTCGGCAGCCGACGACGAGGCCTCCCGCACCCGGCTGGGCGCCGCGCTGGCCAAGCCGCTCCCGCGGCGCGCGGGCCATGTCGCGCGTCAGCGGGTCGAGCCCGCCACCGGCGTGGCGGTGCGCCGTGCTCCGGTGGAGGATCCCGCGACGCGCGGTGAGAAACTGACGCGGTGACCCGCCGCACCGCCACGTTGACCACGGCTGCCGTGGTGCTGGTCGTCCTGGTGTGCGTTGCGTTCCTGCTCCCGGTTCCGTACGTGACCATGCGGCCCGGACCGACCCAGGACGTGCTCACGAGCAACGGTGGCGACCCGATCGTGCAGATCGAGGGCCACAAGACGTACCCGACCGACGGCTCGCTGGCTCTCACCACGGTCTCGGTGACGTCCGCGGGACAGGACATCGGGCTGATCGAGGCCTTCCGGGCCTGGTTCTCCCCGGAGGACGCCCTGGTGCCCCGGGACGTGATCTACCCGCCGGAGCAGACCGTGCAGGAGTCGGAGGCCGAGTCGGCGACGCAGATGGCCGACTCGCAGGAGGTCGCGGCCGTGGCGGCGCTGCGGCTGCTCGGCGACGAGGTGCCGGAGATCGACTCGGTGGCGGCGGTCGCGGAGGGCTCACCGGCCGACGGCCAGCTCGAGAAGGGTGACGTCTTCGTCGCCGTCGACGGCCAGCCGGTGGACAGTGCCGAGGAGATCCAGCAGGCGATCCAGCAGCACGAGCCCGGCGAGGACGTGGCGGTGGAGGTGACCCGCGACGGGGAGCCGGTCGAGCTGTCGATGACGACGGAGGCGAGCAAGGATGACCCCGACGTCGCCGTCGTCGGGATCGAGATGTCCATCGACTACGACCTCCCGTTCCAGGTGACCATCAACCTGGCCGGCGACATCGGCGGCCCCAGTGCCGGGACGGTCTTCGCGCTGGCGATCTACGACATGCTCACGCGCGGCAGCCTCACCGGTGGCGCATCGATCGCGGGCACCGGGTCCATCACCCCCGACGGGGTGGTCGAGCCGATCGGCGGCATCCAGCAGAAGATCGTGGGCGCCGAGGCCGAGGACGCCTCGGTCTTCCTGGTCCCCGCCGTCAACTGCGAGGAGGCGGCCGGGGCGCACGTCGACGAGGACAGCATCCGGCTGGTCGAGGTGACCGATCTCGAGGACGCCGTCGACGCACTCACCGCGCTGGCCGACGACCCCGACGCGGACGTGCCGACGTGCGGGTGAGCGAGTCCGGTCTGCGCCGCGCCACCCTGGAGATCGACGCCACCCTCGCGGGCACCGGCTGGGACCAGCCGGCACGGCTGTACGCGCTGGTCCACACCACCCGACTGCTGGCGCAGGAGCCCTCCCTCGCGTCCAGCCTCGGCCTGTCCGACGAGAGCGGCGACTACACCGCCGTCGAGCAGGAGCCGCTGACGGCGGAAGCGTCGTTCGAGGAGGTGCTCGCGGGGATCGAGTGGCCGCCAGAGGTCGACGGGTGCGCGGCCGCCGTCGAGCGGCTGGTGCTGCCGCCCTCGGCCGAGGAGTCGCTGCCGGACGACTCCGAGCAGCTGCGTGCGTACGCCGCCCGGCACCCCGAACGCCAGGAGGTGCGGATCGTGGCGGCGGTGCTGCGGGACGGGAGGGCGCACTGCGCGCTGCGGGTCCGCGGCCACGACGCGCCGCAGGAGCTGGTCGAGGGCCCGGCTCTCGTCCCAGGCCTGGTGCGACTGCTCGCCGAGACCCTCGACGTAGGGTTGCGGGACTGACCGGGCACGACGAAGGAGCAGCGTGAGCGACGACATGGCGGGCGGCGCCGGTCCCGGCGCGGCCGGCGCCCCTGGTGGGGGAGCCCCGGCGAGCGCGCCGCGGCGGACGGTGCTCCTGCCGACGCTGGTGACACTGGGCGTCCTGCTGCTGCTGCTCGCCATCTTCACCGGGGTCTGGACCGACCGGCTGTGGTTCCAGTCGGTCGACTACTCGCAGGTGTTCTCGACGGTGCTCATCACCCGGGCCGGACTGTTCGTCGTCGGTGCCCTGCTGCTGGCCGGGTCGGCCGCACTCAACATCGTGATCGCCTACCGGTCGCGTCCGTTCGTCCGTACCGCGGCAAGTCGCAACGAGGCACTCGACCGCTGGCGGTCGTCCATCGACCCGGTGCGGGGGCGGGTCGTGGTGGTGCTGTGCGCGGTGCTCGGCGTGCTCGCCGGCAGCGTCGCGTCCGGCCAGTGGCAGACGTTCATGCTGTGGCGCAACGGCGGCGAGTGGGGACAGGACGACGTCTACTTCGGACGCGACATCGGCTTCTTTGTCTTCGACTACCCGTGGCTGCGCTTCGTCACGTCGTTCGTGTTCGTGGCGCTCGCGGTCAGCATCGTCGCCGCGGCGGTCACGCACTACCTCTACGGCGGCATCGACCTGCAGCAGCGTCGCGGCCGGCTCAGCAACGGCGCGCAGACGCACCTGTCGATCCTGATCGGGCTGTTCGTGCTGCTGAAGGCGTGGGCCTACTGGCTCGACCGCTTCGGCTACGCGCTCTCCGACGGAGGGCGGCTGACCGGCATCCAGTACACCGACGACCACGCCCGGATCCCGGCCAAGAACGTCCTCATCGTGATCGCGCTGATCTGCGCGCTGCTGCTGTTCGCCAACGCCATCCGCCGCAACTGGCTGCTGCCCGGCATCGGACTCGGCCTGCTGGTGCTCAGCTCGATCCTGCTCTCGGGCGCGTGGCCCGCCATCATGCAGTCGTTCCAGGTGCGGCCGTCCGAGGCCGACAAGGAGAGCCCGTTCATCAGCCGCAACATCGAGGCCACCAAGAATGCGTACGGCGTCGCCGACGTGCAAGAGGTGGGCTACGACGCCACGACAGACGTGAGCGCCGACGACCTTGACACCCAGAACACGGCTCTGCCCAACACCCGGCTGCTCGATCCCACGTTGGTGTCCCCTGCCTTCACCCAGCTGCAGCAGGTGCGCGGCTTCTACTCGGTGCCGGAGACGCTGGACGTCGACCGCTACGCCTTCGAGACCGACGGCAACCCGCAGGACGTCGTGGTCTCCGCGCGCGAGATCAACCTCGACGGCCTGGACTCGACCCAGCGCAACTGGACCAACGACCACACCGTCTACACCCACGGCTACGGGATGATCGCTGCCTACGGCGACCGGCGCGGACCGGAGGGCCAGCCCGACTTCGCCGAGGCGCAGATCCCGCCGCAGGGTGCGATCAGCAACCTGTCCGAGAGCCAGTCCGACGACGGCGAGCCCTACGAGCCGCGGATCTACTTCGGCGAGGACACCCCGGAGTACTCCATCGTCGGGGGGCCTGAGGGCAGCCCCGTCGAGGTCGACTTCCCGACGTCGGAGGAGAGCTCGTCCGAACCCACGCTCACGACGTACGAGGGGGGAGGCGGGGTGCCCGTCGGCGGGCTGCTCAACCAGATGTTGTACGGGCTGAAGTTCGGCGAGCCGAACATCGTGTTGTCGGGACGGGTCAACGAGGAGTCGCAGATCCTCTACGACCGCGACCCGCGCGAGCGGGTCGAGAAGGTCGCGCCGTGGCTCACCGTCGACGGCAACGCCTATGCCGCGGTGGTGGGTGACAAGCTGCTGTGGATCGTCGACGGCTACACGACGAGCAACTCGTACCCGATGTCGGACCGGATCGACCTGGACGCGGCGACCGCGGACACCAACACCGAGGTGGGGTCCACCGCGGCGCTCCCGAGCGACCAGATCAACTACCTGCGCAACTCCGTCAAGGCGACGGTCGACGCCTACACCGGTGACGTGGTGCTCTACGAGTGGGACGAGGAGGACCCGATCCTGCAGGCGTGGATGAGCGCCTTCGGCGACACGGTGCAGCCCAAGGACGAGATCTCCGACGAGCTGCTCGCGCACCTGCGCTACCCGGAGGACTACTTCAAGGTGCAGCGCGAGATCCTGCAGGCGTACCACGTCGACGACCCGATCACGTTCTTCGGCGGTTCCGAGCGGTGGGAGGTGCCGATCGACCCCGCCGACCGGGCGGAGGACACGCTGCAGCCGCCGTACTACCTGTCGGTGCAGATGCCCACCTTCGACGACGAGGGGCAGGTCGACCTCGAGGCGCCACCCCAGGACCCGACGTTCGCGCTGACGAGTGTCTACGTCCCGGTCGGCCGGGAGAACCTCGCGTCGTTCATCTCCGCCGACTCCGATCCCACCAGTGACACCTACGGTGAGATCAGCCTCCTGGTCGCGCCTCCGGACCGGATATCCGGACCGGAGCAGATCGACAACGCGTTCCAGAGCGACGAGTCGGTCGCCGGGGAGCTGTTGCGCTTCCGGCAGGCCGACGTGGAGATCTTGTACGGCAACCTGCTCACCGTGCCGGCCGGCAAGGGATTGTTGTACGTCCAGCCGATCTACACCCAGCGGGCCAGCGCGACCGGCGGCGGCACGTACCCGCAGCTGCAGTTCGTACTGGCGTCCTTCGGCGCGAATGTCGGGATCGGGCAGACGCTGGAGGAGGCGCTGGACGACGCACTCGGCGAGGAGACCGAGCCGCCCGACACCCCGCCGGACGACCCGCCGGACAACCCGCCCGACAACCCACCGGACAACCCGCCCGGCCAGGCCGCCGACGCCGCCGAGCTGCTCGCGAGGGCCGACCGCCTGTTCGACCAGGCCACGGTGGCGCTCGAGGCGGGCGACCTGGGCGAGTACCAGCGCCTGGTGGAGAAGTCGAACCAGCTGGTGGCCCGCGCCCTCCGGCTGCTCGGCCAGGAGCCGCCCGCCGACGAGGGGACGCCGCCCGCTGCCGGCACCTCGGGCTGAGCCGCGGGTGCGACGCGCCCGGATTTGAACCTCCGGGCGCCCGGCACCTATGCTGGTCGGACCGACGCGGGGTGGAGCAGCTCGGTAGCTCGCTGGGCTCATAACCCAGAGGTCGCAGGTTCAAATCCTGCCCCCGCTACCAAATTCAGGCTCGGAATCTACGGATTCCGAGCCTGAAAGCAGGTGGAGCCGTGATCCAGTGTCCCCTTGCGGGGAGATTCCAGGG
Source organism: uncultured Actinomycetota bacterium (assembly GCA_963811945.1). Lineage (GTDB taxonomy): Bacteria > Actinomycetota > Actinomycetes > Propionibacteriales > Nocardioidaceae > JACCWP01. Next base: position 784,890 of record CAWETD010000001.1, on the reverse strand, counting down.
TCAGATGAGTGCGGGCAGTGCCTGGGTGGCGGTGTAGGCGGCGACGCCGAGCACCAGGGCCGTGAACGCTGCGGAGAGCTTTGCGGTGTCGACGCGGTCGGTGAGCCGGGCGCCAGCGACTCCGCCGGCGGTCGAGGCGGCGGTGAGAGCGGCCACCAGCGTCCAGTCCGGTGTAGCCCCGACCCCGGCGCGCACTGCGAGGGCGGCAGCGCTGGTCAGGGTGATGACGACCAGTGACGTTCCTGTGGCGGAGGACATTGGCAGCGCCAGCGCAAGGACAAGGGCGGGGACCACGAGGAAGCCGCCACCGACGCCGAGGATCCCGGTGAGCAGTCCGATGCCGGTGGCCGTGACCAGCACCTTGACCGCACGGGGGCAGTCACACATGAACCCCTCGCGGAAGACGATGATCGGGTCGTCCAGCGTGGGTCGCCGCGACCCGGGGCCCGGTGCGCTCTGCTGAGCGTCGGAGGACTGGCGCGCGTGTCGGACCTGCCGGAATGCCATGAGGCCGCCGACGAGCAGCATCAGGGCGGCGAACGCAGCGAGCAGGACGGAGTCGGCCACATGGGCCGAAGCCTTCGCGCCCGCGGCGGCGCCGCCTATCGCCACGATGCCGAAGGTGACGCCGCGGCCGAGCATCACGTTGCCGGCGCGGTGCGCGGTCACCGCAGCGATCAGCGAGGTGACGCCGACGACGACCAGGGAGCCGGTGGTCGCCTGTCCTGCGTCCTGGCCCAGCAGGTAGACCAGGACCGGGACGGCCAGGATGGAGCCGCCGCCACCGAGGGCACCAAGGCTGAGCCCGATGAGAGCGCCCGCCACGATGGCGAGCAGCAAGGTCACGCGTCGGGGCCGACCAGGTGCAGGCCGACCTTCTCGGCGTTCTCGAAGCTGTCGTCGATCGCCACCAGGCGACGACCGGCAGCGTCGAGGACCGAGGCAGCGACGGTGGCGCGGTAGCCGCTGGCGCAGTGCACCCACAGCTCACCGTCGGGGACCTCGTCGACGCGCTGCGGCAGTTCATGGATCGGAATGTTGACCGCACCCTTGATCCGGGTCGAGTCGTACTCGTCCGCACGGCGGACGTCCAGGACGACAACCGGGCGGTGTCGGCGGACCTCCTCGAGGTCGGCGAAGGTGCCGGTCGGGAACGACGCGAGCTCCCGGTCGCTCCAGTCCTCGGGCCCACCGGTGGCCTGCGCCGCCGGGCGGTCGATGCCGATCCGGACCAGCTCGCGCTGGGCCTCAGCGACGTCCTCGGGAGTCTCACCGAGCAGTGTGACCGGCGTGCCCCAGGTGATCAGCCAGCCCAGGTAGGTGGCGAACGCGCCGTCGAGGCCGAAGTTGAGTGTGCCGGGTGCGTGTCCCGCGGCGAACGCGGTCCGGTTGCGCAGGTCGACGACCCACTCCCCGGCCTCGATGCGTCGGCGTAGCTCGCCGGGGTCGGCCTCGGCGGGGGGTGTGAGGTCCGGCTCGGAGGGTCCGGAGGCGTTCGCGGGACTCATGTGGGCGTAGTAGGCGGGGAAGGCGCCGAGACCGTCGAGGAGCTCGCGGACGTAGGTCTCCTCATCCTGGGTCAGCACCGGGTTGGACCGCCTCTCCTGCCCGATCGTGGACTCGGTGGCATCGGACTGGGTCGCGGCGCAGAACGATCCGAACCCGTGGGTGGGGAAGACCTCTGCCGCTTCGGGCAGAAGGTCGGCCAGCTTGTGGGCCGAGGCGTGCTGGTGACGGACCAGGGCGTCGGTGTGCTCCTCCCCGAGCAGGTCGGGCCGGCCCGTGGCGCCGTACAGCAGCGAACCGCCCGAGAACACACCGACCGTGCCGTCGCTGCCTGCGGAGGCGTGCCCGTCGGTCAGCGCGTACGAGAGGTGGGTGAAGGTGTGGCCGGGTGTCGACAGCGCCGTGAGCCGCATCCGTCCGCCGACAGGGACAGCGTCGCCGTCACGGATCGGGGTGCGCTCGAACGAGACCTCATCCTCAGCATTGACGTGGTACGCCGCGCCGGTGCGCTTGGCCAAGGCCAGGCCGCCGGTGACGTAGTCGTTGTGGATGTGGGTCTCGAAGACGTCGGCCAGCCGCACTTGATGTTCATCCAGTACGTCCAGGACGCGGTCGATGTCGCGTTGCGGGTCGACCACAAACGCGACCTCACCGTCGTGGACCACGTAACTGCGGTCGCCGAGCGAGGGAGTCTCGATCGGGATGATCGTCAGGTCCGTGCTCATCAAGGGCTCCTGTTCGTTGTCTGGTGTTCCTGGAACGTGTCGTCAGCCGGGGCGAGGAGCTCCCGTCTCGACTGGTCGGCCCGATCGTGCCCACGCGGATGGGCCATCGGCCACGGAGTAGGCGTCGTGCCCTGCCGCGCACAGGAGATCAGTCATCGCAGCAATGCGATTCCCCGAGCGCACAGACGAGATACACGGACGGCTCTTGTCGAGCTCCACCAGGCGGGAGGACGGCTGTGCCATCGGGATCGAGGTGGCCCCCGGCACCTGGCCGGTCACGCAGTCGCCCGGCTCGCGGACGTCCACAACGGTCGCGCCATCGGACTGCTCACGCGCGAGTCGATCGACCGCGATGTCATAGGCTGTGTCACTCATCTTCGCATCCCTCGCTAGGCGGTCACCCGGATACCAGGCGGGGTATTTGACAGGTATCGTATACACCCTGGGGGGTATTCCTCAAATTTCGAGGAGCTGGTCTCCCAGGAGCACTGCCTAGCCCAGGTTTGCATACGGTGGGGGGTATAGTCGTTCGCATGGTGCAGGCATTCGACCCGGACGCGGTGATGGGACTGGCCGACAGCGACGCCCTGAGCGCCACCGCCGCCGACGCCAAGCAACGGATCACTGCCGCGTTGACGTCACTGGACTCACTCGAGGGAGACAACTGATGGAGCTCGACCCCGCTGAGATGACCTCGGTGATCAACCGCATCAAGCGCGCCCGCGGCCAGCTCGACGGCGTCCTGCGGATGCTCGAGGAGGGTCGCGAATGCGAGGACGTCGTCACCCAGCTCGCCGCGGTGTCCCGAGCTCTCGACCGAGCTGGGTTCGCGATCGTCGCCACCGGCCTCCAGCAGTGCCTCACCAACGGCGACGGCCTCGACAGCGTTGATGCCAAGAAGATGGAGAAGCTCTTTCTCTCCTTGGCATGAGCGACACCCACGTTCGAACGGCAAGGGGCCCGGAGACTCAGTCCGTGTCCACTTGGGGTCCAGATTGGGTCCGTCCTACTCGGTACCAGGCGGCTTTGCTGAGATGGGAAGCGAGGGCGAATCCCTCATCACACCGAGCGAATCGGTAGTTTCCGTCCCGACACCGTCGTAGTCGCGATGCCCCAGATGGCATCCAGAGGTCGCGGGTTCGAATCCTGCCCCCGCTACGCCGATGGAACGCCCCTCACAGTGACTGTGAGGGGCGCTTCTGTGTGCGCAACCAGCGGTGCGAGGTGGTTCGGCCCCAGCTGCCCCGGAGCGGGAGAGCGCGCGCGGTCGCATGAGGGCACTTTCGAAATTTCTCTGCGAAAGTCGGCAACCTATTGACGTGATCTATGTCGAATCATTACGTTTGCGCACCATCCCGACTGCAAGTTTCCCCGGACGAGCAAGAGGAGATGGACCCGTGCGCAGCACCCTCTCGGGCGCCGCGGCCGCAGCGGCCGCAGGTGTTCTCGGAATCACCCTGATGGCACCGAGCCCACAATCGGCGGCCGCGCCGCAACCGGCCGCCGCACCCCCCGACAGCAGCTTCCAGAAGGTGACCCTCAACGACCGGCCCGGCGAGCCCATGGACCTCGCCGTGCTTCCCGACGGCAGCGTTCTGCACACGACGCGCGGCGGCGCGATCTGGCTCAATGACGCAGCCACCGGGGTCAACAGCGTGGCCGGCACCATCGACGTCTACCAGCACGACGAGGAGGGGCTCCAGAGCATCGCGCTGGCACCTGGATTCGACGGCGCGCGCAACAACTGGATCTATCTCTACTACTCGCCGCCGCTCGACACCCCCGTCGACGACCCGGCGACTCCGGACGTGAACGAGGGTGACGCGCCGTTGACCGGCACGCCGGACGACTTCGCGCCGTTCGAGGGCGTGATCCGACTGTCGCGCTTCCGGTACGTCGACGGCCAGGTCGTGAACTCCTCGGAGCAGCAGATCCTCGACGTACCCGTCGATCGGGGCATCTGCTGCCACGTGGGCGGCGACATCGTCTTCGACTCCGACGGCAACCTGCTGCTGTCGACGGGTGACGACACCAACCCGTTCTTCTCCGACGGCTACGCGCCGATCGACGAACGGCCCACGCAGAACCCGGCGTTCGACGCCCAGCGCAGCGCGGCCAACACCGATGACCTGCGCGGCAAGGTCCTGCGCATCCGGCCGAGGGCAGGCGGCGGCTACACGATCCCGCCGGGCAACCTGTTCCGTCGCGGGGCAGCCGACACTCGTCCCGAGATCTACGCGATGGGCCTGCGTAATCCGTTCCGGATCGAGGTCGACCCGGAGACCGACGTCCTGTACGTCGGGGACTATTCGCCCGACGCCGACGAGGCCGATCCCACGCGTGGACCGGCAGGCCAGGGCAAGTGGACAGTGATCACCGAGCCGGGCAACTACGGCTGGCCGTACTGCGCGACGGCCGAGCTGCCGTACGTCGACTACGACTTCGCCACTGAGGAGTCCGGGGACTCGTTCGACTGCGACGCACCCATCAACGCCTCGCCCCACAACACCGGCCGCATCCGGCTGCCGGCGGTCACGCAGCCGCACGTCTGGTACTCCTACGGCGTCTCCCCGCAGTTCCCGGAGCTGGAGGAGGGCGGCATCGGCCCGATGGCCGGACCGGCGTACAACTTCGACCGGCGCGACCGGCGTCAACGTCAGCCGGTGGCATGGCCGCGCTACTACGACGGCATGCCGCTCTTCTACGAGTGGACGCGTGACTACGTGAAGGGCATGGGCCTCGAGCCGGACGGCGAGCTGGCCTCGATCGAGGACGTGATCCCCTCGATCGTGACCGACAACCCGATGGACATGGAGTTCGGGCCGAACGGCGCGCTCTACGTCCTGGAGTACGGCGACGGCTTCTTCGCCGAGAATCCGGACGCCCAGCTCGCGCGGATCGACTTCATCGGCGCGCGCGGCAACCACAGCCCGGTCCCGGCAGTCTCGGCCACTCCGACCAACGGTACGACGCCACTCACCGTGTCCTTCACCAGCGATGGCACTCTCGACCCGGACGGCGACCGGATCCGCTATGCCTGGGACTTCGACGGCGACGGCGACGTCGACAGCAATGCCCGGGACCCGAAGCACACCTACCGCACCAGCGGCGTCTTCCGGGCCACGCTCACCGTGACCGACGTCGGTGGCCGGCACCGCGGGCGGCACGCGTCGGCCGACGTCGACATCGTGGTCGGCAACCAGGCGCCGACGGTCGAGCTGGTGGCGCCGGTCGCCGGACAGCCCTTCCAGTTCGGCGACTCCGTGCAGTTCGAGGTCAGCGTCGACGACGACCAGCCGGTCGACTGCAACGCCGTCACTGTGACCTACATCCTGGGCCACGACGAGCACGGCCACCCGCAGACGACGGCCTCGGGCTGCACCGGGTCCATCGTGACGACTGTCCCGAGTGGACACGACCCGGGCGAGGACGACCTCACGGCGGTCTTCGTGGCCGAGTACACCGACCCCGGCGGGGAAGGACTCCCTCCGCTCAGCGGTAGGGACGAGGTGGTGCTCGAACCGACCGAGTGACGGCGCGAGGGGTCGGGCTCACGGGAACGCTCCCGACCCCTTCGCGGTCACTCGTCGGCGGCTGGCCCTGCCCCGGGCCACCTGGGCTCGGGAGCGTAGAAACCAAGGGAAAGGAAGCTCGGCATGTGTTTTGGGTACGACGGTGAGGCGGCGCTGCAGCGCTCGCTCGAGGAGAAGGGCGCAAGCCGCCGCAACCTGTTCCGTGGTGCGGCGCTCGGCGCGGCCGGCCTGGCCGCGGTGGGTTCCGGGCTCGCCGTTCCGGCGGCCGGACGTGAAAGGGACGACGGCGGGCACGGCCAGGGTGGCGGACGCACGGTGCCCCACAACGACATCAGCATCCAGCTCTACACGCTGCGGGACGCGATGGAGGACCGGGCCGGCTTCGACCTGGTGCTGAACCGGTTGGCGCAGTACGGCTACGAGAAGGTCGAGCTGGCCGGCAACTACGGAGAGCGCACGCCCAGGCAGCTGCGGACGTTCCTCGACGACCTCGGGATCCGGGCGTCCTCGAGCCACGACGGGCTCAGCAACGGCGACGAGGCGGCGATGCACGCCAAGTTCGGCAGGGCGGTGACGCTCGGCCAGAGGTACGTCGTGGTGCCCTTCCTCGACTCAGAAGACCCCCGCCAGTGGAAGAGGTGGGCGAGACAGATGAACAAGGAGGCCGCCCTCGCGAAGAAGTACGGGCTGCGCTACGGCTACCACAACCACGCCCACGAGTTCACCATCAAGTTCGACGACCCTCGGACGCCATTTGAGACGCCGTGGGAGCTGCTCACCGAAACCCTCGACCCGCAGCTGGTGCACCTCGAGGTCGACCTCTACTGGGTGTACACCGGAGGCGTGAACTCCGGGTCCACCAACCCACTGAAGTTCGCCACCGACGTCATCCGCGACGCGCCGCAGGAGGTGCTGCAGTACCACGTCAAGGACCGTGATGCCGCCACCGGCGACATGTGCGACCTCGGCACGGGAGTCATCGACTTCGAGACGATCTTCCGCTCGCACTCGGTGAAGGAGTACATCGTCGAGAACGACACCCCCGACATCACTCCGCTCACCACCGCCGCGGTGGGGCACGTCTACCTCGATCACTTGCGCTACTGAGGCGTTTCTGGGTTCAGCACACCGTTCGCGCGCGGACGAGCCAGGCCGTTGAGGGCAGACTGATCCGGCCGTCGCTCTGGGCGTGACGGGCGAGTACGTCGGTCAGGTTGCGGCGCACCTGGTCGGCGTCGGGTGGGGCCAGTTTCACCAGGGTCGCCTGCGAACTGAGCCAGCTGAGGACGAAGTCACTCGCGTCGGGAAGCGTGGCACCGAGGTGCACGTGTTCGTGCACGCTCGTGATCGAGACATCGGTGAAGCCTGCCCGGGCGAGCAGGCCGGACAGGAGCCCGCGATCCCCGAGGCTGAACGGACTGCTGGCGGCGTCGCTGGTCCCGGCGGGGTCGCCGGTCAGCGCGCGGTTGGTCTCGAGCATCCAGGGGTTGAGTGCCTCGGGCTGCCAGACCAGGGCGGCGAGTCGGCCGGCCGGGCGGAGCCAGCTCGCGAGGTTGGCGAGTGCGGCGGACGGCTCCTGAAAGAACATCAGTCCGAAGCGGCTGATGATCACGTCCACCGGAGCTGTGGCCGGTCGATGGGTCGCGGCGTCCGCGACGACGTACGAAAGGTTGGTCAGGTCAGCGGGAACACGGGCGCGTGCGGTCGCGACAGCGGACGCCGCGTAGTCGATGCCCACCACGGTGCCCGGTGTGGCCAGGCGGGCTGCGGTGGCAGTCGGCCCACCGGTTCCGCAGCCCACGTCCACGACGCTCTCCCCGGGCTGGATGTCGGCGGCCGCGACAAGGTGCTTCGTGTAGTCGCTGAGCTCGAGCTCCTGTCCGGTCAGCGGGCTCATCGGGTCACCTCTGCGGGTTGCCGGGTCGAGCTCTTGGCAGCGGGACGTTCGGCGCCGACCACCAGCGCGACCCCGCTGACGACGATGACGGCACCGACGAGCGTGTCGAGCGTGACCGCCTCGCTGAGGATGAGCCAGCCGAGGAAGACTGCCACCACCGGGCTGACGTAGGCGTAGGTGACGACCACGGACACGGCGGTGGTCTGGAGCAGCCAGGCGTAGGCGCTGAACGCGAGGATGGACCCGACCAGGACCAGGAAGGTCCACGCGGCCCACGACCGGGCGGAGTATGCGGCGGGATCGAAGTGTTCACCCCGGCACAGCCCGGCGGTTGTCAGGACCGCACCGCCGACGAGCATCTCGTAGACCACCACGACGAACGGGTCGCGCGGCAGCTGAAGGTGCGGCTGGAGCCACGATCCGAGTGCCCAGGCCACGCTGGCGACGACGACGGTCAGCAGGGCCCAGGTGGGAACGGCGCCGCCGACGCCGTTGCCGGCGATGAGGACGGCTGCGCCGGCGAACCCGACACACACCCCGAGGACGGTTCGGCCAGGTGGCCGGTCGCCGGCCAGCGTGCGGTAGCACGCCACCCAGAGGGGGACCGCGGCGATCAGCAGCGCTGTGAGCCCGGACGGTGCGCCACCGTCCTCGGCGACGGTCACGAGGCCCTGCCCGAGTACGGGAAGCAGCAGACCCATCAGCGCGCAGGCCGCGAGCTGCGTGCGGGTGACGCGGAGCCGGCTCGGGCCGCCTCGCACCGCCAGCACGGTGGCGAGCAGGGCGCCCGCCGTGACGGCGCGGAGCCCGGACGCCAGCAACGGAGGCATCTCCTCCACCATCACCCACAGGGCCAGGTAGGTGGATCCCCACACGACGTACACCGTGCCCATCGCAGCGACCACGAGCAGCGGCCGACCATGGGGAGGGGCCGCCGCCGACGGGGCGGTGGTGGTGATGGTTGCCATGGGCGAGTTCCTCTCGGGCGGGGATGGAAGGGACGCTAGGCGCCGGTGGTCTCCATGAAAAGCGATCATTAGCGATCGATTCGATCGCGACGGACTATGATTCGCCCATGGCGGACGTGGATCTCCGGCACCTGCGGGCGATGGCGCTCATCGCCGAGGAAGGCACCTTCGGCCGGGCAGCCGACCGGCTCGGCTACACCCAGTCGTCGGTGAGTCAGCAGATCGCCGGACTCGAGCGGGCCGTGGGGGGCGCGGTGTTCGACCGGCCCGGTGGCCCCAAGCCGGTACGCCTCACGCCGCTCGGGGCACTGGTGCTCGAGCGCGGACGCGAGCTCCTCCAGGGCGCGGACGACCTGACTGACGCGGTCGAACGGTTCCGGGCCGGTGACGGCAGGATCGACATCGGCACGTTCCAGAGCATGTCCGCCGTCGTCCTGCCCGCGCTCGTCCGACGGCTGCGCGAGGAGCACCCCGGCTGCGAGATCAGACTGTCCGAGGACGAGTCGGGGGATCCCGAGATCGGGAACCTGGACCTGCTCTTCTACGACGGACCCGCCGGTGACGACGTCGAGAGCATGAAGCTGATCGACGACCCGTACCTGCTCGTCGCGCGACCGGGCGACTTCCCCGACGATCCGGTCGCGCTCGCAGACCTCGACGACGCAGCGATGGTGGCCTGGCCGGCCACGTGCGACCAGCCCCGGCTGGAGCAGGAGCTGTTCCGCGAGGCGCGACCGCGGATCGTGTTCCGCAGCGCGAGCAACGAGACCCTGCTGTCCATGGTGCGCGCCGGTGTAGGAGTGGCAGTCCTGCCCTGGCTCGCCATCGCGGACGCCTGGTCCGACGACCGGCTCCGGGTGCACCGGCTGCGACCCTCGCCGACCCGCGAGATCTTCCTGCACCGGCCCTCCGGCCGCACCCAGTCCCCGCTCGCGGTGCGGGCGACCGAGGTCGCGTTCGAGATCGCCGAGGAGCTGGCCGGTCAGATCCAGCCGCCCCCGGCCACGGCGACCGGGCGAACCTCGTGATCTCAGTCGGCGTGCTGACGCCCCATGCCGCGGCCGGACCCGAGGCCGAGCTACCGGACATGGCACCTGGGCAGGTCGCCGCCCGGGTCTCGCGCATCCCGGCGCCCGGCGCCAGCGTCGGTGCGCCGGGGACGCCGCCGACATCGCCGTCCGGCCTGCGCTCGCTGACCCAGCCGTCGGCCCTGGACGAAGCCACCGCAGCCTTCGTCGCGGGATCGGTCGACGTGATCGGCTACGCCTCGACCAGCACCGGGTACGCCATCGGCTTCGACGCCGAGACCACCATGCTGGAACGGCTCTCGCAGCGGTGCGGACTCCCCGTCGCGGGCACGTCATGTTCGGCGGTGGCCGCGCTGCGGGCCTTCGACGTCGAGCGGGTCGCTCTGGTCCATCCCCCGTGGTTCGACGACGAGCTCAACGACCTGGGTGCGGCGTACTTCCGCAGTCAGAAGTTCGCGGTCGTCGCATCGGGGTCGGCCGACCTGCCGAACGACCCGAGCCGCATCGAGCCCGGCGCGATCGTCGAGTGGGTCTCCCGCCATGTCAGCGCCGACGCGGAGGCCGTGTTCATCGGCGGCAGCGGCTTCCGAGCCGTACGAGCGATCGAGCGGCTGGAGGAGACGCTGGGTCGGCCGGTTCTCGAGTCGAACCAGGTGCTGCTCTGGTCGGTCCTCACCGCCGTGCGGGCCAACGTCGAAATCAGTGGGTACGGACGGCTTTTCGGGCAGCGACCTGCCGCGCCCCACGCCGGGACGTAGGCCCGCTGCAGTTTCCCAAGGGCCCACGAGAAAGCGACACCGCTCACGTGGGGCCACACGTGAGCGGTGACGTTTTCACAGCAACCCTTGAGAAAAACACCCCTGAAGCCGCTCGCCCGAGCCCGAGGATCACCACCTCAATCACCACCTGTGGTGACGCCCGCTCACCACATCGGCGCCTAGCTTCCGTTCCATGAGCACGCCCACCGGCACCACCCACCCCTCGAAGGGCTCGATCATGGACCGATTCACCCGCGGCATCGCCATGGCCAGCGCCAGGCGCCCATGGCGCACCATCACGACCTGGGTCTTCGTCCTGGCGACGGTGCTCTTCCTCGCTGCCAGCGGCGGCGGGAGCTTCGCCGACGACTTCGCAGCCCCCGGCAGCCAGAGCACTCGCGCCCTTGACCTGCTCGACGAGAACTTCCCCGACGCAGCCAAGGGCAAGGCCCTGGTCGTCTTCGCCACCGAGGACGGCACGGCCTTGGAGAGTCACCGGGGCGAGATCGAGACGGTGCTGTCCGACGTCGCAGAGGTCGCCCACGTCGAGTCGGTCGCCGACCCGTTCGCGGCCGGCAGTGTCTCGCCGGACGGAAGTATCGCCTTCGCCGAGCTGACCCTCGATGCACCCGAACGCGAGCTGGAGAAGGCGGAGTTCACGGTGCTCTCGGAAGCGGTCTCCGGCTCCGAGGTGGCGGGCGTCCAGGTCGAGCTCGGCGGTGACGCCGTGTTCTTCAACGCCGAGGACGAAACCTCCGCCCACACCGGGATCGGGCTGCTGGTGGCGCTGCTCGTCCTGCTGGTCGTGTTCGGCACGCTCGTGGCGGCCATCGTGCCGATCGGTCTCGCGATCGTCGCGGTCGGTGCCGGCATCGGCGGCATCACCGTGCTGGCCGCCACGATGGACGTGTCCGACTCAGCGATCCCCGTCGCAGGTCTGGTCGGGCTCGGTGTGGGCATCGACTACGCCCTGTTCATCGTGGCCCGCTACCGGGAGAACCGGGCTGCCGGTCAGGACAACCAGCGGGCGCTGGCCAACGCCATGAGCTCGTCCGGCACTGCCGTTGTCTTCGCAGGCGGCACGGTCGTCATCGCGACGGCAGCACTCGGCATCACCGGGCTCGGCGTCCTCACCTCGATCGGCCTCTCCACCGCCCTGATGGTGCTCTCCGCCGTCGCCGCGGCCATCACCCTGCTTCCCGCCCTGCTCAGCCTGCTCGGTGACCGGATCGACACCGGCAAGCTGGTGCGTCGCCACCGGCCCGCCACCCGCACCGAGGACAGCGGCTGGTGGCGCTTCGGCCACCAGGTGTCGGGACGCCCGTGGCCCTACCTGGTCGGTGCGATCGTCGCCCTGCTCGCGGTCGCGACCCCGACGCTGTGGATCCAGACCGCGTTCCCGGCCGCTGGTGACGCCCCGGTCACCACCACGCACCGACAGGCCTACGACCTGCTCGCCGAGGGCTTCGGCACCGGGTTCAACGGACCCCTGCTGGTCGTCGTTGACCTGGACGCTCCCGGCGTCGACGCGGCCGCGCTTCCCGCGCTGACCGAGGACATCGCCGCCATCCCCCGGATCGTCTCGGTGAGTGAGCCGCAGACCTCGACAGACGGTGACACCGTGGTGTTCAGTGCGGTGCCGGCCACCGGTCCGGCCGACCTCGAGACCTCGATCGCCATCGAGCAGGTCCGTGACGCCATCCCCGGGAACGTCTACGTCTCCGGCGTCACCGCGACCACCGACGACGTGAACACTCAGCTCAGGGACACGCTGCCGCTCTTCGTCGGTGCGGTGCTCGCGGTGTCGTTCCTGCTGCTGATGCTGGTGTTCCGGTCGGTCGTGGTGCCGTTGAAGGCTGCGCTGATGAACCTGCTCTCCATCGGCGGCGCGTACGGCGTCCTGGTCGCGGTCTTCCAGTGGGGCTGGGGGAGCAGCCTGCTCGGGCTCGAGGGACCGACGCCGATCACCTCGATCATCATCGTGATCATGTTCCCGATCCTGTTCGGGCTGTCCATGGACTACGAGGTGTTCCTGCTGTCGCGGATCCGCGAGGAGTACGCCCGGACGGGCGACAACGCCGAGTCGGTCGCCAGGGGGCTGGCCGGGACCGGGCGGGTGATCACGTCAGCCGCGCTGATCATGATCGCCGTCTTCCTCAGCTTCGTCGCGAGCCCGGTGCCGTCGCTGAAGATGCTCGGCCTGGGGCTCGCCACCGCGATCCTGATCGACGCCACCATCGTCCGGATGGTCCTGGTGCCGGCGACGATGGCGCTGCTGGGCAAGGCCAACTGGTGGCTCCCGGCCTGGCTGGACCGGATCCTGCCCCATCTGGTGGTCGAGGGCACGCACGACGATGCCGAGCCGGCTGAGTCGGTGCCCGACGCGGTGGAGGAGCTGGTCGCTCGCTGACCCCGCCCGGCGAGTCCGTCGGCCCCCGGCACTCGTGCCGGGGGCCAAGGCGTGCGCGCGCCGCGCTGGTGATCGGTGGTCCGCAGGTGTCAGGTGTCGTACTCGTCGGGCGGGCGCATCGCGGGACCGCCGACCTGCAGGCCGAGGGGCACCGCGCGCCCCTGCGGTTCCTCCCACTCCTCCTGGCGGCCGAGGGCGGTGAGGTCGAGGTACGGGTAGCCGTTGTGGAACTCCTCGATGCCGCGGCCGTACGTGGAGTAGGTGTGGAAGACGTCGTCGCCGACCCGCAGGAACGCGCTGATCCCGGGCAGCTCGTCGCCGCGCATGCTCTCCGTCCACGGTGTCCCGGCCTCGGAGAGCTCGGCCTCGCTGCGGTGGAAGAGCTGCACCGGGGCGACCCGGTCGTCGAGGGTGGTGTGGAAGTCGTAGTTGAAGTCGCTGCCGTACGAGGAGTACCAGGGGAACGCCCAGCCCATCCGCTCGCGGTACGCCGCGAGCTTCTCGTACGGGGCCCGCGACACCGCCACCAGCGTGGTGCTGCGCACGTGCAGCTGCCTCAACCGGCCGATCCCGTCGGCGGCGGAGGAGCAGCTCGAGCAGCCCTGGTCCCAGTCCGGGCCGTACATGAAGTGGTGCATCACCAGCTGCGGCCGGCCCTCGAACAGCTCGAGCAGACCGACCGTCCCGTCCGGGCCCTCGAACGCGTAGGGCTTGTCCACGAGGACCATCGGCAGCCGGCGGCGGTCGGCGTTGACCCGGTCCCGGGCCCGGGTGAGCTCCTTCTCCTGCGCCAGCAGCTCCTTGCGGGCGGCGAACCACTCCTCGCGCGTCACGACCTCGGGCAGGTTCCCCATCGTCGACATCTCGATCTCTCCCAACTGATCCTGTTTTGCAACTGGTCATAGACTAGGACATACTGGTTTGGAAACGCAAGCGGTTCGGAGGCGGTGCCGTGCGCAAGGACGTGCGGTCGGGGTGCCCGGTCAACCTGTCGCTGGAGATCCTCGGTGACCGGTGGACCCTGCTCGTCCTGCGCGACGTCATCTTCACCGGGGCCCGGCACTTCCGAGAGCTGCTCGCCGGCCCCGAGCGGATCTCGTCCAACATCCTGGCTGACCGGCTCGCCGCGCTCGTCGAGCACGGTCTGCTCACCAGGGCCGACGATCCCTCGCACAAGCAGAAGGTCACGTACAGCCTCACCGAGCAGGCGATCGAGCTGGTCCCCGTCCTCGCCCAGCTGAGCGCCTGGGGGGTCCGGCACCTTCCCGCGGACGACGCGTCCGCCGCACGGGCGCAGGTGCTCGCCGCCGGCGGAGCGCCCCTGTGGGAGACCTTCATGGACGAGCTCCGAGAGGCCCACCTCGGACCACGAGCACGGCGACAGCCAGCACCGACAGGTCCCACCGTCGCCGAACAGCTGCAGGCCGCTTACGCGTCCGCCCCCCGGCGTTAGCCGGGGCGGGCGGTGGCCGGTCGTCCGGCGAGGTGGTTGTCGGGGCGCGCGTACGGCCGGAAGTTCGGTGGGGCGGGGGTGGCCGGTCTTCCGGCGAGGTGGTCGTCGGGGCGCGCGTACGACCGGAAGATCCGTGGGGGGCGGCGCGGGCTGGTACGAATGCGCCCGTGGCCGACCTCACCGCGCCGATCCGCAGCGCGCGCCTCGACCTGGTGCTGCTCGACCGGCACTGGCTCGAGGCGTACGTCGCCGGCCGGACGCCGCCCGACCTCGGTTTCGACGACCCGCACGACGTGCTGTCCGGCTCCCGGGGCCTGCTCGCGCTGCGGCTCGAGCAGATCACCGCCGACCCGGCCCAGGAGCCCTGGCTGCTGCGGATGATGGTGCTGCGCCCGGGCGCCGGCGGTCCCACCGGCGAGCGTGGTGAGGCGGTGGGATACGCGAACTTCCACGCGCCGCCGGACGAGCGCGGCATGGTGGAGATCGGCTACCAGGTGGTCGCGCACCTGCGCGGACGCGGGTATGCCTCCGAGGCGGCGGCCGCGATGTGGCGGTGGGCGGCAGACCACGGCGCGCTGGTGCTGCGCGCGAGCATCGCCCCGTCCAACGCGCCGTCGGTCGCGCTGGTGCAGCGGGCCGGGTTCCGGTACGTCGGCCAGCAGTACGACGAGGTCGACGGTCTCGAGCTGTTGTGGGAACGCCCGGCGGCGGAGGGCCCGATCAGCGGCGGGTGAAGCGGTCGAGCCGCTCGTGCCGGCGCTGCTCCGGGTCGAGCGCCCGCAGCTCGCGCAGCTGCCTCCCGATGGCGGACCCGAGCCGCAGGCAGAACGCCGCTGGCTCCTGGGCGGCGTCCGGCAGCTCCGCGACCACCACGTCGACGACCCCGCCGGCCTGCAGGTCCAGCGCGCCGATGCCCTGCCGCTCGGCCAGCTCCGGAGCGTGCTCGGTGTCCCGGTAGACGATGGCGCTGGCACCCTCGGGGGGCAGCGGTGACAACCAGCTGTGCCGGGCGGCCACCACCCGGTCGGCGGGCAACAGCGCGAGCGCGCCGCCACCGGTGCCCTGCCCGAGCAGCACCGCCACGGTCGGCACCCACAGGTCGGAGAGCTCGGCCAGGCAGTACGCGATCTCGCCGGCGAGCCCGCCCTCCTCGGCCTCGCGCGACAGCGCAGCGCCCGGGGTGTCGATGACCGACACCAGCGGCAGCCGCAGCTCACCGGCCAGCCGCATCCCGCGCCGGGCCTCGCGCAGGGCACCGGGTCCGAGCGCGGTACGCCGGGTCTGGGCCCGGCTGTCCTGGCCGAGCACCACGCACGCGACGCCCCCGACTCGTGCGAGCGCCAGCACCAGGCCCGGGTCACGCTCGCCGTGGCCGGTACCGCTGAGCGGAACCACGTCGGCGGCCGCGAGGCGCAGCCAGGCGCGTACGCCGGGACGGTCCGGATCGCGGGAACGGCGCACCGAGTCCCACGTGTCGGTCGCCTCGTCCGGCTGTGGCCCGGACCACGCCACCGACTCCGGGGTCTCGTCCGGCAGCACCGGCTCGGTGACGATCGCCAGCGCCCGCTCGGCGATGTCGGCGAGCTCGTCGATCGGCACCACCGCGTCGACGATGCCGCGCTCGTACAGGTTCTCCGCCCGCTGGACGCCCTCCGGGAACTCCTCGCCGTACAGCGCCTCGTAGACCCGTGGCCCCAGGAACCCGATCAGCGCTCCCGGCTCCGCGACCGTCACGTGCCCGAGCGAGCCCCAGGAGGCGAAGACGCCGCCGGTCGTGGGGTGCCGCAGGTAGACGAAGTAGGGGAGCCCGGACTGCTTGTGCGTGGTCACCGCCTGCGTGATCCGCACCATCTGGACGAAGGCCAGGGTTCCCTCCTGCATCCGGGTGCCGCCGGAGGCCGGCGCGGCCAGCAACGGCAGCCGCTCGGCGGTGGCACGGGCGATCGCCGACACCAGCCGGTCGGCGGTGGCCCGACCGATCGTCCCGCCGAGGAAGCCGAACTCCCCGACGACCACCGCGACCCGGCGGCCGCGCAGCAGCCCGGTGCCGCTGACCACCGCCTCGTCGACGCCGGACCGCTCGGCCGCGTTCCGGAGCACGTCGCGGTAGGCGGCGTCGCCGCCGGCCGCGGCGTCGAGGTCGATCGGCTCGTCCCAGGGGTCGAAGCTCCCGGGGTCGAGCACCCGGTCCAGCAGGTCGTTGGCGCTGAGTCGTGGTGCCGGCCGATCCGTCACGGACAGCCTTCGGCCACCCAGCGGCGCACCGCCTCGCCGTCGCCGTCGAGGGTGGGCGGTGCCTGGTGCGCGTTGCGGGTGACCTCGATGCCCTCGGTGTCGAAGAACCGCAGCGGCGGCCCCGGCAGATGCACCGGACCGAGGCTGGCGTGGTCGACCTCGACCAGCAGACCCTGGGCGTGCACCTGGTCCCAGGAGTAGACCTCGTCCATGGTGCGCACCTTGCCCGCGGGCACGCCCACCTCCTGCAGCTTCGCCAGCAGTGGTCCGGCCTCCCAGTCGGCGAAGACCTGCTCGATCAACGCGATCACCTCGTCGCGGCGGGCCACCCGGAGCGAGTTCGACGTGAGCCCCTCGGCCGCCGGGTCGAGCCCGAAGCCGGCGCAGAACCGCTGCCACAGCGCCTCGCTGCCCAGCGCGATCTGCACTGCGCCGTCGGCGCAGTGGAACAGCCCGTACGGGGAGATCGACGGGTGGTGGTTGCCCTGCGCCAGCGGCACCTCACCGGCCACCGTCCAGCGGGTGCCCTGGTAGGCGTGCACGCCCATGAGCGCGGCGAGCAGCGACGTGCGGACGGTGCTGCCCTTGCCGGTGCGCTCGCGCTCGTGCATCGCGGCCAGCACGCCGTACGCGCCGAACATCCCCGACAGCATGTCCCCGATCGGGGTGCCCACCTTCTGCGGCTCGTCGGGGGAGGGGCCGGTGATGGACATGATCCCGGCCTCGCCCTGGGCGATCTGGTCGTAGCCGGAGCGGCCCGCCTCCGGCCCGTCGTGGCCGAACCCGGTGATGGACAACGCGATCAGTCGTGGGTTGCGGGCCTGCAGCGACTCGATGCCGAGCCCGAGCCGTTCCAGCACGCCGCTGCGGAAGTTCTCGACCAGGACGTCCGCGCGGTCGGTGAGCGCGAGCAGCACGTCGCGGTCGGCCTCGTTCTTGAGGTCGAGGGCGATCGACTCCTTGTTGCGGTTGGTGGACAGGAAGTACGTCGACTCGCGACCGCCCGCGATGTCCGCGGTCTCGTCGACGCCGTCCGGCCAGACGAAGGGCGGACCCCACCCGCGTGCGTCGTCACCCCGGTCGGGCACCTCGACCTTGATCACCCGGGCACCGAGGTCGCCGAGCATCTGGGTGGCGTGCGGACCGGCGAGAGCCCGGGACAGGTCGACGACCAGGACGTCGTGCAGGGGTCCGGTGCTCACGGGCGATGCCTCCTCGCTGACGGTGGGCGTCACCGTACCGGCGGGGGCGGGACGCGCTGCAGGCTGTCAGGACCCGAGCCGGGCCGGCGACCGCTCGGCAGCGAAACCGCCGGTTTCTCGCCCAGTGTGACCGACCGTGTGCGGTGCGTAGGCGGGACTGCGGCAATCGTGCGTCAGTTCACCGATTACGTTCGCATTCGGTCCGGCCGCCCGAGACGATCAGGGCCATGACCGGTCAGGCGGCGTCCGCGACCGGCCACCGGACTGCGCGCCTGGTGGCCGCGTCGGCCATCGTCCTCGCGGCGTGTGTCGCGGCCGGCCTCGCCGTGCAGCTGGTCGTCGGCGACTCCGGCTCGACCTGGGCGTGGGGCCTGACCGTGGCCCTGCTGGCCCTGACCATCGCGACGTACGCCCAGCAGCGCCGCCGCGACGCCGTCGACATCGAGGACGCCAACCAGCTGCTGCGCAGTGTCGTCGACAGCTCCCTGGTCGGGATGCTCGTGGTGGGTCTCGAGGGCGACGACGCCGGGCGCCTGGTCGCGGCCAACCCCGCGGCGCGTGACCTGCTGGGGCAGGACGCTGTCGGCAACCGCTGGACCGAGCTGCTGTTCCCCGCCGACCGGGGCCCGGCCGAACGCATGCTGGACACCCTCGCGGCGGCGGCGGCGACCGACGGCGCAGAGCCCGCCACCTGGCGTGGCGACCTGCGCCACCTGCAGCCCGACGGCTCGTTGCTGAACACGACCGTGGTCGCCTCGGTCACCTCCACGCCCGTTCAGGGCCGGGTAGCCGGCTTGCAGGTCCTCGACGTGCACGACCGCAAGCAGGCCGAGCAGGAGCTGAAGCGGCTCGCCCTGCACGACCCGCTCACCGGTCTGCCCAACCGCACCCTGATGACCGAGTACATCGCGCACGCGCTGTCGGCCCGCGAGCGCAGCGGCGGCGACGTTGCGCTGCTGTACTGCGACTGCGACGAGTTCATGCAGATCAACGACTCCGTCGGCCACGCCGTCGGCGACCAGGTGCTCGCGGCCCTGGGCGGGCGGCTGCACCAGGCGGTGCGGTTGTCGGACTCGGTCGCCCGGATGCCCGGCGACGAGTTCGTCGTGCTGTGCACGGATCTGGACTCGGCCGCCGAGGCCGAGGCGGTCGCCGAACGGCTGATGAAGGCCTGCTCCCTGCCCTACGAGCTGGACTCCGGGACGCTGCACCTGAACATCAGCGTGGGTGTCTCCGTCGCGGGGCCGGACAGCGATCCCGAGTCGATGCTGCGCGAGGCGAACACCGCGATGTACCTCGCCAAGCGGGACGGACGCGGTCTCATCCGCGCGTACGAGCCGGGCCTGCAGATCGAGGCGACCCGGCGGTTCACGATCGGGTCCGAGCTGCGCCGCGCGCTGCGCGACGGCGAGCTCCGGGTCTACTACCAGCCGATCCTGTCCATCGCCGACCGCAAGGTGGTGGCGGTCGAGGCGCTGGTGCGCTGGCAGCACCCCGTGCGCGGCCTGCTCGCCGCCGACTCCTTCCTCGACATCGCGGAGGAGAGCGACCTCGTCTGCGACATCGACGCCTGGGTCGCCGCGCAGGCCACCAGTGTCGCCGCCGCGTGGCCGCAGCAGAGCGGCGCCGACGTCGACCTGCACCTGAACCTGTCCGCCCGGCACCTGGGCAACCACGACGCGGCCGACCTGGTCGAGAACTGTCTGCGTGAGTCGGGGCTGGCGCCCGCCCGGCTGGTGGTCGAGCTGACGGAGTCGGCGCTGCTCGACGGCGAGCGCGACGGGGGCCGCGACGACGTCGACCAGCTCCGCGAGACCGGGGTCCGGTTCGCCGCCGACGACTTCGGCACCGGCTTCTCCACCCTCGACCAGCTGGTCAACCTGCCGCTGGACATCGTGAAGGTCGACCGCGAGTTCACCTCGCGGCTGGAGAGCGACCCGCGGGCCCGGGCGATCGTGCAGGCGGTCGCGAGCCTGGGCCGCAGCCTCGAGCTGTCGGTGGTGGCCGAGGGGGTGGAGCGGGTCGAGCAGCACGCCCTGCTCGCCGACCTGGGGATCCCCGCCTACCAGGGGTTCCTGCACGCGCCGCCCGTCGACGCGGAGACGCTCCGCCGGATGCTGGCCGCGGCGAACTGACGGCTACTGGCTGCCGGCGACGTACTGGTTGAGCTGGTCGCGCTCGAACTCCAGCTCACCGATGCGCGCCTTCACCGCGTCGCCGATGCTCACCAACCCGGCCAGCTTGCCCTTGGTGACGACCGGGATGTGCCGCACCCGGCGCAGGGTCATCATCCGCATCAGGTCCTCGAGGCTGTCGGAGGGCTCGCAGACGTGCACCTCGGTCGTCATCACGTCGCCGACCCGCCCCTGCAGGGCGTCACCCCCGTCGCGCAGCCGGCGGACGACGTCGCGCTCGGAGACGATGCCGGCAACGGTCTCGCCGTCCTCGCTGACGACGAGAGCGCCGAAGTTGTGCTCGGTGAGCGTCTCGATGAGCTCGGCCAGGGTGGCGTCGGGGGCGATGGTGACCACGCCGGCCACGCCCTTGGACGCCAGGACGTCCTTGATCCGCACACTGACCTCCTGAGGGTGGTCGAGATCGCAGACTAGTGCGAGCAACCGGGCTCGGCCACCGGTTCTCATCCGGTGCGAGGATGGCGCTGTGCCGTCCCTGTCCCTGCCGCCCAGTGGCCGGGCGCTCGCCGTGATGGCGTGGATCAGCCTGGTGCTGGCGCTGGACGCCGACGGGTCGCTCGGCCTGCAGCGGCTGCTCGGCCTCGCGACGTGGGTACTGCTGGTCGTGGCGCTGCACCACGAGACGGTCGCGGTACGGGTGCAGACGGCCGTGGTCGTGGTCTTCGCCAGTGCCGTGGAGTACACGTTCGCGCCGCTGCTGGAGGCGTACTCCTACCGCTTCGACAACGTGCCGGCCTACGTGCCGCCCGGGCACGGGCTCGTCTACCTGGCCGCGCTGTGGCTGGGCCGTACCCGGTTCGTGCAGCGCCACCTGACCGCGTGCGCGGCCGCGGTGCTGGTCGTGGGCGGTGCCTACGCGGTGTACGGCGTCACGCTGGCCGACCGGGTCGACGTGCTCGGCCTGTTCTGGTTCGGCTGCCTGGCCGGGTTCGTGCTGTGGGGGCCGTCGCGGCCCCTCTACGTCGGCGCCTTCGTCGTCGTGACCTACCTCGAGCTGCTGGGCACCGGGCTGGGGAACTGGGAGTGGGCCGAGCGCTCGCCGTTCGGCCTGGTCCCGATGGGCAACCCACCCTCGGGTGCGGCCGGCGGCTACGGCTGGTTCGACTTGGCCGCGCTGCTGCTGACGCCACCGCTGCTGCGCTGGTGGACCGGTCGACGAGTGACTCCCCAAGAACTCCTTGACAGTCGGTAGGCAGTTGGCGCAGACTCCCCAACATGTCTTTGGAGGTCAGCGGTCTGCGGGCGCTCGCGCACCCGATCCGGCTGCGTATCCTGTCCCTGCTCACCGGCACCGAGCTCAGCGCGGCAGAGATCGCCCGCGAGCTCGACATCAGCCACGCCAACGCGTCGTACCACCTGCGTCAGCTCGCAGCCGCCGGTGAGGTCGTGGTGGCGGGCGAGGAGCGGATCCGCGGCGGAGTGGCCAAGCGCTACCGGCACCCGTGGGACGCCGCGCCGCGCCGTCGCTCGGCCGACGCCGACGCCGAGGACCGCGCCGTCTACGTACGCGCCCTGGCGGCCGAGCTGGAGCGCCGGTTCAGGCTGCGCGGCCCTGGCCGGGCCAACCTGACCGACGCCGAGATGTGGGTGCCGACGCAGGTGTGGGACGAGGTGTTCGGCCTGGTCGAGCAGGCGTCCACGCTGCTGCACGCGCAGGCCCTGCCGCCTCGCACCGACGGCACCGTGCATGTCAACATGACCGCGGCGATGTTCGAGATGGGGGAGTCGCCGACATGAGCACAAGGCAGGCACTCGCGCCGCTGCGGGACGGGCGCTTCCGGCTGCTGTTCGCCGGACGGGCGGTGTCGATGCTCGGCAGCTCGATGGCGCCGGTCGCGCTGGCGTTCGCGGTACTCGACCTGAGCGACTCCGCGGCCGTGCTCGGCATCGTGCTGGCTGCACGAAGCATCCCGATGGCCGCCTTCATGCTGGTCGGCGGCGTCGTCGCCGACCGGTTCAGCCGCAGTGTCGTCCTGCGGGTGTCGCACCTGCTGTCGGCGGCCACCCAGGGTGCGGTGGCCGGGCTGCTGCTCACCGGGCACGCCGAGGTCTGGTCCCTGGTGCTGCTGGAGGCCGCCAACGGCACCGTCACCGCGTTCACCTTCCCCGCGATGAACAGCATCGTGCCCGCCGTGGTCGAGCGCAGCTTCCTTCAGCAGGCCAATGCGCTGCTGTCGTTCGCCCGGCACGGCCTGTACGTGATCGGCCCGACGATCGCCACCGTGCTCGTGGTCACCGTCGGGTCGGGGTGGGCGCTGGCCGTCGACGCGCTCACCTGGCTGGTCGCCGCGTGGTGCATGGGTCGGCTCCGGCTGCCCGCGTTCGAACGGGCGGAGTCGACCTCGATGCTGCACGACCTGCGGGTGGGCTGGGGCGAGTTCGCCTCGCGTACCTGGGTGTGGATCGTCGTCGCGGCCTTCAGCGTGATGAACGCGATCCACATCGGCGTGTGGTTCACCCTCGGGCCGGTGATCGCCAAGGACACCTTCGGTCCCGGGCCGTGGGGATGGGTGCTGAGCGCCGAGGCGCTCGGGCTGCTGCTGATGACGCTGGTGCTGATGCGGGTGACCCTGCGCTACCCACTGCGCGCCGGGATGCTCGGCATGCTCTGCATGGCCGCCCCGTTCCTGGTGCTGGGCGTCGACCCGTCGGTGCTGCCGCTGGTCGCGCTGTCGTTCATGGGCGGTGCCGGCATGGAGGTCTTCGGGATCGGCTGGTCGACCGCGCTGCAGGAGCACATCCCCGAGGAGGTGTTGTCGCGGGTGTTCTCGTACGACGCCCTGGGCTCGTTCGTGGCGATCCCGGTCGGCCAGCTTCTCGCCGGTCCGCTCGCCTCCTGGCTCGGCGCCCAGCAGGTCGCCATCGGCGGTGCCGTCCTGTACGCCCTGATCGTGCTCTCGACCCTCGGCTCGCCTTCGGTACGCAATCTCGAACGGGTGCCGCAGTCCGCCGCGGTCTAGGCGGGCGGCGTGCGCCGGTGCTCGGAGATGTCGTGCAGGCTGCCGCCGCTGTCGTCTGCCGACCCGTCGTCGTCGGGGAAGTGCCCGAGGAAGGCCATCGCTGCGTCGTGCAGCACCGCGTTGGTCGCCAGCGCGTTGCCACCCAGCGGGCCGTCCCGGCCGGCCAGTGACGTGAACCGGCCGCCGGCCTCGCGCACGATGACGTCGAGCGCGGCCATGTCGTGCAGCGCCAGCGACGGTTCGGCCGCGATGTCGACCGCGCCCTCGGCCACCAGCACGTACGACCAGAAGTCTCCGTAGGCGCGGCTGCGCCAGCACCGGCGGGTGAGTGCGAGGACGTCGTCGAGGCGGCCGATCCGCTCCCACCCCGACAGCGACGCGTACGAGAACGACGCGTCGCCGATCTCGGAGATGTCGGAGACCCGGCACGGCTTCGCCGACATCAGCGACCGGCCGTACCACGCGCCGCCGCCCTTGGAGGCCCACCAGCGCTTGCCGAGCGCCGGGGCCGAGACGCAGCCGACCACGACCTCCTCACCCTCCATCAGCGAGATCAGCGTCGCCCACACCGGCACCCCGCGGACGAAGTTGTGGGTGCCGTCGATGGGGTCGACCACCCAGCGCCGCGGACCCCAGCCGGTCGTGCCCTCCTCCTCGCCGAGCACGGCGTCACGGGGACGGGCCCGGCCGAGCGTGCGGCGGATGCCGTCCTCGCAGGCCTGGTCGGCGTCGGTCACCAGGGTCGTGTCGGGCTTGGTGGAGACGTGCAGGTCGGCGGCGCGGTAGCGCTCCATGGTGAGCGAGTCGGCATCGTCGGCGAGGACGTGCGCCAGCCGCAGGTCGTCGGTGTGCGAGCTGGCCATGGAGCCGAGGCTATCCGGCGGTGCTAGTACCGCCGGACAGGTTGCATTCGGGGTGTGTCTGGCGGTTGGCTTGCGCAGGTGCTGCCCGACACGGTGAACGACCTGCCCCTGCACGCGCTGTCGGTCCACGCCACGGTGGTGCTGGTGCCGCTGCTGGCCCTGCTCGGCGTCATCTTCGCCGTTCCCCGGCTGCGCCGCTGGGCCCGCTGGCCGCTGGGGCTGCTCGCCGTCGCGGGCGCTGCGTCCACCTGGGTGTCGATCCAGAGCGGCGGGAACCTCGAGGACAACCTCGAGAGCCGCGACGCGCTGAGCGGTCCGTTGGCGGAGGCGGTGCAGCGCCACGAGGAGCTCGCGGGTCAGCTGGCGTGGATGGTCTACGCCTACGCGGTCATCGCGCTGGTGGCGGTGTTCCTGGTCCGGGCCCGTACGGAGGGAGCCCGGGTCGACCGTGGTGACGACGGCACCTCGGACCGCTCGGGCGGTGGCGGCGGAGCGGTCGCGATCGTCATGTCGCTGCTGCTGGTGCTCGGCGCGGTGGCCGTCGGGGTGCAGGTCGCGCGGGTCGGCGACGCGGGGTCCAAGGCCGTGTGGAATCCCGACGACCAGAACCTGACCGACTACTCCACCGACTGACGCCGCTGCCACACCCCGGCGCGGCCCGCGTCGAGTGGCGCGAAACGGGGCCGCGGCCGGGCCGCCCACCCCGAGAACGCGCCACTGGACCGCTGGCGGGGCCAGCCGTCAGTCCCGCTCGGGCTCGCGGCTGTCCAGCAGCCGCCGGAACGACGCCACCCGCACCGGTTCGACCCGTCCCTCCGCGACCGCGAGATCGAGTCCGCACTCGGGCGCGTCGTCGAGGTGCGAGCACCCCCGGGGGCAGGCCGTCGACGCCTCCGACAGATCGGGGAAGGCGTCCAGCAGGCCGTCCGGGTCGACGTGCGCGAGACCGAACGACCTGATCCCCGGCGTGTCGACGATCCAGCCGCCGCCGGGCAGCGCCAACGCGATCGCCGACGTCGACGTGTGCCGTCCGCGACCGGTGACAGCGTTGACCACGGCCGTGTTGCGCATGGCGTCGGGCACCAGCGCGTTGACCAGTGTCGACTTGCCCACCCCGGAGTGGCCGACCAGCACGCTCATCCGCCCGTGCAGCCGCTCGAGCAGCGCCGAAAGGTCGCCGCCCCGCTGGGTCGCGACCGCCTCCACGCCGAGCGGCCGGTACGCCGCCAGCAGGTCGTCGGGCGAGGCGAGATCGGCCTTGGTCAAGCAGAGCAGGGCGTCCATGCCCTCCGCGAACGCTGCGACCAGACAACGGTCGATCAACCCTTGGCGCGGGGGCGGGTCGGCCAGCGCGGTGACCACGACCAGCTGGTCGGCGTTGGCGACGATCACCCGCTCGACCGGGTCGTCGTCGTCGGCGGTGCGGCGCAGCACGGTGCGGCGGTCGTCGACCGAGACGATGCGGGCCAGTGAGCCCTCGTCGCCGGTGACGTCGCCGACGACGCGTACCCGGTCGCCGACCACCACCCCCTTGCGCCCCAGCGGTCGCGACTTCATCGCGGTCACGCTGCGCCCACCGCCGGGTGGGTCGTCGCCCTCACCCACCAGCAGCGTGTAGCGGCCGCGGTCGCGGGTGGTGACCAGCGCGGGCAGGGCGTCGTCGTGGGCGGGGCGATCCTTGGTACGGGGACGGGTGCGACGGCGCGGCCGGTCGTACTGCGCGTCCTCGTCCCAGCGACTCATGCGGCCAGCCGCTCCCAGGCCTCGGCAAAACCGGGGAACGTCTTGGTCGTCGTGGCGACGTCCTCCACCTCGACCCCGGGTACGGCGAGCCCGACCACCGCGCCGGCATGAGCCATCCGGTGGTCGGCGTAGGTGTGCCAGCGGCCCGCCCGCAGCGGCCGTGGCTCGATCCGCAGCCCGTCGGCCTGTTCCTCGACCCGGCCGCCGAGCCCGTTGACCTCGGCGGCGATCGCGGCGAGCCGGTCGGTCTCGTGCCCGCGCAGATGCGCGATCCCGCTCAGCTGCGACGGCGACGCGGCCAGCGCGGCGAGCGCTGCGACGACGGGCGTCAGCTCTCCCACGTCGTGCAGGTCGAGGCTGACGCCGTCGATGCGGTCGCCGCCGGTCACGACGAGGTCGGCCCCCTCGCGCCCGACGGTCGCGCCGAACGCCACCAGCAGGTGCCGCAGCTGGTCGCCGGGCTGGTCGGTGCGCTCGGGCCAGTCCCGTACCCGCACCCGGCCGCCGGTGACCAGCGCGGCGGCGAGGAACGGCGCCGCGTTGGACAGGTCCGGCTCGACGACCCCGTCGACAGCCGCGATCGGGCCGGGCGCGACCGTCCACCGGTCCGGCTCGGAGTCGTCGACGACCACGCCACGCAGCCGCAGCTGGGAGACGGTCATCTGCACGTGCGGCAGCGACGGCACCGGCTTGCCCCGGTGCCGTACGTCGATCCCCGCGTCGTAGCGCGCCCCCGCAAGCAGCAGCGCGGACACGAACTGGCTGGACGACGACGCGTCCAGCTCGACCGGGCCACCCGCCACCGACCCGCGCCCGTGCACGGTGAGCGGGAGGGTGCCGCGCCCCGCGTCGTCGACCTCGACGCCGAGCGCGCGCAGCGTCACCACCGTCTGGTCCATCGGGCGCATCCTGGCGCGGGGATCACCGTCGAGACGCACCGCACCGTCTGCCAGTGCGGCGACCGGGGGCACGAACCGCATCACGGTGCCGGCGAGGCCGCAGTCGACCGTCGCGGGCCCGTGCAGGCGAGCCGGGGTGACCCGCCAGCCGGCCCCGTCGTCGGCCCCGTCGTTCTCCCCGTCGTTCTCTACGTCGTTCTCTATGTCGTTCTCCACGCCAACGCCCAGTGCCCGCAGCGCATCGGCCATCAGGCTGGTGTCACGCGCGCGCAGTGGCCGTACGAGCGTCGACGGCCCGTCGGCGAGCGCGGCGAGCACCAGCAGCCGGTTGGTCAGCGACTTGCTGCCCGGGAGGGCGACCACCGCGTCGACGGGATCGGCGGGCACGGGCGCCGGCCACCACGTGGTCGCGACGGTCACGTGGTGGTCACCCGGTCGGTGCGGTCAGGACTTCACGGCGCGCTTGACCCGCCGTGCCGTGAGCTCGGCCCGCTCGCGCGCGGTCGGCGCCGCGTCGACCGCCGCGATCAGCAGTCCGCCGGTCATGGAGACGTTCTTGAAGAACTGCTGCTTCTGCAGCGTCTTCTTCTCCGGGTCCTGCTCCTCCCAGAACGGGTGCCCGGCGAACGTCGTGGGCCCCATGCTCACGGCGAGCGCGAGAGCGGCGAGACCGGGCAGCCTCCCGGTCGCGAGCATCAGCCCGGCACCCACCTTGACCGCGCCGTTGAGGCGCACCCACCCGACCGCGTCGGACGGCAGCGGCACCGACGGCGGCACCCTCGACGTGATCAGCGGCGTCACCTTGTCGGTGACGGGCTTGGCCGCCGGTGCGAGGGCCCTGGCGTTGCGGATCTCGTCGATCCCCCCGGTGACGAACATCGAGGCCAGCATCGGGCGGGCGAGCATGCGCACGAGACTCATGGGTCATTCATACCGTCTCGCACCGGACGCCGCGACGCCCCACCCACGGAACCGACTCCCGCTGCGGGTTTCGCAAGGGAACTTGGGAAAGTCGCACCTCCCCAGCGTTATGACACGGGGGAGGTGTCGGTTTCACAAGGGACCTTGTGAAACCGACGGCACGTGGTCAGGGAGCGAGGCGGTGCAGGTCCCGGGGGAACAGCGTGACCTCGCGGATGTTCTCGACCTCGAGCAGCCGCGCGGTCCAGCGCTCCAGCCCGATCGCGAAGCCACCGTGCGGCGGGACGCCGTACCGGAAGGTGTCGACGTACGGCGCGTACGGCTCCAACGGCTCGCGGCGTGCCTCCAGCGCCGCGACGTAGTCGCCGTGCCGGTGCAGCCGCTGGCCGCCGGTGACCAGCTCGAGCCCGCGGAACAGCAGGTCGAACGAGCGGGACCAGCGCGGGTCGTCCGGGTCGGGATGGGTGT
This sequence comes from uncultured Actinomycetota bacterium, assembly GCA_963811945.1. GTDB lineage: Bacteria > Actinomycetota > Actinomycetes > Propionibacteriales > Nocardioidaceae > JACCWP01. The sequence goes on along the minus strand of CAWETD010000001.1, from coordinate 757,126 downwards.
AGAAGGGGCGCTTGAGCATCGGGTAGCCCTCGACCGCGAGGAAGTCGCTGCCGTGCGTCTCCCGTGCCCACGCACCGAGCTGGCGCTCGTGCTCGGGGGCGAGGTCGGGCTCGTCCGGGGCGGCGCCCACCATCGCCAGCGCGTCGCGGAAGTGCAGCACCGGTATCTCGTCCGGCACCACGGGTACGTCCGCCCCGAGCAGCGCGACCGCGGCCGCGGCGTGCTCGTGCACACCGGCCACCATCCCGGCGACCGCGTCGCGCAGCGCGGCGAGCACGTCGCGGTGGTCGCGGACGAACCCGAGCTCGGCGTCGAGCGAGACGTACTCGGCCAGGTGCCGCACGGTGTCGTGCGGCTCGGCGCGGAACACCGGCCCGGTCTCGAAGACCCGCTCGAAGATCCCCACCAGGGTCTGCTTGTAGAACTGCGGCGACTGCGCGAGGTAGGCGGGACCGCCGAAGTAGTCGAGGGTGAACACGTTCGATCCCGACTCGGTCGAGCTGCCGACGATCTTGGGCGACTGCACCTCGGTGAAGCCGCCCGCGGACAGCGCGTCGCGGAAGCCGCGCAACGAGGCGGCCGCGAGCTGCCAGACCGCTTGCCGGCGCGGGTGCCGCCAGGTCACGGCCGCGTGGTCGAGCAGTGTCGGCAGCGCCACCGACAGCTCGGGTCGCCACAGCTCGGCCGGCGGCGTCGCGGACGGCTCGCCCAGCGCCTCGATCGCGGGGTCGACCACCTCGACGCCGCCCGGTGCCTGCGGGTTGGCGACGCACCGCCCACGCACCTGCAGCACGGTCTCCTCTCCGAGCTCGTCGAGTACGGCGCGTACGGACTCGTCCTTGACCACCACCTGGGCCAGCCCGCTGCGGTCGCGCACGACCGCGAACGCCACCGCCGACAACCGCCGGCGGCGGTGCAGCCAGCCCTGCACCAGCACGTCCTCGTCCACGTGGTCGGGCAGTGCGGCTGCGAGGGTGCGGCCGGTCACGGATGTCACGGTGGTCACCTCCTGGTCGTCGTGCCCCGGGAGGTGCGGGCGAGCGGGTACTCGCGGTGCCACCACACCTTCGCCGTCCCGCACGGGGGCGGCCTCTGGTCCTGCCGTCGGCTCGGAGCTGTCTTCGGGTCCGGCCGGAGTCCGCCCTCGCAGCCGTGGGGCGGCTCTCTGGGCTCCGGTGGTCGGGCCGTACTCGGTCTCGTCGTCGCCTGTGCACACCACGATACGCGTCTCTGCCGCTGTCTCTGCCGCTGTCTCTGCCGCGTCTCTGCAGCGTCGGTGCCGGGCCCTACGCTGACGCCCATGTGCGGGAGGTACGCGGCGAGCCGGTCGCCCGAGGACCTGGTCGAGGAGTTCGAGGTCGACCACGTCGACCGGCGGCTGGCGGCCACGGGCGGCGACATCCTGCAGCGGCTCGAGCGCGACTACAACGTCGCACCGACCAAGCCGGTGCCCGCGATCATCACCCGGCGCCCGCACCGCGAGCGCGACGCCGACGCGGTCCGCCAGCTCACGGTGCTGCGGTGGGGGCTCGTTCCGTCCTGGGCCAAGGACCCCAAGATCGGCAGCCGCATGATCAACGCCCGCACCGAGACCGTGGCCGACAAGCCCGCGTTCAAGCGGGCGTTCGCCGCACGGCGCTGCCTGCTGCCGGCCGACGGCTACTACGAGTGGTACGAGACCGACCAGCGCACGGCCAAGGGCAAGCCGGTCAAGCAGCCGTTCTTCATCCACCCGCGCGACGGCGGTGTGCTGGCGATGGCAGGCCTGTACGAGATCTGGCGCGACCCCGACAAGGACAAGACCGACCCCGAGGCGTTCTGGTGGACCTCGACCGTGCTCACGACCACCGCCGAGGACGAGCTCGGCCACCTGCACGACCGGATGCCGCTGCTGGTCGAGCCCGACCGCTGGGACACCTGGCTCGACCCGACCATCGACGGCACCGCGGAGCGGGGCACGCTGCTGGGGCTGCTGGTGCCCGCGGCGCCCGGCCGGCTCGAGGCCTACCCGGTCTCCCGCGAGGTCAACTCCGTGCAGAACAACGGGGCGCAGCTGGTGGAGCCGCTCCCGGCAGAGGACGGCTGAGCGCTGCGGTGAAGGCCCGGCTGAACACGATCGCGACACCGCACGGACCGGCCCGGGTGCACCGGCACCAGGCGTCCCTGCCGGTGGCCAGCCTGCTGCTGGGGCACGGCGCGGGCGGGGGAGTGGAGGCGGCCGACCTGCAGCGACTGGCCCAGGCGCTGCCCCGCCGCGGGATCACGGTCGTCCTGGTCGAGCAGCCCTGGCGGGTGGCCGGCAAGCGGGTGGCGGTGGCCCCGCCGGTGCTCGACGAGTGCTTCCGTGCGGTGGCCGACCATCTGCGACCGCGTACCCCGTTGCTGGTCGGGGGCCGCAGCGCCGGTGCCCGGGTTGCCTGCCGCACCGCTGCCCAGGTCGGTGCCGTCGGGGTGCTGGCGCTGGCCTTCCCGCTGCACCCGCCCGGGCGCCCCGAGCGTTCACGGGCCGACGAGCTGACCTCAGTCGCACTGCCCACGCTGGTGGTGCAGGGGTCCCGCGACCCGTTCGGCACACCGGGCGAGCTGTCCCCGCTGCGCACCCCCCGTCGCCGGCTGGTCGTGGTTCCGGACGCCGACCACAGCTTCGCGGTGCGTGCCGCCGAGGGCGGCCGGCCGGCAGCCGACGCCGCGCTCGAGGCGGTCGCCGGCGTGGTCGGTGACTGGACGCTGCAGCACGCCGGTCTCACCGTGTGACGCGCCGGGGGGAACATCCGGCCGGGAGGCCTGGTTGGACCCGACGTGCTGACGATGACGCCACCGACCGGTCCGGGGACCGCTATCGGCTGGAGTGATCTGCGTGACGCCGCGCAGCCGGGGGCAGGGGGGACCCCCCGAGTACGCTGGCAGGCGATGACCGATACCTCTGAGAGTCCCCAGGCTGCCGCGGACGAGACCCTCGAGACCGACGAGCAGCGGGCCGAGCGCTTCGAGCGCGATGCGCTGCCGTTCCTCGACCCGCTCTACTCCGCGGCGCTGCGCATGACCCGCAATCCCGCCGACGCCGAGGACCTGGTGCAGGAGACGTTCGCCAAGGCGTTCGCCGCGTTCCACCAGTTCCGCGAGGGCACCAACCTCAAGGCGTGGCTCTACCGCATCCTCACCAACACCTACATCAACTCCTACCGCAAGCGTCAGCGCCAGCCCGTCCAGCAGCCCACCGAGGAGCTGGAGGACTGGCAGATGGCCGCGGTTGCGGGCCACACCCCGGCCGGACTCAAGTCGGCCGAGGTCGAAGCCCTCGAGCACCTGCCCGACTCCGACGTCAAGGACGCCCTCGCCCAGCTGCCGGAGGACTTCCGCTACGCCGTCTACCTGGCCGACGTCGAAGGCTTCGCGTACAAGGAGATCGCCGAGATCATGGGCACCCCGATCGGCACCGTCATGTCGCGGCTGCACCGAGGCCGCCGCCAGCTGCGCGAGCTGCTGTCCGACTACGCGTCGGGCCGAGGGATGGAACCCACCGGAGTGGCGACCGGGGCGGGTGACCCGTCATGAGTGGCGGCCACACCCACTCCCACCCCGGTGACTGCGGCGAGGTGCTCGCGAAGCTCTACCTGTTCATCGACCACGAGATCGACGACGCGTCCTACGAGGAGATCGGCAACCACCTGGACGAGTGCGGGCCGTGCCTGCACCAGCACGAGCTCGACATGCTGGTCCGGCAGCTGGTCGCGCGCTCCTGCCACGAGCCGGCGCCGGCGCCGCTGCGCGAGCGGGTGCTGCTGTCGATCCGTGAGGTCGTCACGATCGAGGTGACCGAGACGCACTTCTCCCACGAGGGCCCGCTGGGTGGCGAGGGCACCGTTCGCCCCTTCTAGGCGGCAGGCGCGCCGCCGGGTCAGGCGTTGGGCCGCTTGCCGTGGTTGGCCTTGTTCTTGCGGCGAGCGCGGCGCTTGCGTCCGGTCTTGCCCATCGGGTCGTCCTCCTCGGTCGTCAGCCCCGCTAGTGTCGCAGGTCGACCCGACCCGGTACGAAGCGGAGGATCCCGGTGGCCCTGCCCGACCCCGGCACCCGCGCGTCGGCACGCCACGTCGTCGGCGACGACGACACCGCGACGGCGCTGGGCAGCGGCGACGTGCCGGTGCTCGCCACTCCCCGGCTGCTCGCCTGGTGCGAGGCTGCGACCTGTGCCGCGCTGGCCGAGACCATTCCCGAGGGCACCACCAGCGTCGGCACCCGGGTGTCGCTCGAGCACCTGCACCCGACTCCGGTCGGTCGCAGCGTCGACGTGACCGCCGTGCTGGCTCATACCGACGGCCGGCTGCTGCGCTTCGAGGTGGTCGCGCACGACGACGCCGGCAAGGTCGTCGCGCACGGCGAGATCACCCGGGTCGCCGTCGGCCGTGATCGGTTCCTGTCCCGCCTCCCCTGACCGGGCCGCACCGGGCAGGCGGGTCAGAGGTCGAGGCCGTACGCCAGCAGGTTGATGCCGGGAAGCGGGGCCCAGTCCCGCTCGGGCAGCCGGGTGAAGCCGAAGCCCGCGTACAGCCGGTGCGCCGCTGCCATCCCGCGCTCGGTGCACAGCACCAGCCGCCGCTGGTCCAGCTCACGGGTGCGCTCGAGGCAGTGCTGCACGAGCGTGCGCCCCACCCCGTGCCCGCGTGCGGCGGGCGTCACGGCCAGCATCCGGAACTCGCCCTCCGAGTCGTCCACGGCGATCTCCCGCCACGGTGAGCCCGGCGGGCAGTACGTCACGCACCCGACCACGGTCGACTCGTCGTCGACGGCCACCCACACCTCCGCCTCGCGGTCCCGGGTGGCGGCGTCGCGCAACCGCTCCACGTAGTGCGGCCCGGCGAACCCGTCGGCGTCGTACGCCGCGACCGTCACGTCCCCTGCTGCAGCCAGCTCGTCGGCCAGCGCCCGGCGCACCTCCAGCACGTCAGATTCCCGTGGTCTTCCGGGGGTAGGCGACGTCCGGATCGGTGAGCACGTTGACCAGGTAGGGCCCGGAGGCGGCGAACGCGCGATCCAGCGCCGGCCCGATGGCACCAGGGTCGGTCACCGTCTCGCCGTCAGCGCCGAGTGCTTTGACCACGTCGTCGTAGCGAGTGCCGGGCGCCAGGTCGGCGGCCACGTGGTAGCCGTACAGCATCTGCATCGGCCCCTTCTCCAGCCCCCAGGTCGAGTTGTTGCCGACGATCATCACCACCGGCAGGTCGTGGCGGACCAACGTGTCGACGTCCATCAGCGACATGCCGGCTGCGCCGTCGCCGAGCAGCAGCACCACCTGCGCCGACGGGCGCGCCACCCGGGCGCCGACAGCCGCGCCGAGGCCGGCGCCGAGACAGCCGTACGGTCCCGGGTCGAGCCATCCGCCGGGTGCGGCCGGCTCGACGTACTTGCCAGCGAAGGACACGAAGTCGCCTCCGTCGCCGATCACCACCGCGTCGTCGGCCAGCCGGGGCAGCAGCTCGCCGTAGACCCGGGCGGGGTGGATCGGGTCGGTGTCGGCGCGCAGCAGCTCGGCGTCGCTCTGAAGGGCGGCGGCCACTCCGGCCCGCAGTAGCTCGAGCCAGGTGGACGTGTCGGCGCGCTGCCGCGACTGCTGGACGCCGGCGAGGATGCCGTCGAGGCATGCCGTGAGGTCGCCTGCCACCGAGGCGGCGAGCTCGGCGTGGCCGGAGACCTGGTCGGGCGAGTCGGCCACGTGCACGACCTGCGCCGCGGGGGCACCGTCCTTGCCGCCGAACGATCCGTAGCCCAGTCGGAAGTCCAACGGTGCGCCGACCACCACCGCGACATCGCACTGTCCCAGCGCCACGCCCCGCGCCTTGGTGACCAGCAGCGGGTCGCGCGCCGGCACCAGTCCGCGACCCATGCCGTTGGCGACGACCGGCAGCTCGAGCTCGTTCGCGATCCGGCGCGCTGCCTCCTCCGCGCCGTCGGACCACACGTCGGTGCCGAGCACCAGCACCGGCCGCTCGGCGGCGGCCAGCAAAGCCGCGGCGGCGGCCACGTGGTCGGGGTCGGGATCGCTGCGGGAACGGGTCGGCGGCGGCGGCATCGTCACCTCGGCCCGGCTGAAGAAGTGATCCATCGGCACGTCGAGGAAAACCGGTCCCCGGTGCGGTGCGGACGCGAGTGACAGCGCGGCATCGACCCGGTCGGCGACCTGGTCGGCGGCCTGCACGGTCTCGGCGAGCTTGGTGACCGGCGCGACCAGGGGCGGGTGGTCGAGCTCCTGCAGCGAGCCGCGGCCCCAGCTCCACGCCGGTGCCCTGCCTCCCATGGCCAGCAACGGTGAGCCGGAGAAGCGGGCCTGCGCGATCGCGGAGATGCCGTTGGTCACGCCCGGACCTGCGGTGAGCACCGCCAGGCCGGGGGTTCGAGTCAGCTTTCCGGTGGCCTCCGCGGCGAACACCGCGGTCTGCTCGTGCCGGACGTCGACCAGCCGCATCGGGGGGTCGGCCTTGACCGCGCCGTCGTACATCGGGAAGACGTGGGCGCCGGACAGCGTGAAGAGGGTCTCGACGCCGTGGGCCCTGGCGACGCTGACCGCGAGGTCGCCGCCGTGGCCCTCCTGGGTGGTCATGGGCCGGGAGCCTACGACTCGGGAACCGGCGCCGACCGCCCGGTGTCAGCTGCTCACGGGGGCCAGCGCGCGCCTGCCCGGGGTGCCGAACAGCCACGGACTGGCCGCGCGCTGCTGGTCGATCAGGCCGAGCAGCAGGTCGGCTCGGTCCCGCGGGGGTTGGGCGAACAGGGTGGCGTCACCGGACATCTCGTCGCGGCCACGCACGCCGATCGCGAGCTGCAGGTGCAGGGCGCGCAGGAACGCCCGGGCGTTGGTGGCCGCGGCCGTCGGCCACTCGGTCACGTCCGGGTCGGGCTGCCGGCCGCGCCGGATCCCGTCGCCGAGCCGGACCAGCCAGCGCTCCATGGTCTGCTCGTCGACGAGGTCGCGGTGCAACAGTGTCATGACCGCGTACGCCAGCCGGTCGTCCTCACCGTGGCAGAGCACGTAGTGCGTGGAGGTCAGCAGCCGGTCGGCCACGACGTCCAGCAGCACGCTGAGCTCCGGGGCCTGGCAGTGCCGCGACCGCGCGAGCATGCCGACCAGGTCGGCGCCGTGCGCCACCGCGTGTGCCCAGCCGCGGCCTTGGACGAAGCCGCGCAGGTCCCGCTCGCGCAGCAGCCAGCCACTGCCCCGGTCGCCCCAGCGCAGCACGGTGTCGTCGGTGAGCAGGTGCACCTCGTTGTCGCGGGCGATCACCTGCGCCAGCACCCGCGCGGAGTACGAGCGGCGCAGCACGCTGTCGGTGCCGTCCTCGCCCAGGCCGCGGCCCAGCCCCATCAGCACGCCGTCGCCGATGCCGAGCAACAGGTCGTCGTAGACGCCGTGGCGGATCCAGCTGGACAGCACGGTGTAGGCGATCCCGTCGCGGCGACGGGGCTCGGGGTCGCCCAGCATGCTCACCAGCTCGGCGGTCAGGTCGTCGAGCGGGCGGTCGACCGGCACCTCTGCGCCTCCTGCGAGGACCGCGTGCCAGTAACCGTCGACCACGGACGCCATGGTGGCATGTCCGGGTCGTACTGGTCAGCGGCGGTTGTCCGCTTTCTCATCCCTGGAGCGACCGCTCGGGCCGGCCCGCGCCACGCTTACGCTGCGCCTGTGCCCTCGCTCGACGACGTGGTCCGCCACCACACCACGCTCGGGCCGGCCGACGTCGACTGGCTGCACCGGCTGGTGGCCGACTGGCAGATCATCGCCGACCTCTCCTTCGCCGACCTCATCCTGTGGCTGCCGGACGCGGAGGACCACGGCTTCTGGGCGGGGGCGCAGATGCGGCCCACGACCGGCCCGACCGCGCACCTCGACGACGTGGTGGGCGCGTTCGTCCCCCGCGGCCGTCGCGCCCTGCTGGACAGCGCCTGGACGGACGGCCGGATCGCCCGCGAGGGCGACCCCGAGTGGCGCGACGAGGTGCCGGTACGGGTCGAGGCGATCCCGGTGCGCCGCGCCGAGCGGATCATCGGGGTGGTCGCCCGGTCCACCAACCTGCTCGGGATCCGCACCCCCAGCCGGCTCGAGCTCTCGTACCTGCAGACCGCTGCCGACCTCGCCCAGATGATCTCCGAGGGGCACTTCCCCTACCTCGGCGAACGGCCCGAGCTCGCCGACTCGATGCGGGTGGGCGACGGCTTCGTCCGCACCGACACGGCCGGCACGGTGACGTACGCCAGCCCGAACGCGCTGTCGGCATTCCGTCGGCTCGGGCTGGTCGGCGACCTCGTCGGCCAGCACCTGGCCCGGACGACGCGCGACCTCGTGCCGTCGCCCGACGAGCCGGTCGACGAGGCGGTGACGGCCGTCGTCGCCGGGCGCTCGCCGCGGGCCACCGAGGTCGAGAACCCGCACGCGTCGTTGATCGTGCGGGCGATGCCGCTGCTCAGCGCCGGTGTCTGGAGCGGGTCGCTGCTGCTGCTGCGCGACGTGACCGAGCTGCGGCGGCGCGAGCGGGAGCTGGTGACCAAGGAGGCGACTATCCGTGAGATCCACCACCGGGTGAAGAACAACCTGCAGACGGTGGCGGCACTGCTGCGACTGCAGTCGCGCCGGATGCAGGAGCCGGAGGCGCGGGTGGCGCTCGAGGAGGCGACCCGACGAGTCGGAGCGATCGCGCTGGTGCACGAGACGCTGAGCCAGTCGTTCGACGAGACCGTCGACTTCGACGACGTGTCGGACCGGCTGCGGGCGATGGTGGTGGAGGTGTCGTCGTCGGACGCGCCCGTCACGTCCCGGCGGACGGGTTCGTTCGGGAACCTGCCGGCTGAGCTGGCGACCTCGCTGTCGATGGTGCTGACCGAGCTGCTGCAGAACGCCGTCGAGCACGGGTTCGGCGAGGGGCCGGGCTGTGTGGGCGTCGCGGTGACTCGCAGCCGCGACCTGCTCACCGTGGCGGTGGACGACGACGGCCGCGGCCTGCCCGCCGACTTCGACCCGTACGACAAGGGCAGCCTCGGCATCGCGATCGTCCGCACCCTGGTCGAGTCCGAGCTCGGCGGCCGGCTGGGGTTCGGCACCGGCCCGGTACGCACCGACGGCGGGCGCCGCGGCACCGTGGTCACCCTGGAGGTGCCGTTGACCGCCGATCCGGCCGCGTGAGCCGGGCCCGGACGTGCGCGAGCCCCGGCCGGTGGGGGCCGGGGCTCACGCGGAACAGTTCGTGGGTGGGTCAGGCGGTGCGCAGGCGCGCCCGCGCGTTGCGGCGCTTGAGGGCCCGCCGCTCGTCCTCGCTCAGGCCGCCCCACACGCCGTGGTCCTGCCCGGACTCGAGCGCCCAGGACAGACACTGCTCGCGCACGTCACACCGTCGGCAGACGGCCTTGGCCTCCTCGATCTGGAGGAGGGCCGGACCGGTGTTGCCGATCGGGAAGAACAGCTCCGGGTCCTCTTCGAGGCACGCGGAGCGGTGACGCCAGTCCACGAGGGCGGCTCCTTGTCTGCTGGGAAGCGTGCGGCGGGCGGTCTCTCGTTTGTGAACACATTCACGATTGCTCACGTACGGGCCTTCGTCAACCGCAAGCCCGCCCGTGACGACGACGGGCAGGCTCGTGGCCGCGCCGTTGACGCGTCTTCATGCTGACAAGCCTGCCTCGGCTGCACAACCCCTGGCCCACCGGCCGGGATGTCGAGTCGGTCACAACACCGCACGGCCAGCCGGTCAGGGCGGCCGGTCCCGCCCGTACCCTGCCCCGGGTGGACGCACCCGGTGAGGAGGCCGCTGCGGCCCCCGACCGGGGGCTGCGGCTCGCCGCGGTCCTGGTCGCCGCCGAGGCGCTGGCCTTGCTGGCGCTGGCCGGCGCCGAGCTGGCGGCGCTGTCGTCCGACCGGATCGGGCTCGGCGTGGTGACGGCGGTGTTCTTCGCGGTCTGCGGCCTGGTCCTCGGCTGGGCCGCGTGGGCGCTCTGGCGCGGGATCGGGACGGCCCGCGGCCCGGTCGTGGTGGCCCAGCTGATCCAGCTCGGGCTCGCCTGGTCGACCCGCTCGGAGGCCCCGGCGGTCGCCGTGCTGCTGGCCGGCTGCGCACTCGCCGTGCTCGCACTGGTCCTGCGTCCGAGCGCGACGCAGACCCTGGGCGAGTGAGCCGGCGGTCAGTCCTCGGCGGTCAGGCCCTCGCGCAGGGTGGCCAGCGACCGGGCCAGCAGCCGCGACACGTGCATCTGGGACATCCCGACCTCGGCCGCGATCTGGGTCTGGGTCATCTGGCGGAAGAATCGCAGCACCACGATCCGTCGCTCCCGCGGCGCCAGGGCGGCCAGCAGCGGGCGCAGCGACTCCCGGAACTCCACCGTTGCCAGCGCGTCATCGTCCTCGCCGAGCGCCTCACCGACGCTCGGGCCGTCCCAGGTCGCCGACTCCGGTGCATCCAGCGAGACCGTGCTGTACGCGTTCGCCGACTCCAGCCCCTCGAGGATCTCGTCCTCGCTGATCGAGAGCCGGTTCGCGAGCTCGGCCACGGTGGGGGACCGACCCAGCTCCTGGGTGAGCTCGCCGGTGGCGGTGACCAGGGACAGCCGCAGCTCCTGCAGCCGCCTGGGCACCCGGATCGACCAGCCCTTGTCGCGGAACCAGCGCTTGATCTCCCCGACGATGGTCGGGGTGGCGTAGGTGGAGAACTCGACGCCGCGCTGGAGGTCGAAGCGGTCGACTGCCTTGATCAGCCCGATCGTGCCGACCTGCACCAGGTCGTCGAGCGGCTCGCCCCGGTTGCGGAACCGCCGGGCCAGGTGCTCCACCAGCGGCAGGTGCAGCCGGACCAGGTCGGCGCGCACGGCGGCCCGGCCCGGGTCGCCCTCGTCCAGGCCGGCGAGCCGCCCGAACGCGTCGCGGGTGAGCGCCCGCACGTCGCCGTCCAGTGTCGCCACCCCCGGGGTGCGCGTATCGCTCATGGGTGTGTTGTCCTCACCGGTGCTCGTCGCCGCCACGGCCGCGGGTGAGATTGATCACCAGCTCGCTGTCCTGGACCTCCATGTCAAGAGTCGTGGTCAGCGCGGTGAGCACCGTCCAGGAGAAGCCGTCGCGGGACGGCACCGTCGGGTGGTCGCACAGCGCGCTGGCGCGTACGCCCAGCGCGTGGTCGTCGACGGTGAACTCGCAGCGCACCTGCGAGGCCGCGCGAGCCTGCTTGAGCAGCAGGGCGCAGGCCTCGTCGACCGCGATCCGAAGGTCCTCGATGTCGTCCAGGGTGAAGTCGAGGCGGGCGGCCAGTCCAGCCGCGGCGGTACGGACGACGGAGAGGTAGATGCTGTCCGCGGGCACGGTCAGCGTGACCTCAGCCCGCTGCGTCGACCGCGACGACCTGGTCTCCATCACCGGCTGGGGCCCCTCCCGACAGACAGCCGACGTCCTGGACGCCGGTGCAGGTCACCCTATCCCCGTCGCCGGGCGGTGGGACGGGGCCGCGCGAACTGGTCGCTGACCCGGTGTCCGCATTGCGGCGGTCCGCGGCTGCTGTGTGAGAATTGTGCTGCGGGCAACCCCCGCCCTCGTCGTCCTCCGGCCCCGATCGGGCCGCCGTACGAGTCGTGGCTCCCGCCCCCGGCGGTCGAGCTGCGCCGATCTCCGGCAAAGGCAACGCCCTATGACATCCGAGACGACATCCGAGACGACATCCGAGACGACATCCGAGACGACATCCGAGACGAATAGAAATCAACGTTCCTGTCGGTGATGCACTCGCCGATCGGGTGTTCGCGCTGCACGTCGGCGGAAAGATCGCCGTCGCCCCCACGGCACCGTTGCGCGGCGCCGAGGACCTGTCGCTCGCGTACACGCCCGGCGTGGCGCAGGTCTGCGAGGCGATCGCGGCCGACCCCGCGCTGGCCGACACCTACACGTGGGTACCGAACACGGTGGCCGTCGTGACCGACGGCACCGCGGTGCTCGGGCTGGGCGACATCGGACCGTCGGCGGCGATGCCGGTGATGGAGGGCAAGGCGGTGCTGTTCCGGCAGTTCGCGCGGATCGACGCGGTGCCGCTGTGCCTGGACACGACCGACGTGGACGAGATCGTGGAGACGGTGGTGCGGCTGGCGCCGAGCTTCGGTGGCGTCAACCTCGAGGACACCTCCGCACCCCGTTGCTTCGAGGTCGAGCGCCGGCTGCGCGACCTGCTGTCCGTGCCCGTGTTCCATGACGACCAGCACGGCACCGCGATCGTCGTGCTTGCGGCGCTGACCAACGCGCTGCGGTTGACCGGGCGTACGTTCGCCGGCAGCCGGATCGTGATGGCCGGTGCGGGCGCGGCCGGCGTGGCGGTCACGGACATGCTCCGGGCTGCCGGCGCGGAGTCAGTGGTCGTGGTGGACCGGCGCGGCGTGCTGCGCGCCGACCGGGAGGACCTCACGCCGGAGAAGCGGCGGCTGGCCGAGGCGCAGCCACCGTGGACCGAGGCGCGCGACCTCGGCGCGGCGCTGCGTGGCGCGGACGTGTTCATCGGCGTGTCCGGCGGCACGGTGCCCGAGGAGGCGGTCGCGTCGATGGCCGACGACGCGATCGTGTTCGGGCTCGCCAACCCGCGGCCCGAGGTGGACCCCGCTGTCGCCCGCCGGCACGCGGCCGTGGTGGCCACCGGTCGTTCCGACTACCCGAACCAGATCAACAACGTGCTGGCGTTCCCCGGTGTCTTCCGCGGTGCACTCGACGTCGCGGCCCGCGCGATCAGCGAGCCGATGAAGCTCGCCGCCGCGGACGCGCTGGCCGACCTCGTGGCCGACTCCGACGACACCGAGCGGATCGTGCCGTCGCCGTTCGACCCCCGGGTCGTACCCGCGGTCGCCTCCGCGGTGGCGGCAGCAGCGCGCAGCGAGGGGCTCGCCCGGCGCTGACCGGGCGCCGTGCATAGGGTCGGGCGCATGTTCGCCGTCTACGCCCAGTCCACGAGCACCGACGACCCGCTGTCCGGCCTGGTGGTGGGGGAGCGTCCCGAGCCCGAGGCACCGGACGACTGGGTGACGGTGCAGGTGCGCGCCACCGCGATCAACCACCACGACTACTGGTCGCTGCAGGGCGTCGGACTGCCCGACGACCGGCTGCCGATGATCCTCGGGTGCGACGCCGCCGGCACCACCGATGACGGCACCGAGGTGCTGGTGCACGCGGTGATCAGCGATCCGTCCTGGACCGGTGACGAGACCCTCGACCCGAAGCGGTCCCTGCTGTCGGAGCGGTGGCAGGGCACGTTCGCCGAGCGGGTACGCGTCCCGGCCCGCAACGTGGTGCCCAAGCCGGAGGGGCTCTCCTTCGAGCAGGCCGCCTGCCTGCCGACCGCGTGGCTGACGGCGTACCGGATGCTCTTCACCCAGGCCGCTCTCCGACCGGGCGACAGCGTGCTGGTGCAGGGCGCCGGCGGCGGCGTGGCGACCGCGGTGATCGTGCTGGCGCGAGCGGCGGGCCTGCGGGTCTTCGCCACCAGCCGGGACGACAAGAAGCGCGCCCGCGCCGAGGAGATCGGTGCGCACCAGGCGCTCGAGACCGGCGAGCGGCTGCCCCAACGCGTCGATGCAGTGATGGAGACCGTCGGCGCGGCCACCTGGTCACACTCGATCAAGTCGCTGCGGCCCGGCGGGACGATGGTGCTCGCCGGCGCCACGTCGGGCTTCACCCCCGAGCAGGGAGAGCTGAACCGGATCTTCTTCCTGCAGCTGCGGGTGCACGGCTCGACGATGGGGACCCGGGACGAGCTGCGTGCCCTGGCGCAGTTCCTGGAGCTGTCCGGCTCGGAACCTCTGATCGACCGGACGCTGCCGATGGAGGACGCGCGCGACGGCATTGCCGCCATCGCCGACGGTGACGTGTTCGGCAAGATCGTCCTCACCCGCTGATCCGTGTCGACCTCGCCGGACGTCGTCGTCCGCCGCGCCACCGTGGCGGACGCCGAGGCGGGTGCCCGCTGCCATGCCGCGTGCTGGCAGGAGGCGTACGCGGACATCGTTGATCCGGACCGGCTGCGTGAGCTGACGTCCGACCTGCCCGGCCGCGTGGCTGCGTGGATGCGCCAGCTGGCCGACGGGCACGGCGAGCGCTGGCTCGCACTGGTCGGCGACGAGTTGGTGGGTTTCGCGTCGGCGGGAGTCAATCGGGACGGCGACCTGGCGGACGTGGTCGAGCTGTACGCGTGCTACGTCCGCGCGGCGCACCAGCGGCAGGGGATCGCGACCCGGCTGCTGGCCGCGACGATCGGGGATGCCGCGGCCTCGCTGTGGGTCTTCGAGGCCAACCCGGCAGCGCGCGGGTTCTACCACCGGCACCGCTTCGTCGAGGACGGCACCCGCAAGGACGATCCGCGCTTCGGCGCCGAGGAGATCCGGATGGTGCGGCCGCTGGCGTGACGGTGGTGCGAAGCCGCAATTACCCTCCAGGACATCGCGCCGTTCCGTCGCGAGTGAGCAGCTGAGAGACCAGGAGCAGCATGGGTGACCGCGAGGGCAGCGAGCCTGCGAGGGTGCCGGTGAGAGTCGAGACACGGGGGCCGACGCTCGGGTCGGCCGACGTGGCGGTGGTGCTGCTGCACGGCCGCGGCGGCACACCCGAGTCGATGCTCGCGCTGGCCGACCACCTGCCGGCGCTGTCGGTCAGCTGGCTCGCGCCCGCCGCGCCGGGCAACACGTGGTACCCGCAGTCGTTCCTCGCGCCCCTCGAGGCCAACCAGCCCTGGCTCGACCAGGCGCTGGGCACCGTCGACGCGCTGGTGACCGAAGCCGCCGGTGCCGGCGTCGACCGGTCGCGAGTGGTGCTGATGGGCTTCTCCCAGGGCGGCTGCCTGGCCAGCGAGTACGCGCTGCGCAACCCCGCGCGCTACGGCGGGCTGGTGCTGCTCACCGGCGGAGGCGTCGGTCCTGAAGGCACCACGTGGGAGGGACCGGCGACGTTCGACGGCACACCGGTCTTCGCCGGGACCAGCGACCCAGACCCGCACGTGCCGGTGCAGCGGGTGCGCGACACGGTCGACGTACTCACCCGGCGGGGCGCCGAGGTGCGGCTGGAGGTCTATCCCGGGCTGCCGCACACGGTCAACGCCGACGAGCTCGTCGCGGCCGAGGCGGTCATCCGGCGGGCGCTCGCCGGTTGAGCCGTTCCGCGCCGCGGATGGGCCATTCCGCGCCGCGGATGGGCCGTCCCGCGCCGCGGATGGGCTGTCCCGCGCCGCGGATCGCGGGTCAGTCGTCGTCGTCGAGGCGGGCGAGCCAGGTGGCGAGGCGGTCGACGGCGTTCTCGAACTCGGGGTGCAGGTCGACGAACTCGACCATCCGGTCGGCGAGCCAGGCCAGGGAGACGTCGTCGTCGGCGCGCCGGGTGGCGAGCTCCTCGATGCCGCGGTCGGTGTCGTACACGGTCGACCCCCGGGTCAGGAGAGCGCCTGGTCGAGCAGCGTCTTCTGCTCCTCGGCGTGCCGGGACGCCTGCCCGACCGCGGGCGACGACGACTCGGGACGCGACACCAGCCGCACGTGCTTTCCGTCCAGCGCCTCGGCCAGGTCGGTGGGCAGGTGCAGCGCGAGGTGCGGCCACGGCCCCATGTTGGCGGGTTCGTCCTGCACCCAGCGGATCTCCCGCAGGTTCGGGTACTGGCCGATCAGCCGGGACAGCTCGGCGACCGGGCGGGGGTAGAGCCGCTCGACCGTGGCGATCGCGGTCGTGGGCTCGTCGCCCTGCCGCTTGGCCCGCTCGGCGCGGAGGTCCCACGCCACCTTGCCCGAGCACAGCAGCAGGGTGTCGACCCGCTCCGGGTCCGCCGTGTCGTCGCCGATCACCGGCTGGAAGGTGCCGTCGGTGAAGTCGCCCGGCTGCGAGACCGCAGCCTTGTTGCGCAGCATCGACTTCGGCGTGAAGACGACCAGCGGCTTGTGCTTGTCACTGAGCGCCTGCAGCCGGAGCAGGTGGAAGTAGTTGGCCGGAGTGCTCGGCTGCGCGATCCGCATCGCGTCCTCCGCACCCATCGTGAGGAAGCGCTCGATCCGGGCCGAGGAGTGGTCCGGCCCCTGCCCGTCGTAGGCGTGCGGCAGCAGCAGCACGACGCCAGAGCGCTGGCTCCACTTGGCCTCGCCGGACGAGATGTACTCGTCGATGATCGTCTGCGCCCCGTTGAGGAAGTCGCCGAACTGCGCCTCCCACAGCACCAGCGCCTCCGGCCGGGCCACCGAGTAGCCGTACTCGAAGCCCATCACCGCGTACTCGGACAGCAGCGAGTCGTAGATGTAGAAGTGCGCCTGGTCGTCGCTGAGCTGGGTGAGCGGGGTCCACTCCGCGCCGGTGCGGCGGTCGATGATCGTCGCGAACCGCTGGGCGAACGTGCCGCGGCGCGAGTCCTGGCCGGACAACCGGACCGGCCGGCCGTCCATCAGCAGCGCGCCGAACGCGATGACCTCGGCGGTGGCCCAGTCGATCGGACCGTCGGAGATGGCGGTCGCCCGCCGCTGCAGCTGCGGCATCACCTTGGCGTGGACGGTGAAGTCCTGCGGCGGGCTGGCGTAGGCGTTGGACAGTGCCTTCAGCGTCTCCGGGGTGATCGCCGTGCGCAGGCCCTCGGCCTCCGGCTTGTCCGGGTACGCCGGTGCGGTCTCGTACGACGCGTTCCTGGCCGCACGGGCCTCGGTGAACATGCCCTCGAGCTGCTGCTGGTAGTCGCGCAGCGCCTGCTCGGCCTCCTCGACGGTGATGTCGCCGCGGCCCACCAGCGCCTCGGTGTAGAGCTTGCGCACCGACCGCTTGTTCTCGATCAGGTCGTACATCAGCGGCTGGGTGAAGCTCGGGTCGTCGCCCTCGTTGTGGCCGCGCTTGCGGTAGCAGACCAGGTCGATGACGACGTCCTTGTTGAACGCCTGCCGGTACTCGAAGGCCAGCCGGGACACCCGGATGCACGCCTCCGGGTCGTCGCCGTTGACGTGGAAGATCGGCGCCTGCACCATCCGCGCGACGTCGGTGCAGTACAGCGACGACCGGGACGACGCCGGCGACGTGGTGAAGCCGACCTGGTTGTTGACCACCACGTGCACCGTGCCCCCGGTGCGGTAGCCGCGCAGCTGCGACAGGTTGAGCGTCTCGGCCACCACGCCCTGCCCGGCGAACGCGGCGTCGCCGTGCACCAGCAGCGGGAGCACGGGGTAGGCGGCCCCGCGGTTGAGCACGTCCTGCTTGGCGCGGGCGATGCCCTCGAGCACCGGGTCGACGGTCTCGAGGTGCGACGGGTTGGCGGCCACCGACACCTTGATGGTCTCGCCGCTCCCGCCGGTGAAGCGTCCCTCGGCGCCGAGGTGGTACTTCACGTCACCCGAGCCCTGGACGGTGCGCGGGTCGATGTTGCCCTCGAACTCGCGGAACACCTGGGCCGGGCTCTTGCCGACGATGTTGACCAGCACGTTGAGCCGGCCGCGGTGCGCCATCCCGATGCACACCTCGTCCAGCCCGGCCCCGGCGGCGGCCTCACAGAGCTCGTCGAGCACGGGGACGGTGGTCTCGCTTCCCTCGAGGCTGAACCGCTTCTGGCCGACGAACTTCGTCTGCAGGAAGGTCTCGAACGCCTCGGCCTGGTTGAGCTTGTGCAGGATCCGCAGCTGCTCCTCGCGCGGCGGCTTCTCGTGGCCGCGCTCGACCCGCTCCTGCAGCCACCGCCGCTGCTCGGGGTCCTGGATGTGCATGTACTCGATGCCGACAGTGCGGCAGTACGAGTCGCGCAGGATGCCGAGCACGTGCCGCAGCTTCATGAACCGCCGCGACGTGCCGCCGAACGATCCGGTGGCGAACTCGCGGTCGAGGTCCCACAGCGTCAGCCCGTGGGTGCTGACGTCGAGGTCGGGGTGGCTGCGCTGGCGGTACTCGAGCGGGTCGGTGTCGGCCATGATGTGGCCGCGCACCCGGTAGGCGTGGATGAGCTCCAGCACCCGTGCCTGCTTGTTGATCTCGTCGTCGTGCGTCGTCGAGATGTCCTCGCTCCAGCGGATCGGCTCGTACGGGATCCGCAGCGCCGCGAAGATCTCGTCGTAGAAGCCCTCCTCGCCGAGCAGCAGGTGGTGCATCCGGCGCAGGAACTCGCCCGACTGCGCGCCCTGCACGATCCGGTGGTCGTAGGTCGACGTCAGCGTCATGACCTTGCTGACCGCGACGTCGGTGAGCGTGCGCTCGGACGCGCCCTGGTACTCCGCGGGGTAGTCCATCGACCCGACGCCGACGATGCAGCCCTGGCCCTTCATCAGCCGGGGCACCGAGTGGTTGGTGCCGATCGTGCCGGGATTGGTGAGAGAGATCGTGGTGCCGGCGAAGTCGGCCACCGTGAGCTTGCCGTTGCGAGCCTTGCGCACGACGTCCTCGTACGCGCTCCAGAACGTCGCGAAGTCCATCGACTCGGCGGCCTTGATGGAGGGGACCAGCAGCTGACGGGTGCCGTCAGGCTTGGGCACGTCGATCGCGAGACCCAGGTTGATGTGCGGCGGCATCACCAGGGTGGGCTTGCCGTCGACGACCTCGAACGAGCGGTTCATCTCGGGCAGGTCCCGCAGCGCCTTGATCAGAGCGAAGCCGATCAGGTGGGTGTAGGACACCTTGCCGCCGCGAGCCCGGGCCAGGTGGTTGTTGATGACGATGCGGTTGTCGATCAGCAGCTTGACCGGCACCGACCGGACGCTGGTCGCCGTCGGAACCTCCAGGCTGGCGTCCATGTTGGTGACGGTGCGGGCGGCGGCGCCGCGCAGTGGGGCGTGCTCGGGCTCCTCGGACACCTCGGGCTGGGCCGGCTTCGGCGGCTCCTTGGTGACCGGCGACGTGGTCGGCGGGGTCGTGTCCGGTCCGGTGCCGCGGGCGCCCACCGTCGCGCCGTCGGCCTCCGCGCGCGGCGCCGGCGACTCCTCGGCACGCTGCGCCTCCGTGCGCTGCTCGGCCGGCGCGGTGGTGCGCGGCGGTGTGCTGGGGCGGCGCTCGGCCTCCGACCCGGAGGGCCGCTCGGTGCCGCTCTGCGGCGACCCGTTGTCGGAGCGCTTGGCGGACGGCTGCGGGCCGTCCCCGTCGGTGGTCGCGGCGGACGAGCCACGCGCCGACCCGCTGTCGGCGGCGCTACGGGAGCGGAAGAAGTCCCACCAGGCCTTGTCGACCGACTCCGGGTCCTTCCGGTACCGCTCGTACATCTCGTCCACGAGCCACTCGTTCGCGCCGAACTGGGCAAGGGGGTCGCCCTGGGGGGACTCAGCCACGGCCTGGATCGCCTCATCAGTCTGTGTCGGCGGGCACCGGACACGACCGGCCCCGCGCAGGTGTGCGTGCCTGTCCCAGGCTAGCCTCCGACGCCGCATTCCGTGTGTAGGGGCGACGAATGTCCATATGTTCGATGAACATTGTGAGACGGCCGGGGCGCGCCGGGAGCGGAACCGATCTCTGCATGTGGTGTCCTGGACTGATGCGCCCGACGCCTCGCGCTCCGCGCCAACCGGCCCGGCGCCGCCTGACTGCGTCCCTGGCGGCGTGCGCCGCGACGCTCGCACTCGGTCTGGCGGGGTGCACCGGTGACGACGACGAGCCGGACAGCACCACCCTGCCGTCGGGGTCGGGGGGCGCCGACCTGCCGGACGCGGCACCGGTTCAGCTGCAGGTCAAGGGCGTGTGGGGTCGCTGGCCAGGCCCCGGGTCGAAGCAGTCCGACCAGCTGGCCAAGCGCGCCGGCAGCGCGGTGACCGGGTGGATGGACAAGGCCTTCCTCGACCTCGACTACCCGACCGGCGGCGGCTCCGGCAACGACGCCCAGGTCGGGGCCGCGTTCGCCACCTTCACCTCCGGTGCCGCGCAGCAGGCCCGGCGACAGGTCGACCTCACCACCAACGTCATCGCGGGTCGGGATCTGGTCGACGTCGTCGCGACCCGTCGCGTCGTGCGCCTGATCGGCTACGCGCCGCGCGGCACCGCCGTCGGGGTGACCGCCGCCGTGACGCTGGTGCTGGTGGGCGCCGATGCGGACGGGAAGAAGACGGAGACGGCGGTCACCGGCGAGCTCTACCTCACCCGGGTGCGTACCGGGTGGCGGGTCTTCGGCTACGACCTGCAGCGGTCGACCGGTGCCCCCGGCTCGTACGCCCGGGCGCACCGCGACGACGGCAAGCCGGGCAAGACCCGGGACAAGCCCGGTGACAAGCCCGGCAACGGCGGAGGGGGCGGACGATGAAGCGCGCCGGGATCGCCGCGACGATCGGCCACCGGGTCCGTCGCAGCCTGCTGCTGGCCGTGGTGCTGGCCATGACCGTCCTGCTGGTGCCCGATGCCGCGACCCCCCGGATCGAGGCGTCGCTGATGCGGGTCGAGGGCGCGCATGCCGTCGACGCCGGCAACGACGTGGTCTGGATCCTCGCGCTGGGCTCCGACGCGCGGCCCGGGCAGTCGGTGCTCGGCAGCCGGGCCGACGCCATCCAGCTGGTCGGCATCAACGCGCGCACGGGCCACGCGACGATCATCGGCATCCCGCGCGACTCCTACGTGCCCATCCCCGGGTACGGGACCACCAAGATCAACGCCGCGATGGTCTACGGCGGCCCGCAGCTGATGGCCCGAGCGGTGGACGACATGGTCGGGCTGACCCCCGACTACGTGTTCACGACCAGCTTCTGGGGCGTGCAGAACATGATCTCGGCCGTCGGCGGCGTGCGCGTCTTCTCGCCGTACTCCTGGTCGTTGCCGGTGGCCTCGGTGCACCGCGGCGTCAACCAGCTGAACGGTGTCGAGGCGATCGCGTTCGCCCGGATGCGGCACGCACTGCCCGGCGGTGACTTCGACCGTTCGCGGGACCAGGGCTACCTGCTGAGCGGGACGCTGCGCCGGGTCCAACAGCTGACCGAGCAGTCCGGTCAGATGGAGCGGCTGATGGTGTCGTTCCTCAAGAACGTCGACGTCGACCTGCCGCCGGGTGAGCTCTACCGGCTGGCCCGGGCGGTGCTGGAGGTCGACGCCGCCAAGGTGCAGATCTGCCCGGTGCGCGGAGGAACCGGCTCGGCCGGGGGAGCCAGTGTCGTCTTCCCCGACATCGGCCAGGCCCGGTCGCTGACCGACCGCGCCCGTGCCGACGCACGCGTCGAGGGTGGCTGCTGACGAGCGGCACGGCGGGCAGATGTTCGCGATCCGCCCGCCGTGCCGCTCTGATGCCCCCGCAGTCCCCCGCGTCCCCACGCACCCCCGGTGCGCGCCCCCGCTCAGACCCGCCTGACCGCCCCCGCGGTCACCGGGCCTTGACCTGTGCCGACGACCGGGCGATGTCGACCACGGTGCCGGCGTCGGCGCCGCCGAGCAGCGCGATCCGCAGGCCGACGACGGTGATGCTGTTGGCGGTGCGGCTCACCACCTCGGGCGTGATGACGGCGACGCCGGGGATCTCCAGTGACTCGCCCGGGTCGGGCAGCGCGTGCTGCTCGCCCCCGACGATCAGCCGGCCGATGCTGGAGCCGGTGGCCGACCGGGTGTAGGTGTCTCCGTCGCGGACCACGTTGGCCTGTGACCTGATGACGCGCACGATCACCTGACCGTTGCCGAGCGAGACCCGCTCGGTCTCGGCGCGGGTGCGGGAGACCGCCTGGTTGCGACCGGTCTGGTCGCCGAGCGCGCCGACCGTCACCTGTCCGATCGTGAGACCGGGCTGGTGGACGCTGGTGCCGCTGTCGTTGCTCCACTCGCCGCCGGTCCCACGACACGGGACGCTCTTCTTGATGACGTTGCGGGCGGTGAGCACGCCGTCCCCGCTGTAGGCGGACTCCGCCTTGCCGCCGAGCACTCCGCCGGCGACTCCGGCGCCGATCGCAGACGCTGCCACGCCCACGGTGGACCGGGCGCCCTCGACCACGTCGAGGGTCAGGCCGGTCGACGTGGCGCTCGCGCTGGAGCCGTCGATCCGGCCCGTGCGGCGGTCGAACGTCAGCGTCACGACGCCGGGCACCTCGATGGCCTGACCGGGCTCGATCTGGTCTGCTCCGGGGAGCCCGGGCAGCGGGACGCCGCCCACCTCGGCGGCCAGCCCCAGCAGGTCGAACGTGTGCCTGCGGTGGAAGCCGTTGCTGTCGTGCCAGGTCCGGGTGCTGACGACCAGGTCGGTGAGCGACAAGGACCCGGCCTCGTTGCCGACGCTGAGCGCCTTGACCCGGCTGCGCGCGTTGCTGGTGACGACGCCGTCGCGGGCCGTCGTCCAGACCCTGGTCGTGACGCCGTCGACGGAACCGTCCTCGCCCAGCTCGTCGGTGTCGACCCCGCGGGCGCGGCTGAGACCGGCCTGCTTGGTGCAGCCGATCGAGACCACGGCTGAGCGGCCGGACGAGGTCTGCAGGTCGCCCTGGGTGACCTGGCTGCCGAACGCGAGCGCCTCCAGCGCGAACTTCGTGGTCGTCGGGGCCGCTGCCGGGTCGCCTGCGGCGCCGGCCGGTGCCACGCCGGCGGCCACCAGGGTGACCCCGGCGGTGGCCGTGCAGGCGATCGCGGCGACGACACCGCGGGTGGTGGAGATGGACATACTGCCTCCTCTGGGGCGGCACGAGAGATCGTGTCGCCGTGGTCGCGCTGTCCGGAACAACGCGCGACCGAAGCGGCAGTTACGGAATGCAACGAAGAAACTACTGAGAGTGATAGTGGCGCATCCGCAACGTGCTGTCGAGCGGACGGCGACTTGTCCGGGTACGGGCTGCCGTCCTCCGGCGTCGACGAGACGAGGGGCCGGTCGTGCAGCCGATGAGGTGCCCCCGGCAGGATTCGAACCTGCGCACACGGCTCCGGAGGCCGATGCTCTATCCCCTGAGCTACGAGGGCGTGGCTCGGTGACATTACAACAGTCCAGGGATGTGTCGTACGCGACCGGGGGCGTCCGGTTAGCGTTGCCAATGTGACCTCCCCCGACCGGCCGCGCGTCCTGGTCGTCGACGACCAGGAGTCCCTGCGCAGCCTGATCCGGATGAACCTCGAGCTCGAGGGCATCGAGGTCGTCGAGGCCGTCGACGGGCACGACGGGCTCGAGGCCGTCCAGCGCCACCGGCCGGATCTGGTGACCCTCGACCTGGTCATGCCGCGGATGGACGGACTGGCCGCAGCGGCGGCGCTGCGCGCCGACCCGGAGACGGCCGGGCTGCCGATCGTCATGGTCACCACCAGCACCACGCCGTCCCACCTGAGCCGGGCTCGCAGCATCGGCGTCGACGCCTACCTGACCAAGCCGTTCGACCCCGACGACCTGGTCCGTACCGTCCAGGGGCTGCTGTCTCGCGGCCGTGACCGCGAGGAATCCGGTAGCAGCGCGCCGATACCCTGAAGGGGTGACACCCGAGCAGCTGTCCCGCGCCGTCTCCGACGCCCTGTCCGCCTTGGTGGACGAGGCTGCGTTGACGCTGCGCGACGGCATGCCCGCGGAGGTGCGGGTGGAGCGTCCCAAGGTCCGCGAGCACGGCGACTACGCCACCAACGTCGCGCTGCAGGTCGCCAAGCAGGCGGGCCGCCCGCCTCGTGAGGTCGCCGAGCTGCTGGCCGACCGGCTCAGCGGCGCGCCCGGCATCGCCGAGGTCGAGGTCGCCGGACCCGGCTTCCTCAACTTCCGGGTCGAGGCCGCGGCGCAGGGGGTCGTGGCCGGCGTCGTCCTGACCGCGGGGGACGACTACGGCAACGGCACCTCGCTGGCGGGCCAGCAGATCAACGTGGAGTTCGTCTCCGCCAACCCGACCGGCCCGATCCACCTCGGCGGGGTCCGGTGGGCTGCCGTGGGCGACAGCCTGGCCCGGGTGCTCACCGCCGCCGGCGCCACCGTCTCCCGCGAGTACTACTTCAACGACCACGGCGCCCAGGTCGACCGCTTCGTGGACTCGCTGTTGGCCCGGGCGCACGGTCGCGACGTCGCCGACGACGGCTACGCCGGCGCGTACATCGACGAGATCGTCGCGGCCGTGATCGAGCGCGAGGAGGGCGTCCTCGACCTGCCCGAGGCCGAGCAGCGGGAGGTCTTCCGTCGCGACGGCGTCGACCTGATGTTCACCGAGATCAAGCAGTCGCTGCACGACTTCGGGGTCGACTTCGACGTCTACTTCCACGAGAACTCGTTGCACGAGTCCGGTGCGGTGCAGCGGGCGATCGACCGGCTCGCCGCGATGGGCCGCACGTACGAGTCCGACGGCGCGCTGTGGCTGCGGTCGAGCGACTTCGGCGACGACAAGGACCGCGTCGTCCTGCGGTCCAACGGGCAGCCGGCGTACATCTCCGGCGACCTCGCGTACTACCTCGACAAGCGGGAGCGCGGCTTCGACCGGGTGTTCATCATGCTCGGGGCCGACCACCACGGCTACATCGGCCGGATGATGGCGATGTGCGCGGCGTTCGGCGACGTGCCGGGCGAGAACCTCGAGATCTTCATCGGCCAGATGGTCAACCTGGTGCGCGACGGCGAGCCACTGCGGATGTCCAAGCGGGCCGGCACCGTCGTCGCCATGGACGACCTGGTCGACTCCATCGGCGTCGACGCCAGCCGCTACGCACTGGTGCGGTACTCGTCCGACTCCCCGATCGACATCGACCTCGAGCTGTGGTCGCGGCGCACCAGCGACAACCCCGTCTACTACGTGCAGTACGCCCACGCGCGGTTGTCGTCGATCCTGCGCAACGCGGCCGACCTCGGCATCGTCATCGACCCGGAGTCCTACGACCCCGCACTGCTGGGCCACGAACGCGAGGGCGACCTGCTGCGCGCGCTGGCCGAGCTGCCACGCCTGGTCGAGCTCGCGGCGACCCTGCGCGAGCCACACCGGGTGGCCCGCTACCTCGAGGACACCGCCGCGGTGTTCCACAAGTTCTACGACGACTGCCGGGTGCTGCCGATGGGCGACGAGGAGGTCGCAGACCTGCACCGGGCGCGGCTGGCCCTCGTGGCCGCCACCCGGGTCGTCGTGGCCAACGGGCTCCGGCTGCTCGGCGTCTCCGCGCCCGAGCGCATGTGAGCGGCTGAGGTCCGGACGACGATGGTGCGAGCACACGAAGCGGGAGCGCTGCATGCCGAGGCGGGCCACCGGGGTCCGCACTGGCTGGAGCAGCCGCACGACGTCAACGCGCTGGTCCCGCAGCTGTGGCCCTCGACCGCCGCGCGGGACGGAGACGGCGTGCTGCGCGTCGGCGGCGTCCCGCTGACCGACCTGGCCACCGAGCACGGCACGCCGACGTACGTGCTCGACGAGACCGACTTCCGGACCCGGGCGCGGACCTTCCGGGACGCGTTCGCCGGTTTCGACGTCTACTACGCCGGCAAGGCGTTCATGTGCGGCGCGGTGCTCGACTGGGTCGCAGCCGACGGGCTGAACCTCGACGTGTGCACCGGCGGCGAGCTCGGCCTGGCGCTGCGGGCCGGCTTCGACCCGGCCCGGATCGCCTTCCACGGCAACAACAAGTCCGAGGCCGAGCTCGCCCGGGCGCTGGACCACGGGGTCGGCCGGATCATCCTCGACTCGCGGGCCGAGGTCGAACGGCTGGCCCGGCTCGCCGAGCAGCGCGACGTCTTACCGCTGGTCATGGTGCGGGTGACCGTCGGCGTCGAGGCGCACACCCACGAGTACATCGCCACCGCGCACGAGGACCAGAAGTTCGGCTTCTCGATCGCCGGGGGCGAGGCGTTCGACGTGGTGAGCCGGGTGCTCGCCGACCCGCGGCTGCGGCTGGCCGGGCTGCACTCGCACATCGGCTCGCAGATCTGGGACACGTCCGGGTTCGAGGTCGCCGCCCGGCGGGTGCTGGCGCTGCACACCCGGGTGCGCGACGAGCTCGGCACCGAGCTGCCCGAGCTCGACCTCGGCGGCGGGTTCGGCATCGCGTACACGACCCAGGACGACCCCGAGTCGCCCGAGCTGCTCGCCTCCGGTCTGCGCGCGATCGTCGAGCACGAGTGCCGCGCGCTGGGGCTGACGGTGCCGCGGTTGTCGGTCGAGCCCGGCCGGGTGATCGCCGGCCCGGCCACCTGCACGCTGTACCGGGTCGGCACGGTCAAGTCCGTCCCGCTGGGACACGACGCCGTCCGGATGTACGTCTCGGTCGACGGCGGCATGAGCGACAACATCCGACCGGCGCTCTACGACGCCGACTACTCGTGCACGATCGCCTCGCGGGAGTCACGCGCCGACCCGGTGCTGTCCCGGGTCGTCGGCAAGCACTGCGAGTCCGGCGACATCGTGGTCAAGGACGAGTTCCTGCCCGGCGACATCAGGCCGGGCGACCTGCTGGCCGTGCCGGGCACGGGTGCCTACTGCCGGTCCCTGGCCAGCAACTACAACCACGTCCCGCGGCCGGGGGTGG
The DNA here is from genome assembly GCA_963811945.1 of uncultured Actinomycetota bacterium. Classification (GTDB taxonomy): domain Bacteria; phylum Actinomycetota; class Actinomycetes; order Propionibacteriales; family Nocardioidaceae; genus JACCWP01. The sequence continues at coordinate 730,795 of CAWETD010000001.1, read as the reverse complement.
TGGCGGTGCGCGACGGTGCTGCCCGGGTCGTGGTGCGGCAGGAGACAGAGGACGACATGTACCGCCTGGACACCGGGCTGGCCGCGGGAGTCGCCGGATGAGCCGCCCGCTGGGAGTCGCCCTGCTGGGCTGCGGCGTGGTGGGAACCCAGGTGGCCCGGCTGCTGGTCGCGCAGCAGACCGAGCTCGCTGCGCGGGTGGGAGCGCCCCTGCAGCTCCGCGGCGTGGCCGTGCGCCGCCCCGGCCGGACCCGGGGCGTCGACGTCGATCCCGGGCTGTTCACGAGTGACGCCGCCGAGCTCGTACGCCGCGACGACGTCGACCTGGTGGTGGAGGTCATCGGCGGCATCGAACCGGCGCGCTCGCTGATCCTCGACGCCCTCGAGCACGGGTCGTCGGTGGTCACCGCCAACAAGGCGCTGCTGGCCGAGGACGGCGCGACCCTGTTCGCGGCCGCGCAGAAGGCCGGGCGCGACCTGTTCTTCGAGGCGTCGGTGGCGGGTGCCATCCCGATCCTCCGACCGCTGGCCGAGTCGCTCGCGGGCGACCGGGTCAACCGGGTGCTCGGCATCGTCAACGGCACCACGAACTTCATCCTCGACCGGATGACGACCAGTGGCGCCGGCTTCGCCGAGGCGCTGGAGGAGGCGCAGGCGCTGGGCTACGCAGAGGCCGACCCGACGGCCGACGTCGAGGGCTTCGACGCCGCGGCCAAGGCCGCGATCCTCGCCTCGCTCGCGTTCCACACCAGGGTGACCGCCGCCGACGTCTACCGCGAGGGCATCGCCGAGGTCTCGGCCGGCGACGTCGCGTCGGCCGCCCAGATGGGGTGCGTGGTCAAGCTGCTGGCGATCTGCGAACGCCGCACGACGGCCGACGGCGACGAGGCCGTCTCGGCCCGGGTGCATCCCGCGATGATCCCGGCCGACCATCCGTTGGCGAGCGTGCGCGAGGCGTACAACGCGGTCTTCGTCGAGAGCGAGGCGGCCGGTCAGCTGATGTTCTACGGCCCGGGCGCGGGTGGCGCACCGACCGCGAGTGCGGTGCTCGGCGACCTCGTCAGCGCGGCGCGCAACCGGGTGTCGGACGTGCGTGGTGTGGGTGAGTCCGTGCACGGACAGTGCGAGGTGCTGCCGATGGGCGACACCCTCACCCGCTACCACATCGGGGTCGACGTCGACGACCGTACGGGCGTGCTCGCCGCGGTCGCCCATGAGTTCAGCCGGCACGGGGTGTCGATCCAGACGGTGCGCCAGGAGGGCCGCGGCGACGACGCCCAGCTCGTCGTCGTCACGCACACCGCGCGCGACGCCGACCTCGCCGCGACCGTCACCGGCTTGGCCGGCATGGACATGGTGCGCGAGGTCTCGTCGGTGATGCGGGTCGAGGCCTCGTCCGACGGAGGACACGGGTGACGGCGGGGTCGCGGCCCTGGCGGGGCGTGGTGGAGGAGTACCGCGCACACCTGCCGGTGACCGACGAGACCCCGGTCGTCAGCCTGGGCGAGGGCGGCACGCCGCTGGTGCGCTCGCGCTGGCTGTCCGAGCGGCTGGACGCGGAGGTCTGGCTCAAGGTCGAGGGTGACAACCCCACCGGGTCGTTCAAGGACAGGGGGATGACGGTCGCCATCTCGGTGGCGATGGCAGAGGGCGCCAAGGCGGTCGTCTGCGCGTCGACCGGCAACACGTCGGCCTCGATGGCCGCCTACGCGGCGCGCGCCCCGCTGCGCCCGGTCGTGCTGGTGCCGCACGGACGCATCGCGGCGGGCAAGATGGCGCAGGCGGTCATGCACGGCGCCGACGTGCTCCAGGTGCGCGGCAACTTCGACGACTGCCTCCGGCTGGCCCGCGAGCTCGCCGACTCGTACCCGGTGTCGCTGGTCAACTCGGTCAACCCGATGCGTCTCGAGGGACAGAAGACTGCAGCCTTCGAGGTGGTGGACGTGCTCGGGCGGGTGCCCGACCTGCACGTGCTGCCGGTCGGCAACGCCGGCAACGTCTCGGCGTACTGGCGGGGCTATCGCGAGTACGCCGACGCGGGAGTCACCGACGGGGTCCCGCGGATGTGGGGCTTCCAGGCCGCCGGCGCGGCACCGATCGTCCGCGACGAGCTGGTGACCGACCCCGAGACGGTGGCCACCGCGATCCGGGTGGGCAACCCCGCCTCGTGGCGGCTCGCCGTCGCGGCCCGGGACGAGTCCGGGGGTCGCATCGACGCCGTCACCGATGACCAGATCATGCAGGCTCAGCGCGACCTGGCGTCTCGCGACGGTGTCTTCGTCGAGCCGGCATCGGCCGCCGGAGCAGCCGGGCTGGTCGACGTCGGCGCCCGCGGAGAGGTGCCGAGCGGCGCCACCGTCGTGGTCACCGTGACCGGGCACGGGCTCAAGGACGTCGCGACCGCCCTCGAGGGCCGGTCGCTGTCCGACCGCGTGCTCGACGCCGACGTCGACGCGGTCGCGCGCGCGGCCGGGCTGTGAACCGGACCATGGGCCAGTGGTGCGACGGCGTCGTGACCGTTGCCGCGCCGGCGACCAGTGCCAACCTCGGACCCGGCTTCGACAGCTTCGGCCTCGCGCTCGACCTCGCCAACGAGGTCAGCGGCGAGATCTGCGACCGAGGTCTGCACGTCGACGTCGACGGTGAGGGGGCGTCCGAGCTCGCCCTGGACGAGTCGCACCTCGTCGTCCGGGCCGCACGTGCCACCTTCGCCGCGCTCGGCGTCCAGCCACCCGGACTGCGACTGCGCTGCCGCGACCGCGTGCCGCACGGGCGCGGGCTGGGCTCGTCGGCCGCTGCGATCACCGCCGGCATCGTGGTCGCGCGGGCGCTGGTGCCCGACGGCGCCGATCGTCTCGACGACGTCGCGGCGCTCCGGCTGGCGTGCACGCTCGAGGGCCACCCCGACAACGTCGCGGCGGCCCTGCTCGGTGGTCTCACGGTGGCCTGGACCGACGACGACGGAGTGCGGGCCGTACGGCTCGAGCCGCAGGTGGGTGTCGTGGCCCTGGTGCCGCCGCTGGCCGTGCCGACCTCGACCGCGCGGGGGCTGCTGCCGACTCAGGTCGCGCACGCGGACGCCGCGTACACCGCCGGGCGGGCCGGCCTGCTGATCGCGGCCCTCACCGGCCGGCCCGAACTGCTGCTGCCGGCCACCGCCGACCGGCTGCACCAGCAGCACCGGGGAACTGCGATGCCGGAGACGCTCGCGCTGGTGGCCGGGCTGCGCTCCGCCGGCCACGCCGCGGTGCTGTCGGGCGCGGGGCCCACGGTCCTCGTGCTGCACGCCGAGGGCCGGCCGCCCGACCTCGGTGACCGGGTGCCGGCCGACTGGCGGGCGCTGCGGCTCGGCGTGTCGGTCGGGGGCACCGTCGTGCGGCGCTGATCGCGGACCGGGAATGCCCGGCCGGGGCGACGTGTTATTCGGGGTGTTACGACAGCGCGCGTCTCGAGTGCTACTCTCGCCACGCGCAGCGACGCCCGAACCGGGAACTCTCCGTGAGCGAGCGTCCGCAGTCGCACCCTCTCCCTCCAGCGATGGCGAGACCGTCGGTTCACATCGGAACCCGGCCGCCTGAGTGTGCACGGGGGTTCCACATCTCGTGGACAACGGAGGAGAGGAACCGGAGTCACTACCTGATGGGGGCCGCTCACCGGACGTGAGCGGTCGGCTCCAGCGGATCCTGGACGTGCCAGGACCGCCCTCCGGCGGGTTTTCTGGACCCGCCCGACGTGGGAAGGACCTCACGTGACAGACATTTCCACCGCCTCTGCGCCCACCGGTGCTCCGGGCGATGCCGAGCAGGCCACTGCGCCGGCACAGCCCCGACGCCGCTCCGGCGGAGGGCTCAGCGGCAAGGTTCTCGCCGAGCTGCAGCAGATCGCCGGCGGCCTGGGTATCAAGGGCACCGGCAAGATGCGCAAGAGCCAGCTGATCGAGGCGATCACCGCCGCCCAGGCGGCTTCCGGTTCCGACGGCAGCCCCAACGGTGCGGGCAGCTCCCCGGCCGCTGCGAAGGCGCCGGCCGAGGCCCCCGCGGCCCCGGCTGCCGCGCCCGAGCCGGCCCAGCAGGACCGCGACGAGCCGCGTGGGCGCGACGACGCGCAGCGCGACGACGACCGCAGCGACGACCGCGACGACAGCCGGACCGACTCGCGCGACGACAACCGCAGCGACAACCGGGGCGACAACCGGGGCGACAACCGGGGCGACAACCGCAACGACACCCGCAACGACACCCGCGGTGAGGCCCGCACCGACAACCGCGGTGACAACCGCAGCGATAACCGCAACGACACCCGCAACGACAGCCGCGGTGACAACCGCAACGACAACCGCAACGACAACCGGGGCGGCAACCGGGACGACGAGGGCGGCAGCCGCCGCCGTCGTCGCAGCCGCAACCGCGACCGAGGTGGCCGCGACCGCAATGACCGTGGTGGCCGCGACAGCGACCGCGGTCGCGACAGCGAGCCGCAGGTCAACGAGGACGACGTGCTGCTGCCGGTGGCCGGCATTCTCGACGTGCTCGACAACTATGCGTTCGTCCGCACGTCTGGCTACCTGCCCGGCCCGGACGACGTCTACGTGTCGCTGTCCATGGTTCGCAAGAGCGGGCTGCGCAAGGGCGATGCCGTCACCGGCCAGGTCAAGCAGGCCCGGGACAACGACCGCAAGGAGAAGTTCAACCCGCTGGTGCGCATCGACACCGTCAACGGTGCCGACACCGACGCGGCCAAGCAGCGGCTGGACTTCTCCAAGCTGACCCCGCTGTACGCGCAGGACCGGCTGCGGCTCGAGACCGAGGCGTCCATCCTGACGACCCGGATCATCGACATCGTCGCGCCGATCGGCAAGGGCCAGCGTGGTCTCATCGTCTCGCCGTCCAAGGCCGGCAAGACCCTCGTGCTGCAGTCGATGGCCAACGCCATCACGACGAACAACCCCGAGGTCCACCTGATGGTGGTCCTGGTCGACGAGCGGCCTGAAGAGGTCACCGACATGCAGCGCGCGGTCAAGGGCGAGGTCATCGCCTCGACCTTCGACCGTCCAGCCGAGGACCACACCACGGTCGCCGAGCTTGCCATCGAGCGGGCCAAGCGGCTGGTGGAGCTGGGCCACGACGTCGTCGTGCTGCTCGACTCGATCACCCGGCTGGGCCGCGCGTACAACCTCGCGGCACCTGCCAGTGGGCGGATCCTCTCCGGTGGTGTCGACTCCTCGGCGCTCTACCCGCCGAAGCGGTTCTTCGGCGCGGCGCGCAACATCGAGGACGGTGGCTCACTGACCATTCTCGCCACCGCGCTGATCGAGACCGGTTCGAAGATGGACGAGGTCATCTTCGAGGAGTTCAAGGGCACCGGGAACATGGAGCTGCGGTTGCGGCGCGAGTTCGCCGACAAGCGCATCTTCCCGGCCATCGACGTCGACTCCTCCGGTACGCGCCGCGAGGAGCTGCTGATGAGCCGCGAGGAGCTGCAGATCGTCTGGAAGCTGCGCCGGGTGCTCTCGGCGCTCGACGGCCAGCAGGCGCTCGAGCTGATCATCGACAAGCTCAAGAAGACCAAGTCCAATGTCGAGTTCCTCACGCAGGTACGCGACACGATGCCGATGCAGGGCAACGGCCGCCGCGACGACGGCTGAGGCCCCACCCGGGTGGGCCATGCCCTGCTGGTCCATCCGGGGGGTCAGTAGTGTCGAGTTGTGCCCATGACGACTGCTTTCGACTTCGACGCGACGACCCTCGACGGTCGCCCCGAGACCCTGGACCGTTTCCGCGGTGACGTGCTGCTGGTGGTCAACACCGCCTCCTCGTGCGGCTTCACGCCGCAGTACGAGGGGCTGGAGGAGCTGCACCGCACGTACCACGACCAGGGGCTGACCGTGCTCGGCTTCCCGTGCGACCAGTTCGGCGGCCAGGAGTTCGACACCGACGACGAGATCGCCGCCTTCTGCTCGACGACCTACGACGTCACGTTCCCGATGTTCGCCAAGGTCGACGTCAACGGCGACGACGCCCACCCGCTGTTCCGCTGGCTGCGCCAGCAGAAGTCCGGCCTGCTCGGCGGCGCGATCAAGTGGAACTTCACCAAGTTCCTGGTCGCTCGCGACGGCTCGGTGGTCAAGCGCTACGCGCCCACCACCGAACCCCGCAGCATCGCCGCCGACATCGAGCAACAGCTGGGCGCCCTCGCCGCCTGACCCGGGCGGGGCACTCCCTGCCGAACGATCCGACCTCTCGGTCGTCCTGGCGCACGTGTGGCCGGATCGTTTGGCGGCGGGCGGCGGCTCCCTCGCCGCTAACCCCCGGCCCCGGGTTTCCCAAGGGGTGCCGAGAAACCGTCACCGCTCACGTGTGGCCACACGTGAGCGGTGTCTCTTTCCCGGCATCCCTTGGGAAACCACCGGGTGCGGGGCCTCGGAGGGTCAGCGGGCGAGCACGGTGACGGCCGCCTCGGCCACCTGCTGGTAGCCGTCGTCGACGCAGAGGTACAGCGAGTAGCGACCCGGCGGCAGTGGCCAGGTGCCCTCGCCCTCGGCGTGGGCGTCGATGGCGCCGCGGCCGTCGACGGTGGCACCGGTGTAGGTGTAGTTGACGTACGAGTCCGCGCCCGTGCCCCGTGGCGCCACCGCCACCCAGTCGAAGCGGTTGCCCGGCGCCCAGTCCCACTCCATCCGCAGCGGCTCACCGACCTCGTACGCCTGCCGCACCGGCCTGAGCACCGGATGCTGGCCGTCGGGCCGCAACCAGAAGTCGTCGGCCGCCAGCGGCTCGCCGTCGGCGTCACTCAAGGTCGCCCGGCAGCGACCCGGGCCGAGGTCCTGCGTCGGCACCGTGACCGCGGCATCGGGGCCGTCGCCGAGCGGCACGTCGACCTCGTCGTCGCCGCACGAGACGCTCAGCCGCTCGTCCGGGTCGCCGGGGCGGTGCACGCCGACCTCGACGGCGGTGCCGGCCGGCACCAGGGGCTGGTCGACCGAGACCAGGTCGGGCGGCTCGGCCGGCTCGAGCTCGAACGTCGACACCACCCCGCGGTGGTCCGAGCCCCAGGGCGACACCGCGATGTCGGCCGCGCCGGGCTCGCCGACGACCTGGCTGTCCAGCACGGTCACCGGGCCACCCGCCCACACCAGGTCGATGCGGTCGGCCGGTGCCCCCAGTGGCGGGTAGTTGTCGACCCGCGGCCGGCCGGCCGGCCAGGTGAGACCCGGGTCGGCCACCGGGTCGGGGTGCACGGCGCGGTAGGCATCGGTGAAGCCGGCGGCCTGCATCGCCCGGCTGGTGGGCCAGGGCACCGGGTAGCGCAGCTGCGGCCGCAGACCGACTGTCGCGGCCGTCCAGTCGGTGTCGGTCGGGGCGTTGAAGTCGCCGGCCACGAACGTCGGCACCCCGTCGGCGGCCAGCGGAGCCATCGTCTCGAGCACCGCTCGCATCGCCGGCAGCCGGGTCTCCCGCTCCAGCGTGAGCAGGTCGGGACGTGACAGCCCGTTCCGCACCCGATAGGGCCCGTACGGCGTCGACGGCAGGTGCACGGCCGTCACCGCCGCCACCTGTCCGGGCGACGTCTGCACGTACACGTAGTCACCGCCGTCCGGGGGGTCGAGCAGCGGCAGCTGGGAGACCATGCCCATCCGCCGGCTCCAGTGGTCCCAGCCCAGCTCGGCCGCCAGCCGGGCCACGTTGCCCTCGGGCTCGTTGACGACGACCACCTCGGCCTCGCTCGCCTGCACGGCCTCGACCACCTGGTCGAACGAGACCACGGTGCCGCCGTACTCGATGTTGAACACCATCAGCCGGAGCTCCGCGGCCTCCTCGGGCCCGGCGCTCGGCTCGGTGGACGGGTCGGTGGAGGCGTCCGGCGAGGACGACGACGGCGTGGGCGCTGACGACGGGTCCGAGGATGACGTGCACGCGGCCACCAGCGCGAGCGCCGCCAGAGCGAGGACAACCCGACGGCCGGTGCGCACGCGCCATGGTGGCACGGAACATCAGCAGGGGGATTCGCGTTGGAAAGGGAGTCGATGAGACACTGATCGGCGGTCCCGGTTCACGGCGCCCTCCGGCGTCGACCCGGCGGCCACGTACCGAGAGGAACCCCATGAAGCCTGACATCCACCCTGCCTACGGTGAGACCACGGTGACCTGCACCTGCGGCGCCACCTTCACCACCCGCAGCACCGCGTCGAGTGGCTCCATCCACGCCGACGTGTGCTCGCAGTGCCACCCCTTCTACACCGGCAAGCAGAAGATCCTCGACACCGGCGGCCGCGTCGCCCGCTTCGAGAAGCGGTACGCAGCCAAGGGCGGGGCGAAGAAGTAGCACCCGCACGGCACCGGCACGACGGACCGCACGGTCTGCTCGCGCCGGTGCCGTCCCATGTCCGGCTCCGGCTGTCCACGCCGGTCGTCCAGGTGCCACGGGAGGTGCCGTGTTCGAGCAGGTCGAGCGACTGGTGACCGAGCACGAGCAGCTCGGCCGCCGCCTCTCCGACCCCGCGGTGCACGGGGACCCGTCGCTCGCCCGCCGGCTCGGCCGCCGCTACGCCGAGCTCGGCGCGGTCGTCACGACCTACCGTGACTGGCAGCGAGCCGAGGGCGACGGCGCGGCGGCTCGCGACCTGGCCGCTGAGGACCCGGCGTTCGCGGCGGAGGCCGACGGCGTCGCCGCACGCCGCGATGAGCTCGCCGAACGGCTGCGCCGGCTGCTGGTGCCCCGGGATCCGTCCGACGCCAAGGACGCCATCGTCGAGGTCAAGGCGGGGGAGGGCGGCGCGGAGTCGGCACTGTTCGCCGGTGACCTGCTGCGGATGTACCAGCGCTACGCCGAGCGCCGGGGCTGGCGCACCGAGGTGCTGGACGCCACCGACTCCGACCTCGGCGGCATCAAGTCCGTGACGTTGGCGGTCGCGGCCAGGGGCACCCCCGAGCCCGGCCAGGCGCCGTACGCGCTGCTCAAGCACGAGGCCGGGGTGCACCGGGTGCAGCGGGTACCGGTCACCGAGTCACAGGGCCGCGTCCACACCTCGGCGGCCGGGGTGGTCGTGCTGCCCGAGGCCGAGCCGGTCGACGTGGAGGTTTCCGACTCCGACCTGCGGGTCGACGTCTTCCGCTCGTCGGGCCCGGGCGGGCAGAGCGTCAACACGACCGACTCGGCCGTACGCCTCACGCACCTGCCGACCGGCATCGTCGTGTCCTGCCAGAACGAGAAGTCCCAGCTGCAGAACCGTGAGCAGGCGCTGCGGATCCTTCGCTCCCGGCTGCTGGCGATGGCCGAGGAGCAGGCGCGCTCGGACGCCTCCGACACCCGTCGCGCGCAGGTCCGCACGGTTGACCGCAGCGAACGGATCCGCACCTACAACTTCGCCGAGAGCCGCGTCACCGACCACCGCACCGGCTTCAAGACATACACGCTCGACGACGTGCTCGACGGTGACCTCGACGGCCTGGTCCGCGCCTCGGTGGAGGCGGAGGAGGAGGCCCGGCTCGCCGCGGTCGGGCAGTGACGGCGCAGCTGCGCGACGTACGAGCCGCGGCGGCCCGCAGGCTCGCCACGGCCGGACTCCCGTCGCCCGACACCGACGCCGAGGTGCTGCTGGCGCACGTGCTCGGCGTGCCGCGCGGACGGCTGCCGCTCGCCGACCCGCCCGACGAGGAGCAGTCGGCTCGGCTGGACGGGCTGCTCGCGCGCCGGGCCCGCCGGGAGCCGTTGCAGCACCTGACCGGCCTGGCGGCGTTCCGGCGGGTCGAGCTGTCGGTCGGCCCGGGTGTGTTCGTGCCGCGCCCGGAGACCGAGCTGCTGGCGGGGTGGGCGATCGACCGGCTTCGCGACCTCGACGTGCCCGTCGCGGTCGACCTGTGCACCGGCTCCGGTGCTGTCGCCGCCGCCCTCGCCGACGAGGCCCCGCACGCCCGGGTGTACGCGGTCGAGCTGTCCCCGGCGGCGTACGACTACGCGGTCGCCAACCTCGCGGGTACCGGCGTCGACGTCCGGCTCGGCGACGCAGCCGACGCGTTCCCCGACCTGGACGGGACCGTCGACGTCGTCGTCGCCAACCCGCCGTACATCCCGCTGGAGGCGTACGAGGAGGTGGCCGAGGAGGCTCGCCTGTTCGACCCGGCCGAGGCGCTCTGGTCGGGCGCCGACGGGCTGGACGTGGTGCGCGCCGTGGAGCGGGCGGCCGCACGGCTGCTGCGCCCGGGCGGCGATGTCGGGTGTGAGCACGCCGACGTCCAGGGCCGCTCTGCGCCGGGGGTGTTCACCGGGACGGGCCGCTGGGCGGACGTGGCCGACCACCGTGACCTGGCCGACCGCCCGCGCTTCGTCACCGCCCGCCGCCGCTGAGCCGGCCGCCGGCGATGGCACCATGTGCAGCGTGAGCGCACCATGACCGGCGAGCGACGACGCTTCGACTGTGCCGACGACGACGCCCGCGAGGAGGGTCTCGAGGCCGCGGTCGACGAGCTGCGCAGCAACCGGCTGGTGGTGCTGCCGACCGACACCGTCTACGGCGTCGCCGCCGACGCGTTCGAGGGTGCCGCGGTGCGCCGGCTGATGCGTGCCAAGGGCCGCGGCCGGGACATGCCGCCACCGGTGATGGTCGCGGCGGTCTCCACCCTCGACTCGCTCGCGTCGGGCGTCCCCTCGTACGCGCGGGACATGGTCAACGAGCTCTGGCCCGGCCCGCTCACGCTGGTCTGCACCCAGCAGCCGAGCCTCAGCTGGGACCTCGGCGACGCCCGCTCCACCGTCGCGGTGCGGATGCCGGACCACCCGCTCGCGATCACGTTGCTGGAACGCACCGGCCCGCTCGCCGTCACCAGCGCCAACCGCACCGGGATGCCCGCTGCGACCACCGTCGACGAGGCGGAAGAGATGCTCGGCGACCGGGTGTGGGTCTACCTCGACGGGGGCCCGAGCCCGACCGCGATGGCCTCGACGATCGTCGACGTCACCGGGCCGAAGCCGCGGGTGCTGCGCCGTGGTGGCATCGGCATCGAGCGGCTGCGCGAGTTCGACGAGAACGTCGTCGACGCCGAGGACGCTGTCGACGCGGTTGACGCCGAGGACACTGTCGACGCCGAGGACGAGTGACCCGCCGGTGCGCGAGTACCTGGTGGTCTTCACCGTCGCAGCAACGGTGACGTTCCTGCTGTCGACGGTGAGCCGGGTGGTCGCGGAGCGGGTCGGTGCGGTCGCCAAGGTGCGCGACCGTGACGTGCACGCGACGCCCGTCCCTTACTTCGGCGGTGTCGCGATGCTGGCGGGGCTGTGGGCGGCCTACCTGGTGGCGACCCGGCTGCCCTTCCTGTCCACGGCCGACGGGGTGGCGTTCGAGGACGCCAGGGCCGTGCTGGTCGGCGGCAGCCTGATCTGCGTGGTCGGGATGCTGGACGACGTCTTCGAGCTGGACGCGCTCACCAAGTTCGGGGGCCAGCTGGCCGCGGCGGCGGTGGTCGTCGTGCTCGGCGTGCAGCTGCTCTACCTGCCGCTGCCCGGGACGACGCTCAGCATGGATCTGACCCAGGGTCCGCTGCTCACGGTCTTCGTGATCGTCGCCACGGTCAACGCGGTCAACTTCGTCGACGGGCTCGACGGGCTCGCGGCGGGCGTCGTCGGCATCGGCGCCGTGGCCTTCTTCCTGTACTCGTACCTGATCGCGGCGGAGAACAACCTGTCACTGGCGATCACGGCGACCCTGCTGATGGCTGCGCTGGCGGGCGCGTGCTTCGGGTTCCTGCCGCACAACTTCTACCCGGCCCGGATGTTCATGGGCGACTCCGGCTCGATGCTGATCGGGCTGGTCCTCGCCTGTGGGGCGGTCACCCTTGCCGGCCAGTTCCCGCCAGGTGCGCTCACGGAGGGACTGTTCGGGGCGCGGGCCGGGGTGCAGCCGGTGCTGCTGCCGCTGCTGCTGCCGCTGCTGGTGCTGCTGGTGCCGTTCCTCGACCTGCTGCTCGCGGTGGTCCGCCGCACCCGGGCCGGCCACTCGCCGTTCAGCCCGGACAAGCGGCACCTGCACCACCGGCTGCTCGAGATCGGCCACTCGCACCGCCGGGCGGTGCTGCTCATGTACGCCGTCGCAGGACTGGTCGCGTTCGGTGCGGTGGTGCTCAGCCTGTTCGCCGGGTGGCGCTCGTGGGTCGCGATGAGCATGCTCACCACGGCCACCGCGGTGGCCGTGTTCTGGCTGCCGCGGTGGCACCGCCCGACGGTCTGACCCCCGGCTAACCGGCTCCCGGACGCTTGTGCTATTTTTCACAAGCACCGGAGCGCCGCCTGGCGAGGGGAGCTGACGATGACGACGACCACCCTCGTCGAGGCGCCTCGACAGACCTGGACCGGCCCTCGGGAAGCCCCCGCGGATGCTGGTGATAGCGTCGGCCGCGGCCCGTCGGGGACGGGACCGGTCGATGTCTACCGTGAGACCCCCCGGGGAGCCACCTGCAGCATGGGCCACGACCAATCCGAAGCGACGCTCGACCTGCGCGACTATCTCGGCATCGGCACCTACAACCTGGTCTGCGTACTCGGCGGAATGGGTCTTGGATGGTGGGCGGACGCCTCCTGGGGACTGACACCGCTGCTGACGCTGCTCGGCCTGGCGGTCGGTGTCGGGGTCGGCGTCCTGGGGTCGTGGCTGCGGCTGCGACCGTTGCTTCGCGACGATGTTGCCGGTGACCGGGACGGAACGGACCATGGCTGACGAGAGCGAGGACGTCACCCCAGTGAGCGGCACCGAGAGGACGGCACCGATGGACGATCAGGCGGTGCCCCACCCGCGGATCCCGGTCGGCGAGCTCGCCCGCAGGCAGCGGAACATGATCATCATCGCCGGCGGCCTGGCCGTGCTCTGCCTGCTGGGCGGTGTGGCGTTCGAGAACGTCCTCGCCGGGGTCTTCCTCGCGGTCGGCATCGGGCTGGCTCTGCTCAACTCCGTGGCCACCGAGATGTCGATGATCCGCATGACCTCCAGCGGCGACGACCTGTCCCGCAAGCAGTTCGCGATGTCGGCGCTGCTGCGGTTGTCGGCCATCTCCCTGATCGCGTTCACGCTGGTCCTGCTGTTCTGGCCGGTCGGCGGCTTCGTGCTCGTGGGTCTGGCCTTCTTCCAGCTGCTGACTGTCGCCATCACCGGCTTCCCGTTGCTGAAGGAGCTGCGCAACTCATGAGCGACGGCGTCCTGCTGGCCTCCACCGAGGTCGAGATCGGCCACCACGTCGAGGTCGAGGCCTTCGGCTGGACCTTCAACGCCGACACGATCTGGGCGACCTTCGTCGCCGGTGCCGTCGTCCTGATCCTCGGCTTCTGGGTCCGACGCAAGGTCACCAGCACCGTGCCGAGCAAGCTCCAGGTCATCTGGGAGTCCATCACCGGCGCCGTCACCACCCAGGTCGAGGCGAGCCTCGGCAAGGTCAACCCCTTCGTGGTGCCGCTCGCGGTCGCGCTGTTCACGTTCATCCTGATCGCGAACTGGCTCGAGCTCATCCCCAGCGGCAAGGACCCACACCTGCTGCCCCCTCCCACCGCCGACGTCAACCTGACGTACGCGCTCGGACTGATGGTGATCGTCGGCGTGCACACCTTCAGCATCCGCACCAAGGGCTTCAAGGCTTACGTCAAGCACTACTTCGAGCCCTACCCTGCGCTGTTCCCGATCAACCTGATCGAGGAGATCGTCAAGCCGTTCACGCTGGCGCTGCGACTCTTCGGCAACATCTTCTCCAGCACGATCATGTTGACGCTGATCGGGATCATCCCGCTGTACCTGATGTGGGGGCCGAACGCGCTCTGGAAACTGTTCGCCATGTTCGTCGGCCTCATCCAGGCGTTCATCTTCGCGCTGCTCACGATCCTGTACTTCGGCATGGCCAGTGAAGGCCACGACGACCATCTGATCGAGGACGCGTACGCCGACAAGGACAAGGACGAGGACGACGACACGGCGCAGGACGCCGATCAGGACGCCCGACGCGAGTCCGAGACCGATCCTGAGCTGGAGCCCGCGAAGTAGCGGACGAGGAACAACGACCGAGCCACCCCAGATCGGTCCGGCGAGGGTCCGGACCGCGAGCCAAGGAGAGACATGGAAGACGCGATCAAGATTGCCGGCGCGATGATCGGTGGTGGCCTGGCGTTGGCGGGTGGCGCGATCGGCGCTGCCATCGGTGACGGTCTCGCCGGTGCCGCGACCATCTCCGGCGTCGCGCGCCAGCCCGAGGCCCAGAGCCGCCTGTTCACGATCTTCTTCCTGACGGTCGGCCTGGTCGAGGCGATGTACTTCATCAACCTGGCCTTCATGGCGCTGTTCGTGTTCGTGACCGGGGCCCCCTGATCCCCTCCCCGACGAGCGACGCCGAGACACGAGTGACGGGACCACACCCATGACGAACGAGGCCGCCAGCAACTTCCTCGTCCCCAACGCCACGTTCTTCGTCGAGCTCTTCGCGTTCGCCCTGCTGGTCTTCGTGATCGGCCGCTACATCATCCCGCCGATCAACAAGGCGATGGCGGAGCGGCAGGAGAGCATCAGGCGACAGTTCGAGGAGAGCGAGAAGGCGAAGGCCGCGGCCGAGGCAGCCGAGCGGGAGTTCCGCGAGCAGCTGTCCGAGGCTCGGCACGAGGCCGCCCGGATCCGTGAGGACGCCCGCGAGCAGGGCGCCGCCATCATCGCGGAGATGCGGGTGCAGGCCCAGGCGGAGTCGAAGCGGATCAACGCCGCAGCCCACGCCCAGCTCGAGGCCGACCGCCAGCGCGTGCTCACCGAGCTGCGGGCCGAGGTCGGCGACCTCGCGGTGAGCCTGGCCGGGCTGATCGTCGGCGAGACCCTCGACGACGACAGGCGCCAGCAGCGCACCGTCGAGCGTTTCATCGCCGACCTGGAGGCCCAGGACACCGACGGCTCCGGCGGTTCCGACGACGCAGCGGACTCCGAGGACGCCGAGGAGTCCGAGACCGAGCCCAGCACCTCCGGAGGCCGCTGATGCGTGGCGCGTCGACCCGAGCCGCGGCAGCCGTCCTCGACGACGTCGACGCCGCGGTGGAGTCCGGTGCCGACGCGCCCGCCTTGGGCGGCGAGCTGTTCGCCCTGTGTGTCGTCCTCGACGCCCAGCCGACGCTGCGCCGGGTGCTCACCGACCCCACCGTCGACGGCGACCGCAAGGCCGAGCTGGCCGAGGGACTGCTGTCCGACTTCGGCTCCGCCACGGTCGGCATCGTCACGGCTGCGGTGCGACACCGCTGGTCGCGGCCCCGCGACCTGGCCGACGCGCTGGAGCAGGCCGGCATCACCGCGTTCCTCGCGGCTGCCGAGTCCGACGGCGACCTCGACGAGCTCGACGACGAGCTCTTCCGCTTCGCCCGCATCACCGAGGGCGATGCCGAGCTGCGGGACGCCCTCAACGACCGCACCGCACCGGTCGAGGCCAGGCAGCAGCTGGTCGAGACCCTGCTCGGCGACCGGGTGGGTACCGCTGCGCTGCAGCTGGTGCGACAGGCGGTCGCCGGTCGGCACCGCTCGGTGGTCAGTGCGCTCGCCGAGATGCAGCGGCTGGCCGCGGCCCGGCGCGAGCGCCTGGTCGCGGTCGTTCGCGTCGCCCGACCGCTCACCGCCAAGATGCACAAGCGGCTCGTCAAGGCGCTCACCGCGAGGTTCGGCCGCGAGCTGCAGCTCAACGTCATCGTCGACCCTGACGTGGTCGGCGGTGTCCGCGTCACCGTCGGCGACGAGGTCGTCGACGGCAGCGTCTCCACCAGGCTGTCCGAAGCGCGCAGGCGATTGGCCGGCTGACACGACCACACCGAGGCCACACCGAGGCCACACCGAGGCCACAGCGGGGGCGAAGCAGCCGCCGACCAGGACCGACAGAACACGTCGAGAGAGCAGGAACGAGAACCATGGCGGAGCTCACCATCCGTTCCGAGGACATCCGTAGCGCCCTGACGCGCTTCGTCTCCGACTACAAGCCGGAGGCGGCCAGCACCGAGGAGATCGGCACCGTCGCCGAGGCGGGCGACGGCATCGCGCGCGTCGAGGGCCTGCCGTCGGCGATGGCCAACGAGCTGCTCGAGTTCGAGGGCGGCATCCAGGGCCTGGCCCTGAACCTCGACGAGCGCGAGATCGGTGTCGTGATCCTCGGCGACTTCGCCGGCATCGAGGAGGGTCAGAGCGTGCGCCGCACCGGCGAGATCCTGTCGGTGCCGGTCGGCGACGGCTACCTCGGCCGCGTGGTCGACCCCCTGGGCAAGCCGATCGACGGACTCGGCGACGTCGAGACCGATGCGCGCCGCGCACTCGAGCTGCAGGCCGCCACGGTCATGGACCGGCAGAGCGTCAGCGAGCCGCTGCAGACCGGGCTCAAGGCGATCGACGCCCTGACGCCGATCGGGCGCGGGCAGCGGCAGCTGATCATCGGCGACCGCCAGACCGGCAAGACCGCGATCGCGATCGACACGATCATCAACCAGAAGGACTTCTGGGAGACCGGCGACCCGAGCCAGCAGGTGCGCTGCATCTACGTGGGCATCGGGCAGAAGGGATCCACGATCGCCGCCGTGCGCGGCGCGCTCGAGGACTCCGGCGCCCTCGAGTACACGACGATCGTGGCGGCTCCCGCGTCCGACGCCGCAGGCTTCAAGTACCTCGCGCCCTACACCGCGTCGGCCATCGGCCAGCACTGGATGTACGACGGCAAGCACGTCCTGATCGTCTTCGACGACCTGTCCAAGCAGGCCGAGGCCTACCGGGCGGTGTCCCTGCTGCTGCGCCGGCCTCCCGGTCGCGAGGCCTACCCCGGCGACGTCTTCTACCTGCACAGCCGGCTGCTCGAGCGCTGCGCCAAGCTGTCCGACGAGCTGGGTGCGGGGTCGATGACGGGCCTGCCCCTGGTCGAGACCAAGGCCAACGACATCTCGGCCTACATCCCGACCAACGTCATCTCGATCACCGACGGCCAGATCTTCTTGCAGTCCGACCTGTTCAACGCCAACCAGCGGCCGGCCATCGACGTCGGCCAGTCGGTGTCCCGGGTCGGTGGCGCAGCGATGGTGAAGTCGATGCGGAAGGTCACCGGCTCGCTCAAGATCGACCTGGCGCAGTTCCGGGACCTGCAGGCGTTCGCGATGTTCGCCTCCGACCTCGATGCCGCCTCCCGTCGCCAGCTCGACCGCGGCCAGCGGCTGATGGAGCTGCTCAAGCAGCCGCAGTACACCCCGTTCACGGTCGAGGAGCAGGTCGTGTCCATCTGGGCCGGCACGCAGGGCAAGCTCGACCCGGTCCCGCTGGAGGACATCCGGCGGTTCGAGACGGAGTTCCTCGAGTACCTGCGCCGCGAGCAGGGCGAGCTGCTGGAGACGATCCGGGAGTCGCGCGAGTTCTCCGACGACACCGCCGAGACGCTCGAGGACGCCTACACCTCCTTCGCCGAGCAGTTCGAGACCCATGAGGGCGGCTCGATCCAGGTCGGCCGCGAGGACCACGAGGCCCTCGAGGACGAGGACGTCGAGCAGGAGAAGATCACCAAGCAGAAGCGGGGCTGACAGTGGCAGGGTCACTGCGCCAGTACCGCGCGAAGATCCGGGCGACCGAGTCGACGAAGAAGATCACTCGGGCGATGGAGCTGATCGCGGCATCGCGCATCATCAAGGCCAAGCGGCGCGCGACGGCCGCCGAGCCGTACGCGCGCGAGCTCACCCGTGCCGTGTCCGCGCTGGCGACGTACTCCCAGGTGGACCACCCGCTCACCACCGAGGCGGAGTCGCCCAAGCGCGCCGCCGTGCTGGTCGTCACGAGCGACCGCGGTCTCGCCGGCGCCTACTCGTCGTCGGTCATCAAGGAGGCCGAGCGGCTGCTCGAGAAGCTGCACCAGGAGGACAAGGAGGTCGACCTCTACATCACCGGACGCAAGGGGATCGGCTACTACACCTTCCGCCGGCGCGAGCTGGCCGACACCTGGAGCGGCTTCTCCGACAGCCCGCGGTACGACGACGCCCGCGAGATCGGCGCCCGCCTCACCAAGGCGATGCTCGCCGGGCAGGCGGCCGCCGAGGGCGACACCAGCGGAGAGCTGCCGGGTGACGACGACGACGAGCACGACGACGACGTGTCGCCCGTCGAAGAGGTGCACATCGTGTTCAGCCGGTTCCGGTCGATGCTCATCCAGCAGCCAGACGTCATCCGGTTGCTGCCGCTGCAGGTGGTCGAGGGCGAAGAGAAACCGGACCCCGACGAGGTGCTGCCGCTGTACGAGTTCGAGCCCTCCGCCGAGGAGGTGCTCGACGCACTGCTCCCGCGGTACGTGCAGGCGCGCATCTACTTCTGCCTGCTGCAGGCGGCGGCCTCCGAGCTCGCGGCCCGGCAGCGGGCGATGAAGTCGGCGACCGACAACGCGGACGACCTGATCGAGCAGTACACCCGGATCGCGAACCAGGCCCGGCAGGCGGGCATCACGCAAGAGATCAGCGAGATCGTCGGGGGCGCGAACGCGCTCTCCGACGCGACGGCCGAGAGATAGAGGATCAAGATGACTGCCACCGACACCGAGAACGAGGCCACCGAGGAGACCGGCGCCGTAGGCCGCGTCGCGCGAGTCATCGGTCCTGTGGTCGACGTCGAGTTCGCCACCGACGACATGCCCGAGATGTACAACGCGCTGCACGTCGACGTGAAGGTCGGCGACACCGAGCGGATGCTGACCCTGGAGGTCGAGCAGCACATCGGTGAGGGCATGGTCCGCACCATCTCCATGCAGCCGACCGACGGCCTGGTCCGCAGCGCCAAGGTGACCGACACCGGCAAGCCCATCTCGGTGCCCGTCGGCGACGTCACCAAGGGCCACGTCTTCAACGTGATCGGCGACTGCCTCAACCTGGAGGGCGACGGCCCGCTCGAGGTCAACGAGCGCTGGTCGATCCACCGCAACGCACCCGACTTCGACCAGCTCGAGTCCAAGACCGAGATGTTCCACACCGGCATCAAGGTCATCGACCTGCTCACGCCGTACGTCCAGGGCGGCAAGATCGGCCTGTTCGGTGGCGCCGGCGTGGGCAAGACCGTGCTGATCCAGGAGATGATCGCCCGGGTCGCCCGTGACCACGACGGCGTGTCGGTGTTCGCCGGGGTGGGGGAGCGCACCCGTGAGGGCAACGACCTGATCACGGAGATGACGGAGTCGGAGGTCATCGGCCAGACCGCGCTGGTCTTCGGCCAGATGGACGAGCCGCCGGGCGCCCGGCTCCGGGTGGGGTTGTCGGCCCTGACCATGGCCGAGTACTTCCGCGACGAGCAGAGCCAGGACGTGCTGCTGTTCATCGACAACATCTTCCGGTTCACCCAGGCCGGCCAGGAGGTGTCGACGCTGCTCGGCCGGATGCCGAGCGCGGTCGGCTACCAGCCCACGCTGGCCGACGAGATGGGCGTGCTGCAGGAGCGGATCACGTCGACGCGAGGACACTCGATCACCTCGATGCAGGCGATCTACGTCCCCGCCGACGACTACACCGACCCCGCTCCGGCGACGACGTTCGCGCACCTGGACGCGACCACCGAGCTGTCGCGTGACATCGCGTCGCTGGGCATCTACCCGGCGGTCGACCCGCTGACGTCGACCTCGCGGATCCTTGACCCGCGGTACATCTCGTCCGAGCACTACGAGACGGCGACGCGTACCAAGCAGATCCTGCAGCGGAACAAGGAGCTCCAGGACATCATCGCGATCCTCGGCGTCGACGAGCTGTCCGAGGAGGACAAGGTCGTGGTGGCCCGGGCCCGGCGGTTGCAGCGGTTCCTGTCGCAGAACACCTACGTGGCCAAGCAGTTCACCGGCATCGAGGGCTCGACGGTTCCGCTGGACCAGACCATCGAGGCGTTCACCAAGATCTGCGACGGCGAGTACGACCACGTCGCCGAGCAGGCGTTCTACATGTGCGGTGGCCTCGACGACGTCGAGCGCAGGTGGGACGAAATCCAGAAGGAGAACTGATGGCCGACGATCTGCTCCAGGTCGAGCTGGTTGCGGCCGACGAGAAGGTCTGGTCGGGCGAGGCGACGTACGTGCTCGCCCGCACCACGGATGGCGAGCTCGGCATCCTGCCGCACCACGCCCCGGTGCTGTCGGTGCTCGTCGAGAGCACCGTGCTGATCCGGTCCGACGACTCCGAGGCCATGGTCGCCGCGGTCGACGGTGGCTTCCTCTCGGTGGCCGACAACCGGGTGTCGATCCTGGCCGAGCGGGCGGCCATGGCCGACGACATCGACGAGAGTGCGGCCCGCTCCGAGCTCGAGCAGGCGGAGGGCGACGACGACGAGGAAGCCGCTCACCGGGTGCGCTGGGCTGAGGCCCAGATCGCGGCGACCGAGAAGGCCGGCTGACGGGCGAACGCCTGCTCGGACGGTGAGAGGCCGGTGGCATGCCGATCTGGGAGTTGGCGCTGGACGTCGTCGCGTCCGTCGTCCTGGTCGGTGCCCTGCTGCTGGTGAGCCTGGTCGCCCGTCGCCGCTGGCTGACCCGTGGCGAGGCGACCTTCGAGATGAGCGTGCGCATGCGCGGCTTCGAGGGCGTGCGCGGGTGGACGCTCGGCGTCGGCCGCTACCGCGGTGACCGCCTGGAGTGGTTCCGGGTCTTCTCGCTGGGGCTGCGTCCCAAGCGGCTGTTCGACCGACGCCGGTTCGAGGTCGTCACCAGCCGGGAGCCAGACGAGCAGGAGGCGTACGCATTGTTCTCCGGGCACCTGGTCGTCGACGGCCTGTCGGCGGGCACACCCGTACAGGTCGCGGTCAGCCCGGAGGCGCTCACGGCACTGCTGGCGTGGCTGGAGGCGGCGCCCCCGGCGCCGCGGCAGGGCTGAACCGGTCGTGAGCCGCTCGCGGGCCGGTCGCCTCAGCGCTCGGTCGTGCGCTCGCCACCGGGGGTCCAGAGCACGTCGCCGATCTCGCGGTTGGCGTAGCGGGCCAGGATGAACAGCAGGTCGCTGGCGCGGTTGAGGTAGCGCGCGGTGAGCGGGTTCATCGTGTCGCCGTGGGTGTCGAGCGCCGCCCACGTGCTGCGCTCGGCCCGGCGGATGGCTGTGGTGGCGACATGGAGCAGCGCCGATCCAGGGGTGCCGCCGGGGAGCACGAACGAGCGCAGCTTCTCCAGCGGCTCGTTGTAGGCGTCGCACCAGCCCTCGAGCCGGTCGATGTCGTCCTGCCGGATCCGCAGCGGGGGGAACTCGGGGTCGGCGACCACCGGGGTGGCCAGGTCGGCGCCGACGTCGAACAGGTCGTTCTGCACCCGCTCCAGCACCGCCACCACGTCCGGGTCGAGACGGCCGGCCACCACGGCCTGTCCGAGGTGGGCATTCGCCTCGTTGACGTCGCCGTACGCCGCCACCCGCAGGTCCGTCTTCGGGACCTCGGACATGTCGCCCAGCCTGGTCGTGCCAGCGTCACCGGTGCGGGTGTAGATGCGGGTGAGGTTGACCATGACCACGACGCTACCGGTCGGGCGGATCCGGATCGGCACGGTGCTCGCGGGCGGCGGAGATCAGCGTCAGCGCCAGGTCGACGTCGTCGGGCCACACCAGCACCTGCCGCCGGGTCGCCACCGCGCGCGAGGTCGCCCGCACCCCGGCGTCCACCAGCAACCGGCGCAGCCGCTCGGCCTCGTCCGGCGTCGTCGCGGCGACCCCGATGAGCAGTCCTTGCGAGGGATCCGACACCCGGGCGGCCCGGCGGCGGCTGGGCCGCATGATCCAGCGCAGCACCAGCGCGAGCAGCCCGACCGCGAGCGCGGACAGCAGCGGGATGTAGATGTAGTCGGCGCCCGATCCGGTGGACAGCGCCGCCGATGCCAGCACCGGACCAGTGTGCCTCGCGCCCGTGGCGCTGGCTACGCTCGCCGCGGTCGACGGCAGGCGATGAGCCCGAGGAGCTGAGGTCAGTGGGCAAGGTGCTGGTGGTGGGCGCTGGTCTGATGGGCGCGGGGATCGCCCAGGTCGCGGCGGTCGCGGGCTGGGACGTCACGTTGCGCGACGTGACCGACGAGGCGCTGACGCGCGGACGCGACGGCATCGAGCGGTCGCTGGCCCGGATGGTCGAGAAGCAGACGGTGGCGGCCGACGACCGCGACGCCGCGCTCGGCCGGATCACGACGACCACCGATCTCGACGCGGCGGCGGAAACCGACCTGGTGGTCGAGGCGGTGTTCGAGCGGGTCGACGTGAAGCGCGGCGTCTTCGCCGAGCTGGACCGGCTCGCGGGCGAGGGCGCGGTGCTCGCCACCAACACCTCCGCGATCCCGATCACCACCATCGCCGCGGCCACGTCCCGGCCGGAGCGGGTGGTGGGCACCCACTTCTTCTCCCCGGTGCCGATGATGCGGCTGTGTGAGCTGGTCCGCGGGCTCAAGACCAGCGACGAGGCGCTGGCGACCGCGCGCGCGTTCGCCGAGGGCGTCGGCAAGACCTGCATCGTGGTCGAGCGCGACGTGGCGGGATTCGTGACGACCCGGCTGATCAGCGCCCTCGCGATGGAGGCGATCGCGCTGTACGAGTCCGGCGTCGCGAGCGCCGAGGACATCGACCTGGCGTGCAAGCTCGGCTTCGGGCACGCAATGGGGCCGCTCGCCACCACCGACCTCACCGGCGTCGACATCCTCCGGCACGCGACGCTCAACATCCACGCCGAGACCGGCGACGCCAAGTTCTACCCGCCCGAGCTGCTCAGCCGGATGGTCGACGCGGGCGATCTCGGCCGCAAGACCGGCCGCGGATTCTTCTCCTACGACACCTGAGCGACCTGTGAGCGACACCTGAGGCGACCGCCCAAACCCACCACACCACACCACACCCGAACGATCCGACCCGGCGATTTCCCCGACGATCGACGGATCGGATCGTTTCGAGGACGGGGCGGCGTGGCGTCGGTCAGAATTCGCCTGCGCGGTATCAGGCGCGGGTCGGGGGCCTCCTGGTGCCATGACCGGTGCAACCGATCCGCTCCCCGCCGCGTCTCTACCGGTACAGGCCGTTCGCGCCCGCACCGGCGACCGTGGCAGGGAGGTTCAGATGCAGCTCGAAGAGCTGATGCGCGTGCGTCTGCCCTACCGTCTCGACGGGTCGTCGGTACCCTCTGCGCGCGTCGCCCTCTACCGCGCCATCGACGAGGCCCCCGGTGACGTCCTCGTCGACATGAGCGACGTCGAGTGGATCGACGTGACCGGCCTGGGTCTGCTCGCCGCCGCGCACGAGCGGCTGCACCGGCGCGGCGACCAGCTGGTGCTGCACCACCCGAGCCCCGCCCTGCGCCGCACCCTTGCCGTCACCCGGCTCGGCCGGGTGCTCACCGTCGCTGCGTGACACCGCTCACGACCGGGCTACCCGCCGGTCACTTCGGGCCTACGCTGCGGCCATGGCCGACCAGCCCGCGGGGGCGTCACCGGAGCGCGACAAGCCCTGGGTGATGCGCACCTACGCCGGGCACAGCTCGGCGGCCAGCTCGAACGCGCTCTACCGCGGCAACCTGGACAAGGGCCAGACCGGTCTGTCGGTCGCCTTCGACCTGCCCACCCAGACCGGCTACGACCCCGACGACGAGCTGGCCCGGGGCGAGGTCGGCAAGGTCGGGGTCCCGGTGGCGCACCTCGGTGACATGCGCGCGCTCTTCGACGGCATCCCGGTGGAGCAGATGAACACCTCGATGACCATCAACGCGCCGGCGATGTGGCTGCTGGCGCTCTACCAGGTCGTCGCCGAAGAACAGGGCGCGAGCCCGGAGCAGCTGACCGGCACCACCCAGAACGACATCATCAAGGAGTACCTGTCCCGGGGCACGTACGTCTTCCCGCCCGAGCACTCGCTGCGCCTCACCACCGACATGATCGCGTACACGGTCGACGCGGTGCCCCGCTGGAACCCGATCAACATCTGCAGCTACCACCTGCAGGAGGCTGGCGCGACGCCGGTGCAGGAGCTGGCGTACGCACTGTCGACGGCGACCGCCGTGCTGGACGCCGTCCGTGACTCCGGCCAGGTGCCGGAGGAGAAGTTCGGCGAGGTGGTCGGCCGGATGTCGTTTTTCGTCAACGCAGGCGTGCGATTCGTCGAGGAGATGTGCAAGATGCGCGCCTTCGTCGAGCTCTGGGACGAGCTGACCGCCGAGCGCTACGGCGTCGAGGACGAGCGGATGCGGCGGTTCCGCTACGGCGTCCAGGTCAACTCGCTCGGGCTCACCGAGGCCCAGCCGGAGAACAACGTGCAGCGGATCGTCCTGGAGATGCTCGCCGTGACGCTGTCGAAGGATGCCCGGGCGCGCGCGGTCCAGCTGCCGGCGTGGAACGAGGCCCTCGGCCTGCCCCGGCCGTGGGACCAGCAGTGGTCGCTGCGTCTGCAGCAGGTGCTTGCGTACGAGTCCGACCTGCTCGAGCACGACGACCTGTTCGCGGGCTCACCCGTCGTGCAGGCGAAGGTCGACGAGCTCGTGGCCGGCGCCCGCGAGGAGATGGCGGCGGTCGAGGAGCTCGGCGGCGCGGTCGAGGCGGTGGAGTACATGAAGCAGCAGCTGGTCGGCTCGCACGCGGTGCGGCGCGCCCGGATCGAGTCGGGCGAGGACAAGGTGGTCGGGGTCAACTGCTTCACCGGCACCGAGCCGTCCCCGCTGACCGCCGACCTCGACGCGGTCGTCCAGACCTCCGAGCCGGAGGCGGAGGCGGCGGCAGTCGACTCGATCCGGCGCTGGCGCGCCGAGCGCGACGAGGACGGCGCGAAGCAGGCACTGGTCCGGTTGGGCGACGACGCGAAGTCCGGGGCGAACCTGATGGAGGCCACCCTCGAGGCGGCCCGCGCGGGGGTGACCACGGGGGAGTGGGCCGGCGCGCTGCGCGACGTGTTCGGCGAGTACCGCGCGCCCACCGGGGTCTCGGGCTCGGTCGGCGTCGCCGAGGCGGCCGGCGACGCGGGCCGCGAGCTGGCGGCCGTGCGCGAGCGGGTCCGGGCCACCGGTGACGAGCTCGGCCACCGGCTCCGGCTGCTGGTGGGCAAGCCCGGGCTCGACGGCCACTCCAACGGCGCCGAGCAGATCGCCGTCCGCGCCCGGGACGCCGGCTTCGAGGTCGTCTACCAGGGCATCCGGCTGACGCCGGCGGAGATCGTGGCGGCCGCGGTGGCCGAGGACGTGCACTGCGTGGGGCTGTCGATCCTGTCCGGCTCGCACCTCGACCTGGTGCCCGCCGTGCTGGACGGGCTGCGCGAGGCGGGCGCCGGCGACGTCCCGGTCGTGGTGGGCGGCATCATCCCGGGCAGCCACGCGCGCACCCTGGAGCAGCAGGGCGTCGCCGCCGTCTTCACCCCCAAGGACTTCGGCATGACCGAGATCATGGATCGCATCGTCGACGTGGTCCGGGAGGCGCACGGCCTCGATGTCTGACCTGCAGTGCGCGGTGACCGTGCTGGTCGCCGATGCCGGTGGCGAGCGGGCCGCAGAGCTCGCCGCGTCGGTCGCGGACCTGCGGGTCGCCTCGGTGTGGTGCAGCGCGGACAGCACTGCGGTGCGGACCGCGCACGCGGTCGCTGCCGCCCTGGGCGTACGCGTGACGGTGCGGGAGGGGCTGGACGGCGACGTGGGCGACGACCGCGCCGCGACTGTCTCCCGGATGCGCACCGTGCTGGAGGAGGTCGCCGACACCCACCGTGGCGAGACCGCCCTGCTGGTGAGCCACGGGCCGGCCATGTCGCTGGTGCTGCCGGTGGTCGCCGGCAACCTGCGCGCCGACCACGCTCACGACGCGCCGCTGGCCGCCGGCGCCGTGGTCGAGCTGGCCGGCGACTCCGACGCGTGGGTGTGTCGTTCGTGGGCTGGGCAGCGGTTCGGCTGACCGGGAGCCTAGAGTCCTGACGTGGCCGATCAACCCCGCGTACGGCTTCCCGAGCGAGCGCCGTCACCCGTACGCGCCCTCGGGGGACGGCTGCTGCTCGGGCTCGGGCTGCTCGCGGTCATCGTCTCGGTCGTCTATGCCGACAAGCACGGCTACGTCGACAACACCGACGACGGCAGCATCGACCTGCTGGACAGCGTCTACTACGCGACGGTCACGATGACCACGACCGGCTACGGCGACATCGTCCCGTTCACCGACCGGGCCCGGCTGGTGAACATCGTGGTCGTGACGCCGCTCCGGGTCCTGTTCCTGATCCTGCTGGTCGGCACCACCCTCGAGGTGCTGGCCAGCCAGGGCCGCCAGCAGTGGCGGGTCATCCAGTGGAGGCGACGCATGCAGGAGCACGTGCTGGTGATCGGCTACGGCACCAAGGGCCGCAGCGCGGCCCAGACCCTTCGCGACAGCGGCACCGAGGCCGAGTCGATCGTCGTGGTCGATCCCTCGCCTGCGGGCGTGAGCCAGGCGCAGGAGGACGGCCTGGTGTGCATCGTGGGCGACGGCACCCGCCGCGAGGTGCTGCTGCGTGGCGGCGCCGACCGGGCGCAGCAGATCATCGTGACCGCCGATCGCGACGACGCCGCCGTGCTGATCACGCTCACCGCGCGCGCGGTCAACCCCGACGCGTTCGTCGTGGTCGCCGTGCGGGAGCAGGAGAACGTCCCGCTGGTGCGCCAGAGCGGCGCCGACGCCGTCGTGACGTCGTCGGAGTCGGTGGGCCGGCTGCTGGGCCTGTCGTCGGTGAGCCCGGCGCTCGGCGCGGTGCTCGAGGACCTGCTGACGTCGGGTGAGGGCCTCGAGGTCGCCGAGCGCGAGGTGCAGCCGCACGAGGTCGGGCACGGCCCGCAGAAGTGCGGCGACCAGGTGATCGCCGTGGTGCGGGGCGACGTGGTGCACCGGTTCTACGACCCGACGGTGACCCAGCTCGAACGGGGCGACAAGCTGATCGTGGTTCGGTCGGGTGAGGACCTGCCCTGGGCGTCGCGGCCGGGCGCCGGGCCGGCGGGCTGACGTCCGGGCTGTGACGCCGGGCCGGGTTTGCCGGGTCAGGCGGCCAGCGTGACCTTGGGCCGCTTCGACTTCTTCTGCTTCTTCGACTTCTTCAGCTTGACCAGTCGCCGCTTCTTGACCGTGTAGCCCGGCGGGAGGGCTCCTTCGGACATCAGCCGAATCGGGCAGCGCTTGCAGCGAGGCCGGCTCACGCAGCACTTCTTCTTCGGCGTCACCGGCGGAACGCTAGCAGATTCTTAGGTCAGCCTCACCTGACCGTTCGGGCCGTCCGGGGCCCCTCTAGGATGAGTCGGGATCGGCCGTCCACCCCCTCCCGGAGGTCCCGCCCATGCCCGCCGCGCGCTTCGTCGAGCAGCTGAACACCCAGATCGGGCACGAGTTCGCTGCCCACCAGCAGTACGTCGCCTGCGCGGTCCACTACGACCTGCTGACGATGCCCCAGATGGCGGCCTTCTTCTACCGCCAGGCGGTCGAGGAGCGCGACCACGCGATGATGATGGTGCAGTACCTCGTCGACTGCGACGAGCCGGTGACGATCCCCGCGGTGCCGGCACCGCAGTCGAAGTTCGCCGACGTGGTCGAGCCGGTGCAGATCGCGCTCGAGCAGGAGCGGCGGGTCGCCAGCCAGGTCAACGCCCTCACCGCGACCGCGCGGCAGGAGAATGACTTCGCCTCCGACCAGTTCATGCAGTGGTTCATCAAGGAGCAGGTCGAGGAGATCGCGACCATGAGCGACCTGCTCACGGTGGCCACCCGGGCCTCGCACGACATCGAGGCGATCGAGGACTACGTCGCCCGCGAGCAGGGCGGCCAGCCCGACGACCCCACGGCGCCTCCGATGGCCGGCGACGACGGCGACGGCTGACCGACCCGGTCGGCGTCGTCACGACCGGCGCGCGGACCTCCGCAGGTAGCGGTTGACCGCCCCGTTGACCAGCCGGCTGCGGTCGGCGAGCCCGAGCACCGCGCTGCGGGCGCGGTAGTTCTGCGCCCGCAACCGGCTGGCCAGGCCGCCTGCTTGCTTGGACCCGGTGCCGTCGTCACGCTGCCGGGTGCGCCAGCGCAGGTCGGCGTACTGCTGCGTCATCGCGACCAGCGCGTCCATCGCTGCCGCCGCCACTTCCGCCTCGTCGACGTCGTCCGGCCGGCGCTGCCCCGCGGCGGGCCCGGCGGGAACCAGCTCGGACAGGTCCCCGTGCACCGGGTAGCCACGGGAACGCACCTGCTCGACCATCGCGGTGGCACGGTCGGCGAGCCAGCCGCGCTCGTCAGCCGGCAGCTCGATCCGGGCCGACGCCGTCCGGCCCCGCAGAGCGGACTTGATCCCCTGCTGCACCGCCCAGATGCGCTGGCGCTCGTTGAGGCGGCCGTCGAGCCCGGCGTTCAACCGGCGGAGCACCTCTGCCTCGGCGATCCCGACCGACACGTTGCCGCCAGACAGGCTCGTCACCAGTGCCCGGGCGTCGAGCCGCGTGGCGGCCGCGAACCGCTCCATCAGCAGCTGCCGGGGCGCACCGGGTGGCGGCACGGTCACGACCTGGATGCGGTCCCTGGGCACCGCGGCTTCCCACGTGTCGAGGACCCGGACCAGGTCCTGGTGCAGCCAGAACGCCGCACCGGCGGTGGCCGGACCACCGCTCAGATCGCGCACGGCGGTGATGTAGTCGTCCCACGACCAGGTCTGCCCCTTCGCGAGCTCGCCCTGCCAGGTGGAGCAGACGACCTGCCCGAGGTCGCGTGCCGTGACGACGACGTGCACCCGGGCCGGCGCGAGCGAACGGACCGCGCGGCGCGCCTGCCGCTTGTTGGCGTTGGTGAGGAACTCCTCGGAGATCACCACGTGTGACCCTGACCAGCCGGCCGCGTCGGCCGCCAGGGACGGCCAGGCGCCGGCAACCGCGGGCTCGTCCGCACCCTGCAGCCGGCGTCCCATCAGGTCCCAGACCGCGTACCGCTGGGACCGCTGCGTCGACCCGGGGACGAGCACGCCGCCCGCCGAGAGCTGGTCCCGGCTGAGCCACAGCACCTGCTGCACGTGCGACGTGCCCGTACGCGGCAGCCCGACGTGCAGGTAGACGTCGACCGGGTCCCCCGACCGCGGTGTGGCCTCGTCCGGGGACACGGGCCTCCTCCTCCAGTGCTCAGGCTCAGAACAATCGCAGGCTCGGGTCGTCCAGACCACGCAGGGTGTCGTAGTCGACCGTGACACAGTCGATGCCGCGGTGCCCGGCGAGCGTCCGCGCCTGGGGCCGGATCTCCTGCGCGGCGAAGATGCCCCGCACCGGGCTCAGCAGCGGGTCGCGGTCGAGCAGCTCGAGGTAGCGGGCCAGCTGCTCCACGCCGTCGATGTCGCCCCGCCGCTTGATCTCCACGGCGACGGTGGCACCGCCCAGGTCCCGGCAGAGCAGGTCGACGGGCCCGATCGCGGTGGGGTACTCGCGGCGAACCAGCGTGAGCTCCTCGCCCAGCGACTCCGGGTGGTCGGCCAGCAGCTGTTGCAGGTGCCGCTCGACGCCGTCCTTGACCAGGCCGGGGTCGATGCCCAGGTCGTGGCTGGAGTCGTGCAGCACCTCGTCGATGAGGATTCGCAGCGTGTCCTCGCTCTTGTCCGCGCTGACCACCCACTCGGCGCGCCCGTCTTCGGCGGTGCCCTCGGTGAGACGGCAGGGCGGGCTCATCCAGTTCAGCGGCTTGTACGCACGGTCGTCGGCGTGCACCGACACCGACCCGTCCGCCTTGACGAGCACCAGCCGGGTGGCCATCGGCAGGTGCGCGCTCAGCCGTCCGGCGTAGTCGACCTGGCAACGGGCGATCAGCAGGCGCACGAACGGGAGCGTAGTCAGGCCCTCCGGTGCCAGACTCACCCCCGTGGTGCACTCCGAGACGCGCTGGCTGGCCTCGTTGCGTCCGTCCCGGCTGCGCGAGGTGCAGGGCGGCGCCCTGTCCTGGACGCGGGTCCGGCTGGTCGACACCAACGGGCTGGGGGTGGCGCTGCGACCGCTGCTGGAGCAGCTCGGCATCCAGGTCGAGCTGTGCCGGGTCGGGCAGGCACGGCACCTGGTCGCGGCGCTCACGGCGCCGGACGTGCCGTACGTCGTGCTCGAGTGCCACGGTGACGAGGGCGACATCGTGCTGGACGAGCTCGCCGAGGAGGTGCAGCGCTACCAGCCGTTCGGGCCGCGGGTCAGTCCCGGACGACGTGCGACGGGTCGCCGACCTGCGCGGGGCGACCGTGATCGCCACCGGGGGCGAGCTCGGCACCGACGCCATGGCCGACGCGTTCCTCGACGCCGGCGCGGAGGCGTACGTCGCGCCGACCGGTGCCCCGTTCGCCTACGCCAGCGTCTTCGCGGTGGCCATGTTGTTCTACGACCTCACCGAGGGCCGCAGCCTGGACGCAGCCGTGGACAAGCTGCGCGAGCACGACGACGAGCTGGCGATGTGGCAGCTCAGCCGGCCCGCGGACGAGCTGGCCTGACCCCCTCCGGCCGGCGCAGGCGTGGGAGACTGCGCGCCATGGCTCGTGACTTCTCCACCGTCGGCGTGGTCGGCCTCGGCACCATGGGCGCAGGCATCGCCGAGGTCTTCGCCCGCAACGGGTTCAAAGTCGTCGGCGTCGAGCGCGACGACGAGCAGCTGGCACGCGGCAAGGCGCACGTGGAGCACTCCACCGGACGTGCCGTGGCCCGGGGCAAGCTGTCGGAGGACGAGCAGCGGGCACTGGTCGACCGGATCGCCTTCACCACGTCGATGGCCGAGGTCGCCGACTGCGACCTGGTCGTCGAGGCCGTGGTGGAGCGGCTCGATCTCAAGCGTCAGGTCTTCGCCGAGCTCGACGGCATCGTCCGCGACGACGCGGTGCTCGCGACCAACACCTCCTCGCTGTCGGTCACCCAGATCGCCGCCGCCACCACCCAGCCGCACCGGGTGGTCGGTCTGCACTTCTTCAACCCGGCGCCCGTGCAGGCGTTCTGCGAGGTCATCCGCACCGTCGTGGCGGCACCCGACGTCGTCGACGACGTGCTCGCCCTGGCCCGCCGGCTGGACAAGCAGCCGGTCGTGGCCGGCGACAAGGCCGGCTTCATCGCCAACGCACTGCTGTTCGGCTACCTCAACCACGCCGCGTCGATGTACGAGACCCGCTACGCCACCCGTGAGGACATCGACGCCGCCATGCGCTACGGCTGCGGCTACCCGATGGGCCCGCTGGCTCTGCTCGACCTGATCGGGCTGGACACGGCCTACGAGATCCTCGAGACGATGTACCTGCAGGGCCGCGACCGGCTGCACGCACCCTCGCCCGTGCTGAAGCAGATGGTCACCGCCGGACTGCTCGGCCGCAAGACCGGTCGCGGGTTCTACACCTACGACGGGCCGGACTCGTCGAAGGTCGTCGCCGACGCCGAGACCCCGTCGTCGGACGAGCAGCCGCAGCTGCGGCGCCCGGTGCGCACGGTCGGTGTCGTCGGTTCGGGCACGATGGCCACCGGCATCGTCGAGGTCTTCGCCAAGGGCGGCTTCGACGTGCTGCTGGTGGCCCGCGGCGACGCCAAGGTCGAAGCGGTCGTGGAGAAGGTCACCCGGTCTCTCGACAAGCAGGTGCAGCGCGACCGGCTGTCGGCCGACGAGCGCGACGCCGCGGTGTCCAGGGTGCGCGGCAGCAGCCGGCTCGACGATCTCGGCGGGTGCGACCTGGTGGTCGAGGCCGTCATCGAGGAGCTCTCGGTCAAGCGGGCGCTGTTCGAGAACCTGGACGAGATCTGCGGCGAGGACACCATCCTGGCCACCACGACGTCGTCGCTGCCGGTGATCGAGTGTGCATCGGTCACCAACCGCCCGGCCTCGGTCGTGGGCATGCACTTCTTCAACCCGGCGCCGCTGATGAAGCTGGTCGAGGTGGTCTCGACCGTGGCCACGTCCGACGAGGTCGCCGAGACCCTCCGCGCGGTCTGCGCCCGGCTGGGCAAGCACGCCGTCTCGTGCGGCGACCGGGCCGGGTTCATCGTCAACGCGCTGCTGTTCCCGTACCTCAACGACGCGGTGAAGATGCTGGAGGCGCACTACGCGACCGCCGACGACATCGACACCGCGATGAAGGAGGGCTGCGCACTGCCGATGGGCCCGTTCGAGCTGCTGGACGTGGTCGGCAACGACGTGTCCCTCGCGATCGAGCGCACGCTCTACCTGGAGTTCCGCGAACCCGGGTTCGCCCCCGCGCGGTTGCTCGAGCACCTGGTCACCGCGGGCTACCTCGGGCGCAAGACCGGCCGCGGCTTCCGCGACCACGGATAGGTCGACGTCCCGGCCGCGGCGCCCGCGCGAGCCGTTCAGTGGCGCGAAGCCGGGCTCGATGAGGGCTCGCGAGCCCAGGTTCGCGCCACTCGACGGCTCGGGGTCGGTCGTCAGCGGCCCGCAGCCGCCAGCCCGCAGGCCAGGTCGACCGCGTAGGCGTGCCGACCCACCGCGTCGGCACCGATGCCACCCGCCAGGTGCAACGTCGCCAGCCTGAACACCAGCGCACGCACCAGGTGCTGCCCGAACCGCGGGACCCGATCGACCGCGGCCAGGAGCCGTTCGTCGGCGCCCTCCCAGACCAGCGCGTCGGCGACGACGACGGCGTACGCGTACGTCGTCGGGCGCCAGTACGGCGACAGGTCGATCACCGCGGGCGGCAGCCCGGGCTGCTCCAGCACGTTGGGGGTCAGGTCGCCGTGCACGACCTGGGCGCTCTCGTCGAGCGGCTTCGCGGCCGCCAGCAGCCGCGACAGGTGTGGTACGTCGTCCGCGTCCGGAAGCACCTGCTCGCCCCAGGCAATCCGGTCACCGGCCGCCCAGGGGTCGTGGCGCCGGTCCAGGAACGCGGGCCTCGGCTCGTGGCGGAGCGCCTCGTGCAGCAGCCCGCCCGCCCGGATGATCTCCACCCACCGGCCGGGCCGGTGCTCGCCGGCCACCCACGTCCAGGCCGTCCACCCGTCGACGAGCAACCGGCCGTCGGCGGTCCGTACGGGCGGGGCGGCCCGCACCCCGGCGCGGTCGCCGATCCGGCCGAGCACCTGCTCCTGCCACTCGAGCGCCTCGGCGGGCATGTCCAGCGGCTTGAGCACGAGATCACCGGCGCGCCAGGCGGTGCCACGTCCACCCGCGAGCGGGGTCGCGGTTCGCGGGGCGCCGAAGGCGGTCAGTACGCCGTCCGGTGGCGGTGAGGACACCCCGGGACCCTATTGGCCCGGCCTGGATACGCTCCAGCCATGTCCTCCCGTCCCCTCCGGGGCACCTCCGTGCTGCCGGCCCGGCGCACGTCGCTGACGCTGCACACCGCGGACGGGCTGAGCCTGGTGGGGGAGCTGGCGCTGCCGGCCGATCGCGACCCGGTTGCGACGCTGCTCTGCCTGCACCCGCTGCCGACTCACGGCGGCATGATGGACAGCCACCTGATCCGCAAGGCGTCCTACCGGCTGCCGGCGCTGGCGGGCCTGGCCGTGCTGCGCTTCAACACCCGGGGGACCACGAGCGCGCAGGGGACGAGCGAGGGGCAGTTCGACCGGGGCGAGGGCGAGCGGTTCGACATCGCCGCCGCCGTCGAGCGGGCGGAGTTCGACGAGCTGCCGGACGTGTGGCTGCTCGGTTGGTCCTTCGGCACCGACCTCGTCCTGCGGTACGGGCTGGAGGACTCGGTGACCGGCGCGGTGCTGCTCTCACCGCCGCTGCGGTCGGCGACCGACGACGACCTCGACGCCTGGGCGGCCGACGGGAGACCGCTGGTCGCGCTGGTACCGGAGCTCGACGACTACCTGCGTCCGGACGAGGCCCGTCGACGGTTCGGCCGGGTGCCGCAGGCCGAGGTGGTCGGCGTCGAGGGCGCCAAGCACCTGTGGGTCGGGCACACCGAACGGGTGCTCGACGAGGTCGTCGCCCGGGTCGTGCCGGACGTCTCGACGCCGCTGCCGCAGCGTTGGTCGGGGCCGATGGAGACGGCCGACTCCTCCATGTACGCGGACCGGACAACTGCGGCGTTCGCCGACACCCCGGACAGCTGACTGTGGCAGAGTGCCTCCGGTGAACAGACTCCCGACTGTGCTGGGACTCTCACTCAGCGTCGTGATCGGCACCGTCCTGGTGTCGGCCGCGGATGCCGCACCCGCCCCCCAGGCCGCCGGCGCGGCGGGCTCGTCGGCCACCGCTACCACTGCGGCGGCCCCGGCTCCGCCGCCGCTGCGGCCCAACGCCCGGGCCCTGAAGGCCAGCCACCTGATCGTGACCCGCGACTCCGGCGGTCACCGGGTGCTGCGGTTCGAGTCGGGGCTGGCCAACGTCGGCCGCGGCCCGCTGGAGGTGCGGCCCAACGCCAACCGCCCGTGCCCGCCGGGCAAGCAGCACGCGAGCCAGATCACCTACCGCGACCAGGACCGCAACGGCCACTTCTCCCGCAAGCACGACCAGAAGATCTCCCGGCACTCGGCCGGCTGCATGGTCTTCCACCCGCGCCACGACCACTGGCACTTCGAGGCAGCGGCACGCTACGTGCTGTACAAGCCGACCAGGCGGCAGCCGATCGTCGTCCAGGGCCGCAAGATGAGCTTCTGCCTGCGCGACTCAGAGCGGGCCCCCGACAAGTGGCCCACACCGAACTACCCCGAGTACTACGGCGCCTGTGAGCAGCGCACGCCTCAGGGCATCTCCATCGGCTGGGTCGACATCTACCAGAACTTCCTGCCCGGCCAGGCGATCCGCCTGCCCGACCGGATGCCCGCGGGGCTGTACTGCTTCCGCACCGTCGTCGATCCGCAGAACCAGCTGCTGGAGACCAACAACGACGACAACACCAGCCTGCGGGCGTTCCGGCTCCGCGGCATGAACGTCACCATCCGGCCCGACGCGCCCTGCCGCACCAACAACAGCTGAGGGCTACTCCGCCGGCTTGACCGGCGACAGCACCTCGGTCTTGTCGCCGTCGTCGCGCACCGCCGGCGTCTCCCGGGTCGGCGCGTCGTCGGCTGATTGCTGCGGCCGGGCGGCCGGCTGCTCGGCCGTACGCTGCGCCGGCTGCTCGGCGGTCCGCTCAGCCGGCCGCTCACCCGATGACGTCGCCGGCTTGTCCGCCGGCTTGTCTGCCGGCGTTGCTGCCTGCTTGTCCGCCGGCTTGCGGCCCGACCCTCGGGAGCCGCCCTGCGACCCGGCCGGTGGCGCAGCCAGCCCGCCGGCGGGCTCGTCGCGTACCTCCGAGCGGTCGTCGGCACCGGCGAACGTGGCCATCATGTCCCGCAGCGCGGACAGCTGACCGACGATGCCGTCACGCCGGCGCTGCACGGTGTCCAGCTCGGCGCGCGCCGCCGCCGTGTTGCGGTCGAGGTCGGCCTGGGCCTGTGCGCTCATCTGGCTCGCCTGGGTGCGCGCGGCGGTCACGATCTGCTCGGCCTCGCGCCGGGCCCGGGACACGATCCGCTCGGCCTCGGCGGTCGAGTCGTCGCGCTGCTTGGCCGCCTGACTGGAAGCGGCGGCGGCGCGCGCCTCGGCGGCGGCGGCCCGCTCCTCGGCCTCGGCGACCAGCCGCTGGGTCTCCTCGGTGGCCAAGTGGTGCGACTCCGCGGCCTCCTTGGTGAGCCGCTCGCGTTCGACCGCGAGCACGCGCCGGGCCTCCGCGACCTCGCGGTCGGCGCTGGCGCGCAGCTGCTCGGCCTCACGACGGGCCGAGGTGCGCAGGCTGGTCGTCTCCTGCTCGCCGGCGAGCCGGACCTGGTCCGCCTCACGCTTGGCGCTCGCGACGAGGTCGTTCGCCTCGGCTGTCGCGGCGGCACGCTCGTCCTCGGCAGCAGCCTTCAGCCGGGCCCGCTGGTCCTCGAGGTCGCGCAGCTGCACCGACCGGGCGTCCTCGGCCTCGTTGGCGGCCGAGGCGCGCATGGCCTCGGCGTCTCGCCGGGCCTGGTTCAGCAGCGTGTCCGACTGCTCGTGCGCCCGCGACAGCACCTCGTCGGCCTGGTCCTCCGCCATCGACAGCAGGGCTGCGGCGCGGCCGCCAAGGCCGGCGTACGTCGGCTCCTCGGTCTCGGCGAGGCGTCTCTCCAGCGCCGTGATCTGCTGCTGCAGCTCGGCGACGCGAGCCCGCGTCTGCTCGGCGACCTCCTCGGCCGCCGCCAGCTCGCGCATCCGGGCGTCGACCGCGTCGCGGTCGTACCCGCCCTTGCGCACGACCGGGAAGGCAGTCCCGCCGGCCGGGGATCCCGGCTGCGGGTGCTCCGTGGAGCGCCGCTGGTCGAAGATGGACAGTCCCTGCTGGTCGGACATGCCGAATCCCTCTGTCTGTGTTGGCGCATGGTGCCCTTGCGGTCCTGCGTGTCGAGTATGCCCCTACTGGCCGCGGAAGCGATTCACCCCTCCCAGGTGACGTTCGCGTCCTTCCGGGTCGCGCACGCCGAGCCCCTCCTCCGGGGCCAGGCAGCGCACCCCCACCTTGCCCTGGTGGCGGTTGTGGTGGACCTCGTAGGCCGCCTGACCGGTCTGCTCCAGCGGGTACGTCTCCGACAGTGTCGGGTGCACGGCGCCACGAGCGATCAGCCGGTTGGCCTGCCACGCCTCACGGTAGTTGGCGAAGTGGGAGCCGACGATGTTCTTCAGGTTCATCCACAGGTACCGGTTGTCGTACGAGTGCATGAAGCCGGAGGTGGACGCGCAGGTGACGATCGTCCCGCCCTTTCGAGCGACGAACACGCTGGCACCGAACGTCTCCCGGCCGGGGTGCTCGAGGACGATGTCCGGGTCCTCGCCGCCCGTCAGCTCGCGGATCCGGGCGCCGAGCCGCCGCCACTCGGCCGGGTCCTGGGTGTTCTCGTCCTTCCAGAACGCGTACTCCTCCGCCTTCCGGTCGATGATCAGCTCGGCCCCCATCCGCCGGCACAGCTCGGCCTTCTCCGGCGACGAGACGACGCACACCGGGATCGCGCCCCCGTTGAGCGCCAGCTGGGTCGCGTACGAGCCGAGCCCGCCCGAGGCACCCCAGACCAGCACCACGTCGCCCTGCTTCATCGCGGCACCGTTGCGCGAGACCAGCTGGCGGTAGGCGGTCGAGTTGACCAGCCCGGGGCAGGCGGCCTCCTCCCAGGTCAGGTGACCGGGCTTGGGCATCAGCTGGTTGGCCTTGACCAGGGCCACCTCGGCGAGGCCGCCGAAGTTCGTCTCGAAGCCCCAGATCCGCTGCTCCGGGTCGAGCATGGTGTCGTCGTGGCCCTCAGGCCGCTCCAGCTCCACGCTCAGGCAGTGCGCCACGACCTCGTCGCCCGGCTGCCACGCGTGCACGCCCCCGCCGGTGCGCAGCACCACGCCGGCGAGGTCGGAGCCGACCTGGTGGTACGGGAGGTCGTGCCGCTCGCCGAGCGGCGACACCCGCCCGTACCGCTCCAGGAACCCGAAGGTCGGCATCGGCTCGAAGATCGAGGTCCAGACCGTGTTGTAGTTGATCGCGCTGGCCATCACCGCCACCAGCGCCTCGCCCGGTCCGAGCTCCGGCACCGGCACCTCGTCGACGTGCAGTGACTCGCGCGGGTCCTTGTCGACGGTCGCGCGCCCCTCGAACAGGTCGACCTCGTCCTTGCGGACGCACACCGCGCGGTACGACTCCGGCAACGGCAGGGCGGCCACCTCGTCCCGCGAGGCGGCACCAGCCAGGATCGCGTCCAGGATCTGCTTCACCGATGGCCTCTCGACGTGGCGGGGGTGGCGGGGGTGAGGCCGGAGGCTATCGGTGGGTCGCCGCGCCCGGCACCCGTCTGTGACCGACGTCGCGGCCGCTCAGCCCCCGGCCGCCGGCTCGACCAGCTCGACCAGCACCCCGCCGGCGTCCTTGGGATGCACGAAGTTGACCCTGCTCCCGGCGGTGCCCCGCCGCGGCTCGTCGTAGAGCAGCCGCAGGCCGCGCTCGCGCAGCACAGCGGCCGCCTCCGCCACGTCGGTGACGCGGTAGGCCAGCTGCTGCAGGCCCGGGCCGGAGCGGTCGAGGAACCGCGCGATGGGCGCGTCCGGCGACAGCGGAGCGAGCAGCTGCACCCGCGTGGTCCCGTCGCCCACGGACAGCATCGCCTCCCGCACGCCCTGCTCCTCGTTGACCTCCTCGTGCACGGCGTGCAGCCCGAAGGTGTCGGCGTAGAACGCGAGCGCCTCGTCCAGGTCGGGGACCGCGATGCCGACGTGGTCGACGGCGAGCAGCAGGCCGGCGGGGAGCGGGGTCATGCCCGCATGCTGCCGGTGCCGTCGGTTCATCCGCCACCCGGCTCCATCCGCCGCCCCACCTCCCCAGCGAAACTGCCGCCTGCCCAGTGCTGGAGCGCCCCTCTCGTGCCGTTTTCGCAGCCCAGGCTGGGAAGACGACGGGCCCGTTCTCGGGCAGGTGCCTCAACGTACGATGGACAAAGTGGGTGAAAGCGCCTAGGAACAGTCCATGTCCTCCTCCCGTCGCACCTTCCTGTCCGGCTCGGTCGCGACCGCCCTGGCGGCGGGCGCCCTCCCCGCGAGCGCCGCGGGGGCGAACAGTCGGACCACCCCGCCCCCGACCGCCCAGCGGCCGGACGCCGAGCTGCGCGCGATCCTCGCCGAGATCGACGCCGACCGGATCCGCGCCACGGTCGAGAAGCTGGTCTCGTTCGGCACCCGGCACACGCTGTCGTCGCAGCGCAACCCGGTGCGCGGCATCGGCGCCGCCCGGGACTGGATGCTCGCCGAGCTCCAGTCCTACGCCGAGGCCTCCGACGGGCGGATGACCGCCAGCCTGCAGTCGTACGTGCAGCAGCCGGAAGACCGGATCCCCGAGCCGACCCGCATCACCAACGTGCTCGCCACCCTGCGCGGCTCGGTGACGCCCAACCGGGTCTACGTCGTGACCGGCCACTACGACTCGCGGGTCACCGACGTCATGAACGCCACCGACGACGCTCCCGGTGCCGACGACGACGCGTCCGGAGTGGCGCTCGCGATGGAGCTGGCCCGGGTGATGGCCACCCGCGAGCCGGAGGCCACCCTGATCTTCGGCGGCGTCGCGGGAGAGGAGCAGGGGCTGTACGGCTCCACGCACCTGGCCCGCAGGCTCAAGGCGGCCGACCGTGACGTCCAGGGCATGTTCACCTGCGACATCATCGGCAGCGGTCGCGGCCAGGGCGGGCGCGCCCCGCACACGGTGCGGCTGTTCACCGAGGGGGTGCCGAGCGACGAGACGGCCGACGAGGCCGCGATCCGCGCCTCGGTCGGTGGCGAGAACGACTCGCCGGCCCGCCAGCTCGGGCGGTTCATGCGCGAGGTCGCCGACAACCGCGCCACCGGCATGGACGTGCGCACCGTCTGGCGCCGCGATCGTTACCTGCGCGGGGGCGACCACATCCCGTTCCTCGAGGAGGGCTTCCCCGCGGCGCGCTGCAGCGAGCCGATCGAGGACTTCCGGCACCAGCACCAGGACGTGCGGGTCGAGAACGGCGTCCAGTACGGCGACCTGGTCGAGTTCTGCGACTTCGACTACATCGCCGGTGCGACCCGGGTGCTCGGGGCGACGCTCTGGTCGCTCGCGAACGCGCCGGGCACCCCTCGCGAGGTCGAGATCGACACCACCGAGCTCACCAACAGCACGACGCTGCGGTGGCAGCGCGGCAGCGAGCCCGACCTCGCCGGCTACGAGGTCGTCGTCCGCGAGACCACGGCCTCGGAGTGGGAGCAGGCCATCGACGTCGGCGACGTCACCGAGGTGACCGTCGACATCTCCAAGGACAACGTCTTCTTCGGCGTACGCGCCGTCGATGCCGACGGCCACCACAGCCCGGCGGCGTTCCCGGTGCCGGTGAGCTGACCGGTCCCGCTGGGTAGGCTCGGCTCCTACCGCAACCGGTGAGGAGCCGCCCATGTCCGCCGCGTCGTCCGCTGTGCCGTCCGCTGTGCCGTCGTCCGGCCCGTCGGTCATCGTCGCCGGGGCGCGTACGCCCATCGGCCGGCTGCTGGGCGGGCTCAAGAGCTTCTCGGGCGCCGAGCTCGGCAGCGTGGCGATCGCCGGTGCGCTCGATCGGTCCGGCGTGGGACCCGAGCAGGTCGACTACGTGGTGATGGGCCAGGTGCTGCAGGCCGGCACGGGGCAGATCTCCGCCCGCCAGGCCGCGGCCGGGGCCGGCGTGCCGATGTCGGTGCCGGCGCTGACGCTGAACAAGGTCTGCCTGTCCGGCATCAATGCGATCGCGCTCGCCGACCAGCTGGTGCGGCTCGGCGAGTGCGATGTCGTCGTGGCCGGCGGCATGGAGTCGATGACCAACGCGCCGCACCTGCTGCCGAAGTCGCGCGAGGGCACCAAGTACGGCAACGCGACTCTGGTCGACTCGATGGCCCACGACGGGCTGTGGGACGCCTTCACCGACCAGCCGATGGGCGCGCTCACCGAGACGTGCAACGCCGACGGCCTCGGCCTGACCCGCGAGGAACAGGACGCCTTCAGCGCCCGGTCGCACCAGCGGGCCGCGGAGGCGTGGAAGAACGGCGTCTTCGACGACGAGGTGGTGCCGGTCGAGGTTCCGCAACGTCGTGGCGACCCGGTGGTCGTCAAGGACGACGAGGGCATCCGTGGTGACACCACCACCGAGAGCCTGGGCAAGCTGCGGCCGGCCTTCGCCGCCGACGGGACGATCACCGCCGGGTCGGCGTCGCAGATCTCCGACGGTGCGTGCGCCGTCGTGGTGATGAGCCGGGACCGGGCCGAGGCCCTCGGCCTCACCTGGCTGGCCGAGATCGGCGCGCACGGCATGGTGGCCGGACCCGACTCGACCCTGCAGTCACAGCCGGCGCGCGCGATCGCCGCGGCCTGCGCCAAGGAGGGGCTCTCCCCGGCCGACCTCGACCTGGTCGAGATCAACGAGGCGTTCGCGGCCGTGGGCCTCGCGAGCAGCCGCGAGCTCGGCATCGACGAGGACAGGGTCAACGTCAACGGCGGCGCGATCGCGCTCGGTCACCCGATCGGCATGAGCGGCGCGAGGATCGTGCTGCACCTGGCGCTCGAGCTCGCCCGCCGGGGCGGTGGCACCGGTGCGGCCGCGCTGTGCGGCGGCGGCGGTCAGGGCGACGCGCTGGTCGTGCGCGTGCCCGCCCGATGAGCGGCCGGTGACCCGGGGCCACGGCGCCGACGTCCCCGCCCTGGTCGCGCGGGCCCGCGAGGGCGACGCCCGTGCGGTGGCCCGGCTGATCTCCCTGGTCGAGGACGCCTCGCCGCTGCTGCGCGAGGTGAGCGCCGGGCTGGTCCCGTACGCCGGGCACGCGCAGGTGATCGGCATCACCGGTTCGCCCGGCGTGGGCAAGTCCACCTCCACGACGGCGCTGGTGACGGTGCTGCGTGCCGCCGGGCGCCGCGTCGGCGTGCTCGCGGTCGATCCGTCGTCGCCGTTCTCCGGTGGCGCGCTGCTGGGCGACCGGGTGCGCATGCAGGACCACGCCACCGACCCCGGCGTCTACATCCGCTCGATGGCCGCCCGCGGCCATCTCGGCGGCCTCGCCTGGTCGACGCCGCAGGCGATCCGGGTGCTCGACGGCGCCGGGTGCGACGTGGTGCTGGTCGAGACCGTCGGGGTCGGCCAGTCCGAGGTGGACGTGGCGGGACAGGCCGACACCACGCTGGTGCTGCTGGCACCGGGCATGGGCGACGGCATCCAGGCCGCCAAGGCGGGAATCCTCGAGGTCGGCGACGTCTACGTCGTCAACAAGGCCGACCGCGACGGCGCGGCCCAGGTGGCGCGCGACCTGCGGTCGATGCTCGCCCTGGCCGAGCGGGGTGCCGACGACTGGCGGCCACCGATCGTCAAGACCGTGGCGTCGAAGGGCGAGGGCACCGACGAGGTCGCCGAGGCGATCGAGGCGCACCGGGAGTGGCTGGACCGCAGCGGCGAGCTCGAGCGCCGGCGGTTGCGCCGGGCGAGGCACGAGATCGAGGCCATCGCGCTCACCACCCTGCGGGCGCGCTTCGCGGACCTGTCCGGGCACGCCGACCTCGACCGGCTGGCCGACGAGGTGGTCGGCGGGCGCACCGACCCCTACCGGGCGGCCGACACGCTGCTGGACACGCTGTGAGGCCGGTGCGCGGGTTCGTACACGCCTAATCGAACTCGTTCGCTAGACTTTACTCGTGGCTGTCGACTCCCTTGCCCTGGTACCCCGCTTCGAGCGCTCGACCGTCGTGGTGGAGGCGCCAGGGACCGGTCCCGGGAACTGGTCCGGGGCGCCGAGCGCGGTGCTGGTCGACGGCACGACGTGGCTCGCCTACCGGGTCCGTCGCCCGCTCGACGCAGGGCGCGGTGTCGCCGTCGTGATCGCGTGTTCCGACGACGGGGTGTCGTTCCGGACCGTCGCGTCGATCTCGCGCGAGCGCAGCGGGGCCGAGTCGCTCGAGCGCCCGGCGCTGGTGCCGCTGCTCGGCGGCGGGTGGCGGCTGTACCTGTCCTGCGCCACGCCGGGCAGCAAGGGCTGGTGGATCGAGGCCTGGGACGCGGACACACCCGAGCGGCTGCCGACGGGCGACCGCACCGTGGTGCTGCCAGGCGACATCGCGGTGGCGTACAAGGACCCGGTCGTGCAGGTGGACGGCCCGGGCGACTGGCGGATGTGGGTCTGCCGGCACCCGCTCGACCTGGTCGGGCACGAGGACCGCATGTCCACCTGGCTGGCCACCAGCACCGACGGGCTGGTCTGGCGGCTGGAGCGGGAGGTGCTGGCCGGGCGGCCGGGGGAGTGGGACGCGCGCGGGGCCCGGGTGGCCGCCGTCCTCGACACCGACCCGGTCACCTACCTGTACGACGGCAGGGCCAGCGCGGAGCAGAACTGGTACGAGCAGACCGGCCTGGCAGTGCAGAACGGCCACGGCCTGGTGCCCGTCGGCACCGGCCCGGTGGCCTGGTCGCCGGAGACCGACGGCGCGCTGCGCTACGCCGTGGCCGTGCCGCAGCCCGGCGGCGCACACCGGCTGTACTACGAGGCGGCCCGGCCCGACGGCGGGCACGACCTGCGCACCGAGCTGGTCAGCTCGCCTTCCGCCGGCTGACGAAGTCGCCCCGGCCGGTCTCGCCCCGCCAGTCGGAGAAGTCGCGACCGGTCACCGACTCCAGCAGGTCGAGGTCCTCGGCGAACAGGCCCAGCACCTGCTTGCGCTGCTCGGGGTTGAGCGCCGGCCGACGTTCGCCGGTGCGGTGCAGCACGTCGAGCATCCGCCGCTCGACGCCGCGCCAGATCTCCGGCGGCCCGAGCGCCCCGAGCCGGGCCCCGGCGCGTACGACCCGGGCCATGGCGCGGGTGCGCAGCGAGTCCGGCACGAACGGGCGGGTGTTGTCGCCGGGCACCTCCGGGAGGGGTCCGGACGGCACGCCCAGGAAGTCCCACACCTGCGCGAGGGTCTGCTCCGGCGACTCCACCAGGTCGCGGTATCGCAGCACGTGGATCTGGCTGGCGGG
The DNA here is from genome assembly GCA_963811945.1 of uncultured Actinomycetota bacterium. Taxonomy (GTDB): domain Bacteria; phylum Actinomycetota; class Actinomycetes; order Propionibacteriales; family Nocardioidaceae; genus JACCWP01. The sequence continues at coordinate 687,434 of CAWETD010000001.1, read as the reverse complement.
GAAGAGCCCGTGCAGGTGCTCGAGCTGGCGGCCGTACAGGCCGAGCGACCGGTAGCGCCAGAACGGCGCCCAGCCCCGACGGCGCCGGGCGTCCTCCATGGCGACGGCGGTGACGAAGTCGGCCTCGGGCTCGAGACCGTCCGACCACAGGTGCATCCAGTTCGAGTACGCGCGGTCGACGGGGTCCCGCACGACCGCGATCAGCTTGGCGGCCGGCGCGGCCACCTGGATGCGCAGCAGGGCGGCCGGGTCGTCGAGGTACAGCGGCGTGCTCTCGCCGACCAGGACGTCGGCCGGCGCGTCGGCGAACAGCGCCAGGTAGTGGTCGCGACGCCACACCCACTCCCGCCGGCTGTGCGCGTCGCCGGGGCCGAGGTAGAGCGGGGGCGGGGCGTCACCGCAGAGGAAGTACTTCGGCTCCTTCACCCGGCTCAGCGCGAGGCCGGGGTGCCGGGCCAGCGCGGCGTGCAGTGCCGTCGTGCCGGCCTTGGGTGCCCCCACGATGAAGAAGTCGGGCCAGCGCGAGCTCATAGTCAATAGTGTCAGTTGACTTCAGTGAGTTAGCAAGTCCGCGAACCGGGCACCTGCCGGGTCACACCGCCGCGAGCCTGCCGTCCGCGTCCACGACCGCCCGGTGGGTGCGCAGCGCCGCGTCCAGCGCCGCGTCGAACCGGCCCGGTTCCCAGTACGCCGCCCCGACCTCGTGCGCGAGTCCCTCGCGGTCGACGGGTCCCACCGCGCCCAGTGCTCGGGTGATCTGGTCGATCTCGCGGCGCTGGCGCCTGCGCGGCGCGGGTTCGGTGCTCGGCTTGGGGGGCGGCATCGGCATCGGACGACCTCCTCTGTCCTGGCGGCGGGCTGCGTGCGGGCTCAGCGGGACGCTGGCTCGCTCGCGTCCTGGCCCTCACTCGGTGTGTCCTCGGCGGTGAGCGGTTTGGCGATGTTCTCGAGCGTCTCACCCTCGGCGTGCACGCCCAGGAAGATGGCGATGACCCCTCCTGCCGCCATCAGCGCCGCCCCGACGAAGTACCCCGGCGCGATGCCGGTGATGTCGCCGGAGGCGGTGGCGTTGTCGATCAGGGACCCGAAGTAGAGCGGGCCGGTGATGCCGCCGACAGCGGTCCCGATGGCGTAGAAGAAGGCGATGCACAGCGCACGCGTCTCCATCGGGAAGACCTCGCTCGCGGTGAGGTAGGCCGCGCTCGCACCGGCCGAGGCGAAGAAGAAGATCACCATGCCGAAGATCGTGAGCTGCATTGCCGAGAGGTCGCCGAGCACGATGCCGGCGATCGCGAGCAGGACGCCGGACAGGATGTACGTGCCGGCGATCATCCGCACCCGGCCCACCGTGTCGAACAGCGATCCCAGCAGCAGCGCGCCGAGGAAGTTGCTGGCTGCGAAGGCGGCGATGTACCAACCGGTCTGGCCGACCCCCAGGAACGTCGACAGGCTGTCGCCGTAGGTGAAGAAGAACGCGTTGTAGAGGAACGCCTGTCCGATGAACAGCGCGAGGCAGAGCACGGTCCGCCGCGGGTACAGCGTGAACACGGTCCGGGCGATCACCGGCAGGCTGATGGTCTTGCGCTGCCGGATGGTGATGGTCTCCGACACCGAGGGCAGGGTCTTGCCGGTCTCGCTCTCGACGGTGCGCTCGATGTCACTCACGATCTGCTCGCCCTCGTCCTCACGGCCGTGGATGAACAGCCACCGAGGACTCTCGGGCACGGTCCTGCGGACGAACCAGATGCCGATGCCGAGCACGGCGCCGAGGCCGAACGCGAGGCGCCAACCGAGCTCCGGGTTGACCATCGTCGGGTCCAGCAGCGGGATCGTCAGCAGCGCGCCCGCTGCGGCGCCGACCCAGAAGGACCCGTTGATGGCGATGTCGATGCGCCCGCGGTACTGGGCGGGGATGAGCTCGTCGATGGCGGAGTTGATCGCCGCGTACTCCCCGCCGATACCGGCCCCGGTGATGGCCCGGCAGGCGAAGTACCACGTGGGGTTCATCGAGAAGGCCGTCAGGACGGTGCCGACCAGGTAGACGCCGAGCGTGATGAGGAACAGCTTCTTGCGGCCGAAGCGGTCGGTCATCTGCCCGAAGAACAGAGCGCCGATGCACGCGCCGGCCACGTAGATCGCACCGGCCTGCCCGATCTGCGCGCTCGACAGGCCCAGCCCGGTGCTCTCCGGCTTGAGCGCCTCGGACATCGAGCCGACGATGGTCACCTCGATGCCGTCCAGGATCCACACCGTGCCGAGGCCCAGGACGATCATCCAGTGCCAGCGCGCCCAGGGCAGGCGATCCATCCGGGACGGGATCTTCGTCGTGATCCGCCCGAGCTCCACGCTGCTTCCTGCCATCTGCCGGCCTCCTGTGTCGCCGTGAGTGGTCCGACCGTCCCCACCTGACCGCACAACGTGGCGGCGTGCACCTCGGGGCGCAATCCGGGCGCACATCCGGCGTGGCAGTTCCGGCCCGGCGTCCGGGTGCGCTAGAAACAACCCTGTATTCGTGTGTCGTGCCCTGGTAGGACCAGCGAGGAGGAGTCCGTGGTCGATGTCGCCCGCAAGGCGGTGATCCTGCTCGCGATCGCCTTCGCCGTCTTCTACCTGGTGAGCCAGCCCGAGGGGGCGGCCGACGCCGTCCGCGGAGCGTTCGACGCCGTCATCGCCGCGTTCGACGCCATCGCCCGGTTCTTCGGCGCGCTGGCCAACTGACCGGGCGGGTCCTGGACGTGCCCGCTGCGCCGCGCTGGCTGCTCCGCCTCTTCCCCGACCAGGACGTCGAGGCGCACCGGCTGATCGAGGTCGGCGAGGAGATCCGTTTCGACGTCGGGCACCACTGGGTGGCCTACCTGCGGCCGTTGGGGCTGGTGCTGGTCGCCGCCCTCGTGCTGCTGGTGGTCTTCCCGCTCAGCTCGGTGAAGTCCGGCTGGCTGTGGTTGCTGGTCGGACCGGCCCTGCTCGCCGTCGCCTGGGTGCTCGCGGCGAGGGAGCACCGGGACCGCTTCGTGCTGACCTCCAAGCGGGTGATGCGCATCCGCGGTCTGCTCGACCAGCAGCGCGCCACCATGCCGCTGAGCCGCATCCTCGACATCACCGTGCACAAGCCGGCGCTCGGCCGGGTGTTCGGCTACGGCCACCTGACCTTCGAGTCGGCCGCCCAGGTGCAGGGTCTGCGGGAGATCCGCTACGTCCCGTACCCGGACATGGTCGACCACGCCATCCAGGTCGAGGTGCACGGTCCGCAGCCGGGCCTGCCGCGGGTCAACCGGCGCTGACGGTCGACCCGGATGTCACCGCGGGCGCAGCCGCTGCCGTTCGACCCGATCGAGGAGGCGGCCCGGCACTGGGCGCAGCGCTGGGACGGCGTGCACGCGATGCGTGCGGTCACCTCGCTGATGCGGACCCAGCAGCTGTTGATCGCCCGGCTCGACGAGGTGTTGCGCCCGCACCGGCTCAGCTTCGCCCGCTACGAGGCCCTGGTCCTGCTCACCTTCAGCCGGGCCGGTGAGCTGCCGCTGGGCAAGATGGGCGACCGGCTGCAGGTGCATCCCACCTCCGTGACCAGCATCGTCAACCGGCTGGAGGCGTCGGGCTACGTACGACGCCGGCCGCACCCCCGGGACGGCCGCACGGTGCTGGCCGCGATCACCGACGGCGGACGGGCGGTCGTGGAGGTGGCCACCGCCGACCTGGTCGCTGGCGACTTCGGCCTGGCCGTGCTCGACGAGGCAGCGCTCGACCAGGTCACCGCCCTGCTCACCCCGCTGCGCCGCGCTGCGGGCGACTTCGCCCCGTGACTGCCCCCGCCCGAACGATCCGACCTGGCGCCGGTCCGGACCGTCCTGGCGTCGGATCGTTCGGCGGCGGCGGTCCGGATTCCGAGATAGTAGGACGTCCTAGTAGTCTGGCGGGATGACCGACACCGGGCGCGACCGCTGGCAACGCCGCTACGACGAGGCGCTCGAGCGCGGCTCGGTGCGCGACGCCGACTTCAGCACGCTGTCCGGCAGCGAGGTCGCGCCCGTCTACGGGCCCGACGACGACTACCCGGGCTTCGAGCGGATCGGCTGGCCGGGCGAGTTCCCGTTCACCCGCGGCCTCTACTCGACCGGTTATCGCGGGCGCACCTGGACCATCCGCCAGTTCGCGGGGTTCGGCAACGCCCGGCAGACCAACGAGCGCTACCGGATGATCCTCGGCGGCGGTGGGGGTGGCCTGTCGGTCGCCTTCGACATGCCCACGCTGATGGGCCGCGACTCCGACGACCCGAAGGCACTCGGCGAGGTCGGGCACTGCGGGGTCGCGGTCGACAGCCTCGCCGACGTGGAGGCGCTGTTCGACTCCATCCCGCTGCAGGACGTCACGACCTCGATGACGATCTCGGGACCGGCGGTGCCGATCTTCTGCATGTACGTCGTGGCCGCCGAGCGGCAGGGTGCCGACATCTCGAAGCTCGACGGCACCTTGCAGACCGACATCTTCAAGGAGTACATCGCTCAGAAGGAGTGGCTGTTCGGCCCCGAGCCGCACCTGCGGTTGATCGGCGACCTGATGACCTGGTGCGCCGACGAGATCCCGCGCTACAAGCCGTTGAGCGTGTCCGGCTACCACATCCGCGAGGCCGGCTCGACCGCCGCGCAGGAACTGGCGTACACGCTCGCCGACGGCTTCGCCTACGTCGAGCTGGGGCGGACCAGGGGCCTCGACGTCAACGAGTTCGCGCCCGGGCTGAGCTTCTTCTTCGACGCCCACGTCGACTTCTTCGAGGAGATCGCGAAGTTCCGGGCCGCCCGCCGGATCTGGGCCCGGTGGATGCGCGACGTCTACGGCGCCACCAGCGAACGGGCGCAGTGGCTGCGGTTCCACACCCAGACCGCGGGGGTGTCGCTGACCGCGCAGCAGCCGTACAACAACGTCGTCCGCACGGCCGTCGAGGCGCTGTCGGCCGTGCTCGGCGGCACCAACTCGCTGCACACCAACGCTCTCGACGAGACGCTGGCGCTGCCGAGCGAGCGGGCCGCAGAGATCGCGATGCGCACTCAGCAGGTGCTGATGGAGGAGACCGGCGTCGTCAACGTTGCCGACCCGCTCGGCGGGTCCTGGTACGTCGAGGCGCTGACCGACCAGATCGAGGCCGAGGCCGAGGCGATCTTCCGGCGCATCCTCGCGATGGGCGGCGGTGACGACGCCGAGCACGCGATCGGCCCGATGACATCGGGCATCCTGCGCGGCATCGAGGACGGCTGGTTCATGTCCGAGATCGCCGAGGCGGCGTTCCAGTACCAGACCGCGCTGGAGAAGGGCGACAAGCGGATCGTCGGTGTCAACACCCTCCCCGACTCGGTCACCGGCGAGCTCGAGATCATGCGGGTCTCGCACGAGGTCGAGACCGAGCAGGTGGCCGAGCTGGCCCGCCGCAAGGCCGGCCGCGACGACGCAGCGGTGTCGTCGGCGCTGGCGGCGATGGTGGCCGCGTCGCGCACCGACGCCAACCTGGTGCCGCCGATGCTCGACGCCGTACGGGTCGAGGCGACGCTCGGCGAGATCTGTGACGCCCTGCGTGCCGAGTGGGGCGAGTACCGCGAGCCCGCCCGGTTCTGACTCGCTGGCGGGCTACGTCAGGATGGGCCCATGAGTGCAGAGCAGTTCTCTCGTCCCGGGGCCATCGACCTGTCCGCGTTGAAGCCCCCTGCCGGCGGTGGGCCGGCCGCACCTCCTGGCACGGCGGCCCCGGGCGGCGGCCCCGGCATCTACTCGTTCGACACGACCGAGCAGGGCTTCCAGGCCGACGTGGTCGAGCCGTCGATGACCCACCCGGTGGTGCTGGCGCTCTGGTCGACCCGGGCACCCGCCAGCCGCGAGGCCGTCGACCTGCTGAGCCGCATCGCCGACTCCTACGAGGGACGGGTGAGCCTCGTCCGACTCGACATCGACTCCAGTGCCCAGCTCGCGCAGGCGTTGCAGGTGCGGGCGGTGCCGTACGTGCTCGCGGTGCTGCGCGGCCAGCCGGTGCCACTGTTCGAGGGCAGTGTCGACGAGGAGCAGGCGCGGCAGGCACTGGACCAGGTCATCCAGGCGGCGGTCAGCAACGGCGTGACCGGGCAGGCGCCGCCGCGTGGTCCTGCCGCCCCCGCCGAGTCGCCCGGCGCCGAGCCGGAGGCCGAGCCTGCCGCCGATCCGCGCTTCGCCGACGGCGACACGGCGATGGAGGCGGGCGACTACGCAGCCGCTGTCGCCGCCTATCGCAAGGTGGTGGAGACCGCTCCGGGCGACGCAGACGCCGCGGCGCGGCTGGCCCAGGCAGGCCTGCTGCAACGCACCGACGGCGTCGACGTGTCCGCCGCGCGCACGGCGGCTGCAGAGCGTCCCGACGACCTCGACGCCCAGCTGCTGGCTGCCGACGTCGACCTGCTGGGCGGCCACGTCGACGACGCGTTCGACCGGGTGATCGCACTGGTGCCGCGGGTCTTCGGCGACGACCGCGAACGCGCTCGCCAGCACCTGCTCGGGCTGTTCGACGCGGTGGGCGCTGAAGACGCCCGGGTGGGCGATGCCCGCCGTAGGCTGGCCAACGCTCTGTTCTGACGAGGCTCGCGGAGGGTCGTGGGCGGGGGTGAGGCGTGCGACGGGTGGTCGGCTGGGGCCTGGTGGCCGCGGCCGTGCTGTGCCTGCTCGTCGGTGCAGCGATGGCGCTGCTGCTCGGCCCGGACGACCGCATACGCTCCGCGCCGCAGGCGCTCGGGACCGACGCCTCGATCGTGGTCACCGCGCCTGGTGCGCTCGCCCTGTCCGGTCCCACCGTGCGGATCGAGGCCAGCCTGCCCGACGACCGGCCGGTGTTCGTCGGCCTGGGCAATGCGGTCGACGTGTCCGACTACACCGACGGTGTCGCGGCGCTGGTGGTCGACGAGATCGACGTCCCGCTCGACGTCGGCACCGAGGATGTCGACGGCGAGCCGGCGCTGGTGGCCGATCCGGCGTCGCTGGACTGGTGGCTCGCGAGCGAGAGTGGCGACGGGACCGCTGCTGTCTCGGCCGAGCTGCCGTCGACGCCCGCGCAGCTGGTGGTCGCCGCTGTCGACGGGGGTGATCTCGAGGGCCTCGAGGTGGTGGCGGCGTACGAGCTCGACGGCGGCTTCGGGATCGGGCTCGGACTGATCGGCCTGTCGGTCGGACTGGCGCTGTTCGGCTGGATCGCGCTGCGTCGGCGGGCCGCCGAGTGGGACGACTGGGACGACGACGAGGTCGACGAGGACGAGACCGACGGCGGCGGGGACGACAACGATGACGAGGCGGGCGATGACGAGGCCCGTGATGACGAGGCCGGCGATGACGAGGCCGGCGACGACGAGGCTGGCGACGACGAGGCGGGCGACGACGAGGCCGGCGACGACGAGGCGGGCGACGACGAGGCTGGCGACGACGAGGCTGGCGACGACGAGGCGGGCGACGACGAGACCGAGCGACGACGAGACCAGCGACGACGAGACCAGCGACGACGAGACCAGCGACGACGAGACGAGCGACGACGAGGCCGGTGGCGACGAGACCGGTGACGACGAGGCTGGTGACGACGAGGCTGGTGACGACGAGGCTGGTGACGACGAGGCTGGCGACGACGAGGCTGGCGACGACGAGACCGGTGACGGCGAGACCAGCGACGACGACAAGAAGGATGCCGACGACAAGACGAGACCGGCCCCGCAGGGTGGCGGCCGCGGACTACGTACCGCCGTGTCGCTGGCGGTGGCGCTGACGCTGGTGGGCTTCACCAGCGGCTGCGCGGTGCCACGGCCGGTCGGCGACGACCCGCTCAAGTTGGCAGCGACGCGGTCGGAGGCCGACGAGGTGCTGGCCCGGTGGGCCGAGAGCCGGGCCGAGTCGCTGCGGGTGCTCGACGCCGAGCCGCTGCGTTCGGTCGAGGCCGGCGACACGCTCGCGGTCGACAGCGGTGCGCTGCAGGTGGCCCGCCGGTTGCTCGAGAACGGCGCGCAGGACGTGACCCAGGAGCTCGAGCTGCGCTCGGTGGTCTCGCCGCGGTTGTCGTCGTACCCGCTGTGGTTCGTGGCCGTGGTCGACGACGGCCAGCGCGGGCTCACCAAGGTGCAGGTGCACCGCAGGGCCAGCGCCGCGGGGCCCTGGCAGCTGGTCTCGACCGCGGAGGTGCTGCCGTCGACGCAGCTGCCGGAGCTGGCGCTGGACGAGTCGAGTGCGTTGCAGCCGGTCGAGCCGGACGAGTCCACCGGCCTGGTCGGCTCACCGCAGGAAGTCGCCGACGCCTACGGGGCGCTGCTCGACGACCCCGACGCCGATGAGGACGACCTGGTGCTGGTCGACTCGTTCGTGCAGCAGATGCGTGCCGTGGCCGAGACCCAGGCGGCGATCGACGGCGTCCGGTTCTTCCAGTCGTGGCAGGCGACCGACGTCGAGTGGGCCGCCCGCACGGCCGACGGCGGCGCGCTGGTCTTCGCGACCATGGCGCGGACCGACGACTACCGGATCGACGACGGCGTCGCGGTCGACTGGCAGCCGGGCTCGGAGCAGGCGGCCTTCCTGGCCGGCCGCGTCTACACCTCGGCCGAGCTGCGCTACCGCCACCAGGTGCTGCTGTACGTGCCGCCGGCGGGCGGTGGCCAGGTGCGCGCGCTGGGCCAGTACGGCGGCGTGGTGGCCGCCTCCGGCAGCTGACCTCCAGCCGAACTTCCGGCGAGGCGGTCGTCGGGGCGCGCGTACGGCCGGAAGATCCGGAGGCCGATCTTCCGGCGAGGTGGTCGTTGGGGCGCGCGTACGGCCGGAAGATCCGGAGGCCGATCTTCCGGCGAGGTGGTCGTCGGGGCGCGCGTACGGCCGGAAGATCGGGCTAGGGAGGACTTCCGCCGTGCAGGAAGCGGGTCGCGGCGTCGGGGGGAACGGCCAGCACCTGGTCGACCCGGTCGGCGGTCGGCGGGCGGGCGTGCGCGCGTACGTCGGCCGGCCCGCACCAGTGCGTGGCGGCGATCTCGCGGGGCTCCAGCACGGCGTCGTCGACCACGGCCTCGTCGTGCACCCCCAGGTCGAACACCAGCACGCACGCGTCGTCCCAGCCCGCCCACGGCGGCAGCCAGTCGACGGCGAGCAGCGGTCCTGCGACCACGTCCAGACCCAGCTCCTCGCGCACCTCGCGGACGATGCCGTCGCGGGGGGACTCGCCCGGTTCGACCACGCCGCCGGGCAGGTCCCAGTCGGGCTTGTAGACCAGCTCGCACAGCAGCACCCGGCCGCGACGGTCCCGCAGCACGCCCTGTGCGATCACGCGCTTGGTCGGCAGCCCGGCGTTGAGCATCGCGCGGAACCCGTCGGGCGTGTGCGGCCCCGGGTCGTCGGCGAGCCGGCCGAGCAGCACCGCGTCGGCCGGGTCTCCGTGGAACGGCGCCCGACCACGCACCACGCCCTCGCGGCGGAGCCCGGCGCGGGTCGCGACTCGGAGCGAGCGGGTGTTGTCGGGATGCACGTAAGCCTCGACCCGCGGCAGGCCGAGCTGATCGAACGCGTACGCCACCAGCAGCCGCACCCCGCGTACGGCGGTGCCACGCCCCCGGTGCTCGGGATAGAGCGCCCAGGACAGCAGGCCGTTTCCCTCAGCCGTCTGCCGTACCTCCGCGGAACCCACGATCGCGCCGTCGCGCTCGACGGCGAAGCTCACGATCCGGCGGTCGTCGGCATAGTGCTGGCGCCACTCGTCGATCGCCTCGCGCATCCGTTCCGAGGTAGGGACCACCCGCGGGAACTCGAACCAGTAGGCCATCTCCTCGTCGTGCTGCACCCGGGCGGCCTCGACGTCGTCGTCGCGCCACGGCCGCAGCACCACCGTGCCGTCGGTGAGCGTCGGCTGGTCCGGGACGGGCTCGGTCACTCGTCGTGCCGCAGCCACACGGTGCCGAGCGGGGGAAGGCGCAGCATCGCCGAGGCCGGCCGGCCGTGCCACTGGTCGGGGGCCGCGTGGACCGCACCGAGGTTGCCGACCCCCGAGCCGCGGTACGTGTCGGCGTCGGTGTTGACGACCTCGGCCCACCGGCCGGGCAGCGGTAGCCCCAGCCGGTAGCCCTCGTGCGGCACCGCCGCGAAGTTGGACACGCAGACCAGCGTCGCCGCAGCCGCACCCTCATCGCTCGCACCGCCCTCGCGCACGAAGCTGAACACGTTGTTGCTCGAGTCGTTGGCGTCGATCCACGAGAACCCGGCCGGGTCCGAGTCCGACGTCCACAACGCGGGGGACTCGCGGTACGTGCGGTTGAGATCACGCACCAGCGACTGCACGCCGCGGTGGAACGGGTCGTCGAGCAGCCACCAGTCCAGCTCGCGCTCCTCCGACCACTCGTTGTCCTGGCCGATCTCGGCGCCCATGAACAACAGCTGCTTGCCCGGGTGCGCCCACATGTACGCGAGGTAGGCGCGCAGGTTGGCCAGCTGCTGCCAGCGGTCGCCCGGCATCTTCCGCAGCAGCGAGCCCTTGCCGTGCACCACCTCGTCGTGCGAGATCGGCAGCACGAAGTTCTCCGAGTAGGCGTACATCATCGCGAACGTCATCTGGTGGTGGTGGTACTGCCGGTAGATCGGCTCCTGTGCCATGTAGCCGAGCGAGTCGTGCATCCACCCCATGTTCCACTTGAAGCCGAACCCGAGACCGCCGAGATGCGTCGGCCGGGTGACGCCGGGCCACGAGGTCGACTCCTCCGCGATGATCGTCGCGCCGGGCGAGCGCCGGTAACAGGTGGCGTTGACCTCCTGCAGGAACGACACCGCGTCGAGGTTCTCGCGACCGCCGTACTGGTTCGGCGTCCACTCGCCGTCCTCGCGCGAGTAGTCGAGGTAGAGCATGGACGCCACGGCGTCGACGCGGAGCGCGTCGATGTGGAACTCCTCCAGCCAGTAGACCGCGTTGGCCACCAGGAAGTTGCGCACCTCGCGCCGGCCGAAGTCGAAGACGTACGTGCCCCAGTCCGGCTGCTCGCCGCGGCGTGGATCGGCGTGCTCGTACAGCGGTGTGCCGTCGAAGCGGGCCAGTGCCCACTCGTCCTTGGGGAAGTGCGCGGGCACCCAGTCGAGGATCACGCCGATACCCGACTGGTGCAGCCGGTCGACGAGGTAGCGGAAGTCGTCGGGGTCGCCGAAGCGTGCGGTGGGCGCGTAGTAGCCGGTGACCTGGTACCCCCACGAGCCGCCGAACGGGTGCTCGGCCACCGGCAGCATCTCGACGTGGGTGAAGCCCAGGTCGTTGACGTACGCGACCAGCTCGTCGGCCAGCTCGCGATAGCTGCGGTCCTTGCGCCACGAGCCGAGGTGCACCTCGTACGTGCTCATCGGCCGGTCGTGCGGCGCGCGCCTCGCGCGCTCGGTCATCCAGTCGTCGTCGCGCCACTCGTGCGTCGAGCTGTGCACGACCGACGCCGTCTCCGGCGGCCGTTGGGTGGCGGCGGCGAGCGGGTCGGACTTGGTACGCCAGTGCCCGTCGGCGCCGAGGATCGCGTACTTGTACTGGGCACCCGAGCCGATATCGGGCACGAACAGCTCCCACACCCCGGTCGAGCCCAGCGCCCGCATCGGGTGCGCGCGGCCGTCCCAGTGGTTGAAGTCGCCGACCACGCGTACGCCCCGGGCGTTGGGTGCCCAGACCGCGAACGACGTGCCCTGCACCGGGCCGGCAACACTGTCGTAGCTGCGCACGTGCGCGCCCAGCACGCTCCACAGCTGCTCGTGCCGGCCCTCGCTGATCAGGTGCAGGTCGATCTCGCCGATCGTCGGCAGGTAGCGGTAGGGGTCGTCGACCAGGTGGGCCACGCCGTCCTCGTAGCGGACGACCAGCCGGTAGTCGGCGACGGCGGGGTGATCGAGGACGCCGACCCACACCCCTGCGTGCTCGTGCTCGAGCGACACCACGCCGCTCTCGTGCTCGACCTCGACGCTGCGCGCCATCGGGCGCAGGGTGCGCACGGTGACGGCGCCGCCGTGCGGATGGGCGCCGAGCACGCCGTGCGGGTCGTGGTGGGTCCCCGCGGCAATCTGGTCCAGCACGTCGGTCGCGACGGGCTTGGCGGGCTTGGGCGGCTCGGGGGGCTTGGGGGGCTTGGGGGCTTGGGGCTCGTGGTCACCGGTGGCCTCCTCCGGTCGGTGCGTCGGCTGCGACCAGCCGTGCGACGGCGCGCAGTGGGATGGGCAGCCAGGCGGGCCGGTTGCGCGCCTCGTAGACGACTTCGTAGACGGCCTTGTCGGCCTCGTACGCGGCCAGCAGCGTCCGCTGCTCGCGCGGGTCGGTACCCGCCTGCTCGGCATAGCCGTTGAGGAAGGCGTCCCGGTTGCGCTGGGCCCACTCCGTCGCCCGGGTGGCGAGCTGGTGGTCGCCGAGCAGGTCGGCCCACTGCGACTGGGCCGCGTAGTCGAACGACCGCAGCATCCCGGCGACGTCGCGGACGGTGGCGTCGGGCGTGGTGCGCTCCGCCAGCGGCTTGGCCGGCTCGCCCTCGAAGTCGATGATCCGCCAGCCCTGGAAGGTTCGCAGCGTCTGCCCCAGGTGCAGGTCGCCGTGCACGCGCTGCACCGGCACGGGTCCGGCCGACGTGCCCACCTGGTCGAGCAGGCCGGCAAGTGCGTCCGCGTGCGCGGCGAGGTCGGGGACCTCGTCGACCGCGGCGTCGAGCCGGGCCCGCATCCTGGCTGCCAGTGCCTTCAGGTCGTCCGGGCCCCAGGTGTCGGTGGGCAGGCCCGTGGCGAGCTGGGCGTGCACCCGGGCGACGGTGGCGCCGAGTCGGTGCGACTCCGAGGCGAAGTCGCCGCCGACCTCCTCGGGGTAGAGGTCGCGCTCGGCGAACAGGTCACGCACGCTGGTGAGCGCGAGATCCCAGCCGTCGGTGGCCATGCCCAGGAACTCCGACACCATGGCCAGGTCCGTCGCGGCCCCGCCGCCGTCGGCCAGCTCGAGCCAGCCGAGCAGCGGCACGATGTCCTCGGAGCCGGCACGGGTCAGTGCGGCCAGCACCTCGATGTCCGGGTTGCGTCCGGGCGCCACCCGGCGGAACACCTTGAGCAGCAGGTGCTCACCGACCACGACGTTGGTGTTGCTCTGCTCCCCGGCCAGCACGACGGTCGGGCCGTGCAGGTCGACCACCTGCTCCGTGACGACCTGTGCGGTCAGGGGGTCGGGGGCGGCACCGCGCACCAGCACGTCGACCAGCAACGAGACCGCTTCCTTGTCGTGCACGGCGTCGTAGACGTGCGCCGGTCCGTCGGGTCCCTCGTGCTCGCCCAGGTAGGCGCCGTCGATCTGGTCGTGCCGCGCGCTGCGGTACGACAGCGGCACCTGGTAGACGTCGCGGACGGCGGAGGCACCGGTGCCCGAGATCGTGTCGACCAGGCAGACCGCCACCCGTGGGTCGGTGTCCGGCTCACCCAGCCAGGCGACGGTACGTACCCCGTCGACGGCCAGGTCGCGGCCCTTGCCGGCGAACCACCGCTGGATCGTCAGGTAGTGGGCGAGCGATGTGGTCAGGCCGTCGTCGTCGGTCACGTGCTGGTCCCCTCCTCGCGCACCGTGGTGGTCTCGGTGTCGTCCTCGTCGTCGATCTCGTCGACGGGGACCCGGAACCAGTAGAAGCCATGCCCGCTCAGGGTGAGCAGGTAGGGCAGCTCCCCGATCGCGGGGAACCGGACGCCGCCCAGCAGCTCCACGGGATGCGCACCGCGGAAGTGCCGGAGGTCGAGCTCCACCGGCTGCGGGAACCGGGACAGGTTGTTCACGCAGAGTACGACGTCGTCGCCGAACTGCCGGATGTAGCTCAGCACCGACGGGTTGCTGCCCCCGAGGTCGGTGAACGAGCCGAGCCCGAACGTGGGGTGCTCCTTGCGGATGTGGATCATCCGCCGGTTCCAGTGCAGCAGCGACGAGCCGTTCTCCAGCTCCGCCTCGACGTTGACCGCCTGGAAGCCGAAGACCGGGTCCATGATCGCCGGCAGGTGCAGCCGACCGGGGGTGACGGTGGAGAAGCCGGCGTTGCGGTCGGGCGTCCACTGCATCGGGGTGCGGACGCCGTCGCGGTCGCCCAGCCAGATGTTGTCGCCCATGCCGATCTCGTCGCCGTAGTAGAGCACGGGCGACCCCGGCAGGCTCAGCAGCAGGGCGGTGAACAGCTCCATCCGGTTGATGTCGTTGTCCAGCAGGGGAGCCAGCCGCCGGCGGATGCCGATGTTGGCCTTCATCCGGGGGTCCTTGGCGTACTCCGACCACATGTAGTCGCGGTCCTCGTCGGTCACCATCTCGAGGGTCAGCTCGTCGTGGTTGCGCAGGAAGATGCCCCACTGCGTGTTGCTCGGGATTGCGGGCGTCTGGTCGAGGATCTCCGAGATCGGCCACCGCGACTCCCGGCGCACGGCCATGAACAGCCGGGGCATCACCGGGAAGTGGAAGCACATGTGGCACTCGTCGCCACCGGTCTCGAAGCTGCCGAAGTAGTCCACCACGTCGGCCGGCCACTGGTTCGCCTCGGCGAGCAGCACCCTGCCGGGGTAGGTGTCGTCGACGTGCTTGCGCAGCTTGCGCAGGAACGCGTGCGTCTCCGGCAGGTTCTCGCCGTTGCTGCCCTCGCGCTCGTACAGGTACGGCACCGCGTCCAGGCGGAATCCGTCGATGCCGAGGTCGAGCCAGAAGTCGAGCGCGTCGGTGATCGCCTCGTGCACCGCCGGGTTGTCGAAGTTGAGGTCGGGCTGGTGGCTGTAGAAGCGGTGCCAGAAGTACTGGCCGCGGACCGGGTCCCAGGTCCAGTTCGACGACTCGGTGTCGACGAAGATGATCCGTGCGTCCTGGTACAGCTCGTCGGTGTCCGACCACACGTAGAAGTCGCCGTAAGGGCCGTCCGGGTCGCTGCGCGAGGCCTGGAACCACGGGTGCTGGTCGGACGTGTGGTTCATGACGAAGTCGATGATCACCCGGATGCCGCGCTCGTGCGCCGCGTCGAGGAACCTGCGGAAGTCGTCGACGTCGCCGATGTCGTCGGCGACGTCGGTGAAGTGCGCGACGTCGTACCCACCGTCGCGCAGCGGCGAAGGGAAGAACGGCGGCAGCCACAGGCAGTCGACGCCGAGCCACTCGATGTAGTCCAGCTTCTCGGTCAGCCCGGCGAGGTCGCCGACGCCGTCACCGCTGCGATCCTTGAACGACCGGACGAGCACCTCGTAGAAGACGGCACGCTTGAACCAGCCGGGATCGTGCTCGAGGGCCATCTCAGTGGGTCCTCCGCACGTGCAGCACGTGCGCCGGCTCGTGGCCCGGGTCGAGCCGCACGTAGTCGTGCTCGCCCCACGGCCAGGCCTCCCCGGTGATCTCGTCGTGGGCGCTGAAGGTGTCGGTCCAGGCCAGCCCGAGCGCCGGCATGTCCAGGTGGACCGTCGTCTCCTGGGTGTGGTGCGGGTCGACGTTGACGACGACGATCACCGCATCGTCACCGGTCCGCCGGGAGAAGCACAGGATCTGGTCGTTGTCGCTCGCGTGCACGGTGAGGTTGCGCAGCCGCTGCAGCGCGGGGTGCGCACGGCGGATCTCGTTGAGCCGGGTGAGGTACGGCGCCAGCGACCGTCCCGCACGCTCGGCTCCGGCGAAGTCGCGCACCCGCACCTGGTACTTCTCCGAGTCGAGGTACTCCTCGCTGCCGGGTCGCAGCGCGACGTGCTCGAACAGCTCGTAGCCGGCGTAGACGCCCCAGCTGGGGGCGCCGGTCGCCGCGATCACGGCGCGCACCTTGAACGCCGCCGGCCCGCCGTACTGCAGGTAGGCGGTGAGGATGTCGGGTGTGTTCACGAAGAAGTTGGGCCGCAGCACGTGGCTGGTCTCGTGGCTCAGCTCGTGCAGGTAGTCGCCGATCTCGCCGCTCTCGTTGCGCCAGGTGAAGTAGGTGTAGCTCTGGTGGAAGCCGACGGTGCCGAGACCGCGCATCATCGCCGGCCGGGTGAACGCCTCCGACAGGAACACCACGTCGGGGTCGGTGCGCCGCACCTCGCCGAGCAGCCACTCCCAGAACGGCACCGGCTTGGTGTGCGGGTTGTCGACCCGGAAGATCCGCACGCCGTGGTCCATCCACACCCGCAGCACCCGGAGGACCTCGGTGTAGAGGCCCTGGGGGTCGTTGTCGAAGTTCAGCGGGTAGATGTCCTGGTACTTCTTCGGCGGGTTCTCGGCGTACGCGATCGTCCCGTCGACCCGGGTGGTGAACCACTCCGGGTGCTCGGTGACCCAGGGGTGGTCGGGTGCGCACTGCAGCGCGAAGTCGAGCGCCACCTCGAGCCCGACCTCGCCGGCGCGGGCCACGAACGCGTCCAGGTCGTCGAACGTGCCGAGGTCGGGATGGATCGCGTCGTGCCCGCCCTCGGCGGCACCGATCGCCCACGGCGAGCCGGGGTCGGTCGGCCCTGGCTCCAGGGTGTTGTTCGGGCCCTTGCGGTTGTCCCGGCCGATCGGGTGGATCGGCGGCAGGTAGATGACGTCGAACCCCATGGCCGCGACGGCAGGCAGCCGCTCCGCGGCGGTGCGCAGAGTGCCGGCGACGACGGTGCCGTCGTCGCCGACGTACGCCCCCTCGGAACGCGGGAAGAACTCGTACCAGGACCCGACCAGGGCGCGGGTCCGGTCGGCGAACACCGGGTAGCGCGGACCGCTGTCGAGCAGGTCTCGCAGCGGGTTGACGGCGAGCACGGCGTCGACCTCGGGCGCCGTGCCGGCCGCCAACCGGGCCTCGACCGGGCGCCTGGCGTCCTTGAGGGCCTTCACGGCGTCGCGCAGCACCTGCCGGCCCTCCGTGGAGCCGCGCGGGAGCGCCTTCGCCGCCCGCGCCAGCACGACGGCGCCCTCGGCGAGCATCAGGTCGACGTCGACACCGGCCGCGATCTTGACCTCGGCGTTGTGCTGCCAGGTGCCCACGGGGTCGCTCCAGGCCTGCACCCGGAAGGTCCAGGCGCCCTCCCGGTCGGGTGTGACGTCGGCCACCCAGCGGGAGGGTGGGCCGGCCGGCCGCATCCGGACGGGTGGGCGGTCCCGACCGGTGGGGTCGGTGAGCACCACCTCGGCGCCAAGGGCGTCGTGGCCCTCCCGATAAACGGTGGCGTAGACGCCGAACGTCTCGTCGACGACTGTCTTGACCGGGTAGGCCCCGCCCTCGATCACTGGGTGGACGTCCATGATCGGGATACGGGAGATCATCGGCGCCAACCTAGCGAGACCTTCCCGACCCGGCACCACGACGGGGGTTGGTGCCGGGCCGGAGGTCCTGGGTCGACTAGCTGCCGTGCAGCCCGGTCAGACCGCGCCGGGCACGTACCCGCCGGGCCAGTGCGGAGAAGATCACGTCGATGATCATCCCGAGCACCAGGATCACGATCATCAGCGCGATCAGCACGTCCGAGTTCAGCGTGTTGCGGGCGTTTGTCATGTCTCCGCCGAGGGACGGTACGCCCGGCACGTTGACCAGCAGCTCACCTGCCAGCAGGCTCCGCCAGGCGAACGCCCAACCCTGTTTGAGGCCTGAGATGTACGACGGCAGTGCCGCCGG
This sequence comes from uncultured Actinomycetota bacterium, assembly GCA_963811945.1. Lineage (GTDB taxonomy): Bacteria > Actinomycetota > Actinomycetes > Propionibacteriales > Nocardioidaceae > JACCWP01. The sequence goes on along the minus strand of CAWETD010000001.1, from coordinate 669,861 downwards.
CAGGATGACGTAGTGGTAGCGGTCGATGCCGCGGGCCCCGAGCATGTGGCCGGCACGGAGCAGGTTCGGTGGCACCTCGTCGATGCCGCTGATGATGCCGTTGGCGATCGACGGGGCAGCGCCGAGGATGATGACGAAGTAGATCGCGTTCTCGGTCAGCCCGAACAGCAGGATCGCCAGCGGGAACCACGCGATCGACGGCATCGTCTGCAGGCCGGTGATCATCGAGCCGACGCCGGCGCGCAGCACCTTCCACTGCGACACGGCGATGCCGAGCAGCGAGCCCACCACCAGGGCGATCGCGAAGCCCACGACGCCGCGGCGCATGGTCGTGCTCAGCAGGTCCCAGAACCGACCGTCCTGGAGCAGGTCCCACAGCGCCTCGAACGCCAGCCGGGGCGGCGGCAGCAGGTACTCGGGCTTCCAGCCGGACCAGACGACGGCCTGCCACAGCCCGATGGCGATGGCGACGGCCAGCACCTTGGGCCACAGCGCGGCCCAGATCTTCTCCGACAGGGCCGCCCCCCGTGGCGTCCGTGGCGGAGCCTGCGGAGCGACGGCCCGCAGGTCGGTGTCAACGGACATGGCGGGCCACCTCAGCCTTCAGCTCGTGCGTGAGCCGGCCGGACATCTCGGCGACCGGGATGTCGTCCTGGTGGCGGGGCCGGTCGATCTCGACCGCGAACTCCGACTTCACCCGGCCGGGGCCGGACTCCATCAGGATGGTTCGGTCGCCCAGCCGGACAGCCTCGCGGACGTTGTGCGTGACGAACACCACGGTGAGGTCCAGCTGCTGCCAGATCCGCTCCAGCTCGTCGTGCATGGAGTCGCGGGTCATCGCGTCCAGCGCGGCGAACGGCTCGTCCATCAGCACGATCTGCGCCTCCTGGGCGAGTACCCGGGCCAGCGCACCGCGCTGGCGCATGCCGCCGGAGAGCTCGTGCGGGCGACGCTTGCCCCGCCCGCTGAGGTGCACCAGCGCCAGCAGCTCCTCGACCCGGGCCTTGCGGGCCGCCTTGTCGGTGCCCTCCAGCTTGAGCGCCAGCTCGATGTTCTGCTCCAGGGTGAGCCACGGGAACAGCAGCGCCTCCTGGAACATGAACGCGACCTTGCGGCCGTCGGTGTCGATGCTGCCCGACGTGGGCTGGTCGAGGCCGGCGATGAGGTTGAGCAGGGTGCTCTTGCCGCAGCCGCTGGCTCCGACCAGGCAGAGGAACTCGTGCTCGGCGACGTCGAGGTCGACGTCCTGGAGGGCGACGGTGTGCTGCGAGCCGTGCCCGAACTCCTTGGTCACGCCGTGGATGGCGATCGCGGTCGTGCGCTCGGAACCGCCCGCAGGCGCGGGCACCTGGTCGCTGTCCGCGCCGCGGCGTGTTCCGGTCCTGAATCCGGACATCAGGCTCATGGTCCGGCCACCTCGGGCTCGCCGGCCTCGGCCAGCACCTCGTTGAGCGGGTCGAGGTCGTACAGCGTGTTCAGGTCCGCCTCGACGGGCTCGATGACCTCGACGTCCTCCGCGTGTGCGGCGCTCTCGATCAGGGTCGCCGGCAGCGGGTCGTTGGTGAAGGTCAGGTTGTCCCAGGCCGAGGTGAGCACGTCGGCCGGCAGCTCGCTCTGGGTGAGCTCGAGCAGCGCGTCGCCCACGAGCGTCTTGGCCTCCTCGGGCGACTCGTTGATGGAGGTGTTCGACTCGACGTGGGCGGTGAGCAGGTCGGCCACGAGGTCGGGGTGCTCCTCGAGGAACGCCGTCCGCACGATCAGCTGGGTCGTGACGAACTGGCCGTCCGGCCACAGCTCGGCCTCGTCCACGAGCACCTTGCCGCCCTCTTCCTCCAGGATGCTGATGTACGGCTCCGGCACCCAGGCGCCCGCGATCTCGCCCTGCTGGAAGGCCTGCGTGGTGACGCTGTTCTCCTGGCCGACGATGGAGATGTCGCCTCCGCCGTCGACGTCGGTCGTGTAGCCCTCCTGCTTGAAGTAGTAGCGAGCCGCGATGTCCTGGGTGTTGCCGACGGACGGGGTCGCGACGACCTCACCCTCGAGGTCGGACAGGTCCTTGATCTCCGGCTGCACGACCAGGGCCGCACCGCCGGACGCGGCACCCGCGAGCACCCGGACGCCGTTGCCCTGGGAGGAGGCGAAGGCGGTCACCGTGGGGGAGGGGCCGATGTAGGTGGCGTCGAGGCCGCCGGCGAGCATCGCCTCGATCGTGTCGGTGCCGGAGTTGAACGTCTGCTCGGTGACGGTCGCGCCGTCCTCGGCGAGAGCGTCCTCGAAGTAGCCCTGCTCCACACCCACGATCGCGGTGGCGTGGGTCAGGTTGGGGAAGTAGCCGAGCTTGACGTCGACGCCGTCGCCCGAGCCGCCCCCGTCTCCGCCCGAGGCGGAGGGGGAGTCGTCGGAGCCGCAGGCTGCGAGGCCGGTCACGGCCAGGGCCAGGACCGCGACGCCGGTCGCGATCCGGCGAGAAGAGACAGGGGAGGGACGCACGGGTTGCTCCTTGGGGCTGCAGGACGATGGAACTTAGTAAGACTAGTGAACCAGCAAAGTTCACTGTAGTTGGCATTCTGACTGAATTTGGGACGGGAAAGTGACGTGTGTCGCTCGCTTTCGTCCTTCTTGCCGGGGTTGATCGTCCGTTCGGCCGACCCAGGGACGTTCGTGCGCCTGTCCCGCGGGGCGCCTGTAACGTCATGGGGTGCGCGCCATCCGTCGTTTCACCGTCCGCCCCGTGCTGCCCACGGCGCTGGCCCCGCTCGGGGACCTGGCCACCAACCTGCGGTGGTCCTGGCACCACGAGACCCAGGACCTGTTCGAGGCCATCGACCCCGACCTGTGGGCTGCCACCGGCCAGGACCCCGTCCAGCTGCTCGGCGCGCTGTCCATCGAGCGGCTCGACCGGCTCGCGGCCGACGAGAGCTTCCTGCGGCGGCTGCACGCCGCGCACGAGAACCTCGAGCACTACCTGGTCGACCCGCGGTGGTACCAGGAGTCGGCCAGCAGCCGGGCCGAGGTGCCGACGTCGGTCGCGTACTTCTCCCCGGAGTTCGGCATCACCAAGGTCCTGCCGCAGTACTCCGGCGGGCTCGGCATCCTGGCCGGTGACCACCTCAAGGCCGCCAGCGACATGGGCGTGCCGATCATCGGCGTGGGCCTGTTCTACCGGCACGGCTACTTCCGCCAGTCGCTGTCCCGCGAGGGCTGGCAGCAGGAGACGTACCCCGTCACCGACCCCGATGGGCTGCCCCTGACGCTGCTACGCGACGCCGACGGCACCACCCCGCACGTCACCGTGGGCCTGCCCGACGGCAAGCGGCTCGCGGCCCGGATCTGGGTCGCACAGGTGGGCCGAGTTCCGCTGCTGCTGCTCGACTCCGACGCCGCGCTCAACGACGGGCTGGGCATCGACGTCACCGACCGGCTGTACGGCGGGGGCGCCGAGCACCGGCTGCTGCAGGAGATGCTGCTCGGCATCGGTGGCGTACGGGCGCTGCGCATCTACTGCCGGATCACCGGCACCCCCGCGCCCGAGGTGTTCCACACCAACGAGGGGCACGCCGGTTTCCTCAGCCTCGAGCGGATCCGCGAGCACGTGCAGCAGGAACGGGTCGACTTCGACACCGCGATGGAGATCACCCGGGCCGGCACCGTGTTCACGACGCACACCCCGGTGCCGGCCGGCATCGACCGGTTCCCGGTCGAGCTGATCGCGCAGCACTTCGGTGGCGACAACGCCGTGCCTGAGATCCCGGTCGACCGGGTGCTCCGACTCGGAGCCGAGGACTATCCCGGCGGGGACCCCGGCGTGTTCAACATGGCCGTGATGGGCCTGCGGCTGGCCCAGCGCGCCAACGGCGTGAGCGTGTTGCACGGCGACGTGAGCCGCTCGATGTTCGCGGGGCTGTGGCCCGGCTTCGACGCCAGCGAGGTGCCGATCGCGTCCATCACCAACGGTGTGCACGCCCCGAGCTGGATGGCCCGTGAGGTCCTCGCGTTCGCCGAGGGCGACGGACACGATGCCTTCGAGGTCGTCGACCAGATCCCGGGCGACACCGTGTGGGCGACCAAGCGGGTGCTGCGGGGAAGGTTGGTCGCCGACGTCCGGCGCCGGCAGCGCGCCTCGCTGCTCCAGCGCGGCCACACCCCTGCCGAGCTGGGCTGGGTGCACGGCGTGCTCGATCCCGACGTGCTCACCATCGGCTTCGCGCGCCGGGTGCCGTCGTACAAGCGCCTCACCCTGATGCTGCGCGACCCCGAGCGGCTGAAGTCGCTGCTGCTGCACCCCGAGCGCCCGGTGCAGCTGGTGATCGCGGGCAAGTCGCACCCCGCCGACGACGGCGGCAAGCGGCTGATCCAGGAGATCGTCCGCTTCGCCGACGACCCCGCCGTGCGACACCGGATCGTGTTCCTGCCCGACTACGACATCGGCATGGCCCAGCCGCTCTACCCCGGTTGTGACGTCTGGCTCAACAACCCGCTGCGCCCGTACGAGGCCTGTGGCACGTCCGGCATGAAGGCGGCGCTCAACGGCGGGCTCAACCTGTCCATCCTCGACGGCTGGTGGGACGAGTGGTACGACGGCAACAACGGCTGGGCGATACCGTCCGCCGACGGTGTCGACGACCCCGACCGGCGCGATGACATCGAGGCACACGCGCTCTACGACCTGATAGAGAACGAGGTCGCCGCCCGGTTCTACGACCGCGACGACGACGGGTTGCCGCTGCGCTGGCTGGAGATGGTCCGGCACACGCTGAAGTCGCTCGGCCCCAAGGTGCTGGCCACCCGGATGGTCCGCGACTACGTGCTGCAGCTGTACGCGCCGGCTGCGGGCACCGCCCGGGTGCTGCGCGCGGACCCGAAGCGTGCCACCCAGCTGGCGGCGTGGAAGGTCGCGGTCCGCGCGGCGTGGGACCGGGTGCGGATCGAGCACATCGAGGCAACCGGCATCGGTGACTCCCCGGAGGTCGGCTCGACGCTCTCGGTCCAGGTCTTCGCGTCCCTGAGCGGTCTCACCCCGGACGACGTGCAGGTCGAGGTCGTGCACGGCTCGGTGCGCGACGACGACGCGTTGCAGCGGGTGCAGGTGGTGCAGCTCGCGCACGCCGAGACCTACGAGGGCGGGCGGCACCGCTTCGCCGGCGAGGTCAAGCTGGACTCCACCGGGGCCTTCGGCTACACCGTCCGCGTGCTGCCACGGCACGAGCTGCTGGCCACCCCGGCCGAGATGGGCCTGGTCGTGTGGCCGGAGCCGCCCGCGCCACCCGCGGCCGGCTGACCCAGGCCCCGATGACCCCCGGGTTTGGCAGACTGTGACGATGCCGGGCCCCAGCACCGTCGCTGACGAGCTCGCGCACGTCGCCGACGCGCTGCGCTCGGTCGACGAGGCGCTGCTCGCGGCCCGGCGGCTGCTGGTCGAGCCCGCCGCACAGGCAGTGGCCCCGGCGGCGACGGGCGAGTCGCTCGCGACCGCGCTGGCGGCGCTGTCCGACCGCCTCGGCGAGACCTCCGAGGAGTGCGGTGACGGTGCCCGCGCGTTGCGGCGCCAGGCGGGTGACGCCTGATGGGGCCCGAACGCTTCCTCGGGCTCGATCCCACTCCCGGTGACCTGGCCGAGACCGATGCGGTGATGGGTGCGCTGCGCGAGGTCGTGCGGATGCTGGTGGAGTCCCGCGGGCGGATCGACGTGTTGCTGGCCGCCGACGGGGTGTGGTCCGGACCGGTGGCGACGCCGCTGAGCGACGCGCTGGGGGCGCTGTCGCGCCACCTGCTGGTCTACGAGGACGCTGCCGCCGACCTCGCCCGTGCCGTCGACGAGTGGCGGGCCGGGCTCGCGGCGCGTACCGACCGCACCCACGAGCTGGTCGAGCAGACCACCCGGCTGGCGGGTGCCGACGACGCCGACACGGCGCGGGCAGGCGTCCGGGCCGCCGTCGACGAGCTGTCCCGGGACCACGAGGCCGCCGCCGCGCTGCTGCGGCGCCGGGTCGACGAGGCGGCCGGCTCGCTGGACGGCGCGGACGCCCTCGGCCTCGCCGACGACCTCGCCCGTGCGGGTGCGGCGCTGAGTGCCGCGGTGGAGGAGTGGGTGCAGCAGCAGGCCGTCGAGATGGTCTCGACAGCCACGTCGCTGGTGCAGGTCGCCGGCCTGACCCGCGTCGTGACCGAGCTGCTCGGGGTGACCGGGCTCGACCGGGCGCCGATCGAGACGGCGGGCGTCGCCGAGCTGGCCGGCACCGGTGCCGGTGCGCACCGGCTGCTGGGGGCGCTGAGCCGCGCCTGGACCGACGTGGCGCCGACCTCGCTGCCGATCGCCACTTTCGCCGTGCTGGGCGGCAGCGCCGGCGACGTGCTCGCCGACCGGGTGCAGGGTCGCACCGGTCCCCGCGACGAGTCCCCGGGGGCTGACTCGTGACCGGCGCGCTGGTTCTCGACGTCCCGCCCGACTTCCATCAGGTGCCGCTGGACGACGCGATCGAGGACCGGGTGGCCGGCCAGCGCGCGCTGGTCGAGGCGTTCGGCGTCGCCGACGCCCGGCAGCGCGAGGGGTTGGGCCTGTACGTGGAGTCGCTGGCGCGCCACGTCCGCGCCAGCCGGGTCGCTGCCTGCGCGTTCTGCCTCGTCGAGCTCGACGGGGCCCCGTCGACCGCGACCCTGACGGTGGCGCTGCACCCGGCGGGCGCCAGCAGCGACCCCACCGTGCTGGTCCTGGGCACGGCCGAGGCTTTGCGCCGCGACGGCGACTACGCCGAGGTACGGCTGGAGCGGCTCGACGGGCGCCCGGTCGTCGTCGCCATCGCCGAGCGGGTCGCCCGGGGCGGCGCCGAGCGGCACCGTGAGGTCACCGTCGCCGTGCCGCTCGCGGGGCACGCGCAGATCGCGCTGCTCGCCCTCGCCTCGCCCGACCTCACCCACTGGCAGGTCTACGAGCGGCTGGTGCGACAGGTCGCCGCCTCGGTGCGCGTCACCTGATCCCGCGTCGATACCGGAACGAGACAGCATCTGCCCCGGCCCGTGTCGAACGTCTGGCTACCGTGCGCCGCAGCGGACTCGGTACGGGTCCGTCTCCACGATCGGGGGTACGTCGTGCGCCACCTGCCAGCCAAGTTCGTGTCCGTGCTCAGCGTCGCGCTGGTCAGCGCAGGCAGCGCCGGTGCCTTCCCGCTGCTGCCCGCAGCGGCCGAGGACGGGTGGGGCAACCGCCAGGCCGTCAACGGAACCACGGTCGCCGCCGTGCTCGAGGACGGCACCACGGTGCTGCTGTCGACCGGCGGGCGGCGCGAGCAGACCGTCTACGAGCGGCGACGCGCGCCCGACGGCGACCTGGACCGGCGGACCGCGATCACCACGCTGCCCAAGGGTCAGCAGTGCGTCGTGACCGATGTCGACGTCCAGCAGGCCACGATCGCGGCCGGGGTCGAGTGCCTGATCCGCACCGCGTTGGACGACCCGCCCGGCATCGCCGTGGAGCTGGTCTGGACCCACGCCGACGGGTGGTCGCGGGAGACGCACCGCAAGTGCGAGATCAACTCGGTGGACGTCTCGCCCGACGGGGAGCACGCGGTGTTCGCCACCCGGCTGCAGTACGCCGGCGAGCCGCAGCACATCACCACCTGGTCGGATCCCGACGGGCTGGTGGACCACCCACGCGGGGAGCGCGGTCTGTGGGGTGACGAGTACGTCGCCGGCGTGGGCGACGACGGGCGGGTGACCGCGCTGCGTACCGCCGGCTTCGAGGACGAACCCGGTTACTGGGGCTTCGGGCGGCTCGTGCTGATGCGCCTCGACCCGACGTCGGGCGAGTGGAGCAGGGGCCTCACCCGCCGGTACGAGTCGCAGGGCATCGACGGCGTCGACGTCGACGTCGCGGCAGGCGGCGCGGTGGTCGCGTCGTACCTGCGCCATCGCAGCACCCGGGGTCAGTGGCCCGATGCGCCGGACACCTCGCTGTGGCTGCTGCGCAAGCAGGTAGGGACACCGCCGACGCTCGACGCGGTGTCCGAGCGCACCCGCGACGTGTTCGCCGTGGACTCCGGGATCACCGGTTCGGGCGTCGGGGTCGTCGCCTGGCAGCAGCGTGGTGTCGGCGCATCGTTCGACACCTGGCGCACCCACTGGCCGGTCGGGGCGCCCGAGCCGGTGGACGCCCGCCGCCTGGACCGCGGCGAACCGACGCTCGGGATCCGCGCCGGCTACGGGATGTCGCTCGCGGTCGGCGCCGGCGGGCACACGGCGATGGCGTGGGTGTCACGGCACCGATCGGGTACGACGACGACCGCCTGGGCCTCGCCCGCTGGTGCTCGCCGGCCGCACGAGGACAACTCGAGGCAGTGGGACGACTCGCGCAACGCCGTCGTGGCCGCCACCGCCGGTGCGGGCGGGGTCTCGGCCGTGGTCCTCGGCCACGTCCGCTGGTACGGCGCGCTGAGCGGCAACGCGGATCTCAGCTATCGACCCTGACCCGGCGCGGACCACGCTGTCGGACCGCGCGGGTCAGGGGATGGAGCGGAGCAGCAGCAGGCTGCGCCCGGGGACGGCGAGGTGATCGTCGGCGCGCAGCGGCTCGACCCGCCCTGACGACGCGCCGCTGGTGTCGACCACGACCTCCCACGCGTCGGGCCATCCGTCGCCGGGCATGACCAGGTCGACCGGCTCCGCGCCGCCGTGCAGCCACGCGACGAACGACCGGTCCGCCAGCGCCTCGCCCTGCGGGCCCACGTGCCGCAGCTGCTCGCCGTTGAGCAGCATGCCGAGCGTCGCGACGTGCGGGTCGAACCAGTCCCGCTCGGTCATCTCCCGACCGTCCGGGCGGAACCACGCGACGTCCTTGCGGCCGCCCTCGCTGACCGGCTCGCCGGCGAAGAAGTGCCGCTGGCGCAGCACCGGGTGCTCCCGTCGCAGGGTCAGCATCGTCCGGGTCAGCTCGGTGAGATGCGACCACCGCGGGTCGTCGCCCCAGTCCAGCCACGAGATCTCGGAGTCCTGGCAGTAGGCGTTGTTGTTGCCGCGCTGCGTGCGGCCGCGCTCGTCGCCCGCGGTGATCATCGGCACGCCGGTCGAGAACAGCAGCGTGGCAAGCAGGTTCGCGGCCTGCCGCTGGCGCAGCGAGAGCACGTCGGGGTCGTCGGTCTCGCCCTCGACGCCGCAGTTCCAGGACCGGTTGTCGGGACTCCCGTCGCGGTTCTGCTCGCCGTTGGCCTCGTTGTGCTTGTCGTCGTACGACACCACGTCTCGCAGGGTGAAGCCGTCGTGGGCCGTCACGAAGTTGACCGAGCTGATCGGGTGACGGCCGTCGTCGGCGTACAGGTCGCTCGACCCGGTCAGCCGCGACGCCAGGTCGCGCACGCCGTTGGACCGCCCGCGCCAGAAGTCGCGCACGGTGTCGCGGTAGCGGTCGTTCCACTCGCACCAGGGAGGCGGGAACCGCCCCACCAGGTAGCCCTCGCTGGTCGCGTCCCACGGCTCGGCGACAAGCTTCACCTCGCGCAGCACCGGGTCCTGTCCGATCGCCGACAGCAGCGGCGCGCGCAGGTCGATGCCGTGCGACGTCCGCGCCAGCGCCGAGGCCAGGTCGAACCGGAAGCCGTCGACGTGCATCTCGCGCACCCAGTAACGCAGCGAGTCCATCACCAGGCGCAGCGCCGCCGGCTGCGACGCCGCCACCGTGTTTCCGCACCCCGTCACGTCGTGGTAGACCCCGCCCGGCGCCTGCAGGTAGTAGGCCGCGTCGCCCAGCCCGCGCAGCGACAGCATGGGCCCGCCCGGCGCGCCCTCAGCAGTGTGGTTGTAGACCACGTCGAGCAGCACCTCGATCCCGGCCGCGTGCAGCGTCCGCACCAGCTGCTTGAACTCCGCCACCTGCCCGCCGGTGTCGCCCGCCGACGAGTACGCGCCGTGCGGCGCGAAGAAACCCAGCGTGTTGTAGCCCCAGTAGTTGACCATCCCGCGCTCCGACACCGACGGCTCGGTGACGAACTGCTGCACCGGCAGCAGCTCCACCGCCGTCACTCCGAGCCGGACGAGCTCGTCGACGACGGCGGGGTGCGCCAGGCCTGCGTACGTCCCGCGCAGCTGCTTCGGCACGTCCGGGTTGCCCATGGTCAGCCCGCGCACGTGCGCCTCGTAGATCACGCTGTCCGACCACGGGACGCGCGGCGGCACGTCGTCGCCCCAGTCGAACACCTCGTCGACCACGACGCCCTTCGGCACGAACGCGGCCGAGTCGCGGCCCCAGTCCCCTGGCGGACCGTCGTGCACGGGACCGCTCGGGTCGAAGCGGCCGGTGACGGCCCGGGCGTACGGGTCCAGCAGCAGCCGGTGCCGGTTGAACCGCCGACCGAGCGCCGGGTCGTACGGCCCGTCCGCCCGGAACCCGTAGCGCTGGCCCACGCCGACGCCCGGCACCGTCCCGTGCCACACCCCGAGGGTGCACTCCGGGAGCGCGAGTCGGGTCTCGCGGCCGGCCTCGTCGAACAAGCAGACCTCGACCCGGTCCGCCTCGGGCGACCACGCCGCGAACGTGGTCCCCTCGCCTGTCACGGTGGCGCCCAGCCGCTCGTGCGTGCCCGGCCACACCGTCGTCGTCACGGTCGTCATCCTGCCTGCACCGGCGACGTCGCGCGGGCGGAGTGACCGAGGTCAGAGCCGAACGGCCACCGCTGGGAGTTACCGGCAGCGGCGTGCCGTTAGGCTCCCTGGTTTCCGTCAGACCGGACGAGGAGCGTGTGGCGTGGGCGAGTTCGTACGGCTCGAGGTGGCCGACGGGGTGGGCACGATCCGGCTGGACCGACCCAAGATGAACGCGCTGGACACCGCCATGCAGGAGGAGATTCGCAGCGCCGCCGACGAGGCCGCCGGCCGCGACGACGTGCACGCCGTCATCGTCTACGGCGGGGACCGGGTCTTTGCCGCTGGCGCCGACATCAAGCAGATGGCCGACATGTCCTACACCGACATGGTCGACCGGTCGGGCGCACTGCAGTCGTCGCTCAGCGCGGTGGCGAACATCCCGAAGCCGGTGGTCGCGGCGATCACCGGGTACGCCCTCGGCGGCGGCCTGGAGCTCGCGCTCTGCGCGGACGTGCGCTTCTGCGCCGACGACGCCAAGGTCGGGCAGCCGGAGATCCTGCTCGGCATCATCCCCGGTGCGGGTGGCACCCAGCGGCTGTCACGGCTGGTAGGAGCCAGCCGGGCCAAGGACATCATCTTCACCGGCCGGTTCGTCGACGCCGACGAGGCGCTGCGGATCGGCCTGGTCGACCGGGTGCTGCCGAGCGACGAGGTGCTGGCGGCGGCCACCGAGTGGGCCCAGCGGCTGGTCGCCGGACCGGCGTACGCGCTGCGCGCCGCCAAGCAGGCCGTCGACCGCGGGCTGGAGGTCGACCTGGAGACCGGGCTGGAGATCGAGCGGCTCGCGTTCGCCGGGCTGTTCGCCACCGAGGACCGCGGAACCGGCATGCGGTCGTTCGTCGAGCACGGGCCGGGCAAGGCCCGGTTCGAGGGCCGCTGACGATGCCCGCACCGGCCCCGGCGACCGCGGAGCAGGTCGAGGCGGCCTGGCACGACACCAAGCTTGCCCAGGTGCTCTACCACGACTGGGAGGCGCAGACCTACGACGAGAAGTGGTCCATCGACTTCGACGAGCGGTGCACCGACTACGCCCGGGACCGCTTCGTCGCGGTCGCCGGCCGCGTGGGCTGGCCCTACGGCGACGCGCTCGAGGTCGGCTCTGGCACCGGGTTCTTCAGCCTGAACCTCCGGCTGGCCGGTGTGGTCGACCGCGTGCACGTCAGCGACATCAGCACCGGCATGGTCGAGGCGGCTCGCCGCAACGGGGAGCGGCTGGGGATCCCGGTCGAGGGACGGGCGGCCGACGCCGAGCGGTTGCCCTACGACGACGACACGTTCGACCTGGTGGTCGGGCACGCGGTGGTCCACCACCTCCCCGACGTCGAGCGCGCGTTCGCCGAGATGCTGCGGGTGCTGCGGCCGGGCGGCCGGCTGGTGATCTGCGGCGAGCCCACCCGCTGGGGCGACTACGTCGCGCGGCGGCTGTCCCGTGCCACCTGGTGGGTGGCCACCCGGGTCACCCGGTTGCCGCGGCTGCGCGAGACGTGGGCACGTCCGCGGCAGGAGCTGGACGAGTCGTCCCGGGCGGCGGCGCTGGAGGCGGTGGTCGACCTGCACACGTTCGACCCCCGCGCGCTCGCCGACACGGTGCGCCGTGCCGGCGGCCTCGGAGTGGGCACGGTGACCGAGGAGCTCACCGCTGCCTGGTGGGGCTGGCCGGTGCGTACGTTCGAGTGCGCGGTGCCGGAGGAGCGGCTCGGGTGGCGCTGGCGGATGTTCGCCTACCGCTCCTGGCTGGCGCTGTCCCGCGTCGACCGGGCGCTGCGTCCTGTCGTCCCCGCCCGGCTCTACTACAACGTGTCCGTGACCGCGCTCGCACCGTGAGCCTGCGCGCGCGGCTGGGCTGGGTCGTCCGGCACCGGGCGTGGACGCCCTATCACCTGGTCCGCTACTGGCGCTTCCTGGTATTCAGGCTCCGCCATCGCGACGTCCGTACCGAGGGCATGGTCTTCCTCGGCCGGGGGGTGCGCGTGCAGGTGCGCCGCGGGTACGGCCGGTTGGTGATCGGGCGCTACGTGCACCTCGGCGACGACAGCCGACTGCTGGTGCAGGAGGGCACGATGCGGCTCGGCGACAAGGTCGTGCTCGGGAGCGACGTCACGCTCACCTGCTACCTCGACCTCGAGATCGGGGCCACCACGCTGGTGGCCGACGGCGTCTACGTCACCGACTTCGACCACCGCACCGATGCCCTGGACGTGCTGATCAAGGACCAGGGGCTGGTGAAGGCACCGGTGCGGATCGGGCCGGACTGCTGGATCGGCACCAAGGCGACGGTGCTGCGAGGCACCCACGTCGGGCGGGGCAGCGTGCTGGCCGCGCACGCCGTGGTGCGGGGCACCGTCCCCGCCTGGTCGGTGGCCGCCGGGGTGCCCGCGCGGGTGGTCCGCGACCGGCGCGAGCAGGGCCGCGCCGCTCCCCCGTGACGCGTTCGCGGGTGGATCGTTACTGATCCGTACAGGTATCCTCCACCGAGCCCTGATTGAGGGATTGGTGAGTCGAGGGCGGCGGCGACCCGGAGGCGAGCGGACGTGACGGAGCAGGGCGCTAACGGCGGCCGGCCGGAGCGTGCTGCCAACGCGGACGAGCCGGGCACCTCCACGGCCCCGGATCCCGACCAGCCGACCCCGACGTCCGGTTCCGGGCGCGACGAGAAGCCGGCGGACGAAGGCCCGGAAGCCCGCTCGGGCGACGAGACCCCCCGTGCGGCATCCAACGGCACCCCCGAGGTGACCTCCGAGCGTCCTGCCGACCGGTCGCCCAAGACGAGTTCCGACGCGGGACACGGCGCCCGGCCCGGTGCGACAGTCACCAGCCCGGCTCCTGGCAGCACCCGCCAGGCGACCGAGACCGACAAGACCCGCGCCGAACGGCTGCGCGCTGCCGGGTCGACCGTGAAGAAGGGCACCGATGCGCTCCGCAACCGGATCGCGTCCGTGGTGTGGCTGGTCGCGGTGGTGTGCGCGGTGATTCTGGCGCTCGGTGCCCTGCTGATCTCGCTCGAGGCCAACCCGGACAACAGCCTGGTCGTGTGGGTGACTGACGCCGCCAAGCGGCTGGACGGGCCGTTCGCCAACGTCTTCCAGTTCGACGGCGACAACGCGAGGACCAAGGAGCGACTGGTCAACTGGGGCCTGGCCGCGCTGGCCTACCTCATCGTCGGGCGGGTGCTCGACCGGATCATCCGGGCGTAACCGGCCGGGATGTGACCGAGCCGACGCCGCTGCCGGTTCCTGGCCGATCTACCCGGCCGTAGCATCGACGCCAGCCAGGACCGGCCGACCAGGAAGGCCCCGCACTCCATGAAGATCGTCGTCTGCGCCAAGCACGTGCCCGACGCCACCGCTCCGCGTTCGTTCGAGGACGCGGATCACACCGTCGACCGCGCAGGCGTCGACGGCCTGCTGTCGGAGCTGGACGAGTACGCGGTCGAGGAAGCGTTGACGATCCGCGATGCGGCCGACGGCGACGGCGAGGTCGTCGTGCTGACGCTCGGACCCGAGCAGGCGGCCGACGCGGTGCGCAAGTCGTTGCAGATGGGTGCCGACTCGGGCGTGCATGTCGTCGACGACGCCATCGCCGGCTCCGACGCCCTGGCCAGCTCGCAGCTGCTGGCCGCCGCGATCGACAAGATCGGCGCCGGGGGCCGGGTCGACCTGGTGCTGTGCGGCATGGCGTCGACCGACGGCACGATGGGCGTGGTCCCCGCGATGCTGGCCGAGCGGCTGGGCCTCCCGGCGGTGACGTACGCGGCCGAGGTGGCAGTCGACGGCGACAAGGTCACCGTCCGCCGTGACAGCGACACGGCCACCGAGACCGTGGAGGCCACGATCCCGGCCGTGGTCAGCGTGACCGACCAGATCAACGAGCCGCGCTACCCGTCGTTCAAGGGGATCATGGCGGCCAAGAAGAAGCCGGTCGAGACGTGGTCGCTGTCCGACCTCGGCATCGACTCCGGGCAGGTGGGACTGTCCGCGGCGTGGAGCGTCGTGGCGTCCACCGAGGCGCGCCCGCCGCGCAGTGCGGGCACGGTCGTGACCGACGAGGGCGACGGCGGTACGAAGCTCGCCGAGTACCTCGCCAGCCAGAAGTTCGTCTGAGCAGGGAGCAGCGACACCCATGAGCGAGATCCTGGTGCTCGTCGACCACGTCGACGGTTCCGTACGCAAGACCACCCACGAGCTGCTGACCATCGCCCGGCGGCTCGGCAAGCCGTCCGCGGTGTTCCTCGGCGCTGGTGTCGACGCGGCCCGCGAGTCACTCAAGGCGTACGGCGCGGAGAAGGTCTATGTCGCCGACTCCGCCGACTTCGGCGACTACCTGGTGGCACCCAAGGCCGAGGCGCTCGCCCAGCTGGTCGAGCAGGTGTCGCCCGCCGCCGTCCTGGTGCCGTCGAGCCCGGAGGGCAAGGAGATCGCCGGCCGGCTTGCGGTGCGGACCGGCTCGGGGCTCATCACCGACGCCGTCGACGTGCAGGCCGGCGACGACGGACCCCTCACCACGCAGTCGGTCTTCGCCGGCAACTTCACCGTGCAGGCGCGGGTCACCACCGGCACCCCGATCGTCACCGTCAAGCCCAACTCGACGACGCCCGAGCAGCACGACGGCGCGGCCACCGAGGAGACCGTGGACGTCGCTGTGTCCGACGCGGCGAAGTCAGCCAGGGTCACCGGACGCGAGCCACGCACGAAGTCGGGACGCCCCGAGCTGACCGAGGCCGCGATCGTGGTCTCCGGCGGACGCGGGACCGGCGGCGACTTCGCCCAGGTGGAGGAGCTCGCCGACGCGCTCGGCGCCGCCGTCGGCGCCTCCCGCGCGGCGGTCGACTCCGGCTGGTACCCGCACAGCTACCAGATCGGCCAGACCGGCAAGACCGTGTCGCCGCAGCTCTACGTCGCGTGCGGCATCTCCGGCGCCATCCAGCACCGCGCCGGGATGCAGACGTCCAAGACCATCGTCGCGGTGAACAAGGACGAGGAGGCGCCGATCTTCGAGCTCGTCGACTTCGGCGTCGTGGGTGACCTCAAGGCCGTGCTGCCGCAGGCAGCCGAGGCGGTCAGGCAGCGCAAGGGCTGAGGGTCACCTCCCGCGCGTCCCATCCCCTGCGCAGCCAGCGGTCGTGGCTGGCGATCACGACGGTGGCCGGCGCGGTCGCGAGGGCGTCGGTCAGCTCGGTGACCAGGGTCGGTGAGAGGTGGTTCGTCGGCTCGTCCAGCAGCAGCAGGTCGGGCGCCTGCGCCGCCAGCAGCGCGAGCGCGAGCCGGCGCCGCTGACCGGTGCTCAGCGTGCCGACCGCGCGGTCGAGGTCGCGGGGGTGCAGCAGGCCGAGGTCGGCGAGCGGCCGGCCAGCCGATGGGGTCGCCGCCTCCGCATACGCCTGTCGAGGGCTACGTGACTCGTCGGCGAAGACCGACTCCTGCGGGAGCAGGCCGATCCGGCGAGCCCGTACGTGCACCGTGCCGGAGACCGGAGCGAGCTCGCCGGCGAGAACCCGCAGCAGGCTGGACTTGCCGCACCCGTTGGCGCCGCTGACCAGCAGGTGCTCGCCGGTTGCCAGGTCGAGGCTGTCCAGCAGCACCCGACCCGGAACCCACAGACCCCGCACGGCGACCGCCAACCCGTCCGACGTGTGCCCGCCGCCGGTCACCGCGTTCCCGTCGAGTCGCAGCGGAGCGGGCGGGCGACGGACCTGCTCGCGCTCGGCCACCTCGATCCGGCGCTCGGTGTCGCGCACCCGTCGGGCGATGGTGCGTTGGACGTTCGCGCCCTTGAACCGGTGGATGAACTTGTCGCCGTCGCGTGGCGCCCGGTTGTGCGCCACCTGACGCGCCGTCGTGGTGGCGTGCCGGCGCAGCGACCGCAGCTGCTCCTGCTGCTCCGCGTACGTCTCCTCCCAGCGCCGTCGCGCGTCTTCCCGGTGGGCGGCATAGGCACTGAAGCCGCCGCCGAAGCGCTGCCCGCCGCGACCGTCGGTGCCGAGAGCGGACGGGTCGAGGTCCATCAGGTCGGTGCAGACCCGGTCGAGGAACACCCGGTCGTGACTGGCCGCGACCACCACACCCGGCAGGTCGAGCAGGAAGTCCTCGACCATCTGCATCGCGTCGTCGTCCAGGTGGTTGGTGGGCTCGTCCAGCAGGACGCACTCAGGACGCCGGGTGATGAGCGCGGCCAGGCACAGACGGGTGCGTTCGCCACCGGACAGGGCGGTCACCGGTCGGTCGCGGTCGACGGCGCCGAGCCCGAGCCGCTGCGCAGCCAGCTCTGCGCGCCGGTCGGCGTCCCAGGCGTCGTGCAGCTGGGCCCAGGCCAGCGTCTCGGCGTACGCGTCGGCCAGCTCGGGGTCGTCCAGGTGCGCCGCGAGCTCCTCCAGGCGGGCGACCGCGTCGTGCAGCGGGGCGAGCGCGTCGTCGAGGACGCGCCCGACCGTGGCCTGGTCGGCGAACACCGGCTCCTGCGGCACGTACACGAGGCCGGCCGGCCGGCTGACCGATCCGCTGTCGGGCGCGTCGACGCCGGCCAGCAGCCGCAGCAGGGTGGACTTGCCGGTGCCGTTGTCGCCGATCAGGCCGAGCCGGGTGCCGGGGGCCGCGAGCAGGTCGACGCCGTCGAGGACGGTGCGGTCGCCGTACCGACGGACGAGCGCATGCGCGTGCAGGGACTGCAAGGGGACCACCACCGGGAAGTGACGCGGGAGTCCGCCGGGCAGCAAGCCTCGGACGCGGACCGGGGGGTGGGGTCAGTTCTTCATGTCGAGGCAAGTCTGCCTCGGTGGGGGGCGTCGCGCCAGCGGATTTCGGCGGCGGGCCTCGACAGATGTCGTGTCGTTCGGGGGGTGGGGGCCACCCGGATGGCACGAGATCGGTTCGGCTGTGCGGCGACTGCGAGAGATGTCGTGTCGTTCGGGGGGTGGGCGCCACCCGGAGGGCACGAGATCGGTTCGCGCCTGCTCAGGTCCTGCCGAGCGTGTGTGACCTGTCCTCGGCCCACATCCCGAGCAGACCGCGGAAGTGCGCCATGAACTGGTCGTGCTCGTGGGTCGGGTAGGTGCTCTCGACGGTGTCGCGCAGCAGCCGGTCGAACTCCGGTCCCTGTACCCACTCGTGCACCTGCTCGTCGAGGTGCGGCAGGTGCTTGGCGCACCAGTCGTGGTAGCGCTCGGTGTCGAAGTGCTCGTCGGCGAGCCGCAGGTAGGCCGCCAGCTTGGCGTCGTAGTCGAGCGACTCGTCGTCGGCGATCTCGAAGTAGCGCCTTGTCTGCAGGTCGATCGAGGCGCGCCGGCCGGTGACCAGACAGAACACCGACCACTTCACCAACGCGCTGATCGCCCAGGGGAAGTAGTAGTGCAACGACGTCACCGCGACGTCGGGACACGCGTTGGCGTAGTCGATCGGGTAGACGTCGGCGCCCTTGACCAGCATCTCCGCCGAGTTGAACTCCCAGCCGAAGAACGCGTTCACGACCCGGCTCACCGCCACGCACTGCTCGCCCGCCTCGGGGCTGAGGAAGTCGTGCGAGACCGCGTAGCGGTTGTGCATCGGCTGCTCGGGACGGAAGTCCATCACCATCGTCTCGGCGCCGATCGACAGCGCCCGGGCGAAGTGGTCGTAGTCGATGGTCGCCTGCAGGTGCATGAGCATCTCGCCGGACTCGTCGTAGGCCCGGTGCAGTGCCGCCTGGTCGTCGATGCGCGACACCCCGCGCCAGCCACCGCCGTCGAACGGCTTCATGTACATCGGGTAGCCGAGCTCCGCCGCGATCCGGTCGAGGTCGAAGGCCCGGTTGTACTTCGCCGACGTGTAGGCCCACCGGGAGTTGTCGACCGGGTTCTTGTACGGCACCAGCACCGTCTCGGGGATCTTCAGCCCGAGCCGCAGCATGGCGCAGTAAGCGCTGTGCTTCTCCATGGACTGGAACGTGAACGGCGAGTTGAGCAGGTACGTGCCATCCATCAGCGCGGCCTTCTTCAGCCACTCCCGCGGGTGGTAGTACCAGTAGGCGAGCCGGTCGATCACCAGGCCGGTGCGTACCGGGTCGCGGAGCCCGAACGGCTCCACGGTGAGCCGCTCGCTGGTCACCTCGTGCCGTCGCCCGCCGTGCTCCACCGGACCCACCCGGCCCAGGACCGCCTCGAACGCGCGCGGCCAGTCCTCCTCGGCGCCGAGGAGCAGCCCGATCAGGTGTCTGCTGGTGTCAGCCACGATCCGCACACAACCACATCAGCAGAACCTCGGCAGGTGGTGGGCGATCTGCCGCTGCCACCACGGCCAGTCGTGCGCCGAGTCGTGGCCCCACTCGTCCAGCTCGCAGGGGATCTGCTTGCTGTGCAGCAGGTGCGCCAGGTGCCGCGCCGACGGAAGCGAGCCGGTCGGGTCGGTCTCCCAGGCGCCCTGGCCGACCGTGAGCAGCAGGTAGACCCGGTTGCGCAGCCACACCAGGTGGTCGCCGTCGAGGTGCTGCACGTAGTCGGTCGGGTTGTTGAAGTACGCCGCGTCGCCGCGCTCGCCCCAGGCGTACCACTGGTTCGGGTCGTAGTTGCCGGACTGGCAGATCGCGACCGGGAACAGGTCGGCCCGCTTGAGCGCCAGGTTGAGCGCGTGGAACGCGCCGAGGCTGCACCCGGTCGCCACGATGTCGCTGGCTCCCGGCGAGTCCGCGCCGATCGCGCCGACGACGGCGTCGCAGACCCACGCCTCGTACGCCTCGTGCCGGCGGGCTCGTTCCTCCAGCGGTGCGGCGCGGTCCGACCAGGTGAGGTGGTCGAACGAGTCGACGCAGTAGAGCTTGACCCGGCCGGCCTCGATCAGGTCGGCGACGGCTCCGACCATGCCGTTGGACTCGTAGTCCCACGCGCGGCCCTGCTCGCTGGGGAACACCAGCACCGGCCGGCCCCAGTGTCCGAAGCGGATGAGCGTCCCGGGCCGGTCCAGACCCGGTGCCGCCAGCTCGACCTGCTCACGTTCCACCGTTGCCTCCTCGGCTCAGCCCCACACCCGCTGCAGCAGCGCGGTCAGGTGGGGATCGAAGGTGTCGCGCCACGCGGTGAAGTTGTGCGCGTCGGGGTTCTCGGCGAACGAGACGTCCAGGCCCAGCTCGGACAGGGCCGCGGCCATCACCCGGTTGTTGTGCACGTTCTCCTCCGCCGACCCCGCGGTCATGCCCACCGCCGGCCGGCTCGGTGCCACCTCGGCGGCGAGCACCCGGCCGACGAAGGCGGTGACGGCGCCGAAGCCGGAGAACTCCCGCTCCTGCGGGTCGGTGTCGAGGGTGAAGAACGAACCCGACTGGCAGAACAGCCCGGCGAAGGTGCCCGGGTGCGACCACTCGGCGTGCAGCGCCGCCAGCGCGCCGAGGCTCGCGCCCATCAGCACCACGTCAGGTGCGCACGCGTACGCCTCCCGCACACCGGGCAGCACCCGGTGCACGAGCGCCGCGGAGTAGTCCGGGTCGGCTGAGTACCAGGCGTTGCGGTCCCCCGGCGCCACCAGCGCGAGCCGCAGCCGGGGCAGGGTCTTGTCGGCCACCCCCGCACCCACGTACTGGGTGAGGTCGGCGTAGCCGGCGAACTCGGGCCCGTCGTGCGCGACCAGCAGCGGCAGCGGCTCGTCGGTATCCGCGTCCGCCGGTGACCAGACCGACACCTGCACGGCGCCGAGCACGGTCCCTGCCACCACCAGCGGCTCGACCACCGACGGCACCGGGTCGACTGCCGCCCACGACGGCTCGGTGTAGCCGGGCAGCTCGAGCACCGAGTGCGTGCCGAAGGCGCCGTCGACCACCTGGGGGTTGGCCGGGTCGACGCCCAGGACCTCCTGGTCGTCGCCGTCGCGTACCTCGAACAGGTACTCCATCCGGTGCGCGGTGGGACGCGGCAGCCGCAGCTCCCATCCCCCGTCGACCTCGCGGAAGTCCAGCGAGTCGTCGGGGATGCCCAGCTCCTGCCACAGCCGGACCCCCGTGAGCTCGTGGTCGGGGTCGTCGAGACGGAACACGACCTCCGCCCCCTCGACCACGCCAGACATGCTCGTCAACGTATAGGGAGCTCGCGTGGCACGCTGTCGCGGTGACGGACGGGCCGCTGCCGGGAGGCAACGTCGGTGGTGCGGAGCGGGTCGGCGCGACCGTGCGCCGTGTCGCCGGGCCGTGGACTCCCGCGGTGCAGGCGTTGCTGGCCCACCTGGAGGACAACGGCTTCGCCGGCGCCCCGCGGCCGCTCGGGCTCGATGACCAGGGGCGGGAGGTCCTGTCGTACCTCGAGGGCGAAACCGTCGGGGGCCGGGTGCCGTGGCCGGCATGGGTGCACTCCGACGACGCACTGCTGCAGGTCGCCGGCTGGTTGCGCGACTACCACGCCGCGGTCGCCGGCTTCGTTCCGCCGCGGGACGCGGTGTGGCGCGAGGGGGGCCGGTGGCAGCCGAGCCTCGTGGTCGGGCACAACGACGCGGCACCGTACAACGCGGTGTGGCGCGACAACCGGCTGGTCGGATTCTTCGACTGGGACTTCGCGGCACCTGTCTCCGCGGTGTGGGACCTGGCGTTCACCGCGTTCAGCTGGGTCCCGTTGCACGCCCGTTCGGTCGTGGTACGGGAGGGGTTCACCGCGTTCGGTGAGCGCGGGCGGCGCCTGCGCAGCTTCTTGTCGGCGTACGGGTGGGACGGCGCGGCGGACGACTTCGTGGGCGTCGTGGCCGAACGGGCGAGCGCCCAGGCGGACGGGATCCGGCGGCTGGCCGCGACCGGTGACCCGGTGTTCTCGCGGATGGTGGCGGCCGGCAAGGATGCCGAGCTGGACACGGCCGTGCGGGAGCTGGCCGACCTGCGCTGGTGACGCCGCTCGACCGGGTGGCGAGCAGCACCGGCTGACCTACTCTTGGACGGCCATGCCCACGCGCACGCACTACCTCGACCACGCCGCGACCACCCCGATGGTCCCCGCGGCGATCGACGCCGTGCGCGACGCGATGACCGACGTCGGCAACGCCTCGTCGCTGCACACGTCCGGCCGGCGGGCCAGGCGACGGGTCGAGGAGTCGCGCGAGCAGCTTGCCGAGGCACTCGGCGCGCGGCCGGGCGAGGTCGTGCTCACCGCCGGCGGTACCGAGGCCGACAACCTCGCGGTCAAAGGCCTGTTCTGGTCGCGGCATGCGGCCGACCCGCGCCGGCGCAGGGTGCTGGTGAGCGCGGTCGAGCACCACGCCGTCCTCGACCCCGCCGCGTGGCTGGAGGCACAGGCAGGGGCACAGGTCGAGCTGCTGCCCGTCGACGCTGACGGGCGGCTCAGCCTGGACGCGTTCGCCGGAGCGCTCGAGAGCGGCGGCGGCGACGTGGCACTGGTCAGCTGCATGTGGGCCAACAACGAGGTCGGCACCCTGCAGCCGCTGGACGAGGTCGTCGCGCTCGCCCACGCGCACGGGGTCCCGGTGCACAGCGACGCGGTGCCCGCGGTCGGGCACGTGCCGGTCGACTTCGACGGGTCCGGCGTCGACGCGCTCAGCGTCGCCGGGCACAAGCTCGGCGGCCCGGTGGGCGCGGGCGCGCTGCTGGTGCGCCGTGAGCTCGACCTGGTGCCGCTGCTGCACGGCGGCGGCCAGGAGCGGGACGTGCGTTCGGGCACCCCGGACGTGCCCGCGGTCCGCGGCTTCGCGGTGGCCGCCGAGCTGGCGGTCTCCGGACGCGAGTCGCTTGCCACTCGCCTGCACGCCCTGCGCGACGAGCTGGTCGACCGCGTCCGCCGTCGCCGTGCCCGAGGTGGTCGTCAACGGGCCCTCCGCGCCGGCTGACCGGCTGCCGGGCACCGCGCACCTCACCGTCCCCGGCTGCGACGGGGACGCGCTGCTGATGCTGCTCGACGCCTACGGCATCGAGTGCTCCACCGGCTCCGCGTGCGCGTCGGGTGTGCCGCAGCCCAGCCACGTGCTGCTGGCGATGGGTCGCGACGCAGCGGCGGCGTCCGGTTCGCTGCGGGTCAGCCTCGGTCACACCTCCACCGAGGACGACGTCGACGCGTTCGCCGATGCCATCGGGCCGGTGGTCGAGCGGGCCCGCGCCGCGGGTCGTGCCAGCCCGGCCGTGCGGGGGGCCTGACGTGCGGGTCCTGGCCGCGATGTCCGGGGGCGTCGACTCGGCGGTTGCCGCCGCCCGGGCCGTCGACGCCGGTCACGACGTGACCGGAGTGCACCTGGCCCTGTCGCGCGTCCCGCAGGCGCTGCGCTCGGGCAGCCGGGGCTGCTGCTCCCGTGAGGACGCCGGCGACGCCCAGCGGGCGGCCGACGTGCTCGGCATCCCCTTCTACGTGTGGGACGTCAGCGAGCGGTTCCGCGCCGACGTGATCGACGACTTCGTGGCCGAGTACTCCGCGGGACGCACCCCGAACCCGTGCGTGCGCTGCAACGAGCGGGTCAAGTTCGCCGCCGTCCTCGACCGGGCGCTGGCGCTCGGGTTCGATGCGGTGGTGACCGGCCACTACGCCCGGCGCGTCGACGGCCCGTACGGCCCGGAGCTGCACCGGGCAGTCGACCAGGCCAAGGACCAGTCGTACGTGCTCGGCGTGCTGCGGCCCGGTCAGCTCGCGCACGCGCTGTTCCCGCTGGGCGACACCGCCAAGGCCGACGTACGGAGCGAGGCGGCGGCGCGGGGGCTCGCCGTGGCCGCCAAGCCGGACAGCCACGACATCTGCTTCGTCGCCGACGGTGACACCAGGGGATTCCTGCGGGACGAGCTCGGCGAGCGGCCGGGGGACTTCGTGGACCAGGCCGGCGCGACCGTGGGGCGGCACGACGGGGCGTACGGCTTCACCGTCGGCCAGCGCCGCGGGCTGAGGCTCGGCGTGCCGGCTCCCGACGGTCAGCCGCGATACGTGCTCGCCATCGAGCCGGTGTCCGGCGCAGTGACCGTGGGCCCGCACGAGGCGTTGGCGACCGACCACGTGGTGGCGGCGGGTCCGGTCTGGTGCACGGACGCACCGCCGTCGGTGCTCGACGGGCACGTCCAGCTGCGCGCACACGGCGAGCCGGTGCCGGCGCGGGTCGAGATCGCCGGCGACGAGCTGACCGCCCGACTGGCGCGTCCGGCCCACGGTGTGGCGGCGGGCCAGACGCTGGTGGTCTACGCCGGGAGCCGGGTCGTCGGCAGCGCCACCGTGAGCGCCGGCCCGCGAGTTGTCACCGCGAGAACGCCATAGCAACTGCCCGACGAGGTTGGCGCCAGCCTGCCCCCCGGTGCAAGCCCGAGCTCGCGCGGCGCTGGGGCCTGCTGCGGGGCCGGGTCGTGGCACGGCGTAGACCACCGCCGATCGGCGACGACCTGACCGAAGAGGCGGCCGTGCTGCCGGCCGACCTAGCCTTCCACCGACCCCGCAGACCCGCGCACACAAGTGCAGTGAAGGGCCGATCAGCGGGCGTGGCTGCGTGCACATGGCATCGACCCCCGCCGACCAGACCACCGCCATGCGGGTTTGGCGGGAGTCTCGTGTTGAGAGCAACCGCGAAAATCACCGTCACCAATCGGAACCGCATCGGCCTAGTCATGGCCAAAGGCCCGGCCCGCGGGCGGGCCGATATCATTCTGGACGGGGTCCGGGTCATTACAGGCGACACGCGGGCCCCCAGCAATGTGAACCGCTACATCGTCTGGGCACGCGACCTGACCCCTGGCACCCATGTCATCAAGGTGAAAACAGCGCCACGGCCGGTCGTCCGCGGATCGACCTCGATGCCGTCCTACTGAGCTGAGAGGGCAACCTCGCCAAGGCCTCGCATGTGGACGCGGCTCCTGCCCTCGGCGAGTCGCTCCTGGGCTCTTGGGCCGCGGCTCCTCGATCTTGCGGGCGACGCCGGGGGGGCGCGAAGCGATTCCGAGCTTGGCTGGGTGCAGTTGCCAACCATCGATGGGAAAGGCGATCGTGGCACGATGAAGCGGGATTACGGCGATGAAATCGCCGTGCTCAAGCGTATGCAGGAGCGCCTTCGGTCGCTGCGCGGCCGGATGTGTGCGTCGACGGACAAGGACGATGTTCGCTATCACGCCTTCTCCAGTGCAGTCTCACACCTCAATCGCGTGATCGGCGACCTGCAAGCCGAGGACGCAGCCGACGGCTTGCGGTGGCCCTAGCGCTAAGTGCCTCGCGCTGCTGGTTGTTCGACGGGCTGGTGATCTCGCCGGCCTCCTGGCCCTTTCGGATCGTGACGCCGATGCCCGCTTGGCCCGCTGACCGTCGAGCAACACCGGCCCGGACGGCGGTCGAGGTCGCGCCTACCGCCGGGGAACGGGGCCAGCCGCGAGGGCTGCGGCCGGGGTCGTGGCCGGGTAACCGGAGGAGCGGTTACCGGCGGACAGGAATCACGCACCTCGACGTACCCGTCTCACTCCCCGAGGACCGCCGACCTGCGGCACCGCACTACGCATAGGGCGCGGACGCTTGACCGCCACGGGCAGCGTCGCCGGCGGGATCCACCTCCCCGGCTGTCCTCCGCGGTTCCTCCGGTGCGTGGGTGTGGGTGTTGTCAGTCCGTGGGCTCTCGGTGGAAGAGCACGAGCCGCTGCACACCCTGCCCCGAAGTGCTGCCGAACAGCCATTCATCGTCGGACCTGGAGTTGCTGAGGCTCAGCAGGCTCCCCCCGATCGAGAACCAACGACCGCGCGCACGGTTGATCGCCACCACGGCAGCGTGGTCCAGTGACAACCTGATCACGCTGCCATGTGTGTGGCTCGGAACCCGGAACCGGCCGTAGCTCTGCCCGTGACCCAGGTCGCGGAAGATGTTTCTGTTGATTCCCACGTTGTGGTTGAGTCGCGCGGCGTTCGTACGCACGTGGAACAACCCGAGGGTCTCGCTCGCCTGCCCCCTGTAGCTACCGCTGGTCAGCACGAGCTGGGCGAACGCAACCTGATGCTTGATCCCCGACAGGTCGAAGCTGAAGAAGTTTCGGAGGCTGCCGAGGCTGCCCTCAGTCGGGCCCACGCCCACGAAGTAGTTGTCGTTCAGGTCTTCGTTGTTTTGACGCGACGCCCACCAGCCCTGGTTGTCGGTTTCGGGTGTGAAGGGGTGGTCGGAAGTATCTCGCGTCACCGCTCGCACCCGGGGCGGCACAGCCGGGCCGAGCACGTCGTGCCCGGTGCCGGGGTCGTGCGCTCCCGAGTGGGGAGCCGGCGGCTGGGTCGGATCCGATCCGCCGCCGACCGACAGGTGGCTGTGGCCCGGCGCACTCGCCGATACCGCGCCCCCCGCCAGCAGCAGCGCCACACAACCGAGCCCGATAGCACCGAGTGTCGCCACAGACCGTCCTCGTTCGCGTCGACCGTCCACGTGTATCACCCCTCCAGACCGGGATCTGAGCCGCACGACCGGCGGGCTGATCCCCCACGTGGAGCAGTCCGGTGACCCGACTGCGACCATCCCGGTCTACCGCACGTTTTCCCCCATCACCATGGGCAATCCGAGCCAGTCAGTGGTCACGAACGTGACGGCGTCAAGGCCTCAACATGGCCACATCTGGCGAGCCCGGGCGTCGACCTGGACGAGGCCGAGGAGTTCATCGTCGACTGGAGCAAGGGCTGAGGCTCGACGTCGGACGATCAAGTCAACGATCAGCCGAGCGATGTTTGTGACGATCGTCGCCTTCGACATGACCCAGCCTGGTCGCAAGTCAGCGGTAGCCGAACGTACTCGCCGTACTGTGGCATTCCCAGGTCAGCGGCTGGGGGAGAAGCGGGACAGCCGGCGGCAATCATGACCACGAGCGACTCTGTATTGCAGTTTGTCTGAGCGGACCTCTGAATTCACCAACACGGCGAGGCGCAGTGGCCAAGCACCTCGGGTACGCCACTCAGCCAAGGCGCTCTGCAAACTCTAAGCGGCGTGGGCATGGGCTGATCGCAGGAGCGATTTCGCCACTCCGGCGGTCTGGTTCGCTCGTTGCCCGGTGGGCAGGGCCGTCACGTGGACGCCCCGCCGCCTTCCAGGACGAGCATCAGCACCTCGGCGAACGCCCGTCTAGGGTTGAGATGATTGATGAGCCGAGACCTTTGCTAGTGGTTCATGAAACGTGCGAGCTGGCGGTGTGGCGGTGACAGGTCGTCCGGTGGCCACCGGGGTCGGGTCGATGCCGGGCGAGGACGTGCACGAGGCCCTACGCGTCGTGGTCGACCAGGTACCCGACCTGCCGCACCTGCCGGAGCTGCCGGGCCGCGGGGTGCACGCGGCGATGACGGGCCGGGCCGTGGGTCTGCTGGTCGACCTCGGCGCCGACCTGCAGCCCGCCGGCTGGCGGCTCACCGACGCCGCGGGCGTCGACCAGCGGCGGGCCCGTTCCCTGCTCGCCCAGGACCTGGACGCGCTGGAGGAGCACCTCGACGGCTACACCGGCCCGCTCAAGCTGCAGGTCGCCGGCCCCTGGACCTGCGCCGCCACCGTCGAGCGCCCCCGCGGCGACCGGGTGCTCGCCGACCACGGCGCGCGGCGCGAGCTGGCGCAGTCGTTGGCCGAGGGCGTGGCCCTGCACGTGGCCGAGGTCGCGCACCGGGTTCCCGGCGCCGAGCTGGTGCTGCAGGTCGACGAGCCGTCGCTGCCGGCGGTGCTGGGCGGGGGCGTCCCCACCGCCAGCGGGTTCGGCAGGCACCGCACGGTGGCGCCGAACGAGGCCACCGAGGCGCTCGGCTGGGTGCTGTCCGCGGCGGTGTCGGCCGGTGCGCGTCCGGTGGTGCACTGCTGCGCCGCCGAGGTCCCGGTGGCCCTGGTCGCGCAGTCGGGCGCCACCGCGCTGCTCGTCGACGCGTCGCTGCTCGGCGCCGCCACCCACGACGACCTGGCCGTGGCGGTCGACGGCGGCCTGGACGTGTGGCCCGGGGTGGTTCCGACGACCGAGACGGGCGAGGGGACGTCGGCCGAGCAGCTCGCCGGGGCCGTGCACCGGTTGTGGTCGGCACTCGGCCACGACCCCGACGAGCTGCTCGACCGCACCGTGGTGACCCCGGCGTGCGGGCTGGCCGGGGTGTCGCCGCGCTGGGCGCGTACGGCCCTGAGGCTGGCCCGCGACACGGCCAGCCACCTGTCGGCGGAGGGGTGAATGATGCGGGTATGAGCAAGGCACCTCCCGCGGCGCCGCCCGAGGCCCGCGAGCGCCACCGGGACCTGTCCGAGGAGATCAACGAGCACCGGTTCCGCTACCACACGGCCGACCGGCCGACGATCTCCGACGGTGCCTACGACGCGCTGATGCGCGAGCTCGAGCAGCTCGAGGAGTCCTATCCCGACCTGCGCACGCCCGACTCGCCGACCCAGCAGGTCGGGGCCGCGCTGTCGACGCTGTTCACCGCGGTCGAGCACCGCGAGCGGATGATGAGCCTCGACAACGCGTTCTCGCGCGACGAGATGGAGGCCTGGCTTCGGCGGGTCGAGCGCGAGGGCGGCACCGGCGCAGAGTTCCTGTGCGAGCTCAAGGTCGACGGTGTCGCGGTCAACCTGACCTACGAGGGCGGTCGGCTCACCCGCGGTGCCACTCGTGGTGACGGACGCACCGGCGAGGACGTCACCGGCAACGTGCGGGCCATCGACGGGGTGCCGTCCAGGCTCGCCGTCAGCGATGACTACCCGGTGCCCGAGCTGGTCGAGGTCCGCGGCGAGATCTTCTTCCCGGTCGAGGGTTTCGAGGAGCTCAACGCCGGGCTGGTGGCGGCGGGCAAGGCGCCGTTCGCCAACCCGCGCAACTCCGCGGCC
Source organism: uncultured Actinomycetota bacterium (assembly GCA_963811945.1). Taxonomy (GTDB): domain Bacteria; phylum Actinomycetota; class Actinomycetes; order Propionibacteriales; family Nocardioidaceae; genus JACCWP01. Next base: position 641,521 of record CAWETD010000001.1, on the reverse strand, counting down.
GGGTCGCTGCGGCAGAAGGACCCGCGGGTGACCGCGGGCCGGCCGCTGCGGCTGGTGTGCCACGGGCTGGGCGCTCGCACCGGGTTCGAGCCGGAGCGTCAGTCCGAGGCCTACTCCGCCTTGTCGGCCTGGGGGCTGCCGGTCAGCGAGCGGGTGCGGGTCTTCCACGACCTCGACGAGGTGCTCGGCTACGTCGACCACTACGGCGAGCACCGGCACTCGGTCGAGCACGAGATCGACGGTGTCGTCGTCAAGGTCGACCAGGTGGTGCTGCAGCGCCTGCTGGGCTCGACGTCCAAGGCGCCGCGCTGGGCGATCGCGTACAAGTACCCGCCCGAGGAGGTCAACACCAAGCTGCTGGAGATCCGGGTCAACGTGGGCCGCACCGGGCGGGTGACCCCCTACGGGGTGATGACGCCGATCAAGGTGTCCGGCTCGACCGTCGACCGGGCCACCCTGCACAACGCGTCCGAGGTCGAACGCAAGGGCGTGCTGATCGGCGACACCGTCGTGCTGCGCAAGGCGGGCGACGTGATCCCCGAGATCGTCGGCCCGGTGGTCGACCTGCGCGACGGGTCCGAGGTCGCGTTCGTGATGCCCACCGAGTGCCCCGCGTGCGGCACCCCGCTCAAGCCCGAGCGCGAGGGCGACGCCGACATCCGCTGCCCCAACGCCCGTTCGTGCCCGGCGCAGCTGCGCGAGCGGCTGTTCCACGTCGCCGGCCGCGGCGCGTTCGACATCGAGGTGATGGGTTACGAGGCGGCGGTTGCGCTGCTCGAGGCCGGGGTGGTCTCCGACGAGGGCGACGTGTTCACCCTCGACGAGGCGACGCTGCTGCAGGTGCCGCTGTTCACCCGCGCGGCCAAGAAGGCCGAGCGCGGGGCCGGCGCCGGCGAGCGGGTGCTCAGCGCCAACGGTCACCGCCTGCTCGACAACCTCGCGCAGGCCAAGACCAAGCCGCTGTGGCGGATGCTGGTCGCGCTGTCCATCCGGCACGTCGGGCCGACCGCGGCGCAGGCGCTGGCGCGGTCGATGGGCTCGATGCAAGCGATCGAGGAGGCACCGCTCGAGCGACTCGCCGACGTCGACGGGGTCGGACCGACGATCGCCGAGGCGGTCAAGGCCTGGCTCGAGGTCGACTGGCACCGCGGCGTGGTCGACAAGTGGCGGACCGCGGGCGTCCGGATGGAGGACGAGGCCGACGCGTCCACGCCGCGCACGCTGGAGGGGCTGTCGATCGTGGTGACCGGGTCGCTGCCCGGGTTCAGCCGCGACGAGACCAAGGAGGCGATCACCGCGCGCGGCGGCAAGGCAACCGGCTCGGTGTCGAAGAAGACCGACTTCGTCGTCGCCGGCGACTCGCCCGGTTCGAAGTACGACAAGGCCGTGCAGCTCGGCGTCCCCGTGCTGGATGAGGACGGCTTCCGTACGCTGCTCGACGACGGGCCCGACGCGGCCCGTGCGGTGGCGGAGAAACCCACGACGGAGGACTGAATGAACTCAGGGATCGCGACCGACGAGCTGTCCGACGAGGTACGTCCGCAGGACGACCTCTTCCGGCACGTCAACGCCAAGTGGCTCGCCACGACCGAGATCCCCGACGACCGCGCGTCACACGGCGCGTTCCACCAGCTGCGCGACCAGGCCGAGGCCGACGTGCGCGCGCTGCTGGAGGAGGCGGCCGAGTCCGACGCCGGCTCGGGCAGCGACCAGCGCAAGGTGGGCGACCTCTACGCAGCGTTCATGGACGCCGACCGCGCCGAGCAGCTCGACGCCGAACCACTGGCGGCCGACCTCGCCGACATCCGCGGTGTCGCCACGGTCGGCCAGCTGCTGCGCCTGCTCGGCCGGCTCCAGCGGCACGGCACCCCCGGCCTGGTGGAGTGGTACGTCAGCAACGACGGCGACGACGCCACCCGTTACATCGTCCAGCTGGTGCAGGCGGGCCTCGGCCTGCCCGACGAGGCCTACTACCGCGACGACGAGCACGCCGACCTGCGCACCGACTACGTCAAGCACGTGACCGCCCTGCTGCGGCTGGTCGACGAGCCCGACCCCGGCTCAGCGGCCCGTCGGGTGCTCGACCTCGAGACCCGCCTGGCCAAGGGGCACTGGACCAACGTCGACAGCCGCGACGCGCTCAAGACGTACAACAAGATGGACCGCTCCGGACTGAACCAGGCCGCCCCCGGCCTGGACTGGTCGGCCTGGCTCGAGGGCCTGCACGTGCCCGAGGGATCGTTCGACGAGGTGGTGGCCCACCAGCCCGACGCGTTCGCGGCGGCCGGCGAGGCGCTCTCCGAGGTCGCCCTGGCCGACTGGCGCGCGTGGCTGGTCTTCCACCACGTGCGCGCGTCGGCGCCGTACCTGTCGAGCCGGTTCGTCGACGCCAACTTCGCGTTCTACGGCAAGCGGCTGTCCGGCATCCCGCAGCTGCGCGAACGGTGGAAGCGCGGGGTCGGCGTGGTCGAGGGGGCACTGGGCTTCGCCGTCGGGCAGCTCTACGTCGAGCGGCACTTCCCGCCCGAGCACAAGGCGAAGATGGAGCGGCTGGTCGGGTGGCTGGTCCAGGCCTACCGCGAGGACATCGAGCAGCTGGAGTGGATGTCGCCCGACACCCGCGAGAAGGCGCTGGCCAAGCTGGAGCGGTTCACGCCCAAGATCGGCTACCCGGACAGCTGGCGCGACTACGGCGCGCTGTTCATCGAGCGAGACGACCTGCTGGCCAGCGTGCGTCGCGCCAACGCCTTCGAGCACGACCGCCAGCTGGCCAAGATCGGCCAGGAGATCGACCGCGACGAGTGGCTGATGACGCCGCAGACGGTCAACGCCTACTACCACCCGGGCATGAACGAGATCGTCTTCCCGGCGTCGATCCTGCGCCCACCGTTCTTCGACCCCGACGCCGACGACGCGGTCAACTTCGGTGGCATCGGCGCGGTCATCGGCCACGAGATCGGCCACGGCTTCGACGACCAGGGCAGCCGCTACGACGGTGACGGCAATCTCGCCGACTGGTGGACAAGGGCCGACCGCCGCGGCTTCGACAAGCGGGCCAAGGCGCTGATCAAGCAGTACGACGCGCTCGAGCCGGTGGGGCTGTCCGGGCACCACGTCAACGGCGCGCTCACCGTCGGCGAGAACATCGGCGACCTGGGCGGCATCACGATCGCCTACAAGGCCTACGAGCTGAGCCTCGAGGGTGCCGAGGCGCCCGAGATCGACGGCTACACCGGCAGGCAGCGGGTGTTCCTCGGCTGGGCACAGGTGTGGCGCACGGCGGTGCGCGAGGCGGAGGCCAAGCGGCTGCTCGCCATCGACCCGCACTCGCCGCCGGAGTTCCGCGCCAACGTGGTGCGCAACCTGGACGAGTTCCACCAGGCCTTCGAGGTCGACGAGGACGACGACATGTGGCTCGCCGAGGACGAGCGGGTCCGCATCTGGTGACCCACCCCCTGCATGAGGTGCACCACCCCGAGCTGCTGGAGCGGCTGCGGACGATCTGCCTCGCGCTGCCGGAGGCGACGGAGAAGATGAGCCACGGGTCACCGACGTGGTTCGTGAAGAAGACCTTCGTCACGTGGGTCGACGACCACCACGGCGACGGCAACACCGGGTTCTGGTGCGCGGCGCCGCCCGGTGTCCAGGAGGCCCTGGTCGGCTCGGAGCCCGAGCGGTTCTTCCGGCCGCCCTACGTGGGCCACCGCGGCTGGCTCGGCGTCCGGCTGGTCACCTCCGACGGCCGGTCGCCCGACTGGGACGAGGTCGCAGAGCTGGTCGACGACGCCTACCGCACCGTCGCCACTGCCCGGCTGGTCCGGACGCTCGACGCCCGTCCCTGACGGGGAGGGGACGAGAGCCGCCCGCGGGCGGCTCCTAGACTCGGGGCCGTGCCCGGCATCTCCCGCGACGACGTCGCCCATCTCGCGCGGTTGGCCCGCATCGGCCTCACCGACGCCGAGCTCGACCACCTCGCTCCGCAGCTCGCGGTGATCGTCGAGTCGGTGGCCAAGGTCGGCGAGATCGCCGCCGACGACGTGCCGCCGACGTCGCACCCGCTGCCGCTGACCAACGCGTTCCGCGACGACGTCGTGACTTCCGGCCTCACTGCCGAGGAGGCGCTCGCCGCGGCTCCCGCGGTCGACCAGCAGCGGTTCAGCGTGCCGCGGATCCTGGGGGAGGAGGCGTGAGCGACGACCTGGTCCGACTCACGGCGACCCGGCTGGCGGAGGCCCTCGCCGCCGGCGAGGTGTCGTCGGTCGAGGTGACCCAGGCGCACCTCGACCGCATCGCTGCGGTCGACGGCGAGGTGCACGCGTTCCTGCACGTGGACACCGAGGGAGCACTGGCCGCCGCGGCCGACGTCGACCGGCGTCGGGCGGACGGTGACGACCTGCACGTACTCGCCGGGGTCCCGATCGCGGTCAAGGACATCGTGGCGACGCGCGGCGTGCCCACCACGGCCGGCTCGCGGCTGCTCGAGGGCTGGGTGCCGCCCTACGACGCCACCGTCGCGGCCCGGCTGCGCGCCGCCGGGCTGCCGATGCTGGGCAAGACCAACATGGACGAGTTCGCGATGGGCTCGTCGACCGAGCACTCGGCCTTCGGTGCGAGCCACAACCCCTGGGACCTGGAGCGCACCCCCGGCGGCTCCGGCGGCGGCTCCGCCGCGGCGGTCGCGGCCTTCGAGGCCCCGGTGGCGATCGGCACCGACACCGGCGGCTCCATCCGCCAGCCCAGCGCGGTCACCGGGACGATCGGCGTGAAGCCGACGTACGGCGGGGTCAGCCGCTACGGACTGGTCGCGCTCGCCAGCAGCCTCGACCAGGCCGGTCCTGTCACCCGCAGCGTCCTGGACGCCGCGCTGTTGCACGAGGTCATCGGCGGCCACGACCCCTTGGACTCCACCAGCATCGACTCGCCGATGCCCGCTGTCGTGGCGGCCGCGCGGCAGGCCGACGTGCGCGGCATGCGCATCGGGGTGGTCAAGGAGCTGGGCGGCGAGGGCTACCAACCGGGCGTACGGACCCGTTTCGACGAGGCGGTGACGCTGCTGACCGGAGCCGGCGCCGAGGTGGTCGAGGTGTCGTGCCCGTCGTTCGACTACGCGCTCGCGGCCTACTACCTGATCCTGCCGAGCGAGGCGAGCAGCAACCTGGCCCGCTTCGACGGGATGCGCTACGGCCTTCGGGTGTGGCCCGACGGCGTGCCGGACGCCAGCGCCGAGGACGTCATGGTCGCGACCCGTGCGGCCGGGTTCGGCGACGAGGCCAAGCGGCGGATCATCCTCGGCACGTACGCACTGTCCAGTGGCTACTACGACGCCTACTACGGATCGGCGCAGAAGGTACGGACGCTGATCGGGCGTGACTTCGAGCAGGCGTTCGCGCAGGCAGACGTGCTGGTGTCGCCGACAGCGCCCACCACGGCGTTCCGGCTCGGCGACAAGCTCGACGACCCGATGGCGATGTACCTCAACGACATCGCGACCATCCCCGCCAACCTCGCCGGCGTGCCCGGCCTGTCGCTGCCCAGCGGACTCGCCGACGAGGACGGGCTGCCGGCCGGCTTCCAGGTGCTGGCGCCCGCGACGCACGACGACCGGCTCTACCGGGTGGGCGCGGCTCTGGAGGCGTTGCTGCTCGAGCAGTGGGGCAGCCCGCTGCTCGATCGGGCACCCCGCCTGGAGGAGGTGCCCGCGTGATCTCGTACGAGGAGGCGCTCGAGCAGTTCGAGCCGGTGATCGGCCTCGAGGTGCACGTCGAGCTGGGCACGGCGTCGAAGATGTTCTGCGGCTGCTCGACGGTGTTCGGTGCGGAGCCCAACACCCAGGTGTGCCCGACCTGCCTCGGGCTGCCCGGCTCGCTGCCGGTGCTGAACGCGGTCGCGGTCGAGTCCGCGATCCGGATCGGGCTCGCGCTGGACTGCTCCATCGCCGACTGGTGCCGCTTCGCCCGCAAGAACTACTTCTACCCGGACATGCCGAAGAACTTCCAGACCTCGCAGTACGACGAGCCGATCGCCTTCGAGGGTGGCGTCGACGTCGATGTGGACGGGAAGACCGTGCGGGTCGCCATCGAGCGCGCGCACATGGAGGAGGACACCGGCAAGTCGCTCCACGTCGGCGGCGCGACCGGGCGCATCCACGGCGCCAGCCACTCGCTGGTCGACTACAACCGCGCCGGCATCCCGCTGATCGAGATCGTGACGAAGCCGGTTGTGCCGGGCGAGGCCGGGGCGCCCGAGGTGGCGCGCGCGTACGTCGGCCAGCTGCGCGAGCGGCTGCTCGCGCTCGGAGTCTCCGACGTCCGGATGGAGCAGGGCTCGTTGCGCTGCGACGCCAACGTGTCGCTGCGCCCGCATGGGCAGCAGGCGCTGGGCACCCGCACCGAGACCAAGAACGTCAACTCGCTCCGGTCGGTCGAGCGAGCCGTGCGCCACGAGATCCGCCGGCAGGCGGACGTGCTGCTGGCCGGCGACAAGGTCGTGCAGGAGACGAGGCACTGGCACGAGGACACCGGCGTCACCACGTCCGGGCGGGAGAAGTCCGACGCCGAGGACTACCGCTACTTCCCCGAGCCCGACCTGGTCCCGGTGGCGCCGTCGGACGGGTGGGTCGAGCAGCTGCGGGGCACGCTTCCCGAGCCGCCCCGCGTACGCCGCGCCCGGTTGCAGGATGCCTGGGGCTACTCCGACCTGGAGATGCGTGACGTCGTGGGCGCCGGTGCCCTGGAGCTGGTGGAGCAGACCGTCGCGGCCGGAGCGTCGCCGCAGGCGGCGCGCAAGTGGTGGCTGTCCGAGCTCGCCCGGCGTGCTCGTGAGCAGGGCGTCGAGCTGTTCGAGCTGCCGGTGACGCCCGAGCAGGTCGCCGGCGTGCAGGCGCTCGTCGACGCCGGCCGGGTCAACGACCAGCTCGCCCGCCAGGTGCTGGAGGGCGTGCTCGCGGGGGAGGGGTCGCCCGACGAGGTCGTCTCCGCGCGGGGGCTCGAGGTCGTGAGCGACGACACCGCGCTGGGCGACGCGGTCGACCGTGCCATCGCCGCCAACCCGGACGTCGCGGACAAGATCCGCGACGGCAAGGTGCAGGCGGCCGGCGCGCTGATCGGCGCCGTGATGAAGGAGATGCGCGGGCAGGCCGACGCCGGCCGGGTGCGCGAGCTGGTGCTGCAGCGCCTGAGCTGACCTCCCGCACCCCAGTCCATCGAGGGGCCCTTGACGGCTAACACTGTTAGCCGTACCGTGGGGCTAACGCCGTTAGCCTCCGAAGGAGCCGCCATGACTGCCACCGCCGTCCCGTTGATCCCCCGCCCCGCGTGCGCCTCGGTCGCCGGGACCGCCGTCCCGGCCGCCCGTCGGCTGCGCTGGGCCGCCGTCGCCGTCGCGGCGGTCGCCGTCCTCGTCGTTGCCTGGCCGGGTGCCTGGTGGGGAGTCGGTGCGCTGCTGCTGCCCGACCTCCCGCTGCTGCTGCCCCGCGCCTGGGCCGAGCACGGTCGGCTGCGGCCCTGGGCGGTGCCGTTCTACAACGCCACCCACGCCCTCGCCGGCCCGGGCGTGCTGCTGGTCGCCGGGGTCGCGACCGGCACCAGCACGCTCACCGGCATCGCCGCCGGTTGGCTGGTGCACATCGCCGTCGACCGTGTGGCGGGCTACGACCTGCGTGACCGCTCCGGCGCCCTGCGCCGGTGACCCGGCGCGACGAGGCGGTCGCCGCGGCGCTCCGGCTGCTGGAGACCGAGGGCGAGCAGGCGCTGACGATGCGACGGGTCGCGGACGAGATCGGCGTCCGCGCTCCGTCGCTGTACAAGCACGTGTCCGGGCGCGACGAGCTGGTGGCCGCGCTGCAGGCCGAGGGACTGCTGGCGATGGGCGCGGCGTTCGACACCGCCCTGCGGCGCCGGACCCCCTCGACCCGGTTGGCCGCGTTGGCGGCCGCGTACCGCGACCTCGCGGTGCGCCGTCCGGCGCTCTACCGGATCACCACCGGGCGCCCGTTGCTGCGCGCGATGCTTCCTGCCGGGCTCGAGGACCACGTCGGGGGGCAGCTCGCGGCGGCGGTCGGCGGTGACGGCGCCCTGGCCCGGGCGGCGTGGGCCTTCGCGCACGGCATGGCCGACCTGGAGATCTCCGGCCGGTTCCCGGCCGATGCCGACCTCGACGCCGCCTGGCGGGCCGGCGTCCGCGCGCTCGCCGGCTGACGCCCCGGCGGTTGTGGCGGCATCCGGTTGCTCCGCCGGCGTGTCCCGCCGCGTGTTGCCGCCACAACGCGGGGGGTGGGGGCGGTCAGTCGAGGGTGAGGCGGAGGATCCGGTCGTCGTCGGGGCCGGGCTCGCCCCGGCCGTCGGTGTTGGACGTGGTGAGCCACAGCGACCCGTCCGGCGCCACCTCGATGGTGCGCAGCCGGCCGTACTCGCCGGTGAAGTAGGCCGTCGGCTCGCCAACAACCTGCGTGTCGTCGAGCACGATCCGCCACAGCCGGTCGCCGCCGAGCCCGGCCATCCAGATCGCCCCGTCGAGGTAGGCGATCCCGGAGGGGGACGCCTCGTCGGTGCCCCACTGCACCTTGGGGTCGACGACGCCGGGGTCGTCGCAGCGGCCCTCGCAGTCGGGCCAGCCGTAGTTGCTGCCCGGCTCGACCAGGTTGAGCTCGTCCCAGGTGTCCTGGCCGAACTCGGCCGCCCAGAGCCGGTCGTCGTCGTCCCAGGCGAGGCCCTGCGGGTTGCGGTGACCGATGCTCAGCACCCGGGACCCGGGATCCGGGTTGCCCGGTGCCGGCCTGCCCTCGGGCGTGATCCGCAGGATCTTGCCGCCGAGCGAGCCGGGGTCGGGGGCGTTGCCGAGCTCGGTGGCGTCCCCGGTCGTGACATACAGCAGGCCGTCCGGCCCGAACCTGATCCGGCCACCGTTGTGGTAGTCGCCTGCTGGGATCCCGTCCAGGACGACCTCGAGCGGGCCGAGCTCGCCGTCGTCGTACCGCATCCGCGCCACCCGGTTGTCCTCGGCGGTGGTGAAGTAGACGTAGACGTACGGCTGCTGCGCGAAGTCCGGGTGCAGCGCCAGCCCCAGCAGCCCACCCTCGTCGGAGGTCACGGAGTCGACGCCGGGCACCTCGCCGACCGTGCTGACCTGCCCGCCGGGGGTGACCCGCTTGATCAGCGCGGGGTCGCGCTCGGTCACGAGTGCGTCGCCGTTGGGCAGGAAGTCGAGGCCCCAGGGGCTGGTGAGGCCGGTCGCGATCGTCCCGGCGACCTGTGGTTTCGGCGGGGGACCGGCGGACGTGGCCGGCGGGTCGGTCGTCGGTTCCTCCGTGCCCGGCGGGGTCGTGGTGGTCGGCTCGTCGCTGCTGTCGACGACGACCGGGTCGTCACCGGAGTCCGGGTCGCCGCCCGAGCACGCGGCCAGTCCGAGCAGCAGGCAACCGACGAGCACGGCCGGCAGAGGCTTCGTCGGGCGCACCTGCATCATCGTGCGCCGGAGCCGGCCGCAGCGCCAGGGGCGGCGGCGTCGGCGGCGGCGACTCGCTCGGTCAGTGCCAGCAGCTCGTCCTGCAGCAGCAACGGCTGCTCGAGCGGCAGGAAGTGGCTGCCGCGGACCTGGACCAGACGGGCGTCGGGCAGCCGCTCGGCGGCACCGGCGATCGCCTCCCGTGAGCACAGGACGTCCCAGACACCCGCGACGAACGTGACGGGCACGGTCACCCCCGACAGCGGCACCCGGCGGTGCCGGCTCGCGTGGACGGCCAGGTGCATGTACCAGTCGACGTCGGTGGAGGTGAACTCCGCGACCGCACGGCGCACGTCGTCGCGGTCGGCGCCGGGCAGCATGAAGCCGCTGTAGCGCAGGGCGTCGACGGCGAGCATCGGCCAGTGGAACCGGGTCGTGACCGGGCTGAGCGCCGGTCCGGCGACCCGCAGCGTGTACGCGATCCCGACCGTCAGCGGGTGCCGCAACGGTCCGGGCACGCGCAGCGGGCCGAGCATGGTCGCGAACGAGCTGCCGGGCGTGCCGGCGACGGCGAACAGCCCGCTCACCCGTTCGGGGTGGCGGGCCGCGAGCTCGAACGCCGTGTTGACCCCGATGCTCCACCCGGCCGTGACGCAGCGCTCGGCGCCGACCGCGTCCATGACGGCGACCGCGTCCTCGACGAAGGACTCGACCCCGATGTGGTGCTCGTTCGCCGGGCGCGCGCTGCCGCCGGTGCCGCGGTGGTACCACGACACCACCGGGACCGGGCAGTCGTCGGCGAGCAGCCCCGGCCACGCGTACGGGTTGGTCCCGAGCCCGTTGCACAGCAGCACCACCGGTCCGCGGGGCACGCCGTCGACCTCGGGCAGTACCTCGACGTGGTTGGTCCAGGCGCGCAGCCGGGTGCCGTCGGCGCTCTCGACGTCGAACCCGTGCACGGCCATGGACCGCGATCGTGCCAGACGCGACCGCGGTTAGGGTCGCACCCATGACCAGCGCCTCCGCCGGTGAGCCGGACGGCACCCGCGCCGACCTGGTGCTGGAGGGCGGGGGCGTCAAGGGCATCGCCCTGGCCGCCGTGGCGGTGACGCTGGCCCGTCGCGGCTGGTCCTTCCCGCGCATCGCCGGTACCTCGGCCGGGGCGATCGCCGGCGCCGTCCTCGCCGCCCTGGACCGGGCGGGCGAGCCGCTGGAGCGGGCCGAGGAGCTGACCCGGTCGCTGCCTTACGACCGGCTGCGCGACCGCAGTCGCATCGGTCGCGTGCTCGGGCCGCTCGGCCGGGCCGTCGACGGGCTGTCGCTCGCGATCGACGGCGGCATGTACGAGGGCGCGCAGCTGCACGACTGGCTGCGCGGGGTGCTGGCCGACCTCGGGGTGCACACGTTCGCCGACCTTCGTGAGGACGACCCCGGCTCGGCGCTGCCGCCGGCCCGCGCCTACCGGCTGGTGGTGCTGGCGAGCGACCTGTCCCGGCGCCGGCTGGTGCGGCTGCCCTGGGACTACCCCGACTACGGGCTCGATCCCGACGAGATGGCGGTCTCCGACGCGGTGCGGGCGTCGGCCTCGATCCCGTTCTTCTTCGAGCCGGTGACGATGCGGTGGCAGGGGCCTGCCGGACACGGGGTGTCGACCCTGGTCGACGGGGGGCTGCTCAGCTCGTACCCGGTGAGTATCTTCGACCGCGACGACGGGAGGCCGAGACGCTGGCCGACCCTGGGGGTGCGGCTGACCGCCGCGATGGGCCAGCACGCGCCGGTACAGCCGGTGAGTGGACCGCTGTCGATGGCCCTGGCCGTCGTCGAGAGCGCGCTGGAGGCGTGCCAGAGCCAGCACGTCGGCGACCCCGAGACGGTGGCTCGCAGCCTCTTCGTCGACACCACCGGGATCGCCAACACCGACTTCGGCATCACCCCGGAGCAGCAGCAACAGCTGTGGGACACCGGCGAACGCGCGGCCGTACGTCACCTGAACGGACAAGGAGAAACCCCTGCATGACGACTGACACCGAGCGCCCGCTGGTCTGGCTGCCGTTCGACCCCGGACTGCTCGGCGACGGCCTGCCCGCCGCTGCCGACATCGTCCACGCCGACCCCGGCAGACAGCAGGACCTCGACGGCTACGACCGGGTCCGGTTCTTCGTGCCGCACTACGAGGGCGGCGTGGAATGGGACCAGACGCTGTCGCGGATGACGTCGCTCGAGGTGATCCAGACCCAGACCGCGGGCGTCGACAACCTGCTGCCGTACCTGCCCGACGGGGTCACGCTCTGCAACGCGCGGGGGGTGCACGACGCGTCCACTGCCGAGCTCGCGGTGGGTCTGCTGATCGCCAGCCTACGTGGCATCCCCGACTTCGTCCGCGCGCAGGAGAACGGGCAGTGGGTGTCAGGGCGGCGGCCGGCGTTGGCGGACTCGACGGTGCTCATCCTCGGCGCGGGCAGCATCGCCGGTGCGCTGCGGCGGCGGTTGCTGCCGTTCGAGGTCGACGTGTTGCGGGTCGGCACCCGCCCGCGAGAGGACGCCGACGGTGTCGTGCACGGGCCGGACGACCTGGCCGAGCTGTTGCCGAACGCCGACGCGGTGGTGCTGCTGGTGCCGCTCACCGAGGCCACCCACCACCTCGTCGACGCCCGGTTCCTGGCCCGGATGAAGGACGGCGCCGTGCTCGTCAACGTCGCGCGCGGACCGATTGTCGACACCCACGCGCTGCTGGCCGAGACGTCCTCGGGGAGGCTGCTGGCCGGCCTCGACGTCACGGACCCCGAACCGCTGCCCGCCGACCACCCGTTGTGGCACGCGCCCGGCGTACTGATCAGCCCGCACGTGGGAGGCGCCACCACCGCGATGTTCCCCCGCGTACACGCCCTGCTGCGGGACCAGCTGACGAGGTACGCGGCCGGCGCGCCGCTCGACCACGTCGTCGCCGGTCCCGGGGCCCGCTGACAAGGGCGGCCACGTTCGCCGGGTTTCCCAAGGTCACTTGGGAAACCCCGAGACCTCAACCCGGAGGTGTCATGGCCCAGCGGATGCCGTGGGTGAGGACCTGGCCGGCGCCGCGGACGACGGTGGCCTCCGCGAGCGGGAGGTACGGCAACCGCAGCGGCCACCGGCTCCACCACGGCATCAGCCCGACCGCGGCCGCCGCCAGCACGCCGTAGCCGACCCGGGCGGGCACCGGTACCGGCGGCGTCAGCAGCAGGAACCGGGCCGCCGCACGCGCCTGCGGCGTGCCGCGCAGTTCGGGACGGAACGCGGCCAGCTGCGCGGCCAGCTCGGCGCGGTCGCGCGGTGCGTCGACGACACCGAGCGCCTCGGCCACCCGGGCCGACTCCGCCACGTAACGGTCGGACTCAGCGTTGTCGAGGGGTCGGGCGCCGTAGCGCTGGTGCGCGCGCAGGAAGCTGTCGACCTCCGCGAGGTGCACCCACGACAGCAGGTGCGGGTCGGACGCGGCGTACGGCGTGCCCTCGCCGGTCGTGCCCACCACCCGTCGGTGCACCCCGCGCACCCGGGCCACCGCCCGCTCGGCGTCAGCGGCGGCGCCGAAGGTCGTGGTGGCGAGGAACTCGGAGGTGCGCTGCAGGCGGCCCCACGGGTCGCCGCGGTAGCCGGAGTGGTCGGCGACGCCGGCCATCGCCAGCGGGTGCAGCGACTGCAGCAGCACCGCACGCAGCCCGCCGACGAACATCGAGGCGTCGCCGTGCACCCGCCGGATCGGCGCATCCTCGTCGAACCAGCGCGGTCCTGGGGTGTGGTGGATCCGGTCCCGCTTGCTGCCGCCGTCGTCGCCGGCGACCCGGGCGAACAGCGCCTCGCCGAGCCGGCTGCGGACGCCGTCGAGCAACGCGGGGGTGGGCACACTCCCAGCCTCGCTCAGCCGGGCGCCGGTCGCATCTCCGTGCCGGAGTGCCCGGCACAGTGAGGCGTACCCGCACCGACCGGCCGCGTCGACTGAGGATCCCCGCCAACCGGTTGCGACATACCGGTGAGCGGTGCGACGTGCCGGGCGACCAAGACGGTGTCGCGCCCCACCACCGAGCCGGCGGCGAGCGATGACGACCGCCGTCAGGCGCACAGCGGTACGGGTACGCGGGTCAATCGTGGACCAGCGGCCGCCGCCCGGGAGGCGGAATGGCTCTGGACAGCGGTTGCCATTTCCTCGCGGGCGCACTCGGATGGGTCGTGCCCGGCCGCTGACCCCGGCCGCCGGGCTGTCCGGACCGAGGGGGAACAGTGTCGAGCCCAGGGAGCGCTCCATGATCACCGCCATCGCCTTCACCACGGTCAGCTGCGTGGACCAGGAGCGGGCGAAGCGTTTCTACACCGACGTGCTGGGCTTCGGGCTGCGGCGCGACGAGCCGATGGGCGACCCGGACGGCCCGCGCTGGATCGAGGTGGCGCCTCCGGGCGCGGGCACCTGCCTGGTGCTGTTCCACGCCCCGGACCAGGCAGGCGGGTTCGCCCCGTTCGTCCTCGACTCCGACGACCTGGTGGCCACCTGCGCCGAGCTCGAGGCCCGCGGGGCGCACGTGACCACGCAGCCGAAGGTCGAGGAGTGGGGCTCGTGGTGGGCGCAGATCAAGGACAGCGAGGGCAACGAGATCGGGGTCGGCCAGCGCGCCGGCGCGGAGACAGCGATCAGCTGATCTCTTATCCGCTGCGGAATTCAGCTTCCTGCTGATTCTGCGGCGCGATGGCGGCGAGCGCCTGGACCACGGCCTGCGCACCGGACGACTGCAGGGCCTGTGAGACTCCCGACTGGCTGATCCCCTCGCGGCGCGCGAGGGTGCGCTGCTGCTCGCCGTCCAGCAGCCCGGTGAGCAGGCGGTGGTGGCGCGGCGACATCGACCACAGCACGAAGTCCTGCAGCCCAAGGAAGGCATTGACCGCCGCTGTCAGCCGGGCCGTGTCCGGGGTGGGCGGCTGCTCGGCGGCGGACAGCGCGACCAGGCGGCACCGGACATGCCGGCCGGCCGGACGCGCGCCCTCCCCGGCAGCCTGCTCGATCGCCCGGCGCGCCGCCCACCAGGCCGGGCCGTCCTGCGACACCGGCCTGCTGGCGGGGTCGAAGACGGCGTACGGGCCGAGCCCGAGCCCGATCCGCAGCTCGACGTCGGGGAGCAGGTCGAGCCGGACTCGCAGCGACAGCCGCAGGGCGGCGGCCAGCGAGGAGGCCGCCCCCTGGAACTCGTCGCCGACCGTCGGCTGCAGGGGCTGGACCACCTGGTCGGAGTCGTTGGCCCGGTCCAGCGCCTCGACCAGCCGCCGCTGCAGCGCGGTGCGGTCGTCGTGCCGCCGGGAGCCGACGACGTCGCCGATGAGCACCGCCCCGCCGCCCACCGCCACCTGATCAGTCATTTCCTGATCATATCAGGAAGGAAGCCCATTGCTTATCGCAGATCCGCCACCGTGGGGGCGCGGACCGGCAGGATGCCGTCGTGACCACTCTGGTGCTGACGATCGCGCTCGCGATTGTCTCCGTCCTCGGCATGGCGTTCGCGGGCAAGCAGTCACCCTGGCTGCAGCAGGTTCTCGGCGCCGTGGTCCTGGCCGGCACCGCGTGCGCCGTGCTGGCGACGCTCTTCGATGACGACGTCCCCGACGACTGGATGCCGCAGCTCACCATGTTCGCGGGCGTGCTGGCGGTGGGCGGGGGACACCTCGTCACCCGCGCGGTGCTCGACGTCGTCGACGAGTCCGGCGAGCTCGGTGCGGAGGCGCTGCTGCCGGGCGGCTCGTGGATCGGCGCGCTCGAGCGGCTGGCGTTCTTCGTCTCGCTGGTGGCCGGCCTGCCCGAGGGGGTCGCCGTCGTGCTGGCGGTCAAGGCCCTGGGTCGCTACCCCGAGCTCAAGATCCACCAGCAGCGCTCCGACGACGGCAGCACCGACCGCGCCAGCGTCGGCGAGCGATTCATCATCGGCACCATGGTGAGCCTGCTGTGGGCCGCGGCCTGTGGCTACGTGGTGGTGGCCCAGGGCGGCACGGCGCTCGTACTGCGCTGACGACTCGCCGCGCGGCGGTCGTAGGCTCCGCGTCATGAGCAACGGCACCCCCGACCTCAAACCACGCAGTCGCGACGTCACCGACGGCCTGGAGCGGGCGGCTGCCCGCGGCATGCTCCGCGCCGTCGGGATGGGCGACGCCGACTTCACCAAGCCGCAGATCGGGGTGGCGTCGAGCTGGAACGAGATCACCCCGTGCAACCTGTCCCTCGACCGGCTGGCCGACGCGGTCAAGAACGGTGTGCACGCCGCCGGCGGCTACCCGCTGGAGTTCGGCACGATCTCGGTCTCCGACGGCATCTCGATGGGTCACGAGGGCATGCACTTCTCGCTGGTGTCCCGCGAGGTGATCGCCGACTCGGTCGAGACCGTGATGATGGCCGAGCGCCTCGACGGGTCGGTGCTGCTCGCCGGCTGCGACAAGTCCCTGCCCGGCATGCTGATGGCGGCCGCGCGGCTCGACCTGGCCAGTGTCTTCCTCTACGCCGGATCGATCATGCCCGGGCAGGTCGACGGCCAGGACGTCACCATCATCGACGCGTTCGAGGCAGTGGGCGCGTGCCTGCGCGGGCTGATCACCCGCGAGGACGTGGACAAGATCGAGCGGGCCATCTGCCCGGGCGAGGGCGCCTGCGGCGGCATGTACACCGCCAACACGATGGCCTCGGTCGCCGAGGCGCTCGGCATGTCGCTGCCCGGCTCGTCGGCGCCACCCGCCGTCGACCGCCGGCGGGACGGCTTCGCCCACCGCTCCGGTGAGGCGGTGGTCGGGATGCTGCGTTCGGGCATCACCGCCCGGCAGGTGATGACAAAGCCCGCCTTCGAGAACGCCATCGCCGTCGTGATGGCCCTCGGCGGCTCCACCAACGCCGTGCTGCACCTGCTCGCCATCGCCGTGGAGGCCGAGGTCGACTTGACCCTCGACGACTTCACCCGCGTCGGTGACCGCGTGCCCCACCTCGGCGACCTCAAGCCGTTCGGTCAGTACGTGATGAACGACGTCGACCGCGTCGGCGGCATCCCGGTGGTTCTGAAGGCACTGCTCGACGCCGGGATGCTCGACGGTGACTGCCTGACCGTCACTGGTAAGACGATGGCCGAGAACCTCGCCGACATCGACCCCCCCGACGTCGACGGCACGATCATCCGCGCGATGGAGAAGCCCATCCACGCCAGCGGCGGCATCACCGTTCTGCACGGCTCTCTTGCCCCCGAGGGTGCGGTGGTCAAGAGCGCCGGCTTCGACGACTCGGTCTTCGAGGGCACCGCGCGAGTGTTCGACGGTGAGCAGGCCTCGATGGACGCGCTGGCCGACGGCACGATCACCGGCGGCGACGTCGTCGTCATCCGCTACGAGGGTCCCAAGGGCGGACCGGGCATGCGGGAGATGCTGGCCATCACCGGCGCGATCAAGGGCGCCGGGCTGGGCAAGGACGTGCTGCTGATGACCGACGGGCGCTTCTCCGGCGGCACGACCGGCCTGTGCGTGGGCCACGTCGCCCCAGAGGCGGTCGACGGTGGGGCGATCGCGTTCGTGCGCGACGGTGACCGGATCCGCCTCGACGTCGAGAACAAGACTCTCGACCTGCTCGTCGACGCCGACGAGCTGGCCCGCCGCGCCGAGGGCTATTCGCCGCCGGCCACCCGCTACCCCACGGGCGTGCTCGCGAAGTACCGCAAGCTCGTCGGTTCGGCCGCCCAGGGCGCTGTCTGCGGGTGAGGGTCATCCCGAGGTAGGGCGCCGGATCACTCGCGGGAGGTCGCGCGGTGGCGCCGCTCGGAGCCGGGGCCGTGGTCCATCTCGCGGGCGAGCGAGCCCGGGGGGACGAAGGCGCGAGTGCCGCGGTGCTTGGCCACCTTCGGCTCGTCCACGACGATCGGGTGTGCTGTCGCCCAGGCGTCCTTGCGGATGCCGGTGACCTGCCACGAGACCTCGACGTCGGGGACGTCGGTACGGATCTCGAACGAGCCGCCGCGGATCTTGCGTCCCACGATCGCCTGGGCGAAGACCCCCAACACCGTGAGCTGGTAGCGGAAGTCACGGTTGAGGGCGTGGAAGTAGTCGGGCAGCTCGACGGTCGCGTGCCCGTCGGCGTCGGTGGTGACGTTGCCGTTGTAGACGTTCATCATGTCCGGCGACTCGACGAACGAGTGGCTGAGCCAGCGGTTGTCGGGATCCAGCGGGTGGTCGATCTGGAACGAGCCCGACGACTTCGTGAGCCGGCCCACCACCCTCACCTCACCCTGGAAGTAGCCGGCTTCACCCTGTTCCGATCGCGCGTACAGCCCACGGAGCTCGCCCTCGGCAGCGACGCCCACGCCGCTGAGGCCGCCGAAGCCGTCGACCCCGACGCGTCCGGTCCCGGCGACCCCCGCGCCGTCCCCGTTGCTGTGTCCGACGACACCGTTCGAGGTGTTGCTGATGCCGCGAGTGCCGACGCCCTGCACGGAGAAGCCGTCCACGCCGAAATTGGTGCCGGTCCCGTCGACGCCGATGACCCCGGTGGCCTCGACCCCGCGGGAGCTGCCGGTGGCCCGCACGCCGACCCCCTGGGCACCCGTGCCGGACCCGTGAACGCCGACCCCCTGGCCTCCCGTGCCGGTCCCGAGGACGCCGACCGGAGCCCGACCCTCGACTCCCTGTGTCGTCCCCGTCCCGAGGACGCCGGTCGTGCTCGAGCCGGACACGCCGACCCTGCTGCCGGCGCCCTCGACCCCGGTGTCGCCCGAGCCGTAGACGCCGACCGAGTTCGAGCCGCTGCCGTCTCCGTAGACGCCGAAGAAGCCGGAGAACAGCCCGCCGGTGCCCTCGCCGCCGCTGCCCTGCACCCCGTAGCCGAACGGCGAGGTGTTGACCCCCTGGACCACGCCCCTGTCGGGGACCCGTCCGCGCACGTCGAGGATGGTCGCCGGTGCGGCGGTGCCGATGCCGACGCGCCCGTTGGGCGCCACCCGCATGCGCTCCACCGGGGTGGCTCCCGCAGTAGGCGTCGTCTTGACGATCAGCGGGGCGGGGTTCGTCGGCCCCAGCCAGTTGCTGCCGTTGGTGGACACGGCGGCGTTGCCGCCGAGCCGCCAGGCCGTCGCAGGCGGCGCGGCCTCGGCGCTCGCCGTCCCGGCGACGGCAGCCACGGCGAGCGGCGGGCCGCCCAGCAGCAGGCGCCGACGCAGTCGTGCGCGGTTGGTGCCGTCAGACATGAGTGTCTCCCGATCTGTGGTCGAAGGGTTCGGGCTTGACGGCCGCCGGCCGTGGTCGATGGCTCACTGCGCGGCCGGGCGCTGGACCGCTCGCGGGACGTCACGGTGGTGCGCCTCGGAGCCGGGGCCGTGGTCCGTCGCGCGGGCCCCAGAGCCGGGGCGGGGGGGACGAACGCACGGGTTCCCCGGTCCTTGGACGCCTTCGACTCGTCTACGACGATGCGGTGGTGCCGGGCCCAGTCGTCCTGCCGTACGCCGGTGACCTGCCGCGAGACGCGTACCCGCGGGCGATCTGTCCGGATGTCGAAGGAACCGCCCTGCACCGTGCGCGACACGACCGTCTGGGCGAAGTCGCCGATGACGGTGAGCTGGTACCGGAAGTCCCGGTTGAGCGCCTCGAAATAGTCGCGCAGGTCGTTGGCCGGTACCCGAGACCCCGAATCCGGCGGTGCTGGCGGGGTTCGCATGTCCCGTCACGCCGTCCTCCCCGCCGACCGCGGACACCCCCACGTCGTCGGAGAACGCCCGGACGCCGTACGCCGCGCCGTCCGCGTACACCGCTGTGGCGTTGTTGCCTGGGGCCTCGGCACGGACCCCGGTCCCGCTGCCTCCCACCGCCTTGGCGTACACGCCCTGCTCGGTGCCGTATGCCTCGACGCCGGTGCCGGGGCCTCCGTCGAAGACGCCCGCGATGCCGTCGTCCCCGGCGGCGTAGTTGTCGACGCTGAGCCCTTGCGAGGAGCCGCGCCCGACGATCTGCACACCTGGGCGGCCAACGGGCTGCTGGTCCCGATTCCGATCCACCCGTTGGGCTGGATGCGCATCCGCTCCCGCGGCTGGCTCCCGCGGCTGGGCCTCGTCGTGGAGATCAGCGGCGCGACGTTGGTGAGGCCGAGGAAGTTGCTGCCGTTACCCGCGATCGCGTCATTGCCACCGACCCTCCACGCGGTGCTCGGCGGCGCCGCATGCGCGGCGGCCGCGGTGCCGGCCACGGCCGCGACCGCCAGCGGGGGGCCGGCGAGGAGCAGGTGGCGCCGGGTCCTCACGGGCGTTGCTCGGCGACGGGCTCGTGGTCCATGTGCCGGGCGCGGGATCCTTCGGGCACGAACAGCCGGCTGCCGCGGTCGGTCCGCGACTTGCGCTCCTCGACCACGATCGGGTTGGCCCGGGCGTAGTCGTCCTGGCGGATCCCGGTGACCTGCCACGACACCTCGAGGCCGGCCGGGCCGCCCCCGATGCGGAACCGCCCGTCGGCGATGGTCTCGGAAACGTGCAAGTCGGGCGCGGCGCCGCGCAGCGGGGTGAGCTGGTAGCGGAAGTCGCGGTTCAGGGCGGTGAAGTAGTCCGGCAGCTCGACGGTGGCCTCACCGGCGTCGTCGAGCGCGACGTTGCCGTTGTAGACGTTCATCATGTCCGGCGACTCGACGAAGGAGTGCCGCAGCCAGCGGTGCTCCGGGTCGAGCGGGTGGTCGATGACGAACGCTCCTGCTTCCTTGCTCAGCGTGCCGCCCACCCAGACATTGCCGGCGAAGTAGCCCGCGTGCTTGCCGGCGCCCGTGGTGGGGGTGACGGCGTAGATGCCGCGAGATGCTCCGCTGGCGCGGACCCCGGTGTCGGTGCCATCGGCCCAGACGGCGTTCCGTCCGGAGGCGTGCACGCCCTGTCCCAGGCCCTGGGAATCGGGGTCGCCGGACGCCAATATCCCGATGCTGTCGCCCTGGGCCACCATGCCGAAGAACCCCGTCCCGTGGACGCCGGTGCCTCCCGTGATGCCATCGCCGCGGACTCCGTTCGGGCCCCGGCCCCAGACGCCGGCCAGGGCACCCGTGCCGGGGTTGGTCGCTCCGGCCACGCCGTACTGGTCCCCGAACGCGCGCACGCCGTAGGTGCCGGTGGCGAAGACGCCCTGACTGGCGTTGCCGACGCCCTGGCCGCGGACGCCGGAGGTGCGGCCGCTGAACCAGCCCCCGCTGGCGGCCTTCGTGGCGATGCCCCGGACGGCGGCGTGGTCGCCCGCGGTCGTGGTGGTGGCGCGGACGACGCCCTCGTTGGCCGCCGCGCCCGTGACTTCGAGCGGGGAGCTGGGGGCGGCGGTGCCGATGCCGACCCGCCCGCCCGGCTGCACCCGCATGCGCTCGGCCGCGCCGGTCTTGATGATCAGCGGGGCGGCGTTCCTGGTGCCGAGCCAGTTGGTGCCGTTGGTGGTGACGTTGTTGGTGCCGCCGAGGGTCCAGGCGGTGCCGGGCGGTGCTGCCTCGGCCGTGGCCGTGCTGCCGGCGACGGCGGCGACCGCGAGCGTGGGAGCGGTGAGCAGTGCGCGGCGGCGGAGGCGGGAGCTCATCGGGTCAGTTCCTGTCGGGGGGTCGGGGTCCCGGCATCGGACGGGCACCGGAGCCGGGTGGGACGTACTGCCGGGTGCCGAGCTCGTCGCCGGTCTTGGGGGTCTCGTTCCGCACCGGGTGGTCCCGTGTGTACGCGTCGTCGCGCAGGGCGGTGACCTGCCACGACACCCGCACGCGCGGCCGGTCGGTGCGGATCTCGAAGCGGCCCTCCCGCAGCTCGCGGGACACCACCGCGTGGGCGAAGTCACCGATGACGGTGAGCTGGTAGCGGAAGTCGCGCCCCAGCGCCTCCACGTAGGCGGGCACGCGCACGCTCGCGCGTCCGTCGGCGCCCGTGGTCGCGTTGCCGTCGTAGACGTCCCTTGCCTCGGGTGCGTCCACACCTGCATGGGCGAGCCATTGGCGATCGGGGTCGGCGGGGTGGTCGATGTGCGAGAGCCGACGACCCTCGGTGAGGGTGCCAGAGACGGTCACGTCGCCGTCGAGGACGGCCGCTTTGCCCGCGTTGCTGTAGGCATAGACGCCCCGCCCGTTCGCGCCGAGACCGATCGCGTACACGCCGGTCTGGGCCTCCGCGTTGACGCCCACTCCCGACGCGTCGACCGTGATGCCGCCGTAGCCGTCGTTCGTGGCCTCGATCGCCCAGCCCCCGGCGCCGTTGCTCCCGATGGCTCGCAGGCCGATTCCGTCCTCGCCGTTGGCCGACGCCTGGACACCCACCTGGGAGCCGATGGCGCGCACGCCGTACGTGCCGGTGGCGAACACGCCCTGGGTCTGGTTCCCGAGGCCCTGTGCCCACACGCCGCCGCCGCGGCCGCTGAAGAAGCCGCCGAAGCCGCCGGCCTTGGTGGCCACGCCGCGGAAGGCGCCGTTGCTGCCCTGCGAGGTCATGTTGGCCCGCACGACGCCCTCGTTGGCCGCCGCGCCCGTGACCTCGAGCGGGGAGCTGGGGGCGGCGGTGCCGATGCCGACCCGCCCGCCCGGCTGCACCCGCATCCGCTCGGCGGCGCCGGTCTTGATGATCAGCGGGGCGGCGTTCCTGGTGCCGAGCCAGTTGGTGCCGTTGGTCGTGACGTTGTTGGTGCCGCCGAGGGTCCAGGCGGTGCCGGGCGGTGCAGCGCTCGCAGCGGAGCCGCTTGCGACCGTGGCCACCGTTGCCGCGGCGGCGGTGGCGGGCACCGCGATCAGGAACCGGCGCGGGAAGCGTCGCTCGGTGTCGACAGTTCGGTCGTGCGCGTGCTTACTCACGGAGACTCCCTGGTTGGCGCATGGCGGGCTGCGCACCGACACCCCCCGTGCCGGTGGTCTCCACGAGAGTGCCCCCTGCGGCCGGGGCGCGCGGTCGTTTCGCGAAACGCGCGGCGGCAGGTCGTCGCTCTGTTACCTCACCGTGGCGGGCTGTGCCGAAGTCGGCAGGTACGCCGCCTCCGAGTCGAGGAAGTAGCGGCCGCGCTCGTGAGTGGCCTTGTCCTGCTCCACCACGATCGGATGCGCTCGCGCGTACGCGTCCTGGCGGATGCCGGTGACCTGCCACGAGATCGTGAGCCCGGCGCTGCCGCCGGCGATCCGGAACGAGTTCTGCCGGATCTGATCGGCGACGTAGACCGGGGCGTGGGCCCCGATGCAGGTGAGCTGGTAGCGGAAATCATGGTTGAGGGCGGTGAAGTAGTCCGGCAGCTCGACGACCGCCTCGCCGTCGTCGTCGAGCACCACGTTGCCGTTGTAGACGTTCATCATGTCCGGCGACTCGACGAACGAGTGCGCCAGCCACTTGCGCGCCGGATCGAGCGGGTGATCGATCCGGAACGACCCTGCGGCCTTGCTCAGGGTGCCGTTGACGTGGACGTCGCCCAGGAAGTACCCGGCGAACCCGGCTGGACTCATCGTCCGGGCGTAGATGCCGTAGTGCTGGCCGGTGGTCTTCGTGGACAGGGCATAGACACCGAAGTTGCCGCCCTCGCCCCAGAGCCCGGCGTTGGCCGAGTCGCCGCGCACACCTGCCGTGACGGCGCTCGACCCACGGACTCCGTACTGGCCGCCGCTGCCGAGGACCCCGACACCCGCCTGTGCCGAGGTGACGCCGAGGACACCGGTGCCCTCGCTGCTGCCACCCCGCACACCGGTCCCGCCCGTGGCGTAGACGCCGTAGTTGTCCCCAGTGCCGTACAGACCGGTGACGCCGATGCCCCGCACGCCCGAGCCGCCCTCCGAGGTGCCCTGGACCCCTTGGGAGGTGCCCTCACCCTGGACCCCGATCCGCCCGAAACCCTGGACGCCGAACCCGCCGCCCAGGGAGCGCCCGGTCACGGCGACGGCATCGAAGTCGGAGAACGAGCTGACCGCCCGCAGCGTGATCGGATGGTTGTCCCGTACGTCCACCCGGGCGACGGGAACGGGGGTGCCGATGCCGATCGTGCCGTCGGCGGCGATCCGCATCCGCTCGAGGGGCCCGGTGCGTTCGCTGGGCATCGTCTTGAACACCAGCGGGGCGATGGTCTTGGTACCGAGGTAGTTGGTTCCGTCGGTGTTGACGTTGGCGTTGCCCCCAAGCTTCCAGTTGGCCGTGAGGGGGGCGGCCCCGGCGGGAGCAGCGACGGCCTGGGTGACGCCGGCGACGGCTGCCGCCCCCGGGACCGCGAGCAGGAAGCGGCGAGGGAAGCGGCGGTCGGCGTCGGCTGTGCGTAGATCGGTCACGTGTCCTCCAGCTGCCGGTGCTAGCCCCTGTGCCGTGGTGCGAGCCTGCACCGTCCGGGCCGCTCGGGGACGCGAAATGTCCGCACCGGCTGTCCAGCCGCCGAGACGCGTGTCTCGCATGCTTGACGCCTCAGCGGGCTGGAGACCACGCTGGGTGGCATGCGTCGCCTCGTCGTACTCACCCTGCGCGCCGACTAGGCCGGTCGAGCACGGTCAGCGCGCACCCTCCGCCCCTCGGGGCAGAGGGTTTTTTCATGCCAGGATCGACACCACGTCACCAGTGACACCACGCGGGAAGGGCCCCATGAGCGAGCAGGTCGGCCAGCAGCTGACAGGAGCGCAGAGTCTCATCCGCGCCCTGGAGCACGCCGGCGTGGACACCGTGTTCGGCATCCCCGGCGGGGCGATCCTCCCGGCGTACGACCCGCTGCTCGACTCCAAGCAGATCCGTCACATCCTGGTCCGGCACGAGCAGGGCGCGGGCCACGCGGCGCAGGGCTACGCCCAGGTCACCGGCCGGGTCGGCGTCTGCATGGCCACGTCCGGCCCCGGCGCGACCAACCTGGTGACACCGATCGCCGATGCGTACATGGACTCGGTGCCGATCGTCGCCGTCACCGGTCAGGTGCCCAGTGCGGCCATCGGCACCGACGCCTTCCAGGAGGCGGACATCCGCGGCATCACGATGCCGATCACCAAGCACAGCTACCTGGTGACCGACCCCGCGGACATCCCGCGCACCATCGCCGAGGCGTTCCACATCGCGGCCACGGGGCGGCCCGGCCCGGTGCTCGTCGACATCGCCAAGGACGCGATGCAGGCGATGACCACGTTCGCCTACCCCGAGTCGCTGTCCCTGCCCGGCTACCGACCGGTGTCCAAGCCGCACTCCAAGCAGGTGCGCGAGGCCGCCCGGCTGATCGTGGCCGCGGACCGCCCCGTGCTGTACGTCGGTGGCGGCGTGATCAAGTCCGGAGCGTCCGCCGAGCTGCGCGAGCTCACCGACCTCACCGAGATCCCGGTCGTCACGACCCTGATGGCCCGGGGCGCACTGCCGGACTCGCACCCCGCCCACCTGGGCATGCCGGGCATGCACGGGTCGGTGGCCGCCGTGGCGGCGTTGCAGCGCGCCGACCTGATCATCTCGCTCGGGGCGCGGTTCGACGACCGGGTCACCGGCAAGCTGGACACGTTCGCTCCCGAGGCGACCGTGGTGCACGCCGACATCGACCCGGCCGAGATCTCCAAGAACCGGCGCGCCGACGTGCCCATCGTGGGCGACTGCAAGGAGATCATCGCCGAGCTGCTGGTCGCGATCCGTGCCGAGCGGGAGACCGGCACCGCTGGCGACGCAGCGACGTGGACGGCGTGGACACGCGGGCTCGCCGAGCGCTACCCGCTCGGCTACGACGTGCCGGACGACGGGTCGCTGTCCCCCCAGTACGTGATCGAGCGGATCGCTGCCGCCGCCGGCACAGAAGCCACCTATGTCGCCGGTGTCGGTCAGCACCAGATGTGGGCCAGCCAGTTCGTGCCGTACGAGCGGCCGCGGGCGTGGGTCAACTCCGGCGGGCTCGGCACCATGGGCTTCGCGGTGCCGGCAGCGATGGGTGCCAAGGTCGGCGAGCCGGACCGCACGGTGTGGGCGATCGACGGTGACGGCTGCTTCCAGATGACCAACCAGGAGCTCGCGACCTGCGCAATCGAGGGCATCCCGATCAAGGTCGCGGTGATCAACAACTCGGCGCTGGGCATGGTGCGCCAGTGGCAGACGCTCTTCTACGAGGGGCGCTACTCCCACACCGACCTGCACTCCAGCCGCATCCCCGACTTCGCCAAGCTGGCGGAGGCGTACGGCTGTGTGGGGCTGCGCTGCGACAAGCCCGACGACGTGGACTCCGTCGTGGCACAGGCGATGGCGGTCGACGACCAACCGGTCGTGGTCGACTTCGCGGTGCACCGCGACGCGATGGTGTGGCCGATGGTCGCCGCCGGCACCAGCAACGACGACATCAAGGTGGCCCGCGACATGGCGCCGGTCTGGGACCGCGAGGAGGAGGGCCAGTGACCCGTCACACGCTGTCCGTGCTGGTGGAGAACACACCGGGCGTGCTCGCCCGGATCTCCGGGCTGTTCTCCCGCCGTGGCTTCAACATCGACTCGCTGGCCGTCGGCCCGACCGAGCACCCCGAGATCTCCCGGATGACCATCGTGGTCAACGTCGAGGAGTCGCCGCTCGAGCAGGTGACCAAGCAGCTCAACAAGCTGATCAACGTGATCAAGATCGTCACCCTCGAGCCGGGCACCGGCGTGGAGCGGGAGCTGGTGCTCGTCAAGGTCCGCGCGGACGCGTCCACCCGGGGGCAGGTGCTGGAGGCCGTCCAACTGTTCCGTGCGAAAGTGGTCGACGTGGCCACCGACGCGGTGACGATCGAGGCCACCGGCAACCCCGACAAGCTCTCCGCGCTGCTGCAGGTGCTCGAGCCCTTCGGCATCCGCGAGCTGGTGCAGTCCGGCATGGTCGCGATCAGCAGGGGTGGCCGCTCGATCACCGACCGCGCGTTGCGACCGGTCAGCCACACCGGCTGACGCACCACCGCCCTGCCAGCACCACCACCGATTGAGGAGACCCACCCCGTGGCCGAGATGTTCTACGACGACGATGCCGACCTCAGCAAGCTCCAGCAGCGCAACGTGGCGGTGCTCGGGTACGGCAGCCAGGGTCACGCGCACGCGCTGAGCCTGCGCGACTCGGGCGTCGACGTCCGCGTCGGCCTGCCCGAGGGATCACGCAGCCGGCCGCGCGCGGAGACCGAGGGGCTTCGCGTCGTGTCACCGTTCGAGGCCTGTGAGGAGGCCGACCTGGTCGTGGTGCTCGCACCTGATCCAGCCCAGCGCGGTCTCTACGCCGAGGCGATCGAGCCGAACCTCGTCGACGGCGACGCACTGTTCTTCGGCCACGGCTTCAACATCCGCTACGGCTACATCAAGCCGCCCGCCGGTGTCGACGTGTGCATGGTCGCGCCCAAGGGACCCGGGCACCTGGTGCGCCGCGAGTACGTCGAGGGACGCGGCGTGCCCGTACTGGTGGCCGTCGAGCAGGACCCGTCCGGTCAGGCGTGGCCGCTGACGCTCGCGTATGCCAAGGGGATCGGCGGCCTGCGTGCGGGTGGCATCAAGACCACGTTCACCGAGGAGACCGAGACCGACCTGTTCGGCGAGCAGGCGGTGCTCTGCGGCGGGGTCTCGCAGCTGGTCATGAAGGGCTTCGAGACGCTCACCGAGGCGGGGTACCAGCCGGAGGTCGCCTACTTCGAGTGCCTGCACGAGCTCAAGCTGATCGTCGATCTCATGTACGAGGGCGGCATCGCCAAGCAGCGCTGGTCGGTGTCCGACACCGCGGAATACGGCGACTACGTCTCCGGGCCGCGGGTGGTCGACGACCAGGTCAAGACGAACATGGAGACGATCCTGCGCGAGGTGCAGGACGGCACGTTCGCGCGCCGCTTCATCGCCGACCAGGACGCGGGTGGCCCGGAGTTCGCCGAGCTGCGCAAGGCCGGCGAGACGCACCCGATCGAGACGGTCGGGCGCGACCTGCGCAACCTGATGGCGTGGGTCAAGAGCCACGACGACGACTACGTCGAGGGCACCGCTCAACGCTGATGGAGGCCGACCGGCAGGAGAGCTGATGGTCGACGTTGCGGTCATGCAGGTCGCGGCATGACGGCCCGCTTCGACCTCGCGGTGTGCGCCGAGATGGTCTTCCTCGATCTCCCGTTCGTCGAACGCGTCGCCCGGCTGCACGACCTCGGCTTCGGTGTCGAGCTGTGGAGCTGGTGGGACAAGGACATCGACGCGCTGCTGGCCACCGGCGCGAGCTTCTCGTCCATGACGGGCTACGTGCACGGCAACCTGGTCGACCCGCACGCGGCCCGGACCCTGCTGACGACGGCTGCCGACGCCGTACGGGTCGCCGAGCGCCTCGGCTGCCCGCGGCTGGTCGTGCACCCCGCCGAGCTGGCCGACGGCCACGCCGTGACGCCGTTGTGGCGCTCGACCGGCGAGATGTGGCTGACCGCGCACCGTACGCTCGCGCGGCTCGGCGAGCTGGGGGAGCAGGCGGGGGTGACGTTCTGCCTGGAGAACCTCAACACGCTGGTGGACCACCCGGGCGTGCCGCTCGCGCGCGCCAAGGACACCCTCGCGCTGGTGGAGGCGACCGGCAGCCCGCACGTGCGGATGATGCTGGACCTCTACCACGCGCAGATCGGCGAGGGGAACCTCGTCGCGCTGGTCGAGCGGGCCGGGCCGGCGATCGGCGAGGTGCAGGTCGCGGACGTGCCCGGCCGCGGCGAACCCGGCACCGGCGAGATCCACTACCCCGCGATCGCCGACGCGCTGCAGCGGATCGGCTACCGGGGCACCGTGGGCATGGAGGGGTGGGCGTCGGGGGACGTGGTCGAGGCGCTGGAACGGTTCCGCGCGGCGTTCAGGTGACGCAGAACTCGTTGTCCTCGATGTCGGTCATCACCATGTGGTGCCGGCCCAGGTCCTCGGTCCACGCGACCCGGTGGGCGCCGAGCGCCTCCAGCCGCTCGACCTCGGCCATGATCTGGGCCTCCTGGTCGGGAACCTCGAGCGTGAGGTCGCTCACCCGCACGTCCAGGTGCACGCGGTTCTTCACCACCTTGCCCTCGGGCACCCGTTGGAGGAAGACGCGCGGACCGGCGCCCTCTGGGTCGACCACGGCGTACGCGCGGTTCCACTGGTCCTCGGGCACGCCCCACGCCCGCAGCGTCTCGGGCCAGCTGCTGAAGCCCTCGGGAGGCGGGTCCTCGATGTAGCCGAGGACGTCGGCCCAGAACGTGCCGAGACGCCGCGGGTCGGCACAGTCGAACACCACCTGGATCTGCCTGGACATGCGGGACTCCCTCCGGACGCGTGCCCGCAGCCTGACATGACGGACCGACGCTCGTGACGTGCCCGGCATCACGTCGGCACCGGGGACTGCACGGTGCGCCGGCACCGTTGTGCGTGGCAGGCACAACGGCGTGCTGACCGATCGTCCGCACACCCTCCCTCACCCGAGGAGTCACCCATGAGCCTCGCAGGCACGCTTCCCCCCGTACGTCCCCCCGTCCGCCCTGTGTCGATGCTCCGCCGGCTCGACCGGTGGACGCTGTACGCGATGAACCCGCCGCGCGAGCTGCGGAGTCACCCCGGCGCGACGCGCTCCTGACACCCCTCCTGACACGCTCGGTGCCCGTCGGCGGGTCGGTTAGACTCGCCGACGGGCACAGCGTCGTGCACTGGCCAGACCACCCGACCCGCCAGCCGGCGCGACCCGCAAAGGACTGCACGTGAGCAAGCCCGTCGTCCTCCTCGCCGAGCAGCTGTCGCCGGCCACCGTCGACGCACTCGGTCCCGACTTCGAGATCCGCACCTGCAACGGTGCCGACCGGGTCGAGCTGCTGGCGGCGATCGGCGACGTCGACGCGCTGATGGTGCGCAGTGCCACCAAGGTCGATGCCGAGGTGCTCGCTGCCGCGGGGCGGCTCAAGGTCGTCGCCCGCGCCGGTGTCGGGCTCGACAACGTCGACGTCCGGGCCGCCACCCAGAGCGGCGTCATGGTCGTCAACGCACCCACGTCCAACATCGTGAGCGCGGCGGAGCTCGCCGTCGGTCTGCTGCTTGCGGCCGCCCGCCACGTCGCACCGGCCAGCGAGGCGTTGCGCCGCGGCGAGTGGAAGCGCTCGCGGTACACCGGTGTCGAGCTGTACGAGAAGACGGTCGGCATCGTCGGCCTCGGCCGGATCGGCGTGCTGGTCGCTCAGCGGTTGTCCGCGTTCGGCATGAACGTGATCGCGTACGACCCGTACGTGCAGGCCGGGCGGGCCGCCCAGATGGGCGTGCGGCTGGTCGGGCTCGACGAGCTGCTCGCGCAGTCCGACGCCATCTCGGTGCACCTGCCCAAGACGCCCGAGACGGTCGGGCTGATCGGCGACGACCAGCTGCACAAGGTCAAGCCGACCGTGATCATCGTCAACGCGGCGCGCGGCGGCATCGTCGACGAGACCGCGCTGCACTCGGCGGTCAAGGAGGGCCGGGTGGCCGCTGCCGGGCTCGACGTGTTCGCCTCCGAGCCGTGCACCGACTCACCGCTGTTCGAGCTCGAGAACGTCGTCGCGACCCCGCACCTGGGGGCCAGCACGGACGAGGCGCAGGAGAAGGCCGGCATCGCGGTCGCCCGGTCCGTACGGCTCGCCCTTGCCGGAGAGCTGGTGCCCGACGCGGTCAACGTCCAGGGCGGCGTCATCGCCGAGGACGTCCGCCCGGGCATCCCGCTGACCGAGAAGCTCGGGCGGATCTTCACCGCGCTCGCCGACGGCATCGCCCAGCACCTCGACGTCGAGGTGCGCGGCGAGATCACCAGTCACGACGTCAAGGTGCTCGAGCTCGCCGCGCTCAAGGGTGCGTTCGCCGACGTGGTGGAGGAGAACGTCTCGTACGTCAACGCCCCGCTGCTCGCCGCCGAGCGCGGGCTGGAGGTGCGCCTGATCACCGACGCCGAGAGCCCCGACCACCGCAACCTGGTCACCCTGCGCGGCACCCGGGCCGACGGCAGCCAGGTGTCGGTGTCCGGCACGCTGGTCGGCATCCAGCAGCGGGAGCGGCTGGTCGAGATCGACGGCTACGACGTCGAGATCGAGCCGACCGACCACCTGCTGCTGGTCAACTACGAGGACCGGCCGGGGATGATCGGCGCGGTCGGCCGGGTCCTCGGTGACGCCGGCATCAACATCGCCGGCATGCAGGTGAGCCGCGACCGCCGTGGCGGGCACGCCCTGGTCGCGATGGCCGTCGACTCCGCCGTACCCGCCGACGTCGCCGACGACGTGGCTGCGGCCATGGACGCCGACTGGGTCCGCCGGGTCGATCTGGCCGAGTAGCCGCCGTCCGGGCCGTCGGTTAACGGCGACCACTCACGCGAAACACGCACCGCTCACGCGTGGCCACACGTGAGCGGTGGCGTTTTCACGGGGGCCCTTGGGAAAGTGCGGGCCGCGTCAGCGGCGGGTGGCGATGACGACCGAGGCGTCGTCGGCGACCACGACCTCGACGGCGGTGAAGCGCGAGTCGGTGAGCCAGCGCTCGCGCATCACGTCGACCCGGCCCTCGTACAGCGGGGGCCAGGTGTTGCATGGCGTGAAGTCGTCGAGCACCACCATGCCGCCGGGCTCGACCAGGTCGGCGATCAGGTCGACCCCCTCGCGCTTGACCTCGCGGACATCGATGAACAGCAGCGAGAACGGCGCGAACTCCTCCAGCGTGGTCCAGTCGCCGGCGTGCACCTCGACCCGGTCGTCATCGGCGAACAGCTCGTCGGCGCGCTCGGCCAGCACCGGGTCGAGCTCTGCGGTCACCACACGCGCGTCGCCGTGCAGGGCACTGCGCAGCCACGCGGCGCCGACCCCGCAGCCGGTGCCCAGCTCGCCGAGCGTGCCGGTGCGGCTCGCGGCCAGCGCGGCCAGCAGCCGGCCGGCCTCGTGCCGGGTGGAGCTGACGAATCCCTGGCTGCGACACAGGTTCAGCGCCTTGGTGACGAGGGGAGGAACCTCCGGCGGGGCGCTCACCGCATCGAGTCTGGCACAGGGCCCGGGGTGAGACTTCCGTCCCGGGATCCGAGACGGTCGGACAATCCGCGCGGCCCGCAGCCGCCGCCGGACGTACGCTCGCCCGGTCATGCGGAACTTCGTAGCCATCCTTCGCTGCCGTAGCGGGGCCTTGCACTAGAGGCCGATCCCCGCTGCGGCGTTCGGCGTTCCCCGGCCACGAGTCCCGCAGCGGCGCAGCACCATCCCGCTCACCCGCACCTCCGTAGATCCGCCCCGGCCGACGCGATCCGTCCGCCAGGCCTCTCCGGTCGGGACTCGCCCGAGGAGCACTCCGGCCCGTCCCGTCCCACCGTTCGAGAGGCGAACCACCGTGTACGAGATGTACCCCACCGAGTGGGGCCCCAGCAGGCACCGCACCGAGTCGTCGCCCGACGACCGGGCCAGCCGCGACGGCGCCGCCGCCGTGCAGTCCGCCCTGGACCTGCGCGACAACGGCGGCCCCCGACCCGACGACAACTGAGCCCCGACGACACTGGTGCCCATGACGACGACCATCACCCTCGCGCTGGTACCCGGAGACGGCATCGGCCGGGAGGTCACGGCGGAGGCGTTGCAGGTGCTGCGCGCCGCCACCGAGCCCGACGGCGTGCAGATCGTCGCCGAGCAGTACGACCTCGGCGCGGAGCGCTTCCTCGCGACCGGTGAGGTGCTGCCGGACGCGGTGCTCGACGAGATCCGCCGGCACGACGCGATCCTGCTCGGCGCCGTCGGCGGCCGCCCCGGCGACCCGAACCTGCCGCCGGGCCTGCTGGAGCGCGGGCTGCTGCTGCGACTGCGCTTCGCGCTGGACCACCACGTCAACCTGCGCCCCTCGCGGCTGTGGCCCGGAGTCGCCTCGCCGTTGCACGAGCCGGGCGACGTCGACTTCGTCGTGGTGCGCGAGGGCACCGAGGGCCCGTACACCGGCAACGGGGGAGTGCTCCGGCCGGGCACGCCGCAGGCGATCGCCACCGAGGTCAGCATCAACACGACGTACGGGATCGAGCGCGTGGTCCGGGACGCGTTCCGCCGGGCTTCTGCCCGGCCCCGCAAGCACCTGACCCTGGTCCACAAGACCAACGTGCTGGTGCACGCGGGCGGGCTGTGGTCGGCCGCCGTACGCGACGTCGCGGCCGAGTTCCCCGAGGTCGAGGTCGACTACCTGCACGTCGACGCGGCGACCATCTTCCTGGTCACCGACCCGGCCCGGTTCGACGTGATCGTCACCGACAACCTGTTCGGCGACATCATCACCGACCTGGCGGCAGCGATCACCGGGGGCATCGGCCTGGCCGCCAGCGCCAACATCAACCCCGGTCGGGAGACGCCGAGCATGTTCGAGCCCGTGCACGGCTCGGCGCCCGACATCGCCGGGCAGGGCGTCGCCGACCCCACGGCGGCGGTCCTGTCGGCCGCCATGCTGGCCGAGCACGTCGGCCTCGGCGACGCGGCGCGCAGGATCGAGGGCGCCGTGGCGGCCGACCTGGCAGCGCGGGGCAGCACCGCCCGGAGCACCCGGGAGATCGGAGACGCGCTGGCCGGGCGCGTCGCGTCGGCTACCGTGCGCGCATGAGTGCTGCTCTCACCCTGCGCGTGGAGCCCACGCGCTCGCCGACCGCCGCAGACCGTCGTGACGAGATCCTGGCCGCCCCCGGGTTCGGGCTGTACTTCACCGACCACATGGTGCTGGCGGAGTGGACGCCAGAGCAGGGCTGGCACGACGCACGGGTCCAGCAGTACGGGCCGCTCAGCCTCGACCCGGCCACGGCGGTGCTGCACTACGCGCAGGAGATCTTCGAGGGGATGAAGGCCTTCCCGCACGCCGACGGGTCGGTGTGGACCTTCCGGCCGGAGGCCAACGCGGCGCGGTTCCAGCGCTCGGCCCGCCGGATGGCGCTGCCCGAGCTGCCGACCGACGTCTTCGTCGAGGCGGTCGACACGCTGGTGCGCACCGACGCCGCGTGGGTGCCGCGCGAGGGAGAGACCAGCCTGTACCTGCGCCCGTTCATGTACGCCTCCGAGGTCTTCCTCGGCGTCCGTCCGGCGGCGCACGTGACGTTCTGCGTGATCGCGTCGCCGGCCGGCCCGTACTTCCCCGGCGGTCTCAAGCCGGTGTCCATCTGGCTGTCCCAGGAGTACACCCGCGCGGCGCCGGGTGGCACCGGCGCGGCCAAGTGCGGCGGCAACTACGCCGCGAGCCTCGCGGCGCAGCGGGAGGCGACCGAGAACGGCTGCGCCCAGGTCGCCTTCCTGGACGCGACCGAGCGGCGGTGGGTCGAGGAGCTCGGCGGCATGAACCTGTTCTTCGTGCGCGCCGACGGTTCGATCGTGACCCCCGAGCTCACCGACTCCATCCTCGAGGGCGTGACCCGCGACTCGGTGCTCGCCCTGCTCGACGACCTCGGGCACAAGGTCGAGGAGCGCCGGGTCGACGTCGACGAGTGGCGCGACGGCGTCGTCTCCGGTGAGGTCACGGAGGTGTTCGCCTGCGGCACCGCCGCCGTCGTCACCCCCGTCGGCGTCCTGCGCTGGCGGGGCGGCGAGGTCGACAGCGGCGCCGCGCACGAGGGCGATGCCGGCCCGGTGACCAAGGCGGTCCGACGCGCGCTGGTCGACGTGCAGTACGGACGCGCGGGTGACGACCGCGGCTGGATGCACCAGGTCACCTGAGGCTCCAATTACCCTTTGCCGGTGACCTCCGCAGCGCAGGGACCGGCCGTCCTGGGCCGATACCGGCTGCTGCGCAGCATCGGTGAGGGCGGCATGGGGGTGGTGCACCTCGCCACCGCGCCCGACGGCACCCGGGTCGCGCTCAAGGTGCTGCGCCCGCACGTGGTCGGCGACCGGGAGGGACGGGCCAGGCTGGCCCGCGAGGTCGCGTCCCTGCAGCGGGTGCGCAGCAACCGGGTGGCGGAGTTCCTCGACGCAGACCCGTGGGGACCGACGCCGTACGTCGTCACCCGGTTCGTCCCGGGGCTGTCCCTGTCCGGCTACGTCGACGAGTACGGGCCGTTGCACGGACAGCAGGTGCTGCAGCTGGCTGGCGGGCTGGCCGAGGCGCTGGCCGCCGTGCACGCGGTCGGCGTCGTGCACCGCGACGTGAAGCCGTCGAACGTGTTGCTCGAGGGCAACGACCCGGTGCTGATCGACTTCGGCCTGGCCCGTGCCGCCGAGGACGCGTCGGTGACGATGACCGGCTGGATGATGGGCACCCCGGCCTACCTCACCCCCGAGATCGCCCTCGGACACGAGCCCGGTCCGCCGACCGACGTGCACTCCTGGGCCACCACCGTGGCGTACGCGTGCCGAGGGGCCAGCCCCTTCGGCAAGGGCCCGCAGGCAGTGCTGCTCGACCGCGTCCGGCGCAACGACTACGACCTCGACGGGGTGCCGGCCGAGCTGCGTGAGGTGCTGGTTCCGTGCCTCGACGCCGACCCGAGGGCCCGACCGCCCGCGACCGTGCTGGCCGGCTGGCTGGCCGGCGCCCCGGGCGGGCCGCCCGCCACCGTGCACGTGCCCGCGGCTCCGCTGCCGCCGCGGGTGGAACCCGAGCCCGCCGTGCCCGCTGCCGCGGCTCCGGTGCCGGCGCCGCGACCCGGCACCGCGCTGCTGCGCGAGCAGACCGACGCCTCTCCCCAGTGGTCACCGGTCGGGTCGGGTGCGCTGCCCGGCCAGGCGTTCGGGCCCATCGCCGCGCCCTCCGAGCCGCGGCCGTTGTGGGAACGGGTCGCGTCGGTCGCGCTGTGGGCGCTGGGCGCACTGTGGGCGGTCGCGCTGTTCGCGGCGGCGCCATACGTCACCGCCGGCGCCGTGTGGCTCGGCGTCGCCGTGCTCGTGACCTGGCAACGCGCGGTCGAGGCACTGCGCCGCCGGCGCTCGCTGCGCGGCGTGCGCCGGGGTGACCGTGCCGTCGCGACCGTGCAGGCGCCCTGGCACGTGTCGACGGGCATCGCGCAGGCCACGATCCTGGTCGGCTCCGCGCTGCTCGCGGCCGGTCTCGTCGACGGGCTGCTGAACCTCGGCGGCATCCGTACCCGCACGCTGGTCTGGGCGGGCGCGGTCGCGTTCGTGCTGGTGCTGTGGCGCGGGCCGGGCGGCCACGTGCTGCACCGCCCGATCCACCGGGTGGTCGGGGTCGCAGCGACGTCCGGCGTCTGGGTGATCGCGGTGCTGTGGGTGCTGGCGGCGCTGGTGGCGGGGACCGTCGCCCTCGTGCAGGGCGTGGGCACGGTCTGGTTCCCCGCAGGCGGGCCCCCGCTGTGACCGGATGCCAGGACCACGGTCCCATTCGGCGGACATCCGTGTCATGCTGGGCGACGTGACACCGCTGCACCGCATCATCATCGCCTAGCGCGTCTGGCTGATCTCCAGCCCGGCGCGCCGACCTCTCGTTCCCACGGGAGGTTTTTTGTTGCCCTCGACCAGGAGTCCGCGATGTCCGACTCACTGCACGTGTACGACACCACCCTGCGCGACGGCGCCCAGCAGGAGGGCCTGAGCCTGTCGGTGGCCGACAAGCTGACGATCGCCCGTCACCTCGACGAGCTCGGGGTCGGCTACGTCGAGGGCGGTTGGCCGGGTGCGGTGCCCAAGGACACCGAGTTCTTCGCCCGCGCGCGCGACGAGCTGGACCTCAAGCAGGCCACCCTGACCGCGTTCGGCAGCACCCGCCGGCCGGACACGGACGCGTCCGGCGACCCACAGGTGGCCGCGTTGCGCGAGTCCGGCGCGTCCGTGGTGTGCCTGGTGGCCAAGAGCCACGTCGGCCACGTCGAGCGGGCACTGCGCACCACCGTCGACGAGAACCTCTCGATGGTGCGCGACACCGTGCAGCACCTGCGCGCGGAGGGGCAGCGGGTCTTCGTCGACCTCGAGCACTTCTTCGACGGCTACGCCGACGACCGGGCGTACGCGCTCGACGTCGTCCGAACCTCTGCGGAAGCCGGCGCCGACGTGGTCGTGCTCTGCGACACCAACGGCGGGATGCTGCCGCCCCAGGTGAGCGCCGCGGTGGCCGACGTGCTGGACAGCACCGGCGCGCGGCTCGGCATCCACTGCCACAACGACACCGGGTGCGCGGTGGCGAACACGCTCGCCGCGGTCGACGCCGGAGCCAGCCACCTGCAGGGCACCGTCAACGGGTACGGCGAGCGCACCGGCAACGCCGAGCTGCTCACCGTGGTCGCCAACCTCGAGCTCAAGCGGGGTCAGCAGGTGCTGCCGCCCGGCGCGCTGGCCGACGCCACCCGGCTCGCGCACGCGATCGCCGAGGTCACCAACGTGCCGCCGTCGTCGCGACAGCCCTACGTCGGGCTGTCGGCGTTCGCGCACAAGGCCGGCCTGCACGCGAGCGCGATCAAGGTCGACCCCGACCTCTACCAGCACACCGACCCCGAGCTGGTCGGCAACGACATGCGGCTGCTGGTGTCGGAGATGGCCGGACGGGCCAGCATCGAGCTCAAGGGCAAGGAGCTCGGCTTCGACCTGACCGGCGACCGAGAGCTGGTGACGCGGGTCGCCGACCGGGTCAAGCAGATGGAGCAGCGCGGCTACACCTTCGAGGCGGCCGATGCGTCCTTCGAGCTGCTGCTGGCCGAGGAGGTCGAGGGCGAGCGGCCCGCCTACTTCGACGTCGAGTCGTGGCGGGTGATCGCGGAGTCGACGCCGGGTGCGGAGGCCTCCTCGGAGGCGACGGTGAAGCTGCGCGCGGGCGCCGAGCGGATCGTGGTCACCGGCGAGGGGAACGGTCCCGTCAACGCGCTGGACGAGGCCCTGCGGCAGGCGATCGGCCGGGCGTACCCGCAGGTGGCCGGCTTCGAGCTGATCGACTACCGGGTGCGCATCCTCGACCAGGGCCACGGCACCGACGCGGTGATCCGGGTGCTGATCGAGACCTCCGACGGCGAGGACTCGTGGGTCACCGTGGGGGTGGGGCACAACATCGTGGAGGCGTCCTGGGAGGCGCTGCGCGACGCCGTGACCTACGGGCTCCGGCGCCACGGCGCCTGATCGGCGGGCACCTCCGATCGCGGCCGACTAGCGTCCCCTGCCATGGCTGTCTGGGTCTCGTTGCTGCGCGGTGTCAACCTGGGCGCGCACAACAAGGTGTCGATGCCGGTGCTGCGCGAGGCGCTGGCCGAGGCCGGCTTCGACGACGTCCGCACGTACGTGCAGAGCGGCAACATCGTCACCCGGTCGTCGCACCGCAGCCCGGCAAAGGTCGCGCAGACCGTGCGTGCGGTCGTGGCCGAGCGGTTCGACGTCGACACGCCTGTCGTCGTCCGCAGCCCGAAGCAGCTGGCGGCGGTGCTCGCCTGGAACCCGTTCCCGGACGCGGTCGCCGCGGAGCCCAAGCTGGTCCAGGTGTGGCACCTGTCCGGGCGACCCGATCCGGCCGCCCTGCGGGCGCTGCTCGCCGCCGACGTCTCGCCCGACACCGTCGTCGCCAAGGGCGAGGAGATCGTCGTGCACTACGCCACCGGCGTGCACGCCAGCAAGGCCGACCGGGTCCTGCGC
Source organism: uncultured Actinomycetota bacterium (assembly GCA_963811945.1). Classification (GTDB taxonomy): domain Bacteria; phylum Actinomycetota; class Actinomycetes; order Propionibacteriales; family Nocardioidaceae; genus JACCWP01. The sequence goes on along the minus strand of CAWETD010000001.1, from coordinate 603,649 downwards.
CGGCACCCGCTGGGAGTCGACGCCACCGCCCGCAACTGGCGGACGCTGACGGCGCTCTGCCAGCTGACGGCCGAGATGACTAGCCGTTGAAGTTGGGCTGGCTCTGCGCGTTGAAGACGTCCAGCTTCGTGCGCCCGGCCTTGCCGACCACCGAGCGGGCGATCTTGAGGACGTCGAAGCCGCGGGCGATCTCGTTGGAGTAGACGTAGCCGTTGTACCAGTACGCCGACCACGAGCCGCCGATCTCCAGCTCCGCCTCGTTGACCGGCCCGCGGTCGAACCAGGCCAGCTCCCTGGGCCGGGACGAGTTGGTGAAGTCGAAGACCGACACCCCGCCCTGGTACCAGGCCTGGACCATGATGTCGCGGCCCGGGACCGGGATCAGCGAGCCGTTGTGCGCCACGCAGTTCTCTTCGTTGGTCTGCGTACGCGGCATCTTGTAGTAGCTCTGCAGCACCAGCTGGCCCTCGATGATGTCGTAGATGCCGTTGGCACCGCGCACCGAGCCGGTCGTGGGGTTGCAGGTGGGCGCACCGCCACCCCCGAGCTCGTCGGTGAACACGACCTTGGTGCCGTCGTTGTTGAACGTGGCCGAGTGCCAGAAGGCGAAGTTGGTCGTGTCGCGCACCTGCTCGGTCACCACCGGGTGCCGGCGCTTGGAGATGTCGAGCAGGATGCCGTCACCCATGCAGGCGCCGGCGGCGATGTCCTTGCTCGGGTAGGCGGTGATGTCGTGGCAGCCGCTGGTCGTCTCGGGGTGGCCGCCCTCCGGGAACAGCACCGGCGTGCCCGCCAGCTCCGCACGGTCGGGCGCCGCCACCGGGATCCGCACGATGCTGATCGAGTCGTGCGGCGGAAGGCAGTCGGGGTAGTCCTCGTCGGGGCTGTAGGAGGAGACGTAGACGAACAGCTGCTTGCCGCTGTCGTTGGGCGCCAGCGTGTGGGTGTGCGAGCCGCAGTCGGTCTCGACCGACGAGACGTACCGCGGATTCACGGGGTCGCTGATGTCGAAGACCTTCAGGCCCTCCCACGAGCTCTCCTCCGACGCGTCCTGCGGGGTGCTGGCGCAGGAGTTGTCGCTGCGCGACGAGTCGGTGCTGAGTACGAGGATGTCGCCGAGCACGGAGATGTCGTTCTGCGAGCCCGGGCACAGCACCTGGGTGACCTGCTCGACCTGCCCCGGCTTGCTGATGTCGTAGATCGCGAACCCGTTGTAGTTGCCGGCGTAGGCGTACTTGCCCTGGAAGGCGAGGTCGGAGTTCAGCGCGCCCTCTTCGGCGAACGGACCTGTCTTCTCCAGGTTGGCGACCAGCGACATCTTCCGGCTCGCAATCCGGCCCTCGGGCAGCGTCGCGTCGCTGTCGTCGAGCCGGGCGATGTCCTGCCCGGCGAGACAGCCCTGCGCGAACCGGTCGTCGGCCCGCGCGAGGTCGCGCTGGGCCGGCCCGCACCGGGGCGAGGCCTCCTCGGTGATCACCGGCTTGCGGTCGTCACCCTGGCCGGCGAGAACCGGCACGGCCAGCGAGCCGACCACGAGCGCGCCGGCGGCGGCGGCGACGAGGGTGAGGGTGCGGAGACGTGGACGGTGCGGCATCGCAGCGGTCCTTCCGGGGAGCGGCGGAACAGAAGGGTGCGGTTGTGAATGATCCTCACTTAGAGTAGTGAACAGGCGCAAGAGGTACAGACCATCCAATTGAGGGCAGGAGGTCGGTCGTGACCCACCCGGGACATCGCTGGCTGCGGACCTCGGCACTGGCCGTCGTGCTGCTGCTGGTGCCGGCTGCTGCCGGGTGCTCCTCGACCGACGGCGACGACCGCACCGAGCAGGCCGGAGCCGCCGAGGCCGCTGGGGCCGACGACGTGGCGAGTAACGGGGCTAGCGACGGAGCGACCGTGCTGCAGCCCGGCGAGCCGGGCGAGCCGAACGAGACCCTCGGCCCCGACGCCACCGTCGAGGCCGTCCCGTGGAACGAGGCCGACCAGGAGTTCCTCACCGACATGGTCCCGCACCACGCGCAGGCGCTGGAGATGGCCGAGCTGGCCAGGACCCGGGCCGCCGACCCGGCCGTACGCGCCATCGCCGACCGGATCGGTGACGCCCAGGGTGCCGAGATCGTCGGCATGTCGGGCTGGCTGCAGGAGCGCGATCTCGAGGTCCCGACGCTCGAGGACGTGCAGCACCACCTGAGCATGGGCGGCATGGCCGGGATGCTCAGCCCGGAGCAGATGGACGCCCTGGCAGCGGCCGACGGCGCCCGCTTCGACGCGCTCTACCTGGCCGGGATGATCAGGCACCACCGCGGCGCCGTGCAGATGGCCCGCGAGGCCCTGCACGAGGGGTCGGACGTCCTGGTCGCCGAGATGGCCGCCGACGTCCTTGCCGGGCAGAGCGCCGAGATCCAGCGGCTGCGCGACGTGCAGGCCCGGCTCGGCTGAGACGCCTCGCACCACGAGGAGGTGGGACCCGTGCCACTGCGCACCACGAAGCACTGGTTCGGCGTCGTCCTGGACGCGCCGGACGCGCCCGCGCTGGCGCACTTCTACGCGCGCCTGCTCGGCTGGCAGGTCTTCGGCGAGAGCGAGGGGTGGGCCACAGTCGCCCCGTCTGCGGTCGCCGGCTACAACCTCGGGTTCCAGACCGAGGAGCACTACGTCCGCCCGGTCTGGCCGGCGGAGCCCGGTCAACCCCAGATGTCGATGCACCTCGATCTCGAGGTCGACGACCTGGACGAGGCGGTGGCCCACGCCGTCGGCGTCGGCGGGGAGCTGGCGTCGTACCAGCCGCAGGAGACGGTGCGCGTGCTGCTCGACCCCGCGGGGCACCCCTTCTGTCTCTACCTCGACAACGAGGCCTGAGCAGCGACCGGCTCCGCTGGCGGCTCAGCCGGCGAACAGCCGGTCCAGCTCGTCGACCAGCCGCTGGCGCAGCACCGCTGCCTGCGCGGCGAACCCGCGCTGGGCGCGGGCGTACTCGGCCCGTCCGGCGGGCGTCTCGACGGGCACCGGCGGGTAGCCGAGCCCGGACAGGTCGTACGGCGACGCGCGCATGTCCAGCACCCTGATCTCGCGCGCCAGTGCGAAGCAGTCGGCCACCAGCTCGGCGGACACGTGCGGGTCGAAGGTGTAGGCCCACTTGTAGAGGTCCATGCCGGCGTGCAGACATCCCGGTTGCTCCAGCTCGACCTGCGTCGCGCGGGTGGGCTGCACGCTGTTCAGCGGGCGCGCGGTGTCGGTGAAGAACCGAAAGGCGTCGAAGTGCGTGCACCGCACCGGCATCGACCCGACCACCTGGTCGGTGCCCGCCGGCCCGAGCCGCAACGGCCATCCGGAGTGCCGGACCCGGTCGGGCTGCTGCCCGTGCACCATCGCCCACTCGTGCAGCCCGAAGCACCCGTACGCGGGCGGCCGCGACGCTGTCGCCACCAGCAGCCGCCGCACGTCCAGCAGCCGCGGTCGCAGCGTGGCCAGGGCCTCGCAGTCCTGCTCGGCCCCCTGCTCCCACGCGCCGGGGTGCCAGCGGCGCAGCCGGGCGGGCGAGTGCCGGTAGTAGGTGAACAGGAAGTCCTCGACCGGGTGCTTCTCGCCCCGCTCGCGCCGGGCCAGGTGCGGATCGACCCATGCCGCCACCCGCGCCTCGTGCGCGACGCGGCGGGCAGCCCAGTCCTGGCGGCGCACCTGTTGGTCGAGCACTCCAGCAGGGTAGTTACGCTCGCGGGCGTGCGTATCGCGAGGTTCAGCAGTGACGGTGGCGAACCGCGCTTCGGGGTGATCGGCGAGGCCGACGGCGCCTCGGTGGTGGCGGTGCTCACCGGCGACCCCCTGCACGTCGGCATCGAGCTGACCGGCGAGCGGCACCAGCTCGACGACGTGCGGCTGCTGGCACCGGTGATCCCGCGGAGCAAGGTGGTCGGCATCGGACGCAACTACGCGGCGCACGCGGCCGAGCTGGGCAACGACGTGCCGGACCAGCCGCTGATCTTCCTCAAGCCCAACACCAGCGTGGTCGGTCCCGGTGACGAGATCGTGCGCCCGGCCGCGACCGACGACCTGCAGTTCGAGGGCGAGCTGGCGGTCGTGATCGGGCGGATCTGCAAGGACATCGACGTGGCGCGGGTCCCCGACGTGGTGCTCGGCTACACCGTCGCCAACGACGTGACCGCGCGCGACCTGCAGAAGCTGGACGCCACCTGGGCCCGCGGCAAGGGCTACGACACGTTCTGCCCGGTGGGGCCCTGGATCGAGACCGACCTCGACATCGGCGACCTCCGCGTCTCCACGTCCGTGGGCGACGAGGTCCGGCAGGACTCCCGCACGTCGCTGATGATCTTCGACGCGCCGACCCTGGTCTCGTACGTCTCCAGCATCATGACGCTACTGCCCGGTGACCTCATCCTCACCGGCACCCCGGCCGGTGTCGGACCGATGCTGCCGGGCGAGCGGGTGTCCGTCACGGTCGAGGGCATCGGCACGCTGACCAACCCGGTGGTGGCCGGTGGCTGACGCGCCCGTGCCTGGCGGCACGGGCGTGCGGGTGCGGTTCTGCCCGTCGCCGACCGGAAACCTGCACGTCGGCAACGTGCGCACCGCGCTGTTCAACTGGGCCTACGCCCGGCACACCGGTGGCACGTTCGTGTTCCGGGTGGAGGACACCGACGCCGCCCGCGACAGCGAGGAGTCGTACGCCGGCTTGCTGGACGCGCTGCGCTGGCTCGGCCTGGACTGGGACGAGGGCCCTGAGGTCGGTGGTGACCACGGCCCCTACCGGCAGTCCGAGCGCACCGGGCTCTACGCCGACGTGGCGGCCCGGCTGCTGGAGAGCGGACACGCCTACCACGCCTACGACACCCCCGAGGAGCTGGACGAGCGCCGCGAACGCGCCCGTGCCGCCGGAGGCCACAGCGGATACGACGGGCTGCACCGCGACCTCACCGACGAGCAGAAGGCGGCCTACGAGGCGGAGGGCCGCAGACCGGTGCTCCGGTTCCGGATGCCCGACGACGCGGTCACGTTCACCGACCTGGTGCGGGGGGAGATCGTGTTCGAGGCCGGGGCGGTGCCCGACCCGGTGCTGGTTCGCGCCAACGGGCAGCCGCTGTACACGCTGACCAACCCCGTCGATGACGCCGCGATGGGCATCACGCACGTGCTGCGCGGCGAGGACCTGCTCAGCTCGACCCCGCGCCAATTGCCGCTGCACCGGGCACTGATCGCGCTTGGCATCGGCGAGGGCGTGCTGCCGGAGTACGGGCACCTGCCGTTCGTGATGGGTCCCGGCAACCGCAAGCTGTCCAAGCGCGACCCCGGCGGCGGCCTGGTGACCTACCGCGAGCGCGGCTTCCTGCCGGAGGGACTGCTCAACTACCTGGCGCTGCTCGGCTGGTCCATCGGCGGCGACCGCGAGCTGTTCTCCCTCGACGAGATGGCCGCGGCCTTCGAGGTCGGACGGGTCAACCCCAACGCCGCGCAGTTCGACCTGAAGAAGGCCGAGGCGATCAACGGGCTCAAGATCCGCGTGCTGCCGACCGACGACCTCGCCCGCCGGCTGGTGCCGTACCTGCAGGGTGCCGGTCTCCTCGGCGATCCCGTCGACGACGACCGCCGCGCGTTGCTCGAGGCGGCGACGCCACTGGTGCAGGAACGCGTCGCCGTGCTGTCCGAGGCGGTCGACATGCTGGCGTTCCTGCTCGTCGACGACGCCGACTTCCGGGTCGATCCCGACGACGCGGCCAAGGCGTTCACCGAGCAGGGGCTCGCGGTGGTCCGCGCCGCGCGGGACGCCCTGGCCGGGCTCGGCGACTGGCAGACGCCTGCGATCGAGTCCGCGCTCCGCGACGCCCTGGTCGAGCAGATGGGGATCAAGCCCAAGCAGGCGTTCGGTCCGGTACGCGTCGCCGTCACCGGACGCCGGATCTCGCCACCGCTGTTCGAGTCGTTGGAGCTGCTCGGCCGAGACCGGTCGCTGGCGCGGCTGGACGTCGTCCTCGGCTGACGACCGGATTGGGGCGGGTCGACGGGCTCCGGTAGAGTCGGCGACCGGTTCGGGCCCGGAGCGATCCGCGGGCCTGGACGCCCATGGGGTATGGGGTAATTGGCAGCCCGGCTGGTTCTGGTCCAGTTAGTCTAGGTTCGAGTCCTAGTACCCCAGCGCGTTGACGGCGTGCCGATCCCGGTAGAGTCCGTCCGGCCTGGCCCCGTTGTGTAGCGGCCTAGCACGCCGCCCTCTCAAGGCGGTAGCGCGGGTTCGAATCCCGTCGGGGCTACGCGTTCCTGCGGCCTCCCGGCCTCGCCGGGGGGCCGCAGTGCTGTGCCCCACCTGCCGAACGATCCGACCTGGCGCTGGCCCTGGCGTGCCAGGCGTTTCGTTCGGGGTGGGTGGGCATGCACGGACGAGGGCCCCTCCGGCTCATACCTGGAGGGGCCGTTCCCGTACGCGTCCAACGGTGCCGAACCAGGTACGTCGACCGGGCCACGACACGCCGCAACGCCGGTCCGAAGTGGGCGAAAGCACCCGCCGGACGGCGCTGTCCGATTCCCGCCAGTACCTGTCCGTGCGATGGGTCAGGATGGGGGAGTGCTCACCGATACCGACCGCTGCTACCGGGTCCTCGCCGGCCGCGACCGCCGCTTCGACGGCGTCTTCTACGTGGCCGTCACCTCGACCCGGATCTACTGCCGGCCGAGCTGTCCGGCGCGTACCCCGCGGCGCGAGAACACCCGCTTCTACCCGAGCGCTGCGGCGGCACAGGAGGCCGGCTTCCGGGCCTGCCGGCGGTGCCGTCCTGAGGCGGTGCCCGGCTCGCCCGACTGGGACGTGGCGGCGGCTGTCTCCGGCCGGGCCATGCGGCTGATCGGTGACGGCGTGGTCGACCGTGAGGGAGTGCCGGGACTGGCCGGCCGGCTCGGCTACAGCCCGCGCCAGCTGCACCGGCTGCTGGTCGGCGAGCTCGGTGCCGGTCCGCTGGCACTCGCCAGGGCCCGGCGCGCGCAGACCGCCCGCACCTTGGTGGAGTCGACCGCGATGTCGCTGGCAGATGTCGCGTTCGCTGCCGGGTTCTCCAGCGTGCGCCAGTTCAACGCGACCATGCAGGAGGTCTACGGCGTGCCACCGCGCGCGCTGCGCCGCGGACGCCCCGGCGACCAGCCGGCGCAGCCCGGGCGCATCGAGCTGCGGCTCGCCTGCCGCCGGCCGTTCGACGGCCCCGCGCTCGTGCACTTCCTGCGGTTGCACAGCGTCGCCGGTGTCGAGGGTGTCGGCGCGGACGGTGACCACCGGGTCTACCGCCGCACCCTGCGGCTGCCGCACGGCACGGGCACGCTCGCACTGGAGCCCGACTCCGCCAACGGGTCCGACACGGCGACGCCCGCGGTGCGCTGCACGCTGCACCTGTCCGACCTCCGCGACGTCGCCGCCGCGGTGGAGCGGTGCCGGCGGCTCGCCGACCTCGACGCCGATCCTGCTGCGGTGCACGAGGTGCTCGGCGTCGATCCCGACCTGGCCGCTGATCTGCGCCGGCACCCGGGCCTGCGGGTGCCGGGACACCCGGACGGCTTCGAGCTCGCCGCGCGAGCGGTGCTCGGTCAGCAGGTGAGCCTGCCCGCGGCGCGGACGCTGACCGCCCGACTGGTCGCTGCCGTCGGCGACCCGCTGCCGGTGCCGACCGGTTCCCTCACCCACGTGTTCCCCACCCCAGACGCGGTGGCGGCCGCGGGACCCCAGGTGGTCGCGGGCCCGGCGTCGCGCGGCCGATCCCTGGTCGCGCTCGCCGAGGCGGTCGCGACCGGCGCGGTGTCGCTCGACCGCAGCGCCCCGCGCGACGACGTACGTGCCGCGCTGCTCGCCGTGCCCGGCATCGGACCCTGGACCGCCGGCTACGTCGCGATGCGCGCCCTCGGTGATCCCGACGTGGTCCTCGAGACCGACGTGGGACTGCACGCGGCACTCGGGCTGCGCGGGAGATCGGCGGTCGCCGCCCTGCGCGCACGGAGCGCGACCTGGCAGCCGTGGCGGTCGTATGCCTGCATGCACCTGTGGCACCGCGTGCTCGATGCACGCTGGCCGGACGAGACGGAGGAATCACGATGACTGTCATCTGGACCATCACCGACAGCCCGGTCGGCGAGCTGCTGCTCGTCGCCGAGGGCGACGGCGACGACGCGGCCCTGACCGCGGTGGGGTTCGCCCCCTACGGCGCCCCCGCCGGCGAACGGGTCGACGACAACCCGGTGCTGAGCGCCGCCCGCGATCAGCTCGCGGAGTACTTCGCGGGCGCCCGCACCGAGTTCGACCTGCCGATGGCACCGCACGGCTCGGAGTTCCGTCAGCAGGTGTGGAAGGCGTTGCGGGAGATCCCGTACGGCACGACCACGACCTATGGCGCGATTGCACGCGAGCTCGGCCTCACCGGGCACGGGGCGCGGGCGGTGGGGCTGGCCAACGGCTCCAACCCGTTGGCCATCGTTGTGCCCTGCCACCGGGTGATCGGCGCCAACGGAACGCTCACCGGCTACGCCGGCGGCCTCGACCGCAAGCGTCAACTGCTGGCGCTCGAGGGTGCCGCCCTGGTCTGAGCCTGCTGGCCCGCGTCGACTCAGACGCGGGCCAGCACCTGGCCGTGCACGATCGCCAGCCAGCCGTCCGGGTCCGCACCCCACGCGCGCCAGCCCGCGGCGATGCGCTCAAGGCCGGCCGGGTCGGCGAGGCCGAGCCGCAGCGCGTGCGTGGCGAGGTCGGACTGCGTCGCACGGGCCGCCCACATCGCCGCCCATCTCTCACGGTCGGAGGCGGTGGCGTACAACCAGGTGCCGAGCGACGGCTCGATGTCGCGCAGTCCGGCGGCACGGCACCACCCGGGCAGACGGCGGCCGGCGTCCGGTTCAGCGCCGAGGGCGTGTGCCACGGCCCGGTAGACCGCGCGCCACTCGTCCAGCGCGGGCAGCAGCGGCCACCAGGACATCGCCGCGTAGTCGGCGTCGCGCACCGCGACCAGGCCGCCGGGCCGTACCCGTGCGGCCATCGTGCGCAGCGTCGCCATCGGGTCGGTCACGTGCTGCAGCACCTGGTGCGCGTGCACCACGTCGAACGGCGGACCGGCGGGCAGGGTTTCGACGTCGGCCTGCTCGATCCGGATGTTCGGCACCGACTCCTGCGCGGCGCGGTCCGTCGCCTCGGCGACGGCGTCGGCGGCAGGGTCGATGCCGAGCACGTGGCCGCGCGGCAGGCGCTGCGCGAGGCCGACGGTGATGGTGCCGGGGCCACACCCCACGTCCAGCAGCGACTCGTCGCCGGACAGGTGCGGGAGCAGGTACGCGCAGCAGTCCTCGGCCGTGCGGCGGCGGTGCCCGCTGAGCACCGACTCGTGGTGCCCGTGCAGGTAGTCGCTCATGGGTGGGTCGAACGGCTCACTCGGCGGAGCGGCGCAGCGACTGGGACAGCCGCTCGGCGGCGGCCATCACCGCCGGCGCGTGCATGCGGCCCGGCTGCCGGCTCAGTCGTTCGAGCGGTCCGGAGACAGAGACAGCGGCGACGACCTTGCCGGACGGCGACCGCACCGCCGCCGACACCGAGGCGACACCCTGCTCGCGCTCGCCCACGCTCTGCGCCCAGCCACGCTTGCGGACGCTTGCCAGCACCGCGGCCGAGAACGCCGAGTGCTGCAGGCCACGGTGCATCCGCTCGGGGTCCTCCCAGGCCAGCAGGATCTGCGCCGCCGACCCGGCGTTCATCGTCAGCTGCGACCCGACCGGGATCGAGTCGCGCAGACCGCTCGGCCGATCGACCGCGGCCACGCAGACCCGGACGTCGCCCTGCCGCCGGAACAGCTGGGCGGACTCACCGGTGATGTCGCGCAGCCGGGCCAGCACCGGCCCCGCAGTCGCCAGCAGCCGGTCCTCACCGGCCGCCGCGGACAGCTCACCGAGGCGCGGACCGAGCACGAACCGGCCCTGGAGGTCACGGGCCACCAGCCGGTGGTGCTCGAGCGCGACCGCGAGCCGGTGCGCGGTCGGCCGGGCCAGGCCGGTCTGCTGCACCAGCGCCGCCAGCGTGGCCGGCCCCGCCTCGAGTGCGGTCAGTACGAGAGCGGCCTTGTCGAGCACGCCGACTCCGCTACTGTTGTCCATCCCGCGATACTGCCGTCTCGTGTCGTGAGATGCAAGGAGGTCATGATGGGGCGCACCCTGGCGGAGAAGGTCTGGGACGAGCACGTGGTCCGCAGCGCGGACGGCGAACCCGACCTGCTGTACATCGACCTGCACCTGGTGCACGAGGTCACCAGCCCGCAGGCCTTCGACGGTCTGCGACTGGCCGGACGGACGGTGCGCCGTCCCGACCTCACCATCGCCACCGAGGACCACAACATCCCGACGCTCGACGTCGACAAGCCGATCGCCGACCCGGTGTCGCGCACGCAGGTGGAGACGCTGCGCCGCAACTGCGAGGAGTTCGGCGTGCGACTGCACCCGCTGGGCGACGCCGAGCAGGGCATCGTGCACGTCGTCGGTCCCCAGCTCGGTCTGACCCAGCCCGGCACGACCGTGGTCTGCGGCGACTCGCACACCTCCACCCACGGGGCGTTCGGTGCGCTGGCGTTCGGCATCGGCACCAGCGAGGTCGAGCACGTGCTGGCCACGCAGACCTTGCCGCAGCAGCGGCCGGACACGATGGCCGTCACCGTCGACGGTGCGCTGCCCGACGGGGTGACCGCCAAGGACCTCGTGCTCACGCTGATCGCCCAGGTCGGCACCGGCGCCGGCCAGGGCTACGTCGTGGAGTACCGGGGCGAGGCGATCCGCGCGCTGTCGATGGAGGCGCGGATGACGATCTGCAACATGTCCATCGAGTGGGGCGCCAAGGCCGGGCTGATCGCACCCGACGAGACCACGTTCGCCTATCTCGAGGGCCGCCCGCACGCGCCGGCAGGCGACGACTGGGACGCGGCTGTCGCGTACTGGCGCAGCCTGGTCACCGACGACGACGCGACGTTCGACCGCGAGGTCGTGCTCGACGCCGCGGCGATGGCGCCCTTCGTCACCTGGGGTACCAACCCGGGCCAGGGCGTGCCGCTGTCGGGCAGCGTGCCGTCGCCGGACGAGTACGACGACGAGCACGACCGTTCGGCGGCAGAGCGCGCACTCACCTACATGGACCTCGAGCCCGGCACCCCGATGCGCTCGATCGACGTCGACACCGTCTTCGTGGGTTCGTGCACCAACGGACGGATCGAGGACCTGCGGGCCGCGGCCGACATCGTGTCGGGCCGGCGGGTCGCCGACGACACCCGGATGCTCGTCGTGCCCGGTTCGACCAGGGTGCGCCTGCAGGCGGAGGCCGAGGGGCTCGACGTCGTGTTCAAGGACGCGGGCGCCGAGTGGCGCGGCTCCGGGTGCTCGATGTGCCTGGGGATGAACCCGGACACGCTGTCGCCCGGCGAGCGCGCGGCGTCGACGTCCAACCGCAACTTCGAGGGCCGGCAGGGCAAGGGCGGGCGCACCCACCTCGTGTCGCCCCAGGTCGCCGCGGCCACCGCGGTGCTCGGCCACCTCGCTGCTCCCGCCGACCTGCAGGAGGTCTGACGATGGACGCGTTCACCCGGCACACCGGCACCGCGGTCGCGTTGCGTCGCAGCAATGTCGACACCGACCAGATCATCCCGGCGTCGTACCTGAAGCGGGTCACGCGCACCGGCTTCGAGGACGGCCTGTTCGCCGCGTGGCGCAACGACCCGGGGTTCGTCCTCAACCGACCGGAGTCCGAGGGCGCCAGCGTGCTGGTCGCTGGTCAGGACTTCGGCACCGGATCGTCCCGCGAGCACGCGGTGTGGGCTTTGTCCGACTACGGGTTCAAGGTGGTGCTGTCGCCGCGTTTCGGTGACATCTTCCGCGGCAACGCCGGCAAGTCCGGTCTGCTCGCGGCGCAGGTCGACGCCAAGGTGGTGGCCGCGCTCTGGGACCTGCTCGACCGCGAGCCCGCAACCCCGGTGACCGTCGACCTCGTCGAGCGCACCGTCGTCGCCGGTGAGGGCACGGACCGGATCGAGGACGCGTTCGACGTCGACGACTACACCCGCTGGCGGTTGCTCGAGGGTTTGGACGACGTCGACATCACGTTGTCGCACGGTGACGAGGTCGTCGCATACGAAGCGCGTCGGTTGCCATGGAAGCCGGCGACCCTGCCGGCACACACCGGTAGCAGCTAGCGTCGGGTCGGACCGGTCGGTGCGAGACGTGCACCGACCTCGTCCTCACCATGACAGGTTCGCCGCCGACGACACGCCGCCGCGCGTGTCGCGACAAGAAACCTGCAAACTCTTCGTCGGCGAAAACCAGACGCTGCACGGCCCGATGCAGGCACCCGATGACGCGGCCACGGGAGCGAGTCGCGGTCGACATCGACTGGTCCTGCGCGTGCCGGGAGAGCGTGTTCCGCCTGTCTGATCCGATGCGCGGGGGCCACTTCGACGTCGCCGCAATAGGGTCGATTCCCCAAGCCTGCTTGGGGGTTCACGATTCATGGCGCAACGTCGCACCGGACTGTCGGACTTTGCTCGTAGCTCGCCGGGCGGGGTGTGCGTACGACCGTCGCGCACCTGCAGACGTCGTCGACCGAAACGACGAACGTTGCCGATCACCAGTGCTGCAACCGGTCGCGGGTGCTCGCAGCGAGTTTGCGGATTTACATGCAGTCAACGACTTTCGGCGTGTATCGATTGTCTCTGTAGGACATAGTCTTTACCGTGCCTGAAAGTCGGGCGCGGGCTCGACAGCGTTCACGAAAGGGAAGCCAGTGAACAAGTCCCAGTTCATCGACACGCTCGCCGCCCACTTCGACGGCAACCGCAAGGCTGCCTCGGAGGCCCTCGACGCGGTGATCGACACCATCGCACGCGAGGTCGCACGGGGGGAGAAAGTCGCCATCACCGGGTTCGGTGCCTTCGAGAAGGCAGTCCGCCCGGCGCGCATGGTGCGCAACCCCCGTACCGGCGAGAGAGTGCAGGCGAAAAAGACGTCGGTCCCGAAGTTCCGCGCAGGTGCGGAGCTGAAGGCCGTCGTGTCGGGCGCCAGGGCGTTGCCCAAGGTCGCGGTAGTCGCCGCGGCCAGCCCGGCCAAGAAGTCGTCGGCCAAGGCCACGGCTTCCGCCTCCACACGCAAGAAGTCGGCGGCGGCCAAGAAGTCTGCCAAGAAGGCCACCGCCAAGAAGACGGCCAAGAAGTCGGCGAAGAAGTCGACTGCCAAGAAGGCCGCCAAGAGGTCACCAGCGAGGAAGTCGGCCAAGAAGTCGACTGCCAAGCGGGCGACTGCCAAGAAGACCGCCAAGAGGTCACCAGCGAGGAAGACGGCCAAGCGGGCGACTGCCAAGAAGACCGCCAAGAGGTCACCGGCGAGGAAGACAGCCAAGAAGTCGACTGCCAAGAAGACCGCCAAGAGGTCTCCGGCCAGGAAGACGGCCAAGCGGGCGACCGCCAAGAAGACCGCCAAGAAGTCACCCGCCAGGAAGCGGGCGGCGAAGAAGTCGACCGCGCGGAAGTCCGCCAGCAAGAGGGCTCCTGCGAGGAAGACCGCGAAGAAGACGGCCAGGAAGCGCTGACCGTCCACGCTCGCCGAGGGCTCGCACCGCGAGGTGCGGGCCCTCGGCGCGTGTTCAGCCCTCCAGGAGCCGTGCGGTCTCGGGTCCCACGCCGAGCCGCACCGCCTCGGCCAGCTGGCCGGCCGTGTCGACGTCCCGGGTGGCCCGGACCAGGCCGGGCCCGAGCAGCGGCACCGCACCGTCTCGCTGGTGGCGTCGCAGCGAGTCGCGACCGAACCGTGGTCGCAGCCCGACCCCGGGCAACGCGGTGAGCACGGTCGTGCCGGTCCCCTCACCGTCGGGAACGATCGCCCGCGGGTGCTGCCGGGCCAGCGCGAGCACGGTCCGTACGTCCGCTGCACGCAGCGCGGGCAGATCGGCCGAGACCACCACGACACCGGCGTCCGGGTGGTGCTCGTGGGCCCAGGCGACACCTGCGACCACGGCCGCGTTCAAGCCGCCCGGCTCCGGCTCGTCGAGCACGACCGCGCCGAGCGTGCGCAACGTGTGCGCGACCTCTGCGTCGCCGGACACCACGACCACGCGACGTACGTCCGGCACCGACTGCAGCGCGACGACCGTGTCGGTGGCGAAGGCGCGGGCGAGCGCCGGGCGACCACCGTCGACACCGGTGTCGAGTCGGGTCTTGGCGCGGTCGAGGTGCTTGACCGGCACCACAGCCACCCACGCGAGGGCAGCGGCCGTCGCGGGCGCGGTAGCGGGCAGGGAGGTCATCGGTCTCGATCCTGCCACCGGGGCAATAGAGTCAGGGCTCCGGTGGCGGGTGCGGGCAGCACGGACGAAGGACGGTCGGGAGTGAGTGTGGCCAGACGCGAGCGGCGCGGATGGGCGCTGACCCTCTGCGTGGCGCTGCTGCGGCCGCTGCTGATGGTGCTCACCAAGCGCTCCTTCCGGGGTCAGCAGTACCTGCCCCGCGGCGGCTTCGTGTTCGCCGGCAACCACATCTCGCACTCCGACCCGCTGCTGTTCGCGCACTATGTCAACGACGCGGGCTACTCACCGCACTACCTGGCGAAGGCGTCCGTGCTCGCGGTGCCGGTGCTCGGGCGGTTCATCCGGGCCACCGGGCAGATCGCGGTGCACCGGGGTGGTCTGGATGCCGCGCAGGCGTACCGCGACGCCGTCAAGGCCGTCGACCGCGGTGCGTCCGTGATCGTCTACCCCGAGGGCACCATCACCCGCGACCCCGACCTGTGGCCGATGGTGGGCCGGACCGGCGCGGCCCGGATCGCGCTCGAGACCGGCTGCCCCGTCATCCCGGTCGCGCAGTGGGGCGCACAGCGACTGCTGCCGCCGTACTCGAAGCGACCGCACCTGCTGCCGCGGGTCACGAACTACGTGCAGGCCGGGCCGCCCGTGGACCTTTCCGACCTGCAGGACAAGCCGGTCACGTCGGCGGTGCTGCGCGAGGCGACCGACCGGATCATGCAGGCGATCGCGGTGCAGCTGGGGGAGATCCGCGGCGAGGAGCCGCCGCCCGTACGGTTCGACCCACGGGTGCACGGTGTCCCGGCCACCGGCAACCCGCACGCGCGCCCGGCATCGCAGCGCGGCCCCGGGCGACGAGAGGACGAGCGACCGTGACGCACGTGGCCGTGATGGGGGCGGGGTCGTGGGGCACGGCCTTCTCCCTGGTGCTCGCCGATGCGGGCAACGAGGTGCGTACGTGGGGCCGGCGGCCCGAGGTGTGCGACGCGATCAACACCACCCGCGAGAACGCGGAGTACCTCCCCGGTGTCGTGCTGCCCGAGACCATCGCCGCCGACCCGGACCCCGCCAAGGCCCTCAGCGATGCGGACGTGGTCGTGCTCGCCGTGCCGTCGCAGAAGCTGCGCGAGAACCTGGTGCCGTGGGCCGAGATGCTGACGCCGGACTCCGTGCTGCTGAGCCTGATGAAGGGTGTCGAGGTCGGCACGGCCAAGCGGATGAGCGAGGTGATCGCCGAGGTCACCGGAGCGGGTACGGACCGGATCGCGGTGCTCACCGGCCCCAACCTGGCCAAGGAGATCGCGGCCCGTCAGCCGGCTGCCAGCGTCGTGGCCAGCGTCGACGAGGACGTCGCCGTGCGGATGCAGCAGCTGTCCCACACGGCGACCTTCCGGCCGTACACCAACACCGACGTCGTCGGGTGTGAGCTGGGGGGTGCGACCAAGAACGTGATCGCCCTCGCGGTCGGCATGGCGTCGGGCCTCGGCTTCGGTGACAACGCGAAGGCGTCGGTGATCACTCGCGGACTGGCCGAGACGGGTCGGCTCGCGGCCGCTGCCGGTGCGGACCCGATGACGCTCGCGGGACTCGCCGGGCTGGGTGACCTGGTCGCGACCTGCACCTCACCGCTGTCGCGCAACCGTACGTTCGGCGAGAAGCTCGGCCAGGGCATGAGCGTCGACGAGATCATCGCGTCCACCCGGCAGGTCGCCGAGGGTGTGCGCTCGTGCGAGTCGCTGCGCGACCTGGCAGCTCGCTACGACGTCGAGATGCCGATCGTCGAGCACGTCAGTGCCCTGGTGCGCGGCGAGATGACCCCCGAGCAGATGCTGCGGTCGCTGATCTCGCGCGCCGCCAAACCCGAGCGCTGACCTCGGCGGCGCGCGCTCAGGTCGGCAGGCCGTCGAGGGCGCGGGCGAGGTCGCTCCACAGGTCGTCGACGTCCTCCACGCCGACCGACAGCCGGACCAGGTTGTCCGGGATCGTCTCCGGCTCGCCGGTCCAGCGGCGCCGGCGTTCCAGTGTCGACTCGACTCCGCCGAGGCTGGTGGCGTGCACCCACAGCCGGGTGCTGCGGCAGACCAGGTCCGCGGCGAACGCACCACCGACGACCTCGATGGCGACGATGCCACCGAGGTCGGGGTAGCGGACCCGTTCGACGGCGGGATGGGACGCCAGCAGCTCCACCAGCCGGCGCGCGTTGGCCTCGGCCCGGTCCACCCGCAGCGCGAGCGTGCGCAGGCCGCGGGTGGCCAGCCAGGCCTCCAGGACGCCGGGCACTGCACCGCGGGCACGACGCTGCTCGTCGAGCGCCCGCCAGGTGTCGTCGTCGCGGGTGACGACGGCGCCGAGCACCAGGTCGGCGTGCCCCGACAGGTACTTCGTGGCGGAGTGCACGACGACGTCGGCGCCCAGGTCGAGCGGTCGCTGGCGCAACGGCGTCGCGAACGTGTTGTCGGCGACCACGCGGGCGCCGGCCGTGTGCGCGGCCTCGGCGACCGCCGGCAGGTCGGTCACCTCGAGGGCCGGGTTGGTCGGCGACTCGATCCAGACGAGGGCCGCGTCGTCGAGGGCCGACACCACCGCAGCGGTGTCGGCGGTGTCGACCTGACGGACCCGTACCCGCCCTCGGCGTTCCAGCTCCGCGAGCTGGTGGAGGGTGCCGAGGTAGGCGTGCTGGGGCACCACCACGGTCTCGCCGTCGGCCACCAGGTCGAGCACCGTCGCCACCGCGGCGAGCCCGGACGCGTACGCGAGGCAGCGCCCGCCCTCCAGGGCACCGAGTGCCTGCTCGAACGCCTCCCACGTCGGGTTGGCGTACCGCCCGTACTCGCGCTCCCCGCCGGCCACGTAGACGCTGGCGGGGACCAGCGGCGCGTTCAACGGCTGGTCCGGGTCGTGCGGCGGGCGACCCGCCTGGACGGCGACCGTCGCGGGTGCCAGGTCGGTGGGCAGGTCGGTCAGGTGTGGCGGCATGGGAGGCATTCTCCCGGCCGCTATGGTCGCCTGCGATGAGCACTCGCCAGCCGCCGGTCGAGCCCACGCCACCACTGGACCGCCGCACCCGGGTGGCAGTCGTGTTCGGCGGACGTTCCAGCGAGCACGGGGTGTCCTGCCTGACTGCCGCGGACGTGATCGCGGCGCTCGACCCCGAGCGCTACGACGTCGTGCCGGTCGGGATCGGCACCGACGGTCGCTGGGTGCTGGAGTCGACCGACCCCGAGCGGTTCCGGATCAGTGCGGGCCGGCTGCCGACGGTCGACTCGTCGGCCTCCGAGGTGGCACTGCGTACGTCCGAGCGCGGCGAGCTGGTCGTGCACGAACCCGGTGAGGTGCCGCGCACGCTCGGCGAGGTCGACGTGGTCTTCCCGCTGCTGCACGGCCCCTGGGGTGAGGACGGCACTTTGCAGGGGTTGCTGGAGATGGCCGGCATCCGCTACGTCGGCGCCGGCGTGCTCGCCAGTGCCGTCGGCATGGACAAGGAGTTCATGAAGGTCGCGTTCGCCGCCTCCGGGCTGCCGCAGCTCCCGTACGCCGTGGTGCGGCCCCGGCAGTGGGAAAACGATGCGGCGGCGGTGCGGGAGACGGTGGCGTCGCTCGGCTACCCCGTGTTCGTCAAGCCGGCCCGGGCGGGTTCGAGCTTCGGGATCAGCCGGGCGGACGGTCCGGACGACCTCGATGCCGCGATCGAGTCAGCCCGCGAGCACGACCCGAAGGTGCTGGTCGAGGCGGCGGCGATCGAGGCCCGCGAGGTCGAGTGCGGCGTGCTGGAGGGGCTCGGCGGCGGCCCACCCGAGGCGAGCGTGCTGGGCGAGATCCGGCTCGATCCGGACGCGGCGCACACGTTCTACGACTTCGAGGCGAAGTACGTCGACGGCACCGCTGACCTGGACATCCCGGCGGACCTCCCCGACGAGCTCGCGGAACAACTGCGCGGCTGGGCCGTGACGGCCTTCGACGCGATCGACGGCGAGGGTCTCGGCCGGGTCGACTTCTTCGTGCTGCCGGGCAACAAGGTCGTGATCAACGAGATCAACACGATGCCGGGCTTCACGCCGACCTCGATGTTCCCCCAGGTGTGGGCCGCCACCGGACTCGGCTACCCCGCCCTCGTCGACCGGCTGATCACCGCCGCCCTGCGGCGCGGCACCGGCCTGCGCTGACTCGTTCGGTTTCCCAAGGTCACGTGGGAAACCCGAGCTTCCCCCGTGTCACAACGCGCGGGAACCCTCGGTTTCACCAAGGTAACTTGGGAAACCGATTCAGATGTGCACCACCGGGCAGGTGAGGGTGCGGGTGATGCCGGGGACGTTCTGGACCCGGGCCACGACCAGCTGCCCGAGCTCGTCGACGTTGCTGGCCTCGGCGCGCACGATGACGTCGTAAGGGCCGGTCACGTCCTCGGCGAGCGTCACGCCCTTGACGTCGGCGATGGCCTTGGCGACGTCCGCCGCCTTGCCGACCTCGGTCTGGATCAGGATGTAGGCCTGCACCACCATGGTCGTCCTCCGTGGGCTCGTCGGCGCCGCTGCCGGCTGCTCGTGGTCGGTACGGCTGACCGTCGGCCGCCGCGCCGGACCAACCTACAACCTGGCCGGACCGGTCCGTCAGGATGGCACCCATGGCACAGCCGCAACCGACCGACCCGTCCGGCGACCTGGCCGGCGTGGGCGAGTTCGGTCTGATCGCGGCGGTCTCCGCCCTGCTCACCGCGGGGCCCGACGTGCTGATCGGGCCGGGCGACGACGCCGCGCTGGTACGGGTCGGCGGCGGCGCGGACGGGCGTGAGGTGCTGGTGTCCACCGACGTCGCGGTGGAAGGGCGGCACTTCCGCCGCGACTGGTCGAGCGCCGAGGACGTCGGCCACCGGGTCGCCGCCGCCAACCTCAGCGACATCGCCGCGATGGGCGGCACCGCCACCGCCCTGGTGGTGGCGCTGGCCGGTCCGGCAGACCTGCCGACGGCGTGGGCGCTCGACCTCACCCGCGGCATGGTCGCCGAGGCAGGGGTCGTGGGCGCGAGCATCGTGGGTGGCGACGTCGCCGGGTCCGACTCGGTGACCCTGGCCGTGACCGCGCTCGGAGCCTGCGCGGGTCCGGTCGTACGTCGCGACGGTGCCACCGCCGGCGACGTCGTCGCCGTGACCGGCCGGCTGGGCTGGGCCGCGGCCGGGTTGGCGGTGCTGAGCCGCGGCTTCCGTTCACCGCGGGTGGTGGTCGAGGCGCACCGGCGCCCCGAGCCGCCGTACGCACAGGGGCCGGTGGCTGCCGCGGCCGGCGCCACCGCGATGGTCGACGTCAGTGACGGGCTGCTGGCCGACCTGGGACACGTTGCGACGGCCAGTGGGGTCGCGATCGACCTGGACGGGACGGCGTTCGCGGTGCCGGAGCCGCTGCAGGCTGTGGGTGCCGCACTCGGTGCCGACCCGGTGTTGTTCCTGCTCACCGGGGGCGACGACCACGCGCTGGTCGCGACGTACCCGCCCGACGTGTCACTGCCGGAGGGGTGGCAGCAGATCGGCCGGGTCGACGCGGGCGAGGCCGTCACCGTCGACGGCGAGGTGCCCGAGGGCGAGGAGGGTCACCGGCACTTCCGGTGACGGTGGTGCTCAGCCGCTCAGCGGCTGACCTTGCCGGCCTTGAGGCACGACGTGCAGATGTTGACCCGCTGGGGCGTCGAGTCGATCGTCGCGCGCACCCGCTGGATGTTGGGGTCGAAGCGCCGGCGCGTCTTCTTGCGCGACCACGGCCGGTTGTTGCCGAAGCCGGGCCCCTTGCCGCAGATGTCGCAGACGGCAGCCACCGCAGTACTCCAAAGATCGAGGGACGAACGCCGCCGGCGCCGGGGCACCGGGGGAGGCCCACGGGAAGCGGGCAACCACGGAAGCGTACCGGACCGGCGGGGCGGGACTCCAATCGACCGGGTCGGCTGGGGCAGGCCCCGGATACCCTCCTGCGGTGATCGACGAGGCGGTGGTGCGGACGCTGTTCGCGCGCTGGCGCCGCGAGTGCGTGGCAGCGCTCGGCGAGGCCCGCGAGGAGATCGACGCCCTCAACGTCTACCCCGTGCCCGACGCAGACACCGGCACCAACGTCTACCTCACGATGGAGGCCGCCACCCGGGCTGCGGACGAGGTCGACGAGCGCGGCGACCCGGCCGTCGCCGTCGTGCGCGCCTTCGTCGACGGAGCACTGCGTGGGGCGCGGGGCAACTCCGGGGTGATCTTGTCCCAGCTGCTGCGGGCCTGCGTGCCCGCTCTCGCGGTCGCGGCGGCCACCACACCGGTCGACCCGCGCGACCCGGTCTGGGGTGCCCGCCTCGCCGAGGCCCTCGACGCCGCGGCCACCGCCGCGTGGCAGGCGGTCGGCGAGCCGGTCGACGGCACCATCCTCACCGTGGCCCGGGCCGCCGCCGACGGGGCCGCAGCCGCGGGCGAGACGGCGCTCCCGTCCGCGGTGCTGCGGGCGGCGACGACCGCGGCGCACGAAGCGCTGGCGCGTACGCCGGACCAGCTCGAGCGGCTCCGTCGGGCCGGCGTGGTCGACGCCGGCGGCCGGGCGCTGACGGTCGTGCTCGACACCACCGAGTGGGTGCTGACCGGACGCCGCCGCCCGGTGGCCCCCCGGAGCAGTCACGTCATCCCGGTGCCGGTGCCCGACAACGACCTCAGTCCCGACGGCCCCTCCTACGAGGTGATGTACCTGCTCGACGCGGACGACGACCAGGTGCCCGGGCTGCGCGCCGCGCTGGCACCGCTCGGCGACTCGCTGGTCGTGGTCGGCGGCGACCGGCTGTGGAACGTGCACGTGCACGTCGACGACGTGGGCGCCGCGATCGAGGCGGGCATCGCCGCCGGCCGGCCCTACCGCGTCGTCGTCACCCACTTCGCCGAACAGGTGGCGGCCGCTGCCGCCGCGCACGCACCGCGCGGGCGGGTCGTGCTCGCGACGGCTGCCGGCCCGGGGCTCGCCGCGCTGTTCACCCAGGCGGGGGCCACCATCGTGACACCGGCCGAGGGGCGCCGGTGCTCGACGGCCGACGTCCTCGCGGCGGTACGCGACAGCGCCGCCGACGAGGTGGTGGTGCTGCCCAACGACCGCGAGGTGGTCACGGCGGCCGAGGCGGCCGCCCGCCAGGCGCGGGAGGAGGGCGTACGGGTCGCGGTGATCCCCACCCGGGCCCAGGTCGAGGGGCTCGCGGCGCTGGCCGTGCACGAGCCCGGACGGGGCTTCGACGACGACGTCGTGCACATGACCGGCGCGGCCGGGCACACCAGGCACGGTGCCGTCACGGTGGCCAGGGGGCGGGCGATGACGTCGGCCGGGCCGTGCGAACCGGGCGACGCGCTCGGCGTCGTCGACGGCGACTTCCGGGTGGTGGGGCCCGACCTGGTCGACACCGCGCAACGGGTGCTCGACATCCTGCTCGGCGGCGGGGGCGAGCTGGTGACCGTCGTGACCGGCGCCGGCGCACCCGCAGACATGGCCGCACGTCTCGAGGCCTATGTCGTGCACGACCGGCCCGAGGTCGACGTGCTCGTGCACGAGGGCGGGCAGGAGCGCTACCCGGTCTTCCTGGGGGTGGAGTGATGGCGGCGGTACGTCCCGACACCAAGCTGTCCGGAGTGCTCGGCGGCGCCACCGCCAAGAAGCTTGACGACCACCTCGGGCTCCGCACCGTCGACGACCTGCTGCGGCACTACCCGCGCCGCTACGCCGCACGCGGTGAGCTCACCCCGCTCGACGCGCTGCACCTCGACGAGCACGTCACCGTGCAGGCCCGGGTGCTGACGGCGGTCAACAAGGAGTACGGCAAGCCCGACCCGCGCCGGCGCCGCCGCTCGGTCCGTACCGAGGTGGTCGTCACCGACGGCACCGGGTCGCTGCTGCTGACGTTCTTCAAGCAGCCGTGGCGGGCGGGCCAGCTCAAGGCCGGCACCATCGGGCTGTTCGCCGGCAAGGTCGGGGAGTTCAACGGGCGCCGCCAGCTCATGCACCCCGAGTGCGAGGTGCTCGACGGCGACGAGGCCGAGGGCCACCGCCTGACCCGACGGCTGATCCCGATCTACCCGGCGGCCGGCAAGGTGCCGAGCTGGGTGATCGCGTCCTCGGTCGAGCTGGCGCTCGACGCTCTCGGCGGGGTCGACGAACCGGTGCCCGACCAGCTGCGGGAGCGGCACCGCCTGGTCGGCCTATGGGAAGCGCTGGAAGGCGTGCACCGCCCGGAGCAGCCCACCGACTGGCAACGCGCCCGCGACCGGCTGCGCTACGACGAGGCGCTGCTGACCCAGGTGGCGCTGGCCCGCCGGCGAGCCAGCGTCGACGCCCTGCCGGCGCGCCCGCGGCCACCGGTCGCCGACGCGCTGCGGGAGCGGTTCGAGGCGCGGCTGCCGTTCGCCCTCACCGACGGGCAGACCCGGGTCGGCGCCGAGATCGCCGCCGACCTCGCCCGCGACCACCCGATGCATCGGCTGCTGCAGGGCGAGGTCGGCTCGGGCAAGACCGTGGTGGCGCTGCGGGCGATGCTCCAGGTGGTCGACGCCGGCGGCCAGGCGGCGCTGCTCGCTCCGACGGAGGTGCTGGCCCAGCAGCACCACCGGAGCCTCATCGCGCTGCTCGGCGAGCTCGCCATGGGCGGCATGCTCGGTGGCGCCGACCTGGCCACCCGGGTCCGGCTGCTCACCGGGTCGATGGGCGCAGCCGCCCGGCGCGAGGCACTGCTCGACGCGGCTTCGGGCGCGGCCGGCATCGTTGTCGGCACCCACGCGCTGCTGGAGGAGCGGGTCCAGTTCGCCGAGCTCGGGCTGGTGGTCGTCGACGAGCAGCACCGGTTCGGCGTCGAGCAGCGGGCCGCGCTCACCGAGCGCGGGGCCGACCAGCGACCGCACGTGCTGGTCATGACGGCGACGCCGATCCCCCGCACGGTGGCGATGACCGTCTTCGGTGACCTCGACACCTCGGTGCTGGCCGAGGTGCCCGCGGGGAGGCTGCCCGTCCAGACCACGGTGGTGCCCGCCGCCGAGCGCCCCGACTGGCTCGAGCGCGCCTGGCAACGGGTGCGCGAGGAGTGCGCGCAGGGCCGGCAGGCCTACGTCGTGGCCCCGCGCATCGGCGAAGGGGTCAGCGGCGAGGAGCCGACGACCTCGCCCGACGACGGGGCCGAGCTCCCGTCCACCCACGGCGTGCTCGAGCTGGCGGACGAGCTGTGCGCCGGCGGGCTGGCCGGGCTGCGCACCGAGGTGCTGCACGGCCGGCTGCCGCCCGACGTCAAGGACTCGGTCATGGACCGGTTCGCCTCCGGCGACGTCGACGTCGTCGTGGCCACGACGGTCGTCGAGGTCGGCGTCGACGTGCCGAACGCGACCGTGATGGTGGTGATGGACGCCGAGCGGTTCGGGCTGTCCCAGCTGCACCAGCTGCGCGGCCGGGTCGGGCGCGGCGCCGCGGCCGGGCTCTGCCTGCTGGTCACCGGCACGGCGGCCGACACCCCCGCCCGCGAGCGGCTGGACGCGATCGCCGCGACCACCGACGGGTTCGCGGTCTCGCAGCTCGACGTCGCCGTACGGCGGGAGGGCGACGTGCTCGGCGCGACCCAGTCGGGTCGGCGGTCCAGCCTGCGGCTGCTGTCGGTGGTCGAGCACGAGCAGGTCATCACCGAGGCGCGGGCCGACGCCACCGCGCTGGTGGGCGCAGATCCCGAGCTGGCCGGGGCGCCGGCGCTGGCCGCGCAGGTCGCCGCGCTCGAGGACACCGCTCGGGCCGAGTGGCTGGACAAGGCATGAGCCGGATCATCGGCGGCGAGCTCGGCGGCCGCCGGTTGCGCACCCCCGCGGGCAGCCGCACCCGGCCGACGAGCGACCGGGTGCGCGAGGCGCTGTTCTCGCGGATCGAGTCGCTGCGCGGCGGGCTGACGGCGGCCGTGGTCCTCGACCTCTACGCCGGCTCCGGCGCGGTCGGGTTCGAGGCGCTGTCCCGGGGCGCCGCGCACGCCGTGCTCGTGGAGTCCGACCGACGCGCCGTCGCCGTGCTGCGCGCCAACGTCGACGCGCTCGCCGTCGGCGCACGTACCCGGGTCGTGGCCGACCGGGTCGAGCGGCTGCTGACGCGACCGGCAGGCCCCGACCTCACCGGGAGTGCCGCCGGGGCTTCCGACCTCGTCTTCGCCGACCCGCCCTACGACAGCGACCCGGGTGTGCTGCACGCCGCGCTCGACGCCGCGCTGCACGGAGGCTGGGTCGCCAGGGGCGCCCTGCTGATCGTCGAGCGGCCGACCCGTGGCCCGGCGTGGGAGTTCCCGCGCGGGGTCGACGGCGCGGGCGAGCGGCGCTACGGCGAGACCACGCTTTGGTACGGTCGCCGCGCCCCGGCCACCCCGGCCGTCCCGCCCACGGGCGCCACCACGACGGAGGACTGAGTGCCCACAGCGGTGTGCCCCGGGTCGTTCGATCCGGTGACCCACGGCCACATCGACATCGTCGCCCGTGCCGCGCGGCTGTTCGACGAGGTCGTGGTCGGGGTGCTGGTCAACCCGGCCAAGAACGGGCTGTTCAGCGTCGACGAGCGGGTGGCGATGCTCCGCGACGTCACCGGCGACCTGACCGGGGTACGGGTGGAGTCGTTCGAGGGGCTGCTGGTCGACTTCTGTCGCGACCGGGGCATCACCGCGATCGTCAAGGGCCTGCGCGCCGTCACCGACTTCGACTACGAGCTGCAGATGGCGCAGATGAACAGCCGGCTGGCCGGGATCGAGACGGTCTTCGTCCCCACCAGCCCGGAGTGGTCGTTCCTCGCCTCCAGCCTGGTGAAGGAGGTCGCCGCCCACGGCGGCGACGTCTCCGGCCTGGTCCCGCCGTCGGTCCTCGCCCGTCTCACCGAGCGTCTGAGCAGCGGCTGAGCAGCATCTGAGCAGCGGATGGCCTGCGCGCCTGTCGGCGGTCGCGAGGACGGGCGGCCGGCGAAGGGTTACGCTCCACGGGCGGGGTATGAGCGCGCCTGGGAGGGCAAGACCACACGTGGACGTGCAAGCCAAGCTGACGGAGATACGCGAGACGGTGGCGACCGCACGGTCGATGCCGATGTCGGCGTCCGCCGTCGTCAACCGGGCCGAGCTCCTGGCGGCGCTGGACGAGCTGGGGGAGATGCTGCCCCAGGCGTTCGGCGAGTCCGACCGGGTGCTGGCCGCCCGCGACGACGTGATCGCGGACGCGCAGCAGCAGGGACTCCAGATCCTCGCCGACGCCGAACGCCTTCGCGACGAGCTGGTCTCGGACACCGATGTCTACAAGCTGGCCCGCACCGAGGCCGACAAGCTGCTGACCGAGTCGCGGGAGGAGACGGCGGCGCTGCGCCGCGACACCGACGACTACGTCGACGAGCGGCTGGCCAACTTCGAGCTGACCCTCGCCAAGACCCTCGAGGCGGTGCAGCGCGGGCGGGAGCGGCTGCGGGGGCGCAGCGAGCTGGACACGCTGGGCGGGTCCGACGCCGACCTGATCGCGCTGCCCGACCACGGCGACGAGTGACGAGGCGGCAGCGGTCGGGGTGACCCAGCGATTCGCTCCGCCACCCGCCCACCCGGTACTCTTGACGACGGCCTCTGCGGAGGTCGCTCCCATTCGTGGCCGATCCGAGAGAGACCGTCCTGCTCCGCCTTGACCCCACTGCTCCGCTCGTTCTCGACACCCGCGAGCTGGGCCGACGACCGGGGTCGCAGCGACAGGTGTCCCGCTCGGTGCCGGCCCCTGCCGACCTCGGCATCGAGGTCATCGGGGTGCCGGAGGGTGAGCCGGTGCAGCTCGAGCTCCGGCTCGAGTCGGTCATGGAGGGCGTGCTGGTGACCGGGTCCGCCCGGGCGCTGGCCCGTGGGGAGTGCGCACGGTGCCTGCAGGACCTCGACGTTGCGGTCGAGGTCGACCTGCAGGAGCTGTACGCATACCCCGAGAGCGACGCCGAGGACGACGAGGCCGGGCGGCTGGTCGACGACCTGATCGACCTCGACCCGCTGCTGCGGGACGCGGTGGTGCTCGCACTGCCGTTCCGCCCGCTGTGCCGGGACGACTGCCCGGGCCTGTGCCCGACATGCGGTGCCCGGCTCGCGGACGACCCGGAGCACGGGCACGATGAGGTGGCCGACCCCCGGTGGGCCACCCTGGCCGGATGGACGCACGACGACAGACCGGGTACACCCGGTCCCGACGAGGAGTGAGAAGTGGCGGTTCCGAAGCGGAAGACGTCGCGCAGCAACACGCGGCACCGCCGCGCCCAGTGGAAGGCCACCGCGCCGTCCCTGGTCACCTGCGCCAACCCGGCCTGCCGGTCACCGCACCTGCCGCACCGGGCATGCCCCGAGTGCGGGCAGTACGGTGCCCGCGGCGAGCGTCGCCAGGTCCTCTGACCCGGGCGGCATGGGAGCGCCCGACGCCGCAACGAGCGGCACATCCGCGCCGGACAGGCTCGACCTGCTCGACGCGCTCGGTGTGCCCGACCTCGATCCCGACGCGCTCGAGCTGGCGCTGACGCATCGCTCGTACGCGTACGAGAACGGCGGGCTGCCGACCAACGAGCGGCTGGAGTTCCTGGGCGACTCGGTGCTCGGGCTGGTCGTGACCGACGGTCTGTACACCCGCCACCCCGACCTGTCCGAGGGCCGGCTGGCCAAGCTGCGCGCCGCCGTGGTCAACGCCAAGGCGCTCGCCGACGTGGGCCGTGCCCTCGGTCTCGGCCCGCACCTGCGCCTCGGCCGCGGCGAGGAGACCACGGGCGGGCGGGAGAAGTCCTCGATCCTGGCCGACACCGTCGAGGCCCTCATCGGCGCGATCTACGTCCAGCACGGCTTCCACGGCGCGGCCCGCGTGGTGCGGGCCTTGTTCGACCCGCTGGTGGCCGACGCCGCGACCAAGGGCGCCGGCCTCGACTGGAAGACCAGCCTGCAGGAGCTCAGCGCCGCGCACGCGCTCGGCGTGCCCGAGTACCTGGTTGACGAGACCGGCCCCGACCACGCCAAGTGGTTCAGCGCCCAGGTGCAGGTCGGGCGGCAGCTCTACGGCAGCGGCGAGGGCCGGTCGAAGAAGGAGGCCGAGCAGCAGGCGGCCGAGACGGCCTGGCGCGAGATCCGCGCGCAGCACGGCCTCCCGTCCCCCGGCTGACCGCGGTGCCGGAGCTGCCAGAGGTCGAGGTCGTCCGCCGCGGCGTCGCCCGGCACACCACCGGCCGGCGGGTCACCAGCGTCGACGTCCTCAACGCGCGGGCGGTGCGCCGCCACGTCGGCGGCGGCGCCGACTTCGCCGCCCGGATGCGCGGCGTGGTGCTCGGCGACCCGCGCCGCCGGGGCAAGTACCTGTGGGTCCCGCTGCACGCGGGCACCGAGCCGTCCGCCGGTGCCGACGACGCGCTGCTGGCGCACCTGGGGATGTCGGGGCAGCTGCTGGTGCAGTCGCACGACGCGCCGGTCGAGCGGCACCTGCGGGTCCGGCTGGTGCTCGACGGCGGTCTCGACCTGCGCTTCGTCGACCAGCGCACGTTCGGGGGTCTCTCGGTCAGCGAGGGCGGTGCCGAGCTCCCGGCCGAGGTCGCGCACATCGCCCGCGACCCGCTCGACCCGGCGTTCGACGCCGACGACCTGTACGCGCGGCTGCGCCGCCGGCGTACCGGGATCAAGCGGGCGCTGCTCGACCAGACGCTGGTCTCGGGGGTCGGCAACATCTACGCCGACGAGGCGCTGTGGCGGGCGCGGCTGCACTACGCCCGCGCCACCGACACGCTGCGCCGGGTCGAGGTCACCCGGCTGCTCGCTGCGGTGCACGCGGTGATGGTCGAGGCGCTGGGCGAGGGCGGCACCTCGTTCGACGCCCTGTACGTCGACGTCAACGGCGCCTCGGGCTACTTCGACCGCTCGCTCGCGGTCTACGGGCAGGCCGGGGAGCCGTGCCCGCGCTGCGGGACCCCGGTGCGGCGCGATCCGTTCATGAACCGTTCGTCGTTCACCTGCCCCCGTTGCCAACCGCGGCCCAGGCGTGGGAGATGGTGACGCTGTCCCGGCGACCCGCCGGACAGACCAGACCAGACCCCGCCCCAGGTTGACCGGGTCGTGCCCCGGTGCGATCCTGGGAGACGGGTCCGATCGGCCCCACCCCGGGGACAGCGCCTACCAGGCGTGGTCCGTCCCACCTCGACAGACCTCAACGTGGAGGGCGTACATGGCGAAGGCACTCCTCGGCCACATGGGCGGCACCGATCCCCGACTGACGCGTGACGCGCTCCTGCTCCGCCGTCGGGTTGCCGATCTGGAGGCACTGGTGGCCCGCCTCCAGCGCGAGAACGACGAGCTGTCCGCCACCATGCGTGAGCGCGACGCGCTGCTGCTGCACGACGAGCGGGCCCCCGAGTCGCCCGAGCAGCTGCTCGAACCCGCGCTGCACTGATCAGTCCCGGTCCCAGCCCTCGGCTGAGGGACCCCGGCATCACCTGGACGCGTCATGCTCGTTGAGCAACGTGCCGAGCCTTCGACCACGGAGGCCCTCACGCCGGAGTCCCGATGACCGATCTCCGCCTCAGCCGACTCGTCCGCCTCCCAGCCGCCACGGCCGTCGCACTGCTCGCCGCGGTGTCGTTCGCACCTGCTGCCGCCGCGCACGGCGGCTCGGACGAGTCCGGCGACCACGCGCGCATGCTCTCCGGCGCTGCCGAGGGCCCGGCCGCGGCTGCACCGCCGCTCACCAGCGACAACGTCGAGTGGCTGACCTCGCTCCCCGGCACCGCCGGCATCTCCGGCTGCTTCGCGCCGAGCGCGCCGTACTTCTACACGTCCGGCATCGAGTCGGTCACCGCGTACGACGTGTCCGACCCGCGGGCCCCGGTCCTCGCCGGCAAGCTGGTCAACGCCGTCTTCGAGAACGAGGCGATGAACTGCGGCGAACGGCGGATCGGCGACCAGGTGCGCCGGTTCGTGCTGATCGGCGTCGACACGGTCGACGCCTCGCCCGACGACCTCAACTACCACCTCGGCGGCGGGCAGCTGGTCGTGGTCGACGTGACCGACCCGTCCGCGCCGACGATCGCCTCGCGCACCGACGTCAGCACCAGCACCCACACGGTGAGCTGCGTCCAGCCGACCAGCTGCCGCTACGTCTACTCCGCCGGCACCGACGGCAAGGTCTCGATCATCGACCTGCGCCGGCTCCGCGCGCCGAAGGAGATAGGCACGTTCAACTCCCCGGCGATCGGCTGGGGCGGGCACAACTGGGACGTCGACGCGGCCGGGTACGGGCTGCACACCGGTGCCGACGGCGCGGCCGTCTTCGACGTGACCTACCCCCGGCACCCGCGACTGGTCTCCCGGACCCCCGCCTCGGCGGCGAGCGAGGGACCCAACGACGGCTTCAACGACTTCATCCTGCACAACTCGTGGCGGCCGCACGCCGGCCGGTTCACGCCCGGCGAGGCCCCCTCGGTCGCCAACGGCAACGTCCTGCTGGTCACTGAGGAGGACTACGAGGACCCCGACTGCGCGACCGCGGGCTCCTTCCAGACCTGGCGGGTCCGCGGTCTGGACGGGCCGCGCAGCCGGGTCACCCCGATCGACAAGGTCGAGCTGGCTGACCTCGGCACCTTCCCGGTCCCGGCCGCCGCGTTCTGCTCCGCCCACTGGTTCGACTACCACCCGGCGGGCTTCGCGGCGGTGGGCTACTACGGGGGCGGGCTCCAGGTCATCGACGTGCGGCACGCCCGCAACCTGCGGTCCCACGGGTACGCCCTGTCCGGCGTCTCCGAGGTGTGGGACGCGTACTGGGTGCCGCGCTACCGCGACGGCCGCCCCGCTGCTGGCACGACGAACCTCGTCTACACCGTCGACGCCGTCCGCGGGCTCGACGTCTACGCCGTCGACCTGCCCGGCGGGCCCGCCGCGACGGGTTCGTCCGAGAGGTCCGCGAGCGGTGCCGGCGAGGGGCCGGCCCCGGTGGCGGTCGCGGTGGCGCTGCTGGCCCTCCCGTTCGCGCTGGTGGTCCGACGGCGCGCCACGGTCGGGCGGCCCGTTCCGGCTGGGTAGGCTGCGACGCGGCTGCTTCCCCGGCAGAGCCCAGCCGTGCCGCCACGACGCCAGGAGCCGCGTTGTACCTCAAGAGCCTGACGCTGCGCGGGTTCAAGTCCTTCGCGTCGTCGACGACTCTGCACTTCGAGCCCGGAATCACGTGCGTCGTGGGACCGAACGGCTCGGGCAAGTCCAACGTCGTCGACGCGCTCGCCTGGGTGATGGGCGAGCAGGGCGCCAAGTCGCTGCGCGGCGGCAAGATGGAGGACGTCATCTTCGCCGGCACGGCCGCGCGAGCCCCGCTGGGGCGCGCCGAGGTCGTCCTCACCATCGACAACTCCGACGGCGCGCTCGCGCTGGACTACACCGAGGTGACGCTCACCCGCACGATGTTCAAGGGCGGGGGCTCCGAGTACGCCATCAACGGCCAGGCCTGCCGGCTGCTCGACGTCCAGGAGCTGCTCAGCGACTCCGGTATCGGCCGCGAGATGCACGTCGTGGTCGGGCAGGGACAGCTGGACTCGGTGCTGCACGCGACTCCGGACGAGCGGCGCGGCTTCGTCGAGGAGGCGGCGGGTGTCCTCAAGCACCGCAAGCGCAAGGAGAAGGCGCTGCGCAAGCTGGAGGCCACCGACGGCAACCTGACCCGGTTGACCGACCTGATCGGCGAGATCCGCCGCCAGCTCAAGCCGCTCGGCCGACAGGCCGAGGTGGCCCGCAGGGCGGTCCAGGTGCAGGCCGACCTGCGCGACGCCAAGGCCCGGCTGCTGGCCGACGACCTGGTGTCCGCCCGCTCGGCACTCGACAAGGAGCTCGCCGACGAGACGGCGCTGCGCGAGCAACGGGCCACGGTGGAGGCCGCGCTGGCGGCCGCCCGCGAGCAGGAGGCCGCGGTCGACGACGCGCTCCGCGCCGACGCACCGCGGATGGCCCGGGCGCAGGAGACCTGGTACCACCTGTCCGGGCTGCGCGAGCGGTTCACCGGCACCGCGGGGCTGGCGGCCGAGCGGGTACGCCTGGCCAACGAGCCGACCGACGAGCACCGCGGAGGACGCGACCCCGACGAGATGGACGCCGAGGCGCACCGGGTCCGCGAGCAGGAGCACCGGCTCGCCGCCGACCTGGAGGGGCGGCGCGGCGAGCTCGAGACCTCCGTCGGCACCCGGCAGTCCGCCGAGCAGGCGCACGCCGACGAGGAGCGCCGGATCGCCGGCCTCACCCGTGCGGCCCACG
This sequence comes from uncultured Actinomycetota bacterium, assembly GCA_963811945.1. Taxonomy (GTDB): domain Bacteria; phylum Actinomycetota; class Actinomycetes; order Propionibacteriales; family Nocardioidaceae; genus JACCWP01. The sequence continues at coordinate 572,100 of CAWETD010000001.1, read as the reverse complement.
GACGTCGGGAGGGGCTGGCCCGGCTGCACGGGCAGGTGCACGCGCTGCGTACCCGCGCGACCGCGGCGGAGGAGGAGATCGGCCGGCTGACGACCGGCCGTACCGAGGCGCTGGCCCGGGCCGAACGGGCCCAGCACGACTTCACCGCGCTGGAGAACCGCGTCGCGGGGCTGGACGCGGGGGAAGGCGGGCTGGACGAGCGCTACGAGGCGGCCGCGAGCGAGCTCGACGACCTCGAGGCGCGACTGGCCAAGGCGCGGGAGGAGGCCCAGGCCACCGAGCGGGAGCGGGTCGGGCTGGCCGCGCGCAAGGAGGCGCTCGAGCTGGGGCTGGCGCACAAGGACGGTGCCGGTGCCCTGCTGGCGGCGACCGAGCAGGTCTCCGGCGTGCTCGGGTCGGTCGCGGCGCTGCTGACCGTGCGGCCGGGCTACGAGGCGGCCGTCGCGGCGGCGCTCGGCTCCGCAGCAGACGCCGTCGCGGTCGCCGACGTCGACTCGGCAGTGGCGGCCATCGAGCTGCTGCGCGGTGACGACCTGGGCCGTTCCGGGCTGGTGCTCGGCGTCGACGAGCACGAACCCCGCGGCGACGCGGCGGTCGAGCCTGACGACCTGTCCGGCGCGGGTGTGCCGGTGCTCGACGTCGTCGACGCGCCGCGCGCCCTGCGCGCCACGCTCGGCACCCTGCTCGGCTCGACCGTGGTGGTCGAGACGCTCGACCAGGCCCGGGCGGTTGTCGCCGCCCGTCCGGAGCTGCTGGCCGTCACGACCGGGGGCGACCTGCTCGGCCGGCTGCGCGCCGCCGGCGGGTCCTCGACGGCGCCCAGCCTGCTGGAGGTGCAGGCGGCGGTCGACGACGCCGGTGCCCGGCTGGCCGAGGCCACGCACGCGGCCGAACGGCTCCGCTTCGACCTGACCCGGCTGGAGGAGGAGCGCGCCGACGCCCAGGGCCGGGCCGACGCCGCGCTGGCCCAGCTGCACGAGTCCGACGCCACCATGGCCGCCGTCGCCGAGCAGCTGGGACAGCTCGGCGCCGTCGCCCGGTCGGCGCACGCCGAGGCCGAGCGGGTCGAGCGCGCCATCACCGACGCCGAGCAGGCGCGCGACCGCGACCTTGCGGGCCTGGCCGAGCTGGAGGCCCGGGTCAGCGCGGCCGAGGAGGCACCCGAGGAGGAGCCCGACGGCGCGGAGCTGGAGCGACTGGTCGACCGGGCCCGGGCGGCCCGCCAGGCCGAGCTGGAGGCCCGGTTGGCGCTGCGCACGGTCGAGGAACGGGCCCGGGCACTCGCCGGACGGGCCGAGCAGCTCGAGCGCGCCGCCGAGGCCGAGCGGTCGGCGCGGGCGCAGGCGGTGGCGCGCCGGGAGCGGCGGCGGCGCGAGGCCGTGACCGCCCGGGAGGTCGGCGCGGCGGTCCAGCGGGTGCTGGCACGGCTCGAGCGCTCACTGGCGGCGGCCGCGGCCGAGCGCACGGCCGTCGAGCGGGCCCGCACCGAGCGCGAACGGCAGGTCGGCGAGGTACGCGGCGAGATCCGCCGGCTCGACGCAGACCTGGCCGGGCTCACCGACTCGGTGCACCGCGACGAGGTCGCCCGGGCCGAGCAGCGGCTGCGGATCGAGGCCCTCGAGGAGCGGGCGCTCGAGGAGGTCGGGCTCGACCCCGAGACGCTGGTCGGCGAATACGGACCGGACGTGCCCGTACCGGTGCCGGGTGAGGCCGCGACCGAGGCGTCGGACGACGTGGAGCCTGCGGCGCCGGAGCCGGTCCCGTACGACCGCGAGGCCCAGACCAAGCGGCTCCGTACGGCCGAGCGGGAGCTGGCCCTGCTGGGCCGGGTCAACCCGCTCGCGCTGGAGGAGTTCTCGGCGATGGAGGAGCGGCACCAGTTCCTCAGCGAGCAGCTCGAGGACGTCAAGCGGACCCGGCGCGACCTGCTGGAGATCATCGGCGACGTCGACACCCGGGTGCAGCAGGTCTTCTCCGAGGCCTACGCCGACGTCGAGCGGGAGTTCGCGGCCGTGTTCGCCCGGCTGTTCCCCGGCGGCGAGGGGCGGCTGGTGCTCACCGACCCCGACGACCTGCTGACCACCGGCATCGACGTGGAGGCCCGCCCGGCGGGCAAGAAGGTCAAGCGGCTGTCGCTACTGTCCGGTGGCGAGCGGTCGCTGGTGGCCGTGGCGTTCCTGGTGGCGCTGTTCAAGGCGCGTCCCAGCCCGTTCTACATCCTCGACGAGGTCGAGGCGGCCCTCGACGACACCAACCTCGGACGGCTGCTCACGATCTACGAGGAGCTGCGCGAGACCAGCCAGCTGCTGGTCATCACGCACCAGAAGCGCACCATGGAGATCGGCGACGCGCTCTACGGCGTCTCGATGCGCGACGACGGTGTCTCGGTCGTGATCAGCCAGCGGCTGCGCGAGACCGAACCGGCGTGACTGACCGGGACGACTTCTCCGCCTGGCGCACGCTGCCCACCCGGTGGGCCGACGAGGACGTCTACGGCCACGTCAACAACGTCGTCTACTACTCCTACTTCGACACCGCGGTCAACGGCTGGCTGATCGACGCCACCGGCACCGACGTCCGTGCGCTTCCGGCGATCGGGGTGGTGGCGGAGACCGGCTGCCGCTTCCTGCAGCCGCTGCGGTTCCCCGCGGTGGTCGACGCCGGCCTGGCCTGCGAACGGCTCGGCGGCTCCAGCGTCACCTACCGGATCGGTCTGTTCGCCGCCGGCGCCGACGACCCGGCAGCGATCGGCCGATTCGTGCACGTCTACGTCGACCGGCAGACCCGGGCCGTCGTGCCCGTACCCGAGCCGATCCGCACCGCGGTGGCCTCGCTCGGCGCCTGAGCGCCCCCCGACGCGAACGATCCGACCTGGTGCGTGCCGGAGGGTGCACCAGGTCGGATCGTTCTGGGAGGGAGCGACCCGTTGAGCGCTGGGGATCAGCTGTCGAAGCTGGCGGCCACGGCATCGCCGACGTTCTTGTCGACGTTGCGCCAGTAGGCGAACACCCGCTCCTGCATCGGCCCGGACACGTCCTGCGAGACGTGGCCAGTGATGTTGGCGATGAGCCGGGCCCGGGCGGCGTCGTCCATGACCTCACGGACCAGTGTGCCGGCCTGGCCGAAGTCGTCGTCCTCGGCGTGCGGGGTGTAGGCCTGCCGCACCATCTCGCCGTCGACCTCCCACCCGGTCGGGTCCTGCCCGGTCTCGTCTGCGAAGCCGCGGCCCTTCGTGTTGGGTGCGTAGACCGGGGCGTCGCCCTGGTGGTGATAGGCCATCGGGCCGTCGAAGTGGTACGTGTTCACCGGCACCACCGGCTGGTTGACCGGCAGCTGGTGGTAGTTCGGGCCGATCCGGTAGCGGTGCGTGTCGGCGTAGGAGAACACCCGGCCGAGCAGCATCTTGTCCGGGCTGAACCCGATGCCCGGCACCAGGGCGCTCGGCTCGAACGCCGCTTGCTCGATCTGCGCGAAGTAGTTGTCCGGGTTGCGGTTCAAGGTCAGCTTGCCGATCGGGATCTCCGGGTAGTCGCCGTGCGGCCACACCTTGGTGAGGTCGAACGGGTTGAACCGGTACGACGCGGCGTCCTCGTAGGGCATCACCTGCACCTTGAGCGTCCAGCTCGGGTGCTCGCCGGCGTTGATCGACTTGTAGAGATCCTCGAGGTGGTAGTCGGGGTTCTCTCCACGGATCGCGGCGGCCTCCTGCTCGGTGAGGATCTCCGCGCCCTGGTCGGTCTTGAAGTGGAACTTGACCCAGCTCTTCTCGCCGGCGGCGTTGACCCACATGTACGTGTGCGAGCCGTAGCCGTTCATGTTCCGCCACGTCTTGGGGAGCCCGCGGTCTCCCATCAACCAGGTCACCTGGTGCGCGGACTCCGGGTTGAGCGTCCAGAAGTCCCACTGCATCTCGTTGCTGCGCAGGTGGCTGCCGGCCAGCCGCTTCTGCGAACGGATGAAGTGCGGGAACTTCATCGGGTCCCGGATGAAGAAGACCGGGGTGTTGTTGCCGACGAGGTCCCAGTTGCCCTCGGACGTGTAGAACTTCAGCGCGAAGCCGCGCGGGTCGCGGTTGGTGTCTGCGTAGCCGCGCTCGCCGGCCACGGTCGAGAACCGGGCCAGCATCTCGGTGCGGGCCCCCCGCTGGAACACCGCGGCCTTGGTGAACTGGCTGACGTCCTCGGTGATCTCGAGGACACCGAAGGCACCACCGCCCTTGGCGTGCACGTTGCGCTCGGGCACGCGCTCGCGGTTGAAGTGCGCCATCTGCTCGATGAAGTGGAAGTCGTGCAGCAGCAGGGGACCGTTGGTCCCGACGGTGAGCGAGTTGCGGTCGCTGGGCGCGGGGGCGCCGGTCGGGAAGGTCGAGCCGGACACGGCAGCGGGGTCAGCCATGGGTCTCCTCATCGGGGTGGGTGCGGCAGTCGGGGCAGATGCCCCAGTAGGTGATCTCGGCCTCGTCGACGTCGAATCCTGCGTCGTCGTCGGCGGTGAGACACGGCGCGGCGCCGACGGCGCAGTCGACGTCCCGGATCCGGCCGCAGCTACGGCAGATCAGGTGGTGGTGGTTGTCGCCGGTGCGCAGCTCGTACAGCGCGGACATGCCGGCCGGCTCGATCCGGCGGGCGAGCCGGTGCCGGACGAGCACGTTCAGCACGTCGTAGACCGCCTGCACCGACACCGGTCCGGCCTCGGCCAGCACGTGCCGGCGCACCGCGTCGGCGTCGAGGTGGCCCTGGCGCTCCAGCGCCTCGATCACGGCGACGCGGGGGCGCGTGGCACGCAGCTGCGCGCCGCGCAGGATCGTCGCCGGGTCCACGGCTCGACCCCACCACACTTTCTGGAATCGTTCAAGACTGGCGTCGGACGGAGTGGGCGACCGTGAGTGCTACCCGATATGGGCGGTTTGCGATCTACTGTCAGGTACCGGCCCGAGGAGACGATCACCATGCTCCGGCTTCGCCACATCGCTGTCCGTCGCACCGGCGCGCTGCTCGCCGCCGCGGCGCTGCTCGCCGCCGGCCTCGCCGCGTGCACCGGTGATGACGAGCCGTCGTCGGACGACGCGGCGTCGGAGTCGGCCGCCGAGGAGGGCGTGTCGGAGGAGTCCGAGTCGGAGGAGTCCGAGTCGGAGGAGTCCGAGGAGGGGAGCGAGGCCTTCGAGTCGTTCGAGGAGGAGGCCGAGGCGCGGGGCGTCGAGATGCCGGAGGACGCCTTCCTCTTCCGCCGGCTGATGCCCGGGGGTGTTCCCGACCGGCAGGTGTTCACCGAGGCCCAGCAGCAGGCCGCGCGACTGCGGGCGCTCAGTCGCCGGACCAGTGCCCCGCAGGCCGCGAGTACCTGGCGGTTCCACGGCCCGCACACCGTCGGCGGTCGCATCGTCGACGCGGTGGTCGACCCGACCCGTCGGAACTCGCTGTACGTCGCCGCGGCGACCAACGGCGTCTGGCACTCGGCCGACGCCGGGGAGACCTTCACCTCGGTGTGGCCCAACGGCTTCAGCCACGCGATGGGTGCGTTGGCGATCACGCCGGACGGCACGCTCTTCGCGGGGACCGGGGAGACCAACCCGGGTGGCGGGAGCCTGACCTACGGCGGCGACGGCATCTACCGCTCCACCGACCGCGGCGACAGCTGGCAGCGAGTCGGCCTGAGATCCTCCGGGACGATCGGGCGGATCGTGGTGGACCCACGCGACCCGGACCGCATCTGGGCAGCCGTCTCGGGCAACCTGTTCGTGCCGGGCGGGCAGCGCGGCGTCTACGTCAGCGGCAACGGCGGGGACAGCTGGCGGCGGGTGCTGGAGCCACGCGACAGCGTCACGGGCGCCACCGACGTCGCCATCGACCCTGACGACTCCGACCACCTGCTCGTGACCATGTGGGACCACCTGCGGCGCCCGGCCGCGCGCATCTACACGGGTCTGGGCTCCGGCGTGTGGGAGACGCGCAACGGCGGCGACACCTGGCGCCGGCTCGGCCCCGCCCGGGGCCTGCCGAAGGGTGACGCGAACACCGGCCGCATCGGGGTGGCGTTTGCTCCCAGCGACGGCTCCCGTGCGTACGCGATCTACGCCAACGACGAGACCGGTGCCTTCCAGGACTTCTTCGTCTCCGACGACGGCGGGGGCTCGTGGTCCCGCCCGGCGGGCGCTGCGGACCTGACCGACTCACAGTCGGTGTACGGCTGGTGGTTCGGTCGGGTGTTCGTCGACCCCGACGACCCGGACCGGGTCTTCGCGCTCGGCCTGGACATCTGGGAGTCGACGGACGCGGGTGGATCCTTCAACGCCCTGTGCTGCATGCACGTCGACCAGCACGTGATGGTGTGGGACCCGCGCGCGCCGAACCGCATTTACGCCGGTAACGACGGTGGGCTGTACGTGACCCGACAGGACGCGGCCGACGAGTCCTGGACCAAGAGCACCGACCAGCCCTGGTCGCAGTACGCGACGATCGACGTCTCGCTGCAGCAGCCGTCCCGCTTCCTCGGTGGGCTGCAGGACAACGGGTCGCCGGCGAGCTGGACCGATCCGCCGTTCCAGGACGTGTTCGGCGGCGACGGCCAGCGCGCCCTCATCAACCCCCGCCACAAGCGCAACTACTACGCGTGCGCCCAGTACGGCGTCTGTGGCGGCTACGTCCAGGACGAGTTCAAGTTCGACCTGCCGATCGAGTCCGAGCGGTTCCCGTACCTGACCCAGCTGGAGTTCGCCCCGCACAACCCGTCGGTGCTCTACTCCGGCGGCAACCGGCTCAACCGCTCCACTGACGGCGGTCGCACCTTCCAGGTCCTGACCGACGATCTCGGCAAGGGCGAGGCGGGCGACGAGCCGAACCCGATCTACCGCAACCACTACGGGACGATCTCCGCGCTGGCCATCGCGCCGAGCGACCCGCGGACGATCTGGGTCGGCACGGACAACGGCTACCTGTACCGGAGTCTCGACCGGGGCCGGACCTGGACCGAGCTGGTCAACCCGGTGCGCCCGAAGCTGTGGATCAGCCGGATCGCCATCGACCGAACCGATTCGCGCGTCGTGTACCTGGCGTTCTCGGGCTACCGCGAGGGCGACAACTCGCCGTACCTGCTGCGGACCCGGAACTCCGGCCGCTCCTGGGCCGACATCACCGCGAACCTGCCGCACGCTCCCGTCACGGACCTGGTCCCGGCCTTCCGCAGGCTGTACGTGTCCACCGATGTCGGGGTGTTCAGCTCGCCGGCCTCGCGGCCGCGGTGGGTCGGTGTCGGTGCCGGGATGCCGCGGCTGATCGTGACCGACCTGCGGTACGTGCCCACGAACCAGCGCCTGTACGCCGCGACCTTCGGCATGGGGGTCTGGTCGATACCCATCGGCTGAGCCGCAACGTGCCGGAATCGTTCGGGAGAAGTGACCGTTCGGATGGTCTGCGGCACTGCCGCGCCGTGGCAGAATTCTCCGTACCGTCTCTTTCGCGCCAGAACATCCCAGGAGCCCCACACCCATGGTCCTGCTCGCCTTCTCGCTGCTGCTGATCGTGGTCGTGGCCAGCCTCATCGTCGCGTTCGTCGCCTATCCGCAGCAGGGCCGCGCCATCCCGAACGCGCCCTGGCTGACCGGCGCCCTCCAACGCCTCGTCGACCGCACCGGGCTCGACCCGGACGAGGACGAGGCGGCCACCGGCGGGTCGCTGTCCGGGCTCCAGGTGCGCTGGCGGGACCAGCGCCGCGAGCGGGCCGACGGCCCGGCGCCGACCGACGACGACCGGATGCACGAGGTCGGCCCGCGCGGCTGATCCGACCGGTCTGGGAGGATCCCCACCCGTGACCACGCTCGAGTACGTCCTGCTCGGCCTCGGCGTCGTGCTGCTCGTCGCGTCCGTGACCGCGCTGCTCGTTCGCGGCCGCGGACGTGCCACCCCTCCGCCGGAGCGCGCCGGTGAGCCCGCTGCCGACGTCGAGACGCCGGTCGCGGCGCCCGAGGTCGAGGCGCCCGAGCCCGCCGCGGGACGGCTCGTACGGCTGCGGGCCCGGCTGGCGCGCTCGCAGAGCTCGATGGGCCGGGGCCTGCTGACCCTGTTGTCGCGCGACACCCTCGACGAGGACACCTGGGAGGGCGTCGAGGACACCCTGCTCGGCGCCGACGTCGGTGTCGGGCCTACTCAGGAGATCGTGCAGCGGCTGCGTACCCGGCTGCTGGTGGAGGGCACCGGTGGTGACCCCGGCACCGTGCGCACCGTGCTGCGCGAGGAGCTCGTCACCTTGATCGACCCCACCATGGACCGCGGCCTGCGGGTCGAGGGCGAGGGTGCGCTGCCGGGCGTGGTGCTGATGGTGGGGGTCAACGGCACCGGCAAGACCACCACCGTCGGCCGGCTCGCGCGGGTGCTGCTCGCCGAGGGCCGCACGGTGCTGCTCGGCGCTGCGGACACCTTCCGCGCCGCCGCCGCCGACCAGCTGCAGACCTGGGGCGGACGGGTGGGCGTCGAGACCGTACGCGGCGCCGAGGGTGCCGACCCGGCCAGCGTCGCCTTCGAGGCCGTACGCACCGGGGCCGAGCGCGGTGTCGACACCGTGCTGGTGGACACCGCCGGACGGCTGCACACCAAGGCCGACCTGATGGACGAGCTGGGCAAGGTCCGCCGGGTGGTCGAGAAGCAGGCACCGGTGACTGAGGTGCTGCTGGTCATCGACGCGACCACCGGGCAGAACGGGCTGACCCAGGCGCGGGTCTTCGCCGAGGTCGTCGACGTCACCGGAGTGGTGCTCACCAAGCTGGACGGAACCGCGAAGGGCGGCATCGTGGTGGCGGTGCAGCGCGAGCTCGGCGTGCCGGTGAAGCTGGTCGGTCTCGGCGAGGGCGCCGACGACCTGGCACCGTTCGACCCCGACGACTTCGTCGACGCGCTGCTCGCGGACTGAGCCGCCGCGAAGTTCACCGGCGCGTAACACCGTGTCCGGCCCCGTCACCGACACGAAACACCGGCCTGCCGTACCCGAAACCTGGCCGGGTCAGGGTGACCCGCATCGGACGTCGGCCCGCACCGGGACAGCGCTGTTCCGCCCGGACGACGGATCCCCTGCCACCGAGGAGTCCGTCTCGATGCAAGGAAACACTGCCTGGGTGCTGACGAGCACAGCTCTCGTCATGCTCATGACCCCCGGCCTCGCCCTCTTCTACGGCGGGATGACGCGCGCCAAGAGCGTCCTCAACATGATGATGATGAGCTTCGCGTGCCTGGCCATCGTCTCCGTGCTGTGGGTGATCTACGGCTACTCGCTCACCTTCGGCGAGTCCAGCAGCCAGCTCATCGGCAGCTTCGACCACTTCGGCCTGCACGGCCTCAGCGGCCCCTCGACGCTCAGCTTCGTGGCGTTCCAGCTGATGTTCGCGATCATCACGCCCGCCCTGATCAGCGGTGCCATCGCCGACCGCGCCAAGTTCGCCGGCTGGTGCGTGTTCGTCGTGGTCTGGGTCAGCCTGATCTACTTCCCGGTCGCCAACTGGGTCTTCGACTTCGGTGCCGGCGCGGCGCTGGGCGACGACGCCGGGTGGCTGGTCGAGTGGGGTGTCCAGGACTTCGCCGGTGGCACGGCGGTGCACGTCAACGCCGGCGCCGCGGCGCTCGCCCTCGCGTTCGTGCTGGGCAAGCGGCTGGGCTGGAAGCGCGAGCCCATGCGCCCGCACAACCTGCCGCTGGTGCTGATCGGCGCGTCCCTGCTCTGGTTCGGCTGGTTCGGCTTCAACGCCGGCTCGGCGCTGGCCGCCAACGGGCTTGCGGCGACCGCGTTCGTCAACACGCAGGCCGCGACCGCGGCGGCGGTGATCGGCTGGCTCGTGGTCGAGCAGATCCGTGACGGCCGGCCCACCAGCCTCGGCGCGGCGTCCGGCGCGGTCGCGGGCCTGGTGGCGATCACCCCGGCCTGTGCCTTCGTCTCCCCGCTCGGTGCCCTGCTGCTCGGCGTGCTCGCCGGAGCGCTCTGTGCCACCGCGGTGGGGATGAAGTGGAAGCTCGGCTTCGACGACTCGCTCGACGTCGTCGGCGTCCACCTGGTCGGCGGCGCCTTCGGCTCGATCGCACTCGGGTTCCTCTCGCTCGACGGCGGGCTGTTCTACGAGGGCCGCGACGTCGCCCTGCTCGGCAAGCAGACCGTCGCCGTCCTGAGCGTCGGCGCGTTCTCGTTCGTCGGGGCGTACGTGATCGCCAAGGTGATCGACAGGACCATCGGGTTCCGGGTGACCGAGGATGACGAGCTGTCCGGCATCGACCTGGCCGAGCACGCCGAGACCGGCTACGACCTGACCACCACGGCGCGCGGCGCGCGGGGACTCCCCGGGTCCGCGCCAGCCGCCGCGCCGGTGCCGCAGGACGCGCGGCACGAAGGGAGCGTCAACGCATGAAGCTGATCACCGCAGTGGTCAAGCCGCACAAGTGGGAGGACGTGCGTGAGGCGCTCGAGGCCTTCGGCGTCACCGGCATGACCGTCACCGAGGCCAGCGGCTTCGGCCGGCAGAAGGGCCACACCGAGGTCTACCGCGGCGCCGAGTACGACGTCACGCTGGTGCCGAAGATCCGGCTCGAGGTCGTCGTCGACGACGCCGACGCGGCCGACATCATCGACGTGATCACGAAGTCCGCCCAGACCGGCAAGATCGGTGACGGCAAGGTCTGGGCCGTCCCGGTCGACACGGTCGTGCGGGTCCGTACCGGGGAGCAGGGGCCGGCCGCGCTGTGACCCCGCCGTGATGGCTGCACCCCACCCCGGGTCAGCCGCCGAGATCGCCCGCGAGCCGTACGCCGTGCTCGCGGGCGATCTCGCACGTCAGCGGGCGGTACGTGCCGCGGCGATGGACCTGCGGCTGAGCGAGCTGTTCGTCGCGGCGACGGCCAGGCGCCCGGAGGTCGCCGGGAGGACGGCGCTGGTCGCGGTCGGCGGCTACGGCCGGGCCGAGCTGTCCCCGTACAGCGACATCGACGTGGTGCTCGTGCACGAGCCGTCCCTGCCCGGCGCGACGGTGGCCTCGCTGGCCGAGTCGCTGTGGTACCCGCTGTGGGACGACGGCGTGCCGCTCGACCACTCGGTGCGTGACACGGTGTCGATGCGTGACATCGCGGCGACCGACCTGCGGGCCGCCACCGGGATGCTCGACGCCCGGCACGTGGCCGGCGAGGCGGACCTCAGCCTGGCGCTGCGTTCGACCGTGCTCGGCGACTGGCGACGCGACGCGAGGGCCCGGCTGCCGGCGCTCGCCGCGTCGTGCGCGGAGCGGGCCGAGCGGTCCGGCGACCTCGCGTACGCCGCCGTGCCGGACCTGAAGGAGTCGCACGGCGGGCTGCGTGACGGGGCCGTGCTGCGGGCGCTGGTGGCGACCTGGCTGGTCGACGTCCCGCACCGGGCGGGGGAGTCGCACCGGGCCGCGCTGCTGGACGTGCGCGACGCGCTGCACGAGGTGGCCGGTCGTCGCGGCGACCGGCTGCACCCCGAGCTGGTGCCCGACGTCGCGGCCCGACTGGGCACCACGCCGGACGAGCTGGCTCGGCACGTCCGCCACCTTGGCCGCAGGACCGCGCACCTGGTGCAGCTGACATGGCGTCGGGTCGACCAGGTGCTGGCCGGCCCGGCCCGGGGCACTGGTCCCCGTACGACCCGGCGACCACAGCTGCGGCGGCTCGACGAGGGCGTGGCCGAGCTCGGCGGCGAGGTGGTGCTCGACCAGAGCGCGCGTCCGGCCGAGGACCCGTGGCTCGGGCTCCGGGCCGCGACGCTGGCCGCAGCCGACGGCCTGGTGCTGTCGCCGCCGACCGCGGCCCGCCTCGCCTCGGTCGCCCCCGAGCTGCCGGAGCCCTGGCCGGAGCACGCCCGGCGGCTGCTGGTCCGGCTGCTCGCCTCCGGGCCGGGGTTGGTGCCGGTGTGGGAGGAGCTGGACGCCTCCGGCCTGCTCGACCGCTGGCTGCCCGAGTGGGACTCGGTGCGGCTGCTGGCGTCGGACTCGGCGGTGCACCGGTTCACCGTCGACCGGCACCTGGTCGAGACCTGCGTGCAGGCCTCCCGGCTGCTGCCGGAGGTGGCCCGCCCGGACCTGCTCGTCGTCGCCGCGCTGCTGCACGACATCGGCAAGGGCGATCCGCAGCGCCGCGACCACAGCGAGGTCGGCGCTCCGGTCGCCGGGTCGGTGGCCCGACGATGGGGCTTCGACGCCGACGACGCCGCTGCCGTGGCGCTGCTGGTTCGGCACCACCTGCTGCTGCCGAAGACGGCCGTGCGCCGCGACATCGACGACCCGGTGACGTTGGCGGGTGTGGCCGACGCGGTCGGCGACGAGGCGACCCTCGACCTGCTGGCGACGCTGACCGAGGCCGACGCCCGGGCCGCGGCCCCGGCCACGTGGACCAGCTGGCGGGCCGGGCTCGTACGCCGGCTGGTCGGTGCCTTGCGGGCGAGCCTGGCCGAGGGACGCCCGGTGTCGGCGACCGGTCGGCCGCTGGACGTGCCGGGCGACGTCGACGCGCCCGACTGGGCCGGTGGGCTCGCGGCGGGCGAGGTGCGGCTGCTGGTGTGCCCGCAGCCCGACGGCACCCGGGTGCGGGTGGCCGCCGCCGACCGGTCCGGCCTGCTGGCCGACGTGGCCGGTGCGCTCGCGACGGCCGGGCTGACGATCCGGGCGGCGCGGGCTGCGGTGCACGACGGGGCGGCGGTGTCGTCGTGGGACGTCGACGCCGTTGACGTCGACGCCGCTCGGCTGCGACTGCGGCTCGACCGGGTGCTCGACGGCTCGGTCGACCCCGGCGCCCGGCTGGCCGCGCCCGACGGCCCCGGCCAGGTACGGGTCCGGTTGCTGCCGGACGTGTCGGGCAGCGCCACCGTGCTCGAGGTGCGGGCAGCCGACCGCGCCGGCCTGGTGTGGCGGCTGTGCCGTGCGGTCGCGGACTCCGGCGCCGACGTACGCTCCGCGCACCTGGAGACCCTGGGGCCGCAGGCCGAGGACGTCGTCTACGTCACCGACCGGGCGGGGCGCCCGCTGGACGGCGGTGCCGCCGAGGCCGTTCGGTGTGCCGTCGAGGTCGCGGTGGGCGGCACCGCGGCAGGCTCTGCCGACGGGTGCGACGGCTAGGCTGGGCCGCTGATCCCGTCCGTCCCCGTCCCGAGGTTGCCCGGTGTTCGACACCCTGCAGGACCGTCTCTCCGCCACGTTCAAGAACCTCCGTGGCAAGGGCCGGCTCTCCGACTCCGACATCGACGAGACCGCCCGCGAGATCCGGATCGCGCTGCTCGAGGCCGACGTCGCGCTGCCGGTGGTGCGCGACTTCATCGCCTCGGTCAAGGAGCGGGCGCGCGGCGCCGAGGTCAGCGCCGCACTCAACCCCGCGCAGCAGGTCGTCAAGATCGTCGACGAGGAGCTGGTCGCGATCCTCGGCGGCGAGACCCGCCGGCTGCGGTTCGCCAAGAAGCCGCCCACGGTGATCCTGCTCGCCGGCCTGCAGGGCTCCGGCAAGACCACGCTGGCCGGCAAGCTCGGGCACTGGCTCAAGGCACAGGGACGCTCCCCGCTGCTGGTCGCCGCCGACCTGCAGCGCCCCAACGCCGTGACCCAGCTGCAGGTGGTGGGCGAGCGGGCCGGTGTCGACGTGTTCGCACCGGAGCCCGGCAACGGTGTGGGCGACCCCGTCGCGGTGGCGCGTACCTCCGTCGAGGAGGCGCGGCGTACGTTGCACGACGTCGTGGTCGTCGACACTGCCGGCCGGCTCGGCATCGACGCCGAGCTGATGCAGCAGGCCTCCGACATCCGCGACGCCGTCCAGCCCGACGAGACCCTGTTCGTGGTCGACGCGATGATCGGCCAGGACGCCGTGACCACGGCGCAGGCGTTCCTCGACGGCGTCGGGTTCACCGGGGTCGTGCTCGCCAAGCTCGACGGCGACGCCCGCGGTGGTGCGGCGCTGTCGGTCGCCAAGGTGACCGGTCAGCCCGTGATGTTCGCGTCCAACGGCGAGCAGATGACCGACTTCGACGTCTTCCACCCCGACCGGATGGCGTCTCGCATCCTCGGCATGGGCGACATGCTCACGCTGATCGAGCAGGCCGAGAAGACCTTCGACGCCGACCAGGCCGCGGCGACCGCGGCCAAGCTCACCGAGGGCAAGGGCGCAGGGTTCACGCTGGACGACTTCCTGCAGCAGATGCAGGCGGTGCGGAAGATGGGCTCGCTGTCGAAGATCTTCGGCATGTTGCCCGGCATGGGCGACATGAAGCAGCAGATCGCCGACATCGACGAGCGGGAGATCGACCGGCTCCAGGCGATCATCCAGTCGATGACCCCGGCCGAACGGTCCGACCCGAAGATGATCGACGGCTCCCGCCGGCAGCGGATCTCCCGCGGCTCGGGCACGACCGTCGCCCAGGTCAACAGCCTCGTCGACCGGTTCTTCGAGGCCCGCACGATGATGAACCAGATGGCCAGCGGGGGTGGCGTCCCGGGGATGCCCGGCATGCCCGGGCTTCCGGGCGGCGGCAAGCGGGCCAAGGCGCGGCAACAGACCAAGAAGGGCCGTACCAAGCGCGGCTCGGGCAACCCGGCCAAGCGCGCCCAGGAGCAGGCCGCCGCGGCGAAGCGCGGCACCGAGCCCGCCGCCCCCGGCTCGGCGTTCGGCACCCCCGACGCCCCCGCCCCCGCGCAGCCCGCCGACGACTTCGAGCTGCCGAAGGAGCTTCGCGACCTGCTGTAGGTCTCGGGTTTCCCAAGGTCCCTTGGGAAACCGAGGGTTCCCGCGGGTTGTGACACGGGGGAACCTCGGGTTTCGCGGTAGCAGCCCGTCCGTCGCGGCTCGGACGTCGCTAGGGTTCGCCGCCATGGCCGAGGCACTGCGGGTACGCGGCGTCGTGCTGCCCGAGGGCGAGCACCGGGACCTGTACGTCGCCGACGGCCGCATCACGTACGAGCCGGTCGCCGACACCCGCGACCTCGGCTCGGGCTGGCTGGTGCCGGGACTGGTCGACGCGCACTGCCACGTGGGCCTGGACGCGAAGGGCGCGGTCGACGAACCCACCCAGGAGCAGCAGGCGCTCGCCGACCGCGACGCCGGCGCACTGCTGCTGCGCGACTGCGGCTCGGCGGCCGACACCCGCTGGATCGACGTCCGGCCCGACCTCCCGGAGATCATCCGGGCCGGCCGCCACCTGGCCCGCACCCGGCGCTACATCCGCGGCTACGCCCACGAGATCGAGCCCGAGGAGCTGGCGGCCTACGTCGCGCAGGAGGCCAAGCGCGGCGACGGCTGGGTGAAGATCGTCGGGGACTGGATCGACCGGGACGCAGGCGACCTCACGCCGTCGTGGCCGCGCGACGCGGTGCACGCCGCCGTGGCCGAGGCGCACGCGCAGGGCGTACGGATGACCGCGCACGTCTTCGGCCAGACCGCGCTGCCGGACCTGATCGACGCGGGCATCGACTGCATCGAGCACGGGACCGGGCTCACCACCGACCTGGTCGAGCAGATGGCCGCGCAGGGCACCGCACTGGTGCCGACGGTCAGGAACCTCGAGAACTTCCCGACGTACGCGGAGGCCGGAGAGGCCAAGTTCCCCGCCTATGCCGCCACCATCCGCCGGCTGCACGCCACCCGTCGCGACACGACCGCGGCGGCCTACGAGGCGGGGGTGCCGATCTACGCCGGCACCGACGCCGGCGGTGTGCTGCCGCACGGACTCATCGTCGACGAGGTGCGGCTGCTACCGACGTACGGGCTGACGGCCTTCGACGCGCTGGGTGCGGCCTCGTGGCGGGCCCGGGAGTGGCTCGGCCGTCCGGCCACGCTGGACGAGGGCGTCCCGGCGAGCTTCTGCCTCTACCCGGCCGACCCGCTGGCCGACCTCGGGGTGCTCGCCGCGCCCACCCGGATCGTGCTCCGCGGGCGCGTCGTCGCCTGACCGGAGGCGTACGACGTGGGCTCGGTCACCCCGGGATCGTGCCAGGTGGAGCCGGTGCCGCGCGGTCTGGCATGATGGCACGTCGAACCCGCCGGGCGTGGTCCCTCTCAACCTCTCCCGGGCGGTTCCGCGAGCAGGCCGGTCCGTACCCCCACTCGGGCCAGGCGGCTCACCCCATCGACTCAGCAGGGAGACACCACACCCGTGGCCGTCAAGATCCGCCTCAAGCGCATGGGCAAGATCCGTGCGCCCTTCTATCGCATCGTGATCGCCGACGCGCGCAAGAAGCGCGACGGGCGGGTGATCGAGGAGATCGGCAAGTACGACCCCAAGCGCGAGCCCTCCCTCATCGAGGTCGACTCCGACCGCGCCCAGCACTGGCTCGGCGTCGGCGCGCAGCCCAGCGAGCCGGTGCTCGCACTGCTGCGCAAGACCGGCGACTGGCAGAAGTTCAAGGGTGAGCCCGCTCCCGAACCGCTGCTCGAGCCGGCCGCCAAGAAGGCCAAGCTCGACGTGTTCAACGAGGTCCTCAAGGAGGCGCACGGCGACACGGCCACCGACGCCGTGACCACCAAGACGCCGCGCAAGAAGGCCGCCAAGAAGACTGCCGCCTCGGACGAGTCCCCGGCAGAGGCTCCAGCGGAGGCACCGGTCGGCGGACGCACCGGTGGCGGACGCACCGGCGGCGGACGCACCGGCCGCCGACGCACCGGCCGCCGACGCACCCGCCGGTCGAGGCGCCCGCCGCCACCGACCCGCCGGCCGACGAGACCCCCGAGGTCGCAGCCGAGGCCGCGGAGGAGAGCGCCGACGCAGCCGCGGACGCCGAGAAGAAGCCCGAGGCCTGAGCTCGTGCTCACCGACGCCCTCGAGCACATCGTGCGCGGCATCGTCGGGCACCCCGACGACGTGAGCGTCCGGGCCAAGCAGCTGCGCCGAGGCGAGCTGCTGGAGGTACGCGTGCACCCCGACGACCTCGGCCGCGTCATCGGCCGGGCCGGGCGCACCGCCACCGCCATCCGCACCGTCGTCGGCGCGTTGGCCGGGTCGGGCGGCGCCCGGATCGACTTCGTCGACGTCGACCGGCAGCGCTGAGGCGTTGCAGGTGGCGGACCGGCCGCCGATGACGGAGGTCGTGGTCGGCCGGATCGGGCGCGCCCACGGCATCCGGGGCGAGGTCAGCGTCGCGCTGCACACCGACGAGCCCGGCCGCCGCTTCGCGCCCGGCGCGGTGCTGCGCCCTGAGCCCGGCAGCCGGCCCAGGCTGACCGTCGAGACCGTACGCCCGCACGGCGACCGGCTGCTGGTGCGTTTCGCCGAGGTGCCAGACCGCTCCGCCGCGGAGTCGCTGCGCCGGCGCCGACCTGCTGGTCGAGGTCGGCACGGGTACGCGGCCGGACGACCCGGAGGAGTTCTACGACCACCAGCTGGTCGGGCTCCGGGTACGCGTCTCCGACGGGCGCGAGGTCGGCACCGTCACCGAGGTACGACACCTCCCGGCGCAGGACTTGCTCGCCCTCGACCTCGACGACGGCACCGGGCCGGCGCTGGTGCCGTTCGTCGCCGCCCTGGTGCCCGAGCTCGACGTCGACGCGGGCTGGCTCCGGGTCGAGGAGCTGCCCGGGCTGCTCGACGGACAGGAGTAGTCGTGCGCATCGACGTGGTCTCGATCTTCCCCGACTACCTGGCGCCGCTGGACCTGTCGCTGGTCGGCCGCGCCCGCGAGAGCGGCCTGCTCGACGTACGTGTCCACGACTTGCGCGACTGGACCCACGACCGGCACCGCACCGTCGACGACACCCCGTACGGCGGCGGCGCCGGCATGGTGATGCGGCCCGAGCCGTGGGGCGAGGCGCTGGACGCGCTGGTGCCCGTGGACACCCAGAGCTCCGATCGCCCCGGACCGACGCCGACCCTGGTCGTACCCACTCCCGCGGGGCGCCCGTTCACCCAGACCGTCGCCGAGCGGTTGGCGCAGCAGCCCTGGCTGCTGTTCGCCTGCGGCCGCTACGAGGGGATCGACCAGCGGGTCGTCGACCACGCCGCGACCCGGATGCCGGTCGAGGAGCTGTCCCTCGGCGACTACGTGCTCGGCGGCGGCGAGGTGGCCGTCGCTGGTGATCATCGAGGCGGTGGCGCGGCTGCTGCCGGGCTTCCTCGGCAACCCCGACTCGCTGCACGTCGAGTCGCACCGCACCGGCGAGGGCGGCGGGCTGCTCGAGCACCCCGTCTACACCAAGCCGGCGAGCTGGCGGGGCCTCGACGTCCCGAGGTGCTGCTGTCCGGGCATCACGGCAACATCGAGGCCTGGCGGCACGAGCAGCAGCTGCGCCGTACCCGCGATCGCCGGCCCGATCTGCTGGTCCTGATTTCGCTTCGCGCTGGCGGTGTGGCAGGCTTGTGGGTCGGCGCCCGACCGGTCCGTCTGCCGCAGGGGACCGGGCCTCATCGGTCGGGACCGCCCACACGTGAACACCCAGTGCGTGGGTGACCTGTGGCACCGACGAGGAAGCGAACCCGAGATGACGAACGCCATCGACGCTGTCGACGCGGCCGCACTGCGTACCGACGTCCCGCCCTTCCGCCCCGGTGACACCCTGAAGGTGCACGTCCGGGTGGTCGAGGGCAACCGCTCCCGGATCCAGGTCTTCCAGGGCGTCTGCATCCGGATCCAGAACTCCGGCGTCCGCAAGTCGTTCACCGTGCGCAAGGTCAGCTTCGGCGTCGGTGTCGAGCGGACCTTCCCCGTCCACACGCCGATCATCGACAAGATCGAGGTCGTCACCCGCGGCGACGTCCGCCGGGCGAAGCTCTACTACCTGCGCAACCTGCGCGGCAAGGCCGCCAAGATCAAGGAGCGTCGCGACGCTCCCACCGGCGCCTGATCCACCCCGTCGACCGCACTAGGCTCGCCGGGTGACCTCCGCGACGTCCGGGCCCTCCGAAGGAGGGCCCGACGACCGGGAGGCGCCGACCACCACCGCGCCCGACGAGGGCGCCCACCGCCGCTCGGCGGCCAGCATCTGGGAGGGTCGCCCGGGCTCCCGGAGACGTCGCGCCCGAGCGGCCGACGACGACGACTCCCACGACCACAGTCAGCACAAGAAGTCCCTGCCGCTGTGGCAGGAGGTCATCCTCCTGCTCGGGCTCGCCCTGGTGCTGGCGATCGTGGTCAAGGCGTTCTTCGTCCAGGCGTTCTTCGTGCCCTCGGTGTCGATGGAGCCGACGTTCGTCAAGCAGGACCGGATCCTGGTCGAGAAGTGGTCGTACTGGTCCGGCGACGTCGAGCGCGGCGACATCGTGGTCTTCGACGACCCGGGCGGCTGGCTCGGCCCGGCCGAGAGCCAGCAGCCCAGCAACATCGCCCAGCGCGCGCTGGAGGCGTTCGGCCTGTACCCGACCGGCGGCCACCTGGTGAAGCGGGTCATCGGGGTGGGCGGCGACGAGGTCCGGTGCTGCAACGCCAAGGGTCAGGTGCTCGTCAACGGGGTGGCGCTGGACGAGACCTCGTACCTGATGCAGGGCGTGCGCCCCTCCGAGCAGACCTTCGACGTCGAGGTGCCCGACGGCTCGCTGTGGGTGATGGGCGACAACCGGCCGCAGTCCGGCGACTCGCGGCTGCACATCGGCTCCGCGGGCGGCGGCTTCGTCCCGGTCGACGGGGTCGTGGGCAAGGTGTGGGCGATCGTCTGGCCGCCCGACCGTGCAGAGATCCTGGACAAGCCGGAGATCTTCGACGACCCCGCTCTCGACGGGTCGTAGGCTCGGCGGCGATGAGCGTGCTGCCCAGAGGTGCCACCGTCCGCCGCGACGCGGGGTTGTACGGATACGAGCGGGCCCTGCGCCGCGCCGGGCTCGACCCGGTGGCGGGCGTCGACGAGGCGGGCCGAGGCGCGTGCGCGGGGCCGCTGGTCGCGGCCGCGGCGGTGCTGCCGGAGGGCCGGCGGGGGATCGTGCCCGGGCTGGCCGACTCCAAGCTGCTGACGCCGCTGCGTCGCGAGGCCTGCTACGCGGAGGTCCTCGACCGGGCTCTCGCGTGGTCGGTCGTGGTGCTCCCGGCCGGCAACTGCGACGAGCTCGGCATGCACGTCGCCAACGTCGAGGCCCTCCGCCGCGCGCTGGCCCGGCTGTCGGTACGCCCCGCGTACGTGCTCACCGACGGCTTCGGCGTCGACGGCCTCGAGGTGCCGGGGCTCGCCGTCTGGAAGGGCGACCGGGTGGCGGCGTGCATCTCCGCCGCCTCGGTGATCGCCAAGGTCACGCGGGACCGGATCATGTGCCGGCTGCACGAGCGATTCCCCGACTACGGCTTCGACGTGCACAAGGGCTACTGCACCCGCGAGCACGACGCCGCGCTGGCCGCGCACGGGCCCTGCGCCGAGCACCGCCGCCGGTTCGTCAACGTACGCTCGGCCGATGCCGGCTACCGGGCCATCGACCCGGACCACGACCGTGTCGACGAGGATGCCGACCGAGCGTTGCAGGAGGTGTGGTGAGCGCCGAGGACCTGGAGAAGTACGAGGCGGAGATGGAGCTGGCGCTCTACCGCGAGTACCGGGACGTCGTCAGCATCTTCACCTACGTGGTCGAGACCGACCGCCGCTTCTACCTGTGCAACACCGTTGACGTGAAGGTGCGCGCCGAGTCCGGGGAGGCGTACTTCGAGGTCACGATGGCCGATGCCTGGGTGTGGGACATCTACCGCACCGCGCGCTTCGCCAAGAAGGTCAAGGTGCTGACGTTCAAGGACGTCAACGTCGAGGAGCTCAGCCACACCGACCTCAAGGTCCCCGGCACCTGACCGCTGTCCACAGGTCGCCGCCCCCTCGGGCGTCGTCCACAGGGGCGGTCCGCCCGTCCGCCAGCACCGCCCCGGCCCGACCAGGCTGGTCGTGGAGGTGGGGACATGAGCGAGCGTCGGACGATCGGGCGCGGGGTACGCAACGCGGTCGGCGCGTGGGGTGAGGACCTCGCGGCCGCGCACCTGGTCGAGCAGGGCATGGTCATCCTCGACCGCAACTGGCGGTGCGACCTCGGTGAGCTCGACCTGGTGGCCCGGCACGACGACACCCTGGTCGTGTGCGAGGTCAAGACCCGCCGCGGCGAGGGCTTCGGGTCCCCTGCCGAGGCGGTCACCTGGCGCAAGGCGGCCCGGCTGCGGCGGCTGGCCGCCCGCTGGCTCGACGAGCACCCGGTCTCGCCGCTGGAGGTGCGCATCGACGTCGTGGGCATCGTGGTGTCGCCGCGGACCGGCCCGCGGCTCGAGCACCTGACCGGGGTGGCCTGAGGTGCCGCTGGCACGTACCCGCTCGGTCAGCCTCGAGGGGGTGCGAGGCCACGTCGTCGAGATCGAGGCTGACCTCGGCCCCGGGCTGCCGCAGGTGGTGCTGGTGGGCCTGCCGGACGCGTCGCTCGCGGAGGCCCGGGACCGGTGCCGGGCCGCGGTCGTCAACAGCGGCTGCCCCTGGCCGCAGCGCAAGGTGACCATCGGCTTGTCGCCGGCCTCGTTGCCCAAGGCGGGGTCCCACTACGACCTCGCGATCGCAGTCGCCGTCATCGCCGCCGCCGGTGCGGTGCCGACCGATCCGCTCGAGGGTGCCGTGCTGCTCGGCGAGCTGGCCCTCGACGGCCGGCTGCGGGCGGTGCCTGGCGTGCTGCCCGCGACGCTGGCCGTTGCTGGGGCCGGCCTCACCCGGGTGCTGGTGCCCGAGGCCAACGTGGGTGAGGCGTCCCAGGTCGACGGCGTCCAGGTGGTCGGGGCACGGTCGCTGCGGCACGTGCTGGCGCTGCTGCGGGGCGAGGAGCCCCCCGACGACCCGCCGGTGGAGCCGTTGGCGCACGGCGGCGACATCGGTTGGCGCGGCGAGGACCGGGTCAGCGGCCTCGACCTGCGCGACGTGCTGGGCCAGCACGACGCGCGGTTCGCGCTGGAGGTGGCCGCCGCCGGTGGCCACCACCTGCTGCTGCACGGGCCGCCGGGCGCCGGCAAGACGATGCTGGCCGAACGGCTGCCGGGGCTGCTGCCCGACCTCGACCACGACCAGGCCCTCGAGGTCAGCGCCGTGCACTCGGTCGCCGGGGTGCTGACTCCGGACGACCCGTTGGTCCGTCGGCCGCCGTTCCTCGACCCGCACCACACCGCCAGCCTGGTCTCGGTGATCGGCGGCGGCAGCCGGGTGATCCGGCCGGGCGCGGTGAGTCTGGCGCACCACGGCGTGCTGTTCATGGACGAGGCGCCGGAGTATCCGATCAACGTGCTGGAGGCGCTGCGGCAGCCGCTGGAGAGCGGCCGGATCGGCATCGGGCGGGCGACCCGCACGGCGTGGTTCCCGGCCCGGTTCCAGCTGGTGCTGGCGATGAACCCGTGTCCCTGCGGGCGGTCCGAGGGCGCTGGTGAGGCCTGCACCTGCACGCCGACGGCCAAGCGCCGCTACCGCGAGCGGCTGTCCGGTCCGGTGCGCGACCGCATCGACGTGCACCGTGAGGTGCGTCCGCTGCACCGCCACCAGCTGCACGACGAGCTCGACCCCGCCGAGCCGACGGCCGTGGTCGCCGCCCGGGTCGCGGCCGCGCGCGACCGGCATGCGTACGCGGCTGCAGGGCACGCCCTGGCGCCGCAACGCCGACGTGCCCGGCGGCGAGCTGCGGCGGCGCTGGCCGCTGCCGGCCGCCACCACGTCGCCGCTGGAGACGAGCACCCGCTCGGGCCGGGTCAGCGCCCGCGGCGTCGACCGGGTTCTGCGGGTGGCGTGGACGCTGGCCGACCTCCAGGGCGTCGAGCGTCCGGATCGTGAGCACGTGATCCTGGCCGCCGAGCTGCGCGGTGACCAGCCGATCTCCGTGCCGCGGCCGCACCCGTCGCCGGCCCGGTTGTCGGTGGTGACCTCGTGACCATGCTGACGCTGCTGCCGACCGTCCCCGGCCGCGACCGGTTGGCCCGCGCCTGGCTGGCCGTGCGTACCGAGCCGGGCGATCCCCGGGTCAACGGGCTGGTCCGCGAGGTGGGTGCGGAGGCCGCCGTCGAGCGGCTCGCCGCCGGCCGGGTGCCCGGCGGCACGGTGGCCCCGGTACGTCCCGACCCCGAGCCGTGGACCACCGCGACGGCGGTGCTCGACGACGCCGCCCGCCGGGGACTGCGCTGGACGTGCCCCGGTGACGACGACTGGCCGACCGCGCTCGACGACCTCGGCCACAGCGAGGAGGTGTCCGGCCGGGGTGGTGCGCCGCACGGGCTGTGGGTGCGCGGTGGCGTTGCCGCTGGCCGAGCAGACGGCGACCGCGGTGGCCGTGGTGGGGGCGCGCGCATCCACCGAGTACGGCAACGAGGTCGCCGGCGACATCGCCGCCGACCTCGCCGAGGCGGGCGTGACGGTGATCAGCGGTGCCGCCTACGGCATCGACGCGGCTGCGCACCGCGGGGCGCTCGCGGTGCGCGGCCCGACGGTCGCCGTGCTGGCGTGCGGTGCCGACGTGACCTACCCGCGCGGCCACGACGCGCTGCTGGGTCGCATCGCCGACCAGGGCCTGGTCGTGAGCGAGGCGCCCCCGGGCGACCACCCGACGAAGGTGCGCTTCCTGGCCCGCAACCGGCTGATCGCCGCCCTGGCGAGTGCGGTTCTGGTGGTCGAGGCGGCCTGGCGCAGCGGGGCGCTGAACACCCTCAACTGGGCGGGCTCGCTGCAGCGTCCGGGGCTGGCGGTGCCGGGACCGGTGACCAGCGCGCTGTCCGCGGGCGTGCACCACGCGATCCGCGAGCGCCGGGCCGACCTGGTGACCTCGGGGGCCGAGGTCCGTGACGTGCTGGCGCCGCTGGGCACGCCGGCGGTGCCGGGCGCGTCCGGGTGGGGCCTGGGCGAGCGCCGCCCGGACGACGGGCTCGACCCGGTCGCCCGGGCGGTGCTGGAGTCGTTGCCGGCGACCGGCGCCGTGCCCACCGCGACCGCCGCCGCGGCCGCAGGTACGAGCGAGGCGGCGGCGCTGCGGGTGCTGGGCGGGCTGCTGGCCACCGGGCTGGTCGAGCGCACGGGCGACGGCTGGCGGTTCGCGGGGCGGCGCGGCGGCTTGCCGGGTGCTGCGGGGCCGCGCACGCTGCCCAGGTGACGGCAGGTTCCGAGCAGCAGCCACCGGCAGACGGCTGGGACCTGGTGCTGGACGCCTATGGGGCCCATCTCGAGCTCGAGCGTGGGCTGTCACCGCACACCGTGCGGGCCTACCTGACCGATCTCGCCGACCTCGCTGCCCACGCTCGGCTGGCGCACGTGGACGATCCCGCCCGGCTCGACCTGCGCACGCTGCGCGGGTGGCTCGCCGGCCAGCAGACCCGCGGCCGCTCCCGCACTACGGTGGCGCGGCGGGCCACGTCGGTGCGGGTGTTCACCGGCTGGCTGCTGCGCACCGGCCGGGCATCGGCCGACGCCGGCGCCCTGCTCGGGACGCCGAAGCGCCAGCGCACCCTCCCCGCGACGCTGCGCGCCGAGCAGGTCCGCGACGTCCTCGACGCCGCCGCGGCCGCCGCCGTCGACGAGGGGCCGGTGGGCATCCGTGACGTCGCGGTGCTGGAGCTGCTCTACGCCACCGGGATCCGGGTCGGTGAGCTGGTCGGGCTCGACGTCGACGACGTCGACCACGAACGGCACCTGGTCCGCGTGCTCGGCAAGGGCAGCAAGGAGCGCAGCGTCCCCTACGGCCGACCAGCAGCGGCCGCCGTGCTCGGCTGGCTCGACCGGGGCCGGCCGCAGCTGGCCACCGCCGCCAGCGGCCCGGCCCTGTTCCTCGGTGCGCGCGGCGGGCGCATCGACCCGCGCACCGTCCGCCGGATGGTGCACCAGCGGGTCGGTGCCACCGGCGACGGGTCCGACCTCGGCCCGCACGGGCTGCGCCACACCGCCGCGACGCACCTGCTCGAGGGAGGGGCCGACCTGCGGTCGGTGCAGGAGCTGCTCGGGCACGCGTCGCTGGCGACGACGCAGGTCTACACCCACGTCAGCGCCGAGCGGCTGCGCAGTGCGTACCGGCTTGCCCACCCCCGGGCCTGAGCGACGGCGAACGCCGCCTCACAGCAGCAGCGGCCGGAACCAGCTGACCGCCGGCCACAGCGGGGCAGGCGGCGCCCCGCTGAGCGGGAGCAGCCGGAGCGGCCCGCTGGGCAGGTAGTCGAGCGGGTCGCGGTACGCGTCGCCGACGCGGGCACCGAGGTGCAGGCAGGTGTCGGGCAGGCAGTGGCTGCCGTAGGTCGTCAGCGTGCCCAGCCGGTCGCCGGCCGCGACCCGGTCGCCGACCCGTACCTCCGCCACCACCGGCTGGTAGGTGCTGCGCAGCCGTCCGTGGTCGACGACGACGACACCGCGGCCCGCGACCTGGCCCGCGAAGGTCACCCGGCCCGCAGCCACGGCGAGGACGAGCTGGCCGGGGGAGCCCAGCAGGTCGACACCGCGGTGACCGGAGCCGTAGGCGTCGTCGGGCGGGTCGAAGCCTTCGACCACGCCCGGGGGCGGGTCGAGCGGCCACACCCAGGCAGGGGCAGGCGACGCCTGGGCGGCGGGGATCGCAGCAGGCAGGAGGGCGGCGAGCAGGGCGAGGAGCGTGCCGAGCACGCCACCGGCGAGGGCGGAGAGCGGACGCGGGAGGATCGGGCGCATGCGGCACACCCTGGGCCGGGCGGTGCGCGGGTGGCGGGACGGGGCCACGGGGCTGTGGACGGGCGCCGGCGGGTGGGCCGGTTGTGGATTTCGGCTGGCGGGGCGGGTACGCGTAGACTGCCGGCAGCGACTCGTCCGACGAGTCGACTTCGCACGCCCGCACACCGCAGCACGCGGGCGCACTCCGACGGTGGCCGGTCCTCCGGTCGCGGGGCGCGCGCGGGCGACAGGGCTCCGGCGACCGCCGGGGCGACAACCGGACCGACGCCCGGACCGTACCGGCCAGGCGTCATGACAAGGAGCACGGCCATGGCCGTCGTCACCATGCGGCAGCTGCTCGAGAGCGGCGTGCACTTCGGGCACCAGACCCGGCGCTGGAACCCGAAGATGAAGCGCTTCATCTTCACCGAGCGCAACGGCATCTACATCATCGACCTGCAGCAGTCGCTGGCCTACATCGACCGCAGCTACCAGTTCGTCAAGGACACGGTGGCGCGCGGCGGCCAGATCCTGTTCGTCGGCACCAAGAAGCAGGCCCAGGAGGCCATCGCCGAGCAGTCCATGCGGGTCGGCATGCCCTACGTCAACCAGCGCTGGCTCGGCGGAATGCTCACCAACTTCCAGACCGTCAACAAGCGGCTGCAGCGGCTCAAGGAGCTCGAGGAGATCGACTTCGACGACGTCGCCGGCTCCGGGCGCACCAAGAAGGAGCTGCTCGGCCTGCGGCGCGAGCGGAACAAGCTCGAGCGCAGCCTCGGCGGCATCCGCGACATGGGCCGCACGCCCGCCGCGGTGTGGATCGTCGACACCAAGAAGGAGCACCTGGCCGTCGACGAGGCCAAGAAGCTCGGCATCCCGGTGGTCGCGGTGCTCGACACCAACTGCGACCCCGACGACGTCGACTACCCCATCCCGGGCAACGACGACGCGATCCGCTCGGTGACCCTGCTGACCCGGGTGATCGCCGACGCGGTCGCCGAGGGTCTGATGGCCCGTTCGGGCGTACGCACCGGCGAGGAGCCAGCCGGCTCCGAGCTGGGTGCCGACGAGCCGATGGCCGAGTGGGAGCGCGAGCTGCTCGCGGGTGCGGCCGGTGAGGCCGCCGCGGCGACCGGTGCGGAGACGCCAGCCGCCACCGCCACCGCCACCGCTCCGCCCGCCACCGAGACCGCCGTCGCGACGGAGGCCCCGGCAGCTGCGGAGGCACCGGCTGCGGAGGCACCGGCAGCCGCTGCGCCGGCCGATGCGCCGGCGCCGGCCGAGGCGGCCAGCACCGAGACCGCCACCGAGACCACCGAAACCAGCGAGACCAAGACCGACGCCTGAGCGCGCCCGCGACGCGTCCCCGGGCGGGGCCGCGTCGCGCGGCGCGCCCAGCCGACCGACCCGAGCACCAAACCCAGAGCACCAAACCCAGAGCACCAAACCGAGAGCACGAGACGAGGATCCGCACCCCATGGCGAACATCACCGCCGCCGACGTGAAGAAGCTCCGCGACCAGACGGGCGCGGGGATGATGGACGCCAAGCGC
The DNA here is from genome assembly GCA_963811945.1 of uncultured Actinomycetota bacterium. Lineage (GTDB taxonomy): Bacteria > Actinomycetota > Actinomycetes > Propionibacteriales > Nocardioidaceae > JACCWP01. The sequence goes on along the minus strand of CAWETD010000001.1, from coordinate 545,025 downwards.
GCGCTGACCGAGGCCGACGGCGACTTCGAGAAGGCGATCGAGGTGCTGCGCGTGACCGGCCAGGCCAAGAGTGCCAAGCGCGGCGCCGAGCGCAGCGCGACCGCCGGCCTGGTGGCCGCGAACGGTGGCGCGATGGTCGAGCTCAACTCCGAGACCGACTTCGTCGCCAAGAACGACCAGTTCGGCCAGGTGGCCGAGCAGCTGGCGCAGCGGGCCGCCGAGGTCAAGCCGGCCAGCCGCGAGGACTTCCTCGCCGAGTCGCTCGGCGACGGCAAGACCGTCGAGGAGTCCGTCGCCGAGCTCGCGATCAAGATCGGCGAGAAGATCGAGCTCGGCCGGGTGGCCGCGTTCGACGGCAGCGTGGAGACGTACCTGCACCGCCGGGCCAGCGACCTGCCGCCCGCGGTGGGCGTGCTGGTCGAGTACGACGGCGGCAGCTCGGCTTCGGGCACCGCCCGCGACGTGGCCCTGCAGATCGCCGCCATGCGCCCGCAGTACGTCACCCGCGACGACGTGCCCGCCGAGATCGTCTCCAAGGAGCGCGAGATCGCAGAGGCCACCGCCCGCGAGGAGGGCAAGCCGGAGCAGGCGCTGCCCAAGATCATCGAGGGCAGGCTCAACGGCTTCTTCAAGGACGTCGTGCTGCTGGAGCAGCCGTCGGTCAAGGAGCACAAGAAGACCGTCAAGGCGGTGCTCGACGACGCCGGCGTCACGGTCAGCCGGTTCGCCCGGTTCGAGGTCGGACAGGCGTGAGCATGGAGCCCGACCACGACACCAGCCGGCCGCGGTACCGGCGGGCGCTGCTCAAGCTGTCCGGTGAGGTGTTCGGCGGTGGTCGGGTCGGGCTCGACGTCGACGTGCTCAGCGGGATTGCGGCCCAGGTGGTCGACGTGGTGCGGTCGGGCGTGCAGATGGCCCTGGTCGTCGGCGGCGGCAACTACTTCCGCGGCGAGGAGCTGTCCCAGCGCGGCATGGACCGCTCCCGGGCGGACTACATGGGCATGCTCGGCACGGTGATGAACTGCCTGGCGCTGCAGGACTTCCTGGAGAAGCAGGGTATGGAGACGCGGGTGCAGACCGCGATCACCATGGGCCAGGTCGCCGAGCCGTACATCCCGCGCCGGGCCAGCCGCCACCTCGACAAGGGCCGGGTCGTGATCTTCGGTGCGGGTGCTGGCATGCCGTTCTTCACCACCGACACGGTCGCCGCTCAGCGGGCGCTGGAGATCAACTGCGACGTGCTGTTGCTGGCCAAGAGCGGGGTCGACGGCGTCTACGACGCCGACCCCCGGCACCACGCGGACGCGGTGAAGTACGACGCCATCGGCTACGACGAGGTGCTGGCCAAGGGCCTGCAGGTGGCCGACGCCGCGGCGTTCAGCCTGTGCCGCGACAACCTGCTGCCGATCGTCGTCTTCAACCTGATGGAGGACGGCAACATCGCGCGCGCCGTGCGCGGTGAGAAGATCGGCACGGTGGTCTCGGCCGGTTGACCGCGGATCCGGCCCCGCCTGCGTGCCCGACGGAGAAAGAGGACCCACGTGATCGACCAGACGCTGCGTGAGGCCGGCGCCAAGATGGACAAGGCGGTCGACGTCGCCAAGGAGGAGTTCGCAGCCATCCGCACCGGGCGTGCGCACCCCGGCATGTTCGCCAAGATCACCGCCGACTACTACGGCTCGCCGACGCCGATCCAGCAGCTCGCCGGCTTCCAGATCCCCGAGGCCCGCGTCATCATCGTGGCGCCGTACGACATGGGTGCGAAGTCGGCCATCGAGAAGGCCATCCGCGACTCCGACCTCGGCGTCAACCCCACCGACGACGGCAAGATCCTCCGGATCGTGCTGCCGGAGCTGACCGAGGAGCGCCGCAAGGAGTACATCAAGCTGGCGCGTACCAAGGCGGAGGAAGGACGGGTCGCCGTCCGCAACATCCGCCGGCACGCCAAGCAGACGCTCGACCGCGCGGAGAAGGACGGCGACGTCGGCCAGGACGACGCCAAGGGCGCCGAGAAGCGGCTCGACGGCCTGACCAAGAAGCACACCGACGCCATCGACGACCTGCTGGAGCGCAAGGAAGCCGAGCTGCTCGAGGTATGAGCACGGTGCCCGCCTCCGGTGCGCCCGGCGAGCCGGTGGTCAGGCCCAGCCGGGCCGGTCGCAACCTGCCGGCCGCCATCGGGGTGGGTGTCGGGCTCGGGGTCGTGATCCTGTTCTCGCTGCTGGTGGTCCGCGGCGTGTTCCTCGGCGTGGTGGTGCTCGCCGGACTGGTCGCGGTGTGGGAGCTGTCCAACGCGCTGGCCAGCAGCGGCATCCGGGTCCCGGTCGTGCCCGTGAGCCTCGGCGCCGGCGCGATGCTCGTAGGTGCCTGGACCGGCGGGGCCGAGCTGCTGGTGGTCGCGCTGGGCCTCACCGTGCTGGCGATCCTGGTCTGGCGGATGCCCGACGGCGCCACCGGCTTCGTCCGCGACGTGACCGCCGGCGTCTTCGTCACCGGGTACGTCCCGTTGCTGGGCGCCTTCGTGGTGCTGATGCTCGTGCCCGCCGACGGTGCGATGCGGGTGGTGGCGTTCATCGTCGGTGTGGTCGCGTCCGACACCGGCGGCTACCTGGCGGGCGTGCTGGCGGGCAAGCATCCGATGGCGCCGACGATCAGCCCGAAGAAGTCCTGGGAGGGCTTCGCCGGCTCGGTCATCGGCTCCGGTGTCGCCGGCTGGCTGACGGTCACGTACCTGCTCGACGGCCGCCCCTGGGTCGGCGTCCTGCTCGGCGTGGCCACCGCGGTGACCGCGACTCTCGGCGACCTGTCGGAGTCGCTGGTCAAGCGCGACCTCGGCATCAAGGACATGGGCCGGCTGCTGCCCGGCCACGGTGGGCTGATGGACCGGCTCGACTCGATCCTGATGGTGGCGCCGGTGGCGTGGCTGGTGCTGGACACCCTGGTGCCGGTGTCCTGAGCCGGCCGTGACCCGGTTGTGGCTGGTCCGGCACGGACCTCCGGACATCGACCCGTCGGTCGAGGCCAGCAGGTGGCCGCTTTCGGCCGCGGGCGAGGCCGCAGTGCTGGCCGTGCGCGAGGAGTGGTCGCTGCCGCCTGACACGACCTGGCGCTCGTCGCCGGAGCCGAAGGCGCACCGCACTGCCGAGCTGCTGCGCGGACGAGACGTCGGCACGGTCGGGGACCTGCGCGAGGCCGTACGCCCGCCGCGCTGGTACGACGCCGACGAGTTCGCCCGGACGGTCGACCGCGCGCACACCGAACCGGTCCGCCCGGCCGCACCCGGTTGGGAGCCTGCCGACCACACCCGCACCCGCGTCGTCGGTGCCGTACGGGACCTGTTGGCCGGAGGCCCACCCGAGCTGGTGCTGACCGGTCACGGCACGGCGTGGACGCTGCTGGTGGCCGCGCTCACCGGTGCTCCACCCGACCGGCGTTCGTGGCGAGCGATGCGCATGCCCGACCGCTGCCTGCTGGTCGTCGATCCCTCCGGGCACGCCGAGATCGAGCAAGGCTGGGGCGTGGGACGATGGCCGGTGCCATGACCGACGCCCCCACGAGCCTTCCGCTGGTCTTCGACGCCCCCCGCCGCGGCAAGCCGCCGCGGCACCTCGCCGACCTCGACGCCGCCGGTCGCCGCGAGGCGGTGTCGGAGCTGGGGGAGCCGGGTTTCCGTGCACGGCAGCTGTCGCACCACTACTTCGCCCGGCTGGCCGACGACCCCGCGCAGATGACCGACCTGCCGGCCGACCGTCGTGGCCGGCTGGTGGACGCGTTGCTGCCGACGCTGATGTCGCCGGTTCGTACGCTGCTCGCCGACGACGGCACCACCCGCAAGACCCTGTGGCGCATGCACGACGGCGCGCTGGTCGAGTCGGTGCTGATGCGCTACCCCGGCCGGGTGACGCTGTGCGTGTCGTCGCAGGCCGGGTGCGGCATGGCCTGTCCTTTCTGCGCGACCGGCCAGGGCGGCCTGCAGCGCAACATGTCCGCTGCCGAGATCGTCGAGCAGGTCGTGGCGGGAGCGCGGGCGCTGGCGCGCGACGAGGTGCCCGGCGGCCAGGGCCGGGTCTCCAACGTGGTCTTCATGGGCATGGGCGAGCCGCTGGCCAACTACCGCGCAGTCATGGGTGCCGTCCGCCGGCTGACCGACCCGGTACCCGACGGTCTCGGCATGTCCGCGCGCGGTGTCACGGTCTCGACGGTCGGGCTGGTCCCGCGGATGCGGCAGCTCGCCGACGAGGGTCTGCCGGTCACGCTCGCGCTCTCGTTGCACGCACCCGACGACGAGCTGCGCAACGAGCTGGTGCCGGTCAACACCCGCTGGTCCGTCGCCGAGACGGTCGAGGCCGCGTGGCACTACGCCGACCGCACGCACCGCCGGGTGTCGATCGAGTACGCGATGATGCGCGGCATCAACGACCAGGCGTGGCGGGCCGACCTGCTCGCCGACGTGCTGCACTCGTACGGCGACTGGGGCTGGGTGCACGTCAACCTGATCCCGCTCAACCCGACTCCCGGCTCGAAGTGGACCGCGTCCGATCCCGCCGACGAGGCGGAGTTCGTGCGCCGGTTGCAGGCCAAAGGGGTGCCGACGACGGTACGTGACACCCGCGGCCGCGAGATCGACGGCGCCTGCGGACAGCTGGCTGCCTCCTCGTCGTGAGGCCGGCATGACGCTGCCGGCGATGGTGGCCACCGACCTCGACGGCACCCTGCTGCGCTCCGACGGCAGCCTTTCCGAGCGCAGCCGCGCCGCGCTGGCTGCGGTCGAGCAGGCGGGCGTGCACATCGTGGTGGTCACCGCGCGGCCGCCGCGCTGGATGCACGACTTCCACGGCATCGTGGGCAGCCACGGGGTGGCGCTGTGCGCCAACGGTGCGTACGTCTACCACGTGGCCGAACGACGGGTCCTCGTCGAGCGGACGCTGCCGACCGAGCTGGTGCTCAGCGTGGCCGACGTGCTGCGCGATGCCCTGCCCGGCACCGCTTTCGCGGTGGAGACGTCCGAGGGCTTCGGTCGCGAGCCGGCGTTCGTCGACCCGTACCCGCCGTTGCCGGACCTGCCGGTCGCCCCGCTGGACCAGCTGCTGGCGCTGCCTGCGGGCAAGCTGCTCGCCCGCAACGAGACGCTGGCACCGGAGGTGTTCCTGGACCGGGTGCGCGACCTGCTCGGCGTACGGGCGGTGCTCGCCTTCTCCGGCGCCGACGGGCTGGCCGAGATCAGCGCGCCGGGCGTCACGAAGGCAGCAGCGCTGGCGGACTGGTGCGGTCGGCTCCGCGTCGCACCCGCGACCGTGTGGGCGTTCGGGGACATGCCGAACGACCTCTCGATGCTCACCTGGTCGGGCCGTGGGCACGCCGTCGCGAACGCGCACCCCGAGGTGCTGGCCGTCGCGGACGCGGTGTGCCCGTCGAACGACGACGACGGCGTCGCGCGCACGCTCGAGGACGCGCTGGCCGGATGATGCCCGACTACGAGCGTGCAGCGGCGACGTACGACGAGACCCGGGGAGGGGTGGCGCGAGCGGAGGCTGCGGCCGACGCGGTGGCACCGCTGCTGCCGCCCGGACGGTGCCTGGACGTCGGCGGCGGCACCGGTCTCGTCGCGCTCGGTCTGCTGCGGCGTGGTGTCGACGTCGTCGTGATCGACCGCTCGACGGCGATGCTCGCACTGGCCGCCCGCCGCTTGCCGGGGCGTTGCGTCCGCGCCGACGCCTCCCGGTTGCCGGTCGCCTCCTCGTCGGTCGACGCGGTGCTGACGATGTGGCTGCTGCACCTGCTCGACGACGCGCGACCGGTGCTCGACGAGGCGGCGCGGGTGTTGCGGCCGGGTGGCCGGCTGGTGACCACCGTGGACAAGGCTGCCGCCCACGGCTACCGCGACGAGCGGCCCACCGACCGCGAGGCCGACGTGGTCGCACACGCCCGGTCGGTCGGTCTGGAGCCGACCGGCCGGGCGTCGTACGTCGGGCACGGGCAGGGTCGCGGCGGCGGGCCGGACCCGGTCTACCCGGTGCTGGCGCTGCGCCTGCTGGGTTGACGGCGCAAGCGCCCGGCGTCAGAGGTTCCAGTTCAGGACGTTGTTGCGCACCACGTTCGGCAGGCCGACGAGGAAGGCGTCCGGGATCCGGTTCCGGTCGAACCGCTGGGCGCGGAGCTGGGCATTGGTGATGTCGTCGTTGTCCGCAACCTGTGCGAACAGCAGCAGGTGCTTCGTGCTGCGGGCCGGGACCCTGATGCGGTAAGCCACGCCGACGCAGCTGTCGCCGTCCGGGATGTCGTTCGTGACGTTGACGACCTTCTCGGCTGCGTTCTTGCCGTACCAGGCGTTCGTGACGAGTGCGTCGCTGGGCGCCGTTGCGTCGTCCGCGACCAGCAGCCAGCGGTCGTTGACCTGGAACGACAGGTTCGGGCCGCTCGACGTGGCCCGCACGACCTCGTCGCCGTCGGCGCCGTAGTCGTTCTCGATGTGGATCACCAGGCTCTTGGCCCGGCGGGTCGAGTTCTTGAACGTGATCAGGTCACGCAGCGTCGGGCCGTTGGCCAGGGCTCGGTCGGTCCGGGTCACCCGGACCCCGCCGAGCATGGCGGGACCCACCTGGACCTGCTCGCCCACCTCGTTGCCCAGGTCGTTGCCGTCGACGAACTGCCGCCGGTTGACGTACAGGATCATGCCGCCGTCATAGGCGTCCGAGTCATTGGCGGACTCCCCGTCGTCGACCGGCGTGTAGGCGTTCTTGTTGAGCAGGTCGGCGCGCAGGCAATCGTCGTTACCGGGTTGGTCGTTGTCCGGATCGAACAGGGAGTTGAAGCCACCCTCGAGCTCGACGTCATCGATCAGTGTCTGGACCGCGGCGGCCGGCCCGGTCAGTCCGACCACGAGCGTGGCGGCGAACACGAGTCCCAGCGTGCGGCGGGAGCGACGGCTGATGTTCATGGGCATCCTCCTACGGGAGACGGCGACCAGCCGTCAACGTAACGCGCACGCCTCCCCGTCGAGGCCGTTTTCACGCACGACTCAGTAGGCCTGTGCGACCAGCTCGCCGAACAGCTCGTGCTCGTCGACGTCGGCACCACGTGCGCGGAACCAGCTGCACACGTTTGTGCAGTCGCGCAGCAGCAGATCCATGCCGCGGGGGTTGCCGATGATGTCGACGACCTGCGGCAGGTCGATGATCACCAGTCGCTCGCCTGCGGCCAGGATGTTGAAGGGCGAGAGATCGCCGTGCGCCACGTGTCGGCGGGCCAGCAGCGCCATCGCCTCGCGCACCTGGTCGAACCATTTGTCCCGCAAGGCCGGGTCTGGTCGCATCTGGGCCAGCCGTGGTGCGGCTGCGCCGTCGACGGACACGTACTCCATCAGGATCTCGGTGCCGTCGACCTGCACCGGGTACGGCACCGGCACGCCGGCGGACCACAGCGAGCACAGCGCGTCCCACTCCGCCGCGGCCCACTGCCCGGCGGCGACGGCGCGACCGTGTGCCGTGCCCTTGGCCATGGCACGCATGTCGCGGCTGTCGCGGACCCGGCGCCCCTCGGTGTAGACGGTGCTGCGCCGGAAGCTGCGGTGCTCGGCGGAGCGGTAGCGCTTGGCGGCCATCACCACCGAACGCTCGGGATCCGTCCGCGAGCCGCGCTCGACCAGGAAGACGTCGGCTTCCTTGCCGGTCTTGAGCACGCCCAGGTCGGTGTCGACGGCGGAGTCGTCGGTCACGACCCAGCCGGGACGGGGATGCGGGCCGCGTGCGAGGCGTTCGACGGTCAGCCAGGTGGACCATCGCTGGTCGTCGTCGAGCGTCTCGTCGACGGCGGAGAAGTCGAAGGTGAAGTCAGAACGGGGCTGGTGCAGCGGTGCTGAGGACATGCGGGAGTGCTCCGAGCGAGAGGAAGGCGGGCGTGCGGACATGCCCACGGGCAGTGGTAGACATCTCGACGCCTCCTCTCGCTGGGTTCTCGCAGTGCGTCGCCGACCAGGGTGCGGGGTCGCACGGCCGCTCCGCAACCGGTTTAGTGACCCCATGAGCGCGTACGCCGACACGTTCCGCCGCAGCATCGACGACCCGGAGGGGTTCTGGTCCGAGCAGGCCGCCCTGGTCGACTGGATCCACCAGCCGGACCGGGCGCTGGACGACAACCGCCCGCCGTTCTACCGGTGGTTCCCCGGCGGCACGCTCAACACCTGCTTCAACGCCCTGGACCGGCACGTCGTGGCGGGCCGCGGCGACCAGCCGGCGCTCGTCTACGACAGCCCGGTCACCGACACGAAGCGGACGTACACCTACGAGCAGCTGGTGGAGCGGGTCGCGGCGTTCGCGGGCGGCCTGCGCAAGCTCGGCGTCGCCAAGGGCGACCGGGTGCTGATCTACATGCCGATGGTGCCGGAGGCCGTGATCGCGATGCTGGCGTGCGCTCGACTCGGTGCGGTGCACTCGGTCGTCTTCGGCGGCTTCGCGGCGGCCGAGCTCGCGGCCCGGATCGACGACGCACAGCCGGACATCGTGGTGGCAGCGTCCTGCGGCGTGGAGCCGTCGCGGGTGGTCGAGTACAAGCCCTTGCTGGACAAGGCGATCTTGCTGGCCAAGCACGCCCCGAGCGCGTGCGTGGTGCTGCAACGCCCGCAGTGCGCGGCCGAGATGGACGACCAGCGTGACATCGACTTCGAGGTCCTCGCGCGGGCCGGCGCGGACGACCCGGCCGAGTGCGTCGCGGTCGAGGCGACCGACCCGCTGTACGTGCTCTACACGTCCGGGACGACCGGCAAACCCAAGGGGATCGTGCGCGACAACGGCGGGCACGCGGTCGCGCTCGCGTGGTCGATGCCGAACATCTACGACGTGCACCCCGGCCAGGTGTGGTGGACCGCGTCCGACGTCGGATGGGTGGTCGGGCACTCGTACATCGTGTATGCGCCGCTGCTGATCGGTGCCACCACCGTGCTCTACGAGGGCAAGCCGGTCGGCACGCCGGACGCCGGTGCGTTCTGGCGGGTGATGGCCGAGCACGCGGTGCAGGGGTTCTTCACCGCACCGACAGCGATCCGGGCGATCAAGAAGGAGGATCCCGACGGCAAGCTGAAGGCGCAGCACGACCTGTCCGCGCTGCGCAACGTGTTCCTCGCCGGAGAGCGGCTCGACCCGGACACCTACGAGTGGGTGAGCGAACAGGTCGGGGTGCCGGTGGTCGACCACTGGTGGCAGACCGAGACCGGCTGGCCGATCGTGGCGAACCTGCGTGGTCTCGACCCGATGCCGCTCAAGCCCGGGTCGCCGAGCGTCCCGGTGCCGGGGTGGGACGTGCAGGTGCTGGGGGAGCAGGGACAGCCGGCCGGCGCCGGCGAGGACGGTGCGATCTGCGTACGGCTCCCGCTGCCGCCGGGTGCGCTGCCGACGCTGTGGGGTGACGACGACCGGTTCGTGTCGTCGTACCTGTCGGCGTTCGAGGGCTACTACCTGTCCGGCGACGGCGGACACGTCGACGACGACGGATACGTCTACGTGATGGGGCGCACCGACGATGTCATCAACGTCGCCGGGCACCGGTTGTCGACCGGTGTCATCGAGGCGGTGCTCGCCCAGCACCCGGCCGTGGCCGAGTGCGCGGTCATCGGGGTGGCCGACCCGATGAAGGGCCAGGTGCCCCGCGGGTTCGTGGTGCTCAAGGCCGGCGCCGACATCGAGCACGACGAGCTCGCGACAGCGCTGGTCGCCGCGGTCCGGGAGGAGGTCGGCCCGGTGGCCGCCTTCCGTACCGTGAGCGTCGTGCCCGCGCTGCCCAAGACCCGCTCCGGCAAGATCCTGCGCAAGTCGATGCGCGAGATCGCCGACGGACAGGACGCGGTCGTCCCGTCCACGATCGAGGACCCCGCCGTCCTCGACACCCTCACCCCCACCCTCCGTCACCCCTGAGGCGATCAGCACCCGCGGGCGGTCAGTGGCCGCCGACGAGGGGGGCCATGGCACGGGCGACGACGCTGGGGCGGCGGGTGATCCGCTCCTCCAGGTCGGCGACGCTCATCACCCGCAGGCCGGCGTTGACGCCGAGCCAGCGCAGCGGCTCCGGCTCCCAGCGGCGCCAGCGGTGTCCGACCCAGGGCAGGTCGACCAGCGGTGACTGCCGGCCGAGCACCAGGTCGGCGATCGTGCGTCCGGCCAGGTTCGACGTGCCGACGCCGTCACCGACGTAGCCGCCACCCCAGGCCACGCCGGTCGCCTTGTCCAGACCCACCGACGCGTGCCAGTCCCGCGGCACGCCGAGCGGCCCGCCCCAGCGGTGGGTGATCCGTGCCGCCCCGATCTGGGGGAACAGGTCGCGCAGGATCTTCTCCAGCTGACGGAACACCCGCGGCTCCCGGTCGAAGCCCGGCCGGACCCGCGACCCGAAGTGGTACGGCGCACCGCGCCCACCGAAGGCCAGCCGCCCGTCGGCCGTGCGCTGGGCGTAGATGACCAGGTGCCGCCCGTCGGTCAACGTCGGGCGCCCGGCCATGCCGATCCGCGCCCACACCTCGTCGCCCAGCGGCTCGGTCGCGATCATCAGCGAGTAGACCGGGGCCAGCGTCCGCCGCTCGCCGGAGAGCGCGGGTGTGTAGCCCTCGGTCGCGCGCACCACCACCTCGGCGCGCACGGAACCCGCGGCCGTGTCGACGCGCCACGGGCGCACGGCGCGTACTTCGGTCTGCTCGTGCACCGTCACCCCGCGCCGCTCCACCGCCCGGGCCAGGCCGCGGACCAGCCGGGCGGGGTGCACCGCCGCGCAGTGCGGCGTGTACGTCGCCCCGTAGACCCGCGACGCGGCCGCCCGTGACCGCGCCTCGTCGGCGTCCAGCAGCACGAGGTCGTCGGGATCGAGCCCCCACGAGCGGGCGTCGTCCACCTCCTCGCGCAGCCGCCGCAGCTGCACCGGGTGGCGCGCCAGCGTGAGGGTGCCGCCGTGCTGCCAGTGTGCGTCGATGCCCTCGTCTGCCGCGACCCGGCCGACCTCGCCGACCGTCTCCTGCATCGCCCGCAGCATCCGCACCGCAGCCTCCCGCCCGGCGTACGAGGCCGGCGCATCGGGACCGTCGGCCGCCCGGGCGATCCGTGCGGCCGAGCTGGGGAACAGCGCGGAGCACCAACCGCCGTTGCGCCCCGATGCCCCGAACCCGGCCACCTCTCGCTCGAGCACCACCACCCGCAGGGACGGGCTCGCGACCGCGAGGTAGTACGCGGTCCACAGGCCGGTGAAGCCGGCGCCGACGATCGCGACGTCGACGTCAGTGCTGCCCGGCAGCCGTGGGCGGGGGACCCAGTCGTCGTCGGCGGTCTCGTGCCAGAGCGAGAGCGCGCGGTAGCGCCCGGTGGAGGTGTCGGACACGTCTCAGCGCACGCCCCACGAGTACGTCTGCTTGCGCAGCCGCAGGTAGACGAACGTCTCGGTCGTGCGCACGCCGGGCAGGGTCCGGATCCGCGTGGACAGCACCTCGAGCAGCTGCTCGTCGCTCTCGCACACGATCTCCGCCAGCAGGTCGAAGCTGCCGGCCGTCACCACGACGTAGTCGATCTCCTCCATGCCGGCCAGCTCGTCGGCCACCGCGTCCAGCGGGCCCTCGACCCGGATGCCGATCAGCGCCTGGCGGGCGAAGCCGAGCTGCAACGGGTCGGTGACCGCGACGATCTGCATCACGCCGTTCTCGATCAGTCGCTGCACCCGCTGGCGCACCGCGGCCTCCGACAGGCCCACTGCCTTGCCGATGGCGGCGTACGGGCGGCGCCCGTCCTGCTGCAGCTCGGCGATGATCGCCTTGGAGGTGTCGTCGAGGACGGTCGTCCCCGCGCCCCCACCGGCCTTCGTCCGTCGACTCACGGGGCGATCCTGACCGCCCGGACCGCTCGCGCACAAGGTGTTCAGTCGAGGAATCCGTAGCGAAACAGCATCGTAACCACGGAATCGCTTGTATCCCCCCGGCCGCTCTGCGAGCATCCGTGCCATCGGCGAGTCGTCCCTGAGGAGGCCTGCAGGTGACCACGACGGGCCACCAGCTGATCGGCGGTGACCGCCGGATCGGGCGTTCCGGCAGCACGGTGGCCGTGGTCGACCCGGCGTCCGGCCGCACCGTCGTCGACGCCGATCTCGCGTCCCCCGACGACGTCGACGACGCCGTCGCAGCGGCGCGGGCCGCCTATCCCGACTGGTCCGCCGCGACCCCGGCGACGCGTTCCGGCGCGCTGCTCGCCTTCGCCCGTGAGCTCGAGGCGGTCGCCGACGACCTCGCGGTCACCGAGAGCCGCCAGACCGGCAAGCCGCTACGGCTGTCCCGGGAGTTCGACGTGCCGGGCACCATCGACAACACCGCCTTCTTCGGCGGTGCCGCGCGCCACCTCGAGGGCCAGTCGGCGGGGGAGTACTCCGGCGACCACACGTCGTATGTGCGCCGCGAGCCGATCGGCGTGGTCGGATCGATCTCGCCGTGGAACTACCCGTTGCAGATGGCTGCCTGGAAGGTGCTGCCGGCCGTCGCCGCGGGCAACACGATCGTGCTCAAGCCCGCCGAGATCACCCCGCTGACCTCGTTGATGTTCGCCGAGGCGGCGCACCGGGCCGGTCTGCCGGGCGGGGTGGTCAACGTCGTCACCGGTACGGGACCGGTGGCAGGTGAAGCGCTGGTCTCGCACCCCGGCGTCGACATGGTGAGCTTCACCGGCTCGACCAATGTCGGCAGGCGCGTCGGCACGCTCGCCGTCGACGGGGTGCGCCGGGTGCACCTCGAGCTCGGCGGCAAGGCGCCGTTCGTCGTGTTCGACGACGCCGACCTCGAGGCGGCGGTGCACGGGGCCATCGCCGGCGCGCTGATCAACACCGGCCAGGACTGCACGGCCGCGACGCGTGCGATCGTGCACCGCTCGCTGGTCGACGACTTCGTCGACGGCGTCGCCCAGCTGATGGGCGCGCTGCGGCTCGGCGCCCCTGACGACGACGACACCGACCTGGGGCCGCTGGTCTCGTTCGCGCACCGCGACCGTGTTGCGGGCCATGTCGACCGGGCCAGGGACGGCGGCGCCAAGATCGTCTGCGGTGGCCGCGCCGGCACGGGTGACCTCGCGGCCGGCGCCTACTACGAGCCGACGCTGGTCACCGACGCCGGGCCGGGCAGCTCGTTGTGGACCGACGAGGTGTTCGGGCCGGTGCTGCTGGTGGTCCCCTTCGACACCGACGACGAGGCGCTGGCCCTGGCCAACGACACGCCGTACGGACTCGCGGCTTCGGCGTGGACCCGTGACGTGCACCGGGCGCTGCGGGCGACCCGGGAGATCGCGGCCGGCTGCGTATGGGTCAACGACCACATCCCGATCATCTCGGAGATGCCGCACGGGGGTTACAAGCGCTCCGGATTCGGCAAGGACATGAGCGTCTACTCGTTGGAGGACTACACCCAGGTGAAGCACGTGATGATGGACAGCACCGCCGTGGCGCGGAAGCCGTGGCACCGCACGGTGTTCGCGGACCGCGCATCGGGCGGGAGGGGCTAGACGATGGCTGGACGACTCACCCGCCGCACCGCGCTGCAGGGCGCCGGCGTCGCCGCCTTCGTCGGCGGCAGCGCCCTGATCCTGCCGGCGTTCGGCACCGACGGGGCCAAGCAGACGCCGGAGTCGTGCCCGAGCAAGGACCTCTCCTCGTCCGAGCCCGAGCTGGTGGTCTCCAACTGGCAGGCCTACATCGACCCGCCGAACAAGCCGACGTCGACGCTGAGCGTCTTCGAGGAGGAGACCGGCATCTCGGTCTCGTACACCGACGACGTGACCGACAACGTCGAGTTCTTCGCCAAGGTGCGCAACCAGCTCGGCAGCTGCGAGACGATCGAGCGGGACATCATCGTGATGACCGACTGGATGGCCGCGCGAATGATCAACCTCGGCTGGATCCAGCAGCTCGACGCCGCCAACATCCCGAACGTCCACGAGAACCTGCTGGCGAGCCTCAGCGACGTCGCGTGGGACCCCGAGCGCAAGTACTCGGTGCCCTGGCAGAGCGGTCTGACCGGTGTCGCGTACAACGCCGAGCTGGTCGACGAGGTCGGCGCGTTCTCCGAGCTGCTGACGCGTGAAGACCTCAACGGCAAGGTGTCACTGCTCTCCGAGATGCGCGACACGATGGGTTTCATGCTCAAGGTCGTGGGCGCCGACCCGGCCGACTTCAACGACGACGAGTGGCAGAACGCGATCGACGCGCTGGGCGAGGCGCGAGCGCGCGGACAGATCCGCGCTTTCACCGGCAACGAGTACATCCGCGACCTCGGCTCCGGCAACATCGTGGCCTGCGAGGCCTGGTCCGGCGACGTCATCCAGCTGCAGTTCGAGAACCCGAACATCAAGTTCGTGGTGCCCGAGGAGGGCCTGTCGCTCTGGAGCGACAACATGCTGGTGCCCAACCTGGCAACGCACAAGGCCAACGCCGAGGCCTGGATGAACTACTACTACGACCCGGTGGTCGCGGCGAAGCTGGCGGCCTGGGTCAACTACATCTGCCCGGTCGAGGGGGCCCGCGAGGAGATGGAGAAGATCGACCCGTCGCTCGTCGAGAACGAGCTGATCTTCCCCTCGGAGGACTTCCTCGCGGAGACCTTCGCCCTGATGCCCCTCTCGGAGACCACCGCCAAGGTCTACGAGCAGGACTGGTCCGACGTCACCGGAGGCTGAACGCCATGACCGTCACCGACACCACCGGCCACCGTTCCGACGACGCGTCTCCACCGTCGAGCCCCACCCGCGACCTCCGGATCGAGTCGCTGACCAAGCAGTTCGCGACGTTCACGGCCGTCGACGACCTCGACCTCGTCGTGCCGCAGGGGTCGTTCTTCGCGCTGCTCGGCCCCTCGGGCTGCGGCAAGACGACCACGCTGCGCATGGTGGCCGGCCTCGAACGGCCCACGACCGGGCGGATCATGCTCGGTGACCTGGACGTGACGACGCTCAAGCCCTACCAGCGCCCGGTCAACACCGTGTTCCAGAGCTATGCGCTGTTCCCGCACCTCGACATCTTCGACAACGTCGCCTTCGGTCTGCGCCGGCGGGGCAAGAAGAACGTCGACGCCGAGGTGCAGACCATGCTCGAGCTGGTCGAGCTGGAGTCCCAGGCCCGGAAGAAGCCGACGCAGCTGTCCGGCGGGCAGCAGCAGCGGGTCGCGCTGGCCAGAGCGCTGATCAACCACCCCGAGGTGCTGCTGCTCGACGAGCCGCTGGGCGCGCTCGACCTCAAGCTCCGCCGGCAGATGCAGATCGAGCTGAAGCGGATCCAGATCGAGGTCGGCCTCACCTTCGTGCACGTCACGCACGACCAGGAGGAGGCCATGACCATGGCCGACACCATCGCGGTCATGAACAAGGGGGTCATCGAGCAGATGGGCGCCCCGTCGGAGCTCTACGAGAACCCGCGCACCACGTTCGTCGCGAACTTCCTCGGGCAGTCCAACCTGATCCAGGCCGAGGTGGTCGACAACAGCGGCGCCAGCCTCGTCGTCGACGTGCAGGGCACCCGGGTCGCCGCGGAGCGCCAGGGCGCGACCGTCGACAACGGCCGGGTGTGGGTCGGGTTCCGCCCCGAGAAGGTCTTCATGTCCGCCGCCGGTGACGACGACGGTAACGGCGTCAACACGCTGTCCGGCGGGATCATCTCCGACGTCAGCTTCATCGGGGTCAGCACGCTGTACCTGGTGAAGATGCCGTGGGGACAGGAGCTCACCGTCTTCGAGCAGAACACCGGTGCGCGCACGCTGTTCGCGCCCGGCAGCGCGGTCGACCTGCACTGGAACCGCGACCACGCGTTCCTGCTCGACGCCGACCAGGACGCCAACGCGGGTGTGGAGACGGTGGAAGGCTCCTGATGGCCGTCGACGCGCCTGCAGCACCCCCCCGAGCACCGGAGCCCCTGGCTCCCGACCCGGCCCCGGCCGACGACGGCCACACCGGCAGTCGGTGGACCGGCTACCTGCTGCTGCTGCCCGGAGCGCTCTGGCTGGCCGTGTTCTTCATCGTGCCGCTGTACTCGCTGATCGCCACCAGCCTGTACGACGACGCGGGCAGTGTCCTGGCCGGCTACGAGATGACGTGGAACTTCGCCAACTACGTCGACGCGATCGTCGACTACAAGGACGAGCTGCTCCGGTCGTTCATCTACGGGGGCATCGCGACCGCGCTGTGCCTGCTGCTCGGCTACCCGCTGGCCTACGCGATCGCCTTCAAGGCCGGTCGGTGGCGCAACCTGATGCTGGTGCTGGTGATCGCACCGTTCTTCACCAGCTTCCTGATCCGGACGCTCTCCTGGCAGCTGCTGCTCGGCGACAACAGCTTCATCGTCAGCCTGCTGCAGGCGATCGGGCTGCTCGCCGAGGATGGCCGGCTGCTCGCGACTCCCTTCGCCGTGGTGATGGGGCTGACGTACAACTTCCTTCCCTTCATGGTTCTGCCGCTCTACGCGAGCCTGGAGAAGATCGATCCGCGCCTGATCGAGGCGGCGGGCGACCTGTACGCCTCGCCGATCCGGGGCTTCGCCAAGGTGACGCTGCCGCTGTCGCTGCCCGGGGTCGTCGCGGGCACCTTGCTGACCTTCATCCCGGCGGCCGGTGACTACATCAACGCCCAGCTGCTGGGTAGCCCCAACACCCGGATGGTGGGCAACGTCATCCAGGACCTGTTCACCGACGTCGGTGACTACCCGATGGCGGGTGCGCTGTCGATGATCCTGATGATCCTCATCGTGGGGATGGTCTTCTTCTACATCCGCCGCGCGGGGACGGAGGACCTGGTGTGAACCCGATGCAGCGCGCCGGTCGCTGGGTGAGCGACCACCTGATCATGGTGGTGGCGATCGCGGTCCTCGTGTACATGTTCGTGCCGATCGCCGTGGTCGTGCTGATGAGCTTCAACGACCCGGAGTCCCGCAACACCTACCAGTTCGATGGCTTCACGCTGTCCAACTGGGCCAACCCCTGCGGTGTCGAGGGTATGTGCGGGGCGGTGGGTCTCAGCATCCGCATTGGGCTGCTCGCCACTCTCGGCGCAACGGTGCTCGGGACGCTGATGGCGTTCGCGTTGGTACGGCACCGGTTCACCGGACGTACGCCGGCCAACCTGGTGATCTTCCTGCCGATGGCGTCACCGGAGATCGTGATGGGGTCGTCGCTGCTGGCCCTGTTCGTCGCCTCCGGCTTCGGCGGCCAGCTGGGGTTCTGGACGATCCTCATAGCGCACATCATGTTCTGCCTGTCGTTCGTGGTGGTGACCGTCAAGGCGCGACTGACGGGCATGGACTCGCGGCTCGAACAGGCGGCGATGGACCTCTATGCGACCGAGTGGCAGACCTTCTGGCGCGTGACGTTTCCGCTCGTCTTCCCGGGCATCCTCGGCGCGGCGTTGCTGGCGTTCTCGCTGTCGTTCGACGACTTCATCATCACGAACCTCAACTCCGGCACGACCGTGACGTTCCCGATGTTCGTGTGGGGCTCCGCGCAGCGCACCATCCCGATGCAGATCAACGTGATCGGCACCGCCATGTTCTTGATCTCGGTGCTGATCGTGCTGGGTGGTGAGCTGGGCCGTCGGCGCTCTGCCCGCGCTGCCGCCGCATGACCGCTCCGGCCACCGACCGGGTCGACGCATCGCTCGCCGGCACCCGGCGGATGCCGTACTGGCTGGACGATCCCGCCCGGCCCGATGTGCTGGACCCGCTCACCGCCGACGTCCGGGCCGACCTGGTGGTCGTCGGTGGTGGCTACACCGGGCTGTGGACGGCCCTGCGGGCGAAGGAACGTGACCCCGACCGGGACGTGGTCGTGCTCGAGGCAGACCGCTGCGGCGACGCGGCGAGTGGGCGCAACGGCGGGTTCGCCGAACCCAGCCTGACCCACGGCTTCGCCAACGGCATGGCTCGCTGGCCGGAGGACATGCCGGCTCTGCTGCGGATGGGCACCGAGAACATCGACGGGCTGGTCGACAGCGTCGCGCGGTACGGCATCGACTGCGGTCTGGAGCGCGCCGGCGAGCTCGCGGTGGCGACCCGTGAGCACGAGGTGCCCGGGGTGGTGGAGGAGGCCGAGCAGATGCAGGCCGCCGGTCTCGCAGTGGAGTGGCTGGACGCCGAGCAGACCCGCAAGCGGGTCGCGTCGCCGACGTACCTCGCCGCGTTGTACGACCCCGAGGTGGTGATGGTCGAGCCGGCCCGGCTGGCGTGGGGGCTGCGTCGGGCATGTCTCGACCTGGGGGTGCGCGTGCACGAGCAGTCCCCGGTCGTGGCGCTCGCGCACGACGGTGCGGAGGTGGTGTGCCGCACCCGGCGCGCGCGGGTGCGTGCCGACAAGGCGGTGCTCGGCACCAACGCTTCCCGGCCGCTGCTGCGCCGGCTGCGGCTGATGACGGTGCCCGTGCACGACTACTCGGTGGTGACCGAGCCGCTCGATGCCGAGCAGCGTGCGGCGGTGGCGTGGGCGGGACGGGAGGGCGTCGGCGACGCCGGTCACCTGTTCCACTACTACCGACTGACCCGTGACGACCGTCTGTTGTTCGGTGGTTACGACGCGGTCTACCACTACGGCAGTGGGACCGGGCAGCACGCGGAGCACCGCGACGCGACGTACCGGGTGCTGGTCGAGCACCTGCTGGAGACGTTCCCGCAGCTGGCCGGCGTCGGGATCAGCCATGCATGGGGCGGCGTCATCGACACCTGCACCCGGTTCTGCTGCTTCTGGGGCACGGCGATGCGCGGGCAGGTCGCGTACGCACTCGGCTTCACTGGGCTCGGCGTGGCGGCGACGCGGTTCGCCGCAGACACGGCGCTCGACCTGGTCGACGGCCTGGACACCGAGCGCACCGGGCTGGCGATGGTCCGGCAGAAGCCGCTGCCGTTCCCGCCCGAGCCGTTGCGCTGGGTCGGCATCGAGGCGACGAAGCGCTCCATGGCGCGGGCCGATCGCACCGGTCGTGACAACCTGTGGCTCAAGACGATGGACAAGCTGGGACTGGGCTTCGACTCCTGAGGAGGGGCGATGGACGACCTGATGGCGCGGCACCGCGCGGTGATGCCGTCGTGGCTGGCGCTGTACTACGACCAGCCGATGGAGATCGTGTCCGGCAAGGGCTGCCGGGTGACGGACTCGGACGGACGGGAGTACCTCGACTTCTTCGCCGGCATCCTCACCAACATGCTCGGCTACGACGTCCCCGAGGTGCGGGCCGCGATCGAGGAACAGGTGGGCCGCGGCGTGCTGCACACGTCGACGCTGTACCTGCTGCGCGGCCAGGTCGAGCTGGCCGAGAAGATCGCGCGGCTGTCCGGCATCCCCGACGCCAAGGTGTTCTTCACCAGCTCCGGCACCGAGGCCAACGAGGCCGCGATGCTGCTCGCCACGCAGGCGCGCGGCAGCAACCAGGTGATCGCCCTGCGCAACAGCTACCACGGCCGGGGCTTCGGCACCGTCGCGGTGACCGGCAACCGTGGCTGGTCGGCGTCGAGCCTCAGCCCGGTCCAGGTGACGTACGCGCAGGGCGGGCGGCGGGTCGGGGCATACGCGGAACTCGACGACAAGGCCTACATCGACGCGTGCGTGGCCGACCTGCACGACCTGCTCGCCACGACGACGGCCGGCGATGTGGCCTGCATGATCGCCGAACCGGTGCAGGGTGTCGGGGGTTTCGCGATCCCGCCGGACGGGCTGCTGGGCGCCTACGCGGAGGTGCTGGCCGAGCACGGCATCCTGTTCATCAGCGACGAGGTGCAGACCGGGTGGGGTCGGACGGGTGACCACTTCTGGGGCTACGAGGCGCACGGCGTGCGCCCCGACGCGCTGACGTTCGCCAAGGGCATCGGCAACGGCAGCGCGATCGGCGGCGTCGTCGCCCGCGCCGAGCTGATGGACTGCCTGACCGCCAACTCGATCTCGACGTTCGGCGGCAACCCGCTGGCGACGGCCGCGGCCAACGCCACGCTCGACTACGTGCTCGAGCACGACCTGCAGAAGCAGGCGGCGGTGGTGGGCCGGCTGCTGCTCGACGGGCTGCGCGAGTCGGTGGGCGAGCTGCCCGGCGTGACCGAGGTGCGCGGCAAGGGCCTGATGATCGGCATCGAGCTGGGCCGGCCCGGCGGCGGTGAGCCCGACCCCGCGTCGGCGTCCGCCGTGCTCGAGGCCACCCGTGAGCGCGGGCTGCTCATCGGCAAGGGCGGGCTGCACGGCAACTGCCTGCGGGTCGCACCGCCGCTCACGCTCAGCGAGAACGAGGCCCGCGAGGGGCTCGGCCTGCTGGTGGACGCCGTCCGCGCCGCCCTCGGCTGACCCCCCAGCCGAGTTGTCACCGTCAGAACGCCATAGACGGCGATCTGACGGTGACAACTCGGGGCGGCGTGGGGCTAGAGGCGTTCCCAGGCGCGGGAGAGCACGTCGCGCAGCACCTGCTCGATGAAGTCGAAGTGGCTCTGGTCGCAGATCAGCGGCGGCGCGAGCTGGATCACTGGGTCGCCGCGGTCGTCGGCCCGGCAGTACAGACCGGCGTCGAACAGCGCCTTCGAGAGGAACCCGCGAACCATCCACTCCGACTCGTGCTCGTCGAACGTCTCCTTGGTGGCCTTGTCCTTGACCATCTCGATGCCGTAGAAGTACCCGTCGCCACGGACGTCGCCGACGATCGGGAGGTCGTTGAGCTTCTCCAGCGTGGCGCGGAACGCATCCTCGGTCTCGAGCACGTGCTCGTTGAGCTGCTCGCGCTCGAAGATGTCGAGGTTCGCCATCGCCACCGCCGCCGACACCGGGTGCCCGCCGAAGGTGTAGCCGTGCAGGAAGACGTTCGAGCCGTCGGCGAACGGCTCGAACAGCCGGTCGCTGGCGATCATCGCGCCCAGCGGGGAGTAGCCCGACGTGAGGCCCTTGGCGCACGTGATGATGTCGGGCTGGTAGCCGTAGCGGTCGGCGGCGAACATGTGACCGAGCCGCCCGAACGCGCAGATGACCTCGTCGGAGACCAGCAGCACGTCGTGCTTGTCGCAGATCTCGCGCACCCGCTGGAAGTACCCGGGCGGCGGCGGGAAGCAGCCACCCGAGTTCTGCACCGGCTCCACGAACACCGCGGCCACCGTGTCGGGTCCCTCGAACTCGATCGCCTCGTCGATCCGGTCGGCCGCCCAGCGACCGAAGGCCTCGGGGTCGTCACCGTGCACCGGCGCGCGGTAGATGTTGGTGTTCGGCACCCGGAAGGTGCTCGGCACCAGCGGCTCGAACGGCGCCTTCATCCCGGGCAGGCCGGTGATCGACAGCGCACCCTGAGGGGTCCCGTGATAGGCGATCGCGCGGCTGATCACCTTGTGCTTGGTGGGCTTGCCGGTGATCTTGAAGTACTGCTTGGCGAGCTTCCAGGCGCTCTCCACCGCCTCGCCGCCGCCGGTGGTGAAGAAGACCCGGTTGAGGTCGCCCGGCGCGTAGTCGGCCAGCCGCGCGGCGAGGTCGATCGCCGTGGGGTGGGCGTAGGACCACAACGGGAAGAACGCGAGCTCGCTGGCCTGCTTGGCGGCCGCCTCGGCGAGCTCGGTCCGGCCGTGCCCGGCCTGCACCACGAACAGCCCGGCGAGCGCGTCGAGGTAGCGCTTGCCGTGCGAGTCGTAGATGTACGGGCCGTCGCCGCGCACGATCGTCGGCACGTCGACGCCGGGGTCGGCGGAGTGCCGGCTGAAGTGCATCCACAGGTGGTCGCGTGCCGCCTGCTGCTGGCCGGAGTGGTCCGGCGGCTGCGGTACGTCCTGCGGGGTGGTCGTCATGGAGTCTCCTTGAAGTCGCACGTATCCGTACGCATCGTCGCCTTTCGGTTCCCATCCCGTCAACTACATGACAGGCTCTCCACGGATTTCGTCGCTCGTCACGCTGTGTGGAGACGCCATGACGCGGTACGGACAGCAGTACGGACCGGACTTCACCTTCCTGGGGGTGCCGCCCTGCGACCTGACCGACCCGGGCTCGTACGCCGACGCGGACGTCGTGATCGTCGGCGCGCCGTTCGACGGCGGGACCTCGCACCGACCGGGCACCCGGTTCGGTCCGCAGGCGATCCGGCAGACCTGCTATCTCGGCCACGACGGCTCGCGTCCGCACCTGGCGCTGCGCGCCGACGGGCTGACCGACCTCGTGGTCTACGACGGCGGAGACGTCGAGATGTTCTCCGGCGACGCCGAGCGCGCGCTGGCCGACCTCGAGCCGGTGGTGCACGCGGTCGCGTCGTCCGGGGCGATCCCGGTCGTGCTCGGCGGCGACCACGCGGTCACGTTGCCGGACGCGACCGGCGTGGCCCGGCACCACGGCATGGGCACGGTCTCGATGCTGCACTTCGACAGCCATGCCGACACCGGCGACATCGAGTTCGGATCGCTGTACGGGCACGGCGCGCCGATGCGCCGGCTGATCGAGTCCGGTGCGCTGCGCGGCGACCGGTTCCTGCAGATCGGCCTGCACGGCTACTGGCCGGGTCCGGAGACGTTGGCCTGGATGGCCGAGCAGCGCATGCGCAGCTACGAGATGACCGAGATCGTGGCCCGCGGCCTCGACGACTGCCTCACCGAGTCGTTCGCCATCGCGATGGACGAGTGCGTCGGGGTCTTCCTTTCGGTGGACATCGACGTCGCCGACCCCGCGCACGCGCCGGGCACCGGCACCCCGGAGCCGGGCGGGCTGACGTCACGGCAGCTGCTGGACGCCGTACGGCGGATCTGCCTCGAGCTGCCCGTGGTCGGCATGGACGTGGTCGAGGTGTCGCCGCCGTACGACCACGCCGAGATCACCGCCCTGCTGGCCGGCCGGGTCGTGCTCGAGGCACTGAGCGCTGTCGCCGCCCGCCGTCGCGGCCTGACGCACGACCCGGCCGGGCCGCTGCTCGACGGCCGCTGATGGAGGGCCGTTGACCGGGTCCTGTTCGTTTGCACCAGGCGAAACCACCCGATCGGGCCAGTACCGCGCGGCGGCCCGAGTCCTAGCGTGCCGGAGACGGCCCGCACGGGGCGGGCAGTCAGAAAGGGGATCGCCATGTCACGACAGCTGAAGACCTGGAGTGCTCGTCGCACGCTGGTCGCTGTGGCGGTGGGCGCGCTGGCACTCATCGGATCGACCCTGGCCGTCACCACGGCGGGGTCGGCGAGCGCCGAAGGCGAGCAGTTCCCGGACGGTGGCTGGCCGGCCACGGAGACCGCGCTGCCGAAGGTCGACCGTGGTCCCGGAGGCCCGAACCGAGTCATCAAGGTGCGCGCGGTGACGCTGCGCGAGGCGGACATGGACCTCGACGGGGACGGCCAGTTCGACGCGGGAGACGGGTTCATCTTCCGGGAGAAGCTGATCAACCCGCGGACCGGTGCCCGCATCGGCAAGGACCTCGCGCGTTGTGTGGGCATGGGACCCGCCTTCGACTGCGAGGGCACGCTGAACCTGCGGCGCGGCAAGCTCGTCGTGGCCGGCGCCTCCTGGCAGGGCGAGGGACTCGTCCTGGCAGTCACCGGCGGCACCTGGAAGTTCCGCGACGCGTCCGGTGTCATGCACGTGGTGCCCGGCCCAGGTGGGAGCGACGTGTTCCGCATCGAGCTGAACTGACCGCGACCGCTGGCCGACGCGAGGTGCGGGTCCCCGGGCGCGCTCGGGGCCCCGCACCGGTCTGCGTCCGAGTCAGCGCATCGCGTCGCGGCGGTAGGCCTCCAGGCCGGGCAGCCCGCGCCCGCGCCAGTCGAACAGGGTGAGATTGTCGTTGGGGTTGCCCTCCCCGGGAGCCCAGCCCACGCCCGGCACCCACTCCGGCTCCCAGTCGACGAAGCCGAGGGCACGACCGCGAGGCACCCGGGCGAAGACGCCGCGCAGCGCGCGGAAGTACGCCTGCTGGCCACGCTGGCTGGCCGGCCAGCGCTCCCAGTCGGGCAGGTCGCTGCGCTGGTGGATGAAGTTCGGCAGGTCGTCACCGTTGCGCAGCGTCCACGGGTACGCCGTCTCGACCACGATCAGGTCGCGGTCGTAGCGGGAGGCGAGGTCGACCAGGTTGGCCCGCAGCGCGGGCAGCGGCCCGTGCCAGAACGGGTAGTAGGACAGGCCGATCACGTCCGGGTCGACGCCACGGGCGAGCACGTGGTCGAAGAACCAGCGCGCCCCCTCGTTGTCGCCGCCCCGGTCGATGTGCACCATCACCCGCGGCTTCGGCCCCCGCACCCGGGCCTCGCGAGCACCGCGGATGCCGGCCCGCAGCAGGGTGGTCAGGCCGCGCCAGTCGGGCTTGTCGGGGTCGGCGTAGACCTCACCCAGCGGCCAGAGCATGCCAGCGGTGATCTCGTTTCCGATCTGCACCATGTCGACCGGGGAGCCGGCGAGGGAGAAGCGCTCGAGCACCGACCGGGTGTACGCGCGGACGGTGCCGGCCAGCGTCGGCAGGTCCTGGTCGGCCCAGTCGGCGGGCGTCGGTTGCTTGCCCGGGTCGGCCCAGAAGTCGCTGAGGTGCAGGTCCAGCAGCACCCGCTGCCCCACCGCCTTCGCCCGGCGCGCGAGCACCAGCGCGCTCTCGACCGTGCTGTAGCCCTGCGGCGGGTCGACCCACACTCGCAGTCGCACCCAGTTCATGCCGGTGTCGCGCAGCAGCCGCTCCAGCGGACCGCGGCGGCCATCGACGCTCCACGAGACGCCCGCGCGCTCCAGCTGGAGGGTGAACGAGATGTCCCCCCCGCGCACCGGCGGGGCCGGCGACGCCGGGACGGCAGCCGGTGTGGCGACGGCCGGTCCGGTGACGTGGGCTGCCACGGCGGCGGGGACGGACAGGGCACCGGCACGGAGCAGCAGGCGCCGGCTGGGACGGGGCTGGGCGGTCACGGGCGGTCCTCTCGAACGGGCGGTGAGTTCTCGGCGAGCACGACGGCACCCCCGCCGGGGACGGTGGTCTCGCGCCGGTGGCGCGTGCCGGTGAGCAGGTCGGTGCCGGCGGCCGCCAGGGTGACGTCGCGGTCGCCGTGGTTGAGCGCCACCAGGAACGATCCCGACTCGCCGCGGCGGCGCACCACCTCGACGTCGCGCGGCGCTGCGACCACCGGTCGGCAGCCGGCCTCGTCGCAGACCTGGCCGAGCAGGTCGGACAGCCCGGCGCGCTCCAGCCGGGTCGCGGCGTACCACGCGCTGCCGCGGCCGAGCCGGTGCCGGGTCAGCGCGGGCAGCCCGGCGTCCGGTCCGTCGGCGAACAGCGCCAGCGTCTCGGCGCCGCTCGGGTGCACCGTCTCCGACCACAGGTCGGCGCGGTACGGACCGACATGCAGACTCGCGTCCCGGGGCAGCGGGTGCAGCTCCTCGACGGTGATGCCGAGCAGGTCGCGGAGCAGCCCCGGGTACGGCCCCGGCGGCACCGTCTCGGTGCGGTCGACGATGCCGGAGAAGAACGACACCACCAGGTGCCCGCCCGACCGGACGAAGTCGGTGAGCGCAGCGGACGCCGCCTCGTCCATCAGGTAGAGGCTCGGCACCACCACCACGCGGTGGCCGAACAGGTCGGCGCCCGGCCGCACCACGTCGACGGTGTGGCCGCGGTCCCACAGGGCGCCGTGGAACGCGCGTACCCGCTCCAGGTAGGCCAGGTCGGTGCTCGGGCGGAACTCCAGCTCGAGGGCCCACCAAGCCTCCCAGTCCCACACCAGCGCGACGTCGGTCTGCACCGTGCTGCCCAGCACCGGGGTGAGGGCGGCCAGGTCGGCGCCCAGCGCGACGACGTCCCGCCACAGCCGGCTGTCGGTGCCGGCCTGAGGAACCATCGCGGAGTGGAACTTCTCCGCGCCGAACCGAGAGGTCCGCCACTGGAAGAACAGCACGCCGTCGGCGCCGCGGGCCAGGTGCGCCAGGCTGTTGCGCCGCATCTGACCAGGCTCCTTGGCCAGGTTGCGCGGCTGCCAGTTGACCGCACCGGTGGAGTGCTCCATCAGCAGCCACGGACGGCCGCGCGCCAGGCCGCGGGTGATGTCGGCCGACAGTGCCAGCTCGACGTGGTTGTCCGGGTCCTCGGCGGTCAGGTAGTGGTCGTTGGCCAGCACGTCGACCTCGTCGGCCCAGCGCCAGTAGTCGAGGTGCTTGCAGTTGGTCGTCATGAAGTTCGTCGTTACCGGCACGCCCGGTGACAGCGACCTGAGCTCGTCCCGCTCGAGCAGGTAGCACTCCAGGTAGGCCTCGGACGAGAACCGCATGAAGTCGAGCTGGTGGGCCGGGTTGACCGGCATCGGTGCCTCGCGCGGCGCCGGCACCTGGTCCCAGTCGCCGTAGCGCTGGCCCCAGAAGGTGGTGCCCCAGGCGTCGTTGAGCGCGTCGAGGTCGCGGTAGCGGGCGCGCAGCCAGTCGCGGAACGCCACCTCGCTGGTCGGGCAGTAGCACGGGCCGACGTGTGCGCCGTACTCGTTGTTGACGTGCCACAGCGCGACCGCGGGGTGGTCGCCGAACCGTTGCCCCATCGCGGTGGCGATCCCGACCGCAGCCGCGCGGTAGTGCGGTGAGCTGGGGCAGAAGTGCTCGCGCGCGCCCGCCCCGAGCCGTCGTCCGTCCCGGGTGACCGGCAGCGAGCCGGGGTACGCCGCGGCGAACCACGCAGGCGGCGCCGCGGTCGGCGTGGCCAGATCGACCAGGATGCCGGCCGCGTGCAGGCGGTCGACGACGTCGGCGAGCCACTCCAGGTCGTAGCGACCCTCGTCCGGCTCCAGCAGCGCCCAGGCGAACACCGCGACGGTCACCATCGAGACGCCGGCCTCGCGCATCAGCGCGATGTCGTCGTCCCACACCTCGCGCGGCCACTGCTCGGGGCTGTAGTCGCCGCCGTAGCCCATCCGGTCGAGCCCACGCGGCCAGCGGCGGGGTGGCCCTTCGGGTGCCGGCTCGGGACCGGCCGGGGGGACCAGGGTGGTCACGGTCTGCCCTCCAGCGTTGCTGTGAGCGGTCACAGTAACGCCGGTCGCCCGACAACGGAAGATTGCCCGGATCCGGCAGCCTGGTTGACAGGCACCGGTTCGACGGGTGACCCTGTGACCGCTCACAGAGATTCGTCCGCTGTCCCCGCCTCCCGGAGGACGTCCCATGCGTCGTCGCGCCGCCCTGGTCCCCGCCCTGACCGCCCTCGCCCTGGTCGGCCTCGCCGCGTGCGGCGGCGGTGACGACGATGACGACGGTGGCACCGCGCCGCGCAAGGAGAGCGAGGGGCCGGTGACGCTCGACTACTGGGCCTGGGCGCCGGAGATCGCTCAGGTGGTCGAGATCTGGAACAAGGAGAACCCCGACATCCAGGTGAAGGTCAACGACTCCGCGCAGGGCGACGACCTGGTCACCAAGGTTCTCACCGCGCACCGCGCGGGCAACGGCCCCGACCTCGTGCAGGCGGAGTACCAGGCGCTGCCGTCGCTGGTCGTCAACGACGTCGTTACCGACATCACCGACGACACCGAGGACATCCAGGACGCCTTCACCGACGACATCTGGAGCCTCACAACGTTCAACGACGCCGTCTACGCGGTTCCCCAGGACCTCGCGCCGATGATGCTGCTCTACCGGGCGGACATCTTCGAGGAGATGGGCCTCGAGGTGCCGGAGACCTGGGACGACTTCCGCGCGGTCGCCGAGCAGGTGCGCCAGCAGGACCCCGACCGGCACCTCACGACGTTCTCCACCGAGGACCCGGGCTGGTTCGCCGGGCTCACGCAGCAGGCCGGCGCACAGTGGTGGTCGCTCGACGGCGACACCTGGTCGGTGAGCATCGACGACGACGCCAGCCAGCAGGTCGCGGACTACTGGGGCGACCTGGTCGCCGACGACCTGGTGCTCGGCGAGCCGATGTACACCCCGCAGTGGAACGCCCAGCTCAACGACGGCACCCTGATCGCGTGGCCGACCGCGGTCTGGGGTCCCGCGGTGCTGGAGGGCATCGCTCCGGACACCAAGGGTTCGTGGGAGATGGCGCCGCTGCCGGCGTGGGAGGCCGGTGACGACACCGTCGGCTTCTGGGGCGGATCGACCACGGCGGTCACCACCGAGGCCGATGACACCGCCGCGGCCGCGGAGTTCGCCAGCTGGCTGAACACCGACCCGCGGGCGGTCGAGGCGCTGATCACCACGTCCAACCTCTACCCGGCGGCGACCGACGGGCAGACCTCGCCGGCACTCGACCAGCCGCCCGCATTCCTGCCGAACCAGCCTGACTTCTTCGCACAGGCCGCCGACATCGCGGCATCCGCGCAAGGGTTCACGTGGGGCCCCAACGTCAACGTCACGTACGCCGCCTATCGCGACGAGTTCGCCGCGGCGATCCAGGACGGCTCTCCCTTCGCCGAGGCTCTGGCAGGCATGCAGGAGACGACACTGTCCGACATGGAGAAGAGCGGCTACGACGTCACCGGCGACTGACCGGTGGCGAGATCGGGACGGCGCCAGGTCGCGCCGTACGCCTTCCTGCTGCCCGCAGCGGTGCTGTTCACGGCGTTCGTGGTGGTGCCGACGGCCTACGCCTTCGTGCTCAGCCTCCGGGCGATGCGGATCGAGGGCGGCGGCTTCGGGCGCCAGACCGAGGTCTTCGTCGGGCTGGAGAACTACCGCGATGCGCTCACCGACTCCGAGCTCTACGACGGGCTCGGGCGCCTGGGCATCTACGCCCTGCTGGTCGTACCGACCATGCTCGGCCTCGCGCTGCTGTTCGCACTGCTGCTCGACCTGCCCGGCGTACGGGCGCCCGGTTTCAGCCGGATGGCGATCTTCCTCCCGTACGCCGTGCCGGGCGTCGTCGCCACCCTGCTGTGGGGCTTCCTGTACCTGCCCGAGGTGAGCCCGCTGCACTACGTCGTGGACGCGCTCGGGGGTGAGCCGCCGGACCTGCTGTCGCCGACGACGGTGTTCGGGTCGGTGGCCAACATCGCGGTCTGGGGCGGCACCGGCTTCAACATGATCGTGCTCTGGACCGCGCTGCGGGCGATCCCCACCGAGCTGTACGACGCCGCTCGCGTCGACGGCTGCTCCGAGCGGCAGATCGCGCTGCGGATCAAGATTCCGCTGCTGGTGCCAGCGCTGGTCCTGACCGGGTTGTTCTCGGTCATCGCGACGTTGCAGGTGTTCAGCGAGCCGACGACGCTGCAGCCGCTCACCACGTCGATCTCGTCGTCGTGGGTGCCGTTGATGAAGGTCTACCGCGACGCGTTCATCACCAACGACGTGCACGCCGCGGCGGCCACGTCGCTGCTGCTTGCGGGCGCGAGCCTGCTGCTCAGCTTGCTGGTGCTGCGGCTGTTCCAGTCCCGCGCGTCCCGGACCACGTCGTGAGCGCGCAGGTACGGACCGGCCGGACGCCGGTGGTGTCCACGGCCGTGCTGCTGATCGGTGCGGTCTACTGCCTGCTCCCGGTGGCGTGGGTGCTGATCGCCAGCACCAAGTCGCGGGCCGAGCTGTTCAGCACGTTCTCGTTCGTGCCGAGCTTCACCGGTGGACTGACCGACAACCTCGCAGAGCTCACCGCCTACCAGGACGGGCAGTTCTGGACCTGGTGCGTCAACTCGGCGATCTACGCCGGTGGGGGAGCGGTGCTGTCGGTCGCCGTCTCCGCGATGGCGGGCTTCGCGCTCGCCAAGTACGCGTTCCGCGGCCGGCGGCTCGTGTTCGGCCTGCTGCTGGCCGGCGTGCTGGTGCCGCAGATCGCCTACGCGGTGCCGCAGTACCTGCTGCTGGCCGAGCTGGACCTCGCCGGGTCGTACTGGTCGGTGCTGCTGCCCGGCGTGATCAGTCCGTTCGGCATCTACCTCTGCGCGATCTACGCGGGTGCGGCGGTGCCGGACGAGGCGTTGGAGGCGGCCCGGCTCGACGGGGCGGGCGAGCTGCGCGCGTTCACCGCGATCGCGCTGCCGATGATGGTGCCCGGGTTGATCACGGCGTTCCTGCTGCAGTTCGTGGGCGTGTGGAACAACTTCCTGCTCCCGTACATCATGCTGACCGACCCGGAGAAGTTCCCGCTCACCGTCGGCCTGTACAGCCTGCTGGCGCAGGGATCCGACCGGCCGGCTCTGTACACGCTGGTGATCACCGGCGCGATGCTGTCGGTCATCCCGCTGATCGCGCTGTTCCTCGTGCTGCAGCGGTACTGGAGTGTCGACCTGCTCAGCGGCGGCCTGAAGGGATGATGGACACCGACCATGCGGAGGCGGGGCGATGAGCGACGGGCCGGCTGACGGGGTGGCGCACCCGAAGTCGCGAGGTGCGGCGCGGCGCGCCACCCGGCGCGGACCGACCATCGACGACGTCGCCGCCTCGGCCGGCGTCTCGCGCGGCACCGTGTCACGGGTGCTCAACGGCGGTCACTACGTGAGCGCGGCGGCGACGGCGGCCGTGCAGCGGGCGATGCTCGAGACCGGATACGTCGTCAACACCAGCGCACGCAGCCTGGTCACCCGGCGCGCCGACGCGGTGGCCTTCGTGCTGTCCGAGCCGCAGGACCTGCTGTTCGAGGACCCCAACTTCAACGTGCTGCTGCGTGCCTGCACCCAGCAGCTGGCCGAGCGCGACGTCAGCCTGGTGCTGATGATCGCGGGCAACGCAGACCAGCGCGCGCGGCTGTTGCGCTACACCCGCGGCGGGCACGTCGACGGCGTGCTGCTGGTGTCGACGCACTCGGGCGACCCGATCGTGGGCGAGCTGGCGGCGAGCGCCGTGCCCACGGTCGCTTGCGGCCGGCCGCTCGGGCACGAGGCCGAGATCGCGTACGTCGCAGCCGACGATCGGGAGGGCGCCCGGCAGCTGACCCGGCACCTGGTGGGTCTCGGCCGCCGGCGGATCGCCACGGTCACCGGGCCGCTGGACACCCCCGGTGGTCTGCACCGGCTCGAGGGCTTCACCGAGGTGCTGGGCCGACGGGCGACCCGCGACCTGATCGTGTCCGCCGACGACTACACCGTCGGGTCGGGCGAGAAGGCCATGGAGGAGCTGCTGGGGCGAGGCGTGCGACCCGACGCCGTGTTCGTGGCCTCCGACCTGCTGGCCGCGGGCGCGCTGGCAGCCTTGCGGCGGCACGGGCTGTCGGTGCCCGGCGACGTGGCCGTGGGCGGCTTCGACGACTCACGGCTGGCGCGCACCGTCGACCCGCCGCTGACGACGGTGCGACAGCCGTTCGAGCAGATCGCCGAGCGCATGTGCGACCTCGTCGTGCGGGCGGCGCAGGGCGAGACGGTGGAGTCGGTCGTGCTGCCGACCGAGCTGGTCGTGCGTGAGTCCGCCTGACAGCTCTGACGGTCCTGACAGGGGCTCAGCGGAAAGCGGAGATCCCGGTCAACGCCTGGCCGATCACCAGCTGGTGCACCTCGGACGTGCCCTCGTAGGTGAGCACCGACTCGAGGTTGTTGGCGTGCCGCAGCGGTGAGTACTCGGTGGTGATGCCGCTGGCCCCGAGGATCGTGCGGCACTCACGGGCGACGTCGAGGGCCACCCGCACGCTGTTGAGCTTGCCGATGCTGACCTGCTCCGGTCGCAGCGTGCCGGCCTCCTTCAGCCGGCCGAGATGCACCGCGAGCAGCATCGCCGTGCCCAGCGCGACCGTCATGTCGGCCAGCTTGGTCTGGGTGATCTGGTAGCCGGTGAGCGGTTTGCCGAACACCTCTCGCTCCGTGGCGTACGCGACCGCCGTCTCGAGGCTGTCGCGCCCGGCTCCGAGCGCACCGAAGACGATGCCCAGGCGCGCCTCGGACAGGCAGCTCAACGGCGCGCCAAGGCCCTGCGC
Source organism: uncultured Actinomycetota bacterium (assembly GCA_963811945.1). GTDB lineage: Bacteria > Actinomycetota > Actinomycetes > Propionibacteriales > Nocardioidaceae > JACCWP01. Next base: position 513,292 of record CAWETD010000001.1, on the reverse strand, counting down.
CTCGGGCAGCACCGCGTCGGCCGGCAGCCGGACCCCCTCCAGCACCAGCTCGGCGCTCACCGACGCCCGCAGTGACAGCTTGTGGTGCAGGGTGTTCGCGGTGAAGCCGGGCGTCCCGGTGGGTACCACGAAACCTCTGATGCCGTCGTCGGTCTGCGCCCAGACGACCGCGACCGCGGCGACGGTGCCGTTGGTGATCCAGAGCTTGGTGCCGTCGAGGACCCAGTCGGCTTCGGCACCGGAGCCGTCGCGGCGCGCGGAGGTGCGCATCGCGCCCGGGTCCGAGCCGGCGTCGGGCTCGGTGAGGCCGAAGCAGCCGATCGCCTCACCGGCGGCCATCGCCGGCAACCACTGCTGCTTCTGCTCCTCGCTGCCGTACCGGTGGATCGCGTACATCGCCAGCGAGCCCTGCACCGACACCAGGCTTCGCAAACCGGAGTCGACCGCCTCCAGCTCGTGGCAGGCCATCCCGTACGCGACGACCGAGGTGCCGGCGCAGTCGTAGCCGTGCAGGTGCATGCCCAACAGGCCGAGCGCGCCGAGCTCCTTGGCCAGCTCACGCGCGGGCACCTCGCCCGACTCGTACCACTCCGTCACGTGTGGTCGGAGCCGGTCGATGCCAAACCGGTGGACGGTGTCACGAATCGCCCGCTCCTCGTCGTCGAGTAGACCGTCGAGGGCGAACAGGTCGAGCGGCGCGGTGGGCAACGTTGCCTCCTCCGGTCGGTCCGGTGCCGGCTGGCGTGGGCAGGCTACGCCGCGTCGCATTCGGGTGACGATCGCGTGTTGCAGTGGGCATGTCGTTGCGTTGCCGGTTGCATACGGACAGAATCCCCCGGGTCGGGGGACGCCAGCCCCTTGGGACACAGGAAGGCCTTGCCGGTGGCCGACACCGCGGAACCTGCCGTCTCGCTCAGCGGGCTGCGCAAGACCTTCGCCGACGTCGTCGCCGTCGACGACGTCGACCTCGACATCTCCGACGGCGAGTTCTTCTCCATGCTCGGGCCGTCCGGATCGGGCAAGACCACCGTGCTCCGGCTCGTCGCCGGCTTCGAGGAACCGACGGCCGGCACCGTCTCGCTCGGTGGCAAGGACGTGACCCGGCTGGCGCCGTTCCAGCGGGACGTGTGCACGGTCTTCCAGGACTACGCGCTGTTCCCGAGCATGAACGTCCGCGACAACGTCGCCTACGGCCTGCGGGTGCGCGGCATCTCCCGCACCGAGCGCCGCAAGCGTGCCGACGAGGCGCTCGAGGGCGTCCGGCTGGACGGCTACGGCGACCGCAAGCCCTCCCAGCTGTCGGGTGGCCAGCGCCAGCGCGTCGCCCTCGCCCGGGCGCTGATCGTGCGCCCGCGGGTGCTGCTGCTCGACGAACCGCTCGGCGCACTCGACCTCAAGCTGCGCGAGCAGATGCAGATCGAGCTCAAGGGCATCCAGCGCGACGTCGGCATCACCTTCGTGTTCGTCACCCACGACCAGGAGGAGGCGTTGACGATGAGCGACCGGGTCGCCGTCTTCAACGCCGGGCGGGTCGAGCAGGTCGGCGCACCCGCCGAGCTGTACGAAGGTCCGGCGACAGCGTTCGTGGCCGGCTTCGTCGGCACGTCCAACCTGCTGGAGGGCGAGGATGCCTCCCAGCTGTTCGGGGACGCCGGCACCCACTCGGTGCGCCCCGAGAAGATCACCCTCTCCCGCGACCTCTCGGCACCGGACGACCCCGACGAGCAGGCGGTGACCGGCACCGTCGCCGAGGTGGTCTACGCGGGGGCATCGACCAGGTTCCTCGTCGATCTCGACACCGGCGGACGGCTGGTGGCCCTGCAGCAGAACCTGCAGAGCTCGTCTTCCGACGTGGCCGAGCTGCGGGGCTCGAAGGTGCGACTCTCGTGGCAGCGCAGGCACGGCATCTCGATCGGCTCCGGCACCGACTGACACCGACCACACGGAACCATGGAAGGACATCGCATGAGACTCACCCGCGGAACCACCTGGCGGTGTGCGGCCGTCTTGTCGGCAGTCGCGCTGATCGCCACCGGTTGCGGCACGTCGTCCGACGACGACGGCGGCTCCGACGACGCCGGCGACCCCGCCGCGGCCTTCGAGCCACCCGACCTGCCGGCGCTCGAGGAGGTGGGCGAGGGCGAGGGCGAGCTGAACATCCTGTCCTGGGCCGGCTATGCCGAGGACGGCTCGACCGACCCCAAGGTCGACTGGGTCACGCCGTTCGAGGAGGAGACCGGCTGCCAGGTCAACAACAAGGTCTTCGCGACGTCCGACGAGGCCGTGTCGCTGATGCAGTCCGGTGAGTACGACACGGTGTCGGCGTCCGGCGACGCGTCGCTGCGCTTGATCGCCGCCGGCGACGTCGAGCCGGTCAACCTCGACCTGGTGCCCAACTACGCCGACATCTGGCCGTTCCTCAAGGACCAGGCGTGGAACACCGTCGACGGCGTCAACTACGGCGTCCCGCACGGCTGGGGTGCCAACGTGCTGATGTACAACACCAAGGAGGTCCAGCCCGCACCGACGTCGTGGTCGGCGGTGTTCGACGACGCCTCGCAGCAGGACGGCAAGGTGACGTCGTACGACTCACCGATCTACATCGCCGACGCCGCGCTCTACCTGATGGCCACACAGCCGGACCTCGGCATCGAGAACCCGTACGCGCTGGACGAGGACCAGCTCGCGGCCGCGGTCGACCTGCTGAAGCAGCAGAGTGAGAGCGTCGGCGAGTACTGGTCCGACTACACCAAGGAGATCACGGCGTTCAAGACCGGCTCCTCGACCATCGGCACCACGTGGCAGATCATCGCCAACCTGGCCCAGGCCGAGGGCGCGCCGGTCGAGGTCGTGCTGCCGGACGAGGGGGCCACCGGCTGGTCCGACACCTGGATGGTGGGGGCCAACTCCGAGCACAAGAACTGCGCGTACATGTGGCTGGACTGGATCGCCTCGCCAGAGATCAACGCCCAGGTCGCGGAGTGGTTCGGTGAGGCACCGGGCAACCAGAAGGCCTGCGACCTGACTGCCGCACCCGACCACTGCGACACGTTCCACGCCGGCGACGAGGAGTACGCCGACCAGATCTGGTACTGGACGACGCCGATCAGCCAGTGCCTCGACGGACGTACCGACGTCGAGTGCACCGACTACGCGGCGTGGACCCAGGCCTGGACCGAGATCAAGGGCTGACCCAGCTGTGGCCGAGGCCCGTCGCGAGCCCCCCGAGGGGCTGCCCCGGGAGTCCACCGCCCTCCGGCGGGCCTCGGCCTTCATGCACCGCCACGTGTGGCTGCGGCTGTCGTTGCTGCTGGCGGCGCCGATGTTCTGGCTGGTCGTCGTCTACCTCGCCTCGCTGGCCGCGCTGTTCATCACGGCGTTCTGGGCGACCGACTCGTTCACCAGCGCGATCGTCCGGGAATGGAACCTCGACAACTACCGGATGCTGGTGGACAACCCGGTCTACCGCACGATCGTCCTGCGCACGCTGGGGGTCGCTGTCGGGGTCACGCTCATCTGCATGGTCGTGGCGGTGCCGTTCGCGTTCTACATGGCCAAGCTGGCCGGACCGCGCGAACGCAAGCTGCTGGTGGTCGCCGCGCTGATGCCGCTGTGGGTCAGCTACCTGATCAAGGGCTTCTCGTGGCGCATCCTCCTCGGCGAGAACGGCGTGCTGGACAACACCATCGGCTGGACACCCGGCTTCGGGCTGGCCGCGGTGGTGATCACGCTGTCGTACCTGTGGCTGCCGTTCATGATCCTGCCGGTCTACGCCGGGTTCGAGCGGCTGCCGGACTCGTTGCTGGACGCGTCCGGTGACCTCGGGGCCAGGCCCGGGCGGACGTTCCGGTCGGTCGTGCTGCCGGCGATCTTCCCGTCGGTGGTGGCGGGATCGATCTTCACGTTCTCGCTCTCGCTCGGCGACTACATCACCGTCGACATCGTCGGCGGCAAGACGCAGATGCTCGGCAACGTGGTGTACGACAACCAGGTCTTCGACCTGCCGTTCGCCGCTGCGATGGCCAGTGTCACCGTCCTCATCATGGTCGTCTACCTGCGGCTGGTGCGACGCACCGGCGCACTCGAGAACATCTGAGGCCGGGAGGTGGCACGGTGACGAGGTCGCGCGGGCTGGTCTGGACGCTGCGTGCGTCCGTGGCGGTCACGCTGACCTTCATCTACGTGCCCTTGTTCGTCGTCGTGCTCAACGCCTTCAACCCCGACCGCGTCTCCACCTGGCCGCCCAGCGGGTTCACGCTGGAGTGGTGGCGCAAGGCGCTGACCAACGAGGGCGCGCGAGACGCGGCCTGGGTCAGCGTGCAGGTCGCCCTCTGCGCGACGGTGCTGGCACTGGTGCTCGGCACCCTGGCGTCGTTCGCGCTGCAGCGGTACGCGTTCTTCGGCCGCGACGCTGTCTCGCTGCTGGTGATCCTGCCGATCGCGCTGCCCGGCATCGTGACCGGGCTGGCACTCAACTCGGCCTTCACCGCGATGCTGGGCATCGACCTCGGGTTCTTCACCATCGTGGTGGCCCACACCACGTTCTGCATCGTGGTGGTGTTCAACAACGTCGTCGCCCGGCTCCGCCGGCTGGGGGAGAACGCCGAGGCCGCGTCGATGGACCTCGGGGCCACGCGGATCATGACCTTCCGGCTGGTCACCTTCCCGGCGCTGCGCTCCGCGCTGCTGGCCGGCGCGCTGCTGGGCTTCGCCCTGTCGTTCGACGAGATCATCGTGACCACGTTCACCGCCGGCCCGGGCACCGAGACGTTGCCGATCTGGATCCTCAACAACCTCACCCGGCCGAACAACGCCCCGGTGGTCAACGTCATCGGCACGCTGCTGATCCTGTTCTCGATCCTGCCGATCTACCTCAGCCAGAAGCTGTCCGGGGACACGACCGGCGGGCGCCTCTGACCCGATCCCGGATGGGTCATGGTCTTTCCGGGCCGGGTACGGATATCGTCGCGCTGGCAGGAGCACACCGCGCCGATGCGTCGTACAAACCCGTCCCAACCGCCGTTCTCGCACCAGGAGTGTCCAGTGAGCGACAAGCTTCAGACGTTGCGCAACTTCGTCGACGGGACGCCCGTCGACTCCGCCAGTGGTGCCACGTACGAGCTGGTGGACCCGGTGACGGGCCAGCCGTACGCCTCCGCGCCGCTGTCCGGCGAGCAGGACGTCGACCGGGCGATGCAGGCGGCCGCGACGGCGTTCGAGAGCTGGGGGCAGACGACGCCGAGCGAGCGCCAGCTCGCCCTGTTCCGAATCGCCGACGAGCTGGAGAAGCGTGCGGACGAGGTGGTCGCGGTCGAGAGCCGCAACACCGGCAAGCCGCTCGGGCTGACCAAGGAGGAGGAGATCCCTCCGATGGTCGACCAGATCCGCTTCTTCGCCGGCGCCGCCCGGGTGCTGGAGGGCAAGTCGGCCGGCGAGTACATGGCCGGGCACACGTCGTGGATCCGGCGTGAGCCGATCGGCGTCTGCGCCCAGGTGACGCCGTGGAACTACCCGATCATGATGGCGGTCTGGAAGATCGCGCCGGCGCTTGCCGCGGGCAACACCATTGTGCTCAAGCCCAGCGACACCACGCCGGCGTCGACCCTGCTGCTGGCCGAGATCTGCGCCGAGCACCTGCCCAAGGGTGTGCTCAACGTGGTGGCCGGTGACCGCGACACCGGCCGTGCGCTGGTGTCGCACCCGACCCCGCAGATGGTGTCGATCACCGGGTCGGTGCGAGCGGGCATGGAGGTGGCCAAGTCGGCCGCTGACGACCTCAAGCGGGTGCACCTCGAGCTCGGCGGCAAGGCGCCGGTCGTGATCTTCGACGACGCCGACGTCGCGGCCGCGGCCGAGGCGATCGCGGTGGCGGGCTACTTCAACGCCGGCCAGGACTGCACAGCCGCCACCCGGGTGCTGGCCGGCCCGCGCGTGCACGGCGACTTCGTCGACGCCCTCACCGAGCAGGCCAAGGGCACCAAGACCGGACGTCCCGACGACGAGGACGTCCTCTACGGCCCGGTCAACAACGCCAGCCAGCTGGAGCGGGTCACCGGCCTGGTCGACCGGCTGCCCGACCACGCCCGGGTGACGACCGGTGGCGAGCGGGTCGGCGGCGACCTCGCCGGCGGCTACTTCTACGCGCCGACCGTGCTGGACGGGCTACGGCAGGACGACGAGCAGATCCAGAACGAGATCTTCGGTCCCGTCATCACCGTGCAGCAGTTCAGCGACGAGGACGAGGCCGTGGGCTGGGCCAACGGCGTGCAGTACGGGCTCGCGTCGAGCATCTGGACCAAGGACCACGGCCGGGCCCTGCGGGTGTCGAAGCGGCTCGACTTCGGCTGCGTCTGGATCAACACCCACATCCCGTTGATCGCCGAGATGCCGCACGGCGGCTTCAAGCACTCGGGCTACGGCAAGGACCTGTCGATGTACGGGCTCGAGGACTACACCCGGATCAAGCACGTCATGTCAGCGCTGGACGCCTGAGGTGCGGATCCTCCTCGTCGGCGCCGGGGGCGTCGGCTCGGCGTTCTGCGCCATCGCGGCCCGGCGCGACTTCTTCGAGGCGGTCGTCGTCGCCGACTACGACGGTGCCCGGTCCGAACGCGCGGCGGCGGCGGTGGGCGACGCCCGGTTCACGGCCGCGCAGGTCGACGCCTCCGACGCGGACAGCGTGGCCGCGCTGGTGCGCGAGCACCGGGCCACGCACGTGATGAACGCGGTCGACCCACGGTTCGTCATGCCGATCTTCGACGGTGCCCACGCCGGGGGCGCCGACTACCTCGACATGGCGATGTCGCTGTCCCGCCCGCACCCAGACCGCCCGTACGAGGAGGTCGGGGTCAAGCTCGGCGACGAGCAGTTCGCCAAGGCGGCCGACTGGGAAGGTGCCGGCCGACTGGCGTTGGTCGGGATCGGCGTGGAGCCCGGGCTCTCGGACGTCTTCGCGCGCTACGCCGCCGACCACCTGTTCTCGTCGATCGATGAGCTCGGCACCCGCGACGGCGCCAACCTGAGCGTCGATGGTTACGAGTTCGCACCGTCGTTCTCGATCTGGACCACGATCGAGGAGTGCCTCAACCCGCCGGTGGTGTGGGAGGACGGGCGCTGGTTCACCACCGCGCCGTTCAGCGAGCCGGAGGTCTTCGACTTCCCCGAGGGCATCGGCCCGGTCGAGTGCGTCAACGTGGAGCACGAGGAGGTGCTCCTCATGCCGCGCTGGGTCGATGCGCGGCGGGCGACGTTCAAGTACGGCCTCGGCGAGGAGTTCATCGACGTGCTCAAGACCCTGCACAAGCTGGGTCTCGACAGCACCGACAAGGTGCGGGTCGGGGGAGCCGAGGTGAGCCCGCGCGACGTGGTGGCGGCGTGCCTGCCCGACCCCGCCGGCCTCGGTGACCGGATGCACGGCAAGACCTGTGCGGGGCTCTGGGTCACCGGCACGGGCACCGACGGGCGGCCGCGGTCGACGTACCTCTACCACGTGGTCGACAACGAGTGGTCGATGCGCGAGTACGGGCACCAGTGCGTGGTGTGGCAGACCGCCGTCAACCCGGTCGTGGCCCTCGAGCTGCTGGCCCGCGGCACCTGGTCGGGCGCCGGTGTGCTGGGGCCGGAGGCGTTCGACGCCGTGCCGTTCCTCGAGCTGCTCACCGACTACGGCTCGCCCTGGGGCCAGCAGGAGCTCACCCCCGCCTGACGCGGCCCGGACTACGCTCCACGTATCCGTCCCGGGGGTGGTGGCCATGGTCGAATCAGCCGAGGTCCTGCCTGTCGAGCTCCGCAGCGCCCTATACCTGGACTTCGACAACGTCTACATCGGGCTCAGGAACACCGACCCGCACGTTGCGTCGGCGTTCGCCAGCAACCCGGCGAGCTGGGTCGAGTGGCTGGAGGCCGGTCAGGACGCCTCCGCCGCCGTGACCAGGCGGTTCCTGGTGAAGGCCTGCTACCTCAACCCGAGCGGGGGATTCGGCCGCTACCGCGCGCAGTTCCTCGCGGCGGGCTTCAGCGTCATCGACTGTCCGTCCCTCACGTCCGCCGGCAAGAACAGCGCCGACATCCACATCGTCATGGACGTGCTCGACGCCCTGTCCCACACCACGCGCTACGACGAGTTCGTGCTCGGGTCCGCCGACGCCGACTTCACGCCGGTCGCGCGCCGGGTCCGTGCGTACGACCGCCGGGTCACCGTCCTGACCGCGGGCAACGCCTCGGCGGCGTACCAGTCAGTCGCCGATCACGTCGTCGAGCCCGAGCAGCTCGCGGTGGCCACTCGCTACCGGCGACCGAATGCGCTGGTCGTGCCGCAGCCGCCGGCGCAGCCGCCGGTCGAGGTCGGTGGCGCCGACGGCCGGGCGGAGTCCGCGGCCGCGGCCGTCGCCGAGAAGGTTGCCTCTTCCCTGCAGCCGGTACCGGGATCGACGGCCGCGCACGTCGCGCTGGCGGTCGACCCCGATCTGAAGAACCGGAACTGGGAGGGCACCGGCAGCTTCGGCGGATTCGTCCAGCGCTACCTGCCGCGGCTGTCCTGGGTGGTGGACGGCACCGCCTCCCACCTGGCCGACCCGCGACGGCACCGGGTCGAGGCCGCCGAGACCGACGACGAGGACGTCGTGGTGCTCGTCGCCCGAGCCACCCGGGCACCTCGGCTCAGCAGTGAGCAGTTCGTGGTGCTGTTCCAGGAGCTGGTGGACGAGGTCGAGAAGAACGGCTTCAGCGTCGCCACCACGCCGGTCGAGGTACGTGAACGGTGCACCGCCCGCGGCATTCCCGTCTCGCGCAGCGCAGCGACGTTCGTCGTCAAGGGTGTGGCCCTGACCCCGCGCCGGCTGGGTCAGAACGTGGTCGCGCGCCCGATCGAGCTGGCCCGCGCGTACCGCGACAGCGTCGTGCAGAGCTGTCGCGCCGTGCAGATGGACCTGGACGAAGGCGACCTCGCCGCGATCGACACCTGGATCCTCGGCGGCTTCCCAGCCGCCTGACTCTGCTCGGGTGTGGATACAGCCCTCAGGGCAACGTGGGTTCTACCAGTTCCGCTGCCTGGATCGCGATGTCGCAGGCCTTGGCCTCGTCACCGTTGGCGGAGGAGATGACGTCGACCCGGGACGTGGCGGTGACGCCGAGGTTGATCGCGCAGCTGCTGACCCCGCCGGTCGACTGCATCGCTTCGTGCGAGCCCACCGTCAACGCGCGCGTCGGGCTGCTCGACACCACGTCCGCGAGCCCGAGGTCATCGGCGATGCTGATCGTGACGGTATGGCTGCCGGACGCGGTCCACAGGCACCCGCGCTGCCCGACGATCTCGTCCTCGACCCCGTGCGCGCCGAGGCCCAGCTGCGCCAGCTCGGCACCCGTCAGCAGCTCGCACGGCTGCAGATCGGCCGTACCCGATTCCCTGCCGGGAGAACCGGGCTCGGTCGACGCGCTGTCGCTGGGGGTGCCGCCCTCAGTGCTCGACGGCGGGGTCGCGGCTCCCGACGTCTGCTCGCCGCAGCCCGCGAGCCCGAACCCGAGCAGCGCGACCGACAGAGCCACCCGGGCTCTCATGCGCGTGCCGTGCCGGCGCGCGGGGCGTTCGCTGGAGACACGCATCCAGTACACCCGGCGGCCAGTTGCTGAGCCATGGTCAAGGAGCGCAGCTGGATGTCTCCGCGTCTCGCGTTGACCCAAGGCTCAACGAGACGGTGACAACTCGCGGCGCGGGGTCAGGCGAGGACGGCCGCCAGCGCGTCGACGAGGGTCTGCACCTCGTCGTCGGTCATCACGAACGCCGGCGAGATCTGGATGCCGCCGTGCCCGACCGCCCGGGTGGCGACCCCGTGCCCGCGCAGCCGCTTGACCACGCCGAGCGCCGCCTGCGGGTCGGTGAGCTGCACGGCGGCGACCGCACCGGTGCCGCTGCGTACCTCCTCGACGGCGTCGAGGTCGGCCAGCGGTGCCAGCAGCGCGTGCAGCGACTTCTCCAGCCGGGCGGAGTCGTCCAGGAGGCTCTCGCGCTCGATGATGTCGAGGTTGGCCATCGCGGCGGCGGCCGCGCCGGCGTGCCCGCCGTAGGTGTAGCCGTGTCGCCACCAGACCCCGGCTCCCGGCCGGAAGAACGGCTCCGCCACGCGCGGTGCGACGAAGGTGGCGCCCATCGGGACGTACCCGGAGGTGAGTCCCTTGGCGGTCGTCACCATGTCGGGGTCCAGCCCGAACCGGGTGGAGGCGAACCACGACCCACCGATCCGGCCGAAGCCGGTCACCACCTCGTCGGCAACGAACAGCACGTCGTGCTCGCGGCAGACGGCGCGCACCTCCGCGAGGTAGCCGTCGGGCGGGGGCCAGACGCCGCCGGCACCCAGGACCGGCTCGACGAAGAACGCGGCGACGTTGCCCGCGCCCGTCTGCTCGATCGTGTCGTCGAGGTCGGCCGCCGAGTCCCATGCCACGGTCGCGGCATCATGCACCAGCTCGCCGTAGCCCTCGCGGTTGGGCGGCAGGCCTGACAACGCCGTGCCCGCGTAGTGCATGCCGTGGTAGGCCTTCTGCCGGCCGATCACGATCCGCTTGTCGGGCTGTCCCACCTCGTGCCAGTAGCGCCGGGCGAGCTTGGCCGCGGTCTCCACCGAGTCCGAGCCGCCCGAGGTGAGGAACACCTTGCTGTCCGGCACCGGCGCCAGCAGGGCGAGCCGTTCGGCCAGCTCGACGGCGGTGTCGACGGCGTAGTCGCCGAAGGTCGAGTACGCCGCCACCCGGCTGAGCTGCTCGCTCACCGCCGCCGCGATCTCGGTGCGCCCGTGGCCCACGTTGGTGAACCACAGGCCCGCGGTGGCGTCGAGGTAGCGGGTGCCGGCGGTGTCCCAGACGTAGGCACCCTCGCCGCGGTGCAGGACGAACGGCCCGTCACTGCTGACGCTCCCCATGTCCGCAAAGCCGTGCCACAGCGCGCCCATCACTATCCCCTCCGTCGTCCGACACCGTCGACCGTACCCACGGGCAGCGTCACACCCACGCTCACAGCAGTCCGGCGTCGTGCATCCGGATCGCGATCTGCACCCTGTTGTCCGCGTCCAGCTTGACCAGCAGCCGCGACACGTGGGCCTTCACGGTCGCGACGCTCATGTACAGCTCGGCCGCGATGTCGGCGTTGGACTTACCGCGTCCCACCGCCGCGGCCACCTCGAGCTCCCGCTCGGTCAGCACGGCCAGGGACTCCTTGGCGGCGGCCGATCGGTCCCCGTCGGTACGCGACGTCAGCTGCCGGATCAGCGACGTCGTGATCGTCGGCGAGAGCATCGGCTCACCCGCCGCCACCTTGCGCACGGCCTCGACGATCGCCTCCGGTGCGGTGTCCTTGAGCAGGAAGCCGCTGGCGCCTGCGCCCAGCGCACGCACGACGTATTCGTCGGCGTCGAACGTGGTGAGCACGATGACCGACGGCGGGTGGTCGAATGACACGACCTGCCCGGTCGCCTCGACACCGTCCAGCTTCGGCATCCGGATGTCCATCAGCACCACGTCCGGACCCGTGCGCCGGATCACCTCGACGCCCTCCTGGCCGTCGGCCGCCTCGCCGACGATCGCGATGTCGCTGGCGCCGCCGAGGATCAGGGACAGCCCGGCGCGTACGAGTGCGTCGTCGTCGACCAGCACGACGTCGATCGTGTCGCTCACACCGGCCACGGTAGCCACGCCTGCAGGACGAACTCGTTGGCCCTGGGTCCGTGCTCGAACCGGCCGCCGCTGAGTGCGGCTCGCTCGGCCAGCCCGACCAGCCCGAGTCCGCCGCCGGGGGCCGAGGGCGGCCAGTGCTGCAGCGGCATCGGGTTGCGCACCTCGATTCGCAGGTCCTCTCCCGGCCCGCCGCTCAGCTGCACCGCCACCGGCGTGTGCGGCGCGTGCTTGCGCGCGTTCGTGAGGCCCTCCTGGATCATCCGGTAGGCGTTGCGGCCGGCTGTCTCGGGCGCCTGCTGCGGCTCGCGCACCTCGTCGGTGAGCGTCACCCGGGTGCCCGTCGCCCGCGCCTCCTCGACGAGGGCAGGCACGTCGCACAGCGTCGGCTGTGGCCGCTCGGGTGCGTCGGCGTCCGCGGCGAGATCGGCGTCGCGCAGCAGCCCGAGCACCTCCCGCAGGTCGGAGAGAGCCCGGTGCGCGCCCTGCTGGATCACCTCGGCCGCCTGCCGGGTCTGCTCCGGCGACAGGTCGTCGCGGTACGCGAGCGCGCCGGCGTGCATCGCGACCAGGGACATCCGGTGCGCGAGCACGTCGTGCATCTCGCGCGCGATCCGGGCCCGCTCGTTGGCCCGGGCCTGCGCCACCCGAAGGGCCTGCTCGCGCTCGGCCCGCTCGGCCCGGTCCTTCAGGTGACGCCAGCAGCTCGCGCCGGGCGCCGATGTACATGCCGGTCGCGAGCAGCACTCCGGTGAACGCCACGTTGAACGCGATGCTGACGAACCAGGGGTCGCGCTCCGATGGCTGGACGGCGGCGTAGACCATGCCCATCGCGACGGTCAGCGCCGCGATCGGCAGGATCTGGCGCCACCGCCGGTGCGTCGCGAGCGACACGATGACGACCACGCTCGGTCCGCCAGCCGTCGTGGCGAACCCACTGGCGAGGGTGACGATGACGGCGATCGCGACCGGCCAGCGGCGGCGGAACGCCATCAGGACCAGGCAGACCAGACCCACCGCGATGTCGCCGATGACCCACAGCGGGCTCGCGTCCCACGTGTCGTCCCACGCGCCGACCATGGCGATCGTGCTGATGGACACCGCGGCGGCGTAGCGCCAGGCGTGCTGCCAGAGCCTCAGCGCGGGGGGCTGGTGGGTCGGCGGCGGGGATGGCACCGCGTCAGCGTAAGCGGCGGGTCGGGGCCCACCCCAGGGCCAGCGGTCCCCGACCGGGCCGACTTTCGTCTATGCCTGATCCGTCCGATGCCGGATGCGCCGGTGCCCTTCCGGTCGGCATGCTCGCACCATGATCACGTGTGAAGGACTGACCAAGCGCTACGGCGCCTTCCTGGCGGTCGACGACGTCACGTTCAGCGTCGAGCCGGGCAGTGTGACCGGCTTCCTCGGACCGAACGGTGCGGGCAAGTCGACCTCGATGCGCATGATGTGCGGACTGACGCCGGCGACCGGTGGCACCACCACCGTGCTGGGACGGCCTTACCGGGACATCCCCAACCCGGGCCGGCACGTCGGCGTGCTGCTCGACGCCTCTGCCCAGCACAGCGGCCGCACCGGCCGGGAGGTCCTGGCGCTCGGGGCGCTGCTGATGGGCCTGCCCACCTCGCGGGTCGACCAGATGCTCGAGCTGGTGGGCCTCGAGCCCAACGAGGCCAAGCGTCGGGTGGGCAACTACTCCCTCGGCATGCGGCAGCGGCTGGGCATCGCGCACGCCCTGCTGGGTGACCCCGAGGTGCTGATCCTGGACGAGCCGGCCAACGGGCTCGACCCGGCGGGCATCCGGTGGATGCGCGGGCTGCTGCGCTCCTTCGCCGACCGCGGGGGCACCGTCCTGCTGTCGTCACACCTGCTGCACGAGGTGGAGGTGATCGCCGACGAGCTGGTGGTGATCGGACGCGGCAAGATCGTCGCCCAGGGCACCAAGGAGTCGCTGCTCGCCTCGTCCGCCATGTTCGTCCGAGCGCTGGACGACGCGGCGCTGGCCCGGGCGCTGACCGACGCGGGCATCGAGTTCACGGTCGACCCGAAGGGCGGTGTGGTCACCGAGGTGAGCGCCGAGCAGGTCGGACGCGCGGCGGCAGTGGCACAGGTGGTGCTGCTCGAGCTGCGTCAGGCCGACGGTGCAGGGCTCGAGGACATGTTCCTGTCCCTGACCGCAGACGACGCCCGCGAGCGGGTTGACGTGGAGGTGACGGCATGACGACCGAGGTGCTGACCGGCACGACCGCCGGACCGCCGGTGGGGGACACGGCAACGGTGCCCTTCACCCGACTGGTCCGGGTCGAGCTGCGCAAGACGCTGGACACCCGCGCGGGACGCTGGCTGCTGTTCGCGATCGCCGGCATCACGGTGGCGGCGATGGTGCTGTTCCTCATCTTCGGGAACGAGCGCGACCTCACGTTCAACAACTTCGTCGGGCTCACGGCGACCCCGCAGGCGTTTCTGCTGCCGGTCCTGGGCATCTTGTGCGTCACCAGCGAGTGGTCCCAGCGCACCGGACTCGTCACGTTCACCCTTGAACCGCGACGTGGCAGGACGCTGGGGGCCAAGGTCGTGGCCGTCATGCTGCTCGGCTTGGTGTTCGTCGTGCTGCTGCTCGCGTCGGCGGCCGTCGGCAACCTCCTGGCGGAGGCCCTGCGCGACGGCAGCGGCGAGTGGGGGTTTGGCGCAGACGACACCGGCAAGGTGCTGATACTGCAGACCATGGGCCTGCTCGGCGGGCTGGCGTTCGGCACCGTCCTGCTCAACAGCGCGGCCGCGATCGTGTTGTCGTTCGTGCTCCCGCTCGCGGTCAGCATCCTGTTCGGCATCGTGCCGGGGCTGGTCGACGCCGCACCCTGGATCGACATCAGTACCGCCCAGGGACCGCTGTTCGAGTTCGACCAGTCGGTGACCTCCGAGGAGTGGGCGCAGCTGCTGGTGACCTCGATGTGGTGGATCTGGCTGCCACTCATCGCCGGTGTCATCCGGGTGCTGCGCAGCGAGGTCAAGTCGGCCTGATGCCCGCCTGACATCGAGGCGTCATCCGCGCACTACGCCCCCACGGGGGAGGGCGTAGTGCGCGGATGATCTCGTCGTCAGGACCCGGTGACCTCCGCGAAGGCCTTCTCGATCACGTCCAGTGCCTCGGCGAGCAGGTCGGTCGGCATCACCAGCGGCGGCAGGAAGCGCAGCACGTTGCCGTACGTCCCACACGTGAGCGTCACGACGCCGGCCTGGTGGCAGGCGGCGTTGACCGCGGCCGTCGTGGCGGGGTCGGGTTCGGTGCTGCCGGGGTGTACCAGCTCGACGGCGATCATTGCGCCTCGACCGCGCACGTCGCCGATCACCGGGAAGCGCGCGGCCATCGCGTCGAGCCGCTCGAGCATCTGCTTCTCGATCTCGCGGGCGGCCTCGTCGAGGTCGAGCTGCTGCATCGTCTGGATCGCACCCAGCGCGGCGGCGCACGCGACCGGGTTGCCGCCGTAGGTGCCGCCGAGCCCGCCGACGTGCGCGGCGTCCATGATCTCGGCGCGACCGGTGACGGCTGCCAGCGGCAGCCCGCCCGCCATCCCCTTGGCCATCGTGACCAGGTCCGGCACGACGCCCTCGTGGTCGCAGGCGAACCAGGCCCCGGTCCGGCAGAAGCCGGTCTGGATCTCGTCGGCGATGAAAACGATCCCGTGCTGGCGGCACCAGTCGGCCAGCTCCGGGAGGAAGCCCTCGGCCGGCACGACGAACCCGCCCTCGCCCTGGATCGGCTCGATCACGACGCACGCGACGTTGCCGGCGCCCACCTGCTTGTCGATCACGGCGATCGCCCGGGCCGCCGCCTCCGCACCGCTGATCGGCACCGGCTCCCGGAACGGGTAGGACATCGGCGCCCGGTAGACCTCCCCGGCGAACGGCCCGAAACCCTGCTTGTACGGCATGTTCTTGGCGGTCATCGACATCGTCAGGTTGGTGCGCCCGTGGTAGGCGTGGTCGAAGGCCACCACCGCGTCCCGACCGGTCGCGTTGCGGGCGATCTTGACCGCGTTCTCGACCGCCTCGGCGCCGGAGTTGAACAGCGCCGACTTCTTGGCGTGGTCGCCCGGCGTGAGCTCGGCCAGCCGCTCGCAGACGTCGACGTAGCCCTCGTAGGGCGTCACCATGAAGCAGGTGTGGGTGAAGTCGGCCACCTGCCGCCGCACCCGCTTGACCACGTGCGAGGCAGCGTTGCCGACGCCCACGACGGCGATGCCCGACCCCATGTCGATCAGCGAGTTGCCGTCGACGTCGACCAGCACGCCACCGCCCGCGACCTCGACGAAGACCGGCAGCACGGTGCTGACGCCGGCCGCCACGGTGGCGTCGCGGCGCTGCATCAGCTCGCGGGACCGGGGACCGGGGATCTCGGTGACCAGCAGGCGGTGCTGGGGGAGCCCCGGGCCGCCCCAGTCGTGGCGGTGCTTCTCGGCGACGGTCACGAGGATCCTCCAGGCTGCGAAAAACGTTGTCCGGCAGTCTCGCCACCGGCTGTTCGAGTCGTCAAGCCGGGTTCCGGTGACGGTTTTCGTTCACCCGGGCCGCGCGGCGACGCGCCCCGCCACCGCCTCCACGTCCGCCAGGTGGTGCACCCCCTCGTGCAGGGTCTGGCGGACCAGCCAGCGGGCGGTGCGCTCCTCGCCCGGCCGCCGGGTGCCGGTGCGTTCCCAGCCGTCCGGCCGCACCCGGTCCACCTCCGCGGCGAAGCCGTCCGCGGCTGCGGTGAGCTCGTCGAGCACCGGCCCGAGGTCGCGCTCGCGATAGCCGAACCGGGCCGCCCGGAGGTCGTTGAACATCGGCTCGAGAGCCGGACGCTGCTCGGTGCGCACCCGGTAGAGCCGGATCGTGTACGCGACGAACACGTCCCGGACGTGGCAGACGTACTCGGCCACCGACCACACGTCCGGCTCGGGACGTACCGACCGGTCCCGCTCCGGGACCGCGGCGACGGCGGCGGCGTACCGCTCGGGGAGCCCGGCGAGGGTGTCCAGCCCCTCGGCGACGGTCACGTCGGCGTAGCGGACGCCGCAGGCGTGGCAGACGTGGTCCTCCGCCGCCAGCGGCGGGACGTCGCGGTCGGCCATCGGGTGATCCTAGACAGCGTGGGCTTGCGACAATGGTGGTGTGCGCCGTGACGTCGTGGTCCTCGGGTCGACCGGCTCGGTCGGCACCCAGGCGCTCGAGCTGATCGCGCGCAACCCGGACCGGTTCCGCGTACGCGCGCTTGCGGCCGGGGGAGCCGACCCTCGGCTGCTGGCCGCCCAAGCGCTCGAGCACCAGGTCGATGTCATCGCGGTCAGCCGCGCCACCGCGGCCCAGGACGTGCAGCTGGCGCTCTACGCCGAGGCACAGCGCCTGGGGTGGTCCGAGGGCCAGACCCGGCTGCCCCGGCTGCTCGCCGGCACCGACGCGGCCGAGCAGGCTGCGGCGCTCGACTGCGACGTGGTGCTCAACGCGATCACCGGGTCGGTCGGCCTGCGCGCGACGCTGGCCGCGCTGGATGCGGGGAGCCTCCTGGCGCTGGCCAACAAGGAGTCGCTGATCGTCGGTGGCGACATCGTCAAGGCGCGGGCCCGGGCCGGCCAGATCGTGCCGGTCGACTCGGAGCACTCTGCCCTGGCCCAGGCGCTGCGCGGAGAGGACGCCGCCGACATCCGCCGCCTGGTGGTCACCGCGAGCGGAGGGCCGTTCCGGGGCCGCAGCCGCGCCGACCTCGCCGACGTCACCGTTGAGCAGGCGATGGCACACCCCACCTGGGACATGGGACCCGTCATCACGATCAACTCCGCGACCCTGGTCAACAAGGGGCTGGAGGTGATCGAGGCGCACCTGCTGTTCGACGTGCCGTTCGACCGGATCGACGTGGTCGTGCACCCGCAGTCGCTGGTGCACTCGATGGTCGAGTACGTCGACGGCTCGACGATCGCGCAGGCCTCGCCGCCGGACATGCGGCTGCCGATCGCGCTCGGCCTGGCCTGGCCGCACCGGGTGCCTGGCGCCGCCACGGCCTGCGACTGGACCACGGCGTCGACCTGGGAGTTCGAGCCGCTCGACGACGCGGCGTTCCCCGCGGTCGCGCTGTGCCGCCGCGCGGGCGAGGCAGCGGGGACGGCTCCGGCAGTCCTGAACGCCGCCAACGAGGCGTGCGTGGAGGCGTTCCGCGCCGGTGCGCTGCCGTTCCTCGGCATCGTGGACACGGTCGCCGAGGTGCTGGACGAGCACCTGGCCGACGGCGACCGCGTACTCTCGAGGGAGACGCTGACGGTCGAGGACGTGCTCGCCGCGGACGGCTGGGCCCGGGAGCGGGCAGTGCACCTGACCTCGGGACGGACCACGGGAGAGGCATGGACTCGCTGATCTACGCCCTCGGCGTGGTCGTGTTCTTCGTCGGCCTGATGGCGTCGATCGCCCTGCACGAGGTCGGCCACATGTGGCCCGCCAAGAAGTTCGACGTCAAGGTCACCGAGTACTTCGTCGGGTTCGGCCGGCGGGTGTGGTCCTTCCGCCGCGGCGAGACCGAGTACGGCATCAAGGCGATCCCGCTCGGCGGCTACGTCAAGCTGGTGGGGATGCTGCCGCCGGCCAAGAACGCGCCGGTTGAGACCGGCGACGCCGACCACCCCAAGAGGGTGCGCAACAGCAACACCGGCATGTTCACCCAGCTGGTCGCCGACGCCCGCGCCTCCGAGTACGAGCTGGTCAAGCCGGGTGACGAGGACCGGTTGTTCTACCGCAAGCCCTGGTGGCAGAAGCTGATCATCATGGTCGGCGGGCCGCTGATGAACGTGCTGATCGCGTGCTTCCTGTTCGGCGTCCTGATCATGGGCATCGGCGTGCCAACCCCCAGCACCACGGTCGACACCGTGTCCGACTGCGTGATCCCCGCAGCCGAGGAGGGTCGCGAGTGCGCGGCGGGCGACCCGGTCGCGCCCGCGGCCAGCGCCGGCCTGCGGCCCGGTGACGTGATCACGTCGTTCAACGGCACCGAGATCGAGGACTGGGACCAGCTCACCCTGCTGATCCGCGACAACGACGCCGGCGCGGCGGTGATCGGGTTCGAGCGCGACGGCGAGGCGCACGAGGTCACCACCAACACCCGGATCTCGTCCCGCGCCGTCCTCGACGACCCGGAGTCGTACGAGGACGTCGGCTTCCTCGGGGTCGCGCCCACGCAGCCCGACGAGCGGCACGGACCGGTCGTCGTCGTAACGACCATGGGCAGCCTGATCCAGGCCACCGGCGAGGCGATGCTGGCGATGCCGGAGCGCATGGTCGGCGTGGTGCAGGCCGCGTTCGGTGCCGAGCGCGAGCCCGACAGCCCGATGAGCGTCGTGGGGGCCAGCCGCGTGGCCGGCGAGCTGGCCAGCGCGGAGGAGTCCTCGTGGAAGGAGCGGATCTCCAACGTGATCGCGCTGCTCGCAGCCGTCAACCTCTTCGTCGCGCTGTTCAACTTCCTGCCGCTGCTCCCGCTGGACGGGGGGCACATCGTGGGTGCGCTGTACGAGGCGGTCCGCCGCGGCTTCGCGAAGCTCCGCGGTCGCCCCGACCCCGGCTACGTCGACGTCGCGAAGCTGCTGCCGCTGGCGTACGCCGTCGGGCTCGTCCTCGTGCTGATGGGCGTGCTGCTCGTCTACACCGACCTCGTCAACCCGGTCCGGCTGCAGTGATCAGGAAGGTGGACCTCACACCATGACCGCCATCGACCTCGGCATGCCCGCGCCGCCGCCCCCGGTGCTCGCCGAGCGACGCCGCACCCGCCAGATCAAGGTCGGCAAGGTGCTGGTGGGCGGCGACGCCCCGATCTCGGTGCAGTCGATGACGACGACGCCGACGACCGACATCGACGCGACCCTGCAGCAGATCGCGGAGCTGACCGCGACGGGCTGCGACATCGTCCGGGTGGCCTGCCCGAGCCAGGACGACGCCGAGGCGCTGCCGGCGATCGCGCAGAAGTCGCAGATCCCGGTGATCGCCGACATCCACTTCCAGCCCCGGTACGTCTATGCCGCGATAGACGCCGGGTGCGCCGCGGTGCGCGTCAACCCCGGCAACATCCGCGCCTTCGACGACCAGGTGAAGCAGATCGCCAACGCCGCGAGGGATGCCGGCGTGTCGATCCGCATCGGCGTCAACGCGGGATCGCTCGACAAGAGGCTGCTGGAGCGGTACGGCAAGCCGACCGCGGAAGCCCTGGTCGAGTCGGCGGTGTGGGAGGCGAGCCTGTTCGAGGAGCACGACTTCCACGACTTCAAGATCTCGGTGAAGCACAACGACCCCGTCGTCATGGTGCGGGCCTACGAGATGTTGTCGGAGCGGGGCGACTGGCCGCTGCACCTCGGGGTGACCGAGGCCGGGCCAGCGTTCCAGGGCACGATCAAGTCGTCGGTGGCGTTCGGATCCCTGCTGAGCAAGGGGATCGGGGACACCATCCGGGTCTCGCTGTCGGCGCCGCCGGTCGAGGAGGTCAAGGTCGGCAACCAGATCCTGCAGTCGCTCAACCTCAAGCCGCGCAAGCTGGAGATCGTCTCCTGCCCCTCGTGCGGCCGCGCTCAGGTCGACGTCTACACGCTGGCCGACGAGGTGACCGCCGGGCTCGAGGGCATGGAGGTGCCGCTGCGGGTCGCCGTGATGGGCTGCGTGGTCAACGGTCCGGGCGAGGCCCGCGAGGCCGACCTCGGGGTGGCGTCCGGCAACGGCAAGGGCCAGATCTTCGTCAAGGGCGAGGTGATCAAGACCGTTCCCGAGTCGCAGATCGTCGAGACGCTGATCGAGGAGGCGATGCGGATCGCCGAGGAGATCGGCGAGCCGGTCGACGGCGACTCCGGTGCCGCCACCGGCCCCAGCGTGACGGTCGGCTGAACCCTCCCGCCCGACCTGTCACCGTCAGAACGCCGTAGATGGCGACGTCACGGTGACAACTCGGGCGGTGCGGGTCATGGGCGGAGCGCGCCGTCGGGCCGTACGCTGCCCCCGTGCTCAGCCCGGTGGCAGGTTCGCTGCGCGGCGTACGGGTGCTCGGACCCTCCGACCTCCCGCGGGTCCGCGGCCTGCTCGACCGTGACCCGCTGACACACGTCTTCGTGGCCGACCGGATCGAGTCGACCCGGCTCGACCCGCGGTGGCTCGGCGGGAGGGTCTACGGCTACGTCGAGGCCGGCCGGCTGACCGCGGTCTGCCACCACGCCGCCAACCTGGTGCCGGTCGGTGCCCACCCGGCGGCACTGGAGGCGTTCGCCGAGCGTGCGCGCGCCGACGGGCGCACCTGCGCCTCGCTGTTCGGCGTGCAGGACGAGGTGCTGGCGATGTGGGACCGGCTCGGCGGCTGCTGGGGACCGGCGCGCTCGCTGCGGACCGACCAGCCGTTCATGGTCGCGACCCAGCCCGCACCGGTGCCCTGCGACCCGCAGGTGCGACGCGTGCGGCTGGACGAGATCGACGTGCTCTACCCGGCCTCGGTGGCGATGTTCACCGAGGAGGTCGGCGTCTCCCCGGAGGAGAAGGGTCGCGACTCCTACCGGGCCCGAGTGACCGCGCTGGTCTCGCAGGGGCGGGTGTTCGCCCGGATCGAGGACGGCCGGGTGCTGTTCAAGGCCGAGATCGGGTCGCAGACCGCCCGGGCCTGCCAGCTGCAGGGCGTCTACGTCGACCGTGACCACCGTGGCCGCGGGCTCGGGACCGCCGGCGTGGCGAGCATCCTGCGCGCCGTGCTGGCCGAGGGCACCCCGGCGGTCACGCTGTACGTCAACGCGGACAACGAGCCCGCGAAGCGGGTCTACGACGCGACCGGGTTCCGCCGCACGAACACGTTCGCGACGGTGCTGCTCTGAACACGTCGCCGTCAGCACGCGTGCTGGGTGTCGACGCCTGCACGGGCGGGTGGATCGGTCTCGCGTGGGGCGGGGGCGAGCAGGTCTGGGGCTACACGGCACCGACCGTCGCAGAGCTGGTCGAGCTGTGCCGGGCGGACGGGCCGGTCGCCGTCGTCGCCGTCGACATCCCGATCGGCCTGTCCGACCGAGCACCCCGCCAGGCCGACCTGGCGGCGCGCGAGCTGCTCGGCCCGCGTCGCTCGTCGGTCTTCGAGACTCCGGTACGTGCCGCCCTGGAGGCGCCCGACCACGCCAGCGCGGTCGAGGTCAACCGGGCGGCGACCGGCCGCGGCGCCACCCGGCAGGCGTACGGGCTGCGGCACCGGGTGCTGGAGGTGGACCGGTGGCTGCGTGCCGACGTCGCGGGCGACCGACCGGCCGTCTACGAGGTGCACCCGGAGGTGACGTTCGCCCGGATGGCCGGCGGTCCGCTGGCCGACGGCAAGCGGACCTGGACCGGTGCCGAGCGCCGCCGGATGCTGCTGGCCAGGGAAGGACTGTTCGTGGCCGACGTCGGCGAGGCCGGGCGCAGCGCCGCTGTCGACGACGTGCTCGACGCGGCCGCCTGCGCCTGGACGGCCGCGCGTGTCGTCACCGGCGACGCGCTGTCGCTGCCCGACCCCCCCGAGCCGATGCCGCACGGCCTCGTGGCCGCCATCTGGGTCTAGCCTGCGCGACGGGGGCCTGCAACGACGAGGGGGCAGCAGGTGCGACGAGCCACCAGGCTGGCGTCGGCGGTCGCCGCGGCTGCGCTGCTGGCGGCGGGCTGCACGGGCGACGACGGGAGTGCGGCGCCGGAGCCGGCGCCGGACCCGACCAGCACCACCAGCTCCGCGACGACACCAGCACCTCCGACCACCGAGCCACCGGACGACCCCGAGCCCCGCACGTTCACGGTCGCGATGTCCGGCGACGTGCTGCTGCACAGCGGCACCTGGGAGACCGCCGAGGCCGACGCGTCCCGGCGTGGTGAACAGGGCCTGGACTTCGGCCCGATGTTCGCGGACATGCGGCCGGCGGTGCGGTCGGTCGACCTCGCGGTGTGCCACCTGGAGACCCCGCTCGCCCCGCCGGGCGGGCCGTTCTCCAGCTACCCGATCTTCTCGGCGCCACCGCAGGTCGTGCACGGTCTGCTCGACGCCGGCTACGACGTCTGCAGCACTGCGTCGAACCACAGCGTCGACGTCGGCTCGGAGGGGATCGTCCGCACCCTCGAGACCCTCGACCGGATCGGGATGCCGCACTTCGGCACCGCACTGACCCGCAAGGACAGCCGCACGCCCCTCCTGACCGACGTCGAGGGGGTCCGGGTCGCGCTGCTCAACTACACGTACGGCACCAACGGCATCCCGGTGCCCTCGGACATGCCCTGGTCGGTGCCGCTGATCGACCCGCCGCAGATCGTCGCCGACGCGGCCCGCGCCCGCCGTGAGGGCGCGGAGGTGGTGCTGGTCGGGCTGCACTTCGGCACCGAGTACTCGACCGCCCCCGACTTCTACCAGGTCGACGTCGTCGACCGGATCACCCGCTCGCCCGACATCGACCTCGTCTACGGTCACCACGCGCACGTGCCGCAGCCCTTCGACAAGGTGCACGGCACCTGGGTGGCCTTCGGCCTGGGCAACTTCATCGCCCAGCAGGAGACGTCGATCCCGGACACCTACCGCGGCATCACCGCCCGGTTCACGTTCACCGAGAAGGACTCCGGCGGCTTCCGGGTCGACGACGTCGCGTACCTACCGACGATGATCACCCCGTACGTCTCCGGTGCCCCGCGGATGCGCGTGCTCGACGCCGCCGCCGCGCTGCACGACCCCTCGACGCCGGACTCCCTGCGGCCCTCGCTGCGGGCGGCGGTCGACGCGGTCACTGCGGACGCCGAGTCGCGCGGTGCACAACGGTCGGGCCTGCACCTGTGGCGCAGCTGGCGCGGCTGAGCACGCGTCGGCAGCCCCGACCGGGCAGACGTGCACCCCGGAAACCGGGTGGACGCGCCTGGATAGGCTCGCGGGCATGCTGCGGATGTCGACCCTGTTCGTCCGGACGCTCCGTGACGACCCCGCCGACGCCGAGCTGCCGAGCCACCGCCTGCTGGTCCGCGCCGGGTACATCCGCCGGGCGGGTCCGGGTCTCTACTCGTGGCTGCCGCTCGGCTACCGGGTGCTGCGCAAGATCGAGCGGGTCGTGCGCGAGGAGATGGAGGCGATCGGGGCGCAGGAGGTGCGCTTCCCGGCGCTGCTGCCGCGCGAGCCGTACGAAGCCTCGAACCGCTGGACCGAGTACGGCGACGGCATCTTCCGGCTGAAGGACCGCAAGGACGACGACTACCTGCTCGGGCCGACGCACGAGGAGATGTTCACGCTCCTGGTCAAGGACCTCTACTCGTCGTACAAGGACCTGCCGCTGCTGCTGTTCCAGATCCAGAACAAGTACCGCGACGAGCCGCGGCCGCGTGCCGGCCTGCTGCGCGGCCGCGAGTTCGTGATGAAGGACTCGTACTCGTTCGACGTCACCGACGACGACTTCCTGCGCTCCTACCAGGCGCATCGCGACGCGTACGTGCGGATCTTCGACCGGCTCGGCCTCGAGTACGTGATCGTCAAGGCGATGTCCGGCGCCATGGGCGGCTCGGCCAGCGAGGAGTTCCTCGCGGTGGCGGAGAACGGCGAGGACACCTACGTCCGCTCGCCCGGCGGCTACGCGGCCAACGTGGAGGCGGTCCGGCTGGTCCCGCCGGACCCGGTGCCCTACGACGACGCGCCGGCCGCGCACGTCGAGGACACGCCGGACACCCCCACGATCGAGACGCTGGTCGAGGTCGCCAACCAGAAGGTGCCCCGCGACGACCGGCCGTGGACCGCCGCGGACACCCTCAAGAACGTGCTGGTCGTGCTGCGTCAGCCCACCGGCGAGCGCGAGCCGGTCGCGGTCGGTGTGCCCGGCGACCGCGAGGTCGACCTCAAGCGGCTGCAGGCGCAGGTGGAGCCGGCGGAGGTCGAGCCGTTCACCGACGACGACTTCGCCAAGCACCCCGGTCTGGTCAAGGGCTACATCGGGCCGGGCGCGCTGGGCGAGGAGTCGGCCACCGGCATCCGCTTCCTGGTCGACCCGGCGATCGTCACCGGAACCCGCTGGGTCACCGGGGCGGACGAGCCGGGCCGGCACGTGTTCGACCTGGTCGCGGGCCGCGACTTCACCGCCGACGGAACCATCGAGGCCGTCGAGATCGTCGCCGGCGACCCGGCGCCGGACGGCTCCGGGCCGCTGGAGCTCGCCCGTGGCATCGAGATGGGCCACATCTTCCAGCTCGGCCGCCGCTACGCCGAGGTCCTCGGGCTCCAGGTGCTGGACGAGAACGGCAAGCTGGTCACGGTCACGATGGGGTCGTACGGCGTCGGCGTGTCCCGTGCCGTCGCCGCGATCGTCGAGAACTCGCACGACGAGCTCGGCATCGTCTGGCCGCGCGAGGTGGCGCCCGCGGACGTGCACCTGGTCGCGACCGGCAAGGATCCCGCGATCTTCGCGGCGGCCGAGCGGCTTGCCGCCGGCCTGACCGAGGCCGGCGTCGAGGTGCTGTACGACGACCGGCCGAAGGTGTCGCCCGGGGTGAAGTTCAAGGACGCCGAGCTGATCGGCCTGCCGACGATCGTCGTCGTGGGACGCAACCTGGCCGAAGGGGTCGTCGAGGTACGCGAGCGGGCGAGCGGTGAGCGCCAGGACGTGCCGGTCGACGACGCGGTCGGGCACGTGACCGCCGTGGTGCGCGGCTGACGGGCCGGTTTGCCCCGGTACGTCCGGGGGTAGTCCCTGTCCCGACGCGGATCGCCATCCGCCCGGACGAGGGGAACCCCCATGCACCGACGTACCACTGTGCGTTGCGCGCTGCTGGCCGCCACCGCGGCCGCCGCTCTCGCACTGCCGACCCAGAGCGCCCACGCCCAGCTGCCGAGCGCCGACAACGGCCGGGCCTGCGCGCCCGGTGCCGGCGACCACCACGCCGACAGCGCGCGCGGCGGGCACGGGCAGGACCACCGGGCGGTCTCGCTCGTCGAGCAGCGCCGGATCGAGGCACAGATCGACCGGCGGGTCGCCGCCGCCGACCGGGCCACCGCGCTGGTCGACGCGACCATCCCGGTCTACGTGCACGTCATCACCGACACCAGTGGCACCGGCACCATCCCCGCCTCGCAGATCACGGCGCAGATCGCCGAGCTCAACGAGGACTACGCCGGCGGCGAGAGCGGCGCGGCGGCCGACACCGGCTTCAGCTTCACGCTGGCCGGCACCGACACGTACGCGAACAACACCTGGTTCAGCGGTGGTGGTCAGAACGCGATGCGCTCGCAGACCCGGCTCGGTGGCGCGAACGCGCTGAACATCTGGACGCTGAACTTCGAGTACCTCGGCATCGCCACGTTCCCCTGGGACTACTCCGCGCAGCCGCAGCTCGACGGCATCCGGGTGCTCTGGACGACGATGCCCGGCGGCTCGGAGACGAACTACAACGAGGGCAAGACCGCCACGCACGAGGCCGGCCACTGGCTCGGGCTCTACCACACGTTCCAGGGCGGGTGCGCCGCTCCGGGCGACGAGGTGAGCGACACGCCCGCGCAGGCCAGCCCCACCAGCGGCTGCCCGGTCGGGCGCGACTCGTGCGCCGCCTCGGGTGTGGACCCGATCCACAACTACATGGACTACAGCTACGACAGCTGCTACGACCAGTTCACCGCCGGCCAGTCGGCCCGGATGGACGACAACTGGATCGCCTACCGCGGCTGACCGCCGACCGCTGACCGCCCGGTTGTGGCGGCAACACGCTGCCGACACGCCGTCGGCACCGACCGGATGCCGCCACAACCGAGGTACGGAGTCGGCGTGAGGGCTACGCCGGGTCGACGCCGGGGAACGCGGACGCCTCGCCGCCCCACCCCAGCACCCGCACGGCCGCGTCGGCCAGCCACCCCATCGCCTCCTGCCGAGGCTCGCCGGTGGACGCGGCCACCACCCCGGCGTGCAGCACCGCACAGCGGTCCTCGACCTGTCGGGCCAGGGCCTCGGCGCCCGCGGCGGTGGTGACGGGCGCCGGCAGGCCGTAGCCGGGCTCGGCCGGCACCGGCTCCTCGTCGAGGGCGCGCAGCCGGTCCTCGATCCGGTCGCGGCGGCTCCGGTGGGTGTCGTACGCCTCGCGGGCCCGGGTCGCCGACGTACCGACCGGGTCGAGGACGCCACCGGCGACGCCGTACGCGTAGACCGCGGCGTGCTCGCCGGCCAGGGCACGCTGCAGCGCCGTCGTGAACGCCGCCGGGGCCGCGCTCACCGCGCCGCTCCGTCGAGCAGCACCAGGTGCTGTTCCTGGCAGGCGACCGCCGACGCGAGTGCCCGGGCGAGGTCGCCCGAGGCGGCAGCGAGAACATCGCGTCGCCGGGCGCCGACGGTCCGGCGTTCGGCGCTGCCGAGCGCGGCCAGCGCCTGGCCGGGCCTCCTCGAGACCTGCGGCGCTCGTGCGCGCGGCGCGGTGTCCGGGGCGAAGACCTCCACGTGCTCCGCGTGGTGGTCGGCGAGCGGGTCGAGCAGCGACCGCAGGGTCGGATGTCGGCGCACGGTGGCGCGGTAGGCGGCCAGCAGGTCGGCCGCGGTGCGCGCGGCCCGGTCGGCGAGCGCGACGTCGTCGTCGGCGGCGACGTCGGAGCCATCCGCCGCGGTGCCGTCAGTGGCCTCCCCGGTGGCGGTCCCGCACCCCGTCACCCCGGTGGCCACCACGACCGCGACGCCGGTGAGCAGCTGGCGCCGGGTGGGCGGCGGAAGGGGGTCGCGCGCGGCGTCCGCCACGCGCTGCAGGGGAGGCACGGAGCCTGACGCTACCCCGTAGAGTGAGCCTCAGCCGCCGCGGCTCTGCCCACGCCGGGAAGGACAACCGCACACCGAGGAGGCCCTGATGGTACGCGCGTCGACCGACCACCTGACCGTGCAGCTAGGGCCCTCGGTGGAAGCACTCGGACTCGACCTGGACGCCGTCGAGCTCACCACGGCCGGGCGCCGGCGGGTGCTGCGCGTCGTGGTCGACCGCGAGGGCGGCGTCACGCTCGACGACATCGCCGAGGCGACCCGGGCCGTGTCCAGGACCCTCGACTCAAACAACATCCTCGGCGAGCAGCCGTACACCCTCGAGGTGACCTCGCGCGGCGTCGACCGGCCCCTCACGCTTGCCCGGCACTGGGTCCGCAACACCGGCCGGCTGGTGCAGGTGCAGACGGGCGACGCCCCGGCGGTCACCGGGCGCATCACCGGCGCCGACGACACGGGCGTCGACCTCGACGTCGACGGGGCCACGCGGCGGCTCGACTACACCGACGTCACCGACGCGCGCGTGCAGGTCGAGTTCGCCCGCAAGGAGGGCTGATCGGCATGGACATCGACATGACGATGCTTCGGGCCATGGTCTCGGACAAGGACCTGCCGTTCGAGGTCGTGGTCGAGGCGATCGAGCAGGCGCTGCTCGTCGCCTACCAGCGCTCGGAGAGCGCCGAGCCGCACGCCCGGGTGGAGATGGACCGCAAGACCGGGCACGTCGTCGTGCACGCACAGGAGCTCGGCGACGACGGCGAGCCGGTCCGGGAGTGGGACGACACGCCCACCGACTTCGGCCGCATCGCCGCCACCACCGCCCGCCAGGTGATCCTGCAGCGGCTGCGCGACGCGGAGGACGAGCAGAAGTTCGGCGAGTTCTCCGGCCGGGAGGGCGACATCGTGTCCGGGGTCGTCCAGCAGGGCCGCGACCCCGACGACGTGCTGGTCGACCTCGGGCGGATTGAAGCCCGGCTGCCGTCGGCCGAGCGGGTGGCGGGCGAGCGCTACGAGCACGGTTCACGGATCAAGTGCCTGGTCGTGAGCGTGCGCAAGGGCATGCGCGGGCCACAGGTGCTGCTCTCCCGTACGCACCCGGGCCTGGTCAAGCGGCTGTTCGCGCTCGAGGTGCCCGAGATCGCCGACGGCAGCGTCGAGATCTCGGCGATCGCCCGGGAGGCGGGCCACCGCACCAAGGTCGCCGTACGCACCGAGGTGGGCGGCCTCAACGCCAAGGGCGCCTGCATCGGGCCGATGGGCCAGCGGGTGCGCAACGTCATGCACGAGCTGCACGGGGAAAAGATCGACATCGTCGACTTCTCCGAGGACGCGGCCGAGTTCGTGGCGCACGCGCTGTCGCCCGCCCGGGTCAGCAGCGTGCAGATCGTCGACGAGAGTGCCCGGGCCGCCCGGGTGATCGTGCCCGACTACCAGCTGTCGCTGGCGATCGGCAAGGAGGGGCAGAACGCCCGCCTCGCCGCGCGGCTGACCGGCTGGCGCATCGACATCCGCTCCGACACCGCCGAGGACGTGCCGGCGGGGCCCGTTGCGGGTGCGGCGGACGACGCGAACGGTGTCACCCGCTAGACTGGTCGGCGATGTCTCGCGTGCGTCCGCACCTTGGTGGGCGCGACCGGTCTATGCCGGTCCGTACCTGCGTCGGTTGCCGGGAGCGCGCGAGCACGGCCGAGCTGATCCGCATCGTGGCGGTCGGTGACGGCACCACCACGGTGCTCGCCCCCGATCTTCGCGGGGGTGCTCCCGGTCGTGGGGCGCACCTGCACCCCACTCCCGGATGCCTCGACCTCGCCGAACGTCGCCGGGCGTTCGTCCGTGCCCTCCGCCTGGAGGGCCCGGTCGACACCGACCTCGTCCGGCGGGTGGTGCAGGTCGGACTGGCCAGACCGGTACGCGCACAACTGACGAGAGATGCGGAGCACACGCTCATGAGCACTCGATGAAGTCCTCGAGATGATCATGCACGTCTGACGAGCGGTCCCCGCCCGACACCCGGGCTCGGACCAGAGGGAGAGCAGTGGCAAAGGTCCGAGTTCACGAGCTCGCGAAAGAGCTTGGTGTCACCAGCAAGGTCGTTCTGGAGACCTTGAAGGACATGGGGGAGTTCGTGAAGTCCGCGTCCTCCACCGTGGAAGCGCCGGTGGAGCGCCGCCTCAAGGAGGACTACGGCGAGACGCTGAAGGCCAAGGCGCCCGCCAAGAAGGCCGCGAAGAAGACCGCTGCCCCGTCGGCGCCGGCAGCGGCTGCCGAGGCACCGGCAGCGGCTGCCGCGGCCCCCGCGGCGCCCGCCCCCGCGGCTCCCGCCGAGGCGCCGGCTGCCGAGGCGCCGCCCGCGCCCGCCGAGCAGGCACCGGTCGAGGTGCCCTCCCCGGTGACCGAGGTGCAGACCGCACCCGGCCAGCCAGTGGCTGACGCGCCCCACGACGACGGTGTCGACGGCACGCCGGAGGCGCCTGCCGCGTCCGCGGCCGCCCCGCGCCCGGCGGCACCACGTCCGGCCGCGCCGCGCCCGGGTGGCTCCGGCCGCTCGTCCGGTCCGCGTCCGGGCAACAACCCGTTCTCCACGACCCAGGGCATGCAGCGCCCGCGCCGTCCCGGCCAGGGCCAGGACCCGCGTCAGCCGGCCGCCCGTGAGGGTGGCGACGGCCGAGGTCGTCCCGGCCAGGGCGAGGGTGTGCCCGGCATGCCGCGCCCCAACCCGGCGATGATGCCCAAGCAGAGCTCGCCGGCACTCGGCGACGGCGGCGGCCGCGCGGCCCCGGCCGGCCGGGGCCGGCCCGGTGGTGGCCGTCCTGCCCCCGGCGGCGCGCGCGGCGCGCCCGGTGGCGGCGGTCCCGGTGGTGGCCGCAGCTTCGGTGGCCCCGGCGGCGGTCGTCCCGGTGGCCCGGGGCGCGCAGGCCGTGGCGGCACGCAGGGCGCCTTCGGTCGCCCTGGCGGTCCGTCGCGGCGCGGGCGCAAGTCGAAGCGCGCGAAGCGCCAGGAGTTCGACAACATGCAGGCTCCCGCCGTCGGCGGGGTCCGCGTCCGCAAGGGCGAGGGCGAGACGGTCCGGATGGCCCGGGGCGCCTCGCTGACCGACTTCGCGGAGAAGATCGGCGCCGACCCGGCCTCGCTCGTGCAGGTGCTGTTCCACCTCGGCGAGATGGTGACCGCCACCCAGTCGGTCAACGACGAGACCCTGCAGGTGCTCGGCACGGAGCTCAACTACGACGTGCAGGTCGTCTCGCCCGAGGACGAGGACCGCGAGCTGCTGGAGTCGTTCGACCTCGAGTTCGGCCAGGACGAGGGCGACGAGGCGGCACTGGCACCGCGTCCGCCGGTCGTCACGGTGATGGGTCACGTCGACCACGGCAAGACCAAGCTGCTGGACGCGTTGCGCAACGCCAACGTGACGGCCGACGAGGCCGGCGGCATCACCCAGCACATCGGTGCCTACCAGGTGGCGACGGAGGTCGACGGCGCGGAGCGCAAGATCACCTTCATCGACACCCCGGGTCACGAGGCGTTCACCGCCATGCGAGCCCGCGGTGCGCAGGCGACCGACATCGCCGTGCTGGTGGTGGCGGCCGATGACGGCGTCATGCCGCAGACGATCGAGGCGCTCAACCACGCCAAGGCGGCCGACGTCCCGATCGTGGTCGCGGTCAACAAGGTGGACAAGCCCGACGCCGACCCCACGAAGGCCCGCGGCCAGCTCACCGAGTACGGCCTCGTGCCGGAGGAGTACGGCGGCGACGTGATGTTCGTCGACGTGTCCGCCAAGGCCGGCACCGGTCTGGAGACCCTGCTCGAGTCGATCGTGCTGACCGCCGACGCGGCGCTTGACCTGCGGGCCAACCCCGAGCAGGACGCCCAGGGCCTGTCGATCGAGGCGCACCTCGACAAGGGTCGTGGTCCCGTGGCCACCGTGCTGATCCAGCGCGGGACGCTGCGGGTCGGCGACTCGGTCGTCTCCGGCCCCGCCTACGGACGGGTCCGGGCGATGCTCGACGAGCACGGCGCGAATGTCGAGGAGGCGCCGCCGTCGCGGCCGGTGCTGGTGCTCGGCCTCACGGCCGTACCCGGCGCGGGAGACAACCTGATGGTCGTCGACGACGACCGGGTGGCGCGGCAGATCGCCGAGCGGCGCGAGGCGCGCGAGCGCAACGCTCTGCTGGCACAGCGCACCGGGCGCCGGACCCTCGAGGACTTCATGTCCTCGATGGAGAAGGGCGAGACCAACGAGCTGCTGCTGATCCTCAAGGGCGACGTGTCCGGGTCGGTCGAGGCGCTCGAGGACGCGCTGGCCCAGCTGGACGTCGGCGAGGACGTCTCGCTGCGGGTCATCGACCGCGGTGTCGGTGCGATCACCGAGACCAACGTCAACCTGGCCGCGGCCTCCGACGCGATCATCATCGGCTTCAACGTCCGCCCGCAGGGCAAGGCGACGGAGCTGGCCGACCGCGAGGGCGTCGAGATCCGCTACTACTCGGTGATCTACCAGGCCATCGAGGAGATCGAGGCGGCGCTCAAGGGCATGCTCAAGCCCGAGTTCGAGGAGGTCCGGCTCGGCGCCGCGGAGATCCGCGAGATCTTCCGCTCGTCGCGGGTGGGCAACATCGCGGGCTGCATGGTCACCGAGGGTGTCATCCGGCGCAACGCCAAGGCACGGCTCGTACGCGACGGCAACGTCGTCTCCGACAACCTCGAGCTGTCGAGCCTCAAGCGGTTCAAGGACGACGCCACCGAGGTCCGTGAGGGCTTCGAGTGCGGCCTCACCCTGCGCGGCTACAACGACATCAAGATCGGCGATGTCGTGGAGTCGTTCGAGATGCAGGAGAAGCCGCGCGCCTGAGGCTCACCGGCTGGAGGTGCCGCTCGTGTTCGTCGGCGCCATGGCGGTCGACCTGCTGCTCGGCGACGTCCGGTCGCTGAAGCAGAAGCGGGGAGCCGTCCGTCCGGTGCTGGCCGGTCTCCGCCGTCACCTGGACGTGGTGGCGGCGGAGACCGGCGGGCACGACCTGCTGCGGCGCGTCGAGATCGGCCTGTCCACGGTGTCCGGCGAGCACGCCCGGGTCGAGCAGGTGCTGGACGAGGCGGAGCGCTGGCTGTGGGGCCGGCCCGAGCTCGAGGTGGTGTCGGTGCGCCGCTGGGTCCGTGCGGTCGACGACGACTGACCGATCAGGACTCGCACGCGACGACGGCCTCGGCGGTGCACACGTCGTCGCCGGCGCCCCCGTCGGCGGTATCGGTTCCCCCGCCTCCGTCGAGGGTGTCGCCGCCCCCGAGCCCGCGCAGCACGTTGGGACCCGCGTCGCCGGTCAGTCTGTCGCCGCGCAGGTTGGTGCCGGTGACGTCCTCGACGCCGGACACGGTGTCCCGGCCGAGGCCGCGGACGGTGCCGGCGCCCAGGTCGACGACCAGACCCGGGTCGGAGTACGCCCGGGCGAACGTCAGCAGGTCGTGCCCGGGCCCCCCGGCGAAGGAGTCGCGGCCCTGGGTGATGCCGTCTCCCGGCACCACGACGGTGTCGGCACCAGCCCCCGCGTTGACGGCGTCCGGTGCGAGGTCGGCAACGATCCGGTCGGCACCGCCCCGGCCCGCGAGCAGGTCAGCGCCCGCGTTGCCGCGCAGGGTGTCCGCCCCGGAGGTGCCGCGCAGCACGTCACGCCCGTACGACCCGGCGACGTCCTCGAAGCCGGCCATGCCGTCGGCACCGGCGACGCCGCCGGTGGTGCCCGTGGCCAGGTCGACCTGCACCCCCGGACCGTCGAAGCCGACCAGCTGATAGTCGACCTGGTCGTGGCCGGGCCCGCCGCGGAACGTGTCCGCGCCGTGCGGCGCCGGCTGCACGGTGTCGTCGCCCGCCCCGAGATCGACCACGTCGAGACCCCGGCCGTCGGTCACCAGGTCGGCACCGGTGCCGCCGCAGACGACGTCGGCCCCGCCCCTGCCGTCGACGGAGTCGTGGCCCCCGCCGGCCCAGATCACGTCGTCGCCCTGCGTGCCGGTGAGGCGGTCGCGGCCCGGGGTGCCGACGATCGTCGCCACCTGGCCGTGGCAGCGCACCGGTGCTACGGACTGGACCGTATGGACCGCATGGACCGCGTGGACGGCCGGTGGTGCCAGCATCGCGGCCGCGACGGCGGCGGCACAGCCGGCCGCCAGCCGGCCGATCCGTGCGTCCATGTCCGCCCCTGCTGACTAGGCTGGTCAATCTCCGTCGTCCGAGGAGGCAATCATGGCGTCCCCCCGCGTCCGCAAGATCGCCGACCGCATCCAGGTGATCGTCGCCGAGATGCTGGAGCGCCGGATCAAGGACCCCCGGCTGGGCTTCGTCACGATCACCGACGTCCGGGTCAGCGGTGACACCCAGCAGGCCACGGTCTTCTACACCGTCCTCGGCGAGGCGTCCGACATCGACGGCACTGCCGTCGCGCTGCGCAGTGCGACCGGGTTGATCCGCTCCGAGGTGGGCAAGCAGCTCGGCATGCGGCACACCCCCACGCTGGAGTTCGTCCTCGACGGCCTGCCCGAGAACGCCCGGCACATCGAGGATCTGCTCGCCCGGGCCCGCGAGTCCGATGCCGAGGTCGCGCGGAACGCCGCCGGCGCCAAGTACGCCGGCGACCCCGACCCCTACCGGCACCCGGACGCCGACCAGACGGACGACCCGGACGAGGAGCCGGACAGGCCACGGGACACCGGCACGGCATGAGCGCCGGCGCCGAGGACGGCGTCGTCGTCGTCGACAAGCCGGCCGGCCTGACCTCGCACGACGTGGTGGCCCGGGTGCGCCGGCTGGCCGGTACCCGCCGCGTCGGCCACGCGGGCACCCTCGACCCGATGGCCACCGGGGTGCTCGTCGTGGGCATCGGCCGCGCCACCCGGCTGCTGGGGCACCTGTCCGGCACCGACAAGACCTACGAGGCCACCGTCCGGCTCGGCGCGAGCACGAGCACCGACGATGCCGACGGCGAGGTGCTCACCCGCACTCCGGCCGGCCACCTCGACCAGGCGCGGGTGGCGGAGGCGGTGGCGGGTCTGACGGGCGCGCTCGACCAGGTGCCGTCGTCGGTCTCGGCCGTCAAGGTGGCAGGGGAGCGCGCCTACGCCCGGGTACGACGTGGCGAGGAGGTCGCGCTGGCTCCCCGACGAGTGCACGTGCACGCCTTCGACGTGCTCACGTCCGCGGTCGTCGGCGACCACACCGATCTCGAGGTGCGCGTGGTCTGCTCCTCCGGCACCTACGTGCGCGCACTGGCCCGCGACCTCGGCGCCGCGCTGGGGGTGGGCGGGCACCTGACCCGGCTGCGCCGCACGGCAGTCGGCCCGTTCACGCTGGCCGATGCCCGCAGCCTGGACCAGCTGGCCGAGCAGTTCGAGCCGCTCGACCTCACCCGGACCGCCACCGCGGCCTTCCCGCTGCTGAGCCTCGACCCGGACCAGGCCCGCCAGGTGCGCCACGGTGCGGCCCTGACCGGGGTGCTGCTGCCCGTGGCCGAGGGGCCGGTCGCCGTGCTCGACCCGGAGGGCACGTTCCTGGCGCTATACGCCCAGCGTGGCGACGACGCCGCACCGCTCGCCGTGTTCTGCGGCTGAGGACGTTTGGCCGCGTCGCCGGCTGGGCACCGCAAGACCCCGGACCCTGGGAGAAGGACGTAGTGCCCTCATGACCGCGGAGCTCGACAGATTCGGCAGCCAGCCGGCGCCCGGTGCGCCCGGGCCGGCAGTGACTGTCCTCGCGCCGCTCGCCAACCCCGAGGAGCGGTCCGACCTCGAACGGTCCGAGGCCGCGACGATCGAGGTGTTCGACGCGGTGACGCGGGTCTCCGGCCCCGCCGGGCACCAGCTCGTGCCCGTCCGCCGGCGCGCGCAGTCCGGTCCGTACGTGTCGTCGGCGCGGCGCAGCGTGGAGATGCTGGACGCCACCACGCTCGAGGACGTCGCGGCCGCACTAGGCCAGCACGTGTCCCGGGTGGTGCACGCGGTCGGCTGGGAGGCCGGAGTGGTGGCCGCTGCCCTGAGCAGCAGCCACGGCGACGACATCCAGGTGGTGCTGGAGCCGCTGGGAGCGCCGGGGTCACCGGAGTGGACGCTGGCCGAGCACGCCTCGGTGCTCCTGGTCCAGTCCGACAGCCATCTGCGGGAGGCGTTGCGGCACGGGGTTCCCCGCGCGCTGGTGCGGGTGGTCCCGCTTGCCTCGCCGCACTGCCCCGAGCCGGTCGCATGGTCCGACGAGGCCGACGGTGGTCGGCTGGTCGCGGTCGTGGGCGACCGGGTCGACCTGTTGCTGCTGGAGGCGGTGGAGGCGCTGCTGCGCACCGATCCCGCCGTGCACGTCGTCTTCGCCGGCGAGGCGGCGCGGCTGGTGCGCGGGCGGGCCCTCGCCATCGCCACCCGACGCTGGCCGGTACCGGTGCAGGCCCGGCTGCACGCGGCGTCCCGGGTGAGCTGGCAGCTGCTGGCCCGGGTCGACGCGGTCCTCGACGTGTGCGGGCCCACGACGACCCCACGGGCCGCGCTGGCGGCGATCGCGGCCGGCCGGGCGCTGATCGCCGTCTCCCGGCAGCCCGCCGCCGACCTGGTGCACCACGGCACCGACGGGGTGCTGGTGCCCCTGGTCGACCGGACCCGTCTCCCCGCCGCCGTGTCGGAGCTCGTGGCGTCCCCGACCTGCCTTCGCGCCATGGGTGAGGCGGCCCGGGAGCGGTGGGAACGCGACCACGCCCCGACGGTCCGGGCGCACCGGCTCGCTGCCGTCTACGACAGCCTGGTGGAGTGATCCCCAGAGGGCTTGCAATCTGCTGACCGCTGGGGTTTGCTGGCCGCCAGTGGTCGAACAGCGCGCCACGCCGCACTGCCTCTGAAGAGGTTCCGCCGTGGTGCTGTCCACTAAGCGGGCGTTGCCTGCTCCAGTTCCCTCACCTTCCTCGACCCCCCCATCCACGCGTTCGCCCGCCCGTCCGCGTCGTACGGCGTGGACCAGCGTCCAGGTCCGCACCGAGAAGCTGCTGTGCGCCGCGGCCGACGCCGACCCTGCCGAGCGGGACCGGATGCACGACGCCGCCGTGTTGCTCAACCTCCCCGTCGTACGGTCCATCGCCGGCCGGTACCGGGGCCGGGGCGAGCCGCTCGACGACCTGGTCCAGGCCGGCAACGTCGGTCTGGTCAAGGCGGTACGCGCGTTCGACCCGTCCCGCGGGCACGACTTCTTCAGCTACGCCGTGCCGGTCATCAGCGGTGAGGTCCGCCGCCACTTCCGCGACTACGCCTGGGCGGTGCGCCCCCCGCGCGGCATCCAGCAGCTGCAGCACAAGATCGCCGCGACGGTGCCTGCGCTCAGTCAGCAGCTGGGGCACACGCCGCGGCCTGCGGACGTCGCGGGCGCGCTCGGGGTCGAGGAGCACGAGGTGGTGGAGGCGCTCGCCGCCGACGGCTGCTTCACCCCGGCCTCGCTCGACGTGCGCTCGGCGTCCGGTGAGGGAGCCACGATCGGGGACGTGCTGATCGCCGAGGACCGCGACGCGGTGGCCGCCGAGGCGCGCACCGTCGTCCTGCCCGCGCTGCGCCGGCTGAGTCCGCGCGACCGGAGGATCGTGGTGCTGCGGTTCTACGGCGGGCTCAGCCAGCAGGAGATCGCCGCCCACGTGGGGCTCAGCCAGATGCAGGTCTCGCGGCTGCTCCGCAAGGCACTCGACGACCTACGCCCGGAGGTCGTATGACGCCGCCTCGACCGGGGCCAGGGTGCCCGGGTCGTCGGGCAGTGCCCGGGTCTCCACGACCTGCTCGGCCACGAAGCGGAGCTTGACGTTGTGCTGCTGGGAGTAGCGGCGTAGCACCGCGAACGCCCGCTGCTGGTCCAGCCCGAAGCGCTCCATCAAGATGCCCTGCGCCATGCCCACCAGGTGCCTGGCGTCGATCGCCCGCCGCAGGTGCAGCTCCGAGCGCGCCTGCCCGAGTGCCATCGAAGCGTGCGCGGCGTAGACCTCCGCGGTGGCCACGTCGTCGGCTGTGAAGTGGTGCGGCGCGACGGAGTAGAGGTTGAGCGCCCCGAGCGTGTCGTCCTCGTCGAACAGCCGCACCCCGATGACGCTGCGCAGCCCGAGCTCCTCGGCGCGGGCGCTCCACAGCGGCCAGCGCGGGTCGGTCACGGTGTCGTGCACCAGGTAGCTGGCACCGTCCTGCATCGCCTGGAGGCAGGGCCCCTCGCCGACCTCGTACTGGGCCGAGTCGCCGGCCCGCACCACCTCGTGCGAGGCGGCGCCGGTCTCGATCCGCTTGGTGCGCAGGTCGGCGTACGAGACACCGGCGTAGTGGCACCCCAGCGCCTCGAGCGCGAGCTCGACGATGCGGTCGAGCGTCTCATCGACGCCCGGGGCCGCGCTGAGCGAGCGCGCGACGGTGGCGAACTCGTCCGCGGGCGGGGCATCCATGTCCGCAGCATCGCACGAAGGGCTGTCCGGGTGGGCCGCGAGCGATGAGAACCCTCTCATCGCAGGCTCACGGCGTTATCACCGCGCCCCGACATCGTGACGGAGTCAGACACCCCCTACTCCTCAGGAGTCATGATGAACGTCTACCTCCGCGGCCTGGTCGCGATGCTCGCCGCCGTGATCGGCGCCGGACTCTTCCTGGTCGCGATCACCACGACCGGCGCGAACGCCTCTTCGGGCAACGACCACGTCACGCCTGCCAAGCGTGAGCACGGGATCTCCGAGCTCGTCACCGTCGACGACGACGATGACGACGCCAGGGACCCGACCAACACCAGGACCAACAACACCAACTCCAAGACCGGGCAGAGCAACAGCGCCGACGACAACACCAACAGCCGGGTCACCAACGTCAGCCGCGACCGTGATCTCTCGCGCCGCGACCTGACGAAGGACTGGACCCGCGACGGCGGCGACAAGACCCGTGACCACAGCCGGAACTTCACCAACGACGGCAGCCGGCACGACACCCGCGGCTGAGGCGACGGATCCGAGCCGTTCCGGTCGACCGGCGGGCCCTGGTCCAGGACGGGCCAGGGCCCGCACGCCCACGAGCACAGGAGAAACCGATGAAGAGCTGGGAGTTCGCCGAGGGCGACGCGATCAGCGACCGCCTGACCGCCGTGAGCCTGCTGGGCGGCGGTGCCGCGTACGAGGCGTACCTGGCCTTCGACCGGCACTTGTTCGCCCCGGTGGTGGTCAAGGTGGTGCGGCCCGACCAGGTCGGCGACCGCTCGACGCTGGCCGGGCTGGAGCGGGAGACCGACACGGTCGGCTCGCTGGCACACCCGGCGATCGTGCGCGGGTTCCACGCCGTGCTCGGCGGCGAGCGACCGCACCTGGTGCTGGAGAACCTCGACGGTCCCCGGCTCTCGTCGCTCGTGCGGCGGCACGGGCCGATGCCGATGCAGCAGCTGCTGCCCCTCGGCCTCGAGCTCGCCTCGGCCCTGCACTACCTGCGCGAGCGCGACGTCGTGCACCTCGACGTGAAGCCCAGCAACATCATCATGGGCGCACCGCCGCGGCTGATCGACCTCAGCGTCGCCCGGTCGAGCGCCGAGGCGGCCACCCTGACCACCGCGATCGGCACCGATGCCTGGATGGCGCCCGAGCAGTGCACGCCCGGTGCCGACGGGACCGTCCCCGGCTTCGCGAGCGATGTGTGGGGCCTGGGCGTCAGCCTGTTCTACGCCGCCGCCGGCTACCGCCCGTTCCCGCACGAGGACGGCGAGAGTGACGAGAACGACCGGGACTCGCACTGGCCCCAGCTGTCGTTGCCGCCGGCCCCACTGTCCGACCGGGTCGACCCGGGGCTCCGTGCGGCGATCGACGCCTGCCTCACCGTCGACCCCGCCGCGCGACCGACGCCCGCCGACGTCGCCGGGATGCTGGAGCCCATGCTGGCCGCCCTTCCCCGCCCGCGGCTGGCGGGCTTCAAGGTGTCGATGCGCTGAGCCGGTAGCCCATGCCGCGAACCGTCTGGATCAGCTCGGCGCCCAGCTTCTTGCGCAGGTAGCCGACGTAGACGTCCACGACGTTGGACGAGGGGTCGAAGTCGTAGCCCCACACGTGGCTCAGCAGCTGCTCGCGCGACAGCACCTGGCCGGGGTTGCGCAGGAACATCTCAGCGAGCGCGAACTCACGCGCCGACAGGTCCACCGTGCGACCCTCGACCGACGCCCGGCGCGTGCGCAGGTCGAGTCCGACCGGGCCGTGCTGCAGCACCGTCACCTCCGGCGCCCGGTCGCTGCGCAGCCGCAGTCGGATGCGGGCCAGCAGCTCCTCGAACTTGAACGGCTTGGGCATGTAGTCGTCGGCCCCACCCTCCAGGGCAGCGACCGTGTCGGTCACCGAGTCACGGGCGGTCAGGACGATCACCGGGATCTCGCTGCGCGCCTGCCTCAGCCGGCGCAGCACGGTGAACCCGTCCATGCCCGGCAGCCCGACGTCGAGCACCATCAGGTCGAACTCGCCGGACAGCGCGTGCCCGAGCCCGGACGGGCCGTCACCGACGACGGTCGGCGTGAGCCCGTTGGCCCGCAGCCCCTTCTCCACGAACGCGGCGATGCGAGCCTCGTCCTCGACGATCAGGACACGGTTCATGCGCCGGCCTCCTGCGGGCTGGGTTGGTCGCCGGGGGGACGGCCGGGCAGCGTCAGGACGAACGTCGCGCCCTGGCCGGGTGGCGAGTCGACGTGGACGCGGCCGCTGTGGGCCTCCACGATGGCCGCCACGATCGACAGCCCGAGTCCGGACCCCTCCCCGGTGGCGGCGTCGCTGCCGCGCAGGAAGCGCTGGAAGATCCGGTCCCTGTCCTCGTCGGCCACACCGGGCCCGGAGTCGCGTACCCACATCCGCAGCCGGTGCCCGTCGAGGCGCGACCCGAGTGCGACGACGGCTCCGTCGGACGTGTACCGGACCGCGTTGGCGGCCAGCTGCAGCAGCGCCTGCGTGAGCCGCTGCGGGTCGACGTGGGCCGTGCCCTCGGCCCGCTCGTCCAGCTCCCAGGACCGGTGCGCGGTGGCGCGCGCCTTGTCCAGCACCTGGTCGGTGAGCGCGCCGACGTCGACGGGCGTGAGGTGCACGAAGTCCGGCTGGTCCGCCTTGGCCAGGACGATCAGGTCGTCGACCAGCCGGGACATCCGATCGGTCTCGTCGAGCAGCAGCCGGCGGGTCGTGGCGACGTCCTCGTGGTCGTACGGGTCCAGCAGCTCGAGATGGCCCCGGAGCACGGTCACCGGGGTGCGCAGCTCGTGCCCGGCGTCGTCGAGGAACGTGCGCTGGGTGGCGAACGCCTCCTCCAGCCGGCCGAGCATCGCGTTGACGGTACGCACCAGATCGGAGACGTCGTCGTCACCCTCCACCGGGATCCGGCGGGACAGGTCGGTGTCGCTGATCTCGCGTGCGGTCGTCGTGAGATCGCGGACCGGCCGCAGCAGCCGCCCGGCCACGGACCAGGCGCCCAGCGTCACGGCGACCAGCGCGAGCACGCTGACCACGCCGTAGATGCGCGCCGCTCCGAGCACCTCCTCGCGCTCGGCCCCGCTGAGGTA
Organism: uncultured Actinomycetota bacterium; assembly: GCA_963811945.1. Taxonomy (GTDB): domain Bacteria; phylum Actinomycetota; class Actinomycetes; order Propionibacteriales; family Nocardioidaceae; genus JACCWP01. The sequence continues at coordinate 472,348 of CAWETD010000001.1, read as the reverse complement.
GGCCACCACCAGCGCGCCCTCGCGCGTCTCGTCCCGCAACGGCTGGACGGCGACCATGGCGTCGCCGAGCACGGTGCTCATCGTCTCGGTGCCGCCCCCGGTGGCGATCAGCTCGCGCACCCGGTCGGTGAAGCCGGTGTCCGCGGTCAGCTGCTCGGCCAGGTCGTCCGGGCTCTGCTGCTTCTGCGGTCCGTCGTCCCACCAGGCGATGAGGATCTCGTTCTCGTCCGGGGCGTCGCTGGCGAGCATGAAGACCATCAGCTGCCGGATGCTGGTGAACGGCCTGCCGGTCTGTGGGTCGAGGCCGTCGTCGCGCACGTGGTCGAGCTCGGCGAGCTCGTCGGCTACCGCGTCGGTCACCCGCTGATCAGTGCGCTGCGACTCCACCAGGAACGCCGCGGTGCCGGCGCCGGCCATGCCGAGCGCGGTCAGCAGCACGACCGCCGCCGTGATCCGGGCCCGCACCGAACGCCACCAGCGGGGCCGCACGCCGCCGCGGCCGGTGGCCACGGCGTTCACCCGCCGGGGCTAGTCGTCGCCACGGTCGTCGCCGCGATCGTCTCCGTCGTCGTCTCCGTCGTGGTCGTCGTCGTGGTCGTCTTCGACGTCCTGGGGCTGCGGGGTGACCTCCTCGACGCTGTCGTCGGCGTCGCCGCGGTCGGGTCGCCCGCCACCCTTCTGGTCGCCCTTCGCATCGTGGCGCTTGGGGCCGTGCCCCGCGACGTCACCGCGCTCCGCGCGCGGACGGTTGGCGGCGGCGTCAGCACGGCTGCGCGTCCCCGGCTGCTCGGCGCTGTCGGCGCCGTCGTCGCCTGCTGCGGGCAGGCTGGCATCCGCCTCGATGGCCGGCGTCGGGGTGTCGTCGGCGAGGCTCTGCTGCACGAACCAGCCGCCCAGCATCACGATGGCGAGGGCGACGACTGCGGACCGCCATGTCACACGCATGTCTCGAGGGTGGCGTCGCCGGGTGCGGCGACGATGAGAACCGGATGAGAAGCCTCTCATGTGGGGCGAGCCGGGCCACCGCAGGTCACGATTCGGTCTCATCCGTGGGAACGCTCCCACGCAGGTCTTGACCCCGAGCGGCCGACTGCGGCACGCTCCGGCGCATCCGTACGGGAGCGCTCCCACAGCGCGTGGCAGAGGAGATCGACGTGAACCGGACAACGACTCGGGTCCTGGGAGGCGCCGCGGCCGTGCTGCTCGCCGGCACCGTGCTGTCGGCCTGCGGCGGCGACGACGGGGACGGCGGCGGGGGTGACGGCTACCAGGCCGGGGAGGAGGTGACGCTGCGGGTGAACCTGTTCGGCAAGTTCGGCTACCAGGAGGCGGGCCTGTACGACGACTTCGAGGCCGAGCACCCCGGCGTGACGATCGTCGAGACCGCCGAGGGGGACCTCGGGAAGTACAACGAGCAGCTGATCCAGCGGATCGCGGCCGGGGGCGGGGCCGGCGACGTGGTGGCCATCGAGGAGGGGCAGGTCGTCAACTTCCTGCAGAGCCCGGACAAGTTCGTGAACCTGCAGGAGGCCCTCGACCCGGATCCGGCCCAGTGGCTGGACTGGAAGTACGAGCAGGCCACGACCGCCGACGGTGGCACCACGATCGGGCTCGGCACCGACGTGGGCGGCATGGCGATGTGCTACCGACGCGACCTGTTCGAGCGGGCCGGGCTGCCGACGGACCGCCAGGAAGTTGCGGCGATGTGGCCGACCTGGGACGACTACATCACGGTCGGCGAGCAGTTCCAGCAGGGGATCGGTGACGACGACGTGCACTTCATCGACGCGTCCACCAACACCTACAACTCGATCCTCATGCAGACCGCGTCGGAGACGTACTTCGACACCGACGAGAATCTCGTCATCGACTCGAACCCGGCCGTGCGGGACGCCTGGGACCAGGCACTCGCGCTGGACGAGGCCGGCCTGTCGGCAGGTCTCCAGTCGTTCACCGACGAGTGGAACGCCGGGTTCAAGAACGGGGCGTTCGCGACGATCGCGTGCCCGGCGTGGATGACCGGCTACATCCAGGACCAGGCCGGTGAGGGCAACGCCGGCAAGTGGGACATCACCACGGTGCCCGGCGGTGGCGGCAACTGGGGTGGCTCGTTCCTCGGGGTGCCCGCGGACAGCCAGAACCAGGAGATCGCGCTCGAGCTGGTCGAGTTCCTCACCACCGGTGAGAGCCAGCTCGCGGTGTTCGAGGCGGTGGGCAACCTGCCCTCCAACCCGACCCTGTACGGCTCGCCGGAGCTGTCCGAGGCCACCAACGAGTACTTCAACGACGCGCCGGTGGGAGAGATCTTCGTGGCCGGCGCTGAGGGGCTCGAGCCGGTGTTCCTCGGTGCCAAGAACCAGCCTGTGCGCGATGCGGTCGAGAACGCGATGCGCAGCGTCGAGTCGGGCGACCGGTCGGCCGAGGAGGCCTGGGAGGTCGCGGTGGCCGATGCGGAAGGTGTGACCGGGTGACGACAGCCCCCCTGGTCGAGGACGCGGCGCCCGCACGGGCGCCGCGTCCGCCGTGGCGGCAACGGCTGAGCCGCTGGGACGTCCGGCTGGCGCCGTACCTGTTCGTGTCGCCGTACTTCCTGCTGTTCGCCGTCTTCGGACTGTTCCCGCTGCTGTTCACGTTGTGGGTGTCGCTGCACGACTGGAGTCTGCTCGGCGAGCACACGTGGGCGGGACTGGACAACTATCGCGAGCTGCTGGGTGCGGAGTACTTCCGCAACGCCCTGGTGAACACCCTCGGCATCTTCGTCCTGGCCACGGTGCCGCAGATCCTGCTGGCACTGGGGCTCGCGGCGCTGCTGGACCGCCAATTGCGGTTCCGCACCTTCTGGCGGCTGGGCGTGCTGATGCCGACGGTCACGTCGGTGGCAGCGGTGGGCATCATCTTCGCGCTGATCTTCGCTCGCGACACCGGGCTCGCCAACTGGCTGCTGTCGTTCGTCGGTGTCGACGACCCGGTCAACTGGCAGGCCAACCGCTGGTCGTCGTGGCTCGCGATCGCGACCATGGTCGACTGGCGCTGGACGGGCTACAACGCGCTGATCCTGCTGGCCGCGCTGCAGGCCGTGCCCCGCGACCTGTACGAGGCCGCGGAGTGTGACGGCGCGGGGGTGTGGCGGCAGTTCCGGTCGATCACGGTGCCGATGCTCCGGCCGACGCTGGTGTTCGTCGTCATCATCGCCACCATCTACGGGCTGCAGGTCTTCACCGAGCCACTGCTGTTCAACTCCGGCGCGGGGGCGATGCTCGGCGGCACCACCCGGCAGTCGCAGACGCTCGCGATGTACCTGGTGGAGAACGGGTTCACCAACCTCGAGCTGGGGTACGCGTCCGCGGTGGCCTGGGTCGTGTTCCTCGTCATCGCGGTCCTGAGCGCGGTCAACCTGCTGCTGCTGCGCCGGATCCGTGGGGTGGAGTGATGGCGACCCTCAGCCAGCTCGCGCCTCGGACGGGGACGGACACCGGAGCTCCCACCCGGGTGCGCACCCGGCTGCGGCGCACCAGCCCGCTGACGTACCTGCTGCTGGCCGCCATCGTGGCGCTGTCCTGCGGACCGCTCTACTTCATGCTGGTGATGGCCTCGCGGCCGAACAGCGACATCGCCTCTCCGACTCCTCCCCTGACCCTCGGCGACGAGCTCGGCACCAACGTGCAACGGGTGCTGGACAACCAGGACGTGATGTTCGTCCGCGCCCTGGTCAACAGCCTGCTGGTCGCGGGGACGGCCAGCATCGCCGTCGTGGTGCTCAGCTCGCTGGCCGGCTTCGCGTTCGCCAAGCTGCGGTTCCGCGGCCGCAACGTGCTGCTGCTGTTCGTCATCGGCACCATGATGGTGCCGGTCCAGCTGGGACTTGTCCCGCTCTATATGCTCATGGGCCGAATGCACCTGCTCGGCACGCTGCCCTCGGTGACGCTGCCGTTCCTGGTAACCGGCTTCGGGGTGTTCCTCATGCGCCAGTACGCGATCTCGGCGGTGCCCGACGAGCTGATCGAGGCGGCCCGCCTCGACGGCGCGTCGACGTTCCGCACGTTCTGGAGCGTCGTGCTGCCCGCGCTGCGGCCGGCGGCCGCAGTGCTCGGCCTGTTCACGTTCATGGAGCGCTGGAACGACTTCCTGTGGCCGTACCTCGCCCTGAACGACCCGAACACCACGACGGTGCAGGTGGCACTCTCCCGGCTGTCCAGCGGCTACTACGCCGACCAGGCGCTGATCATGGCGGGCACCTTGCTCGCCACGCTCCCGCTGGCCGTCGTGTTCGTGATCTTCGGTCGCCAGATCATCGGCGGCATCATGGAAGGTGGAGTCAAGACATGACCGAACTGGGCACGCTCGCGCCCGTCGTCACCGACCGCCCCGACCGGTCGGCGTTCCCCCCGGGCTTCGTGTGGGGAGCCGCGACGGCGTCGTACCAGATCGAGGGCGGTGCCACCGAGGACGGGCGTGGCCGCTCGATCTGGGACGACTACTCCGAGACACCCGGTCGGGTGACCAGCGGTCACACCGGCGCGGTCGCGTGCGACCACTACCACCGGTGGCAGGCGGACATCGCGCTTGATGCGCTCGCTCAACCTCGGTGCCTACCGGTTCTCGATCGCGTGGCCCCGGGTGCTCCCGACGGGTGCGGGCACGGTCAACCAGGCCGGTCTGGACTTCTACGACCGGCTGGTCGACGGACTGCTGGACAACGGCATCGAGCCGTGGCCGACGCTGTACCACTGGGACCTCCCGTCGCCGCTCGAGCAGGCCGGCGGGTGGCCGGCGCGGGAGACCGCCGAGCGCTTCGCGGAGTACGCGGCCGTCGTCGCCGCCACCCTCGGCGACCGGGTGGCGCACTGGATCACGCTGAACGAGCCCTGGTGCTCGGCCTTCCTGGGCTACGGCAGCGGGCGGCACGCACCCGGCCGCACCGAGCCCGCGGCAGCGGTCGCCGCGGCCCACCACCTGCTGCTGGGACACGGGCTCGCCGTGGAGGCGGTGCGCGCGGCTGCTCCCGGCGCCGAGCTCGGGATCACCCTCAACCTGTACCCGACGGCACCAGCCGACGAGACGGCGGGCGCCGCGGATGCCGCACGGCGCATCGACGGGCTGCACAACCGGCTGTTCCTCGACCCGCTGCTGCGCGGGCACTACCCGGACGACGTCGTGGCCGACCTGGCGGGCACCACCGACCTCGGGTTCGTACGCGACGGCGACCTGGCGACGATCGCGGCTCCGCTGGACTTCCTGGGAATCAACTACTACACGTCGCACGTGGTCGCGCCGGCCCCGTACCCGGGCTCGGGCCTGGTGGAGTTCCGTCGCACCGGCCGGCCCACGACCGAGATGGGCTGGGAGGTCGTCCCGTCCGGCCTGCACACGCTGCTGACCCGGCTGGTCGCCGACTACCCGGCCCTGCCGTTCTACATCACCGAGAACGGCGCGGCCTACGACGACGTGGTCGCCGCCGACGGGACGATCCGCGACAGTGACCGGTTGGCGTTCCTCGAGGCGCACCTGGCTGCCTGTGCCGACGCGATCGCCGACGGCGTCCCGTTGGCTGGCTACTTCGCCTGGTCGCTGATGGACAACTTCGAGTGGGGCTTCGGCTACACCAAGCGGTTCGGGCTGGTGCACGTCGACTACGAGACCCAGCAGCGCCGGGTCAAGGACAGCGGGCACTGGTACGCCGGTTTCGTCGGCGCGGACGGGACACCGTCGACGTGACCGTGACTCCCCGCCGTGCCCCGACCCCGACCCTGGAGCAGGTCGCGGCGCGCGCCGGCGTGGGCCGCGGCACGGTCTCCCGCGTGATCAACGGGTCGCCGCAGGTGTCGTCGCGTACCCGGGAGGCGGTGGAGGAGGCGATCGCCGAGCTCGGCTACGTGCCCAACCTGGCGGCGCGGGCGCTGGTCACGCGACGGACCGACACGGTGGCGCTGGTGATCTCGGAGCCGGAGGACCGGATCTTCGGCGAGCCCTTCTTCGCCGGCATCGTGCGCGGCATCTCCGCCGCGGTGACAGACACGGCCCGCCAGCTGGTGCTGGCGATGGCGCAGACCGAGGCGCAGGTGTTCCAGCTGGACCGCTACCTCACCCGCCAGCACGTCGACGGCGTGCTGCTGGTCTCGCACCACCGCGACGACCGGCTGCTGCTGACGCTGCAGGGTCGTGACATCCCGGTCGTCCTGGGTGGACGGCCGCTGGTCGGCGACCACGGCTGGTACGTCGACGTCGACAACGTCGGTGGGGCACGGCAGGCGGTCGGGCACCTGCTGGCGTCCGGGCGGCGCGCGGTGGCCACCGTGACGGGACCGCAGGACATGGTCGCCGGGATCGACCGCTACACCGGCTACACGGACGTGCTGCAGCAGGCCGGGATCGGGCTCGACGCCGACCTGGTCGTCGAGGGCGACTTCAGCCAGCGTGGCGGTGCGCTCGCGGCGACGACCCTGCTCGAGCGGCGGCCCGACCTCGACGCCGTCTTCGCCGCCAACGACCCGATGGCGGCCGGGGTGCTCGCCGCGCTGAAGGCGGCCGGGCGGCGGGTGCCCGACGACGTCGCGGTGGTGGGGTTCGACGACTCCGAGACGGCGCAGCACACCGAGCCGCCGCTCACGACGATCAGTCAGCCCACCGAGCAGATGGGTCGCGGCATGGTGGACCTGCTGATGGAGCAGATGGACGGCAGCAGCGCCGAGCCGCACCACGTCCTGCTCGAGGCCCACCTGCGCCGGCGCGACTCCGCCTGACCCACTCAGTCCGCTTCGTCGACCCAGACCGCGTCGTCGCACGCGCCCACCAGCCGGTACGTCCGGCCCTGCAGGGTGAAGGTGTCGCCGATCGCGAGGTCCTTCGCGCTGTCCTCGTCACCTGCCGACCCGCCGCCGAGGCCGAGGTCGACATCGACCGGGTCCTCGTCGAGTCGGGTGGCGGCGATCCGGATGTTGCCGCCCTCGGGCACGGCACCGTCGGACCCCACGTCGACCTTGATGTCGCCGTCCTGCTCGCCGACGCAGGTTCCCTGGTCGGGGAGCACCCCGTCGCCGCCATCGCTGTCGTCGTCGGAGTCCCCGCACCCGCCGAGCGAGCCGGTCAGCAGCACCGGCAGCAGGGCCGCGAGCATCCCGGTCCTCACCCCGGTCCGCACCCTGGTCGCCCAGCGCGCCGTCACGCCGCCCGCTCGTCGTCGACGCCGTCGAGCACGACCAGGCAGTGGCCCTCGCGTCCGAGGTCGATGGTGCCGGCCCGCCACCGATGCCCGGCCACGTCGACGGTGTCGCCGGCACGCAGCACGAAACCGTCCTTCGCCCCCTCGCTGAGCACGGTGACGCGGACATGACCCTCGGCGCGGCGGGCCTGGGCGATGCCGAACCGGTGCCGCACGCCGTCGATCCAGACCCGGGTCGGTCGGCCCTGCCGGATCCGGATGCTCGCGGGGACGGCGGGAGTCGTCGGGGTCGGCTGTGGTCGGTCCACCGTGGCCTCCCCGGTGACAGCGGCGGTCACAGACCTGCTGCCTCGTCGAACTGGCTCTCGAACTGTTCCGCAGTGATGGTAAACGTGCCCTCCTCGGTGCCCCACGGGTTGCCGAGGGTCACGTTGCCGTCGCCGTCGACGCCGACCACGTAGTAGCAGTGGTTCTCGTACCACTCGTCGGAGAGGTCGTCGGGGATGTCGTCCTCGTTGACGGTGCACACCACGACCGGCTGGCCGCTGTCGACCGCGTCCCGCACGTCACCCGCGTCGACGTCGATCTCGTTGGCGTCGTGGCCGGTCATCAGCATCACGTCGTCGACGCCCCAGCCGCCCTCGATGCCGCCGTAGCCGCTCTCGTCGTCCGACCCGTGCTCCGACGCCAGCGCGAACGCCTTCTCGTAGTAGGAGGGCCAGAGCACCGAGGCGTCGTTGCCACCGAGCGCCAGGTTGCCGTCGTCGTCCAGGGGCAGCTGGTCGGTGACCACGACGTCGTGGGCGTTGCCGTCGTCGTCGTACATGGTGACCGTGATGGTGCCGTTGGGGTTGACCTGGATGTGGTCGGTCGCCCAGGTGGAGTCGGCGCCCTGCTCGAGGGCCGCCATCTTGGCGACCATCCAGCAGTCGCCGAGCCCGCCCTGGTCGACGTCGCCGTGGCCGGCCAGCGGGTTGCCGTCGTCGTCGAAGGTGAACACGTCGAGGTCGGGCGGGTCGCCCCAGTGCAGGCCGAGGTCGTCGTCGTCGCCGGCGCTGTCCAGGTCGGGCTCGACCGAGGGCCAGGACGACTTCAGCCGGTCGAGCTGCGTGCTCGACGCGCCGGCGAGGAACAACGCGTGGAAGTCGATCAGACCCCAGTGGTCGAGTCCGTTGTGGTCGAACGGGCTCATCGAGTCGCCGGTGTCGGTGGTCAGCTCCTCGAGCCGCTCGAGCTCGTCGTCGGACAGGCCGAGCAGGACGAACTCGGCACCGCCAGCGCCCATCTCGCGCAGGGCGGCCAGCATCCGTTGCAGGTCGTCGCGGTTGCCGTTCATGCCGAAGTCGTCCTGCGCGAGCAGGTCGTCGATGGACCCCAGCGCGGCCGCCACCTTCGCCGGGTCGACACCGGCCGGCAGGTCGCCGTAGCGCTGCATCCGCTCGAGCATCGCCCGGATGTCGGTGTCGCCGAAGTCCAGGCCCGGGAACAGGCTCGGCACCGCCATCGGCAGCGCGCCGGCCTGGAACAGCGCGAGCACGGCCTGCTCGCTCGGACCCTCGTCGAGGATGCCGGCGACCGACGTCGCGTCGCCGTCGAGATCGTCCTCCAGCTCGGCGTAGCGCCGGCGCAGCTCGGCCAGCAGGGCGGCGTCGGCGGCGGCCACCGCCTCGGCCCGGTCCTGCGCTGCGTGCTCGGCCGCGTCCGCCGAGCCGCCGGTGTCCGCGGCGGGCACGCCGAAGTCGCCGGAGCGGGCCGACGCGTACTCGGCATTGAGCTGGTCGACGCCGCGGTCGAAGTCGGCGATGTGCTGCGACCAGCGCTTGACCGAGCCGCCGGCGACCACTGCGGCGGTCTTGAGCTCGCTCGCGGACCGCTCCACCGGTGCGGAGGCCGACGGGACGAGCCCGAGCAGGACCCCGGCGACGTTGCCGTCGGCGACTGCCGCCCGGGCCCGCGCGTCGGTGCCGACGCCCATCAGCGGCGGCGCCGCCTGCACCACGGCCTCGCCGGCCGACTCGTTGCTCTCCGGGGTCGCGGAGTAGTGCGCGAACGGGCCGCCGGCGCCACCGCCACCGCCAGGGTCCAGCACCGTTGCCCTCCTCGTCCGTGACCGGACCGGACGCTATCCGCCCGAGGGGTCACCTACCGACGGACGCGGCGCCGACCGCGTGGGAGGCTGGGCGACGACTCTCGGGAGCCGTCGAAGGGGACTCGTCAGCCGTGACCGTGTGGCGCCAGCTCGGCGACGTGCCGCCCGACCTGGGGCGGACCGTCGTGACCATCGGCAACTACGACGGAGTGCACCGCGGGCACCAGGTGATCCTCGACCGGGCCCGGCGGGTCGGCGACGGGATCGGCGGGGACGTCCCCGTGGTCGTCGTGACCTTCGACCCGCACCCGGTCGCCGTGCTGGCGCCCGACCGCGCGCCGGCCGCGCTGACGACGATCGAGCAGCGCGCCCGGCTGCTCGCCGGGGCCGGCGCCGACCACGTGCTGGTGCTGCCGTTCGACCGTGACATGGCGTCCTGGTCGCCGGAGGAGTTCGTGCACCGGGTGCTCGTCGACGCCCTGCACGCCGCGGCAGTCGTCGTGGGCGCGAACTTCCGCTTCGGTCACCGCGCCAGCGGCCACGTCGACACCCTCGACGAGCTCGGCGCGAGCCTCGGCTTCGCGGTGGACGCGGTCGGGCTGGTCGGTGGCGAGCGGCCGTGGTCGTCGACGCTGGTGCGCGAGGCGCTCGCGGCCGGCGACGTCGCCACGGCTGCCGACGTGCTCGGGCGCCCGCACACGGTCGAGGGCGTCGTCGTCGAGGGCGACCACCGCGGCCGCGAGCTCGGCTACCCGACCGCCAACGTGCCCACGTCGGGCATGGTCGCGGTGCCCGCAGACGGCGTCTACGCCGGTACCCTCCAGCGGCTCGACCAGCCGGACGCGCCCGTCTGGCCGGCGGCGGTCAGCGTGGGCACGAACCCGACGTTCGACGGCGTCGAGCGCCGGGTGGAGTCGTACGTGCTCGACCGCGACGACCTCGAGCTGTACGACGTGCCGGTGCGCGTCGCGTTCCTCGCCCACCTGCGCGGCCAGGTGCGCTTCGACGGCATCGACGCGCTGGTGGCGCAGATGGCCGACGACGTGGACCGCACCCGGGTCGAGCTCGGCGACCTGGCGACCTGAGTCGTGCCCGACGAGATCGCCGCAGCCGAGACGTGGTTCCGCGCCCACGGGCTGCCGTGGTTCGTCGCCGACGAGCGCGAGGACGTGCGGTCGGCGCTGCGGCTGAGCCGGCTGGTCCCCTGGTCCGCGCTCGCGGTGCTGGTGGCGGTTGGCGCCGCCTTCAGCGCGGTGCCGCTGCTCGACGACGACTCCGACGCCTGGGTCATCGCCGTGACCACGCTCGCGCTGGCGGTGGTCGCGTACGCGCTGTTCGCGCTGCGGCTGCGCACCGTGCTGCGCTGGGGGGTCGGCTACACGTTCCGGTCCCTCGGGCTGCTGGTGCCGCTCGTCACCCGGGCGCTGCCGCTGCTGCTGCTGTTCATCACCTTCCTGTTCATCAACGCCGAGGTCTGGCAGGTGGCGTCGGGGATGAGCCGGGGGCTGCTGTGGCTGAGCGTGCTGTTCTTCGGCGCGTTCGCCTCGCTGTTCCTGCTGGTGCGGCTGCCCGAGGAGGTGCGCGAGGTCGAGCGCGACGCGGCGGGCGAGCGGCTCGTCAACTGCTGCGCGGGCACGCCGGTCGAGGGGGTCGCGGCCGAGATCGCCGGGCAGGAGCCGGAGGTGCGGCTGACCGCGATGCCGCGGGCCAACCTGGTACTGGCGCTGCTGTTCGCCCAGGCGGTGCAGGTGCTGCTGCTGTCGATCTCGGTGTACCTGTTCTTCCTGCTCTTCGGCTCGGTCACCATCGACGACGCGATCATCGAGTCATGGGTGGGCGAGCCGCCCAACCCGCTGCCCTCGCTCGGTCACTACCTGCCGGTGAACAACGAGCTGGTGCAGGTGTCGGCGTTCCTCGCGGCGTTCTCGGGGCTCTACTTCACCGTCTACGCCGTCAGCGACCCCGCGTACCGGGAGCAGTTCTTCACCCGGGTCGCCGAGGAGCTCGAGCGGGCCATCGGCGTGCACGTCGTCTACGAGACGCTGCGGCGGTCCGAGGGCGAGCGGTCAGCCCCCGAGTAGGGCGGCGACCAGGCGCTGTCCGGACAGCGTCAGCGTGCCGTCGGGCCGCGGCGCCAGCGCCTCGGTCGCCTGCCGCCGCATCTGCGTGGTGGGCGGCTTGCCGCGCAGCGCCTCGTGCACCGCGGTCGCCGTCGCCGCCATCCCGGTCTCGAACGGGTGGTAGGCCAGCGCCGCGAGCGGCCGGGTGGTGCGGCCGTTGACCCACGCGTCCGCGCCCGCGCAGACGTCGTGGCCAAACGAGGACGCGTACGTGTCGACGTAGACCGCCCCCGCACGCTCGGACGCCTCGCGGACCGCGTCGTTGAGCGCGCGCTCCACCCGGTCGAGGTAGCGCGTCGTCGCGGCGTCGAACGGCAGCGCCGCGCAGGTGCCGCGTTCCGGCACGATCCGGGGGTAGCCGACGAGGGCGACGACCGCGTCGGGCGCACGCTCACCGATCGCCCGCACCGACGCGGCCAACCGTGCGGCGGTCCGGTCGAGCGCGGCGGCGACGCCTGCCGGCCGCTCGCCGGAGACCAGCGAACCGAACAGGTCGAAGTCGTTGCCTCCCATCCCGAGCGTCACCAGGTCGGTGTCGGCGGTGACCGCGTCCAGCTGAGGTGCGACCGGGGTGCCGAAGCCCTGCTGGGGCCGCGAGAGGTCCCGGGTGTCCGCCCCCGAGCAGCTCACGTCGACGACCGACCCCGGCTGCAGCCACTCGGCGAGCAGCGCCGGGTAGTTCCGGCTGGAGCGCAGGCAGCTGGTGGGCTGCCCGCGTACCCACGGGATCAGGGGACCCGCGGTGTAGGAGTCGCCCAGCGCCACATATCGGTGCACCGGACCGGGCAGCGGTGGCTCGGGCGTCGCCGGCGAGGTCGGGGGTGGCGACGACGAGGGAGCGTCGTCGGTGCGGGTGACCACCACGGCGACGACCAGCGCCAGCGCGACCAGCCCGGCCAGCGCGAGCAGCAGCCGTGGGCGCACGCAGGTCCTCTCGCCGGGTGGTCGGGCGCCTTCGAGCGTACGGGTGCGAGCCGCGTGGTCAGGCTCGCGATTAGGGGCGCCGAGTCGCGCGCTGGTAGCCTGACAGGTGCCGTCTGACGGCCGCGGAGCCAGAGAGCCCGGGTGGACATGCCCCGGCGCGCCGCGCAGCGTAGCCCCCGAGAGGAGATCGAGTGCCGACCGACGTTGCCACGAAGCAGAAGATCATCAGTGAGTACAAGACGAACGACGGAGACACCGGGTCTCCCGAGGTTCAGGTCGCGCTGCTGACGCACCGCATCGCCCACCTGACCGAGCACCTCAAGGAGCACAAGCACGACCACCACAGCCGTCGTGGTCTGCTGCTGCTCGTCGGTCAGCGCCGCCGACTGCTGAACTACCTGCAGAAGAACGACATCGCGCGTTACCGCAGCCTGATCGAACGGCTCGGCCTGCGCCGTTGACACGCCTCGGAGCGGCCCTCCACCCCGGAGGACCGCTCCTTCCGCGTTCGCCACACAACTGAACAATCCGACACAGATCGGAGCGGGCCGCCCGGCAGCAGTCTGGCGCCCGGTCCTCGGTAGTGGCCACCGGGTCCCCCTCCACGAGGGAGCGCCCCGCGGGCCTCGATCGAAGACCGGCGCCCTCCGCCGCGGCCGTAGCAGGCCCTGCTCCGGCATGACATGCGAGAGGGGACCCTTCGTGGAAGGACCCGAACTGACCATCGCCGAGACCGTCCTGGACAACGGACGACACGGCACCCGCACCATTCGCTTCGAGACCGGCCGCCTGGCCCGCCAGGCCGGCGGCGCCGTGACCGCCTATCTCGACGGCGACACCACCCTGCTGTCGACCACCACGGCCGGCAAGCACCCGAAGGAGCACTTCGACTTCTTTCCGCTCACCGTCGACGTCGAGGAGCGGATGTACGCCGCCGGGCGCATCCCCGGCTCGTTCTTCCGCCGCGAGGGCCGTCCGAGCGAGGACGCGATCCTCACCTGCCGGCTGATCGACCGCCCGCTGCGGCCGAGCTTCGTCAAGGGGCTGCGCAACGAGGTCCAGGTCGTCATCACGGTGCTGTCGCTCAACGCTGACAACCCCTACGACGTACTGGCGATCAACGCCGCCTCCGCGTCGACGCAGATCTCCGGGCTGCCGTTCTCCGGCCCGATCGGCGGTGTCCGGATGGGGCTCGTCGACGGTGACTGGATCGCGTTCCCGAGCCACAGCCAGTCCGTCGACTCCGTCTTCGACATGGTCGTGGCGGGCCGCGTCGTCGACAGCGGCGACAGCCAGAACGATGTCGCGATCATGATGGTCGAGGCCGAGTCGACCGAGCAGACCTGGGAGCTGGTCCGCGGCGGGCGCCAGGCGCCGACCGAGGAGGTCGTCGCCGAGGGCCTCGAGGCCGCCAAGCCGTTCATCAAGCAGCTCTGCGAGGCGCAGCGCCAGCTGGCCGCCGAGGCCGCCAAGCCGGTCGCGGACTTCCCGACGTTCCCCGACTACGGAGACGACGTCTACGCCGCCGTCGAGTCCGCTGCCAGTGGCAACCTCGAGCAGGCGCTGACCATCGGCGACAAGGCCGACCGCGAGACCCGGCAGTCGGAGATCAAGGCCGAGGTGCTCGACCAGCTCGGCGAGCAGTTCGAGGACCGGGACAAGGAGATCGGCGCCGCCGTACGCGCCGTGACCAAGCAGCTCGTGCGCCGGCGGGTGCTGCGCGACCAGGTCCGCATCGACGGCCGCGGGCTCACCGACATCCGGACCCTGTCCGCCGAGGTCGGCATCCTGCCCCGGGTGCACGGCTCGGCCCTGTTCGAGCGCGGCGAGACCCAGATCATGGGCGTCACCACGCTGAACATGCTGGGGCTCGAGCAGAAGCTCGACACGCTGTCGCCCGAGCGCACCCGGCGCTACATGCACAACTACAACTTCCCGCCCTACTCGACCGGTGAGACCGGCCGGGTCGGCTCGCCCAAGCGCCGCGAGGTCGGCCACGGGGCGCTGGCCGGACGCGCGCTGCTGCCCGTCCTGCCGACGCGCGAGGAGTTCCCCTACGCGATCCGGCAGGTCTCGGAGGCGCTGAGCTCCAACGGCTCGACGTCGATGGGCTCGGTCTGCGCGTCCACGATGGGTCTGCTCAACGCCGGCGTGCCGCTGCGCGCCCCGGTCGCGGGCATCGCGATGGGGCTCATCACCGACGAGGTCGACGGCGAGACGCGCTTCGTCACGCTGACCGACATCCTCGGTGCCGAGGACGCCTTCGGCGACATGGACTTCAAGGTCGCCGGCACCCGCGAGTTCGTGACCGCCCTGCAGCTCGACACCAAGCTCGACGGCATCCCCGCCACCGTGCTCAACGGTGCGCTGCAGCAGGCGCGGGACGCGCGGATGACGATCCTCGACGTGATGAGCGAGGCGATCGACGAGCCCGACGAGATGAGCCCGTACGCGCCGCGGATCATCACCCTCAAGGTCCCGGTGGACAAGATCGGCGAGGTGATCGGGCCCAAGGGCAAGGTCATCAACCAGATCCAGGACGACACCGGCGCCCAGATCTCGATCGAGGACGACGGCACCATCTACGTCGGCGCCGAGAACGGCGACGCCGCCGAGGCCGCGCGGGCGGCGATCAACGCGATCGCCAACCCGACGATGCCCGAGGTCGGCGAGCGCTACCTCGGCACCGTGGTGAAGACGACGAACTTCGGTGCGTTCGTCTCGCTGGTGCCCGGTCGCGACGGCCTGCTGCACATCTCCAAGCTGCGGGCCCTGGCCGGCGGCAAGCGGGTCGAGGCGGTCGAGGACGTCGTCTCGGTGGGCCAGAAGGTCCAGGTCGAGATCGCCGAGATCGACGACCGCGGCAAGCTCTCGCTGCGTCCGGTCATCGACGAGGAGGAGAAGGTCTCCGAGGAGGCCGGCGCCCGTTGAGGGTCCGGCTGACACCGGACCAGCGCCCCGGCAGCACCCGCACCCTGCTCACGCCCGACGAGGGCGGTCTGGTTCGCCGGACCGTCCTCCCGGGCGGGCTGCGGGTCATCACCGAGCAGATGCCCGGGGTGCGCTCCGCGAGCATCGGGGTGTGGGTCGGTGTCGGCTCCCGCGACGAGACCGAGCCGCTGGCCGGTGCGTCGCACTTCCTCGAGCACGTGCTGTTCAAGGGCACGCGCACCCGGTCGCCGCTGGAGATCTCCGCGCCGATCGAGGCGGTCGGTGGTGAGCTCAACGCCTTCACCGGCAAGGAGTACACCTGCTACCACGCCCGGGTCCTCGACGCCGACCTGCCGCTGGCCATCGACACGCTGGCCGACATGGTGACGTCGTCGCTGGTGTCGCGGGGCGACGTGGAGTCGGAGCGCGCGGTCATCCTCGAGGAGATCGCGATGAACGACGACGACCCCGACGACGTCGTGCACAACCTCATCGCCAGCCGGCTGTGGGCCTCGTCCTCGCTCGGCCGGCCGGTGAGCGGCTCGGTCGACTCGGTCAAGGCCCTCACCCGTTCGCAGGTCGCCGGGTTCTACCGCCGCCGCTACCGGCCGGACTCCATGGTCGTGGCGGTCGCCGGCAACGTCGAGCACCGGGCGGTCGTACGCCGGCTGCGGGCGGCCTTCGGGTCCAGCGGGTTCCTCGACGACCCGACGGTGCGACCGCGTCCGGCCCGCAGGGCGGCGCCCGCCGCCGGCTACGGCACCGGCGCCGGGCTGGTGAGCCGGCCGATCGAGCAGGCCAACGTGGTGCTCGGCCTGCCGGGCCTGCGACGCGGCGACGACCGCCGGTTCGTCGCGGGGGTGCTCAACTCGGCCCTCGGCGGCGGCATGAGCTCGCGGCTGTTCCAGGAGGTCCGGGAGAAGCGCGGGCTGGTCTACTCCGTCTACTCCTTCGCCGCCTACTACGCCGACAGCGGCATGGTCGGCGTCTACGCCGGGTGCGCGCCCAGCAAGGTCGACGAGGTGCTCGGCGTCTGTCGCGAGCAGCTGGTCGACGTGGCGGAGCATGGGCTGACCGACGAGGAGTTCCGGCGCGGCCGCGGCCAGCTCCGCGGCGGCATGGTGCTGGGCATGGAGGACTCCGGTTCCCGGATGGCGCGGATCGGCAAGGCCGACCTGGTGCACGGCGAGCTGCTCAGCCTCGACGAGGTGCTCGCCCGCATCGACGCGGTGACGCTCGACGACGTGCGCGACCTCGCCGCCGAGCTGCTCGGGGCCACCCCCGCGCTCGCGGTCGTCGGCCCGTTCGACGACGCCGACCGCTTCACCGCCGCCGTCGCCTGACCCACCCCGCCCCACCCGCCGAGTTGTCACCGTCAGGTCGCCATCTATGGCGTTCTCACGGTGACAACTCGTGCTGGGGCGCCGGGTCAGAGCAGCCGGACCAGGGCGGCGGCCGCGGCGGCGACGACGACCACGACCAGGAACGGCGCACGCAGCAGCAGCGCGACGACGCCGGCGCCGAGGCCGACCACCCGCGCGTCGATCACCAGCTCGGTGCCGGAGGCGAACACCTGCACCGCCACCAGGGCGGACAGCAGCGCCACCGGGACGAGGTCGGCCACCCGCTGCACGGTGGGATGGTCGAGCACCCGCTCCGGCAGGGACAGCCCCAGTACCTTGAGCAGGTAGCAGCCGGCGGCGGTGACCAGCACGGCAGCCCACAGCCCGGTCATCGCCGCACCAGCGTGCCCATCAGCACCGCGACCGCGCCGGCAGCGAGCACCGGGAACCCGGGCGTCGTGAACGGCACCAGACCGAGCGCCAGCGCCGCCGCCAGTGCCGCCGTGACCCGCTCGACCGTCCCGGACAGGCGGGGCCACAGCAGCGCGAGGAACGCGGCGCCCACGGCCGCGTCGAGCCCGTACGTCCGGGGGTCGCCGATCCCGGTGCCGGCGACGGCGCCGACCACCGTGGCGGTGTTCCACAGCACGAACACGCTCACGCCGGTGGTGAAGAACCCCACCCGGGCCAGCTCGCGGGTGGGCTGTGCGACCGCCATGGCGGTCGACTCGTCGATGACGAGCTGCGCTCCGAGCAGCCGCCGCACCCCGCGCAGCTGGAGCAGGGTCGCCAGCCGCAGCCCGTACAGCGTGTTGCGGGAGCCGAGCAGCAGGGCGCTGCTCGCCGCGGCGATCGGGCTGCCGCCCGAGGCGACGACCCCGATCATGGCGAACTGTGAGGCGCCGGTGAACACCAGCAGCGACAGCACGCAGGTCTGCAGCACCGAGAACCCCGACGTGACGCCCAGGGCGCCGAAGGAGACGCCGTAGGCGCCGGTGGCGATCCCCACCCCGAGGGAGTTGCGGACCACCTGACGGCGGTCGGCCTCGTCGGGCGCCTCGTCGCCGTCCCCCTCCACGCGGCGCACCGTAGCAACGCGCACCGACGCGGTCGGTAGCCTCCGGCAGGTGAGCAACGACAGCGACGCGGACCTGCAGCGACTCGGCTACCGGCCGCTGGAGCCCGGCGTCACCACCGATCTCGAGGGGCGCACGACGTACGGGGGCTATCTGCAGCTCGACGCCCTGCTGTCCGCGCAGCGGCCGCTGTCCGACCACCACGACGAGATGCTGTTCATCGTGGCCCACCACGTCACCGAGCTGTGGCTCAAGCTCGTCGGCCACGAGCTGCGCTCGGCGCTGGGTCTGCTCGCCTCCGACGACCTGGCGCCGGCGCTCAAGCGGCTGGCGCGGGTCAAGCACATCCAGCGCCAGCTGTTCGAGGCGTGGGGGGTGCTCGAGACGCTGACCCCGGTCGAGTACGCGCAGTTCCGCGGCGTGCTCGGCGACGCGTCCGGGTTCCAGTCCCTGGGCTACCGCACGGTGGAGTTCCTGCTCGGCAACAAGAACCCGGCCATGGTGCAGGTGTTCCGGCACGACCCGGCCGCGTACGCGCAGCTGCAGGCCGACCTGGCCGCCCCGAGCCTGTACGACGAGTTCCTGCGCCTGCTTGCCCGCCGCGGGCTGCCGGTGCCGCCCGAACGGGTCGAGCGGGACTGGTCCGAGCCCTACACCGCGCACGACGGAGTGGTCGAGGCGGTGCGGTTGGTCTACGCCGACACCGCCACGCACTGGGACGTCTACGAGACCGCGGAGGAGCTGGTCGACCTCGAGGAGTCGTTCCAGCTGTGGCGGTTCCGGCACCTCAAGACCGTCGAGCGGGTGATCGGGCACAAGCGCGGCACCGGCGGTTCGTCGGGCGTGGGCTTCCTGCGGCGGGCGCTGGACCTGACGTTCTTCCCCGAGCTGCTCGCCGTGCGCTCCCAGATCGGCTCCCAGATCGACAGCGAGATCGGCCGATGATCCTCCCCACCCGCGACGACGTCGCCGCACTGGACGCCGCCGACGAGCTGGCGGGGTTCCGGGAGCGGTTCGTCATCGGGACGGGACCGGGCGACCCGGTTGCCTACCTCGACGGCAACTCCCTCGGGAGGCTGCCCCGCGCAACGGTCGAGCGGCTGCGCCACCTGGTCGAGCACGAGTGGGGCAGTCGGCTCATCCGCAGCTGGGACGAGCGCTGGGTGCCGCTGCCCGAGCAGGTGGGCGACCTCATCGGCGCGACGGTGCTCGGCGCCGCCGCCGGGCAGGTGGTGGTCGCCGACTCGACGTCGGTCAACATCGCCAAGGTGCTGCACGCGGCCGTGGGTCTGCGCCCGGGACGCGCGTACCTGGTGGCGGCCGACGGAGACTTCCCCACCGACCGGTACGTCATCGACGCGGTCGCGGCCCAGCGCGGCCTGCAGGTGCGGTGGGTGGACGGAGCGGCGGCGGTGCCGGCCGCGCTCGACACCGATGTCGCGGCACTGCTGCTCAGCCATGTCGACTACCGCAGCGCCGAGATCGCCGACCTGCCGGGCATCACCGCGGCCGCGCACGAGGCCGGCGCCCTCGCCGTGTGGGACCTCTCGCACTCGGCCGGCTCGGTGCCGATGGCGCTCGACGCCGACGATGTCGACCTGGCGGTCGGCTGCACGTACAAGTACCTCAACGGCGGGCCCGGCGCGCCCGCCTACGTCTACGCGGCCCGGCGCCACCACGACGGGCTGACCCAGCCGGTGCCCGGCTGGTTCGGCGCCGACGACGTGTTCGCGATGGGTCCGGTGTACGAGCCGGCGCCCGGCATCCGCCGGATGCTGTCCGGCACGCCGGCCGTGCTCGGTGTCGCGGCGGTCGAGGAAGGGGTCCGGCTCGTCGCTGAGGCCGGCATCGGGCGGATCCGGGCCAAGGCGGTCGCGCTCACCGAGACCCTCGTCGCCCTGGTCGACGGCTGGCTGGCACCGTACGGCGCCGAGGTCGCCTCGCCCCGCGAGCCGGCGCGCCGCGGCGCGCACGTGGTGCTGCGGCACCCGGAGGCGCGCCGGCTCAACGACGAGCTGGCGGAGCGGGGCGTGGTGGGAGACTTCCGCACGCCGGACCTGTGGCGGCTTGGCCTCTCGCCGCTCACGACGTCGTTCACGGAGGTGTGGCAGGCGATGGACGCAGCCCGCGAGTGGATGGTCGCGCAGGCAGGTGCCGCGTGACCCGCGTCGCCGTGCTCGGCGCCCTTGGCCGGATGGGGTCGGCGGCGTGCGCGGCCGTCGACGGTGCCGACGGCCTCGAGCTGGTCGCCCGGGTCGACCTCGACGACGACATCGAGGCGCTGCAGGAGGCACGCGCCGAGGTGGCGGTCGACTTCACCCACCCCGACGCGGTTCTCGACAACGTCGGCTGGTGCGTCCGGCACGGCGTGCACGTGGTGGCGGGCACGTCCGGTTTCACCGACGACCGGCTCGCCCAGGTGCGGGAGTGGACCGACCAGGCGCCGGGCGTCGGTGTGCTGGTGGTGCCGAACTTCTCGGTCGGCGCCGTGCTCGCGATGCGGTTCGCGGCGCAGGCGGCACCGTTCTTCGAGTCGGTCGAGGTGGTGGAGATGCACCACCCGGACAAGGTCGACGCCCCGTCGGGCACCGCCCGGCGTACCGCCGAGGTGGTCGCGCAAGCGCGGGCAGCGGCCGGGCTCGGCCCGGTGCCGGACGCGACCACGGACGACCCGGACGGCGCTCGCGGGGCCACCATCGACGGCGTCACCGTGCACGCCCTGCGCGTACGCGGCCTGACCGCGAGCCAGGAGATCCTGCTGGGCGGGCCCGGCGAGACGCTGCTGCTGCGGCACGACTCGCACGACCGGGTGTCGTTCATGCCCGGCGTGCTGGCCGCGGTGCGGGCGGTCGCCGGCCGCCCCGGCCTCACCGTCGGACTGGACGCCGTTCTCGCGCTGGACTGACGACGACGGCGGCCGCCCCGGAGGGGTCGGCCGCCGTCGTCGAAGCGGGTGTGCGGCTCGTCAGCTGCCCTTCACGGCGCTCTTGAGGCCGGACAGGGCGCTCACCTTCACCGCGGCCGCTGCCGGGATCTGCATCTCCTCGCCGGTCTGCGGGTTGCGACCGGTGCGCGCGGCGCGCTGCACCTTCTCGAACTTCACGAAGCCCTGGATGGTCACCTCGTTGCCGGCCGCGGTCTGCTCGGTCACCACGTCGACCAGTGCGCGCAGCACGTTGTCGACATCGGTCTGGGACGAGTCCGCCCGGTCGGCGACAGCCTGTACGAGTTCCTTGCGGTTCATGCACTACTCCTCGTTCGGGATGGGGCCGCGTCCGGTCAGGACTGCGGCGCGGTCGGCGGCGCCTCGGGCAGGTCGCCGCCGAGATCGGTGTGCAGGCGTACCTGCTTGACCCGTACCTCGGCGTCACCACGCAGGTCGAGCTCGCGGTGCGCCCCGTCGGGTGCCCAGCCGGCATCGGCCAGGAACCTGCGCATCGCGTCGTCGCTGCTGGCCAGCCAGGTGGTGGCCCGGGTGAACCGGTCCGCCCGCAGGGTGTCGGCGCACGCCTGCAGCAGCCGGGAGCCGTGGCCCGACCCCCGGGCGACCGGGTCGACGACGATCTCGGCGATCTCGCCGTCGGCGACCGGGTCGGCGTCGGGGTCGGGGGAGGGTCCGGTGACGGCATAGCCCCGCACGGTGGCGCGCTCGAGCGCGACGAGCACCCGGTTGCGGGCGTCGCCGGGCTTGTCCAGCGAGCTGCCCCAGTGCTGCGCGATCGGCTCGGGGTCGAGCTCGTCGAGCACCTCGGCGGGCAGCAGGCCGGCGTACGAGTCCCGCCACGCGCTCACCTGCACGGTCGCGATCGACGGTGCGTCGGCGAGCCACGCGGCACGCACGCTGACGTCGGCGGTGGGCGGCACGCAGGCCAGTCTGGCAGCCGCTGAGCGCAAATTCGCGCTGGGGGCGCCCGAAACGGGCGTGGTTTGCCCGCCTGAGGTCCCGCCGGTCAGGCGCCGGAGCCGCCCGGCACGTGGGTCGTCACCCACTCGACCAGCGGCTCAAGGGCCCGCCAGTCGGCCGCCACCCGGTCGCCGAGCTCGGCGGTGTGGACCCAGGCGGGGCAGCCGTAGGCCAGCCCGGCGGACAGGCTGCGGTGTCGCAGCAGCTCCAGCCGTGGGTGGTCGTCGGGCGTGCCGCGGGGGCGGGTACGCAACCGGTCGCCGCCGATCTCGTACCCCTGCTCGACCAGCGCGTCCACGACCGTCTGCAGCTCACCACCGGTGCGGGCGTCGTCGACCGCCTCGCGGTAGCGGTGCAGCCGCGCACCGGACAGGTCGTAGCAGCCGGCGCCGACGCGGACGCCGGCCGCGTCCACCTGGACGTAGAAGCCGGTCGAGTCGTCGCGCCGCACGTACCCGCCCTGGTGGGTCTTGTACGGCGTCTTGTCGGCAGCGAAGCGTAGGTCGCGGTGTGGCCGGAACGCCTTGCCGGGTCCGAACTCGGGCTCCAGGTGGGCCAGCAGCGCGAGCATCGGCGCCCGCACCGACTCGTCGTAGACGTGCTTGTGCGCGGTCCAGAAGCTGCGCGTGTTGTCGTCCTCGAGGTCCTCGTAGAAGTCCAGTGCCTCCACCGAGAACCCGTCGAAGCCCGCGATCGCCGCCACGACGCACATTGTCGCGAGCGGCTGTCACGCCCGCCGCCCGGGGGGCGTCGTAGGAGTGACCATCACCGCGCGAGAGAGGGCGAGAGAGGAACGTCCCCTGAACGGCACCGGCCCCCGCGTCACCCTCGACCCGAGTACGCGCGAGCGCCGTCCCGGACCGGGGGTCCGCGCGGCGCTGGCCCACGGGCGGCGCACGTACGGGCAGGACCTGGACAACGCGCTCGCGCTCAGCCACCACCCCGGGGTGTTCTGGACGTGGTTGCGCTTCGAGCTGCGCAACCAGGAGCTCGACACGGTGCTGCCGCCGCCGCTCCCCGAGCTGGTGGTGTTCGTCACCGCAGTGCGGATCGGCTGCAGCTGGTGCGTCGACTTCGGGGCCTCGCTGTGGGAGCAGGAGGGGCTCGACCGTGACGTGCTCGCCGACGCGGTGCGGTGGCGGGAGTCCGATCGGTTCGACCCGTGCGCCCGGGCCGCGTTGGGGCTGGCGGAGGCGCTGAGCGGCGAAGCCGCGGTGCTCGTCGAAGCGTCGGGCCGATGCCTCGTCCGGCGGACAGTGCTGGGTCATGGCACCACCTCCTCCGCTCCGACGCCGCAGCCGGCCCGATCGTGACACCCGCGGCCTGAGGTGCCTCAGACGTACCCGACGGACCGGCCCGAGCCGGGTTCGGGATTTCTTCCGATGCCCGGTGGGTCGCCTTACCGGGAGCGTCGTCCTTGTCCGCACCCGCGGGCAGCAGAAGAGGAGGACGACATGGACTACGTGGCCGCCGCACTGCTGGCCCAGCTGATGCACAACGACGCGTTCGGGCGGCACGACGACCCGCTCGGCCTGCACCGGGACCTTTCCGGCTGGGGGCCGGACGAGTGGCCGGACCGGGGGTCCGGCCGGCCACCGCGGCGGATCCCGGCGCGACGCCGCTACCGCGCCCGGCTGGGCCTGCGACCCGCCCCCACCGGCTGGTGACCCGCCGGACACCGTCCCCCCGGTGTTACAGATGTACCGCATGAGTGCGTCATCGTGTAACATCGGAGCGTGTACGGCAACGACTTCACCGCCCCCGACCAGGTCGACGCACCCGCCGAGGACGACCCCACGTTCCTGGCGCTTGTCGACGACGACGGCAGGGTGGAGCCGCGGGACGCGATGCCCGACGCCTACCGGCAGAGCCTGGTGCGCCAGATCGCCCAGCACGCGCACTCCGAGATCATCGGGATGCAGCCCGAGGGAAGCTGGATCGGTCGCGCGCCGAGCCTGAAGCGCAAGGCGATCCTGATGGCCAAGGTCCAGGACGAGGCCGGGCACGGCCTCTACCTGTACGCCGCCGCGGAGACCCTCGGCGTCGACCGGGCCGACCTGCTCGACCGGCTGCACACCGGCAAGCAGAAGTACTCCTCGATCTTCAACTACCCCACGCCGACCTGGGCGGACATCGGGGCCATCGGCTGGCTGGTCGACGGGGCCGCGATCACCAACCAGGTGCCCATCACCCGGTGCAGCTTCGGCCCGTACGCGCGGGCGATGATCCGGATCTGCAAGGAGGAGTCGTTCCACCAGCGGCAGGGCTTCGAGATCCTGTACACGCTGTCGCACGGCACCCCCGAGCAGAAGCAGCTGGCCCAGGACGCCGTCGACCGGTGGTGGTGGCCGAGCCTGATGATGTTCGGCCCGAGCGACGACCAGTCACCCAACTCCGCACGGTCGATGCGGTGGGGGATCAAGCGGTTCAGCAACGACGAGCTGCGGCAGCGGTTCGTCGACATGACGGTGCCGCAGGCGCAGGCGCTGGGACTGACGCTGCCCGACCCCGAGCTCGCCTACGACGAGCAGGCAGGGCACTGGCAGCACGGCGAGATCGACTTCTCCGAGCTGTTCGAGGTGATCAAGGGCAACGGCCCGCTCAACACCGAGCGGATGGCCCACCGGCGCAGTGCCCACGAGCGCGGCGCCTGGGTGCGCGAGGCGGCCGACGCCTACGCCGCCAAGCAGCAGGCCACTGCGGCCGGGGCGGTCGCATGAGCACCCGCGGCTGGCCCCTGTGGGAGGTGTTCGTGCGGGCCAGGCGCGGGCTGTCACACACCCACGTGGGCAGCCTGCACGCCCCCGATGCGGAGATGGCGGTGCGCAACGCCCGGGACCTGTTCACCCGCCGCGAGGAGGGTGTCTCGATCTGGGTCGTACCGGCTGCAGCGATCACCGCCAACAGCCCGGAGGAGAAGGACGCGTTCTTCGACCCGGCGGCAGACAAGACTTACCGACACCCGACGTTCTACCCGGTGCCCGAGGGGGTCGAGCACCTGTGAGCGACGTGCACGCCTACGCGCTGCGGCTCGGCGACGACGCGCTGGCGCTGGCGCAGCGGATGGGGGAGTGGATCGCTGCCGCGCCCGAGCTGGAGGAGGACGTCGCGCTCGGCAACATCGGGCTCGACCTGCT
The DNA here is from genome assembly GCA_963811945.1 of uncultured Actinomycetota bacterium. Lineage (GTDB taxonomy): Bacteria > Actinomycetota > Actinomycetes > Propionibacteriales > Nocardioidaceae > JACCWP01. The sequence goes on along the minus strand of CAWETD010000001.1, from coordinate 447,665 downwards.
CGGCCAGGCCCGCGCACTGCTGACCTACGCAGGCTCCGCCGACGGACGCACCGAGGACGACCTGGCCTACCACCGCGACGCCGCGGAGTTCGGCTGCGTGCACCTGGTGGAGCGGTCCGACGACGGCGACTTCGCGCACTGCGTGGCCCGGCTGCTGGTGTTCTCGGCCTACCAGGCCGAGCTGTACACCCGGCTGGCCTCGTCGACCGACGCGACGCTGGCCGCGGTCGCCGCCCGCGCGGTCAAGGAGGTCGCCTACCACCGCGACCACGCCACCCAGTGGACGCTGCGGCTCGGCGACGGCACCGACGAGTCGCACCGGCGGATGCAGGCCGGGCTGGACGCGGTCTGGCCGTACGTGCCCGAGCTGTTCGAGTCCGATCCGCTGGCCGACGGGCTGCCGGGTGTGGCGGTCGACCCGGCGGGGCTGCGCGAGCCGGCGCTGGCCTACGTCGCCGACGTCGTGGCCCGCGCGACGCTCCGGCTGCCCGTCGTCGACCCGGCCGCCGGAGGTGGCCGGCGGGGCGTACACACCGAGGCGCTCGCGCCGATGCTGGCCGAGATGCAGGGACTGGCCCGGGAGATGCCGGGGGTGACCTGGTGAGCGCGGTGACGGCGAGCGCCCGCGACGTGCGCGCCCTGGTGGCCGACGTGCCCGACCCGGAGGTCCCGGTGCTCACCATCGACGACCTCGGTGTGCTGCGCGACGTCACGGTCGACGACGACGGGCACGTGCGGGTCGACATCACGCCGACCTACTCCGGCTGCCCCGCGATGGACGCGATCCGGTCCGACGTCGAGCAGCGGCTGGCCGCGGCGGGCCACCACGACGCCGAGGTCCGGCTGGTGCTCAGCCCGGCCTGGACCACCGACTGGATGAGTGAGGCGGGTCGGCGCAAGCTGGCCGACTACGGCATCGCGCCGCCGAGTGGTGCGGCGCCGGTGCTGGGCGCGGTGCCGCTGAGCCTCTCGGTGCGCTGCCCGCAGTGCGGCTCGCCCGACACCCGCGAGCTGAGCCGGTTCGGGTCGACGGCGTGCAAGTCGCTGTGGCGCTGCCAGGCGTGCCGGGAGCCGTTCGACCACTTCAAGGCGTTCTGAGTGGCGACACGGGCCCGGTTCCACCCGCTGCCGGTGCGGTCGGTCGACCCGTTGACCGACGACTCGGTCGCGATCACGTTCGACGTGCCCCCCGAGCTGGCGGAGGCGTACGCGCACGCGGCGGGTCAGCACGTGGCGATCGTGGCGCCGCAGCTCGACGACGTCCGACGCAGCTACTCGGTCTGCACCGCGGCGGGCTCCGGCGTGCTCACGGTGGGCGTCAAGGTGCTGCCGGGCGGGGTCTTCTCCACGTACGCGCGCGACGCCCTGCAGCCTGGCGACGTGCTCGAGGTGCTCAGCCCGGTCGGTCGCTTCGGGCCGCGCGACCTCGACCCGGACGGACCCGCGCACACGTTCGTCGGCATCGCCGCGGGCAGCGGCATCACCCCGCTGCTGTCGATCGTGGCGACGGTCCTGGAGCGGGAGCCGCAGTCCCAGGTGACGCTGCTGTACGGCAACCGGACCACGCGCTCGGTGATGTTCACCGAGGAGCTCGAGGACCTCAAGGACCGTTACCCCGACCGGTTCCAGCTGCTGCACCTGCTCAGTCGCGAGCCGGGGCGGGTCGAGCTGCTGTCCGGCCGCCTCGACGGCGCGCGGCTCAAGCAGCTGCTGGATGGTCTGGTGCCGGCCGACGACGTCGACGCGTGGTACCTGTGCGGCCCGCACGCCATGGTGGTCGAGCTGCGGGACACCCTGGTCGCCCACGACGTGGAGCCGGCCCGGGTGCACACCGAGCTGTTCCACGCCGACGCGACCCCGCCGGCCCCGGTTGCGCCGACCGCTCCGGTCGACACACCGGCCGAGGGGGCCGAGGTCACGGTCGTGCTCGACGGGCGCCGCTCCACCGTGCGGCTGCCGGCCGACGGGGTGCCGGTCCTCGACGCGGCGCTGGAGGTCCGGGCCGACGCGCCCTTCTCGTGCCGGGGCGGCGTGTGCGGCACCTGCCGGGCCAAGGTCCTCGAGGGATCGGTGCGGATGGACCACACGTACGCGCTGGAGCCGGCCGAGATCGAGCGCGGCTACGTGCTCGCCTGCCAGTCGCACCCGACCAGTGACCGGGTCGTGCTCGACTTCGACGTGTGACGGGCCGGGGGAGTGGGTCCCGGTGCTAGCGTCGGAACCGTGCGGGCGTACCTCGATCTGGTGCAGCGGATCCTCGACGAGGGGGTCGAGAAGGCGGACCGCACCGGCACCGGCACGCTGAGCATCTTCGGGCACCAGATGCGGTTCGACCTGACCGCGGGCTTCCCCCTGGTGACCACCAAGAAGGTGCACCTGCGCTCGATCATCGGCGAGCTGTGCTGGTTCCTGCGGGGCGACACCAACGTGCGCTGGCTGCAGGAGCGCGGCATCACGATCTGGGACGAGTGGGCCGACGAGTCCGGCGACCTGGGCCCGGTCTACGGCCGGCAGTGGCGATCGTGGCCGACTCCCGACGGAGGGCACATCGACCAGCTCGGCCAGATCGTCGAGCAGATCCGGCGCGACCCCGACTCGCGGCGGCACGTGGTCAGCGCGTGGAACGTCCCCGACATCCCGAAGATGGCGCTCGCCCCGTGCCACGCGCTGTTCCAGTTCTACGTGGCCGACGGCCGACTGTCCTGCCAGCTGTACCAGCGCTCGGCCGACGTCTTCCTCGGCGTGCCGTTCAACATCGCGTCGTACGCGCTGCTCACCCACCTGGTCGCGCAGGTCACCGACCTCGAGGTCGGCGACTTCGTGCACACGTTCGGCGACGCGCACCTCTACCTCAACCACCTCGACCAGGCCCGGCTGCAGCTGGGTCGCGAGCCCCGCCCGCTGCCCACGCTGTGGCTCGACCCGTCGGTGCGCGACCTCGACGGGTTCGACCTCGACCACGTCAAGATCAGCGGCTACGACCCGCATCCCGGCATCCGGGCGCCGATCGCGGTCTGAGGCCGAGCTTCCCGCGCGTACCCGAAGGTTCCCCCGCGTCACAACGCGCGGGAACCTTCGGTTTCCCAAGGGACCTTGGGAAACCCAGACCCCCCCAGCGCCGGATTCGTCCGGGTATGGGGGAGTAGGACGGGCGGGGGATGGGTAGGACCGTCCTCGGCCCGCCGACTCGTGCGGGCCCCGAGGGGACGAGGGGCGAACACCATGCACAAGACCACAGTCGCGTCTGCCGTGGCGGCCCTGGCCGTGTCCGGCCTGGCCGCCGTCAGCGGCTCCGCCAGCGCCGAGGCCCCGGACTCCCCGGGCGGTGACCACACCCGGCAGCTGCCGGACCGGTCCGCGGCGGCCGTCCGGGCGCTCGTGGCGATCGACGCGCACCCGCAGGCGACGCACGCGGGTGCCGGGCAGACGTTCCGGGTCACCGACGCGCTGGTCGACCCCGACGGCGCGAGCCACGTACGGGTCGAGCGGACCTACCGCGGCCTCGCCGTCGTCGGCGGCGACATGGTCGTGCACCGGGACGCCGACGGGTCCTTCGACGGTGCGTCCCTCACCCTCACCAGGACGCCGCGGCTGTCCACCGACGCCGTGGTCCCCGCCGCCACCGCCCGCACGACCGCCGTCCGGGCCTCCCGCGCCGCCGAGATCAGCCGGGTGGGCCAGGCCCGTGCCACCACCCTGGTCGTCGACGCCCGCGACGGCACGCCCGCGCTGGCCTGGCGGGTCGTCACCGGCGGCGTCCAGGCCGACGGCACCCCCAGCCGCATCCTCAGCTACGTCGACGCCAGCACCGGCCACAGGCTGGGCAGCGAGCAGACCGTCGAAACCGTCGAGGGCAGCGGCGAGTCGCTCTACGGTGGCACCGTCCCGCTGGAGCTCACCCTGGCCGGCGGCACGTACTCGCTGCAAGACCCGACCCGCGGCAACACGTTCACCACTGACCTGAACAACCAGACCGACCCGATCACCTGCCAGATCTTCGGCACCGGCTGCCCGACCGGCACGACGTTCACCAGCCCGGACACGTCGTTCGGCGACGGCACGACCAGCAGTCGCGAGTCGGCAGGTGTCGACGCGCAGTACGGCACCAACGAGACCTGGGACTACTACCAGGACGTGCACGGACGCAGCGGCATCGCCGGTGACGGCGCCGGGTCGTTCAACCGGGTGCACTACGGCACCAACTACGCCAACGCGTTCTGGCAGGACACCTGCTTCTGCATGACGTACGGCGACGGCGACGGCTCCACCTTCAGCCCGCTGACCTCGCTGGACGTGGCCGGCCACGAGATGAGTCACGGCGTCACCAGCACCACCGCCGGTCTGGAGTACTCCGGTGAGTCCGGCGGGCTCAACGAGGCCACCAGCGACATCTTCGGCAGCCTGGTCGAGTTCTACGCCGGCAACGGCAGCGACGTCGGCGACTACCTGATCGGCGAGAAGATCCGGGTCGGCGGCGGGGCGCTGCGCTACATGGACCAGCCCAGCCGCGACGGCAACAGCGCGGACTGCTGGAGCAGCGACGTCGGCAACCTTGACGTGCACTACTCCTCGGGCGTCGCCAACCACTTCTTCTTCCTGCTGGCGGTCGGGTCCGGCGCGCACACGATCAACGGCGTCGCCTACGACAGCCCCACCTGTGACGGCTCCGCGGTCACCGGGATCGGCAACGACGACGCGGGCGCGATCTGGTACCGCGCGCTCACCGTCTACATGACGTCCAGCACCGACTACGCCGGTGCCAGGGCCGCGACCCTCAGCGCCTCCGACGACCTGTTCGGCGCCGGCAGCGCGCAGTCGCAGGCCGTGGCCGCCGCCTGGTCGGCGGTCTCGGTGGGCTGAGCCCCGACCGCTGCTCGGCTAGCGTCGGTGCGGTGACGGTCAGCCTGGTCGCCGCGGTCGGCCGCAACGGCGTCATCGGACGCGACGGCGGCCTGCCGTGGGAGCGCACCGGCGACCTGGCGCACTTCAAGGCGCTGACCGTCGACCACGTCCTGGTGATGGGCCGGCGCACGTACGAGTCCATCGGCCGGCCGTTGCCGCGCCGCACGACCGTCGTCGTCACCCGGCAGCCGGACTGGTCGGGCGCCGAGGGCGTGCGGGTCGCACACGACATCGGGTCGGCGCTGGATGTGGCGGCCTCGGTCGACGACGAGGTGTTCGTGGTCGGCGGTGCCGAGGTCTACGCCGCCGCGCTGCCGTACGCCGACCGGCTGGTGCTCACCGAGGTCGACCAGGCCCCGGAGGGCGACACTTTGTTCCCCGACTACGACCGGTCCGCGTGGCGGGAGACGGCACGCGACGAGCACGAGGGCTTCGCGATCGTGACCTACGTGCCCGGCTGAGCCTCACAGCAGCACCGCGAGCTGCCGCGACTGCGCCAGCAGGCGGCCGTCGGCGTCCCAGATCTCGACGTCCTCCTCGTGGAAGCCGTCGACCAGGTGCCGGGTCGTCGACCGGGCCGCGAGCCACCCCGAGGCGCGCGCCGCGTGCACGTGCACGGTGAGCTCGATCGTCGACGAGCCGGTGGCACCCAGCTCGAGCACGACCGGCGCCAGGGCGTCGACCAGCGCGGCCAGCGCGATCCCGTCGGCGTCGCTGCCGTCGGCGAAGCGCAGCCAGCCGGCGAAGTCCGCCTCCCCGGTCGGCGTGCGCCGTGACCACCCGGGCATCGCCGGTGCCCGCAGCTCGACCCGCTCCACGATGGTCGCGCCCTGCGCGAGCGCGTCGGCCATGGCGCCGCGGGCGTCCGGACAGTCGCCGGGCGGAGGGAGTGCGGGCGGGCCGGTCGTGTGGTGGGTGCGGCCGGACAGCGCCGCCCGGTCGGTGAACCCGGCGGTGAGGTGCACGACGGGCCGGCCCGCCTGCTCCAGCGTGGACCGTCCGGTCGCCACCCGGCGGCCCGGGCGCAGCACCTCGGTGCGTACGGTCCCGTCGCCGGGCACACCCGGTCGCAGGAACCAGGCCGACACCACCAGCGGGTCGGGCAGCGGCACCCGGGCGGCGAGCGGCCGCAGCGCCGCGGCCAGCAGGTAGCCGCCGTTCGGCGCGCCCCCGATGATCCCCCACCGGTCCGACAGCGTGACGCCGACGGTGTCGTCGCCGGTGCCGCGATGGAAGGCGGTGTCCCGGGTGAACACGCTGTCGCTCACCCGGCGCAGGGTGCCAGACCGTCAGTTCTCGCAGCTCGTCGCCTGCTCGACGTCGGGGCAGGTGTCGGTGCCGGGGCCGCCGTCGCCGGTGTCGTCGTCGGGGCCGCCGTCGACCAGGTCGTCCCCGGCGCCCGCGTCGAACCGGTCGTCGCCGGCCTCGCCGAACAACCGGTCCCCACCGCCGAAGAACTCGGTGAACACGTCCGCGCCCGGGCCGCCGCGCACGACGTCGGACCTCTCGCCCCCCGCGAGATCGTCGTCGCCGTCGCCACCCCGGATCCGGTCGGCGCCTCCGAAGGCGTCGATCTCGTCGTCGCCGGCCCCACCGAACACCCGGTCGGCGCCGCCACCCACCGTGCTGAAGCTGTCGTTGATCTCGTCGTCGCCGGCTCCACCGACGAGCACGTCGGCGCCCTCGCTCCCGTGCAGGCTGTCGGCTCCGCCCGCGCCGCGGACCCGGTCGGCCCCGCGACCGGCGTCGACGAGGTCGCCGCCCGGCCCGCCCACGATCCGGTCGTCGCCGTCGCGGCCGTCCACCCAGCTCCCGGTTGCCCCGGCCCGTACCGTGTCGGCGGCGTCGGAGCCGACGACACCCTCGACGTCGCGGAGCCGGTCGCTGCCCTCGCCGGTCGCCGTACCGGTCGCGAGGTCGACGGACACCGGACCGGGCGAGGAGGCGTACGAGACGATGTCGGGCCGACCGGCCGTCCCGCCGTTGCCGCCGTCCAGGAGGTCGTCACCGGTACCGCCCACCAGCCGGTCGCGGGTGTCCAACCGGCGTCCGACGCCGGCGCCGCCCAGCAGCCGGTCGTCGCCGGACCCGCCGACGAGGACGTTACTGCCGCTCCCGACGCGCACCCAGTCGTCGCCGGCACCGGCGACGACCCGGTTCTCGCTGCCGCCTCCCGCGTCGACCCGGTCGGCGCCGGCACCGCTGTCCACCCGGTCCCCTCCGCCGTCCGAGCAGACCAGGTCGGCCCCCGCGCCCGTGCGGATCCGGTCGTTGCCGCCGCGCGCGAGGACGACGTCCCGTCCGGGTGTGCCGGCGATGCGGTCGGCCCGCGGCGTGCCCACCACGGTGACCGGGACGCCGAGGCACCGCGCGTTGCCGGGATCCGGCTGCCGCTCGCAACCGGTGCGGCGCTCGACCGCCCGGCACACGTCCTGGAACCGCTGGGCGCCACCGTCGCCGCGGTCGACGCCGGCGCCGCCGTCGAGCAGGTCGTCGTCGCCGTTGCCCGACAGCACGTCGCGGCCGGCGAAGCCGAGCAGCTGGTCGGGCCCGGCGCCGCCGCGGAACGTGTCCGACCGGCGCCCGCCGTCGATCGTGTCGCGGCCCGCGCCGCCGTCGACGACCGCGGGGGAGTGCCGGGAGATGCTGCCGCCCTCGTAGGCGTCGTTGCCCGCGCTGAGCCAGACCCGCGTCGCCCCGATGTGGCCGTAGACCACGTCGGGACCCGGTCCGGCGCGCACGGTGCCACCGGACGTGGTGACGAAGTCGTGGCCCGCGCCGCTGCGCAGGGTGTTGCGGCCACCGGAGTCGTCGATGCCGTCGTCGCCGCCGAGCGTGTTCGCCCGGTCGTCTCCGGCGAGCAGGAAGAGCTCGTCGCCGCGGCCCGTACCGACCACCCGGTCGTCGTGAGCGGTGGTGACGAGGACGTCGACCTCGCGCAACCGGTCGGTCGGGCCGGCGCCGACGGTGGCCACGCCGGTGCGGAGGTTCGCATCGACGCCGGCGGCCGCGTCGGCGTAGCTGACAGCGTCGCTGCCGGGCCCGCCACCGCCGTCGAGGAGGTCGGCGCCGCGCCCGCCGACGAGGACGTCACCGGTGGGAAAGTCGTCGTCGGGCCGCTGGCCGCCCGGCCCGCCGTCGACCGTGTCGTCGCCAGGGCCGGCGGCGACGTCGTCACCGCCGGTGCCGGTGCAGACCAGGTCGTCGCCCGCCCCGGCGTGCACGGCGTCGAAGCCGGCCAGGGAGACGATCACGTCGTCATCGGCGGTGCCGGTGAGGTCGTCGCCCCCTGGGGTGCCGACGAGCGTGGCTTCCTCGCCGAAGCAGGTCGGTGGCCCACCGGGCTCGGCAGCCGCGGGAGCAGTGGCACCCGTCATCAGCAGGGCGGTCGTCGCCACGACGACCAGGGGTGTCGACGTGCGCCAGCGGATCACGATCTCCCCTTCGCATCGGCCCTCAAGCAAGCACACGTCTCGGTCCTCGTGGGGGTTGCCCCGGCGCCTCGGCGGTAGCGTGGGCTCATGGCTCGTCCCGTGGTCCCTCCGGTGACCGACAGCGACGGCGACGCCGTCGCGATCGACGCGTTCGGGCGGATGCTGACGGCGATGGTGACGCCGTTCGACGCCGCCGGGGCCCTCGACCTCGACGCCGCTCGTACGATCGCGACACATCTGGTCGACCATGGCTGCGACGGCCTGGTGCTGTCCGGCACCACGGGTGAGAGTCCCACCACCACCGACGACGAGAAGTCACTGCTGATCCAGGCGGTCGTCGCCGCAGTCGGCGACCGGGCGCGGATCGTCGCCGGCGTGGGCACCAACGACACCCGCCACACGCTGCACCTGGCCGAGCAGGCCGCGGCGGCCGGCGCCCACGGTCTGCTGGCGGTCACGCCGTACTACTCCAAGCCGCCCGCCGCCGGTCTGCTGGCCCACTTCCGCGCGGTCGCCGACGCCACCGAGCTGCCGGTGATGCTGTACGACATCCCCGGCCGCACCGGCCTGCGGATCGGCACGCCGACCCTGGTGGCGCTGGCCGAGCACCCGCGGGTGCTGGCGGTCAAGGACGCCACCGGTGACCTGTTCGCCGGCTCGGCGGTCCGGCGCGACGCGGGGCTCGCGTACTACTCCGGCGACGACGCGCTCAACCTCGCCTGGCTGGCACACGGCGCGGTCGGCCTGGTGTCCGTGGTGGGTCACGTCGCCCCCGCCGAGTACGCCGACATGGTCGGCGCGGTGGTGAAGAACGACCTGGCCACCGCCCGCGAGCTGCACGACCGGCTGCTGCCGGCCGTGGTCGGCGTGATGACCCGTACGCAGGGCGCGCTGATGGCCAAGGCGGGCCTGCAGCTGCAGGGCGTGCTCGACGGACGCGCGGTCCGGCTGCCGCTGGTCGAGGCGACCGACGCCGAGGTCGAGCAGCTGTGCTCCGACCTGGTCGCTGCCGGACTGCTCACCGCATGAGTCACCCGCACCCGGAGCTGGGCGCGCCGCCACCGCTGCCCGACGAGGGACTGCGTGTCACGCCGCTCGGCGGGCTCGGCGAGATCGGCCGCAACATGACCGTGCTGGAGCACCGCGGCAAGCTGCTGGTCATCGACTGCGGGGTGCTGTTCCCCGAGGAGCACCAGCCCGGGATCGACCTGATCCTCCCCGACTTCACCTCGTTGCGGGACCGGCTCGACGACATCGTCGCCGTCGTCCTGACGCACGGGCACGAGGACCACATCGGCGGCGTCCCGTACCTGTTGCGCGAGCGCGGCGACATCCCGCTGGTCGGGTCGAAGCTGACCCTGGCCCTGCTCGACGCCAAGCTGCGCGAGCACCGACTGCAGGAGACCGCGCGGTACGTGGTGGTCGAGGGCGACCGCGAGTCGTTCGGGCCGTTCGAGTGCGAGTTCGTGGCGGTGAACCACTCGATCCCCGACTCGCTGGCCGTCGCGGTGCGTACCGGTGCGGGCGTCCTGCTGCACACCGGCGACTTCAAGATGGACCAGCTGCCGCTGGACGGCCGGATCACCGACCTGCGCGCGTTCGCCCGGCTGGGGCAGGACGGCGTCGACCTGTTCCTCGTCGACTCGACCAACGCCGAGGTGCCGGGCTTCACCACCGGCGAGCGTGAGATCGCCCCGGTGCTCGACCGGGTCTTCGCGGGCAGCACCCAGCGGATCATCGTGGCCTGCTTCGCTTCGCACGTGCACCGGGTCCAGCAGGTGATGGACGCCGCCGTCGCGCACGGCCGCAAGGTCGCGTACGTCGGGCGCTCGATGGTGCGCAACATGGCGATCGCCCGCGACCTCGGTTACCTGACGGTGCCGCCCGGGGTGCTGGTCGACGGGCGCGAGCTGGACGAGTACCGGCCCGAGGAGCTGGTGCTGGTCTCCACCGGGTCACAGGGCGAGCCGATGTCGGCGCTGTCGCGGATCGCGCACCGCACCCACGACCGGGTCCGGCTGGAGGAGGGCGACACCGTGGTGCTGGCCTCGTCGCTGGTGCCGGGCAACGAGAACGCGGTCTACCGGGTGATCAACGGCCTGACTCGTTGGGGCGCCCGGGTCGTGCACAAGGGCAACGCGCTGGTGCACGTGTCCGGGCACGCGAGCGCGGGCGAGCTGCTGTACGCGTACAACATCGTGCAGCCGCGCAACGTGATGCCGGTGCACGGCGAGATCCGGCACCTCAAGGCCAACGCCGACCTCGCGATGGCGACCGGGGTGCCGCTGCACCGGGTGGTGCGCGCCGAGGACGGGCTGGTCGTCGACCTCGTCGACGGCGTGGCGCGGGTGGTCGGCAAGGTCGACTGTGGGTACGTCTTCGTCGACGGCGCGTCGGTCGGCGACATCACCGAGTCCGAGCTCAAGGACCGGCGGATCCTCGGCGACGAGGGGTTCATCACCGTGATCGCGGTGATCGACTCCAACACCGGCAAGATCGTCAACGGGCCGGAGATCACCGCCCGCGGCTTCGCCGAGGACGCGGCGATCTTCGACCAGCTGCGCCCGCAGCTCGAGGACGCCCTGCTCGCCGCCGTGCAGGACGGCGTCAACGACACCTACCAGCTGCAGCAGGTCATCCGCCGGGTCACCGGTCGCTGGGTCAGCGGCGCCCACCGCCGCCGGCCGATGATCATCCCCGTCGTCCTCGAGGCCTGACCCGCCCTCCGAGGGGTCGGGGAATGGCGGGGCGCGCCCGGCGTGTGACGCGTGTGACGGGTGGTACCACCCCGTAGCCTGCCCGTTGTGGCGACCCGCACTTCCCCGCCGCGGTCGCGCAGCACGTCGGGCTCGAAGTCGCGCTCGGCGAGTTCGCGATCGCGTACGTCCGGCCGCACGGGCTCCAGCTCGGCGCGGTCCAAGTCACGCCCCAAGAAGAAGTCCCCGCGCAAGAAGAGCGGCCCCGGACTGCTGACCCGGCTGCTGCTCGGCATCGGCGCCGTCCTGCGGGGCGCCTGGCTGGGGATCGCGCACCTGCTCGGCGCGGCGGCACGCAGCATCGGCTCCACCGCCCGGGACCTCGCGCCCGAGCACCGTCGCGACGGGGTCGGGCTGGGGTTCGTCGGGCTCGCCGTCGTCGTCGCCGCCGCGGTCTGGTGGGCCCTGCCGGGCCAGGTGGCCGACGCAGTCCGCACGGTCGTCGCCGGCTCGGTCGGTGTCCTCGGCTGGGCGGTGCCCGTGCTGCTGCTGGCCGTCGCCTGGCGCACGCTGCGGCACCCCGACCGCAACGGCCCTCCCGGCCGGCAGGTGATCGGCTGGAGCGCCCTGACCTTCGGCGTGCTCGGCCTGATCCACATCGCGCACGGCGTGCCACGACCCTCCGACCAGGACCCCGAGGCCATGCGTGAGGCCGGCGGCGCGGTCGGCTACTTCACCTCCGCGATCCTCGTCGACCTGTTCCGCACGTCCGTGGTCGCGGTCCCGCTGCTGGTGCTGCTCGCGGCGTTCGGGGTGCTGGTCGTGACCGGCACACCCGTGCACGCGGTGCCGCAGCGGTTCGCGCACGCCCGGGACGTACTGCTGCGTCGCACCCCGCCGGCAGAGGGCGCACCCGGATCCGAGAAGACCCGCAAACGTCGCTCGAAGGCGGGCGCGACGCTCGACGAGCACGCCCTGGACACGCCGTACGACTCCCCGCTCGTCGACACCGCCGAACCCTCCGCCGAGCCCACGCCGGCGGCCGGCGAGCCCGAGCCGGTCGACGACAGCCAGGCGGTGCCGCCGCCGCACACGCCGCTGCCGATCCGGGCCGAGCAGCTGTCGCTGTCCGGTGACATCGTCTACACCCTGCCCGACAGCGAGGTGCTGAAGCAGGGGTCGCCGCACCACGAGCGGTCGGCCGCGTCCGATGCCGTCGTCGACAGCCTCACCGAGGTGCTCCGGCAGTTCGGCATCGACGCCCAGGTCACCGGCTACACCCGTGGTCCGACCGTCACCCGCTACGAGGTGGAGCTCGGCTCCGGCGTCAAGGTCGAGAAGGTCACCGCGCTGTCGCGCAACATCTCGTACGCCGTGGCCAGCGCCGAGGTGCGGATCCTCTCGCCGATCCCGGGCAAGTCCGCGATCGGCATCGAGATCCCCAACACCGACAAGGAGATGGTCTCGCTCGGCGACGTGCTGCGGTCGCGCAACGCACGCGGCGACCACCACCCGATGCTGGCGGCACTGGGCAAGGACGTCGAGGGCCACGTCGTCGTCGCCAACCTCGCGAAGATGCCACACCTGCTGGTCGCCGGCGCGACCGGCTCCGGCAAGTCCAGCTTCATCAACTCGATGATCGTCGCGGTCCTGATGCGGTCGACGCCGGACGAGGTGCGGATGGTGCTGGTCGACCCCAAACGGGTCGAGCTGACCGCCTACGACGGCATCCCGCACCTGATCACGCCGATCATCACCAACCCGAAGAAGGCCGCCGAGGCGCTCGGCTGGGTCGTGCGCGAGATGGACCTGCGCTACGACGACCTCGCGGAGTACGGCTTCCGGCACATCGACGACTTCAACAAGGCGGTTCGCGCCGGGCAGGTGCACGTGCCGCCCGGCAGCGAGCGGGTGCTGGCGCCGTACCCGTACCTGCTCGTCGTGGTCGACGAGCTCTCCGACCTGATGATGGTCGCGCCCCGCGACGTCGAGGACGCGATCGTGCGGATCACCCAGCTGGCCCGCGCGGCCGGCATCCACCTGGTGCTCGCCACCCAGCGGCCGAGCGTCGACGTGGTGACCGGCCTGATCAAGGCCAACGTGCCGAGCCGGCTGGCGTTCGCCACCTCGTCGCTGGCCGACAGCCGGGTGGTGCTCGACCAGCCCGGCGCGGAGAAGCTCGTCGGCGGCGGTGACGGGCTGTTCCTGCCGATGGGGGCCAGCAAGCCGGTACGGATCCAGGGCGCCTGGGTCACCGAGACCGAGATCCGCGCGGTGGTGGCGCACTGCAAGGACCAGCTGCCGCCGACGTACCGCGAGGACGTCACCGTGTCGGCGCAGGCGTCGCGTGAGCTCGACGACGAGATCGGCGACGACCTCGACCTCGTGCTGCAGGCGGTCGAGCTCGTCGTGAGCACGCAGTTCGGGTCCACGTCGATGCTGCAGCGCAAGCTGCGGGTCGGCTTCGCGAAGGCGGGTCGGCTGATGGACATCCTGGAGAGCCGCGGTGTCGTCGGTCCCAGCGAGGGGTCGAAGGCGCGCGACGTGCTGGTCAAGCCCGACGACCTGGACGAGGTCCTGGCCACCTTGAGGGGGGACGCATGAGCTTGCTCGACCAGCGCACCGGTTCCCAGCCGGACGCCCAGCCGGTACCAGGCGCACCGATCGACGGGACGTCGACCAGCGATGCCGGCGTGACCGTGCACCGCCGGCGGGGGGCTCTGGCCTTGGTCGGCGCGGGGGCGCTCGCGGTGGCCGTGGCCTACACCTGGCGGGCGGCGACGGGCGGCGAGGTGCTCGGCTACGTGGTCGCCGCCGCGATGCTGCCGGTCGCCGTGGTGCACCTGGCCGCGTGGTGGGACGCCAGGGTCCCGCTGCTGGTCGCGGACCGCACCGGGCTGCGGCTGCGTGACGGGCGGGAATGGACCGGGCTGCGCTGGGAGGACGCGCCGACGCTGCGGCTGACGCCGTCACGACTGCCCCGGCGTGACGGCCGGCTGGCGGTGGTCGACGACGACGGGCGCGAGCGGGTGCTGCCGCTGTCGCTGGTCGACCCCGCCGACGTACGCGCGCTGCCGGATGCCCTGCGGCTGCTGGCCGGGCCGCGCACCGACGTGTCGGTCGAGGTCCCGGCGCCCCCGCCCGCGCCGGCGCCCCCGCCCGCACCGGAGCCGGAGCCCGAAGCCGAACGCCACCCCGACCCCGAGCCCGAACCCGAGACCGAACCCGAGCCGGAACGCACCCTCGGCACCCCCGTTGTGGCGGCGACCGGTTCCTGGACCCGGCGTGTCGCCCGCGTGTTGCCGCCACTACGCGGGGAGGGGACCGGGGTCGCACGCGCGGACGTCGTGCACCAGCCGACCGAACCGGCCACCTCTGCCGACGAACGCGAGCTGCGCGACGCGGCGCCTGGCCGGGTCGGGCTGGTGCTGGAGACCCCCACCGCACCCGTCGAGGCCGCCGACGCCGAGCTGCCCGTGATCGACGAGGAGCCGCCCGTGTCGCCCACCGACCCGGTGATCGGGCCGCAGCTGGCGCTGGCCCGGATCCGGCTGCGGATGTCGGTCGACGACCTCGCCGAGCGCACCCGGATCCGCCCGCACGTGATCGAGGCGATCGAGGTCGACGACTTCTCCTCCTGCGGCGGTGACGTCTACGCCCGCGGCCACCTGCGGGCGCTGGCCCGGGTCCTGGGTGTCGACGCGGACCCGATCGTGGCCGAGTACGACGCCCGGCACGGCTCCGCCCCGGTCACCGCCCGCCGGGTGTTCGAGGCCGAGCTCGCCGGCCCCGGCCGGGCGCTGCGGCCGATCAGCGGCGGGCCCCGGTGGTCCGTGCTGATCGGCGTCGTGCTCGTCCTGGTGCTCGTGTGGGCCGTGGCCCGGCTGCTGGTGCCGCCACCGGAATCCGACGAGGGCGCCGTCCGCGGTGCCGGCAACAGTGCCGACCGAGCAGCCGACCGAGCAGCCGACCGAGCAGCCGACCGAGCAGCCGGCCGAGCAGCCGACGACCGGTTCGCGGGCATGGGCCACCGGCCCGACACCACCCGGTTGAGACTGGCCGGCGTCGCTTCCGGCGACAGCGGCGATACCGCCGACACCGCCGACACCGCCGACCCGCCACCGAGTCCGACACGACGACGGACACCCCGACGCCCGTCGTCGTGCGCGCCGACAGCGGCGACGTGGTGTTCCGCGGCGCCATCGGCCCCGGAGACGTCCGCCGGGTCGAGCTGGTCGGTCCCGCCACCGTGACGGCCCAGGACGCCGGCGCCGTCACCGCCCGCGTCAACGGCACCCCCACCGGCCCGCTCGGCGCCGCGGGCAGTGCGGTGCGCACGACGCTCGGCCAGCGCTGACACCGGGTCGACGCGCCGTCGTGGCCGCAGCGCAGCCCGGCTCCGTCATACTGGGCGGATCATGACCCCGGCTGCCGCACCCCCTGTCGCGCCAGCGCCGGCGACCAGTGAACCGAGTGTCGCCCTGGTCACGCTGGGCTGTGCCCGCAACGAGGTCGACTCCGAGGAGCTCGCCGCCCGACTCGAGCGCGGCGGCTTCCGGCTGGTCGACGACGCCGACGACGCCGACGCCGTGCTGGTCAACACCTGCGGCTTCGTCGAGTCGGCCAAGAAGGACTCGGTCGACACCCTGCTCGAGGCAACAGGCGCCGACCGGGCCGTGGTCGCTGTGGGCTGCCTCGCCGAGCGCTACGGCGAACAGCTCGCCGACGCGCTGCCGGAGGCCGACGCGGTGCTGGGCTTCGACGCCTACCCCGACATCGCCGGCCGGCTGCGCGCCCTGCTCGACGGCGAAGAGCTCCCGTCGCACGTGCCCCACGACCGCCGGCGGCTGCTGCCGCTCACGCCGGTCGACCGTGCCGGCACCGATGTCAGCATCCCGGGCCACCGGGTGGCCGAGCCCGACCTTCGCGTCGGCGTCGCACCGGCGTCCGGTCCGCCGGTGGTGCGTCGGCGGCTCGGCCGCGGCCCGCTGGCGCCGGTCAAGCTCGCCTCGGGCTGCGACCGCCGGTGCGCGTTCTGCGCGATCCCGTCGTTCCGCGGGGCGTTCGTGTCCCGTCCGGCCGAGCAGGTGCTCGCCGACGCCCGCTGGCTGGCCGCCGACGGTGTGCGCGAGCTGTTCTGCGTCAGCGAGAACACCACGTCGTACGGCAAGGACCTCGGCGACCTGCGGCTGCTCGAGCGGCTGCTGCCCGAGCTGGCCTCCGTCCAGGGCGTCGAACGGGTGCGGGTGTCATACCTGCAGCCCGCGGAGACCCGTCCCGGTCTGCTCGACGTCATGGCGGGCACGCCCGGAGTCGTGCCGTACTTCGACCTGTCCTTCCAGCACGCCAGTGCGCCGGTGCTGCGCCGGATGCGCCGCTTCGGCGACCCCGACCGGTTCCTCGCCCTGCTCGACGACGTACGCCGCCGGGCACCGCTGGCCGGGGTGCGCAGCAACGTGATCGTGGGGTTCCCGGGCGAGACCGAGCACGACGTCGAGGTGCTGTGCGACTTCCTCGCCGCGGCACGGCTCGACGTGGTCGGCGTCTTCGGCTACTCCGACGAGGACGGCACCGAGGCCGCGGCGCTGGACGGCCACCTCGACGACGGCGAGGTCCGCGACCGTGCCGACCGGGTGGGGCGGCTGGTGGAGGAGCTGACCGCGCAGCGGGCCGAGGACCGGGTGGGAGAGGCGGTGGAGGTGCTGGTGGAGTCGGGGGCAGGCGAGCCGGCCGAGGGCCGTGCCGCCCACCAGGGGCCCGACGTCGACGGCTCGACCACCGTGCTGGACGCCCCCGCCGACGTGCGTACGGGCGAGCTGCTCGCCTGCCGGGTCGTCGGCAGCGCGGGTGCCGACCTGGTCGCGCGCTACGAGGGGGGTCGCCGATGAGCCCGCCGATGAGCTCGGACGACGCCACCCACGGCCACGCTCCCGCCGTCGAGCAGCCGAGCAACTGGAACATCGCCAACGCGCTCACCGCCGTGCGGCTGCTGCTGGTGCCGGTCTTCGGCTACCTGCTGCTGGCCGACGACTCGCTGCTGTGGCAGTGGGCCGCCCTCGTGGTCTTCGTGATCGCCTCGGCCACCGACCAGATCGACGGGCACCTGGCGCGCAAGCGCGGGCTGGTCACCGACATGGGCGCCGTCGCCGACCCGATCGCCGACAAGCTGCTCACCGGGGTCGCGTTCGTCGGGCTGTCCATCCTCGGCGAGGTGTGGTGGTGGGCCACGATCGTCATCCTGATCCGCGAGTGGGGTGTCACCGCGCTGCGGTTCTGGGTGATCCGCTACGGCGTGATCTCGGCCAGCCCCGGTGGCAAGCTCAAGACCACCCTTCAGATCGCGGTGCTGATCGCCTACCTGACCCCGTTGCCCGAGTGGCTCGACCCCGTCCTCGACTGGCTGCTGCCGGCACTGCTGGTCGCGACCGTCGTGGTCACGGTCGCCACCGGGCTCGACTACGTCGCCCGGGCGGTCAAGCTGCGTCGAGAGGGTCGAGCGGCGGCGTGACCGCGGACGCGGCGGCGACCGACGCCGTGCACCGGCTGACCGCGCGGTCGCAGACGGTTGCCACCGCCGAGTCGCTCACCGGAGGCCTGCTGTGCGCCGCGCTGGTGTCCGTGCCCGGCGCGTCCGTCGTCGTCCGCGGCGGCGTGGTGGCCTACGCCGGCGACGTCAAGACCGGCGTGCTCGGGGTGCCGTCCGAGGTCGTGGACCGCTACGGGACGGTGGCGGCCGAGACCGCGTCGGCGATGGCCGAGGCGGCGCGGACGCTGCTGGCGGCCTACTGGGGGGTCGCGACGACCGGCGTCGCCGGCCCGGACGAGGTGGAGGGCAGGCCGGTCGGGCTGGCGTACGTCGCGGTCGCCGGCCCGGACGGCGTCCAGGCCGCTGAGGTGCGGACCCCCGGCACCCGGGAAGAGGTCCGCGCGGGCACGGTCGCGGCCGCGCTGCGGCTGCTCGTCGGCGCCTCGGACCGGTGAGTCGCCCCCGGGTCGACCACCGGCCCGGTACGGTGGGTGCATGGCTTCGGTTCCGGCTGGCACCCGCCCGCGGGCGGGTTCTGTCGTGCTGCGACGGCTGCTGGGTGACGTCTTGCGCGCGCAACGGCTGCGCCAGGGCCGCACGCTGCGCCAGCTGTCGGCAGACGCGAGGGTCAGCCTCGGCTACATCTCCGAGATCGAGCGCGGCCAGAAGGAAGCCTCCTCCGAGATGCTGGCCGCCCTGTCGACCGCGCTCGAGGTGCCGCTGTCGCGGGTCCTCTCCGAGGTGAGCGACCGGATGGCGCTGGAAGAGGCCCGGCTCGCCCGCGAGCGGCTGGCCCCCGAGGAGCGCCGGCTGTCGCTGGCCGCCGAGCCGGTGCCGGTCCCGGTGGTGCCCGCACGGTCGTCGGGCGACGTCGTCGCCGCTGCCTGACTCAGTCGCTCGCTCCCGCCCGCGCCCCCAGCGACCGGGTCCCGAGCGTCAACGCCTCGGCACTGTCCAGCGCCGACCCCGCGGCGAACTCGCTCTCCCACTGCCCGGCGCCCAACGCGTCCCGCACCCGCGCGCTCGCCTCGTCGACCAGCTGACGCTCGTCCGCCGTGGGCTCGACCTCCCGGACGGTGCGGAACGCCGCGGCCGCGCCCGCCAGCCGGGCCGCGCGGGACCACTCCTCCAGCTCGGCGTGCACGTAGACGAACAGGTCCAGCACGATGGCGACGAGGTCGTCGTCGCCGAGGTCGACGATCCAGCCGGCGACCTCGCTGAGGTGCGCGTGCGCGGTGAGCGGGCCTTCGACCTTGCCGATGGCGACGATCCGGTTGACCTCGTTGACGGCGATCCCCCAGCGGTCCCCGGACGCGCTGTCGAGGGCGATCGAGGCGTCGGCGGCCTCCAGGGCGGCGGTGTAGTCGCCCATGTCGGTGAGCAGGACCACGAGGTTGGTCAGAGCGGTGGACTCGCGGGACGGCACGTCGGCCAGCCGCGCGGCCGCCAGGCTCTCCCGCAGCAGCCGGAGCGCCGTCGGGCGGTCGTGAAGGTCGTGTGCCGCGAGACCGAGGCTGTTCAGCTCGCGGGCCTCCAGAGCCTTGTCACCCATCCGCCGGGCGATGCGCAGGGCTCGCTCGAGCAGCTCGGTGGCAGACGTCTGGTCGCCCTGCTGGAGCAGGCCCAGGGCTGCACCGTGCAGGGACTGCACCATCGGTTCACTGTCCTCGTCGCCGAGCAGGTCCATCAGCCGCTCGTGCCAGTACCGCGCCTCGACCGCGAACCGGTGGCGGTACCAGTACCAGCTCATGGCGCGCACGATCCGCGACGCCACCTCCAGCCGCGCGGGGTGGCCGGCTTCCAGCGTGTGCCGCATGGCCGCCCGGATGTCCGGCAGTGAGGCGTCGATCGCGTCCAGGGCGGTCAGCGGGTTCGGTCCGCGCAGCTGTCGCTCGAGCACAGTGGCCAGGTCGGCGTACCACTCGGCGTGCCGGTCGAGCACCGGTTCGGCGTCGTCGGAGGCCATCAGCTGCTCGCGGCCGTACGCACGGATGGTCTGCAGCATCAGCACCGTGGGCTCGCCGTCGGGTCCGTCGACGACCCGTACGAGGCTGGCGTCGACGAGCCGGGTGAGCGTGTCGAGGGCATCGACGTCGTCGGAGCCCAGCACGTGCTCGGCGGCCTCGAGCGGGCAGGCGGAGACGAAGGCCGCCAGCCGGCGGAACGCCCGCCGGTCCGTCGCGTCGAGCAGGTCGTGGCTCCAGGCGATGGTGTCGCGCAGGGTGCGCTGGCGTTCGGGCCGGTCGCTCGCCGTCGGCCCGGTGCCGAGGGTGTCGTCGATGCGGGCCAGCAGCGCGTGCGGACTCAGCATCCGCATCCGGGCCGCCGCCAGCTCGAGCGCGAGCGGCAGGCCGTCGAGGCGCTGGCACACCGCGATCACGTCCGCGACGTTGTCGTCGGTCAGCGCGAACGACGGACGTACCATCTGCGCCCGCTGGCAGAACAGCCGAACCGCCTCGGAGCCCATCGCGGTCGCCGCGTCGGCACCGGGACGGGGCAGTCCGAGCGGCTCGAGCTGCCACTCCTGCTCGGCGACCAGGTGCAGCGGTCGGCGGGACGTCGCGATCACCTTGAGGTCGGGGCAGTCCGACAGCAGGTCGGCGACCACCCGGTCGGCGCCGTCGATCTGCTCGAGGTTGTCCAGGACGAGCAGCGCGACCCGCGGCGCCAGCACCTGCGCGACCGCCTTGCGCAGGCTCAGCTGCGTCGAGCCGCCCGCTCCGATGCTCTGGGCCACGACCGCCCACATGCCGTCGCCGTCGACGGCGCTGGCGAGCTGGACGAAGAAGACTCCGGCGTACGAGTCGGCCAGCCGGGACGCCGTGGCCAGCGCCAGCCGGGTCTTGCCGGTCCCGCCCGGGCCGGTGACCGTGACCAGCCGGGTGGCCTCCCGGTCGAGCAGCAGCTGCAGCTCGGTGACCTCGTCGTCGCGGCCCACCAGCTCGGTCGTCGGCCGGGGCAGGTTGGCCTGGGTCCCCAGGCTGCGCAGCGGCGGGAAGGTGTCGACCAGCCCGGGGACGACCAGGTCGTACAGGTGCTCGGGCTCGTCGAGGTCCTTGAGCCGGTGCCAGCCCAGGTCGCGCAGCCCGACCTGGCCCACGAGATCGGGAACCAGCTGGGCGGTGGCCGCCGACAGCACCACCTGGCCGCCGTGTGCCGTCCCGCTGATCCGGGCGCCCCGGTGCACGTCCAGGCCGATGTAGCCGTCCTCGTGCCGCTGCGGCTCGCCGGTGTGCAGCCCCATCCGGACCCGCACCGGGGTGTCCAGCGGCCACTGGCGCTGCTGCAGCGCCCGCTGCCCGTCGACCGCCGCGAGCACCGCGTCGTGCGCGGAGCCGAAGACCACGAAGAAGCTGTCGCCCTCGGTGCCCATCTCGGTGCCGCCGTGCGCCGCCCACGCGGCCCGCAGCAGCTCCCGCTGCCCGGACAGCGTCTCGGCCCAGTGCTCGCCGAGCAGCGACACCAGAGTGGTGGACCCCTCGATGTCGCTGAACAGCACCGTGACGGTGCCCTCGGGCAGCGCGCTCACTGCGCCAGTATCGCGGGGGAGCGCCCCAGGTTGGGCGAAATCGACACACCGGCCGGGACGCCGTGCGTAGGGTTCGGTCATGCGTGTCGAGGGTTCGGTCACGACCATCTCGTGGATCCCGAGCGAGGCCGTCACGGGCGTCCTGCTCCGGGTCCCCTTCCAGGTCGGCATGGCGCACTACGACGATCCCCCGCCGGACGAGATCGACGACCCGGAGGCCTACCTGGGTGCCGACCGGGCCCGGTTCGCCAACCAGCTGGCGGCGTGGATCGAGGTACGCGACGGCGAGATCGTGGAGTTCGGTCACAGCGGCCGCGGCCGGATCGGGTCCACGACCATGCGCCTCGGCGGCTTCGACGCGACGTTCGCGGCGGTGCCGCTGCCGGACCGGCGCGACGCCGTGCCGGTGGGCACGACTGCGGTGCAGTTCGAGCAGACCGCCGGCGGGCGTACGGGCGTCCCGACGCCTCGCCGGGTGAACCGGCCCCCGTACGTGCAGGTCTCGGCCCCGCTGGCGTGGACGACACTGCAGCTCACCCTGCACGCCGACGGCCGCCAGGAGCACCGGTTGACCGGGGCCAGCCCGTTCCCGCGGCACTGGGTCTACGACGCGGCCGGCCGGCTGGAGAGCAAGTCGGCCACCATCGACTACCACGAGTGGAGCACCGAGGTCTTCGGCGATCGCACCCCGTGGGGCTCGCTCGACTCGCCGGTGCTGGTGAGCGCGGTCGAGACCGCCCTGGAGCGGGAGATGTCGCTGGCCATCATGCGTTCGGGACAGCGGCCCAGGATCCGGCGGCTGGCCGCGGGCGAGCACCTCACCGAGCAGGGCGAGGAGGCCGACGAGCTGTTCCTGCTGCTGGACGGGCTGCTGCAGGTCGAGGTCGACGGGACGGTGCTGTCCGAGATCGGGCCCGGGGCCGTGCTGGGCGAGCGGGCGCTGCTCGAGCACGGCCGCCGCACCGCCACCCTGCTCGCCCTGACGCCCTGTGCGGTCGCGGTTGCCTCACGCGGCGTCGTCGACGAGGAGGCGCTGCGCAACCTCGCCGCCACCCACAACCGCGAGGCCGAGCTCGGCCGGCCGGGCTGACCCGGTCCAGCGGGTTCAGGCCCGCAGCCGCAGGCCGCGCGGGGTGGCGTGGAAGCCGGCCTCCTCCAGCGCTGCCCCGAGCGAGGTGCCCAGCACCTGCTCCCCGTCGGCCCGCTGCACGGTGACCCGGCCCAGCGAGCCGTCGCGCACCGCCAGCGCCAGCGCGTCGACGGCGATGCCCAGCCGCCCGTCGTCGCCGGCGCCGTCGGCGAAGGTGAGCAGCGTCCGGCCGCCGCGCTCGACGTAGAGCACCAGGCGCCCGTCGACCAGCACCACCAGCGCGCCGGCCTTGCGGCCCGGCCGGTGCCCGGCCGACGCCCCCACCCCGTCGTCACCGCTGCCGGTGCGGTCGGGCCACGGCAGCGCTGCCCCGTAGGGGTTGGCCGGGTCGGTGGCGGCGAGCGTCATCGCACGCGTGTCCTCACCCCGCCGATCGCCCGGCGGGTCGCCCGCGGCGGTCCCCTCGGCGCGCAGCCGGTCGACCGCGCCCGGCGTGGCGAACTGGGCGGCGCCGAGGGTGCCGACGAAGTAGCCCCGGCGGCAGCGGCCGGAGTCCTCGAACGCGCTGAGCACCCGGTAGGCCGAGGCGAACCCGCCGGGGACCCGCTCGCTGACGACGGCTCCACGGGTGACCACACCGTGCCGCTCGAGCAGCAGCTCGGCGGTGGCGTGCGCCCGCTGGGTCGGGTCGGGGTCGCGCCCGGGCAGCAGCGACCAGCGACCGGCCGCGCTCGGGGGGCCGGTGCGTGCGGGCATCGCCGGACGCCCGCCGCGTCGGCCGTGCAGCCGGGACCGCGGCGGGGGGCGCCGGCTGCGGTGGGCCGACCCGCCGCCGAGCACGAGGGTGCGCAGCGGGGCGAGGGTGTCGCCCGCCACCCGGCCCGACCACACCAGGTCCCAGAGCACGGCGTGCAGCGCCTGGTCGTCGGTCGCGCCGACCGCGTCGGACAGCTGGCGGAAGAAGTACGCCCCGCCGCCCGCGAGGACGTCGAGCACCTGGCGGTGCAGCTCGCCGAACGCCGGGTCGGGCCCCTCGAGGTCGGCAGGATCGACGTCGGGCAACGTCAGGTGCGCCGAGTCGGCCAGGTGCAGGCTCACCCAGCCGTCGGTGCCCGGCAGGCTGCCGGAGCCGGACCAGAGCACCTCGCCGGACGCGGTCAGCTCGTCGAGCATCGGGGGCTGGTAGTCCATCACCCGCGCGCCCAGCACCAGCGGCTCGAGGGCGGAGGCTGGCACCGCGCAGCCGGCCAGCTGCTCGACGACCGCGAGCACCCCGCCGACGCCGCGCAGCCGGCCGCCGACGTGCTGCCAGCCGGGCAGGAAGCGGCCGAGGGTGGCCGGCTCCACCGGCTCGACCTCGTGCCGCAGTGCGGCCAGCGAGCGACGCCGCAGCCGGCGCAGCACCTCGGCGTCGCACCACTCGCTGCCGTGGCCGCCGGGCCGGAACTCGCCCTCGACCGCGCGCCCCGCGGCGGCCAGGCGACGCAGCCCGTCGGTGACCACGGCGACACCGACCCGCCACCGCTCGGCGACCTCGCCGGCGGTGAACGGGCCGTGACAGCGGGCATAGCGCGACACCAGGTCGCCGAGCGGGTCGGGCACCGGCTCGGTGAACACCTCGGGCACGCCCTGCGGCACCGCCACTCCGAGGGCGTCGCGTAGCCGGCCGACGTCCTCGACCGCGGCCCACCAGGTCTGCCCACCGATCACCACCTGGTAGGCCCGGCGGGCGGTCGCCAGCTCGGCCAGCCAGCCGTCGACCGGCGAGTCGGGCTCGCAGCGGTCGACCACCTCGTCGGGGCGCAGCGGGCCGATGACGCGCAGCAGGTCGGCGACGCCCTCGACGTCACGCGCCTGCCGGTCGGGGGCGAGCCGCTGCAGCTCGGCCTCGACCGCGACGACGACGGTCTCGTCGAGCAGGTCGCGCAGCTCGGCCCGGCCGAGCAGCTCGGCGAGCAGCGAGGAGTCGAGTGACAGTGCGGCCGCCCGCCGCTCGGCGAGCGGGCTGTCGCCTTCGTAGAGGAACGCGGCGACGTAGCCGAACATCAGCGAACGGGCGAACGGTGACGGGGTCGGGGTGTCGACCTGGGCGACCGTGACCCGGCGGGCGTCGATGTCGCGCTGCAGCCCGACCAGCGCGGGCACGTCGTAGACGTCCTGCAGCACCTCGCGCACCGTCTCGAGCACGATCGGGAAGCTCGGGTAGCGGCGGGCCACCTCGAGCAGCTGCGCCGAGCGCTGCCGCTGCTGCCACAGCGGGCTGCGCCGTCGGGGGTCGCGGCGGGGCAGCAGCAGCGCGCGGGCGGCGCACTCGCGGAACCGGGCGGCGAACAGCGCCGACCCGCCGACCTCGTCGGTGACCAGCTGCTCGACCTCGTCGGGCTCGAGCACGAACAGGTCGGCGCCCGGCGGGTCGGCGTCGGTTTCGGGGACCCGCACCACGATGCCGTCGTCGCTGGCGATGGCCTGGCCGTCGACCCCGAGCCGCTCGCGCAGCCGGGCCCCGACGGCGAGTGCCCACGGCGCGTGCACCTGCAGTCCGAACGGCGAGTGCAGCACCACCCGCCAGTCGCCGAGCTCGTCGCGGAACCGCTCGACCAGCAACGTACGGTCGTGCGGCACGTGGCCGGTGGCCTCCCGCTGCTCGGCGAGGAACGCGACGAGGTTGTCGGCCGCCCAGGCGTCGAGTCCCGCGGTGGTGCACCGGGCGACCGCCTCGGGCGCAGCCGCCCCCGAGAGCTCGCGGACGAAGCGCCCGAGTGCCTGCCCGAGCTCGGCGGGCCGGCCGAGGGTGTCGCCCTTCCAGAACGGCAGCCGCCCGGGCTGGCCCGGCGCGGGGCTCACCAGGACCCGGTCGTGGGTGATGTCCTCGATCCGCCAGCTGGTGGTGCCGAGCGCGAAGACGTCGCCCACGCGCGACTCGTAGACCATCTCCTCGTCGAGCTCGCCGACCCGCCGACCGGTCGGCCCGTCGCCGACGAGGAACACCCCGAACAGCCCACGGTCGGGGATCGTGCCGCCGGACGTGACCGCCAGCCGCTGCGCCCCCGGGCGCCCGCTGAGCCGGCCGGTCACCCGGTCCCAGACGATCCGCGGGCGCAGCTCGGCAAACTCCTCGCTCGGGTAGCGCCCCGCGAGCAGGTCGAGGGTGGCGTCGTAGGCCGCTCGCGGCAGGGTGGCGAACGGGGCCGCCCGGCGGGCCAGCGTGTAGGTCTCGTCGACGTCGAGCTCGTCGATCGACGCCATCGCCACCACCTGCTGGGCAAGCACGTCGAGCGGGTTGGCGGGCACGGCCAGCGCCTCGATCGCGCCGGCACGCATCCGCTCGACGGTCACCGCCGCCTGCAGCAGGTCGGCCCGGTGCTTGGGCAGCACCACCCCGCGGGACACCTCGCCCACCTGGTGACCGGCCCGGCCCACGCGCTGCATGCCGCTGGCGACCGACGGCGGCGCCTCGACCTGCACCACCAGGTCGACGGCGCCCATGTCGATGCCCAGCTCGAGGCTGCTGGTGGCCACGACGCAGGGCAGCCGGCCGGTCTTGAGGTCGTCCTCGATCAGCGCCCGCTGCTCCTTGCTCACCGAGCCGTGGTGGGCCCGGGCGAGCAGGCCGTCTGCTCCCCGGGACGCGCCCGACTGGGCCATGATCTGTGCCGGGGTCCCCCAGGACGTCCCCCAGGATGTCGTGGCGTCGGGCGGCTCGTCGCCGGCGCGGGTGGCGGCGATCTCGTTGAGCCGGGCGGTCAGCCGCTCGGCCAGGCGCCGGGAGTTGGCGAACACGATCGTCGAGCGGTGCTGCTCGACCAGGTCGACGATGCGCTCCTCGACGTGCGGCCAGATCGACGACGACGCCGGCGCCTCGGCCGGCGGCGGCTCGCCCGGAACCGGGGCGTCTGCCGGGTGTGGCGACGCGGTGCTGCCCAGCTCACCCATGTCCTCGACCGGTACGACGACCGACAGGTCGAGCTGCTTGCTGCTCGGCGGCTGCACCACCCGGGTGGGCGCCGCGCCGCCGAGGAACCGCGCGACCTCCTGGGTCGGCCGCACCGTCGCCGACAGCCCGATGCGCTGGGCCGGCCGGGGGAGCAGCGCGTCGAGCCGCTCGAGCGACAGGGCGAGGTGGGCACCGCGCTTGGTGCCGGCGACGGCGTGCACCTCGTCGACGATCACCGTGTGCACGCCGCGCAGCGACTCGCGAGCCCGCGAGGTGAGCACGAGGAACAGCGACTCGGGGGTGGTGATCAGCACGTCGGGCGGCCGGGTCGCGAGCCGGCGGCGCTCGTCGGCGGGGGTGTCGCCGGTGCGGGTGCCGACCCGGATCCGGGGCGCGGGCAGCCCCAGCCGGCGTGCGGTGTGCTGCATGCCGGCCAGCGGGGCGCGGAGGTTGCGCTCGACGTCGACGGCGAGTGCCTTGAGCGGCGACACGTACAGCACCCGGCAGCGCTGCAGGGGCTCGTCGGCTGCGGGTGCGTCGGGGCGGGCCAGCTGGTCGAGGCCCCACAGGAACGCCGCCAACGTCTTGCCGGACCCGGTCGGGGCGACGACCAGGGTGTGGTCGCCGGAGCTGATCGCGTCCCACGCGCCGAGCTGCGCCGCTGTCGCCTGCGGGAACGCGCCGCCGAACCACTCGCGGGTCAGCGGCGAGAAGCGGTCGAGGACGGCCGCCGCATCGGGGGACTCGGGCACCGCCCCAGTGTGCCTCGCCGCACCGACAGCCCGGTGGGATCAGTCCACCGTCACCCGGGACCAGCTGTTGCCGTCGTCGACGCTGCCGAGCAGGCGGCCGCCGGACGTCACCAGGAAGTCGCGGGTGCCGGACGCGGCCGAGCCGTAGCCGTCGTCGACGGCCTCGTCGGCGTCCGGGTCACCGGCGGGCGGGTCGATCTCGTCGACCGATCCGTCGGAGCCGACCACGTACGACAGGTCCGGTCCGGCGAGCAGCACGCTGCCGTCGTCGCGCGCGGCCATCGAGGCCCGGCCCACGATCGCGGGCAGCCGCACGGTGTCCCAGTCGATGCCGTCGGTGCTGTCCGCCACGACGGTCGTCCCGCCGTTCAGGCACGCCGTCCACATGGTGACCCCGTCGGTGTCGGCGAAGACCTCGCCGTTGCTCTGGCAGGGCAGGGCGCGGCGTACCCACCCCGCGCTCTGCGGGGCGACCAGCAGGGCCTGGGGGGCGGCGAACCGCGACCCGACGACCGCGCCCAGCACGCCTCCGCCGGCGAACACGCGGGTGACCGTCTCGTGCCGGCGCAGCGGCGTCGCGGTCGGCAACCACCGGTCGGTCGCGACCGAGGACACCGACAGCGTCGAGCGGCCCGCCGGGCCGGTCTGGGTGAGCGCCACGGCCCGGTAACTGCCCGCCGCGACGGCGGACACCAGCGGCCCGCCCGGCGGGACGACCTCGGCCCAGGTGCTGCCGGAGTCGTGGGTGGCGACCAAGGTGGACTGGTTCCAGGCCCAGCCGTCCGTCCCGCCCTCGGCGAGCTCGACCTGCTGGGAGGCGAAGGCTGCCGACGAGCCCACCGGGCGGACGGCCGACACGGCCCACGTCTCGCCGGCGTCGCTGCTGCGGGCCAGCGCGGGACACGTGCCGCCGTCGCACTCGACCCGCACGGTGGCCCAGACGCCGTCGCCCGCTGCGGCCACGGTCTGCACGAGCGCCCCGGGGCCGGCAGGGGTGTCGTCGGCGACCGTCGTGTCACGGCCGTCGAGCACCGACGGCACGGCCACCGTCAGCGCCGTGACCACCGCCGCGACGGCGATGACGCTGCCCGCGGCGCGGCGGGCGCGGCGGCGCCGGGCCCCGCGGCGCACCCGCGCCAGCATGCCCTCGGTGTCGACCGGCAAGCCCGGGTCGTAGGGGTCGTGCGGCTCGCCCGGTGTCCCGGCGCTGCGCCGCAGGGCGGACCGCAGTCGCTCCTCGTGCTCGTCCATCACTCCGCCCCGTCCGGCGCGAATGTCGGCACCAGCGCACGCATCTTGGCCACTGCCTTGGACGCCTGGCTCTTGACCGTGCCGGTGGAGCAGCCGAGGACCCGGGCTATCTCGACCTCGGACAGGTCCTCGTAGTAGCGCAGCGCCAGCACCGCGCGCTGCCGCGGCGGAAGGGACTGGAGGGCGACCCACAGGTCGTGGTCGCGGCGGCGGTCCTCCGACGCCCGCTCGGGAACCTCGCCGGTCAGCGTCTCGCGGCGGAGCCGGCGCCAGACGCTGATGTTGCGGTTGACCATCACCCGGCGGACGTAGGCGGTCGGCTCGTCCCGCTCGTGCAGGCGCGGCCAGGCCAGCAGGGTGCGCTCGAGGGCGTCCTGCACGAGGTCGTCGGCCGCGTCCGGGCTCCCGGTCAGCACCCGTCCGAAGCGCAGCAGCTCAGGCAGCCGGGCGCGTACGAAAGCGTCGAACGCTTCCTCGGCATCGTCCCCCACGACCGTGCCTCCGCGACCTCCTCGACCGACGGGCCGGATCGATCCTCGCACGGCCGGGCCCGGGAGGGCTGCGGGCGCGACGGCAGGGCTCGCCACGAGAAGGCTCACGGGCTGCACACGCACCAAGGCGGCCCGAGGTTGTCCGCCGGGTCCCGCGAGTCGCGGAAACCCGCGTGAGCCGCGTCGGCGCACCGGGTTACTGTCACGGCCGTGACCGACGGCGGGAGTGACGAGGGACGAGCCGAGCGGGCCGAGCCACTGGTCCTCGCGCGCGGCCTGGTGAAGCGGTTCGGCGACTTCGAGGCCGTGCGCGGCATCGACGTCGAGGTGCGCCCGGGCGAGGCGTTCGGCTTCCTCGGGCCCAACGGCGCCGGCAAGACCTCCACGATGCGGATGATCGCGGCGGTCTCGACCCCGTCGGCGGGGACGCTGCGGGTGCTCGGGATGGACCCGGTTGCCGACGGGCCCGCGATCCGCTCCCGGATCGGCGTGTGCCCGCAGGACGACACCCTCGACTCCGAGCTCACCGTGCGGGAGAACCTGCTCGTCTACGGCCGCTTCTTCGGCCTGTCCCGGGCCGAGTGCGCCACCCGCGCCGACGAGCTGCTGGACTTCGTCCAGCTCGGCGACCGGGGCGGCTCCCGGGTCGAGGACCTGTCCGGCGGTCTCAAGCGCCGGCTCACCATCGCCCGCTCGCTGATCAACGACCCCGAGCTGCTGATGCTCGACGAGCCGACCACCGGCCTCGACCCGCAGGCCCGGCACCTGGTGTGGGACCGGCTGTTCCGGCTCAAGCAGCGCGGCACGACCCTGCTCCTCACCACCCACTACATGGACGAGGCCGAGCAGCTGTGCGACCGGCTGGTGGTGATCGACGGCGGTGTCATCGTCGCCGAGGGATCGCCGCTGGAGCTGATCCGGGAGCACTCCACCCGGGAGGTCTGCGAGCTGCGCTTCGAGACCGAGGACAACGAGCAGATCGCCGGCAAGGTCGCCGACCTGGGCGAACGGGTCGAGGTGCTGCCCGACCGGGTGCTGATCTACACCCACGACGGCGAGGCCACGTCACAGGCGGTGCACGAGCGCGGGCTGTCGCCACGCGGCACGCTGGTACGCCGCAGCAGCCTCGAGGACGTCTTCCTGCGGCTCACCGGCCGCTCGCTGGCGGACTGAGCCGTGGCCACCCACACCGCGGCCCGGCCGACGACCCCCCCGGGCGCGCTGGTCCTGCGCCAGGTCGACCACTGGGCGGTCCGCTGGCGGCGCACCTGGCGCGGCAGCGCGATCACGAACTTCCTGCTGCCGGTGCTCTACCTGGTCGCGATGGGGGTGGGCTTGGGCGCGTACGTCGACGACGGCGGCGCGACCCAGTCGCTCGGGGGAGTGGACTACCTCGACTTCCTGGCACCCGGCCTGCTGGCCACCACCGTCTTCCAGAACGCCGTCGGCGCCTCGACCTGGCCGGTGCTGGGCGCGATCAAGTGGGACAAGACCTTCCACGCGATGCTCGCGACGCCGCTGCGGGTGCGCGACATCCTGCTGGGCAACCTGTGGTTCATCGCGGCCCGCCTGGCGCTCACCGCCTCGGTGTTCCTGCTGGTGCTGGTGCTGTTCGGGGTGACCGCCTCGCCGCTGGCCGTGCTGGCATTGCCCGCCGCCGTGCTCGTCGGCATGGCGCACGCGACGCCGATCTTCGCGTTCTCCTCCTGGCTGGAGCGGGTCAGCGGGTTCATGCTGCTGTTCCGGCTGGGCGTGATCCCGATGTTCCTGTTCTCGGGGGCGTTCTTCCCGATCGACCAGCTGCCGGACCCGTTGCAGTGGCTGGCCCAGGTGCTGCCGCTCTACCACGGGGTCGAGCTGGTGCGCGGGCTGGTGCTCGGCACCGCCGAGCTGGGCCCCGACCTGCTGAGCGTCGCCTACCTCGGCGCCTGGCTGCTGGGCGGCTTCTGGCTCGCCGACCGGCTGCTCGCCCGCCGGCTGGGCGGGTGGTGAGCCGTGTCCACCTCGCTGCTGGCCGCCAGCCACGTCGTCGAGCGCAACGCCGTCGTCTACCGCCGCGACTGGGTCGTGTTCGT
This sequence comes from uncultured Actinomycetota bacterium, assembly GCA_963811945.1. Lineage (GTDB taxonomy): Bacteria > Actinomycetota > Actinomycetes > Propionibacteriales > Nocardioidaceae > JACCWP01. Next base: position 416,985 of record CAWETD010000001.1, on the reverse strand, counting down.
CACCGGTTTCCTCGAGCCACTGCTGTACCTGCTGTCGATCGGCATCGGCATCGAGCAGCTGGTGGGCGACTTCACCCTGCCCGACGGGCAGGTGGTGACCTACACCGAGTTCGTGGCGCCGGCGATGCTTGCGGTCTCGGCCATGAACGGCGCGATCTTCGACACCACGTTCGGCGTCTTCTTCAAGCTGCGCTACGAGAAGATCTACGACGGCATCCTGTCGACGCCGCTGACCCCGGCCGACGTCGCGACCGGTGAGCTCGCGTGGGCGCTGCTGCGCAGCGGGATCTACGCCACGATGTTCGTCGTCGTGATGGCGGCGCTCGACCTGGTGTCGTCGTGGTGGGTCGTGCTGGCCGTGCCGGCCGCGACCCTCATCGGCTTCGCGTTCGGGGGTGCCGGCATGGCGCTCACCACCTGGATGCGGTCGTGGCAGGACTTCGACTTCATCACGCTGGCGATCCTGCCGATGTTCCTGTTCTCGGCGACGTTCTTCCCGCTCGAGCGCTACCCCGACGGCGTGCAGTGGGTGGTGCAGGCGACGCCGCTGTACCAGGGCGTCGTGCTGTGCCGCGGCCTGACCACCGGCGTGTTCACCGTCGACATGCTGGTCGCGGTGGGCTACCTGCTGCTGATGGGTTCCCTCGGCCTGACGGTTGCCGCACGACGGTTCGGCCGGCTGCTGCTGCGGTGAGTCGTCACCCCCGGGCGCGTGCCGCCCGGCGCTGGTCGCCGAACCCGAGCTCGTCGGACAGGTCGTCGAGCATCGACTCGAACAGCGAGATGCTGTCCTCCAGCGCCCAGTGCAGGTGGCCGAACGCCTCCAGCGTGACCATGCCGTAGAGCCGCGACCACTGCCGGACGTACAGGTAGCGCAGCGGCAGCGGCAGCGGCATCGGGCCCTTGTCGCTGGCCTCAAGCATCGCCAGCAGTGCGGGGTCGATGCTGTCCAGGTCGGGCAGCCGGAGCCGTCCGCTCTCCCACAGCGCGACGAACGTCTCGGCGAACACCGCCCCGAACCGGGTGGCCCCCTCGTGGGTCGACCCGTGCCGGTTGTGCTCGGCGTGCAGCGAGTCGAGCGGGTTGGCGAACAGCAGCGCGTACTCGTGCCGGTGCTCCAGCGCCCACCGGCGGAACGCGTGCGCCATCACCGTCAGCCGGGTCGGCAGGTCGTCGGGGTCGACGGCGTCGCGGGCCTGCTCCAGCTCGGCGATCAGCTCGTCGTACAGCGCGCCGCCCACCAGGTCGAGCAGGTCGTCGTGGCCCTCGACGTAGCGGTACAGCCCCGGCGGGGTCATGCCGACCTCGCGCGCCACCACCCGCAGGCTCAGTCCCTCGCCCTGGGCGACCAGCCGGCGGGCCGCGGCCAGGATCTCGTCGCGGGTCTGGGCCCGCATCCGCTCGCGGCGGGTCGGACCGGACCCGGAATCGGTGTTGACAGCAGGCATACCCGCCAGCATAGTGAACATCGTTAACTGTGAACAGGGTTCACGAACACGACGATCCTTCACGGAGGGCGAGATGGAACGCTGGGGTCGACTGGTGGCACGGTGGCGCTGGACCGTGCTGGTGGCCGGGGTGCTGGTCGCCGGGCTCGCCGGCTTCTACGGCGTCGGCGTCTTCGGGGCCCTGTCGGACGGGGGGTTCGAGGACCCTGACAGCGAGTCGGCGCGCGCCGACGCCGCGATCAGCGAGGCGTTCGGGCCGACCGAGGCCGACGTCCTCGTGCTGTACGAGACCGACGACGACACGACCGTCGACGACCCGGCGGTCGAGCAGGCGGTCACCGACACCGTCAGTGCGCTGCCGGACGCGGACGTCGTGCACGTGGCCACGGCCTGGAACGGCGGCGGCAGGGGCCTGGTGTCCGACGACGGCCGGTCGACGCTGGTGCCGATCACGCTGGCCGGTGCCGACGACGACGCCAAGGCCGAGGCCTACGAGCGGATCGAGGGAGACCTCGCGGCGCCCGGGCTGACCGAGCAGGTGGGCGGTCCGACGGCGGTGTTCTCCGACGTGGGCGCCCAGGTCGAGGCCGACATCGCCCGCGCCGAGTCGATGACCATCCCGATCGTCGTGCTGCTCTGCCTGGTCGTGTTCGGCAGCATCGTGTCGGCGACGCTGCCCGCGCTGGTCGGCGGCATCGCGATCATCGGGTCGTTCGCGATGCTGCGGGTGTTCACCACGGTGACCGACGTCTCCATCTTCGCGATCAACGTGATCACGCTGCTCGGCCTCGGGCTGGCGATCGACTACGCGCTGTTCGTGGTGAGCCGGTTCCGCGAGGAGCTCGGGCGCGGGCGGTCCACCCCCGACGCGATCGCCGCCACGATGGCCACCGCCGGCCGCACGGTGATGTTCTCCGGGCTGACGGTCGCGGTCTCGCTGGCGTCGCTGCTGCTGTTCCCGCAGGTCTTCCTGCGCTCGATGGGCTTCGGCGGCATGGCCGCGGTGCTGGTCGCGATGGTCACCGCACTGACCGTCCTGCCCGCGTTGCTGGCCGTGCTCGGGCCCCGGGTCGACGCCGGACGGATGCCGTGGCGGCGCCGCCGGGTCGAGCTCGGCGCCGACGTCGTGGCCGAGCACGGCGGCTGGGCCCGTGTCGCCCGGCTGGTGATGCGCCGCCCGGTTGTCGTCCTGGTGACTGTGGTGGTGGGCCTGCTGGCCATCGGGCTGCCGTTCCTGCGGGTGGAGTGGACCAGCGTCGACGAGCGGGTGCTCCCCGAGGGCACCGAGAGCCGGGTGGTGAGCGAGGCGGTGGATGCCGGGTTCCCCGGCCAGGCCGGCGCGACCGCCGACGTGGTGGTGACCGGTGCCGACCCGGACGCCGTGGAGGCCTACTCCGCCGCCCTGGGCGAGGTCGACGGCGTCGCGTCCGTGCGGCTGCTCGGGGAGCAGGACGGCACCGCGCGGCTGGAGGTCGCCTACCCGGCCGACCCGTACAGCGAGGAGGGCCGCGCCCTCGTGGAGCAGCTGCGGGCGGTGCCGGTGCCCGACGGCGCGGAGGCGCTGGTCGGGGGCGAGGGCGCGCAGCTGATCGACCTGCTGACGTCGCTCGGCGACACGCTGCCGTGGATGGGCCTGGTCGTTGTCGTCGCCATGATGGTGCTGCTGTTCGTCGCGTTCGGGTCGGTCGTGCTGCCGCTCAAGGCGATCGTGGTCAACGTCATCTCGGTGGTGGCATCGTTCGGCGTGGTGGTGTGGATCTTCCAGGACGGCCACCTGGCCGACCTGCTCGGCTTCACGCCGCTCGGTGCCCTCGACGCGACCCAGCCGATCCTGATGCTCGCGATCCTGTTCGGGCTGTCGATGGACTACGAGGTGTTCCTGCTCTCGCGGATGCGCGAGCAGTGGGACCGCACCCACGACAACACCCAGGCGGTGGCGGTGGGGCTGCAGCAGACCGGCGCGATCATCACCAGCGCGGCGTTGCTGCTGGCCGTGGTCATCGGTGCGTTCGCGACGTCCGGCATCACGTTCATCAAGATGATCGGCGTCGGGATGCTGGTGGCGATCATCGTCGACGCCACGGTCGTACGGACCCTGCTGGTGCCCGCCGCGATGCGGCTGATGGGACGGGCCAACTGGTGGGCCCCGGCGCCGATGGCCCGGTGGTGGGAGCGGCACGGCTTCCGGGAGCAGCCGGCGGTCGCGCCCGAGGCGTCGAACGGAGACGCGGAGGGCCGACGCATACTGGCGCGGTGAGGCACAGCGAGTTCTGGTCCCGGATGGAGCAGCACCTGGGCAGCGGCTACGCGCGGGTCTGGTCGGACCAGCAGGTGCTCGCCACCCTCGACGGCCGCACCGTCCGCCAGGCGCTCGACGCGGGCGAACCGCCCAAGCGGGTGTGGCGGGCGGTGTGGGCCGCGCTGGAGCTGCCCGCCTCCGAGCGGTGAGCGCACCGTGACGGGGGGCTGGGAGTGGGACGAGACGCTGTACGCCGGCAGCGCGGCCCACTACTCGCAGGGCCGGGTGCCCTACCCGCCGGAGCTGGCGGTGGCCATGGCCGCCGAGATCGGCCTCGACGGCACCGGTCGGCTGCTCGACGTGGGCTGCGGACCGGGATCGCTCACCCTGCTGCTGGCGCCGTACCTCGCCGAGGTCGTGGGGGTCGACGCCGACGCCGACATGCTCGACCGGGCCCGCGAGCAGGCGCGGCGGGCCGGGGTCACCGACGCCAGCTGGCACCTGCTGCGGGCCGAGCAGCTGCCGGCCGGGCTGGGCGCGTTCCGGCTGGTGACCTTCGCGCAGTCGTTCCACTGGTTCGACCGGCCGCGGGTCGCCGCTGCGGTGCGCGGGATGCTCGGGCCCGGCGGGGCGTGCGTGCTGGTGCACGCCACCACCGACCGCGGGGTCGACGGCGCCGACCCGCTGAGTCACCCGCGACCGCCGCGGGAGGAGATCTCGCGCCTGGTCACCGACTACCTCGGGCCGCTGCGACGGGCCGGGCGCGGCGTGCTCCCGCAGGGGACGCCCGGCGGCGAGGACGCCGTCTTCGCCGGGGCCGGCCTCTCCGGACCGCACCGGGTGGAGCTGGCCACCGAGCGGGTGGTCGAGCGCACCGAGGACGACGTCGTGGCGTCGGTCTTCTCGCTGTCCAGAGCGACGCCGGCGCTGTTCGCCGGTCGCCGGCGGGCCTTCGAGGACGACCTCCGCGCGCTGCTGCGGTCGGTGTCGCCGATCGGGCGGTTCGCCGAGCGGATGCGGCCGGTGGCCTTCGACATCTGGCGCCCCTGACGCGCCGATCTCTACCTGGGCTGTGCATCCGAGCCGAGGGGGTGGACACTGGGGGTGATGAGACGAAGCCAGCCGTGAACCGGCGACACCTGAAGAACAGCCCCTTCAACGCCAGACGTGAGCCCGTCGAGGTCGAGCAGTACACCGTGGGGGACCGGGTGATCCACGACTCGTACGGCCTGGGGACCGTTGTCGCACTCGAGGGAACGCACGCGGTGCTCGTCGACTTCAGCCCGCAGCGGGCCAGGATCAGCCTGCCCTGCACGAAGATGACGGCGTTCTGACCCGGATCTGCTGAGGGACGGGCTTCCCCGGCGCGCCCGCTGCCGGGAGCATGGGCCGATGAGTGCGGCCGACGACGTCTGGGTACTGGTCAACGGCTATCAGGTGACGGCGGCGCTGTACGTGGCGGCCGAGCTGCGGGTCTCCGAGCTGCTGGCGGAGGGTCCGCGCCGCGTCGAGGCGCTCGCGGACGAGGCCGGCTGCCACGCCCCCTCCCTCTACCGACTGTGCCGGGCGCTGTCGACCGTCGGCGTCTACGAGGAGCTGCCCGGGCGCCGGTTCGCGACCACGCCGCTGGGCCGGGCGCTGGAGACCGACGCCCCCGGGTCGGCGGCCGCGTGGGCCCGCCACGTCGGGCGGCCGTACGCGTGGGCGGCCTGGTCGGGCCTGCTCGAGGGTGTACGGACCGGCGCGAACCCGTTCACCGCGGTGCACGGGACCGGGGCGTGGGAGTACCGCCGCCAGCATCCCGACGACAGCGCGGCGTTCGACGACGCGATGACGCAGCTGTCCGCCCGCGAGGCCGGCTGGGTGCTGGACGCCTACGACCTGGGCGGAGTCCACACCGTCGTCGACGTCGCCGGGGGCCGCGGCCGGCTGCTGGCCGAGGTGCTCACCCGCTACCCGGGCGCCAACGGCGTGCTGTTCGACCTCGACCACGTGCTCGCGGACGCGGGCGGGGTGCTGCGCGCGCACGGTGTGGCCGACCGGGTGCGGCTGGTCGCCGGAGACTTCTTCGTCGAGGTCCCGGCCGGCGGCGACGTCTACCTGATGAAGTCGATCGTGCACGACTGGGACGACCTGGAGGCGGTGGCGCTGCTGCGCTCGTGCCGGGCGGCCATGGGGCCGGGCGCGCGGCTGCTGCTGGTCGAGCGGCTGCTGGGCGGGCCCAACGAGGGCCGTGCCGCCGCGTTCTCCGACCTGATGATGATGGTGATCCCGGGTGGCCGGGAGCGGACCCGGGACGACTACGGCGCGCTGCTGGAGGCGGCCGGGCTGCGGCTCACCCAGGTCGTGTCCGCGGGGAACTTCCACGTGCTGGAGTCGGTGCCGGCCTAGCGGCCCTTGCGGACCGGTCTTCCCCGCGACCACGCTGGACACCGGATTGGCTTGCCGACGACGCCAGGTCGTACCCGGGGCGACGGTCCAATGAAGGGGTTGCGATGGACGTCCACCTCACCCTCGAGGGGCGTACCGACCTGGCCGCCGCGATCTACGCGCAGCTGCGTGCAGCGGTGCTGTCCGGCCGGCTCGGGCCTGGCGAGCGGTTGCCTCCGTCGCGAGAGCTCGCCGTCCGGCTCGCGGTCTCCCGCACCACGGTCGCCTCGGCGTACGAACGGCTGGTGGCCGAGGGGTTCCTGGTCGGACGCGTCGGTGCCGGCACGTACGTCTCCAGCGCCGGAGTCGGCAGCGCCCGCGCGCTGCGGGCGCCCGCCGGGGCGGTGCAGCCACGCGCGATCTGGCAACAGGTGCAGACCTCGCCACGGGTCCCGGCCGGCACCAGGTACGACTTCAGCGCCGGCGTGCCGGACGTGCGGATGTTCCCGCTGCAGAGCTGGCGCCGGCTGGTGACCCGCGAGCTGCGGCGGGCGCGGCTGGGCGCCGACTACGCCGACCCGGCCGGGCACGCCGGGCTGCGCGCGGCGATCGCCCGCCACGTCGGGATGTCCCGCTCGGTGCAGGTGGGGCCGGACGACGTCCTGGTCACCAACGGCGCGCAGCAGGCGCTCGACCTGATCGCCCGGGTGCTCGTCGACCCGGGCGGGTGCGTGGCGGTGGAGGAGCCCGGCTACCTCCCCGCGCGGCGGTTGTTCACCTCGCTGGGCGCCCGCGTGGTGGGCGTGCCGGTCGACGGCGAGGGTCTGGTCGTTGACGCGATCCCGGGCGAGACCCGGCTGGTCTACACCACGCCGTCGCACCAGTACCCGCTCGGCACGGTGATGTCACTGGCCCGGCGCAGCGCCCTGCTCGACTGGGCCGGGCAGCGGGGTGCCGTGGTGGTCGAGGACGACTACGACAGCGAGTTCCGGTTCTCCGGCCGGCCGCTCGAGCCGCTGCAGAGCATCGACCGAAGCGGTCGGGTGGTCTACGTCGGGACGTTCTCGAAGACGCTGCTGCCCACGCTGCGAGTGGGCTTCTGCGTCGTGCCGGCGTCGTTGCGCGCGGCGATGCTTGCGGCCAGGCAGCTCAGTGACTGGCACGGCGACCAGGTCACCCAGGGGGCGCTGGCCGGGTTCATCGACGAGGGGCTGCTGGCCCGGCACGTGCGGCGCACCGCCCGCGAGTACGCCGCCCGGCACGACCTCGTGGTCACCGTGCTGGAGCGGGACTTCGCCGACAGCCTCGTCCCGGTGCGCTCGGCGGCTGGCATGCACCTGACCGCCCGGGTGGGTCCCGATGCCGATGTCGACACCGGCGAGGTGGTCCGGCGCGCTGCCGTCAGCGGTGTGGCCGTGCGTGACCTCGCGGACTACTGCGCCGGCCCGGCGCAGGCCGGTCTGGTGATCGGCTACGGCGCGGCCACGCTGGAGCAGGTCACGGCCGGGCTGGCGCTGCTGCGGCAGTGCCTGGACTAGGTCGCCACCTCGGCGCGGCGGCGCATCCGGTAGTTGCGCACCTTGACCCGGTTGCCGCAGCCGTACTCGCACCAGTTGCGGGACCGGTTCTTGGACGCGTCGTAGTAGGCCCACTCGCACTCGTCGGACGAGCAGATCTTGAGCCGCCACCAGATGCCCTGGGCCGCGGCTCGGTGCATCGCGAGGGCGATCTCGGCCAGTGCGCCGGTCACGCCGCCGCTGGTGGGGACCAGCCGCGGACCCTCGCCGTCCCAGCGCAGCGCAAGGGGGAGCCGGGCGAGCGTGTCGTCCAGTCCGGAGATCGTGCGGCTGCCGCCGTCGTGGTTGAGCTCGAGGGCCCGACGCAGCCCGGCCCGCAGCTCGCGGGCCAGGGTCAGGTCGTCGGGGCTCGACCGGGTGCGGCGGGCAAGCAGCCCCGCGCGATGCAGGTAGTCGGTCAGCTCTGCTGTCGTCGTGAGGTCGTCGCTGGCGGTCTCGAGGTCGGTCGTGTTCACGAACTCGCGCACCAGCGCGATGTCTGCCGGCGCCGGCGGGACCGGCAGGTCAGCACTCACCACGGCACACCTCCTGTGATCTGCCTGATACCAGCATAACGCGTTTGGTGGTTGCACTCCATGCGTTACCACCGTAACGTGATGACTGGTGTTGCAGTCGAGATGTTGAGGAGGACGTCATGAAGTGGTGGGGACTCGTGATCGAGGAGCTGACGCACGACGACGAGCGCCAGCGCACCGAGCGACGGCACCTCTTGCAGCGGCGTGCGGCCCGCCGCGAGGCGCGACGCACGCGCCGTCAGCCCTCCCCGGCGTCCGAGGCGCCGGCGACCCCGGTCACCGGGCGGCAGCGTCCGGCTGCGGCTAGGGCTGTTCCTTGGTCAGGTGCATGAGCCAGTCTGAGTCGGTCTGGATCAGCGCGTACCGGCGGGCGTCCGCACGTCCGTGCAGGACGAGGACGATCCGCCGCTGGTTGCGGTCGATCTCCTCCCACCAGCCGTCGTCGGCGATGGACTTGTCGGCGTCCTCGTAGCCCGCGTGGTCGAGGTCGTGGTCAGGCACGGCCACCGCGAGCCGGTCCTGCTTGGTGCTGGTGGGGAGGCCGCGCGGCAGCGCCCATGAGCGCAGCACCCCCTTCTCCTCCAGTCGGAGGTCGAAGTGGTGCTGCGGCTTGTGGTGCTCGTGCAGCACGAACACCGGTCGCGAGGTCGGCACCCGGTGATCATCCCTCACCACGTGGTGCGGAACAGGACGCACAGTCCGAGCGCCCACACCGCTTGCAGCGCGAGCCACCACCGGCGCTGTGCGGGCACCAGCCAGGCGGTGAGCGGCACCAGCCAGAACAGGAACGGCAGCCAGATCCGCTCCACCTCCGACTTGGACAGCCCGGACACGTCGGCGGCGACGATCGCGACCGCCGCCCCTGTGGCGAGCCACCCGGCAGCCGAGCGGCCGGCGAGCACCGCACGACGCCCCTCCTGCCGCAGTCCCGCCAGGGCGGCGCCGGCGGCGGCCCATACGGCAGGTCCGAGCGCGACGGCCGCGGCGGCGAGGTTGCCCCACACCCAGTACCCGTAGGGCCGGTCGAAGCCCTTGCCCTCGTAGTAGCGCATCACCAGCAGCTGCTGGCCCTCGTACCACCAGAACCCGAGCGCGGCGAACACCCCCACCAACGCCAGCGCCGCGAGCGCCGCCGGGAGCAGCGGTCGCCACTTCCGTGCGGCCACCAGCACCGCCACCGCGATCGGACCCATCAGCAGCAGGCCGTAGGACAAGAAGATGCCGATGCCGAGGACCAGCCCGGCGAGCACCGCCAGCGCGGCCGACCGGGGACCCGACGGCGCCGCGGCGGCGAGGGCGAGCAGCGCGATCCCGAAGGCCACGACGGCGGCGAACAACCCGTCGGCCGAGATCCAGACCCAGATCGCGAGCGGGCTGAGCGCGAGGAACGGCGCCGCCGCGCGGGCCCGCGCCTCGTCGCCCAGCGCGCGCAGCGCCACCAGCACGCCGACCACGACCGTCGACCCGATCAGCGCCGTCACCAGGCCGCTGTCCTCGGAGCCGCCGAGGCCGACCCGATCGAGGCCGGTGTAGAACATCAGCGGCAGCGGCGGGTGGCCGGAGTTGTGGGTGGTCCACTGGTCGTCGACGGCGAGCAGGATGTAGTCGGTGTAGGTGCGCAGCAGGTCGCCGAACCCGTCCACCCGCGGGATGTCCACGAGGTACTCGTCCTCGCTGGCCAGCGGCTCGACGATGCCCTCCTGGTAGCCGCGCCCCAGCGCCAGCCCCAGTCCCCACCCGAGGCCGACCACCCAGGTGAGGCCCACCAGGTGGCCCCACGGCAGCGCCTCGGCCAGCCGTGGCCCGTACGCCACCGTCGCTACCGCCAGCCCGGCGGGCAGCGCGAGCCAGCCGTGCCACTCGGTCTCGGGCTTCGCGCTCAGCGGCGGCAGCCACTGGTAGACGTCGCCGCCGAACCAGCCCCACGTCTCGGCGCCGAACGCGAGCACGAGCAGCGCAGCCACCAGCACGACCGCCACCAGCTCGGCGACGGGCAAGCGGCGGTGCACCGGGACCTCAGTGCGGGTCGACTTCGACCGCGTCGGTCACCGTCTCCCACAGTCGCGCCCGCTCGCCCGGCGGGTCCTGCTGGCCGGGGAGGTACGACGACGAACGCGGCCGGCGGTCACTCCAGAACGCACCGCTGCAGCCGGCCGCCACCGAGGCCGGCTGCGCAGCCGTGAGCCACACGATCGTGTCCGCACCCTGGGCCGGCGTCCGCAGGATCGGCCCCGCGACCTTGGCGAACCGGGGCAGCGACGCCGTGACGCCCGGCGTCGCCGCCCAGCCGGGGTGCATCGCGTGCACGGCGACATGGTCCGTACGCATCCGCTCGGCCCACAGCCGCGCCAGCGCGACCTGCATCCGCTTGGTCCGGGCGTACGCGTCGGTGCCGGACCACTCCCGCTCGGTGCTCTCGGGGTCGGAGGCGTCCAGGGTCCGGGTGTACATGCCGCCGGACGACACCCACACCACCCGGGCGTCACCGTCGGCGCGCAGCAGTGGGCGCAGCAGGTGGGTGAGCAGGAACGGGCCGAGCACGTGGGTGGCGTAGACCAGCTCGTGCCCCTGCGCCGACTCCAGCCGCTGCGGCGGCAGCACCCCGGCTACGTGCACCAGGCCGTGCACCGAGTCCACCCGCGCGGACAGCTTGGCGGCGTAGACCCGCACCGCGTCGAGGTCGCTGACGTCGCACACCGACGTCACCAGGTCGGCGTCCGGCCGGCCGCCGGCTGATTCGAGGTCGCGGCGGACGTCGGCGACGGCCGCATCCAGCCGGCCCTGGTCGCGGCCCAGCAGGTGCACGGTGGCCCCGAGCCGGGCCAGCCCGACAACGGTCGCCGCGCCGAGCCCCGAGCTGGCACCCGTCACGACCACGTGCCGGCCGGCGAGCGCGTCGGGCTCGGGGTCGTCCAGCCACCACGCCCGCCGCAGGGCCGGGCCGAGCCGGCTGTACCCGGGCACGACGGTCTTGTCCATGAACCAGTCGAGAGCAGAGGTGACGCGCACGCCGGTGAGCCTAGGTGACCGGGTCCGAGGTGCAGCGCGGCCACTCCTGGCCGACGCTGGCCACGCCCGCCCCCCGCGGGCACCCCAGCGCTCCCGGACCGGAGGTACGACCCGTGCAGATCGGCTTCAAGCTCATCGCCGAGGCGTTCTCGCCGCAGGAGATCGTCCGGCAGGCGGCTCGCGCGGAGGAGGTGGGCTTCGACTTCGTCGAGGTCAGCGACCACTACCACCCCTGGCTCTACAGCCACGGGCACTCCGGGTTCTGCTGGTCGATGCTGGCCGCCGCTGCGGCGCGTACCGAGCGGATCGGCCTCGCGACGGGCGTGACCTGCCCGATCATCCGCTACCACCCGGCGATCGTGGCGCAGGCCGCCGCGACCACCGCCCTGCTGTCCGACGGGCGCTTCACGCTCGGTCTCGGGTCCGGGGAGCGGCTCAACGAGCACGTGGTCGGTCGCGGGTGGCCCGCGGTCGACGTGCGGCACCAGATGTTCCGCGAGGCGCTGGAGATCATCCGGCTGCTCTGGTCCGGCGGCTACCACTCGTACGAGGGCCGGCACCTGTCGCTGGAGGACGCGCGGGTGTTCGACCTCCCGGACACGTTGCCCGACCTCGTGGTCGCGATCGGCGGCGAGCGCGCCGCCCGGCTGGCCGCCGAGCTCGGCGACGGCGTCTTCGCCACCGAGCCCAAGGCCGAGCTCCTCCAGGCCTACGCCGACGCCGGCGGCACCGGGCCGCGCTACGCCGAGGTGCCGCTGGCGTACGCGCGCACCGAGCAGGAGGGGGCGGAGTCGGCGCACCGGCTGTTCCGCTTCGGCCTCACCGGCTGGAAGGTCCAGTCCGAGCTGCCGAACCCCGTCAGCTTCGAGGCGGCGACCGCGTACGTGCGGCCCGAGGACGTGCGCGAGATGTTCGGGTGCGGCCCGGACACCGCCCGCCACCTCGCGGTGGCCCAGCAGTTCGTCGACGCGGGGTTCGACCGGCTGGCGCTGATCAACGCCGGGCCGGACGTGGACGCCTTCCTCGACTTCTACGCGGCCGAGCTGGCCGGCACCGCTGCGGGCGCTGGGATGAGCCGGCTGGCAGACTCGGGCCAGTGAGTGATCACGACGCGCCCGCCGTCGCAGTCATCGGCGGCTCCGGCTTCTACACGTTCCTCTCCGACGTGACCGAGGTCGACGTGGAGACCCCGTACGGCCCCCCGTCGGCCCCCGTCGCGCTCGGCACGCTCACCCTCGACGCCCCCGCCGACCCGCCGCCCGCCCCGCCCGCCGCCCCGCCCGCCGCCCCGCCTCCGGACCCGCGAAATGGCGGCAACACGCCCGCGACACGCCGGCCGGACGGGCACGTTGCCGCCACAACGCAAGGGGGGAGCCGGTCGGTGGCGTTCCTGCCCCGGCACGGCCGGCACCACGACTTCCCGGCGCACCGGGTCAACTACCGGGCGAACATGTGGGCGCTGCGCTCGCTGGGGGTGCGGCAGGTGGTGGCCCCGTGCGCGGTGGGCAGCCTGCGGCCGGAGCTCGGCCCCGGCACGCTGGTGGTGCCGGACCAGCTGGTCGACCGCACCACCGGTCGGGTGCAGACCTACTACGACTGCGGGGCCTGCCACGTGGGCTTCGCCGACCCGTACTGCGAGCGGCTGCGCGGGCACCTGCTGGCCACCGGCAAGGACCAGGGCGAGGAGCTGGTCGACGGCGGCACGATGGTGGTCATCGAGGGCCCGCGGTTCTCCACCCGCGCCGAGTCGCAGTGGTACGCCGCGCAGGGCTGGTCGCTGGTGAACATGACCGGGCATCCGGAGGCGGTGCTCGCCCGCGAGCTGGCGATGTGCTACTCCGCCGTCGCGCTGGTGACCGACCTGGACGCGGGGCTGGACGCCGCCGGGTCGGTCGACCAGGCCGAGGTGTTCCGGGTGTTCGGCGAGAACACCGAGCGGCTGCGCGGGCTGCTGCACCACGTGCTGGCGACGGTGTCGGCGGAGCGCGACTGCCCGTGCCCGGACGCGCTCGAGGGCATGACGCTGCCGGTGCCGCTGCCGTGAGGGTGCTGCTCACCGGTGCCGCCGGTTTCATCGGCCGCCGGGTCGGCTCCGCCCTGCGCGAGGCGGGCGACGAGGTGGTCGGCGTGGACGCGATGATCGAGGCCGCGCACCCGGTCGGCAGTGACGTGCCGGCCGGTGTCCAGCGGGGCGACGTACGCGACGGCGGCGTGCTCGACCGGCTGCTGGCCGGTGTCGACGTCGTGTGCCACCAGGCGGCGATGGTCGGCAACGGCATCGACGCGCAGGACCTGCCGGGCTTCGCCGCGCACAACGACGTGGGCACGGCCGTGCTGCTGGCCGCGATGGCCCGCGCGGGGGTGCGCCGGCTGGTGCTGGCGTCGTCGATGGTCGTCTACGGCGAGGGCCGCTACACCTGCCCCGTCGACGGTGACGTCGTGCCGCTGCCCCGGCGCCGCGAGGACCTCGACGCGGGCGTCTTCGACCCGCGCTGTCCGGTCTGCGACGGGCTGGTGGGGTGGGAGCTGGTCGGCGAGGACGCGCCGATCCGGCCGCGCAGCAGCTACGCGGTCTCGAAGGTCGCGCAGGAGCAGTACGCCGACGCCTGGGCCACGCTCGAGCAGGGCCGGTGCGTGGCGCTGCGCTACCACAACGTGTACGGGCCGGACATGCCGGCGGACACGCCGTACGCGGGCGTGGCGGCGATCTTCCGCTCGGCGCTGGAGCGCGGCGAGGGACCGCCGGTGTTCGAGGACGGCGCCCAGATGCGCGACTTCGTGCACGTCGACGACGTCGCGGCCGCCAACGCGGCCGCGGTGCACCGGCTCGTCGGACCACCCGGTCGGTGTGACCCCGTACAACGTCTGCTCGGGACAGCCCACCGACATCGCGACGATGGCGCGGCTGATCGCCGAGGAGCACGGCGGCCCGGCGCCGGTGGTGACCGGGCGCTACCGCGACGCCGACGTGCGGCACGTGGTCGCGTCCCCCGCGGCCGCGGTCGAGGGGCTCGGCTTCCGGGCGGTGGTGCAGCCCGAGGCCGGGCTGCGGGAGTTCGCCCACGCCCCGCTGCGGCCCACCCGATGACCCCACCGGGATCTTCCGGCCGTACGCGCGCCCCGGCGACCACCTCGCCGGAAGATCGGGGCGGCGGGGTCTCCACCCCACCGGGATCTTCCGGCCGTACGCGCGCCCCGGCGACCACCTCGCCGGAAGATCGGGGGGTGGGATGACGCCCCCGGACGTCCGCTGCGACGTGGTGCTGCCCTGCCGGGACGAGGCCCTGGCGCTGCCCCCGGTGCTGGCCGCGATCCCCGCGGGCATGCGGGCCATCGTGGTCGACAACGGCTCCCGCGACGGCACCGCGGACGTGGCCCGCGCGCACGGCGCGACGGTGGTCAGCGAGGACCGGCCCGGCTACGGCGCCGCCGTGCACGCAGGCGTCGCCGCGGCGACCGCGCCGCTGGTCGCGGTGATCGACGGCGACGGCTCGCTCGACCCGCGGCGACCTCGTGCGGCTGGCCGACCTGGTGGAGTCGGGCGCCGCGACCATGGCCGTCGGCCGCCGCCGCCCCACCGGCCGCGGGCTGTGGCCGTGGCACGCCCGGGCCGGCAACGCGCTGATCTGCTGGCGGCTGCGCCGCACCGCCGGCCTGCCGGTGCACGACATCGCCCCCATCCGGGTCTGCGGCCGCGCGGACCTGCTCGCGCTCGACGTACGGGACCGCCGGTTCGGCTACCCGCTCGAGCTGCTGGTCAAGGCGGGCGCCGCCGGGTGGACGCTGGTCGAGGTCGACGTGCCGTACGGGCCGCGCGCTGCCGGCACCCGCTCGAAGGTCTCCGGCAGCGTGCGCGGCACGCTGCGCGCCATGCGCGACTTCGCCCGGGTGCTGTCGTGACGGGCGGGCGCCGTCCTGGTGGTCGCCAAGGCGCCGGTGCCGGGCCTGGCCAAGACCCGCCTCGCCGCCACCATCGGCGCCGAGGCCGCCGCCGACGTCGCCGCCGCCGCGCTGCTCGACACCCTGGACGCCGCGGCCGCCAGTGGCGCGACCACCGTGGTCGCGTTCACCGGCGAGGTCGCCCGGGCCGCCCGGCGGGCCGACGTGGAGCTCGCGCTGGGCACGTGCCGCGTCGTCGCCCAGCGCGGCGACGGACTGGGGCAGCGGCTCGCGGCGGCACACGCCGACGCGCACGACCTGGTCGGGGCACCGGTCGTCCAGGTGGGCATGGACACGCCCCAGCTGACCGGCGACCTGCTGGCCGAGGGGATCGCCGCGGCGCGTACGCACGACGCCGTCCTCGGCCCGGCCAGTGACGGCGGCTGGTGGTGCCTCGCCGTCGCCGATCCCGCGTTCGCCGCGGTGCTCGTACACGTACCCATGTCCACCGGCGACACCGGCGCGCTGACCCACGATGCTCTGGTCCGGACCGGCGCCGCCGTGCACCTGCTCGCCCCCCTGCGCGACGTCGACACCTGGGACGACGCGGTCGCGGTGGCAGCCGAGCGGCCGCAGGGCCGGTTCGCGGCGGCGGTCGCCTCGGCCGGTCGGCCCATCCGCGGCGGCAGCGGCGACGAATCCCTCGGATGACTCTGTCCCTCACCCGCGTCGCCGAGCGGCGCCACCTCGCTCCCGAGGAGGCGTACGCCCGCGCCCTCGCCGGGCAGCCGTGCGCCGTGGTGGCCGACGACGGAACGGTGACGTCGCTGGAGTCGCGCCGGTGGCTGGCCGAGGCCGACGACAGCGACCGGCGGCTGTTCGTCGACCCGTGCCAGGGGCCGACGCTCGACGTCGGCTGCGGCCCCGGCCGGCTGCTGGTCGCGCTGCAGCGGCGCCGGGTCGACGCGCACGGCATCGACGTCTCCGGCGCAGCGGTGGCCCACGCCCGCCAGCGCGGTGCCCGCGCGACCCGGCACGACGTGTTCACCGCCCTGCCCGGCGAGCGCCGGTGGGCGCACGTGCTGCTCGCCGACGGCAACATCGGCATCGGCGGCGACCCCGTCCGGCTGCTGGCGCGCACCGCCGCGCTGCTGCGGCCCCGTGGCCGGGTACACGTCGAGGTCGATGCCGGCGACGGCTCCTGCCGCGTACGCACCCAGCGGGTGCGCCTGCGGGTGGGGGGCCGCTCCAGCACGCCGTTCCGCTGGGCCACGGTCGACGACGACGCGATCGGCCGGATCGCCGCCCGGGTCGGGCTGCGGCTGCTGGGAGTCGACCGGCACGCCGGCCGGTGTGTAGCCGTCCTGGACGCGGTGGGGTAGACCCGTCCCGTGGGCCTGACCGACCGGCTGCCCCGTCCGCCGCGCGACACCGACTTCCGCTCCGGCCTGCGCGGCCCCGCGGTCGCGGCCCGGGTCGGCACCTGCGCTCGGCGTCTGCTTCGGGATCGCGTTCCTGACCGGTGTGTGGAGCCACTACGCGCAGAGCACCCCGGGCTGGCTCACGATGCCGACCCGGCCGGTGAACTTCTACCGCGTCACCCAGGGCCTGCACATCGTCGCCGGGTCGGTCTGCGTGCCGCTGCTGCTGGTCAAGCTCTGGTCGGTCTACCCGCGACTGTTCCAGGCGGTGCCGACCCGGCCGTCGCGAGCGGCGGTGCTGCACGTGCTCGAGCGCGGCTCGGTGGGCGTGCTGATGGCGTCGGCGATCTTCCAGCTGGTGACCGGGCTGGCGAACTCCTCGCAGTGGTACCCGTGGGCGTTCTCGTTCCGGTCGGCGCACTTCGCGGTCGCGTGGGTGGCGATCGGGTCGATCCTGCTGCACATCGCGGTCAAGCTGCCGGTGATCCGCCAGGCGTGGGCCCAACCGGTGGAGACCACGGCGCTGGGCGAGCCGCCGGTCGCGGCGGCGAACCGCGGGCCGCTGTCGCGGCGCGCGCTGCTGCGCTCGACCTGGGCCGCCGCCGGTCTGGCCGTGCTGGCCACCGCCGGCGCGAGCGTGCCGTGGCTGCGTTCGGTCTCGTTCTTCGCCGTACGTACCGGGGACGGCCCGCAGGGCGTCCCGATCAACCGCACCGCCGCCACCGCCGGTGTCACCACCGACATGGTCGGTGACGGCTGGCGGCTCGAGCTGGTGCGCGGCGACTACGCCGAGCAGCTCACCCTCGACGACCTGCGGGGGATGCCGCAGGCCACGCACTCGTTGCCGATCGCCTGCGTCGAGGGGTGGAGCGCCGGCGCGACCTGGACGGGGGTGCGGGTGCGCGACCTCGTCCGCCGGGCGGGCGGCGACCCCGACGCCCCCGGCGACATCGAGGTCACGTCGCTGCAGCAGCGGTACTCCTTCGGCACCTCCACCCTGCAGTCCAACTTCGCCGCCGACGACAAGACCCTGCTGGCCCTGCAGCTGCACGGCGAGGACCTCGCGCTCGACCACGGCTACCCGGCGCGGGTGATCGCTGCCAACCGTCCCGGCGTGCTGCAGACCAAGTGGGTCACCCGGATGGAGCTGCCGGCATGACCGGCACCGACCGGCTCCGGGCCGGGCTGGGCGTGATCGGGCTCGCCGTGATGGCGTACGGCGCCTGGTCGCTGCGCGAGGTCGACTGGGCCGACTGGCCGTCGCTGCTGGTCTGGCTCGGCGGGGGAGTGGTCGCCCACGACTTCCTGCTCGCGCCGGTGGTGGTCGCGGTGGGGGTGCTGGCGGCCGGCCGACTTCCGGACAGCTGGCGGGCGCCGGCGGTGGTCGGGCTGGTGGTGTGGGGCACCGTCACGGTGATGGCGGTGCCGGTGCTCGGCCGGTTCGGGGCACTGGCCGACAACCCGACGCTGCTGGACCGGCCCTACCGGACCAGCTGGGTGGTCGGGACCGTGCTGGTGGTCGCCGCGGTGGCCGTGGCCGGGTTGATTCGTACCCGGCGTGTCGCCCGCTAGGTCGAACACCTGTTCGCCTAGCCTTGTCCACAACACACCCGGCCCCGGGCCGTCGTCCACCGCTTCCGCGCGGCGGACCGACAGTGTCGGCGGCGGCTCCTACGGTCAGGGACGAGATGAGACGACGACAGGACACCCCCGTTCAGCACCCGAGCGACAAGGTGGAGCAGATGGCTTCGGCGGACCGCGACAAGGCACTCGACACCGCGCTGGCGCAGATCGACCGACAGTTCGGCAAGGGCTCGGTGATGCGCCTCGGCGACGACGTGCGCGCCCCGATCGAGGTGATCCCCACCGGGTCGATCGCCCTCGACGTCGCCCTCGGCATCGGCGGTCTCCCGCGCGGACGGGTGGTCGAGGTCTACGGCCCCGAGTCCTCCGGCAAGACCACCGTCGCGCTGCACGCGGTGGCCAGCGCGCAGGCGGCGGGCGGCATCGCTGCGTTCGTCGACGCCGAGCACGCGCTCGACCCGGAGTACGCCAAGCGCCTGGGCGTCGACACCGACGCGCTGCTGGTGTCACAGCCCGACACCGGTGAGCAGGCGCTCGAGATCGCGGACATGCTGGTCCGCTCCGGCGCGCTCGACATCATCGTCATCGACTCGGTGGCCGCGCTGGTGCCGCGGGCCGAGATCGAGGGTGAGATGGGCGACTCCCACGTCGGCCTGCAGGCCCGGCTGATGAGCCAGGCACTGCGCAAGATGACCGGTGCGCTCAGCGGGGCCGGCACGACGATGATCTTCATCAACCAGCTGCGGGAGAAGATCGGGGTGATGTTCGGTTCTCCCGAGACGACCACCGGCGGCCGGGCGCTGAAGTTCTACTCCTCGGTGCGTCTCGACGTGCGGCGGATCGAGACGCTCAAGGACGGCACCGAGATGGTGGGCAACCGCACCCGCATCAAGGTGGTCAAGAACAAGATGGCCCCGCCGTTCAAGCAGGCCGAGTTCGACATCATGTACGGCCAGGGCATCAGCCGTGAGGGCGGCCTGATCGACATCGGGGTCGAGGCCGGCCTGGTCCGCAAGGCGGGCGCTTGGTACACCTACGAGGGCGACCAGCTCGGCCAGGGCAAGGAGAACGCGCGGGCGTTCCTGCACGACAACCCCGACCTCGCCGACGAGATCGAGAAGAAGATCAAGGAGAAGTACGGCGTCGGCGCCCAGGTCGACGAGCCGGTGGCGGTCGAGCCGACCGACGTCGACTTCTGAGCCGGTGGACGCGCGGCACCCGGCCCCCGAGGCGCCCGACCCCGCCGACCCGCCGGAGGACCCGGAGGCAGTGGCGCGGCAGATCCTGCTCCGCCGGCTGACCGACCAGCCGCGCAGCCGGGCCGAGCTGGCCAAGGCACTGGCGGGCAAGCGGGTGCCCGACGACGTGTCCACCCGGCTGCTCGACCGGTTCGAGGAGGTGGGGCTGGTCGACGACGCGGCGTTCGCCCGGTCCTGGGTGGAGTCCCGGCAGCGCGGCCGCGGCCTGGCCCGGCGGGCGCTGGCGCACGAGCTGCGCACCAAGGGGGTCGACAACGAGACCGCCCGCGAGGCGCTGGAGGCGGTCGATCCAGACGACGAGCGGGAGACCGCGCGCCGCCTGGTCCGGCGCAAGCTGCCGTCGCTGGCCCGCCACGAGCGGCCGGTCGCGCAACGCCGGCTGATCGGCATGCTGGCCCGCAAGGGCTACTCCGCGGGCGTCGCCCGGGCCGTCGTCGACGACGAGCTGGCGGCCGAGCGCGCCGCCTCCGCGGCCGACGCCTGGGACGATCGGGACGAGTCCGGCCTTCCTTGACCACCCCCCTCGCCGCGCCTACGGTGACGCCACGGGGCCGCCGCTGACCTGCGGCGATGCGAGGAGGCGCCGATGAGTCAGCAGACCATCGGCACCGTTGCCCTGGTCGCACTCGCACTCGTCGTCATCGGGCTGGCCGCCGTGCTGGCGATCGTGGTCCGGCGGTTGCCGCCGCCCGGCGCGGCCGCCTCGCGGGCCCCGGCCGCCCCCTCCACCGACCATCGGGCCTCCGGTGCGGACCCGGTCGAGCTGCAGCGGCAGCAGGCCGAGCTGGCCCGGCTGCGCGACGAGATGGAGCGTCGCGAGCTGCGGCTGGCCGAGCGCGAGTCGCGGCTCTACGCCGACGCCCGCAACCTCGAGGAGCGGGCCGGCGAGCTCAGAGACCACGACGACGAGCTCGACCGCCGGCGCGTCGAGCTCGACGACCTCGACGCCGAGCGGCGCGACGCGCTGGCTCGCATCGGCGGGCTGTCACCGGACGAGGCGCGGGCCGAGCTGGTGGCCCGGCTCGAGCACGAGGCCAAGCTGGTCGCCGCGCACACGGTGCGCGACATCGAGCGCGAGGCGCAGGAGGAGGGCGAGGCTCGCGCGCGGCGGATCCTCACGACCGCGATGCAGCGGCTGGCCGCCCAGCAGACCACCGAGTCGACGGTCAGCGCGCAGGCCCTGCCCAGCGACGACCTCAAGGGCCGCATCATCGGCCGCGAGGGCCGCAACGTGCGCGCCTTCGAGCAGGTCACCGGCGTCAACCTGATCATCGACGACACCCCCGAGACGGTGCTGCTGTCCTGCTTCGACCCGGTGCGTCGCGAGGTCGCCCGGCTCACCCTCAACGAGCTGGTCGTCGACGGTCGGATCCACCCGAGCCGGATCGAGGAGGTGCACGAGCGCAACGTGAGCGAGGTCGAGCGACTCTGCCTGCGGGCCGGCCAGGACGCCGTCACCGAGATCGGCATCACCGACCTCGACCCCGAGCTGGTCCGCATCCTGGGCCAGCTGCGCTACCGCACGTCCTACGGGCAGAACGTCCTTGCACATCTGCGCGAGTGTGCGCACCTGGCCGAGCTGATGGCCGCCGAGATCGGCCTCGACCCGGCGGTGTGCGCCCGGGCGGCGCTGCTGCACGACCTCGGCAAGGCCTTCACCCACGAGTCGTCGCGCAGCCACGCCCTGGTGGGGGCCGAGCTGTGCCGACGGCACGGCGAGAGCGAGGACGTCGCGCACGCGGTCGAGGCGCACCACAACGAGGTGGAGCCGCGCACGGTCGAGGCCGTACTCGTGCAAGCCGCCGACGCGATCAGCGGCAGCCGCCCCGGCGCCCGCCGCGAGTCGCTGGAGGCCTACGTGCAGCGGCTCGAGTCACTGGAGCGCATCGCGCACGCGCAGCCGGGCGTGCACCGGGTCTTCGCCATGCAGGCGGGGCGCGAGGTGCGGGTGATGGTGCTGCCGCACGAGGTCGACGACATCCAGGCGCAGGTGCTGGCCCGCGACATCGCCAAGCAGGTCGAGCAGGAGCTCACCTACCCCGGCCAGATCAAGGTCACCGTCGTCCGCGAGTCGCGCACCACCGAGATCGCCCGCTAGCCCGCCCCAGGGCTGCCGCGCATCAGAAGGCAGCACCCACGTCCGTGCCCATGCCCGTGGTCGGGGCCGCCGTGGTGTTGCGGCTGAGCCGCGCCTCGACCCACACCGCCAGCCGGGACAGCGAGTAGTTGACGACGATGAACATGGCGGCGAGCACGATGCCGGTCGGGAGGTAGTTGCCGAACTCGATCGCGATCTTCTGCCCGGTCTTGACCAGCTCGTCGAACGGGAGGATGAACCCGAGCGAGGTGTCCTTCAACGCCACGACGCTCTGGCTGATGATCGCCGGGAGCATGATGCGCACCGCCTGCGGCAGCAGCACGATCCGCATCACCTGGCCGCGGCGCAGCCCGATCGCGTACGCCGCCTCGCGCTGCCCGCGGGGTACGGCGAGGACGCCGGCGCGGAAGACCTCCGCCAGCACGGAGCCGTTGTAGAGCACGAGGCCGATCACCAGCGACCAGAACTTCCCGAGCACGTCGCCGTAGACCAGGTAGAGGGCCAGGATCATCATCAGCAGCGGGACGGCCCGGAAGAACTCGACAACGAGCGTGGACGGCCAACGGACCCAGATGCGCTCGGACAGGCGCCCGACCGCGAAGATCGCGCCGAAGCCGATCGCGAGCACGATGGACACGGCCGCGACCTGCAGCGTGGTCAGCGCAGCCTCGAGCAACGCCTGCACGTAGGCCGGCGTGACGAAGACCTCCCACATCTCCGCCGACAGCTGACCCTCGACCTGCAGCTTGCGCAGCACCACGGCGGCCAGCAGGACCAGCACGACGACGGTGATGATGCTGGCGATGCGCTGGCGGCGCAGCGCCTGCGGGCCCGGGGTGTCGAACAGCACGCTGCTCATCGGACTGCCGCCACGGTGCGCTCCAGCCCGCGGGCCACCAGCGAGATGACGGCCACGATGAGCACGTAGCACAGCGCGATCCCGACGAAGATCGCGTAGACGTCACCGGGGTTGTCGTTGATCAGCCCGCGCATCCGGAAGGTCAGGTCAGCGACGCCGAACGCCGCCACCAGGGAGGTGTTCTTGGCCAGCGCGATGAGCACGCTGGCCAGCGGCGGGATCACCGCGCGGAACGCCTGCGGCAGCACCACGATGCGCAGCGTCTGACCGAACCCCATGCCGATCGACCGGGCAGCCTCAGCCTGCCCTGCCGCCACCGCGTTGACGCCCGAGCGGACGGCCTCGCAGACGAACGCCGCGGTGTAGAGCGACAGCGCGATCGTCGACCGCCAGAAGACCGATGGCCTGATGTCCAGCTCGGGCAGGCCGTAGTAGACCAGCACGAACACCACCAGCAGCGGGGTGTTGCGGAAGACCGTGACGTAGGCCGTCCCCACCGCGCGCAGAGCCGGCACGGCGGAGACCCGGAACGAGCCCAGCACGGTGCCACCCACCAGCGAGATCAGGCCCGCCACGCCCAGCAGCGCCAGCGTCTGGCCGAATGCCTCCGCCAGCACCTGGCGGTTGTCCCACAAGACCTCCACGGGATGGGTTGCTCCGTCTCGTCCGGGCACCGGCCGGGCACGCGGCAGCCCTCGAGCTCACCGCGCGCCCGACCGGTGCGGGTCAGTCGCTCACGCCTGTCGGCTCACGGGCAGGGCTGGACCTCCGGCGGCTCCGGGGCCTCGACGCCCGCCTCACCCAGGGTCGAGTCGAACGCCTGCTCCCAGGTGCCGTCCTCGTACGACTGCTCGATCGTCTCGCTGAGGAACTCGCACATCTCGGTGTCCTTGGGGTCCTGGTAGCCGATGCCGATGTTCTCCTCGGAGAACTCGGGCCCGACGACCTTGAGCTCGTCGGGCTGCTCGGCCGCGTAGCCCAGCAGGATCGCACCGTCGGTCGTCATGGCGTCGAACGAGCCGTTGAGGACCTGCTCCACGCACTCCGAGTACGTCGCGAAGCCGCGGGCGGTGGCGCCGTACTCCTTCTCGATGGTCTCGATCGAGGTCGACCCGCTCACCGAGCAGACCTCCTCGCCCTCGGTGTCCTCCGGCCCCTCGATGGTGTCGTTGTCGGCGGTGACCATCAGCTGCTGTCCGGTGATGAAGTACGGCCCGGCCTGCCCGACGACCGCCTGCCGCTCCGGGGTGATCGAGTAGGACGCGAGGACGAGGTCGACCTTGCCCTCGATCAGGAACGGCTCGCGGTTGTCGCTGATCGTCTCCTCCCAGGTGATGCCCTCCTCGTCGATGCCCAGCGCGCCCGCGACGATCTTGCCCATCTCGATGTCGAAGCCGGTGGGCTCGTCGTCTGCCGCGCCCTGGAAGCCGATGCCGGGCTGGTCCAGCTTGACGCCGATCGTGACCTCGCCGGCGTCGCACAGCTCCTGCATCGTCGTGCCGTCGTCGAAGTCGCAGCCCTCGGCGACGTCGACGTCGGCGCCGTCGCCCTCGTCCTCTCCCGCATCGCCGCACGCGGCCAGCGCCGCGGTGAGCAGCACCGCCGTCGCCAGCGCCTTCGTTCGGGTGAACCTCATGAGTGCTCCCCTCAGTGTGTGATCAGTGGGTGATCAGTGTTCGAGAACCTTGCCGAGGAAGTCCTTGGCCCGGTCGGATCGTGGATGGTCGAAGAACTCCTCGGGAGTGGCCTCCTCGGCGATGGCGCCATCGGACATGAAGACGACGCGCTGCGCCGCCTTGCGGGCGAAGCCCATCTCGTGGGTGACGACGACCATGGTCATGCCGGACCGGGCGAGGTCGACCATGACGTCGAGAACCTCCTTGATCATCTCGGGGTCGAGCGCGGAGGTCGGCTCGTCGAACAGCATCACCGTCGGGTCCATGGCCAGGGCCCGAGCGATGGCCACCCGTTGCTGCTGGCCACCGGACAGCTGGGCGGGGTACTTGTGCGCCTGGTCCGCGACGCCGACCCGGTCCAGCAGCTCGCGGCCACGCTTGTCGGCGTCGGCCGACTTGCGCCCGCGCACCTTGACGGGGCCGAGCGTGACGTTCTCCAGCACCGACTTGTGCGCGAACAGGTTGAACGACTGGAAGACCATGCCGACGTCGGCCCGCAGCTGTGCCAGGGCTTTGCCCTCCGCGGGCAGCGGGTCGCCGTGCACCTTGATCTCGCCGGCGTCGATCGGCTCGAGCCGGTTGATCACCCGGCACAGCGTCGACTTGCCCGATCCCGACGGCCCGATGACGACCACGACCTCGCCCGGCATGATCGACAGCTCGATGTCGCACAGCACGTGCAGGTCGCCGAAGTACTTGTCGACCCCGTGCAGCTCGACCGCCGGTTGGTCCGCCATGCCCCGGGACCCTACAGATGGTCGTGATCGCCCCGGCGTGTCCGAAGGTCTCGGGACGGTAACGTCGGGCGCTCGGCGCCCGCTGGCGCGCCGCTGCGTACCCTGGTCCGGTCATGGACGCCCCCCGCACGTACGAGGTCCGCACCTACGGGTGCCAGATGAACGTGCACGACTCCGAGCGGCTGTCCGGGCTGCTGGAGGACGCCGGGTACGCCCGGGCGGGAATCGACCAGCAGGCCGACGTGGTCGTGTTCAACACGTGCGCGGTGCGCGAGAACGCCGACAACCGGCTCTACGGCAACCTCGGCCACCTGGCGCCGGTCAAGGCGCAGCGCCCGGGCATGCAGATCGCGGTCGGCGGCTGCCTGGCGCAGAAGGACCGAGGCGAGATCACCCGACGGGCCCCGTGGGTCGACGTGGTGTTCGGCACCCACAACATCGGGTCGCTGCCGGCGCTGCTCGACCGGGCCCGGGTGCAGCAGCAGGCGCAGGTCGAGATCGAGGAGTCGCTGAGCGTCTTCCCGTCGACGCTGCCGACCCGCCGCGAGTCCGCGTACGCCGCGTGGGTGTCGGTCAGCGTGGGGTGCAACAACACGTGCACCTTCTGCATCGTGCCCAGCCTGCGCGGCACCGAGAAGGACCGGCGCCCCGGCGACGTGCTGGCCGAGATCCGGGCCCTGGTCGCCGAGGGGGTCAGCGAGGTCACCCTGCTGGGGCAGAACGTGAACTCCTACGGCGTGGAGTTCGGCGACCGGCTGGCGTTCGGAAAGCTGCTGCGCGCGTGCGGCGAGGTCGAGGGCCTGGAGCGGGTGCGGTTCACCAGCCCGCACCCGCGCGACTTCACCGACGACGTGATCGCGGCCATGGCCGAGACGCCGAACGTGATGCCGAGCCTGCACATGCCGTTGCAGTCCGGGTCGGATGCGGTGCTGCGGCGGATGCGGCGGTCGTACCGGCGGGAGAAGTACCTCGGCATCATCGACCGGGTCCGCGAGCAGATCCCGGACGCCGCCATCACCACCGACATCATCGTGGGCTTCCCGGGGGAGACCGACGACGACTTCGGCCAGACCCTCGACGTGGTGCGCCAGGCCAGGTTCAGCGGCGCGTTCACGTTCCAGTACTCGATCCGCGCGGGCACCCCCGCGGCCACGATGGACGGCCAGGTGCCCAAGCCGGTCGTGCAGGAGCGGTACGAGCGGCTGGTGCTCGCCCAGGACGGGGTGAGCTGGGCCGAGAACAAGGCGCAGGTCGGGCGACGGCTCGAGCTGCTGGTCGCCGAGGGGGAGGGCCGCAAGGACGGTGCGACCCACCGGATGAGCGGCCGCGCGCGGGACAACCGGCTGGTGCACTTCGTGCCGCCTCGTGATGCGACGGTGCGGCCGGGCGACGTGGTCGAGGTCGAGGTCACGTACGCGGCCCCGCACCACCTGGTGAGCGACGCCCCGGTGCTCGCCGTGCGGCCGACCCGCTCCGGCGACGCCTGGCAGGCGCGGACCGAAGAGCCGGTTCGGGCGGCGGTCGGGCTCGGGATGCCGACCGTCGGCGCCCCGCGCTAGACCGATCTCGTGCCGGTTCGGGGGTGGTAGCCCCCATTCGGGCACGACATCCGTCCCGGCAGCACTTGACAACTTTCTTTGTCCAATAGCAGGCTGCGCACCGTGGAGGAGCGGGCGCTGCGGTTGGTCGAGGACCCGGCCCGGCTGCGCGCTGCGTTGACGCCGCTGCGCCGCCAGCTGCTGACCCGGCTCCGGCAGCCGGCGTCGTCGACCGAGCTGGCCGCGGCGCTCGATCTCTCGCGGCAGAAGGTCAACTACCACGTGCGGGTGCTGGAACGGGCCGGCCTGCTCGAGCTGGTCGAGGAGCGCCGCCGCCGCGGCTGCACCGAACGGGTGCTCCAGGCCACCGCCGACGCCTACGTCGTCGATCCCGGGGTCATGGGGCCGCCGGAGTCCCGGGTGCGCGCCCACGACCGGTTCGCGGCCGACCACCTGGTCGCGACCGCGGCACAGGCGGTGCGCGACGTCAGCCGGATGCAGCAGGCGGCGTCGGCGGCCGGGACCCGGCTGCTCACCTTCACCGTCGAGGCCGAGGTGCGGTTCGCCCAGCCGGCCGACGTGCACCGTTTCGCCGACCTCGTCACCGACGCGATCACCGCCGCGGCCGCGGAGGTCGCCGCCCCGGACGGCGCCGGCCGTCCGTACCGCGTCGTCGTCGGCGCCCACCCCGCGCCCGCGAGTGCCGAGCAGACCACCGAGCAGCCCACCGAGCAGACCACCGAGCAGCCCACCGAGCAGCCCACCGAGCAGCCCACCGAGCAGGAGAGCCCATGAGCGAGCAGCAGTCCCGACCGATCGGCTTCAGCCTCGAGGTCACCGTCGGCGCGCCGATCGAGGTGGTGTGGGCGGCGATGCGCGAGCCGGACCAGATCCGTCGCTGGCACGGCTGGCACGCCGAGGAGCTCGACGGCGAGATCACCGAGATCTTCGGCAGCCTCGCCACCGAGCCCGAGCCGTACGTGCTGTCCATCGGCGACAGCGACCGGTTCGAGCTGCGCGAGACCGCCGACGGCACCGTCGTGCGGCTCACCCGCCCGGAGCGCGACGCCGTCCCCGCCGAGTGGGTCGAGTTCTACGAGGAGATCAGCGAGGGCTGGACGTCGTTCCTGCACCAGCTGAAGTTCGCCCTCGAGCAGCACCCCGGGGAGGCTCGACGCACGCTGTTCCTGTCCGGCTCCGGCGCGCCGGCGCGGCCCCTGACGGCGGGACTCGAGCAGCGCGCGGTGTTCTTCACCGCCGCGAACCAGCGCGGTCTCGTGCTGGCGGAGTCCGGACCGGGCCTCGCGGTGGTCGCCGAGACACCCTCCCGGCCGGGCAAGGAGGCCGGCGCGATGCTGATCGTCACGACCTACGGTCAGGACGACGCGGAGTTCGCGCGCGAGGTCGACGCCTGGTCGGCGTGGTGGGGCGAGGCCTTCCCGGACGCCGGCCCGGCCACCGTCTGAGCCGGCCGAGAGGTCAGTCCCAGCGGCGCGCGTGCTCGTCGAAGGCTGCACCGGTCTGCACCGGCACCACGCAGAACGGGTGTCCGGCCGGGTCGGCGAGGATCACGTGGCCCTCGTGCCGCTCGGTGACGGTGGCGCCCAGCGCGACCAGCCGGTCGGTCTCGGCGTTGACGTCGTCGGACTCGACGTCGAGGTGCACCCGCGGCGGGGTGCCGGCGCCGGTGCGCTGCAGCGCCAGGCTGACGCCGTCGAGGCGGCCCAGCGTGGCGTACGGCTCGTCGTCGGGCTCCGGCTCGGCGGTGCGACCGGTCACCGCCTCCCAGAACTTCTCTGCGGCGTCGTAACGGCTGTCCTCGACATCGACGAGGACGACTCCCAATCGGCTGCGATGCATGGGCAGGACCCTCCCACGTCACACCGTCACCGACCCGCCCGGCGAGAAGCCGTCGGTGAGGATCGCGGGCACGTGGCCCGCGGCGACCGCCTCCAGGACCCGGCGCTCGTGCGGCACGCACGGCTCGGGCAGGTCGGCGAGCGGGAAGAAGTCCATGGCGGCGGCCTTGTCCGGCTCGGTGATCCGCGGCTCGCCGGACCAGGTCCGGGTCGCGAGGAAGAAGTCGGCGCGCTGGTCGATCGGCGCACCACCACGGACGACGCGGTGCATCGCGCACAGCGGCTCGAGGTCGGCCGCCGCAACCGTCACGCCCGACTCCTCGGCGGCCTCCCGCACCGCGGCGTCGAGCACCGACTCGCCCTGCTCCACGTGACCGGCCAGCACCGCCCAGTGCCCGTCCATGTAGCCGGTGTGCTGCCGCAGGTGCAGCAGCACCTCGGTGCCTGCGGGGCCGTCGCGCAGCAGCAGCAGGTAGGCCGCCGGCACGACCCGGTAGCGCGACTCGACCGGATCGGCGTAGTGCTCAGTGCTCACTGCCAGAATCCTAGGCGTGGCCACCGACCCTGCCGGCATCGTCGCCGTCGTGGGACCGACGGCGGCCGGCAAGTCGGACCTCGCGGTGTCTCTCGCGCAGCGGCTGGGCGGCGAGGTGGTCAACGCCGACTCGATGCAGCTCTACCGCGGCATGGACATCGGCACCGCCAAACTCACCTCGGACCAGCGCGGCGGGGTGCCGCACCACCTGCTCGACGTGCTGGACGTGACCGAGCCCGCCACCGTTGCGCTGTTCCAGGACCTGGCCCGTACGGCGCTCGACGACTGCCTCGCCCGTGGCGTCGTCCCCGTGCTCGCCGGCGGATCCGCGCTGTACGTCCGCGCGGTGCTCGACGACTTCGCGATCCCCGGCACCGACCCGGCCGTACGCGCCGCGCTGGAGGCGGATCTCGCCGAGCACGGCGCGGCCTCGCTGCACCGCAGGCTGCAGGACCTGGACCCCGCGGCCGCGGAACGGATCCTGCCGACCAACGGGCGCCGCCTGGTGCGCGCGCTGGAGGTGGTGGCGATCACCGGCCGGCCGTTCGCCGCCCGGCTGCCCGGCCCCCGCTTCGCCGACCCCCGCACCCGCGCGATCGGCCTGGACGTGCCCCGCGACGAGCTGGACGCCCGCATCGAGGCGCGCGTCGACGCCATGTGGCGGGCCGGGCTCGTCGACGAGGTCCGGGTGCTGGAGACCCGCGGCCTGCGGCGGGGCCGCACCGCGAGCCGGGCGCTCGGCTACGCGCAGGTGCTCGCGTTCCTGGCCGGTGAGAGCACCGAGGACGAGGCCCGCGAGGCGACCGTGCGCGCGACCCGCCGGTTCGCCCGCCGCCAGCTCGCCTGGTTCGGCAAGGACCCGCGGGTGCACTGGCTCGCGTACGACGCCGACGACCTCGCCGACCGCGCGCTCGAGGCGGTGGCGGCGACCCCCGACGTGTGAGCCGGCCGGGCGTCGGGTACGACTGGACCGACCGAGATGTCCGCTTCGGAGGTGCCACCGTGCGACTCGCCCGCCCCGCTCTCGTCGGACTCACCGCGCTCTCGCTGGCCGCCGTGCCCGCCCTGTCCACGGCGACCACGGCCGCTGCACCGACTCCTGCGGCGGCGGCGTCGACGACGGCTGCGCCTGCTACCGACCGGGCCGAGCGCCGGCCACCGCCGCCTCGCGACCCGGTCGAGGTCGGCCGCGGCGGCGCCGTCTCGTCGGTCGACCCGGACGCGACCCGGGTCGGCCTGCGGGTGCTGCGCGACGGCGGCACCGCCGTCGACGCCGCGATCGCGACCGCGGCGGCGCTCGGGGTCACCGAGCCGTACAGCGCGGGGCTGGGCGGAGGCGGCTACTTCGTCCTGTACCAGCAGAGCACCGGCGAGGTCGAGGTGCTGGACGGGCGCGAGACGGCGCCGGCCGAGATGCCGCGCGACGCGTTCTTCGACGACTCCGGCGACCTGTTCCCGTTCTTCCCCGAGATGGTGACCAGCGGGGTGTCGGTCGGCGTGCCGGGCACCCCGGAGCTGTGGGAGAAGGCGCTCGACCTGTACGGCACGTACAGCCTGCGGCGCGCGCTCGCTCCCGCGGCCGAGCTGGCCGACCGGGGCTTCGTGGTCGACCGGACCTTCGCCCTGCAGACCGAGGAGAACGCCGAGCGGTTCGACGCGATCCGGCCGACCAGGAGGCTGTTCCTGCCCGGGGGAGCCGTGCCCGAGGTCGGCAGCGTGTTCCGCAACCCGCAGCTGGCCCGCACCTACCGGATGCTGGGCCGGAACGGGATGGGGATGTTCTACCGCGGCCCGATCGCCGAACAGATCGCCCGCGTGGTCCAGGACCCGCCGACGACGCAGGGCACCGACCTGCCGGTGAAGCCCGGGGTCATGGAGGAGTCCGATCTCGCCGGCTACACGGTGCCGCACCGGGTCGCCACCGAGGTGCGCTACCGCGGGCTGCGCGTGCGCGGCATGCCGCCGTCGAGCTCCGGCGGGTCGACCGTCGGCGAGGCGCTGAACATCATGCGCAACCTCGACGTGTCGGCGTCCCGCCCGGTGCGGTCGCTGCACAGCTACCTCGAGGCCAGCGCCCTGGCGTTCGCCGACCGGGCGGCGTTCCTCGGCGACCCCGGCTACGTCGACGTGCCGCTGAACGAGCTGCTGTCACGGGGCTACGCCCGCGAGCGGGCCTGCGCGGTCGACCCCGCCGAGGCGGCCGTCAAGCCGGTCGCGGCGGGGGAGCCGGACGGTGACTACGCCGGCTGCCCGACGGCCGCAGCGGCGCCGCCCGCCGACGACCACGAGGGCCTGTCCACGACGCACCTCACCGTTGCCGACCGCTACGGGTCGGTGGTGTCGTACACGCTCACCATCGAGCAGACCGGCGGGTCGGGCATCACCGTGCCCAGGCGCGGTTTCCTGCTCAACAACGAGCTGACCGACTTCAGCTGGGAGTACGAGCGGAGCGACCCGAACCGGATCCAGCCGGGCAAGCGGCCGCGGAGCTCGATGTCGCCGACGATCGTGTTCAAGGGCAGCGAGCCGTGGCTCGCGCTCGGCTCGCCGGGTGGCTCGACGATCATCACCACCGTGCTGCAGGTGCTGATGAACCGGATCGACCTCGGCATGACGCTGCCGGAGGCGATCGCGGCCCCGCGCGCTGCGCAGCGCAACACCGCCGACGTGACGGCCGAGCGGGCCTTCATCGACCTGTACGGGCGGGCGCTGCGCCGGCTCGGGCACTCGTTCGTGCCACCCGGTGATCCCGGGACGAGTGCCGCCGAGATCGGCGCGGCGGCGGCGATCGAGCTGCTCGGCGGGGGACGGATGCTGGCCGCGGCCGAACCGATCCGGCGCGGCGGGGGCGATGCCGGTGTGGTGCGCCCGCAGCGCCCATGAGCTCCGCCGGCGGCGTGGAGGACGTCCGGGTCTGCGTGCTCGACGTCAACGAGACGCTGTCCGACCTCACCGCGCTGGTCCCGCGGCTGGTCGAGGTGGGGCTGGACGCCGTTGACCTCGAGCCCTGGTTCTCGGGCGTGCTCCGGGACGGGTTCGCGCTGACCCTGCTGGGCCGGCGGCCGGTCTTCCGCGAGGTGGCGGCCGCCGGGCTCCGTACCCGGCTCGTGACAGCCGGGGTGCCGGCGACCGACGAGGCGGTGGCGCACGTGCTCGACGGGTTCGCGGCGCTGTCGCTGCACCCCGACGTGGCACCCGGGTTGCGGCGGATGCACGAGCGCGGTCTCGTGCTGGTGCCGCTCACCAACGGCGCGACCGCGATGTCGGAGCGGATGTTCGCCGACGCCGGCGTGCTCGACCTGTTCGCGCACCGGCTGAGCGTCGAGGAGGTGGGGCCGTGGAAGCCGCACCACGCTCCCTACGAGCTGGCGCTGCGGACCACCGGGGTGGCGCCCGAGCGGGCGGTGCTGGTCGCCGTGCACCCGTGGGACCTCGCCGGCGCGGCGGCCGTCGGGATGCGGACCGCGTGGATCGACCGCGAGGGCACCGACGCGTGGCCGGGCTGCTTCAGCCCGCCGGACGTCCGGGCTAGCGGGGTGGACCAGCTGGCGGAGCTGCTGCCTGCTGCATGAGCCGGCGCACCTCGGCCGCGCCGGGGCCGGGCTCGCCCGCGAGCCCCTCGATGACACCGGCGCGGTCCACCTCGGGCCGGTTCTGGCTCAGCTTGTGCTTGGTCTCGACCCGCTCGATCGCCAGCTCGATGCCGACGATCGCCCGCAGCTGACCGGCGACGAACTTCTCCGGCGCGTCGCCGACCGACCACGGCCGCTCGCGGCCCGACTCGTGCAGCTCGGTCAGCCGGATCACCATGTCGCGCAGCCAGGCGGGGTCGTCGTGCACGTGCAGCCGACCGGTGAGGTGCACGGTGGTGTAGTTCCAGGTGGGCACGACCCGGCCGTGCTCGGCCTTGGACGCGTACCAGCCCGGTGAGACGTAGGCGTGCGGGCCGTGCGCGATCGCGAGCGCCGGCGTGCCGTCGGGGCCGATCCCGCGCCACTGGTCGTTGGCCCGCGCCAGGTGGGCCAGCAGCCGGCCATTGCCTGCGGCGTCGTCGGGCCGCTCCCAGATCACCGGCACCAGGCTCGACCACGGGGCGCCGTCGACGACCGTGACGATGTCGGCTGCGCCCACCGCGTCGACCAGCGCGTACGCCTCGGCGCGGTCGTCGATCGTGTGGTGGCGGGGCATGTACACGTCCTCAGCCTAGGACGGTCCGTACGCTTGCCGACGATGAGCGCACGCTTCGGCTGGGCCAAGGGCCACGGCACCGAGAACGACTTCGTGCTGCTGCCCGACCCCGACGGCAGCGTGCACGGCGAGCTCGACGCCGACCTCGTGGCAGCGCTGTGCCACCGGCGCCGCGGGCTCGGGGCCGACGGGGTGATGCGGGTGGTCCGCAGCGTCGCCTACGACGACCCGCACGCCGACGCGGCCGCCGCCGACGGCGCCGAGTGGTTCATGGACTATCGCAACGCCGACGGGTCGCTCGCGCAGATGTGCGGCAACGGCATCCGGGTGCTCGCCCGGTGGCTGGCAGAAGAGGAGCTGGTCGACCCCGCCGCGCCGCTCCCGATCGGCACCCGCGACGGCACCAAGCAGGTGACGTACGGCTCGGACGGGTCGGTCTCCGGCCCGATCAGCGTGGACATGGGGGTGCCCGCGATCCGCGCCGGCACCTGGGTCGAGATCGACGGGCGCCGGCTCGACGCGGTGCACGTCGACACCGGCAACCCGCACGCGGTGGCGCTCGTCGACGACCTGGCGTCCTTCGGCCGCTGGGACACGCCGCCGACGTACGACCACGCCGTCTACCCGGAGGGGGTCAACGTCGAGCTGGTGCAGCGGGCCGGCTGGCAGCACGTCCGGATGCGGGTGCACGAGCGCGGGTCGGGCGAGACCCGTTCGTGCGGCACCGGCGTCTGTGCGGTGGCGGTGGCCCAGGCCGACGCCGATGCCGCGGGCCGGCCGGCGACGTACCGGGTGGACGTGCCGGGCGGCCGGCTTGAGGTGACCTGGCGCGACGACGGCCACGTGGTGCTGACCGGCCCGGCGGTGGTGGTGGCGCGCGGCGAGCTGTGCTGGTCCGGGCGGTGACTCCGGTCGGGAAACCCGGGTGAGCCGTGGCCGTGGACGTGCGACAGTGAGGCGGCACCGCGGAACACCCGGTGCGCCGACGACGTTGAGAACGGGCGTATGACTTCTCCCTACCTGCACGAGCAGCCCGACGAGCCGGACGACCTGGCCGACGTCCCGTTCGTGGTCGAGGAGCCGTCCGAGCAGCCGTCCGAGGAGCAGAGCGCTGCGCCCGGCACGGGCGAGATGGACCTCGAGGACCGCCAGTCGCTGCGCCGGGTGGCCAGCCTGTCGACCGAGCTCGAGGACGTCAGCGAGGTCGAGTACCGCCGGCTGCGGCTGGAGCGTGTGGTGCTGGTCGGGGTGTGGACCGGCGGCTCGCCCCAGGACGCCGAGAACTCGCTGGCCGAGCTGAAGCTGCTCGCCGAGACCGCCGGGTCCGTGGTGCTCGAGGCGCTGCTGCAGCGCCGGCAGCGGCCCGACCCCGCGACGTACGTGGGGCGCGGCAAGGTCGACGACCTGCGCGAGGCGGTGCAGGCCAGTGGCGCCGACACCGTGGTCTGCGACGGCGAGCTCACGCCCAGCCAGCTGCGCAACCTCGAGGACCGGGTCAAGGTCAAGGTCGTCGACCGGACCGCGCTGATCCTCGACATCTTCGCCCAGCACGCCAAGTCCGCCGAGGGCAAGGCGCAGGTCGAGCTGGCCCAGCTGCGCTACCTCACCCAGCGACTGCGCGGGTGGGGCGGCAACCTGTCCCGGCAGGCCGGCGGCCGGGTGGGTTCGCAGGGTGGCGGCATCGGTGGCCGTGGCCCCGGCGAGACCAAGCTGGAGACCGACCGGCGCCGGATCAACACCAAGATCGCCAAGCTGCGCCGCGAGCTGAAGAAGATGGGCACCACCCGCGACACCAAGAAGGCCGAGCGGCGCCGCCACGAGGTGCCCGCGGTGTCGATCGCGGGCTACACCAACGCCGGCAAGTCGTCGCTGCTCAACCGGCTCACCGGGGCGGGCGTACTGGTCGAGGACGCGCTGTTCGCGACCCTCGATCCGACCACCCGCCGTACCCAGACCGCCGACGGCCGGGTCTACACGCTGAGCGACACGGTCGGCTTCGTTCGGCACCTGCCGCACCATCTGGTGGAGGCGTTCCGCTCCACGCTGGAGGAGGTCGCCGACGCCGATCTGGTGCTGCACGTGGTCGACGGCGCGCACGCCGATCCCGAGGGCCAGCTCGCGGCCGTACGCGAGGTGCTGGCCGAGATCGGCGCGGCCGAGATCCCCGAGATCGTGGTGGTGAACAAGTCCGACGCCGCCGACCCGATGGTGCTGGCCCGGCTGCAGGCCCGCGAGCCGCACGCCGTGGTCTGCTCGGCGCGCACCGGCGAGGGGATCGACGACGTCGTCGCCGCCGTCGAGCGCGAGCTGCCGCGGCCGCAGGTCGAGGTCGCCGTGCTGCTGCCGTACGAGCGCGGTGACCTGCTGAACCAGATCCACACCTCCGGCGAGGTGCTCACCCTCGAGCACACCGGCGAGGGCACCGCCGTCGTGGCCCGGGTCGGCGCCACCCTCGCCGGCTCGCTGGCCGCATACGCCACCGCCCCCCGCTGACCTGCCGTACCGCGCCCGTACCCGCACCCGCACCCGCACACCCGCACCCGCACACCCGCGCCGTCCCCACGCCCGCGTTGTGGCGGCAACACGCCAAGACTCGCCGGGCTTCGTCAGCGTTCTGCCGCCACAACCGTGCCGCGATGGCGGCAGCGCGGCACCGCACCGCTCGCGTACCGGCTGCTCGCGACATCGGCAACCGGCCCCGGGTTCTACCGCGAAACCCGAGGTTCCCCCGCGTCACAACGCACGGGAACCTTCGGTTTCCCAAGGTCACTTGGGAAACCCAGCGGCGCGCACCAGCCGTGTCGGCGCCGGCGGGTAGCGTGAGCCGGTGACCGCGCACACCGTCTCCGACTCCCGGGTGCAGGGGGTGCTGCAGGCGGCGGTGGCGTCGTTCGGAGGCGAGGAGCGGCCCGGCCAGGTGGCGATGGCCGATGCCGTCGAGGCCGCTCTGTCGCGCCATGAGCACTTGCTGGTGCAGGCGGGCACGGGCACCGGCAAGTCGCTCGGCTACCTGGTGCCCGCGCTGCTGCACCGCCGCCGGGTGGTGGTCGCCACCGCGACCCTCGCGCTGCAGCACCAGCTGGTCGAGCGCGACCTGCCGGCGTTGGTGGCGGGTGCCCGCGAGCAGCTGGGCGACCGGATCGGCGAGGTGCCCTACGCCGTGCTCAAGGGCCGGTCCAACTACGCCTGCCTGCACCGCATCCGCGAGGGCACGCCCGACGACACGGGCGTGCTGATCGAGGTGCCGGAGGGCACGCTGGGTGGCGAGGTGGTGCGGCTGCGGTCGTGGGCCGAGGAGCAGGCCGGCGACGGCGGGCCGGGCGACCGAGACTCGGCCCCGACGCACACCGAGCGGGGCTGGGCGCAGGTCTCGGTCAGCGCCCGCGAGTGCCTGGGCGCCCAGCGCTGTCCCTACGGCGGCGAGTGCTTCGCCGAGCAGGCCCGCGACACCGCGCACGCCGCACAAGTGGTCGTCACCAACCATGCGCTGCTCGCGATCCACGCCATCGACGGCGTCCCGATGCTGCCCGAGCACGATGCCGTCGTCGTCGACGAGGGGCACGAGCTTGTCTCGCGGGTGACGCAGGCGTCGACCGACGAGCTGTCGCCGTTCGTCGTCGACCGGGCCGCCCGCCGGGTACGTTCCGCAGCGGGACCCGAGGGCGCCGAGCCGGCCGAGGACCTCGCCGACGCCGCCGAGACGCTGCGCGAGGCGCTCGAGGGGCTGCCGGGCGGCCGGCTCGACGAAGTGCCGGAGGCGGTGGCCGA
Organism: uncultured Actinomycetota bacterium; assembly: GCA_963811945.1. GTDB lineage: Bacteria > Actinomycetota > Actinomycetes > Propionibacteriales > Nocardioidaceae > JACCWP01. Next base: position 380,426 of record CAWETD010000001.1, on the reverse strand, counting down.
CGCGCTGGTGCTCGTACGCGCGGCCGCGCACGCCTGCTTCTCCGCGCTCGGCGGTCGCCAGGACGCCGCTGCCGAGGGTGACGGCGACGCCGTGCGCCAGCAGGCCAAGGCCGCCGCCGACGAGGTGCGCAAGGTCGCCGAACGGCTCGCGGCCCACAGCGAGCACGACGTCTGCTGGGTCCAGGAGCGCGACCGCACGCGCGGCGGCAACGAGCTGCGGGTCGCCCCGCTGGACGTGTCGCTGTCGTTGCGGGACAAGCTGTTCGGCTCGACGACCGTGGTGATGACCAGTGCGACCCTGAAGCTGGGCGGTGGGTTCGAGCCGGTCGCCGCGTCGGTGGGGCTGCGCCCGGAGGAGCGTCAGGACGACGCGCCGGTCGAGGCACCCGCCGAAGCGGTCGAGCCCGATCCCGCGGCCGACGACGACCCGGACGCCGCCGACTCCACCGATGCCAGCGACGAGGAACGTGAGGTCGGCTGGCGCGGGCTCGACGTGGGCTCGCCGTTCGACTACACCCGGCAGGCGATCCTCTACGTGGCCAAGCACCTGCCCGCGCCCGGCCGGGACGGGCTCGGCACCGCCCAGCTGGACGAGATCGCCGGCCTGGTCGAGGCCGCCGACGGCCGCACCCTCGGGCTGTTCTCGTCCCGCCGGGCCGCGGAGACGGCCGCCGAGCACGTACGCGAGGCACTGCCCGACATCGACCTGTGGTGCCAGGGCGACGCCCAGCTGCCGGTGCTGGCCCGCCGCTTCGTCGAGGACCCGCGCACCTGCCTGTTCGGCACGCTGTCGCTGTGGCAGGGCGTCGACCTGCCGGGGGAGACCTGCCAGCTGGTGGTCATCGACCGGATCCCGTTCCCGCGTCCCGACGACCCGCTGATGAGCGCGCGCCAGCGGGCGGTGGAGCGGCGCGGGGGCAACGGCTTCATGAGCGTGGCTGCCACCCACGCCGCGCTGCTGCTCGCGCAGGGCAGCGGCCGGCTGATCCGCCGCTTCGACGACCGGGGTGTCGTCGCCGTGCTCGACCCGCGCCTGGTCACCGCCCGCTACGGGTCGTTCCTGGCCGCGTCGCTGCCGCCGATGTGGCGCACCACCGACGGTGACGTCGCCCGCGCCGCGCTGCGTCGGCTCAGCGGCGCGGGCGCCGTCACCTGACCCCTGTCAGCAGCCCGCCTTCTGCAGCCGTGGCCGCAGGAACTGCTCGCCGCCCTCGCCGATCTCGACCTCGCGCACCTGCGGGCGGTAGCCGTCCTTGGCGACGATCACCTGTCGCGCGGTGTCGCTGCCCGGCATCCACACCGCGAAAACGCCGTCGGCATCGGTGGTGAGCGTGTACGCCGCCCCCCGGCTGACGTCGACCGTCGCACCGGCCAGGGGAGCCGCCGTTCCGTCGCACGCGACGCCACGGACCAGCCCACCGAGCCGGCCCCACGTCGCCGGAGCGTTCGCCGTGAGCACGACGGTGAGCGGCGCGACGCTGAACGGCGTGTCGTCGCCCACGACCAGCCGAGCCGTGTAGCGGCCCGGCTGGGTGAGCCGGCGCGAGTTCATCGTCACCGTGACGGTCGTCGACTCACCCGGCGCGAGCTCGGCCGCCGCCGGCCTCGCCCGGAGCCACGGCACGTCGGCGGGCCTGCCGCACTGGTCGTAGCCCGGCAGCAGCTCGGCCGAGTCGGTCGAGGCGAAGTTGCCCTCCGAGCCGCCGATCTTGTACAGCCCGCAGGTGCCGGCGCCGCGGTACAGCGCGTTGTTGGCCGACGGCAGCTGGGTCCAGGCATCGGCTGCCGGGTCGTACGCGTAGACCTCGTTGGTGATCGCCGTGGAACCGTCGACCGCACCACCCGCGACGACGAGCTGGTCGTTGGCGGCCCAGTAGCTGCTGCCCCACAGGTCGACCGGCATGTCGGCCACCGGTGTCCAGCTGTCGGCGCCGGGGTCGTACGCGTAGGTGGCCGTCGACGTGCCCGCCTCGCTCAAGCCACCGGCGCAGAGCACCTGGCCGCCGATGCCGCCGCACGCCGTCCACGCCGTGTCCTCCGGGTAGTCGGCCAGCTGCTCCCACGCGTCGGCCTGCGGGTCGTAGCGCAGCACGTCCGTGGCACCGCAGACGTCGGTGCAGCCGCCGACCGCGTACAGCTTGCCGTCGAGCACCGCGGTGCCCGAGGCGGCGTACGGCGCCGGGTTGTCCGCACCCGTCGACCAGCTGTCCGAGGCCGGGTCGTAGCTGGCGGTGCCTGCCACCGGGTCACCGCTCTCACCCCAGCCGCCGGTCACCACGAAGACACCGTCGACGAACGCGGCGGCGGGCTTCTGCCGGCCCTCCGGCATGTCCGCGATCGGCTCCCAGGTCAGGGCGGCGGGGTCGTAGACGTACGACGCCGCCGTCGCGCCCATGCCCGCCTCGGTGCCACCGAAGCTGTAGGCCAGTCCGCCGTGGTAGCCCGCGACGTTGTCCATGATCGGGCTCGGGTAGCTGGGCAGGTCGACCCATGGCTCGTCGGCCACGACCGGCCGGTCGGCGGTGGTCGCGCCGCTGCCGTCCGGTGCCGACGAGACGTCCTGCAGCGGTGTCACGTCGGCCGGGATCCGCACCGCCTTGGCGCCCCGCGCCGACGCGATGTCGTCGCTGCGGGTCCGCCCGCCGTCGGGACCCTGGATCACGAAGTCACCGGCCCGCTCCCCGAGCTCGAACGTCGCGGGCGCGTTGCCGTCGTTGGTCACCGTGAACGTGTCCGTCACGGACCCGCCGAGCTCGGTCGTGCCCTTCACCGGCCGTGGCCCGGCCCGGAGCAGCCCGGAGTCGAGGGCGAAGTCGGCCCGGGTCGCCCAGTCGGCGGCGACGTCGACCGGCTGCGTCTGCGGTGCATAGCTGCCGGACGTCGCCGTGAACGGGTGCGCACCGGTGACGGACGAGAACATCCAGTACCAGCCGTCGCCGAGCCGCTCGTCGTCCGGAGTGGGCCCGGTGGTCGCGGTCTCCGCCGGGGCGTCGTCGCTCGTGACGGTGGCCCCGTCGAGGGCGTCGCCGGTCAGCGAGCTGGACACCTGGCCGAGCACCAGCCCACCGCGGGCCTTGTCGCAGAACGATGTTCCGACGATGACGTCGTCGACCTGCCACCACCACGCGTAGCTGGCGTCGTAGAAGTGGAAGCGCACCCGTACGTCGGCCTGGCCCGCCGCCTGCGGCAGCGGGATGCGCACCTTGGTCGGCCCGCGCACGTCCTCCGGCTGGCTCCAGACGTTCTCCCAGGCCGTGCCGCCGTCGAGACTGACGTCGACGTCGGCGACATCGTCGCCCAGCGCCCTGAAGTCAGTGCGGAACTGCACGACCGGGTTGGTGTCGTCGGTCAGGTCGACCGACGGCGCCACCAAGGACGTGTCCTGCGCCCCGTCGCCGCCGTAGAAGTCGCTGTCGACGATCGCGAAGCCGCCCTCGCCACCGGTGAGGTTGCCACGGCCGCCGGGGTCGTCGAAGGACCACACCTGCTCGGTCCCCGCCTCGTCGGTCACGGTCCAGCCCTCGGGGGCCGTGGTGCCGTCGAACGTCTCGAACAGTCCCTCGACGCGGGGCTGGTATCCGGGCGCCAGGCAGTCGAGCTCGTCGACCTGGGGGCGCAGGTCGTGCGACACGTCGCCGTCGACCTGGACCGGTTCGGTGAGCACCTCGTAGCCGGGGTAGAGCGGCTCGACGCGCACCTCGTACTCGGCGCCGACCGGCAGCTCGAGCTGGTAGCGCCCGGTCTCCGGGTTCGTGTACGTCGACAGCGGCGTGCCGGTCGCGCTCACCTTCGCGTACAGCGGCCAGCCGTGGCCCGAGCCGTCGCGCACGAGGCCGGACAGCGTGGCCGACTCCACGGCCGACAGCTGCAGGTCCTGCGTGGTCGTCTCGCCGGCCGTGACCACCACGCCCACGCTCGCGTCGGCGTAGCCGAACGCGCTGGCGGTGACGTCGTACGCGCCGACCGTCAGGTTCAGCAGGTACGTGCCGTCGTCGCCCGTGGTCGTGCTGCGCTCGGACGCCCCGGTGACGGACACCTCGACGCCGGCCAGCGGGTCGCCGCTCGCCGCGTCGGTGACCGTGCCGGACAGCTGGCCGGCGTCGCCGATCGGCGCACCCTGCATCGCCGCCAGCGCGTCCAGCTTGCCCTCGCCGAACACGTTGTTGTCCGCGGCGGTGCCGCCGCAGGTGGTGTCGTCGGTGTCGCGCGCGGTGCCGTCGAGCAGCGCCGACGTGCCGTCGATGTCGCCGATCAGCGTGGGCGCGGCTGCCCACAGCAGCGCGACCGTGCCGGCGACGTGCGGCGACGCCATCGAGGTGCCGCTGAAGGCGGCGTAGTCGTCGGTCGGCACGCTGGAGCGGACGGCGGTGCCGGGTGCGGAGATGTTCGGCTTGAGCTCGTCGCCGATCCCCGGCCCGCGGCTGGACGTGCTGTTGATCGCGCCGTTGATGTCGTAGTTGCCCGCGCTGTAGGACTCGGGGTAGTCACCGGGCGATCCCGCCGAGTCGCACCCGGGCCCGGCGTTGCCGTTGGAGAACGCCGGGAACTGACCGCCGGCGACCCATGCGGTGACGAAGTCCTGGTACCAGGTGTCGCCGCCGGGGCCGCCCCACGAGTTGTTGATGATGTTCGGGCGCAGCGCGGGGTCGGGGTTCTCGCCCGCGAGGTCGGTCGGCGCGAGCATCCACTGCGCCGACTCCGACAGCGAGAGCTCGCTGCAGCCGTTGGTCTCGCAGCCCTTCGCGGCGATCCACGTCGCGGCGGGCGCAACACCGATCTGGTTGCCCGCGCCGTCGTCGCCGACCATCGTGCCCATCGTGTGGGTGCCGTGGCCGTTGTTGTCGCACGGCTCCAGCGACGGGCTGCCACAGATCTCGGCGGGGTCGAACCAGTTGTGGTCGTGGTCGAAGGTGCCGCCGCCGGTGTTGCCGCGGTACTGCGCGACCACTGCCGGGTGGTCGAACTGCACGCCGGAGTCGATGTTGCCGACGACGACGCCCTCGCCCCGTACGCCGAACTCCGACCACACCTGGTCGGCCTTGATGTCCGCGATCCCCCACTCCACGCCGTCGAGGCTGGGCGGGGCGTCTGTCTTTACAGGCTTCTCCAGCTGCACCGTGTCGGGGGCCTCGAGGGCGGTGACGCCGGGCATGCCGGCCAGCGTCTGGGCGACCTGCTGGCCGGCGCTGCGTACGTAGACCGCGTTGGTGACGTACAGCGACTCGTACGCGAGACCGCGTTCCTGCAGCCGGGCGACGACGCCGGCCTGACTGGTCTCGGCGGTCTTGCGCAGCGCCCTGACCACGGCCGCGCCGCGGGCGGCCCAGTCGTCGATGCGGCTGGCCGCGTCGAGGTCGGCGCGGGCGCCGAACCGGACGAAGAAGTCGGTACGTCCGTCGGCCAGCTCGCGGGCCAGCGCCGGCTCGATCGTTGTGCTCGTGGGGGCAGCCGTGGCCGGCGCGACGGCCGGTCCGGACGCCCCCGGGGCGGCGGCGGCCGCCGGCGCGAGGGGGATCGCCACGGCGGCGGCGAGGGAGGCGGAGGCGGCGACGGCGAGGTGACGACGACACCCGGCTCGGGCTCGGAGCATGCGCACGACAGGCCTTTCGGAGCAGCGACTGGTTGCCCCGGCCACCTTTCCGGCGGGACAGAGGGGTCACAAGGGTGTGATCCGGGCAGCACTCGGGCATTGCCGGGTCATCGCGGCATCTGGCACGATTCGACCTCCGGGAGGTCGCCCGGCGCGGGTGACGTAGCGCGCGGGCGCAAGGGGCGGAGTGCGGCATGGTCGCGTCGGTGGGGGAACGCCAGCCGGTCGAGGGACGGGTCGTCGACGACGACCCACCCGTCGCCGACCAGCTCGTCGTGTGCATCGGACTGCCGGCTGCGCAGTGCGTCGACATCGCCCGGGCGCTGGACGGCGCCACCGTCGTGGTCGCGGCCGACGCCGAGTGCGCCGCCGGGCTGCTCAGCCAGCTCGTCCGCCCGGTCGCTCCCGACGGCGCCGAGCCCGATCGCCTGCTTGCTTCGCTCGCGCCGGTCGCCGACGCCGTGCTGCCGAGCCCGCGCCGGTTCATCCGGCACGGCCCGCTGTCGCTCGACGTCGACGGGCGCGAGGCGCGCTGGCACGACCGGGTGCTGCGGCTGCCCGGGCGTGAGCTCGACCTGCTCCTGGTGCTGGCGGCCGACCCGGGGCGCGCCGCATCGTTCGCCGAGCTGACCGAGCGGCTGTGGGGGCGCCCGTACCTCGGCGACTCCGCCGCGGTCATCAGCGTGGTCAAGCGGCTGCGGGCGCACCTGCGCGCCGACGGTGTCCCGCTCGTGGTCGAGTCCGTCCGCGGCTGGGGCTACCGCCTCACCGGCTGGAACGGGCTCCCCACCTCGGGCGGCTGACTCCGTCGATCGGCTGACTGGTCCGATTTGTCCTAGTATCGCGAGGACCGGAGCCGAGTCCACCGAGGCGGTACCCGATGAGCACCACCTACCGGAACAGCACGACCACCACCGACCAGGGGACGGTGCGCCGGGCCTCCTGGGCCGGGTTGGTCGGCACCGCGCTCGAGCAGTACGACTTCGTCATCTACGGCACGGCCGCGGCGATCGTGTTCCCCTCGCTGTTCTTCCCCGAGGCGAGCCCGGCGGCGGGCACCATCGCGAGCTTCAGCACCTACGCGGTCGGGTTCGCCGCCCGGCCGGTGGGAGGGCTGCTGTTCTCCCTGGTCGGGGACCGCTGGGGCCGCAAGTTCGTCCTCGTCGCGACGTTGTTCCTGATGGGCTTCGCCACCCTCGCCATCGGGCTGCTGCCGACGTACGCGCAGGTGGGTATCTGGGCACCGGTGCTGCTGGTCGCCTGCCGGCTGCTGCAGGGTCTCGGTGCCGGCGCCGAGCAGGCCGGCGGCATCGTGCTGATCACCGAGACCGCGCCGGACGGCTCCCGCGGCCGACTGGCGTCGCTGGTCTATGTCGGCGCTGCGGCGGGCACCGCGCTGGGCGCGCTGGTGTGGTTGCTGGTGCAGCGGCTGCCCGAGGCCGACGTCGACTCCTACGGCTGGCGGCTGGTGTTCCTCAGCAGCGTGTTCGTGACCATCGCCGCGTACCTGATCCGCCGCAAGCTGCGTGAGTCGCCGGTGTTCCAGGACGTGCGCGACCGGGTCGAGGCGGTGCCGCAGGTGCCGGTCACCGACGTCGTCGCGAACGGGCGCCGCCCGCTCGCGCAGGTGTTCTTCATGAACGTCGGCGGCAACACCCACTCGTACATCTACCAGGTGTTCCTGGCGGCCTACCTCATCGACACCGTGGGGGTCGAGGAGTCGCTGATCCCGAAGGTGCTGCTGGCCGGTGCGCTCGCCGCCTGCGTCTCGGCGTACGTCGCCGGCCTGCTCGGCGACCGGTTCGGCCGGCGCCGGGTGTTCCTGGTGATCGCCGCGTTCCTCATCCTGTTCACGGTGCCGGGGCTGGCGATGATCTCGACCGGTGACACCGCGCTGGTCTACCTGGTGGTCGTGGTGGGGTTCGTCTTCGCCGCGTACGGGACCGTCGGCGTGCAGGCGGCGTGGTTCCCCGAGCTGTTCGGGTCGCGGTACCGCTACGCGGGGGTGGCACTCGGCCGGGAGTTCTCTGCCGTCGTCGGCGGCGGGATCTCACCGCTGGTCTGCGCCTCACTGGTGGCGTGGGCGTCCGACGGCTGGTGGCCCGTCGCGGTCTACATGATCGCGCTGATGACGATCAGCCTTGTCGCCGCGTGGCTGAGCCCGGAGACGCGCGACCGCGACCTGGTCCCCGAGGCGGACGCCTGAGGCGCCTCAGCTGTTGCGCAGCGCCTTGATCAGCTGCTGCTTGCTCATCGACGAGCGGCCCTCGACGCCGATGTCCTTGGCCCGGTCGTAGAGGGCGGACTTGCTCCAGTCGTCGTACGACGGCGACGAACCGCCACGCTTGCCGACCGTCTTCCGGGACGTGCCCGCGGCCGTGTTCGCGACCCGGGCGGCCTTGCCCTTGCTCGCGCCCTCGTCGCGCAGCTTCTCGTACAGCTTCTTGTCCTTGACGCTGGGGCCAGGGGTTGCCTTCTTGCCGGCCTTCTGGCTGCTCTTCTTGGCCATGGGGCCACCATGCCTCCGATCCCGGCGATGCGCAGAACGCGACGTCAGGAGCGCGCTCGGAACAACGGCGGGTCTGTTAGGGGCTCGTTAGCACGGTGGGTTCCCGGACGTCGCGGCTGTCTACTCGGGATCGTGATCACGGATCTGGTGTTCGTCCTGCTGACCATCGCGGTGTTCGCGCTGCTGGCACTCGCCCTCCGGGGGGTGGAGAAGCTGTGAGCGTCGAGAACGTGGCCGGTCTGGTCGTCTCCGTCCTGCTGCTCGGCTACCTGCTGGCGGCGCTGCTGTTCCCGGAGCGGTTCTGACATGTCCGACACCGTCGCCGGGCTGCTGCAGGTCGGACTGCTCGTCGCCGCCCTCGCGGTCTGCTACCGACCGCTCGGCGGGTACATGGCCGCCGTCTACACCAGTGACCGGCACCTGCGGGTGGAGCGGGTGTGCTACCGCATCATCGGCGTCGACCCCAACGCCGACCAGCGTTGGCCGGTCTACGCCCGCGCCCTGCTGGCGTTCTCGCTGGTCGGCGTGCTCGCGCTGTACCTCCTGCAGCGGGTGCAGGACCAGCTGCCGCAGTCACTCGGGTTCCCGCCGGTCGAGCCCGGCCAGGCGTTCAACACCGCCGCGTCGTTCGTCACCAACACCAACTGGCAGTCGTACTCCGGCGAGGCGACGATGGGCCACCTCGTCCAGATGGCCGGCCTGGCGGTGCAGAACTTCGTCTCGGCGGCCGTGGGCATGGCGGTCGCGGTCGCGCTGATCCGCGGCTTCGTCCGATCGCGCACGGACCGGTTGGGCAACTTCTGGGTCGACCTGGTGCGCGGCTGCGTCCGCATCCTGCTGCCGATCGCCGTCATCGGCGCGATCCTGCTGATCGCGACGGGCGTCGTGCAGAACTTCTCCTCGGGCACCGACGTGAGCACCCTGTCCGGCGTCGCGCAGACCGTCACCGGCGGGCCCGTGGCGTCCCAGGAGGCGATCAAGGAGCTCGGCACCAACGGTGGCGGCTTCTACAACGCCAACTCGGCGCACCCGTTCGAGAACCCCAACCCGCTCAGCAACCTGCTGGAGATCTTCCTCATCCTGCTGATCCCGGTATGTCTCACCCGGACCTTCGGGCTGATGGTCGGCGACCGGCGGCAGGGCTACGCCATCCTCGCCACCATGGCGGCTCTCTGGGTCGTGCTGCTCGCGGGCGTCTGGGCGCTCGAGGTGTCCCACCCGGGCACGGCGCTGCAAGCCGCCGGCGCCTCGATGGAGGGCAAGGAGACCCGCTTCGGCGAAGCCGGCTCGGCACTGTTCGCGACGTCGACCACGGGCACGTCCACGGGAGCGGTCAACTCCTTCCACTCGTCGTACACGGCTGTCGGCGGTGGCGCCCTGATCCTCAACATGGGCTTCGGCGAGGTGGCACCGGGCGGGGTCGGCAGCGGCCTGTACGGGATGCTCGTGCTCGCCGTCGTGACGGTCTTCGTCGCGGGGCTGATGGTGGGCCGGACGCCCGAGTACCTGAAGAAGAAGATCACCGCACGCGAGATCAAGCTGGTGTCGCTGGCGATCCTCACGATGCCGCTTCTGGTGCTGGTAGGAACCGGGATCGCGATGGCGCTGCCGGGTCCACGGGAGTCGATCCTCAACCCGGGGGCACACGGCCTGTCCGAGGTCCTGTACGCGTTCATGTCGGCCAGCAACAACAACGGGTCGGCCTTCGCGGGGCTCTCGGCGAACACCGACTTCTACAACACCGGGCTCGGGCTGGCGATGCTGCTCGGCCGGTTCGTCCCGATCGTGCTGGTGCTGGCGCTGGCGGGGTCGCTGGCCCGGCAGGCGCCGGTGCCGGTGTCGGCGGGGACGCTGCCGACGCACCGCCCGTTGTTCGCCACCATGCTTGCCGGCGTCGTCGTGATCGTCGCCGGTCTCACGTTCTTCCCGGTGCTCGCACTGGGACCGCTGGCGGACGGTCTCTGATCGCGATGACCACGACGACGACACCCGCGCCGCCGCCGCCCGCCGTCCCCACGCGGGTCGGTGCCGGGCTGCTCGACCCGGCCATGGCGTGGCAGCAGCTGCCGGACGCCCTCGCCAAGCTCGACCCCCGCCGGCTGGTGCGTTCGCCCGTCATGTTCGTGGTCGAGGTCGGTGCGCTGCTCGCGACCGTGCTCGCTGTCGCCGATCCCAGCGCGTTCGCCTGGGCCATCGTTGCCTGGCTGTGGATCACCGTGCTGTTCGCCAACCTGGCCGAGGCGATCGCCGAGGGCCGGGGCAAGGCGCAGGCCGCCACGTTGCGCCGGGCCAGGACCGAGACCGGCGCGCGCAGGCTGGCGGCGGACGGCACCGAGGAACACGTGCCCGCTCTCCAGCTGCACCTCGGCGACCACGTCGTGGTGGAGGCGGGCGAGGTCATCCCCGGCGACGGCGACGTCGTCGAGGGCGTCGCGAGCGTCGACGAGTCGGCGATCACCGGCGAGTCGGCGCCGGTCATCCGGGAGTCCGGTGGCGACCGCAGTTCGGTCACCGGAGGCACCACCGTGCTCTCGGACCGCATCGTCGTACGCGTCACGGCGAAGCCGGGCGAGAGCTTCATCGACCGGATGATCGCGCTGGTCGAAGGGGCCGCCCGGCAGAAGACCCCGAACGAGATCGCCCTCAACATCCTGCTGGCCAGCCTGACCATCGTCTTCCTGGCCGCGACCGTGACGCTGCAGCCATTCGCGGTCTACTCCGGTGCCGAGCAGCCGCTCATCGTCCTGGTGGCGCTGCTGGTCTGCCTCATCCCGACGACCATCGGCGCGCTGCTGTCGGCCATCGGCATCGCGGGCATGGACCGCCTCGTGCAGCACAACGTGCTGGCGATGTCGGGTCGCGCCGTCGAGGCCGCCGGTGACATCGGCACCCTGCTGCTGGACAAGACCGGCACGATCACCCTGGGCAACCGCCAGGCCGCCGAGCTCGTCCCCGTCGGCAACGTCGAGATGGCGGAGCTCGCCGACGCCGCGCAGCTGTCCAGCCTCGCCGACGAGACGCCCGAGGGGCGTTCGATCGTCGTGCTGGCCAAGCGCGATCACGGGCTGCGCGCACGCAGCCAGGGCGAGCTCGTCGGCGCGACCTTCGTCGCGTTCACCGCACAGACCCGGATGAGCGGCATCGACCTCGCCGGCGACCGCCGGATCTACAAGGGCGCCGCCGGCGCCGTGCTCAGGTGGGTACGCGACAACGGCGGGAGCACCGGCGCCGACGTCGCCGAGGTGGTGGACCGCATCTCCAGCGTGGGCGGCACCCCGCTGGTCGTCGCCGAGTGCGCCGACGGCGCGGCGGCACGCGTGGTGGGGGTCGTGCACCTCAAGGACGTGGTCAAGGACGGCATGCGCGAACGCTTCGAGCAGATGCGCCGGATGGGCATCCGTACCGTGATGATCACCGGCGACAACCCGCTGACGGCGAAGGCGATCGCCGACGAGGCCGGTGTCGACGACTTCCTCTCCGAGGCGACGCCCGAGGACAAGATGGCGTTGATTCGGCGCGAGCAGGAGGGCGGTCGCCTGGTCGCCATGACCGGCGACGGCACCAACGACGCGCCTGCACTCGCGCAGGCCGACGTGGGTGTCGCGATGAACACCGGTACGTCGGCCGCCAAGGAGGCCGGCAACATGGTCGACCTCGACTCCAACCCGACGAAGCTGATCGAGGTCGTCGAGATCGGCAAGCAGCTGCTCATCACCCGCGGCTCGCTGACGACGTTCTCCATCGCCAACGACATCGCGAAGTACTTCGCGATCATCCCCGCGATGTTCGCCGGTGTGTACCCCGGTCTCGACCGGCTCAACGTCATGCAGCTCGCGACGCCGGAGTCGGCGATCCTGTCTGCGGTCATCTTCAACGCGCTGGTCATCGTCGCGCTGGTGCCGCTGGCCCTGCGTGGCGTGCGGTACGTGCCGTCGTCGGCTGCCGCGATGCTGCGGCGCAACCTCGCGATCTACGGGCTCGGCGGCATCGTCGTGCCCTTCGTCGGCATCAAGATCATCGACCTGGTGGTCTCCCAGTTCCCCGGCATCGGCTAGGAGCGGCCCTGATGGCCTCGCGTGTCCCCACGACCCTTCGCCAGCTCGGCGTCGCGGTCCGCGCCCTCGTCGTGCTCACCGTCCTGCTCGGCCTGGCCTACCCACTGGCGATGACGGCTGTCGGCCAGGTGGCGTTCGGTGACAACGCGGACGGGTCCTTGGTCGACCGCGACGGCACGGTGGTGGGCTCGGACCTGATCGGCCAGGACTTCAGCGCCGACCCGGCGTACTTCCACGGCCGCCCCTCGGCCGCCGGCGACGGCTACGACCCGCTCGCGACGTCGGCGTCGAACCTCGGCGCGGACAGCGCACCCCTGACCAGGCAGGTCGAACGGCGTCGCGACCAGGCTGCGCGGCTCGACGGCACCGACCCGGCCGACGTGGCGCCGGACGCCCTGTTAGCCAGTGGTTCCGGGCTGGACCCGCAGATCAGTCCGGCGTACGCGGCGCAGCAGGTGGCGCGGGTGGCGGCCGAACGCGGGCTGTCCGACGAGCAGGTGAGAGGGCTCGTCGACGAGCACACCCAGGGTCGGGTGCTCGGCTTCCTCGGTGAGCCGCGGGTCAACGTGCTGCTGCTCAACCTCGCGCTGGACGAGCTGTCCGGCTGACGCGGTTGGCTGGTCACGAGAGGCAGACTGGAGCCATGGGACGTGGGCGGCTGAGGGTCTACCTGGGCGCCGCTCCCGGCGTGGGCAAGACCTACGCCATGCTCGGCGAGGGTCACCGGCGGGCCGAGCGTGGCACCGACGTGGTCGTGGGTCTGGTCGAGACCCACGACCGGCAGCACACGGCGGCCATGCTCGAGGGGCTCGAGGTGGTGCCCACCAGACAGCTGTCCCACAGAGGCGTGCGCCTTCGTGAGATGGACGTCGACGCGGTACTCGCCCGGCGTCCGGCGGTGGTGCTGGTCGACGAGCTGGCGCACACCAACGTGCCCGGCTCGCGCAACGAGAAGCGCTGGCAGGACATCGAGGAGCTGCTGGCCGCCGGGATCGACGTCATCTCCACCGTCAACATCCAGCACCTCGAGTCGCTCAACGACGTGGTGCAGAAGATCACCGGGGTGCCCCAGCGCGAACGCGTACCCGACTCCGTCGTGCGCGCCGCCGACCAGGTGGAGCTGGTCGACATGGCGCCGGAGGCCTTGCGCCGGCGGTTGGCGCACGGCAACGTCTACGCCGCCGGCAAGGTCGATGCAGCACTCGGCAACTACTTCCGGGTCGGCAACCTCACCGCGCTTCGCGAGCTGGCGCTGCTGTGGACCGCCGACAAGGTCGACGAGGCGCTGCAGCGCTACCGCTCGCAGCACGAGATCGAGGGCACCTGGGAGGCGCGCGAACGAGTCGTGGTGGCGCTGACCGGCGGTCCGGAGGGGGAGACGTTGATCCGCCGCGCCGCGCGGATCGCGGCCCGGTCGGCCGGCGGCGACCTGCTGGCGGTGCACGTGATCCGCTCGGACGGGCTCACCGGGGCCAGCCCGGCCGCGCTGGCCCAGCAGCGCCGGCTGGTCGAGTCCCTCGGCGGCACGTACCACCAGGTCGTCGGCGACGACGTGCCCGATGCCCTGATGACCTTCGCCCGCGCGGAGAACGCCACCCAGCTGGTGCTCGGCAGCAGCCGCCGCTCGCGGCTGGTCGCGGTGCTGACCGGACCGGGGATCGGCAGCGCGGCGATCCGGGAGTCCGGCGACATCGACGTGCACATGGTCACCCACGCCGAGGTCGGCCGGGGCCGGGGGCTGCCGCGGTTGCGAGGTGACCTGACCAGGCGTCGCAGGCTGCAGGGCTTCGCCCTCGCCCTGCTGCTGCCCGCGCTGCTCACCCTCGTGCTGGTCAACGTACGGGTCGAGCTGAACCTGGTCAGCGACGTGCTGTTGTTCCTGCTCGCCGTGGTGGTCGTGGCGCTGGTCGGCGGGTTCGCGCCCGCGCTGGTCGCCGCCGTCGGCGGGTCGGCACTGCTGAACTACTACTTCACGCCGCCGCTGCACACGTTCACGATCGGCGAGACCAACAACACCCTTGCGCTGGTGGTGTTCGTGGTCGTCGGCCTGCTGGTCAGCTCCGTCGTCGACCTCGCTGCCCGGCGTACGCGGCAGGCGGCCCGCTCGGCCGCCGAGTCGGAGACGCTGGGCACGCTCGCTGGCAGCGTGCTGCGCGGCGAGAGCGCACTGCCCGCGTTGCTCGAGCGGGTGCGCGAGTCGTTCGCGCTGACCAGCGTGTCGCTGCTGGAGCGCGTGGGCGGCGAGCCGGGTGCGCGGGGTGCGGGTGGCCGGGGCCCCGGCGACGTGTGGCACGTCGTGGCGACGGCCGGCGACGGACGCTGCGAGCGCCCCGAGGACGCCGACACCGAGGTGCGGGCCGGCGACACCCTGGTGCTCGCGCTGCGCGGGCGGCCGCTGCAGGCCGACGACCAGCGCCTGATCGGCGCCTTCGCCGCCCAGGCTGCGGTCGTGCTCGAGACGTCCAGGCTCAACGACGCGGTCGCGGCCGCGGCGCCGCTCGCGGCAGCCGACCGGATGCGTACCGCCCTGCTCGCCGCCGTCGGGCACGACCTGCGCACGCCGCTGGCCTCGGCGACGGCTGCGGTGACCAGCCTGCGCAGCCGCGAGATCGAGTGGACCGAGCAGGACCGCGCCGAGCTGCTGCTCACCGCCGAGGAGTCCCTGGAGCGGCTGGCCCGGCTGGTGGACAACCTGCTGGACATGAGCAGGCTGCAGGCGGGCGCGCTGGCGGTCGACGTCCGGCCCGTCGCCCTTGACGAGGTGGTGCCGCGTGCGCTGGACGACCTCGGCGCCGCCGGTCGCACGGTACGTACCGACGTCCCCGCCGACCTGCCGGAGGTCGAGGCCGACCCGGGGCTGCTGGAGCGCGTCGTGGCCAACCTGGTCGCCAACGCGCTGCGGTACGCACCCGACGACGCCCCGCCGCTGGTCGCCGGCAGCAGTCTCGGTGACCGGGTCGAGCTACGGGTGGTCGACCGGGGTCCGGGCATCCCTCCCGACGACCTGGAGCGGGTGTTCGCGCCGTTCCAGCGCCTGGGCGACACCGACAACACCACCGGGCTCGGACTCGGGCTGGCGCTGTCCCGTGGGCTCACCGAGGCGATGGGCGGCCGGCTGACGCCGGAGGAGACCCCGGGAGGCGGACTCACCATGGTGGTGTCGCTGCACGCCACCGCGGCCGCCGACGAAGGCCGGCTCGGTGAGCCCGGCCTGCGCGAGCGCGAGGCGGCAGAAGAGCCCACCGGCTCGGGCCCTCAGTGACCCGGGTGCTGGTGGTCGACGACGAGCCACAGATCGTGCGGGCGCTGACCATCAACCTGCGGGCCCGGCGCTACGAGGTGCGCCACGCCACCACCGGCACGGAGGCGTTGGAGCTCGCGGCCCGGCACCCGCCCGACCTCGTGATCCTCGACCTGGGGCTGCCCGACCTCGACGGCGTGGACGTGATCCACGGCCTGCGCGGGTGGACCGACGTGCCGATCCTGGTGCTGTCGGGGCGCTCCGGCAGCAGCGACAAGGTGGAGGCACTTGACGCGGGGGCCGACGACTACCTCACCAAGCCGTTCGGCGTCGACGAGCTGCTGGCCCGGATGCGGGCGGTGACCCGGCGAGTGGGGCCGCCGGAGTCCGTGCCGGTCGTGTCGTTCGGCCCCGTCACCGTTGACCTGGCCCAGCACCGGGTCACCGCACCCGACGGCGACGGGCGTACGGACGTGCGGCTCACGCCCACCGAGTGGCACCTGCTGGAGGTGCTGGTGCGCCACCCCGGCAAGCTGTTGAGCCAGCACCAGCTGCTCACCGAGGTGTGGGGTCCGGGTTACGAGACCGCGACCGGCAACCTGCGGCTGTACATGGGGCAGCTGCGGCGCAAGCTCGAGCCCGAACCGGCCCGGCCGCGCTACCTGCTCACCGAGCCGGGCATGGGCTACCGCTTCGAGCCCGGCGCTGCTGACTGAGCGGTTCGGCTGAGCGGGCGGCTCAGACCCGGCGCAGCACCGTCACGACCTTGCCGAGGATGCTCGCGTGGGTGCCGTCGATCGGCTCGTAGGCGGGGTTCTGCGGAAGCAGCCGGATGGTGCCGCCCTTCTTGGAGAACGTCTTGACGGTGGCCTCCTCGTCGAGCAGCGCGGCCACGATCTCGCCGTTCTCGGCGTCGGGCTGCTGGCGCACGACCACCCAGTCGCCGTCGCAGATCGCGGCGTCGACCATCGAGTCGCCGCGCACCTCCAGCAGGAACAGCGTGCCCTCGCCGACGAGCTGGCGGGGCAGCGGGAAGACGTCGTCGACCCGCTCCTCGGCCAGGATCGGGCCGCCGGCCGCGATCCGGCCGACGACCGGGACGTACGTCGCCTCGGGGCGTCGGTCGCCCATGCCGGTCTCGTCGACGACCTGCTCGCGCGGGCGTCCGTGCGGCGACAGCACCTCGAGCGCGCGGGGGCGGTTGGGGTCGCGCCGCAGGAAGCCCTTCGCCTCGAGCGCCTTGAGCTGGTGGGCCACCGAGCTGGAGCTGGTCAGCCCGACCCGCTCGCCGATCTCGCGCACGCTCGGCGGGTAGCCGCGCGCCTCCAGCGCCTGGCCGATCACGTCCAGGATGCGGCGCTGGCGGGGGGTCAGCCCGGTCGCGTCGGGCGGACCGTCGGGCAGCTCGCGCACGCTGCTGCTGTCGCTGCCGGTGTCGCTGCCGCCGCTGGCTGCCATGTCGCCACCTCGTCACTCGTCGGTCGCCGCGTGTTGACCGCCTCGTCCCCTCTCGGGTGCGTCCGGCCGTGGGCTGACGGTAGTGCGCCGCACCACCCGGGATCAAACACCTGTTCGAACGGGCGTGTCGGACTGCCCGGGTCGGCGCGGTGTGACCCGGGTCGCGGCGGGCGATGGCATACCGACAGTACGGTGCCGGGCATGCTGCGCTCTCCCGCCGCCCTCCGCCGGACCTCGGCCACCCTTGCTGCCGATCCCCCGACCCGCTCGGCGGTGGTGACCGGCGCCGGGCAGGGGATCGGCCGCGGCATCGCCGCCGAGCTCGCGCGTCGCGGCTACGCCGTGGTGGTCGCCGACCTCGACGGCGAGCAGGCGGCCCGTACGGCGGCCGAGATCGGGGCGGTGGACAGCGTCGCGCACGACGTACGCGACGAGGCGGGGCATGCCGAGGTCGCCGCGCTGGCGCGCCGGCACCGGCCGCTCGGGGTGTGGGTCAACAACGCGGGAGTGGGCTTCGACGGCGACGCCGCCGACACCTCGTCGGAGTGCGTCCGCGCACTGGTCGACGTCAACCTGCTGGGCGTGCTGTGGGGGAGCCGGGCCGCGGTCGCCGCGTTCCGCGAGCAGGCCGCGGACGGAGTGCGCGGCGGAGATCTCGTCGACGTCGCGTCGTTGTCCGGGCACGGACCGGTACCCGGCCTGTCTGTCTACGCCTCGACCAAGGCGGCGGTGCTGTCGCTGGCCCAGGCGATGTACGCCGAGCTGCGGGGCGAGGGCATCCGGGTGCACGCGCTGTGCCCCGACGGGGTCGCCACCGCGCTGGTCGACCAGATGACGCCGGGCGGTCGCGGCAGCGCGCTGGTGCACTCCGGCGGTGCGCTGCTCGAGGTCGACCAGGTGGCTCGGGCCGCGGCGGACCTGGTCGGCACCGGCCGGGTGGTGCGCACCCTGCCGGCCTGGCGGGCTCCGATGCTGCGCGCCACCCGGGACTGGCCCTCGTTGGCTTTCCGGCTCGAACCGCTGATGCGCGCCCAGGGCCGGCTGATGGCCCGCCGCCAGGGCCACTGACCGCGGCCCGCCCCGCCCGCCCCGGCCGCCCGCGTTGTGGCGGCAACACGCTGCCGACACGCCGGGCACGGCAGCCGGATGCCGCCACAACGGCGCCCGAAGGACACCGGGACAGCTGGGATCAGTGGGGCGGATGGGTTGCCTGGGTCGAACAGGTGTGCGATGCTTCGATCAGGTGTTCGATCGAACACCTGATCGACCGGGCCGAATGGACTGTCGGTGCCGGGCGATAGGAATCGATCGACAGCCGACGCAGCCCGACGGAGGACGACGATGAGCACCAGCACCTCGTACGCACCGCCCGCGACCGGCAGCACGCGCCGTCCGCGGGTCCGGCTCACCCGGCGCGGCCGGGTGCTCCGCAGTGTGCTGCTCGCCGTGCTGGTCCTCACCGCCGTGCTGGCCGCCGTCGTCCTGTGGGGCCCGAGCGTGGTGGCCACCTCTGGCGCCGGCGAGCCCGTGCCGGTGCGCACCGTCACCGTGCAGCCCGGCCAGACCCTGTGGGACATCGCCACCGACAGCGGCATCGGCGGAGACCCGCGCGACGTGGTGCGCGACATCCAGCAGCTCAACGCGCTCTCCGACGCGGGCGACCTCCAGGTCGGTCAGCGCCTCGCAGTTCCCCTCGACTGAGCGGGTCACCCGGTCGCCACCGCGCACCGGTTGACGCGAGGTCACAGCGGGTACCGGAGGCCATGGTGGCCACGACCGTGCAGCCGGCTCCGACGGCTGCACTCGACCCCGACCGGGTACGCGACGCCGCGGCCCGCGACCTGCCGTTGCCGGCCTGCGGGCGCACGCTGGACCGCTGGCACGGCCTGACCGAGCTGGGCCGGACCGACCTGGCCCTGGCGAAGGTGGTCGAGCCGCACCACGACGCGCACGCCATCTGCGCCGACCTCGGTCACCCGCCACCGCAGACCGGCGCGCTGTGGGAGGTCTGGGCGGCCGAGCCTCCGGGCACCCGGATGGACGCCACCGTCCATGACGGGGGGTGGCGTCTGTCCGGGCTCAAGCCGTTCTGCTCCGGCGCCGGTCTGGCGACGCACGCGCTGGTGACGGCGGACGCGGCGGGGGAGTCCCGGCTGTTCGCCGTCGACATCGCGGCCGCGCGGGCCGACGGCACCGTGCGGCTCGCCCCCCCGGCCTGGGCCGGCCCGGGCATGGCCGCCGCCGACACCCGGACGGTCCGCTTCGACGGTGTTCCGGCCACTGCCGTCGGTGCTCCGGGGGCGTACGTCGAACGGCCCGGCTTCTGGCACGGGGCGATCGGTGTCGCCTGCTGCTGGGCCGGCGGTGCGTACGGCGTCGCCGCCACCCTGCAGGCAGCGGCGCGGCGGCGCACGCTCGACCCGCACGCGCTGGCCCACCTGGGCGCGGTGGCCGCCGCGCTGGACCGGTGTCGTGTCGCCCTGCGGGTGTCGGCCGAGGAGATCGACGCCGACGGCGGCGCCGAGCCGATCGACCGGGCCCGGCACCGGGCCGAGTCGGTGCGAGCCACGGTGGTCGCGGCGGCCGAGGAGATCGTGGCCCGGGTCGGTCATGCGCTCGGGCCGGCGCCGCTCGCGCTGCATGCCGAGCACGCCCGGCGGGTCGTGGACCTGCAGGTGTTCGTCCGCCAGCACCACGCGGAGCGCGACCTCGCCGCGCTCGGAGCGCTGGCGCGCGACGGTGCGTCGTGGTGACTGCGGTGCCACCGACGATGCCGCCGACGCTGCCACCGATGACGCCGGCGGAGCCCGGCTCGGTGCCGCGGGCCGGTCACCACCCTGGAGCGACCGACGAGCGTCGCTGGCGCTCCTGGGACGGCTGGGCGCGGCTGCGGGACGCAAAGCTGCCCGGGCCGGGAGCGCGGGTCGTCGTGCTGGCCGCGCACCCCGACGACGAGGTGCTGGCGATCGGCGGGCTGCTGGTGCGGCTGGCCGAACGCGGCTGCGACCTGCTGCTGGTGTCGGCCACCGACGGCGAGGCCTCGCACCCCGGCAGCCCCTCGGTGACGGCACCCGAGCTGGCCGAGCGGCGCGGGCGCGAGCTCGACGCGGCGCTGACCGAGCTGGGTCACGCGGGGTCGGAACGGGTGCACCTGCACCTGCCGGACTCGGCCCTGGCCGAGCACGAGGTCGAGCTCGCCGACCGGCTCGAGTCGCACCTGGGGGGTGCGGCGCTGGTGCTCGCGCCCTGGCGGCGGGACGGCCACCCCGACCACGACGCCTGCGGGCGCGCCGCCGCGGCCGCGACCAGGGAGCTGGCCCGGGTCGGCGCGGCCGTCGGTGTGGCGGCGCGGCCGCCGGTGCTGTGGGAGTTCCCGATCTGGGCCTGGCACTGGGCCGACCCGGAGGCGGATCACCTCCCCTGGACCCGTGCCCGGGCGGTGCGCCTCGACCCGCACGAACGGCTGGCCAAGCAGCAGGCGATCGGCTGCTTCGGCAGCCAGCTGCACCCGCTCGGCGACGATCCCGCCGACGCCGCCGTGCTGCCACCGGCCGTGCTGGCGCACTTCGAGCGCGAGCTCGAGGTCGTGCTCACGTGACCGAGCCGGACTACTTCGACGAGCTGTACGCGCGGAACGACGATCCCTGGGGTCTGGCCACCTCCCACTACGAGCGCCGCAAGTACGCCCTCACGCTGGCGGCACTGCCGCGTACCCGCTACGCGCGGGGGTTCGAACCCGGCTGCGCGATCGGCGTGCTCACCACCGGCCTGCTGTCGCGCTGCGATCGGCTGGTCTGCTGGGACGGCGCCGCTCGCGCGTTGGACCAGGCTCGGGCCCGCGTCAGCAGTGATGCCGTGACGTTCGCGCAGCACCGGGTGCCGGCGGCGTGGCCCGAGGGCTCCTTCGACCTGGTCGTGGTCTCGGAGCTGCTGTACTTCCTCTCCGTCTCGGACCGGGCCGGCGTGCTGTTCCGCATCCTCGAGACCCTCGAGCCCGGTGGGCACCTGCTGGCGGTGCACTGGCGGCACCCGTTCGCCGAGGCCCCGAGCTCGGGCGACGAGGTGCAGGCCGAGCTGGCGAGCGCCCCCGGGCTGGAGCGGCTGATCGAGCACGTCGAGCACGACTTCCTGCTGGGCGTGTGGCAGCGGACCGGCGCGTGACGACCGAGTCGACGGGGCCGGTGCGTGCGGTCGCCGTCGTCGTACCCGCGCGGGACGAGGCCGAGCTGCTGGGCGCCTGCCTGGTGTCGGTACGAGCGGCCCTGGAGCGGCTGCCGGTACGCCAGCTGACCGTGGTCGTGGCCGATCGCTGTGTCGACGAGACCGCTGACATCGCTGCGGCCGCGGGGGCGCTGGTCGTCGTACGCGACGGCGCGGGATCGGGCAGCGTCGGCAGTGCGCGAGCCGCCGGCTGCGACGCGGTGCTGACGCACTGGTCGCGGCTGCCGGCAGAGTCGGTGTGGCTTGCGCACACCGACGCCGACTCGCGGGTGCCACCGCACTGGCTGAGCACCCAGCTCGAGCTGGCCGCGGCCGGTTGCCGCGCGGTGGCCGGCCGGGTGGCACTGGCTCCCGACGGAGACCACGACCGGCACGACCGGTGGCGCACGGCGTACGCGCAGTCGGGTGGCGCCGGGGTCCGTCCGCGCCGGCACGCGCACGTCCACGGGGCCAACCTCGGCGTCCGCGCCGATGCCTACCTCGCGGTGGGCGGCTTCGCGCCGGTCACCGTCGACGAGGACCTCGGCCTGGTCGACCGGCTGGTGGCTGCCGGGCACCCGGTCGGCTGGCCGGACGAGCCGCGGGTGCTCACCTCGGCACGGCTCGACGGCCGCGCCCCGGCCGGCCTGGCCGCCGACCTCCGCGCCCTCGCCTGACCCCACCTCCCCGCGCCGCCCACGAACGATCCGGCCTGGCGGTCGTCCCGGCGCGCGTGTCGCCGGATCGTTCGGTGCCGGGGGACCCGCCCCTCGCCGAACGATCCGACCTGACGGTCGTCCGGGCGTACGTGTCGCCGGATCGTTCGGGAAAGCGGGCACACCTTGACAGATCCGCGCAGAACGGGTCAGGGTAGGCGATCTGTAACCGCTTACAAGACCGGTTACGCGTACGTCCTGGGGGTGACCGGCACCGACGAGCAGCGGAGGCGACCATGGCGGGACGCGCTGCCCCGCAGGGGCGCACCAGCGTCACCATCCGCGACGTCGCCCGCCGCGCCGAGGTGTCCATCGCGACCGTGTCCCGGGTGCTGCGGGGCACCGCGCCGGTCGCCGGACCCACCCGCGACCGGGTGCTCGAGGCGGTCGACGAGCTCCGGTTCACCCCCAGCTCGCTGGGGCGCTCGCTGGCCGAACGGCGGCACGCGGCCAACGGCATCGTGTTCCCCGACCTTTCCGGCCCGTACTACGCCGAGGTGGTGCTGGGCTACGAGGCGGTCGCCGCCGACCGCAACCGGTCGGTGCTCATCTGCTCCACCCACGGCCGCGACGCCGCCCGCGAGCGGGTGCTCGACCTCGCGGGCCGGGTCGACGGCCTGGTGGTGCTCTGCCGCACGGTCAGCGACGACGTCGTCGCCGAGATCGCGGCCCGCGGCCTCCCGCTGGTGCTGCTGGCCCGGCAGGCGGCCGATTCGACAGTCGACTCGGTCAACGCCGACTCCGTCGCCAGCGCCGTCGCGCTCGCCGAGCACCTGGTCGCCGCCGGCCACCGCGACCTCATGCTGCTGGGCAGCCCGGCCAGCGCGCCCGACGTCGCGGTCCGCTGGACCGGGCTGCGCCGCACCTGGACCGCTGCCGGCATCCCGGCGCCGCGGATGGTCGAGGCCGGGTTCTCCGAGCACGACGGCGCGCGTGCCGCCGGCCGGCTGCTGGCCGACCGTCCCAGCCACGGCCTGCCCGATGCCGTCGTCTGCGCCAACGACGAGCTCGCCCTCGGCCTCATGGGCGCACTGCGCGACGCCGGGCTGGACGTGCCCGGCGACATCGCCGTCACCGGCTGGGACGACGTGATGGCCGCCCGCTACGCCGGGCTGACCACCGTGCGCCAGCCGATGCGCGAGCTCGGCGTCACCGCCGCCCGGACCCTCGACGCGCGTATCGGCGGCGATGACGGCCCGCCGCGCCACCTGCTGCTGCCCACCGAGCTGGTCGTCCGTACCAGCTCGTCCCCGCCCCCGAAAACACCGCTGAACACACCGCTGAGCACATCCGGCAGAACACCGAAGGAGTCCCGATGAACCGCACCCCCCCGACCAGACGCTGGTTGGCCGTCGCCGCCTGCATGACCGCCGTGCTCGCCCTGGCGGCCTGTGGCCGCAGCGAGTCCGACGGTGCGCCGGAGGAGGCCGAGGCGATCGACGAGGGCGCCGCCACCGGCACCGTCGAGGTCTGGGCGATGGGCACCGAGGGCGAGGAGCTCGGCCCGTTCGTCGAGGCGTTCGAGGCGGACAACCCCGACGTCGACGTCAAGGTGACGATCGTGCCGTGGGAGAACGCACACGACAAGATCGCCACCGCGATCGCGTCCGGCGAGACCCCGGACGTGAGCCTGGTCGGCACCACCTGGATGGGTGAGTTCGCCGAGCTCGGCGGCCTCGACCCGGTGCCGCCGGACCTGGTCGACCCCGACTCGTTCTTCGAGGGCGCGTACGAGTCGACCGTCGTCGACGACACCGAGTACGGCGTGCCGTGGTACGTCGAGACCCGGACGCTGTTCTACCGCAAGGACCTGGCCGAGAAGGCCGGCTGGGACGAGGCGCCGAAGACGTGGGACGAGCTGACCCAGTTCGCCACCGACATCGGTGGGCAGCCCGGCGTGGACATCCCGCTGTACGTCCAGCCCGGCCAGACCGGCTCCTGGCAGACCGCGATCCCGTTCGCGTGGACCGCCGGCGCCGAGATGACCAACGAGGAGGGCACCGAGTACACCCTCGACAGCGAGGGCATGGCCGAGGGCCTGGAGTACTACAAGTCCCTGTTCGACGCGGACCTGTCCACCCTGTCGCTGCTGCAGCCCGGTGAGCTGGAGTCCAGCTTCGCCAAGGGCTCGACCGCCTCGTTCATCTCCGGCCCCTGGATGATCGGCCTGGTCAAGGACATGGGCGCCACCGACGACCAGATCGCGGTCGCGCCGTTGCCGTCGGTCGACGACAGCAGCGAGATGGGCACGTCCTTCGTCGGCGGCGGCAACCTGGCCGTGTTCAAGGACTCCGACAACCGCGACGCCGCGTGGAAGCTCGTGCAGTGGCTCTCGGAGGCCGACGTGCAGAGCGACTGGTACACGACGATGAGCGACCTGCCGGCCGTGCAGGCAGTCGTGGGAGACCGGCACCCTTGCCCAGGACCCGCTGCTCGGCGTCTTCGGTGCGCAGCTGGACGAGACGAACGCGCCGCCTGCGGTGCCCACCTGGGAGCAGGTGGCGGAGGTCATCGACAGCCGCGTCGAGCAGGTCGTCAACGGCAAGATGTCGGTCGAGGACGCCATCGCCGACATGCAGAGCCAGGCGCAGGCGATCGGCACCGGTCTGTGAGTCAGCTGGCCACCACGGTTGCGGCTGCCGACGCCGTCGCGGGCACGGGCGGCCCGGCCCGCCGTACCCGCCGGCGTCGCTCCGGCGACCCGACCCAGCGCCGGCAGGCCCGGGCGGCGTGGCTGCTGGCCTCGCCGTTCGTCCTGCTGTTCGCGGTCTTCACGGTCGGGCCCGTGCTGGCCAGCCTCGGCATGTCGTTCACCGACATGCGGCTCACCGACCTGCGCACGCCGTTCGCGGTCGAGTTCACCGGGTTCGAGAACTACAGCAACCTGCTGTCCGACCCGCTGTTCCGCAAGGTTGCCGGCAACACCGCGCTCTACGTCGTGCTCGGAGTTCCCCTGACCATGGCCGTGGCACTGGCCGCCGCGGTCGGGCTGAACGCGATCCTGCGGATGCGCGGCTTCTTCCGGGCGGGCTACTACCTGCCGGTCGTCACCAGCATCGTCGCGGTCGCGGTGGTGTGGCGGTTCCTGCTGCGCACGAACGGTGGCCTGATCAACGAGACCCTCGGCCTGGTGGGCATCGACGGTCCGGGCTGGCTCGACTCCACCGTGCTCGCGCTGCCCTCGCTGGTGGTGATGGCCGCGTGGCGCAACCTCGGCACCCTGATGGTGATCTTCCTGGCGGGGTTGCAGACCGTGCCGCGGGAGGTCATCGACGCCGCCGAGGTCGACGGCGCCGGTCCGTGGGCGCGCTTCCGCTTCATCACGTTGCCAATGATGCGGCCCATCCTGCTGTTCGGCGCGGTCATCACCGGCATCGGCTACCTGCAGTTCTTCGAGGAGCCGTTCGTCATGACCAAGGGCGGGCCGCTGGACTCCACCCGCTCGGTCACCTACTACGCCTACAACCAGTTCGGCAACGGCAACTACGGCTACGCCGCCGCGATGAGCTACGTGCTGTTCCTCGCCGTGGTGGTGTTCACGGTCGTTCAGTTCCGCGTGCTGCGGTCGAAGGACTGAGAGGCGCTGATGTCCGTCACCCCCGAGCAGCGGTTGCGCACCCCCCGCTGGATCTACGTGGTCCTCACCGCCGGCCTGGTGCTGATGATCGGGCCGTTCGTGTGGATGCTGCTGGGCTCGGTCAAGCCGGAGGCCGAGCTGCGTGAGGTCCCGCCGACCTGGTGGCCCGAGACGTTCACGTGGGAGAACTACTCCGCCCTGTTCACCCGGCTCGACCTGGGCACGTACTTCATGAACTCGCTGCTCGTCGCGACCGTGGTCACCGTCGGCAACGTGATCTTCTGCGCGATGCTCGGTTACGCCCTTGCCAAGCTGGAGTTCCGCGGCAAGCGGCTGCTGTTCCTGGTCGTGATGGGCACGCTGATGGTGCCGGGTGTGGTGACGTTCGTGCCGTTGTTCATCCTCACCAGCAACCTGGGCCTGACCAACACGCTGCCGGGGCTGTTCCTGCCGTTCCTCGTGCAGCCGTTCGGCGTGTTCCTGCTGCGGCAGTACATCCTCGGGCTACCCGACGACCTGATCCACGCGGCGCGAGTCGACGGCGCCGGCGAGCTGCGCATCTTCGGCAGTGTGATCCTGCCGTTGTGCGGGCCTGCCCTTGCCACGTTGGGGATTCTCACCTTCCTCGGTTCGTGGAACAACTTCCTGTGGCCGCTGGTGGTGGCGCAGACGGAGGACAAGTACACGCTGCCGGTCGCGCTCGCCCTGTATTCAGTCGGGCAGAACTCCACCGACTACGGACTGCTGCTGTCCGGCGCCGTCGTGATCGTGCTGCCGGTGATCGCGATCTTCCTGGTGCTGCAGCGCTACTTCGTGCAGGGCATCGCCATGACCGGCATCAAGTGACCGACCCGACCTGACCTGACCGACCCGTACGACGACAAAGGAGCACCGACTGTGTCCCGACGACAGGTACGTGTCCGGACGGCTGCCGTGCTGGCGGCCTCGGCTCTGGGAGCAGCGACGCTGAGCGTGCTGCCCGGGCAGAGCGCGGCCGGCCAACCCGACGAACGGCGGCAGACGGCAGCGCCGACCGAGCAGGCCGGTCGCCAGCAGCTGCTCGAGCGCTGGGTCGGCGACACCTGGGCCAGCATGGCTGCGATGGTCGACCCGGCCACGGGACTGCCCGCCGACAACGTGGGTGGCACGCTGCGGCCGGGCACCCGGGCGAAGTACACGTCGCCGACCAACATCGGGTCGTACCTGTGGAGCACCGTCGTCGCCCGGGACACCGGCCTGATCAGCGATCACGAGGCGTTCCAGCGGATGCGCCAGACGATTGCGAGCGTCGCCGACCTCGAGCAGCACGCGTGGTCGGGGCAGTTCTACAACTGGTACGACCCGCACACCGGCAAGAAGCTGCTGGCGTTCCCGGACAGCGGCGACGTGATCAAGCCGTTCCTGTCCAGCGTCGACAACGGCTGGCTCGCCACCGGACTGCTGGTGGCGCGCAACGCCGAGCCACGGCTGCGGGAGGCGGCGGACGCGATCCGGCGCGACATGGACTTCGGCATGTACTACAACCCTGCGGAGAACCAGATCCGCGGCGGGTTCTGGGACGACGACCCGGACGACGACGCCGCGGTCGTGGGCAACTACCTCGGTGAGGGCCCGGACGTCTGGTACACCGGCCACCACTACGGCGCGTTCAACACCGAGCCGCGGATCGCGTCCTACCTCGGCATCGCGTCCGGTGACATCCCGCGCAAGCACTACTTCGGCACCGAGCGCACCTTCCCGCGCTCGTGCGACTTCTCCTGGACCGAGACGCAGGGCCAGGGCCGCTGGCGCACGTACCTCGGTCAGCGGGTGTTCGAGGGCGCGTACCCCTATCGCGGCATGAAGATCGTGCCGACCTGGGGCGGCTCGATGTTCGAGGCGCTGATGGTGCCGCTGTTCGTGCCCGAGGAGACCTGGGGCCCGCGGTCGTGGGGCGTCACCCACCCGCTGTACGTGCGCGGGCAGATCGAGCACGGGTTGCAGCAGGCCGACTACGGCTACTGGGGATTCTCGCCGTCCAACAACCCGGCGGGTGGCTACAGCGTGTACGGCGTCGACCCGCTCGGCATGGAGCCTTTGGGTTACGCCTCCGACCAGCAGGGCACGCTCGTCGACCGCGGCTACGGGGATTGCCCGGGTCGTCCGGGGGCAGCCGGCCCCGGACGAGTACGGCGACGGAGTCGTGACCCCGCACGCGTCGTTCCTCGCGCTGCGGTACGCGCCGCGCGCTGCGGTGCTGAACCTCACCCGGCTGACCGAGAACTTCGACGCCTACGGTCCCGGCGGCTTCTACGACGCGATCGACGTCGGCACCGGGAAGGTGAGCAAGCGCTACCTGTCCCTGGACCAGGGCATGGTGATGGCCGCGCTCGGCAACGCGCTGGCCGACGACGACCTGCGCGGCTACGCCTCCTCCGGCGCGATGGCCCAGACCGTCAAGCCGCTGATGGCGAGGGAGCAGTTCGGCGCCGCCCCCCGGGACTGAGGTCTGGGTTTCCCAAGTGACCTTGGGAAACCGAGGGTTCCCGCGGGTTGTGACGCGAGGGAACCTTCGGTTTCCCGGTGGAAGCACTCGTACGAGAGGACGTGGATGACCACCGACGCCCGCAGTGACTGGGAGCAGCGGATCGGCCAGGCCAGCGGCCGGGCCGGCATCGGCGCCGCCCCGCTGCTCGACCCGCCCACCGGACTGTCCGCGCAGGCCGGACGGGCCCAGGTGACGCTCGACTGGACACCCGTGCCGGGCGCCGTCGGTTACCAGGTGTACGCGGCCGACACCGCCGACGGAGCCCTCGTCCCGCTCGACCACCAGGGTGGCGACGTGCTCGCGGTGCCGCACCCGCCGTACGTCGACACGACCGGCCAGCCCGGCTCCGAACGGTGGTACGCGGTGTCGGCACTGTCCGACGTTGCGGTCACAGGCCCGGTCAGCGCGTGCGTGTCGGCCACGCCGCGTGGCGCGCGAGCCCACGACGACGGCTCCGTCAACGTCACCGTCGACGCCCGCAACGACCTCGGCCCGCTGCCCCGGCCGTGGCGGCCGATGATCGGCAGCGAGCACCTGTCGCACGCCCTGAGCACCGACACCACCGGCGGTCACCCGATCGGCGCGGAGCTCACCGCCGCACTGCGGGCGGCGCACGACGAGCTCGGCGTCGACACCGTGCGCGCGCACGGGATCCTCTGCGACGACCTCGGCGTCTACCGCGAGGTCGACGGCATGCCCGTGCACGACTTCACCGGCGTCGACCGGGTCTACGACCACGTGCTGTCGTTGGGGCTCCGGCCCGTCGTCGAGATCTCGTTCATGCCGCACGACCTCGCCGCCGATCCGACCAAGACCGTCTTCGACTACGGCGCGATCGTGTCGCCGCCGAAGGACTGGGACCGCTGGTACGACCTCGTGCACGCACTGGTGGCGCACCTGGTCGAGCGCTACGGCCTGGACGAGGTGCGCGACCACTGGAGCTTCGAGGTGTGGAACGAGGCCAACCTCGAGGTGTTCTGGTCGGGCACCCCCGACGAGCACTGGCGGCTGTACGACCTGTCCGCACGCGCGGTCAAGGCGGTGCACCCCGACCTGCGGGTCGGCGGGCCGTCGTCGGCCGCCGCCGGCTGGGTCGAGGAGCTGCTCACCCACGTCGCCGCGTCGGGGTCGGCGGTCGACTTCGTGTCGACGCACACGTACGGCAGCCCACCGCTGGACTTCCGCCCGGCGCTGCAGCGGCACGGCCGCGCCGGCACGCCCCTCTGGTGGACCGAGTGGGGGGTGACGCCCACCCACTTCAACGAGGTGAGCAACGCGGTGTTCTCCGCGGTCTTCCTGCTCCGCGGCATGGCGTCGTCGATGGGTCGCATCGACGCACTCAGCTACTGGGTCGTCTCCGACCACTTCGAGGAGCTCGGCCGACCGCCCGCGCTGATGCACGGCGGCTTCGGGCTGCGCACGGTCGGCGAGCTGCGCAAGCCGCGCTGGTGGGCGCTGGCGCTGCTGGAGCGGCTGGGGGAGAGGCGGTTGCCGGTGGCGTACGACGGCGACGGCGGCGGGTCCCTGGTCGAGGCGCTCGCCGCCCGCGGGGACGACGACACCGTGGGCGTGCTCACCTGGAACCTCACCCTCGACCAGTCCAAGGCGGCCGGCGACCCGGCACTCGATCGGGAGGTCACGGTGGTCGTCGACGGCCTGCAGCCGGGTGCGGCGTACACGCTCACGCACCTGCGCGTCGACGAGGACCACTCCGACATCGGCACCGTCTGGCTCCGGATGCGGCGCGACGACCAGGGCTGGCCCGACGACGAGCAGTGGGAACAGCTGCGTGCCGCCGACCGGCTGGACGAGGGCGAACCCGCCCGTACGGTGCTCGCGGACGACACCGGCACCGTCAGCACGGTGATCGCACTGCCGATGCCGGCGATGGCCCTGCTGGAGCTGACTCCCGCCTAGTTCACTGGGTCACGTACCTGCCCGCGAAGCCTCCACGACGCAGAGGCTCCCCACGCACGGAACCACGTCGAACAGCGCGAGTCCGGCCCGCTCGAACAGCCGGCGGTAGTCGTCCTCGGTGCGCTGGCGGCCCGTGCCCATGACCAGCATCTCCAGGTCGATCCACTTCGCCGGTGACGGCTCGGTCCCGGTGGGCAGCACGTCCTCGGCCAGCAGCACCCGACCGCCCTCAGGCAGCGCGGCCCGGCAGCGATCCAGGATCCGGGTCGCGCGCTCGTCGTCCCAGTCGTGGATGACGTTCGACAGCAGGTACGCGTCACCGGGCGGCACCGAGTCGAAGAAGTCACCGCCCACCAGCTCGCACCGGTCGCGTACCCCCGCCTCCTCGAGGGGCGCGCCGGCTCGCTCGATGACGTGCGGCAGGTCGTACAGCACCCCCCGGGCGCGCGGGTTCGCGGCGAGGACCGCGGCGAGCAGGGCACCGCTGCCGCCCCCGACGTCGACGATGGTGTCGAACGCGGAGAAGTCGTAGCAGCCGACGATCGGCGCGATCAGCTGGCTCGCGATCGACGTCATCGCCGCGTCGAGCAGCGCACCGTCGTCGGGGTCGCTGGCGAAGTGGTCGAACGCCAGCTGGCCGTGCACCCGCTCGAACGCGGGCTCACCCGTGCGGATGCTCTCCTGCAGGTCGGTCCACGCGTCCCGGTGCATCGGCGTGCCGACGAAGACGGCCCAGCCGTGCATCGAACCGGGCACGTCGGTACGCAGCAGCTCGCCCGCCTCGGCGAGCGCGAACCGGCGCCCGTCCAGCTCTCGGAAGACGTCGAGGTCGGCGAGGGCACGCAGCAGCCGGTACAGCGACTCCGTGTCTGCGCCGACGGCGGCGGCGATCTCGTCCACCGGAGCGCGGTCCGTTGGCCAGCTCGTCGGCCACCCCCAGCGAGGCGGCGACGCTCACGGCCTGCGACACCCGGCTGCCGGCGGTGAGCTCCATCATCCGGATCAGTGCGAGACCCGGCACCGCCGTCGTCTCGTGGTCAGTCGTGACATCCATGACCCGAGACTGACCGCCGGGCCACGCCCACGGAACGTCCGGGAGTGCACAGGCATTCAGATGTGGCGCACGGCCCGCCCGGGGTCAGATCGTGACGTCGGCGTTGTCCGAGGCGGCCTGCGCGGCGTCGAACTCGTCGGAGGCCTTGCCGGTCGACAGCTCGCCACCCACGGTCTCGAGGTGGGCCCGGACGAACCAGTGGAACAGCTCGAGCTGCTTGATCTGGCCGATCAGCATGTCCTCGGTGACGGCGTCGATGTCGCCGACGGTCTCCTGCGCCTTGCGGTGGTCGCCGAGCAGACCGTTGTAGACCGCGTCCAGCGCACCGAGGTGCTCGTTGGTCGTCGCCCGGTCGAGCGAGTAGTCGTCCCACGTGCGGTGCTCGACGATCGCGCCCGGGGTGCCGATGGGGGCCAGCCCGAGGGTGGCGATGCGCTCGGCGGTCTCGTCGACCATCGCGCGGACCTCGTCGACGTGCGGGTCGATCATCTCGTGCACCGCGATGAAGTGCGGGCCGACGACGTTCCAGTGCACGTGCTTGAGGGTCAGCTGGAGGTCGTTGAGCGCGTTCAGCCGGTCCTGCAGGATCTTGGCGACCTCGTGCCCCTTGTCGGTGCTGAGGCCGGGAGTGGTGTACGCGCCGTAACGGGCGGATTCGGTAGCCATGCCTTCGAACGTAACCCGCCGAGAACAGGATGCAATTCGGGATCTGCCATCCCCGGCGACCGGTGGCAGGCTGGGCCGCATGGACATCGAGGTGGTGGACGACACCGAGCGCAACCGGTTCGAGGCCCGTACGCCCGACGGCACGGTGGCCGGCTTCTCGGCGTACCAGCGCGACGGCGAGCGGACGATCATCACCCACACCGAGGTGGACGACGCGTACGAGGGCGAGGGCGTCGGATCCCAGCTGGTGCGGGGGATGCTGGACCAGCTGCGCGAACGCGGCCAGGCGGTGCGCCCGGACTGCCCGTTCGTGAAGGCCTGGATCGACAAGCACCCGGCCTACGGGATGCTGGCCCGCTCCTGAGCGCCGGTCATCGCCGCAGGATCTTCATCGCCGGCGCGGCGTCGGTGCTGGCGGTGAACACGCCGTTGGTGGCCCGGACGCAGTGGTTGGGCTCCACCGCGGTGGACACCCAGAGCACGTCCTCGCCGTATCCCAGCCCGAGCAGGTAGTGCGTCTCTGGGCCGCCGATCGTGGTGCACATCCCCGGTGAACCGGACGCCGCCGGGAGACTGCGCAGCTCGGCGAGGGCGGTCGCGAGCCGCTGGGGCTTCGGCTCGAGCTGGACGGTCAGCTCCAGGCCGCGCGCGGATCGCATGTTGCTGCCCTCGTACGCGCACAGCAGCGCGGAGTCGGCCTCGGACTCGGGCACCAGCGCACCCCGGGCGAGCGGGGCGGGCGCGCGGTCGGGCACCCAGCCGGGCTTGGCGCCCTGGTAGGTCGCGGGGCAGGTCAGCCCGTTCGGGCCGTCCCCACGCCCGACCGGACGCGGCATGTCGACGGCGTCGCTGGGGTCCTGGGTGCCCTGCGGTGTGGTCGGGTCGCCGGCGCCGGCCTCGGAGCCGGCACCGGACTCGGCCTGGCCGCACCCGGCGACCAGGGCGAGGAGGGCGGTGGTGGTGGCGAGGATTGTCCGCATACGGGGTGGGACGGGTGCCGCCGCCACCGGGTTCCGCCGCCCGCAAACCGTGGGCGGGCAGGCGACGACGGGAGCACACTGGCGGCGAGGGCGTGCGGGGAGCGCCCATGCCGACGGCGAGGGAGACGTCGTGGCCGAGGACGCAGTGTCAGCAGCGGAGCCCCGGCGCGCCCTCGAGGACGCCCGCCAGCAGCTGGCCGCGACCAGCGAGATCCTCACCGCGCTCGGCCGGTCCGGCTCCGACCCCGAGGCCGTGCTCGGCACCATCGTCGACTCCGCCCGCCGGCTCTGCCGGGCCGACCAGGCGCAGATCTGCCTGGTCGACGGCGACCACTACCGGCTGGCGCGTTCGGCCGGGCTGTCGGAAGAGGCCCGGACGTTCATCGACGAGCACCCGCTGGTCGCCGACCGCGCCTCGCTGGTCGGTCGGGTCGGCCTCGACCGGCGCACCCAGCAGATCGAGGACGTGCTCGCCGATCCCGACTACGGCCGGGCGGACGTGCAGCGGGTGGGCGGGTTCCGCACCACGGTCGGTGCGCCGATGCTGCTCGACGACGAGGTCGTCGGGGTGCTGCTGCTGTGGCGCAGCGAGGTGTCGCCGTTCGACGACCAGTCGCTGGCGGTGCTGACCACGTTCGCGGCGCAGGCGGCGATCGCGGTCCGCCAGGTACAGCTCGTCCGGGAGCTGGAGACCCGCGGCACCGAGCTGGCTCGACGGGTCGCCGAGCTCGAGGCGCTGAACGAGGTCGGCGACGCCGTCAGCTCCAGCCTCGACCTCGACGAGGTGCTCGCGGCGGTCGTGGCGATGGCGGTCGAGCTGTCCGACACCGAGGGCGGCTCGCTGTTCGAGTACGACGAGGCCGACCGGCTGTTCGTGCTACGCACTGCCCACGGAACCGAGCCCGAGCTGCTGGAGCGGCTGCGGCGCACCCGGATCGGGCTGGAGGGCTCGATGGTGGGCCGTGCCGCGGTGGAGGGACGCACACTCCAGTTCCCCGACCTCGACGCGGTCGAGCTGGATGCGCATCTGTCGACCCTGCGCGAGTTCGGCTGGCGGTCGCTGCTCGCGGTCCCCCTGCTGCGCGAGTCGATGGTGGTGGGAGCGCTGGTCGTACGCCGCAGGCGCACTGGGGGGTTCGAGCCCGAGGTGTGCGAGCTGCTGGAGACGTTCGCGAGCCAGTCGGCGCTGGCGGTGCTCAACGCCCGGCTGTTCGGCGAGCTGAGCGCGCAGCGCGCCGAGCTCGAGGTGGTGAGCCAGCACAAGTCCGACTTCCTCGCGAGCATGAGCCACGAGCTGCGTACGCCGCTGAACGCGGTGATCGGGTTCTCCGAGGTGCTGCTCGACCGGATGGCCGGTGCCCTCAACGACCAGCAGGACGAGTACGTACGAGACATCCACGGCGCCGGCAAGCACCTGCTGGAGCTGCTGAACGAGATCCTCGACCTGTCCAAGATCGAGGCCGGGCGGATGGAGCTCGACGAGGTCGAGTTCTCGGTCGAGGACGTCCTGCGTGGGGCGATGGCGCTCGTCCGCGAACGGGCGACCCGGCACGGCATCGCCATCGACGTGGACGTCGCCGACGACGTCGGCACGCTGATCGGTGACGAGCTGCGGTTCAAGCAGGTGGCGCTCAACCTGATGTCCAACGCGGTCAAGTTCACCCCGGACGGCGGCCGGGTCACGGTCTCCGCGGGTCGTGGCGGCGGGCGGCTGCAGGTGCGCGTCACCGACACCGGCCCCGGCATCGCGCCCGACGACCAGGAGCGCATCTTCGAGTCGTTCCAGCAGGGCGGGCGCGGCATCCGCAGCGAGGAGGGCACCGGTCTCGGCCTGACGCTGTCGCGCCGGCTGGTCGCGCTGATGGACGGCGAGCTGTGGCTGGACACCGAGGTGGGCAGGGGCAGCACGTTCGGCTTCTGGGTGCCGGTGCAGCTGGAGACCGAGCCGAGCCGCGACGACGCGGAGCCGACGGACCGTACCTCCCAGCCGTTGGTCGCCCTCGTCGAGGACGACCCGATGGCGCTCGACCTGCTCACCCTGCACCTCAAGGGCGCCGGCTTCGAGGTGGTGAGCGCGCGCGACGGCGCCTCCGGCATCAACCTGGTCCGCCGGTTGTCACCGGACGCGGTGGTGCTCGACATCCGGCTGCCCGGCCTGGACGGGTGGGAGGTGCTGGACAACCTGAGCGCCGACCCGGACACCTCGGCGACGCCGGTGGTCGTGGTGAGCGTCGTCGACGAGCGCCAACGGGGCCTGGCGTCGGGCGCGACGGCGTACCTGGTGAAGCCGGTGAGCCGCAACGACCTGCTCGGTGCGCTCGCGCGGGCCGGCGTGACAGTGGGGGCGGCGTCGTGACGCCCGGACGGGTCCTCGTCGTCGAGGACAACGACCGCAACCGCAAGCTGGTGCGTACCGTGCTCGAGCACGCCGGCTACGACGTCGTCGAGGCCGCGACGGGGGAGCAGGGTGTGACCAGAGCCGCGGAGGTCCACCCGGACCTGGTGCTGATGGACGTGCAGCTGCCGGGCATCGACGGGCACGAGGCGCTGCAACGGCTGCGCGACGCGGAGACGACCCGGCACCTGCCGGTGGTCGCGGTCACCGCGTTCGCGATGAAGGGTGACGACGCCCGGGCGCTGGAGGAGGGCTTCGACGGCTACATCGAGAAGCCGATCAGCGTCCGGTCGCTGGTGGAGCAGGTGCGCGGCTTCCTCGATCCACCGGTGTCGCCATGACCGCGGCCGAGCGGCGCGCACACGGTGCTGGTGGTCGACGACCTGGCGCAGAACATCCGGCTGATGGACGCCGTGCTCACGCCGCGCGGCTACCGCGTCGTCGGGGTGAGCAGCGGCGAGGAGGCGCTTGCGGTGCTCGAGCGCGGCGACGAGCCGATCGACCTGGTGCTGCTCGACATCCAGATGCCGGGCCTGGACGGCTACGAGGTCTGCCGCCGGATCCGCGCCGACGCGCGCACCGCGTTCCTGCCGGTCGTGATGATCACTGCGAGCGGCAACGAGCAGCGCATCCAGGCGCTCGATGCCGGCGCCGACGACTTCGTCGCGAAGCCGTTCGACTCCGCGGAGCTGCTGGCTCGGGTGCGGTCGCTGGTACGGCTGAAGGGCTTCCACGACACCATCGAGCTGCAGACCGCCGAGCTCGCCGCGTGGAACGTCGAGCTCGAGCGGCGGGTCGACGAGCAGGTCAACGAGCTGGAGCGGATGGGCCGGCTGCGCCGGTTCCTGTCCCCGCAGGTGGCCGACCTGGTGCGTACCGGCGACGAGGCGGCGCTGGACAGCCACCGGCGGGAGATCGTCGTGCTGTTCTGCGACCTGCGTGGGTTCACCGCGTTCGCCGAGTCCAGCGAGCCGGAGGAGGTGATGGACGTCCTCGGCGGCTACCACCGGGCGCTGGGCGAGCTGATCCATCACCACGAGGGCACGCTGGAGCGCTTCACCGGCGACGGGCTGATGGTCTTCTTCAACGACCCGGTGCCGTGCGACGACCCCGCCGAGCGCGCGGTGCGGCTCGCGCT
This sequence comes from uncultured Actinomycetota bacterium, assembly GCA_963811945.1. GTDB lineage: Bacteria > Actinomycetota > Actinomycetes > Propionibacteriales > Nocardioidaceae > JACCWP01. The sequence continues at coordinate 344,403 of CAWETD010000001.1, read as the reverse complement.
GGACATGCGCTCGCGGGTGCGTGAGCTGGAGGCCGGCTGGATCCGGCACGGGCACGACCTGGGCTTCTCCGTCGGGCTCGCGCAGGGGTACGCGACCCTCGGCAAGGTGGGGTACGCGGGACGGTTCGACTACGCCGCGATCGGCACCGTCACCAACCTCGCGGCGCGGCTGTGTGCGGAGGCGGAGGCCGGTCAGGTGCTCACGCACGAACGAGTGGTGGCGCGGCTCGGCGACGCCGTCGAGGCGGGGCTGGTCGGCGCGCTCGAGCTCAAGGGCCTCAGCCGTCCGGTCCGGGCGTACGAGGTGCACGGACTGGTCGGGTCCGGAGTGGCGTCGTGACGACGCAGCCGCTGGCGGGGATGGGGCCGGCCGAGCGGGAGGCGGCCTTCGACCGGCTGCAGGAGCGGCTGCCCGACGTGTGGCGGTCGATCCGGGTCGATGCCGAGAACGAGTCCGTCGTGGTCGTCCCCTCGGTGAGCATCGAGCGGCTCGGTGAGGAGAGCGGCACCGAGCTGCAGGCGTACGAGCAGCGCTACCTGTTCCTGCTGTTCCTGCTGCGCCAGCCGCGGCTGCGGATGATCTACGTGACGTCGACGCCGGTGGACCCGATGGTGATCGAGTACTACCTGGCGCTGCTGCCCGGCGTGATCCCGAGCCACGCCCGCTCGCGGCTGTCGCTGGTGTCGGTCGGCGACGCGTCGGCGCGACCGCTGAGCGACAAGCTGCTGGAGCGTCCGGGGCTGCTGCGCCGGATCGCGGCGCTGGTCCCCGACCCGACGCGCTCGCACCTGATCCCGTTCAACACCACCGAGGCGGAGCGCGACATCGCGCTGGCGCTCGGCATCCCGATGTACGGGGCGCACCCGCGGCTGTTCCCGCTCGGCACCAAGACCGGCTGCCGCCGGCTGTTCGCCGACGAGGACGTGCGGCACCCGCTCGGTGTCGAGGACCTGTACGACGAGCAGCAGGTGGTCGACGCGGTCGTCGGCATGCGCCGGCAGCGGCCGGTGCCCGAGGTGATCGTCAAGCTGGACGAGGGGGTGTCGGGGGAGGGCAACGCGCTGGTCGACCTGCGGGACCTGCCGCCGTCGGGGTCGTCTGACGAGGCCGACGCGGTGCGCGGTCGCGCTGCGGGCGATGCAGCCGGAGAAGCAGGACGCGACGTACGACGAGTTCATGGAGCTGCTGGCCAAGCGCGGCGGCATCGTCGAGGAACGCATCGTGGGCGAGGAGCTGCGCAGCCCGAGCGTGCAGCTGCGGGTGCTGCCGACCGGCGAGGTCGAGCAGCTGTCGACGCACGACCAGCTGCTGGGCGGGCGCAGCGGCCAGAGCTATCTCGGCTGCGTGTTCCCGGCCGACCCGGCGTACGCGGCGGCGATCAGCCGGCTGGCCGGCGTGGTGGGGCAGCGGCTGGCCGACGAAGGGGTGCTGGGCCGGTTCGCCGTGGACTTCGTGGTGGTGCGCGACGAGGCGGGCGGCTGGACGCCGTACGCGATCGAGATCAACCTGCGCAAGGGCGGCACCACGCACCCGTTCCTCACCCTGCAGTTCCTCACCGACGGCGCGTACGACCCGGAGGAGGCGCTGTTCCGGACGCCGACCGGCGACGTCAAGCACCTTGTCGCCACCGACCACCTGGAGGCGCCGGAGCTGCGCGGGCTGGTGCTCGACGACCTGTTCGACATCGTGGCCCGGCACCGGCTGCAGTTCGACCACTCCCGTGAGGAGGGCGTGGTGTTCCACATGCTCAGCTCGCTCACCGAGCTGGGGCGGATCGGCCTGACCGCGGTCGGCAACACCCCCGAGCGGGCGCAGGAGCTCTATCGGCAGGCGGAGGAGATCCTGCTCGGGGAGGCGCGGGACGCGCTGCGGGACGTCGACGTCCGCACCTGACCGCTCCGCCGATCTTCCGGCCTTACGTGCGCCGGGGCGCTCGTGGCGCCGGAAGATCCGTGAGCACGGTAGGGATGGTCCGATCGGGTGGGCATCGACGGCAGGTGGGTGCTTTGTCGGCCGCCGCGTAGGAAGCGCGCCTCGCCAGGGCGACGAACGCGACCATTGGGAGGCACGGCCGCGCGCCGGCCAGGTGTCCGCCGCCACGTCTCTGATCGTGCGCCGTGACGCCGGCTGGGTGCTGGCCGCAGCCATGGGCGAGCTCGCCGGCGAGGAGCTCGGTGGCGGCTGGCCGTCGAGCCAGCTACGAGCCTGCTGACCGCCCCTTCCACCCGATCTTCCGGCCGCACGCGCGCCGGAGGGATCGTCACGCCGGAAGATGCGCTCGCCGCAGCCCGCGACACGCCCGGGACCGGACCTCCACAGGCCGCTGACCTGCGGTGATGCGGGTGCTGGGGAGAAAGTGTCGGTGGCTTCCCGGATGCTGTTGCCAGCGTCACATCGCAGGCGTACGGTTCCCAACATCTGGTGGTTACACTGGTGTAAGTCACCCACAGGTAGTGTCACAGGAGAGGGCGACTTACCCACAGGCCAGCCGGGTCCGTCCCCAGCGGATCCACAGGTTCGTCCCCAGCGGCGACGCGGAAGGAGGCACCGGCGGTGCACTGCCCGTACTGCAAGCACACCGACACCCGGGTCCTCGACAGCCGCGTGGCCGACGACGGCGGACAGATCCGGCGCCGCCGGGCATGCCAGGCGTGCGACCGGCGTTTCACCACGGTGGAGCAGATCCAGCTCGCGGTGGTGAAGCGATCCGGTGCGACCGAGCCGTTCAACCGCGACAAGGTCGTGGCCGGGGTGCGCAAGGCGTGCAAGGGCCGGCCGGTGACCGACGACGACCTGGCCCGGCTCGGCCAGACGGTCGAGACCGAGCTGCGGGCCGGCGGCGCCGCGTACGTGCCCGCCGACGAGGTGGGCCTGGCCGTGCTCGAGCCGTTGCGCAGCCTCGACCAGGTGGCCTACCTGCGGTTCGCGAGCGTCTACAAGGCGTTCGACTCCGTCGACGACTTCGCCGACGAGGTGGCCAGCCTGATGGCCGAGCGCGCCGACGCGGCTAATGCCGCCGACGCCGAGCCGACCGAGCAACACGAGCAGACCGGGCGGGCCGAGCAGCCCGCCGGTCCGCCGGGCGGCAGCCCCTGAGACCCGCCGGTGGGGCGTGCAGGGGAAGGCGCGCCCCACCGGCGGTACCACCCACAGCTTGAGCAGTAGCAGCACGATGTCCGAGACGATCGAGGGAGATGCCAGATGACGGAAACCGTCGGCTCCGAGGCAGCCAAGACCCAGCAGGCCTCGCAGAAGACGAAGGGGCTCGTCATCGAGCGTCTGTACACCACCGCGGGCGTGCACCCCTACGACGAAGTGACGTGGGAGCGTCGCGACGTCGTGCAGACCAACTGGAAGACCGGCGAGAACGTCTTCGAGCAGCGCGGCGTGGAGTTCCCCGAGTCGTGGAGCCTCAACGCCTCGACGATCGTCACCAGCAAGTACTTCCGCGGTGCCGTCGGCAGCGCCGAGCGCGAGTCGAGCCTGCGCCAGCTGATCGACCGCGTCGTGCTCACGTACGTCAAGGCAGGCAAGGACAACGGCTACTTCGCGACGCCCGACGACGCGGAGATCTTCGAGCACGAGCTGACCTGGATGCTGCTGCACCAGGTGTTCAGCTTCAACTCACCGGTGTGGTTCAACGTGGGCACCTCGAGCCCACAGCAGGTGAGCGCGTGCTTCATCCTCGCGGTCGACGACAACATGGACTCGATCCTGAACTGGTACCGCGAGGAGGGCCTGATCTTCAAGGGGGGCTCGGGTTCCGGGCTCAACATCAGCCGCATCCGCGCGTCCAAGGAGCTGCTGCGCTCGTCCGGCGGCACGGCCAGCGGGCCGGTGTCGTTCATGCGCGGGGCCGACGCGAGCGCCGGCACCATCAAGTCCGGCGGCGCCACCCGGCGTGCGGCGAAGATGGTCGTGCTCGACGTCGACCACCCCGACATCGTGGAGTTCGTCGAGACCAAGGCGCGCGAGGAGGACAAGATCCGCGTGCTGCGTGACGCCGGCTTCGACATGGACCTCGGCGGGCACGACATCTCCAGCGTGCAGTACCAGAACGCGAACAACTCGGTGCGCGTGACCGACGCGTTCATGCAGGCGGTCGAGGAGGGCACCGACTTCGGGCTGACCGGGCGTACGACCGGCGAGGTCATCGACACCGTCGACGCGCAGAGCCTGTGGGGCAAGATCGCGCAGGCGGCGTGGGAGTGCGCCGACCCGGGCGTGCAGTACGACTCCACCATCAACGACTGGCACACGACGCCGGAGGCCGGTCGGATCACGGCGTCCAACCCGTGCAGCGAGTACATGCACCTCGACAACTCATCGTGCAACCTCGCGTCGCTGAACCTGATGACGTTCCTCAACGACGACGGGTCGTTCGACGCCGTCACGTTCGCGAAGGCCGTCGAGCTGGTCATCACCGCGATGGACATCTCGATCTGCTTCGCCGACTTCCCGACGCAGGCGATCGGCGACACCACGCGCGCGTACCGGCAGCTCGGCATCGGCTACGCCAACCTGGGCGCGCTGCTGATGGCGTCGGGGCTCGCGTACGACTCCGAGGGCGGTCGTGCGCTGGCTGCGTCCATCACGTCGCTGATGACGGGGACGGCGTACAAGAGGTCGGCTGAACTCGCCGGCGTTGTCGGCCCGTACGACGGCTATGCCCGCAACGCCGAGCCGCACACGCGGGTGATGCGCAAGCACCAGGCGGCCAACGACACCGTGCGCCCGCTTGCACCAGATCGACCGCGAGGTGCACAAGGTCGCGACGGAGATGTGGGCCGAGGGCCTGGCGATCGGCAAGGAGCAGGGCTGGCGGAACGCGCAGGCGTCGGTGCTGGCGCCGACCGGCACGATCGGCTTCATGATGGACTGCGACACGACCGGCATCGAGCCGGACTTCTCGCTGGTGAAGTTCAAGAAGCTCGTCGGCGGCGGGTCGATGCAGATCGTCAACCAGACTGTGCCGCGGGCGCTGACCAAGCTCGGGTACGCGGCGGAGACGGCCGAGGCGATCATCGAGTACATCGCTGAGCACGGGCACGTCATCGACGCGCCGGGGCTGAGGCCGGAGCATTACGAGGTGTTCGACTGCGCGATGGGGGAGCGGTCGATCAAGCCGATGGGGCACGTGCGGATGATGGCGGCGGCACAGCCGTTCCTGTCCGGCGCGATCTCCAAGACGGTCAACCTGCCGGAGTCGGCGACGGTCGAGGACATCGCCGACGTCTACTACCAGGGCTGGAAGCTCGGGCTGAAGGCGCTGGCGGTCTACCGGGACAACTGCAAGGTGGGCCAGCCGCTGGCGACCGCTCGGACGAAGAGCTCTGAGAAGGTCGTGGAGGTGCCGGTCGCGGGTCCGGTGCGCAAGCGGCTGCCGAAGTCGCGGCCGTCGATCACCACGTCGTTCACCGTGGGCGGGGCCGAGGGCTACATGACCGCGGGCTCGTACCCCGACGACGGCCTGGGTGAGGTGTTCCTCAAGCTGGGCAAGCAGGGCTCGACCCTGGCCGGGGTGATGGACGCGTTCTCGCATGGCGATCTCGATCTCGCTGCAGTACGGGGTGCCGCTCGAGACCTACGTGCAGAAGTTCACCAACATGAAGTTCGAGCCGGCCGGGCTGACCGACGACCCGGACATCCGGATGAGCCAGTCGATCATGGACTACATCTTCCGGCGGCTGGCGCTGGACCACCTGGGCGTTCGAGCAGCGGGCGGCGTTGGGCATCTACTCGGCCGACGAGCGGCGGCGGCAGCTGGAGACTGGGTCGTACGAGGCTGCGTCTGATGACGACGGCGCGGAGGTGCCGGAGGCAGAGTCCCTGAAGACTGCCCCTCCTCCGGAGGTTGCGGACGTCGCGGCCGCGAAGCCCGCGCCGGTGACCGCGCACACCACAGCGGAACTGCTGGAGGAGATCACCGGCTCGGCTGTCGACTCTCCGCTGTGCTTCACGTGTGGGACGAAGATGCGGCCGGCTGGGAGCTGCTTCGTCTGCGAGGGGTGCGGCTCGACCTCGGGCTGCAGCTGACGAGTCGGGAGACATCTCTAGTGTGAGCCGTTGGTGTGTCCCGGTTCTCGACATCCGCCCCCGCTGAGCCCGCGTCGCTGTCACCAGTCGTCCGGGAAATTCGGACACGACCGGCGGATGCCGGTCGACCTAGGGGCACAGCCGCACTGACGCGCCCCCGAGGTCGACCGACTCGCCGCAGGTCCGTCAGGTGATGTCGACGGACAACTCGTAGACCTCGGTCGTGCGGTGGCCAGCCTTCTCGTGGATCCGCTGGACCGCCTCCTTCGACGGACCCGACGACAGGCAGAACACCTTGCCCTGCACCGGGTCCAACCAAGCGTGTTCGAAGTGCACGCCTTCTGTGTCCTCCACGGCAAGGTCGCGCTCGTGCGCCTCCCGCAGCTGCTCCTCGGCGACCCCGACGAACCCGCCGCCGCGCGCCAGCAGCGCACGCGTACCGGTGACGAGGAACGGGAACAGGTACGCAGCGTCGGCCACACGTTGCGACACCGAGAGGCCGCGCTCGCACAGGCGGGCGGCACCGTCATGGTCGCCACGCAGCAACGCGGTCTCGGCGAGTCCCCAACCGTGCCGGCGCGGAGGCTTGGGTCACGGAGGTGGAGGCGGCTGTGCGGCACCGCGACATCCCCGGCACGCTGCCTGCTGTCCCGCACGCGCGAGGGCTGCTGCTCGCCGCCTCCGGCGACGACGCCGAGGCCGAGGGGTGGTTCCACAAGGCCGCGGCCGCGTGGCACCGGCGGCGACGGTTCTGGGAGGGCAGCTGGGCGGTGCTGGATGCCGCCCGGTGCGCGCGGGGGCCTCGGCAACGAACCGAGGTGCCGACACTGGTCGACTCGATACGCGCCGACGCCGAGCCGGTCGGCGCAGCGCCGCTGCTGTCCGCGGCCGACGTCGTCGTGGCTGCCCAGCAGCGGCTCCGAGAGGCCCAGCCCTGGCACCCCCTGGCCGAGCGCGAGCACTCCGTCGCGACGCTGGTCGCCGCCGGCATGACCAACCGCGAGATCGCCGCCGAGCTGGTGGTCTCGCCCAAGACGGTCTCAGCCCACGTCGAGCACAGCCTCACCAAGCTCGGCGCCGCCCGGCGTGCCGAGATCGCCGCCTGGGTCACCCGGGTCGGCGCCTGACGCCAGCCCGTACTGTCTCCGGGTGATCCCGGCCGTCCGCCGACCACCTCTCGCACCATGAACCCCGACCTGCTCTTCCTGCTGGCCGGGTTCTCGCTGCTGCTCGCGGTACTGCTGCCGATGCTGCTGGAGCGGCTCGCGGTGTCGGCGCCGATGGTGCTGCTGCTGGTGGGCGCGCTGATCGGGCTGCTCCCGCAGTTCTCCGGCGTCGACGTCCTGCCGACCGACCACCCCGGCTTCACCGAGCACCTGACCGAGGTCACCGTCGTGGTCGCGCTGATGGGTGTCGGCCTCGCGCTGGACCGCCCGCTCGACCCGCGCCGGCCGCATAGCTGGTTCGCGTGGGGCGCGACCTGGCGGCTGCTGGCGATCGCGATGCCGCTGTGCATCGCCGGCGTGGCGCTGCTCGGTTGGTGGGCGCTCGGCCTGGCGCCGGCCGCCGCGATCCTGCTCGGCGCCGCGCTTGGCCCCCACCGACCCCGTGCTCGCCTCCGACGTGCAGGTCGGCGGGCCGACGCCGGCCGACCAGGTCGAGGGCGACGACGAGATCGACGAGGACGACGAGGTGCGGTTCGCGCTCACCTCCGAGGCCGGGCTCAACGACGGCCTGGCGTTCCCGTTCGTCTACCTCGCGATCATGGTCGCGACGATGGGCTCGTTCGCCGAGTGGGGGCTGCGCTGGTTCGGCTGGGAGGTGGTCGGCAAGGTCGCGGTGGGGGTGGCGATCGGCGCGGTGGTCGGATGGGCGCTGGCCCGGATGGCGTTCCGTTCCCGCCGCCCCTCGCTGCGGCTGGCCGAGACCGGCGAGCCGTTGCTGGCGCTCGCGGCCGTGCTGTTGTCGTACGGCATCGCCGAGGTCGCCGGCGGCTACGGGTTCCTCGCGGTCTTCGCCTGCGGGATGGCGCTGCGGTCGGCCGAGCGCGGCCACGACTACCACGTGCACATGCACGGCGTCGTCGACCGGCTCGAGCGGCTGCTGACGCTCGCCGTCCTCCTGCTGCTCGGCGTCACCCTCACCAACGGCCTGCTCGGCGCCCTCACCTGGGAAGCCGCCCTCGTCGGCCTCGCCCTGGTCTTCGTCGTGCGGCCGCTTGCCGGGTGGTTCGCCCTGATCGTCGGATCCCGCGCCCACGTCGGGCACCCGCGCCCTCGGCCACCGCGAGCGATGGGCCACCGCGGCGTTCGGCGTACGCGGCGTCGGCTCGCTCTACTACCTCGCGTACGCCAGCAACCAGACCGAGTTCGGCGAGATCGACGTGCTGTGGGCGACGGTCGGCTTCACCGTTGCGTTGTCGGTGGTCGTGCACGGGGTGGCCGCCCACCCGGTGATGCGCTGGCTTGAAACGGCCCGGGCGCGCTAGCCACCGTCACCGATCATGCGATCCAGTCCGGAATGCCGCGGTCCGTGCCGTCGGCCATCGCCGCCCGACCGTCAGGCGGCGACGTCACCATCGCGACCAAGCCGACCTCGGCGTCGGCGGTGATCTGGCGCGTACGCCCGGGAGCCAGCACCAGCGTGTCGCCACGCTCGACGCGCGCGGTACCGCCGTCGAGCACCACGTCGGCAGCCCCCTCGAGGACGGTCCACACCTGCTCGACGTCGAACGCGTGCTCCGGGCCCTGCGCGCCGGGCTGCATCTCCACCCGCCACAGCGCCAGCCCGGCGCCGCCGACGGTGGGGGAGGCGAGGGTGGTCATGACGGCGTTCGGGGTCTCGGTGCGCCGTTGGTCGGCGCGGTGGATGACAGACACGGCAGGCACTCCGGTACGATCGACAATGTGGTTGTCTTAATAGTGAACCTGGTTGTCGATCGTGTCAACTGAGATGCCCGGCCACGAGCTGGCCCTGCGACTGCTGCTCGGGTTCCGGCTCCTGGTCGACGAGCTGCACGTCGAGCTGGCCCGGCAGGGACACCCGGACGTGCGGCCGCTGCACGGGTTCGTGCTGCAGGCGATCGGCCCCGACGGCGCCACGGCGGCCGAGCTGGGCCGCCGGCTCGGGGTCTCGAAGCAGGCCGCCGGCAAGACCGTCGACGGGCTCGAGCGGCTGGGCTACGTCGAACGGTCCCCGGACCCGGCCGACGCGCGCCGGACCACGATCCGGCTGACCGCCCGCGCCGACGACTGCCTGGCCCGCTCGGCGGTCATCTTCGGCCAGCTGCGGGAGCAGTGGGCCGAGCGGATCGGACGCACCCATCTCGCCCTGCTCGAGGACGACCTGCGCACCCTCACGCCGGGCGACGCGTTCCGGCTGGACGCGCCTGGGTGGTTCGGAGGCAGCGGGTAGGTCCGCAACAGGCGGACGTCGCATCCGCGGACTCACCCTCGCCGCGCGTCCCACTCCTCAGCCTGCATGTGGTTGGTCGACCCTCATGGCTGTGGACAAGAAGCACCGTCCACAGGGCCGGGCCGCACGCCCGCAACCACCAGCACTCTCGATGCAGGCTTCCGCCATGCCACGTTCACGCCGTCGCGCCCGCCATCGCCAGGGCCCGGACCGACTCCGCCGGACTCGGGGGAAATCACGATCTGAGGTGAAGGAAGACCCGTGTCCGTGCGGCTGCGGCCGAGTCACCGCCGAGGTTCCGGGCGACCAAATCTTTCACTACATCGAGACCCATCGCACCGCCGAGGATGACGAATGGATGCAGCGCTCCCTCGACGCCGAGGCCCGCGGTGACGCCGCCGCCGCACTCGACTGCGACGAACACGTGCTGCAGGTGGTCGAGTCGCCACGCCGGTATGAGCTCGCGTTCTTGGCGCACCTCGGCGACGACGCCCCCGGCTGGCTGATCTGCCGGTGGATCGTGGCCCAGGCCAAAGCGTCGTTGCTGATGAGCGGCGACCCACGAGTACGGATGGCGACGGTATTGGTGCTCGCGGGCACGTACGAGCTGCCGGACGAGGACGACGACTGGGCGATGCTCGAGCTCGGGACTGGCGTTGCCGGGACCGACTGGTTGGTCCGTGAGCTTCTCGTGCACACGTACTCGGGCCTCGCCGACTTCCTGGACGAACGCGCTCGGCCCGAGCTTGTGGCTCGCGCCCCGCGCATCCGTGACTGGATCGACGAGCCGCTACGCGTCTACCGCTTTGTCGACCTGTGCGACGACCGGCTCACGGTGCTCGAGGTCGGCTCGACGCGCACCCGTGAGGTGCTGCACCTTGGCTGCGCACTCGGGATGGAGCGTGACGCCATCGTGCTCGGCCGACTCGTGCCGTCCGGCGTCAATCCCGGTCTGATGTTCGAGTGGCGCCCGCTCGAGGTGGACGAGGAGACCGCCCTCGAGCTGGTAGACACACTCGAGGCGGACGACCCAGACGAGTGGATCTGGACCCTGGCCGCGGCCGTCGGGGCCGGTCGGCAGCCGTTCGCGCTCGGACAGATCGGTCACTCACCCCTGTGGAGCGACGCCGTCGGCGAGCACCCGGCGCGCATCGAGAGGCGAGAGCCGTCAGGTCGGGTACAGGTTCTGATGCACGCCGGTCTGCCCCGAATGGTCGCCGAAGCAGTCATGACCTGCGAAGTGGCACTACTCATCGCGGCGAGGGCACCTCAGGCGCTGCCAGTCGCTGCGTCGGCAGCAGCCTTGGCCTTGATTCATCCCGCCGTCGTTTCGGCGCTCCACGAACACTTGTCTGGCAGCGAGCACAGGGCAGGGTGGGCAGCGATCGCAGCCTGCATCCCCGAGCCGGCCCGGAGCACCTGCCGTGCGCTGGCCTCGGCTTGAGGTACGGAGCCAGGTCAATGAGGGCGACCTTCCTGTCCGGATCGTCGCCGTGCGCAACGAAAGTGATTCCGCGGAATCACCTTTCACGCCCGGAGCGTCAGGATCCCACCGACACGACGGCGTGCGGCTCCACCTGCCGCAGCGACCACGCAGCGAGCACCAAGGGCGGGCACCCGCTGCGGTGCTGCCTGCGCGACAGCCGGCCGGGGGAGCGGGTCGTGCTGATCGCCTACACGCCACCCGGCGGCGCCGCGGCCCTTCGCCGAGCGTGGGCCGGTGTTCATCCATGCCGAGGCGTGCGACGGCTACGAAGACGTCGGTACGTACCCGGCCGCGCTCACCCACCGGCGGCAGATCCTGCGCGGGTACGACACCAACGGCGACATGACCGAAGGTGTCGTCGTCGACGGAACGCAGGCCGAGCAAGCAGCCGCGGAGCTGCTCGCCCGGCCCGACGTCGAGGTGGTGCACGTGCGCAACATCGTGGCCGGTTGCTACAACTTCTGCGTCCGGCGCGAGACCGAATGAGACGTCACGCGTCTCGCGTCCGCAGCGCGGCATAGCCCGCCCCGGCCGCCGCCACCGCCCAGCCGACGAGCACCAGCACCGCGACACCAGCGCCGTACGGCGTCGACGCCTGCGTCATGAGGATCTGCCCGGCAGCGCTGGGGAGGTAGTCGGCGGCGCGCTGCAGCCAGTCGACCCCGACGAGGAGCATGATCTGCGGGATCGCGAGCAGCAGCAGCAGGATGCTCGTGATCGTGCCGGCGGCGCTGCGCAGCGCCAGTCCGAGGCCGAGGGTGAGCAGGCTCAGCAGCGCGACGTACGCGCCCGCGCCCAGCACGCTCAGCACGACCTCGCGGCCATCGACGTCGCCGACCTCGCCCATCGTCGAGACGACCGACACGGTGCCGACGGCGCTGAGCACGACGCCGGCCACGAACGTCACGGCGCCGACGACGGCCGCCTTGGCGGCGAGCACCCGGCCGCGCAGCGGAACGCCTTGCAGCGTGGTGCTGATGGTTCCGCTGGAGTACTCCGACGTGATCGCCAGAGTCGTCATCGCCACCAGGGCCAGCTGGGCCAGCTGGAGTCCGACCGCGGCCAGGTGCGGGGCGGACTGGACGTCGTGGCCGGCTTCCGCGCTGGCAGCCGCCGACATCCCGAGGACCAGGCCGCCGGAGACGACCAGCGCGGCGGCGGCAATCAGGCTCCAGGCCGTGCTGCGGACGCTCCACAGCTTGGTCCACTCGGCGGCGACCGCGCCGAGCGTGCGGCCGCCTCCCGGCTGGACGCGAGTCGTACGAAGAGGTGCCACGGTGCTCATGCGCTCTGCCTGCTTTCGATCGAGGTGATGGTCGTTCCGGGGGGCGAGGTGTGCGTGGCGTACTCCACGCTGTCTGCGGTGAGCTCGAGGTACGCCTGCTCGAGCGACGCCAGCCGCGGGCTCAGCTCGTGCACGGGGATGCCGGCCGCGAGCGCGAGGTCCCCGATCCGCGCGAGCGAACCGCCGGTGACGATGAGCTCCTGGTCGGTCGCCTGCTCGACGGCAAGGCCGTGGTCGCGCAGGTATGCGCCGAGCGCGTCGGCGTTCGGGGCGCGGACGAGCGCCCCGGTGCGCGAGCTGCCGGCGATGATCTCGTCGACGGGTGCGTCGGCGATGAGGCGCCCGCGCCCGATGATGAGCAGCTGGTCCGCGGTGTCCTGCATCTCGCTCATCAGGTGGCTCGACACCAGGACGGTGCGCCCCTCGGCGGCCAGCCCGCGGATCAGCTCGCGGATCCAGTGCACGCCTTCGGGGTCGAGACCGTTGACCGGCTCGTCGAACAGCAGCACCTGCGGGTCGCCGAGCAGGGCACCGGCGATCCCCAACCGCTGGCTCATCCCGAGCGAGTACGTCCCGGCGCGGCGCGAAGCGACGTTCTCGAGCCCCACCACGCCGAGCACCTCGTCGACGCGCGTACGCGGGATGCCGTTGCTGCGCGCCATCGCCAGCAGGTGGTTGCGTCCGCTGCGGCCGGGGTGGACCGCGCGTGCGTCCAGCACCGCGCCGACCTCTCGCAGCGGGTGCTCGAAGTCGGCGTACGCGCGTCCGTCGATCAGGGCCGTGCCGGACGTCGGCCGGTCGAGGCCGAGGATCATCCGCATGGTGGTGGACTTCCCGGCGCCGTTCGGCCCGAGGAACCCGGTGACCTGACCCGCGCGGATGTCGACCGACAACCGTCCACCGCGGTCGTCGGTCCGTACGTCTTGGTGAGCTCGTGCAAAGTAATCATGCGGACAAGCGTCGTCCGCGCAGCCCCGCGAGACATCCATCGAGAGACGCTCGCCGCGTACTCCTTCGATGCAGGCCCGTCTGCGACTTTCGGCGGATCCCCACGGTGTGATCGACATCTAGGCTCGACGCGTGGACAGCGAGGCGGTGCTCAAGAGCCGGGCGATCGACGGAGTGTTGGCGGCCGCGGTCGCGCTGGCCGCGGTGACCAGTTACCAGGACTGGTCGCAGCCGACAGTCGTGGCGCTGGCCCTCGCCTCGGCAGCGGCCGCGTTCGTCGTGCGACGCACACCGTGGCCATTGGCGGCCCTCGCCGTCGTCGGGTGGATCTGGGTCGGCATGTGGCCGGCGATCCCGGTGACGATGTACGTCGTCGGCGCCGGTCTGCGGCGTGGGCGCCAGGTCCTGGCCTGCACCATCGCGGGGGCGGCGCTGGTCACGGTGCCGGCACTGATCGGCGGGGTGGTCGCCGACTCGGTCGGCGTGTCCGTGAGCGGCGTGGTCAACATCGCCCTGCTGATCGTCGGGCTGGTGTTGCTGCCCGCTGCGGTCGGTCGATGGGTCGCGGCCCGCCGTCAGGTGCTGGAAGGGCTGCGGCAGCAGGCCGACCAGCTGCTGCGGGAGCGGTCAGCGGTGGCCGAACGCGAGCGCGCGCTGGAACGGGCGCGGATCGCCCGGGAGATGCACGACGTCGTGGCGCACCGGGTGTCGCTAATGGTCATCCAGGCCGGCGCTCTGGAGGTGAAAGCTGCCGATGCCGATGTCGCTGCTTCCGCTGAGCGGATCCGGACCCTCGGACGCGACGCCCTCGCCGACCTGCGCGACGTCCTCGGCGTGCTGCGGTCGACGCGGGCTGACGACGCAGCGTCCTTGGCTCCACCGCCTGGTCTCGACGACCTTGATCGGCTGCTGGCCGAGTCGCGGGCGGCCGGCCTGCCCGTCGATCGCCACGACGAGGGTCACCCGACTCCGCTGCCCCGGTTGGTCGAGAGTGCCGCCTACCGGGTGGTGCAGGAGGCGCTGACCAACGTCCACCGGCACGCCGGCCCAGTGCCCACCCAGGTGAGCCTCCGCCACGACCCCGACCAGGTGGAAGTACGGGTGATCAACAGCCCACCACCCGACTCCGCGGTGAGGTCCGCCGAGCAGGCGATGGGTGCGGGCGCCGGGCTGCTGGGCCTGCGCGAACGGGTGTCCCTGCTGGGTGGGGAGCTCAGTGCCGCTGCGCAACCCGGTGGCGGCTTCGCCGTCACCGCGGTGCTGCCCACGAACCGACCGACGGAGCCCGCATGATCCGGGTCGTGGTCGCCGACGACGAGCATCTCGTACGTGCCGGGCTGCGGGTGATGCTCGAGGCCGACGGCGACATCGAGGTGGTCGCGGAAGCCGAGGACGGTCACCAGGCCGTCACCGCCACCGACGCGCACCGGCCGCAGGTCGTGCTGATGGACGTACGCATGCCCGGTGTGGACGGTCTGCGCGCTGCGGCGGAGATCAACCGCCGGCCCGACCCTCCGAGCGTGGTCATGTTGACGACGTTCGACCTCGACGAGTACGTGCACCGGGCGCTGCGCGCCGGCGCAGTCGGCTTCCTGCTCAAGGACACGCCACCCCGGGAGCTGGCGGCAGCCGTACGCACCGTCGCCGACGGCAACGCCATGCTGGCGCCCTCGGTGACGCGTCGGCTGATCGACTCCTTCGCCGACCGGGACCTGTCCGGCACCGCCGAGGCCCGCCGACGGCTGGCGGCGCTGACCGTCCGCGAGCTGCAGGTGCTGCGCAGCGTGGCGCAAGGCAAGTCCAACGCCGAGGTGGGCCGGCACCTGCAGATGCGGGAGGCGACGGTGAAGACCCACATCAGCAGATCGTTGACCAAGCTCGATCTCAGCAACCGGGTGCAGGCCGCGATCCTCGTTCACGACGCAGCCCTCGACGGCTGAGCGGCTGGTCGTCGATCGCTACCGCAGCACGACCTGACCGGGAGGTCAGCCCGCCTCGACCGTGAACGGCACCGTGATCACTTCGCCGTCGGCGAGCCGGAACTGCCCCCAGCAGCTGGTACGTGCCGGGGGAGTCGAAGTCGACGTGCACGTCGAGCTCGGGACCGAAGGTCGTGCCCGGCAGGGCGAACACCGGGTCACCGTCGGTGTCCAGCTCCTCGGCGTGCTCGTGGGCGAAGGTCTGCCCGTCGGCGCGCATCACCACGACGTGGCCGGCGGCCGCGAGGTACGGCTCCAGGTCGTCGACCGGCGCTCCAGTGTCGGCGTCGCTGAACACGTACTGCAGCTCGCTCGGCTCACCCACCTGGGCTTCGCCGCGGAGCGAGACCTCGATGCCGTCGACCACGGTCGTCCGCGGCGACGCCGCGAGCTCCACCGGCGCGGGCGCATCACCGTCGACCGTCACGACCTGCCGCTGGTGCACGTCGCTCATCTCGCCCTGCCGCCGGAACTCGGTGTTGACGATGTAGCTGCCGGCGGTGGGGAACGTCATGTCGACCGCGAGCTCGCCGGGCTCACCGGTGGGCTCCGGGTGCTCGTGCGTGAACGTGCCGAGGTCTTCGCGGGTCGCGATGAGGTGCATCCACGCGTCGTGGCTCTTGGACAGGTCGCTCAACGGCTCGCCCGTCCCGGCGTCGACCACGGTGGCCGTGATCGTCGTAGGCACACCCGGCTGGGTGTCGGCGGGCACGTCGAGCCGTACGTCGAACCCGGCATCAGCCGCCTCGGCCGGCTCCACGTCGGCTTCCATCATCACGCTCATCGACGGGCGCATCGGCATTCCGGTGTCCTGCACCCACGCCAGCTGACCGTTCATGCCGCGCTCGGCAAAGTCCATCCGGGACAACGCAGTCAGGCCGGCGCCCAGTGCCAGCGCCACGACGGCGATACCGGTCAGGTACGCGTACTGACCGATCCGTCCGCGCAGCGGCGGGTGCAGGATCTCGTCCACGCTCTCCGGACGGCGGAAGCGCCGCAGCCGCAGCGCGTTCGTCACCACGCTGACCGAGCTCATCGCCATCGCCGCCGAGGCCAGCACCGGGTCGAGCAGCAGGCCGTCGAACGCGTACAGCGCGCCCGCGGCAACCGGGATCAGCAAGATGTTGTAGGCGAACGCCCACGCCAGACCCTGCTTGATCGTCGTCACCGTGCGCCGCGACAACGCGATCGCCGACACGATGGCTCGCAGGTCGCCGCCGACGAGAGTGATGTCGGAGGCCGCGATGGCGACGTCCGTCCCCGTGCCGATCGCGATGCCGAGGTCGGCCTGCGCGAGTGCTGGCGCGTCGTTGATGCCGTCGCCGACCATGGCGACGACCAGACCGTCGGCCTGCAGCCGCTTGACCTCGTCGGCCTTCTGTTCCGGCAGCACTTCCGCGACGACGTGGTCGATGCCGACCTGCTCGGCCACCGCAGCCGCGGTGGCGGCGTTGTCGCCGGTGAGCATCCACACGTCGAGCCCCAGCGCCTTGAGCTGCGCGACCGCCTCGGCCGACTCCGGCTTCACCGTGTCTGCAACAGTCACCAGGCCGGCCAGCGAGCCGGCGACCGCCACGAACATCGGCGTCTGCCCGCCCCGCGCCGCCTCGGCGGCCGCCGCGTCCAGCGGGGCGGTGTCGACGTCGACGGAGTCCATCAGCGCACGGTTGCCGATCCGTACGTCCCGACCGCCGACGACGGCCGCGATGCCGTGTCCCGGCACCGCGCTGAACTGCTCGGCCCGCGCCGGCGACAGACGCTGCGACCGGGCGTGCGCCACGATCGCCTCGCCGACCGGGTGCTCGCTGCCGGTCTCGGCGGCGGCCGCCAGCGCCAGCACCGCGTCCGCGGACCACCCGGTGCGCGCGGTCACGCCGGTCACCGCGGGGCGTCCGACCGTGACGGTGCCGGTCTTGTCGAGTACGACGGCAGTCAGCCGCTTGGCCTGCTCGAGCGCCTCGCCGTTGCCGATCAGGATCCCGAGCTCGGCGGCCTTGCCGGTGCCCACCATCACGGCGGTCGGCGTGGCCAGCCCGAGCGCGCACGGGCAGGCGATGATCAGCACCGCGATGGTGGTGGTCAGCGCCATCGTCATGGCGTTCGCGTCCGGGCCGAGCAGCGCCCAGCCCGCGAACGTGAGCGCGGCGGCGACCAGCACCGCCGGGACGAACACCGCAGACACCCGGTCGGCGAGCCGCTGCATCGGCGCCTTGGAGCCCTGCGCCTCCTCCACCAGCCGGACGATCTGCGCCAGCGTGGTGTCGTCGCCGACGGCGCTGGCGCGCAGCACCAGTGAGCCGGTCGTGTTCACGGTGGCACCGATGACGGTGTCGCCAACCGCCTTGCCCACCGGCAGCGGCTCACCGGTCAGCATCGACTCGTCCAGGCTGGACGAACCGTCGGTCACCACACCGTCGACCGGGACCTTCTCGCCCGGCCGGACCCGTACCAGATCGCCGACGACGACCTCGGCGACCGGAACGTCGACCTCGGCGCCGTCCCGCAGCACGCGGGCGGTCGTCGGCACCAGCCCGACCATGGCCTTGATGGCTGCGGCGGTCTGCTTCTTGGCCCGCGCCTCCAGCCACCGGCCCATCGCGACCAGCGCGATGATGACCAGCGCGGTCTCGTAGTAGAGGTGCAGCGGCAGCCCCCACGACTCCGCGAGTCCCGGCCACAGGGTGACGAACGCGCTGTAGCCCCACGCGATGCCGGTGCCCAGCGCGACCAGGGTGTTCATGTTGGTGGCGCCGTGCCGGGCGGCGGCCCAGGCCGCCTCGTAGAACGGGCGGCCGGCCCAGAACTGCACCGCCGTCGCGACCACGAGGATCGCCGGCATCAGCCAGTCCATCGCGTCCAGCGGCAGCGGGACGTACATGAGCACCATCAGGCCCAGGCCGACCGTCAGCGCCACCTGCCACCGGCGCTTGAGGCCGTTGAGCTCGGCGTCCCGGCGTGCCTCGGCGTCGTCCGCGGGTGACTCGTCGCCGGTCTCGGGCACCGCCTCGGTACGGACCGTGCCGCTGTAGCCGGCGGCGCTGACGGCCGCGGTGAGCTGGTCGAGCCGGACGCGATCGGGGTCGAAGCTGACGGTGGCGGCCTCGGTCGCGAGGTTGACCTGCGCCTCGGACACGCCGTCGATCTTGGCCAGCGCCTTCTCCACCCGACCCACGCACGAGGCGCAGGTCATGCCCTCGATCTCGAGCGTGCAGGCGGTGAGCGTCGGGGTCGGCATCGTGAGCTCCTGGTCTCCTGTCGGCTCAGCGGTGGTGGGCGGAGGTGTACTCGTCGAGGCGCAGGACCATCGCGAGGAGCATGGCCACCATCATCAGCACGTGGCCCCACAGCATGACCGTGCCTGCGGAGATGGCACCCATCCACCACGGGACGAGCAGCACGACGAACGGCAAGAACATGGCCGCGCCCATCTCGGCGATCGGCGCCCAGCGGTGGCCGCGGACGCGCATCCACGCCGCCATGCCGACGGTCATGTTGGTGGCCATCGCGAGGGAGCCCACGTCGGTACGGTCCAGCGTCTCGGACCAGTCCATCGCGTCGAACACGAGGGACTCGAGCGGCCCGAGGACGGCCATGCCGACGAACATCGCCAGCACCATCTCGAGGTAGTGCCGCAGGAAGCGCCACCCCTTGACACGGCGGGTGGCCGGGGCGGGTGCGTGCAAGGTCTCGGACATCAGCGGGCTCCCGTCGACCTGAAAGGTTGTGGTGCCGACGAAGGTGGGTGGGGCGGTGGTCGTCATGGCTGGCTCCTCCGGCTGTGGCGATACCCCTCGGGGGTATGGGTATAGCCAACACCGACCCGCCGCCCGTGTCAACGCCTTAGCGGGACTCAGGCCGGATTCGCGGGTTCCAGCCGCCGCAGCCGCCACGCGGCGCCCGCCACCAGCAGCACCGGGATGACTGCGGCGACCAGGTCGTTCGCGAGCTCGGTGGACGCGCTGACGGTGTCGTCGTACGGCTCGCCGACGAACGGGGTCACCGCGCCGGCGAGGGCGGCTCCGGCGGCGACCGCGAAGGGGTGCCGACGGGTCCAGGCCCGGCGCCTCGACCACCGGCCGACAAGCGTCGCCACGGTGGCGACGACAGCGACGCCGACGGCGACCCCGAGCCAGCTCTCCAGCGCCAGGTAGCCGAAGGCCGCCACCGCGGCGATGCCGCCGACCACCACCGGGGGTGGCACCCGACCGTCGACCGGTGGGCGCGGACGGATCCGGAACGCGACGACCACCAGCCCGATCACCACGGCCAGGATGAAGCCGACCTGCCCGGCGGACGCCTGGAAGTGCTCTTCCTCCTTGACGCCGAAGTGGTTGACCACGCTGCCCAGCACGTACAGCACCGCCACGACGCAAAGGCCGAGCCGGCCCAGCCACGGCTGGGTGCCACGCCGCGCCGCGTACGACTCGACCAGCGCGATCGGCACGCCGATGCTGGCGACGACGTGGCCGATGGTGAACGCCAGCAGGTAGTACGCGCTGAGACCGAGACCGGCCACGTGTGCCGGGTGCTGGAAGTCGTAGCGGTCGTAGGCCGGGTTGAACAACGACTGGTCCATGACGCCGGCCTGCAGGAACCCGAACGCCAGCGCCAGCACCAGCATCGTCGGCCAGCCCCGGCCGGTACGCCGCGTCGTCTCCCGGCCTCAGCCTCGCGGACCGAGATTCACTTCACCACGGGCGCTGGGCTCGTCTTGGTCCCCCTTTGGTAGCGACACCGACCCGACTTTCGTCCGCCGGGCGAAGTGATTCCGCGGAATCACTTCGGGTCGCAGGTGGTCACGAGGTGCAGGTCGCAGTGATGCCCTCGTCGGCGTCGAGCAGGTCGCGGTAGCCGTCCTCGGAGTACCAGCCGGCATCCGACTCACCGCCGGTGACGTCGGCCAGCCCCGTCACGTACCACTCGTCGGCGTGGTCGGGCGCCTCGTCGCGCACCGTCCGCAGGTCGACCACCTGCAGGGTGTCGGCGGCGTCGAACGTGAACGTCCAGCGGGCGAGGTCGGCGTCCTGCCATTCCGCGTCCAGGGGGTCGACCTCGGTGAACCCGTCGGGCACCGAGCCAAGCGTCACGGTCTCGACCGAGGCCGGCCCGCCCGCCTCGATGGCCCAGGTGTCGAGCGTCTTGTCGGCGGCGTCGGTGCGGTCCTGTGCCAGCTCCACCGACACCGACGTGACGGAGTCGCACGCCGTGCCGAGCCAGTACCGCAGCTCTCCGTCGGCCACCTGCACGCCGCCCAGCCGTACCGGTCGGGCAGCCTCGTCGTCGCAACCGACCAGGACGCCCGTCAGCATCAGCGCCGTCGCGACAACAACGCGGCTCAGCACCTCAGTTGCATTCGTAGCCGCCGTCCTCGTACCCGGCGTCCTCCTCGAAGGAGTTGTCGCACGGGTCGGTCCCCTCGGCGAGGTAGCGGGCGATGAAGCCCCAGTAGCCGTACTCGGACCACTGCTCGGAGTGGATCCGCTCATGCCGCAGCAGGTCGGCCAGTTCGTTGCCGTTGAGCTCGCCGGCCGCGACGATCTCGCGCAGGCGCTCGGCGGGATCGTCGTACGACCCGTTGATGACGAACATCTCCATCCACGTCGTACCACCGCGGGACGAGAACCAGTCCGCCGGGTTGGGGATGAACCCGAACGCTTCGCCGCCGCCGGCCGCCATCAAGGTGCCCTCGGGGGTAGCGACGATCGCGCCGCCGTTGTCGAGCACGAACTCCACGTCGCTGTCCGAGATCAGGAAGCCGTCGTACGTCCACTCGTTGTTGGACCGCCGCGAGTCGGTGACGCTGGGCTCGCCGCCGTTGAGCAGCTCGATCACCCGGGCGATCCGCTTGGCCCCCTCGTCGTCCTCGAGCAGCGCGAAGTAACCACCGTCGGGGTCGCGCAGCACCTCGAGGTCGTCCAGCACGTCGAAGGTGTCGTCCTCGACGTCTTCCTGCTCGGCCCGGTCGCGGATCTCCTGCAGGGACATGCCGGCGGCGACCATGGCGGCCACCCACGCCCGGTAGTACTCGCCCGGCTCGCCGTCGAGTCGCCCGTCGTCCTCGAGCGCGTCGAGCGCGTCGTTGACGGCGGCGTCGCTTCCCCTCGGGGTGCTGGTGTAGTCGAGGCCGGGGATCAGCTCGCGTACGCCGAGCGGCAGCGCGCCCGACGCGAACAGGGACAACAACGCCTGCTCGCTGGGACCCCGGTCGAGCAGGCCGGCCACCGCGGTCGCCTCGCCGTCGAGGGTCGACTCCAGCCGTGCGTAGCGCTCCTGCAGGTCGGCCCGCAGCGCGGTCCGGGCGTCGGCCACCCGCTGGGCGTGCTGGTTCTGAGCGGCCTGGTTCTGCTCGGCCGTGTCACCGGCCGCCGGCTCGAAGGCGCCGAGGCCGAACGCGTTGACGCTCGCCGCCGCGTACTCGGCGTTGAGCCCGTCGACACCGGAGTCGAAGACGCCGATCGCGGCGGCCCACCGGTTGACGGCGCCGGCCGCGAGCACCGCCACCTGGGTGCACTCGTCGAACTGCCGCCCGATCCGGCGGCCGCGGCCGTTGATCAGCCCGAACAGCAAGCCACCGGTCTGCAGGTCGGACTGCATCGCGAGCCACTGGGCGCTCGTGCCCACAGATCTGAGCGCCCCGGTCGTGGCGTACGCGTCTCCGCCCGCGCCCGCGACGATGGCCTCGGCGACGGGGTAGCGCGCGAACGGTCCCGCGACGGTCTCGGCGGGCACACCCACGGCTCCTCCTCACGCTGGTGGCCACAGTCCTGGCGGACGACACCATAGGCGCGCGACGGGTCACCGCAGCGCCATCGGCCGGCGGCGCCTTGACGCCGTTGACCCCGCGCCGGGTTGAATTGGTCGCCGCGACGACCGAGCAGGGGAGGAGTCGACATGCACGTACGAGGTCGATGGAGCGCGCGCGCCGTCATGGCGGTGGCCGCCGCGGCGGTCGCCCTGTCGCCGGCCACAGTCGTTGCCGGTGACCCTTCGCCGCGGCTGGACGACGGTGCCGATGCGCCGCTGCGGGTCGACCGGCTGAGCGCGGTGCTCGCGACCCCGGTCGCGCCGCCACGTGCGGTGCGCGCCGCCGACCACCGCCGGCACCTGGTCTACGAGCTGTTGGTCACCAACCCCAACTCGATCGCCCTGGCCGTACGCCAGGTCGACGTGCTGGACCAGCGCTCGCGCGAGGTGCTGGCGCGGGTGTCCGGCGACGAGCTGACCAGCGCGATGGGGACCGTGTCGGGTCGGCCCGGCACCAGGCTCGGCCCCGCGCAGGTGGGCTTCCTGGCGCTCGACGTCCGGCTGCACCGGGGTCAGCAGCCTCCGAAGGCGCTGGCACACCAGCTCACCGTCCAGCCACTCCCGCAGGGCTCCGGTCCGGAGGTGCGCATTGACGCCGCCACGGCTCCGGTCGACGAGCGCGGACCGCTCGTCGTGGCCCCGCCGTTACAGGGACGGCGGTGGCTGGACCTCGGCGGCTGCTGCGGTCCGGGCGCCCACCGCATGGCGCTGCTGCCGGTCAACGGCGGGCTCCACCTGGCGCAGCGCTATGCCGTGGACATCGTGCGGATGTCGCCCGGCCGTCGCGTCCTCACCGGACCGCTGGACGAGCTGTCCAGCTACCCCGGCTACGGGGAGCCGGTGCGCTCGGCGACCAGTGGCACCGTGGTCGAGGTCGTCGACCGGCATCCCGACCAGGTTCCGTTCGACCCCGATCCCGTCGGCATCGCCGATGCCGGTGGCAACCACGTCGCCGTGGCCACCGGTGACGGCCGCTTCGTGTGGTACGCCCACCTCGCACCGGGCAGCGTGCGGGTCGCGGTCGGCGATGTCGTACGCGTCGGCGAGACCCTCGCCCGGCTGGGCAACAGCGGCAACACCGACCTGCCGCACCTGCACTTCCAGGTGACCGACGGCCCGGCGTTGCTGGGTTCGGAAGGCGAGCCGTGGGTGCTGCGCCGGTACCGCAGCCCGGGCTCCACCCCGCCGATCGAGACCCTCGCCATCGAGGAGCCGTTGCCGGTGCGGCCGCGCTGGGACGGGCCGTACCGGCTGACGCTCCCGCTCGAGCGACAGGTGCTGACCTTCCGCTGACGACGGGGCCGGCTCACGCCCGGCGGTAGTGCAGCCCCAACCCCCCGGACGCGAACGTCGTGGTCTCGGCCAGGCTCCAGCTCGAGGCGGGCAGCCCGTCGGCGAACAGTCGCAGGCCACCGCCGACGAGGACGGGCACCACGACGTAGCGCAGGTCGTCCACGAGGTCGGCGCGCAGCAGCGTCTGGATGATGCTCGCGCTGTTGATCACCAGGATGTCGCCACCGGGCGTCTCCCGCAGCGCCGCGACCTCGGACTCCAGGTCTCGGGCGATCCGTGAGTTCTCCCAGTCCGCGCTCTGCAGGGTGCGCGACGCCACCACCTTCTCGACCCGGTCGAGCCAGCGGCCCAGCTCACGGGTCCGCGGGTCGGTCGCCGGGTCCCGGGTGATCCCCGGCCAGACGCTGTAGAAGCCCTCGTAGTTGGACCGGCCCACGACCACCGTGTCGGCGCCACGCCAGATGCCCTCGAAGTACGCGAGCGTCTGCTCCAGCATCGCGTACTCGTGCAGCCAGGTGTCGTGCTCCGGGCCGCCCGGGCCACTGGTGTACCCGTCCATCGAGACGCTCACCCATGCGACGACCCTGCGTCGTGTCGCGACGTCGGTCGAGCTCGCGGTGGTCATGGCTACTCCTCACGTTCGTCCTCGGGTTGGATGCTGACGTACTGACCGTGCAAAAGCGGCAAAATCATCGGTGCGGTGTGGGGCCGGAGGAGCAGCGTCCGCGATCGACCACGGCCCTGGCTGGGCTGATCGGCCCTATCTGCATCGTCCGAAGCGGCCAGTGCGGCTGCTACGCCTATCGCGCGTACGTGGCACACGAGACGGTGCGTGCATGCAGGACATCCTCCGACGGCGCAGCCACGTCGTCGCCACGACAGCGCTCAGCGCTGTCGTGATCGTCTGGGTGTTGACACTGTTGCTCCTGGGACAGGCCGGAAACAGCGCCACCGCGCAGCTGGTGTCCAACGTCGGGCTGACCGGCATCGCGTTCGGAGCGGGCTGGGCCGCGCTCGGACGCGCCCGGAAGGCTCCTTCGATTCGCCGGTTCTGGGTGTTCTTCGGCCTGGCGTGCCTGTCGTGGTCGATCGGGCAGGCGATCTGGACGTGGTACGAGTCCGTCCTCGGCCGCGACGTGCCGTTCCCGTCGCTGGCCGACATCGGCTACCTCGGGATGCCGATCCTGGCAGCTGCGGCACTCCTGACCCTCCCACTCGCGGCCCCGACCCTCGCCGGGCGCGCCCGGACGATCCTGGACGGGCTGATGGTGGCGGCCGCGCTGCTGCTGGTCAGCTGGGTCCTCGTGCTCGGGCCGGTCGTGCACGCCGGCGGGGACAGCCTGCTCACGCAGGCGATCTCGTTCGCCTACCCGGCCGGCGACACCGTGCTCATCACGATCGTCATCTACACCTGGTTGCGGGCCCGGCACTCAGACATCGCACTCCCGATCTCGTTGCCGCTGGTGGGCTCCGGCCTGGTGGCCTTCGCGGTCGCCGACTCCGGCTTCGTGTACATGACGACCTCGGGGACGTACAGCTCCGGCAGCCTCATCGACGTCGGGTGGTTCCTCGGTTTCACCCTGATGCTGCGCGCTGCCCTGGTCGCCACACCGCCAGACGTCGCCGGCGCCGACGAGGACGCCGACGAGGGCCTCGGTCGCCAGCTCGGGACGTTCCTGCCCTATGCGGCGGTCACCGTGGCGCTGCTCACCTCGGCGATCGAGCTGATCGGCAGCGGACGCACCGACTCGTTCGTGGTGTGGACCAGCACGGCCCTCACGGCTCTGCTGGTGGCACGGCAGATCCTCACGCTGCGAGAGAACTGGGCGCTCACCCGTCAACTCGAACAGCGCGTACAGGCGCGGACGACCGAGCTGGACACCAGCCGACAGCGCTTCGCGGCTCTCGTCCAGCACAGCTCCGACGTGGTCACCGTCGTGGATCGCCACGGCCTGGTCACCTACCAGAGCGAGTCGTGCATGCGGGTGCTCGGGCGCACGGCGGAGTCGATGACCGGGCGGTCGGTGTGGGATCTCATGGGCGACGACCAGGCGGCGCTGCTCAAGGCCGCGATCGACTCGGCGTCGCAGGCGTCCCTGCGCATGCAGACCGTGCACAACGTCTGGCGCCGGGGTGACGGCATGGACTGTCACCTCGAGGTGACCATCACCAACCTCCTCGACAACGCCAGCGTGCAGGGGCTCGTCCTCAACAGCAGGGACGTCACCGACCAGACGATCCTGCAAGAGCAGCTGGTGCACCAGGCGTTCCACGACTCGTTGACCTCCTTGTCCAACCGCGCCATGTTCCGGGACCGGCTCGAGCACGCGCTCACCCGGCGGGATCTGCGACCCGGTTCGCTCGCGGTTCTCTTCCTCGACCTGGACGGGTTCAAGGAGATCAACGACACCCTGGGTCACAGCAGCGGCGACCAGCTCCTGGTGGAGGTGGCCCGTCGGCTCGACAACCAGGTGCGGCCAGGCGACACCGTGGCTCGCTTCGGCGGGGACGAGTTCGCCGTCCTGGTCGAGGACCTCGACGACCCGGCGTACACGATCGCCCTGGCGGAGCGGATCAACACGCTGCTGCAGGAGCCGTACGAGCTGGCGACGACCATCGTGCACCTCAGTGCCAGCGTGGGCATCGCCCACCACGGCGACAACGCGACCAACGCCGAGCAGCTGCTGCGCAACGCCGACCTGGCCATGTACCAGGCGAAGGCGGCCAAGAGCGGCGGCTACGCGCTGTACGACCCGAGCATGCACGCCGGCCTCGTCGAGCGGGTGCGTCTCGGCGCCGACCTGCGGACCGCGCTGGAGGACGACGCGCTCGAGGTGCACTACCAGCCGCTGATCAACATGCGCTCCGGCCAGATCACCGGCGTGGAGGCGCTGGCCCGCTGGCAGCACCCGGTGCTGGGGGCCATCGCCCCGAGCGAGTTCATCCCGCTGGCAGAGTCCACCGGACTGATCCGGGTGCTGGGGGAGTGGGTGCTGCGTGAAGCCTGCCAGCAGACCGTGGAGTGGCAACGCGGGGACCCGGAGCTGGCCGACCTCAGCATCAGCGTCAACGTCTCCGCGCGCCAGCTCTACGACGGCGACATGACCGGCACCGTGGCCAAGGCGCTCGAGGAGTCCGGTCTGGCACCCGAACGGCTCACCCTGGAGATGACCGAGAGCGTGCTGCTGGACGACTCCGGCGAGACCTTGTCGACGCTGCGCGCGATCCGAGCGCTCGGCGTCCGGCTGGCGATCGACGACTTCGGCACCGGCTACTCGTCGTTGAGCTACCTGCACCGGTTCCCCGTCGACGTCCTCAAGATCGACAAGAGCTTCATCGAGCGGCTCTCCCAGGACGGGGATGCCTCGTTGGTCAGCACGATCGTGCGGCTGGGCCACACCATGAACCTCGAGACGGTCGCCGAGGGCATCGAGCGCCCCGACGAGATGCTGATGCTGCGACGTCAGGGCTGCACGACCGGCCAGGGCTACCACTTCGCCCCCGCACTCCCCGCCGGCGAGCTGCACGCGCTGCTGATGGACCGGACCGAGTCGAGTGCCGTTCGAGACGCGGTCACTCCCGCGTGAGACCCGCCGAGAACACCGCCAGCAGAACGAATGGAGCAGAATGACCGCCTCGATGCGGGCCCTCAGTGCCGTGCTGCACCTGCCGGATGCGTGGCCGACGAGCCTCGACCCGCGGGTGCTGAACGGCATCGACGTGCCGACACCGTTCCTGGCACACGACCCACAGCTGTTCACCGGACGCATCCGCCGGTTCCGCGACGCGCTACCGGGTGTTCGCCCGTTCTATGCGGTCAAGTGCAACTCCACGCCTGACGTGCTGAGGACTGCTTGCAAGGAGGGCGTCGACTTCGAGGTGGCCTCGCTCGGCGAGCTGAAGCTGCTCCAGGCGATGGGCGTCGACCCCGCCGACGTGCTCTACAGCAACACCGTCAAGCCGGCCGGGCACATCCGCGAGACCGCCGCCGCGGGGCTGTGGCGGTACGCGTTCGACTCCGAGGGCGAGCTGAACAAGATCGCCGCCAACGCGCCGGGTGCGGCCGTGTACGTCCGGGTGCGGGTCGACGACAGCAACAGCGTGTTCCCGCTGTCGCGCAAGTTCGGTGCCGAGTTCCACGACGCACGCGCCCTGATGCACGTCGCCGCGGGCCTGGGCCTCCGGCCGTACGGCATGACCTTCCACGTCGGCTCCCAGTGCACCTCGACCTCGTCGTTCGTGCAGGCGCTCGCGTCGGCCGGCCGGTTGATGCGCCAGCTTGCCGGCGACGGCATGGAGCTCGAGATGCTCGACATCGGGGGAGGGTTCCCCGCTCGCTACGGCGACGAGGTCCCGTCCATCGAGCAGATCGGTCGGGCCGTCATGTCCGCCATGGACGACCACCTTCCCTACGTGCCCGCGCTCGTCGCCGCCGAGCCGGGGCGCCACCTCGTCGCGGAGACCGCCGTCATGGCTGCCACCGTCCTCGGCCGCGAGGAGCGGGCCGGTGAGGAGTGGCTCTACCTGGACATCGGTGCCTACAACGGCATGATGGAGACGCACCAGGCCGTCGGCCAGTGGCGGTTCCCGCTCTGGTCGTCCCGTGCCGACCACGGAGTCGTTCCGCACGTCCCGTACACGATCACCGGGCCGACGTGTGACAGCGCGGACACGATGTTCTACGGCGCGGCGCTGCCGGTCACGATGGCCGAGGGCGACCGCATCTACGTGGGGTCGGCCGGCGCGTACACGTTGAGCTACGCCTCCAGCTTCAACGGCT
This sequence comes from uncultured Actinomycetota bacterium, assembly GCA_963811945.1. Taxonomy (GTDB): domain Bacteria; phylum Actinomycetota; class Actinomycetes; order Propionibacteriales; family Nocardioidaceae; genus JACCWP01. Next base: position 316,377 of record CAWETD010000001.1, on the reverse strand, counting down.
TCCCGCCGCCGCAGGCGATCGTCGTCCCGCAGGCCTGACCCGGAGCACGCGGTGAGCAGACACACGGGGCAGAGCCTGAGCCGGATCATGCTCGCCGGCTGGATCGACTCGGTGTGCCTGTCGTTCGCGTGGACCCTGCTCATGCTGGAGATCCTCGACCGGTACGGCCTGGCCGCGGCCGGTCTCGCCGGCGCGGCGATGCTCGTGGGGATCGCGTTGTCAGCGCCCGTCGCGAGTCACCTGTCGCTGCGACTCGGTGGCCGCCAGCTGCTGCGGACCGCTGCCGCTGCCGAGGCCGTGCTGCGGGTGGGCGTCTTCGCGCTGCTCTTCCTCGACGTCGGGGTCTGGTGGCTCGCTGCCTGCGTCGTCGTCATGAACATCACCGCCTGGACCGGCTATGCCGGGATGCGTGCGGAGGTCGCCGCCGTCATGCCCGGACCGGCCGCGCTCACGCTGTACGGGACCGGCGTCGCCGCAGTCGAGGCGCTGGGTGCGGCGACCGCAGCCCTGCTCCCCGCGAGCATCCTGCACGAGGTGTCGCCGACCGTGATCTGCATCGTGGTCGTCTACGTGTTCGCGCTGCTGCCGACCGTGCTCGTCGCCGGTCACTCGCGGATCGAACCGGTCCATGACCTCGGCCGCCGTCAGGTCCGCACGCGACCGTCGCTCCCACTCGTCGCCGGTGTGCTCCTGATGGCGATCGCCTCCGCCCCTACGTTGCTGGCCGTCCCACTGGCGGCCGAGCTGCACGGTCGTTCCTCCGTCGCCGCGGCAGCCATTGCCTTCACCATCGGCTCGCTGACGGCCCCGTACGTCGCGGGAGTGCTGCAGCGGCGGGCCTGGAACGGTCCGACCGCGTGGATCCTGTGCGCTGCCGGGATGGTCGTGCTGTGGCCGTTGGCACCCTTCAGCGTGGTCGTCTTCTGTGCGGCGCAGCTGCTCTCCGGCCAGTTCATGACCACCCTCGAGGGGCTGCTGGACGCCACCGCGGCGAAGCAGGCTCGCGGTCCGGTGACCGGAGCGCTTGCCCGCGCCACGGCCGGCCGGGCACTCGGGTCCGCGGCCGGGACGGCGGCACTCCCGATCGGACTGGTCGCCGTGGGCCTCACGGCGCTCACCGGAGGCATGACCCTGCTCCTGCTCGGAGCCGGGGCGGCATCCGCGGTCTGGGCGAGTCGGCGCAGCCGCGGTGTCGGGAGCCCCGACGTTCTGGACTCCCTGCCGGTCACGGCGGCGCTGCGCTGAGACTTGCCAGCGGGCAGACTCCGTCAGCTCACTTCCAGTGCCCGCCGTCCTTTGGGCAGACCTGACCAGTGTTGTTGCACGTCGAGCACGTCGTCCAGCCGGTGTTGCCGCGGCCCTTGCACGAGGTGCACTGGTTGAGCTGGCGGCCACACTTGGGGCACTTCACGGCTGTCTCCCGTCAGTACGTGTCGACGTTCGACAGCTGACTCTCGATGAGGTCGGCCCCGTTCACCACGACATTCATCGGTGCCTCGAACTCGTGGATGCTCAGGTCAGACAGCGGCACGCTGTGCCGTAGCAGGACCATGTCGAACTCGATCACGACTCCGCCGCACACGTAGTCGGCGGCCCGCATCGCAGCGTGTCGGATGTCGACCGTCGCTGTCGGTCCGACAGGCGACTCGAGCGAGACCCACTCTTCTCCGGTAGTACCGCGCTCGGCGTATCGAACGAAGAGGATCTGTGAGCGGAGATTGCCCGTGTCGAACACGAGCTTCAGGATGCGGGAGTCTTCCTCCGCAACCTTGTAGTTCTGACGGATGTACTGAACGAGAGTCGGCCAGTCAGCCATGCGACACCCCCTGAGGAATCGTTCTGGAGGCAGGAAGGCTAGGCGACCAACGCGTGGTGTGGTGTTGTTTTGACAACTCGCGCCCACGTAACACGTCACCGGTCAGCCACAGTCGTCAACTCAGCCGTCACACCCCACGCCGTCTCCGTCGGCGTCGAAGCCGTGCGGGTCGTTGCCCTGGACAGTGAAGGCTGTCTGCGAGACATCCGGACAGTCGAGGTCCGGTGGGGCAGGCGGGATGCACGCGTCTGCGGTAGGACGGGTCGCAATCGCCGACCCCGGACGACACGCCGCCGCCCGAGGATGGACCGCTGTCCTCCGGCTGCGCCAGTGGCTCGCCAAAGTACGCACACGATCCCCACACGCCTCGTCCCGCAGCACGGGCCCGACGCTCGGCCGCGCGCATGTCCGAGATATAGCGATCGTTCGGCTCATACAAGGCGGCGCGGGCATGGCCGCTGCGAACCAGTTCGAGGTTGACGAACGCGGCGTGCCCGTTCCGGGAGGTCCACAGGTACAGCAGCGTGCGGTCGTACGGGTCGAGCAGCTCCTCGTCGGCGACCACCCACACAGTTGTGCCCGGTGCCGCCAGCTCGTTGAGGCGGTCGGTGGCAGCCGGGCCGAAGCACTGCACGGGCTCGGAAGGGTCCTTGGTCTCCGGCGTGTCGATCTCCAGTAGTCGGACGGTGACAACGGCCTGCGATGCCAACACGTCACCGGCGGCCACCGGTCGTAGCTCGAGGGTGTCGCCATCCACAATGCGGGTGACTACCGCGGCTTCGGCCTCCGCAGGAATGCCAGCCGCCGTTGACGGTCTGCTGGTGTCTCCTCCAGTGTCGTCGTTTCGGTCGTGGGAGCGGCCGCGTTCGCGCTCGTCGGACGTGTCCGCGTCACCGGGCGCGATCATGCGCTGGCCTGAGTCAGCATTCTCAGCCTTCGGTTCAGCCGAGCAGCCGGCGGTCGCAGCGACAAGGGCAACTGCGGCTAGCAAGCTGGCGTTTCGGTGACTGGTCTTGCGCATCGGTGCCCCCGGCCGGCATACCTCGAACAGACATCGGGGCGGATCTGGCCACCGCACCGCTTACATGTCTCTCGCCTAGGACGCTATGGAGCGCGATTCGTCTTGTCTGCCGATTGGATGTACTTGCCGTAAAGCCACCCAGGCACTGCAGCGCTCGAAGGACGCATTGGCTTTGAATGTCCCCAATTCGCGAACAAGGGGTCGGCGCAGCGGCTAGCGTTCGCCGCGAACCGAGGTAGGGCTTTTGCCAGAGAGCCCAGCCAGTACACGGTATTGACGGGGGTTCAAGCGTGGTCAGCACGACCTCACGCAGAAGTGCGTCTCGCGGGAGTTCCGCCAGACGTGGCTCATCAACGAGGTCGCGGCAGTCATCCCGAACCAGAGGGTCAAAGCGGCCATCACGATCGTCCAAACAACCTCATCCCTTGAAGTGGCTCTTTATCGGCGTGGGCGTTGTGGTCGTTCTCGTTGTCGGCATCTTCGCCTACCTGGCGCTGGTGCCCGCAACGGGTGAGAAGCCGCAGGCCGCCTGTCTCCTTCTGGTTGATCGCACGGGCTCGTCGATCAACGAGAACACGCGAGAGAGCTACGAGAACCTTGCAAGCCATGCGATCGAGGGGTGCGAGACCTTCAAGTCCTCCCTCAGCGTCTACTACTTCGACAATGCGAACGCGAAGTTGCAGCAAGCCAGCGAGGAACAGCCCTTCGCCTTCTATCGACCTCCCACGCGTCGCGCGAGCGTCGGTGAGGACCAGGTCGAGAAAGCCACCGAGGCTGCCAACGAGGCGGTCGAGTCGGTGTTCGCGACGGATGAGCAGGCCAGTGTGGGCGGACATGGCAGCGACATCGTCACGGCGCTCAGCCTCGCTGCGCAGAGCCTGCAGCGAGACGCGGCAACCCTGGGCGTCACAGACATGTACATCGTCGTCCTGACCGATGGCTACCAGACCGGTCCGGAGCTGGGCATGCGCGGCACCTTCGGGAGTCCCGACGTTCCCCCGGACGAGCTCATCGACAAGGCCGAAGCGCTGGATCTCGTCCCCACGCTCAAGGGCGTCGATGTGTCGTTCGTCGGTGTCGGCGGTGGCGTTGCGAGCGACGAGCAGCAGGTGCCGGCGTGGTACGAGGCGCAGGTGCACGGGTTCTGGACCGGCCTGGTCGAACGTGGCGGAGGCCAGATGTGCATGTACACCGTCGAAGAGAACCGACTGCCAGGCGTCTGCTAGGGGATTGAGATGTTGGAGAGATTCACGATCGACATCGTCGCCGAGCAGGTGGCGTCGCTGCTACTCGAGGGCGAGCCCACCCCCAAGCTGGCGCATCGCTTCTTCCGCAAGGGTCGACGCGACGGGCGTCGCGACTTTGCCCACGCTAGCCTCTCGCAGCTGCTCCAGGAGGCCGTCAGTCTGGCGGGTAGTTCTCTGAGTGAGGAGTTCGTCTCGCAACGGCGGCAGCTCAGGACTCGCATCGCCGAGCTGGAGGCCGCGACCCACCTTCCCGCCGAACACGCCAAGCCTGAGTTTCCGATCGGAGACGACCTCGAGCACAGGGTGCCGGATGAGTCGGCCGTTGACTCCGACGAGTTGCTCCGCAGGGCGCTTGAGGCACGCCGGCGGTACCAGGAACGGCGATCCCGCCACGATGCGATGGTCGCGAGTGCGGAGCGTCGCGATGCCGCCCGTCAGGCTCTCAGTGAGGTGGCTCAGCTGAACGCCAGGCAGGAAGACCTGTTGGCCGAATACGTGCAGCGGTTCGAGAGCATCGCCTACACCGGGCGCCTGCTGTGGTCGCGCTACTGCAACGGTTTCGTCCAGGGGTGCACCCGTCGCGGCAGCCGCGGTCCGGGCGTCAAGACGCCGGTGGACCGCTGCCCGTCGAGATGCCCCGTGCGCTGAGCGCCGCCACCGGCAACAGGTCCGATTCCATTCCAGTGCCGGCGACGGCTTAAGGCAGGACCAGCATGGGATTCTTCGACTTCTTCCGCCGCGGAAGCAAGCGCGGCACCGACGGTGGCAGCATCGACGGCCCAGAGTCGTTCGACCTCGGCCAAGACCCCCTCGAGGAGCCCGGCGAGGGCGGCCCTTCGGTGCTGATGCCGGAACTGGCCGCCCTCCGCTGGGCGGCACAACAGGAGGCCGTCAACGTCGGACGGATGCCGCTGGAGCCCGAACTGTGGGACGGCGGTCGTCTCGCCTTCTCGTACGAGAGGCATCTTGCGCAGGAGCACGAAGGGCTCCGTGACCGCCTGGCCGACTTCGTTTCGGCAGAGTCTCGAGACTCGGTGCGCGAGCTGTACGAGATCGCCGGTGACGTCGGAGTCTCGCGTGACGAGCTACGAGCAGCAGACCGTGAGCTCGCCGTCAACCTGCACTCCTGGAATCGCGCATACCGCGAGGTCCACGAGGACGAGCTGGAGCTCGGGCGATACTTCCGCATGAAGTCGGTCGCGTACCAGCTGTTCAAATGGCTCATCGGAGCCTTACTGTTCGCTGCCGAGCTCGCGGTGTCCGTTGCCCTGTTCAGCGAGATCATCGAGGCGGACGTTCCGGCGCTGCCGTTCGTCTTCGCGATGGGCCTGATTCTCATCCTGATCGTCGTGCCGCACTACTCAGCGATCGGAATTAAGGATGGTGTGACCAAGTACCACGAAGCCGAACTGGACGCCTGGCACGCCGCCGGTCTGCAGCCTCCAGCCAAGCTCCGCAAGAAGGCCCGGCTGGAGGAAGCCGAGGACTCTGGCATCAAGATCGCGGCAGCGGTCGTGGGTCTGGTCCTGGTCGGGCTCGTTATCCCGCTGTCTTCGCTCCGTGCCCGTGAGCTGGGCGGCGACGAAGCCGGCTGGTTCTGGTTCTTCTTCTTCCTGCTGCTGCAGGTTGCGATCTCGGGATACTTCTTTCTGCGGGAGTGGCTGGACTACGGACCGGCCGCAGTCAACCTGAAGTACCACGATGAGTCGAAGCTCAAGGCCGAGCGAAAGCGGCATCAAGCGTTCGATACGTACGCCGCTAACGTCGCCGACTTCACGGTGGCCGCCCAGGACCTGCTGTTCCTGTACCGACAAGCGCCTCGATGGGACAGTCACATCGTCCAGTCCTACCTGGCAACGATTCACTACTTCCGACACGTCGTCAGCCTTCACCAGCCCGATCTCGCGGTCTTCATCACGCATGCGACCACGCCATACCTGGAAACACGAGGTGCCGTCGCGAACCATCAGTCGGCCCACGTCCTCGATCCGGTGTCCGCGGAGCATCTGGAGCTTGCCGGTCGTGACGCCTTCAGCCGCGAGTGGTGGCTGATTCAGGTCAACCAAGCCCTGCAGGATGCAACCGTCCCGCAGGCCGTGTCGAAAAGCTCCGTCGTCGACGGTGACCCGGCCGGCGAACCTGATGACGTCGCGGGAGCGCCGAAGGTATTGGCGTCGGACAACCTGCAGGTGTTCGAGAGTCCTGCGAACCTGCTCGATGAGTTCCTGAGGCTGGGGTTCGGCTTGGATGGCCCGTACGAGCGGCCGGCCGTCCTCGATCACATCGCAGAAGTCGACGAGGACATCGAGCCGCACGCGCAGCCGGCCGACCATGACGACCCGGATGGTCGGCCGCCGCCGGACGATGGATTCGGAGCTAGCCCATGGCCGCCAGACGACGCCAGCGGCCTGTCGCCGCAAGGTGACGGGCTCCAGGCGCCGGAGGACGTCTTCGGCGTGAAAGACCCCGCCGGGCGACCTGGAAGTGGGCAGCCCACGACGGCGTCCCGCCGGCCGGGGCGTGCGTAGTGATGGCCCCTAGCTACCCGCAGGCACGGATGACGCATGACCGGGTGCTGCAGTCCTTCGGTTCGCCGCGTGGGGTGTACATCACCCCTGTTCCCGGCCCGCCCGTGAAGCCGCCGCAGGTCGTGCACCAGCACAGCGCGGTGGTCACGTCGCTGGCAGCTGGCGTCGTCTTTGTCGTCGAGTGGACAGACGGCCACTCCGATCTCCACTTCGTCCGCATGTGAGGAACGGCCGCCTGCCCAGCTGACTCACGCGGTTGCGGATGCCGGCGGCTTGGCTGGCCGGATGAGTGATTCCGCGGAATCACTTCTCGTCGCCGGTCGCCCGGCCGTGGAGTCGGTCGTGGATGACGATGCCGGACGTAACCCGTCACAGCCGCGAGCCGAAGGTGTCGACCGCGTTGCCCACCGCCACCCGCTCGCGAATCCCGGCCGGCACCGCGGCGAGCGCGTGCATCGGGTCGTCGAAGTCCCAGTGCGGGTAGTCGGAGCTGAACATCAGGGTCCGGTCCGCGTGCACGATGTCGCACAGCGCGTGCAGGTGCTCGCGACGCCGTGGCTCCACGAACGGCTGGCTGGTGAACCGCACGTGGTCGAAGACGTACTCGCTGGGCAGCCGCCGCAGCCACGGCACCTCGTCGCGCAGCCCGCGGACGTTCTTGTCCAGCCGCCACAGCACGTCCGGCAGCCACGCGAACCCTCCCTCGGTGATGACCACCTTCAGCTCCGGGAAGCGCTCGAACACGCCGTGGCACACCAGGCTGATCAGGTTCGCCTGGAACACCTGGCTGAGCCCGGTGTGCCACTCCACGTAGTACGTCGGCGCGGCGCCGGCCAGGCTCGGTGAGGTGGTGAAGATGCCTTCGCCGGAGTTCGGGTGCACGGTCACCGGCAGCCCGAGCTCGGCAGCCGCCTCGTAGACCGGGTAGTAGTGCCGCATTCCCATCAGGATGTTCGTCAGCGGCAGCAGCACCGACACGAATCCCTTGCATTGACCGGATCTGCGGATCTCGGCAGCTGCCTGTGCCGGGTCCTGCGGGGCGACGACCAGCGCCGCCCGGTAGCGCTCGTCGGCCGACAGCCAGCGCTCGGCCAGCCAGTCGTTGTACGCCGAGGCGATCGCCGCTGCCAGGTCCGGGTCGGGCATGGCGCCCAGGCCGAGCACGTCACCGCCGATGAGCACCGCCCGCGACACCTGGTGCGCGTCCAGCAGGTGCTCGGCCACGTAGGCCGGGTCCGAGCCGGGTGCGGAGCCGTCCGGTCCGTACGCGTCCTTGCGCAGCACGCCGGCAGGGTTGACGTACATCTGGTTGCGCGGGATCGACACGCGCTCGCGGCCGATACCGGCCGACGGCGAGCGGGGGTCGTCGAGCCCGATGCGGTGCCGGGCGGCGGGGGACAGGTACGGCGCCAGGTCGGCCAGCCCGCCGGCCAGCACCGGGTGCACGTCGCAGTCGACCAGCGTGTATCGGTTACCGATCGCCATGTCCGCCTCCTCGTCGACGCGCCGGAGCGTACTGCAGCAAGCAGCCGCACGATGCCCGCGGCGGTGTCAGACTGCCAGGCGTGGAACACCCGATCGGCAGCGTCGACGAGCTGCGCGCCGAGGGCTGCCGGATGGTGGACGTCGACGGCCGCCGGATCGGCGTGCTCAGCGTGGGTGACGAGTTCTTCGCCGTGCGCGACCGCTGCCCGCACCGGGGCGCCCCGGTGTGCGAGGGGATCGTGGGCGGCACGCTGGTCGCGTCGCCGCCGCACGAGTACGTCTACGGGCGGCACGACCGGGTACTGCGCTGCCCGTGGCACGGCTGGGAGTTCGACCTCGACACCGGCCGGTCGCTGCTGGAGCCCGACCGGGTCGGAGTGAAGACGTACGAGGTGACCGTCCGCGACGGCACCGTCGTCCTGCACACGTAGCCGCCGGTCCGCCGCCCAGTTGTGGCGGCAACACGCCAACCTGCCCGGCGTGTCGCCAGCGTGTTGCCGCCACAACGCGGGGCGGGGCGGCTCAGGAAGCCGGGCGCTCCGGCAGCTGCTGGATCGACCACGCGTTGCCGTCGGGGTCGGAGAAGAACACGAACGTGCCCCAGCCCATCGGCATCACGTCGCTCACCTCCACGCCGGCCGCGACCAGGTGCGCGTGTGCGGCCTCGGCGTCGTCGACGACGATCTGCAGCCCCTTCACCGAGCCGGGCTCGCCCTCGACGATGCCCTCGCCGATCGCGACGGAGCAGGCGGACCCGGGCGGCGTGAGCTGCACGAAGCGCATGTCGTCGCTGACCCGGTGGTCGTGGTCGGCGTTGAAGCCGACCTGGTCGACGTAGAACGCCTTGGCGCGGTCGACGTCCGAGACGGGGATGCACACCAGCTCGAGCTTCCAGTCCATGATCTGTGGGCCTTTCCTGTGGTCGGTGCCGCGGGGTGGCGGCGTCGGAATCACGCTAGGGGCTATAGCGGACACATACTGGCCGCTATTCGGAGTCCCGGGATGGTCCGTACGGCTGGACAGACCTCCTCCGAACCGGCAAGGACTAGCCCGTTCGGGGGCTGGACCGGCGAGCGTGCCTCACGCTGGAGGGGGTCGGCACAGCGCCGGTCGTGACCCGAAGGATGCCCGATGAAGACATGGCACGTGGTAGGTGGCGTCGCAGCGGCGGCACTGCTCCTGGCCGGCTGCGGCGACGCAACCGGTTCCGAGGAGTACCACGACCTGTCCACCGAGGCCGCCACCACCCAGCACGCCCTCGACGAGGCCGAGGCCTCCCTCGAGGCCGCGACTACCGAACGCGACGACCTCCAGGGCCAGGTCGACAACCTGCGCGAGTTCGTCGAGCGGTTCCAGGACAACCAGGGCGACCGGGACGAGGCGATCGACGCCCGTCGCAAGGCGCTGAAGCAGGCCGCGGCCGAGCTGCGCCAGCGGGAGCGGGCCCTCGAGGCCCGGGCGGACGAGGTCGCCGCGGCGGCCGAGGCCGTCGCGCTGGCCGAGCAGGTCGACTTCGGTCCCAGCGGCACCTTCGTCGTCGGCAAGGACATGGCGGTCGGCTCGTACTACTCGCAGGGTGGTCCCGACTGCGTGTGGGCGTTCATGACGGGCACCGGTCCCAACGCCGAGGTCATCGACCAGAAGCACGGGTACGCGACGCAGTACGTGACGATGTCCGACGGGGACGTCTTCAAGACCAACGGCTGCGGTACCTGGGTGAGCGACTGACGCGTCATCGGCTCGCGCCCACCGGCTCGGGCAGCACGGGCTCGTACGGCACCGGCTCGTCGCTGAGCCCGAACCGCCGGTGCACCCGACGCAGCCACGCGGGCGCCCACCAGTTCGCCCGTCCCATCAGCGACATCACCGCGGGCACCAGTAGCAGCCGCACCACGGTGGCGTCGATGGCCACGGCCAGCACCAGGCCGAGCCCGACCTGCTTCACCGGTGAGAAGCCGCCGGACACGAAGCCGGCGTAGACCACGATCATCAGCAGGGCGGCCGCGGTGATGATGCCGGCCGTGCTGCGCAGCCCCTCGTCCACGGCTCTGTCGTTGTCGCCCGTACGCCGCCACGCCTCCGCGATCCGGCCGAGCAGGAACACCTCGTAGTCCATCGACAGCCCGAACGCGATGGCGAACACCAGCACCGGCGTGGTGATGCTCAGGCTGCCGAGCGCCTCGGTGCCGACCAACCCGCCGAGGTGGCCCTCCTGGAACACCCACACCAGCGCGCCGAAGCTCGCACCCAGGCTCAGCACGTTCATCACGATCGCCTTCAGCGGGATCACGACCGAGCCGGTGAACAGGAACAGCAGCACGAACGTCGCCAGCACGACGATGGCCAGCGCCACCGGCAGCCGGTCGCGCAGTGCTGACTCGTAGTCGGCCAGCTCGGCGGCGTCGCCGGTCACCTGCACCGGTGCGGGGGCGGACAGGTCCCGCAGCTCCTCGACCAGCCGCATCGCGGTCGGGCCCTGGCTCATGCCCTGCGGCAGCACGTCGACCACGGTCAGCCCGGGCACGTCGTCGCGCACCGACACCGAGCGGACGCCGTCGAGGCCGCGCAGGGTACGTACGTACGCGTCCAGCTCGGCCGCGGGCACGGTGCCGTCGGACACGACGACCAGCGGCTCGAGCTCGGCGCGGGTCGCCGAACCGGTCGGCGGCCAGCTCGGCCAGCTCACGGCTGTCCGACGAGGCGGGCAGCGAGCGTTCGTCCGGGTCGGCGTAGCGGACACCGAGGAACGGCGTCGCCGCGAGTGCCAGCAGCACGGTCGCGACCAGCACGACGGTGACCCGGCGTCCGCGCACGGCGCGCGCGACCCTCGCGATCAGACCGGCAGTGCGCCCCGGGCCGGTGGCCGGACGGATCCGGTGCCCGGCCCAGGACAGCAGCGCTGGCAGCAGCGTCAGCGCCGCGACGAGGTCGAGCAGCACGACGCCGAAGCCTGCGAGCCCCATCGAGCGAAGGAAGTCGTCGGGGAAGGCGAGCAGTCCGGCCAGCGAGGCCGCCACCGTCAGGCCGGAGAACGCCACCGTCCGCCCCGCCGTCGCGTACGTGCGCAGCATGGCGCCCTCGACATCGGGGTCGACCGCCCGCTCCTCGCGGAACCGCGACACCAGCAGCAGCGCGTAGTCGACCGCGAGGCCGAGCCCGAGCATCGTGATCACGTTGATCGAGTAGACCGACACGTCGAGCGCCGTGCTCGCGGCGAACAGCGTGCCGAGCGTCGCCGCCACCCCGACGGTCGCGACGATGACCGGCAGTCCGGCGGCGACGATGCCGCCGAACACGACCAGCAGCAGCACCAGCACGACCGGCGTGGTGAGCATCTCGGCGCGGGCGAGGTCGGCCGCGGCCTGCTCCTCCATCTCCTCGTCCAGCAGGGTCTCGCCACCGACCAGCACTCGCGGCGCGTCGATGTCGCGCAGCACCTCGGTTGCGCCGTCGAGTGCGTCCTCGCCCGCATCGGTGGGCTCGGCCTGCACGCCGATGACGACCGCCTGCCCGTCGGTGGCGACGGCCGCCGGGTCGGCGACGTCACCGCCGCCGCTCCACGGGGTACGCACCTCCGCGATGCCGGGCATCGACTCGAGCACGGTGGCGGCGCGGTCGACCTCGCGGCGCAGCCCGGGGTCGGTCGCCGGCAGCCCGTCGACGACCGCGTAGATCTCGGACCCGGTCGGTGCGGCGTCCCACAGCGCTCGTCGGCCCGCACGGACTCGGTGCCGTCGATGTCTCCGACGTCCGAGCTGAGCCTGCCGAACAAGGTGGGTGCGGCCGCGAAACCGGTCACCAGCACGGTGACCCAGACGGCCAGCACGAGCCGTCGGTGGTGGTGGCTGAAGGAGGCGATGCGCAGCAACATGATGGGCACTCCCGGTGACGACGTGACGACGTTGGCTGCTGTCGACGCTAGGGAGCCGACCCCTGCCTGCGGATCGCCCGCGAGAGCGGACCTGCGCCTCGGTCCCACGGGGGAGAGCAGGCCGCGCCTCCCTCGTGCGGGGGAGGGCTCAGGAGGTGGGACGCACCACGCCGTGCTCGTAGGCGTAGATCACCGCGTGCACCCGGTCGCGCAGCTCGAGCTTGAGGAACACGTTGCCCACATGGGTCTTGACGGTGTGCTCGCTCACCACCAGCTCGGCGGCGATCTGCGCGTTGGACAAACCGCGGGCCAGCAGGTCGAGCGTGTCGCGCTCGCGAGCGGTGAGCGAGGACAGCGCCGGCGTGCCGGACCCCGTCGGCTCAACGCCGGTCGCGCGGCTGCGGGTGAAGTCGGCCAGCAGCCGACGCGTCACCGACGGGGCCAGCAACGCGTCGCCGCGCGCCACGACGCGCACCGCGGCCACCAGTTCGTCGCGGCCCACGTCCTTGAGCAGGAAGCCGCTCGCGCCGGCCAGCAGCGCGTCGTACACGTACTCGTCGAGGTCGAACGTCGTGAGCACCAGCACCCGGGTTGCCGGCTGCTCGCCGACGACCACGCGCGTCGCCTCGATGCCGTCCATCACCGGCATCCGCACGTCCATCAGCACCACGTCGGGTCCGTGAGTACGTGCAAGTGCCACCGCCTCGCTGCCGTCGCCCGCCTCGCCGACGACCTCGATGTCGTCCTGCGCCTCGAGGATCATCCGGAAGCCGGCCCGTACCAGCGCCTGGTCGTCGACGAGCAGCACCCGCACCGTCACGGCCGCACCACCCGGTCGCTGGCCGACGCGGGCATCCGCGCGGACACCGCCCAGCCGCCGCCGTCGAGCGGTCCGACCTCGAGCGTGCCGCCGACCAGCGCCACTCGCTCGCGCATCGCCACCAGACCGTGCCCGCCGGGTCCGGGCGTGCCGGCCGACCCGAGGCCGTCGTCGACGACGTCGAGGTGCAGCGCGTCCGGTGCGTACGTCACCCGGACCTGCACCTGCGCGGGCCCGGCGTGCCGGGACGCGTTCGTGAGCGCCTCCTGCAGCAGCCGGTAGGCCGACAGGTCGACCGACGGCGGCAGCGGACGAGGATCGCCGTCGATCTGCAGGTCGACCGACAGCCCGGCGGCACGAACGCCCTCGACGAGCTCGGGCAGCCGGTCGAGACCCGGTCGCGGTGTGCGCTGCGCCGAGCCGTCCTCGCGCAGCACACCCAGCAGCCGGCGCATCTCGGCCATCGCCTGCTTGCCGGTCGCGCTGATCGAGTCGAAGGCTCGCACCGCCTGCTCCGGGTTACGGTCGACGGCGACCGGGCCGGCCTCCGCCTGCACCACCATCAGGCTGACGTGGTGGGCGACCACGTCGTGCATCTCCCGCGCGATGCGGTTGCGCTCCTCGACCACCGCGCGCTCGGCCTCCGCGGCCCTGGTGCGCTCCGCCTGCACCGCGCGCTCCTCGAGCTCGCCGGCCCGCTCGCGCCGGGTGCGGGTGCCGTCGCCGAGCAGCCAGGCGGCGGCGAACAGCAGGTAGTTGACGGCGACGTCCTGCACGTCGGCCGACGCGTCCACGGCCATCGCGACGCCGATGGAGACCGCAGCCAGACCGGCGGCGATCCACGCCCAGCGCTGGCTCGCGTACGCCGCGACGCTGTAGAGACCCACGAGTCCCGCGTACGGGACCGCCGGGTCGGGCAGGTACGACAGGCCGTACACCGTTGCCAGCGCGCCGCTGAGCAGGGAGATCGGCACCGGGTAGCGCCGTCGCCACAGCAGCGCGACCGCCTGCGCGGACACCAGCACGAACGCCCAACCGGGGATCGAGTCGCAGTCGCAGTCGTCGACCCGGAGCAGCGGCAGCGACGACAGCAGCAGCACCGCGGCCGCCAGGGCGACGTCGGCAAGCCGCTCCAGGCGGACTCGCCGGACCGGGTCGAACGCCATGGCCGGAGTCTTCCAGGCAAAGGTGGCGGGCTGCCTCCCTCGTGTGGGGGACTTTGGTCGCCGCCGAAACAGACTTCCGGACCCTGGTCGGGTGCAGTTCAGCCGATGCCGGCCGGGCCACCACCGGCCTAGCGTCGAACACGTGCCCGAGGACCAGCGACCACGCCACCGCCTCCTGCTCGCGGGCGGACTCTTCCTGCTCGCGCCACTGGTCGGGGAGTATCTGTTCGGCAACATCGCGATCACCGGACTGGCCGAGCTCATCCTGCTCGCTCCCCTGTACGGCGCTGGTGCACTGCTGATCCGTGAGGTGACGCGGCGCTCCGGGCGTGGCTGGCCGACGATGCTGATCCTCGCGCTCGCGTACGGGCTGTACGAGGAGGGCCCGGTCGACCAGATGCTGTGGAACCCGCACTACGGCGGCTTCGACATCGGGCTGGCCTACTCGGAGACCCACGTCGGCTGGCTGGGCACGAGTGTGCAGCTCCTCCAGGACGTGGTGTCGCTGCACACCGTGTGGAGCATCTGCGTGCCGATCGCACTGATCGAGGCGCTCGACCGCGGACGTCCGAGGCCGTGGCTCGGTCGTGTCGGGCTCACGGTCGTCGCGGCCGTGTTCGTGACCGGGTCGGCGTTCCTGGCAGTGGTGCAGATCGCGGCCGACGACTTCATCGCCTCGCCGGCCCAGTACGTCGGAACCTCCGTCGTCATCGTCATGCTGGTGGTGCTGGCGTTCGTCGTCGGCAGCCGGTCACGACAGCCCGTCGATGCAGACGCTCCGAGCCCGTGGGTGGTCGGCGCGGTGGTCCTGGCCGCGACCAGCCTCGGAATGGGCAACAAGCTCCTGCTCGGGTCGGTGTCGGCCTGGTGGGCCGTCACCGGCTGGTTCGTCATCGTGGGGCTCGTCGCCCCACTCCTCCTGCGGTGGTCCCGGCGACGTGGCTGGGGAGGCCGGCACCGGCTCGCGCTCGCCGGCGGCGCCCTGCTCACCTACGTGTGGTTGGGCTTCGACCAGTCGAGGTACCTCGACGTCTCGCGCGACATCGCGGTGCTCGGCAACGTGGTGTTCGGACTGGGAGCGATCGCCCTGCTCGCGGTCGCGTGGCGACGAGCCGGGTCAGATGTTCCGGCGGACGTGACGGCTGGCAGCTGAGCAGGACCGCCCGCGATCGTCAGCCGACCGGCGCCCGGGTGCTCACCCGCGGCCAGCCGTGCCGCCACTCGATGCGACGGATGCTCAACCGCGGGGCGCCGTCCGCGCGCGCATCGTAGTAGTGGTGCGCGAGCCAGTCGCTCCACACCGACTGACCGCCCGGACCGACCATCGGGCCGTTCTCGGACAGGATCACGGTGCCGCCGCCGTGCAGCAGCGGCGTGCCGAGCCGGTCGTGGTACGGGCCGGTGACCGACCGACTGCGTCCGACCGCCACCTTGTACGTGCTCTCGGTGCCCTGGCAGCAGGAGTCGAACGACACGAACAGGTAGAACCAGCCGCCGTGCCGCACGATGTAGGGCGCCTCGATCGCGTTGGGTGGAACCCGCCGGTCGGCCAGCCGCAGCGGCGGCCCCTGGCCGGGCGCCGCCTTGCCGCTCGGCCAGCGCAGCCGCACCATCCGCACGCCGCTCCAGAACGAGCCGAACGCGAGCCATGGTGTGCCGTCCGCGTCCTCGACCACTCCCGCGTCGATGGCGTTGTAGTCGTCCTCGTCGGTCGAGCGCACCACCGCGCCGCGGTCGACCCACTCGTGCGCGGGGTCGTCCGGGTCGAGAGTGGTGTTGGTGGCCAGTCCGATGACGGAGTGGTTGGACCCGAAGGTCGAGGCGGCGTAGTAGAGGTACCAGGTGCCGCCGTGCCGGTACAGGTCCGGGGCCCACAGGTTGCTGACGCCCGGGACGTCCTGCTGCACCCACGCCGGGATCGCGTCCCAGACGGTGCCGGCCGACGCCCACGTCAGCTGGTCCGCCGAACGGCGCACCTGCACGGTGCCGCCGGCGATCTCGGGGTCACCGGTCGAGAACACGTACCAGTCGCCGCGGCGTCGCTCGCGCACCAGCGCCGGGTCGTGCACCTGGGTGTCGCCGGTCAGTCGCAGCGGTCGCGGTGGTCGCGCCTGCGGGCTCGTGGGCGCCGCGGCCGCGGACACGCCCAGGCTGCCGAGGCCGACCGCACCGGCTCCGGCGACGGCGCCGCGCATCAGCAGCCGCCGGTCCAGCCGGTGGTGCGCCATGCCGGCGGCGCAGTCGTGCGCGCGGAGGTCGTCGAGAGGGGACATGGGCGGACCTTTCGACCGGTGTGTGGTGATGTGAGCGCTCACACCCAGCCTGCGACGCCGATCCCGGCTCGTCAACCACCCACCCGGGCAGATCTCGACGTCACGAGGGGTGGTGCACCTCCTGCAGCCCGTAGACCGGCGTGGGGATGCCCTCGGCGCGGGCCTTCAGCTGCAGCGCCAGGTAGAGCGAGTAGTGCCGCGACTGGTGCAGGTTGCCGCCGTGGAACCACAGGCCTTCCTGCTGGGTGGGCTTCCACATGTTCCGCTGCTCGCCCTCCCACGGGCCCGGGTCCTTGGCCGTGTCCGAACCGAGGCCCCAGCACTTGCCGACCCTGTCGGCGACCTCCTGGCTGATCAGGTCGGCGGCCCAGCCGTTCATCGAGCCGTAGCCGGTGGCGTACACGACCAGGTCGGCCGGCAGCTCGGTGCCGTCCGCGAGCACGACGGCGTCCTCGGTGAGGTGGTCGACCTGGCCGTTGGCGAGCTTGACCTGCCCGTCGGCGACCAGGTCGGCGGCGCCGACGTCGATGTAGTAGCCCGACCCCCGACGCAGGTACTTCATGAACAGCCCGGAGCCGTCCTCGCCCCAGTCGTGGTCGAATCCGGCAGCCTCCAGCCGCTCGTAGAAGTCCTTGTCCCGCTCGCGCATCTGGTCGTAGAGCGGGATCTGGAACTCGTGCATGATCCGGTAGGGCAACGAGGCGAAGACCATGTCAGCCTTCTCGGTCGTCATGCCGCCGGCGACCGCCTGCTCGGAGTAGAGCGCACCGAGCCCGATGTCCATCAGGGTGTCCGAGCGGACGATGTGGGTCGACGTGCGCTGCACCATCGTCACGTCGGCGCCGTTCTCCCACAGCGCCCCGCAGATGTCGAACGCCGAGTTGTTCGACCCGATGACGACGCACTTCTTGCCCGCGTACGCGTCCGGGCCGGGGTGGGCCGACGAGTGGTGCTGGTCGCCCCGGAAGACGTCCTGGCCCGGCAGGTCGGGCACGTTCGGCTTGCCGGACATGCCGGTGGCAAGCACCAGCTGCTTCGGTCGCAGCACGACTGGATTGCCCTCGCGCTCGACGGTCACCGTCCACTCGCCGGTCTCGGTGTCGTACGACGCGCTCTTGGCCTCCGTGTTCGTCCAGTAGTTGAGCTCCATCACCCGGGTGTAGGACTCCAGCCAGTCGGCGATCTTGTCCTTGGGGGAGAAGACCGGCCAGTTCTCGGGGAACTTGATATAGGGCAGGTGGTCGTACCAGACCGGGTCGTGCAGGCACAGCGACTTGTACCGGCCGCGCCACTGGTCGCCCGGTCGCGAGTGCTTGTCGACGATGATCGCGGGGACACCGAGCTGGCGGAGTCGCGCGCCGAGGGCGATGCCGCCCTGCCCGCCGCCGATCACCAGGACGTACGGCTGGGTGGCGTACCCGAGCTCGGCCGCCTCCCGCTCGCGCCGGTCGAGCCACGTCTCGCGCTCGCGGTTGATGCCGTGCTCGGCGCCCATCGGCCGGGCCTGACCGCGTGGCTCCTCGTGGCCCTTGAGCTCGTACAGCGTGGTGAGCAGCGTCCACGCGCCCTCGTCGACCAGCCGCAGGTGCCCGCGCCCGCGACCCACCGCGGTCTCGAACTCGATCCACGCCGACGTGACGCCGTCGGCCGACTCCGGTGGCTCCGCGGCGACGAAGCCGTGCGGCGTGACGGTGTCGAGCGTCGCCCCCAGCAGGTCGGCGACGCCCTCGCGGCCCTCGACCGTGCGGATGTTCCAGGTGAACGACACCAGGTCGCGCCAGAAGCAGGTGGTGGCGAACATGCCCGCTGCCCGTTCGACGTCACGGTCTGCCAGCGCCGCCTCGAAGTCGCTCAGCCAGCGGGCGACCTGGGCCCCGGCTCCGTCACTGCCGATGGGGTCGGCGGGCATGGCCGGGGCGTCGACGGTCTGGCTCATGGCGGGCTCCCTCATGTCGGCTGGCGGCTACGTACCGAAGACAACACCCGAAGCAGCGTCGGTGCCAGCCCTGTCTCGGCTACGCCGGCTGCCGGCGCAGGCCGTCCAGGTCGCCGAGCCCCCGGGCGCTCGCCAGCCTCCCGCCGGTGACGGTGAAGAACGCTGCACCCGCGTACGCGATCGACCGGCCGTCGCCACGAGTTCCGAGCAGCTCACCGTGGACGTGGCCGGTGCAGCGCCGTCGGGACCCCGTACGTCGTCGCCGAGCGATCCCCGGAACCGGAGGTCGGCAGCCAGCAGGGAGTCGACGACGCTGTCGTCCCAGCGGTTACACGCGTCGGCGTAGAACCGGCGCACGAGCACGGACTCCTCGGACACCGTCATGACACGGATGTTGCCGGTTGGTGGTGCCGGTGCGCGCGGGAGGACACGATGGCGGCGTGACGCGACAGCCCTCCGGCACCGTGACGATGTTGTTCTCCGACATCGAGGGCTCCACCGCGCTCCTCTCCCGGCTCGGTGATCGCTACGTCGAGGCCCTGGACGCGCAGCGCGCGTTACTGCGCGCGGCGTGGGTGCAGTGGGGCGGTGCCGAGATGGGCACCGAGGGCGACAGCTTCTTCGTGGTCTTCGACGTGGCGTCGGACGCGGCCAGTGCTGCGCTGCAGGCGCAGCGCGACCTCGCCGCGCACGCGTGGCCGGACGGCGAGCGGGTGGCCGTGCGGATGGGTCTGCACACCGGCGAACCCACCGCGCACGGTGACGGCTACGTCGGGATGGACGTGCACCGTGGCGGCTCGGCTGGCGGCGACGGCGCACGGCGGGCAGGTGGTGGTCTCGGAGGCCACCGGCCTGCTGGTCTCCGACCGGCTCGGCGACGACGCGCGGCTGCTCGACCTCGGCCGGCACCGGCTGAAGGACATCGAGGCGCTCGAGCACATCTTCCAGCTCTGGGCCCCGGGACTGCCCGACGGCTTCCCGCCACTGCGGAGTCTCGGGACGACCGCCAGCCTGCCGCGCTCGACCACACCGCTCGTCGGCCGCGCGCGCGAGCTCGGTGAGCTGCTGGCGGTGTCGGGCTCGTCCGACGTGCGGCTGGTGACGCTGACCGGCCCCGGCGGCTCCGGCAAGACCCGGCTCGCCACCGCCGTGGCGGCGGAGCGTGCGCCGGCGTACTACGACGGCGCCTACTTCGTGCCGCTGGCCGCCGTGACCAGCGGTGCAGCCATGTGGGCAAGCGTCGCCGAGGTGCTGGGTGCCGCCGGGGAGGACCAGGCGAAGGGACCGTTCCTGCACTGGGCGCGCGACCTCCGCGCACTGCTCGTGCTGGACAACCTCGAACAGCTGGCAGACAGCCCGGCGGTGGTGGGGGAGCTGCTCGACGCCGTGCACGGGCTGGACGTCCTGACGACCTCGCGCCGTCCGCTGCACCTGCACGGCGAACAGGAGTACCCGGTGCCGCCGCTGGCGTTGCCGGACGGCGACGGGCTCGACGGTGCGATGCGGTCCGAGGCGGTGCTGCTGTTCTGCCAGCACGCGGCGCTTGCCCGGCGAGGCTTCACGCTCACCGCCGCGAACGAGTCCGACGTCGTGACGTTGTGCCAGCGCCTGGACGGCATGCCGTTGGCCATCGAGCTCGCCGCCGCGCGCGTCAAGCTGCTGTCCCCGTCGGCGCTGCTGGCCCGGTTGGACGACACCACCGACCTCGCGACGCGAGACGTCGACCGGCCGGAGCGGCAGCAGACGTTGCGCGCCGCCATCGGCTGGAGCTACGAGCTGCTCACCCCGGACCTGCAGGGGTTCTTCCGCAGGCTCGGTGTGTTTGCCGGTGGTGCCGACCTGGACGCTGTCGGAGCGGTGGCCGCACCGGGCGTGGACGTGATCGACGCAGTGACTGAGCTGGTCGACGCGTCACTGGTGGGTGTGGCGGACGACGCCGACGGCGAGCCGCGGGTGCAGCTGCTGCAGACCATCCGCGACTTCGCGGTGGAACGGCTCACCGAGGCCGACGAGCGCGAGGCGACGCGCCGGATGCACGCCGATCACTACGCGGGACTGGTCGAGGAGCTGGCCGCGCTGATGCGGCACCAGCCGGTCGCGGGTCGCGACCGGTTCGACGTCGAGCAGGACAACATCCGGGCTGCCCTGACATGGGCGTTGGGCGCGGAGGACGCGTCCGTCGACCCGTCCGGCGACCAGATCGCCGTCGGTTTGCGCATCGGCCTGGCCATGTACGCGTACTGGGAGAAGGGCCATGCCGCTGAGGCCCGCCGCTGGCACGAGCGCGTACTCGAGCTGAGCGGTGACGCCGAGTCGGTGGAGCTCACCATGCTCCGGCTTGATCTCGGCGCGCTCCACGTGGCCGTCGGTGACTACCGCGCCGCGATCGATGTCCTGAGCCACGCGCTGGCCGTTGCGCGGCGCACCGGCGACGAGCACGGCGTCAGCGTCGCGATCGGCCTGCTGGGGGAGGTGCACGCCCTCGTCGGCGACGCCGACATCGCCCGGGACCTGCTCACGGAGGGGATCAGCCGGTCGCGGGCGGAGTCCGACGGCTCCAAGGTCGGCTTCGGGCTGGCGTACCTCGGCTGGCTGGAGTACCTGGCCGAGGACCTGGACCGCGCGGAGCCCCTCCTCCTGGAGGCGCAGCAGGTCTTCTTGGAGGTGCGGCACGGGGCCTGGTCGGCGACAACAGCGCTGATGCTGGCCGCCGTCCGGCTCGCTGCCGGTGACCTCGACGACGCCGCCCGCCGGTTGCACGCGCTGGCCGGCGACCAGGTGCTGCGCGCTGACTCCGAGGACATGTCCGTGCTGCTGGACCAGTACGCGCTGCTCGCCGCCGCAGACGGCGAGCTCGTCGCGGCCGGTCGCCTGTCCGGCGCCGCCGAGGAGCTGCGGAGGCAGGAGGATGTTCCTTTCCCGCCCGCCGAGAACGAGCACCTGGAGCGTCGCCTGGCTGCTGTGCGTGCCGAGCTGGGCGCACGGGAGTGGGAGCAGGCGTGCCGCGAAGGTGCCGGCCTGAGCCTGGACGAGGCACTGGCTGAGACGCGCGCGTTGCACCCGGCGCCCGGGCAGGCGGAGTCTTCTCCGTGAGCACACTTCCATCGCCTCGCGTCGCCGGCGCGGGAGGGAGCCAGTCATGGGACACCCGGTCGTGCACTTCGAGATCATGGGCACCGACGGCGACAAGCTGAAGGCGTACTACTCCGAGCTGTTCGAGTGGGACATCAACTCGGACAACTCGATGGGCTACGGGGTCATCGAGCGCGACGGCAACACCACCGCCGACGGCACCGGGATCGGGGGCGGTGTGGGAGCCACGCCGCCCGGCACGGACGGCTTCGTCACGTTCTACGTCGAGGTCCCCGACATCGGAGCCACGCTCGCGCAGGCCGAGAGCCTCGGCGGCCGGCGGCTGTTCGGTCCGGACGAGGTGATGGAAGGTCTTGTCGTCGGCCAGATCGCCGACCCAGAGGGGCACGTGGTCGGTGTCATCCAGGCTCCGCCGGCGTAGCGACCAGCCGCCCGCCCACTCGGGGGAGCTGCGGGTGATGACGTTCAACCTGCGGTACGCGAGCGACGACCCGCCGCACCCGTGGTCGGCCCGGCGCCTCGCCGTGGCCGCGATGCTGCGTCGCGCGTCACCCCACCTGCTCGGGACGCAGGAGGGCCTGCCGGGCCAGCTGCGCGACGTGCTCGCGGACCTGCCCGACCACTACGCCTGCACCGCCCGCGGGCGCGACGCCGACGGTGGCGGCGAGGCGATGGCAGTGCTCTACGACACCGAGCGGCTGGCTTCGCGCGAGCACGGCCACTACTGGCTGTCCGACACCCCCGACGTGCCCGGCTCACGCAGCTGGGGCGGTGAGTGGCCGCGGATGGTCACCTGGGTGCGGTTCGCCGACCTGTCGACCGGGAGGAAGGTGTACGTCGCCAATACCCACCTCGAGGCGTTCGACGCCGAGGCGCGGACGAGGTCGGCGGACCTGCTGGTGCAGCGCACCCCGATCGAGCCTGACGTGCCCGTGGTGCTCACCGGCGACTTCAACGAGCCGGCGAACGGGCCGGTGCACGAGCGGCTCGTCTGTGACGGCCCGTTCGCCGACACCTGGGAGACGGCCGGGGAACGCGGCCCGGCATACGGGACGTTCACCGACTTCGGCCCGCCGGTGCCCGGCGGCGACCGGATCGACTGGATCCTCACCACGCCGGACGTGACGACACTGCGTGCCGCCGTCTGCACGTACCCCGACCAGCCCGCCAGCGACCACCTGCCGGTGACCGCGGTGCTGCGTCAGCGGTAGCGGCGGGCGACGTTGGTGGCGGTGGACTCGCCGGGCGCCCAGGTCGAGATCCAGGGGCCGGTGCCCTCGGACTGGTCGATCACGCCGTCCTCGACGAACAGGTACGCGTCGTCGAGGGTGCGTCGCGCCACCCGGCGGTCGACGTCGTCGGTGTTGCGCCACAGCCGCTCGAACAGCTCCTCGACCCGCACCCGCGACTGGGCGCAGAACGCGTCGGCGAGCTCGTAGGCCGCGTCGCCTTGCGCAACCTCACCGGTGGACACAGCGTCGGTGCGCAGCATCTCCGCCCGCGAGCAGGCGGCGGCCATCGCGAACAGCTCGGCGCCGATGTCGACGATGCGGCCGAGGAAGCCCTGCCGGTGCTCCAGCCCCGCCTGCCAGCGGCTCATGCCGTAGAAGGTCTGCCGGGCCAGCTTGCGTGACGACCGCTCGATGAAGCGCAGGTGCCTGGCCAGCCGGCCGAACTCGGAGTAGGACGTCGGCACGGTGCCCTTGCCGGTGACCAGCTGCGGCAGCCACTTGGCGTAGAAGCCGCTCGCCTTGACGGCCGCCATGGCCTTGGCGCGCATGTCGGCGTCGGCCGAGGCCAGGTCGCCGGCCGCGGCGAGGTGCGCGTCGACCGCCTCCCGGGCGATCAACAGGTGCATGATCTCGGTCGAGCCCTCGAAGATCCGGTTGATCCGCATGTCCCGGAGGACCTGCTCGGCGGGCACCGCGCGTTCGCCGCGGGCCTTCATCGAGTCGGCCGACTCGTACCCGCGACCGCCACGGATCTGCACCAGCTCGTCGGCGACCAGCCAGGCCATCTCGCTGGACCACAGCTTGGCCAGCGCCGCTTCGATCCTGATGTCCTTGGTGCCGGCGTCGGCCAGCTCGGCGGACAGCTCGAGCACCGCCTCCAGGCCGAACGTCGTGGCGGCGATGAACGACACCTTCTGCGCGACCGCGGCGTGCCCGCCGACCGGGCGGCCCCACTGCACCCGCTCCCGCGACCACTCGCGCGCGATCTTGAGGCACCACTTGCCGCCCGCCGCGCACATGGCTGGGATCGACAGCCGGCCGGTGTTGAGCGTGGTGAGGGCGATCTTGAGTCCCTCGCCCTCCCGGCCCAGCCGGTTGGCGGCCGGCACCCGCACCTGGTGGAACCGGGTCACGCCGTTCTCGAGCCCGCGCAGACCCATGAAGGCGTTGCGGTTCTCGACCGTGATCCCCGGCGAGTCCGACTCCACGACGAACGCGGTGATCCCGCCACGCCGCCCCTCGGCCGCCGGCACCCGCGCCATCACGACCACCAGCTCGGCGATGACGCCGTTGGTGGTCCACAGCTTCACGCCGTCGAGCAGGTACGACTCGCCGTCGTCGGAGGGCGTCGCGGTCGCGCCCATCCGGGCGGGGTCGGAGCCCACGTCGGGCTCGGTGAGCAGGAACGCCGTGATCGCGCCCTCGGCACAGCGGGGGAGGAACTGCTGCTTCTGCTCCTCGGTGCCGAACATCTTCACCGGCTCGGGCACGCCGATCGACTGGTGCGCCGACACCAGCGCGCCCATGCTCGGGTGCACCGACCCGATCAGCATCAGGGCCTTGCCGTAGTAGCTCATCGACAGGCCGAGACCGCCGTAGTCACGGGGGATCTTGATGCCGAACACCCCGAGCTCCGCCAGCCCCTTGAGGTAGTCGTCGGGGATCTGGGCGTCCCGCTCGATCACGCCGCCGTCGAGGGTCTCGCAGTAGGCGCGCAACCGGCCGAGGAACTCGTCGCCCCGGGCCCGGTCGTCGGCGTCGGTGCGCGGGTGCGGGTGGATGAGGGACAGGTCGAAGCGGCCCAGGTAGAGCTCCTTGGCGAAGCTCGGGCGGGTCCAGTCGGTCTGCCGTGCCGCCTCCGCGATCTCGCGTGCCTCCCGCTCGGTCACGTCCCGCGTCACCCCGGCGCCGTTGGCGGCGTCGCCGGAAGGAACAGCCTGGTCGGTCACGTCGGTGCTCACGTCGGGTCCCTTCAGCGGTGGGGGTGCACCCCATTGTTACCCGCGAGTACGGTTTCGCGAAACCACCCCGGGCCGTGGGCCACGACACGTCGGCTGTCCGGGGCACACGCCACACTGGGGCGTGGCCGCGTGGGTGCTGCACGTCGACCTCGACCAGTTCATCGCGGCGGTCGAGGTGCTGCGCCGCCCGGAGCTGCGCGGGCAGCCGGTCGTCGTCGGCGGTGACGGCGACCCGACCAAGCGCGGCGTGGTGAGCACGGCGTCCTACGAGGCCAGGGTGCACGGCGTGCACTCCGGACTGCCGCTGCGCACAGCCGTGCGCCGGTGCCCGGACGCGGTCTTCGTCGCGGTCGACAAGCCGGCCTACGACGCGGCGTCGGCCCAGGTGATGGCCGTGCTGCGCGGGCTCGGGGTGGTGGTCGAGGTGCTCGGGTGGGACGAGGCGTTCCTCGCCGTCGAGACCGACGACCCGGAGACGTACGCCCGCGACATCCAACGGCGGGTGCGCGAGGCGACCGCCCTGGACTGCTCGGTCGGCATCGGCCAGAACAAGCTGCAGGCCAAGCTGGCCACCGACTTCGGCAAGCCGGCCGGGGTGTTCCGGCTGACCGACGACAGCTGGTACGACGTGCTCGGCGACCGGCCGACGGACGCGCTGTGGGGGATCGGCCGCAAGACCGCGAAGAAGCTCGCCGACATCGGCATCGGCACGGTCCGCGAGCTGGCAACGGCCGACCGGGAGCTGCTGGCCGCGACCTTCGGTCCGGCGACCGGACCGTGGCTGATCCGGCTGGCCCGCGGGTGGGACCGCACACCGGTCCGCGGAACGCCCTACGTCGCGCGGTCACGCAGCCGCGAGACGACCTTCCAGACCAACCTCGCCGACTGGGACGACGTGCGCCGCGAGATCGTGGTGCTCGCCCGCCGGGTTGCCGACGACGTCGTCGCGGAGCGCCGGCCGGTCGCACGGGTGGTGGTCAAGGTGCGGCATGCGCCGTTCTTCACCAGCACGCACGGACTGGCGCTCGAGCAGCCGACCGACGATGCCGCGCTGATCGAGCAGGCCGCGCTGGCCGCCCTCGACCGGTTCGAGGACCACCGGCCGGTGCGGCTGCTCGGGGTGCGCGCCGAGTTCGTGCGCTGAGCCCGCCTCGGTGGCGGCTGGTCACCAGTCCACGCACGGCCCCTCGCCCAGCGCGGCCAGCCCCGTGCGGTCCCCGTCCTGCAGCGTGGTCACGTTGAGCTGGGACTCGGGGTACATCAGCTGGGTCGGGTCGTCGACGTGCCCGAGGCCGAGCAGGTGCGCCAGCTCGTGCACGACGATGCCGCGGGCGGAGTCCCACTCGCCGCCGTTGACCAGCTCGCCGATCTGCGCGGCGTCGAAGGTGACCTCGCCCCGCACGTACGCCGTCTCGTCGTCGCGCCGGATCCAGCCGCTGCCGGCGTAGCCCGCGACGGCACCCTCCAGCCGTGGCGACTCCTCCGGGTCGCTCCAGGTGACCAGCGACGGCGGCGGGTCCTGGCCCTCGAGCACCAGGTCACGGTCGCCGCCGGGCCGTGCGTCGGACTCGCCCACCACCTCGACGGTGAGGCCACTGGCCTCGGACACCTCGTCGGTGGCCTCGTCCAGCAGACCGTCACCGCCGGGAGGACCGCCGTCGGGGTTGACCACCAGCTGCACCGGCCGGCACGAGGCGTAGGCGACGGGGGAGCCGTCGGAGCGCACCAGGCTGAAGCGGTACGCGCCGTCGCCGGTGTCGACCTGGTCGGGTCGTTCCAGCCCGTGCCCGAGCGGACCACTGGGCGCGATCCGCACGTCGAGGTCACGCGAGCCCGACGACGGTGGCCGCAGCGGCCCGTTGATCTGCCAGGCCACCAGCAGCAGGGCCGCCACCGCCAGCACGGCCACCACTGTGCGCATCCGCTCGCTCAGTGTCGGCCGTCGGGACAGCTGCACGGTCGAGCCGGCGTGCTCCCGGTCCCGCTCGTCCAGCTCCGCGAGCAGACGCATCATCCGGCGTCGCCGCCGCCAGCGGCCGACGGCACCCCACCCGCCCTGCCCCGGCATGCCACGAGTATCCCCCGCGTCCCAAGCGCACCCGGACGAGTGGCAGGGACCCGCCGGGATGACTACGTTGTCACCTCACGGGGTATGGACCGGAATGTCCCTTCCAGCCGGCGGCCCGTCGCCCGGGCCGGCGCCGACACGTGGAGTCGACCGTGCACAGACGACCAGTCGCCGCAACCTTCCTCAGCGTCTGCCTCGCGACCAGCCTGGCAGCGGCCGGCTGCTCCTCGGACGGGGGCGGTTCCGGGTCCGACGACAACACCCTCACCTACTGGGCCAGCAACCAGGGCACCAGCCTGGAGAACGACGAGGAGATCCTGACTCCCGAGCTGGAGAAGTTCACCGAGGAGACCGGGGTCGAGGTCGAGCTCGAGGTCATCTCGTGGGACAACCTGCTCAACCGGATCCTGGCGGCCACGACGTCCGGCGACGCCCCGGACGTACTCAACATCGGCAACACCTGGTCGGCCTCGCTGCAGGCGACCGGCGCGTTCGTGCCGTTCGACGACGCGGCGTACGAGCAGATCGGTGGCGAGGACAAGTTCCTCGAGACCAGCCTGACGTCCACCGGAGCCGAGGGGGAGACGCCGACGTCGGTACCCCTGTACGGCCTGGCGTACGGGCTGTTCTACAACAAGAAGGTCTTCGCGGACGCCGGCGTCGAGTCGCCGCCCGCCACCTGGGAGGAGCTGCTCGCGGTGGGTGAGCAGATCACCGATCCCGACAACGACGTGTGGGGCGTGACGATCGCCGGCGCCAGCTACACCGAGAGCGTGCACTTCGCCTTCATGTTCGGCCGCCAGCAGGGCACCGACTTCTTCGACGACGAGGGTGAGGCCGACTTCACCTCACCCGAGGCCGTCGCGGCCGTCCAGCAGTACGTCGACCTGATCGGCGAGGAGGGGATCGTCAATCCCAGCGCCGCACAGAACGCGACGACCAACGAGGCCGTGAACGACTTCACCTCCGGCCAGGCCGGGATGATCATGGCGCAGAACAACACCGAGGCCACGATCCGCGCCAACGGCATGAAGCCCGACGAGTACGGCGTCGTCCCGATCCCCTTCCCCGAGTCGATGCCGTCGGAGGGCGAGCAGATCAACAGCCACGTGGCCGGCATCAACATGTCCGTGTTCCAGGACTCCAACGAGGAGGCGGCCATGCAGTTCGTGGACTTCATGACCTCTCCCGAGGAGCAGGTGATCCTCAACCAGGCGTTCGGCTCCCTGCCGGTCACCGCGGAGGCGGCCAAGGACGAGGCGTTCCAGACCGAGAACCTCAAGATCTTCAACCAGGTGCTCGCCGAGACCGCCGCGACCATGCCGATGATCCCGAACGAGAGCCAGTTCGAGACCACCGTGGGCAGCGCCGTCAACGACCTGGTCGCGCAAGCGGCGACCGGCGACTCCGTGACGCCCGAGGTGGTCGAGGACGCGCTGAGCGGCGCTGAGCAGCAGATGGCCAGCGGGGGCTGACGCGCCGTGCCGGCGAGCCCGGGCACGACCACGGCGACCACCACCGCACCCTCCCCTCCGGACCCGGCCGGTGCTGCTCGCCGGCCGCGTCGTCAGCCCTCCCTGACCCCGCGGTTCCTGCCGTACCTGCTGATCCTGCCCGCGGTCGTGTTCGAGCTGCTCGTGCACGTGATCCCGATGCTGGCCGGGATCTACATGAGCACGCTGGAGCTCACCCAGTTCTACCTGCGTCGCTGGACGGAGGCGCCCGGGATCGGCCTGGAGAACTTCCGGGTCGCGATCGACGTCGACGGCACGGTCGGGGACGCCCTGCTCAACTCGTTCCTCGTCACCCTGGGCTTCGCCACCGCCAGCGTGGCCCTCTCGTGGGGTCTGGGGATGCTCGGCGCGGTGCTGCTGCAACGGCCGTTCCGCGGCCGGGGGCTGCTGCGCACACTGTTCCTCGTCCCGTACGCGCTGCCGATCTACGCCGGCGTGATCACGTGGAAGTTCATGCTCGAGCGCGACACCGGCATGGTGAACACGCTGCTGGAGCAGACCGGGATCACCTCCGGCTCGACGTTCTGGCTGATCGGCGACAACGCGTTCGTGAGCATCGTCGCGGTCTCGGTGTGGCGACACTGGCCGTTCGCGTTCCTGGCCCTGATGGCCGGGCTGCAGTCCATCTCGGACGACGTCTACGAGGCGGCGGCCGTGGACGGCGCCGGGCCCTGGCAGCAGTTCCGGCACTTCACCCTGCCGATGCTGCGGCCGGTGAACCTGGTGCTGGTCCTCGTGCTCTTCCTGTGGACGTTCAACGACTTCAACGTGCCGTACATCCTGTTCTCGTCGTCGGTGCCACCGTCGGCAGACCTGCTCGCCATCCACATCTACAACGCGTCGTTCCTCACCTGGAACTTCGGGCTCGGGTCGGCGATGTCGGTGCTGCTGCTGCTGTTCCTGCTCGTGGTGACGAGCGTCTACCTCGTGGTGAACCGGAGGTCCAGTCATGCATGAGAGCCGCGGGTTCCGGATCTTCCGCATCGTCGGGCTGACTGCGCTCACGCTGTTCACGCTCGGGCCGGTCTACGTGATGGTGATCAGCTCGATGAAGCCGCTCGAGGACGTGCAGGGGAAGTTCACGTGGATCCCGACGACGCTCACGCTGCGGCCGTTCGTGGACATCTGGTCGACCGTTCCGCTGACCCGGTACTTCGTGAACAGCACCATCGTGTCCCTGGCCGCGACCGTCGTGTCCGTGCTGCTGGCGATCTTCGCGTCGTACGCCATCAGCCGCTACCGGTTCTCCGGGCGGGGGACGTTCCGGGTGACGGTGCTGTCGACCCAGATGTTCCCGGGCATCTTGTTCCTGCTCCCGCTGTACCTCATCTTCGTCCAGATCGGCGAGGTCACCGGCTTCCCGCTGCAGGGCAGCCGCACCGGGCTCACGATCACGTACCTGACGTTCTCGATGCCGTTCGCGATCTGGATGCTGGTCGGCTACCTCGACTCCATCCCGCGCGAGCTGGACGAGGCGGCGCACGTCGACGGCGCCGGCCCGATGACGACCCTGATCCGGGTCGTGCTGCCGAGCGCGGCGCCGGGGATCGCCGCTGTGTCCATCTACGCGTTCATGACCGCCTGGGGGGAGACGTTGTTCGCGTCGGTGATGACGAACTCCGACACCCGAACCCTGTCCATCGGCCTGCGGGAGTACTCCACCCAGACCAACGTCTACTGGAACGAGGTGATGGCGGCCTCGATCGTGGTCAGCGTGCCGGTCGTCGTCGGCTTCCTGCTGCTGCAGCGCTACCTGGTGGCCGGACTGACCGCCGGCGCCGTCAAGTGAAGCCTCGATGAGGGAGAGAGTCCGTCGATGATCCGCAACTCCGCCAAGGTCGACGTGGCCGGTGCACCGGTCGTGTGGCTCGGCGTCAACTTCTGGTCGCGCACCGGCGGTCCGCTGATGTGGCGCAGCTACGACCCGGCCGTCGTGCGCGAGGAGCTCGCGGTGCTGGCCCGGCACGGCCTGCGGCAGACGAGGTCGTTCTTCTACTGGCCGGACTTCATGCCCGAGCCCGACCGGCTGGACGAGGAGAAGATGGCGCACTTCGCCGACTTCCTCGACGCGCACACCGAGTGTGGGATGTCCAGCATCCCCACCCACATCGTGGGGCACATGTCGGGGGAGAACTGGGACCCGCCCTGGCGCAACAGCCGCGACCTGTACGCCGACGTGTGGATGGTCTCCCGCCAGGCCTGGTTCGTCGAGCAGACGACGCGCCGGTTCGCTGCCCACCCCGCGGTCGCCGGCTGGCTGATCAGCAACGAGATGCCCATCTACGGCCGCCGGTTCGACCAGCCACCTGCAGCCACCGAGCAGGTGTCCGCGTGGGCGCAGCTGATGGTCGCGGCCGTCCGCGCCGGCGGCGGGCACCAGCCGGTGTCACTCGGGGACGGGGCGTGGGGGGTCGAGGTGACCGGCGAGGACAACGGCTTCTCGGTACGCGAGACCGGTGCCCTGGTCGACTTCGTCGGCCCGCACGTGTACCGGATGGAGAGCGACGCCGTCCGCCAGCACCTCAACGCCGCCTTCGTCTGCGAGCTCGCCGCCGTCGCCGGCCGTCCGGTCGTGCTGGAGGAGTTCGGACTGTCCAGCGACTTCGCGTCCGCGGCCAGCTCGGCGGCGTACTACCGGCAGAGCCTGCACAACTCCCTGCTCGCGGGGGCCACCGGCTGGATCGCCTGGAACAACACCGACTACGACCACCTGGCCCACCAGGACCCGTACCGCCACCACCCGTTCGAGATGCACTTCGGCATCACGACCAACGACGGGACGCCGAAGGCGCCGCTGCTCGAGCTCGCCGACTTCGCCCGGACCCTCGCCGACGTCGACTTCGCGCACTGCCGGCGCGACGACGTCGACGCGGCTCTCGTGGTCTCGTCCTACCTCGAGCGCCAGTACCCCTTCACCCGGGCGGACGACCGCACGCTGGTGTTCCGGTCCCTGCGGCAGGCCTACGTCGCGGCCCGGGAGGCGGGTCTGCCGGTCGGGTTCTCGCGCGAGGAGGACGGGCTGGTCGACGACTGCCGGCTGTACCTGCTGCCGTCCACCCGGCAGCTGACCGCGCCGACGTGGCAGCAGCTGGGCGAGCTCGCCGCCGGCGGCGCCGTCGTGTACCTGTCGTACTGCGCCGGGGACTCCCCGTTCCAGCGCGCCGGCTGGCTCCCCCTGGACCGGCTGTGCGGTGTGGAGCACCAGCTGGACTACGGGCTCAACAACCCGATCGACGACGACGTGGTCGAGCTGACCTTCACCGAGGAGCTGGGCGGCATCCCCGCGGGCGAGGTGCTCCGGGTGCGGGCCGGCGGCAACGAGCACAGCCGCGCGTTCCTGCCGGTGCGGCCGCGCGGGGCCCGGGTCGTGGCCGTCGACGGGCACGGCCGGCCGGCGATCCTGCGCCACCCCGTCGGGTCGGGCGAGGTCGTGCTGGTCACGTACCCGCTGGAGCACATGGCGTCGTGCCTCGACCGGGTCAACCCGGAGCCGACCCACCGGCTGTACGCCGCCCTCGCGGCCGTCGCCGGCATCCGCCCACCCGTCGTCGTGGACGACCCGGAGGTCTTCACCGACACCCTCGTGCACGACGACGGTCGCCGCTTCGCCTGGCTGGTCAGCCAGTCGGCGCAGGACAAGACCGTGACACCGGTCGTGCGGAGCGGCCGGTTGCTCTCGCTCGGCACCGACGAGCCGGTGGAGAAGGTGACGCTCGGCCCGTACGGGGTCCAGGTGCTCCGGCTGGACGCGGTCGACGGTGGTTGACTCTGCGGGATGAGCCCGGACGCCGACGAGTGGTTCCTCACCGCCGACGAGCGGGACAACGACGTCACTGAGCTGCCCGCCTGGAGCGAGGGCAACCGGTGCACGCCGCTGGTGCACGGGGCGGAGTACTTCCGGCGGCTGGTCGACTGTGTCGGGCAGGCCGGCGAGGGCGACCAGGTGTTCTTCACCGACTGGCGGGGCGATCCCGACCAGCGGCTGGGCCCGGCCGGTCCGACGGTGGCCGGTCTGCTGGAGGAGGCCAGCCACCGGGGAGCGTGCGTGCGCGGACTGGTGTGGCGCTCACACATCGACGCGTTGCAGTTCAGCGCGCACGAGAACCGCTCGCTCGACCGCGAGATCGAAGCGGCGGGCGGCCAGCTGATCCTGGACCAGCGGGTGCGCCGGATGGGCAGCCACCACCAGAAGCTCGTCGTCGTCCGGTGCCCGGGCCGGCCGGAGCACGACGTCGCCTTCGTCGGCGGCATCGACCTGTGCCACAGCCGGCGCGACGACGCCGAGCACGCGGGCGACACCCAGCCGCTGCGGATGGCGCACGCGTACGGCCCGACCCCCGCCTGGCACGACCTGCAGCTCGAGGTACGGGGCCCGGCGGTCGCCGACTTGGAGACGGTGTTCCGCGAGCGCTGGGACGACCCGGTCAACGCCGACGAGGACAACCCGATCGCCCGGGTGCTCGACCGGTTGCGGCACGCACGACTCACGCCGAGCCCGTTGCCGGCGCAGGCACCGCCGCCGGCGCCGGTGGGACGCCACCGGGTGCAGCTGTTGCGCACCTACCCGAAGGTGCGGCCGCCGTACCCGTTCGCGCCCGAGGGCGAGCGCTCGATCGCCCGCGGCTACACGAAGGGGGTGCGGCGGGCGACCCGGCTGGTCTACGTGGAGGACCAGTACCTGTGGTCGACCGACGTCGGCCGGCTGTTCGCCGAGGCTCTCGAACGTCATCCCGCGCTGCACGTGGTCGCGGTGGTGCCGCGGCACCCGGACCAGGACGGTGCGTACGTCGAGCAGCCCAACCGGCTCGGCCGCTACGACGCCCTGCGGGAGTGCCGCGAGGCCGCCGGCGACCGGCTGCACGTGTTCGACCTGGAGAACCACGCCGGCACGCCGGTCTACGTCCACGCCAAGGCCTGCGTCGTCGACGACACGTGGTGCACCGTGGGCAGCGACAACCTCAACCGGCGGTCGTGGACGCACGACAGCGAGCTGACCGCCGCCGTGCTCGACGACGAGCGCGACCCGCGGGAGCCCACCGACCCGCGTGGGGACGGCACCGGTGCCCGCACGCTCGCCCGGGACCTGCGGCTCCGGCTGCTGCGCGAGCACCTCGACCGCGACGACGACGACGACGCCGACCTGCTCGACCCGGAACAGGCCGTGGCGGTGCTCGACGCCGCCGCGGAGGCGCTCGACGCCTGGCACCGCGGCGGGCGGCGCGGCGACCGGCCGCCCGGACGACTGCGTCGGCACGACGACCCGCCGGTGTCCCGTGCGGTCCGGCTGTGGGCGACGCCGATCTACCGCTGGGTGCACGACCCGGACGGTCGACCTCTGCGGTTGCGCCGCAGCGGCGCGTACTGAGCCCCAGCAGGAGGGAGGAGCAGTGCAGCCACTGCAGTGGCCGGACGTGTGCGCCCGCCGGATGGCGCGGCACGGCCTGCTGGAGCCGGCCGAGGCCACTCCGGCCGACGTGGTGCGGATGATGTGCGGCGCCCATGCGCAGGTGCTGTCGGCGGCCGAGCTGTCGGTCGGACTGCGTACGGCCAGCGCGACTCGCGTGGACGTGCGCCATGCGCTGGAGGACGAGCACAGCCTGGTCAAGACGTTCGGCCCGCGAGGCACCGTGCACCTGCTGCCGACGCGCGGCCTCGGAACGTGGACCGGCGCGCTGGGGGCGGTGCCGGCCCAGCGGTCACCGTTCGCCGACGACGTGCGCCTCACACCGGAGCAGACCGAGCAGCTGGTCGACGCCGTCGGCGTCGCGCTCGCCGACGCCGAGCTCACCGTCGACGAGCTCACCGAGGCGCTGGCCGGGCTCGCGGGTCCCTGGGCCGTCGACCCGGTGATGCCGGCCTTCCAGACGATGTGGCCACGCTGGCGCCAGGCGGTGGGCACGTTGGCCAACCGCGGCGTGCTCTGCTTCGGCGCCAACCGCGGCCGCAAGGTGACCTACACCAGCCCGCGCCGTCTCCTGCCCGGCTTCACCCCAGCCGCGGGGACGGCGTCGGCGACGAGGCTGCTGCGGGACTGGCTGCGCGCCTACGGCCCGGCCACGCCGGCACACTTCGCCCAGTGGCTCGCAGCGCCGACCCGGTGGGCCACCGCGCTGTTCACGTCGCTCGGCGACGAGCTCGCGCAGGTGGACCTCGACGGCTCGCCTGCGTGGGCGCTGTCCGCCGACGTCGGGTCGGAGCCGGTGCCGCCGTGCGGGCTCCGGTTGCTGCCGTACTTCGACGCCTTCGTCGTCGGCAGCCACCCGCGGGCGTCGCTGTTCCCCGGAGGGGCGGCGACCCGGGCCCTGACGCCCAGCGGTCAGGCGGGCAACTACCCGGTCGTCGTGGTGGACGGCGTCGTCGGAGGGGTGTGGCACCAGCGCCGGTCGGGACGCCGGCTGGACGTCACGGTCGAGATGTTCGGCCGGCTGCGCGCGGCGCACCGTCGCGAGCTCGAGGCGCAGGTCGAGCGGGTCGGACACGTGCTCGAGGGCAGCCCCACGCTCACGCTCGGACCGGTGTCGGTCGGCGCGCACGCGTGATCACTCAGGTCAGCGGTCACTCGTCGGCACGGAACACCCGCAGCTGCAGCGCCAACGTGGCGTAGTAGCCGATCAGCGTGGTCAGCTCGAAAACCGCCGGTTCACCCAGCCGGTCGACCGCGTCCGCGTACTCGCCGTCGTCGAGGTCACCGCGCGCCAGCAGCGACCGCACGGTCGCGACGGCCGCCTGCTCGCCGGCGTCGGTCAGCTCAGGCGGCTCGCCCCGGCGGAGCGCCGCCAGCTCGTCGTCGGTCAGTCCGGCGGCGCGGGCGACCGCCTCGTGCGACGCACGCTCGAACGCGCTGTCCCAGTGCGCGGCGACCAGCAGGATCGTCATCTCGCGGACCCGGTCGGTGAGGCCCGACCGGTAGCGCACCGCAGCGCCCAGGTCCTGCAGTGCGCCGCCGACCGCAGGGCTCAGCAGCAGCGCGTCGAACGGCCCGACCAGGGAGCCGTCGGCCGCGGTGAGCGGGAAGTGCTGCGGCCCGGCCGCCCGGGGGCCGCCCAGGATGCGGTCGTAGAGCTCGCGCTGCTCGTCGCTGAGCTCCGCTGGTGTGGTCCGGTCCCGTCGCGGTGCGGTCACCCGAGCTGGGTCTTGATCTCGTTCACCAGCAGCACGAGGAACAGGACGCTGGAGCCCGAGAGCAGGATGTTGGACAGCCAGCCGGAGCGCCCGGCGGGGTCGACCCGGCGCGAGTTGAGCAGCAGCATCAAGGTGATGCCGAGGAACGGCATGAAGGCCGCGCCGAGCACGCCGTAGGCCAGCGTCACGGCGAACGGCTGGTCGAGGAACAGCAGCAGCATCGGCGGGATCGTCAACCACACCAGATAGAACCGGAACGGCAGGCTCTTCTCCGCCACGGCGCTCTCGTAGGCCGGCACCTGAGGGGCGTCGGTGCCGAGCTCGGCGTCCCGGCCGTGCGGCATCCGCACCGTGCGGGTCCAGTCGTAGAACAGCAGGCTGACACCGTTCCAGGTGCCCAGCAGCGAGCTGATGGTGACGGCGAGGAAGCCGATCAGGAACCAGATCCGGGCCCACTCGCCGTAGCGGTCGTCGAGCGCGGCGCCGAGGGTCAGCAGGCCGCTGTCATCCTCGGTGAGGTTCTCGCCCAGCAGCAGGTCGGCGCCGATGATGAGCATGCAGACGACGAAGATGCCGGTCATGATGTAGCCGACGGCGTTGTCCAGCCGCATCACCGGCAGCCAGCCGATGCCGTTCCACTTCTTGGCCGTCACCCAGTAGCCGTACGACGCGATCGTGATCGTGCCGCCGACCCCGCCGATCAGGCCGAGGACGTTGATCACGGAGCCCTCGGGCAACCGCGGCACCAGGCCGTCGAACATCGCGGGGATGTCCGGGCCCACCAGCACGGCGATGGAGACGACGGTGACGAACTTCAGCGCGACCAGGACCGAGACCAGCTTCTCGAACGCCTGGTAGCGCTGGGCCCACACGATCATCAGCCCGACGACGCCGGCGATCATCGCCCAGTAGCGCACCGACAGTCCCCCGAACAGCGCGTTCAGCGGCAGCCCGACGGCACCCATCGCCGTGGCGCCGTAGGCGAAGCCCCACACGAGGATGTAGACGCCGAAGAAGTACGTCGTCCAGCGCCCGAGCATCCGCCAGCCGTCGAGCATGGTGTGGCCCGACGCGAGCTGCCAGCGGCCGACGCCCTCGGCGAGCCCGATCTTGAGCACGGCGCCGAGGACCGCCGCCCAGAGCAGGACGGTGCCGAACTCGGCGCCGGCCACCATGGTCGCGACCAGGTCTCCGGCGCCGACGCCGGCGGCCGCGACCAGCAGACCCGGGCCGACCTGGCGTACGCGGCCGCCGAAGGTTGTCGGCGGGGTCGTCGTGGCGCTGTCCTTGATGGTCATCGGGTCACCGATCGTGGGTCGCCTCAGCGCGACATTTCGGGCAGAACGCCCAACACGCTAGCGGGGGACGCGGCAAGCAGCCACCAGAAGCCGAGCGCCAGGGCTGCCACCGTGACCAGCAGGAACCCGCCGACCCACACGATCGCGGGGACCCCGGTGAGCCGGGCGAGCTGGTCGGCGTCGGAGCCCGGGGCCCGGCCCCGCCACCGCATCACCTGCAGCTCGACGACCGGCCGCGGTCCGGCGGCCAGCAGGAACCAGGTCACCAGGTAGGCGAAGGCGGACTGCTCCTGCTCGGGAAGCAGCCAGGAGGCGCCGAACACCACGACGCCGCTCACCAGCACCGACCACAGCCCGAACCAGTTGCGGATCTGCACCAGCAGCAGCGCGAGCAGGACCAGCAGGATCCACAGCAGCGCCACCGCGTGACCGGCGCCGAGCAGCCAGGCCGCGAGAAGGCCGAGCAGGGTCGGGCCGAGGTAGCCGGCGGCGACCGTCACGACCATGCCGACTCCGCCGGCGCGACCGCGGGAGACGGTGACGCCGGACGTGTCGGAGTGCAGCCGGATGCCGGCCAGCTCGCGGCCGGTGGCCCAGGCGGCGAAGCCGTGCGCCCCCTCGTGCACGAGCGTCACGACATGCCGGGAGACCGGCCAGGCGCCGGGTACGAGCACCAGCGCAGCCGCCACCGCGGCGGTCAGCGCGACGACTTCCACCGACGGCGGCGGCTGCTCGGTCACCACGCGGTGCCAGACCTCGCGCAACGCCTCCACCCGGGCAGCATGACGCGGGTACGTTCGCATCGACGCCGACCCGCCGAGGACCGCGCACCGAGGAATCCCGATGACGCCAGCCGGACCCGCCCACAGCTTGGTGACGACGCCGGACGGGCGTGTCCTCGAGGTGGTCGTCGAGGGAGACCCGGAGGGCTTCCCGCTGCTGTTCCACCACGGTTCGCCCTCGGCCGTCGCGCCGAACCCGCTGTTCGACCGGGCCGCCCGGCAGCGGGGGATCCGGCTGGTGTCGTTCACGCGGCCTGGCTACGCGGGCTCCACGCCGCGACCGGGACGCTCGGTCGCCGATGTCGTCACCGACGTCGAGGCCGTCTGCGCAGCGGTGGCGTCGCAGCCTTTCGTCGCCCTCGGCTGGTCGGGCGGTGGCCCGCACGCGCTGGCGTGCGCCGCCCTGCTGCCCGGCCGGTGCGTCGGCGCGGCGTCCCTCGCCGGCGTCGCGCCCTTCGACGCGGAGGGCCTGGACTGGCTGGCCGGGATGGGCGACGACAACCGCGACGAGTTCGGTGCCGCGGTGGTGGGGGAGCAGGCGCTGACCGCCTACCTCGAGCTGGAGGCCGCCGACCTGGTCGACGTCAGCGGCGAGCAGGTCGCCGCGGCGCTCGGTGACCTGGTGTCTCCGATCGACGTGGCCGCGCTGACCGGTGAGGTCGCCGACTACCTGGCGGCCGCCCTGCGCCGATCGGTGTCCGAGGGTGTCGCCGGGTGGCGTGACGACGACCTGGCGTTCGTGCGCGGCTGGGGGTTCGACCTGCAGGCCGTCGAGGTCCCGGTCTCGGTCTGGCAGGGCGGGCAGGACCGGATGGTCCCGTACGCGCACGGACGCTGGTTGGCCGAGCACGTGGCCGGTGCGCGGGCACACCTGTACGAGGACGAGGGGCACATCTCGCTGGGCCAGCAGGTCGGCAGGATCATGGACGACCTGCTGGAGCTGGCGGGCCACCGCTAGCCGTGGCCCGACGGGCCGCCGCGGCGTGCCGCCGGTGCAGCAGGCCGACCATGCGGTGCAGCTCGTGCAGGCCCCAGCGGCAGGCCTCCGCGCCCTCCGCGCGCAACCGGTCGTCGTCGGCGTCGTCGAGCAGGTCGACCGCGCGCCACAGCGAGTACGCCGCGTCGGCGAGGGTGCTGTTGGGACGCGCGGCCTCCTCGGCCCGCAGCGCGTCGACGTCGACCCAGCGGAGGCGGTCGGCGGTCTCGTCCACGTCGGGACGCTAGGCGGCCGGGCCTGTGGGTGGCCGGGCCCGTCCACAGCTCATCGCCTGCGGTCCGCCGACACCGCGCCCCGACGCGTAGGACGGGGGACACGGACGTCGACAGACAAGGAGGGAGCGTCATGCTCCGACTGGTGCTCGGTGACGAGGTGCCCGGGCCGCCGGCCCTGCCCGGCCCGCGGGAGTGCGTGGTGTGCTTCGTGGAGCGGATGGTGGTCGCCTACGGCTGCAGCAACCGCCTGCACTGGACCGCGCTGTGGCGCGACCGCCGAGCGCCCCGCGCCACCGCGCTCGAGCGCCGGCTGCAGGGCAGCGGCGGCTACTGCGACTGCGAGGTGCTCGCCAACGCGTACGCGCGGCGGGAGGAGTGGGAGGGCGACGAGCCGCCCGACTGCCGAGAGGTGAGCCGGCGCGGCTCGACGCAGCCGTGCGACCACTGGGTGGAGCAGACCGGCTGGTGATCGCCTCGCATGTCGGCAGCGGCCGTTAGGGTCGCAGCCATGGCGACCGCCGGAGGTCGCACGACAGGGGACAGATAAGACGTGCTGCACCTGCACCGCGCGGAGCGCGCGGACGCGTTGGTGGCCGGGCTGGCCACGGTGCTCGCCTCCGGCGACGCCGACCCGTTCGCGCCCGAGGTGGTGGCCGTGCCCGCGCGGGGGGTCGAGCGCTGGCTGACCCAGCGGTTGTCGCACCACCTCGGCGCGAGCGCCGACGGAGGCGACGGGGTCTGCGCCAACATCGACTTCCCGTGGCCGAGCACGCTGGTGGCCGAGGCGGTGGCGTCGGCCGCCGGTGTCGATCGGGAGGCCGACCAGTGGCGGTCGGGGCGGGTGCTGTGGGCCCTGCTCGACGTCGTCGACGGATGCGCCGGCGAGCCGTGGTGCGCCGCGCTCGCTCGCCAGGTGGCCCAGGGCCGGCGGCTGGTCGTGTCCCGGCACCTGAGCCGGCTGTTCGACTCCTACGCGGCGCACCGGCCCGCGATGCTGCGCGACTGGCTGGCCGGCCGGGACACCGACGGCCTGGGTGTCGCGCTGCCTGACGACCTCGCCTGGCAGGCCGAGCTGTGGCGCCGGCTGCGCGACCGGGTCGGCACGCCCAGCCCGGCCGAGCGGCTCGACGCGGCCTGCACCACGCTGCGCGACGACCCGCGCGTGGTCGACCTGCCGGGTCGCGTCTCCGTGTTCGGTCCCACCCGGTTGACCGGCGACCAGGTCGACGTGCTGGCCGCCCTGTCGTCCGGCCGCGACGTGCACCTGTGGCTGCCGCATCCCTCGGCCCCGTTGTGGGACGGCATCACCCGGACGGGCGGCAGCGCGGGGCGGCCGCGCCGCCGGGACGACCCGACCCGCGACCTCGCCACCCATCCGCTGCTGGCGTCGCTGGGCCGCGACGCCCGCGAGGTGCAGCTGTTGCTCGCGGGCGTGGGCGTCGACAGCACCGACGAGCACCGCCCGCTCGCCCACCCACCGGGGACCCTGCTCGGTCGACTGCAGGCCGATCTGCGGCACGACAACCCGCCGGCGGGGGTCCCGCTCGGTGCTGCCCCCGACGCGCGCCCGCTGCTCGACGACGCCGACCGCAGCCTGCAGGTGCACGCGAC
The DNA here is from genome assembly GCA_963811945.1 of uncultured Actinomycetota bacterium. Lineage (GTDB taxonomy): Bacteria > Actinomycetota > Actinomycetes > Propionibacteriales > Nocardioidaceae > JACCWP01. The sequence goes on along the minus strand of CAWETD010000001.1, from coordinate 276,321 downwards.
GCACGGACGTGCGCGTCAGGTCGAGGTCCTGCGCGAGGTGCTGCTCGGCCTGCTGGCATCCGACCCCACCCTCGAGCCGCGCGACGTGCTGGTGATGTGTCCCGACATCGAGTCCTACGCACCGCTGATCTCGGCGACGTTCGGCCTGCACGACGAGAACGACACGTCGGCGGCGCACCCGGGGCACCGGCTCCGGGTGCGGCTCGCGGACCGTTCGCTGCGACAGACCAACCCGATGCTGGCGACACTGTCCCGGCTGCTCGAGCTCGCCGACGCCCGCATCACCGCCTCGCAGCTGCTCGACCTCGCGGCGCTGGCGCCCGTCCGTCGTCGGTTCCGGCTCGACGACGACGACCTGCAGCAGCTGCGTGACTGGGTCGGCGACTCCGGGGTCCGCTGGGGCCTCGACGCCGCCCACCGGGCACCGTTCCGGATGGAGGGCGTCGCCCAGAACACCTGGCGCGCCGGGCTCGACCGGATCCTGCTCGGCGCGGCCATGTCCGAGGACGACCTGCGCTGGATCGGCACCGCACTGCCGCTCGACGACGTCGACAGCAGCGACATCGACCTGGCCGGCCGGCTGGCCGAGCTGGTCGACCGGCTGGGCGCGGCCGTCGACCGGTTGCGCGACGACCAGCCGCTCGCCGCCTGGGTGACCGCGCTGTCGGAGTCGCTGGAGTCGCTCTGTGACGTCTCCGAGCGCGACGGCTGGCAGCTCAGCCAGGCGCGCCGTCAGCTGGCCGACGTGTCCGAGGCGGCCGCCGACCGTGCCGACGTGGTGCTGTCGCTGGCCGACGTGCGGGCGCTGCTCGCCGACCGGCTCCAGGGACGCCCGACCCGCGCCGGGTTCCGCACCGGCAACCTGACGATGTGCTCGATGGTGCCGATGCGGTCGGTGCCGCACCGGGTGATCTGCCTGCTCGGCCTCGACGACGGCGCGTTCCCCCGCAGCACCGGTGTCGACGGTGACGACGTGCTGGCCCGCGACCCGTGCGTCGGCGAGCGTGACCGCCGTAGTGAGGACCGCCAGCTGCTGCTCGACGCCGTGCTGGCCGCGACCGAGCACCTGGTGGTGCTCTACACCGGTGCCGACGAGCGCACCAACGCCGTCCGCCCGCCGGCCGTGCCGCTCGGCGAGATCCTCGACGTGGTCGACGCCACCGTGCGCACCGGCGACGGCCGTCCTGCCCGCGAGCACGTGCGCGTACGCCACCCGCTGCAGCCCTTCGACAGCCGCAACTTCACCGATGGCGGCCTGAGGGCCGTGGGGCCGTTCAGCTTCGACGTCGCCGGACTCGCCGGCGCCCGCGCCGCCCTGCGCGACCGGCAGCAGGCACCGGAGTTCCTGCCCGGTCCGCTGCCGCCGCGCGAGCCCACACCCGTGGTCGGGCTGGACGAACTCATCTCCTTCCTCGAGCACCCGGTCCGTGCGTTCGTGCGTCGGCGACTCGGCGTGCTGGTGCCCGAGGAGGGCGACGAGCTGGACGAGGCCCTGGCGGCCGAGCTCGACGGGCTGCAGCAGTGGGGCGTCGGCGACCGCTGGCTGGTGTCGAGGCTCGCCGGTGCGGCCACCGACGACTGCCGCGCCGCGGAGTGGCGCCGCGGTCAGCTCCCGCCGGGCGCGCTCGGTCAACGGCTGCTCGCCCGTGTCGAGGCGCAGGCCGAGCCGCTGGTCGAGGCGATCACGCCGTTGCGGTCCGGGGCGCGCCGCGCGTACGACGTTGCGGTGCCGCTGCCCGACGGCCGAGTCCTCGCGGGCACCCTCAGCGGGGTGCACGGCAACAAGGTGGTGCGCGGCTTCTACTCCCGGCTCGGCGGCAAGCACCGGCTCCGCGCCTGGGTGCAGCTGCTGGCACTCGCGGCCGGAGAGCCCGACCACGTGTGGCAGGCCGTCACCGTGGGTCGAGGGCGCCTCGGCCCCACGAAGTCCGTGCTTGCCTCGCCGGCCGCCCACGACGCGGCCGCGACCCTGGCCGACCTGGTCGAGCTGCTCGAGCGCGGCATGTCCGAGCCGTTGCCGCTGCCGGTGCAGACGTCGGGTGCGTACGCCCAGGTCCGGCACGTCGGCGACACCGAGCTGGCCGCCCGCGACGCCGCGCTCCGACGCTGGGCCGGCGACTTCGGCGAGGCCAAGGACCGTTACCACGCACGGGTCTGGGGCCTCGACGCCGACTTCGGGGTGCTGCTGCGCGATGCGGCCCGCGACGACGAGCAGGCCGCCGACCACCGGGAGCCGACCCGTTTCGGGGCACTGGCGTGCCGGTTGTGGTTCCCGCTGCTGACCGCCGAGACGACGGACGCAGCATGAACGGCACCAAGACGTTCGACATCTGCGGCGACCTGCCCGAGGGCACCACCGTGCTCGAGGCCAGTGCAGGCACCGGCAAGACGTTCACGATCGCCGCGCTCGCGACCCGCTACGTCGCCGAGGGGCACGCAGAGCTGCGCGAGCTGATGCTGGTGACGTTCGGCCGCCTCGCCACCCAGGAGCTGCGCGAGCGGGTCCGCGAGCGGCTGGTCAGCGCCGAGCGCGGGCTGGCCGACCCGGCGCACGCCCGCACCGCCGCCCACGACGACCTGCTCCGGCTGCTCGCCGACGCCGACGACGACGAGGTGGCGCTGCGACGCAAGCGGCTCGCCACCGCGCTGGCCGACTTCGACGCGGCCACCCTCACGACCACCCACGGCTTCTGCCAGCAGATGCTGCGCGGGCTCGGTGTGGCCGGTGACCACGAACCGGACGCGGTCTTCGTCGAGAGCCTCGACGACCTGGTGGTCGAGGTCACCGGCGACCTCTACCTGCGCAAGTTCGGCCGGCCCGACTCCAGTGATCCGCGGCTGACCTACGGGGAGGCGCTGGCGACCGTGCGTTCCGCGGTCGAGGACGGGCAGGCCGCGCTCGCGCCGTCCGACGCCGATCCCGACTCGACCGCCGGGCAGTGCCACGGCATCGCGGTCGCGGCCCGGCGCGAGGTCGAGGCCCGCAAGCGGCAGCGGCGGCTGATCGCCTACGACGACCTGCTGACCCGGCTGTGTGCCGCCCTCGACGACCCCGGCCGCGGCCACGACGCCCGGCAGCGGGTGCGGTCGCGCTACAAGGTCGTCATGGTTGACGAGTTCCAGGACACCGACCCGGTGCAGTGGCGGATCCTGCAGCTCGCGTTCGACGGCCACACCACGCTGGTGCTCATCGGCGACCCCAAGCAGGCGATCTACGCGTTCCGCGGCGGCGACGTGGTGGCCTACCTCGCGGCGACCGAGCGGGCGACCACGCAGGCGACGCTCGCGCGCAACCAGCGCAGCGACGAGGCACTGCTCACCGGGCTCGAGGCGGTGTTCGGCCAGGCGGCGCTGGGTGATCCGCGCATCATCGTGCGGCCGGTCGACTCGGCGCACCCGGGCCGCCGGCTGTCCGGGGCTCCCGTCGGCACTCCGCTGCGGCTGCGAGTGGTGCGCCGGGACGACACCGGCACAGCGTCGCACAAGGTCCCGACCGTCGGGCCCACCCGCGACCTCATCGCCGCCGACCTCGCCGCCGACGTGGCCCGGCTGCTCTCGTCGGGAGCTCTCCTCGCCGGCGACGACGGGGCGTCCGACCCGGTCCTGCCGGGTGACGTCGCGGTGCTCGACGCACACCAACAGGCAGGCGCTGTCGGTGCGTGACGCACTCGCAGCCGTGGGAGTGCCGGCCGTGGTCACCGGTGCGGCCAACGTCTTCACCACCGACATCGCCGCGCAGTGGCTGGTACTGCTGCAGGCGCTCGAGCAGCCGCGCGCGACCCAGGCCCGCACCGCTGCGCTCACCTGCTTCGTCGGCTGGTCCGCCGAACGGCTCGCGCTGGCCGGCGACGACGCGATGAACGTGCTCGGCCCGATGCTGCGCGGCTGGGCCGACGTGCTCGCCCGGCGTGGAGTGCCGGCCCTGCTCGAGGTGATGACCGAGGGCGGTGGACTGGCCGAGCGGCTGCTGGCCACCGACGCGGGCGAGCGCCAGCTCACCGACCTGCGGCACGTCGCGCAGGCGCTGCACGCCGCCGCTGTCGAGGGCCAGCTCGGCACCGCCGCGCTGGTGGAGTGGCTGCAACGCCGCATCCTGGACGCCGCCGTCGACCCCACCGAGGAGCGGGTGCGCCGGCTCGAGTCCGACGCCGACGCCGTGCAGGTCGTGACCGTGCACCGCAGCAAGGGGCTCGAGTTTCCGGTCGTCTACGTGCCGTACGGATGGGACCGGTACAAGCCGCGCACACCCGACCCGCTGCGGCTGCACCTCGACGGCGAGCGCACCCTCGACGTCGGCGGCAGCTCCGGCCCGCACTACGACGAGCACGTCGTCGTGCACAGGGCCGAGGAGTCGGGCGAGGACCTCCGGCTGCTCTACGTCGCGCTCACCCGCGCGAAGTGCCAGGTCGTCACCTGGTGGGCGCCGTCGACCAACACCCCGGCGTCGGCGACCCACCGGGTGCTGTTCGGCGGGCACCTACCGGGCGACGAGCCACCGGAGACCGCACCGGTGCCGAGCGACGCCGACGCCGACACCCGGTTCGCGCAGCTGGTGGCGCGCGCCGCCGGCACCGTGGCCGTCGAGCCCGTCCAGGTCGGGCCCGTCGACCGGTGGGACCCACCCGCCGGCACCGACCCCGCGTTGTCCGTCGCCCGCTTCGACCGATCCCTCGACACCGCCTGGCGCCGGCTGTCCTACACGGCGCTCACCGCGTCGCTGCACGGCGGCTCCGGCGCATCGGGTACGCCGGGCGAGCCCGCCGCCGACGTCGCCGGGGTGAGCAGCGAGCCGGAGGAGCCCGGGCTCGACGACGAGGCGCCGCCCGGTGCGCCGCCGGACGCCCCGGCCACCCTCGTCGACGAGGCGTTGCACGCGGTTGGCTCGCCGATGGCCGACCTGCCCAGTGGCACGACGTTCGGCATCCTCGTGCACTCGGTGCTCGAGACGGTCGACACCACGGCCGTTGACCTCGGCGCCGAGCTCACGACGCGGTGCCGCGAGGTGCTGGCGCACCGGCTGGGGTCGGGTCTCGAACCCAGCGTGCTGGGTCCCGCACTGCTGCCGTCGATGGAGACCTCGCTCGGTCCGCTGGCCGGTGGCGCGCGGCTGCGTGACATCGTCCCGGCTGACCGGCTCGCCGAGCTCGACTTCGAGCTGCCGCTGGCCGGCGGTGACGACCCGGGGGCCAGTGAGTCCACCCTCGGTGCGATGGCCGACGTGCTGCGTCGCCACCTGGCGCCGGGTGACCCGCTGGCGACCTACCCCGACCGGCTGGCCGACCTGCCGCACCAGCGACTGCGCGGCTACCTCACCGGCAGCCTCGACGCGGTGCTGCGGGTCCGTACCGATGGGGTGAGCCGCTACCTGATCGCCGACTACAAGACCAACTGGCTCGGCGACGCCTGGCCGGGCTCCGGCGAGCAGCTCACCGCCTGGCACTACCGGCCCGCGGCGCTCACCGAGGCGATGCTCGACGCGCACTACCCGCTGCAGGCGCTGCTCTACCTGGTCGCGCTGCACCGCTACCTGTCCTGGCGCCAGCCCGGCTACGACCCCGACGTGCACCTCGGCGGTGCGCTGTACCTGTTCGTGCGCGGCATGTGCGGGCCCGACACGCCGGTCGTCGACGGAGTGCCGTGCGGCGTCTTCGGCTGGCGCCCACCGCACGGGCTGGTCGCCGACCTGTCCCGGTTGCTTGCGCGAGGTGCGCCGTGACCGTCGAGCAGACCGAGGTCGACCCCTACGACGCCCGGCTGGCACGGGGCGCGGCGGGACTGTTGGCCGAGTTCAACGCCGCGGGCGTGCTGTCCGCGGCAGACGTCCACGTCGCGCAGCGGCTGGGCCGGCTGGCGGGGGAGGCAGACGAGTCGGTCCGGCTCGCGGCCGCGCTGACCGTACGCGCCGTGCGGCTCGGGTCGGTGTGCATCACGTTGGCCGGGGTCCGGGAGACCGCAGCGGCCGACGACGAGGAGTCGGCGGTCGACGTCGCTGCACTGCCCTGGCCCGAGGTCGGCCCGTGGCAGGACGCCGTGACGGCGAGCCAGCTGGTCGCGGTCGGTGCCGACGGCGACCCGTCCCGGCCGTTGCGGCTGATCGACGACCTGCTCTACCTCGATCGCTACTGGCGGCAGGAGGAGGTCGTCCGGTACGAGATCGACGAGCGGCTGGCCCGCCCGGAACCGGAGGTCGACGCCGTCCTGCTGGAGACCACCCTCGACGGGCTGTTCACCGGCGACCGGGACGGGAAGCAGCGGCTCGCCGCCCGCACGGTCGCGGAGCGCACGGTGACGGTGCTCGCGGGCGGTCCCGGCACCGGCAAGACGACCACCGTCGCGCGACTGCTGCACCTGCTGCGGACGCTCGGCGGCTCGCCGCGGATCGCGCTCGCGGCACCCACCGGCAAGGCGGCGGCCCGGCTCGAGGAGGCGGTCGCGCTCGCCGCCGCCGCCGACGACCTCGACGTGGGCCCGATCGCGGCCTCGACCCTGCACCGGCTGCTGGGTCGCCGGCCGGGCCACAGCAGGCGGTTCCGGCACGACCGCGACAACCGGCTGCCCTACGACGTGGTCGTGGTCGACGAGTGCTCGATGGTCTCGCTCACGATGATGTCGCGGCTGCTCGAGGCCGTCCGCCCCGATGCCCGGCTGGTGCTCGTGGGCGACCCCGACCAGCTCGCGTCGGTCGAGGCCGGCGCCGTGCTCGGCGACCTGGTCGCGCGGCCGTCCGACGGCCTCGACCGGAGCGTGGTGCGGCTGACCGAGCGGTTCCGCTACGGCGAGGCGATCGGTGAGCTCGCCGACGCGGTACGAGGCCCCGAACCCGACCCCCAGCGGGTGGTCGACCTGCTGCGGGCGGGCGGCGACCACATCGGCTTCGTCGAGACCGACGCCGCCGGCGCACCGCACGCTCCCGGGCTCGACCTGCTGCGCCGCGAGGTGGTCGCGGCCGGCCGGGGACTGGTGGCCGCGGCCCGGGCCGGCGACGTCGCGGAGGCGCTCACCCAGCTGGAGCGGCACCGGCTGCTGTGCGCCCACCGGCGCGGACCCTACGGCGTCGGGCGGTGGAGCGGGGAGGTGGAGCGCTGGCTCACCCAGGACGTCCCCGGCTACGGCCACGAGGGGGAGTGGTACGTCGGACGTCCGCTCCTGGTGACGGCCAACGACTACGACGTCGAGCTCTACAACGGCGACACCGGGGTCATCGTCGACGGTGCCGAGCTCGGCCCGCAGGCCGCGTTCGCGCGGGGAGCGGCGCCCAAGGTGCTGAGCCCGCACCGGCTCACGGCGGTGCAGACGGTGCACGCGATGACCGTGCACCGCGGCCAGGGCAGCCAGTTCGACCGGGTGACGTTCCTGCTGCCGCCGCCGGAGTCGCCGCTGCTCACCCGCGAGCTGCTCTACACGGCGATCACCCGAGCGCAGTCGTACGTCCGGGTGATCGGGTCCGAGGAGAGCGTGCGCCGCGCGGTCGGGCGCCCGGTGCTCCGCGCCAGCGGGCTGCGCCGCCGCTGAGCGGCGAATCAGCCGGTCGGAGCCGCGTCGAAGACGCCATCGAGCCGCAGCCGCATTGCCGCGTCGAGGTGATCGCGCATCGCCGCCTCGGCGTCGTCGCCCGATCCCGACACGATCGCGTCGACAAGCCGGCGGTGCTCGGCGATCGTGTCGGCGCCGGTGGTGCGCTCGAAGTACAGCCGGAAGATGTGCAGGTGGCAGTGGGTCCGCTCGAAGGCCCGCTGCACCTGCGTGCTGCCGGACATCGCCGCCACCATCGTGTGCAGCCGGCGGTCGTGGGCGGTCAGGTTCTTGTAGCCCTCGTAGTCGCTGCCCGACGGCACTCTGGCGGTGGCCATCTCGGCGCGCAGCGCCCGGGCCGCGGTCTCATCGATGCGCTCGGCGGCCCGGCGGGCAGCCCAGGGCTCGAGCAGCAGCCGGAACCGCTGCAGGTCGGCGAGCTGCTCGGGGGTCAGCAGCGGCGCTGAGCGGTAGCCCTTGAGCGCCTCCTTGGTCGCGAGTCCCTCCGACTCCAGCCGGGCCAGAGCCTCGCGCACCGGCGTCGGGGACACCCCGAGCTGGCGGGCGACGCCGTCGATCGACACCCGTTCCCCCGGGGGCACGTCGTGGTCCATCAGCATCGCCTTGACGGCCTCGTAGACGTCGTCGGCGAGCGCGGGTCGGCGGATCAGGGTCGACCGACCGGCCGGGTCACCCATCCGGCACCTCCTGCCTGTCCGAACCGTCCGACTTGACCATGTTGGTGGCGTACGGGAGTCTCGTAGATCGAAGATCCTACAGGATCCGCCGTCCCAAGCTCCCCGGCTAGGACCCGCAGAAAGGCAGGGCGATGAGCACAGAACCGCAGCCGCGGTCCACCACCCAGACCGAGCCGCTGGTCCTGCCGCCCGCGCCGGAGGGCCTGCTGGAGCGGCGCCCGTCGGTGCTCACCATGCTGAAGTTCTTCGGCCCGGGCGCGGTCATCGCCTCGCTGACCATCGGTAGCGGCGAGTCCATCCTCGCCTCGCGAGAGGGTGCGATCTTCGGCTACGCCGTCCTGTGGACGCTGATCGCCGCCGTGGTCGCCAAGGCCGCCATCGTCTACGCGTCCAACCGCTACATCACGCTCACCGGTGAGCACCCGATGACGCGGTTCGCGCGGGTCTTCCCCGGCCCGCGCGGCTGGTTCGCGGCCCTGCTCACGGTGATCTGCTTCCTGTCCTTCCCCGGCTGGTCCAGCGGGGTGTCCCGCGCCCTGGGCGACTACATCAGCTATCTCGGCGGGGGCCCGGCTCTGCCGTGGGCGATCGGCCTGCTCGCCCTCGCCGCCACGATCTCCTGGATCGGTGGCTACTCGGTGCTGGAGAACGTGCAGATCGGCATTGCCGGCGCGATGGTGCTGCTGGTCATCATCGCGGTCTTCGTCGCGCAGCCCGACTGGCTCGGCGTGCTGCAGGGGTTGGTCCCGCAGCAGCTGGAGTACGAGGGCTTCGTCTCCAGCGCCTACCCCGACATCGCCGACATCCCGATCTGGGTGGAGCTCGCCGTGTTCCTCGGCGGCATCGGTGGCGGCATGTACGACTACATCGGCTACACCGGCATGCTGCGCGAGAAGCGCTGGGGCATGCTCGGCCACGCCGACATCGTCCAGCTCGCCGACCGGTACGCCGGCAACGGCGCCACCACCACGTTGCCGCTGGACACCAGCGACGAGAACCTGCGCCAGGCCAAGGGCTGGGTGCGCGCGCCGTTGTTCGACGTGCTCGCCGCGTTCGTCGCCCTCACCATCATCGGCGCCGCGTTCGTGATCAACGGCGCGACCATCCTCGGCGCCGACGAGACGGTCCCCGAGGGCAACGAGGTGCTGAACTACCAGTCGGAGTTCCTGGGCGTCGTCGCGCCAGTCTTCGAGTACTTCTACGTCGCCGCGATCATCATGGTGCTGTTCGGCACCATCTACGCGGTGTGGGAGGTCTACTCCTGGACGGCGTACGAGAGCCTCGCGGCCCTGTCGCCGAAGGTCCGGCAGCGCGGCCAGCGGGGTATCCGGCCCTGGGTCTACGGCTACACGTTCGTGGGCGCGGTCGCGATGCTCCTGACCGGCGCCGACTTCGTCACGCTGATCACGTACGCCTCGATCGTCGGCGGAATCATCGCCTGCGCCATCTACGGCTTCGGTTTGCTCTACATCGACCGGGTCAACCTGCCGCAGGCACTGCGGATGTCGCGGCTGCTGTCCACCCTGGTCGGGGTCGGCTCGCTGTTCCTGCTGGTCGCCGGCGGCGCGGCGCTGCTCAACCAGCTCGGGGTGCTCGGATGACCACGGCGGTCCACCGGCCGTCCGCACCGCGGGTGCGGCACGGTTTCCTGGCCGCGGCGCTCCTGATCGTCGCCGCGCTGCGGCTTTACGTCGGCGACCCGGTCTGGGCCGCCGTGCTGGCCGCTGCCGGGCTGGCCGAGACGTATGTGGCGTACGCGGTGTCCCGGCAGACTGCGGCCCAAGCGCCGGTGCCGGCGCCCACCCCGACCGCCTCGGTCGACCAGGTGGAGTCGACGCTGGAGCGCCAGCGGCAGAGCCAGCGGCTGTGGTCAGGCCTGCTGGCGGTCAGCGTCCTCGCCGCCGCGCTGGTGGTGACCGCGGAGCCCTCGTTGGCGATCGTGCTCGGCTGCCTCGCACTGTTCTGCCTGGCGCGGGTGCGCCGGGCCCGGCGCAGCGTCACCGGGGCCCGGCTGCTGCTGGCGCGTGCCGACGGTGGCACGCTGGCCGGGTCCGGGCCTGCGCCCCCGACGTGACGTGACCGGAAGGACCTCGATGCACCTCGTCCGCTACACGGAGGCCGAAGGGCCGCCCGCCGTGGGGCTGCTGCGCGACGGCGCGGTGACGCTGCTGCCAGGCGTGGACTCGATGGCCGACCTGCTGCGGCTGCGCCTCGACGAGCTCCGTGACCTGGTCGACCGGTCGGCCACGGGGGGAGGCGCCGGGGTCGGCTCGCCACGACTCCTGCCGCCACTCGACGGCCGCGGCGAGGTGTGGTGCGCGGGCGTGACGTACGAGCGCTCGCGCGGTGCCCGGATGGAGGAGAGCGCCGAGCAGTCGGTCTACGACAAGGTCTACGCCGCTGACCGGCCCGAGCTGTTCGGCAAGGCACCCGCCTGGCGGGTCGTCACCGACGGCGAGTCGATCGGCATCCGCGCCGACTCCGGGCACGACGTGCCCGAGCCCGAGCTCGCGGTGGTGGTCAACGCACACGGCGAGACCGTGGGCTACACCGTGTGCAACGACGTCAGCAGCCGGTCGATCGAGGGTGCGAACCCGCTGTACATCCCCCAGGCCAAGGTGTTCGCCGGAGGCTGCGCCCTGGCCCCGGGTATCCGTCCCGCCTGGGAGGTGCCCGACCCCACTGCCCTCGAGATCACGCTGTGCGTACGACGTGACGGCGCCGAGGTGTTCGAGGGCGCCACGTCGACCGCGAAGCTGGCCCGCCCGCTCGACGACCTGGTCGACGCGCTCTGCGTCGCCAACGACTTCCCCGACGGCGTGGTGCTCGCCACCGGCACCGGGATCGTGCCCGAGCTGGACTTCGCGCTGCACGAGGGCGACGTCGTCGAGATCGTCGTCGAGCAGGTCGGCCGGCTGCGCAACACCGTCGCCGTCGGCAAGCCGCCCTTCGGCTGGCTGGCCGACGGCACCACCCGCCCCGAGCTGGAGGAGATCCGATGACCACGACCGTGGAGACGCCCGCCGACACGACGGCCGAGGAGCTCGACCGGCTGCTCACCGCCGCAAACGCGGCCGCGCCGCTGCTGGCGGCGTCTGGCCCCGCCGAGCGGGCGGGATGGATCCGCGCCGCCGGCGACGCTCTGGACGCGGCGGTCGACGAGCTGGTGCCGCTGGCCCTGGAGGAGACGCACCTGCCCGAGGCCAGGCTTCGCGGTGAGGTGGGGCGCAGCTCCGGGCAGCTGCGGATGTTCGCCGACGCGCTCGCCGACGGTGCCCTGCTCGAGCTGGTCCTCGACTCGGCCGACCCGGACGCGACGCCGGTGCCGCGCCCCGACCTGCGACGCACCCTGGTGCCGCTCGGTCCGGTGCTGGTCTTTGCGGCCAGCAACTTCCCGTTCGCGTTCAGCGTCTGCGGCGGCGACACCGCCTCCGCGCTCGCAGCCGGCTGCCCCGTGGTCGTCAAGACGCACCCAGGTCACCCGCGCACGTCGCACGCGACCGGGCGGGTGCTGACCCAAGCGCTGCAGCAGGCCGGTGCGCCCGGCGGCACCCTGGCGCTGGTCACCGGCTTCGACATCGGGGTCGAGGCGCTGCGCGACCCGCGGGTACGCGCGGCCGGGTTCACCGGCTCGGTGCCCGCCGGGCAGGCACTGCACGAGGTCGCCGCCACCCGACCCGAGCCGATCCCGTTCTACGGCGAGCTGGGCAGCCTCAACCCGGTCGTCGTCACCCGCGGAGCCGTCTCGGCGCGCGGCCAGCAGCTGGTCGAGGGCTTCGTCGGCTCGTACACGCTGGGGGTCGGGCAGTTCTGCACCAAGCCGGGACTGCTGCTGCTGCCGGCGGGCCACGGGCTCGACGACGCCCTGGTCGAGGCCGCGGGTGGAGTCGGCGCGGCCCCGTTGCTGCACGACGGCATCGGCGAGGGCTTCGCCTCCGGGCTGGAGCGACTGCACAAGGTCGACGGCGTCGACGTACTGCTCAGCTCTGACGCGGGCGACCCGTCCGCGGTCGGTCCCAGCCTGGTCCGCACCACCGTCCCCCGCCTGCTGGCCGAACGCGAGACGCTGCTGGCCGAGTGCTTCGGCCCGGTGTCACTGATCTGCGAGTACGCCGACGACGACGAGCTGCGCCGCGCAGTCGACGCGCTGGAGGGCAACCTCACCGCCACCGTGCACGCCGAGGACGACGAGCTCGACGGTCTCGCCGACCTGGTCACGGCGCTCGAGCAGCGGGCCGGCCGGGTGCTGTTCGGCGGCTGGCCCACCGGCGTCGCCGTGACCTGGGCGATGCAGCACGGCGGGCCGTACCCCTCGACCGTCGGCTCGATCCACACCAGCGTCGGCGTCACCGCCGCCCGCAGGTTCCAGCGGCCGGTCTGCTACCAGGACGCGCCGCAGCGGCTGCTGCCGGAGACGCTGCGCGACGGCAACCCGCTCGGGCTGTCCCGTCGTGTCGACGGCGCGGTGACCAGGTGACCGGGCCGGGAGAGCCACTCGGCGGGCGGAGCCACGAGCACTGGTTCGGCGAAGGCGGGCGCAACGGGTTCATCCACCGGTCCTGGATGCGGGGCCAGGGCTTCTCCGACGACGTCTTCGACGGCCGGCCGGTGATCGGCATCGCCAACACCTGGTCCGAGCTCACCCCGTGCAACGCGCACCTGCGCCGGCTCGCCGAGTCGGTCAAGCGCGGGGTCTGGCAGGCGGGCGGGTTCCCGCTGGAGTTCCCGGTGATGTCGCTCGGCGAGACCATGCTGCGGCCCACGGCGATGCTGTTCCGCAACCTGATGAGCATGGACGTCGAGGAGTCCCTGCGCGGCAACCCGGTCGACGCCGCGGTGCTGCTCACCGGATGCGACAAGACCACGCCGGCAGCGGTGATGGGCGCCGCCAGCGTCGACCTGCCGGCGATCGTGGTCACCGGCGGCCCGATGCTCAACGGCAAGTTTCGCGGCTGTGACATCGGGTCGGGCACGGCGGTGTGGCAGTACACCCAGGACCTCAACGCCGGCCGGATGAGCCCCGAGGACTACCTGGCGGCCGAGCAGGGCATGACCCGCAGCAACGGGCACTGCATGACGATGGGCACCGCGTCGACGATGGCGTGCATGGCCGAGGCGCTGGGCCTGCAGCTGCCCGGTTCGGCCGCGATCCCCGCCGTCGACTCCCGCCGGTACGCGATCGCGCAGCTCGCCGGGCAGCGGATCGTCGAGATGGCGCACGAGGGCCTGCGGATCAGCGACATCGTCACCCGCGACGCGTTCCACAACGCGGTGCGCGTCAACGCGGCGATCGGCGGCTCGACCAACGCGGTCATCCACCTGTTGGCGATCGCCGGCCGGGTCGGCGTCGACCTCACCCTCGCCGACATGGACCGCTGGGCGCGCGACGTCCCCTGGCTGGTCGACCTGCAGCCGTCGGGGCAGTACCTGATGGAGGACTTCTATTACGCCGGCGGGCTGCCGGCAGTGATGGCCGAGCTCGGTTCGCTGCTGCGCACCGACGCGATCACGGTGACCGGCCGCAGCGTCGGCGACAACGTCGCACCCGCGCACCGCACGGATGGCACCGACGTCATCAGGCCGGTCGAGAAGCCGCTGGGCGAAGGAGCGGGCACCGCCGTGCTGACCGGCAACCTCTGTCCCGACGGCGCGGTGGTCAAGCAGTCGGCCGCCTCCGAACGGCTGCTGCAGCACCGTGGTCGGGCGCTGGTCTTCGCGCGCATCGAGGACTACGACAGCGCCGTGGACGACCCCGAACTCGACGTCGACGCCGACACCGTGCTGGTCCTGCAGAACTCCGGCCCGCGCGGCTACCCCGGCATGCCCGAGGTCGGCAACATGACGATCCCGAAGAAGCTCGCCGAGCAGGGCGTCGACGACATGGTCCGCATCTCCGACGCCCGGATGAGCGGCACGGCGTACGGAACCGTGGTGCTGCACGTGACGCCGGAGGCCGCAGTCGGGGGACCGCTCGCGCTGGTGCGGACCGGTGACTGGATCAGCCTGGACGTGCCGGGCCGCACGCTCATCCTCGAGGTCGACGACGCCGAGCTCGCCCGCCGCCGCGAGGAGTGGGAGCCGCCGACGGTCGGCGACGGGCGCGGGTGGCAGCAGCTGTACGTGGAGCATGTCATGCAGGCGGACAAGGGCTGCGACCTCGACTTCCTGGTCGGCGCCAGCGGGCACGCCGTCGCGCGGCAGTCGCACTGATGACGTTGCGTCAGGCCCGTGACCTGCTCGACCGGGCCGGCCATCCCGCGCTGCGTGGCGCGAGCGAGCCGGCTGCCGGTCGCTTCCCGGACGGCGCGGCGTACCGCGTCGAGATCCCCAGCTGCGAGGGCCCGCGGGTGATGGAGGCGGTCCTCGACGAGGCGGGCACCCGCGGCGTCCGGGTCGACAGGGTGTCGCAGGGCAGCGGCGTGATGATGCTGACCGACGACGAGATCGGCTGGATGGTCGCCCTCGGTCGCGAGCACGACGTCGAGGTCAACCTGTTCCTCGGCCCGCGCGGCGCCTGGGGCACCGGCGGGCAGGCCAAGGTGTCGGCGGCGGTCGGTGCGGCAGCAGCCGGAAACGAGACGGTCGCCGCGTGCCTCGCGGACGCGCTGCGGGCGGTGCGCCTCGGCGTGCACAGCGTGCTGGTGGGCGACCTCGGGGTGCTCAGCGTGCTCGGCGAGCTGAAGCGGTCCGGCGACCTGCCCGACGACCTGGTGCTCAAGACCTCGGTGCTGATGCCGCTGACCAACGCGCCGACCGCCGCGCTGTACGAACGGCTCGGCGCCACCAGCCTCAACGTCTCCACCGACCTGAGCCTCGACACCCTCGCCGAGATCCGCGCCGCGACGACGGTGCCGCTGGACATGTACGTCGAGGTCCCCGACGACCAGGGAGGAGCGGTCCGGTTCTACGACGTGCCGCGGGTGGTCGAGCTGCTGGCGCCGGTCTATGTCAAGCTCGGGGTGCGCAACGCGCCCGTGCTCTACCCCTGCGGCGAGCACCTCATGCCCACGGCGATCGCGCTCGGTCGCGAACGGGTACGCCGGGCCGAGCTGGTGCTGCGGCTGCTCGACGAGGAGGCGCGATGAGCGACGGGTTCGTGACCGAGCTGGAGTCCGCGGTCGGTGCCGCGGTCACCGACGCCGACGTGCTCGACGCCCACCGGCACGACCACGCGAAGTTCTGCCCCGCCGGCACGCCTCGCGCGCTGGTGCGTCCTCGTTCGACCGCCGAGGTGTCCGAGGTCCTGCGGATCGCCGGTCGGCACCGGGTGCCGGTGGTGCCGCAGGGCGCGCTCACCGGGCTCGCCGGTGCCGCGAACGCGGTCGACGGCTGCCTGTTGCTGTCCACCTCGCGGATGGGCTCGGTGCTGGAGATCGACGTCGACGAGCAGCTCGCCGTGGTGCAACCGGGCGTCACCAACGCCGAGCTGTCCCGCGCGGTGGCCGACCAGGGGCTGTTCTACCCGCCCGACCCCTCATCGTGGGAGGAGTCGACCATCGGCGGCAACGTCGCCACCAACGCGGGTGGCCTGTGCTGCGTGAAGTACGGCGTCACCGGCGACTTCGTCCGCGGGCTCGAGCTGGTGCTCGCGAGCGGCGACGTGCTCCGTACCGGCAGGCGCACCGCCAAGGGCGTCGCCGGCTACGACCTCACCCGGCTGGTGGTCGGCTCCGAAGGCACCCTCGGTGTCGTCACCGAGATCACCCTGGCGCTGCGACCGGCACCGGAGGCCGCGCTCACGATGGCTGCCTCCTTCGCGTCCGGCGAGGACGCGTTGCGCGCCGCGGCGGCCGTGATGTCGTCCGGGCTCCAGCCGTCGCTGATGGAGTTCCTCGACCAGCCCGCGGTTCGTGCGATCCAGGCCTACCGCGACCTGGGGCTGCCGGAGAACGTGGGGGCGCTGCTGCTCACCCAGTCCGACCGCGGCGCCCGCGCCCCCGACGACGTGGCGCAGATGGCGGCCCTGTGCGACAAGGAGGGCGCGCTGGAGACGGCCGAGGCGTCCGACGTCGAGGAGTCGCGGATGCTGCTCGAGGCACGCCGCCTGGTCAACACGGCGATGGAGAGCCTCGGCGCCACCCTGGTCGACGACGTGGCGGTGCCTCGCCGCCGGCTTCCCGAGCTGCTCACCGGCGTGGGCGAGATCGCGGCTGCGCACGGCGTGACCGTCTGCTGCCCCGGCCACGTCGGCGACGGCAACATGCATCCGACGGTGATCTTCGACCGCACCGACCCGGCGGCGGCCGAGCGGGCCGTGTCCGCCTTCGGCGCGGTCATGGACCTGGGGCTGCGCCTGGGCGGCACCATCACCGGCGAGCACGGCATCGGCCGGCTCAAGCGGCAGTGGCTGGCGACCGAGCTGGGCGAGACCGGGCTCGCGCTGCAACGTGGGGTCAAGGAGCTGTTCGACCCCGACGCTCTGCTCAACCCGGGTGCGGTGCTGCCGGACCGCTGAGGTCTGGCGTACGGGGAGCGCAACAGGTAGGAAGGTCAGCGACCTGGCCCGGTGGAGCGGAGGCGTACGTGAAGAAGATCATCAACGACCCAGCCAACGTGGTGGAGGAGGCGCTGCGCGGGATGGCGCTGGCGCACCCCGACCTGCTGGAGGTGCACCTCAACCCGCACTACATCGTGCGCGCAGGCGGTCCCGTCGAGGGCAAGGTGGCGGTGCTGTCCGGTGGCGGCAGCGGGCACGAGCCGCTGCACGGCGGCTTCGTCGGTCCCGGCATGCTGGCGGCCGCGTGCCCGGGCGCGGTGTTCACCTCGCCGACACCCGACCAGGTGGAGGCTGCCACCAAGGCGGTCGACGGCGGAGCCGGCGTGCTGCACATCGTCAAGAACTACACCGGCGACGTGCTCAACTTCGAGACGGCAGCCGAGCTCGCCGCGGCCGAGGGGGCCGAGGTCGAGGCGGTGGTGATCGACGACGACGTCGCCGTCAAGGACAGCCTCTTCACGGCCGGCCGCCGGGGAGTCGGCGGCACCGTGCTCGCGGAGAAGATCGTCGGTGCCGCCGCCGAGCGGGGTGACGACCTGGCGGCGTGCAAGGCGTTGTGCGAGCGGGTCAACGCCCAGGTGCGGTCGATGGGCCTCGCGCTGACCTCGTGCACGGTGCCGCACGCCGGCAAGCCGACCTTCGACCTGGGCGACGACGAGGTCGAGGTGGGCATCGGCATCCACGGTGAGCCGGGGCGCGAGCGGCTGCCCCTGGAGCCGGCCAACGCGCTGGTCGAGCGGCTGCTGACGCCGATCCTCGAAGACCTCCCGTTCGAGCGCGGCGACGACGTGCTGCTGTTCGTCAACGGCATGGGCGGGACTCCGCTGATCGAGCTCTACCTCGCCTACGCGCGCGCCGAGGAGCTGTTGCGCGACCGGGGGATCACGGTGCAGCGCAGGCTGGTCGGCAACTTCATCACGTCGCTGGAGATGCAGGGCATGTCGATCACGCTGCTCAAGCTCGACGGCGACATGACCGAGCTCTGGGACGCGCCGGTGCACACCGCCGGGCTGCGCTGGGGACGGTGATGGGCGCCTCCACCGACGACGTGGTCGAGGCGGTGCGGCAGTACGGCGCCGTGGTGCTCGAGCACCGGCAGGAGCTGATCGACCTCGACTCGGCGATCGGCGACGCCGACCACGGCGAGAACCTCAGCCGCGGCATGACCGCGGCGATCGAGGCGCTCGACGCCGAGCCGCCGGACAGCCCGGCCGCCGTGCTCAAGACGGTGGCCACCACCCTGATCCGCAAGGTGGGGGGTGCGGCCGGGCCGCTGTACGGCACGGCGTTCCTGCGCGCCTCCACCGCGGTGCAGGACCGCGACGAGCTCGGGCCCGACGACGTGCTGACCGCACTGCGGGCCGGGCTCGAGGGCGTGGTCGCCCGCGGCAAGGCCGAGGTCGGTGACAAGACCATGGTCGACGCGCTGGCGCCCGCGGTCGACGCGGCAGCCGCCTCTCGCGGGGGCGGCGCCGGGACCGTCGGGTTGCTCGCCGCAGCCTCCGACGCCGCCGACCAGGGCATGGCTGCGACGGTGCCGCTCGTCGCCCGAAAGGGGCGGGCCAGCTACCTCGGGGAGCGCAGCGCGGGCCACCAGGACCCGGGTGCCACGTCGACGGCGCTGCTGCTGCGCACCCTCGCGGTCGTCGCCAGCGAACGCTGCGGCGACCGGGACGGCTGACGGTGCGATGACCGTCGGGCTGGTGCTGGTCTCGCACGTGCCGGCGCTCGCCGACGGCCTGCGGGTGCTGGTGGCGCAGATGGCGCCCGACGTCGAGGTCGCGACGGCAGGTGGCACCGACGAGGGCGAGGTGGGCACCAGCTTCGATCTGGTCGTCGAGGCGATCGGGCACGCCGACACCGGCGACGGTGCACTGGTGCTCTACGACCTGGGCTCGGCGCTGCTCACCACCGAGACCGCGTTGGAGACCCTCGACGACGGCGCGCGGTCGCGGGTACGGATCGCCGAGGCCCCGTTCGTCGAGGGGGCGGTCGCCGCGGGCGTACGCGCACAGGGCGGGGGCGACCTGGACGCCGTGCTGGCCGCGGCCGAGGGCGGTGCCGGCGACGGCGCGACGGACGACGCGAGGCCTGCGGTGCGGGCGACGGCCGAGCTGGTCAACCGGGTCGGCCTGCACGCCCGCCCGGCCGCGGTGCTCGCGCGCTCACTGGAGGGCCTGGACGCCGACTTGCGCGTCGGCCCGCCGGGTGCCGACGCCGTCAACGCCCGCAGCGTGCTGAGCGTCATCGCGCTCGGGCTCACCGCCGGTGCACAGGTAGAGTACGTCGCGACCGGCCCGGACGCCCAGGCAGCGCTGGACCGAGCACTCGCCGTCACCCGCGACGGATTCGGCGAACGGGACTGACTACCCGTCCGCACCCCTGGCCCGCAGCATCCGGCGAAGCGTGTCGCTGTACTCGAGCACCTGCCGGGCGATCAGCGGGTTGGCGCCGGGCTCCTTCGCGAAGGCGACCAGCCGGTCGGCCAACGCGGTGTCCGCACCGGCGTACGGGAACATCGTCCCCACCGTGGTCATGATGGTGAGCATCCCGGCTTCCGACAGCGCCGGCAGCGCGTCGAGGAAGCGCGCCGCGAAGGGCTCGAGCACCTCGCCCTGCGACGACTGCCAGAACGCCTGCCCCACCTCGCGCATCGAACCGCTCGGCACCGTGCGCTTGTCGATCACGGCCTCCCACACCCCCTGCTTGGCCTCCGGATCGGGCCGGGCCGCCTCGACCGCGAGCGCCCGCGTCCACGCCTCGGGGCTGGGGTCGCGATCCAGCAGGGCCGCCGAAGCCGCGGCGTCGTGCCGGTCGAGAACCGTCAGCCGGATGAGCTCGCGCCAGCCGAGGTCGATGTCGTCACCGGTCAGCGCACGCAGCCGCGCGAGCTGTTCCTCGGTGGTCGCCGTCCGCGCCAGCGCGCGGGCCGCCACGACCACCCGGGTGCCCCCCTGCTCGGCGAGGGCCAGGCAGGTGTCGGCCACCGTCGTGAGCAGCGCGTCCCGCTCGTCCGCAGGTGCCCACCGGTCGGCTGCCTGCACCGCCAGCGAGAGGAACGGCTCGACGACGCTGTCCGCCGTCTCACGGATCAGCACCGCGGTGGCGCACCGGACGAAGTCCGTGGCCTGCACGTCGCCGATGAGCAGCAGGTCCCAGACCGTGGTCACCGCCACCGCCCGCCCGATCGACGTGGGCAGGTCTGCCGCCGAGTCCACCAGGACAGCCAGCGAGGCGTCGTCGGGGCGTACCGACGCGAACGTGAGGTCGTCGTCGTTGAGCAGCAGCAGGTCGGCGGGCGCCCCCTGGTCGGGCAGCTCCGTACGCGGTCCGTCGACCTCGAGCCGCACGGCGGTCCGGCGCACCAACCCGGTCTCGGCGCGGTCGTAGACACCGACACCGATCCGGTGCGCGCGCGGTGCCGCGCCCTCCGGCCCGGCGGCACGCACCAGGGCACCGCCGTCGGCGGGGCCGGCGTCGAGAGTGAACGTGTCGTGGCCCGCGGTGTCGAGCCACTGCGTGGTCCACCCGGACAGGTCCCGGCCGCTCGCCCGGCCGATCGCACCCATCAGGTCGTCGAGCTCGGCGTTGCCCCAGGCGTGGTCGGCGAAGTACGACCGCAGGCCTGCGACGAACGCCTCCTCGCCGACGTAGGCCACCAGCTGCTTGAGCACGCTGGAGCCCTTCACGTAGGTGATGGCGTCGAAGTAGGCGCTCGCCTCGGCCACATCCCGGGCCGGCTGCCGGATGGGGTGCGTGGTCGGACCGCGGTCGACCGCGTACGCCGCCTGCTTCGCCGTGGCCAGGAAGCCCGCCCACGCGTCGGTGAACGCGGTGGCCTCCTCGGCCGCCCAGTAGCACGCCCAGTTGGCGAACGCCTCGTTCAGCCACAGATCGTCCCACCAGCGCATCGTCACGATGTCGCCGAACCACATGTGCGCCATCTCGTGCAGCAGGATCGCGGCACGCAGCTCCCGCTCGGCAGGCGACGGGTCGCTGCGGAAGAGCAGGTCGTCGGACCAGGTGACGCAGCCGTAGTTCTCCATGGCGCCGCCCAGGTCGGGCACGAACACCTGGTCGTAGCGACGCTGGGGAAAGGACATGCCGAACCGCTCGCCGAAGAAGGCCAGGCCCTGCGCGGTGAGCTCGAGGAGCTCGTCGGCGTCGCGGTCGAGGTCGGCGGCGATCGAGCGCCGGCAGTACAGCCCGAGGTCGTGGTCGCCGCGCTGTTCACGGCGCTCGTGGAACGGACCGGCGTTGACGACGACCACGTAGGGGGACAACGGCGGTGTCGCGGCGAACGTCCACCGTCGGGTGTCGTCAACAGCGTCCTCGACGGCCGCGTCGCCGGTGTTGCTCAGCACCGTCCAGCGTGCCGGCGCGTCGACCACGAACGCGTGCGGCGCCTTGAGGTCGGGCTGGTCGAAGCAGGCCCAGCAGCGGCGTGCCTCGTCGGGCTCGAACGACGTCCACACGTAGACCTCGCCGTCGGTGGGGTCGACCACGCGGTGCACGCCCGTGCGCTGGTCGGTGTTGCGTTGCACCGACTCGACGACCAGCACGTTGTCGGCGGCCAGGTGCTGCAGCTGGATGCGCCCGTCGTCGATCGCGCTGGCGTCGATCGCGCTGCCGTTCAGGGTGGCGCCGACGACGTCGGCCGCGCAGTCGACGAACGTCGTGGCGCCCGGCTCGGCACACCCGAACGTCACGGTCGAGACCGCGCGCAGAGCGTCCCCGTCGAGCAGGCCGGTCAGCTCGAGCGCGATGTCGTAGCGCTGGACCGTCAGGAGCCCGCCGCGGGCGCGCGCCTCGTCGTGGGTGAGACTTGGTGCAGACATGCCCGCAGGTCTATCACCGTGCCGAGGAGAGCTATCCGTGCCCATCCGATTCGAGGGTCACACGCCGCAGATCGCTGCTGACGCCTACGTCGCACCGACGGCCAGTATCATCGGCCAGGCATCGGTGGGGGCACAGTCGAGCATCTGGTTCGGGGCGGTGCTCCGTGCCGACCGGAGCGAGATCGTCGTCGGTGACGGCAGCAACGTGCAGGACGGCTCCGTGCTGCACTCCGACCCCGGCTTCCCCTGCCGGCTCGGCGCGGGGGTGTCGGTCGGCCACCGCGCGGTCGTGCACGGGTGCACCGTCGACGACGACGTGCTGATCGGCATGGGCGCGGTCGTGCTCAACGGCGCGCACGTGGGCAGCGGCTCGCTGGTCGCCGCCGGCGCCGTGGTGCTGGAGGGCGCCGACATCCCGCCGGGTTCGCTGGTGGCAGGCGTACCCGGAAAGGTCCGACGGGAGCTGACCGACGACGAGCGCGAGAGCGTCCGGCAGAACGCCCGCAACTACCTGTCGCTGTCGCGGCGCTACCTCGCCGATGGCGGCGCGGCGAGCGATTAGCCGGCCCGCCCAACGGGTACGTCACACAGATGCCGGACCCCCACGACCTGCTCGCCATCTACCTCAACGACCACCTCGTGGGCTCGTCGGCGGGACGCGACCTGTTCCGCCGGGCGGCCCGGTCGCACCAGGGCTCCGACCGGGCCCCGGAGCTGACCGCCCTCGCGCGTGAGGTCGACGAGGACCGTGCCGCCCAGGTCGAGATCATGCGTGACCTCGGTGTCAGCCCGAGCATGCCGCGGGCCCTGGCCGGACGCGTCGCCGAGACGCTCGGCCGGCTCAAGCCCAACGGCACCCTGTTCCGCCGGTCCCCGCTGAGCGACGTGGTCGAGCTCGAGGGCATGCGCGTCGCGGTGGCCGGCAAGGCCGCCGGGTGGGAGGCGCTGCTGGCGCTCGCCCAGAGCGAGCCACGGCTGTCCCGCGAGCAACTCACCGAGCTGCGCGCACGCGCCCACGACCAGGCGGAGCGGTTGCGCGCCCTGCACCTGCGGGCTGCCGCGGAGGCATTCGCGCCGGCATGACCGACCCGCCCGAGCACCCCTGGCAGTGGCCGGAGAGCACCTGGCGCCAGCACGTCGAGGCAGTGCGTGCCGGCACCCGGCTGGCGCCGGCGCGCTGGCCCGGAGGTGCCCGGGTCGCGGTCGCGCTGTCCTTCGACTCCGACCACGAGACGTTGCCGCTGCGCGACGGCGAGACCAGCCCCGGCAGGCTCTCGGTGGGGGAGTACGGGTCGCGGGTGGCCGCGGCCAAGATTCTGCGGCTACTCGCAGAACACGACGTGCCCGCCAGCTTCTTCGTGCCCGCGGTGTCCGCGCTGCTGCACCCCGACGAGGTCGACGCCTACGTCGCCGCCGGCCACGAGGTCGCCGTGCACGGCTGGATCCACGAGCGCAACGCGCAGCTGGGTCACGCCGACGAGCTCGACCTGACCGGCCGCGCCATGGAGACCCTCGAGCGGCTCACCGGCACCCGGCCGGTCGGGATCCGTACGCCGAGCTGGGACTTCTCCGACCACACGCTGGACGTGATCCGCGCGCTGGGCCTGGCGTACGACTCGTCGCTGATGGCCGACGACGAGCCGTACGAGATCGTTGCGCACGGCGAGCCGACCGGAGTCGTGGAGGTGCCGGTCGAGTGGATCCGCGACGACGCGCCGTACTTCATGATGGACCGCTTCAGCGCGCTGCGGCCGTACATGCCGCCGCGCGGTGCGCTGGCGATCTGGCGGGACGAGTTCGATGCTGCCTACGCCGAGGGCGGGCTGTTCCAGCTGACGCTGCACCCCCACATCAGCGGCCACCGCTCGCGGTTGTCGGTGCTGCGCGAGCTGGTCGAGCACATCGCCGGGCACTCGGGGGTGTGGTGGGCGACGCATGCGCAGGTCGCCGACGTCGCGCGCGCCGAGCTCAGCGGGGCGCCATCGCCGAGATGAGCTCATAGGCCACGTGCGCGGCCGCGATGCCGGTCACCTCCGCGTGGTCGTACGCCGGCGCCACCTCGACGACGTCCGCGCCGACCAGGTGCACCTCGGTGAGCCCGCGGAGCACGGCCAGCAGCTCGCGGCTGGTCATGCCGCCTGCCTCGGGCGTGCCCGTGCCCGGCGCGAAGGCCGGGTCGAGCACGTCGATGTCGACCGAGCAGTAGACGGGGCGGTCGCCGACCCGGTCGCGGAGCCGCTCGAGCACGCCGCGCGGTCCGAGGTCGTCCAGCTCCACGCTGCCCACGACCTGGAAACCGAGCCCGGTGTCGGCCGTCAGGTCGTCGCGGCCGTACAGCGGGCCGCGGGTGCCGACGTGCAGGCAGGCCGAGGTGTCGAGCAGCCCCTCCTCGGACGCGCGCCGGAACGGCGTGCCGTGGGTGTAGGCGGCGCCCATGTAGGTGTCCCAGGTGTCCAGGTGGGCGTCGAAGTGCACCACCGCGATCGGCCCGTGCCGACCGGCGACTGCGCGCAGCAGCGGCAGGGCGATGGTGTGGTCCCCACCGAGGGCGACCAGCCGTCCGGCGCGCTCCAGCAGTGATCGTGCGCCGTGCGCCACCTGGCCGATGGCCTCGTCGATCGAGAACGGGTTGACGGCGAGGTCGCCCGCGTCGACGACCTGCTGGAGGCCGAACGGCTCAACGTCCTGTGCCGGGTTGTACGGGCGCAGCAGCCGCGACGACTCCCGGACGTGCGCGGGGCCGAACCGTGCACCCGGGCGGTAGGACACACCCGCGTCGAACGGCACCCCGACGACCGCCACATCGACGTCGGACACCTCGTCCAGCCGCGGCAGTCTGGCGAACGTCGCCGGCCCGGCGAACCGCGGCACCACCGTCGCGTCGACCTGGCCGATGTGCCCCTCGACGGTGATCCGGGGCTCGTCACCGCTCACGGCTGGCCCACCGGCGGGCGCCGGCGGGTCCGGTGCACCGAGGCGCCGTGGTCGTCGACGACGTCGGGCTCGACGCCGTCGACCGACGGGACCCAGCGCGGACCCTGCGGCCCGAAGACGTAGCGGGGTTCGGGGTAGGCCCACAGCGCCGCGAGGTACAGCACGGCGGCGAGCCCGAGCGCGACCGGCAAGCTCAGGTCGACGCCTTCAGCAACGTTGCGGAACGGACCCTCGATCAGCGGCGGGTAGTTGGCGAACAGCAGCCCCACGACCGCCGCCGGCACCCAGGCGAGCATCGCGCGCCAGTTGATGCCTGACGCGAACCAGTACGCGCCTCCGCGCCTGCCCTGGTTGAACACCTGGACGTCGAGCTCGCGGTAGTGACCACGACGCACGACGTAGCCGATGGTCATGATCACCATCCAGGGCGTCGTGCAGATGACGATGGCACCGACGAACGCGTTGACGCTGGCGACCAGGTCGAAGGCCAGCCGGCCCACCAGGATGAACGCGAACGCGAGCACCCCGATGAACAGTGACGCCTGCACCCGGGACAGCCGGGGGAACACCGAGGAGAAGTCCAGGCCGGTGCCGTACAGCGAGGTGATCCCGGTCGAGAGCCCGCCGAGGAACGCCACGACCATCAGCAGCAGGGCGTACCACAGCGGCGAGATGTTGATCAGCGCGACGACGTAGTCGACCTGGCCCGCGACCAGGGTCGCCGTCGCCACGCCGAACAGGAACGGCACCAGCGTCATGGTCTGCGCGGCCAGGGTGGCGAGCAGCAGCCGGCTCCGCGCCGTAGCCGCCGGGATGTAGCGCGACCAGTCGCCGAGGAATGCGCCGAACGACACCGGGTTGCCCATCACGATCAGCGCGGACAGCACGAACGTCGGCCAGAACGACCCGAGTGCGTACGCCTCCGGGCCGGGGTCGTAGCCGAAGTCGAAGACGTCTGCGTACGCGAACACTGCGAGCAGGATCAGCACCGTGTTGCCGACCACCACCACCTTGTTCACCAGCAGCATGAATGCGTAGCCGTAGACGACCACCACGATCACCAGTCCGCCGATGACGGCGTAGACCACGCCGCGCAGCAGCTCGGAGTCGTTGACGCCCGTCATCCGCACCAGCCCGCCGACGAACGCGTCACCCGACACCCACACCGAGATCGAGTAGAACGCGATCGCCGTCAGCAGCGACAGGAACGAGCCGAGCACCCGTCCCCGCACGCCGAAGTGCGCGCCGGAGGAGACCGCGTTGTTGGTGCCGGTCAACGGGCCGAACAGGCCCATCGGCATCAGCACCAGGGCGCCGACCAGGACGCCGGTCACGGTCGCGGCGACCGCCTCGCCGAGCGACAGCCCGAGCAGCACCGGGAACGTTCCGAGGATGACCGTGGCGAAGGTGTTGGCGCCGCCGAACTGGATCCGGAACAGGTCCAGGGGTCGCGAGTGCCGGTCCTCGGGTGGGATGGTGTCGATGCCGTGCTGCTCCACCTCGGTGGCACGAGGACGGCGGACGGGCAGGTCGGTACTCATCCGGCGGACAGTAGTGGGGATGTTTCGTGACATGCAATAGTTGTTGCCTATGAGAGTCATCCGCTGCATCGACCTCTCGGTGCCGCTGGACGAGGACACGACCGTCTACCCGGGAGACCCGGAGCCGTCCACCGCACCGCACTCGACCATCGAGAGCGAGGGCTTCAACCTCCTGGAGGTGCATCTCGGGTCCCAGTCCGGCACCCACGTCGACGCGCCGTACCACTTCGAGGAGGAGGCAGAGCGCATCGACCAGGTGCCGCTGTCGATGTTCGCGGGGGAGGGTGTGGTGGTCGACGCGACCGGGCTCGGCGAGCGCGGCCGGATCGGGTGGGGGCACCTGGCCCCGTACGAGGACCGGTTCGGACCCGGGGCCATCGTGCTGCTGCGGACGGGGTGGGACGCGTACTACGAGGCGGAGACGTACTTCTCGCACCCGTTCCTCGACGCGGACGCCTGCGCGCGGCTGCTGGGGCTGGGTGTGCGCACGTTCTGCATCGACGCGATCAACCTCGACGAGACACCCGACGACGACCACCCCGGTGAGGGCTTCCCGGTGCATCACCAGATCGCCCGGTTGGGCGGGGTGATCGGCGAGAACTTTCGTGGCCTGCACCGCGTCGACTGGGAGCGTCCGCTGGTCGTGTGCTTTCCGCTCCGGCTCACCGGCGCCGACGGCGCACCGTGCCGCGCTGTCGCGCTCGAGCTGGCGGCCGCATGACGCCGCGCACGGGCGTGCGGATCGGCGCCCGGCTGCGTGCACAGCGCAAGGCCAAGGGGCTCACGCTCGATCAGGTGGCCGGGTCAGCCGGGCTGACGAAGGGCTTCGTCAGCCGGCTGGAGCGCGACGACACGTCGCCGTCGGTGGCGTCCCTGGTCATGGTGTGCCAGGTGCTGGGGCTGCGGGTCGGCGAGCTGTTCGACCCTCCGGACACCGCGGTCGTACGAGCAGGTGCGGGCCGTGACATCAACTTCGGCGGCGAGGGGGCGCACGAGCAGCTGCTCACGCCCGGCACTCAGAACCACCTCGAGGTGATCCACGCCCGGATCGAACCGGGCGGCTCGGGCGGGGCCGAGCTCTACTCGTTGGACTGCGACATGGAGTTCGTCTACGTGCTCGCCGGGAGCCTCGACGTGGAGCTGGACGACGAGACCGTCCGGCTCGACGCGGGCGACGCGATGACCTTCCCGGGGCGTACGCCGCACACCTGGCGCAACTCCACCACGCGGGTGTGTGAGGTGCTGTGGACGCTCGCGCCCGCCCCCTGACGGCTGCCGGCGTCGAGTGTGCCCTGGTCCGTCACCAGAATCGGTCGCAGTGCTGGATCCGCGCACACTCGGTCAGACATGGAGCCTGGGCCGGTAGATGAGCTCCTGGGTGTGGCCGTCGAGCGTCCGGCTCTCGATCAGCTCGAGGTCGAAGTCGGCCGCACCCTGGAAGATCGGGTCTACTCCGGTCTGACCGGTGATCACGGGGAAGAGCGTCAGCTGGACGCGGTCGACCAGACCGGCGGTCATCAGCGCCCGGTTCATCGACAGGCTGCCGTTCGAGCGCAACGGCCCGTCGGACTCCTCCTTGAGCCGGGCGACGACGTCGACGGCGTCTCCGCATGCGAGGGTCGCGTCCGGCCAGTCGAGGGGTCCTTCGAGTGTCGTCGACACCACCGTTGTCGGCAGGTTCCTCATCCGCGTGTTCACCGGGTCACCGGCCTCGGCTTCATCGGTGCGCGAGCCCAGAACCTCCACGAATTGCCGATAGGTGTTGGCCCCGAAGACCATCCGCTGCTCCTGGTCGTACAAGGCGAGGCGGCGGTCGAGGAACTCGGGGCCTTGCTTGCCCCAGTAGCCGCCCCAGTCGCCGCCGTCGTAGGAGCCGAAGCCGTCGAGGCTGGCGAAGACGTCGAAGGTGTAGGTAGCAGTCACGGTGCTCTCCTCGAGTGCGGCTGATCGGTCATGTGGATACAGACTGGACACCTCGGCAGACTCATTGCGAGCGAATCACCTGCACCACAAGGGGAAACTTTTCCATTCGGCCTCGGATCCGGCTGGCGAGCGTACCGTCGCAGACATGACGGGGGTCCGCCTGTCTGCAGGCGCCGATAGTCGACGACGAGGCATCTCGGCATGCCTTCGCGGCAGACACCGTCAACGAGCGCTCAGCACTGACGAGGAGTGTCCAGGACTCTGAGGTTCCTGGCTTCGAGATCGCGTCAGTAGCTGACCCACACGGGATCCATTGCACGAAGAGCCGGGCGGGCGCGTGCTCGCCCCGGCAACGGCGGCAACGGCGGGTACGGCATCACACGGGAGCGATCATGGGCCACCACGAGCAACGGGGCGAGGAGCACGGACACCAGCACCAGCACGAACATGAGTCATCTCGTCGGGACGTCTTGCGGATGGGAGGCGTGGCGGCAGCCGCCTTGCTCGTGCCGACCCCGGTATGGATGCCTTTCCCGGCGACGGCTGCCACCAACTCTAGGTTCGCCGGGTTGACCGCTCGACGGTTGGCCATGCACGTGCACGGCAGCTGGTCCGAGGGCAGCGCCAGCTGGGAGGCGCAGTTCGCCCTGGCTGTCGCCCACGGCATCGACGTCCTGTACATGACCGATCATGACGGGCGCGCGGTCGCCTTCAACTACCTGACGTCCCTGTCGGGTGTGACCTGGGTCCGGAGCACCGCCGGGGCGTTGCGGCAGCAGGCATCGACCTCGAACGGGGGTTCGTTCCGGGTGCTGGCGGAGAGCTCGTCGTCCTCGGCGCCGGCCACCGTGAAGATGGAGGTGCAGCCGCAGCCGATGGCGCACAACCGCCTGCGTACCGCGATCGCCGGCCAGGTGATCGAGCACACCGTCGGGACGGCGCGGATCGACGGTGGTGCCAGGTACGAGGTCGCGGTCCCACTGAGCATCCACCCTGCCGCGGGCGGGCGGCCGGCCGGCCACTACCTGCTCGTGTACCGGTTCGGTTCGACGAGTACCGGCCGGCACACGGAGAACGGCGGACTCACCGGTGTCATCGACCGCCCGGCGCCCGGCGCTGGGTCGGTGCAACGGCTTTCGCCCGAAATCGACGTCGCGGCGCTGTGGCCGACCATGTTCGCCAAGGACAACGTGATGTTCGGCGTCTCGTTCACCGCACGCAGCCCGCGCCGGGGGGTGGTCGCCGACGTGGCCGTCAGCGGGGTGCGCTTCCTGCGGAGCCAGACTGCCCCGACGACTGTGTCTGCCAATCAGGCGAACCTGGTCTCGAGCTACCAGCCGCGCTTTCCCAACCTGCTCGTGCGTCGTGGTACGGAGGTGAGTCGAACACTGCCCGACCTCAATCCGTTCGGCATCCCGCAGTACTTCCCCGACTACGCCAGCCTGCCCACGAACAACGACGCGCTGAAGGCCAAGGTCGTGTCGAACGTGCACGCCCAGAACGGCCTGGTCTCGTGGAACCACCCGTTCGGCTACAGCGCCGGCCCGTTGCTGAACTCGGCGGAACGAGTGGCCAAGAGGCGTCAGGTGTTCTCGTCGATGATGGCGGTCGGCCAGTACGGCGTGGACATCCTCGAGGTGGGTTACACCCTGCGCGGCAACGTGGATGCTCCAGCGCACCTGGCCCTGTGGGACACGTTCTCGCGCAACGGCACGTTCCTGACGGGCAACGGCACGACCGACGACCACAGCGGAGTGGACTGGCAGGTGGACAACGGCTTTCTCACCGGCGTGTGGACGGCAACGCGTACGGACGCGGACATCCTGGGCGCCTTGGCGGCCGGCCGTGCCTACGTCGCACACATGCGGGACTGGCCTGGCGGGGCGATCGACCTCCTCGTCGACGGCACGGTGCCCATGGGCTCGGTGTCCGTGGCCGCCAAGACCGTCCGCTCGATGGCGATCTCGGCGAAGAACCTGCCCTCGGGCAGCAGCGTCCGCCTGGTCTCGGGGCGGGTCGACTACGCGGCCAACGTGGATCCGGGCACGACCGTCGTGCGCACGCTCACTCCGGCAGGGTTCTCGGGAGGTGTCGCGATCGTCAGCGTCGACACGTCGACGTCGCGGTTCTTCCGCGCCGAGGTGCGGAGCTCCACCGGCGCGGTCATCGGCAGCAGCAATCCCGTCTGGCTGCTGCGGCAGCAGCCGCCTCAGGGCATACCGGCTCCGCGGCGGCCATGACGGCTGGGGATGACACCGTCTCTCCACAACGCATCGAACTTATGTACGACTATGTCGGTGGCTGGGCCTAGATTGTCGGCATGGAGACGTTGGTCCGGCACCCGGTGGCCGAGCCGGTGGCTTCGGCTCGGTCGGTGCTGGCCGAGGGTGCAGCGGCGCCGGTGTGGTCGTTTGCCGACCGGGAGCTGGCCGAGGCGTTGACCGAGGCCGGCCGACTGGCGGCCCAGGCCGAAGAGCTGCGGTTGCGGCTGCTCGGGCAGATGGACTCGCGCGGGCTCGCCCGTGCTGCCGGTGCCACCTCGACGGCGGCGTTGGTACGGGACTCGCAACGGGTCTCGCAGCGGGCCGCAGGACGGGACGTAGCGCTGGCCGGAGCCTTGGACCGGAATTGCGAGCGGACCCGGGCCGCGCTGACCGACGGGCGCGTCAACGTGGAGCAGGCGCGAGTGATCGTCAACGCGCTGGCCGACCTGGTCCGTCGGGTCACCACATTGGCCGACCACGAGAGAGAGCAGGCGGAGGACTACCTGATCGAGATGGCGGCCGTGTTCGGGCCCGACGAGCTGCGCCGACTCGGCAAACGCGTCTTCGAGGTGATCGATCCGGCTGCGGCCGATGCACGGGAGGGTGAGCTGCTCGACGACGAGGAGGAACGGGCGCGACAACTGTGCCGGCTCGCCATGCGCCGCTGTGGCGACGGCAGCACGAGGGGATCGTTCCGGCTGCCGGATGCGCAGGCCGACATGCTGCGTGCCGTGCTGGAGGCGATGTCGTCGCCCCGACGGACCGGCACCGGCGACGCAGGCAGTGGCGCGCGGGATCCAGGCGCAGACGAGGCTCTGGCGGCGTACCCGGTGCGGATGGGGCGGGCCTTTAGCGACCTGGTCGAGCACCTGCCGGTCGACAGGTTGCCTCAGCACGGCGGTGTGTCCGCCCAACTGGTCATCACCGTCGACCACCAGGTGCTGCAGACCGGATTGGGTGCGGCCACCTTGTCGTCCGGCACCAGGATCTCGGCCGGGCAGGCCCGCCGGCTGGCGTGCAACGCCGGCCTGCTACCCGCGGTCATGGATGGCCGCTCGACCGTGCTCGACCTCGGCCGCAGCAGCCGGCTGTTCTCGATCAAGCAGCGAATCGCGCTCGGCATCACGCAGCAGGGCTGCGTCTGGGCGGGTTGTGACCGGCCGGCGGCCTGGTGCGAGGCACATCACGCCCGGTGTCCGTGGGCGGACGGCGGCAACACCGATCTGGCCGACGGTGTGCTGCTGTGCTCCCGCCACCACACCCTGGCCCACGGCAGCTGGACCGTGCGGATCGCCGACGACGGGGTGCCCGAGACAGTGCCACCCCGACGGATCGACCCGGACCAACGACCCCGGCGCCACCGCCGCTTCCACCAGCGCGAGTAAGTCGCAGGCTGGTGCTCGGGGGACAGGTGTGACAGGTGTGGCGGACGGGCCGCCACCGGTATCACGGCTGTCCTCGCGGACTCATCAAACCGCCTGCAACTGGCCCGAAAGTGCTGTTGATTAATCCTGCGGGGCGACGTGAGATGGGTCTGACCACGGTCGCCGTCCCGGGTACGTGCGCGGGTCGCGGTATTGGTCGGAGCCTGAACGAGAGGTGGCGTGGTGAGGCGACGAAGGGGGTCTGGTGACCACCGCCGGATCACTCCGGCGCGTCGCCGGCGCGCCGGAATCGCCGTCGGCACCGGCACGGTCCTGATCTGCGCCTCGGTGCTCGGCGCGTCCGCGCCGGGGCCTGCATCGGCCGGCCTGGACGCCCTCGCCCTCGGCAGCACGATCCCCGCCGTCCCCTCCGGCGTCCCCATGACCCTCGGTGTGCCGTCGCAGGCAGAGGTGGAGACGCTCAGCGCCGAGATGCTCGAACGGAAGGCGGTCCGGGACCAGCAGGACGCCAGCAAGAGCGACGAGCGGCGGATGCGCGAGACCGCACGCTCGGTCACGCCCGCCCAGGTCGCGGCCAACGGGCTGCCCCGCCCGGCCCTGCGCGCCTACCGCGCCGCCGAGGCCGTGATGGCAGACGTCGACCCGGGGTGCAACCTGCCCTGGTACCTCCTGGCCGGCATCGGCCGCGTCGAGTCCGACCACGGCCGCTACGGCGGTGCCGTGGTCGGCACCAACGGAGTCTCCGAGCCCCTGATCGTCGGCATCGCCCTCGACGGGTCGCCCGGGATCGCCAGCATCCCCGACTCCGACGGCGGGGAGTGGGACGGCGACCGCGAGTGGGACCGCGCGGTCGGACCGATGCAGTTCATCCCCACCACCTGGGACGTCGTCGGTGTCGACGCCGACGGTGACGGCGAGCGCAACCCCAACGACCTCGACGACGCGGCGCTGGCTGCCGGTGTCTACCTGTGTGCCGGCGGCGGCGACCTGTCCGACCCGGCCCAGCTGCGTACCGCCGTGCTGCGCTACAACCACTCCGACGCCTACGTCGACCTGGTCTCCAGCTACGCCGAGGCTTACGCGAACGGCGACTTCCCCACCTACCCCGGCACCCCCGGCGCTGGTGACGACCCCACGGTGCCCCCGGTGCCGCCGAGCCCCGGTGGCAACGGTGGGGGGAACGGTGGCGGCAACGGTGGCGGCAACGGCGGTGACGGCAACGGTGGCGGTAACGGTGGCGGAGACGGACCGCCCGACACCTGGGTCGACGGCAACGGTGGCGGCAACGGCGGCGGCGGTAATGGTGGTGGCGGCAACGGCGGCGGCGGCAACGGCGGGGGCGGTAACGGCGGGCGGACGGCAACGGCGGCGGAGGCAACGGCGGCGGAGGCAACGGCGGCGGAGGCAACGACGACCCCCAGACCAAGACCCTCGTGCTCACCGGAGCGCTGGCACTGTGCGAGGCCACCCCGCGCGGCAACGCGAGCCGCGTGGCGGCGCCACCTGACGACGCCTGGTGCGTCGAGGGCGGCTACGCGGGCGACCTCGCCTCGTGGGTCGACCCCGAGGGCCTGGTCGTCGACTACGACGGCGACTGTGCCGAGGAGCTGATGTACGACGAGCTCGTCGGGCTGGCCGAGCAGGAGGCGCAGGTCGAGGCCACCGTCGAGCAGACGATTGTCGCGGGCGAGATCGTCGACACGGCGACGATCGGCTTCACCGTGGTCGACCAGCCGGTCTGCGAGGACGAGCCCGAGTCCGCGCGCAAGGCCGACTGAACGACAACGCGACGTGACCGACGTACCCGACCTCATGCGGGTGTGCGTGCTGCACGCGCCCCGCGACGTGCGCATCGAGCAGCGTCCGGTGCCGAGCCCCGCGCCCGACGAGGTGCTCGTGCAGGTCGGCTCGGTCGGCGTGTGCGGGTCCGACGTGCACTACTACGAGCACGGCCGCATCGGTGACTTCGTCGTGCGCGACCCGCTGGTGCTGGGCCACGAGGCCGGGGGTCGCGTGGTGGCCGTCGGCTCGCAGGTCTCTTCCCGCCGGATCGGGGAGCGGGTCTCGTTGGAGCCGGGTGTCCCGTGCCGCCGCTGCGCCCAGTGCCGCCGAGGCGCGTACAACCTCTGCCCGGACATCCGGTTCTTCGCCACGCCGCCGGTCGACGGCGCCTTTTGTGAGTACGTCACGCTGGCGGCCGACTTCGCCTACCCGGTGCCCGACGCGCTGTCCGACGACGCCGCCGGCCTGGTCGAGCCGCTCAGCGTCGGCGTGTGGGCCAACCGCAAGGCCGGCACCGTCGCTGGCTCCCGGCTGCTGGTCTCCGGCGCCGGTCCGGTGGGCCTGCTCGTCACCCAGGTCGCCCGGGCGCTGGGGGCCGGCGAGGTCGTGGTGGCAGACATCGACGCCGGTCGCCGGGCGCTGGCCGAGCGGCTCGGCGCGACCGCCACCCTCGACCCCGCGAGCACGTCGCCGACCGAGGCCGGTGTCGAGGTCGATGCGTTCGTCGACTGCTCGGGCGTGCCGGCGGCGGTGGCTGCAGGCGTCCCGGCCGTACGTGCCGGGGGCTCGGTGGTGCTGGTCGGCATGGGTGCCGACGAGCTCACCCTGCCCGTTTCGCTGATCCAGACCCGCGAGCTCGCGGTCACGGGCACGTTCCGCTACGCCAACACCTGGCCAGGCGCCATCGCGCTGGCCGCCAACGGCGACGTCGACCTCGACGCGCTGGTCACCGGCCACGTCGATCTCGACCACGCCGAGGAGTCCCTGGCCCCGGACCCCGACGCCCACCACGTGAAAGTGGTCGTGCGTCCGAACGGCCTGTAGGTGAGCGAGGTCCTCGTCGTCGACGCGGCCAACGTCGTGGGTTCGCGTCCCGACGGCTGGTGGCGCGACCGGCCGGGTGCGGCCCGCCGCCTGCACGAGCGACTGGTCGCCGCCGGGCTCGACCCGGTGGTCGTCGTGGTCGAGGGCGCGGCACGGGCGGGCGTTCCCGAGGGCGACGGCGACGGGGTGCGCGTCGTGCACGCGCCCGCGTCCGGCGACGACACCCTCGTGGACGTGGTGGGGGAGCTCACCGACGACGTGACCGTGGTGACCAGCGACCGCGAGCTGCGGGGCCGGGTGGAGGCACTCGGCGCCCGCACCGTGGGCCCCTCGTGGCTGCTCGACCAGCTGCCTGGCTGATCACCTGCGCAACGCGCCGGCGCCGCCACGGTCGGTACCGTGGAACCCGGCCGCGACATCCGTACGGAGGTGGTGGGGGAGCTGGCCGACGACGTGTCCGTGGTGACCCACGGCCGCCCGCTGCGGCACCGGGTGCTGGCCGTCGGCCGATGGTGCCTGGCCAGGCCGCGTCGCGCGGTGAGCCTGGCCGTGCTCGCGTCGGTGTCCCTGCACCTGCTGTTCATCAGCCGGGAGCTCGGACCCGACGAGGGCGGCTTCCTGCTGGTGGCCAGTCAGTGGGATCCCGCGACCGACGGCTCCCGGCTCTACGGCGACCTGTGGGTGGATCGGCCACCGGTGATCCTGCTGGCCTTCCGGGTGGCGCACGACTGGGGGCCGTACGGCGTGCGCCTGGTGGCCTGCGTCGCCGCGGCCGCGTTCGTGCTCACCGCTGCCTGGGCGGGCCGCGTCGCGGGCGGGCAGCGAGCCGCGACCTGGAGCGCCGTGATCGCGGCCGCGCTGGGCGCCTCGGCGCTGATCGGGGCGCACTGGCTCAACGGCGAGCTGCTCGCGGCGCCGCTGGTGATGGCGGCGGCCGCCCTCGCGATCCTCAGCACCCGCTCCGGCACCGGCCCGACCCGGCTCGGACTCGCTTTCGCGGCGGGTGTGCTCGCCGGCACCGCGCCACTGGTCAAGCAGAACGTCGTCGACGGCCTCGTCTTCGCGGTGGTACTGCTGGCGGCATCCGGTCGCTGGCACACGCTTCCCCGGCGCCGGGCCGGCGGGCTGCTGGCGGTGTGCGTGGTGGGGTTCGCCCTTCCGCTGGCGGCGGCCGGAGCCTGGGCGTACTCGTTCGCCAGCCTGCGCGACCTGTGGTTCGCGATGTACGGCTTCCGCACCGAGGCCATCGCGGTGATCGCGTACGGCTCGTGGGACTCGTCGGCCGAGCGGCTGCTGCTGCTGCTGGCGTTGGCCCTGGTCAGTGGCGTCGTCTACCTGGCAGCGGGCACCGTGGCG
Organism: uncultured Actinomycetota bacterium; assembly: GCA_963811945.1. Taxonomy (GTDB): domain Bacteria; phylum Actinomycetota; class Actinomycetes; order Propionibacteriales; family Nocardioidaceae; genus JACCWP01. Next base: position 240,547 of record CAWETD010000001.1, on the reverse strand, counting down.
GCCCAGTGGCGCGCGCTGCGGCACCGCCGGCGCCGCCCGCTGGCGCTCGCGATCGGCGCGACGTTCGCGGTCGAGGTGCTCGCCGTGCTGCTCGGAGGCAGCTACTGGCCGCACTACCTGGTGGGCCTGCTGCCGATGCTCGCCCTCGGCGGTGGGCTGGCCGCGGCCGGGCCGACCCGGCGGCACCTGCGCCAGCGCCGACTGATCCTGCTGGCCGCCGCGACCACGCTGGTGGCCACCCCCGCGGTGGCCGTCGCGATGCACGAGACGCACGACCCCGAACGGCTGGCCGGGCGGTGGCTGGCGGCTTCGGCGCACCACGACGACACCGCGCTGGTGACGTACACCAACCCGAACCTGTTGCAGGCCTCCGGGCTGCGCACGACGTACCCGTACCTGTGGAGCCTGCCGGTCCGTACCGTCGATCCGCGCCTGCAGCGGATGCGGGCGCTGGTGCGCGGACCGGCCGCGCCGACCTGGATCGTGGAGTGGGACGACTTCGGCAGCTGGGGGCTCGACCCGCACGACCGGATGGCCGGCCTGGTCGACCGGCGCTACCGCCCGGTCGCGACGGTGTGCGGCGAACCGGTGTGGCTCCGCCGCGGTGTGGTGCGCAGCCTTGCCGAGGTGCCCGACTGCTGACCCGGTGGACTAGTCCCCGAGCCAGTCGACCGCCTTGCGGCGGCTGAGCTCTCGCCATCGCGCCCCGGCCCGGCGCCGCAGTGGCGGCGCGTCCGCCTCCAGCCGCGCGTGCAGTCGGCCGAGCGCGAAGATCGCCGAGGCCGGTGCGTCCGGCTCGCGGACCAGCTGTTGCAGCCAGTCCCGCATCACCAGGGTGTCCTGGTGGGCACCCAGGGTCGACTGCAACCGCTTCGCCCTGCGCCGCAACCGCCGCGCCGGCTTGCCCGCGGTCGGCTCGGCGACCTCGCAGGTGTAGCGCAGCCGCTTGGCCGCCTTGCGCACGCGGTGCAGCGCGAGGTCGCGGTCGTCACCGGTCGCGTCCGCGACCGCGGCCACCCGTCGCTCCAACCGGGTGTAGGTCTTGCGCACCCGGCGCCGCAGCTGCTTCTTGGCCGACCGGTCCGCCCGCTCGCCAGTGCAGGGATCGGCGACCAAGGCGTCCAGGGACTCCAGCAGCGCGAGGTAGCGGTCGGAGTCGAGGCAACCAGCCACCTCGGCCAGCGCCTCACGCCTGTCGGCGCGCACGGTCTGCCGCAGCAGCCGCCGGGCCGGACCGGTCGGGACGGGTCCGTCGTCCTCGTCGTCCAGCATCGCGTTCAACCGCTCGTCGACCACCTGCAGGTCCCGGGCGGCGGAGAGCTCACGACCGAGCCAGCGCAGCTGCTCGGCGAGCGGGTCGGAGCGCTCCCGGTCCAGCAGCGGCCGGTAAGCCACCAACGCGCTGCGCAGCCGCCGCGCCGCGACCCGCAACCGGTGCACACCCGCGGGGTCGCCGTCGCGCACCAGCACGTCTTGCGTCAGCAGCGCCGACCGCTGGGCCAGCAGGTAGTCGCGCAGCCGGTCGCCGGCGGTGCCGGGCCGCACCGCGGGGTCGACCAGCCGGTCGGCGAGGGCCCGGCGCAGCTTGGACTGCTGGGCTGACACCCGCAGGCCGGCCTTGCGCAGCGTCTTGTCGACCGCGGCCAGCACGCTCGCGCCGCCGTCGACGAGTTCGACCTCGACCTCGCGCCAGGCCAGCGCAGGTGCGTCGCCGTCGGGCAACGGCGTCGCCTGCACCCAGTCGTCGGCGACAAGTGCGAGCAGCTCGCCGTCGTCGCCCAGCAGCCGGTGCTCCTCGCGGCGGGTGACGAGCTCGACAACAGGTGCCAGCGCGTCGCCTCGGGTGACGCCCTGCACCAGCCGGCGCACCGAGACCGGCGCGCGAGCCGAGCGACCGAGCGCCCGGTGCAGCTCGACCCGGGACTCCTTGCTGCCGGGGCCGCCGGGCAGCTTCAGGTGCCAGCCGGCGTCATCGCCGCCTTCCCGCCGCCGCAGCGTCATCCGCGACCGCACCAGCCGCAGGTCGTCGGTGTCGTGGTAGGTCGCGGTCAGCTCGTGCACCACCGGCCCCTCGACCGATGCCACCGGTCCCACGTCCAGGGCGGGCAGGGCGGTCGCCTCGCCGGCCTCGTAGGACCGCTCTGTCTCGTCGAACCGTCGCGAAGTCACGCCCCTGATCATGTCGCGGGCTAGCGTCGGCCGCATGGCGCGGGTACGGGTCGGGATCTCCGGCTGGCGCTACCCGCCCTGGCGGGGCGTGTTCTACCCCAAGGGCCTGGCCCAGCGGCGCGAGCTCGAGTACGCCTCCCAGCGGATGTCGTCGATCGAGATCAACGGCTCGTTCTACGCGCTGCAGCGCCCGAGCAGCTACCGCACCTGGGCCGAGCAGACGCCTGACGACTTCGTGCTGGCGGTCAAGGGCGGCCGGTTCATCACGCACATGAAGCGGCTGGCCGGCGTGGAGACCGCGCTGGCGAACTTCTTCGCCTCCGGCGTGCTGGCCCTCGGCCCCACGATGGGTCCGGTGCTGTGGCAGCTGCCGCCCACGTCCGGCTTCGACGCCGGGCGGCTGGCCGCGTTCTTCGAGCTGCTGCCGCGCACCACGGCGGCCGCCGCCGAGCTGGCGGAGCACCACGACGACAAGCTGACCGACGACCGGGCCTGGACCCGTACCGACGCCGACCGGCCCATCCGGCACGCCCTGGAGGTGCGGCACGACAGCTTCCGCGCCCCGGAGGCGGCGTCGCTGCTTCGCGAGCACGCCGTCGCGCTGGTCGTCGCGGACACCGCCGGCAAGTGGCCGTACCTCGAGGAGGTGACCGCCGACTTCGTCTACGTGCGGCTGCACGGTGCGGAGGAGCTCTACGCCAGCGGCTACACCGACGAGGCGCTGGACCAGTGGGCGGCCAGGATCGCGGCGTGGCGCGACGACGGCCTGGACGCCTACGTCTACTTCGACAACGACATCAAGGTGCACGCGCCCTACGACGCGATGGGGCTGATCGAGCGGCTCAGCTGAGCACCGCGGCGGCAGCAGCACGGCCGGTGCGGACGGCGCCCTCCATGTAGCCGGCGATCCACTGGTCCGAGCCGCAGACGTAGAACGGCGGCGCGTGCGTGCCGTGCAGCGGTCCCACCGCGACCACGTCGCCGGGGCGCCAGTTGGTCATGTAGCCCTGCGTCCACGGGTCGGTGCCCCACAACCGCGTCCACGTGCCGACCGGCGCGAGCGCCTGCTCGCCGTAGAGCCCGGCGATCTGGGCCAGCGACTCGGCGTCGCGGGTGTCCGGGTCGGCTGCGGCGAACGCCCCGAACCGCTCGGGCGGCACCAGGCAGGACAGGATCCCGTGGTTCTGGACCCACGTGGACCCGAGCACCCCTTCGCACTCGGACAGGCCGTTCTGACCGGTGTCGCGCCAGAACGGGCTCGCGTAGGCCGCGACGTACTTGCCGGCCCAGGCGTGCCGCTGCCGGCGCAGCGACGCCAGCCGCTCAGGGTCGACGCCGTCGATGCGGAGGTCGCGCACCGGGCCCACCGGCAGCGCACACACGACCGCCGACCCGCCGAACGTCTCGCCGGCGTGGGTCGTCACTGTCACGCCGGAGACGTCGACACGCACCGCGGCTGCCGGCTTCGACAGCCGCACGGCGTCGCCCAGCTGCTCGGCCATCCGCAAGGCAACCGTGGCCGACCCCTCCGCGACGCGCTGGTTCTCCCACACGGCGACGTCGTACGAGCCGGGGACGGCGGCGAGGGCGTTCTGCCGGGCGTGGGCGAACATGCTGGTCCGCTCGATCGAGCCGTCGGACATGCTCAGGTGGCCGAGCTCCTTGAGCCGCAGCACGTTCGGGGTGCCACCCACGTCGCGCAACCAGTCGCCGACACTGAGCCGGTCGAGGGCCGCGAGGTCCGGGTGGTCCCACACCCGCTCGAGGTCGATCGAGGCGACCAGCCGGTCGAACAGCTTCTCCACCTGCTCGTACGACGCGATGTCGGCCGGGCTGAACCAGCCGGGCCAGTCACCGACGTCGACCCGGTCGGGCAGCTGGCGGGTGATGTCCCCGGGCTCCTCGACGTAGGACGGGATCATCGTGAGCCCGAGCTCGGCCACGAGCTGCAGGTAGGACGTGTGGAAGTCGCCGACGACCTCGCCGCCGAGCTGCACCAGCCGCCCGTCCGGCAGGCTGGTCTGCTCCACCCGGCCGCCGACCCGGTCCCGTGCCTCCAGCACGACCACGTCGGTGCCGGCAGCGGACAGGTCCCGCGCGGCGGCGAGCCCCGCCAGCCCCGCGCCGAGGACGACCACGTCGTGACGGCTCACCGCAGCACCACCGCGTGCTCGGGGCACCAGCCGATCTCGACCCGGTCGCCGTCGTCCCAGCGGTCCTCGTGACGCATCCGTGGCAGGTTCTGCTCGAGCACGGTGACCTGGACGCCGGGCGCGAGGTCGACCACGTACTGCGTGGTGGCGCCGTGGTAGACGGTGGACGCCACGGTGCCGGACACCCGCACCATGCCGGGGTCGAAGTCGCTCATCCAGATCTTCTCCGGGCGCACCGCCAGGCTGACCTCTCCGTCGGCCGCCGTGAGGTCGTGGCCCGGCACCGGGACCCGCACGCCGGGCGCCACCTCGATGGCACCGTCGGACCACGGCCCGCTCATCAGGTTGCTGGTGCCGATGAAGCTCGCCGCGAACACCGACGTCGGCCGCTCGTAGACGTCCTCGGGACTGCCGCACTGCTCGACGACACCGCCGTTCATGATCGCGATCCGGTCGCTCATGCTCAGCGCCTCGTCCTGGTCGTGGGTGACGAAGACGAACGTGATGCCGACCTCGCGCTGGATCGCCTTCAGCTCGGCCTGCATCCGGTGCCGCAGCTTCGCGTCGAGTGCGGCCAGCGGCTCGTCGAGCAGCAGCACCTGCGGCCGGTTCACCAGGGCCCGGGCCAGCGCGACCCGCTGCTTCTGCCCTCCGGAGAGCTCCCGTGGCCGGGCCCGGTCGCGCGACCCCAGCTGGACCAGCTCGAGCGCCTCGCCGACCCGCCGCCGCACCTCGGCGCGGTCGATCTTGGCCCGGCGCAGTCCGAAGGCGACGTTGCCGAACACGTCCAGGTGCTCGAACAACGCATAGCTCTGGAACACCGTGTTGACGTCGCGCTTGTGCGGCGGCATCGAGGTGATGTCCTCGCCGTGCAGCAGGATCGTGCCCGCGCTGGGGTCGCTGAAGCCGGCGATCATCCGCAGCGTCGTCGTCTTCCCGCAGCCGGACGGACCGAGCAGCGAGAAGAACTCGTTCTCGACGATGTCGAGGTGCAGGTCGTTGACGACGGTCGAGCCCCCGAACACCTTGCACAGCCCGACCAGGCTGATCGCGGTTGACGTCATCGGCCGTCTCCAGTGGTGAGGGAGCTGAGAGCGGACTCACGCCGGCCGAACAGCCGGGGAACGAACAGCGAGGCGAGCAGCACGAGGCCGGACACGAGCAGCATCACGGTGCCGACCGCGTTGATGGCGGGCGACACACCGAAGCGGATCGACGAGTAGATCCGCACCGGAAGTGGCTGCGGGTCGACGCCGCTGGTGAAGAACGCCAGCACGAAGTCGTCGAAGACCAGGGCGAAGACCAGCAGCCCGGCGGCGACCAGCGCAGGCATGATCGCGGGGAGCGTGACCAGCCGCAGCGCCTGCCACGGGGTGCAGCCCAGATCGCGCCCGGCCTCCTCGACCTCGTCCGACATCGACGCGAGCCGGCCGCGCACGATCACTGTGACGTACGCGATCGAGAACGTGATCTCGGCGATGATCACGGTGTTCAGCGACAACGAGATGCCGACGCCGGTGAACAGCAGCAGCGCGGCCACGCCGGTCACCACGTCGGGCGTGACCAGTGGCAGCAGGGCGACGGTGCCAGCGAGCCGCCCGCCCCGCGAACGCACCCGCTCGAGCGCCAGAGCGAGCATCGTGCCGAGCACCAGCGAGCCGAGGCTCGCGACCGCGGCGATCGTGAGACTGGCTCGCAGCGACTCGAGCAGCGCAGCGTCGGTGAAGAAGTCGCCGTACCACTGCATGCTGAAGCCGCCGAAGCTGGACAGCGATCGCTCGGAGTTGAAGCTGAACAGCACGACGACGGCGATCGGCAGGTACAGCAGCACGAAGAACAAGACGGTGAACGCCACCGCGAACCGTGGCCTCCGCTCGACACCGCGGGCCATCAGGTCTCCCTCGCCCGGGTCGCGGTCGCCCGGAGGTAGGTCACCATCAGCAGGGTCAGGGCCAGCATCAGCGCGACCGTCAGCGCGGACCCGAGCGGCCAGTTCTGGCCCTCGAGGAACTGCTGCTGCACCAGGTTGCCGATCATGTACGTGTTGGGGCCGCCGAGCAGCTGGGCGCTGACGAAGTCACCGAGAGCGGGCAGGAACACCAGCACGATGCCGCCGTAGAGCCCCGGCCGGGTCGCGGGGAGCGTCACGTGCCAGAAGGTGCGCACCGGCCCGTGGTAGAGGTCCTTGCCGGCCTCGATCAGCGAGAGGTCCATCCGTTCCAGCGCTGCGTAGATCGGCAGGATCATGAACACCACGAAGCCGTAGACCAGCCCGGCGATCACCGCGGCCGAGGTGTTCAGGAACTGCACGCCGTCACTGATCCCGAACCTGCGCAGCCCCCCGTTGACCACGCCCTCGTCGCTGAGCAGCGACGACCAGGCGTACATCCGCACCAGGTAGCTGGCGAAGAACGGGCACCACGACGGCCGCCATCAGCACCTGCTTGTAGCGCCCGCCGTGCAGGGCGATCGCGTACGCCACCGGGTAGGCGATGAGCACGCACAGCACGACCGTCCCGACCGCGTAGAGCACCGAGCGGACGAAGATCTCGAGGTAGGTGCTGTTCCACAGCGTCGTGTAGTTGACCAGGGTGTTGCTGAACCGCGGGAGACCGTCCGGGGCCGTGATCCCGAACGACAGCAGGGCGATCACGCTCATCCCGGAGACGAAGAACGTCACCATCCACGCCGCCGGCGGCAGCAGCAGCCACGTCCACAACCGGGTGCGGCTCGCGCTCTGCTGCTTGGTCGACCGCCTGGAGGGCCGCTTGGTGGGCTGCTCGGTCGTGGTCGCCACTAGCCGGCCTTGACCTCGGTCCACATCGCGCTGCGGGCCTGCACGTCGGCGGGCGGGAGGAGCTCGAACACGGTGGGGTTCTCGAGGTCGGCCACGTCGACGTTGCAGGCCGGGACCTCCTTGGCGAGCGCCTCGAACGCCTCGGCGCCGTCGCGCACCGGGAACGGGTAGCCGAGGTAGTTGACGTTCTTGACCACGTTCTCGGGCCGCAGCAGGTAGTCGATGAACACCATCGCGGTGCCGGGGTGCTCGGCGTTCGCCGGGATCGCATAGGCGTCGGAGTTGATCGGCGCGCCTTCGGTGGGTGACTCGAACGCGAAGTCTGCCGGGTTGTCGGCCCGGTAGAGGTAGAAGAACAGGAAGTCGCCGCTCCACATGTGGTGGATCCAGGCATCGCCGGTCTCCATGTTCTTGATGTCGTCGGCGGAGTAGGCGCGCAGGTACGGCTTCTGGCTCAGCAGCAGGTCCTTGATCTGCTCGAGGTCGTCGGGGTCGGCCGTGTTCGGGTCGAGCTCGAGCATCAGCGCGGCCACGGCGATGGCCTCGTCCTGGTTGTCCAGCGTGTAGATGCGTCCACTGGCCTGCTCGTTCCACAGGTCGCGCCACGACCCGGTCATGGTGTCGACCTTGTCGGTGCGCCACCCGATACCGGTCTTGTAGACGGTGAACGGGATCGACACCGCGGAGCCCGGGTCGTACCACGGGTCCTCGAAGTAGCCCCCGAAGCCGAAGACCTGGTCAGCGTTGGTGAGCTCGTCCGGCTCGATCCGGCGCAGCTTGCCCTGCTGGCGCAGCATCTGCACCCACTTGGCGCCGGGGAAGATGATGTCGTACTTGTTGCCGGCGTTGAGCTTGGCGACCATGCCCTCCATCGAGTCGAAGTTCGACTGGATGAGCCGCACGCCGTACTCCTTCTCGAAGCCGGCCATCACGTCGGGGTCGAGGTAGTCGGCCCAGTTGAAGTAGACGAGGTCGCCGTCGATCTCGGCCTTGACGCCGGGTGGGATCGGTGGCGCGGCGGTGTTGACGTCCTTCAGGTACGCGCAGCCAGGCAGCGCGAGCCCGGCGCCGAGCCCGGCTCCCCAGGACAGCACCTGCCGCCGGGTGGGCCGGCGGTGGTGCCGGGAGGGGCGACGTTGGGTCACGCCCGGCCTCCCTCGGCCCCGATCGCGCCGGGCAACGGCAGCGGGCCGTCGTGCCCGACCAGCACACCGACGCTGACCGCCAGGATCCGCCGGGCGTCGTCGAGGGTGATGTCGGGGACGCTGGACAGCACCCGGGTGCCGAGTCCGTCGCACAGCGCGACCGCGGCCTCGGCCACGCTGCGGACGTCGCTGGCCGGGCGGAAGTCCCCGGTCCCGACGCCGTCGGTGATGATCTCGGCGACGGTCACGTACAGCCGGTCGTAGAGCGCGACACCGACCTTGGCGAGCTCCGGCTGGCGGATGCACAGCAGCGCCAGCTCCTGCCACAGCAGCCACTCCTCGGCGAGGGCGTCGTCGCTGGGCAGGCATCGGTCGAGGTAGGCCGCGAGCCGCTCCGGCGCGGAGTGGCCGGCGGCGCGCAGCGCCTCCTGGTCGAGCACGGTGGACAGGTCGGTGGAGTAGCCGAGCACCTCGGCGAACAGCCGCTCCTTGGTGGCGAAGTGGTAGTGCAGCAGGCCGGTCGACACGCCCGCGGCGCTTGCGATGGTCGCCATCCGCACCTTTGCCAGCCCGTCCTCCGCGATCCGCCCCGCCGCCGCCGCGAGGATCCGTCGGCGGGTCTCGGCTCCCTGATCCGCAACCTGATCCGGAACCGGGTCGGCGACCGGGTCGGCGGGTTCCTCGGGGGGAGGTGCGGTCACGCCGCCATGATCCCCTCGGCGGTGCGGTCGCGTCCGACCTTCTCGGCAAACCCCGTGCGCGGCTGGGGCATCGCCGACCTCGTCCTCGGGTGACATAACTGACTACTCAGTCAGTCGATGTTAGGGTCGGCCCCATGTGGTGTCAAGCGTCACATCCCCGCCGGCAGGGGTGACCGACACCCATGGACCACCAGCCGCCTGCCGCCCCCCGGCGCGACCTCACCGCGTTGTTCGACCCGCGCTCGGTCGCGATCGTCGGGGCCAGCGACGACACGTCGAAGTGGGGCAACGCCCTCGCGCAGCGGGCGCTGGCAGCCCCCGGGCAGCGGCCGGTGCACCTGGTCAACCGGCGGGGTGGGTCCGTGCTGGGCCGACCGGCGCTGCGCAGCCTCGCCGATCTCGGCCCCACCGGCGACGTCGACCTGGTCGCGCTGTGCGTACCGGTCGGCAGCTTCCTGGCCGCGGTCGACGACGCCCTGGCCGCCGGCGCGAGGGCGCTGGTCGCGATCACCGCGGGCCTGGCCGAGCTCGGGCCCGAGGGGGCCCGGGTGCAGGGTGAGGCGGTCGCCCGGGTACGCGCCGCGGGCGCGGTGATGGTCGGTCCGAACTGCCTGGGCATCCACGACACGACGACGGGTCTGCACCTGAGCAGCGAGGCGCTCGCGCCCGGTCATGTGGCCGTGCTCAGCCAGAGTGGGAACATGGTCATCGACCTCGACGATCTGATGCGCCGAGCGGGCTTGGGCATCTCGCGGTTCGTGTCGCTCGGCAACCAGGCGGACCTCACCGTCGTGGACCTGATGCGCGCCTGCGTCGTGCACGAACCGACCACCGCGGTCGCCATCTACGCCGAGGACGTCGTCGACGGGCGCGGGTTCGTGGCCGCGGCCCGGGAGCTGGACGAGGCCGGCAAGCCGGTGGTGCTGCTCGCGCCGGGGCGGACCGACGCCGCGACCCGGAGCGCCGCGTCGCACACCGGCTCGCTGACCAGCGCCAGCCGGGTGGTCGACGCCGTCTGCGCAGCGGGCGGCATCCACCGGGTCGAGTCGCCGGCGCACCTGGTCGACGTGCTGGCCGCCCTGGACGCGCCGCGGCGCGGCACCGGCCGCCGGGTCGCCGTCGTCACCGACGGGGGAGGGCACGGTGCCATCGCGGCCGACGCCCTCGGCGCCGCCGGACTGGAGACCCCCTTGCTCTCGCCGGCACTCGGCGCGCAGCTCACCGGCGTGCTCTGGTCCCAGTCGACGGTCACGAACCCGGTCGACCTCGCCGGCGTCGGCGAGCAGGACATGACCTCGTACGAGCAGGCGATCGGTCTGCTGCTCGACTCCGGCGAGGTCGACGCGGTGCTGCTCACCGGCACGTTCGGGGTCTACAACGGGACGCGGACCAGCCTGGCAGCACCCGAGATGGAGGCCGCGCACGCCATCGCCGCCCGCGTGGTGGGCCAGCACAAGCCGTTCGTCGTGCACACCGTCTACGCCGGCAGTCCACCGGCGCAGGTGCTGCGCGATGCCGGGATCCCGGTGCACCGCGACGCCGGTCCTGCGGCCGCCGCGCTGTCCGCGGCGTGCACCCAGCCGAGGGCCGGCCGGTTCGACGACCTGGCGACGCCTCCGGCGGCCGAACGGCTGGCAGGCACGGGCTACTCGCACGTGCGCGGCATGCTGGTCGCCGCCGGGGTGCCGTTCCCACCCGCCGTGCTGGTGCACGACGAGGCGGGTCTGCTCTCGGCACTCGCCACCGCACGCCCGACGTACCCCGTCGTGCTCAAGGCGATGGGCCTGCTGCACAAGTCCGACGCCGGCGGTGTCGTTCTCGGTCTACGGGACGAGGCGACGGCGGTGGCGGCCTACCGTGACCTGGTGGCCCGGCTCGCCCCACCCGCCGTCTCCGTGGAGCAGATGGTCGACACCACCGACGGAGTGGAGATCATCGTCGGGAGTCGCACGGACCATCGTTTCGGGCCGGTGCTGATGGTCGGGCTCGGAGGCGTGTTCACCGAGATCGTCGACGACGTCACGTTCGCTCTCGGGCCGGTCACGCCGCGCACCGCGACCGAGCTGCTGCTGTCCTTGCGTGGCGCGGCGCTGCTCACCGGCGCGCGCGGCCGCAAGCCGGTCGACCTCGACACGCTGGCGACCCTGGTCGCCCGGGTGTCGTCGGTCGCCGCCGAGCACCCCGAGCTGGCCGAGCTCGAGGTCAACCCGGTGCTGGCAACCGCCGATGGCGTGGTCGGTCTCGACGCGCGCGCGATCACCCGCTGAGAGGACCGTCGTGGACCTGAGCTACTCACCCGAGCAGGCCGACCTGCGGCGCCGTGCCGCGGCGTACGCCGAGCTGCTGTACGTGCACGAGGACTCGGTCGAGTCGTCCGGTGGCAGGCTCGACGAGGCCGTCCAGCGCCAGCTGGAGCAGGCGGCACGCGACGCCGGCCTGTGGGCCAGCAACATGCCCACCGCGTGGGGTGGCGCCGGGCTCTCGGTGCTCGAGCGGCTGATCGTGCAGGAGCAGATCGGCCGGGCCACCAACTGCCTGTGGGACTTCTGCTGGTGGCCGGCCAACGTGCTCGCGTACGGCACCGACGAGCAGCGTCAGCGCTACCTGCTGCCGGTGATCCGCGGGGAGCGGCGGGACGCGTTCGCCGTCACCGAGGCCGAGGCCGGCAGCGATCCCAGTGGCATCGCGACGACGGCGACCAGGGACGGCGACGGCTGGCGGATCGACGGCGAGAAGTGGTTCGTCACGTGCGGCGACGTCGCGGACTTCCTGATCGTGCACGCGAACGCCGGGCCCGACCGGGAGCCGACCCTGTTCCTCGTCGACAAGGACGTGCCGGGCGTCGAGATCCTGCACACGCCAGTCTTCATGCACACCCCCGTCTTCGGGCACCCGCAGATCGGCTTCGACGGCGTGCGCGTCCCGGACACCGCGGTCCTGGGCGGCGTGGGTCAGGGCTTCGAGCTGACCAAGGAGTGGTTCGTGGAGGAGCGGCTGTCCATCGCCGCGCGCACCATCGGTGCGGCCGAGCGCGGGTTGGAGCTGGCGCGTGACTGGTCGGTGAGCCGCGAGCAGTTCGGCCAGCCGATCGCGTCCTTCCAGCTGGTACAGCAGATGCTGGCCGACTCGGCCGTCGACATCGCGGTCAACCGCGCGTACTACCACCAGGTCGCGTGCGAGATCGACAACGCGCTGGACCGCAAGCAGGCGCACGCGAAGGCGTCGATCGCGAAGCTGTCGTCGTCGGAGGCGGCGGGCCGGGTGATCGACCGGTGCGTGCAGCTGTTCGGCGGTCGCGGCTACGACCGGGCCAACCCGGTCGAGCGGCTCTACCGCGAGCTGCGGGTCGACCGGATCTGGGAGGGCACCAGCGAGATCCAGCGGCTGATCGTGGCCGGCGAGCTGGTGAAGCGCGGCACCGGCGTCCTGGCCTGGCCGGGCTGACGCAGCACCCGGCGCAGCACGGCGGGTGCGAGCAGGCTCTGGGGCGGGGCCTCCAGGTTCGCGACCCGCAAGAAGGCGATCGCGACCTCCGGGTCGTGCTCGCCGACCTGTCGCACCAGCCGCACGTAGCGGCCGAGCAGCCGCTGGCGGGCCGAGCGCGGCCCCTGCGTGGCGGGCAGCGCCAGGTCGCCCCCGACCGCGATCTGCCAGGGGATGTCGACGACCGGGCCGGTCGCCGCGAAGAACCGCGGGCCGAGCCGCTGGGACCCCTCGGCCAGGCACCGCCGCAGCACCGCTGCCTCGAGGGCGGCGACGGTCATGCCCTGTCCGTAGCTCGGGTTGAAGCTGCACAGCGCGTCGCCGACGACGAGCAGGCCCTCGGGGAAGGCGGTGAGGCGCTCGTAGCGCCGCCGCACGCTCGCGGGGAAGCGGAAACGCGCACCCTCGTCCAGCGGCTCGCTCTGCCGCAGCAGGGCGCCGAGATCGGTGTCCAGGTCGTCGGCCCAGGAGATGAACCCCGCCAGGTCCAGTGGGGGACGTTCGCCGTGGTAGCCGTTCAGGGTGACGATCCAGCGGTCGCCCTCCTGGGCGATCAGCGCGCCGCCGCGCGGCTGCTCGGGCGATGCGGCGAACGCCATCACGAGGTCGCCGTCCAGGTCGCCGGGCGAGCGGCTGAAGATACGCGTCGCGTACGCCACGTCGATGCGTACCCGCTCCTCGGGGGGCGCGGGATAGCCCAGCCGCTCGAGCCAGCCGGGAGCCTTGGACGTGCGTCCGGAGGCGTCGACCACGAGGTCGGCGAGCAGTGGGCCGCCGGTGACGACGCCGCAGACCCTGCCGGTGCCGTCGTCGAGCAGGTCGTGCACGGGGCTGCCGGTGCGCAGCTCGATGCCGGCGTGGCGAGAGACGCGCCGACGCACCAGTCCCTCGAGCAGCGGCCGACTGAGGGCGAGGGCGCGCATCCCGCTGGGCGCCTGCGCCAGCATCCGCCCGGCCGAGTACCAGCGCACCCGGTCGAGCATGTCGCCGGTCAGGGCGCCGGCCGAGACGGCCTCGTCGGTCAGTCCGGGGAACAGCTGCTCGAGCACCTCGCAGCCGCGCGCGAGCAGGGCGTGGGAGTGGCGGCTCTGGGGCACGCCGCCCCGGTGTCCGTAGCCGGTCGACGGGTCGTCGTGGTCGCGCCAGGTGTCGCGGTCGAGGACCGTGACGTGGTCGTACGTGTCGGCGAGCACGCGGGCCGCGAGCAACCCGGCCATGCTCGCGCCGATGACGACGGCGTGCCGGCGGTGCGGGGACATGGGGATCCTCCTGTGCTGGTGAATAGGGGTGACTGGTGGGACGAAAGGGGGACCAGAAATGGGCCGAGGCGCACAGCGGGTCCCGCGCTCAGGCGCGGGACCCGCCGGCGATCACTTCGCCGCTGGTGCTCGTCGGGCCGGGCAGCGTTCCGTGTGCTGCTGTCGCCGCGCCTCGACCTGGTGCACGGCGGCCTCCTGCGAGAACGGGAGGGCGAGCCCGGGCGCCGCGGTCACGAAGGTCGCGAGGACCTGCCCGCAACGCTGGCACCGATAGCTCTGCACGATGCCCTCCTCAGCTGACCGGGGCGACGATCGCGCCGAGCACGCCGCCGATCCGGTTGAGCCTGATGCCCTCGAAGGTCGGGTGCGCCTCCGACAGGTCGGCGATCGTGGCCCTGCGGTTCGCGGGGCTCGGGCACAGGACGGCCTCGACGTCCTTCAGTCGCACGGTCACCGTGAGGTTGCCGTTGACCAGGAAGCGGGCGAGGAACTGCACGCCGAGGTCCTGGTTGGCCGGGACCGGGTCGATCCGGCACGACAGCGTCGGCTGGCCGCCGATGTCGACGCGCGGGATCCGGCGACCGTTCGCCCACTGCAGCTGCAAGGAGCCGTTGGACCGGGTCACGAACGGGGCGAAGACCTGGACGTCGTAGCCGCGCTCGCCGACGTACAGCTCGCTGCCGTCGCCGGGAGCCCAGATGTTGATGTCCGCACCCTCCTCGCCGTCCATCACGTCGCTGTTGGGAGCGCTGAACGCCTCGGGACCGCCGACCGTGATGTCGCTGCCGGGTCCGCCGAGGAGGACGTCGCTGCCGAGCTTCCCGACCAGCAGGTCGTCGTTGTCGCGACCGAACAGCAGGTCGGTGTTCTCCATGTGCTGCTTGGCGGTGACGGCGGGCGGCTGGATGAAGGTGTTGTCGGCGTTGTCGTTGTCGAGACCGACGGTCACGTCCTTGCCGGGCGTGCCTGGCCGGACCGTGGCGTTGGCGCTGACGGCTACTGCGGACAGGGCCAGGACGGAGGCGACGAGGCCGATGCCGAGGCGGCGCCCCGGTCGGGGAAAGACTGACATGAGATCTCCTGGGAGTGCTGGGTCCGAACCCCGGTGGCTCGGCATGCCACGACGCTAGGAACCTCGGCCGCCCGCCGACATCGGTAAGGCACCTCAGATCCGCGGGTCGGCGTCCCTAGGCGGAGCCGGATCTCGTGATCTTCCCGGCAAAATGGCTGGTCGCCGACGCCTCGCGGGCGGTTTACTCGACGTGCCCCGTGGGAGGGAGCGGTCGTCGGTCATGCCTGAGGACGGACGGGTCGCGCACGCCGTGGTCGGCCGCGACCGGGAACGAGAGCAGCTGACCGCGGCCTGCACCCGGGCGGCCGCCGGCGAGCCCGGGGCCGTGGTCGTGTCCGGCGAGGCGGGGATCGGCAAGACCACGCTGCTGGAAGCGTTCGCCGCCGACACCGACGCGACTGTGCTGGTCGGCAACTGCTTCCCGGTCGCGGGTGAGGCGCTGCCCTTCGCCCCCGTCGTCCAGGCGCTGCGCGACCTCGCGCACACGCTGCCCGCCGAGCGTCGGGAACGGTTGGCGCCGTACTGGCCGAGCGGTCTGGCCCGGCTCGCCCCCCTCGGCGCCGACGCTGCGCTCCCGGATTCCGACCCGCTCGGTGACGCCGACGGACGGCTGAGCCTGTCCAGCCAGAGCCGGATGTTCGAGTCGGTGCTGTCCCTGCTGGCCGAGCTCGCGGCGGCACGCCCGGCGGTGCTCGTGGTGGAGGACCTGCACTGGGCGGACCGCTCGACGCTCGACCTGCTGACGTTCCTCGCGCTCAACGTCCGCACCGAGGCGCTGCTGCTGGTGCTGAGCGTGCGCAGCGACGACCTGTCCCGCGACCACCCGCTGCGCCCGTGGCTGGTCGAGCTCGGCCGGCTCCCGAACGTCGAGCGGCTGACCGTCGCCAGGCTCGACCGGCACGGCACCGCGGAGCAGCTCGCCGAGCTGCTGGGCCAGCACCCGGCCGACGACCTGGTCGAGACGGTGCACCACCACGCGGCGGGCAACCCGCTGTTCACCGCGCAGGCACTGCCTTGGGTGCAGGACCCGGCCGGCCCGCTGCCGGACACCCTGCGCGAGCTGGTGGAGGCCCGGCTCGGTGCGCTGCCGGACGAGACCCGCCGGGTGCTCGAGGTCGCCTCGGTGCTGGGGCGCTCGGTGGAGCTCGACGTGCTGGCCGCCGTGGCGGGCATCTCCGACGTGGAGGTCGAGGACGCCCTGGTGGAGGCACTGGACCGGAGCCTGGTCGAGCCGAGGCCCGGCCCCGCCTACGCCTTCCGGCACCCGATGTTCCGCGAGGTCCTCGAGGCCGGCCTGCTACCGGGCAACCGGCGGCGCCTGCACCGGGCGGCGGCGACCGTGCTCGAGGACTCCGGGTCCACGAGGGCGTTCGCGCGCAGCGCCCAGGTCGCCCGGCACTGGCAGTCCGCACAGGTGCCGGACCGCGCCTTCCGCGCAGCCGTGCTGGCCGGGCTGGCCGCCGAGGAGGTGTTCGCCTTCGCCGCGGCCGACGACCTGTTCACCCGAGCGCTGGACCTGGCCAAGGAACTTCCGGCCGAGGTCTTCGAGGGCCTGCCGGTCGACCCGTGCGACCTGGTCTCGCACGCGTCGCAGGCTGCGCACCTGGTGGGCGACGGCACCCGCGCGGTCGAGCTCGCCGGTCAGGCGGTCGAGTGCTGCGACGACCCGGCACGGCAGCCGTCGTTGCTGGAGCGGCGCGGGACGTACTGCTTCAACGCCGGTCTGGCCGAGGAGGCGGGCGACGCCTTCCGGGCCGCCCTCGAGCTGTTGCCGGCCGAACCGGCAACCGCGGCCCGCGCCCGGGTGCTCGGCGGACTGGCGCTGCTGGCCATGGCGTGGTCGCGGATGGACGAGGCACGGTCGTGGTGCGAGCAGGCGCTCGAGGTGGCCCGGGCCGCCGGTGCCCGGGCCGAGGAGGCGCGGGCGCTGGACGCCCTGGGCGTCGTCACCGTCTACGGCGGTGACTTCGACACCGGGCTCGGCTACTCCCGCGCGTCGCTGGCGATCGCCGAGGAGGTGGGTGAGCCGGACGAGCTCGCCGGGGCGTACATCGACCTGGCGCACGTCCTGGGTCTGGCTGGACGCTTCGACGAGGCCGTCGAGGTGTGCTCGGACGGCTACCGCCGGATGCAGCAGCTGGGGCTGGCCCGGCAGGACGGCAGCTTCCTGCAGGCCAACGCGGCCGAGTCACTGACCCGGTCCGGCCGCTGGGCGGAGGCGACCGAGCTGGTCGACAGTGCCCTGGCGCAGCGCCCGCGCGGCATGCGGGCGTTCCCGATCCTCGTGCGGGGTGCGCAGCTGGCACTGGCCCAGGGCCGGTTCGCGGTCGCGACGGCCCGGCTCGACCTGGTGCGCGAGCTGGCCGACACGTACGGACTGCCCGATGCCTGGCGGCGAGAGCTCTACGAGACCAGCGCGGACCTGGCGTTGTGGGAGCACCGGCCGGACGACGCCATGGACGCGGTGGAGGCGGGGCTCACCTTGGTCGAGAAGGGCGATGAGCAGCGCTTCGCGGGACCGCTGGTGCAGCTGGCCGCCCGCGCGGCGGCCGACCTGGTCGAGCAGGCCCGCGCGGAGCGCGACCCCGACGGGCTCGAACGGGCCCGGACCCACGGTGCCCTCGTGGTCGGGCAGGCCCGCGGGTTCGATCCCGACCCGCTGGACCCGTCGCAGCACCCGCTGCCCGAGACCCGGGCGCTGGCGGTCACCACCGAGGCCGAGCGGCTGCGCGCGGGCGAGACCGCGCGGGGGCCGGAGGCTGCGGACGCCTGGTCCGCCGCC
Source organism: uncultured Actinomycetota bacterium (assembly GCA_963811945.1). Taxonomy (GTDB): domain Bacteria; phylum Actinomycetota; class Actinomycetes; order Propionibacteriales; family Nocardioidaceae; genus JACCWP01. The sequence goes on along the minus strand of CAWETD010000001.1, from coordinate 222,986 downwards.
GCCGAGGCGTGGCAGCTGCTGGGCCGCCCGCTGCCGGTGGCGTACGCCCGGTGGCGGGAGGCCGAGGCGCTGGTGCTCGCCAAGCACCCGGGCCGGCGCCCCGTGACGGCGCTGCGGACCGCGTGGTCGCAGGCACGTGAGCTCGGGGCCGAGGCGCTGGTCGCCGAGGTCGAGCGGTTGGCGGCCTCGCGTCGGGTCGACCTGTTCGAGGCGCCGGACGCACCGGCGGTGTCGTCTGCAGTGTCGGCGGCAGGGTCGGCGGCGAGCGCGGGCAACGACCTGGGCCTGACCGCCCGCGAGCTCGAGGTGCTCGGTGCCCTGGTCGGCGGCAGCACGAACCGCGAGATCGCGGACTCGCTGTTCATCAGCATCAAGACGGTGAGCGTCCACGTCTCGAACATCCTGCGCAAGCTGCAGGTCACCAACCGCGAGGAGGCCGCCCGGGCGGCGTACCGGCTGGGGCTGGTGCCCGGGGGCTGACCGGCGCGCGCGGAAAGCGCCCCGCAGGGAGAGCCGGGCTGGCACCCTGTCGCCATGACCGAGGCGGGGACGCGGGCCGAGCCGGCACCGGAAGAAGGACACCTCGCGGAGGGAGCGATCGGGTTCGTCGACGCCCTGGTGATCGGGCTCGCGGCGACGTCGCCCGCGTACTCGCTGGCCGCGGTGATCGGGCCGATCGTCGCCCTGGTGGGGGTGTACGCGCCCGGCGTGCTGGTGGCGTCGTTCGTCCCGATGCTGCTGATCGCGTCCGCGTTCTACTACCTCAACAAGGTCGACCAGGACTGCGGGACGACGTTCTCGTGGGTGACCCGGGCGATGGGCCCGTGGTTCGGCTGGATCGGCGGCTGGGCCATCACGATGACCGGCGTGCTGGTCGTCGGAGCACTGGCCGACGTCGGGGTGCGGTTCACGCTGCTGACCCTCGGCCTCGACAGCGCCGCCGAGTCGACCCCGGTCGTGATGTCGCTCGCGGTGGTGCTGGTACTGGTGATGACGGCGATCTGCGTCCTCGGCACCGAGATGTCGGCGCGGGTGCAGAACGCGTTGATCCTCGCCCAGGTCGTCGCCCTGCTGGTGTTCGCCGTGGTGGCCATCGGCCGGGCCGTGACCGGGGACAGCTCCCTGGACTCGCTCACCCCGGATGCTGCCTGGCTGAACCCGTTCGGTTCGGGCGGCGCAGCGCTCACCGGCGGGCTGCTGCTCGGCGTCTTCAGCTACTGGGGCTGGGAGTCCGCGGTCAACCTGTGCGAGGAGACCACGGACGGCGCGTCGGCACCGGGCAAGGCCGCCATCCTGTCCACGGTGATCCTGCTGGTCACGTACGTGGCGGTGGCGTACGCGATCGTGGCCTACGCCGGCGTCGCCTACCTGCGCGACAACTCGGGCGAGGAGGAGTTCATCTTCGCGCTGCTCTCGACCGAGGTGATGGGCGTCTGGGACTGGGTGGTGCTGCTGTCGGTGGCGACGTCGGCGATCGCGTCGACGCAGACCACGATCATCCCCGCGTCGCGCACCGGCCTGTCGATGGCGCGGCGGGCGGCGCTGCCGCGGACGTTCGGGCACATCCACCCGCGATTCCACACCCCCGACGTGTCGACGTGGTGGGTCGCCGTGATCGCGATCGTCTGGTACGTGGTCGTCAACCTGATCAGCGAGAACGCGTTGTTCGACTCGCTGACCGCGCTGTCGCTGCTGATCGCGTTCTACTACGCGCTCACCGGTGTGGCGTGCGCGATCTTCTACCGCCGGCACCTCACCGAGAGCGTCAAGAACCTGCTGCTGATCGGCGTCGGACCCGTCGTGGGCTCGGCACTGCTCGGGTGGCTGCTGGTCGAGTCCGTACGTGACATGGCCGACCCGGCGAACTCGTACAGCGGGCAGTCGTGGCTCGGGGTCGGCCCTCCGCTCGTGATCGGGGTGGCCGTGCTGCTGGCCGGCGTCGTGACCATGCTGGTGTGGCGCGCGCGCAACGGCCGCTACTGGGAGGAGCGTCCCAGCGTCGCAGACCCGGCACTGGTCGCGGGGGAGTCGAGATGAGCATCGTGCTGGGCTACGACGAGTCGCCCGGTGCGTTGCGCGCGCTCGAGGTCGCGATCGACCTGGCCCGCCGCTTCGACGAGCCACTCGTGCTGGTCAACGGCGTCGCCCCACCCGGCGGCGTGGGGGACGAGGCACGCGCGCACCGCGACGCCCTGGCCGAGCTCGCACGCGGCGTCCTCGGGCACGCGGTGGACGCCGCACGGGCAGCAGGTGTCGCCACCGTCGTCGAGCTGGTCGACGCCAAGCCGGCGCAGGCACTCACTGAGACCGCGGACGCGCACGACGCGCGGATGATCGTGGTCGGCACGTGGGGGGAGAGCCCGCTGCGCGGTGCGGTGCTCGGCTCCACCCCGCACAAGCTGCTCTACCTCGCGGACCGACCGGTGCTGTGCGTGCCCGCGTCCGGCTGAGTCACGTCCTGGTGCGGTAGCCGAGGAACACCGTGCCGTTCCCGAAGCGACGCTCGTCCACCAGCTCGAGCTGGACGCCCACGCCGTCGGGCAGCAACGAGGTGCCCCCTCCCACCACGACGGGGACGACGAACAGGTGCCAGTCGTCGACCAGCCCCGCCCTGATCGCGTGGGCGGCGAGGCCGGGACCGCCCACGGCGAGGTCATGGTCCGCGTCCGCCTTCAGCTGCCGGACAGCGTCCGGGTCGAAGTCCCGCTCGATCCTGGTCCGCTCGTCGGACACCTGCTCCAGCGTCGTGGAGTAGACGATCTTGTGGGCGCTCTGCCAGATGCCGGCGAAGTCCCGCTCGAACGCGGACCGCTGCGCATCGTCGGTCCCCCAGTAGCGCATGACCTCGTACATGCGCCGCCCGTACAGGTAGGTGCCCACCGGCCGCTCGAGGTCGTTGACGAACTGGTGCACCTCCGCGTCCGGCGCTGCCCAGTCGAAGCTGCCGTCCTCGTCGGCGGTGTAGCCGTCGAGGGACGCGATCGCCGTGTAGATCAGCCTGGCCATGGTGGGCCTCCTCGGAGTACCGGTGCTATGTCTGGGTCGCCAGCACCAGCGGGTGCACGGAGAGTGCGCCCGCCTGGCGCAACGCCCTCGCCGTGACCGCGAGCGTCCAGCCGGTGACGACCTGGTCGTCGATGAGCAGCACCCGACGGCCGCGGACGGCATCCGGCGCGTCCAGGGTGTAGCGGCGCGACACCGCGGCCAGCCGTTGCGCGGAGTTCATCGCCCCGGCACCGGTGGCTGCATCGCCGGTGACCGCGAACCGGGTGAGCACCGGCAACCCGGTGAACCGCGCCATGCCGTCGACCAGGTGTCCCACCAGGAGCGGGTGGCTCACGGAGTCGATGCCCACGATGCCGTCGGGCCGCTCGGCCGGGTCGAGGTCCCAGGCGCCGAGCACGTCGGACAGCGCGTGCCGCAGCGGGACCGGTACCTCGCCGTCGGGGCCCGCGAACAGCTCACGCAGCTGCAGCCCCCAGCCGAGGTCCGTCAACCGGGCCACGGCGCGCCCGGGCTCGGCCTGCTCGTCGACCGGGATCTTGCCGCGCAGCTCCACGTCGAGGTTGGCCATCGCGCTGGGCCACATCCGCCGGGGTTCGACGCCGACCCCGGGGCGGCTCAGCCGCGCCGCGGCGTCGTCGACCGCCTCGGCGCCTGCAGTGCGTTCCAGGGTCAGGCCGCCGCAGTTGTCACAGCGTCCGCACGGCCCGGCCTCGGGGTCGTCGAGTGCCTCCCGCAGGAACTGCAGCCGGCAGCCGTCGGTGTCGGCGTAGGCCAGCATTGCGTCCTGCTCGGCCGTGCGGGTCGCGGCGACCCGGGCATAACGGTCGGCGTCGTAGTCCCACTCGCGTCCCGTGGACTCCCAGCCGCCGCGCACCCGCCGGACAGCACCGTCGACATCGAGCACCTTGAGCATCGCCTCGAGCCGGGTCCGACGCAGCGGCACGTACGTCTCCAGCGTCGCCGTCGACATCGGGCCGCTCTCGTCGGCGAGCACCTGCAGCGCACTGCGTACGTCGCGCGCCGGCGGGAACGCCAGCGAGCCGAAGTAGTCCCACACGTCGCGGTCCTCGCGGCCGGGCAGCAGCACCACCGTCGCCTCCTCGACTCCGCGCCCGGCCCGGCCCACCTGCTGGTAGTAGCCGATCGGGCTCGGCGGGGCGCCGAGGTGCACGACGAAACCGAGGTCGGGCTTGTCGAAGCCCATCCCCAGCGCGGAGGTGGCCACCAGCGCCTTGACCCGGTTGTTCAGCAGGTCGTCCTCGGCGGCCAGCCGTTCGGCCTGCTCGGTCTGTCCGGAGTAGGCCGCGACGTCGACTCCGTGCCCGCGCAGGTGGTCGGCCACCAGCTGGGTGTGCGCGACGGTGAGGCAGTAGACGATGCCCGAGCCGGGCAGCCGGGGGACGTGCTCGGCCAGCCAGGCCAGCCGGTCGGCCTGCGACGGCAGCGTCACCACGCCGAGCCGCAGTGACTCGCGGTCGAGGCTGCCGCGCAGCACCAGCACGTCGGTGAGCGTCCGCTCGCCGGACACACTCAGCTGCTCGGCGACGTCGGCGGTCACCCGGGCGTTGGCCGTCGCCGTGGTGGCCAGCACCGGGATGCCGTCGGGCAGGTCGGCGAGCAGGGTACGGATCCGCCGGTAGTCCGGCCGGAAGTCGTGGCCCCAGTCGGAGATGCAGTGCGCCTCGTCGATCACCAGCAGGCCGGCACCGGCGGCCAGGTCGGGCAGCACCCGGTCGCGGAACTCCGGGTTGTTGAGCCGTTCCGGGCTCACCAGCAGCACGTCGACCTCGCCCCGGCCGATCGCGGCGTACGTCTCCTGCCACGCCTCGGGGTTGGCGGAGTTGACCGTGACCGCCCGGATCCCGGCGCGTTCGGCGGCGAGGATCTGGTTGCGCATCAGCGCGAGCAGCGGCGACACGATCACCGTGGGCCCGGCGCCAGGCCCCTCCGGCGGGTGCCGCAGCAGCGCGGTGGCGACGAAGTAGACGGCGGACTTGCCCCACCCGGTGCGCTGCACGACGAGGGCGCGTCGCCGGCCCACCACCAGCGCCTCGACGGCGGTCCACTGGTCGTCCCGCAGCTGCGCGTCGTCGGCGCCCACCAGGGCGCGGAGGTGCCGCTCGGCCTCTGCTCGCAACGTCACGGGCGCCGGCTCATGCGTGGTGGGCCGCTTCGTGTGCCTGGTGCCCGACCGGCTCGAGCTGGAAGGTGCAGTGCGCGATGTCGAAGTGCCCGGTCAGGCACTCGCCCAGGCGGTCCAGGACCTCGCCGGAGCGGCCCTGCTCGATGCACTCGTCGTCGACCACCACGTGTGCCGACAGTACGGGCACCCCGCTGGTGATGACCCACGCGTGCAGGTCGTGCACGTCGACGACGCCGTGCACACCGCGGATGTGGTCGCGTACGTGGTCGAGCTCGACCCCGCGGGGGGTCGCCTCCAGCAGCACGTCGAGGACGTCGCGCAGCAGCCCCCAGGCGCGCGGCAGGATCATCAGCCCGATCACCGCGGACGCGACGACGTCGGCGCGGGCCCAGCCCGTCGTCACGATCGCCACCGCCGCAGCCACGACCGCCAGAGACCCCAGCAGGTCGCCGAGCACCTCGAGGTAGGCACCGCGCAGGTTGAGGCTGGTGCGCTGGCCGTCGCGCAGCAGCAGCAGGCACCCCGCGTTCGCGGCGGCACCGAGCAGCGCCACCCCGAGCATCAGCCCGGTCTCCACGTCGGGGGGCTCCGACCACCGCGACGCCGCCTCGACCAGCACCCAGCATCCGATCCCGGCCAGCACCACCGCGTTGACCAGCGCCGCGAGGATCTCGGCCCGCTGCATGCCGTACGTGCGGGTGTCGGTCGCCGGGCGTGACGCCAGCCAGGTCGCCACCAGCGCGACCCCGATGCCGGCCGAGTCGGTGAACATGTGCCCGGCGTCGGCGAGCAGTGCCAGGGAGCCGGAGACCAGCCCGCCCACGAGCTGGACAGCGGCGAAGGCAAGGGTGATGAGTCCGACCAGGGCCAGCCGCTGCCAGTGCGCTGCGGTGCCGTGCCCGTGACCGTGCCCGTGACCTCCGCCCATGCAGGCGATGCTAAGTGCTGCGGGAAGTGCCGCCGCGTCGATACAGTCGAAGGCGTCGGCGGCCGGCCGTGCGCCTGGCCGGGTCGCCATCGTGACCCGGGACCCCGGTTGCGCCCGATATCGGTCGATCGAGCGGGTTCTGGGGGGCCTCAGCCTGGATCGTCCCTTCCTCTCCTGGTGCATCGCCGGGAAGGAGCGGCACAGATGGCTGCACCCGTCCCGGCGCGCGCTGCCGGCTCCGGGGCACGACCTCCGAGCCCGGCAGTGGTGTGGGCGCTCGGCGTCGCCGGTTGCCTCGCAGGCACCATCGCGATCGTCCTGGCTCTGACCAGCGACGCCGTCGACGGCGAGCTCGGCGAGCCACTGGTGATCGCGCTGCTGAACGCGTGGCTGATCGTCTCGTACGTCGTCTGCGGCCTGATCGCCTGGGTCCGCCGCCCCGCCAGCCGGTTCGGTCCGCTGATGGTGGCGGCCGGCACGGCCAACTTCGTCGCCAACCTGTCCTGGACCACCAACGACGTGCTCTTCACCGTCGGGCAGGCACTGGACTTCCTGCCGCCGGTGCTGTTCATGCACGTCTTCCTGGCGTTCCCGAGCGGGCGCCTGCGCGGCTCGTTCGAGCGCGCCCTCGTCGTGAGCTCCTACGTCGTCGCGGTGGGACTGCAGCTGGTACGGATGACCTTCGGCGGCTTCGGCCCCGACAACCTGATCGAGGTCGTCGACGATCCTCGGGCGGGCGAGGTGGTGACCGGGATCCTGCTGCTGACGATGAGCGCGGTCTTCCTGGCCGGCGTGGTGGTGCTGGTCGTGCGCCGGGTACGCACCGGACGCCCGCTGCGTCGCTCGATGCGGTTGCTGGTCGACTCGTTCGCGGTCGGGCTGGTCATGGTCTCCGCCCTGTTCCTGTCCATCGTCCTCGGACTGCCGGCGCAGCAGATCCGCTGGGTCACGTTCGCCACCCTCGGCCTTGCGCCGGTGGCCTTCCTGGTCGGGATGCTGCACGACCGGCTGGCCCAGTCGGCTGTCGGCGAGCTGGTGCTCGAGCTGCGCGGGGAGCCGGCACCGGTCGACCTGCGCGACGCGCTGGTGCGCGCCCTGCGCGACCCGTCGCTGACCCTCGCCTTCTGGCTGCCGGACTACAGCCGCTACGCGGACCTGGACGGACACCCGACCACCCTGCCGGCGCGGGCCAACGGACGGGCGACGACGCTGATCGACCGGGAAGGCGTGCACGTCGCGGCCCTGCTGCACGATTCCGCGCTGAACGACGAGCCGGCGCTGCTGCACGCGGTCACAGCCGCCGCGGGCATCGCGCTCGAGAACGGCCGCCTGCACGCCGAGCTGCGGGCCAAGCTGGAGGAGCTGAGGGGGTCGAGGGCGCGCATCATCGACGCGGGCCAGCAGGAGCGCAAGCGCCTCGAGCGCAACCTGCACGACGGCGCCCAGCAGCGACTCGTCGCCCTGTCCCTCGAGCTGGGCATGCTGGAGGAGGGGCTGCGGTCCGACCCGCAGGCCCGTCGCCGGCTCGATCTCGCCCGGCAGGAGATCGCCACCTCGCTCGAGGAGCTGCGCTCGGTCGCCCGGGGTCTCCACCCGGCCGTCGTCAGCGGGCACGGGCTCGACGTGGCGCTCCAGCAGCTGGCCGTGCGGGCGCCGGTCCCGGTGCGGCTGCGGGTCGATGTCGAACCACGGCTGCCCGAACGACTCGAGGTCGCCGCCTACTACCTGGTCTCCGAGAGCCTCGCCAACGTCGGCAAGCACGCCCGCGCGACGACCGCGTCCATCGACGTCCAGCGCGGGGAGCGCCAGGTCGTGGTCGAGGTGATCGACGACGGGATCGGTGGCGCCGACACCGAGACCGGGTCCGGGCTGCGCGGTCTCGCCGACCGCGTCGAGGCGCTGGGGGGCAGTCTGCGGGTCTGGAGCCCGGCCGGTGGCGGAACCCGGGTACGAGCGGAGCTCCCGTGCGGGTCATGATCGCCGAGGACAGCGTGCTGCTCCGCGAGGGGCTCGAGCGCCTGCTGGGCGAGCACGGCGTCGAGGTGGTGGGGAGCTGTCAGACCGCCGACGAGCTGCTGTCGATGGTGAGCGAGCACGCGCCCGACGTCGTGATCGTCGACATCCGGCTGCCGCCGACGCACAACGACGAGGGCATGCGGGCAGCGCTCGAGATCCGGGCCGCGCATCCTGGCGTGGGCGTGCTCGTCCTGTCCCAGTACGTCGAGCTCGGCCTGGCCATGACGTTGCTGTCGGAGTCGGCAGAGGGCGTCGGCTACCTGCTCAAGGACCGCATCGGTGACGTGCCGGAGTTCATCGCCGCCGTACGCCGCATCGCTGCCGGCGGATCCGCGATCGACCCCACCATCGTGTCGACGCTGCTGTCCAGACGCCGGCAGGACGACCCCTTCGCGGTGCTCACGCCACGCGAGCACACCGTCCTCGAGCTGATGGCCCAGGGCAGCTCGAACCAGGGCATCGCGGACGCGCTCGTGATCACCTTGCGGGCGGCGGAGAAGTACGTGTCGAGCATCTTCGCCAAGCTCGGACTGCCCTCCAGCGGCAGCGAGTCGCGCCGGGTGCTCGCCGTGCTCGTCTACCTGCGTGCCTGACCGGTTTGGCCACCAGAAACCCGCCCGTCCGGTGACGTGCCTGCCGTCTTATGGCCGGCCGGTCCGGCTGCGACGGTGACAGGGGAGTCACCCTGGTGGAGGAGAGCAGCCGTGAAGACACGCGTGATCCAGCCCGAGGCCGATCAGCCGCACGCACCGTACGTGCCTCCGGCGACGGGTAGCCGCGGCGCCGGAGAACCGCCGCGACGCAACCTCGCGGAGCGGATGGCGCGCTGGAGCGCCCACCACCGCAAGAAGGCCGTGTTCGGGTGGCTCGCCTTCGTGATCGTGCTGTTCGCCCTGAGCTTCGTCTCACCCATGCAGACCATCGTGTTCGAGACGTCGGGCCCTGGTGAGTCCGGCCGCGCGAACACGATCATCTACGAGGACTTCGAGCAGCCTGCCGGCGAGCAGGTCCTGATCCAGAACGCCTCCCTGACCGCGGACGACCCCGAGTTCCAGGCGGCCGTCCAGGAGGTCGTGGACGCCGTGACTCCCCTCGAAGCCGTGGCGAGCGTGCAGTCGCCCCTGGAAGGTGGCAGCGCGGACCTGATCTCCCCGGACGAGCACTCGGTGCTCGTCCCCATCGAGCTGAGCGGGCCACCTGACGACGCCGCCGATGTCATCGACCCGGTCGTCGCCAGCGTGGCCGACGTCCAGGCCGCCAACCCGGACTTCTACGTCGGGTCGTTCGGCGAGAGCACCAACAAGGCGCTGCAGGCGTCGTTCAAGGACGACCTCAAGACCGCAGGGCTCTACTCGATCCCGCTGACGCTGCTCATCCTGCTGGTCGCCTTCGGTGCGCTCGTCGCTGCGGGCATCCCGCTGCTGCTCGGGCTGACGGCGGTGCTGGGCACGCTCGGCATCGTCGCCCTGGTGAGCCGGGTGCTGCCGATGTCCGACTCGGTGCCGGCGATCGTGCTGCTGATCGGGCTCGCGGTCGGTGTCGACTACACGATGTTCTACCTCAAGCGGGAACGGGAGGAACGTGCCGCCGGCCGCAGCGAGGAGGCTGCGCTCGAGGCGGCGGCGGCGACCTCGGGCCGCTCCGTCCTGGTCTCGGGACTGACCGTGATGGTGGCGATGTCGGGCATGTTCCTCACCTGGGACGCGGAGTTCGCGTCGTTCGGTGTGGCCACGATGACCGTCGTCGCGGTGGCCATGCTGGGATCGCTGACCGTGCTGCCGGCCGTTCTGTCGTCGCTCGGTGACAACGTCGAGCGCGGCCGGGTCCCGTTGGTGCACCGGCTGCGTCGCAACCCCGGCGATGGCGGCGGGTTCTGGGGGGCCATCATCGACCGGGTGCTGCGCCGGCCGGTCATCGCCGCGGTGCTGTCCGGTGGCCTGCTGCTCGCGATCGCCGTGCCGGCCGTCGAGCTGCACACCGCGCAACCCAGCATCGACACGTTCCCGCAGAACCTGCTCGGCACGTACAACCGGCTGAACGCAGCCTTCCCGGGTACCGAGATCGGGGCCGACGTCGTCATCAAGACGTCTGACGTCACGTCGCCGGAGACACAGGCGGCCATCGAGGACCTCAGGGAGACCGCCGTCGCGAGCGAGGTGATGAGCGGGCCTGTCGACATCGGTGTCAACGACGACGAGACCGTCGCGGTCGTGTCCATACCGGTCGCGGGTGACGGCACCGACGCGGAGTCGAACGAAGCGGTGGCGGCGTTGCGGGACGACATCGTCCCCGCCACCGTCGGCGCGTTGCCCGACACCGAGGTCGCCGTCACCGGGATGACGGCACAGGCCCTGGACTTCAACGCGCAGATGAAGACCGCCGCACCGCTGGTGTTCGGGTTCGTCCTGCTGCTGGCCTTCCTGCTGATGCTGGTGTCGTTCCGTTCGGTGGTGATCGCGACCAAGGCCGTGATCCTCAACCTGCTGTCGGTCGGCGCGGCGTACGGCGTCCTCGTGCTGGTCTTCCAGCACGGCTGGGGCAAGGAGCTGCTCGGTTTCGAGTTCACCGGGGGGATCGACCCGTTCCTGCCGATCCTGCTGTTCGTGATCCTGTTCGGGCTGTCGATGGACTACCACGTCTTCATCCTCAGCCGGGTGCGTGAGGCGTACGACTCCGGCATGAGCACCGACGCCGCCATCGCGCACGGGATCAAGTCCACGGCCGGCGTCGTCACCAGCGCGGCGATCGTCATGGTCGGGGTGTTCGCGATCTTCGGCGCCCTGCAGGCGATGATCTTCAAGCAGTTCGGTGTCGGGTTGGCGGCCGCGATCCTCATCGACGCGACCATCGTCCGTGCGATCCTGCTGCCGGCGTCGATGAAGCTGCTCGGCAAGTGGAACTGGTACCTGCCCGGATGGCTCGAGTGGCTCCCGCACCTCGAGCACGGCAGCCAGCTGCCACCGGTCCCGCCGGAGACGCCGGAGGGGGCGGCATCCGCTGCGCCTCTCCCGGGTCCGAGGCCTGCGGGCTGAGCGGGGGTCCCGGGCGCGCATCCGCGGGTGCGTGGTCACCGGGCGCCCGGAGGCGTACCGTCCTGCCCTGGACCGACGGGAGACGGGATGCACGAGCTTGCGATCACGCAGAGCGTGGTCGAGGCGGTCACGGCACGGACCGGGAGCGCGAGGGTCGCGGAGGTCCGGGTGCGGGTGGGTCGGCTGTCCGGCGTCGTACCCGACGCGATGCGGTTCTGCTTCGACCTGGTGACCGCCGGCACGCCGCTCGAGGGAGCCACCCTCGAGATCGAGCAGCCGGCAGGGCGCGGCCGCTGCCGGCGGTGCGGCGACGAGCTCGACCTGGTCGACCTGGTGCTGCTGTGCGGGTGCGGCAGCGCGGACGTGGAGGTCCTGGCCGGCCGCGAGCTCGCGGTCGCCTCGGTGCAGATGGCGGAGCCGGCGCAGCCGGCCGACGGGAGGTAGTCCAGATGTGCGCGACCTGCGGGTGCGGCCAGGCCGAGGTCCGGGTGGACGGGGTGGCCGCCGACGCCGCCGGGCACGTCCACGAACACAGCCACGGGCACGACCACGTGCACCCGCACCCGCACGAAGCAGTGGTCGGGACGGTTGAGATCGAGACCGCGCTGCTGGCCAAGAACGACCACCTGGCGGCGCACAACCGGGCCTGGCTGGCCGAGCAGCGCATCGTCGCACTGAACCTGATGAGCTCGCCCGGCTCGGGCAAGACGTCGCTGCTGCGCCGCACCATCACCGAGCTGGCACCGTCCCGTCCGGTCGGCGTCATCGAGGGCGACCAGGAGACCCGCATCGACGCCGACAAGATCCGCGGCACCGGCGCACCGGTCGTGCAGATCAACACCGGCTCCGGCTGCCACCTCGACGCCGACATGCTCGCCCGCGGGCTGCAGGAGCTCGCGCCGGCGCCCGGGTCGCTGGTGTTCATCGAGAACGTCGGCAACCTGGTCTGCCCGGCGCTGTTCGACCTCGGCGAGGCGGCCAAGGTCGTCGTCGTGTCGGTCACCGAGGGCGAGGACAAGCCGTTGAAGTATCCGCAGATGTTCGCCGGCGCAGACCTCGTCGTGGTCAACAAGATCGACCTGCTGCCGTACGTCGACGTCGAGCTCGAGCAGCTGGCGGCGAACTGCAGAGCAGTGAACCGCGACGTCGAGGTGCTCCCCGTGTCGGTGACGAATGGCGACGGTATGTCCGCCTGGCGCGAGTGGCTGGTGCAGAGCGTCCCGCGGTGAGGTTTGCCTTGCTTGACACCCCGGGGGACCCGGCGTAGATACGTCGCAACGCCGCGCAAGTGGACCGAGGGGCGGTTCCGGCGGCACAGGGGTGTCTTCCGGCCTGGACCCCGCCGCCAGGGCCCCGGGAAGCGTCTGCGCATGGCCGATTCAGCGACCCGCGAAGCTGCTGCCGCCGCCGAGGAAGCCCTCATCCACGTGCTGTGGATCAACGCCGGGCTCAGCTGTGACGGCGACTCGGTGGCCCTCACCGCTGCCACCCAGCCCACCATCGAGGAGATCGCCCTCGGCGCCCTGCCGGGCCTTCCCCAAGTGGCGGTGCACTGGCCGCTGATCGACTTCGAGTGCGGCCCCAACGGTGGCGCCGACGACTTCCTCGAGTGGTTCTTCAAGGCCGAGCGCGGTGAGCTGGAGCCGTTCGTGCTGGTCGTCGAGGGGTCCATCCCCAACGAGAAGATCAAGGACGAGGGCTACTGGTGCGGGTTCGGCAACGACCCGGCCACCGGCCAGCCGATGACGACCAGCGAGTGGCTCGACCGGCTGACGCCCAAGGCGACCGCCGTCGTGGCGGTCGGCACCTGCGCCACCTACGGCGGCATCCACGCGATGGCCGGCAACCCCACCGGCGCGATGGGCGTGCCCGACTACCTCGGGTGGGACTGGAAGTCCAAGGCAGGCATCCCGATCGTCTGCGTGCCCGGCTGCCCGATCCAGCCCGACAACCTGTCCGAGACGCTGACCTACCTGCTCTACATGGCGACCGGCCAGGCCCCGATGATCCCGCTCGACGACGCGCTGCGCCCGACCTGGCTGTTCGGCGCCACCGTGCACGAGGGCTGCGACCGTGCCGGCTACTACGAGCAGGGCGACTTCGCCACCGAGTACGGCTCGCCCAAGTGCATCGTCAAGCTCGGCTGCTGGGGCCCGGTGGTCAAGTGCAACGTGCCCAAGCGTGGCTGGCTCAACGGCGTCGGGGGCTGCCCGAACGTCGGCGGCATCTGCATCGGCTGCACGATGCCCGGCTTCCCGGACAAGTTCATGCCCTTCATGGACGAGCCGCCGGGCGGCAAGCTCTCGACCAGCGCGGTGGGCCTGTACGGCGCGGCGATCCGGAACCTGCGGCACATCACCGGACGCACCGTGGACAGGGAACCCAAGTGGCGCAGGCCCGGGCGAGAGCTCGTGACCGGCGCGAAGCGGACCTGGTGAAGGGGGACATGCGATGACGTCGACCATGCGTGAACCGACCAGCACGACCACGCCCGAGGGCCTGGTGGAGATGGCCTGGGACCCGATCACCCGGATCGTCGGCAGCCTGGGCATCTACACCAAGATCGACTTCAAGCAGCGCGAGGTCGTCGAGTGCCACAGCACCTCGTCGATCTTCCGCGGCTACTCGATCTTCATGAAGGGCAAGGACCCGCGCGACGCGCACTTCATCACCAGCCGGATCTGCGGGATCTGCGGTGACAACCACGCCACCTGCTCGTGCTACACGCAGAACATGGCCTACGGGGTGAAGCCGCCGCACCTGGGGGAGTGGATCGTCAACCTCGGCGAGGCGGCCGAGTACATGTTCGACCACAACATCTTCCAGGAGAACCTGGTCGGGGTCGACTACTGCGAGAAGATGGTCGCGGAGACCAACCCGGGCGTGCTCGAGCACGCCAACCGTACCGAGGCGCCGCAGGCTGCGGCGCACGGGCACCGCACCATCGGCGACATCATGCGGGCGCTGAACCCGTTCACCGGTGAGTTCTACCGCGAAGCGCTGCAGGTCAGCCGCTACACCCGGGAGATGTTCTGCCTGATGGAGGGTCGGCACGTCCACCCCTCCACGCTCTACCCGGGCGGCGTCGGCACGGTGGCGACCATCCAGCTGATGACCGACTACATGAGCCGGCTGATGCGCTACGTCGAGTTCATGAAGAAGGTCGTCCCGATGCACGACGACCTGTTCGACTTCTTCTACGAGGCACTGCCCGGCTACGAGCAGGTCGGGCTGCGACGCACGCTGCTCGGCTGCTGGGGCTCGTTCCAGGACCCGGAGTACTGCAACTTCGCCTACAAGGACATGACCGACTGGGGCCGGAAGATGTTCGTGACCCCCGGCGTCGTGGTCGACGGCAAGCTCGTGACCACCGACCTGGTCGACATCAACCTCGGCATCCGGATCCTGCTCGGCTCGTCGTACTACGACGACTGGGAGGGCCAGGAGACGTTCGTCAAGAACGACCCGCTCGGCAACCCGGTCGACCGGCGGCACCCCTGGAACCAGCACACGAACCCGCGGCCGCAGAAGCGCGACCTCGACGACAAGTACAGCTGGGTGATGTCGCCGCGGTGGTACGACGGCCAGGACCACCTGGCGCTCGACACCGGTGGCGGACCGCTGGCCCGGCTGTGGTCGACGGCGCTCGCCGGGCTGGTCGACATCGGGTACGTGAAGTCCACCGGCAACAGCGTGCAGATCAACCTGCCCAAGACCGCGCTCAAGGGGCCGGTCAGCTTCGAGTGGAAGGTGCCACCGTTCGGCTCGAACACCATCGAGCGCAACCGGGCACGCACCTACTTCCAGGCCTACGCCGCGGCGTGCGCCCTGCACTTCGCGGAGCAGGCCCTGATCGAGATCCGCGCCGGGCGTACCAAGACGTGGGAGCGGTTCGAGGTGCCCGACGAGGGCATCGGCTGCGGGTTCACCGAGGCCGTGCGTGGCGTCCTGAGCCACCACATGGTGATCCGCGACGGCAAGATCGCGAACTACCACCCCTACCCGCCGACGCCGTGGAACGCCAACCCCCGCGACGTCTACGGCACCCCGGGTCCCTACGAGGACGCGGTGCAGGGGCAGCCGATCTTCGAGGAGAACGACCGCGAGCACTTCAAGGGGATCGACATCATGCGTACGGTGCGCAGCTTCGACCCCTGCCTGCCCTGCGGCGTGCACATGTACCTCGGTGCCGGTAAGAAGCTCGAGATGACGCACTCGCCCACGCAGTCGGTCACCGGCGAGTGACGCCGGCATGACGCAGCCGGACGGGGACCAGCCGGCGGCAGCCGGGCAACCCGACCTGCGGGCCACCGGCGACCGGATCGAGGCGCTGCTCGATGCCGCCGCCGTCGGTGGCGTGGTGGCCCGCGAACGTGCCGAGGAGCTGGTCCGGCTCGTCGTCGACCTCTACGGCGCAGGTCTCGAGCGGCTGCTCGAGATCACGTACGAGTCCGGCCGGCTCGACGACGAGCTGATCGAGCGGCTGGCTGCCGACGACCTGGTCGCCAGCCTGCTGGTCGTGCACGGTCTGCACCCGTACGACGTCGAGACCAGGGTCGCCCGGGCGCTGGACAGCGTCCGGCCCTACCTCGGCTCGCACGGGGGCGACGTCGAGCTGGTGGGGCTGACCGACGAGGCTGCGGTGCGGCTGCGGATGCTCGGCAGCTGCGACGGCTGCCCCTCGTCGTCGGTCACGCTGACGCTCGCGGTCGAGACCGCCATCCGGGAGGCCGCTCCCGAGGTGACCGGGATCGAGGTCGAGGAGGCGGCGAGCGAGCCTGGCGCGCCGTCGGTGATCCCGGTGTCGTCGCTGCGGTCCCGGCTGGACGCCGACGGAGGGGTCGTCGCCGGGTCGGACGGTGCCGGTGTCGCGTGGGAGCCCGTCGAGGGCCTCGGGGCGCTCGCGTCCGGCCAGGTCGCCGGGTTCACCATCGGCGGCCTGCCCGTGGTCGGCACCCGGGTCGGCAACGACCTGTACGCCTACCGCGACCGCTGCTCGCGCTGCTCCGCGAGCCTCGCTGACGGCGTCGTCGAGCGCCGGCTCGGGGGCGGGGCGGGCGACGTGGTGCTGCGCTGCCCGAGCTGTCGCGCGCACTACGACGTGCGCCGGGCAGGTGCCGGGCTCGACGGCACCGACGACCACCTCGACCCACTGCCGCTGCTGGTCCAGGACGGCGTGGCGTCGGTCGCGGTGCCCGGAGGCGTGCCCTCGTGACGAGCGCCGGTCCCGGGGCCAACCCGCTGGCCGTGCTGGGGCGGATCAGCGCCAACCGCCCGGCGCCCAGCGCGCAGGAGCGCTGCGAGATGTGCGCCGCCCCGGTCGCCGACGAGCACCAGCACGTCGTCGACCTGGTCGGTCGCGGCCTGATGTGCACCTGCCGGCCGTGCTACCTGCTGTTCACCGCCGACGGCGCCGAGCTGCGCTACCGCGCGGTCCCCGACCGCTACCTCTCGTTCCCCGACTTCGCGCTGTTCGCGGGCCAGTGGGACGAGCTGGAGATCCCGGTCGGGCTGGCGTTCTTCTTCCACAACTCCGAGCTGGGCCGCACGGTCGCGTTCTATCCCGGTCCCGCGGGCGCGACCGAGTCCGAGCTGCCGCTCGGCGCCTGGGACCGGATCGTCGAGTCCAACCCCGCGCTCGGCCTGCTCGCACCCGACGTCGAGGGCCTGATCGTGCGGGCGCCCGACCGCGACCACGCCGACTTCGCCTGCTTCCTGGTGCCGATCGACCGCTGCTACGAGCTGGTGGGCGCACTGCGGCTGTCCTGGCGCGGGTTCGACGGCGGGCAGGACGCCCGCGCCCTGCTGGACGCGTTCTTCTCCGACCTGGCGGCGCGCAGCAAGGCTGCGACCTGATGCCCGCGCTGGACTTCACCGTCGTCGACGTCGTGCCGGAGCCCTACGCCGTCGCGCCGAACCTGCTGGCCCGGCTGCGGGTCGAGGAGCGGACCGGTGAGGTGGTGCACGCGCTCGCACTGCGGGCGCAGGTGCGGATCGAGCCGCAGCGCCGTCGCTACGACGACACCGAGGAGCAGGCGCTGCTCGACCTGTTCGGCGGGCGCGCCCGGTTCGCCGAGACCCTCAAGCCGTTCCCCTGGCTGCACGCGTCGACCATCGCGCAGGGCTTCACCGGGGCGACGGATGTCGATCTGGTGCTGCCGTGCACGTACGACTTCGAGGTCTCCGGCACCAAGTACCTGCACGCCCTGCGTGACGGCGAGGTCCCGCTGGTGTTCCTGTTCAGCGGCACCGTGTTCACCCGCGGGGCCACCGGCTTCTCGGTCACGCAGGTGCCCTGGGACCGGGAGGCGCAGTTCCGGATGCCCGTGTCGGTGTGGCGCGACCTGATGGACGCGCACTTCCCGGGCAGCCAGTGGGTACGAATGCACCGCGACACCGTTGACGCGCTCGGCCGGCTCAAGCACGCGCGCGGGCTGACCAGCTGGGACGACGTGGTGAGCACGCTGCTGGCCGATGCCTCGCAGCCGGCCGAGGGAGGTGCCGGCCGATGACGCTCGCGCTGGCCCGGCTCGCCGCCGACGCCGTCCTCTACGAGGGCTACCTGCTGTACCCGTACCGCGCCACCGCCCGCAAGAACCAGGTGCGCTGGCAGTTCGGGGTGCTCGGGCCACCCGGTGCCGCGGAGGCCGGTGTGGGCGAGGAACGCGACCTCGCCGTGCAAGTGCTGCTGCGGCCCGAGCCGGCCGACGAGGCGGTGTCCCCCGTCACGCCAACCGTCACGCCAACCGTCACGCCAACCGTCACGCCAACCGTCACCGTGCACCTGCGCTTCCTGCAGCTGCAGCGGCGGGTCGCCGAGCGGGAGCAGCCCGACGGGACGTACCTGCCGGTCGACGAGCTGCGCGCCGGCGACGCCACCTGGACCAGCTGGGACGAGGCAGTCGAGGTCGAGCGCGCGTTCGGGCCGTTCGACCCGACCGCGCTGCGTACCGGCCGGGTCCAGCCCGTCGAGGTCGAGGGGGGCGAGGACGTCGAGGCGCTGCCCGGTGGGCGGCTGGTCCGCCGACGCTGGCCGGCAGCTGCCGAGCTGTCGGTGGCCGCTGACAGAGACGGCGACCTGCTGCGCGTCGAGGTCCGGGTCACCAACACCGGCGAGCCCACCGACGACAAGGATGCGGCGATCCGTGGCTCGCTGATCGGCGCACACCTGCTGCTGGAGGCGCGGTCGGCGCGGTTCGTCTCGGTGATCGACCCACCGGACGAGGCCGCGGACGCAGCGCGCCGTTGCACCCAGCGCCGCTGCTGGCCGGTGCTCGCCGGCGACGGTGGTCCCGACGGCCAGACGTCCGACGTCGTGCTGGCCTCGCCGATCATCCTGTCCGACCACCCGGCAGTGGCGCCCGAGAGCGCGGGCGCGATGTTCGACTCCACCGAGATCGACGAGATCCTCACCCTGCGGGTGATGACGCTGACCGACGACGAGAAGGCCGCGGCGCGCGCCACCGACCCCGCGGCGGCCGCGATCATCGACCGCTGCGACCAGATGTCGCCCGAACAGCTGCAGCAGCTGCACGGCGTGATGCGCGACCCCCACGGTGGTGGGACTCCCGCCATCAGTGGCGGGGTCGGCGGCACCCCCGACGAGGTGTTCAGCACGGAGGTCCCGTGGTGGGACCCCGAGGCCGACGCCAGCGTCAGCCCCGACAGCGACGAGGTGCTGATCGCGGGCGCGCGCGTGTCGCGCGGCAGCGAGGTGATCGTGCACCCGAGCCGACGGGCGGACGCCCAGGACCTGTTCTTCGCCGGGCAGCGGGCGCGGGTGACGTCGGTGCACTTCGACGTCGACGGCGAGACGCACGTGGGCGTGGTGCTGGTCGACGACCCCGCCGCCGACCTGCACGACTGGTACGGGCGCTACCTGTACTTCGCCCCCGACGAGCTCGAACCCGTGACGGCACGTCCCGCGCCGTCCGCGGAGCAGGCACAACGGAAGGAGACCCGCTCGTGAGGATCGTTGGAATGGTGACGCTCATCGTGCTGGCCGTCGTGGTAGTGGCGGGCCTGCTCGTGGGGCTGCGCTCGATCCCGGACATCAAGCGGTACCTCAGGATCCGGTCGATGTGACCGAACCGCGATGATCCTGGTCGCCGGGATCGGCAACGTGTTCCAGACCGACGACGGTTTCGGTCCGGCCGTCGTGGCGCGGCTGGACAGCGCCGCCGAGCCGGTGCCGGACGACGTGCGGGTCGTCGACTACGGGATCCGTGGCATGCACCTGGCCTACGACCTGCTCGACGACTGGGACGCACTGGTGCTGGTCGACGCGCTGCCTGGCCGGGGTGAGCCCGGCCGGGTGGGCGTGCTGGAGATCGGCGCCGACGACGTCACGACCGGTGGCCAGGTCGACGCGCACGGCATGGATCCCGCCACCGTGCTGGCCACCCTGGCCGCGCTCGGCGGCACACTCCCGCAGCGCACGCTGCTGGTGGGTTGCCAGGTGCAGGACACCGACGACGGCATGGGGCTGACCCCGACGGTGGAGGCCGCCGTCGACGAGGCCGTACGCACCGTACGCGACCTGCTGCCCGAGGCCCGGACCCGGACGGAGGTGGGCTGACCATGTGCCTCGGCATCCCCGGTCAGGTGGTCGAGATGGTCGACGGCTACGGCGACCAGCTCGCGCTGGTCGACGTCGTCGGCGCCCGCAAGCGGGTCAACATCGGGATGCTCGACGCGGCGCCCGAGCCCGGCCAGTGGGTGCTCATCCACATGGGCTTCGCGGTCGAGACCGTCGACGAGGCCGGCGCCGAGCAGGCATTGAGCGGACTCGAGATGATGGGCCGGCCACGGGAGGACCCGGACGAGGCGGCCTCGTGAGCCCGGGCCGGGTGCGCTCCCGCTTCCACGTCAGCGGCGTCGTACAGGGCGTGGGCTTCCGGCCCTTCGTCTACGTCACCGCCACCAGCCTCGGGCTCTCGGGGTTGGTGGCCAACGACGCGCACGGTGTCGACGTGGAGGTCGAGGGTGACCCGGCCGCCGTTGCCGAGCTCGGCCGCAGGCTCGCCCGCGACGCGCCGCCGCTGGCGGTCGTCGAGAGCGTCCGCGCGACCGAGCTGCCGGTGGTCGGCGGCACGGGCTTCGCCATCGCCGCGTCCGACCGCAGCCGCACCGAGGGCGTACGCACCCTGGCCGGCCCCGACGTGGCCACCTGCGCCGACTGCCTGCGCGAGCTCGCCGATCCGGCCGACCGGCGCTACCGCCACCCGTTCATCTCGTGCACCAACTGTGGTCCGCGGTTCACGATCATCACCGACCTGCCCTACGACCGGCCGGCGACGACGATGGCCGGCTTCCCGATGTGCGCCGCCTGCGCGGCGGACTACTCCGACCCGGCCGACCGCCGGTTCCACGCGCAGCCGATCGCCTGCCCCGACTGCGGACCTCGGCTCGAGCTGGTGCGCCCAGACACGGAGCCGTGCCACGGCGACGAGGCACTCGTCCGCACCCGGCGGCTGCTGGCCGACGGCGCGATCGTGGCGGTCAAGGGTCTCGGGGGCTACCACCTCGCCTGCGACGCCCGAAACGACCGCGCGGTCGCCGAGCTGCGCCGGCGCAAGCGCCGGGGCGACAAGCCGTTCGCGGTCATGGTGCGCGACCTCGCCGCCGCCCGGGCCCTGGTCGAGGTCGGCCCGGACGAGGCGGCGCTGCTCACCGGGCCACGGCGCCCGGTCGTGCTGCTCGCCCGCGGTGCCGGAGCCGCCGGGCTCGCCGACGGCGTCGCGCCGCGCAACCCCGACCTGGGCGTGCTGCTCCCGTACACGCCCGTGCACACGCTGCTGCTCGACCCGGCCGGCGACGACGCACCGGACTGCCTGGTGATGACCTCGGGCAACCTCGGCGGCGAGCCGATCGCCTACCTCGACGACGACGCGGCGACCCGGCTGGCACCGCTGGTCGACGCCTGGTTGCGACACGACCGGCCCATCCACGTCCCGGTCGACGACTCGGTGTCCCGGGTCGTCGACGGCCGCGAGGCGCCGGTGCGCCGCTCGCGTGGCTACGCGCCGCTGCCGGTGGCGCTGCCGATGACACTGCCGGTCGGGGTCCCGCCGACACTGGCCGTCGGCGCCGACCTCAAGAACACCTGCGCCGTCGCGGAGGGCGGCTACGCCTGGCTGAGCCAGCACATCGGCGACATGGACGACCTCGCGACCCTGGAGGCCTTCACGGCCTCCGAGGCACACCTCGAGCGGCTGGTCGGGGTGACGCCGCAGCGCGTGGTCGCCGACGCCCACCCGGGCTACCGCTCCACCGGCTGGGCGCGGCGGCACGCGGCCGACCGGCCGCGTGCACACCGTGCAGCACCACCACGCGCACGTCGCCGCGGTGATGGCCGAGCACGGCCTCGACGGCCGCGAGCAGGTCATCGGCTTCGCCTTCGACGGCACCGGCTACGGCACCGATGCCGCGGTGTGGGGCGGCGAGGTGCTGGTGGCCGACTACAAGGGCTTCCGGCGGGCCGCGCACCTCGGCTACGTGCCGCTTCCCGGCGGCGACGCGAGCGTGCACCGGCCCTACCGGATGGCGCTGGCGCACCTGACGGCTGCGGGCCTGCCCTGGGACGCCGACCTGGCACCGGTGCGGGCGTGCCCGCCGGACGAGCTCGGGGTGCTCGCGCACCAGCTGACCAGCGGCTTCGGCGCCGTGCCGACCTCGAGCATGGGCCGGCTGTTCGACGCGGTGGCGTCGCTGGCCGGCGTGCGGCACGTCGTCGACTACGAGGCCGAGGCCGCGATCGAGCTCGAGGGGCTGGCGCGAGGCGTCGATCCCGACGGCGCGTACGCGTTCGGGCTGCGCGAGCGCGGGGGCGAGCCCACCGTGGTCGACTGCGCCCCGGTCGTACGCGGCGTGGTCGACGACCGACGGAGCGGCACACCGGCCGCGCTGGTGGCCGCACGGTTCCACGCGGCCGTGGTCGACCTGGTCGGCGACCTGGCCGACCGGACGCGTGCCGCGACCGGGCTCGGCACCGTGGTGCTGGGCGGAGGAGTGTTCGCCAACGCGCTGCTGCTGTCGGCAGCGCGGCGGCGACTGGAGCAGGCGGGCTGCACCGTGCTGAGCCCGCAGCAGGTGCCGGCCAACGACGGCGGCATCGCGCTCGGGCAGCTGCTGGTGGCTGCGCAGGGTTGACGACCGGCGGGACTGAGAGGAGACGGACATGTGCCTAGCCGTACCGGGGCGGGTCGACGCGCTGACCGAGCGTGACGACACGCTGATGGCCGAGGTCGACTTCGGGGGCGTCCGCAAGGACGTGTGCTGCCAGTACGTGCCCGACGTCCAGACCGGTGACTACGTCATCGTGCACGTCGGCTTCGCGATCCAGCGCCTCGACGAGGAGTCGGCGCTCAAGACGCTCGCCGACTTCGAGTCGATGGGGATCCTCGAGGAAGAGTTCGGTGACCAGGAGGCGCTCGCGGCGCGCCAGGCAGGAGTGGAGCAGTGAAGTATCTCGACGAGTTCAGCAACCCCGATCTGGCGCGCCGGCTGCTCGACCAGATCCACGAGGCCACCCGCGGCAGCTGGGCGATCATGGAGGTCTGCGGCGGGCAGACCCACTCGATCATCCGGCACGGCATCGACCAGCTGCTGCCCGACGGCATCGAGATGATCCACGGTCCCGGCTGTCCGGTCTGTGTCACTCCGCTGGAGATCATCGACAAGGCGCTGGAGATCGCCAAGCGCCCGGACGTCATCTTCTGCTCGTTCGGCGACATGCTCCGGGTGCCCGGCAGCAGCCAGGACCTGTTCCGGATCAAGAGCGAGGGCGGCGACATCCGCGTCGTCTACTCCCCGCTGGACGCGCTCAACCTGGCCCGCGAGAACCCGGACCGCGAGGTCGTGTTCTTCGGCATCGGCTTCGAGACCACCGCCCCGGCCAACGCGATGACGGTCTACCAGGCGAAGCGGCTCGGCGTGCCGAACTTCTCGCTGCTGGTCTCGCACGTGCTGGTGCCGCCCGCGGTGGCCGCGATCATGGAGTCGCCGACCTGCCGGGTGCAGGCGTTCCTGGCCGCCGGTCACGTCTGCAGCGTGATGGGGACGTCGGAGTACCCGGCGCTGACCGAGAAGTACGAGGTGCCGATCGTCGTCACCGGCTTCGAGCCGCTGGACATCCTGGAGGGCATCCGCAAGACCGTGCTGCAGCTGGAGTCCGGCCGGCACGAGCTGGAGAACGCGTACCCACGGGCGGTGCCCGCGGACGGCAACCCGACGGCCCGCCGGATGCTCGAGGACGTCTTCGAGGTCACCGACCGGGCCTGGCGGGGGATCGGGATGATCCCGGGCAGCGGGTGGCGGCTGTCCGACGCCTACCGCGAGTGGGACGCCGAGGCGCGCTTCGACGTCGGGGGCATCCACACCGACGAGTCGTCGATCTGCCGCTCCGGCGAGGTGCTGCAGGGTCTGATCAAGCCGAACGAGTGCGAGGCGTTCGGCAAGGAGTGCACGCCACGCAACCCGCTCGGCGCCACCATGGTGTCGTCGGAGGGCGCGTGCGCCGCCTACTACCTCTACCGCCGGTTGGAGACGCCGGCGGCTCAGCTCCCGGTGGAGCCGGTGGGGGCCGCAACCCATGGCTGAGTCGGCGCTCGACTTCGACGCCTGGGTCTGTCCCGCACCGCTGCGCAGCTCGCCGAACATCGTGATGGGCCACGGTGGCGGCGGCGCGATGTCGGCCGAGCTGATCGAGCACCTGTTCCTGCCGGCGTTCGGCACGGCCGCCGACGCCGGGCTCGGCGACTCCGCGGTGGTCGAGCTCACCGGGGGTCGGCTCGCGTTCTCGACCGACTCCTACGTGGTCAAGCCGATGTTCTTCCCGGGTGGGTCGATCGGCGACCTGGCGGTCAACGGCACGGTCAACGACCTGGCGATGTCGGGGGCCGAGCCGCTGGTGCTGTCGACGGCGTTCATCCTGGAGGAGGGCACCGCGCTGGCCGAGATCGGGCGGGTGGCCGAGGCCATCGGGCGAGCGGCGTCGGTGGCTGGCGTGCGGCTGGTCACCGGCGACACCAAGGTCGTCGACGCCGGTCACGGCGACGGCGTCTTCGTCAACACCGCGGGCATCGGTGTGGTGCCCGACGGTGTCGACATCGCACCGGCGCGGGCGCGACCGGGTGACGTGGTGATCGTCAGCGGTGACATCGGTGTGCACGGCGTCGCGGTGATGAGCTGCCGCGAGGGGCTCGAGTTCGGCACGGCGGTCGAGAGCGACAGCGCACCCCTGCACGGCCTGGTCGCGGCGATGCTGGCCTCCGGCGGAGACGTGCACGTGCTGCGCGACCCGACCCGCGGCGGCGTGGCGGCCTCGCTGAACGAGATCGCCTCCGCGTCTGGCGTCGGCGTCGATCTGGTCGAACGTGACCTGCCGATCCCGCAGCCGGTCCGGGACGCCTGCGGGCTGCTCGGGCTCGACCCGCTCTACGTCGCCAACGAGGGCAAGCTGGTGGCGTTCGTGGCTCCCGACGACGCCGAGCGGGTGCTGGAGGCGATGCGCGCCCACGAGCACGGCAAGGGCGCGGTCCCGATCGGCGTCTGCGTCGAGGGCCATCCCGGCATGGTCGTCACGCGTACCGGTCTCGGCGGCACCCGGGTCGTCGACCTCCCTCTGGGCGAGCAGCTGCCGCGGATCTGCTGACGTGACGACGAGTCCGTCGACGCGCTCGGGCACGGCGCTGTTCGCGCGCTACGCCTACCCGCCCAACGACCTCGGGCACTGCGGTCCGCCCGGCGCCGAGGTGCTGCTCGCGGGCGGCGCCGCGCGGGACGACGACCCGGAGGTCCGCCGCCGGGCGGAGCAGTTCGACGGCGCCTGGCCGTACCTGCAGCTGATCGCTGGCGCCGCGGGCATCGACGACCCGTTGGACGAGCGGGTGGTGTCCGCGTACTGGCTCGGCGGTGCACCGCTGGACGCGCTCGAGCCGGAGGTGTTCACCCGGGCGGTCGCGCACGGCTTCGGCACCCAGCCGGGCGTGCTCGACCGGCTCGCGGAGACCCCCGACGTCGCGGTCGCGGGGGCGAACCACGCGTTCCACGTCTTCGTCGTCTACCCCTGGGTGGGGCTGCTGGGGTCACCGAGCGACGTGCCGCGCTCGGTGCTCGACAGCTGCCGGGTGCGGTGGGGCCGGGTCGTCTCCGTCGAGGGCGAGACCGTGGCGGTGCATTCGCAGCCACTGACGTTCGACGGAGCCGCCCTGGGGCTCGGCGACGCGCGGGTCGAGACGGTGCGGTGGAGCCAGGGCCGGTACGCGTTCGTGGCGCAGCCGGATCCCGGCGACTGGGTGTCGCTGCACTGGGACTGGGTGTGCGACCGGCTCGGCGACCACGAGGTGGCGGCGCTGGCCGACCGCACGTGGCGTCAGCTCGCTGCGACCAACGCGTGGCTGGCGGCTCGTCAGGCGGGTCAGGAGTAGGCGCGGACGAACTCCACCAGGGTCCGCGCGTACGTGTCCGGCTCCTCGATGTGGCAGAAGTGCCCGGACTCCTCGAACCACGCCATCTCGCCGTCGGGGACGGTCGATCCCCAGACCTCGATGTGGTCGTCGTCGCAGACGTGATCGTAGAGCCCACACATGAGCAGCGCGTCCATCCGCAGCTCGGCCAGCCGGGGGAGCAGCGACTCCTGCATCCCGGCGTGCTCGCGCAGCTGCTCCCCGGGACGGTCGCCGCGGTCGCGCACATCCGGTGCGAGCAGCTGCGAGGGCAGCGCCGCGCCGAGGTCGGCCAGGATCGCGGGCTGGTGGAAGTAGATCTCGGGGCGTCGCTCGCCGAGAGCGTCCATCAGCCGGCCGTGCCGTCGCACGCTGCCGACGTCGGGGGTCACGCCGGTGGCCAGCACCGCACGCACCTCGGCGGCCTCCGGGGCCTGCAGGTCGTCGAGGACGTCCAGCGCCGCGGTGAGCAGGCAGCTGGAGCTGAGCACCCAGTCCAGCGTGGGGTTCTCCAGCACCAGCGCGGCGGTGTGCCCGGGGTGCGCGGCCGCGTAGCGCACCGCGAGCCGGCCGCCGAACGAGTGACCGAGCACCACCCACCGCTCGATCCCGAGCTGTTGGCGCAGCGACTCGATGTCGTCGACCAGCATGCTCTCGCTGACCTGCTCGTCGGGTCCCAACGGGTCGGAGAAAAGCGACCCACGCTGGTCGAGGGCGACCAGCCGCAGGTCGCGGCCGAGCCGCTCGCCCTGGTGGTGCACGAAGTCGTAGGCGCCCTGGCCGGGCCCGCCGTGCAGGAACACCACCGCCGGCGCGGACGGGTCGCCGTGCTCGGTGACGTGCAGCCGGGTGCCGCGGACATCGACCAGCCGGCCGGGGAGGTCGCTCACGGCGGCGACGATCTCACACCGCGCGTGCGTGCCGGACGGGCTACTGGTCGACGACCGGGTTGCGCAGCACGCCCACGCCGGGGATGCGGCACTCCGCGACGTCCCCGGCGCGTACGTGCACGGCGCCAGGCGTACCGGTCGACAGGACGTCGCCCGGGAACAGCGGCATCACCCGGCTGTGGAAGCTCACGAGGAACGCCGGGCTGTAGCGCATGTTCGCCACCGTGTTGCGCCGGTGCACCTCACCGTTGACCACTGTCGACACCTCGAGCCCGGCGAGCCCGTCGGCCCCGCCAGGCACGTCGCCGACCGGCACGATCTCTGGACCGAAGGAGAAGAAGCCGGGGAAGTTCTTGGCCCGGGTGAGGAAGCGCGGGTTGCGCTCGAGGATGTCCTCGGCGGTCTGGTCCAGCACGGTGACCACCCCGAACACGTACGACAGCGCGTCGGCCTCGGACACGTCCCGGCACTCCTGGCCGATCACCAGGCCGAGCTCGGCCTCGGCGGTGGTGCGGCTGCTCTGGCGCGGCACCGGGATCGGCTCGTCCGGCCCGATCAGGGTGTGGTCGGCCTTGAGGAACGACGCCGGCTCGTCCGGCACCTGCTCGGCCAGGTCGCTGGCGTGCTCGACGTAGTTGAGCCCGATGCCCCACACCTTGCGCGGGTGTCGGTACGGGACGGCCGGCCGTACGGTCTCGCGCGGCACGAACAGCTCGTCCCCGGCCGCCTCCGCGGCCGCGCGGAGCTCGGGGTAGCGGCCGGAGGCGACGACCGCCATCGGGTCGGCCGGCGGGTCGGGCAGCAGCGCGTCGACGCGGGCCACGCCGCGGTCGGCGTGCACCACCACTGGCAGCTCGCGGCCGTCGAGCCGGATCGAGGCGAGGTTCACGTCAGTACGACCCGACCATGCCGCCGTCGCAGCGCAGCTGTACGCCGGTGACGTACGACGCGGGCGTGCCGGCCAGGAAGGTCACCGCCGCGGCGAACTCGTCCGGGGTGCCGTAGCGGCCGACCGGGATGGCGGCCTCGGCGCCGCGGCGCACCTCCTCGACCGGGTTGCCGGTGCGCTCGGCGGCAGCGCCGTCGAGCTGCGCGACCCGGTCGGTGTCGATGCGGCCGGGCAGCACCATGTTCACGGTGACGCCGTCGCCGGCGACCTCGGTGGCCAGCGACTTGAGGTAGCCGGCGAGCGCCGCGCGCCCGACGTTGGACGCCGCGAGGGTCGGGATCGGTTGCTGGACCCCGCTGGAGCCCACGGCGACGATGCGGCCCCAGCCGCGCTCGCGCATGCCGGGCAGGAACGCGGACACCAGCCGCACGTGCGGCGTGAGCAGCCGGCCGATCGCGTCGTCGGTCTCGGCGGTGCCGAGCTGGGTGGCCGTGCCCGGCGCAGGGCCGCCGCCGTTGAGCACCAGCACGTCGACCTGGCCGAGCTCGGCCGCCGCCTCGATGACCGCGTCGACGCCGGCGGGGTCGGTGAGGTCGGCCTCGACGCCGATCCCGCCGATCTCGGCCGCACGCTCCCGGGCGAGCTCGCCGCGGCGGCCCGCGATCAGCACCCGTGCTCCCTCGGCGGCCAGCGAACGGGCGACGGCGAGGCCGAGGCCGGCGGTCGCGCCGGGGACGACGGCGGTGCGTCCGGTCAGTCCGGTGTCCATGCACTCTCCTGTGGTCGGTGGGCCGGCAGGGCAGCCGGCAGTGTCAGGCTCCAGTCGGTACGTGCGCCAGGTGCTGGTCGAGCAGCGGCAGCAGCCGCTCCGGCACGCCCGGCGCGGGGGGTCGTACGCCGGGCTCGTCGATGATGCCCCGCGCGGCCAGCAACCGCTTGCGCAGCGCCAGCGCGATGCCGGCCTGCTGCTCGAAGGTCGCGAGCGGCAGCCACGGCGACCACGCCGCGTGCGCCGCGGCGAACCCGCCGGAGGTCCACGCCGCGAGGACGGCGGCGAGCGCCTCGGGGTGGCTGAACCCGGTCATGGCCCCGGCCGCACCGGCGGCGAGCTCGTCGACCAGCGCGACGCCGCCGAGCCCGCCGAAGACCGGCACGGTCACTCGCGGGGCCAGCGCGGAGATCGCGCTGGGCGTCGGCGGCGCCTCGGCCTTGACCGCCACGACGAAGGGGCACTGCTCGACCACCGACACGAGCGCGTCGGTGCCGATCCGCACGCCGGTCAGTGCGGGGTAGTCCTGCAGCACGACCGGGGCAGCGGAGGCGTCGTGCACCGCGCGCAGGTGGGCGGCCACGACGTCGGCGTCCGCGCTGTGCACCTGCACCATCACGCCGGCCAGCCGGTCGCCGCCACCGGTCGCGCAGCCGCGCACGGCGGCCAGCGCCTGCTCGATCGCGGGCGCGGTGGCCCGCGCGGGCAGGCCCACCACGACCGGCAGACTGGGCACGGCGCCGACCACGGTGCGGAGCACGAGGTCGCGCTCGGCACCGTCGAGGGCCGCGGCCTCGCCGAAGACACCCAGCGCGACCAGGCCGGACGCGCCCGCGGCGGCGAAGGTCTGCGTCTGCCGGGTCAGCGAGCCGGTGTCGACGGCGAGCTCGGGCCCCACGAACGGGGTCGCGAGCACGGTCCACAGCCCGGGTGCGAGCCCGTTCACGCGGCCCGCTCCAGCGCGGTCTCGACCACGTGCTCGGCGATCGCGAGTGCGGAGGTCGCGCCCGGCGACGGCGCGTTGCGCACGGCGACGACGTGCCCGACCCGGCTGATCCGGAAGTCGTCCACCAGCGACCCGTCCGGGTCGAGCGCCTGCGCGCGGATGCCGGAGGGACCGGGCGAGACGTCGCCGACGCCGAGGTCGGGGACGTAGCGCCTGGCCGCGGCCACGAACCGGGCTGTGCTCAGCGACCCGGCGACCTCGCGGGCACCGGTGCGCCAGTGGCGGCGCGCGAACCGGCGGAACCCGGGGGAGGCGAGGGTCTCGCGCACGTCCGGCCAGCTGACCGACCGCCAGTCGTAGCCCTCGCGCGCCAGCGCCAGCACGGCGTTCGGTCCGACCAGCACCTCGCCGTCGACGCGCGGGGTCAGGTGCACGCCGAGGAACGGGTACCGCGGATCGGGCACCGGGTAGACCAGGCCGCGCACGAGGTTCCGGCGCTCGGGCACCAGCAGGTGGTACTCGCCGCGGAACGGCACGATCCGCGGGTCGACCCCGTCACCGGCCAGCCGCGCCACCCGGTCGCCTTGCAGTCCGGCGCAGACCACCACCAGGTCGAAGCCACCGACCGGCCCGTCGGCGCCGGACACGACCACCTCGCCCCCGCGTTCGTCCAGGCCGGTGACCTCCACCCCCGTGCGCACGGTGCCACCGGCGTCCTCGACCTCGGCGGCCAGCGCGCGGGTGACGGCGGGGAAGTCGACGATGGCCGTGCTGGGGGAGTGCAGCGCGCCGATGCCGCGGACGTGCGGCTCGAGCTCGGCGAGACCGTCCGGACCGATCCGCCGGATCCCGGGCACGCCGTTGGCGCGAGCCCTCTCCTCGATGGCGTCCAGCCGGCGGTCCTCGTCGGCGTCGAGTGCCACCAGCACCTTGCCGCACTGCTCGTACGCGATCGCGTGCTCCGCGCAGTAGTCCCGCAGCAGGCCGACGCCCCGGCGGCAGAGCACCGCCTTGAGTGACCCGGGTGGGTAGTAGAGCCCGGCGTGCACGACGCCGCTGTTGCGTCCGGTCTGGTGCTGCGCGAGCGCCGACTCCTTCTCCAGCACCGTGACCTGTGCGCCGTCGTGCGCCTGCTGGAGCCGGCGGGCGACCGCGGCGCCGAGGATGCCGCCGCCCACCACCGCGCAGCGCAACCGGCTCACTCCTTGCCCCCCAGCAGGCGCAGCCCGAACGACATCAGCACGATCACCGACGTTATCCGCAGCACGTGGATGGCCAGCACCACGGGTACGTCGGCCTTCGCCTCGACCGACAGCACGCCCATCTGCGCGATGCCGCCCGGCGCGGTCGACAGCAGTGACGTGGTCAGGTCGAGGTGCGTGAACCGGTGCAGCGCCCAGGCCAGCACGAGCGCGAACACGAGGAACGCGACCACCACCAGGACGATGGTCAGCGCCGACTTCCGCAGGCTGACGACGGTCTCGCGGGTGACGCTCTGACCGAGCAGCCATCCGACCGCCGCGTAGACCAGCCACTTGGCCACGCCGGGCATGTCGTAGGACGTCTGGCCGGCGAGGTTGACCACGGCCACCCCGATCATCGCGCCCAGCAGCGGGGCCGCGGGCATCTTCAGCACCGTGGCGACGGCGGCACCAGCCAGTGCTGCGGCCAGCGTGAGCAGGAAGGACACCGGGGGGCTCAGACCCGGGTCTCGTCGCGGTCACTGTCGTCCGGCTGCCCGGCCCGGCGCTCGCCCACCTGCTGCAGCCTGTCGCGTGCGCGTTGCTTCAACGGAGCCATCACCAGGGGTACGGCGACCAGTACCGCGATCGCGCACAGCAGGCCGACCGAGGTGCCGCGCTGCACGAAGATGTCGAACGACCCGTCGGAGATGATCAGTGACTGGCGCAGGGTCTGCTCGGCGATCGGGCCGAGCACGAGGGCGATGACCAGCGCCGCCGGCGACATCCCGAACCGGCGCATGTAGAAGCCGAGCACACCGCAGGCCAGCATGATCTCGACCTCGATGATGCTGTCGTTGATCGTGTACGTGCCGAGCGTGCACAGCACGATCACGATCGGGGCCAGCACCTTGAACTGGACCCGCGCGAGGCTCGCGAAGGCCGGGATGCAGAAGATGTTGATCAACAGCAGCATCACGTTGCCGAGGTACATGCTCGCGATCAGGCCCCAGGCGAAGTCCGGGTTCTGCTCCATCAGCAGCGGCCCCGGCTGCAGGCCCCACATCAGGAAGCCGCCCAGCAGCACGGCACCGGCGGCCGAGCTCGGGATGCCCAGCGTGAGCAGCGGGACCATCGCCCCGGCGGTCGCGGCATTGTTGGCCGCCTCGGGCCCAGCCAGACCTGCGACGGCACCCTTGCCGAACTTCTCCGGTGTCCGCGAGATCGACTTCTCCACGTTGTACGACATCAGTGAGGCCACCGTCGCGCCCGCGCCGGGTGTGGCGCCGACGGCGAAGCCCAGGAACGACCCGCGCAGGATCGGACCGCGGGACTCGTGCCGCTCCCGCTTGTCCGGCCAGAAGCCCGAGCCCTTGCGGGAGACCGAGAAGTAGTCCAGCCGCTCGAGGTGTCCTCCGCGCCAGAGGGTGTGCAGGATCTCGCCGATGCCGAAGACCCCGATCGCGACCGGGATGAAGTCCACGCCGCCGATCAGCTCGGGCGAGCCGAACGTGTAGCGCTGCTGCCCGCCACCGATGTCGATGCCCACGGTCGCCAGGCAGAAGCCGAGGATCGCGGACAGCGCACCGAGCATCCGGTGCTGGTCGACCACGACGAGCAGCGTCAGCAGGCCGAGCATGACCACGAGGAAGATCTCCGGCGGACCGAACGTCTTCGCGAAGCTGGCCGTGATCGGTGCCGCGACGCTGATGAGGAGCGCACCGATGGTCCCAGCCACGAACGAGGCCACGGCAGCGATGACGAGTGCGGCGCCGGCCCGACCCTTCTTGGCCATCGGATAGCCGTCGAAGGTGCTCGCGACGGTGGCGGACTCGCCGGGGGTGTTGATCAGGACCGAGGTGATGGTGCCGCCGTACATCGCGCCGTAGTAGACCGCGGCGAGCATCACGATGCCGGCCGTGGGGTCGAGCCCGAGGGTGATCGGGAGCAGGATGGCGATGCCGGCCGACGGCCCGAGGCCGGGCATGACCCCGATGATCATGCCCAGCAGCACGCCCGCACCGAGCAGCAGCAGGGTCTGGACGGACATCACGGCCGCCAGTCCATGACCGAAGTCATTGAACACGTCCACGAGCAGTCCTTTCCGCGGCCCGGCGGGGGAGGGTCAGGCCGGCATCAGGCCGAGCACACCGACGGGGAGACCGGCGTTGAGCAGCGTCTGGAACAGCAGGTACATGCCGATGGGAAGGAGCAGGCTGAGCAGCGCGTTGCTGACGTGGCCTCGCGGGTTGAGCCACCACAGCACGCCTGCCAGGAACAGCATCGAGGCGACCACGGCACCGAGCACGGTCAGCAGGAAGATGTACGCCCCGGCGCCGAGCACCAGCGCGAGCAACGCCAGCGGGTGGCGGCCGAGGTCGCCGCCACCCATCTCCTCGTCGTCACCGGCGAGCATGCCCTTGTCGGCATCGGCGTCTCTGTCTGCGTCCGTCCCACCGCGCAGGCTGCCGACCAGCGCGATCGCGGTCAGCAGCAGACCGAGCATCCCGATGATCCGGGGGAAGAAGCCCGGTCCGATGCGGCCGGCAGCGGTCTCCCACTCCAGCTCGAAGGCCATCTCGGTGTAGAAGCCGAGCACGACCAGGAGCACGGCGAAGAACGCGGTCCGCGCCGTGACCGGCCGGCCGCGGGCCGACCGCCGATCCTCGTCCAGGGAGACCGCGCTCACAGCGCGCCCTGCTCCTTGAGCGTCTCCTCGAAGTCGGCCTGGGTCTCGCCCAGGTACTCCTGGAAGTCCTCGCCCCAGCGCACGTCCTCGACCAGGTAGTTGTCGTCGAGGTACTGCTGCCACTCGTCGGTCGCGACGACCTTCTTCATGGTGTCGATCCACCACTCCTGCACCTCTTCGGGCGCCTCCGGCGGGAGGATCAGACCGCGTGGCATCGACGGCAGGTCGCCGAAGCCGAGCGACTCGGCGGTGGGAACGTCCTGGTAACCGGGCAGTGGCTCGGACCCGGTGAACAGCAACGGCTGCATGTCGCCCGAGTCGACCTGCCCGACGATCGAGCCAGGGTTGGAGACCATCGCCTCGATCGCCCCGGAGAGCAGTGAGGTCTGGACCTGGCCCTCCTCGTCGTAGGGCACGTACTTGATCTCGTAGCCCTCCTGCTCGGCCAGCAGCGCGTGCAGGATGTAGTCGACGTTGACGATGCCGATGCCACCCACCGCGACCGGGCTGTTCTCCTTGGCGTAGGCCACCCAGTCGTCCCAGGTCTTGATGTCGCTCTCACCGGGCACGAGGAACAGTGCGTCGTCGTTGGCGAACAGGCCCACCGGCGTGAAGTCCTCGTAGGTCCAGCCGGTGTCGGCCTGCAACGGTGTGGTGATGAACGAGCCGGACGTGGTCGAGATGCTGTAGCCGGAGCCGGAGTTGCTGTACACCTTGCCCCAGCCCTGCGCACCGCTGCCGCCGTCGAGGTTCTCGACCACGATGTCCTCGGTGTAGAGGTCCTCCTTCTGGAGGATGTCGACCATCTTGCGGGCCATGATGTCGTTGCCGCCCCCGGGCCCGAACGCGATCGTCCACTCCAGCGTCTCCGACGGGTAGTCCTCCGTCGACGTGCTCGACGCGCCCTCGCTGCAGGCGGCAAGCGCCGCGGTGAGGACGACCGCGGCGGTGGTGGCGATGGCCCGGTGTGGTCTACGCATGACGTCTCTCCTTGCTCGGTGTTCAGCTGCCGGGCTCGAGGCGGTGCCACGAGCCGGTCCCGACCGCGACCAGGCGGTCGGACTCGTCGGTGAGGCGGGACTCGAGGTGCACGATCCGGCGGCCCGCGCGCAGCAGCCGGCCGGTGCAGCGGCCCTCGCCGAGCAGTGGCCGGAAGAACCGCACCTGCATCTCGATGGTGACCGCGGTGGACAGGAAGCGGTGGCACAGGTGGCCCATCGAGATGTCCATCGCGGTGGTGAGCACCCCGCCGTGCACCGAGCCCTGCGGGTTGGTGAGGTGGGTGGCGTACGGCAGCACGACGGTGCACTCGCGCGCGGCGTCGTCGTAGCTGATCGACAGGTCCAGGAAGCGGGCCAGGAAGAAGCTGCCGAACTCCGGGGTCGCCTGGGCCGCCGCCGTGCGGGCGTGTTCGGCCACGGCGGTCGGGTCCAGGACGGTCACAGGGGCCGGCATCGGCTCAGACCCGCTCCGCGCTCTGTCCGAAGCGGGGGGACCGCTTCTCCAGGAAGGCGCGCACGCCCTCGGCGTAGTCGGCGGTGTCGAACGACTCGTTGCGCCACCGGGTGGTCTCCAGGTCGTCCTCGACCTGGCCGGCCTGGATCCGGGCCACGATCTGCTTGGCCGTGCGGACGCTGTACTGCGCCCGGGTGGTGAGCAGCCCGGCGAAGTCGTACGTACGGGTAGGCAGCTCGTCGGGGTCGACGACCTCGTCGGCCAGTCCGAGCCGCAGCGCGGTCGCGGCGTCCATCTGCTGACCCGACATCAGCACCCACTTGGCCCGCGACGGGCCGACCAGGTCGACCAGCCGCTTGGTGGAGTCGAGGCTGTAGACCAGACCGAGCTTGCTCGGCGTGATCGCGAAGCGGGCGTTGGTGTCGGCGAAGCGCAGGTCGCACGCGAGCGCGATCCCGCAGCCACCGCCGATGCAGAAGCCGTGCACCATCGCGATGGTGGGCTTGACCATCCGCTCGACCGCGAACTCGGCGCCGGAGACGAACTCGTTGTAGCTGCGGGCGCTGCTGGCGTCGCCACGCACCTGCTCGAACTCGCTGATGTCGGCACCCGCGGCGAAGGCCTTGTCGCCAGCGCCGCGCAGGACGACGACGGCGACGCTGTCGTCGTCGTCGAGCCCGCCCATCAGGTCCGGGATGGTCTGGTACATGTCCAGCGAGATCGCGTTGCGGCTCTCGGGCCGGTTGAACGTCACGGTGGCCACCGCGCCGTCGCGCTCCACCGTCAGTCGGTCAGGGGAAGGATCGGGCACCGTCAGCTCCCTTGCAGCTCTGGGTGGGCGTCGTAGAGCACGCCGTCGGTGAAGAGCTTCTCGATCTCGTCGTCCGCGAGCCCGGTGTCGCGCAGCACCTCGGCGGTGTGCTGGCCGAGCCACGGCGCCGGCCCCCGCACGCCGACGTCGAGGTCGGAGAACTTGGTCGGCGGAGCGATGGTGCGCATCGGCCCGATGACCGGGTGGTCGAGCTCGACGACCATGTCCCGGGCGAGCACGTGCGGGTCGGTCAGGGTCTGGTCGTAGGTGAGCACCGGTCCGCCCGGCACGCCCGCCTTGTCCAGGAGCTCGATCCACTCCTCGGTGCTGCGGGTGGTGGTGATCGCCTCGATGTCGGCCTCGAGCTCGTCGATGTGCGCCATCCGGTCCGGGAGGGTCGCGTACCGCTCGTCGGTCGCCCAGTCCGGACGCTCCAGCACGTCGGCGACGAGGCGGGCCCACAGCCGGTCGTTGGCCGCGCCGATGGTGACGTAGCCGTCACTGGTGCGGAACGCGGCGTACGGCGTCGAGCGGCGGTGCCGGGTGCCGGTCGGCTGCGGCACCTCGCCGGCCCCGAAGAAGGCGCCGGACTCCCAGATGGTCCACGCGAGCCCGGCGTCGACCAGCGAGATGTCCATGTACTGGCCCTGCCCGGTCTGCTGCCGGACCATCTGGGCGCCGAGGACCGAGTAGATCGCGGTGGCGCCGGCGGCGATGTCGTTGATCGCGATGCCGACCTTGGACGGGCGTCCGTCGGGCTGCCCGGTCATCCGCAGGAACCCGCCCATGCCCTGCGCCATGATGTCGAAGCCGGGCCGGTCCCGGTACGGGCCGGTCTGGCCGAAGCCGCTGATCGAGCAGTACAGGATGTCGGGTCGCGCCGCGCGGACCGCGTCGTAGTCGATGCCGAGCCGGCGGGCGACGCCCGGGCGGAAGTTCTCCATCACCAGGTCGGAGCCGGCCGCCAGGTCGAGGAACAGCTCGCGACCGCGGGCGGTCTTGAGGTCCATCGACAGGGACCGCTTGCTGCGGTTGGGCATCGCGAACGGGTAGCTCTCGCCGTCGACCTTGGGCGCGAGCCGGCGCGAGTCGTCGCCGGTCACCGGCTGCTCGACCTTGATCACGTCGGCGCCCATCTCGGCGAGCACCATCGTGCAGTAGGGACCGGACAGGAAGCGGGTGAGGTCGAGGACGCGGAAGCCGTCCAGTGGCCGCATGCCGTGGTATCCTTCCCGTATTGCGGGATGAAGTGCCGTATTGCGGGAAGGTTACGGCCACAGAGCCGGGGAGGTCAAGGGATGAACCATCCGCAAACCGTGCAAACTGACCCGGTGGCGGAGACCTCGAGCGAACCGGAGACCGTCGGGCGGCCCGCGCGCACCGGGGTGCAGGCGATCGACCGCGCGGTGGCGATCCTGCGCTGCTTCGACGCCCGCCGGCCCGACCTCGGCATCACCGAGATCGCCCGGCTGACCGGCCTGTCCACGTCGACCACGCACCGGCTGCTGGTCGCGATGGCCGACAACCGGCTGGTCCGGCAGACCAGCAGCCGGCGCTACGGGCTGGGTCCGCTGCTGGTCCAGCTGGTCCGGAGCGGGGCCGTGGCCACGACGCTGCGCGACACCGCGCTGCCGTTCATGGTGTCGCTGCGCGACGAGCTGGACGAGACCGTCGCGCTGCACGAGCTGCTGCCCACCGGCGAGCGGGTGGTCGTCGACCAGGTCGAGAGCCACCACGAGCTGCGACGCACGTACACCGACATCGGGGTGCCGATCGCGCTTCCGCACGGCGCACCCGGCAAGGCGATCCTGTCGGTGCTCCCCCAGGCGGCGCAGGACGAGTGGCTGGAGCGCGGCATCGACGCGGTCACCGAGCGCACCATCACCGACCCGGACCGGCTGCGGCAGCAGCTCGCGCAGGCACGCGCGCGGGGATGGGCGCACTCCCGCTCGGAACGCACGCCGGGCATCCG
This sequence comes from uncultured Actinomycetota bacterium, assembly GCA_963811945.1. GTDB lineage: Bacteria > Actinomycetota > Actinomycetes > Propionibacteriales > Nocardioidaceae > JACCWP01. The sequence continues at coordinate 185,812 of CAWETD010000001.1, read as the reverse complement.
GGCAGTGGCCGCACCGCTGTTCGGCCAGGCCGGAGTGGTGATCGGGGCGCTCGGCGTCTCGGTCCCCGAGGTCCGCATGGACGACTCCCGCGCCGCAGCGATCGGCGCCCGTGCCAGCGCGACGGCGTGGGCGGTGTCCGAGGCTCTCGGTGCTACCCGGGACGCGGTCGACGACGCCGTACGCGCTGCCGGTGGACGCTGAAACCTCAGACTCCGCACAGGATCGTGGGTCATGCTGTGCTCCCAGCCGAGACAGGGAGACGTGCACGTGTCTGAGTCGACCACCCGCGCGCCCGCACCGGGCACGGGCGAGCCGGGGCCGTCCCTCGGGCGGTCCCAGCGGTCGGGTGTGGTCGCATCGCTCGCGGCGACGGGGCTGGGGCTGGCGGTGACCGTCGTGGTCTACCTGGTCTTCGTGCGGACCGCCGACGGGCAGCGGGTCGACCACGCCGCCCTGGGACGCGTCAACGCCGGCAAGGAGACCAACCGGCAGGTCGCGGGGCTGCTCAACGACCTCACGATCGGGGTCGCCATCTGTGTGCTGGCCGGGTGCGTGGTGGTCGCGCTGGTGCGCCACCAGTACGAGTTCGCGATCGCCGCGGTGGTCCTGGTCGGCGGCGCCAACCTCACCACCCAGCTCGCCAAGCACGAGCTGCTGACCCGGCCCGGCGTCGGCTACGGCGCCTCCAACAGCCTCCCCAGCGGACACACCACGCTGACGGTCTCGCTGCTGATGGCGGTGCTGCTCGTCCTCCCAGCCCTCTCGCGCGGGGTGGTGGTACTGGTCGGGTCGGTCGCCGCCACGGTGGTCGGCGTCGGCATGGTGGTCGCCGGCTGGCACCGGCCGAGTGACGTCGTCGCCGCCCTGGGGATCTGCCTGGCCTGGGCCGGCCTGGTGGCCACGGCACTGTGGCTGCGGCCCGGCGCGACGGCGGCCGGCCGGGGCTCGACCTACCGCGCCTCCGCCTTGGCCGGAGCAGTGGTCGCCGTCGCGCTCACCTACGCCTACGGCGTACGCCCGGACGGGTCCTGGCGCGACCTCGTCGTGCACGGCGGCACGCTGGCGGGCATCGGTCTCGCCGCGGCCCTGGCCCTGTCGATCGCCGCCCGGGTGCTGCCGGTCACCCGCCGCTAGCCGGGCTCGGCGTCCGCGAGCTCCGGCGGCCACACCACCGCGAACCGCTCGAACACCATCCGGGTGGCCGGGCCCTGGTCCGGCAGCCCGAGGGCGGCGCACCGCCGACCGACGAAGCGCAGGTGCGCGTCGAGCCACCAGGCCCGGCTGCGGTCGCCCTCGCCCTCGTCGTGGGCGAACGCGTCGTCGACGCTGTCCAGCCGCCCGACCCGCACCTGGTGGCTGCGCAGCACCGCCCGCGCCGCACCGGTGCCGTCGGTGACCACCCAGTGCACCCCGGCAGCGGGCAACGGCTCGTCCTCGCTCTCGTAGTCCGCCACCATCGCCGCCGTGGCGCGCTTGGTGCCCACCAGCACCAGGGCGAGCAGCTCGTCGGCGAGCTCGGCCGAGTCGCCGAACGCCTCGACGGGGGGCAGGTCGCCCTCGTGCTCCGGGTGCGCGGCCACGTAGGCCGACCACATCGCGGCGCCGGAGCGCAGGTCGGGCTCGGGCAGCGGAGTGGGCGGACCGTTCACGGGAGGGGCTCCAGGGTCAGACGGACGTCGGTGCCGACGCGGGTGACGTCGGTGAGCGTGAGGCGCACGGCGTCGGCCAGCGTGCCGACGCCGATCTCGGCCAGTGCAGCCGTGCCGCTGCCCAGCAGGGCCGGCGCCACGTAGGCGACGACCCGGTCGACCAGGCCGGCCGCGACCATCGCCCCCGCGAGCGCGGGGCCGCCCTCGAGCAGCACGTGCCGGCGTTCGCGCGCGAACAGCGCGTCCAGCAGCAGGCCGAGGTCGAGCCGGCCGGCAGCGTCGGCGCCCACCTCGGCGGCGGTCGCCACCCAGGAGTTCCCGTCGGTGCCGTGCAGCCGCGCTGTCGGCGGTGTCCGCCCCGCGCTGTCGGCCACGACCCGCAACGGCTGGCGGGCCAGCGCGGCGCCATCGGGGTCGCGGGCGGTCAGCTCCGGGTCGTCGGCCAGCACGGTGCCGATCCCGGCCAGCACGACGTCGCACTCGGCCCGCAGCCGGTGCCCGTCGGCGCGGGCGTCCGCACCGGTGATCCAGCGGCTGGTGCCGTCGGCCGCGGCCACCCGGCCGTCCAGCGTCGTCGCGACCTTCCAGGTGACGTAAGGGCGGCTACGCCGGACCGCGGTCAACCACGGGCGGTTGACCTCCTCGGCCAGATCGGCGGCGACACCGGTCTCGACGTCGATCCCGGCAGCGCGCAGCACCGTCGCGCCCCCCGCGGCCGGCGGCCACGGGTCGGCCACGCCGACCACGACCCGTGCGACCCCGGCCTCGCTCAGGGCGCGGGTGCAGGGGCCGGTACGTCCGGTGTGCACGCAGGGCTCGAGGGTGACGACCGCGGTCGCGCCGCGGGCGGCGGGACCGGCCGTGCGCAGCGCCTCCACCTCGGCGTGCGGGTGTCCCGGACCCCGGTGCCACCCCTCGCCGACCACCCGTCCGGCCGGGTCGAGCAGCACGCAGCCGACGACCGGATTGGGCAGGGTGCTGCCGCGGCCGCGGGTCGCCAGCGATGCCGCGCGGGCCATCGCCTCGATCTCGCCCGCGCTGGCCACGCGCCGGAGTGTAGGCGGCGCTGCCGGGGCCGGTGTCGCCCAACGGACACAGCCTCATCGTCCGAACGGCTCGCGCCCGGCGTGGCGGCGGGTTTCTGGCCCCCACTCCGCCTTACTCTTCGTACACGGGTGATGACGCAGAGCCAACAAGCGACGGAGGTGGAGCGTGACGTACGACGTGCACACGTCGGTCGCGCAGCCGCACTGGACCCAGCACCGGCGCGCCTACTGGGCAGGGGTCGGTGTGCTGCTGTCGCTGCTGTTCGTGGCCCTCCCGGTCGGCCTGGTGTCGGTCCAGGCACCCGAGTCGGGACCTGGCCGGACCCTGGACGGCGAACCCGCCTCCGGCCCCGCCACCCCCTGACCCCTCAGCCCGTTCCCGCCGGCTCCGAGGGCGGGCTCTCCCGGTGCGTCCGGTCGAGCGCGGTCACCACGTACGTGTAGGGCAGCCCGACGACGGCGGAGCGGTCCACGAAGCGCTGTGGCCCGAACCGGCCGGCGATCGTCCGCCCCACCAGGTGCGTGGCGTCGGCCAGGTCGCACGGGGTCGGCGTGACGTCGGCGCCGTCGAACCGGTAGACCGCGTAGGCCGCGCCCTCGCCGCGCCAGCCGACCACGACGTGCCGGCCCTGCACCTCGGCCCGGACGGCTCGCGGCCGCGGGGCCGCCTGCCCGGGTCGCAGGCTCGACACCGGCCACAGCGCCGGGTGCTGGTAGTGGTCGGCGATCAGCCGCGTCATGGCGCGCAGCCGGTCGGCGCGGACGTCCTTGGCGCTGAAGTAGATGTCCCCGTCGACCTCCGGGTGCTCGCGGTTGAGGAACAGGTGCCGGGTCAGCTCGTCCTGTTCCGACCAGGCCGGGTCCTGGGTCGAGGTGCCCACCTTGTACGTGGCCTGGCCGAGGAAGAGCCGGACGTCCGTGCCGGCCACCTGCCGCGACCACCAGTCGGTCAGGACGGCGTAGTCGGCCACCTCGAAGCCGATGTTCCAGTAGATCTGCGGTGCCACGTAGTCGATCCACTCCTCCTGCACCCACCGGCGGGTGTCGGCGTAGAGGTCGTCATAGGTCTCGGCCCCTGCCTCGGTGGCCGAGCCCCGCGGGTCGGTGGACGCGTTGCGCCACACCGCGAACGGGCTCACCCCGAAGGCCACCCACGGCTTCACCTGGTGGATCCGCTCGCCCAGCTCGGTGATCAGCAGGTCGATGTTGTGCCGCCGCCAGTCACCGCGGTCGTCGAAGCCGGCGCCGTACTGCTGGTAGGACCAGTCGTCGGGGAACGGCTCCTCGCCGACCGGGTAGGGGTAGAAGTAGTCGTCGAAGTGCACGCCGTCGATGTCGTAGCGGCGGACGGCCTCGAGGATGACGTCCTCGGTGTGGCGGCGGGCGGCGGGCACCCCCGGGTCGTAGTAGAGCTGGCCGCCGTACTCGACCCGCCAGCGCGGGTGCACCCGGGCGGGGTGGTCGCGCACCAGCGCGCTCACGTCCGTGCCGGTCGAGACCCGGTAGGGGTTGAACCACGCGTGCAGCTCGAGCCCGCGGGCGTGTGCGGCGCGCACGGCGAACGCCAGCGGGTCGTAGCCCGGTGCGGCTCCCTGCCGCTCGCTGAGCCAGCCGGACCACGGTTCCAGCAGCGACGGCCAGAACGTGTCGGCGGTCGGCCGTACCTGCAGGACCACCGCGTTCATGCCGTCGTCGGCCGCGTCGTCGAGCCAGCCGACCAGCTCGTCCTTCTGCTGCGCTGCGGGCAGTCCCGGCTCCGACGGCCAGTCGATGTTGGCGACGGTCGCGATCCACTCACCCCGCAGCTGACGCTTGGGGGCGTCCGGGTCCGGGTCGCACGCAGCGGTCGATCCGGCGGATGCCGCGGCCCGCGCCGGGTCGGCATCGGCGACGGGCACGGCGGACGACGGCGTGACCACGGGGAGGCACAGGGCGAGGACGACGGGCAGGCCGGTCAGGGCGTGCCGACGGCGGGCGGGAGGCATGCGCCGGACCTACCCGGCGGACCAGAGGTCCAAACCGTCGGTCCAGCAACCGTTGGACGGCCGCGTGCGCGGCGTCAGGCCAGGGCGCCCATCGGGTCCCAGGCCGGGAGCACGACGGGCTCCCCGGCGAGGGCCGAGCGCAGCTCGTCGGACAGCCGGTCGCGGCGCACGGCCACCTCGAAGACGTGCTCGGCGAACCAGTTGTCGTTCATCGTCCAGAAGCCCTTGTCGCCGCGGGCGTCGCCCCAGCTGTTCTCGACCCGCCAGCGCCGCGGTACGCCGTCGACCACGTCGACGCCGGTGAACAGCATCGCGTGCGTCATCAGCGAGGCGTGGTGCAGCAGCCGGTCGGACTTCGAGAGCGTGGTCTCGACGTCGTAGACCGCGTCGTAGTCGTACAGCCGGGCGTCCCACAGGCCGAGCCCGGCGTGCGCCATCTGGCCGGTGTCGCAGCCGAACCACACCGGCTCGCCGTCGAGCAGGGTGTCCATGGTCAGCCGCTTGAGCACGTCGACGTCGCAGTTGAGGTAGACCACCGGCGGCGCGTCGACGACGTTGCCCAGGTGCTCCACGGTGTACGTGCGCCCGGTCTCGCTGCCCGGCCGCGGGTCGTGCACCAGGCAGACGTAGTCGTCGATCGGCAGCGTGGCGTAGCGGTCGGCGAACTCCTGCGGCGTCAGCCAGCCCTCCCGGTGGAACCCCCGGTCCTTGTCGGTCCACTGCCAGAAGACCCGCTCCGGCGGTGTGCCGAGGTGGATGCACAGCACCCGGTGGACGACGGCCAGCGTCTCGGTCTTGGCCTCCCGCAGGTCCTCCGGTCCGGCGCCTGCGGCGGCCTGGGCGCGCAGGTCGCGGGCGGCCTGGCGGAGCACCGTGGACAGGGCCCGGTTGAGCCGGTTGGTCTCCGACGACGACTGCGTCTCGGGCATCGCGACCTTGGGGACCAGGCCGTGCTTGCGCACCAGCGCGACGAACATGTTCCACTGCCCGCCGTCCTCGGCCGGCGTGGCGAGCAGGTGGGCGACGGTGCGGTCGTCGACGTCGCGGTCGGCGGTCTCGATGACGGACTCGAGCCAGTGGTTGGCCTTCTCCAGCTTGTCCCAGAACAGCAGGTGGTTCTGGGAGAACTCGAAGTCGCGTACGCCCAGGGCGCGGGAGGCACCCACCCGCAGCAGGTTCGCCCCGGCGAACAGCCAGCACCGACCGCTCTTCTTCTGGTCGGTCGCCGTCCAGTCGTCGAGCAGGTGGGAGACCGAGTGGTCGGTCGCCGTCACGACGTTGCGGTCGAGGGCCACCTCGTCGACCGACGTGGTCGCCACCGCGTTCTGCGCAATCCGGTAGGTCGGACTCGCGCCGAACTCCTTGGCCAGCTGCTCAACCGTCGCCGTGTCCAGTGCCCGAGGCATCCAGGACCTCCCCAATCGTGGTCGTGTGCGACTGTGCGTCCCCGTCATGACGACCGTCGTGGGGAGCGACACTACGCCCGGGTGCAAGTCACGACGACCCGCCTCGGGGCTCGACGTCGGCGTCGGTGGGATCGAGAAACACGTGCCGTACCTCGGGATGCTGCGCGCGCAGTCGCGTCTCCACCTCCGCGGCCGCGGCCTCGATGTCCTCGCCGGACGCGGTGTCGTCGACGTCGACGCGGGCGGCGACCAGGCTGTCGCCCGGCCCCAGCTGCAGGGTGCGGAGCTCGACCACCCGGTCGATGCCGGGGGAGTCGCGGATGAGCTGCCGGATGCTGTCGCGCAGCTCCGACGGCACGGCCCGGCCGACCAGCGCGCGCATGTTCTCCCGGCCGAGCTCGTACGCGACGACGACCAGCAGCACCCCGATCGCGATCGACGCCGTCCCGTCCCACCAGCCCTGGCCGGTCACGTCGTGCAGGAAGATGCCGACCGCGGCCAGCACGATGCCGATCAGGGCGGCGGAGTCCTCGAAGGCGACGGTCTTGACGGTGGGGTCGGCCGACAGCCGCAGCTCGGCAAGCAGCGAACGGCGTTCCCGCTTGGCCGCGGCACGCAGCTGGTGCAGCGCCCTCAGCCAGGACGCACCCTCCAGCACGAAGCCGAGGGCGAGCACGACGTACGGCACCAGCACGCCGTGCAGCGGCTCGGGGTGCCGGATGGCTTCGACACCCTCGTACACCGAGTAGCCCGCCCCGAGCACGAAGATGCCGACCGCGGCAGCAGCGACCAGAAGTAGCGCTCCTGCCCGTAGCCGAACGGGTGGTCCTCGTCGGCGGGGCGGCGGCTCCGCCGCAGCCCGGTGAGCAGCAGCACCTGGTTGAGCGTGTCGGCCGCGGAGTGGGCGGCCTCCGCGAGCATCGCCGCCGACCCGGACACCAGCCCGCCGACCAGCTTCGCGATGCCGATGCCGAGGTTGGCCGCCAGCGCCAGCAGCACGGTGCCGGTCGACGCCTCGCGGCCGGGGCCGTCGTCGTCAGACGACGCGGAAGTCCCGTCGGTCACCGGGCTCCTCCTCGGTCGTCTGGTGGCTCTCGACGCGAGCGCCGGGTGGCCCGTGCCGCATCCAGTCGACCATGGCCCCGACTGCCGCCTCGTCGCCCTCGAACAGCGCCTCGACCATGCCGTCCGGACGGTTGGTCACCCAGCCGCTGACGCCCGCGCGCTGCGCCTCGTACCGGCAGGAGGCCCGGAAGCCGACGGCCTGCACCCGGCCGCCGACCACGACCCGCCGGCACGCGCGCACCTGCTGCTCGCTCAGCCGCCGGCCAGGTGCTGCTCGACCCGCTCCACCTTGGCGGTGAGCTGCCCGGTGTGGCCGGGACGGATGTCGGCCTTGAGCACCAGGCCCACCCGCGGCGAGCCCGCCGCCACCACGTCGACCGCGCGCTTGACGACGGCCATCACCTCGTCCCACTCACCCTCGACGGTGGTGAACATCGAGGTGGTCTCGCAGGGCAGACCCGAGTCGCGGACGACGCGGACCGCCTCGGCGACCGCCTCGCTCACGCCCCCGTCCGGGTCGGTGGAGCCGGGGCTGATGCTGAAGGCGACGAGCATGCGCCCAGCCTGTCAGCCGGGATCGGGGTGCGCGCGGTTGGCCTGCCGGGCCCGGCCGCTACCCTGGGACGCGGTGTCGGGCCGCGGTAGCCCCGGGTCCCACAATTAGCCGCCACGAGCGGCCACGCGCCGTGAGGCGCTCCCGGCCCGACGCCGCCACCCCACCGCTCCGCCCCCCGAACGATCCGACCTGGTGGTCGCCGGGGAGCGCGTGGGGTCGGATCGTTCGGGTGGGGCGGGGCGGGGCGGGACTAGGTGAGGTGGCCGGCGCGTTCGAGGCCTGCGGCGTGCTCCAGCTGCTCGGCGGTGGTCACCAGGCGCACGGCCGACTCGGCGGCGTGCGCGTCCTGGTCGAGGTCGGCCCGGCCGATCGCCACCACCCGGGCGAACGCCGCCGCCCGCTCGAAGGTCACCGCGAGGTCGGCCACCACGACACCACGCAGCACCGTGTCGGTGAGCTGGCGGACCTCGTCCGGTCCCGGCGGGTCGACGACTCCCGCCACCACCTCGTGCACCGGCGCGCGACCGCGGCCGGCGGCGAACTCACGGGACGCGAGCGCGGGGTCGCGGTGCACCCAGGCGCGCAGCAGGTACAGCCGCCACAACGCGCCGGCCAGCGAGTCGGCCGGTGCGGTGGCCCACAGCTGGGCCAGCTCGTCGAGCCCCTGCTCGTCGGCCAGCCGCACCACCCGCTCGGCCACCGCCTGGTCGTGGGTGTCGCGGGCACCACGGACCAGCAAGGTGGCGACCCGCGCGCCGGCCTCGGCGCGCACGGCGGGGTCCTCGCCGCCGGGCAGGTCGTCGAAGGTGGCGTCGCCCGGCAGCGCCGGGCGGTGGAAGCGGGACGCGTCCATCCCCGCATCGTGCCACGCGGGGTGGCGCCGGACGACGCGCGCGTCAGCGCACGGCCACCATCCGGTCGACGACGATCGGCGCGGCCTGCTCGGGCGGCGTCTGCCCGGCCTCGTAGTTGTAGTCCTGGCCGATGCTGCTCATCGACAGCACGGACACCAGGTCACCGACCCGGGCGATGACGACGGCGTCGATGTACGCCTCGTCCGGGCTGCCCGGGACGGGACCGGAGAAGATGACGCCCCAGGCGGCCTGCCCGTTCGCGACGTCGACGTCGGTCAGCGGCCGCACCTGCCCGTTCGCCGTGCGTCCCCGCTCGGCCAGCTCCTGCGCGCACTCGCGGGCGTTGCCGAGCAGCGCGCCGTAGACCCGCTTGGCACTCCGCGCGTCGACGGTGCGGGCGACGACCTGGGTCGCGGTCGCGCCGCCGGCGGTCGCCCGGTACGTCCGCTGGCGGGTCGTGACCGCGCCGTTGGTGATCATCGACGCCTGCTGGCAGACCCACGCCGGCGGGTCGGTCTCGCGGGCGGAGGTGCCCTTCTCCTTCCATCCGGTCTCGGCGTTGAGGCCGGGCAGCTGTGCGGCCGGGACCAGGGCACCGACGAGACCGGTCGTTGCCGGTGGGCGGGTCGACTCCGACGGCTCGGTCGGTTCCGGCTCGCTGGTCGTCGTCGGGTCGGTGGGTTCGCTGCCGGTGGGCTCCGTCGTCGACGCCTCGGTGGTGGAGGGCGGCTCGTCGGCACCGTCGGAGTCGTCGCCGCAGGCGGCCAGCGTGCCGAGCAGCAGCGAGGCGCTGACGACGATGGTCAGGACCCGGGGCGCGCTCGTACGGCGACGGTGCGACATGCACGTCACGGTAGTGAGGCGGACCCCTCGGTCAGCGGACCGACTCGGACCGGCGCGGCGGCGCCGGCGTCCGGCGGCCGACCAGCGGCCACAGGAACGCGATCATCACCGGCACCAGGTAGGCGATCCACACCACCAGCTCGATCACCGTCGGCGCCGGGTTGTAGTTGAAGAACCCCTTGAGCAACGACCCGAGGGTGCTGGTCAGGGGAAGCGTCTCGCTGATGTCGAAGGCGAGGTTGTTCAGGCCCGGCACGATCCCGGCCTCCTGCAGGTCGTGGACGCCGTACGCGAGCACACCGGCGGCCACCAGGACCAGCAGGGCGCCGGTGTAGGTGAAGAACGTCGCCAGGTTGATCCGCACCGCACCCCGGTAGAGCCCGTAGCCGATCACCACGGCGACGGTCAGCCCCAGCAGCAGCCCGACCAGCGGCGTGCTGGTGCGGTCGCTGCTCTGCGCGGCCGCCCACACGAACAGGGCCGTCTCCAGCCCTTCCCGAGCGACGGCCACGAACGCCAGCGTGACGAGCGCGAACGGCCCCACGTCCAGCGCGGCCTCCATGTGCCCCTCGAGCTCGCGCTTCATGCCCCGCGCGGCGCGGCGCATCCAGAAGATCATCCAGGTGACCAGGCCGACGGCCACGATCGACATGATGCCGCCGAACGCCTCCTGCGCCTCGAACGACATGGCCCGGCTGGTGAAGGTCAGCAACGCACCGAACGCGAGGCTGAGCAGCAGCGCTGCCGCGACACCGTAGAACACGAACCGGATCCGGTCGCGGTGGTCGGTGCGCACCAGGTACGCCACCAGGATGCTGACGATCAGGCTGGCCTCGAGGCCCTCTCGCAGGCCGATCAGGAAGTTGGCGAGCACGCGGGGGCTCCTCGGTTCACGGCGTGGTCAGGCTTGCCTAACCTACTCCGTGGCAGAGGAGAGCGCCCCACTGAGTCCGGGGGCGGTGAGCCCGACCTGCCACGGCCGGGCACCGGTGGCGGCCAGCGCGGCCGCCACGGCGTCGACCGACGGTGGCGTGGGCGGCTCCCACGCGAGCCGGCGCACGGCGTCGGGGGCGATCAGGTTCTCGGCCGGCACCTGGTGCTCCTTCGACAGCGCCGCGACGACGGTGCGGCAGGCGGCGAGCCGGGCCGCTGCGGCCGGGTCGCGGTCGGGCCAGGCCCGGGGAGGCGGCGGTCCGTCCGTCCTGGCCGACACCGGCGGGAGCTCGCCGTCGGGCAGCGCCACCGCGCGGGCGATCGCGTCCTCCCAGGTCTCCAGGTGCTTGCGCGCCTGCCGGTGCCGCATGCCCGGGAGTGCGCGCAGCGCCGCGCGCCCCGCCGGCAGCTGCCGCGCTGCCTCCACGATCGCGGCGTCGGTGAGGACCCGGCCGGGGGTCACGTCGAGGTCGGCTGCCAGCCGGTCCCGGGCCTGCCACAGCTCGCGGACCACGCCGAGGGCGCGGCGGCCGCGTACTCGGTGCATGCCGGACGTACGCCGCCAGGGGTCGATCCGCGGCGGCGGGCCGGTGAAGCTGAGCAGCGCCTCGAACTCCTGGTCGGCCCACTCCCGCTTGCCGGACTCGACCAGCCGCGTCTCGAGCAGACCGCGCAGCTCGACCAGCGCCTCGACGTCGAGCGCGGCGTACTCCAGCCACGGCCGCGGCAGCGGGCGGGTGGACCAGTCCACCGCGGAATGCTCCTTGGCCAGCCGGGCACCGAGCAGGTCCTCGACCAGCCAGGCCAGGCCGACCCGGGGCAGGTTCAGCAGCCGGGCGGCGAGCTCGGTGTCGAACAGCCGGCGCGGACGCAACCCGATCTCGGTGAGGCAGGGCAGGTCCTGGGTGGCGGCGTGCAGGATCCACTCCGGGCCGTCCAGCACCTCCGCCAGCGGGGCCAGGTCGTCGAACGCGATCGGGTCGACCAGTGCCGTGGGTGCGCCCGCTCGCCGCAGCTGCAGCAGGTACGCCCGCTGGGAGTAGCGGTAGCCCGACGCACGCTCGGCATCGACCGCGACCGGGCCGGTGCCTGCGCGCAGGTCGACCAGCACCGGAGCCAGGGCCTCGGTCGTGTCGACCACGTCGGGCAGCGACTCGGACAGCTGCAGCAGCGGCGTCGGTGGCTCGGTTGGCGTCTCGGGCGTCTCGTCGGGCGGCGGTGCCTGGCCGGAGTCGGAGGTGTCGTGGGGCGACTGGTCCGGCGACGGGCTCACCGACGCGGCCTCACGAGGACCGGCCGCGGGCGGTCCTCGGCGGCAGCGGCAGCACCCCCGCGGGCACCGGCGGCAGACCCGCGGCGCAGCACAGCAGGTCGCCCCACGCCTCGACGTGGGCGCCGAGGGGAGGGGCCAGGCCGTGAGCGCCGCCGACCGGTGTCCACGACGCACGCACCTCGACCTGTGCGGTCAGCCCGTCGGACTCGATGCCGCCGAAGCCCTCCGACAGCACGGCCGTCACGGTGCCGCTGGGCGCAGCGGCGTCGAGGTCGCGGGCCTGCCACGCGTCGACCAGCCAGCTCCACGCCACCGCCGACAGCAGCGGGTCGCGCACCATCTCGGGATCGACGTCGGCGCGCACGAACGTGACGCAGCGCCAGGTCCCCTGCCAGGAGTCGTTGCCGTCGGGGTCGTGCAGCAGCACCAGCCGGCCGGTGCCGATGTCGTCGCCGTCGAGGCTCACGTCGGCCCCCACCGCCGTGGCGAAGGGGGCGATGCGCTGCGGTGCCGGGACGTCGGTGAGCAGCACCTCCGCACGCATCCGCGCGGCACGTACCTGCTCGACCGCAGCGCGGAAGCGCGCCGGCGGTGCCTCGAGCTCCCGTCTGGCGCCCATGCGGGCAGCGTAGGCGCGGCACGGACGGGGGTCGCCCCGACGCGCCGGGCCGCCTGGGAGGATCGGGGGGTGTCACCACCTCTCCCCGGCACCGACCCGTTCCTCGCCGCCTGCCGGCGCGAGCCGGTGCCGCACAGCCCGGTGTGGTTCATGCGGCAGGCGGGCCGCTCGCTGCCGGAGTACCGCCGGGTCCGCGAGGGCGTGCCCATGCTGGAGTCGTGCACGCGGCCCGAGCTGGTGGTGGAGATCTCCATGCAGCCGGTACGCCGCCACGGTGTCGACGCGGCGATCATCTACTCCGACATCGTGGTGCCGCTGCGCGCCATCGGGGTCGATCTCGACATCGTGCCGGGCACCGGGCCGGTGGTCGCCGAGCCGGTGCGCGCCGCGGCCGATCTCGACCGGCTGCGGCCGCTGGAGCCCGACGACGTCCCGTACGTCTCGGACGCCGTCGCCGGCCTGGTCGGTGAGCTGGGGGGCACGCCGCTGATCGGGTTCGCCGGTGCGCCGTTCACGCTGGCGTCGTACCTGGTCGAGGGCGGGCCGTCCCGCGACCACGTGCGCACCAAGGCACTGATGTACGGCGATCCCGACCTGTGGCACGCGCTGCTCGCGCGGCTGGCCGTCATCGCGGGGGAGTTCCTGCGGGTGCAGGTAGGCGCCGGGGCGTCGGCCGTGCAGCTGTTCGACTCCTGGGCGGGCACCCTCTCCGAGGCGGACTACCGGCGCTACGTGCAGCCGCACTCCGCTGCGGTGCTCGCCGCGGTCGCCGACCTGGGGGTGCCACGGATCCACTTCGGGGTCGGCACCGGTGAGCTGCTCGGCGCGATGGGCGAGGCGGGTGCCGAGGTGGTCGGCGTCGACTGGCGGGTGCCGCTGTCCGACGCCACCCTGCGGGTCGGCCCCGACCGGGCCTTGCAGGGCAACCTCGACCCGGCGGTCACCCTCGCGCCCTGGCCGGTGGTCGAGGCCGCGGTGCGCGAGGTCATCCGGGCCGGGGCTGCGGCCCCGGGACACGTGTTCAACCTGGGCCACGGGGTGCTGCCCGGCACGGACCCCGACGTGCTCACCCGCATCGTCGAGCTGGTGCACGGGATCACCGCCACGCCCGCCCCGGTGCCTACTGTGTCGCCGGCGGAGCCGGCCTGACGCTGCTCTCGCTGCGGCGACGCCACCCCAGCAGCAGTACGGCGAGCACGCCGGCGATGGCGGCGAACGGGAGCGACGCCCCGACCGCGGTGCTGCCCAGCACGAAGGCAGCGGACAGGGCGTCCCACCCGGCGTCCAGCCCGGCGAGGAACCCGGCAGCCTCCTCGGACTCGGGCGGCGCGGCCTTCTTGTCCGGTGCCGTCACCTCGACCTCGAGGGTGCCCAGCGCGGTCTGACCTGCCAGCGCCTGTTGCTGGGCCAGCAGCGACTCGAGGTCGGACTGGCGCTGCGACAGCACACCCTCCAGCCTGATCACCGAGCCGAGGCTGACGGCGCGGTCGAGCAGCGCCCGGACCCGTTCGAGCGCGGCCCGCGCGCTCTCGACCCGGCTGTCGATGTCGGCGACCTGGCGGGTGACGTCCTCGGCCTGGGTCGTCCGCGACTGGACCTCGCCCAGGGCGGAGATCTGCTCCACCGCGTCGTCGAACCGGGCGGTCGGCACCTGGATCACGACCCGGAGCTCGTCCACGCCGCCCTCCGGGCGGGTACGGGCCGACTCGTCCGAGACGTAGCCGCCCAGGTTGTCCAGCAGGTCACCGATCCGGTCGCGGACCTCCTCCGGGTCGTCGGCGACGAGGGACAGGGCGCCGGTACGGATGATGTCGCGCTGGTCGAGCTGGTCCGGGCTCAGCTGGAGCGACGAGGCGGTGCTCCCGGAGCCGCCGGCGTCCGCAGGCTCGGTGCTCTCCGCCGCGAGTCCGTCGCGGTCGCCCGAGGTGTCGCCGGACGAGCCGGCGTCGGCGGACTGCTGGCTGTCGTCGTCGCCGCCACCGCCCGAGCAGGCGCCGAGCGTCATCGCCAGGACGGCGGCGAGCAGCAGGGTGGACAGCCGGGTGCGGACTGTCGTGCGGGGCACGGACATGGGAGCGCCTCCCGGCGTCGGCGGTGCTGGCGTCGGTGCGACGGGTGCTGGTCGGTTGCGGTTCCGCTCCGGGGCGGACCGTTACCCACTCGTCACCGCGCCGTGGGCCCGCACGGCAGGGCTGGGAGCATGGACCGGTGCCCGACGAAGGTCCTGCCGTCGTGGTGGTCGGCGGAGGCATCAGCGGTCTTGCCGCCGCCCACCGGCTCGTCACCGCTTGTCCCCGGGCGCGGGTGACCGTGCTCGAGTCAGCGCCGGTGCTCGGCGGCAAGCTGGCGCTCGGCGAGCTCGCCGGCGTACAGGTCGACACCGGGGCGGAGGCGCTGCTCAACCGCCGGCCGGAGGCGGTCGAGCTGGCCCGGTCGGTCGGTCTCGGCGACGACGTACGACACCCGGCAGTGGGTGCCGCGGCGGTGTGGTCGCGCGGCGCGCTGCGCCCGTTGCCGCCCACCGTGCTCGGCGTACCGGCCGATCTGGCCGCGCTGGCCCGCAGCGGCGTGGTCTCACCGGCTGGGGTCGCCCGCGCGGCGCTCGACCGGCTGCTGCCGGGCGGGCCGGTGGGTGACGACCCCGCCGACGACGTGGCGGTCGGCCGGCTGGTGGCGCAGCGGCTGGGCGGCGAGGTGCGGGACCGGCTGCTCGAGCCACTGCTCGGCGGGATCTACGCCGGGCAGGCCGACGAGCTGTCGCTGCAGGCCGCCGCACCTCAGCTGCTCGCATTGACGCGGGACGGGGGCTCGCTGCTCGCCGCAGCCCGGCGGGCGACCGCCGCGGTCGGCTCCGATCAGCGCGACACCGGCCCGCCCAACGCCGTGCCGGTCTTCGCGGGGCTGGTGGGCGGCGTGGGCCGGCTCGCCGTCGCCGTCGCCGACCGGGCCGCACGCAGCGGTGTGGTGCTGCGCACCGGTGCGACCGTCCGCGAGCTGGTGCCCCGGACCGGGGGCGGGTGGCGGCTCACGGTCGGCCGGGCGGACCGGCCCGAGCTGGTCGAGGCGGATGCGGTGCTGCTGGCCACGCCCCCGGCGCCGACGGCCCGGCTGCTCGAGCAGGTGGTCGCGCCCGCTGCGTCGGAGCTGCGGCGGGTCGACAGTGCCAGCGTCGCGCTGGTGTCGCTGGCGGTGCCCGCGGCACAGGTGGCGTCGCCACCGCCGGGATCGGGCTTCCTCGTGCCGCCGGTCGAGCGGCGCGACGCCAAGGCGGTCACCTGGTCGTCGGCGAAGTGGTCCTGGGTCGCGGAGCAGGCGGCCGCCTCGGCCGGCCCGGGCACGGTGCTGTTGCGGGTGTCGTTCGGACGTCACCGCGACGTCGCGGTGCTGCAACGCGACGACGCCGGGCTGGTCGCGCTCGCGGTCGCCGAGCTCGTCGACGTCGTCGGTCTCTCGGGCCGGTTGCTGGACGCCCGGGTCGACCGCTGGGGCGGTGGGCTGCCGCAGTACGCCGTCGGGCACCGCGGCCGGGTCGAGCGGGTGCGACGCGCGGTGGCCGGAGTCGACGGGCTGGAGGTGTGCGGGGCCGCGTACGAAGGGGTGGGCGTGCCCGCGTGCATCGCCGACGCCCAGCGAGCGGCCGACCGGCTTGCGGACGCCCTCGGGGCGTTGGGGACAATGCCCGCATGAGCCCGACCGCCCGCGAGATCAACGCCTCCATCCGGTACACGATGTGGTCGGTGTTCGCCCTGCGCGACCCGCTCGGCGACCTCGACCGGGCGCCGGTCGCCGCGGAGGTGGAGGCGCTGGTCGAGGGGCTCGCCGACAAGGGCGTGGTGGTGCGCGGGACGTACGACGTGTCCGGGCTGCGGGCCGACGCCGACCTGCTGGTCTGGTGGCACGCCGAGACCGCCGAGGCGTTGCAGCAGGCCTACCAGGCGCTGCGCCGCACGGCCCTGGGCGAGCGGCTGCAGCCGGTGTGGTCGCAGCTGGCGCTGCACCGTCCGGCCGAGTTCAACAAGGGCCACGTGCCGGCGTTCATGTCCGACGAGGAGCCGCGCGCGTACGTGTGCGTCTACCCGTTCGTGCGCTCGTACGAGTGGTACCTGCTGCCCGAAGAGGAGCGCCGGGACATGCTGGTCGAGCACGGGCGGCTCGCCCGGGAGTTCCCGGACGTACGCGCCAACACGGTGTCGTCGTTCGCGCTCGGCGACTACGAGTGGATCCTCGCCTTCGAGGCCGACGAGCTGCACCGCATCGTCGACCTGATGCGCGAGCTGCGCGCCAGCCGGGCCCGCCGGCACGTGCGCGAGGAGGTGCCGTTCTACACCGGCCGCCGCCGCGCTCTCGGCGAGCTGGTCGCCGCGCTGCCCTGACCGGACGGATCGTTCGGTGGGCCGGTCAGGCGGAGGTGTCCGGCTCCAGGGTCAGCGCGATGCTGTTGATGCAGTAGCGCTGGTCGGTGGGTGTCGGGTAGCCCTCGCCGGAGAAGACGTGGCCCAGGTGCGACTGGCAGGTCGCGCACCGCACCTCGGTGCGGACACTGCCCATGGAGCGGTCCTCGATGTACTCGACGGTGTCGCCGGCCAGCGGCGAGTAGAAGGACGGCCACCCGCAGTGCGAGTCGAACTTCGTGTCCGACCGGAACAGCTCGGTCCCACAGGCCCGGCACCGGTAGACGCCGACCGTCTTGGTGTCGGTGTACTCGCCGGTGAACGGGCGCTCGGTCGCTGCCTCCCGGAGCACGGCGTACTCCTCCGGCGACAGCGTCGCGCGCCACTCCTCGTCGGTCTTCTGCACCTGCTGCGTCATACCTCCACGGTACGGCCCGACGCCAACCGCGTCACTCGACGGTGACCTCGAACGTCCGGCTGGCGCCGGCCAGGAAGCGGCCGTTGCTCGGAGTGGCGACCCGCAGCAGGATCGTGCCGCGCGGCCGCGCCTCCCAACGCAGGGCGTAGCCGCCGTCGGTGCCCACCCCCGCGCTGACCAGGGGCCGCCAGCCGGTGGCGAAGCGGCGTTCGAGCCGCACCGTCCCGACCGCGTCGGCCGGCGAGACCACGCCGGCCACCTGGATCCGGTCACCGCGGTCGACGGTGCGATCGCTCGGCTGCGCCGAGACGCGCGGGCGCACGCCCACCGTCCGCGCGACCGACGTGCTGGCGAGGTCCTCGCCGCCGCGGTAGACCGCCCGGTAGTCCGTCGTCGAGCGGGGCTGCACCTCCGCCGACCAGGCGCCGCCGGCACCCGTGGTCGTACGGCCGGCCGCCGACCACGTGCCGGAGCCAGCAGGGCGCGCCTGCACCACGACCGGGTAGCCCGCGAGACCGGAGCCACCGGACACCAGCCGCCCGCTGACCTCGACGGTGCCTCCGAAGGTGACCGCGCGCGGGTCGGTCCGGATCCGGAGCTGGGTGACGTCCGGTGCGTCCACCGCGAGGTGGACCACCTGGGGGTCGTGGTCGCTGACCTGGTCGGCGAACTCGGCGTTGGTGTGCACGATGTCGTACGCGAAGCCGTCGGACTCCAGCCGTGGTGACAGCAGCAGGTGGTCGAGCACCTGGGAGTTGCCGTCGAAGACGTACGAGTACTGCTCCTCGGCCGGCAGGGTCCGCGGCAGGTCGACCAGCGCGGTGGCCCCGTCGCCGTCGAGGATGTCGAGCGTCTCGGAGAACTGGAAGTCGTTCAGGTCACCCGCGATCACCACCCGCGCGTCCGGGTCGGCATCGAGCAGGCCGTCGGTGAACGCCCGCAGCTGCCGGGCCTGTCGGTGCCGCTGCACCTCCGACACCCGGTCGGGCGGCTGGAACCGTCCGAACAGCGGCTGATCGCCGCCCTTGGACGCGAAGTGGTTCGCGATCACGAAGATGGTGCGGCCCTGCCAGGTGAACTCGCCGGCCAGCGGCTTGCGCGAGTCGACCCAGGCGCGGTTCTCGGGCGTCACCCGGCCCGGCGAGACACTCAGGTGGGTGCCGGCGCCGGTGCCCACGACCTCGACGGGTGTGGTCGCGTCGCCGCCCGGGCGGTCGACGAAGTCCAGGCCGCGGTCGGTGCGGAACAGGAACGACACCCGGATGTTGCCGCCGGGCTGGCCCCCCTCCTCGCCGTCCTCCGGGTCGATCGAGCGCCAGTCGTACGTCGGACCGCCCGCGCTCTCGATCGCCGCGATCAGCTGCTCGAGCGTCTCGTCCGCCGCCACCACACCGTCGTCGGTCGGGCCGCTGTTGTCCTGGACCTCCTCCAGCGTCACGACGTCCGGGGAGGCGAGACCGTCGACGATGCCCTCGGCGAGCTCGTCGAACTTCGCCTGGTCATTGGCGGGGGAGAGGTTCTCGACGTTGTACGTCGCGATCGACAGCTCGTCGTCGCCCGCAGGTGTGACCGTCTCCCGCGTGATGCCGCCCGGCACCACCGTCGGTGACGCGTCGACGTACAGGTGGAAGTTGCCGAAGTCGTAGTCGAGGACGCCGGTCACGTCGCTGTCGAGGCTGTCACCGACGTTCGCGACCGGCATGGTCCCGCCGAGGGTGTCGAGGATGACCCGTTCGGGGTTGAAGTCGCCGGCCTGGATGACGATTCCGCCGCGCGGTGTACGCAACCCGGAGCCCGCCGGCACGACCGGGAGCTCGCCGAACGAATTGGTCGGGCCCACTGCGTCGGGGGACTCGAGCGCGACCCGCATGCCTTCCATCGACTCGTAGAAGTCGATGCCGTCGCTGTCGGCGTCGAAGCTGCCCGACGTCTCGACGCTGTCCGTGGCGTCGTCGTCGATCACGGCAGCGGGCGGCACGCGGCCGCCGGGACCGATGACGGTGGCGGCCGGGACGTCGGTCGTGCCGGTCACCTCGACGGTCGGGCTGCTGATCTCGGTGGTGCTGAGGTTGGTGCTGGTGCTGCCGCCCGGGCGGAACTCGTCGACGACGCCGCTGACAGTGACCGTGGCACCGGCCACCACGTCGACCGCAGGCGCCGAGCCGGTGAAGACGACGATCCCCTCGCTGGTGGCGTCGTCGGAGTCGGGTTCGGGGTCCTGCATCCAGAACTGGTTGGTGCTGCGCCGGGTCACGACGCCTTCGACGCCGACGACGGAGTCACCCTCCAGCGGCGACACGTGAGCCGCGCCCTGGATGTCGTGGATCGCGACCACCTCGGGCTCGGCGCCACTGTTCTCGGGACCGGGCGCGCCCACGGTGAAGTCGGCGGCGTTGTCGTCGGTGTCGGTGCCGCCAGCGTCACGCAGCGCCGACGTGGTGTTGCTCAGGGCGGGCGTCGGGCTGCCCTCGGAGTCGTCGGCGGTGCCGTAGCCGACGAAGTCGCGCACACCGGTCGCGGTGTCGCAGTCGGAGCCGCAGGCCAGCGCGGTGGCGTTGGTGACCAGGGCGACCTTGCCGTTCGTGCCGGACATGGCGATCGAGCCGCTGGTGTCCGGGACCGGCAGCGGGGTGCTCGGCGTCGCGCCGGCGGCTTCGGCCACCAGGTAGTGACCGCCGGCCGCGATGCTGCCGGTCAGAGGCGTCACCTGCCAGGTGCTCCCCGTCGACGACGCGTACTGCACGCTCCACCCCGAGATGTCCACGGCGGCGCCGGTCGGGTTGTAGAGCTCGATGAAGTCGTTGCTGTACGGGGCGCCGGAGTTGCCGCCCCCTCCGTAGACCTCGGAGACCACCACGTCGGGCGAGACCGCCTGAGCTGGGCCGGACGGGAGCACGAGCAGGGCGGCGGCGAGGGTGACGGGGATGAGCGCGGCGGCGGCGCGGGTCACGCGGGCACGGGGCACAGTGGGCACGTCCTTCGGGTGAGCGCGGCCGGGTCTCGGCCGGACGAAGCCATTCATACCGGACCCAGGCGTCCGCGCGTAGACCCCGGAGTGAACGGCGGTCTGGCCTACGGTTGGCGACGTGGCAGAGAAGCCGGTCGAGATCGAGGTCGGGGAACGGGTCATCCGGGTGTCCAACCCGAGCCGCCAGACGTATCCAGCCCACGCCGGAGCGCCGCCGGTGACCAAGCTCGACGTGGTGCAGTTCTACGCCGCGGTCGGCGAGGAGATCCTCCGGGCGACCTACGAGCGCCCGACGACCCTCGAGCGCTGGCCGAAGGGCGTGTTCGAGGGCGCCAAGATCGCCACCCGCACCGACAACAAGGGCGACGCGTTCTACCAGAAGCGGATCCCGCAGGGTGCCCCCGAGTGGGTGCAGACGGCGCGGATCACCTTCCCGTCCGGCCGCAGCGCCGACGAGGTCTGCCCGACGGAGCCGGCCGTGCTCGCCTGGGCGGCGCAGATGGGCACCATCACCTTCCACCCGTGGCCGGTGCGCCGCGCCGACGTCGACCACCCCGACGAGCTGCGCCTCGACCTGGACCCGCAGCCGGGCACCGACTTCCACGACGCGGTGGAGGTCGCGGGCGAGCTGCACGGGCTGCTGGACGAGCTCGGCATCGTGGGCTATCCGAAGACGTCGGGCGGGCGTGGTCTGCACATCTACGTCCGGGTCGTGCCGCGGTGGACGTTCACCGACCTGCGCCACGCAGCCATCGCCGTCGGCCGCGAGCTGGAGCGGCGGATGCCGGGCCGGGTCACCACCAGGTGGTGGAAGGAGGAGCGCGGCTCCACCGTGTTCGTCGACTACAACCAGAACGCGCGCGACCGCACCATCGCGTGCGCCTACTCGCTGCGCCCGCGCCCGGGCGCCCCCGTGTCGACGCCGCTGTCGTGGGACGAGGTCGGTGACGCCGACCCCTCCGACTTCACCCCACGGACGGTGCCCGACCTGCTCGCGCGCCGCCCCGACCCGCACGCGACCATCGACGACCGGTCGTTCGAGCTGGACACGCTGCTGGAGTGGTACGAGCGCGACGAGCGTGAGGGGCTCGGGGACATGCCGTACCCGCCCGACTACCCGAAGATGCCGGGCGAGCCCGCCCGCGTGCAGCCCAGCCGCAAGAATCCTCTCAACTGGGCAGAGGACGCCGACGGGCAGAGTGGGTGACGAGGCAGCCCGTTCGTCAGCTGGCGCCCAGCGAACGCCAGTAGTCGTTCAGCGCCGCGTTGGTCTTGACGAACCACACGATCGGACCGACCAGGATGAACACGCCCGGGAAGTACCACAGGCCGGTCACGCCCGACACCGGCGGCGCCTCGCCGCGACGCTCGTACAGCTTGCCGATCTCGGACGAGGTCAGGAACGGGATGACGAGACCGATGAGGAACGCGATGACCAGCGCGAGCCCGCCGCCGAGGCCCTCGTTGGAGTGCCGCTTCATCTCGTCGTGCACCTGGTAGAACCAGACCAAGGGGTAGATCCCGAGCGTGACGATGGTCAGCAGGATGCACGTCCCGGTCTCCCGGGTCCTGCCGATGGGACCGGTGGCCGCCTGCTGCGGCTGCAGGGATGCGATCTGGTCCGCGTGTGCGCGGGGGGTCGGCACCTGCGCCTCGGCGGGGGTGCCGGCGTGGGTCGGCGGAGGAGTGGTGTCCGGAACCTCTGGTGTGGACATGAGTGGCGAGCCCCTCGATCGTGGAGTGATTCCACGACGAGCCTCGACCCACGACGACGGTCGCGCAGCAGAACGCCCATATGCGCCGTTCGCCCCTGTCCGCCTCCCACCCAGCCGGGCGCGGGCCCGCTGGCTAGATGGGTAGCAGTCCCGCGGGTTCCACGGCAACCAGGTGCGTTGCCGCGTACCGTCCGGCGTGACCTGACGCAGCAACCGAGGGGACACCGTGGATACCTGGGAGTACCGGCCCGCCAGCGCCGACGAGGCCGACGACGACACGTCCGCGGCGGGCCAGGCCGCGCGCCGGGAACGGGCCAAGACCCGGTGGTACCAGCAGCTCAACGAGTACGGCGAGCAGGGCTGGGAGCTCGTGACCGAGCACGTCTCGGAGAACACCAACCAGGTCTCGTACTGGGGCACGCTCAAGCACCGGCACGACACCGACGACTGAGCGCTGCCGGTGTCGTGCGTCGACACTGGCAGGGTCGTCCTGAGGCGGAAGCGGATCGCTAGCCGGGCGTCCCGTCGCGCTCGCTTCTTCGGGCGAGGCTCTGGGCTTGTCCTGCGTGGATGTCGCTGACCCATTCCCAGCCGGGCTCGGGGGATGTGATGCGCGGGTCGCTGGGGGCATCGCCGTCCCGCAGGGCATGCACGTACGCGCGGTCCTGCTCGATCCGGGCGTGTACCTGATCAGCCCTGCCGACGGACCCGTGACCGGGGATGACGACATCGACGTCGTCCGCCACGCCCTCGAGCAGTCGCAGCCCGACGAGGTAGTCCTCGATCGGATCATTGGTGCTGGTGACGTCGTCGAGCATCGGAACAAAGACGTCAGAGAGCATGTCGCCGGCGACGAGAACGCCGCGTTCCTCGATCACCAGCGCCGCATGCCCCGGGGCATGCGCCGGATGCTCGATGATCCGGACCTCAGGGCCGTCCCAAGGAATCCGCGCAGTGTCGGCAGGCAGACCGGTGATGAGGCCGAACAGGTCCAGCGGTGTGTCCTCGGCGATTTCCGGCGGTAACCCCTCGGCGGCGCGGGCCCTCCAGTCCGCGTTCGACCGCAGATCTCGCATGAAGGCCGCGCAGCGGGCCGTCCCGTAACGGGGCGCATCGCCGAGCTCGGCGTGCCAGAGCACGTGATCCCAATCAGGATGCGTCGAGAAGCCTGCCACCACGGGCTGGCCCAGCTCGCGAAGGTCGTTCGCCAGGCAGGCCATCTCATCGCCGGTTATCCCGGCGTCCACGAGCAGCACGCCGTTCCTGCCCTGCACGACTCCGGTGTTGTTCTGGAGCAACTCGCTCTGGTGGACCAGCACACCCTCCGCGACCTGGTTCAGCATGGGGCTCCTCCCGCTCATGGGTCTGCAACTGCTCGTCGAGACGGTAGTCCCGGGCAGGGGCAGAGCCAGCAGGCTGACGCACCCCCACCCGGGGCTGGTCTCGAACACACATTCGGTTCTGTGCCATCCTCGTCAGGTGGCTGGCGGCATGAACAAGCGCGGGAGCACCGGCCGCCCGCTGTCCGACCGCGTGGTCGCCGGGCACAGCGCCGACCCCGTCGCGCAGCGCCGCCGCCGGCACTGCTGGGTGCTCGGCGACGGCGCCGACCCGGGGCCGTGGCCCGGTCTGGTCGCGGAGTGGCGGCTCACCCGTGCCGGGTGGGAGGCGCGCGTGGTGTACGCCGTCGCGGAGACGTCCACCGCCGAGGACTGGGTACCGGCGGAGAGGCTGCGGCCGGCGTCCTGGCAGCCGTGACCCGGCTGGCGCGGATCAGCGTTCGGCCGGGCCGACCGGGAGGGCCGTCACGATCGCCAGGTTCTGGTAGCCGCCCTGGTCGGGCACGTACGGTCCGGCGCAGGTGATGAGCACCAACCGCAGCGGGCCGCTGCCGGCGAAGGTCTCGTCGCGGGTGTCCAGCGCCGTCTTGGCCACGACATCGACGTCGTCGACGGCGAACACCTGGCGCAGCCCCTCGGACGCGACTGTGAACTCGTCACCGCGGGTGACGTCCAGCAGCTCGGCGAACGGGCCGAGTCCCTGGGTGGACGAGTCGACGTGGCTGGCCACCACCATGGCGCCGTAGCGGTCGCCGAGCCGGGAGCCGCCCGTCCACCACCCCGCGAGCGTGATGTCGTCGGGCACCTGGAGCCGGCCGTTCGCGCCGGTCGGGGCGCGCCGGACCGGCACGTCGGTGCCCGTGGGCAGCGTGACGGTGCGGGGTCGCTGCGGGCGGTCCTCCGATCCCGCTGGGACGCCCGGCGTCGCGGTCACGGTGAACGTCGCGGATGGTTCCGTCGGTGTCGAGGCGGCCGGCGAGGTCGGCGGAACGGACGTGTCGCCGACCAGCGATGCGGTGGGCGTGGTCCGGTCGTCGGGCGGATCGGTGCGCTTCGTGTCACCGGAGAACCCCCAGGTCGCCGTGGCCACGACCACCGTCACGATCACCGCGACCGCGACCACGGCCAGCGCCGAGCGGCGGCTCCGCGACGGTCCGAGCCGCCGGTGCCGTCCAGGCTGCTCGGGGCTAGGTGAGTCGATGGCGATGGACCGTTCGACGGCGACGGGGGACCGTGGCGGCAGACCTGCCGATCACGACGACGGCGACCAGGCCGGACAGCACCAACGCGGCAAGGACACCGGCACCGGGCGAGCTCCGGAGCGGCTCGGCTGCGCTCTGCGCAGTCGCGCCGGCGACCGGCACGTCGGCGACCAGCCCGGCCGAACCCGTCTCCACCGCGTCGGGCGCGGACGATCCGCGGGCGCCGAGCGGCTGACGGTGCACGACGACGTCCATGGTGTCGTCCTGCGGGTTGCCGACGGCGTACACCGCGGTCAGCTGCCCCGCGCGCGCGTCGAGGTCGAGCGGGCCGAGCAACGAAGGCCCGGACCGACCGGCCGGCACCACCCGCACGACGTGCGTGCCGGCGGGGACGTCGGCGCTGGCGTACTCGCCGTTCGCGATGTCGGCGAACGCCACCTCGCCGTCGACCTCCACGTCGGCAGGCGGCGCCGTGGCCGTGTGCGCGACCAGCACCCGGCCGTTGCCGGCGGCGACGCCACCGACCGGCTCGTGGAACACGGTGACCATCGGCCGACCGGACGCCTTCGCGGGCCGGTGCAGGACGACGTCCACGCTCTGGCCCGGCGTGATGTCGACCGAGGCCTGCATGGTCCAGTCCGGGTCCTGCCCGGTCACGGTGAGCGTGTGCTCGCCGGGTGACAGGTCGAGCGGCCCGACGATCTGCGCGGTCGCGATGCCCGTACGCGGGTCGGCCCCGTCGACGGACACGGAGACATCGGCGCCGGGCAGTGCCTGGACGAGGAACACGCTGCCCTCGGCCACCGGCGGGTGCGCCGGCGCCTGTGTGGTCGCGGCGGCGGGCGCTGCCGCGCCGGCCAGGGCCAGCACCACCGCGGCCATGATGACCAGCGGTGCGCCTCGTCGCTCGGATGTCCGGCCGGGTCTCGTGCCGGTCGCCCTGTCACGCCTCATGCCGACCCCTCCCTCCCCGGACCCATTCGTAGCGGGGGCGCCGAGGGTTTGGTGCGTCTGTGCGCGAATTGTCACGACCCGTGAGTCTTCGCCCGATCATCCGTGTCGACGATGGTGGTCCGTCGACTGTAGAAGAGATCCGGCCCGTATCGGCGGTGCGGCGTGCGTGTCGGACCCGCGGAATGACGCGGGTCCCGGCGTGGTTTGGCCCGCACATGACCCCTCCCGCCCTCGCCGTGACCGGGTCGACCGGACGGCTCGGCGGACGGATCTGTCGCCGGCTGGCGGAGACCGGCGTGCCGCAGGGACTGGTGGTGCGCGACCCGGCACGGGCGCCGCGGCTCGACGGCGCCGAGGTCGTACGGGCCGACTACGCCGACGCCGACGCGGCGAGGGCAGCCCTGGACGGTGTGCGGACGCTGTTCATGGTGTCGGCGTCGGAGGCGGCCGACCGGGTCGACCAGCACCGGCTGCTTCGTCGACGCCGCCGCAGCCGCCGGCGTCGAGCACGTGGTCTACACCTCGTTCGCGGCCGCCGCTCCCGACGCGACGTTCACCCTGGCTCGCGACCACTGGGCGACCGAGCAGCACCTGCGGGCCAGCGGGATGTACTGGACCTTCCTGCGCGACAACCTCTACCTCGACCTGGTGCCGACGTTCGCCGACGACAACGGTGCGATCCGGGGTCCGGCCGGCGAGGGACGCTTCGCCGGAGTGGCGGTCGACGACGTCGCCGACGTGGCGCTCACCGTGCTGGCCGAACCGGACGCGCACCGCGGCATCGTCTACGACCTGACCGGTCCCGAGGCACTCGCCCTACACGAGGTCGCCGGCATCGTGTCGGCCGCGACCGGGCGCACCATCCGCTACCACGACGAGTCCCTGGACGAGGCCTACCGGTCCCGGGCGGCGTACGGCGCGCCGGACTGGATGGTCGAGGCCTGGGTCAGCACGTACCGGGCCATCGCATCGGGTGAGCTGGCCCGGGTCAGCCCCGACGTCGAGCGGCTCACCGGGCGGCCGGCTGTCTCGTTGGAGTCGTTGTTGCGGCGTTACTAGAGGACCAATCGTCCAGACATTTCCGGCATTGATGTGCACGGGCATGGGGCAGGCCTTACCGTGACGCCCGACCAGGCGTCGTTCGGTGCCCGGCGAGACATCGTGCGGCCCGTTCGGGCCGGTGCTGACAGAGGGAGAGAAGGTCTGATGAGGCGGTTTCTCATGGCGGGAGTGGCGGTTGCCGCCCTCCTGGCGGTCGGCCCCGCCACCGGGTCGACTGTTGCCGGCGGGTCACCCGCCGACACGGGGGACGAATGCGCGCCGGGCGGGAGCGCGAACGCACGAGTGATGAGGGGTACGGCGCCGAGTGCCGACCCGAACACGCTCAGCACGGCACAGGTCCGGCAGATGCAGCGGGTCGCCCACGCCAGGTGGGCAAGCCTGAGCGCAGCGGACCGCCGCGCTGCCCGCGGCGGCGCGGTCGTCCGGGTCGACGTCTACTGGCACGTGATCACCCGGGTCGGTGGCGGGGGCAACGTCAACAACACCAAGATCGGCAACCAGCTCACGGTGCTGAACCGGGCGTACAAGGGCCTGACCGCACCCAACGCCGCCAACACCAGCTTCCGGTTCCGCACCGCCGAGATCGAGCGGGTGGCGAACAACGACTGGTACAACTGGGCCAACCCCGACGTGGACCCCAGCGACAACAACGAGGCAAAGACCGCGCTGCACCAGGGCAACGCGGCCGACCTCAACATCTACCTCGCCAACCTCGGCGGCGGACTGCTCGGCTACGCGACGTTCCCGTCGAGCCAGGCGGGCCAGCCCCTGCTGGACGGCGTCGTGATCCTCAACCAGAGCGTGCCGGGTGGCACCGCCTCCCCCTACAACCGGGGCGACACGCTGACCCACGAGGTCGGGCACTGGTTGGGCCTGTTCCACACCTTCCAGGGCGGCTGCAATGCGCCCGGCGACCAGGTGCGGGACACGCCCGCGCAGTTCAACGGCGACAACATCTTCGAGTGCGATCCCGCGCTCAACACCTGTGCGTCGGCCGGCAGGGACCCGGTGAAGAACTTCATGAACTACGTCACCGACGCGTGCATGAACAAGTTCACCAACGGTCAGGACACCAGGATGGACCGGCAGTGGGCGGCGTTCCGGACTCCGTGAGCCCGGTCGCCCGCGACACCTTGCGGTGATGCGTCTCGGCCCGTCTGGCTTCGGTCAGGCGGGGCCGAGCACTGCCGCGGACCGGGCGGGGACGCGCACCGACGTGCCGTTGAGTGCCGTGGCGTCGTCCCACGCGAGCAGCACCGCGACGTGGGACGCGTCCGGCCCCAGCTCGACGTCGGTGCCGTCGTCGGACAGGTTGACGACGACCCGGTGCTCACCCCGTCGCACCAGCACCGTACGAGCCGCCTCGTCGTGGTCGACGCCGACCCGGTCGAGCGATGGGTCGCGCAGGTCCGCACGGTCGTGGCGCAACCGGAGCAGGTCGCGGTACCACGCCAGCAACCGCGCGTGCGGGTCGCGGGTGAGCTCCGACCAGTCCAGCCGCGAGGCGTCCACGGTGGCCGGGTCCTGCGGGTCGGGGACGTCGTCACGGGCCCAGCCGTGCGCCGCGAACTCGTCCCGCCGGCCCTGGCGCACCGCCTCGGCCAACGCCGGGTCGGGGTGGTCGGTGAAGTACAGCCACGGGGTGGAGGCGCCCCACTCCTCGCCCATGAAGAGCATTGGTGTCGTGGCCGCGGTCAGCAGCAACGCCGCCCCGCACGCGAGCGTGCCGGGATCGAGCGACGCCGACAGCCGGTCACCGGTGGCGCGGTTGCCTACCTGGTCGTGGGTCTGCAGCGATGCCACGAACCGCCACCCCGGAGTCCGCGCGGTGTCGACCGGGCGGCCGTGGGTGCGGTCGCGGAACGACGACCAGGTGCCCGCGTGCAGGAAGACACCGGTGAGCACCCGTGCCAGCACACCCGGTGCGGCGAAGTCGGCGTAGTAGCCCTGGGTCTCGCGGGTGAGCAGCACGTGCAGCCCGTGATGCACGTCGTCGGCCCACTGCGCGTGCACGCCGAGCCCGCCCTCGTCGCGCGGCGCCACCGTCCGCGGGTCGTTGCGATCGGACTCCGCGATCAGCCACAGCGGGCGCCCCACCTCGGCGGACAGCGCGTCGACGGCCGCCGACAGCTCCTCCAGCAACGGCACCGCCCGCTCGTCGTGCAGCGCGTGCACGGCGTCGAGCCGTAGCGCGTCGACGTGGAAGTCCCGCAGCCACATCACGGCGTTGTCGATGACGAACCTGCGCACCTCGTCGCTGCCGGGACCGTCCAGGTTGACCGCCGCGCCCCACGGCGTCGAGTAGTGGTCGGTGAAGTACGGGCCGAAGTCGGGCAGCCGGTTGCCGCCGGGGCCGAGGTGGTTGTAGACCACGTCGAGGCAGACGCCCAGCCCGCGCGCGTGGCACGCGTCGACGAAGCGCTGCCACGCGGCCGGCCCGCCGTACGGCTCGTGCACCGCGTAGAGCCCGACGCCGTCATAGCCCCAGCCGTGCCGCCCGGGGAAGCTGGCCAGCGGCATCACCTCGACCAGGTCGATGCCGAGGTCGACCAGGTGGTCGAGCCCGATCACCGCCGCGTCCAGCGTGCCCTCGGCGGTGAACGTGCCCACGTGCAGCTCGTAGACCACCGCCTCCGGCAGCCGCACGCCGCCCCACCCGCCGTCGGCCCAGCCGTGGGCCGCGAGGTCGACCACCTCGGCCGCACCCTCGGGCCCGTCCGGCAGCCGCAGTGCGCGGGGGTCGGCCAACGGCTCCCCGTCGTCCAGGGTGAACCGGTAGCGGGTGCCCGGGAAGAGGTCACGGTCGGCATGCCACCAGCCGCGCTCGCCCGGAGCCATCGCCTCCCGGCTCCCGTCGAGCACGAGCTCGACGGACCGGGCCTCGGGCGCCCACACCGCGGGCCTCATGCCGACGGGTCCGGGTCGGAGGTGAGCATCGCGACCGGCAGGTCCGTCAGCAGGTCGGCAACCGGCTGGGACCCTCCGGTCACCCGCCGCCCGGTCAGCCGGTCGGTCCAGCTGCCCGCGGGCAGTACCACCGTCGCCTCACCCCAGCCGCCTCCTCCCGCGAGCCGGGACGGCCAGCGGGTCACGAGCACCAGCGTGCCGCCGCGGACGAACCCGACCAGGTGCGGACCGGTGCCACGCAGCGGCTCGTAGCCGGCCGCCGCCCCGAGCGCGCCGGGGTCGGAGCGACGCAGCCGCAGCACCGACGACGTGACCAGCAGCTTCTCGTCGTCGAGGTCGCGGGGCGGGTCACCGTGCTCGAGCCGGTCCAGCCGCTCGGACAGCTCGTCGTACGGGACCGGCCGCCGGTTGTCGGGATCGACGAGCGACAGCTCGACCACCTCACAGCCCTGGTAGACGTCCGGGACCCCGGGGATCGTCAGCTGCAGCAGCTTCTGTCCGAGCACGGTGGCGCGAGTGGCGTCGTCGCTGGCCTCGACCAGTCCGGTGACGGCCGATCGCAACCACTGGTCGTCGGCGGCGACCCGCGCCAGCTCGATCACCCGGGACTCGTACTCCTGCTCGGGATCGGTCCACGTCGTACGGCGCTTGGCCTCGCGGGTGGCCTTGACCAGGTACTCCTCGAGCCGCTCGTGCTCGATCGGCCAGGCCCCCACGAGGGTCTGCAGCACCAGGTAGGCAGTCGGCCGGTCGACGCCGAGGCGGTCGGCCGCGTCGCGTACCGGCTCCCACGCCGCCCGCCAGGCCGGCGGGTTGCCGGCGGCGGCGAGCAGGCGTGCCCGTACGTCCTCGCTGCGCTTGGTGTCGTGGGTCGACATCGTGGTCATGCCGGTCGGGTGGCGCGCAGCCTGCCGCTGCGCCCAGGTGTGCAGGTGCGCGACGCTCGGCTCGTCCAGCGTGCCGGGGTCGCCGCCGACCTCGGACAGGCCCACGAGCTCGTGCCAGCGGTAGAAGGTGGTGTCCTCGACGCCCTTGGCCATCACCGGGCCGCAGGTCTGCTGGAACCGCACGACGAGGTCGCGTCCCGCCTCACTCGTTGTCGCCGCGTCGAGCAGCAGCCGCTCGAGCAGCACCAGCTCGGCGGTGAGGTCGCGCCGCGCGGCGTGCGCGCGCTCGGCGGCAGCACCCAGCCGCTCTGCCGCCTCGGGGTCGACCGGGTGGCCGGGCCGCACGTAGCAGCGGTAGACGTCGACCTGCACCAGGAGCTCGGTGATCGCCTCGGTGAGCCGGCCGGCGTCGACCTGCTCGCCGGCGTCGGCTGCCGCCCGCACCGCGACGCGGGTGAGCCGGCGCACCTCGGGCTGCAGCAGCTCGTCCAGCACCTGGCGCTTGGCCCGGAGCACCATCTCCGCCAGGTCGCCGGAGACGCCGGTGTCGGCCCACACCCGCTCCAACGCGTCGCTGGTCGGCGGCACCAGCGCCTGCTGCACAGCCCGGAGCGCGTCGTAGCCGGTCGTGCCGGCACACGCCCAGTCGCTCGGCAGCTGCTCGTCACCCTCGAGGATCTTCTCCACGACCACCCACGCGCCGCCGGTGACCGCGGCGAGCCGGTCGAGGTAGCCCTCGGGGTCGGCGAGGCCGTCGGGGTGGTCGATGCGGAACCCGTCGACGACCCCGTGGGCGTGCAGGTCGACGAGCACCGCATGGGTGGCGTCGAAGACCTGCGGGAGCTCGACCCGTACCGCGACCAGGGTGTCGACGTCGAAGAACCGCCGATAGGCCAGCACCTCGTCCTTGTCCCGCCAGGACGCGAGCAGGTAGTGCTGGCGGGCCAGCACCGCCGACACGTCGCCGCCTTCCGTACCAGGGGCTGTGCCGGGTGCCAGGGGAAACACGTGGTCGAAGTAGCGCAGCACGGGCTCCCCGTCCTGCTGGTCGAGCACCAGCTCGCCGCGGCCGAGCACCTCCTCGAGCCGGTCACCGAGCAGCGGCAACGGGAACTGTCCGCCGGTGTGCTCCCAGTCGACGTCGAACCAGTGCGCGGTAGGCGACTCCCGGCCGAGGCGCAGGGTCTGCCACAACGGCGCGTTGAGGTACTCGGGCGCCACCAGCGCCATGTGGTTGGGGACCACGTCGACGACGATCCCGAGGCCGTGCTCGTGGGCGGTGGCCGCGAGCCGTTCCAGTCCGTCGCGGCCGCCGAGGTCGGCGGAGACCCGGGTGTGGTCGACGACGTCGTAGCCGTGCAGCGACCCGGGCGCGGCCTGCAGCACCGGCGACAGGTACAGGTGCGAGACGCCGAGCCGCGCGAGGTACGGCACCAGCAGCTCCGCGTGGCCGAAGCCGAACCCGGCGTGCAGCTGCAGCCGGTAGGTGCCGGTCGGCGTCCGGGCCGCCGCCGGACGGTCCGGACGTGGACGGACCATCATCAGCCCCGGCGCAGCACGACCACGGAGTGCCCGGTCACCGGCCGCGGCTTGCCGGCCGGCAGCGCCGTCGATGCGTCGACGTCCGCGGCATCGTCGGCGGTGTCGGCGGTGTCGAGCACCAGCACCCAGCTGTCCCCGAAGGCGCCGTCCGGCAGCGTGAACACGACGTCGTCGGGACCGCTGTTGAGCAGCAGCAGGAAGGAGTCGTCGGCGATCTCCTCGCCCCGGGGGCCGGGCTCGGTGATCGCGTCGCCGTTGTAGTAGACGGCGATCGCACGCGACGGAGTCGCCCAGTCCTTGCCGCCCATCGGGGTGCCGTCGGCGCGCAGCCACGCCACGTCGGGAAGCCCGTCCGCCTCGGCCGCACCGGTGAAGAACCTTCGACGTCGCAGCACCGGGTGCTCGGCGCGCAGGTCGGTGAGCCTGCGCACGAATGCCAACAGCTCCCCGTCGACGGCCGACCAGTCGACCCACGACAGCTCGTTGTCCTGGCAGTAGGCGTTGTTGTTGCCGCGCTGGGTGCGCCCGAGCTCGTCGCCGTGCAGCAGCATCGGGACCCCCTGGCTGAGCAGCAGCGTGGCCAACATGCTGCGCTGCCGGCGGGCCCGCAGCGCCAGCACCTGGGGGTCGTCGGTCTCGCCCTCGACCCCGCTGTTCCAGGATCGGTTGTGGCTCTCGCCGTCGTTGTTGCCCTCGCCGTTGGCCTGGTTGTGCTTCTCGTTGTACGACACCAGGTCGCGCAGGGTGAAGCCGTCGTGCGCGGTCACGAAGTTGATCGACGCGTACGGCGCGCGGCCGTCGGACTCGTACAGGTCGCTCGACCCCGAGAGCCGGTTGGCGAACTCGCCGAGCGACGGCTCGCCGCGCCAGAAGTCCCGCACCGTGTCGCGGTACGTGCCGTTCCACTCCGTCCACCGGGGCGGGAAGTTGCCGACCTGGTAGCCGCCCGGCCCGACGTCCCACGGCTCCGCGATCAGCTTCACCTGGCTCACGACCGGGTCCTGCTGGACCAGGTCGAAGAAGGCGCTGAGCCGGTCGACCTCGTGGAACTGGCGGGCCAGGCTAGCGGCCAGGTCGAACCGGAACCCGTCGACGTGCATCTCGGTGACCCAGTACCGCAGCGAGTCCATGATCAGCTGCAGCACGTGCGGGTTGCGCATCAGCAGCGTGTTCCCGGTGCCGGTGGTGTCGTAGTAGTGCTCCTTGGCCTCGTCGACCAGCCGGTAGTAGGCCTGGTTGTCGATGCCGCGAAACGCCATGGTCGGGCCGTAGTGGTTGCCCTCGGCGGTGTGGTTGTAGACGACGTCGAGGATCACCTCGATGTCCGCGCGGTGCAGCTCACGCACCATCGCCTTGAACTCCAGCACCTGCTCGCCGTGCTGCCCGGTCGAGCTGTAGGCGCCGTGCGGGGCGAAGAAGCCGATCGTGTTGTAGCCCCAGTAGTTCGACAGGCCCTTGTCGACCAGGTGCGAGTCCTGCACGAACTGGTGCACCGGCATCAGCTCGACCGCGGTGACGCCGAGGTCGGCCAGGTGCTGCACGATCACCGGGTGCCCGAGCGCGGCGTAGGTGCCGCGGATCTCGTCCGGGATGTCCGGGTGCGTCATGGTCAGACCGCGTACGTGCGCCTCGTAGATGACGGTCTCGTTGTACTCCCGGCGCGGCTGGCGGTCGTCCTGCCAGTCGAAGTAGGGGTTGGTCACGACCGACTTCATGGTGTGCGGCGCGGAGTCCTCGGTGTTGCGCTCCTTCGGGTCGTCGAAGTCGTACGAGAAGCAGGCGTTG
Source organism: uncultured Actinomycetota bacterium (assembly GCA_963811945.1). Taxonomy (GTDB): domain Bacteria; phylum Actinomycetota; class Actinomycetes; order Propionibacteriales; family Nocardioidaceae; genus JACCWP01. The sequence continues at coordinate 152,411 of CAWETD010000001.1, read as the reverse complement.
GCCCAGTCGACCTCACCCTCGATCGCCTTGGCGTACGGGTCGAGCAGCAGCTTGCTCGGGTCGCAGCGCAGTCCGTGCTCGGGCGCGTAGGGGCCGTGCACCCGGAAGCCGTACCGCTGACCGGGGGAGACGCGGGGCAGGTAGCCGTGCCAGACCAGCGCGTCCCGCTCGGTCAGCGGCACCCTGGTCTCCTTGCCGTCGTCGTCGAACAAGCACAGCTCGACCGCCTCGGCGACCTCGGAGAACAGCGCGAAGTTGGTGCCCGCGCCGTCATAGGTGGCGCCGAGCGGGTACGGGCCTCCCGGCCAGACCTCCATGCAGGCTGTCCCTTCCTGGCTGCGTCACGGCGACGACCGGCGGGCCATGCCCGGCCGGTCGTCAGTGCGGCCCATCGTCTCAGCCAGTCGGAGGCCCCGCAGGCCAGGGTCCGCGGGCGGCCGCCCCTTCACGAACGATCCGGCGAGGTGAGTGTCGGGGCGACCGTCAGGTCGGATCGTTCGGAGGGGGAGGGCGCCGGGGTCACATCCCGCTGACGCCCTCGCCGCCGCCGCCCTGCTCGTCGAACGTCTCGTGCTCGAGCAGGTGCAGGATCGGGATGCCGAGCGAGCGTCGCGCCTTCGAGGTCCAGTCGGTGTGCAGGAACTGACGCACCGCGTGCGGGCCGGTCAGCACGATGGCCTCGGCGGCCTCGTGCTCCTTGCTGATCCGCACCAGGTGGCCCACCGGGTCGCCGTGGGTGAGCTCGCCCTCGGCGTGGTGCCCGCCCGCCCGCAGCAGCTCGAGGCTGCGCTCGAGCCCGCCCTGCGCCTCGGCCACCAGCTCGGCGTCGAGCCGGGCCAGCGCCTCCGGGCTCATGGTCTCGGTCGGCGGGATCATCTCGTAGCGGGCGATCGAGCCGAGCGCGGCGTGCACGCGCGACGAGGACTCCTCGACCGGGAGCAGGACGTGGTAGGTCACGTGCTCGTCCTCGTGCTCGAGCTCCTCGTGCAGGGCAAGGACCTGCTCGGCGTCCAGGGCGCTGAGCTCCTGCTCGATGAGCAGCACGACGTCGTACATGGCGGTGCAGCCTACGCGGCTCGCGCAGAGGTGCGGGTCAGCCGCTCAGCACCTCGGCCAGCTCGTACGAGACCGGCTCCTCGAGCTGGCCGTAGGTGCACGACTCCGGGTCCCGGTCGGTGCGCCACCGGCGGAACTGCGTGGTGTGCCGGAACCGGGTGCCCTGCATGTGGTCGTAGGCCACCTCGAGCACCCGCTCGGGACGCAGCGGCACGAACGACAGGTCCTTGCCGGCGTTCCACCGCGACTGGCTCCCCGGGCGGCGGCGGCCGGTCTCGTCGTCGCCCTCCTCGGCGCCCCAGCGCCAGGGGTGGTCAGCGGGGTCGGTCTCCAGGGGGCGCAGCTCCTCGACCAGCTCGGCCCGGCGCGCGACGCTGAACGACGCGCACACCCCCACGTGCTGCAAGGTGCCCTCGTCGTCGTACAGCCCGAGCAGCATCGACCCGAGAAGCGGCTTGTCCTCGGTCGACGTCTTGTGCATCCGGTAGCCGGCCACGACCACGTCGGCGGTGCGCTCGTGCTTGATCTTGAGCATGGTGCGCTGCCCGGGCGAGTACGGCGCCGCCAGCGGCTTGGCGACGACGCCGTCCAGACCAGCGCCCTCGAACGACGCCAGCCACTCGTTGGCGGTCTGCTCCGAGCGGGTGATCGCGGTCAGGTGCACCGGTACCCCCTCGGTGGACAGCGCCTCCTCGAGCAGCTGCCGCCGCTCGGCGAACGGACGCCCGGTCAGGTCGTGGTCGTCGAAGGCCAGCAGGTCGAAGGCGACGAACGACGCCGGCGTTTGTTCGGCGAGCATCCGTACCCGCGACTCCGCGGGGTGGATCCGGTCGAGCAGCCGCTCGAACTCCAGGTGGTCGTCGACGGCCACGATGATCTCGCCGTCGACCACGCACCGGGGCGGCAGCGACGCCTTCACCGCCTCGACGACCTCGGGGAAGTAGCGGGTCAGGGGCCGCTCGTTGCGGCTGCCCAGCTCGACGTCGTCGCCGTCGCGGAACACGATGCAGCGGAAGCCGTCCCACTTGGGCTCGTAGCCGTAGCCGCCGTCGACCGCGTCGGCCGCCGGCACCGACTTGACGCTGCGCGCCAGCATCGGGCTGAGCGGGGGGTTGACCGGCAGGTCGATCGGCACGTCAGCGATCCCTCCGTACGTAGCGCAGCAGCAGCTCGTCACCGGCCGCGAGCGCGTGCGCGAGCCGCAGCGCACACGGTGCCACGAGCGGGGGGCCCGCCGACAGCCTCGGCGAGTACCCGGCGACCAGTGCGGGGCTCAGGGTCAGGCACACCTCGTCCAGCACCCCGGCAGCGGCGAGGTCGGCGGTCAGCCGCGGGCCGCCCTCGGCGTGCACCCGGCGCAGTCCACGCGCGCCCAGCTCCTCGCGGACCACGCCCAGGTCGACCGTCTCGTCGCCACAGACCAGCACCTCGGCGCGCGCGGCTATCTGCTCCCGGCGCTCGGCCGGTGACGCCGCACTGGTGACCACGAGGGTGCGCGCGTGGTCCCCCGGTGGGGGCAGCAGGGAGGCGGGGATGTCCAGGCGGTTGCTCACGACCGCGATCGTCGGCAGCGGTGCCAGGCCGAGCCGGGCCCGCATCCGCTGGTCGACCTCGCTGGGTCGCACCGGCGCGTACTGCTCAGCACGTGCCGTCCCGGCGCCCACCACGATGACGTCGGACAGCCCGCGCAGCAGCGCGAACACCCGCTGGTCGGCTGCCGAGGACAGGCCGGACGGGTGCCCGGAGGCATCGGCGATCGCCCCGTCGACGGTGGCGACGAAGCTCAGGCGCACCCAGGTGCGTTCGACCGGGTAGGCGTAGGCCGCCTCGAGGTCGTCATCGGTCAGCTCGTCGCCCACCTGCTGCAGCATCCGCACCCGCCGATCCTGCCCCACCACCCGACCCCCCGCGACGAGTTGTCACCGCCACCCCGCCATAGATGGCGGTCTGACGGTGACAACTCGGTCAGGGCGCGCGGTGGGTCAGGCGGGCAGCGGCACCAGCTCGACCGCGCCGACGGCGTAGCGCTCCAGCACGGTGCGGGCCACCTCGACGTCGGCGCCGAGCGGTTGCGAGACCGCGACGGCGCCGGCCTCGAGGGCCAGCTCGGCCGCGCGGTTGGGCAGGAAGCCGGGCGCCAGGAAGAACGAGCCGACCGCGATGTGTCGCCGCCCGTCGGAGCGGAACTGCCGCACCGCCTCGCCGGTCGAGGGCGGTGTGGCGGACGCGAAGGCGGTGAGCACCGGCAGCCGGTGCCGCGCACCCCAGGCCCGCGCCACCCGCTGGACGGCCGCGTTGGCGACCTGGTCGGTGGAGCCGGCGGCCGCGAGGACGAGGGCGTCGAGCTCACGCACCCGCGACTCGGCCAGCGCGGCGCGCAGCCGTACGTCGAGCACCTCGAGGAAGCTGCGCCGGGCGCCGAGCACGCTGGTGGTCTGGATCCGCATGCCGGTACGGGCCGCGGCCTCCGCCACGGCCGACGGCACGTCGACCTTGGCGTGGTAGGCCTCGGTCAGCAGCAACGGCACGACGACGACCTCCTCGACGCCGTCGGCAGCGAGCCGGTCGAACGCCTCGACGTGACCGGGCCGCGACAGCTCGAGGAACGCGGTGTCGATGCGCAGGTCGGGTCGCAGCGTGCGTACCCGGTCACGGAGGGCGCGGACGGTGGCGGCCGAACGGGGATCGCGGCTGCCGTGGGCGAGGGCGAGCAGGGCCGGTGCGGTCATGGGCGCTGCTCCTTTCTGGTGGGTGGTGCCGGAGGATCGGTACGTGCGGTGCGGTCAGGCATGGATGCCGCACTCGGTCTTGGCGGTGCCGGCCCAGCGCCCGCTGCGGGCGGCAGCGCCGGGCTCGACCCGCAGGGTGCAGGTGCGGCAGCCGATCGACGGGTAGCCGTCGTGGACCAGCGGGTTGACCAGCACCCCGTGCTCGTCGACGTAGGCCTCGACGTCGGCCTGGGTCCAGCGCGCCAGCGGGGACACCTTGACCTTGCGCTTGGCGCCGTCCCAGCCGACGACGGGCGTGATCACCCGGGTCGGTGTCTCGTCCCGGCGCAGCCCGGTCGCCCAGGCGTCGTAGCCGGCCAGCGTGTCGGTCAGCGGTGCCACCTTGCGCATGGCGCAGCACAGGTCCGGGTCCCGCGCCCAGAGGTCGGCGCCGTACCGCTCGTCCTGCTCGGCGACGCTCAGCTCGGGGTGTGCTGTGACCACGGTGACCGGAAGGGTCGCTGCCACCGCGTCCCTGGTGCCGATGGTCTCCGGGAAGTGGTAGCCGGTGTCGAGGAACACCACGTCGATGCCCGGGGCGACCCGGGATGCGACGTGCGCGAGCACCGCGTCGGCCATCGATGAGGTGATGCAGAACCGCTCGCCGAAGGTGCGTACCGCCCAGGCCACGATCTCCTCGGCGGGGGCCAGCTCGAGCTCGGGGCCCGCAAGCTGCGCCAGTTCGCGCAGCTCGTCGTCGCTGCGGCGCTGCGAGGGCAGCGTGAGCGGCAGATCGGTGACGGTCACCGCTGCACCTCCGGTGGCGCGAGCAGGCCGACGAACTTCACGCCGAACGCGCGCAGGCAGCTGCGGCACTCCCAGCTGCCGTGCGTCTCGCCGTGCGGGAACAGGTTGTCGTCGCCGCAGTACGGGCAGTGCTGCGGAACGGTGTGTCCTCCACCGGCCCCGCTCATCGCAGCGCCTCCTCGTCGGCGCGGGCCGCCCACTCGGCGAACGACTCCTTCTCCTCGCGCTGGTCCAGCCAGTGCCGCACCACCCGTTCGACGTAGTCGGGCAACGCCTCGGCGGTGACCTTGTGCCGGCGCAGCTTGCGGCCGAACGCCGGGTCGTCGCGGTGCTCCAGCGCGAGCCCGCCACCGAGGTGCACCTGGAAGCCCTCGACCTGGTGGCCGTCGTCGTCGGTCACGATCTGGCCCTTGAGCCCGATGTCGGCGACCTGCACCCGGGCACACGAGTTGGGGCAGCCGTTGAGGTTGACCGTGAGCGGCTCGTCCAGCTCGGGGATGCGCCGCTCCATCTCGGAGATCAGGTTCTGGGCGCGGGCCTTGGTCTCGACGATCGCGAGCTTGCAGTACTCGATGCCGGTGCAGGCCATCGTGCCGCGCCGCCACTGCGACGGCTCGGCGTGCAGGCCGATCTCGTCCAGCGCGGCGACCAGCGGGTCGACCTGGTCGTCGGTGACGTCGAGCACCACCAGCTTCTGGTACGGGGTCAGCCGCACCCGGGTGCTGCCGTACGCCTCGACGACGTCGGCGAGCTGGTTGAGCAGCGTGCCGGAGACCCGGCCGACCGTGGGAGCGACGCCGATGTAGCTGCGGCCGTCCCGCTGGCGGTGCACGCCGATGTGGTCACCGGGGGCCGGGGGCACCACGGGCGCGGGGCCGTCGGCGAGCGGCCGGCCGAGGTACTCGTCGGACTCCAGCACCTCGCGGAACCGCTCGGCACCCCAGTCGGCGATCAGGAACTTGATCCGGGCGCGGGCCCGCAGCCGCCGGTAGCCGTAGTCGCGGAAGATCCCGCAGACGCCGGCCCAGACGTCCGGCACGTCCTCGAGCGGGATCCACGCGCCGAGCCGCTTGGCGAACATCGGGTTGGTCGACAGGCCGCCGCCGACCCAGACGTCGAAGCCGGGCCCGTGATCGGGGTGGTCGACGCCGACGAACGCCACGTCGTTGACAGCCGGCACGACGTCCTGGCTCGGGTGGCCGGAGATAGCGGTCTTGAACTTGCGCGGCAGGTTGGCGAACGCGGGGTCGCCGATGAACCGGCGCTGGATCTCGTCGACCGCCCAGCTGCCGTCCAGGATCTCGTCCGACGCGATGCCGGCCAGCGGGCTGCCGAGGATGACCCGGGGGGTGTCGCCGCACGCTTCCTGGGTGGACAGGCCGACCGCCTCGAGCCGCTGCCAGATGGCGGGGACGTCCTCGACCTCGATCCAGTGCAGCTGGATGTTCTGCCGGTCGGTGATGTCCGCGGTGTCCCGGCCGTAGCGGGTGGAGATGTCCGCCACGGTGCGCAGCTGCTCGAGGTCGAGCTGGCCGCCGTCGATGCGTACGCGGAGCATGAAGTAGCGGTCGTCCAGCTCGTGCGGGTCCAGCGTGGCGGTGCGACCGCCGTCGATGCCCGGCTTGCGCTGGGTGTAGAGGCCCCACCAGCGGAACCGGCCGCGCAGGTCGGCCGGGTCGATCGAGTCGAAGCCCCGGTGGGCGTAGACGTTCTCGATCCGGGCCCGCACGTGCAGCGGCAGGTCGTCCTTCTTGACCTGCTCGTTGGGGTTCAACGGCTCGCGGTGGCCGCGGGCCCACTGACCCTCGCCGCGTGGCTTGCGGGCGGGCCGGGCCGGGCCCTTGGCGGGTGTGGCGGCCGGTGCGGCAGCGGGTGCGGTGGTGGTCGGGTCAGCGATTGCGGTATCGGCAGGGGAAACCATGGGGCACGCGTCCTCGAGAGGGGGACGCGCGGGCGTCGGCCGGGAGAATCCGGGCGGCACGACCGCGCGCCCGGCGAACTGCGGGCGAGGTCAGGCGTGCCGACACATCATGCTGCGTACGCGACCCAGGTCGACGTGCGGTCGACCGACCAGGTGGGTGCTCAAGGCGTGCGCCATGCCCAGGAGTCTGGGCGTCCGGTGGATGGTCCACAAACCCTCATCCCGAATAGTGGACGTGCTATCCGCTATTTGAGACGACCGGTGCGGTGAGCGAGGCGACTGCGGCCGCTGCGACCGCTCCGGCCGCGACCGCCAGCACCGCCGCCGAGACGAACGTCCAGGTGGCGAGACCGGCGACGGCCACCCCGAACAGCGCCGCCGGGCTGAGGGCGCCGGTGAACACCGCCGGCAGCGCAGCGCAGGCGCCGAGCGGGGCGGCGGCCAGCACCGCGCCGGGCTGGAGGGCCACGGCGACCCAGCCGCCGGCCACGGCACTCGCACCGAGCAGGAGCGCGGCGACGGCGGTGTCCGGAGTCTCCAGCACCAGCTGTTGCTCGGTGCGGTCGAGCACCAGCCGACCGGCCAGTCCGCCCGCCAGCCCACCCACGGCGTGCCCGGCCCACAGCGGAGCCAGCTCCAACGGCGGCGCCGTGCCGCGCAGCAGGGCGGTCAGGCTCCACGCCGGGTTGACCACCGCGGGATCCCGGCTCGTGGCGGCGACGGCGGCGACGACGCCGGCGAGCGCGAGCGCGGCCACCGCCGGGTCGGTCGCTCGCGCGGCCGCCACCGCGGTCACGGTGATGAGAGCGGAGGCGACCAGCGCGGCCAGGGGCGCGCGCAGCGAGGTCACCGGGCCGGCTCCGGCACGGCGCGGTCGAGCAGGGCCGCCACGTCGACCGTGCGCGGCAGGGTGCCGAACACGCCGGCCCAGTCGCCGCCCAGCCGGCTGGCGCAGAACGCGTCGGCCACCGCCGGGTCGCCGTGTCGTACCAGCAGGGCGCCCTGCAGGCAGGTCGCCATCCGGGCGGCGAGCCGGCGCGCTTCCGCCTCGGCAGCCGCGCCGTCGGCGAGCTCGCCCAGCATCGACAGCACCCCGCCCACCGCGGCGTCGAGGTGCGCGTCGGAGCCGCTGGCCGCTCCGACCTCGGCGAGCCACGCGTCGAGGCAGCCGGGTTCGCGCTGCAGCGCCCGCAGCACGTCGAGTGCGTTGACGGTGCCGCTGCCCTCCCAGATCGAGTTCAGCGGCGACTCGCGGAACAGCAGCGGCAGCCCGGACTCCTCGATGAAGCCGTTGCCGCCCAGGCACTCCAGCGCCTCGGCGACCTGGCCGGGCGTGCGCTTGCACACCCAGAACTTCGCGAGCGGGAGGGCGATCCGGCGCAGCGCCTGCTCGTGCGCCACGTCCGCACGGTCGACAGCGGCGGCCAGCCGAAGTCCCAGCCACGAGGCGGCCTCGGCCTCGACCACGAGGTCGGCCAGCACCAGCCGCATCGCCGCCTTGTCGATCAGCGGGCCACCGAAGGCCGAACGGTGCGTGGCGTGCCAGGCCGCCTCGGCCACCGCACGCCGCATCAGCGCGGTCGAGCCGAGCACGCAGTCCAGCCGGGTGGCCGCCACCATCTCCAGGATGGTGCGCACGCCGCGACCCTCGTCGCCCAGCCGCCAGCCGAGGGTGCCGTCGAGCTCGATCTCGGCCGAGGCGTTGGAACGGTTGCCGAGCTTGTCCTTGAGCCGCACCAGGGTGAACGGGTTGCGGCTGCCGTCCGGCAGCACCCGCGGCACGACGAAGCAGGTGGGGCCAGGCCCGGTCTGCGCCAGCACGAGGAACACGTCGCTCATCGGCGCTGAGCAGAACCACTTGTGGCCGACCAGCCGGTAGGCGTCGGCGACACCGGAGTCGGCCGGCGACGGCTCCGCGCTGGTGAGGTTGCTGCGTACGTCCGAGCCGCCCTGCTTCTCCGTCATCGCCATGCCCGCCAGCGCGCCCGGCTTGTCGCCGTGCCAGGCCAGCCCGGGCGCGTACCCGGTGGCGGTCAGCGACGGCACCCACTCCTTGGCGAGGACGGCGTCGGTGCGCAGCGCCGGGACGGCGGCGTACGTCATCGACAATGGGCACCCGTGGCCCGGCTCGACCTGCGACCAGGCGACGAAGCCCAGTGCCCGGCGCAGGTGCGGTGCGGCGTCGTCGGCTGCCCACGGCGCCGCCTGCAGCCCGTGGCGCACGCCGCGCTCGAGCAGCCAGTGCCACGACGGGTGGAACGTGACCTCGTCGATCCGGTTGCCGTAGCGGTCGACCGCCGTCAGCACGGGCGGGTGGGCGTTGGCCAGCCGGCCGTGCTCCGCGGCCTCGGCGGACCCCGCATCGGCAGCGAGGTCGTGGAGTCCGTCCAGCACCGCGGCGGCGGCGTCCGGTGCGAACGCGCGCAACGGTCCGGTCAGCAGCGGGTCGCCCGCGACGGGGTCATGACCGACCAGCGGCGGCGCCTGGTTGCCGGATGCGCGCTGCAGGCGGTCCATGTCGTTACCGTAGAGGTCATGGCCGAGGAGCGGGTCCGGGACGCGGGCCCCTCCGGCGACCCCTCCGACGACTCCTCGGACGACGCCCCCGACGGCGCCTCCGACACCTCGGCCGACTCGGCCGACTCGGCCGACTCGGCCGACTCGCGCGAGTCGGGCGACGACAAGCCGGGCGACGACGAGCCGGCAGACCGGGAGGACGCACCTGCGGTCGGCGGCGAGGCCTCGCTGCCGCTGGCCGCGCCGCCCGACACGTGGCGCGGCGTGCTGTGGCGGTTGCTGGCCAGCACCGTGGGCGCGTGCCTGCGCTACCGGGTCACCGGCCTCGCCGCCGAGGCCGCGTTCTTCGCGATCCTGTCGCTGCCGCCGCTGGTGTTCGGGCTGGCGGGCTCGATCGGCTACCTGGCCGACCGCTACGAGGTGGCCAAGGTGGCCAGCTTCCGTGACCAGATCCTCGACGTCACCCGGCAGGCGCTGACCGACGACACCGTGCGCGAGATCATCCGCCCCACTCTCGACCAGGTGCTGGCCGACGGCCGGGTCGACGTCATCTCGGTCGGCTTCGTGCTCGCGCTCTGGTCGGGGTCGCGGGCGCTCAACGTCTTCGTCGACACCATCACGATCATGTACGGGCTCGGCGGGCGCCGCGGCATCGTCCGCACCCGGGCGCTGTCGTTCACCCTGTACGTCGTGGCCCTGGTGCTCGGCATCGTGGTGGTCCCGCTGGTGCTCGCCGGTCCGACGCTGGTCGCCAACCTGCTGCCCGAGCGGGTGAGCTGGCTGGAGAACTTCTACTGGCCCACCGTCCTCCTCCTGATGGTGGCGTTCGTCACGACCCTCTACCACCTGTCGGTACCGGTGCGGACGTCGTGGCGCTACGACATCCCCGGCGCGATCCTGACCCTGATCGTCTGGATCGGGGGGAGCTGGGCGCTGCGGGAGTTCCTGCAGAGCATCTCCGGCGGGGTCAGTGGGTCGATCTACGGACCCCTGGCCGCGCCGATCGCGGTGCTGATCTGGCTGTACATCCTGTCGATCGCCGTCCTCATCGGAGCGGCGCTGAACGCCGCCTTCGACCGGGTCTTCCCGGAGAAGTCGACCGCCCGGGCCCGGCTGGAGCTGGTCCGCCGGCTGCGGGACAAGGCGATGGCGGCGCGGATGCGGGAGGCCGGGCTCGACGACCGTGGCCTGGCTGCTCTGTCCAGCGCGGCGGCGCCGACCGACAGCGAGGCCCGGGCCAACCTGGTCGCGCACCACCGGCGGATCGACGACGACGCGGAGGCCCACCGCGGTGGCCGGCTGCGGGAGGGCCGGGAGCGCCGCAGTCGCAAGCCCACGTCGCCGGCCGCTCCGGCGGTCGATCCGTCGGCCGATCCGGCCCCGCCGGTGCAGCCCGACGACGAGACCGAGCTGATGGAGCGTCCGCGGCAAACCAGGTGACGGGCCTGCCGACGCGCGCGTAGCGTCCGCGCCGTCGACCGCGCCCATCGACGGGTGCCGATCAAGGACTCCGCACGTGACCCCTGCATCCGCCCAGCCCGCGCCGGGCGCCAGCCTGCCCGCCCTCGGGTGGGACGACGGGTGGGCTGACCTCGCGGCCACGATGGGCGACGGCGCACCGGGTCGGGTGCTGCGGGTCGATCGCGGCCTCGCCACCGTGCTCACCCACCGGGGCACCCTCCGCGCCGGCCTCGGCGGGGCGCTGCTCGACGCGGTCGCGGCGGACCGGCTGTACGCACCGGTCACCGGCGACTGGGTGCTGATCCGGCGCTGGCCGGACGAGCGCGTCACGCTCGAGTCGGTGCTGCCCCGGCGCACCAGCCTGGTGCGGGCGGGAGCGGGGGAGCGCTCCGAGGGGCACCTGCTCGCGGCCAACGCCACCGTCGCCGCCGTGGTGGTCGGACTGCTGCCGGACCCCGGCATGGCCAAGGTCGAGCGGCTGCTCGCCGTCGCCTGGGCCAGTGGTGCCCGACCCATGCTGGTGCTCACCAAGGCCGACCTGGTGACGGACGGCGCCGAGCTCGCCGCCGAGCTGGCGACCGAGGCGCCGGGTGTCGAGACGGTCGTGGTGAGCGCCCGGACGGGTCAAGGCGTCGAGCAGGTACGGGCCGCGGCGGAAAGCAACGGGACGGTGGTGCTGCTGGGGTCGTCGGGCGTGGGCAAGTCCACGTTGGTCAACGCCCTGGTCGGTGCCGACGTGCTCGGGGTCCGGCAGATCCGGGCGGACGGCCGTGGCCGGCACACGTCGGTGCGACGGGAGCTGGTGCCGCTGCCCGGTGGCGGTTGCGTCGTCGACACTCCCGGGTTGCGCGGCGTCGGGCTGGTCGACTCCGCACGAGGCGTGGCCGCGGTGTTCTCCGACATCGAGGGGCTGGCAGCGACGTGTCGGTTCCGGGACTGCGCGCACCAGACCGAGCCCGGCTGCGCGGTGCTCGCGGCGGTCGAGTCCGGCGTACTGCCGCCGCGCAGGCTCGAGGCGTGGCGGACGCTGCAGCGCGAGCAGGCCTGGATGGCGCGCCGTACCGACGCCCGGCTGCGGGCGATCGACGGGCGGCGCCAGCAGGCTCGCTGGCGGGACAAGCGGCCCGGCCGGACGGTGCCACCGGGCCCGATCGGCAGCTGATCCCGGCCGCCTCGCGAACCTTGCGAAAACATCATCGGGGCCGAGAACCCGCCGGTAGATTCTGCCCGTTCCAGCGTCGCGCCAGGCGCGTTGGGGGAGGAGTCGAGGATGGAAGCAGCGCTCATCGCCGGCGGCATCGTGGTGGCCGGCGCGGTCACATTCGTGTTCTGGAAGCTCGAGCAGAAGCGTCGCCAGGCGCTCGCAGCGTTCGCCGCGAGCAAGGGTCTTCGGTACAAGGAACGCGACGACTCGATCGTCGGCCGCTCCACCCGGCTCGGTGACCCGTTCGACCGTGGCTTCGACGCGAGGCCCGCAACATCCTGACCGGCCAGTGGGACGGCAGGCCGGCGGTGGCGTGGGACTCCCGCTACCACACCTGGGACACCAGGCGCGACTCGCACGGCCACTCCCGGCGGGACCATCGGCCTGTCCGTCATCGCCGGGCTGATCATCCTGATCGGCCTCGTCCTCATCGTGATGTACAACCGCTTCGAGTCCCAGCAGAACCTGATCCAGGAGTCCTGGAACGGATCGACGTCGAGCTGCAGCGTCGCTACAGCCTGATCCCGAACCTGATCGAGACCGTCAAGGGCTACGCCGCGCACGAGTCCGGGGTGTTCGAGCAGGTCACCGCGGCCCGTACGGCGGCGCAGGCCCGCTCCGGCGAGGGACCGACCGCCCGGCAGGAGACTGAGCAGCTGCTCGGGCGTGCCGTCACCGGGCTGATCGCGGTCGCCGAGGACTACCCCGACCTCAAGGCCAGCCGGAACTTCCTGGAGCTGCAGGAGGAGCTGGCCAACACCGAGGACCGGATCGCCGCCGGCCGGCGCTTCTACAACGGAAACGTGCGTGCCTACAACACCCGGCTGCAGACGGTGCCGAGCAACATCGTCGGACACATGTTCAGCTTCGAGGAGCGGGAGTAGTTCGAGATCGAGGACCCGGCCGCCCAGGGCCGGTCAACGTCAGCTTCTGAGCGATCATGGGCGGGGACCGGGTGTGACGAACCGGTGCACGTCCAGCTAGCGTCGTTCCCGTGAACGACGACCGGCAGCGACCGGCCGAGGAGTGTCGGCACCAGTGGGAGCCGACCGGGCCCGTGGTCGACCATCCCGGCCGCACCCTGGGCACCCGGTGCGTGCTCTGCGGCCAGTACAGCTACCGGCCGAGCCCCCCGGGCCAGCGGCCTGGCCGGACCCCGCGCTGACGGGCAGGCCCAGGTCTCGGGCAGGTCACGGCTTTGGCCGGATCCCTTCACGCGACCGTCGAGCCGCGCTACATTTCTGCGTTACGGGCTGCCGTGTCGTGTGCGGCCCGGTGTGGCCCCGGACCCCGGCCGCGCAACCTTCGGTCCACCGTGACAACGGGGGACCGTGACGGAGTTCGTGGGCGTCATGCGACAGGCGAACACGTGCTCCATCACGGTTGTCGGCTGGGGGCCGTGGAGCCGGGCCGCCCGGGTGCTGTCTCCACGGTCCTCGGCCGAGTCTGCGCCGTCGGGGCTGTCAGCCCTCGTCGCCCTCGTCCCTCTCGGAGCCCTCGGAGCCCTCGGCGCCGTCGTCCTCCTGGCCGACGACGGTGAAGTCCTCGTCCAGCTGCACGTCGACCTGGGTGCCGTCGGCGCGGGTGACCTCGACCTCGTACGTGCTCTCCTCGTCGCCGACCTCGGTGCCGGTGACGGTGCCCTCGCCGACCGCGTCGAGCGCGGCCTTCTCGGCCTGAGCCCGCGCGTCGCCGGTGATCGGCGAGCCCTCGCCGTCGTCGCCGTTGCCCCCGGCCATCACGGCTCCGGTGCCGAGGCCGAGTGCGAGCACGGCGGTGGCTCCTGCTGCTGCGATCTGGGTGCGTCGCCTCATCGTGGGTACGCCTCCTCGAGTCGAGACATCCGTGCGATGGTCGTGACGCTAGACGGACGTACCTGACAGGACGCTGAACAGCAGTGTCGGGTGCCGGGCTGGTCAGGCGACGTCGCGAGGACGACTGGTCGCCGTCATCGTCAGCAGGTCGAAGCAGAGCACCTCGATGACGCAGGCGGTCTCGCCGTGCTCGGCGCAGACTCCGTCCCGGCCGGCTGCAGCGCCGGTGATGCACATGTACTGGTCGCCGTATCCGTCGAGCACGCCAAACTCCCTCGGCCGGCCCCGTTCGGCGGAACGCTACGGCTCCGGGGCGGGTGGTGTCCGGTGAACGGGGGAGCCGGCATCCCGGTGCGGCACGCCGGGTACGCCAGACAAGAGCTAGCGTCGCCGGACCGAACCGAGGCTCGGCCCGGCGACGTGCGGGCTCACCGGCGCACGGTCGCATCGTGCTGGAGACCCCCGACAGTAGTTGTACTCCACGAGACGCACCGAGCCAACCGACGGGCCGTACCGGCCTTGCCGACGCCTCGTTGCCTGGTCCGGACCGGTACGTCCGGTTGGCACCGCCGAGTCGCACAGAGTCTCTGCAAGGTCTCTGCAAGATTCACGAAAACGCCTCCCACCGGCGCGTGGACGGTGCCACTCTCTTCGTCGAACGGCGCGACTGATGATCCTGACCGACGCGCGGGGACGTTGACCTCGTATCTACAGCCATCTGTGACGACTCCTGCGGGTGCATCGTTACGCGGCCACCGCGTCGAACGCCCGCTCCGGCGGGTGCCGTGTCGGACAGGGAGTCCATCGTGAGCCTTTCGTCGACCCACTCCAGGACGCGTCGCTGCGGAGCAGCGCTGGTCGCGCTCGTCGTCACCGTGCCCGTGTCGCTGCTGGCACTGGGCACCACCGCGACTGCCGCGCCCGCGGCGCCCGCGGCCGCCGCGACCGGGACCCACCAGGCGCTCGACGGTGACCGGCCGGGCGACAGCAAGGGACCCTTCGGGCCGGTGCGCGAGCGCACCTCCGACACGCCCGACGTGCCGGGCCAGCCGGTGGTCGAGGCACCCGCCGCGTCGGCGGGACTCATCTCGGCCGGGGAGGCGGTGGGCGACCGCGCCTCGACCCTGCGTGCTGCGGTGGCCGACGACGGCACCGCGCGCGTCATCGTCACGATGGCGATGTCGCTCGAGGTGGAGGCCGAGCTCTCCCAAAGCGAGGTCAAGCAACAGCGGGCGGACATCCGGAACCGGTTGGCCACGCTCGACCAGACGCTCTCCGGCACCGGCTCCGAGGTCATCACCGAGTACACCGTCGTGGCCGGTGCCGTGGCCGAGGTCGACGAGAAGGGCCTCGACGCCCTGTTGGCCGACCGCCGCGTGGCCGCGGTGACGCTGGACCGCGAGGCACCGCTGGCTCTCGACGTCTCCACCGGCGTCATCGACTCCGACCTGCTCAACACCGCGGGCGTGCTCGGCAACAACTTCGAGGGCGCCGCCGGAGGCGCCTATGAGGTGGCCATCCTCGACTCCGGCGTCGACAACCAGCACAACGCGTTCACCGGTCGGATCGTGGCGCAGGCCTGCTTCTCTGCGACGTCCTGGTGTCCCAACGGCGCCACGTCGATGATCGGCGGCGCCGCAGGAGACAACTGCACGTACTCCACCCAGTGCGACCACGGCACCCACGTCGGTGGCATCGCGGCCGGGAGCACCTACACGGACGGGCACGAGGGCGTCGCCCGGGGAGCGCGGATCGTCGCGCTCCAGATCGGGCACCGGTCCACCACCTGCGGGGCCGGCGAGCCGAACCCGTGCTGGCGGTACTTCTTCAGCGACCTCGACCTCGCCCTCCAGCACACCCTCAGCCTGCGTAACGGTGGGCGCAACATCGCGGCGCTGAACATGAGCCTCGGCGGCCCGCTGCACAGCACCGAGGCGTCGTGTGGCGCTGCCTTCCCCAACACGCAGAACCTCGCCGCCAACCTGCAGACAGCGGGCGTGGCCGTCGTCGGCGCAGCCGGCAACGACGGCTCAGGCACCCAGGTGAGCTACCCCGGCTGTCTGCCGAGCAGCTTCACCGTGGCGGCCAGCGACGACTCCGACAACCCCGCCGGGTTCAGCAACAACAACGCGATCACCGACTGGTGGGCCCCGGGAGTCGGCATCAGCGCTCCTGTCACTACCAGCACCACCGCGACCGGTTCGAAGTCGGGCACCTCCATGGCGACCCCCCACGTCGTCGGTGCCATGGCGCTGCTGCGTGAGTGCGTCGACGGCAACGGCGTGCCTCAGACGGTGGCCGCCGCGGCCTCGGACCTGTCCGCGACCGGTACGACCATCAACCACGACGGCGTCTCACGTCCGCGGATCAACGTGCTGGACGCGGCAACGCGCAACGTGAACAACAACGACTTCGCGTCCCCGGAGGTCCTGCCGGCCAGTCCTGCGGCCGGAGGCTTCAACGACTTCGACTTCACCGTGTGCTCGGATGCCGAGCCCGGCGAGCCGGGACCGTTCAGCGTGGACAACGGGGTCTGGTACTCCTGGACCCCATCCACCACGGGCACCGCCACCATCTCCACCGACGACGGCGGTGGCAACGTGACGACCTTCGACACGACCCTGTCGGTCTACACCGGTAGCACCCTCACCGGCCTGTCGGTGCACGCCTTCGACGACGACGCGGGCGTGGGCCTGCGCAGTGCGGTGGTCGCGCCCGTCCAGGGCGGGACCACGTACCGGATCAAGGTGGACGGGTTCGGCGCGGCGAACGGACTGTTCAACCTGCACCTCGAGAACGGTCCGGCGCCGACCTGCTCTGGTGCCGCGGCGACCATCGTGCGCGGCGTCTCCGACGACGCGGTCGACGGCACCGCCGGCAACGACGTCATCATCAGCGGTGGCGGGGCCGACACTGTCAACGGACTCGGGGGGAACGACGCGATCTGCAGTGGCGACGGCGACGACCAGATGACGGGCGGGCCCGGCAACGACGCCCTGCGTGGCGAAGCCGGCGTCGACACCGTGTCCTACGCCGGCTCGGCCAACGGAGTGTCCGCCGACCTGACCGCGGGTACGGCCACCGGCCAAGGCACCGACACCCTGGCCGAGGTGGAGAACCTCGTCGGTACGCCGAAGAAGGACCGGCTGGCCGGCAGCGCCGTGGCCAATGAGCTCTTCGGCGGCGGCGGCGGCGACCGGGTCAACGGCTTGGCCGGCGACGACGACCTCTTCGGCGGCGGCGGCAACGACATCATGCTGGGTCGCGAGGACAACGACGCCGTGGACGGAGGTCCTGGCACGGACACCATCGTGTTCGAGCACTCTTCGGCGGCAGTCGACGTCAATCTCGCAGCCGGCACCGCCACCGGTGAGGGCACCGACACCCTTGCCGCCGTCGAGAACGTCGTCGGATCGAACTTCGGCGACAAGGTGAGGGGCAGCACTGCCGTCAACCAGCTGTACGGAGGTGGCGCACCCGACGTGCTCCGAGGCAATGACGCCCAGGACCGGCTCTTCGGCGAGCGCGGGATGGACGTCTTGTTCGGCGAGGCCGGGAACGACCGGCTCGACGGCGGCACCCAGCGGGACGACTGCAAGGGCGGCTCGGGCACCGACACCGGAGTCTCCTGCGAGATCCGGTCGGGCATCCCGTAACAAACGGTCATCGGCCACCGGGCTGGTGGCACCCGCCGGCTGACGGGTGCCACCTAGCTGGTGGGCGATACTGGGTTTGAACCAGTGACCTCTTCCGTGTCAAGGAAGCGCGCTACCACTGCGCCAATCGCCCGGGTCGGTGCACGGGTCTCGAGGCCCGGCACGGTGACCGAGGTGGAGACGGGATTCGAACCCGTGTACACGGATTTGCAGTCCGTTGCCTCGCCTCTCGGCCACTCCACCAGGACAGGCCTGCTCGTGACCCGCTCCGAGCGGACGACGGGATTCGAACCCGCGACCCTCACCTTGGCAAGGTGATGCTCTACCACTGAGCCACGTCCGCATGCAGTCGCGTAAGGGGTGCCCCCGCGGTGCCCGAGTACCCTAGCCGATCGTCGGGCACGTCCTCCAACGCACCCCGCGGCCTCCGGCTGGGTACCGTGACGCGCATGCGGGCATGGGTGAACGGGCGACTGCTGGACCGGGCCGACGAGCCGGCGCTGAGCATTCTGGACCACGGGCTGGTGGTCGGCGATGGCGCGTTCGAGACGGTCAAGACGGTGGCGGGGGAGCCGTTCGCACTCACCCGGCACCTCGCCCGGCTGTCCCGGTCGCTCACCGGCCTCGGCATCACGCCGCCCGCCGACGACGTGGTGCGCGGTGCGGTCGCGGCAGTGCTCGAGGCCGACGACCTCGACGGCGACGGACGGCTGCGGATCACCGTGACCGGCGGACCCTCGCCGCTGGGTTCCGACCGCGGCGACGGGCCGCCCACCCTCGTGGTGGTGACCGACGCGCTGGGCGACTGGCCGGCGACCACCGCCGTCGCGTCGGTGCCGTGGCCCCGCAACGAGCGGGGTGCTGTCGCCGGCCTCAAGACGACGTCGTACGCGGAGAACGTCGTGGCGCTGGAGTACGCGCACGAGCGCGGTGGGAGCGAGGCGATCTTCGCCAACACCGTCGGAATGCTGTGCGAGGGGACCGGCTCGAACATCGTCGTGGTCGTCGACGGTGAGGCGGTCACGCCGACGCTCTCGTCGGGCTGCCTGGCCGGCATCACCCGTCAGCTGCTGATCGAGTGGTGCGACGTGCGCGAGCGGGACCTGCCGTTCGAGGCGTTGTTCGGGGCCGACGAGGTGTTCCTGGCCAGCACGACCCGGGACGTGCAGGCGGTGCACCGGGTCGACGACCGGGAGCTGCCCGCGCCGGGTCCGGTCACCGCCCAGGCCGCCAAGGTGTTCGCCGCCAGGGCCGCGGAGCAGAGCGACCCCTGAGCCGGCGGCGCTCGCTGGGGGTCAGGCGGCGGGCTGGTCGAGCAGCTGCGACAGGGCGCGGTCGAGATCGACGTGTGCGCTCTCGCAGCCGGGAGGCACCAGGCCCTCGGTGCGGCGCAGGAACGTGGCGACGTCGCTCGCCCGGGCCTGCAGCACCGCGGCCCCGTCGGGGGACGACAGCTCGATGTGCACCACGGCCCGGCCGTCGCCGTCGAGCCACGGGCGCACCCGTACGTCGCCGGAGCCGGTCGGCTCGTACAGACCGGTGCGCAGCAGCGAGCGGGCGAAGACCCAGCGCACCACTTGCTCGTCGAGGCAGAAGTCGCCACGCACGGCGAACGGGTCGCCGGAGTCGTAGCGCAGCTCCGCTTGCACGGGGCTGGTAGCGCCTTCAGAGTCCAGGAGCTCAAGGACGAGCGTGGCCTGCACGGTGGACGAACGGGACAGCATCTGGGGTGATCCTTCCGGCGCGTTCGGGGGACACGGGCGGAGCGAGCGACCGCCAGAAGCATTCCCCGGTCTCTACCATCGGAAACGCGCGAGATGACACGCAGTTATGCCGTCACTACAGGTAATTGTGAGCGTGCCCAGAGTGTCCGGGAATGCCGACCACGACGTGTCCGGAGGGACCGCTTTGGCGTCGGTGGGCGTGGCCCAGATCACGTCGGACCGTGCGCTAGGCTGACGGCCGCTCGGCGATCGAGGCTCGCCGTGGCGAGGGGCGATTGGCGCAGTGGTAGCGCGCTTCGTTCACACCGAAGAGGTCACTGGTTCGAGCCCAGTATCGCCCACCCCTGGAACAGCCCCCGACCAGCCGTCACACCGGTTCGCCAGCGTCACCCGGACGCAGACCGGATGCCGAGCGCGACCGCGCCCACGACCACACTGGCCGTCGCGGTCCCGACGAAGACCAACACGACGCCCACACCCGCGAGTCCCGACTCATCGGCCGGCAGTGCCGTCGACGCGAAGGCGGCCGTGAAGGCGAGCGTGACCACCACGCTGACCACCAGCGGGTGCAGCCACCGGTACGCCGCCACGGCGACGGCCAGGAGCGTCAGGACGCAGCCCGCGACCTGCCAGGCCCGGTAGGGGCCTGCCGACCGGCCGGTCTCCGGATCGGTGTAGTAGGTGTCGTCCCACCCCAGCCACCCCCACCACGTTGCGGCGGCGGCCAGTGCCAGCGCCAGCACCGCGACCAAGGTGCCGAGCCGGCTGTGCCCCTCGGTGTGTGCCACCCCTCCAGCATCCAGCAGGCGCGATACCCAGCTTGCGGGCGCGGTCCCGACCGGCGCTGATAGCTTAGGCTTCCCTAACTCAAGGAGGGCCTGCGATGCCCGCTGCCGCTGCCACTGCGTTCGTCGTGAGTCCTCGCCGGCGGGCAGGTCTCGCGCTGGCTGCTGCCGTCCTGCTCGCATCCGGTTGCGGCGCCGACGTCGCGGGCAACGATGCGGACGGCGCCGGCTCGTCGTCCGACGCGTTCCCGGTCAGCGTCGAGCACACGTTCGGGACCACCGTCGTCGAGAGCGAGCCGACCCGGATCGTGACCGTCGGAGTCACCGAGCAGGACACCGTGCTCGCCCTCGGGACGGCTCCGGTCGGGGTGACCGAGTGGTACGGCGACCACCCGTACGCGACCTGGCCCTGGGCGCAGGACGAGCTCGGGGACGCCACTCCCGAGGTGCTCACCACCGACGACGGGGTCGAGCTCGAGGAGATCGCCGCGCTGAGCCCCGACCTCATCGTCGGCACCAACGCCGGTCTCACCCAGGAGACGTACGACACCCTGTCCCAGATCGCCCCGACCCTCGCCCAGTCCGGCGAGTACACGAACTACTTCGAGCCGTGGGACGTGCAGGCCCTCGCGATCGGCCGGGCGATGGGCAAGGAGGACGAGGTCACCGACCTCATCGACGGGATCAAGGACGACTTCGCCGAGGCCGCCGCCGCGCACCCCGAGTGGGAGGGCAGGAGCGCCGTCTTCCTGCAGAACGCCTTCTACGACGGCAACGCCATCGCCTACCAGGAAGGTCTGAGCACCGACTTCCTCACCGACCTCGGCTTCGTGGTCCCCAAGGAGCTGGACGAGTACGCGACGCCGGACGGGCAGGCGTACATCCCGATCGAGAACCTCGACGTCCTGGACGCCGCGGACGTGCTGATCTGGGGGACCGAGACCGACGACGACCGGCCTGCGCTCGAGGAGCAGGAGCTCTACCGCCGCATCGACGCCGTGCAGGGCGGCAACCTGGTCTTCACCGGCGGCGAGCTCGCGGGCGCCATCTACTTCACCAGCCCGCTCAGCCTCCCGTACGTGCTCGACAGCCTGGTGCCGCAGCTGGAGACGGCGGTCCGGGGCGATCCGGCACTGGCACCGCCCGGCTGAACGCACCATCCTGGGGGCATGGCCGAGCACCTCACGAATGGCTGGGAGCCAGACCTGCCGGCGGAGGACTCCCTGCTGCGCCAGTACGTCCTGACCAATGTCGACGCGGCCGCGCACGGTGCACGATCCGCCGGTGGCCGGGTGGCGAGGTGGGACGACGTCGCCGTCGCCGACCCGGCGTCGGCCGTCTTCTTCGACAACATCGCGATCCTGCTGCGCCCGCCGCACCTCAGCGACATGTCCGACGTGGTGGCGCGGCTGCTGGACTTCTACCCGCCGGAGCGGCACTTCGCCGTGCTGTCGCCGTGGCCGACGCGCGACCTGTCTGTCCACGGCCTCACGCTGATGGGGCATCCGCCCCTGATGCTCCGCCCGGCCGGGGGTGAGGCGCCCCCTCTGCCCGCCGGCCTCGAGATCGTGCGGGTCGGCGACGCCGACCAGCTCACCTCCTTCGTCGAGGTGCTCGCCGAATCGTTCGAGCTGGCGCCCGGCACCGACACGGTGGTCGCAAGCCCGTCCTTCCTGGACGGCCCGGTGCAGCTGTTCCTCGGCCTGGTCGACGGCCGCCCCGTCGCCACCGCGGGCATCCGCGAGGGTCACGGCCTGGTCGACGTCGAGTGGGTGGCCACCTTGCCGAGTGAGCGCGGCCACGGCTACGGCGCCGCGCTCACGTGGGCGGCGACCCTGTGCCGACCTGACCGGAACGCGGTGCTGATCGCCAGCGACGACGGCCAGCCGGTGTACCAGGCGATGGGCTACCTGCGGCTGCTGCGGCTCACGATGTGGCACCGTCCGCCCGCGGACGGCTGAGGACTGAAACGCGGTAGGGGGCCCGGCCGGGCCCCGGATACGATCACCGGGCCCGTCGGGGGACCGCCCCGCGCCGCCTGCAGGGGAGCCACCCGTGCCCGAGATCACCGTGACCGTCGTGTCCGCCGGCGAGACCGCCGCGCGCACGGTCGCGGCGGGCACCAGGGCCTGGGAGCTGTTCGCCTCGCACTCCAACTCCGACGCGGACGTGATCGCGGCCCGCGTGGGCGGCGAGCTGCGCGACCTGGCCCACGAGCTCTCCGACGGCGACCGGGTCGAGCCGGTGCCGGTCGACTCTGCCGACGGGCGCGACATCCTGCGGCACTCGACCGCGCACGTGCTCGCCCAGGCGGTGCAGGAGCTGTTCCCGGACGCGAAGCTCGGCATCGGACCTCCGATCACCGACGGTTTCTACTACGACTTCGACGTGCCCGAGCCGTTCAAGCCCGACGACGTCGAGCGGATCGAGTCGCGGATGCGCAAGATCGTCAAGGAGGGTCAGCGGTTCTCCCGCCGCGCCGTCGGCGACGACGAGGCACGCGCCGAGCTCGCGGACGAGCCGTACAAGCTGGAGCTGATCGGGCTCAAGGGCGGCGGCAGTGCCGACTCCAGTGCCGACCTGGAGGGCGAGGCCGAGGGCGCGTCGGTCGAGGTCGGCGCCGGGCAGCTCACCATCTACGACAACGTCAAGCGCGACGGCTCGGTGGCGTGGAAGGACCTCTGCCGCGGCCCGCACCTGCCGACCACCAAGCGGATCCCGGCCTTCGGCCTGCTGCGCACCGCGGCGGCCTACTGGCGGGGGAGCGAGCACAATCCCCAGCTGCAGCGGATCTACGGCACCGCCTGGGAGTCCAAGGACGCGCTGGAGGCGTACCTGCACCGGCTGGAGGAGGCCCACCGCCGCGACCACCGCCGACTCGGGGCGGAGCTCGACCTGTTCAGCTTCCCCGACGAGATCGGGTCCGGGCTCGCCGTCTTCCACCCCAAGGGCGGCGTGCTGCGCACGGTGATGGAGGACTACTCGCGCCGCCGGCACGAGGAGAGCGGCTACGAGTTCGTCTACACCCCGCACATCACCAAGGGGCAGCTCTTCGAGACCTCCGGGCACCTGGAGTGGTTCGCCGACGGCATGTACCCGCCGATGCACCTCGACGGCGGCACCGACTACTACCTCAAGCCGATGAACTGCCCGATGCACAACCTGATCTACCGCGCCCGGGGCCGGTCCTACCGCGAGCTGCCGCTGCGGCTGTTCGAGTTCGGCTCGGTCTACCGGTACGAGAAGTCCGGCGTCGTGCACGGGCTGACCCGCGTCCGCGGCATGACCCAGGACGACGCGCACATCTACTGCACCCGCGAGCAGATGCACGCGGAGCTGACCAGCCTGCTGCAGTTCGTCCTCGACCTGCTGCGTGACTACGGGCTCGACGACTTCTACCTCGAGCTGTCCACCAGGGACCCGGACAAGTACGTCGGGGCCGAGGAGACCTGGGACACCGCCACCGAGACCCTGCGCCAGGTGGCCACGGACTCGGGACTCGAGCTGGTCCCCGACCCGGGCGGGGCGGCGTTCTACGGCCCGAAGATCTCGGTGCAGGCGCGGGACGCGATCGGGCGCACCTGGCAGATATCGACGATCCAGCTGGACTTCAACCTGCCCGAGCTGTTCGAGCTCGAGTACGCCGCCGCCGACGGATCGCGGCAGCAGCCGGTGATGATCCACCGGGCGCTGTTCGGCTCGATCGAGCGGTTCATCGGGCTGCTCACCGAGCACTACGCCGGAGCCTTCCCGCCCTGGCTGGCGCCGGTGCAGGTCGTCGGGATCCCGATCGCCGAGCGGCACGTCGAGCACCTCGACGCCGTGGCCGCGCGGCTGCGCGCCGAGGGGATCCGGGTCGAGGTGGACGTCTCCGACGACCGGATGCAGAAGAAGATCCGCAACGCGCAGACGCAGAAGGTGCCGTACATGCTGATCGCCGGCGACCGCGACCTCGAGGGCGGGGCGGTGTCGTTCCGCTACCGCGACGGCGAGCAGGACAACGGGGTCCCTGTCGACGAGGCGGTGGACCGCATCGTGTCGTCGGTCCGGGAGCGGCTGCCCCGATGAGGGCCACGCAGTGACGGCGGGCGACCTCCTGCAGCGGCTCTGGGCTCCACACCGGATGGCCTACGTCACCGGCGACGACCCCAGCGCGCCCGAGCAGGACGACGAGTGCCCCTTCTGCCGCATCCCCACCGTGTCCGACGACGACAGCCTGGTCGTCGCCCGCGCCGACCTCACCTACGCGGTGCTCAACCTGCACCCCTACAACCCCGGGCACCTGATGGTGCTGCCCTACCGCCACGTCGCGGGGTACGAGGAGCTCACGGCGGACGAGTGCGGCGAGGTCGCGCTGCTGACCCAGCAGGCGCTGCGCGCGATCCGGGCGGTGTCGGCCCCGCACGGGTTCAACATCGGGCTCAACCTCGGCGGCATCGCCGGGGGCTCGCTGGCCGACCACCTGCACCAGCACGTCGTGCCCCGGTGGTCGGGCGACGCCAACTTCGTCACGGTCGTGGGCGAGACCAAGGTGCTGCCGCAGCTGCTCGCCGACACCCGGGACCTCTTGGTCGCCGCCTGGCCCGCCGGGCCGGGCTGACCCCACGCCCGACTTTCACCCGAACCGCGTCCGGCTAGGCCCGTTCGGCTGATCCAGCCCCACCCACCACTTCCGTAGCGTGAGTGAGGTCCGCTCCGTCGTCGCAACCTGCTGTGGCAGGGGGAGAACGTGCGCACCACCCGTTCCGGGGGCTCCGCCCTGCGTGCCCTGCTCGCCGTGCTGGCCGCCAGCGCGGCCGGCCTCGCGCTGCTGAGCGGGAGCGCGCCAGCGGTGGCGTCCGGCGCCGGATCCGACCTGCTGCCGGTCACCCTTCCTTACTCCTTCACCGCGGTGAGCGAGGGTGACTCCGTCGGCGCCAGCCGCACCGCGCTGATGGACGAGCGCAGCTCCGAGCTCGAGGCATCGGCGAGCGGCGACGCGGTCACCCTGTTGTTCGAGGACGCCTCCAGCTACTGGCGGCTCGAGTTCTCGCTGCCGCGTGGCGACGGGCCGCTCCGGCCGGGCTTCCACGCCGTGAGCGGCGGGCCGACCGGGCCACGGATGGACATCGCGTCCGACAGCCGCGGGTGCACCCGCGAGTCAGGCCACTTCGACCTGCGCGACCTGCAGCGCACCGGTAACCGGCTCGACCGGCTCTGGCTGCTCTACGAGATCCACTGCGACGGCTCCGACCGCTCGCTGTTCGGCGAGATCCGGGTCGGCGTGCCGGTGCCGAGCGTCCGCGTCGCTCCCGGCGCCGTCCGCTGGCCCGACCGGACGTACGCCGGGGAGCAGGGCTGGACCGTGCCCGTGCAGGTGACGCTGGGGGAGGAGACCGTCAGTGACGTGGTGTCGGTCGGGCTGGTCGGCCGCGGCCGGGACCAGTACGACGTGGTGCTCGACGAGTGCACCGGTCGACTGGTCGGCGATACCGGCTGCCTGGTCTGGCTGCGCTTCGCGCCCGTCGACGACGGACCGCAAGCCGCTGTGCTGCGGGTCGAGTCCGCCTGGGCATCCGCACGGGTACGCCTCGACGGCGCCACCGTGCCGGGAGTCACCGGCTGGCACACCGACAGCGATCCCGGCGACTTCGTCGGGCAGGGCACGAGCCGGCACTTCGACACCACCACCGACTCCGTCGTCTTCCGCGGCACCCGCCGGGTGGTCACCAGCACCGTCGTCCGCGCCGACGGCGAGCGCTGGACGGCCAGCCTGGCCGCGCCGGAGGGCGCAGTGCTCGCGCCCGGGACCTACCGGGGCGCCGACCGCTACCCGTTCCACGGCAGCGGCGCGGGGCTGTCCGTCGCCGGTGCCGGGCGCGACTGCACCGTGCTGTCGGGTGCGTTCACCATTCACGACATCGGGTTCGCCGGCGGCCGGCTGCAGCGGCTCGATGCCCAGTTCGTGCAGCACTGCGAGGGCGAGGCGGCGGCACTGCACGGCCGGCTCGAGCTCGGGGCCCGGGCGGACCGCCAGGCACCGGCAGCGGTGACCGGCGTCGAGACCAACGCCGGTCCCGAGGGGCTCGAGGTCAGCTGGAGCAGGCCGGACACCGACGACGTCGCGGGCTACTCGGTGCGCTGGTACCCGGGCGTCGCGTCACCTCCGCTGCTGCCCACCGCTGGTCTGCCCGCTTTCGACGGTGCCCGCACCACCTTCGTGCTCCGCGCGGCGCCGGACGATCGACCCGTGACGCTCGCGGTCTTCGGCCACGACGCCGAGGGCAACGTCAGCCAGCCCGCGGTCGTGGTCGTGCCGCCGGCGGCGTGACCGGTCGCTGCCTCAGTCCTTGTCGGCGAGCTTGCCGGCCAGATGGCTCGGCAACGGCTCGTACCGCGAGAAGTGCCGGGTGAACGATCCGGTGCCGTGGCTCAGCGACCGCAGGTCGACGGAGTAGCGAAGCAGCTCGAGCCCCGGCACCTCTGCGTGCACGACGGTGCGCCCGCCCGGCGCCGCCTCGGTGCCGAGCACCCGGGCCCGCCGGGACGACAGGTCGCCCATCACCGCGCCGACGTAGTCGTCGACGATCATCACGTCGACGGTGTCGACGGGCTCCAGCACCACGACCTGGCCGCTCGCGCCGGCCTCCCGCAGCGCCAGTCCGCCCGCGGTCTGGAAGGCCATGTCGGAGGAGTCGACGCTGTGTGCCTTGCCGTCGGTCAGTGTCACCTTGATGTCGACGACCGGGTTGCCGGTGAGCACACCGCGCTGCATCTGGGCGACGACGCCCTTCTCGACGCTCGGGATGAACTGCCGGGGCACTGAGCCGCCGACCACCTTGTCGACGAACTCGAAGCCGCCACCCGAGGGCAGCGGCTCGACCTCGATGTCGCACACGGCGAACTGGCCGTGTCCGCCGGACTGCTTGACGTGTCGGCCCTTGCCGGCGCTCGGCCCGCCGAAGGTCTCCCGCAGCGCCACCTTGACGTCGACCCGGTCGACAGTCACGCCGTAGCGCAGGCGCAGCCGCTCCAGCAGCACGTCGGCGTGGGCCTCGCCCATCGTCCAGAGCACGAGCTGGTGGGTGTCGGGGTGGTGCTCGATGCGCAGTGTGGGGTCCTCGGCCGCCAGCCGGGTGAGCCCCAGGGACAGCTTGTCCTCGTCGGCCTTGGCGTGCGCCTCGACCGCCACCGGGAACAGCGGGTCGGGCATCGACCACGGTTCCATCAACAGCGGCTTGTCCTTGCCGGAGATGGTGTCGCCGGTCTCGGCCCGGCTCAGCTTGGCCACCGCGCACAGGTCGCCCGCGACGCAGTACGGCACCGGGCGCAGCGTCTTGCCGAGGGGGGAGGCGAGGGCGCCCACCTTCTCGTCCTCGTCGTGGTCGGCATGGCTGGTGTCGTGCGCGCCGTCATGGCCCGCGTCGCCACCGCGGAACCGGGACGAGTGGCCGGACACGTGCACGACGGAGTCGGCGCGAAGGGTGCCGGAGAACACGCGTACCAGGGACACCCGTCCGAGGTACGGGTCGGTGGTGGTCTTGACCACCTCGGCGAGCAGCGGACCCGCGGGGTCGCAGGCGATTCCCTCGACCCGGGCGCCGGCGGTGGTGAACACGCTGGGCAGCGGGTGCTCGGCCGGCGCGGGGAACGCCTGGGTGAGGATCTCGATCAGCTCCGCGACGCCCACTCCGGTGTGCGTGCACGCGGGGATGACCGGGAACAGCCGGGCTCCGGCGACCGCCGTCTCCAGGTCGGCGATCAGCACCTTGGTGTCGATCTCCTCGCCGGCCAGGTAGCGATCCATCAGGGTCTCGTCCTCGGACCCCTCGATGACCGCCTCGATCAGCTCGCCGCGGGCGGTCGTGATCAGGTCGGCCTCGTCGTCGTCGGCCGACCGCTCGTGGCCGGTGTGGGTGTCGGCCCAGTCGCTGTAGTCGAAGACCTGCTGCGACAGCAGGCCGCCGAGCGCGGGTCCGCCCTCGCGACCGCCAACGCTGCCCAGCGGCAGGTAGAGCGGCACCGTGGTCTCGCCGAACGCGTCGCGCAGCCCCTGCATCGTCGCCGGGTAGTCGGCGCGGGCGTGGTCCAGCTTGGTGACGACCACCGCCCGCGGGGTGCCCACCGCCTCACACTCCTGCCAGGCCGAGCGCGCGGCGGCGTCGAGCGGCTCGGCGGCCGACATGACGAACAGCGCGCAGTCGGCGGCCCGCAGGCCGGCGCGCAGCTCACCGACGTAGTCGGCGTAGCCGGGGGTGTCCAGGATGTTGACCTTGACGCCACCCACCTCGACGGGGGCGAGCGACAGACCGACGGAGCGCTGCTGGCGCACCTCGGACTCGTCGTGGTCGCTGACGGTCGTGCCCGCCTCGACGGTGCCGGCTCGGTTCAGGCTCCCGGTGGCGAGCAGCAGGTGCTCGAGCAGCGTCGTCTTGCCCGAGCCCAGCGGACCTACCAGCACGACGTTGCGCACGCCCTCCGGTCGATCCGCGACGGGGGCCGCGCCGTCCTGCCCAGCAGGGCCCCCTGATCTGTCCGCCATGTGGAGACCTCCTGCGCGTGTGTCGACGCCTGGCTTGGTCAGACCACCCAACACCGGCCTGACCCGGTGCACAAGAGGCGGCGGATAGCATCGGCGACCTCATGCTCGAGCGCTTCCGGCAGTTCTGGACCGGCCTGCTGTCGCCGATCGCGAACCTGCTCCTGCGCCTCGGTGTGAGCCCCGACGTGGTCACGTTGGTGGGCACTGCCGGCGTGTGTGCCGGGTCGCTCGGCTTCTTCCCGCGCGGCCAGCTGTTCCTCGGCGTCGTGATCGTGACCGTGTTCGTGTTCTCCGACCTCATCGACGGCTACATGGCCCGCCAGGTGGGTTCCTCGTCACGGTGGGGGGCGTGGCTGGACTCGACCCTCGACCGGATCGGCGACGGCGCCGTCTTCGGCGGGCTGGTGCTGTGGTTCGCCTGGGGTGGCGACGACCCGGTGCTGGCGGCGGTGGCGCTGTGGTGCCTGGTGATGGGCTCGGTGACGTCGTACGCCCGGGCCCGGGCCGAGAGCCTCGGGATGCAGGCCAAGGGCGGCATCGCGGAGCGGGCCGACCGGCTGGTCGCGATCCTCGTGATGACCGGCCTGTCCGACCTGTTCGACCAGCCGTGGATGCTGACGATCACGCTGTGGGTGCTGGCCGTCGCCAGCACGGTGACGGTGTTCCAGCGGGCACTGCTGGTACGCCGCCAGGCGCTCGCCACGGACCCGCCCGCTCCGCGGAACCCGCAGACCCCGACCGCATGAGCGCCGCGGGCGAACGGGCCGGTGCCGCGGCGTACCGCCTGGGCTGGCGGCTCGGCGCCCGGCTGCCGGAGCGGGTCGCGTACGGGCTCGGCGACGTGGCGGCCGACGTGGCCTGGCGCCGGCGCGGTCGCGGGGTGCTGCAGCTGGAGCGCAACCTCGCCCGGGCCACTCCCGACCACGACGCCGACGGACTGCGGACGCTGAGCCGGGCGGCCATGCGGTCGTACCTGCGCTACTGGGTCGAGGTGTTCCGGCTGCCCCGCTGGTCGCCCGACGACGTGCTGGCGCGGATCGTGCTGCACGACGCGGAGCGGCTCACCGGCCCGCACGCCGAGGGTCGCGGGGTCGTTGCCGCGCTGCCGCACACCGGTAACTGGGACCTCGCCGGTGCCTGGGCGTGCGCGGCCGGCATGCCGCTGACAACCGTCGCGGAGCGGCTGCGGCCGGAGAGCCTGTACCGCGACTTCCTCGCCTACCGGGCGTCGCTCGGCATGGAGGTGCTGCCGCTGACCGGCGGCGGGTCCAGCTTCCGGCTGCTGGCCGAGCGGCTGCGGGCGGGACGGTTCGTCCCGCTGCTCGCCGACCGCGACCTGTCCCGGCACGGCGTCGCGGTCGAGCTGCTGGACGAGAGCGCCAGCCTGCCGACCGGCCCGGCCCGGCTCGCGCAGCTCACCGGCGCCCCGCTGATCCCGATCACCTGCGACTACGCGCCACCGGACGCGGACGGCCGCCGCCAGATGCACCTGCGGATGCACCCGGAGGTGCCGCTGCGCCCGGGCCCGGACGGCCTGGTCGCGATGACCGCCGGCGTCGCGGCCGTGTTCTCGCAGCAGGTCCGGGCCCATCCGGCCGACTGGCACATGCTGTCCCGGCTGTTCCTCGCCGACCTCGACCAGCGGCTGCCCCGATGAGGCCGGCGTGAGGGTCGGCATGGTCTGCCCGTACTCGCTGGACGTCCCTGGCGGCGTGCAGAACCACGTGCTCGAGCTCGCCGAGGCCCTGATCGGGCTCGGTGTCGACGTGTCGGTGCTCGCTCCTGCCGACGAGCACGCGCCGTTGCCGGCGTACGTCGTGGCCGCCGGCCAGGCGGTGCCGGTGCCCTACAACGGGTCTGTCGCCCGGCTGTCGTTCGGGCCGACGTCGGTCGCGCGGGTACGGCGGTGGAGCGCCGCGGGTGACTTCGACCTGCTGCACGTGCACGAACCCACCGCGCCCAGCCTCTCGCTGCTGGCGCTGGCCTCGGCCGAGGTGCCCGTGGTCGCCACCTTCCACTCCGCGATGGAGTCGGGGTCGCGGGCGATGGCGGTCGTGCGCGGCGTGCTGCGTCCGGCGCTCGAGCGGATCAGCGGCAAGGTGGCGGTCTCGGAGCACGCACTCGCCACCATGCGCCGCCACGTCGGTGGCTCGGCGGTGGTGATCCCGAACGGGCTATGGGTCGACCGCTTCGCCGCCGCTGTCCCCGACCCCCGTTGGACCTGCCGCGACGGGACGCTGCTGTTCCTCGGCCGCACCGACGAGCCGCGCAAGGGGTTGCCCGTGCTGCTCGCCGCGCTGCCCCACCTGCTCGCCGCCCGGCCCGGCCTGCAGGTGCTGGTGGCCGGTGCGGGCGACGCCGCCGACGTACTGGACCGGCTCCCCCCGGCCGTCGCCGGGTCGGTCGAGGTGCTCGGTCGGGTGGACGACGACCGGCGCCGGTCGATGCTCGCCTCGGCCGACGTCTACGTCGCCCCGCACACCGGTGGCGAGAGCTTCGGGATCGTGCTGGCCGAGGCGATGGCGGCAGGGACGGCGGTGCTCGCCAGCGACCTGCCGGCGTTCGAGGCCGTGCTCGAGGGCGGCCTGGGCGTGACGTTCCGCACCGGCGACCCGGGGCGACTGGCGGCATCGGCGCTGGCGCTGCTGGCCGACGAGCCGGGGCGTCGGGCGACGGTTGCCCGCGCGTCCGCCGCCGTGCGGCGCTACGACTGGTCCGTGGTCGCGCCCCAGGTGGCACGGGTCTACGACGCGGTGACCGCCGGCCCGAGACGCGAGCGGGTCGACGCGTGAGCGCGACCGGGCTCGCCGTCGCACTGGGCGTCGTCCTGGTGCTGGCCGCGGTCGCCGTGCTGCTCAGCTCGATCGCCGGCCGGCTCGACCGGCTGCACATCCGGCTCGCGACCGCCCAGGCGTCGCTGGACCGCCAGCTCGTCGACCGAGCGGCGGCCACCGCCGCCGTGGGGCACGCCGGCGTGCTGGACCCGGCCGCGTCGGTGGTGCTGCTCGCGGCCGCGGAGCACGCCCGGTCGGCACCGGCCGCCGACCGGGCAGACGCGGAGTCGGCGCTGTCGGCCGACCTGCGCGCGGTGTTCAGCGACCCGGTCGCCGTCGACGGCTGGCTCGGCGGCCCCGACGCCGGACCACTGCTGGCTGAGCTGGCCGCGGCCTGCGACCGGGTGCGGCTGGCCAGGCGGTTCCACGACGACCTGGTGGCGCGCACCCTCGGCGTCCGCGACCGCTGGCTGGTGCGCACCGCGCACCTCGCGGGCCACGCGCCCCGGCCCGCGCTCGCCGAGCTCGACGACGCGCCGCCCGTGGCGCTGTCCGCCCACGGCGCCCGTGGGACGGCCGGGGCCGGCTGAGCCGTACGATGGAGGGCGTCCCCACCACCGGCGAACCCCGCGAGGCAGCACCGTGACCAGCACGCCCGGCACCACGTCGTCCAGCACCGACCACGCACCTGCGGTCGGCACCGCGCGGGTCAAGCGCGGCATGGCCGAGATGCTCAAGGGCGGCGTGATCATGGACGTCGTCACCGCCGAGCAGGCCAAGATCGCCGAGGACGCCGGTGCCGTCGCCGTGATGGCACTCGAGCGGGTCCCCGCCGACATCCGCTCGCAGGGCGGCGTCGCGCGGATGAGCGACCCCGACCTGATCGACGCGATCGTCGCCGCGGTGTCGATCCCGGTGATGGCCAAGGCCCGGATCGGCCACTTCGTCGAGGCGCAGGTGCTGCAGAGCCTCGGCGTCGACTACGTCGACGAGTCGGAGGTGCTCACCCCCGCCGACTACAGCCACCACATCGACAAGTGGCAGTTCACGGTGCCGTTCGTCTGCGGGGCCACCAACCTCGGCGAGGCGCTGCGCCGGCTCGCCGAGGGCGCCGCGATGATCCGCTCCAAGGGCGAGGCCGGCACCGGCGACGTGTCCAACGCGACCATGCACATGCGCAAGATCGGCGGCGAGCTGCGCCGCCTGACCTCGCTGAGCGAGGACGAGCTGTTCGTGGCGGCCAAGGAGCTGCAGGCGCCGTACGAGCTGGTCCGCGAGGTCGCCGCGACCGGTCGGCTGCCGGTCGTGCTCTTCACCGCCGGCGGCATCGCCACGCCGGCCGACGCCGCGATGATGATGCAGCTCGGCGCCGAAGGCGTGTTCGTGGGCTCGGGCATCTTCAAGTCGGGCAACCCGGCCGAGCGCGCGGCCGCCATCGTCAAGGCCACGACCTTCCACGACGACCCGGACATGGTCGCCAAGGTCTCCCGCGGTCTCGGCGAGGCCATGGTCGGCATCAACGTCGACGACGTGCCCGAGCCGCACCGGCTCGCCGAGCGGGGCTGGTGACCGGCTGGTGAGCGACGAGGGCGGTGTCTTCCGCAGTGGTCCCAAGGTCAGCCCCGAGGAGCGGGCACGTGACTTCGCTCGCGCCCAGGTGCGGGCGGGGCTGCTCGACGACGCGGCGGTGCTGAACGAGGTCGTCGAGGCGGTCGACGCGGAGCTGCGCGTCGACGACCCGGCTGGCGTCGCTGCCGAGCTGGTCGCCCGCGCCCGGGCCGAGCTGGCGGACGACGAGCGCACCTGGCCCGACCCGACCGACTACGACCGACTGCAGGCGGCCTTCGCCGAGCTGGCCGGCGCCGACGTGGTGGTCCTGCAGGGCATCGCCGACCACTGGACCGCCAACGCCGAGCTGCGGCGCCGCGCCGACGAGGGCCGCCCGCCTCGTGGGGTCGCGTGGTTCACCGCGCCCGACGTCTGGCACGCCGTCGACCACGGCATGCTCGAGGTCAACGTCTGGCATGCCGACAGCGCCAACGTCGCGCCCGGAGACGACCTGCTCGACCTGGTGGTCGACACCCTCGGCCGGCACGGGCTGCCCGCGCACTTCGACGAGGGGCGGGTCGAGGTGACCGCCTCCTGGCACCGCCGG
The DNA here is from genome assembly GCA_963811945.1 of uncultured Actinomycetota bacterium. GTDB lineage: Bacteria > Actinomycetota > Actinomycetes > Propionibacteriales > Nocardioidaceae > JACCWP01. The sequence goes on along the minus strand of CAWETD010000001.1, from coordinate 119,308 downwards.
CTCACCGGCAGCGCCGGCCCCGCCTCGGAGGGGACGCTCGCCCGGTGACCACCCCCGTCGTCGGGGTGCTCGCACTGCAGGGCGACGTGCGGGAGCACCAGGCAGTCCTCGCGGCGATCGGCACCCACCCGGTCCCCGTACGCACTCCGGCCGAGCTCGCCGCCGTCGACGCCCTGGTGCTGCCGGGTGGCGAGTCGACGACGATGCACAAGCTCGCGGCGGCGTTCGGGATGCTCGAGCCGCTGCGGTCGCGGCTGCGCGCGGGCATGCCGGCCTTCGGCACCTGCGCGGGCATGATCCTGCTGGCCGACACCATCGAGGGAGGCACCGCCGACCAGGAGACGCTGGGCGGTCTCGACGTCACGGTGCGGCGCAACGCCTTCGGCCGCCAGGTCGACTCCTGCGAGACCGACGTCGACTTCGCCGACTTCGACCGGCCGTTCCACGCGGTGCTGATCCGGGCACCGTGGGTCGAGAAGTCTGGCGCCGACGTCGAGGTGCTCGCTCGAGTGGGCGAGGGGCCCGCCGCCGGTAGGATCGTCGCAGTCCGGCAGGGCGCGCTGCTCGCGACGGCCTTCCACCCCGAGGTCGTCGGCGACGACCGGATCCACCGGTGGTTCATCCACGAGCTGGTCCGCTGACACCGCGGCCGACGACGCAGGAGGCACCCGATGTCCGGCCACTCCAAGTGGGCGACCACGAAGCACAAGAAGGCCGTGGTCGACGCCCGGCGCGGCAAGCTGTTCGCCAAGCTGACCAAGAACGTCGAGGTCGCCGCACGCACCGGCGGCGGTGACCCGGCCGGCAACCCGACCCTCTACGACGCCATCCAGAAGGCGAAGAAGTCGTCGGTGCCCAACGACAACATCGACCGCGCAGTCAAGCGCGGGTCCGGGCTCGAGGCGGGCGGCGCCGAGTACCAGACGATCATGTACGAGGGCTACGCCCCCGGCGGCGTGGCATTGCTGGTCGAGTGCCTGACCGACAACCGCAACCGCGCGGCCGGCGAGGTCCGCACCGCGATGACCCGGGGTGGCGGGTCGATGGCCGACGCCGGCTCGGTCGCGTACATGTTCACCCGCAAGGGCGTGGTGATCGTGCCCAGCGAGCAGGACAACGGCCCGCTCGGCGAGGACGACGTGCTGCTGGCGGTGCTGGAAGCGGGCGCGGAGGAGGTCAACGACCTCGGCGAGGCCTTCGAGATCGTCAGCGAGCCCACCGACCTGGTGGCCGTGCGCACCGCCCTGCAGGACGCCGGCCTCGACTACGAGTCGGCCGAGGCGTCGTTCGTGCCCTCGATGACGGTCCCGGTCGACGCCGACACCGCCGGCAAGGTGGTCCGGCTGATCGAGGCGCTCGAGGACTCCGACGACGTGCAGAACGTCTTCGCCAACTTCGAGGCCTCGGACGAGGTCATGGCCGCGCTGGGCTGACGCGACTTTTTTCCGATTGGTCCGTATCAGGGACCCGGGCCGCCGCTCCTTCGTCTTGTCGCGCCACCGGGCGGCCGGTGGGTCGGGGCCCACGGGGGTCGGCCGCCCGGGGCGTGACGCAGGGGGACGGGGGACGCCACTCGACGACGCCGCACCGGCGCGCCTCTTTCCGGGCCGGGGGTCCGGAGCCGTACTGTCGGCGTCCGAACAGGTGTTCTAGCACTGCGTGGGCAAGGACGGTGGTGGCGTGCGCGTCCTGGGCATCGACCCGGGCCTGACCCGGTGCGGCCTCGGCGTCGTCGAGGGGGATCCGGGGCGACCGTTGGCAGCCGTCGCCGTCGATGTCGTCCGCACGTCGTCCGACGCCGACCTCGCGCACCGGCTGCTGACCGTCTACGAGGCCATCGACGCCTGGCTGGTGACGTGCGCGCCCGACGCGGTCGCGGTGGAGCGGGTGTTCACCCAGGCCAACGTGCGCACCGTGATGGGCACCGCGCAGGTGAGCGGCGTGGCCCTGCTCGCGGCAGCCCGGCACGGGGTGCCGGTCTCCCTCTACACCCCCAGTGAGGTCAAGGCGGCCGTCACCGGGCACGGGCGGGCCGACAAGCAGCAGGTGACGGCCATGGTGACCCGGTTGCTCCGGCTGGACGCCAGCCCCCGCCCCGCCGACGCGGCCGACGCCCTGGCGCTCGGGGTGTGCCACGTGTGGCGGGGTGGCGCGCGTACCCGGCTCGCGGCGGCCGTCGCGGCCGCAGACTCCAGGAGGACCTCGTGATCGCATCCGTGCGCGGTCGGGTGGCCGCGCTCAGCCCCACCGGCGCGGTGGTCGAGGTCGGCGGTGTCGGCCTCGAGCTGCAGTGCGCGCCCGGCACCCTGGCGGGGCTGCGGCTCGGCGCCGAGGCCACGCTGGCCGCGTCACTGGTGGTCCGCGAGGACTCGTTGACGCTGTTCGGCTTCGCCGACGACGACGAGCGCCAGGTCTTCGAGCTCGTCCAGACGGCCAGCGGCGTCGGCCCCAAGCTCGCCCAGGCGATGCTGGCGGTGCACGCCCCCGACGAGCTGCGCCGGGCCGTGGCCTCCGAAGACCTCACGGCACTGACCCAGGTGCCGGGCATCGGCCGCAAGGGTGCCCAGCGGATCGTGCTCGAGCTGCGTGACCGGCTCGGCGCACCGCAGGGACCCGTCGCGACCGGGCGCGGGGCGGGCAGCGGCGCCGGTTCATGGCGCGACCAGGTGCACACCGGCCTGGTGGGGCTGGGCTGGTCCGGGCGCGAGGCCGACCTGGCGCTCGACGCCGTCGCCCCGCTCGCAGAGGAGCAGCAGGCCCGCGACCCCGCCGGCGGTCCGGACGTGCCCGAGCTGCTGCGCGCCGCCCTGCGCACGCTGTCGCGGGCATGAGGGGCGACGACATGGCAGAGGTGCAGCCCGACCTGCCACCCGGCCGGGAGGCGGTGACCCCGCTGGCCACGGTCGACGAGCGGGTCGACGAGACCGCCCTGCGCCCGCGCACCCTGGACGCCCTGATCGGCCAGGTTCGCGTCCGTGAGCAGCTGTCGCTGGTGCTTGAGGCGGCCCGGGCACGCGGCCGTAGCGCTGACCACGTGCTGCTGTCCGGTCCACCCGGGCTCGGCAAGACCACGCTGGCGATGATCGTGGCCACCGAGATGGGCATGCCGCTGCGGCTGACCAGCGGGCCGGCATTGCAGCACGCGGGTGATCTCGCCGCGATCCTGTCCGGCATCGGCGAGGGCGAGGTGCTGTTCGTCGACGAGCTGCACCGGATGGCGCGGGCGGCCGAGGAGATGCTCTACCTCGCGATGGAGGACTTCCGGGTCGACGTCGTGGTGGGCAAGGGCCCGGGGGCCACCGCGATCCCGTTGGAGATCCCGCACTTCACCATGGTCGGAGCCACCACCCGGGCCGGCCTGCTGCCGGGACCGCTGCGGGACCGGTTCGGCTTCACCGCGCAGCTCGACTTCTACGAGACCGACGAGCTGGGCGCGATCGTGCACCGTTCGGCCGGGCTGCTCGGGGTTGACCTGCGCGACGACGGCGCTGGCGAGATCGCCAGCCGCTCGCGCGGCACGCCGCGGATCGCCAACCGGCTGCTGCGCCGGGTTCGCGACTTCGCCGAGGTACGCGCCGGCGGAGTGGTCGACGCGGTCGTCGCCCGGCAGGCACTGGAGATGTACGAGGTCGACGAGCGCGGGCTCGACCGGCTCGACCGGGCGGTGCTGGACGCGTTGTGCCGGCGCTTCGGCGGCGGGCCGGTCGGGCTCGGCACCCTGGCCGTCGCCGTCGGCGAGGAGCGCGAGACCGTCGAGGAGGTTGCCGAGCCGTTCCTGGTCCGAGAGGGGTTGCTGGCCCGTACTCCCCGGGGCCGGATCGCGACCCCGGGCGCCTGGCAGCACATCGGCCTGACGCCGCCGCGGCAGCAACCGCTGCAGGGGCTGCTCCCCGAGCTTCCGGACGAGCGGCCGGACGAGGCCTGAACCGGCGGCACGTCCGGCTGGTCCGAGCCGTCCGGTTACACTCCGTCCCTGGTCGTGGCCGGCGGTCCCGGCCCTGTCCGTTTGCCCTCCCGCCTCTGGAGTCTTCGTGTCGTCCGACCAGTCGAGCTCGCTCATCTTCCTGGTCATCATCGTTGCCGCGTTCTGGTTCCTGGTGCTCCGTCCGGCCCGCAAGCGCACGGCCCAGGCGGCCCAGCTGCAGCGCAGCATCGAGCTGGGCGACCGGGTGATGCTGACCAGTGGCATCTACGGGTACATCACCGGCCTCGGCAACGAGACCCTGCTGCTCGAGGTGTCCGACGGGGTCGAGGTCACCGCGCACCGCCAGGCGGTCGCCAAGGTGATGCCCGAGGAGTCGGAAGAGGAGTACGAGTACGCGGGCGAGCTGGCAGACGACGACGGGGTCGAGCCGGGGGACGAATCGGGGGACGAGCCGGAGCGGGACGAGCAGTCGTCGCTCGACGCGACCCCGGACGAGGAGCAGCCCCAGCCCGCCGACGGACGTACCGACGACGACCGCCGCTGACGCGGCACACGAGGGACTGACGCACACGTGGCCAGCAGCAACAAGCAGCGACCAGGACGCACCCTCGCCATCCTGGGCGCGGTCGTCGTCATCTTGATGGGGCTGGTCGCTCTCGGTGGCGAGTGGTCGCCGAAGCTCGGCCTCGACCTGCAGGGTGGCACCCGGATCGCCCTGCAGGCGCAGACCGAGGGCGGTGAGGACCCCACCACCGAGCAGCTCGACGAGGCGCAGACGATCATCTCGCAGCGGGTCAACGGCCAGGGTGTCTCGGCGGCCGAGGTGAGCACCCGCGGCGACAGCCAGATCCTGGTGGAGATCCCGGGGGAGCAGCGCAGCGACATCGTCGAGGAGGTCGGGCGCACCGCGCAGCTGAGGTTCCGGCTGGTGTGGGCCGGCCCGGCCTCCGGTGCGGCACAGCCGCAGCCGCCGCAGCAGCCCGAGCCTCCGCAGCCACCGCCGGGCGACGGCGGTCAGGGCAACGGTCAGGGCGGCAACGGTCAGGGCGGCAACGGTCAGGGCGGCGGTCAGGGCGGCGGCGGCCAGGGCGGCGGGGGCCAGGGCGGCGGGGGGCAGAACAACCGCGCCGCGGCCGACTGGATGCTGCGCGCCGACGGCGGCCAGGACGGTGGCCAGGACGGTGGCCAGGACGGTGGCGGCCAGGGCGGCGGTCAGCCCACCGATCCGGGCACCGAGCCCGCCGGTGACCAGAAGCAGCTCAGCGAGATGTCGCTGGACGAGTCGATCCAGACCACCCTCACCGGTACACCGCCGGCGGCCTACACCGAGGCCTTCGCGAAGGCGCAGAGCGATTTCGCCAAGTTCACCTGTCCCGACGACCCCGGCGCCGCCGCGAGCGTCGAGGACAACGCCGGCGAGCCGCTGATCACCTGCGACGACACCGGGTCGAAGTTCCTGCTCAGCCCGGCGGTCATCGAGGGCACCAGCTTGACCGACGCCGACGCGGTTCCGCCGGGCCAGCAGTCCGTCGAGTGGGTGGTCAGCCTCGACCTCGACGACGAGGGCACCGACGTCTTCTCGGACGTCACCCAGCAGCTGGTCAACACCGGCAAGCTGTTCGCGATCGTGCTCGACGGCCAGGTGCTGTCGGCGCCCACGGTCGACAGCCCCATCACCAACGGGCAGGCGCAGATCTCCGGCAGCTTCACCCAGGACAGCGCCCTGGACCTCGCGAACTCGCTGCGCTACGGCGCGCTGCCGCTGAGCTTCAGCGTGGACAGTGTGACGCTGGCCGGTCCGACGCTGGCGGGCTCGTCGCTGGCGGCCGGCATCCTCGCCGGCATCATCGGCCTGGCGCTCGTGGTGGTCTACTGCATGCTCTACTACCGCGCGCTCGGGCTGGTGGTCGTCACCTCGCTGGCGCTGGCCGCGGTCATCACGTACGAGCTGGTGATCCTGCTCGGCACCAGCGTCGGCTTCACGCTCACCTTGCCGGGCATCGCCGGCCTCATCGTCGGCATCGGCGTCACCGCCGACTCGTTCATCATCTACTTCGAACGCATCCGGGACGAAGTGCGTGAGGGCAAGTCGCTGCGGCTCGCGGTCGAGTCCGGCTGGAAACGGGCACGCGCGACGATCCTGGCTGCCGACGCGGTGCAGTTCCTGGCCGCGATCGTGCTGTACACCTTTGCGATCGACGAGGTCCGCGGCTTCGCGTTCGGTCTGCTGATGAGCACGATCGTCGACATCATCGTCGTGTTCCTCTTCAGCAAGCCGCTGATGACGTTCCTGGTCCGTACGAAGTTCTTCGGCCAGGGCCACAAGCTGTCCGGGCTGGACACCAGCCACCTCGGCATCAGCGGACGGGCGGTCACGCAGGTGGCCCGTAGCCCGAGGGGAGCGACCCGATGAGCCGCATCGGTGAGCTCGGCCAGAACCTCTACTCCGGCAAGGTCTCGTACGACTTCGTCGGCCGGCGCAAGTTCTGGTACCTCATCTCGCTGATCACCGTGCTCATCGCCGTGGGTGGTCTGATCTTCCGCCCGCTGAACCTCGGCATCGAGTTCAAGGGCGGCGTCGAGTTCACCGTCGCCACGGCGGGCACGCAGGAGCAGGTCGACACCATGCTGGGGGCCGTGGCCGACTCCGGTGTCGAGGTCGGCAACCCGGTCGCGAGCACCGCGGGCGACGACTCGGTGATCGTGCAGACCGAGCCGCTCGACCAGGACGAGGCAGACACCGTCGAGGACGCGATGCTCGACGCCGGTGCCGACGAGGTCAGCCAGGAGCGGATCGGACCCACCTGGGGCCAGCAGATCCTCCAGCGGGCCCTGATCGGTCTCACGGTCTTCCTGTTCCTCGTCATCTTGTTCATCTGGGCCTACTTCCGCGAGTGGCGGATGTCGGTGGCAGCGATCGTGGCGCTGGCGCACGACGTGATCATCACGGTGGGCATCTATGCACTGGCGGGCTTCGAGGTCAGTCCCGCCAGCGTGACCGGCCTGCTCACGATCCTGGGCTACTCGCTGTACGACACCGTGGTCGTCTACGACAAGGTGCGCGAGAACACCCGGGCCTTCAGGACGCAGACGACGCGTACATATGCTGAGTGGTCCAACCTCGCGATCAACCAGACGCTGGTGCGGTCGATCAACACGTCGGTCACCGCGCTGCTGCCGGTGGTCGCGCTGCTCATCGTCGGCGTGTCCGTCGTGGGCACCGGCCCGCTGAAGGACCTGGCCCTCGCACTGTTCGTCGGCATGGCGGCCGGCACGTACTCGTCGATCTTCATCGCCACGCCGCTCGCCTCGCAGCTGAAGGAGCGCGAGCCGGACGTGGCCGCCCACGCGAAGCGGGTCATGGCCCGACGTCAGCGCGAGGCGGCGGGCAGATCCACCCACAGCGGCGACTCCGACGACCCCACCGGGGAGACGTCGCCCAGCGACGCCCCGGCCCAGGCGGTGGGCACCGGCGCCGCGCGTGCTGCGCCGCGGACCGGAGCGTCACCGCCCAGCACCTCGGGGCGGGCCCAACCACAACGCAAGCCGCGTTCGCAGCGCGGGAAGGGACGCCGATGACCACCACGCCTGTTGATGCCGCGCTCGACCGGCTGGTCCGCGACGTCGCGGACTTTCCCCAGCCAGGGGTGGTGTTCAAGGACATCACCCCGCTGCTCGCCGACCCGGAGGGCTTCTCCACCGTCGTGACCGCGCTGGCCGACCTGGGTCGTCGGCTGGCTCCCGACGGCATCGACACGGTGGTCGGTATCGAGGCGCGGGGCTTCATCCTTGCTGCCCCGGTGGCGCTGGCGCTCGGCGCCGGGTTCGTGCCGGTGCGCAAGCAGGGCAAGCTTCCCGGCCCGACGCACGAGGTGTCGTACTCGCTGGAGTACGGCGAAGCGACGCTGGCGGTGCACCAGGACGCCCTGACCCAGGGCGCGCGGACGCTCGTCGTCGACGACGTGCTCGCCACCGGGGGCACGGTCCGGGCCACCAACGACCTGCTCGGTCGCTGCGGCGCCGACGTGCTCGGCGTCGCGGTGCTGCTCGAGCTGGGCTTCCTCGGGGCCCGGACGACCCTGGCCGACACCGAGCTCGAGATCGGTGCGCTGCGGGTCGTCGACTGACGCCGTCCCGCCGCCTCCGTACCGCGGCCGCGCCTACACTGGTGGGTGATTGCGGTAGGAGTGGTGCGTGGCTGACGACGTAGACGTCGACGGCGGGGTCGGCACGGCCTCGCCCGCGACGCCTGCCCACGAACCGGGATCTGCGGACGACCCGGCCTCTGCCGCGCCCACGGACGACACCGCACCGGCCGACGGGGCGGCCACCGACGAGGAGACGCCGGCCCCCGTCTGGGCGCCGTCGGTGCCGAGCCGGATGCGCACCCGGCTGGCCCGCCTCGGCAGCCGCAGTCCCGGGTCGCACCCGTCCCTGGAGCCGTTGTTCGCGGTCGTGCGGGCGACCCACCCCAAGGCCGACGTCGCGCCGATCGAGCGCGCCTACCGGCTGGCCGAGCGGCTGCACACCGGGCAGCTGCGGCGCAGCGGCGACCCGTACATCACCCACCCGCTGGCCGTGACCACAATCCTTGCCGAGCTGGGCATGACGCCGCCCACGTTGTGCGCGTCGCTGCTGCACGACACGGTCGAGGACACGCAGTACACCCTCGACCAGCTGCGCAAGGACTTCGGCGACGAGGTGGCGCTGCTGGTCGACGGCGTGACCAAGCTGGACAAGGTGAAGTACGGCGACTCGGCGCAGGCCGAGACGATCCGGAAGATGGTCGTCGCGATGAGCCGCGACATCCGGGTACTGGTGATCAAGCTCGCCGACCGGCTGCACAACATGCGTACGCTGCGGCACCTCAAGGCGGAGAAGCAGGAAAGCGTCGCGCGCGAGACGCTCGAGATCTACGCCCCGCTGGCGCACCGCCTGGGCATGAACACCATCAAGTGGGAGCTGGAGGACCTCGCGTTCTCCACCCTGCATCCCAAGGTCTACGACGAGATCGTGCGGCTGGTGGCCGACCGTGCGCCCGCGCGCGACGACTTCCTCGACGGTGTCGTCAGCCGGGTCCAGGACGACCTCAAGAGCTCGAAGATCAAGTGCACGGTCACCGGCCGGCCCAAGCACTACTACTCGATCTACCAGAAGATGATCGTGCGCGGACGCGACTTCGCCGACATCTACGACCTGGTGGGCATCCGCATCCTGGTGGAGTCGACCCGCGACTGCTACGCGGCCCTCGGCGTCCTGCACGCGCGGTGGAACCCGCTGCCGGGGCGGTTCAAGGACTACGTCGCGATGCCGAAGTTCAACATGTACCAGTCGCTGCACACCACGGTGATCGGCCCCGAAGGCAAGCCGGTCGAGCTGCAGATCCGTACCTCCTCGATGCACCGCATGGCCGAGTACGGCGTCGCCGCGCACTGGAAGTACAAGGAGACGGCGAACGGCGGGTCCGACACCGACCTGCCGCTGCTGCGCGGCCCCAACGGGACGACGAAGGACGCGAGCTCCGGCGACATGGCCTGGCTCAAGCAGGTGGTCGACTGGCAGCAGGAGACCGCCGACCCGGGCGACTTCCTCGACTCGCTGCGCTTCGAGATCAACGCGACCGAGGTCTACGTGTTCACCCCGCTCGGGGACGTGCAGGCGCTGCCGGCGGGCTCGACGCCAGTCGACTTCGCGTACGCGGTGCACACCGAGGTCGGACACCGCTGCATCGGTGCCCGGGTCAACAGCCGGCTGGTGCCGCTGGAGAGCACGCTCGACAACGGCGACGTCGTCGAGGTGTTCACGTCGAAGGCGCCTGGCGCCGGACCCAGCCGGGACTGGCTCGGGTTCGTCAAGAGCCAGCGTGCCCGCAGCAAGATCCGGCAGTGGTTCACCAAGGAGCGGCGGGAGGAGGCGATCGAGCGCGGCAAGGACTCGATCGCCAGGCTGCTGCGCAAGGAGGGCATGCCGCTGCAGCGGCTGCTGACCGCCGAGGTGCTGCAGACCGTCGCCAAGGACCTGCACCTGGCCGACGTGTCGGCGCTGTACGCGGCCGTGGGCGAGGGCAACGTCGGCGCGCAGAACGTGGTGCGCCGGGTGATCGACCTGCACGGCGGCGAGGACGGCTCGGCCGAGGACCAGGCCGAGGCGCTGGTCGTACCGAGCGAGACCGATCGTCGCCGGCGCGCGCCGCGCGGGGACGCCGGCGTGGTCGTGCACGGCATGAGCGACGTGCTGATCAAGCTGGCCCGGTGCTGCACGCCGGTGCCCGGAGACGCGATCGTCGGCTTCGTGACCCGTGGCGCGGGCGTCTCCGTGCACCGCGGAGACTGTCCCAACGTCGGCAGCCTCACCGCGCAGCCCGAGCGGATCGTGGGTGTCGAGTGGGCGCCGTCGGCGCAGAGCCTGTTCCTGGTCGCGATCCAGGTCGAGGCCCTCGACCGGGCCCGGCTGCTGTCCGACGTCACCCGGGTCCTGTCCGACCACCACGTCAACATCCTGTCCGCCAACCTGCAGACCTCGCGGGACCGGATCGCCAAGAGCCGCTTCACCTTCGAGATGGGCGACCCCGCCCACCTCGGCCACGTACTCTCCGCCGTCCGCGCCGTCGCCGGCGTGTTCGACGTCTACCGCGTCACCCAATAGCGCGATCCGCGGCTAGGGACGCGCGATCCGCGGCTAGGGACAGGCGGTCCGCGGCGGGGGACGGGCGATCCGCGGCGTGGGGACGGGCGGTCCGCGGCGGGGGACGGGCGGTCCGCGGGGGGGACGGGCGATCCGCGGCGGGGGACGGGCGATCCGCGGGTGGGGACGGGCGGTCCGCGGCGGGGGACGGGCGACGACTGTCACCAGCTGCGCGGCAGCACCGGCTCGAGACCGAGCCAGCCGGCGACCTCCAGCTCGAAGGACGGCTCGCGGGAGAACACCGACTCCTTGGTCGCGACGGCGATCCGCCACCCGAACGTCTGCCGTACCCACTCGCGTCGCGCCGCGTCGTGCATGGTGTCCACGTCTTCGGTGTGCACCTCCCGACCGTCGTACTCAACGGCCACCTTCGGCTGCTCGTACCCGAGGTCGAGCCACGCCCGTACCGTGCCGCGCACCCCCATGATCGGGATCTGGGGCCGGGGCAGCGGCAGCCCGGCGTCGATGAGCCGGAGCTTTGTCCAGGACTCACCCGGTGACTGCACCTGCGGGTCGATGAGACCCACCAGGCCACGTGCTTGCACGACGCCGGGAAAGCCACGCAGACCATCGATCCGGCGCCGCAGTGTCGCGCGATCGACGAGGCCAGCACGCGCCATCGCCTCGGCCGCCGAGAACGCGAACGGCCGCCGCAGGGTACGGAGGACGTCGGCCGTGGTGCGTTCATCGACGGTGAGGCGGAGGCCATCTTCTTCCATCACGTCTGTCGCGGGCAGGTAACCCTCGACCGTGTGCACGCCTCGGCCCGTGCGGCGGGTCGTCCCGTGCGGCACGACGCAGCGGGGCAGCAGGACCGATCGTTGCTCGGGCTGGAACCCGTCGACCCCTCGCAGCCACATCGCGGTCGTCCCGTACAGAACACCGCAGGGCGGCATGACCAGGTGCAGTGCACGCGCGCGGAGCTCCCGCGTGTCGGGAACGGCGCTGTCGACCCACACCGAACGGAGCAGTTGTCGAACCGCCCCTGACTCACGGGCGGCCCGGAACTCCTGGCGGGACAGGTCGGCCGAGCCGTCCCGGCCCGCGACGAAGGGCCGGCCATCGGCGATCAGTGGATGCACCGAGGCAGTGTCGGCGAGGACCGCGCGTCGCCGTTCAGTTCATCCACAGCTGTGCGCGTCCCCAGCCGCGGATCAGCCGTCCCCAGCCGCGGATCAGCCGTCCCGAGCCGCGGATCGGCGGTCCCGGGGCGCGGATCGGCGGTCCCGGGGCGCGGATCAGGAGAAGTCGGTGAGGGCCTTCTGCGCCTCGACCAGCCAGGACTCGCGGGCGGCGATGGCCTGCTCCGCCTCGATGGCTTTCTTGTCGTTCCCGGCGGCCCGCGCGGCGTCGGCGTCGGCGCGCAGCTTCTGCAGCGACGCCTCCAGCTGGGCGACGGTGGCCTCGGCCCGGGCCCGGGCCTCGGGGTTGCTGCGGCGCCAGCGGTCGTCGTCGGCGTCGCGGACCGCGGTCTCGACCGCGCGCAGCCGCCCCTCCAGCTCCTTCATCTCGTCGCGGGGCACCTTGCCGGCCGCCTCCCAGCGGTCGGCGATGTCGCGCAGCGCGGCCCGGGCGGCCGCCGGGTCGGTCACCGGCAGCAGCGCCTCGGCGTCGACCAGGATCGCGCGCTTCGCCTCGGCGTTGACGGCGTACTCGGCATCGGTGCGGGCGTTCTCGGCGTCCCGCGCCGTGAAGAACGTGTCCTGCGCCCCGCGGAAGCGGGCCCACAGCGCCTCCTCGTCCTGACGCGGTGCCGGCCCCGCGGCCTTCCACTGCCGCATCAGGTCGCGGAACTGCCCTGCCGTCGGTCCCCATTCGGTCGACGTCGCGAGCTCCTCCGCCTCGGTGGCGAGCCGGGACTTGACCTGCTTGGCCTCCAGTCGCTGGTCGTGCTGCTCGGAGTAGTGCTGCTTGCGGCGCCTGGTGTACGCCGTGCGTGCGGACGAGAAGCGTCGCCACAGCCCGTCGTCGAGGGACTTCTCCAGCCGGGGCAGCGCCTTCCACCGGTCCAGCAGCTCGCGCATGTGGTCGGCGCCGGAGCGCCACTCGTTGCTGGTCGAGAGCCGTTCGGCCTCGGCGACGAGCGCCTCCTTGTCGGTACGAGCCTCGGCGAGCTTCGCGGCACGTACCGCCTTGCGTTGCTCCCGCTGCTCGTCGATCACCGGGCCGAGCGCGTCCAGCTGCGCGACCAGCGACTCGAGGTCGCCGACGGCCTGCGCCTCGGCCACCTGCCGGCGCACCTTGGCCACCGTCGTGCGTGCCTCGTCGATCGGCACCGAGCCGCCGCGGATCCGCCGGTCCAGCAGCCCGACCTCGACCGCGAGGCCGTCGAAGCGCCGGGCGTACAGCGCCAGCGCCTCCGCCGGGTCGGCGCCGGGCCACTGCCCGACCGCACGCTCACCGGTCGAGGTGCGTACGTAGACGGTGCCGTCGTCGTCGACCCGGCCCCAGCTCGCCGCGTCCGAGGGCGGTGAGTCCGGAACCGCGGCCTGGGCGCCGGGTGCCGCCGGGCCGGGACGTGGCGCGCCGGCCGGCCCGGGGCGGGGCGCACCCGCGGGGCCGGGCCGGGGGACGGGGGGACGGGTCACGGCCCCTCCACGGTGACCGACTCCACGACGGTGCGCAACGCCGGTTCCCCCTCCGGCGGCTCCTGGCCGCCCACGGCCTGCAGTCCGCCGTCGGCGACCTCCTGCACGACGTCGAGCCCGTCCGCGACCGTCCCGAACACGGTGAGTCCCGGGCCCAGCTGGGACTCGTCGTAGAGCAGCCGGAACGAGGTGCTGCTTCCCGAGGCGGCGGGAGCGGCGACCAGCGAACCCGCGGCGTACGGGTCGGTGCCGCCGTTCTCCGCCGGGATCGTCAGTCCGAGGGTCTCGGCCGCGCCGGTCGGGTCGCCGCACTCCAGGAACCGGCCACCGGACAGCTGGCCGGTCAGCTTGTTGCACTCGGTCCCGTCGAAGGCACCCGCCCGGGCGAGCTCGACGAACGCGTTGACCGTGCACGGTGCCGCGGCCGAGTCCAGCGCGAGCCCGATGTCGCCACGGTTGGTACGGACCGTCGCGGTGTATGCCGACTGCAGCCGCACGGACGGGTCGGGCATCGTCACGCCGGGCGCCAGTGCGCCGTCGCGCTGGTAGGCGCAGCGTGCGGTGACGGGGCCGTCGGCGGGCGCCGTGGTCGGCGCGGTGGTAGCGCTCGGCACCGTGGCTGTGGCCTCCGGCTCCGGGTCGTCAGAGCCGGTGCGGTCGAGCAGCACCACGCCGCCCACGACCACCACCACGGCGACCACCGCCGCCAGGACGAGGTTGCGCCGCCGCCGGCGGCGGGCGAGATCAGCGCGACGCTCGGCCTGTCGCTCGAACCGGGCCCGCGCGAGCTGTCGCGCGCGCCTCTGCTTGCTCACCACGTCTGAGATCCTCCGGCTCGCCCTCGTGCGCCCGTGCAGTGTAGGTGCGGCCACCGGTCTGGCCGCAGCCGGACGAGTGACCCCGCGTACGCTGGCGGCCATGCTCATCGCCGGATTCCCCGCCGGTCCGTGGGGCACCAACTGCTGGGTCGTCGCCACCGCCCCCGGCACCGAGTGCGTGGTGATCGACCCGGGGATGGATGCCTCCGACGGCGTGCGCCGGCTGGTCGACGAACACCGGCTCAAGCCCGTCGCGATCGTGGCGACCCACGGCCACGTCGACCACGTCTGGTCGGTCGCGCCGCTGGCGGGCGCGTACGACACCGCCGCCTGGATCCACCCGGCCGACCGGCACCTGCTCAGCGACCCGGCCGCCGGACTCGGCGCCGACTCGGCAGCCATGCTGGCCCAGCTCGGCACGACGTTCGCCGAGCCCGACGACGTGCGCGCCCTCGACGACGGGGCCGCGCTCACCCTCGCCGGCGTCACCTTCGCCGTCGAGCACACCCCCGGCCACACGGAGGGCTCGGTGGTCTTCCGAACCGCCTACGACGGTCCCGAGGACGTTCCCGAGGTGCTGTTCGCCGGCGACCTGCTGTTCGCGGGCTCTATCGGGCGCACCGACCTGCCCGGCGGTGACCACGGCGCGATGCTGCGCAGCCTCGCGACCCGGGTGCTGCCCCTCGACGACCGGATCGTCGTGCTGCCGGGTCACGGCGAGCAGACGACCATCGGGCGGGAGCGAGCGACGAACCCGTTCCTCGCCGGCCTCGCCGCGTGAGCCGCCCGACCCCGCTGTCGGGGTTCCCCGAGTTCCTGCCGAGCCAGCGCGCCGCCGAGCTCGCCGTCATCGACTCGCTGCGCCGCACCTTCGAGCTGCACGGCTTCGCGTCGCTGGAGACCCGGTCGGTCGAGCCGCTCGACCAGCTGCTGCGCAAGGGAGAGACCTCCCAGGAGGTGTACGTGCTGCGCCGACTGCAGGCCGACGCCGACGGCGACAACACCGGGTGGGGGCTGCACTTCGACCTGACCGTGCCGTTCGCGCGTTACGTGCTCGAGCACGCCGGCAAGCTGGAGTTCCCCTTCCGCCGCTACCAGATCCAGCGCTGCTGGCGGGGCGAACGGCCGCAGGAGGGCCGCTACCGCGAGTTCACCCAGGCCGACATCGACATCATCGGACGCGACGAGCTCGGCACCGACGCCGACGTCGAGGTCACCGACGTGATGGCCGAGGCACTGAGCCGGCTGCCACTGCCACCGGTCACGCTGCAGGTCAACAACCGCAAGCTGATCGAGGGCTTCTACCTCGGCGTCGGCGCGCAGGACCCGCAGGCGGTGATCCGGACGATCGACAAGCTGGACAAGATCGGCGCCGACGGTGTGCGCGCGGCACTGGTCGCCGACGCCGGGCTCGACGAGCGGCAGGCCGACCGATGCCTCGCGCTCGCGTCCATCACCGGCGAGGACGCGTCGTTCGCCGACGCCGTACGTGGGCTCGGGGTCGCCCACCCGTTGCTCGACGAGGGGCTCGACGACCTCGTACGCGCCGTCGAGGGCGCCGCGCACGCGCGCTCCGACTGCTTCCGCGTCGTCGCCGACCTGCGGATCGCGCGCGGGCTGGACTACTACACCGGCACGGTGTTCGAAGGACGTACGGAGACGCACGGCGCGCTGTCCATCTGCGCCGGTGGCCGTTACGACTCACTCGCCTCCGACGGCCGCAGCACGTACCCCGGCGTCGGCATCTCGCTCGGCATCACCCGGCTGCTCGCTCCGCTGATCGCGCGCGGGCAGCTGGACGCGACCCGGTCGGTGCCCTCGTGCGTGCTGGTGGCGCTGCCGCACGACGACGACCGACCACGGGCACGCGAGGTGGCACGGACCCTGCGGGCGCGGGGCATCCCTACCGAGGTCGCTCCCAGCGCGGCGAAGTTCGGCCGGCAGATCCGGCACGCCGACCGGCGCGGCATCCCGTACGTCTGGTTCCCCGCCACCGGCGACCGACCGCACCAGGTCAAGGACATCCGCAGCGGCGACCAGGTCGACGCCGACCCGACCGGCTGGCAGCCACCCGACGACGACCTGCACCCCCGACTGTCCTACCGCGAGGAGCCGCACCCGTGATCCGCACCCACGACGCCGGGAGCCTGCGCAGCGGCCACACCGGCGAGCAGGTCACGCTCGCCGGCTGGGTCGCCCGTCGCCGCGACCACGGCGGCGTGGCCTTCGTCGACCTGCGCGACGCCAGCGGCGTGGTGCAGGTGGTCATCCGGGACGAGGAGGTGGCCCGGCCGCTGCGCCAGGAGTTCTGCCTGCGGGTGGTCGGCACCGTCTCCGACCGCCCCGAAGGCAACGCCAACGACGCACTGCCGACGGGCGCGGTCGAGGTGGTGGCGCTGCCCGGGCACGAGGGCGTGGAGGTGCTCAGCGAGTCGGCCGCGCTGCCGTTCCCGGTGGAGGAGCACCACACCACACCGGTCGGCGAGGAGGTTCGGCTGCGGCACCGCTACCTCGACCTGCGCCGGCCGGAGATGGCGCGGTCGATCCGGATGCGCGCCCAGGTCACGCGGCTGATCCGCGAGGTGATGGACGCGCACGGGTTCCTCGACGTGGAGACGCCCTACCTCACCCGCTCGACACCCGAGGGCGCCCGTGACTTCCTGGTGCCGGTACGCCTCCAGCCGGGCCACTGGTACGCGCTGCCGCAGTCGCCGCAGCTGTTCAAGCAGCTGCTGATGGTCGCCGGAGTGGAGCGGTACTACCAGATCGCGCGCTGCTTCCGGGACGAGGACTTCCGCGCAGACCGGCAGCCGGAGTTCACCCAGCTCGACGTGGAGATGAGCTTCGCCGACACCGACGACGTCATCGCGCTGACCGAGCAGGTGCTGGTGCGGCTGTGGGACGAGGTGCTCGACCACCGGGTCGAGACGCCGATCCCGCGGATGACCTACGCCGAGGCGACGCGTCGCTTCGGCATCGACCGGCCCGACCTACGCTTCGGCTGCGAGCTGGTCGACTGCACCGACTACTTCCGCGACACCCCGTTCCGCGTCTTCAGCGGCGAGGGGAAGGGTGACGACTGGCACGTCGGCGCGGTGGTCATGCCGGGCGGTGCGTCGCAGCCCCGCAAGCAGCTCGACGCCTGGCAGGAGTGGGCCCGGTCCCGCGGCGCCAAGGGCCTCGCCTACGTCCTGGTGCAGGTCGACGGCACGCTCGGCGGCCCGGTGGCCAAGAACCTGTCCGAGCCGGAGCGCGACGCGTTGGCGCAGCACGCGGGGGCGCAGCCGGGCGACTGTGTGTTCTTCGCCGCCGGCCCGCGGTCCGAGGCGCTCGGCCTGCTGGCGGCGACCCGGCTCGAGGTGGGGGAGCGGTGCGACCTGATCGACCACGACCGGTGGGCGTTCTGCTGGGTCGTCGACGCGCCGATGTTCGAACCGGTTGACGGGGGCGGCTGGACGGCCATCCACCACCCCTTCACCGCACCGACACCCGCCGACGCCGCCGACTTCCACCAGCGGCCCGGCGAGGCGCTCAGCCAGGCGTACGACATCGTCCTCAACGGCACCGAGATCGGCGGCGGCAGCATCCGTATCCACCGCAGCGAGATGCAGCAGCGGGTCTTCGACGTGATCGGGTTGTCGACCGACGAGGCGCGCAGCCAGTTCGGCTTCCTGCTGGACGCGTTCGCCTACGGGCCCCCGCCGCACGGCGGCATCGCGCTCGGTCTCGACCGGCTCTGCGCGCTGCTGGCCGGGGTGGAGTCGATCCGCGACGTCATCGCGTTCCCCAAGACCGCCTCGGGTGGCGACCCCCTCACGGGCGCACCAGGTCCCATCACCGCAGCACAGCGGCGCGAGGCCGGGGTGGACGCGGTCCCGGACGTCTGAGCAGGTCACGGGGTCGGTCGACGACCGCCAAGCGTTCCCAGATCGTTACCGGCTGGTGCCCAAAGGCCCAGATCGGTTCGTCTACAGTCCGATCGTTCGAGCCCTCCGGGCCCGACCTGTCCGGGTCCGCGTACTTCGACGAAGGGTGACCATGTCGCTGCCTCCCGTCGACGGCCTGGTCTCCGAGGCGATCGTCGACGAGCCCGTAGAGGGCAGCAAGGTCCACGGCAGGTCACCCACCCGGATCGCCCTGGAGCGGTTGCGGGCCGACAAGGTCGCGGTCGTGTCGGCCGCGTTCATCGTCTTGTTCGTGCTGCTGGCGATCTTCGCCCCGCTCGTCTGCGACCTGATCGGCGTGGAGCTGCGAGCCGGCGACCCCTCGGAGGAGCTCAACCTCGCCACCGCCTACGGGCTGGTCGGGCCACCCGAGCAGGCGTTCACCTGGTCGCACCCCCTCGGCATCGCGCCACGCACCGCGGACGACCTGACCGCCGAGTGGCTCTACGGCGCCCGCACCTCGCTCGAGGTGGCCACCGTGGCAGCCATCCTGTCGACGCTCATCGGCATCGTGGTCGGCCTGGTCGCCGGCTTCAGCCGCGGCTGGCTCGACCGGGTCATCACGTTCGTCATCGACGTGTGCCTGTCGTTCCCGTTCCTGCTCGGAGCTCTCGCACTGGCGGCGATCCTCATCAACCGGTTCGCCAACGACCTCGAACAGCTCGACAAGGTGCAGTTCTTCTCGCTGGTGTCGGTGCTCACCTTCTTCGGCTGGATGTCGCTGGCCCGGCTGATCCGCGGCGAGGTGCTGTCGATGCGCGAGCGGGAGTTCGTCGAAGCCGCCCGGGTCATCGGCGTGCCGACGCGCGTGATCCTGTTCCGCGAGCTGTTGCCCAACCTGGTCGCGCCGATCGTGGTCTTCTTCTCGCTGACCCTCCCGGCCCTCGTCGCTGCCGAGGCAGGGTTGTCCTTCCTCGGCGTCGGCTTCACCGACCGACCCAGCTGGGGCTACACGATCGTGCGGGCGCAGAGCTACTTCGAGACCTATCCGCTGTACCTGTGGGCGCCGATCGTCGGAATCATGATCCTGGTCATCACGCTCAACCTGCTCGGCGACTCGATCCGGGACGCCTTCGACCCACGCACCCGCCGATGACCCGCACGGGTCCCGGCGGCATTGAGAAGAACACCTTGGAAGGGGTTGGACACACATGCTGGTGAAGAAGGCGGCAATAGCCGCCGTCAGCGCCGCGGCACTGGTGGGCCTTGCGGCCTGTGGAGGGAGCGGTGACACCTCCTCCGGGGACTCGCCGACGTTCGAAGAGGCCGGTTCGTCCGGGTCGGGTCAGGACCCCACCCGGGTCGACGGTCCGGTCGAGATCGACGGCGCCACCGAGGGCGGCACCGTGACGGTGATGTCCGCCAACGGTCTCACCACCATGGACCCGACCGACGCCTACTACGTCAACACCGGCTCGATCCTCAAGAGCCTGATCATCCGGAGCCTGACGCAGTACGTCCACGACGAGGAGACGGGCGAGATGATCCTCATCCCCGACCTCGCCACCGACCTCGGCACGCCCAACAAGGACTTCACCGAGTGGAAGTTCGAGCTGCGTGAGGGCATCAAGTACGAGAACGGCGACGAGGTGCAGCCCGAGGACTGGATCTGGGGCATCAAGCGGTCGTTCGACCGGGACACCTTCCCGATCGGTGCCGGCTTCTCCAACGAGTACTTCATCGACGGCGACACCTACAAGGGTCCCTACACCGACCCCGACGCCGAGTGGGACGGTGCGACCGTCGAGGGCAACACCCTGACGATCAAGATGTCCAAGCCGTTCCCGACCATGCCCTACTGGGGTTCCTTCCCGGCGATGAGCCCGATGCCCGAGGACGCGAGCGCCCCGGACGAGTACCTGCAGCACCCGCTGGCGACCGGGCCGTACATGTTCGGCGACTACACCCCCGGTGAGTCGCTGCAGCTGGTCCGCAACCCCGAGTGGGACCCGGCGAGCGACCCGGGCCGCACCCAGTACCCGGACGAGTACGACATGACCTTCACCGAGGACTCCACCGCCATGGACGCCAAGCTCATCGGTGACCAGGGTGAGGCGCAGACCTCGCTGACGTTCGACGCGGTGCTGCAGTCCGACTGGGCGGCGGCGCAGGAGACCGGCAACACGGTCACCGGCGGGATTCCGTGCACCCGGCTGCTCTACATGGACATGCGCAAGATCACCGACATCAACGTGCGCAAGGCGGTCGGTCTTGCCTGGCCGTACAAGGACCACTGGCTGGCTGGTGGCGACATCGTGGGCGTGACCCGCGTGCCCGGCGCCGCCGTCATGGCTCCCGGCATCCCCGGACGGCCGGACTACGAGAACATCCTCGGCAACGGAGGCGAGGAGACCGATCCGGCAGCGGCCAAGCAGCTGCTCGAGGAGGCCGGTGAGGTCGGCTTCGAGCTCGACTTCCTGTTCGCCGCCGACGACCCGATCGAGGTCGACCAGAAGAACGTGGTCGTCGAGGCCTTCGAGGAGGCCGGCTTCAAGGCGAACCCGATTGCGTCGACGATCAACAAGCTGTCGACCCAGTACGCCAACGAGGACACCCCGATCAACCTGATCGAGCTGGGCTGGTGCTCCGACTGGCCGCAGGGCAGCTCGTGGATCCCGCCGTTGTTCGACAAGAACGGGACGAACAACTACGCCCGCTTCGACGAGCCGGAGATCAACAAGGCGATCCAGGACACCATCCTGCTGCCGATCGAGGAGCAGGACGCCGCCTGGGGCGCCCTGGACGAGAAGATCACGAAGGACTACTACCCGGTCGTCAACATCGGCTACTACGGCAACGCGATGTTGCACGGCTCCAGGATCGAGGGCATGTTCAACGACAACGAGGCCGGCATGCCCACCTGGAAGAACATCTGGGTGGCACCCGAGGAGTGACACACAGGTGACCGCCATCGAACGGGCTGCGCCCGGGCGGTGAGGTCCCTATCGTGGTGGGGACGGGTCCTTGACCCGTCCCCACCACTGGTGCCCAGTCCGACCAAGGAGCCCAGATGCTCGGCTACATCGCGAGGCGGCTGATAGCTGCGGCAGTCGTGGTGGTGGTGATCTTCACTGCGGTCTTCGCCCTCTTCTTCTACGGCCCGAGTGACCCGGGACAGGCCATCTGCAACGCGCAGGGCCGCTGCACCCCGGAGCGCGCACAGAACATCAACGAGACGCTGGGCTTCAACGACCCGATCGGCGAGCAGTACGTGCTGTTCGCCAAGGGCATCTTCACTGGCCGCGAGGTCAGCTTCGGCGGCGCCTCCATCGACTGCCCGGCGCCCTGCTTCGGCGTGTCCTACACGACCCGCCAGCCGGTGACCCAGATCCTGGTCGACCGGTTCCCGGCGACCCTGTCCATCGCGATCGGCGGCGCGATGATCTTCTTCCCGCTCGGGGTCCTGCTCGGCACCCTGGCGGCCAGGCGGCGGGGCAGCATCACCGACCGGTCCCTCGTCGGATCCTCGCTGCTGGTCAGCTCGATCCCCTACTACATCGTCTGCCTGCTGACCTACCTGTACCTCGTGGTGCAGTGGGGCATCTTCCCCGACAGCGAGTACTACCCGATCCTCGAGAACCCGCTGAAGTGGTTCGGGGGCCTGCTGCTGCCGTGGCTGGTGCTCGGCGTGGCCACCTCGACGGCGTACGCCCGGTTCAGTCGCGGCTCGATGATCGAGTCGTTGAGCGAGGACTACGTACGCACCGCCAAGGCCAAAGGCCTGACCGACAGACGGGTGACCGTGCGCCACGCGCTGCGGGCTGCGATCGTACCTGTCGTGACGATCTTCGGCCTCGACTTCGCGGCGCTGCTGGCCGGGACCGTGTTCACCGAGGCGATCTTCGGGATCCAGGGGATCGGACGGGAAGCGCTGCGGGCGATCTTCGCGCAGGACTTCCCGGTCGTCCTCGCCACGGTGGTGGTCGCCGCGGTCTTCATCGTGCTCGCCAACGTGATCGTCGACGTCCTGTACAGCGTGATCGACCCGAGAGTGCGACTGACATGACGGCCATGGGCTCCGCCGGTGCGCACGCCGCCACCGACCCGACCCGGGTGGAGGCAGTCGCCGACGGCGAGCCGTACCTCGTGGTCGAGGACCTCACCGTGCAGTTCCCCACCCACGACGGCCTGGTCCAGGCCGTCTCCGACCTGAGCTACTCCGTCCAGCTCGGCAAGACGCTCGGCATCGTCGGCGAGTCCGGCTCCGGCAAGTCGGTGTCGAGCATGGCCGTCATGGGCCTGCACGACATCAAGCGGACCCGGATGACCGGCTCGATCCGGATCGGCGGCACCGAGATCATCGGGCTGGAGGAGACGAAGATGCGCCGGCTGCGCGGTTCGGCGGCCGCCATGATCTTCCAGGACGCGCTGACGGCGCTGCACCCGTTCTACTCGATCGGCTTCCAGATCACCGAGGCCTACCAGGCACACCACCCGGACGTCTCGAGAGCCGACACCAAGAAGCGCGCGATCGAGATGCTCGACCGGGTCGGCATCCCGCAGGCGCGGAGGCGGGTCGACGACTACCCGCACCAGTTCTCGGGCGGCATGCGGCAACGGGCGATGATCGCGATGGCGCTGGTCAACGACCCCCAGCTGCTCATCGCCGACGAGCCGACCACCGCCCTCGACGTCACCGTCCAGGCGCAGATCCTCGACCTGCTGCAGGACCTGCAGCGCGACTTCGGCTCGGCCATCATCATCATCACCCACGACCTCGGCGTGGTGGCCGAGATGGCCGACGACGTGATGGTGATGTACGCCGGGCGCGCGGTCGAGCGTGGCGCGGGCAAGGAGATCCTCACCCACCCGGAGATGCCCTACACCTGGGGGCTGCTCGCGAGCATCCCCGAGCTGGCCGGCGACACCACCCAGCGGCTCAACCCGATCCCGGGCACCCCGCCGAGCCTGCTCAACCCGCCGTCGGGCTGCGCCTTCCACCCACGGTGCACGCACACCGACAAGGTGCCCGGCGACCAGTGCCGGCGCGAGCTCCCCCTGCTGTCGCCGGGCGGTCGCGGACCGGGCCACGTCAAGCGCTGCCACCTGAAGGATCCCGACGCGGTGTTCTCGCGGTTGCAGGAGGAGCAGCCCCAGCTCGCGGTGCTCACCGACGCCGAGGCGGCAGCCGCCGCGCAGCAGGAGGGCGTGTCATGACCGCCACGACAGAGACGGGTGTCGGCGGACAGGGAGCGGCTGCCGCCGCCGGCGCCGAGCCGCTGCTCGACGTGCGCAACCTGGTCAAGCACTTCCCGATCCGCTCGTCCGGACTGGTGCGCCGCACCATCGGGCAGGTGCAGGCGGTCGACGACATCAGCTTCACGATCAACAGCGGGGCGGCGCTCGGACTGGTGGGCGAGTCCGGCTGCGGCAAGTCGACCACCGGACGGCTGATCACCCGGCTGTTCGAGCCGACCAGCGGCGAGATGAACTTCGACGGCCGCGACCTGGCGACCCTGTCCAACAAGCAGATGCTGCCGGTGCGCCGCGACGTGCAGATGATCTTCCAGGACCCGTACTCCTCGCTGAACCCGCGGCACACGGTCGGCTCGATCATCGCCACCCCGCTGCGCACCCACAACATGGTCTCCAAGAAGGGGATCCTGCCCCGGGTGCAGGAGCTGCTCGAGCTGGTGGGGCTCAACCCCGAGCACTACAACCGCTACCCCAGCGAGTTCTCCGGCGGCCAGCGGCAGCGGATCGGCATCGCCCGCGCACTGGCGCTGCAGCCGAAGCTGATGGTGGCCGACGAGCCGGTGTCGGCGCTCGACGTGTCCATCCAGGCGCAGGTCATCAACCTGCTCCAGGACCTGCAGCGCGAGTTCGGTATCGCCTTCTTGTTCATCGCGCACGACCTCGCGGTCGTGCGGCACTTCTGTCCCGAGATCGCGGTCATGTACCTCGGCAAGATCGTCGAGGTGGGCGACCGTTCGACGATCTACGCCCGCCCGCACCACCCCTACACCCAGGCGCTGCTGTCGGCGATCCCCGAGGTCAGCCAGGCGGCGAAGGGTGGACGCAGTGAGCGGATCCGGCTCACCGGTGACGTCCCCAGCCCGATCGACCCACCGTCCGGTTGCCGGTTCCGCACCCGGTGCTGGAAGGCACAGGACATCTGCGCGGAGAAGGAGCCCCCGCTGCTGCAGATCGCGACCAGCGCGGCGCCGATGGGCCACCGGGTGGCCTGCCACTTCGCCGCCCCGCTCGGCGAGGAGCGCACCACCCCCCTCACCGAGGCCGAAGCCATCGGCTGAGGCGACTCGGTTTCCCAAGGTCCCTTGGGAAACCCAAGGTTCTACCGCGTTGTGACGCGCGGGAACCCTCGGTTTTGCGGGGGAAGCAGGCGCGTCGCCGAGGTGCGCGTCGCCTGTCGCGCTCCGGAGGCGGGCCGGGCGCCGGCGCACCCCATTAGGGTCACTGGCGTGGATGGTGACGCGCTCTTCGACGTACCCGCGGCCACCGCGCGCGCACCGGGTGGCGGCGGCAGCCTCGCCGATCCCACCCATGCGGGCAGCCCGCTGGCGGTACGGATGCGTCCCCGCACCCTCGACGAGCTGCTGGGCCAGGACCACCTGCTGATCGAGGGCTCACCGCTGCGGCGACTGGTCGACGACGACCAGCCGATGTCGGTGGTGCTGTGGGGTCCGCCCGGCACCGGCAAGACCACCGTCGCGTCCCTGCTGAGCCACGCCACCGGGCGCGACTTCGTCGAGATCTCCGCCGTGTCCGCAGGGGTCAAGGACGTCCGCGCCGTGCTCGACTCCGCGCGAGCGTCACTGGGCCGGGGCGGGCGCGAGACGGTGCTGTTCGTCGACGAGGTGCACCGGTTCTCCAAGGCACAGCAGGACGCGCTGCTGCCGGGGGTGGAGAACCGGCTGGTGTCCCTGGTGGCCGCCACGACGGAGAACCCGCACTTCGCCGTGATCGCCCCGCTGCTGTCGCGTTCGCTGCTGCTCACGTTGCAGCCGCTGGAGCCGTCCGACGTCGAGGCGCTGCTGCGCCGCGCGCTCGTCGACGAGCGGGGTCTGGCCGGCGCGGTGGGCATCGACGACGAGGCACTGGACCACCTGGTACGGCTCGCCGGCGGTGACGGGCGACGCGGGCTCACCTACCTCGAGGCGGCAGCCCAGGCGGCCGCCTCCCGCGGCACCGCGGCCATCGACGTGGAGACCGCCGCGCTGGCGGTCGACCGGGCGGCGGTGCGCTACGACCGGGCGGGCGACCAGCACTACGACGTCACCAGCGCGCTGATCAAGTCGATCCGCGGCTCCGACGTCGACGCCGCGCTGCACTACCTGGCCCGGATGATGGAGGCGGGCGAGGATCCACGCTTCCTGGCCCGGCGGCTGGTGATCCTGGCCAGCGAGGACATCGGCATGGCCGATCCCACGGCGCTCACCACGGCGAACGCCGCCGCCCAGGCAGTGGCGACCATCGGACTGCCGGAGGGCCGGATCATCCTGGCCCAGGCCGTCATCGCGCTGTCCCTGGCGCCGAAGTCGAACGCCGTGATCGAAGCCATCGGTGCTGCCACCGCCGACGTCCGGGCCGGCGCGACCGGTGCCGTGCCGCCCCACCTGCGCGATGCGCACTACCGCGGCGCACAGGACCTCGGCCACGGGCAGGGCTACAAGTACGCCCACGACGACCCGCGCGGCGTCGTGGCCCAGCAGTACGCGCCGGACGAGGTGCACGGCCGGCACTACTACACGCCCACCCGGCGGGGCGCCGAGGCCGAGTACGCCGACCGGCTGGAGCGGCTGCGGCAGGCGCTGTCGGGCGACAACGACTGATCTCCGGCCCACACCGCCTTCGGTAGGGTCGAGGCCATGTCCGGACCCCAGCTGGCGGCGTGGGCCGCGACCGCGGTGGCGCTCGCGGCGCTGCTCGGCGTCGTGATCCTGCTGGTGCAGGTGCGGCGGCTGCGGGCCGCGCTTCCCGCGCCAGCCTCTGAGGTCCCGCCGGAGCCGGAGCCGGAGCCGGAGCCGGAGCCAGAGCCCGAGCCCGCCGACGAGCACCCGACGCCGCCGGGCACGGCCCTCGAATCCGTTACGGACCCCGACCCGCACCCCGCCGTGGTCGCGCTGGTGCAGCGGCCGGCCGCGGACCTGGCGCCGACCCACAGCGAGATCGCGGCGGCCACGCTGAGCCACCCGCTGGTGCGCGTGGCAGCGCTGACGTACGGCATCCGCCGGGCGCTGCGGGAGGAGAACCGGGACCGGGTGCGGTCGCTGGTGCGCCGGGACCTGCGGCGCCGGCACAAGGTCCGCCGCCGGGCGGCCCGCCGCGCGGCGCGGGTGGTACCGATCCGCCCTGCGCCAACCAGCCGTGAGGAGTCGGCGTCGTGACCGCGCGTGCGTTCTGGTTCGCGGTCGGCACCGGTGCGGGGATCTACACCACGATGAAGGCACGCAAGCTCGTCTACCGGCTCTCTCCGGAGGGGTTGTCGGACCAGGTGGCAGCACTCGGCCTCGGACTGCGTACGCTCGCGGCCGATGTGCGTGACGGCATGACGGAACGGGAGGAGGAGCTGCTGGCGCAGCTGGGCCTCGAGCCGCGCCGAGCTCCCGAGGGCGCGCAGCCCCTGCCGGGCGCAGCGCCCGCCCTCGCCGTCCGCAGCACTGCCGACCCAGGCAGCACCGTCAGACCTGGCAGCCCAGTCCGGAGGGACACTCCCTGATGCAGACCGCGGAGATCCGCCGCCGGTTCCTCAGCCACTTCGAGCAGCACGACCACCACCCGGTGCCCAGCGCCTCGCTGATCTACGACGACCCGAACCTGCTGTTCGTCAACGCCGGCATGGTGCCGTTCAAGCCCTACTTCCTCGGCCAGGAGACGCCGCCGTGGCAGCGTGCGGTGAGCGTGCAGAAATGCGTGCGCACACTGGACATCGAGGAGGTCGGCAAGACCACCCGGCACGGCACGTTCTTCGAGATGTGCGGCAACTTCTCGTTCGGCGACTACTTCAAGGAAGGCGCCATCGAGCTCGGCTGGGACCTGGTCACCAAGCCGCAGTCCGAGGGCGGGTTCGGCTTCGACGAGGCCCAGCTGTACGCCAGCGTCTACCACGACGACGACGAGGCGGTCGGGCTCTGGAAGCGGATCGCCGGGCTGTCGGACGACCGCATCGTGCGGCTGGGCATGAAGGACAACTACTGGTCCATGGGCGTGCCCGGGCCGTGCGGCCCGAGCTCGGAGATCCTCATCGACCGGGGCCCCGAATTCGGCGCCGACCGGGACTGGGAGGCCGGCGACCGGTACATGGAGTTCTGGAACCTCGTGTTCATGCAGAACATCCGCGGCGAGGGGCCGGGCAAGGAGGGCTACCCGATCCTGGGTGAGCTGCCGCGCAAGAACATCGACACCGGCATGGGCCTCGAGCGGGTCGCGTACCTGCTGCAGGGCGTCGACAACATGTACGAGATCGACGAGATCCGCCCGGTCATCGCCACCGCCGAGGTGCTGTCCGGCCGGCGCTACGGCACCGAGCACGGCGACGACGTGCGGATGCGAGTGGTCGCCGACCACGTGCGCAGCGGCATGATGCTGATCGCCGACGGGGTCGCGCCGGGCAACGAGGGCCGCGGGTACGTGCTGCGGCGGCTGCTGCGCCGCGCGGTCAACTCGATGCGGCTGCTCGGCGTCGACGAGCCGACGCTGCCGATGCTGATGCCGGTGGCCAAGGCCGGGCTGGAGGAGTCTTATCCCGAGCTCGAGAGCGGCTTCGACCGGATCAGCAAGATCGCGTACGCGGAGGAGGAGGCGTTCCGCCAGACCCTCCGCGCCGGGACGCAGATCTTCGACCTGGCGATGGAACAGACCCGCGGGCGCGGGGAACGGCGGCTGTCGGGCGATGCGGCGTTCCAGCTGCACGACACCTACGGATTCCCCATCGACCTGACCCTGGAGATGGCGTCCGAGCAGGGTCTCGACGTCGACGAGGACGGCTTCCGCCGGCTGATGGCCGAGCAGCGCGAGCGGGCCAAGGCCGACTCGCGGTCGAAGAAGGGCCAGCACGCCGACACCACGCTGTACCGCGAGGCCGTCGACCGGATGGGCACGACCGAGTCGCTGGCGTTCGACACCCTGACCAGCCCGGCCCGGGTGCAGCGGCTGCTGCGTTCCGAGGGTGCGGTCGACACCGCCGCTGGCGGCGACCTGGTCGAGGTGGTGCTCGACCGCACGCCGTTCTACGCGGAGTCGGGCGGCCAGGCGGCCGACACCGGCACGCTGGTGTGGAACGGCGGCCGGGGCGAGGTCATCGACGTGCAGGCACCGGTGGCCGGACTGGTCGTGCACCAGGTGCGGGTGCTCGAGGGCGAGCTCGCCGCCGGTGCCGAGCTGGACGCCACCGTCGACGAGCAGTGGCGACTCGGCGCCTGCCAGGCGCACAGCGGCACGCACATCGTGCACGCGGCGCTGCGCGAGATCCTCGGCCCGACCGCGACCCAGACCGGTTCGTACAACAAGCCGGGCTACCTGCGGCTCGACTTCGGCTGGAACGACAGCGTCGGCTCGGGTCAGGTGCACGAGCTCGAGCAGGCCTCCAACGAGGCGCTGCGCGCCGACCTGGAGGTCTCCGCCCAGGTGATGCCGCTGCAGCAGGCCCGGGACATGGGTGCGATGGCGCTGTTCGGCGAGCGCTACCCCGAACAGGTGCGGGTCGTCGAGATCGGCGGGCCGTGGTCGCGCGAGCTGTGCGGCGGCACCCACGTCGAGCGGTCCGCCCAGATCGGCACGCTGGTGCTGATGCCGATCTCGTCGGTCGGCGCGGGCAACCGCCGGGTCGAGGCGTTCGTCGGGCTGGACGGCTTCGGCTACCTGACCCGGGAGCGCGACCTCGTCACCCGGCTCTCCGAGATCCTCAAGACCCCCCGCGACGACGTACCGGCCCGGGTGCAGGACATGGTCGAGCGGCTCCGGACGGCGGAGAAGGAGCTCGAGGCCGTACGCGTCGAGCGGCTGCTGTCGTCGGCCGCCGACCTGGCAGCCGGCGCGCGCACCGTGGGCGACGTGCACCTGGTGACGACGCAGGCGCCCGAGGGCGCGGGCGCCCCGCAGGTGCGCACCCTCGCGCTGGACGTGCGCGGGCGGCTGCCGAGCGACCGGCCCGCCGTGGTCGCCGTGGTCGGCGCGACCGCCGGCAAGCCCGCCGTGGTCGTGACCGTCAACGACGCGGCGCGCGACCGCGGCCTGTCGGCCAGCGCGCTGGTCAAGGCGGCCGCGGGCGTGCTCGGCGGCAGCGGGGGAGGCCGCGACGACGTGGCGCAGGGCGGTGGCGCCCAGCTGACCGGCAGCGACGCCGGCGACCTGCTGACCCGGTCGCTCGCCGAGGTGGAGCGCTCCGTGCAGGAGGCTGCCTCGGAGCGGTCTGGTGGGAGCTAGCGGGTGACGGTGCGCGAGGTACGGCGCGGCGTACGGCTCGGTGTGGACGTCGGCGACGTCCGGATCGGGGTCGCGCGCAGTGACCCCGACGCCACCGTGGCGACGCCGCTCGAGACCGTCCCGGCCGGGCCCGGCTCGGTCGCCCGGGTGGTGGCGCTCGCCGCCGAGCACGACGCGTTCGAGGTCGTGGTCGGGCTGCCGCGCTCGCTCTCCGGTCAGGAGGGCCCTGCCGCGCGGCGGGTCCGCGAGTACGCGCGCGCCCTGGCCGCTGCGCTGGCCCCGCGGCCGGTCCGGCTGGTCGACGAGCGGTTCAGCACGGTGGCCGCGGAACGCACCTTGCGGGAGCGCGGCCGCAGGGGCAGACGGCAGCGCGCGGTGGTCGACCAACAGGCCGCCGTGGTCATCCTGCAGACTGCCCTGGACACGGAGCGGACCCGGGGGACCGCGCCGGGCGAACACCTCGACCCGGCCGACCCTGGTGACGTGGAGACGACGTGAGCGAGATCGACCTGCGGATGAAGCACCCGCACCGGTCGGCGAAGGGCCGGACGGGGCGGAGCTGCCTGGTGGTCCTGATCGCCGTTGCGGTGGTGGTCGGTGGCCTGGGCGTCGTCGTCTGGCGGGGCGCCGACATGGTCTCCGGCTGGTTCGCCGAGCCCGAAAACTACTCGGGGCAGGGCAGCGGCTCGGTGCGGGTCGAGGTCGTGCAGGGCGACTCCGCCGCCACGATCGGCGCGACGCTCGAGGACGCCGGCGTCGTGGCCAGTGCCGAGGCCTTCACCGATGCGGCGGCCGCCGACCCGCGCTCGATGTCGATCCAGCCCGGCCGCTACGAGATGAACGAGGAGATGTCCGCAGCGGCGGCCCTCGACCTGCTGGTCGAGGGGAAGGCGCTGATCGACGACGACGTGACGGTGCCCGAGGGCTTCACCGTGCAGGAGACCCTGGACCGACTGGCCGACGAGACCGACCTCAGCGCCAGGCAGCTGTCCGAGGCGGCCCGCGACACCGACCAGCTCGCCCTCCCGCCGTGGTCCGGTGACGACGTGGAGGGCTACCTCTTCCCGTCCACCTACACCATCGGCCCCGGCGTCAGCGCCGTCGACGCGCTCGGGCAGATGGTCGCCGAGTTCCGCGGTGTGTCAGAGGAGCTGTCGCTCGAGGCGGGCGCGCAGCAGCTGGGGATCTCCCCGCGCGAGGTCGTGATCGTGGCCAGCCTGATCGAGGCCGAGGCCAGCCGTCCGCAGGACCTGGGCAAGGTCGCACAGGTCATCTACAACCGGCTCGACGCCGGCATGATGCTGCAGCTGGACTCCACGGTGAAGTTCGCCGAGGGGTCCAGCGACTCGATCTACACGACCGAGCAGGAGCGCTCCAACCCGTCGCGCTACAACACCTACCAGTGGAAGGGTCTGCCGCCCACGGCGATCAACTCGCCGGGCGCGCGGGCGCTGCGGGCCGCGCTCCACCCGACCTCCGGCAACTGGATGTACTTCGTCACCGTCGACCTCGACACCGGGCGCACCCTGTTCGCCGACACCTTCCGGCAGCACAAGCGCTACGTCGCGAAGCTCACGGCGTACTGCCGGGAGAGCGACCTGTGCTGACATGACCGACCCGCCCCCGGGCGGCGCCCGCCGCTGCGGGGTGCTCGGGCACCCGGTGGGCCACTCGCTGTCGCCACTGCTGCACCGCACCGCGTACGCCGCGCTGGGCCTCGACTGGACGTACGAGGCGCACGACATCGCCGCGGACGGCCTGGCGGCCTTCTTCGACGGGCTGGACGCCCGCTGGCGCGGACTGTCGCTGACGATGCCGCTCAAGCGCGCCGTCCTGCCGCTGCTGGACGACCTCGACGACACCGCCCGGACGGTCGGCGCGGTGAACACCGTGCTGCTCGACGCGCACGGTCGGCACGGGGCGAACACCGATGTGCCCGGTCTGGCGGCCGCGCTCCGGGCGAACGGCGTGCGCGATCCCGGCGCCGGGCGCGGCACCGTCGTGGGAGGCGGTGCCACCGCGGCCTCAGCACTGGCGGCACTGGCGGCGCTCGGATTCGGCGACGTGGAGGTGCGCGTCCGGGAGCCGGCCCGCGCCGACGACACCGTGCGGACCGGGCGCGCCCTGGGGCTCGCGGTGCGCGTCGCCCGGTTGGACGACCCGTGGCCGGATACCGCCGACGTGCTGGTGTCGACCGTGCCGTCGACGGTCGCCGCCCGGCTGGTGCCCGAGGTGGCGCTGTCCGCAGGGGTCGTGGCCGACGCGGTCTACGAGCCGTGGCCGTCACCACTGCTGGTACGCGCGGCGCGGGCGGGCGCGCGGACGGTCACCGGGCTCGACCTGCTGGTGCACCAGGCGGTTGCGCAGGTGCACCTGATGGCCGGGCGCAGCGTGCCACCCGCGCCGTTGCTCGCAGCCGCGCTGGCGGCTGTGCACGAGCGTGCGGGCACCCGCGGCCCCGACGGATACCCTCGTGGCTCGTGACTCCCGATGCCGTCTGGGCCGGCGTGCTCGCGGCGGTCGTCGCGGCGGCCGGCGGGCTGCTGATGCCGCGGGTCATCGCCCGGATCCCCGAGCCGGAACCCGAGCCGGAGCCTGAGCCGGAGCCTGAGCCGGAGCCCGAGCCGGCTGACCCGGATCCCGAGCCACCGACGGAGCCCGGCCCGTCCGCCGAGGCCGACGGTGACATCACCGCCGTCGCCCCCGACCGGCCGCTGGCGCCGCCCGTCCCGCCCAAGATCCCCTACGCCGAGCTGGCGGCACGGCCCCGGCTGGCGCTGTGGTGCGCCCTGGTGTCCGCTGTGGCCGCTGCCGCCATGGGGGTCAGCCGCGGACTCGAGCCCGACCTGCCGGTGTGGATCTTCCTGGCGGTGCTCGGCGTGGGGCTCGGCTACGTCGACTGGCGCACCCGGCTGCTGCCGATGCGACTGGTCGCGCCGTCGTACGGCGTGGTCGCGGTGCTGCTGCTCGGTGCGTACGCGGTGGAGCGGGACAGCTCCCAGCTGCTGCGGGCCGGGATCGCCTGGGTCGCCGTGTTCGCCGTCTACTTCCTGCTCTGGTTCATCTACCCACGGGGCCTCGGCTACGGCGACGTCCGGTTGTCCGGCCTGCTCGGCATGGCGCTCGGCTGGCTCAGCTGGCAGGCCGTGGTGGTGGGGACGTACGCCGGGTTCCTGCTGGGTGCGGTCTGTGGAGGCGTGCTGGTGCTGTTGCACGTGGTCGACCGACGGGGCTACCCGTTCGGCCCGTTCATGCTCGCCGGGGCGCTGCTGGGCGTGTTGCTGGCCGGGGGAGACCTCGCCTTCTGGGACTGAGCCCGCCTCCAGGTCGGCATGGAACACTTGCGGGATGCTGCGTTGGCTCACCGCGGGCGAGTCGCACGGTCCTGCCCTGGTGGCGGTGCTGGAGGGATTGCCCGCCGGCGTCCCGGTCACGACCGGACTGGTCTCCGACGCGCTGGCCCGGCGTCGGCTCGGGCACGGCCGCGGGGCCCGGATGAGCTTCGAGCGCGACCAGCTGGACTTCCTCGGTGGCGTACGGCACGGACTCAGCCTCGGCAGCCCGGTGGCGATCCGGATCGGCAACACCGAGTGGCCGAAGTGGGAGCAGGTCATGGCCGCCGACCCCGTCGATCCCGACGAGCTGGCCGCGCTGGCCCGCAACACGCCGCTGACCAGACCGCGGCCCGGCCACGCGGACCTGGTGGGGATGCAGAAGTACGGCTTCGACGAGGCGCGGCCCGTGCTGGAGCGAGCCAGCGCGCGGGAGACCGCTGCCCGGGTCGCGCTCGGCGCCGTCGCCCACCAGTTCCTGCAGGCGGTGGCGGGGGCCCGGGTGCTCAGCCACGTCGTCGCCCTGGGCACCGTCGAGGTGCCCGTCGGCACGGTGCCCGGTCCCGACGACCAGGAGCGGATCGACGCCGACCCGGTGCGCTGCGCGGACGTGGCGACGGCGAAGGCGATGGTCGACGAGATCGACGCCGCCCACCACGACGGAGACACCCTCGGTGGGGTGGTCGAGGTGGTGGTGCACGGGCTCCCGCCGGGTCTCGGCAGTCACGTGCACGGCGACCGCCGGCTCGACGCCCGCCTGGCCGGTGCGCTGATGGGCATCCAGGCGATCAAGGGCGTAGAGGTCGGCGACGGCTTCGAGCTGGCACGCACCCGTGGCTCGGCGGCGCACGACGAGATGGTGCCCGGTCCGGAGGGCGTGCGGCGCACGTCCGGCCGCTCCGGCGGAACCGAGGGCGGCATGTCGACCGGCGAGGTCCTGCGGGTGCGCGCCGCGATGAAGCCGATCTCGACCGTGCCTCGCGCGCTGCGCACCGTCGACGTACGCACCGGCGAGGCCGCCACCGCGCACCACCAGCGCTCGGACGTCTGCGCGGTGCCCGCTGCCGGCGTGGTCGCGGAGGCGATGGCCGCGCTCGTGCTGGCCGACGCGATGCTGGAGAAGTTCGGCGGCGACTCGGTGCCCGAGACCCGGCGCAACGTGGCCGGCTACCTCGCCGATCTCGGCGCGCGACCCCACCCGTGAGCCCGGCTGTCGTCCTCGTGGGACCTCCCGGCGCGGGCAAGACGACCGTCGCCGGCCTGCTGGCGGAGCGGCTCGGGCTCGCCGTGCGCGACACCGACGTCGACATCGAGGCCGGCGCGGGCGCCGGTGTCGCGGAGATCTTCGTCGACCACGGCGAGCAGCGCTTCCGGGAGCTGGAGCGGGACGCGGTGGCCCGGGCGGTGACCGAGCACGATGGCATCGTCGCCCTGGGAGGGGGCGCGGTGCTCGACCCGGGCACGCGCGACCTGCTGCGGGGACACCCGGTGGTCTTCCTCGACGTGGGCGTCTCCGAGGCGGCTGCCCGGGTCGGTCTGAGCACTCCCCGCCCACTGCTGCTGGGCAACGTCCGCTCGCGGCTCAAGGCGCTGCTGGACGAGCGACGGCCGCTGTACGAGGACGTGGCGGCCGTGACCGTGCCCACCGACGGTCTGACCCCCGCGCAGGTGACCGACGCGGTGGTGGGCGCGCTCCCGGGACTCCCGACGGCCACCGAGGCCGGCGATGGCGGCTGACACCACGATCCGGGTCGGCACCGCACGGCCCTACGACGTCGTCGTCGGGCACGGACTGCTGGACCGGCTCCCGGGGCTCATCGGCCCCGACGCCCGGCGCGTGACGGTCCTGTACCCCCGGTCGCTGGAGGACCGCGGCGAGCGGGTCCGGGCCGCGCTGGCCGACGCGGGCTACGACGCGCACGCCCTGCCCGTGCCCGACGCCGAGGCGGCCAAGACCGTCGACGTCGCGGCCTCCTGCTGGTCGGCGCTCGGCCGGCTCGGCATGACCCGCTCCGACGTGGTCGTCGGGGTGGGCGGCGGCGCCACGACCGACCTGGCCGGGTTCGTCGCCGCCAGCTGGCTGCGCGGGGTGCGGGTGGTGCACCTGCCGACCACGTTGCTCGGCATGGTCGACGCGGCCGTCGGCGGCAAGACCGGCGTCAACACCCCTGAGGGCAAGAACCTGGTGGGGGCGTTCCACGAGCCGGCCGGTGTGCTCTGCGACCTGAGCTCGCTGGAGACCCTGCCGCGCGCCGACCTGGTCGCAGGCCTGGCCGAGGTGGTCAAGTGCGGCTTCGTGGCCGACCCGGAGATCCTCGAGCTGGTGGAGGCCGCCCCCGCCGCGGCGATCGATCCCGAGGGGTCGCTGCTGCGTGAGCTGGTGGAGCGAGCCGTACGGGTCAAGGCGGCCGTGGTGGCCGGCGACCTGCGCGAGACCGGGGCTGCTGGCGGTGGCATCGGGGGAGTCGGCCGGGAGGTGCTCAACTACGGCCACACCTTCGGCCACGCGGTCGAACAGCTGGAGGGCTACACCTGGCGGCACGGCGAGGCGGTGGCGGTGGGCCTGGTGTTCGCCGCGGAGCTCGGCCGGCTCGCCGGCCGGCTGGACGCGGCGACCGCCGCCCGGCACCGGGCGGTGCTGAGGCTGCTCGGCCTGCCGACGACGTACCGCGGCGACGCCTGGACGCCGCTGCTGGCCGCGATGCGGGTGGACAAGAAGGCGCGGGGCGACCGGCTGCGCTTCGTCGTGCTCGAAGGGCTGGCCCGGCCGGCGGTGCTCAGCGCCCCCGATCCCGGGCTGCTGGCCGCCGCCTACGCCGAGCTGTCAGCCGACTGACATAGCGTCCCGCGGAGATGGCCCGAGATCGGCTGACAGATCGGGCCTAGGGTGGGGCGGTGCCTGAGCTCGAGGACGCCCGCCGGGACCGGCTGCGACGGCTGCTCGCCGAGCAGGGGCTCGACGCCGCGCTGGTCACCGACCTGATCAACGTCCGCTACCTGACCGGCTTCACCGGCTCCAACGGCGCGCTGCTGCTGACCGCGGAGACCGCCGCGTTCGCCACGGACGGCCGCTACACCGACCAGGCCGCGGCCCAGTGCCCGGACCTGCCCACGACCACCACCCGGACGCTGACTGCCGACCTGCTGGCCGGGGCGGGCGACGTCGGCCGGCTCGGCGTCGAGACGCACGTGCTGACCGTCGACGCGCACGCCGCCCTGGCCTCGCAGGCCGGCGAGGCCACCGCGTTGGTGCCGCTGGGCCGGGCCGTCGAGGGTTTGCGGCAGGTCAAGGACGACGTCGAGATCGCTGCGCTGACCAGTGCCTGCGCGATCTCGACCGCCGCCCTCGCCGAGCTGCTCGCCGGGCCGCTGCTCGGACGCACCGAGCGCGAGGTCGCCCGCGACCTCGAGTGGCGGATGTACGCGCTGGGCGCCGAGGCGATCGCCTTCGACACGATCTGTGCAAGTGGCCCCAACAGCGCGGTCCCGCACCACGCGCCGACCGAGCGGGTGCTGACGCGCGGCGACCTGCTCAAGATCGACTTCGGTGCCCGCGTCGACGGCTACCACGCCGACTGCACCCGTACCTCGGTGCTGGGCGAGCCCGCCGACTGGCAGGTCGAGATCCACCAGGCCGTGCGCGACGCGCAGCAGGCGGGCGTCCACGCCATGGTGGCCGGCGTGAAGGCGGCGACCCCGGACGCGGTCGCCCGACAGGTGCTGGACGACGCCGGCTGGCTGGAGCGGTTCACCACCGGCATCGGGCACGGGGTCGGCCTGCAGATCCACGAGGACCCGTTCGTCGGACCCCGCAACCCCGGTACACTCGGCGACCGCACCCCGGTGACGATGGAGCCCGGTGTCTACCTGTCTGGTCGCGGCGGGGTGCGCATCGAGGACACCGTCGTCGTGGGCACGCCGGCACCGACCGTGCTGACCGACGCCCCCCGCGATCTCCTCGTCGTCGGCTGACCGCGCCGACCGCCGCACTGCCCCGTACCGCCCCGTACCGCCCCGTACAGCCCCGTACGACCCGTCGACCGAAGGACGAGAGACAGCACGCATGGCCTCCACCAACGACCTCAAGAACGGCATGGTCCTCAACCTCGACGGCCAGCTGTGGTCGGTCATCTGGTTCCAGCACCACAAGCCCGGCAAGGGCGGTGCGATGGTCAAGACCAAGCTCAAGAACGTGCTGTCCGGCAAGGTGGTCGACAAGACCTTCAACGCCGACGTCCGCGTCGACACCGCCAACGTCGACAAGCGGCAGATGACCTATCTGTACAACGACGGCGAGTCGTACGTCTTCATGGACTCCGAGACCTTCGACCAGATCCCGCTGTCCGACGGCATCGTCGGCGATGCCTCGCACTTCCTGCTGGACAACCAGGACGCCATGGTCGCCGTGCACGAGGGCACGCCGCTGTACATCGAGCTGCCGGCGGCGGTCGAGCTGACCGTCGAGTACACCGAGCCGGGGCTGCAGGGCGACCGCTCCACCGGCGGCACCAAGCCGGCCCGGCTCGAGACCGGCTACGAGATCGCGGTGCCGCTGTTCATCACCAACGGCGAGCGGGTCAAGGTCGACACCCGCGACGGCAGCTACCTGGGGCGCGTCAGCGGGTGAGCGCCCGGACAAAGGCCCGCAAACGGGCACTGGACATCATGTACGAGTCCGAGCTGCGCGGGCTCGGGCTGGACGGCACGTTGCGCGAGCGGGCCACGGACCGGGCGGCGGAGGGCGCGCCGCTCAACCCGTACACGGTCGCGCTGGTGGAGGGCGTCGTCGGCCACCAGGAGACGATCGACCGCCTGCTCGCCGAGTACTCGGTGGGCTGGACGCTGGACCGGATGCCGGCTCTCGACCGCAACCTGCTGCGGCTGGGGGCCTACGAGATCCTGCACGCCGACGACGTCCCGGACGCGGTGGCGATCAGCGAGGCGGTGGCCCTGGCGCACCAGCTGTCGACCGACGAGTCGGCGGGGTTCGTCAACGGGATCCTCGCGCGGCTCGCAGAACGTAAGCCTTCCGTGACCTCCTGACGGTGTCATTTGCCTGTTTGCGGGGTGACCGTCGGTTAAGGTCCGGCCTATTGCTCGGACGCTCTAGGGAGGGGAACGTTGAGCGGTCTGCCGTTCAGGGAGTATCTCTCGGCATTCTCGGAAGATCTCATCGGAGGCTTCGAACGTCACCTGCTGCTGTCGATCTATGTGCTCGTCATCGCCAGCATCATCGGTGTGGTCCTGGGGATGCTCGTCTACCGCAGCAAGCTGGCCGCTGCCGCGTCCGTCGGCCTGCTGGCCACCTGGTTCACCATCCCCAGCATCGCGCTGTTCGGCCTGATCGTGCCGATACTCGGGTTCGGGCTCGGCACCGGCATCCCGGTGATCACCATGTACGGGCTGCTGCCGGTGCTGCGCAACACGATCGTCGGGCTCAACAGCGTCGACGCGGCGACCCTCGACTCCGCACGCGGCATCGGCATGGGTCGGTTCCGCATCCTCTGGCAGATCGAGCTGCCACTGGCCTGGCCGGTGATCCTGGCCGGCATCCGGGTGTCCGCGCAGCTCATCGTCGGCCTCGTCGCGATCGGCGCCTACGTGGGTGTGACCGGTCTCGGTGAGATGCTGTTCAACGCGCTGCAGAACCTCGGCTCGGTCAACACGTTCAACGCGGCCGTCGCCGGCACGATGCTGGTCGCGATCATCGCCCTGCTCCTCGATGCGGCGTTCATCATCGTGCGCCGCTTCACGACCCCGAAGGGGATCCGTGTCTGAGTCCGCCGCCACCACGACCGAACCCACGCCCGCGTCGTCAGGGGACCGGGCCGCCGGAGGCGTCCCGATCGTCCTCGACGGCGTCACGAAGCGGTATCCCGGCACCAACAGCGCTGCCGTCGACGACATCCACCTCGACGTCGCAGCCGGCGACATCGTGATGCTGGTCGGTCCGTCCGGCTGCGGCAAGACAACGACGATGCGGATGATCAACCGGTTGATCGAGCCCACGTCGGGACGCATCCTCATCGACGGCGAGGACGTGCTCTCGCTCAACGACGTCAAGCTGCGCCGGACGATCGGCTACGTCATCCAGCAGATCGGCCTGTTCCCGCACCTCACGATCGAGCACAACGTCGCGATGGTCCCCAAGCTGCTCGGCTGGGACAAGGCGCGGACGGCGACGCGGGTCGAGGAGATGCTGGCGGTCGTGGGCCTCGACCCCGACGAGTTCGCACACCGCTACCCGCGTCAGCTGTCCGGTGGCCAGCAGCAGCGGGTGGGCGTCGCTAGAGCCCTGGCGGCCGACCCGCCGATCATGTTGATGGACGAGCCGTTCGGTGCCGTCGACCCCATCACCCGTACGAAGCTGCAGGACGAGTTCCTCAACGTGCAGCAGCGGCTGCGCAAGACCATCGTGTTCGTCACGCACGACTTCGACGAGGCCGTCAAGATGGGCGACAAGATCGCGGTGCTCGACAAGGGGTCGCGGATCGCCCAGTACGCCAGGCCGGAGGAGATCCTCACCAGCCCCGCGGACGACTTCGTGGCCGGCTTCGTGGGTCAGGGCGCCACCCTCAAGCGGCTCCAGCTCGAGCGGCTGGACAGCCTCGACCTGCACCCGGCCGACGGTGTGGCGCAGGACGTGGAGCCGCTGCCGATCCGGTCCACGCTGCACGACGTCCTCGACGCGATGATCGCGGACGGACGCGACGAGGTACCGGTGGTCCGCGACGGCGGCGAGGTCGTCGGCGTGGTCACGCTCGAGGACCTGCTGGGCCGGGTGCGCGAGCTGCGCGCCGAGGCGGACGCCAAGAGCGGGTCGTCCGGCTCGCGGCCGGGCGCGGCTCCGGGCACGACCCCCGACCCGGACCTCGAGGCTGGTCAGCGCCGGAGCGAACAGCAGTGACGACAACGGCGACCGAGCAGGTCGCGCTCGAGACCCAGACGGTAGGCATCCGCCGCGACCGCGTGTTCAGCTGGCGTGACCTCATCGTCCCGCTGATGTGCGTCGTCATCGTGACCGGCGAGCTCTACTACCTCTCCCAGGCCCCGCTCGACCCGATCGAGCGCGACCTCGTGTCCAACGAGAAGATCTGGCAGTACACCAAGGAACACATCTGGATCACCATCACCATCGTCCTGCTCGTGCTCATCGTCTCCATCCCGCTGGGCGTGCTGATCACCCGGCGACGCACCGCGTGGATCGCGCCGATCGTGCTGGGTTTCGGCAACGTCGGTCAGGCGGCACCCATCGTGGGCCTGATCGCGATCATCGGATCCTTCGCCATCGGGTTCTGGCCGGTCGTGCTGATCATCGCGGCGTTCAGCATGCTGCCGGTGCTGCGCAACACCATCGTCGGGATCCAACAGGTCGACGCCGGCGTGATCGACGCCGCCCGCGGCATGGGCATGTCACCTCGCGGCATCCTGTTCCGGATCGAGCTGCCGCTCGCGGTCCCGATCATCGCCGCCGGTGCACGGACGTCGCTCGTGCTCGCGGTGGCGGTCGTCCCGCTGGGGACCGACCTCGACGCCGGCGGGCTGGGGCGGATCGTCTTCCCCGCCATCAAGCTCGACCGCACCTCCTCACTGGTCGCCGGCGCCCTGATGATCGCGGTGCTCGCCCTGCTCGTCGACTGGCTGGGCGGCATCGCCCAGCGGCTCCTCACCCCGGCGGGCATCCGATGACCTCCTTGTCCACGCACGCCCACAGCCAGTCCATCCGATGAAGGGGACAATCACATGAACCGCACCGCTACGGGGGTCGCCGCACTCGGCGTCAGCGTCGCCTTGTTGTCCGCCTGCGGACTGTCCGAGGACGACGGGGGCACCACCGAGGTCGAGGCCGGCTCGGTCGACTCCTCGGCGCTCGAGGGCGCATCGCTGAGCGTCGGGTCCAAGGACTTCGACGAGCAGCTCCTGCTCGGCCAGCTGACCATCCAGATGCTGACGGCGGCTGGGGCCGAGGTCAGCGACGACACCAACATCAACGGCAGCACGGCTGCGCGCAAGGCGCTGCTGCGCGGCGAGATCGATGTCTACTACGACTACACCGGTACCGGCTGGATCGTGTACCTCAAGCACACCGAGAACATCACCGACCCGGCGGAGCTGTACCAGAGCGTCGCCGACGAGGACCTGGCGCAGAACGGCCTCGTCTGGGGCGCGGCGGCCCCGTTCAACAACACCTACGCGATGGCGGTGACCGAGGAGTTCTCCGAGGAGAACGACATCACCACGCACTCCGACATGGCGGCCTACATGGACGAGAACCCGGACGCCACCGTCTGTGTCGAGAGCGAGTTCGCGGCCCGGCCGGACGGCCTGCCCGGCATGGCGAAGGCGTACGACATGACCATCCCCGAGTCGAGCATCCAGTCGCTCGGCACCGGCGTGGTCTACCAGCAGCTCGACAAGGGTGACTGCGACTTCGGCGAGGTCTTCACCACCGACGGCCGGATCTCGGCTCTCGGCCTGCTGCCGCTCGAGGACGACAAGGCGTTCTTCCCGCTGTACAACGGGGCGCCCATCGTCACCGAGGACAACCCGGACGGCGAGGCCATCCTCGACGTGCTGGCGCCGCTGAGCGAGACCCTCACCACCGAGGTGATGGCCGAGCTCAACGGGCAGGTCAGCGCCGAGGGCATCCCGGTCGAGGACGTCGCGAACACCTACCTCAAGGACGAGGGCTTCATCAAGTAGTCGCCCACCCGTCGACAGACGACAGGCGACGCCCGCTCCGACCTGCTGGTCGGGGCGGGCGTCGTCGCGTCAGACTGCGTCAGCCGGGGGTGGGAGCCCCGCCGGCCTCGGCTTCGGCGGGCGCCTGCTCGCGGCTGGGCGCCGGGCGCAGCACGCCCCACGCCGTGAGCCGTGCGGCGAGCACGCTGGGCTGCTCCTCGTAGATGACCGCGAGGGTGCGCAGGTCCTCCTGCCGGATGGACAGCACCCGGCCGTTGTAGTCACCGCGCTGGGACTGGATGGACTGGGCGTAGCGGGCCAGCGGCGCCGCGTCGTGTTCGTCCAGGTTGTGCAGGTTCGTGAGGTCGAGGATCAGCTTGCTCGGGGGCTCCATGGCCGCGGGGGCGGCCTGGTTGCCGCCGGGCAGCAGCTCCTCGACCGGGACCCCGTAGAACTTGGCCAGCTCGGACAGCTTGTGCACGGTGACTGCCCGGTCGCCGCGCTCGTAGGAGCCGATCACGACCGCCTTCCAGCGGCCCTGGGACTTCTCCTCGACCGCCTGCAGGGACATGCCCTGCTGCTGCCGGATGGAACGCAATCTCGCGCCGAGTGCGTTCGCGTAGTCGTTCGACACTCCGCCTCCTCGATCGCTGTTGGTTACGCCCCGTGGTCACAAGAGTCGATAACGGTGACTCTCCGCATGATTCTACCGTGCCGAGAGTCACGCTCCGCGATGTTCTCCACAAATGCCATCCGTACGGACGACTTCGCCATCGTCCGAGTTCCGGGGTTCGGGAAGCCCGCGCGGTGCGCACGGACCCGTGGGGTCCGGCTGATAGCGTTCCCGCGATCGACATCCTTTAACGATCCGTCCGGTGAGGCGGGGAAGGAGGTCGGACGATGGCCGCTGCCGCTGCGGGCAGGCCTTCCACCGACGCGCACCGTTCCGTACCAGTCCGGGTCGTTCTGGACGATCGGGACATGGGGCGGGCACTGGCCAGAATCGCCCACGAGATCCTCGAACGCAACCGCGGCAGCGACGACCTCGTCCTGCTGGGCATCCCCACCCGCGGCGTGCCGCTGGCCCGCCGGATCGCGGCCCGGATCGCCGACGTCGAGCAGTCCTCGGTCGCCGTGGGCTCGTTGGACGT
The DNA here is from genome assembly GCA_963811945.1 of uncultured Actinomycetota bacterium. GTDB lineage: Bacteria > Actinomycetota > Actinomycetes > Propionibacteriales > Nocardioidaceae > JACCWP01. The sequence continues at coordinate 76,799 of CAWETD010000001.1, read as the reverse complement.
GACCATGTACCGCGACGACCTGCGGCTGCGGCCGGCCCGCACCCTGGAGCACACCGAGATGCCGCCCGACGGCATCGAGGACAAGACGGTCGTCCTGGTCGACGACGTGCTGTTCTCCGGCCGCACCATCCGCTCGGCGCTGGACGCGCTGCACGACATCGGCCGCCCGCGTGCGGTGCGGCTCGCGGTGCTGGTCGACCGCGGCCACCGCGAGCTGCCGATCCGTGCCGATTTCGTCGGCAAGAACCTGCCCACCTCACTGGTGGAGAAGGTCCGGGTCGAGGTGGACGAGGTCGACGGCCACGACGGCGTGTCGATCGAGACGGTGGTCGACATCGAGGGAGCGGGTGCGCGGTGAGGCGTCACCTGCTGAGCTCGGGGGATCTGGACCGCGACGACGCCATCCGCGTCCTCGACACCGCCGCCGAGCTGCTCGCGCTGGCCGACCGGCCGATCAAGAAGCTTCCGACGCTGCGCGGCCGAACCGTCGTCAACCTGTTCTTCGAGGACTCCACCCGCACCCGGATCTCGTTCGAGGCGGCCGCGAAGCGGCTGTCGGCCGACGTCATCAACTTCTCGGCCAAGGGGTCCAGCGTCTCCAAGGGCGAGAGCCTCAAGGACACCGCGCTCACCCTGCAGGCGATGGGCGCCGACGCCGTCGTGGTGCGGCACCCGTCGTCGGGGGCGCCGCACCGGCTGGCCAGCGCCGGCTGGATCGACGGCTCGATCATCAACGCCGGTGACGGCACCCACGAGCACCCGACCCAGGCGCTGCTGGACGCGTTCACGCTGCGCCGCCACCTCGCCGACGACGCGGGCGACCTCGAGGGCCGCCGGGTCACGATCGTCGGCGACGTCCTGCACAGCCGGGTGGCCCGGTCGAACGCGCTGCTGCTCAGCACCCTCGGCGCCGAGGTGACCCTGGTCGCACCGCCGACCCTGCTGCCGGTCGGGGTCGACTCGTGGCCGGTCGAGTGCTCCTACGACCTCGACCCCGCGCTGGCGAAGGCCGACGCCGTGATGATGCTGCGGGTGCAGCGTGAGCGTGGCGCCGGCGGCGGGTTCTTCCCCAGCGCGCGGGAGTACAGCCGCCGCTACGGCATGGACGCTCGCCGGATGGGGCTGCTGCCCGACCACGCGCTGGTGCTGCACCCCGGGCCGATGAACCGCGGCGTCGAGATCAGCGCCGAGGTGGCCGACTCTGCCCGCTCGGTGATCGTCGAGCAGGTGACCAACGGCGTCGCCGTGCGGATGGCGGTGCTGTTCCTGCTGCTCAGCGGCGACAGCGCCAGCCATCACCAGACCGAGGAGGGCGTGCAGTGAACGACGTGCTGGTACGGGGAGCCCGGCCGCTCGGCGTCGACCCGGCGGACCTGCTGCTGCGGGACGGACGGGTCGCGGAGGTCGGGACCGGCTTGAGCGCCGCCGGGGCCACCGTCATCGATGCCGACGGCCTGGTGGCGCTGCCCGGGCTGGTCGACCTGCACGTGCACCTGCGGGAGCCCGGTCGCGAGGACGCCGAGACCGTGGTGACCGGCACCCGGGCCGCCGCCCTCGGCGGGTTCACCGCCGTGCACCCGATGGCCAACACCGAGCCGGTCGCCGACACCGCCGGCGTCGTCGAGCAGGTGTGGCGGCTCGGCACCGAGGCGGGCCACTGCGACGTGCACCCGGTCGGCGCGGTCTCGGTAGGCCTGGCCGGCGAACGACTGTCCGAGCTGGGGGCGATGGCCGACTCGGCCGCACGGGTGCGGGTCTTCTCCGACGACGGGCACTGCGTGTCCGACGCGGTGCTGATGCGCCGAGCACTGGAGTACGTCAAGGCGTTCGACGGCGTGGTCGCCCAGCACGCCCAGGAGCCGCGGCTCACCGAGGGCGCGCAGATGAACGAGGGCGATCTGTCCGGCCAGCTCGGCCTGGCCGGCTGGCCGGCGGTCGCCGAGGAGGCGATCATCGCCCGCGACGCACTGCTCGCCGCACACGTCGGGTCCCGGCTGCACGTCTGCCACGTCTCGACCGCCGGTTCCGTCGAGATCATCCGCTGGGCCAAGTCGAAGGGCTGGGACGTCACCGCCGAGGTGACGCCGCACCACCTGCTGCTCACCGACGAGCTGGCGGCCTCGTACGACCCGTTGTTCAAGGTCAACCCGCCGCTGCGCACGAAGACCGATGTGGAGGCGCTGCGGGAGGGCCTGGCCGACGGCACGATCGACGCCGTCGCGACCGACCACGCGCCGCACCCGGTCGAGGACAAGGAGTGCGAGTGGGCCGCCGCCGCGTTCGGCATGCTCGGCCTGGAGACCGCCCTGTCCGTCCTCCAGCAGGCGGTGGTCGACACCGGGTTGCTGGACTGGGCCGGCGTCGCCGACCGGATGTCGACCCGGCCGGCCCGGATCGGGCGGCTGGCCGGTCACGGACGCCCCCTCGCGGTCGGCGAGCCGGCCAACCTGGTGCTGCTCGACCCCTCGGCCCGCCGCACGATACGTCCGGGCGACAGCGCGTCGCTGTCGCGCAACACCCCCTACGCCGGCACCGAGCTGCCCGGCCGGGTCGTCGCGACCCTGCTGCGCGGGCGACCGACGGTCCTCGACGGGGAGCTGGTGTGAGCGAGTCCGACAGCGAGTCCGTGCGCGAGGCAGTGCTGGTGCTCGAGGACGGGCGGGTGTTCCGTGGCCACCCGTTCGGCGCCGTGGGCGAGACCGTCGGCGAGGCGGTGTTCTCGACCGGCATGACCGGCTACCAGGAGACACTCACCGACCCGTCCTACCGTCGGCAGGTGGTGGTGATGACCGCCCCGCACATCGGCAACACCGGGGTCAACGACGACGACGACGAGTCCAGCCGGATCTGGGTGGCCGGCTACGTCGTGCGCGACCCGTCGCCCCGCCCGAGCAGCTGGCGGTCGCGGCGCGGGCTCGGTGAGGCGCTGACGGCACAGGGGGTGGTGGGCATCAGCGGCGTCGACACCCGCGCGCTCACCCGGCACCTGCGCGAGCGCGGTGCGATGCGGGTCGGGATCTCGTCGGTGTCCGCCGACTCCGACGCGCTGCTCGCGACGGTGCGCTCGGCGCCGGTGATGGCCGGTGCCGACCTCGCTGGTGAGGTGACGACGGCGGGGGCCTACGTCGTGCCCGCGGTGGGCGAACGACGTCGGACCGTGGCCGCGGTCGACCTCGGGATCAAGACGATGACCCCGCACCGGCTCGCCGAACGTGGCGTCGAGACGCACGTCCTGCCCGCCGGAACGACGATCGACGAGATCGAGGCTCGCGGCGCCGACGGGGTCTTCTTCTCCAACGGCCCGGGCGACCCCGGCGCCGACCCGCACGTCGTCGGCCTGCTCCAGGACGTGCTGCGCCGGGGCGTGCCGTTCTTCGGCATCTGCTTCGGCAACCAGATGTTCGGCCGGGCGCTCGGGTTCGACACGTACAAGCTCAAGTACGGGCACCGCGGCATCAACCAGCCCGTGGTCGACCTGCGCACCGGCAAGGTCGAGGTCACCGCGCACAACCACGGCTTCGCCGTGGACGCGCCGCTCGGCCGCGACGTCGACACCGAGTTCGGCCGCGCCCGGGTGACCCACGTCTGCCTCAACGACGACGTGGTGGAGGGCCTGGCGCTGGTCGACCGCCCGGCGTTCAGCGTGCAGTACCACCCGGAGGCCGCTGCCGGCCCGCACGACTCCGCCTACCTGTTCGACCGGTTCGTCGACCTGATGGAAGGCACGGCCTGATGCCGCGTCGCGAGGACATCTCGTCGGTGCTGGTCATCGGGTCCGGTCCGATCGTGATCGGCCAGGCCTGCGAGTTCGACTACTCCGGTACCCAGGCGTGCCGGGTGCTCCGGGCCGAGGGACTGCGGGTGGTGCTGGTCAACTCCAACCCGGCGACGATCATGACCGACCCGGAGTTCGCTGACGCCACCTACGTCGAGCCGATCACGGCCGACGTGGTCGAGAAGGTGATCGCCAAGGAGCGACCGGACGCCCTGCTCGCCACGCTGGGCGGGCAGACCGCGCTCAACTGTGCCGTCGAGCTGTCCGAGTCCGGTGTGCTGGAGAAGTACGACATCGAGCTGATCGGCGCCTCCATCGACGCGATCCAGAAGGGCGAGAACCGGCAGTCCTTCAAGGCGGTGGTGGAGGGGCTGCCCGCCGAATGGGGCGCCGAGGTCGCGCAGTCGCGGATCTGCCACTCGATGGACGACTGCCTGGCCGCGGTGGACGACCTCGGCTACCCGGTCGTGGTTCGACCGTCGTTCACCATGGGCGGCGTCGGGTCGGGCATGGCGCACGACGAGGCCGACCTCCGCCGCATCGCTGGCGCAGGCATGGTCGCGAGCCCGACCACCGAGGTGCTGCTGGAGGAATCCATCCTCGGCTGGAAGGAGTACGAGCTCGAGGTCATGCGGGACAAGGCGGACAACGTGGTCGTCGTCTGCTCGATCGAGAACCTCGACCCGATGGGCGTGCACACCGGCGACTCGATCACGGTCGCCCCCGCGATGACGCTGACCGACCGTGAGTACCAGCGGATGCGCGACGTCGCGATCGGTGTCATCCGCGCCGTCGGCGTCGACACCGGCGGCTGCAACATCCAGTTCGCGGTCGACCCGGTCGACGGCCGCATGGTCGTGATCGAGATGAACCCGCGGGTCTCTCGCTCCAGTGCCCTTGCCAGCAAGGCGACTGGGTTCCCGATCGCCAAGATCGCGGCCAGGGTGGCGTTGGGCTACACCCTCGACGAGATCCCCAACGACATCACCGAGCAGACCCCGGCGAGCTTCGAGCCGACCCTCGACTACGTGGTCGTCAAGGTCCCGCGGTTCGCGTTCGAGAAGTTCCCCGCGGCCGACCCGACCCTCACCACACACATGAAGTCTGTCGGCGAGGCGATGGCGCTCGGACGCAGCTTCACCGAGGCGCTGAACAAGGCGCTGCGCTCGCTGGAGAGCCCGGCCGCCCCCTTCTCGTTCACCGGCGAGCCCGGCGACCGCGACGACCTGCTGGAGCGGGTGCGGGTGCCCCACGACGGCCGGCTCGCGCTGGTCATGGACGCCCTGCGCGCAGGCGCCACGGTCGAGCAGCTGCACGACGCCACCGGCATCGACCCCTGGTTCCTCGACCAGCTGGTGCTGCTGCGCGAGCAGGCGGCAGCGGTGCGCGACGCCCCGGTGCTCACACCGGCGGTGCTGCGGGCCGCCAAGCGGCATGGGCTGTCGGACGTGCAGGTCGGCGCGTTGCGGGACATGCGCCCCGACGTCGTACGCGGCGTGCGGCACGCGCTGGGCATCCGACCGGTGTTCAAGACCGTCGACACCTGCGCGGCCGAGTTCGCCGCACGAACGCCCTACCACTACTCGGCCTACGACGAGGAGACCGAGGTCGCACCACGGACGAAGCCGGCGGTGCTGATCCTCGGCAGCGGTCCGAACCGGATCGGACAGGGCATCGAGTTCGACTACTCCTGCGTGCACGCGAGCCTGGCGCTCACCGACGCGGGCTACGAGACCGTGATGGTCAACTGCAACCCGGAGACGGTGTCGACCGACTACGACACCTCCGCCCGGCTCTACTTCGAGCCGCTCACGCTGGAGGACGTGCTCGAGGTCGTGCACGCCGAGCTGCAGGCGGGGCCGGTCGCGGGCGTGGTCGTGCAGCTCGGCGGCCAGACGCCGCTCGGCCTGGCGCAGGCGCTGCAGGACGAGGGGGTGCCGATCGTCGGCACCACGCCACAGGCCATCCACCTGGCCGAGGACCGGGGCTCGTTCGGACGGGTGCTGGGCGAGGCCGGCCTGCCGGCCCCGAAGCACGGCACCGCGACATCGTTCGCCGGCGCGAAGCGAGTGGCCGACGAGGTCGGCTACCCGGTGCTGGTCCGCCCGTCGTACGTGCTCGGCGGACGGGGCATGGAGATCGTCTACGACGAAGAGGCGCTGGCCGAGTACATCGGCCGGGCCACCGAGGTCTCGCCCGAGCACCCGGTGCTGGTCGACCGCTTCCTCGACGACGCCGTCGAGCTCGACGTCGACGCGCTGTTCGACGGCGAGGAGCTCTATCTCGGCGGCGTGATGGAGCACATCGAGGAGGCCGGCATCCACTCCGGCGACTCGGCGTGCGCGCTGCCGCCGATCACCCTCGGCGGCGAGGAGATCGACCGGATCCGGACCTCCACCGAGGAGATCGCGCGCGGGGTGGGCGTGCGCGGTCTGCTCAACGTGCAGTACGCCCTGTCCGGCGACGTGCTGTACGTGCTGGAGGCGAACCCGCGGGCGTCCCGCACGGTGCCGTTCGTGTCCAAGGCGACGGCGGTGCCCCTGGCCAAGGCGGCGGCCCGGGTGATGCTCGGCGCCGCCATCCCCGACCTGCGGGCCGAGGGCCTGCTGCCGGCCGAGGGCGACGGCGGGGCGCTGCCGGCGCACTCGCCGGTGGCGGTCAAGGAGGCGGTGATGCCGTTCAACCGGTTCCGCACCGTCGACGGTCGCAGCGTCGACACGGTGCTCGGGCCGGAGATGCGCTCCACCGGGGAGGTGATGGGCATCGACGCCGGCTTCGGCACCGCGTTCGCCAAGGCACAGGCCGGAGCGTTCGGGCGGCTGCCCACCGAGGGCAAGGTGTTCGTGTCCATGGCCAACCGGGACAAGCGGCACATGGTCTTCCCGGTCAAGCGGCTCGCCGACCTGGGGTTCGAGATCCTCGCCACCAGCGGCACCGCCGCCGTGCTGAGGCGCAACGGCGTCGAGGCCACCGTGATCGAGAAGCTGTCCGAGCGGGCCGACCGCGACGGCGTGACGGCGCACGGCGTCATCGCCGACCCGGGTGCCGACACGGTCGCCGACGTCGAGGGCCAGCCCAGCGGGTCGAGCATCGTCGCCCTGATCCGCGACGGCGAGGTGGGCCTGGTCGTCAACACGCCCCACGGCACCACGTCCGGCGGCAGCCCGCGCCTCGACGGCTACGCCATCCGCAGCGCCTCGGTCGCCCGCAACGTCCCGTGCATCACCACCGTGCAGGGGCTGGCGGCGGCGGTGCAGGGCATCGAGTCGCTGCTGGCGGGCAGCATCGACGTCTGCTCGCTGCAGGACTGGGCGGCGCGCGTACGGGGCGACGCATGAGCGCCGGGCCACTGCAGGTGCGCGGCCGGGTGCTGTCGCTCGACCGGGTCGGCGACTACCACCACCTCACGCTGGTCGCCCCCGGGGTCGCCGAGCGCACCCGGCCCGGCGCCTTCGTCGCGCTGGCGGTGGGCGGTGACCAGTCCGCGATGCTGCTGCGGCGGGCGTTCTCGGTCTACCGGGCCAAGGGCTCCGGGGTCTACGGCGGCACCGTCGAGGTGGTGCTCGCCGTGCACGGCAAGGGCACGGCCTGGCTCGCCGACCGCCGGGTCAACGACGAGGTCGACGTGGTGGGCCCGCTCGGGCGGCCGTTCGCACTGCCCAAGGAGCGGGTGCCGTGCGTGCTGGTAGGCGGCGGCTACGGCAGCGCGCCGCTGTTCTCGCTGGCCGACCGGCTGCGCGAGCGCGGCTGTGCGGTGCACATGGTGCTCGGCGCGGCCACGGAACGGCGGCTGTTCGGCACCCTGGAGGCCCGCCGGACGGCCCAGTCGGTCGCGGTGACCACCGAGGACGGCTCGATCGGCACGCCCGGACGGGTCACCGACGTGCTGCCCGAGCTGCTGGCACGTACCGGCGCGGCCGTGGTCTACGCCTGCGGCCCGATGGGCATGCTGCGTGCCGTTTCGCTGCTCGCCGAGGAGCACGGCGTGTGGAGCCAGTGCGCCGTCGAGGAGTCGATGGCCTGCGGGGTGGGGGTGTGCATGACCTGCGTGCTGCCGGTACGCGGCGACGACGGGATGGTGCGGATGGTGCGCTCCTGCGTGGAGGGGCCGGTCTTCCGCGGCGACCGGGTGCTGTGGGACGACGTCGGCACCGTGCCGGACGGCACGCTCGGCGCTCCCCGGACGGCGGGAGCGCACTGATGGCCGTCACGTCCGACACCTCGCTCGAGGGCGCCGTCGTCGACCTCGCTGTCGACCTGGCCGGGGTCCGGCTCCCGACGCCGGTGATGACCGCCTCCGGCTGCGCCGCGGCCGGCCGTGAGCTGGCACCGTTCCTGGACGTTGCGGCCATCGGCGCCGTCGTGACCAAGTCGGTGATGCTCGACCCGCGGTCCGGCCGCGCGACGCCCCGGATGGTCGAGACCCCGTCCGGGATGCTGAACTCGATCGGGCTGCAGGGTCCGGGCATCGACGCCTTCCTGGCCACCGACCTGCCCTGGCTGGTGAGCCGCGGAGCCCGCGCGGTGGTGTCCATCGCCGGCGGGTCGCTGGGGGAGTACGCCGAGCTCGGCCGCCGGGTGGGCGCCAGCCCCGGCGTGGCCGCCGTCGAGGTGAACATCTCCTGCCCCAACGTCGAGGAGCGCGGCCTGGTGTTCGCCTGCGACCCGTTCCAGGCGGCCCGGGCGGTGTCGGCGGTGCGGCGTGGTGTGCCCCGGGACGTACCGGTGCTGGCCAAGCTGTCCCCGGACGTGACCGACCTGGTGGCCGTCGCGGAGTCGGTGCTCGAGGCCGGGGCGAGCGGCCTCACCATGATCAACACGACGCTCGGCCTCGCGATCGACACCGACACGCTGCGGCCGGTGCTCGGCGGCACCACCGGCGGGCTGTCCGGTCCCGCGATCCGGCCGATGGCGGTGCGCTGCGTGTGGCAGGTGCACCAGGCCATGCCGGACGTCCCCATCGTCGGAGTCGGCGGGGTACGCACCGGGCGCGACGCGCTCGAGTTCCTGCTGGCCGGTGCCACCGCCGTCCAGGTCGGCACCGTGGTGTTCCACGACCCGTCCGCGCCGCACCGGGTCGCCGAGGAGCTCCGCGCCGAGCTGGCCACCCGTGGGTTCTCCTCGCCCGCCGACGTGGTCGGGCTGGCGCACCGTCCACCCGCACCGGGGGGTGCCCATGGCTGACACGTTCGGACAGCGGCTGCACGCCGCCCTGGCCCGGCGTGGGCCGCTCTGCGTCGGGATCGATCCGCACGCGGCGCTGCTGCAGGCCTGGGGGCTGCCCGACGACGCCGCCGGGCTGGAGCGGTTCGCCCGCACCGCCGTCGACGCCGTCGCGGGCGAGGTGGCCGTGGTCAAGCCGCAGTCGGCGTTCTTCGAACGGCACGGGGCGGCGGGCGTGGCAGTGCTCGAGCGCACCATCGCCGACGCCCGCGCCGCAGGGGCGCTGGTGCTGCTGGACGTCAAGCGCGGCGACATCGGGACCACGGCGGCGGCCTACGCCGACGCCTACCTCGACCCCGCCTCGCCGCTGGCGGCCGACGCGCTGACGGTGAGCCCGTACCTGGGGCTCGGGTCGCTGCGGCCGTTCCTCGATGCCGCGGCCGATGCTGCCGCCGGGGTGTTCGTGCTGGCCCTCACGTCCAACCCGGAGGGCCGGCAGGTGCAGCGCGCCACGGCAGCGCCGGGCGTCTCCGTCGCCGGCTCGCTGCTGGCGGGCATCCGCGCGGTGAACGTCGGCGCGCACCCGTACGGCTCCGTCGGCGCCGTGGTGGGCGCCACGGTGACCGACCTCGACCCGCAGGCGGGCGAGGACCTGGACATCGGGGGTCCGCTGCTCGTCCCGGGCGTGGGTGCGCAGGGCGGCACGGCAGCCGACGTCGGCAGGGTCTTCGCCGGGCTGGCCGATCGGGTCGTGCCGGCCGTGTCGCGCGACGTCCTGTCCGCCGGGCCCGACGGCGTGGCCCTGCGGGCAGCGGCACACCGCTGGCGCGACCAGCTGGGCACCGCCCTTGCGGGCTGACCCGAACTGTTCACGCGTCGTGCGCACCGCGACCCGCCCGGACTGACATGCTGGTCATGACTCCGCCATCGACCGACAGGGGGGTAAGGCGACGATGCGGACCGCGGGTCTCGCGCTGGCCGTGTTGCTGCTGTGCGGACCCCTGACCGCGTGCTCGGGCTCGGAGGAGGACGACTACTGCAGCTCGTTCGAGGACACGGCGAACGAGTTCCAGGGCCTCAGCGGCGGAGACTTCTCGCAGGCGCCGGACGCGTTCGCCGCGTTCGACGACCTGGCCGCGCAGGCCCCGGACGAGATTGCCGACGACTGGAAGGTGTTCAACGACCAGATCGACGCCTTCGAGGAGTCGCTCGACGACGCAGGGATCAGCATGGAGGAGCTGGACGAGATCTCCCGGCAGGTCGAGCAGCAGACGATCCCCGAGGGCGTCGACCCCGACGCCCTGGAGGACATCGGGGTGGCCGTGCAGGCCCTGCGAAGCATCGAGTTCACCACCGCGCTGACCAACCTCCGCAACCACGCCGAGGACGAGTGCAACCTCACCCTTGACGACACCTGACCCCTGCCGTCGCCACGACGGCCGGGCCGGCAGATCCGCGCCAGGGATCCGACAACGAACCACCGACAACGATCCACAAGGAGACACACCGTGACCACCACCCTGACCACGCCCCGCCGCCTCGCCGTGGGGGTCGCAGCGGCAGTCCTGGCCGGCACCGGCCTCACCGGCTGCGGAGGCGACTCGTCCGAGGACTTCTGCGCCCTCGCCGACGACGTGCAGTCGTCCGACCTCGGCGCCGACGCCAACATGGACGACGTCCGGGAGGCGCTCGATGAAGCGGTCGACGCCGCTCCGGACGACATCAAGGGCGACGTCGAGACCATCCGCGACGCCCTGGACGACTTCGACCCGGAGAACATGGACCTCGAGAACATGGACGAGGACGCCATGGCGGAGATGGAGGAGACGAGCAAGAGGGTCGAGGAGGCCGGCGCGAACATCGAGGCGTACGTCAACGACAACTGCTGAGCCGGACCCAGCACGGCCGGGCCGGGCGGGGGCGTTGCCCCTCCCGGCAGGTCGTCGCTAGGTTCACCGCAAGCGGGTGTGTCGTCGCGCCGGACGTCGCACTGCTCCCCAGGATGAGGTGACCACTGTGGCCTTGCCGCCCCTGACCCCCGAGCAGCGTCAGGCTGCGTTGGTAAAGGCGGCGGCGGCGCGACGGGAGCGGGCCGAGGTCAAGAACCGGCTCAAGCACGCCGGGGGTTCGCTCAGCGAGGTCCTGCACGACGGCCAGAAGGACGACGTGCTCGGCAAGATGAAGGTCCTCGACCTGCTGCAGTCCATGCCCGGCGTCGGCAAGGTCCGGGCCCGTCAGCTGATGGAGCGCATCGGCATCGCCGGCACCCGCCGCGTGCGCGGTCTCGGCACCAACCAGATCGCCGCCCTGGAACGTGAGTTCTCCGACCAGCCCTGACCCGGCCGCCCCGCGGCTGGTCGTGTTGGCCGGACCCACGGCTGTCGGCAAGGGCACGGTGGTCGCCGCCGTCCGGGCCCACCACCCGGAGGTGTGGGTGTCGGTCTCGGCCACGACCCGGCCGCCGCGTCCCGGGGAGCGGAACGGTGAGCACTACCTGTTCGTCGACGACGCCGAGTTCGACCGGATGGTCGCCGACGGCGAGCTGTTGGAGTGGGCGGTCGTGCACGGCCGGGCGCGCTACGGGACCCCGCGGGCGCCGGTTGACGAGGCGTTGGCCGAGGGACGGCGGTCGCTGCTGGAGATCGACCTGCAGGGCGCCCGGCAGGTACGGGCCTCGATGCCGGACGCCCTGTTCGTGTTCCTGCTGCCGCCGAGCTGGGACGAGCTGGTGCGCCGGCTGGTCGGCCGGGGCACCGAGCCGCAGGGCGAACGCGAGCGTCGGCTGGTCACCGCCCGGCAGGAGCTGGAGGCCGAGCCCGAGTTCGACGTGAGCATCGTCAACGCCGACGTTCGGCAGGCGGCCGACGAGTTGGTAGGCTTGTGGGGTTCACCGTCCGAGTGAACGCAGACCTGACACCAGACTGAGCTTAGTGAGGCGCGCCTCGTGACCGGTACCCACGCCACTGCGGAGGGCATCACCAACCCCCCGATCGACTCGCTGCTGGAGAAGACCGACTCCAAGTACAAGCTGGTCCTGTTCAGCGCGAAGCGCGCGCGCCAGATCAACGCGTACTACTCCCAGCTGGGCGAGGGCCTGCTGGAGTACGTCGGGCCCCTCGTCGACACCCACGTGCAGGAGAAGCCGCTCTCGATCGCGCTGCGTGAGATCGAGCAGGACCTGCTCGTCGTCGAGGACATCGAGCCCGAGGAGGAGTGACCCGCTCCTGAACGGCCCCGCGCACCCGCCGCCCGCGTACCGGCCCCAGGTCGTCCTCGGGGTCGGGGGCGGTATCGCCGCGTACAAGGTGTGCGAGGTGCTGCGGCTGCTCACCGAGTCGGCGCACGACGTGACCGTCGTACCGACGGCCGCGGCGCTGCGCTTCGTGGGTTCGGCCACCTGGGAGGCGCTCTCCGGCCGCCCGGTGGCCGCCGATGTCTTCGCCGACGTGCACGAGGTGCCGCACGTACGCCTCGGCCGGGAGGCCGACCTGGTCCTGGTCGCGCCGGCCACCGCCGACCTGATGGCCAGAGCCGCACACGGGCGCGCCGACGACCTGCTGACCGCGACGCTGCTGACCGCGCGCTGCCCGGTCGTGTTCGTCCCGGCCATGCACACCGAGATGTGGGAGCACCCGGCCACCCTGGCCAACGTCGAGACGCTCCGCTCGCGCGGTGCCGTCGTCGTGGAGCCGGCCGTCGGCCGGCTCACCGGCCAGGACAGCGGTAAGGGCCGGTTGCCCGAGCCGGAACAGATCGCCCAGCTGGCACGGGCCGTGCTCGCCCGCGGCACCGCCGCCATGGCGTCCGACCTGGCGGGCCGCCGTCTGGTGGTGAGCGCCGGCGGCACCCGCGAGCCGCTCGACCCGGTGCGGTTCCTCGGCAACCGCTCGTCGGGCCGGATGGGCTACGCACTGGCTTCCGCGGCGGCCGCCCGGGGCGCCAAGGTCACCGTGGTGGCGGCGAACGTCTCGCTGCCCGACCCCGCCGGCGTCGACGTCGTCACCGTCGGCACTACCGCCGAGCTGCGCGACGCGGTGCTGGCCGCGGCCGAGGGCGCCGACGCCGTCGTGATGGCCGCCGCACCGTCCGACTTCCGCCCCACCGCTGCCAGCCCGGCCAAGATCAAGAAGGCCGATGACGGCTCGGCGCCGGTCGTCACGCTGGAGCAGAACCCCGACATCCTCGCCGAGCTGGTGCGGCACCGGGGCGCTGCCACCGAGCCGGTGGTCGTGGGCTTCGCCGCCGAGACCGGTGACGACGACGCCGACGTCCTGGCCCACGCCCGGGCCAAGATCGCCCGGAAGGGGTGCGATCTGCTGGTGGTCAACGACGTCAGCGCGGGCAAGGTGTTCGGTCGCGAGGACACCGAGGCGGTGCTGCTGGCCGCCGACGGCACCAGCACCGCCGTACCGGCCGGGTCGAAGGCCGCACTCGCCGACGTGGTGTGGGATGCGGTCGCCGGCAGGTGGGGCACCGGTAGGCTGCCGGGGTAGTTCCGGCCCTGTCTGCCCCTGTTTCGCCGGGGCCGGCCCCGTCCGCACGACCGCAATCGATCGGAGCGCCCGCGTGAGCCGCCGTCTCTTCACCTCGGAATCCGTCACCGAGGGACACCCGGACAAGATCGCCGACCAGATCAGCGACAGCGTCCTGGACGCCCTGCTCGCGCAGGACCCCCGCAGCCGGGTGGCGGTCGAGACCCTCCTGACGACCGGCCTGGTCGTGGTGGCCGGCGAGGTCAGCACCAGCGGCTGGGCGCCGATCGCCGACATCGTGCGGCAGAAGATCCTGGACATCGGCTACGACTCGAGCAAGAAGGGCTTCGACGGCCGCTCCTGCGGCGTCACCGTGGCGATCGGAGGGCAGAGCAACGACATCGCGCAGGGCGTCGACACGGCGCACGAGGGCCGCACCGAGGGCTCGGAGGACCCGCTGGACGCCCAGGGCGCCGGCGACCAGGGCCTGATGTTCGGCTACGCGTGCAACGACACGCCCGAGCTGATGCCGCTGCCGATCTCGATCGCGCACCGGATGGCCGAGCAGCTCTCGCAGGCGCGGCGCGACGGGACGATGGCCTACCTGCGGCCGGACGGCAAGACCCAGGTCACGGTCGAGTACGACGCCGACGGCAACCCCACCCGGGTCGACACCGTCGTGGTGTCCAGCCAGCACGCGGCCGACATCGATCTCGAGGCGATGCTCACCCCGGACGTGAAGAAGCACGTGGTCGACGAGGTGCTCGGTCGCTTCGACATCGACCACTCCGACTACCGGCTGCTGGTCAACCCCACCGGCCGGTTCGAGGTGGGCGGGCCGATGGGCGACGCCGGTCTCACCGGACGCAAGATCATCATCGACACCTACGGCGGCATGGCCCGACACGGTGGCGGTGCGTTCAGCGGCAAGGACCCGAGCAAGGTCGACCGCTCCGCCGCCTACGCGATGCGCTGGGTCGCCAAGACCGTCGTCGCGGCCGGGCTCGCCGACCGCTGCGAGGTCCAGGTGGCCTACGCCATCGGCAAGGCCAGCCCGGTGGGCTTCTACGTCGACTGCTTCGGCACCGAGCAGGTGCCCGTCGACCGGATCGCCGACGCCGTGCGTCAGGTGTTCGACCTGCGCCCGGCCGCGCTGATCCGCGACCTCGACCTGCTCCGGCCGATCTACGCCCGCACCGCCGCCTACGGGCACTTCGGCCGCGAGCTGCCCGAGTTCACCTGGGAGCGCACCGACCGGGTCGACGACCTGCGCGCGGCCGCTCAGGCCTGACTCTCGCTCATCCACTCGGTGTCCACAGCCGATGGGCGCGGGCCGACCGGTGCCGGGTGCCGGCTGGTAGAACCCACTGCGTGAGCGAGCAGGCGCCGGTGCAGCAGCTGGAGCTGGTGCGCGCCCAGGTCCGCCGCTCCCGCACCAAGGAGCCGGCAGGTCCGGCGGCCGAGCGACCGGTGGCCCGGGTGGCGGTGGACATGTCGCTGCCGCACCTCGACCGGCCGTTCGACTACCAGGTGCCGGCCGACCTCGACGCCGAGGTCGTGCCCGGTGCCCGGGTGATGGTCCGGTTCGCGGGCAAGCAGGTGTCCGGCTTCGTCCTCGAGCGGACCGATGCCACCGACCACGCCGGACCGCTGCAGCCGTTGCGGCGGGCGGTCTCGTCCGAACCGGTGCTCACCCCGGCGGTCGCAACCCTGTGCCGCACCGTCGCCGACCGCTACGCGGGCACGCTGGCCGACGTGCTGCGGCTCGCGGTGCCACCCCGGCACGCCCGGGTCGAGCGCGAGCAGACGGCGCCGCCGCCGGCCGAGCCGCCGCCGGCGGCCCGGCCTTTGGTCTGGTCAGCGGTCGACGGGGGCCCGGCGCTGCTCGAGCGGCTCGCAGCGGGGGAGTCGCCCCGCGCCAGCTGGACCGCAGGCCCCGGCAGCGAGCCCGAGGCGGCGGTGGCCGCGGCCGCCGCCGCGTGCCTGCAGGGTGGCAGGGGCGTCGTCGTCTGCGTGCCCGACGGGCGGGACGTCGCCCGGTTCGACACCGCGCTCACCGCCGCGCTCGGACCCGGCCGGCACGTCGCCCTCACCGCCGACCTGGGCCCAGCGGCCCGCTACCGCGCGTTCCTCACCGTGCTGCGCGGCGGGGTGCAGGTAGTGGTGGGCACCCGCGCCGCCGCGTTCGCCCCGGTCCGCCATCTCGGCCTGGTGGTGCTCTGGGACGACGGCGACGACCTGCACGGCGAGCCGCGGGCGCCCTACCCGCACGCCCGCGACGTGCTCGTGCAGCGGGCCCACCTGGCGGGCGCAGCGGCGCTGCTGGCCGGGCACGCGCGTACGCCGGAGGTGCAGCTGCTGGTCGACTCGGGGTGGCTGGTGCCGTTGGCGTCGCCGCGTGCCTCCGTACGCGAGCGCTGGCCGCTCGTGCAGGTCACCGGTGACGAGGGGGCCAAACCCGCCTCCGACGCCGGCGCCCGGGCTGCGCGGCTGCCGCACGAGGCGTTCGCGGCGCTGCGGGACGGGTTGGACCGGGGACCCGTGCTGCTGCAGGTGCCACGGATCGGCTACCGCGCCGCGCTGTCCTGCCAGAGCTGTCGCGTGCCGGCGACCTGCCGCACCTGCCAGGGCCCGCTCCGCCAGCCCGGCCGCGGCGCGGCGCCGAGCTGCGTGCTCTGCGGGCGCACCCAGCCGGAGTGGCAGTGCCCGCACTGTGGCTCCACCCGCTGGCGCGCGCCGGTGGTCGGCGAGGAGCGCACCGCCGAGGAGCTCGGGCGTGCCTTCCCGCAGGTGCGCGTCGTCCGTTCGGCCGGCGAACGGGTGTTCGACGAGGTCGCCCCCGAGCCCGCGCTGGTCGTGGCCACGCCGGGCGCCGAGCCGCGGGTGGCCGGGGGCTACGCCTCCGCCGTGCTGCTCGACACCGGCCTGCTGCTGGCGCGGCCGGACCTGCGCACCGGCGAGGAGTGCCTGCGCCGCTGGCTGGCCGTGGCCGCGCTGGTACGCCCGTCGGCCGACGGGGGCCGGCTGCTGGTGGTGGGCGACGCCTCCCCGGCGCCCGTGCAGGCGCTGGTCCGGGCCGACCCCGAGGGCTTCGCGGCCCGCGAGCTCGCCGAGCGCGTCGCCGCGCGGCTGCCGCCGGCGGTGCGGATGGCGACCGTCGAGGGCACGCCCGACGCGGTCCGCGAGGTGGTCGAGCGGCAGGCCTGGCCCGACCCGGTCGACGTGCTCGGGCCGGTCCCGCTCGGTCCGGACCGGTCCCGGCTGGTGGTGCGGGTGCCGCGCGGCCAGGGGGGCGGGCTCACGACCGCCCTCGCGTCGGCACAGGCGGCCCGGAGCGCGCGCAAGCAGCCGCCGGTACGCGTCCAGGTCGACCCGGTCGTGCTCGGCTGACCGGGGCCGTCGGCGGCTCCCTAGACTGGCCGCCGTGCCGACCCGCCCGCTCGCCGTCCGCGGACGCTGAGGCGTGCGGCTGGTCTTCGCCGGCACCCCCGAGGTGGCGCTGCCGGCACTGCGCACGCTGCTCGCCGGGCCGCACGAGGTGGTCGCCGTCCTGACCCGACCCGACGCTGCGGCAGGGCGGGGGCGACGCAGCGCGGCCAGCCCGGTCGCCCGGTTCGCGGAGGAGGCCGGCCTCGAGGTGCTGCGGCCCCCGAGCCCGCGCGATGCTGACTTCCAGCAGCGGCTGGCAGCGCTGGCGCCGGACTGTGCCCCCGTCGTCGCGTACGGCGCGCTGCTGCCCGACGACGTGCTGTCCGTGCCCGTGCACGGATGGGTCAACCTGCACTTCTCCCTGCTCCCGGCCTGGCGGGGCGCCGCGCCGGTGCAGCACGCGGTGCTGGCCGGCGACGAGATCACCGGCACCACGACCTTCCGAATCGTCGCGGCGCTCGACGCCGGCCCGGTGCTCGGGACCAGCACCGAGGCGGTACGCCCCGACGACACCGCGGGTGACCTGCTCGGCCGGCTCGCCGACAGCGGCGCCGAGCTGCTGGCGGCCACCTTGGACGGACTGGAGTCGGGGCGGCTGCACGCCGTCGAGCAGCCGGACGAGGGGATCACGTACGCACCGCGCATCTCGGTCGACGACGCCCGGGTGCGCTGGGACGACCCCGCGTTCGCCGTCGACCGGCGGGTGCGCGCGTGCACCCCCGCCCCCGGAGCCTGGACGACGCTGGCGGGCGAGCGGCTCAAGCTCGGACCGGTCACGCTGGTCGGACCCGGCGACGAGCCGGCGCCCGGGCCTGGTGAGCTGCGGGCCGGCCGGCGCGACGTCGTGGTCGGCACGGCCACCGAGCCGGTGCGCCTCGGCCTGGTCCAGCCACCGGGCCGGAAGGTCGTGCCGGCGGCCGACTGGGCCCGCGGGGCGCGGCTCGGGCCCGGCGCCCGGCTCGGGACGTGAGCCCGGGCGGCCCGCGCGCCGACCGGCCGCGGGACACCGCGCTCGCGGTGCTGCGCGCGGTGCGCGAACGGGACGCCTACGTCAACCTCGAGCTGCCACGGCTGCTGCGCGAGCGCGGCCTCGGAGGGCGGGACGCGGCCTTCACCACCGAGCTCACCCACGGCACGCTGCGCCGCCAGGGCACGTACGACGCCGTGCTCGCCGCGTGTCTGGACCGGCCGATCGCCCGGCTCGACCCCGACACCCGGGACGTGCTGCGGCTCGGCTGCCACCAGCTGCTGGCAATGCGGACACCGCCGCACGCGGCGGTGTCGACCAGCGTGGCGATGGCACGGGCGGCACGGGGCCCCGGTGCCGGCCGGCTGGTCAACGCGGTGCTCCGCCGGGTGGCCGGCCACGACCTGGCCGAGTGGCTGACCGAGGTGGCGCCGGACCCTGCCGCCGACCCTGCCGCCGACCCTGCCGCCGACCCTGCCGCGTACCTCGCGGTCGTGCACAGCCACCCGGAGTGGATCGTCCGGGCGCTGCGCGATGCGCTCGGCGACGACCCGACGCCATTGCTGGAGGCCGACAACCTCGCCCCCGCGGTCACGCTGGTGGCGCGGCCGGGGCTCGTCGACGTCGAGGAGCTGGTCGCTGCCGGCGCCGCGCCGGGGCGCTGGTCGCCGTACGCCGCCGTGCTGCCCGGCGGCGACCCGGGTGAGCTGGCCGCGGTACGGGACGGTCGCGCCGGTGTGCAGGACGAGGGCAGCCAGCTGGTCGTGCTGGCGCTGGCGGCCGCGCCCGTGGACGGCCGCGACTCCCGGTGGCTCGACCTGTGCGCGGGGCCCGGCGGCAAGTCCGCGCTGCTGGGCGCCCTGGCGGCGCCTCGCGGCGCCACGGTGGTGGCCCAGGAGATCGCGCCGCACCGCGCCGACCTGGTCCGGCAGGCGGTCGCGCCGCTGGGCGACCACGTCGAGGTGCGCACCGGTGACGGCCGCGAGGTCGGCGCCGCCGAGCCGGGCGGCTACGACCGGGTGCTCGTCGACGCCCCGTGCACCGGGCTGGGTGCGCTGCGCCGGCGCCCGGAGGCCCGCTGGCGCCGGCAGCCCGGCGACCTCGTGGGGCTCGGCCGGCTGCAGCGCGAGCTGCTGGCCTCGGCGCTCGACGCCGCCCGGCCGGGAGGTGTGGTCGCGTACGTCACCTGCTCGCCGCACCTGGCCGAGACCGGTGACGTGGTGGCGGACGCGGTCGCTGCCCGCGACGACGTCGAGCCGGTCGACGTCCCCACCCTGCTGCCCCAACTGCCCCCGCAGCCGGGCCGCTCCCTGCAGCTGTGGCCGCACCTGCACGGCACCGACGCGATGTTCTGCGCGCTGCTCCGCCGCCGCTGACGCGGGCGCGCGTTTTCCCAAGGGCCCACGGGAAAGCGTCACCCCTGCCGCGTGGCCTCGCGTGAGTGGTGACGTCAACACGTGAGTGGTGGGCCCACGCGACCGGCCGACCAGGGCATCGGCCCCGGATAGACTCCGCCGCCGTGGGAGTCCAGATCGCCCCGAGCGTGCTCGCGGCCGACTATGCCGACCTGCGTGGCGCCGCTCGCTCGGTGCCGGGCGCCGACTGGCTGCACGTCGACGTGATGGACAACCACTTCGTCCCCAACCTGACCATCGGGGTGCCCGTGGTCGAGGCCCTGGCCCGGGCCGCGGAGCAGCCGCTGGACTGCCACCTGATGATCGACGACCCCGACCGCTGGGCGCCGGCCTACGTCGAGGCGGGCGCGACCAGCGTCACGTTCCACGCGGAGGCCGTACGCGCGCCGGTGCGGCTGGCCCGCGAGCTGCGCCGGCTCGGCGCCCGCGCGGGCATGGCGCTGCGGCCGGCGACCGACATCGACCCGTACGCCGACCTGCTGCCTGAGCTGGACATGGTGCTGGTGATGACCGTCGAGCCCGGGTTCGGTGGGCAGGAGTTCCTCGACGGCTGCCTGCCCAAGATCCGCCGGGTGCGCGAGCTGCTGGACGCCCGGGGCGGCGACGTGTGGCTGCAGGTCGACGGCGGCGTGAGCACCGCGACCATCGACCGGTGCGCCGAGGCGGGGGCGGACATGTTCGTCGCCGGGTCGGCGGTGTTCGGCGCGGCCGACCCCGACGCGGCCGTCGACGGACTGCGCCGCAGCGCCGAGGCTGCGTGGCATACTCGCCGGTGAGCAGCAACGCTCGCGTGCTCCGGGGTCGGTGAAATTCCGAGCCGGCGGTGACAGTCCGCGACCCGGTCATCCTCGTGGTGACCGGTTGACCCGGTGGAACTCCGGGACCGACGGTGAGAGTCCGGATGGGAGGAGCAGCGCGTCGTCGACCGCGCCCTCGGCGCGGCTCGTCGGTGCCTGTACCCCTCGTCGCCGGAGCCCCGGGCCCGACAGGGAAGGCACCGGCGGTCATGTTCACCGGCATCGTGGAGGAGCGCGGCGAGATCGTCGCGGTCGACGACCTGGGCGACTCCGTACGGCTATCCGTGCGCGGACCGCTGGTCACCAGTGACGTACGGGCCGGCGACTCGATCGCCGTCGACGGCTGCTGCCTCACCGTGGTCACCGCCGACCACGGCGTCTTCACCGCCGACGTGATGCGCGAGTCGCTGCGGCGCACGTCGCTCGGCCGCGTCGCCCCGGGCGTCGTCGTCAACCTCGAGCGGGCGGTCCGCGCGGACGGGCGGATGGGCGGGCACCTCGTGCAGGGCCACGTCGACGGCACGGGCACGTTGCGCGCCCGGGAGAGCTCGGCGCACTGGGACCTGGTGACCGTCGAGCTGCCCGCGGAGCTGTCGCGCTACGTCGCGGCGAAGGGCTCCATCGCCGTCGACGGCGTCTCACTGACGATCGTCGACGTCTACGACGGCGATCCACCCGAGTTCACGGTCTCGCTCATCCCCACCACGCTCGCGGCCACCACCCTCGGCGACCGCAGTCCCGGCGACCTGGTCAACCTCGAGGTCGACGTGGTCGCCAAGTACGTGGAGCGGCTGCTCGCCCACCGCGACGCCGAGGAGGTCGTGCGATGACAGACCCGCTGGGCTGGCTGTTCGGGGCCGAGCTGCACATCGGCGACCAGGCGATCCTGTGGCGCGAGGTGATCGGCAACCTGTTCGGGCTGCTGTCCGCGCTGGGTGGCATGCGCCGGCGGGTGTGGGCGTGGCCGGTCGGGATCATCGGCAACGTCCTGCTGTTCACCGTGTTCGTCGGCGCCGTCTTCGACACCCCGCAGGACCAGAACCTGTGGGGCCAGGCCGGCCGGCAGGTGTTCTTCGTGATCGTGTCGGTGTGGGGCTGGTACCGCTGGAAGGCGGCCAGCGACGCCGGTGGCGCGGGCGACGGCGGCGCCATCCGGCCCCGCTGGGCGACCTGGGGCGAGCGGGCGCAGATCGTGCTGCTGTACGCCGCCGGCACCGCGTTCTTCTGGTGGCTGTTCGGGATCATCGGCTCCTACGGCCGCCTGACCGAGGCGTGGATCCTGACCGGCAGCATCCTCGCCACCTGGGGGATGGCCCGCGGGTGGGTGGAGTTCTGGCTGATCTGGATCGCGGTGGACGCGGTCGGCGTACCCACGCTGTTGAACGCCGGCTTCTACCCCTCCGCGGTCCTGTACGCGTTCTACGGCCTGTTCTGCGTGGTCGGGTTCATCACCTGGCTGCGCGCGGAGCGCCGCCCGGTCGACCCGCTCGGGCCCGAGATGGAGCAGGTGGGCGCATGACGACCGACGACGTGCGGTACGACCCGGTCGAGCAGGCCGTCGAGGACATCAAGGCCGGCCGCGCCGTCGTCGTGGTCGACCATGCCGAGCGCGAGAACGAGGGCGACCTGATCTTCGCCGCGTCCAAGGCGACGACGGAGCTGATGGCCTTCACCGTGCGCTACGGCACCGGCGTCGTCTGCGTGGGCCTCGAGGGCGCGCTGCTCGACCGGCTGGGCATCCCGCTGATGACCCCGCACAACCGCGAGCGGATGCGCACCGCGTACACCGTCAGCGTCGACGCCCGGGACGGGATCAGCACCGGCATCAGCGCCGCCGACCGGACCCGCACCGTGCGCACCCTCGCCGACTCCGCGACCGAGCCGTTCGACCTCGTGCAGCCGGGGCACGTCTTCCCGCTGCGCTACCGCGAGGGCGGCGTGCTGGTGCGACCCGGCCACACCGAGGCCGCCGTCGACCTGGCCCGGCTGGCCGGGCTCACTCCCGCCGGCGTGCTGTGCGAGCTGACCCACGACGACGGAACGATGATGCGTGCCCCGGAGCTGCGCGGGTTCAGCGACGCACACGGCCTGACGATGATCTCGGTCGCCGACCTCGTCACCTGGCGACGACGGCACGAGCGACTGGTCGAGCGGGTGGCGGTCACGGCGCTCCCGACCGAGTTCGGTCGGTTCACCGCCTACGGCTACCGCAACACCGTCGACGGCGTCGAGCACGTCGCACTGGTGCACGGCGAGCTGGGCGACGGCGAGGACGTGCTCACCCGGCTGCACTCCGAGTGCCTGACCGGCGACGTGCTCGGGTCGAGCCGCTGCGACTGCGGGCCACAGCTGCAGGCGTCGATGGCGGCGATCGTCGACGAGGGCCGTGGCGTCGTCGTCTACCTGCGTGGCCACGAGGGCCGCGGCATCGGGTTGCTGCACAAGCTGCGCGCGTACGCCCTGCAGGACGGGGGACGGGACACCGTCGACGCCAACCTCGACCTCGGCCTGCCCGCCGACTCCCGCGACTACGGCACCGGGGCCCAGGTGCTGGCCGACCTCGGGGTCGCGTCCGTGCGGCTGCTCACCAACAACCCGGCCAAGACCGAGCAGCTCACCCGCTACGGGCTCCGGGTGGCTGCGCGGGTGCCGGTCTCGGTGCGGCCCACGGAGCAGAACCTGCGCTACCTGCGGACCAAGGCGGAGCGGATGGGGCACGACCTGACGCACGTGCTCGATCCCACGGCGGACGGCGCCCCATGAGCGGCGGCGGCGCGCCGGCGACCGCACCGCTCGACCCGGCAGACGTCGCCGGGCTGCGGGTCGCGGTCGTCGCCGCGTCCTGGCACGACCGGGTGATGGGCGGGCTGGTGGACGGCGCGCTGCGCACGCTCGGCGAGGTCGGGCTCGACGCTCCCACCGTCGTGCGGGTGCCTGGGTCGTTCGAGCTGCCGGTCGTAGCCGCTGCGCTCGCGCCCACGCAGGACGCGCTGGTGGCGCTCGGCGTGGTGATCCGCGGCGGCACCCCGCACTTCGACTACGTGTGCCGGGCCGCGACCGACGGGTTGGTACGCGTCGGGCTCGACCACGGCGTACCGGTCGGCTTCGGGCTGCTGACCTGCGACACCGAGCAGCAGGCGCTCGACCGGGCCGGCCTGCCCGGCTCCGTCGAGGACAAGGGTGCCGAGGCGGCCGATGCCGCCCTGCGGACCGCGCTGATCCTGCGGCGGCTGCGCCCGTAGGCTGAGCGGCCGTGAAGACCTTCGACCAGCTGTTCGCCGAGCTGCAGGCCAAGGCGGCCGAGCGCCCCGCGGGGTCCGGCACCGTCGCCGCCCTGGACTCGGGCGTGCACGCCATCGGCAAGAAGCTGGTCGAGGAGGCCGCGGAGTCGTGGATGGCGGCCGAGCACGAGGGTCCGGAGCGGGCGGCCGACGAGATCAGCCAGCTGCTGTACCACGCCCAGGTCCTGATGCTGGCCTGCGGGCTGACCACCGACGACGTCTACGCGCGGCTGTGAGCTCCCGATGAGCCTGCCGAACGGCAACGGGGGCACGCTGCGCATCGCCGTGCCCAACAAGGGGTCCCTGGCCGACCCGGCCCGGGAGATGCTGCGCGAGGCGGGCTACCGGCAGCGCACCGACTCCCGCGAGCTGGTGCACGCCGACCCGGAGAACGCGGTCGAGTTCTTCTACCTGCGCCCGCGCGACATCGCGGTCTACGTGGGGGAGGGCACCCTCGACCTCGGCATCACCGGCCGCGACCTGCTGCTCGACTCCGGTGCCCGGGCCGACGAGGTGCTGAACCTCGGCTTCGGGGGGTCGCGGTTCCGGTTCGCCGCACCCACCGGCACGGTGTCCGGCATCGCCGATCTCACCGGGCTTCGGGTCGCCACCTCGTACCCGGGCGTGGTGCGCCGGCACCTCGAGGAGCGCGGGGTCGAGGCCAGCGTCATCCGCCTCGACGGGGCGGTCGAGTCCGCCGTGCGACTCGGCGTGGCCGACGTGATCGCCGACGTGGTCGAGACGGGCAGCACGCTGCGGCAGGCGGGCCTGGAGGTCGTGGGCGACACCATCCTCGAGTCGGAGGCGGTCCTGGTGCGTCGGATCGACGCACCCGAGCCGGCGGGCTACGACGTGTTCGTGCGCCGGCTGCGGGGGGTCCTGGTGGCACGCGCGTACGTGATGATGGACTACGACATCCCCACCGCTCAGGTGGAGCAGGCCTGCGCGGTCACCCCGGGCATCGAGTCGCCGACGGTCTCGCCGCTGCACCGCGAGGGCTGGTCGGCCGTCCGGGCGATGGTGCGGCGGCGTCAGGCGCAGACGGTCATGGACGAGCTGTGGGAGCTCGGCGCCCGCGGGATCCTCGTCACCGACATCCACGCCTGCCGGCTGTGACCTACCGGCCGCTGGGGGCCCGGGTCGTCGCCACCGCGTCGGCCGGGAGCCTGCTGGTGCTGCTGGTGGTGATCGCGGCGGCGCTGCCGCCCGCGGTGCGCGCCGACTTCACGCTGGCGCAGAACGTCACGCTGGCGCTGGTGCTCGGTGTCGCGCTGGTGGTGCTGTACGGCATCGCGCGCACCCGGGTGCGGACCGACGAGCAGGGCATCCACGTGCTGAACGGGTACCGCCACCACGAGCTCACCTGGCCCGAGGCGGTGCAGATCAACCTCGGCCGGGGGGCACCGTGGGCGGTGCTGGACACCAGCGACGGACGGGTGGTGCAGCTGATGGCCATCCAGCGCTCCGACGGCTCGCGCGCCGTCGACGCCGTCCGCAGCCTGCGCGCCGAGCTGGTCGCGCACTCGCCGCCGGACCCCGAGCGCTGAC
Organism: uncultured Actinomycetota bacterium; assembly: GCA_963811945.1. GTDB lineage: Bacteria > Actinomycetota > Actinomycetes > Propionibacteriales > Nocardioidaceae > JACCWP01. The sequence continues at coordinate 51,952 of CAWETD010000001.1, read as the reverse complement.
CGCTCGGGATGGTCGCTCGGCCTGATCGCTCACGGAGTGCGGAACACCACGTCGGCGTGCGAGCGGGTGCCCTCGCGCAGGTGCACCCGGTCCTCGTCGGCCGCCCACGCGTCCCAGTACGGCGCGAAGCCGTCGCCGTCGCGGGCCAGCGCACGCTCCCGGCGCTGCGCGGTCGGCGCGTCGACCCACACCAGCAGGCTGACCCACCTGGCCAGCGGCGTCGCCCAGGACCCCACCCCCTCGACGACCAGCACGTCCGCCGACGGCAGCACCCTGGCGCGCGCGCGCCGGTGCGCGTGCCAGTCCCAGGCGCGTACGCGTGCGCGCCCGCCGTCGACGAGCGGGCGCAGCACCTGCTCGTGCAGCTCCCGGCCGACGCCGGGCAGCCCGTCCCAGCCGGCGTAGAGGTCGTCCATGGCCAGCACCGTCACCGCGGTGCTCGTCCGGCCCTGGCGGGCACCCGTGAGCGGCCCGCCCCGGCGCAACCGGGTCGCCAGGGCGGCGGCGAGCGTCGTCTTGCCTGCGCCTGCGCGGCCCTCGAGCAGCACCAGCCGGGTGCCGGCCAGCAGCGGTGGCCGGCGCCGCACCAGGGCTGCCAGTGTCCGTACCTCTGCGACCTGGCCGGTCACGTCAGCCGATGCCGCGCCGGCGCAGGATCTCCTCGATCTCGGCCATGTCGTCGTCGACCGGAGCCTGCTTGGGCTGCCCGACCGCGCGCTTCTCCTTGCCGGCCGGGGCAGCGGGCGCGGGACCGCGGCGGCGGCGGAGCGCGGTCGCTCCACCGATCATCACGATCGCGACGCCACCCATGAGGAGCCCGGCCCAGGTCACCGGGTTGAGGACCAGGTTGGCGGCCCACGACGCGACCGCGCTCGAGATCCGCCCGACCAGGCCGACGCTGCCGGTCATCAGCAGTGCGGGCGGGATCAGCCCCCAGCCCACCCACCGGACCGCGCCGAGCAGGTCTCCCCGGCGCCGGGCGCGCAGCGCGAGCCACAGGGCGATCGCGGTGAGCCCGGCGACCCACGGGAGCCACAGCAACGTCGTCGTGGACACGCAGCCAGCCTGGCACAGACCGACAACGCCCGGAGCCCTGCAACGACAGGCTGGGCGGGGGCACCGGCGGCGGCTGCTAGGCTGGTTGTCGGCCAGTGGCCACGTGCTTAGGCGCGTGGCCGCTCACAAGCGGAGTCCACCTCCCACCCGGCACGACCGCACAGGTTCGTCGGGTTCAGGCCGGGTCGGTCCCAGCAGCACCGGGTCCGATCCGCGGGCGCCTCGCGGCGCCGGGTGGCTTCCGTGCGTGTCGGCACGGGAGCCTTTCGTACGTTCTGGGGTTCCCGCGACGCGGTCGACGCCACAGTCACCGACACCCAGGAGGACCCATCAGCACTGAGCTTCGTATCAATGAGCGCATCCGCGTGCCGGAAGTACGGCTCGTCGGGCCGAACGGGGAACAGGTCGGCATCGTCCGCATCGACGACGCCCTGCGCCTGGCCCAGGAGGCCGACCTCGACCTCGTCGAGGTCGCACCGACGGCCCGTCCCCCGGTCGCCAAGCTCATGGACTACGGCAAGTTCAAGTACGAGACGGCGCAGAAGGCTCGCGAGTCACGGCGGAACCAGACCCACACCGTGATCAAGGAGATGAAGCTGCGGCCCAAGATCGACAAGCACGACTACGAGACCAAGAAGGGTCACGTCGTGCGGTTCCTGCGCCAGGGGGACAAGGTCAAGATCACCATCATGTTCCGCGGCCGCGAGCAGCACCGCCCCGAGCTGGGGTTCCGGCTGCTGCAGCGACTGGCCGGCGACGTCGAGGAGCTGGGCTTCGTCGAGTCCACGCCACGGCAGGACGGACGCAACATGACGATGGTGATCGGCCCGCACCGCAAGAAGGCCGAGGCCCGCGCCGAGGTACGCGAGGAACGGGCCCGCGAGGTGGCCGACCGGCGCGCCGAGCGCCAGGCCGAGCGTTCCGACCGCGCGCCCGCGTCGACCGTGGCCAAACCGCGCAAGCGTTCCGAGAACATCGACGCCGACATGGACCCCGAAGCCTGACCGGCACCCCACGTCCCACGCCGATCACGCACCGAACAGGAAGGCAACACCGATGCCGAAGATGAAGCCGCACTCGGGCATGAAGAAGCGGGTGAAGATCACCGGCACCGGCAAGCTGCGCCGGCAGAAGGCGAACCGCCGCCACAACTTCGAGTACAAGCCCACGACCCGCACCCGACGTCTCGACGGCACCACCGCGGTCTCCAAGGCCGACACCAGCCGGGTCAAGAAGCTGCTCGGGCTCTGACCACCGTCTGACACGTCCCCCGCACGCGGGCGCCCTCACCGGTGCCTGGGTACGACCTGAAACGAAGAGGAGTTCGAAGTGGCACGCGTCAAGCGGTCCGTCAACGCCACCAAGAAGCGTCGCACCACCCTGGAGCGCGCCTCCGGGTACCGCGGTCAGCGCTCGCGGCTGTACCGCAAGGCCAAGGAGCAGGTCACCCACTCCATGGTCTACGCCTACCGCGACCGGAAGGCCCGCAAGGGCGACTTCCGCCGGCTGTGGATCACGCGCATCAACGCTGCGTCCCGCTCGCACGGCCTGACCTACAACCGGTTCGTGCAGGGTCTGCGCGAGGCCGGTGTCGAGGTCGACCGGCGGGTGCTGGCCGACCTGGCGGTCAACGACCCCACGGCGTTCGCCGCCCTGGTCGAGGTCGCCCGCGGCGCCCTGCCCAGCGACGTCAACGCCGCCCGCACCGACGACGAGGGCGAGGCCGCCTGAGCTGTCCGGGTCCCCGGTGAACCGCCGAGCCCGCCCCGAGCCGCCGCTGACCCCCCGTACCGGAAGGGTCAGGGCGGCTCGGCGTCTGCGCGAGGACCGTCGGCACCGCGCCGAGGCCGGCCGCTTCGTCGCCGAGGGCCCGCAGGCGGTGCGCGAGGCGCTCGCGACCCCGGGCGTCGTGGTCGAGGTCTACGCCACGACGGCTGCCACCGGCCGGCACCCGGCGCTGCGCGACCAGGCCACCGGGGCAGGTGTCGGCTGGACCGAGGTCAGCGACGACGTGGTGGCGGCGGTCGCCGACACCGTGCACCCGCAGGGCCTGCTGGCGGTGTGCCGCTTCGTCGACGTACCGCTCGCCGACGCGCTGACCGGCGATCCCCGGCTGGTCGTGGTCGCCGCCGACGTCCGCGACCCGGGCAACGCCGGCACACTGGTCCGCTGCGCGGACGCGGCCGGTGCCGACGCCGTCGTCCTGACCGGGGACTCGGTCGACCCGTACAACCCGAAGGCCGTGCGCGCGAGCGTCGGCTCGCTGTTCCACCTGCCGATCGCCGTCGAGCCGGATCCAGCGGTCGCCGTCGCTGCCGTGCGCGCGGCCGGGCTGCAGGTGCTCGCCGCCGACGGCGGGGCCGAGGTCGACCTGGACGCCGCCGAGTCGTCCGGCCTGCTCGCCGGCCCGACCGCCTGGCTGCTCGGCAACGAGGCGCACGGGCTGCCCGCGGACCTGCTCGGCCTCGCGGATACCGCCGTCGCGGTCCCGCTGCACGGCCGGGCCGAGAGCCTCAACCTCGCTGCCGCGGCGGCGGTCTGCCTGTACGCCAGCGCCCGGGTGCAGCGGGCCGGCAGGGCTGCCGGCACTGACAGTGCGGCGGAGGCGGACTAGCCTGCTGGTGGGTGGGGACCCCCGACGGGGAGAGTCGGGCCGATGGTTGGGTTGGGGCAGCGCCTTGCGTGACGACATGGTGGGGGTCGACGATCTGCCGGACGGCCTGGTCGTGGCCGACGCAGACGCCAGTGTTGTGCATGCCAACGCCCGCGCGGTCTCCCTGCTGCTGCGCGACCCGGACAAGGTCACGGGCGCGCACCTGTCCGACGTCGTCGCGCTCGACGACCTCGACGGCAACACCTGGTACGACTGCCTGCGCCCGTACGACGGGCTCAGCACCCGCACCCGGCTGGTCGAACGGTCGTGGTACCGCCCGGACGGGCACGAGCTGCTCGTCACCGGCCGGCTGGTGCGTGACGCACCCCGCGGCCGGGTCATCCGGGTCAGCGTCGGCATCCGCTCGGTGCGGGCCCGCGAGCGGCTCGACCGGGAGCGCTCCGACCTGGTCGCGACCGTCGCGCACGAGCTGCGCTCGCCGCTGACCGGGGTCAAGGGCTTCACCGCGACCCTGCTGGCCAAGTGGGACCGGTTCTCCGAGCAGCAGCGCAAGCTGATGCTGGAGACCGTCGACGCCGATGCCGACCGGCTCGCTCGGCTCATCACCGAGCTGCTCGACACCGCTCGGATCGACTCCGGCCGGCTGACACTGCGTACCGAGCCGGTCGACGTGGAGGCGCTGGTCGAGCGGGTCGTCACCAGCGCGGAGGCCGCCGGGGCCCGGCCGATGCGGGTGTTCGCCCACGACGGCCTGCCGGAGATGTGGGGTGACTCCGACAAGCTCAGCCAGGTCGTCACCAACCTGGTCGACAACGCCCAGCGACACGGCAAGGGCACCGTCGACGTCGTCTTCGGCCCGGAGTCGGCCGCCGACGGCACGCCCGGCGTCTTCCTGCTGGTCGACGACGAGGGCAACGGCATCCCCGACGAGATGCGGGACCGGGCGTTCACCCGGTTCTGGCGCTCGGGAGCCCGCGACGGCAGCGGGCTCGGGCTCTACATCGTGCGCGGCCTGGTCGAGGCGCACGCCGGCGAGGTGACCATCCTGGACAGCGCCTCCGGCGGCGCCCGGGTCCGGGTCTGGCTCCCCGTCGCGCAGCCCGACACCCTGGAGGACTGATTCGGTTTCCCAAGGTCGCTTGGGAAACCGAAGCTCCTACCGCGAAATTACGCGGGGGAACCTTCGGTTTCGCGGCAGCAGCAGCCGCACGGAACTGTGCGGCGGCGGCTCAGCAGCGGGGCGGCATCGGCGCAGCAGCCGCTCAGCAGCCGGAACTGGTTCGCGACGCCTCGCGGCGGCTTCCTAGACTGCCAGCCGGCCGGGGAACTCCCGGCACCGGCGAGAGGCAGTGATGGCGGGCAGCACCGAGTACGACCCGGTCGAGGTGACCCCGTTGCAGGCCGATGAGGTCGGACGGCGCCGCGACGAGGCGCTGGCCGCGGTCGAGGCAGCCGAGTCGCTGGACGCGCTCAAGCAGGTACGGCTGGCGCACGCCGGCGACCGGTCCCCCCTGGCGCTCGCCAACCGCGAGATCGGCGCGCTGCCCCCGCAGGCCCGCAAGGAGGCGGGGATGCGGGTCGGGCGGGCACGGGCGGACGTACGGGCCGCCCTCGACCGCCGCGCCGACGAGCTCGAGGCGGCCGCCGAGGAGCGGATGCTGGTCGACGAGGTCGTCGACGTGACCGTGACGACCGGCGAGGGCCGTACCGGCTCGCGGCACCCGCTCACCACGCTGCAGGAGTCCATCGCCGAGGTCTTCATCGCCATGGGGTGGGAGATCACCGAGGGTCCCGAGGTCGAGGCCGAGTGGATGAACTTCGACGCGCTCAACCTCGGCCCCGACCACCCCGCGCGCACCATGCAGGACACGTTCTTCGTCGACCCGCCGGAGTCGCACCTGGTGCTGCGCACCCAGACCTCCCCGGTGCAGATCCGCACCTTGTTGTCGCGCCCGCCCCCCGTGTACGTGGTCGCGCCGGGCCGGGTGTTCCGCACCGACGAGCTGGACGCCACGCACTCGCCGGTCTTCCACCAGGTGGAGGGGCTCGCGGTCGACCGCGGTCTGGGCATGGGCCACCTCAAGGGCACTCTCGACCACTTCGCCCGGGCGATGTTCGGCAACGCCGTCGACACCCGGTTCCGCCCGTCGTACTTCCCGTTCACCGAGCCCAGCGCCGAGGTCGACCTGCGCTGCTTCGTGTGCCTCGGCCAGGAGCCGGCGGTCGAGACCTGTCGCACCTGCAAGGGCGAGGCCTGGATCGAGTGGGGCGGCTGCGGTGTGGTCAACCCGCGCGTGCTGGTCGCCTGCGGCGTCGACCCGGAGGAGTACTCCGGCTTCGCGTTCGGGATGGGCGTCGACCGCACCCTGATGTTCCGGCACGGGGTCGCGGACATGCGAGACATGGCCGAGGGCGACGTGCGCTTCACCCGCGCGTTCGGCGTGGAGGTCTGATGCGCGCGCCCGTCTCGTGGATCCGCGAGCTCGTCGACCTGCCGGCCGACGTGAGCCCGGAGGCGCTCACCGCCCGGCTGACCCAGCTCGGGCTCAAGCTCGAGTCGCTGACCGCGCCCGGCGCCGACCTGGCGGGTCCGCTCGTCGTCGGCCGGGTGCTGCGCTGCGACCGGGAGGAGCACAGCAACGGCAAGACGATCAGCTGGTGCCACGTCGACGTCGGCCCCGAGCACAACGTCCCCGACCCGGACGGTGGCCCGCCCGGTCGAGGAATCGTCTGCGGGGCGCACAACTTCGGTGTCGGTGACCTCGTGGTCGTGGCCCTGCCCGGCACGGTGCTGCCGGGCGGCTTCGCCATCTCCGCGCGCCGGACGTACGGGCACGTGTCCGACGGCATGATCTGCTCCGCCGCCGAGCTCGGCCTCGGCGACGACCACACCGGCATCGTCGTGCTCGGCCGGGAAGAGGGCGAGCCGGGCGACGACGCGGCCGCACTGCTGCGGATCCGCGACCACGTGATCGAGATGGAGATCAACCCCGACCGGGCGTACGCGCTGTCGCTGCGGGGCGTCGCCCGGGAGGCGGCCCTCGGGTACGGACTCCCGTTCCGCGACCCGGCCGACCTGCCGGTGCAGCCGGGTGACGGGGAGTCGTACCCGGTGCGGGTCGACGACGCAGCCGGCTGCCCGGTGTTCGTGACCCGTACGGTGACCGGCTTCGACCCCGCCGCACCCACGCCCCGCTGGCTGGCCCGGCGGGTCCAGCTGGCCGGCATGCGCCCGATCTCGCTGGCGGTCGACGTCACCAACTACGTGATGCTCGAGCTCGGGCAGCCGATCCACGGCTACGACCGGGACCGTCTGCAGGGTCCGATCGTCGTGCGGCGGGCGCGGGCGGGGGAGACCCTGCGCACGCTGGACGGCGAGGACCGGCGGCTCGACCCCGAGGACCTGCTGATCACCGACGACCGCGGGCCGATCGGGCTGGCCGGGGTGATGGGCGGCGCGTCCACCGAGATCGGCGACAGCACGTCGGCGGTCGTGATCGAGGCCGCCTGCTTCGAACCGGCCGGCGTCTCCCGCGCCGCGCGCCGCCACCGGCTCGGCTCGGAGGCCTCCAAGCGGTTCGAGCGCGGCGTCGACCCGCGGCTGCAGGAAGCGGCGGCGCAGCGGGTCGCCGACCTGCTGGTCCAGCTCGGCGGCGGCCGGGTCGAGCCGGGCGGCACCGTGGTCGGCGCGCCGCCCGAGGCGCCCACGATCCCGCTGTCCGCCGGCCTGTCCGCACGCATCAGCAACGTCGACATCGACACCGCCACCACGGTCGACGCGCTGCGGGCCGTGGGGTGCGTCGTGGACGACGACGCCGACCCGCTGCGGGTCGTGCCACCGAGCTGGCGCACCGACATCACCGACCCGTACGACCTGGTCGAGGAGGTGACCCGCGTCGTCGGCTACGACCGGGTCCCGTCGGTGCTGCCGGTGGCACCGGCCGGACGCGGCCTCAGTGTGTCGCAGCGGCTCCGGCGGCGGGTGGGCTTCGGGCTCGCCGGCGCGGGCTACACCGAGGTGGTCGCCTACCCGTTCGTCGGCGAGACCGACCTCGACCGGCTCAATCTCCCGGCCGACGACCCGCGCCGCAGGGCGATGCGGCTGGCCAACCCGCTGTCCGAGCGGCAGCCGCTGCTGCACACCACCCTGGCGCCCGCCTTGCTGGAGGTTCTCGGCCGCAACGCCGGTCGCGGCTTCGCGGACAGCGCACTGTCGCTGGTGGCCCGGGTCTTCCTCCCTCGCCAGTGGCCGCTGCCGCACGCGCCGGTGCCCCCGGTCGACCGGGCTCCCACCCCGCAGGAGCGCAGGGACCTCGACGCCGCGCTGCCCGACCAGCCCTTCCACCTCGCCGTGGTCGTCAGTGGCCACCGGGACTGGGAGGTCCCCTGGACGCAGGCGATCGCTGCGGTGCGCGAGGTCGCCCGGCTGCTGGCGGTGCCCGTGAGCGTCGGGGCCGCGAACGTCGCGCCCTGGCACCCCGGACGCTGCGCCGCGATCACGGTGGGCGACGTGCTGCTGGGACACGCGGGCGAGCTGCACCCGCGGGTCTGCCGGGCGTACGGGGTGCCCGAGCGCACCGGCTACGCCGAGATCGACCTGGACGCGATGATCCGGCTCGCCCCCGAGGTGGTCCGGGCGCCGGACCTCTCCACCATGCCGGTGGCGAAGGCCGACCTGGCGCTGGTCGTGGACGAGGCCGTCCCGGCCGCCGCCGTCGAGGCGGCAGTGGTGGACGGAGCCGGCGACCTGCTGGAGTCGATCCGGCTGTTCGACGTCTACCTCGGCGACCCGGTGCCGGCCGGTCGCAAGTCGCTGGCGTTCGCACTGCGCTTCCGGGCGCCCGACCGCACGCTGACCGACGACGAGGTCGCCAAGGCGCGCGACGCCGCCGTGGCAGCGGCCGCCGCGGCGACCGGGGCAGAGCTGCGCGGATGAGCCCGCTGACCGGCCAGGTCGCGCTGATCACCGGCGGTGGGCGTGGCATCGGCCGTGCGCTGGCCGAGGGCCTGGCCGCGCGCGGCGCGGCGGTAGGCCTCTGCGCCCGCAGCGCTGCCCAGGTGGACGAGACGGTAGCCGCGATCCGCGCCGCTGACGGCACCGCACACGGCCTGGTCGCCGACGTCACCGACCCAGCGGCGGTCCAGCGCTTCGTCGACGAGTGCGCCCGGGTGCTCGGTGACCCGACCCTGCTGGTCGCCAACGCGGGCGCCATCGACGCGGCCGAGGTCGCCCCCTGGGATGCCGACCCGGAGCAGTGGTGGCAGGTGGTCGAGGTCAACCTGCGCGGCGTCGCCCTGGTGCTGCGGGCGGTGGTGCCCGGGATGCTCGCCCGAGGCGGCGGCCGGGTGGTCACGCTGACGTCGGGGATGGCGTTGCGCGACGTGCCGGACTACAGCGCCTACTCGGTGAGCAAGACCGCGCTGCTGCGGCTGTCCGGCACCTACGCCGCGGCCGGCAGCGACCGGGGACTGGTCGTGGTCGACGTCGCGCCGGGCGTGGTGCGCACCGAGATGACCGGCGGCATGCCGGTGATGTCCGACCGCACCGAGTGGAGCGACCCGGAGCACGCGGTGCGCCTGGTCGCCGCGCTCGCCGCCGGCGAGCTGGACGGCCTGCACGGCCGGTACGTGCGGGCCGGGGTCGACGACCCGCACGAGCTCGCAGCCCGGCTGGCGGACGCTCCGGAGGCCCGGCGGCTCGGGCTGGTGCCGTACGGACCCGACGACCCGCTGGCCTGAGCCGCCTCAGTCGATGCCGGTGCCGATGACCCGTCCGAACGCGGCCAGCGCCTGCTGGTCACCCTCGCGCTCGACGGCCTTGTCGCCGACCCGGCCCCACAGCCAGCTGTCGAGCGCGTCGGCCGTGCCGTTGACCTGTGCCACCGGGTCGGCCGTGCGCCCGTCGTGGACCTCGAGCGACGGCTCGTCGACGTCCTCACCGCTGCCGCGGTGTCCGACCACGCGGCCGATCTCGGCGGACCAGCGGCCACCGGTGTCCCGGGCGACGACGACGACCGGGCCCGCCTCCCAGCGGAACTCGCCCCAGTCGGGGGTGCCGCCGAACATGATCCGCAGCGCCTCGTCGACGCCGTCGGTGGCCAGCCGTGCGTCGAGGGGAGTGACCTCGCCGACGACCTGCTCGGCGTCGAGGCGATGGATCAGCGCCTCGTGGGCCTGCCGCCGACGGGTGAAGCCGCGGGTCTGGTCGTCGTCCAGCCAGGTCCACATCGGGTCGCTGTCGTCGCCGGCCGACACGGCCGCCAGCAGCCGGTCGGTGGACCGCCGCTGCAGGTCGAGCAGAGCCGCGTAGTCGTCGGGCCGCTCCGGCTTGTCCGCCTCGGCAGCCCCCGGGTCGGACAGGGCCTTGCCCACGATCGACCCCCAGAACCACTGCACCTCGGTGAGGTGCCACAGCAGGTCGGCGGCGTTCCAGTCGGGGCAGGAAGGCACCTTCGCCCCCGGGTCGGCTCCGGCCAGCAGGGCCACGAACCGGGCCGACTCGTCGTCGAGGTACGACAGGTAGTCGGCGCCGGGCAACCGGTGCGGTGCCGGTGGTGACGTCATGCTGGGAAACGTACTCCCACCCTGCGCGTCCGCCGGTTTGCGTGATCGTGCATACTCATGCACTCTAGTGGGAGTCGAGTCAGAGAGCAGGTGGGAACGGTGCGCGCGGCAGTGGCGGGTGCCAGTGGGTACGCGGGCGGCGAGCTGTTGCGGCTGCTCTGCGGGCACCCCGACCTCGAGGTGGGCGCGATGACCGCCGGGGACAGTGCAGGCAGCCTGCTCGGCGCGCATCACCCGCACCTGGTGCCGCTCGCCGACCGCGAGCTCGCCCCGACCGACCCGGCCGGCCTGTCCGGTCACGACGTGGTGTTCCTCGCCCTGCCGCACGGGCACTCCGCCGCCCTGGCGGCCGCGTTGCCGGACGACGTGCTGGTGGTCGACTGCGGTGCGGACTTCCGGCTCCGGGACGCCGCGGTGTGGGAGCAGTTCTACGGCGGCCCGCACGCGGGCGCCTGGCCGTACGGGCTGCCCGAGCTGCCCGGTGCCCGCGAGACGTTGCGCTCCGCGCGCCGCGTGGCCGTGCCCGGCTGCTACCCGACGGTGTCCACGCTGGCGCTGCTGCCGGCCGTGCTGGCCGGCCTGGTGCGCGCCGACGACCTGGTCGTGGTCGCGGTCTCGGGCGCGTCCGGCGCCGGACGGGCACCGAAGCCGCACCTGCTCGGCGCCGAGGTGATCGGCTCGGCCAGCGCGTACGGCGTCGGTGGCGTGCACCGGCACACCCCGGAGATCGAGCAGAGCCTCGGTGCGTACGCCGCCGGGCCCGTGCACGTCTCGTTCACGCCCGTGCTGGCGCCGATGGCGCGCGGCATCCTCGCCACCGGCACCGCGCCGCTGGTCGAGGGGGTGACCACTGCCGACGTGCGCTCGGCGTACGAGAAGGCGACGGCCGACGAGCCGTTCCTGCACCTGCTCCCGGAGGGCGTCTGGCCGCAGACCCAGTCCGTGGTCGGTTCCAACGCCGTGCACCTGCAGGCCACCGCCGACCCGCGCACCGGACGGCTGGTGGCGGTCGGCGCTGTCGACAACCTCACCAAGGGCACCGCCGGTGCTGCCGTGCAGTGCGCCAACCTCGCGCTCGGCCTGCCCGAGGACGCCGGGCTCACGACCGTGGGGGTGGCGCCGTGAGCGTGACCGCGGCCCGGGGGTTCCGCGCGGCCGGGGTGGCCGCCGGGCTCAAGCCCAGCGGCCGGCCCGACGTCGCGGTGGTCGTCAACGACGGCCCGGCAGCGGCCGCCGCCGCGGTCTTCACCACCAACCGGTGCCGTGCCAACCCGGTGCTGTGGAGCGAGCAGGCGCTCCGCCGGGTCGACGGCGCGGGGGGCACTGCCCGGGCGGTCGTGCTCAACTCCGGCGGCGCCAACTGCTACACCGGCCCGGACGGCTTCGCGCTCACCCACGCGACCGCGGAGACGGTTGCCGACACGCTGGGCATCGGCGCCGTCGACGTGCAGGTCTGCTCGACCGGGCTGATCGGCCCGCTGCACGACCGCGAGGCGATGCTGTCCGGCGCCAAGGCGGCGATCGCCGCGCTCGACGCCGACGGCGGCGCCGCGGCGGCCGAGGCGATCATGACCACCGACACCGTGCCCAAGCAGGCGACCGTGACGGTCCGCACGGGTGGCGACGCGTTCACGGTCGGCGGCATGGCCAAGGGCGCGGGCATGCTGGCACCGGCGATGGCCACCATGCTCGTGGTGCTCACCACCGACGCACAGGTCGGCGCTGCCGGCTGCGACCGTGCCCTGCGCGCGGCGACCCGCAGCACGTTCGACCGGCTCGACTCCGACGGCTGCATGTCCACCAACGACCAGGTGCTGCTGATGTCCAGCGGCGCCGGTCCCGTACCCGACGCGGACACGTTCGACACCGCCGTCCGCGACGTCTGCCACGACCTGGCCCAGCAGCTGCTGGCCGACGCCGAGGGTGCGGACCACGAGATCGCGATCGAGGTGCGTGGCGCGGCGACGGAGGACGACGCGGTCGAGGTGGCGCGCTCGGTCGCGCGCAGTGCGCTGTTCAAGACCGCGGTCTTCGGCCGAGACCCCAACTGGGGACGGATCCTGGCGTCGGTCGGCACCACCTCGGCGGCGTTCGACCCGGCTGACCTCGACGTCGCACTGAACGGGACGTGGGTCTGCCAAGGCAGCGGACCGGGCGAGCCGGCCGACGCCGTCGACCTGTCCGGTCGCAAGGTCGACGTCACGGTGGACCTCAAGTCCGGCCCGCACAGCGGCACGATCTGGACCAACGACCTGACGCACGCGTACGTGCACGAGAACTCGGCGTACTCGACATGAGGACCCGGCACGAGGACGCGGCATGAGGGCCACTGACCTGACCGTCTCGGTGACGGACGCGAAGACGCCCGCCGAGTGGCGGCGCGCGGCGGACAAGGCAGCCACGCTGGCGGAGGCGCTGCCGTGGATGGAGCGCTACCACGGGAAGACGATCGTGGTGAAGTACGGCGGCAACGCGATGGTCGACGACGACCTCAGGCGGGCGTTCGCCGAGGACATCGTGTTCCTGCGCTACGCCGGCTTCCACCCGGTGGTCGTGCACGGCGGCGGGCCGCAGATCTCGACCATGCTGACCCGGCTGGGCATCGAGTCGGAGTTCCGTGCCGGGCTGCGGGTGACGACGCCCGAGGCGCTCGAGGTGGTGCGGATGGTGCTCGTCGGCCAGGTGGGTCGCGAGCTGGTGGGCCTGCTCAACCAGCACGGGGCGCTCGCGGTCGGGCTGTCCGGCGAGGACGCGGGCCTGTTCACGGCCGCGCGCACGACGGCGCTGGTCGACGGCGAGGAGGTCGACCTCGGCCTGGTGGGCGAGGTCGTCGGCGTACGCCCCGAAGCGGTGCGCGACATCATCGACGCCGGGCGCATCCCGGTCGTCTCCAGCGTCGCGCCCGACGCCGGCGGCCAGGTGCTCAACGTCAACGCGGACACGGCGGCTGCCGCGCTCGCGGTGGCACTGGGCGCGGAGAAGCTGATCGTGCTCACCGACGTCGAGGGCCTCTACGTCGACTGGCCTGCCAGCGACGACGTCGTCGGGACGATCGCGCCCGAGGCGCTCGCCGAGCTGATGCCGACGCTGTCGAGCGGCATGCTGCCGAAGATGGGCGCGGTGCTGAAGGCCGTGACCGAGGGCGTGCCGCGGGCAACAGTCATCGACGGACGCGAGCCGCACTCGGTGCTGCTGGAGATCTTCACCGACGACGGCGTGGGCACGCAGGTGCTGCCCGGTGCCGAGACCCGCATCCGCACCGCCCTGAGGAGTGACCGGTGAGCCAGCAGCAGTGGGTCGACCGCTACACCAGCGCGGTGATGGACACGTACGGCCCACCGCGGCTGGTGCTCGAGCGCGGCGAGGGTGCGTGGGTGTGGGACGTCGACGGCAACCGCTACCTCGACCTGCTGGCGGGCATCGCGGTCAACGCGTTGGGCCACGCCCACCCCGCGCTGGTCAAGGCGGTCAGCGAGCAGGTCGCGACCCTCGCGCACGTCTCGAACTTCTTCACCACGACGCCACAGGTGCGGCTCGCCGAACGGCTGCTGCGGCTGCTCGGTGCCGAGCACGACGGCCGGGTGTTCTTCTCCAACTCGGGCACCGAGGCGAACGAGGCTGCGTTCAAGCTGAGCCGGCGCACCGGCCGCACCGGGCTGGTCGCGGCCACCGGGGCGTTCCACGGCCGCTCCATGGGAGCGCTGGCGCTCACCGCCAAGGACGCCTACCGCGAGCCGTTCGAGCCGCTCCCAGGGGACGTCACGTTCGTGCGGCACGGCGACGTCGACGCGCTGGCGGCGGCGGTCGACGAGACCACCGCGGCGGTGGTGCTCGAGGCGGTGCAGGGCGAGGCCGGCGCGATCGAGCTGCCCGCCGGGTACCTGGCCGCCGCGCGCGAGATCGCCAGCCGGCACGGGGCCCTGCTCTGGCTGGACGAGGTGCAGTGCGGCATGGGGCGCACCGGCGACTGGTTCGCGTTCTCCGCCAGCGGTGTGGTGCCCGACGTCGTGACCCTGGCGAAGGGGCTGGGCGGCGGCGTGCCGATCGGCGCCACGGTCGCGCGCGGGCCGGCGGCCTCCCTGCTGCAGCCGGGCAACCACGGCACGACGTTCGGCGGCAACCCGGTCGCCACCGCCGCGGCCCTCGCGGTGATCGACACCATCGAGGCAGAGGGCCTGCTGGCCAACGCGACGACGGTCGGGCAGCGGCTGCGGGACGGCCTGGCCGAGCACCCGCTGGTGCGCGAGGTGTCCGGTCGCGGGCTGCTGCTCGGCGTCGGGCTGCACGCCGAGGTCGGTCTGCAGGCGCAGACCGCTGCGCTGGCGGGCGGGCTGATCGTCAACTGCTGCGCGCCCGACCGGCTCCGGCTGGTGCCGCCGCTGGTGCTGACCACCGACCAGGCAGACCATGCGGTCGCCGTTCTCCGCACCGTGCTGGACGAGGTGACCCCGTCATGACGGCGCACCCGCGGCACTTCCTGCGTGACGACGACCTCACGCCGTCCGATCAGTCCACGCTGCTCGACCTCGCCGACCGGGTCAAGGCCGACCGGTACGCGTACCGGCCGCTCGAGGGGCCACGTGCGGTGGCCGTGCTGTTCGACAAGACGTCGACCCGCACCCGGGTGTCGTTCTCGATCGGCATCGCGGAGCTCGGCGGCTACCCGCTGGTCATCGACGCCCAGAGCTCGCAGCTGGGCAAGGGCGAGACCATCGAGGACACCACCAGGGTGCTCGACCGGCAGGCGGCGGCGCTGGTGTGGCGTACGTCCGGCCAGGAGCGGATCGAGGCGATGGCGTCGGTGTCGCGGGTGCCGGTCGTCAACGCCCTCACCGACAGCTTCCACCCCTGCCAGGTGCTCGCCGACCTGCAGACGGTGCGCGAGCACAAGGGTTCGTTGGCCGGGCTGACGCTCACGTACCTCGGTGACGGCGCCAACAACATGGCGCACTCCTACCTGCTCGGCGCGGCCACCGCCGGCATGCACGTGCGGATCGGGTCGCCGGCGGGGTACGTCCCCGACCCCGCGGTGCTGTCCGACGCCGCCGCGATCGCCGCCTCTACCGGCGGGTCGGTGGCGGTCATCGACGACCCGGAGGGCTCGGTGAAGGGTGCCGACGTCGTGGCCACCGACACCTGGGTGTCGATGGGTCAGGAGGCCGAGTCGGGCGAACGGGCGACGCCGTTCGTGCCGTTCCGGGTGACCGGCGCACTGGTGGACCACGCCGCCCCGGACGCCGTCGTGCTGCACTGCCTGCCGGCATATCGCGGCCAGGAGATCGACGCCGACGTCATCGACGGCCGGCGCAGCATCGTGTGGGACGAGGCCGAGAACCGGCTGCACGCGCAGAAGGCGCTGCTGGTCTGGTTGCTCGGTGGAGGAGGCGCACCATGACCACCCGACGAACCACTCCACCGCAGGGCGTCCCCGCGACCAAAGCGGCGCGCCAGCAGAAGGTCATCGAGCTGCTCGGGCGGCACCCGGTGCACTCGCAGGGCGAGCTGGCGACACTGCTCGCCGAGGCCGGCGTCGCGGTCACGCAGACCACCCTGTCCCGCGACCTGATCGAGCTGGACGCGGTCAAGGTCCGGCACGAGTCGGGCGGACTGGTCTACGCCGTCCCCGGCGAGGGCGGCGACCGTCGCCCGGCGCCGGTGCAGGACTCCGCCGCCGCGCAGCAGCGGCTGGCACGACTGTGCGGCGAGCTGCTGGTCGGCGCGCACGCGAGCGCCAACCTGGTCGTGCTGCGTACCCCGCCCGGCGCCGCGCAGTTCTTCGCCTCGGCCGTCGACCACGCGGACCTCAGCAGCGTGCTCGGCACCATCGCGGGCGACGACACCGTGCTGGTGATCGCCCGAACCGCCTCCGGCGGCGGCGAGGTGGCTGCGCGCTTCCTCTCGCTCGCCGAGCAGACCGCAGACCCCGCCACCACGTCACAGGAGCCGTCATGAGCACCAACCGCGTCGTCCTCGCCTACTCGGGGGGCCTCGACACCTCCGTCGCGATCGGCTGGCTGGCCGAGCGCACCGGCGCCGAGGTGGTCGCCGTCGCCGTCGACCTCGGACAGGGCGGCGAGGACCTCGAGACCATCCGCAAGCGTGCTCTCGCGTGCGGGGCGGTCGAGGCCGTCGTCGTCGACGCCCGCGACGAGTTCTCGGAGTCGTACTGCCTGCCCGCGCTGCAGGCCAACGGGCTCTACATGGATCGCTACCCGTTGCTGTCCGCGCTGTCGCGTCCGCTGATCGTCACCCATCTGGTCGAGGCCGCCCGCTACCACGGTGCGTCCACGGTGAGCCACGGCTGCACCGGCAAGGGCAACGACCAGGTGCGGTTCGAGGTCGGCGTCGGTGCACTCGCCCCCGAGCTCGAGGTGATCGCCCCGGTCCGCGACTACGCGTGGACCCGGGAGAAGGCGATCGTCTACGCCGAGGAGCGGGACCTGCCGATCGACGTGACCAAGAAGTCGCCGTACTCCATCGACCAGAACGTCTGGGGCCGTGCCGTCGAGACCGGCTTCCTCGAGGACATCTGGAACGGGCCGATCGAGGACGTCTACGACTACACCTCCGACCCCGCGCTTCCACGGGAGCCGGACGAGGTCGTGATCGGGTTCGAGCACGGGGTGCCGGTGACCATCGACGAGAAGCCGGTGACCATGCTCGAGGCGATCGAGCAGCTGAACGCCCGCGCCGGCGCCCAGGGCGTCGGCCGCCTCGACATCGTCGAGGACCGGCTGGTCGGCATCAAGTGCCGCGAGGTCTACGAGGCGCCGGGCGCGATGACGCTGATCGCGGCGCACTCGGAGCTCGAGTCGGTCACCGTCGAGCGTGACCTCGGCCGGTTCAAGCGGACCGTCGACCAGCGCTGGGCGGAGATCGTCTACGACGGGTTGTGGTTCTCGCCGCTGAAGCGGTCGCTGGACGCGTTCGTGGCCCAGTCGCAGCAGCACGTGACCGGCGAGATCCGGCTCACCCTGCACGCCGGCAAGGCGACGGTCACCGGCCGTCGCTCCCCCGCGAGCCTGTACGACTTCGGCCTCGCCACCTACGACGAGGGCGACTCGTTCGACCAGTCCCTGGCCAAGGGCTTCGTCGAGCTGTGGGGGCTGCCGAGCAAGCTGGCCGCGACCCGGGACCAGCGGCTGGCGGGGGAGTGACCTCGCCGGCCACCGGACGCCTGTGGGGAGGTCGGTTCGCTGACGGTCCGTCGCCGGCACTGCAGGAGCTGTCCCGCTCCACGCACTTCGACTGGCGGCTCGCGCCGTACGACCTCGTCGGCTCGGCCGCGCACGCGCGGGTGCTGCACGCCGCAGGACTGCTCGACGACGCCGACCTGGCGTCCCTGCTGGCGGGCATCGAGACGCTGGCGGCGGACGTGGCGGCGGGCACCGTACGACCCGACCCCGGCGACGAGGACGTGCACGGCGCACTCGAACGGGTGCTGGTCGAGCGGCTGGGCGCCGACCTGGGCGGTCGGCTGCGGGCCGGGCGGTCGCGCAACGACCAGGTGGCGACGCTGCTCCGGATGTACGTGCGGGACCAGGCCCGGCTGCTGGCCCGCCGAGTGCTCGACCTGGTCGACGTGCTCGCGGCCGCGGCCGAGCAGCACCTGGGTCCGCCGCCGGTGGCGATGCCGGGACGTACCCACCTCCAGCACGCGCAGCCGGTGCTGCTGAGTCACCACCTGCTGGCACACGCGTGGCCGCTGCTGCGCGACGTCGAACGGCTCCGCGAGTGGGACGCCCGGACCGCGGCGGAGTCGCCGTACGGTTCCGGGGCGCTCGCGGGCTCGTCGCTCGGGCTCGACCCCGCGGCGGTGGCCGACGAGCTCGGCTTCACCGGGTCGACGCCGAACTCGATCGACGGGGTGTCGGCGCGCGACTTCGCGGCGGAGTTCGCGTTCGTCGCGGCGATGGTCGGCATCGACGTGTCCCGGCTGGCCGAGGAGGTCGTGGTCTGGTCGACGCGCGAGTTCGGCTTCGTCCGGCTGCACGACGCGTGGTCGACCGGGTCGAGCATCATGCCGCAGAAGAAGAACCCGGACATCGCCGAGCTGGCCCGCGGCAAGGCCGGCCGGCTGGTGGGCGACCTCACCGGGCTGCTCACGACCCTGAAGGCGCTGCCGCTCGCGTACAACCGCGACCTGCAGGAGGACAAGGAGCCGGTCTTCGACGCCGTCGACACCCTCGAGGTGCTGCTGCCGGCCTTCACCGGCATGGTCGCGACCCTCGAGTTCGACACCGGGCGGCTGGCCGAGCTGGCGCCACAGGGCTTCTCGCTCGCGACCGACGTCGCGGAGTGGCTGGTGCGGCAGGGGGTGCCGTTCCGGGAGGCCCACGAGGTCGCCGGCGCGTGCGTGCGGCGCTGCGAGGAGCGCGGTGTCGAGCTCGCCGACCTCACCGACGACGACCTCGCCGCGGTGTCGCCGCACCTCAGCCCTGCGGTGCGCGACGTGCTCACGGTGGACGGGTCGATCGCGTCGCGGGACGCCCGCGGCGGGACCGCCGAGCCCCGGGTACGGGAGCAGCTGGCCGAGCTGCGGGAGCGGGCTGCCAGGCTTGGGGAGTGGCGGACCGGGACTGGTTGAGCGGTGCCGCCCCCGAGGTGGCGCCGGCACTGCTCGGCGCCCGGCTGGCGCACCGGACCGACGAGGGCCTGGTCGTGGTGGAGCTGACCGAGGTCGAGGCGTACGACGGGCCGGACGACCCGGCGTCGCACGCCTGGCGTGGCCGCACGCCGCGCAACGGGGTGATGTTCGGCCCCGCCGGGCATCTGTACGTCTACTTCAGCTACGGCGTGCACTGGTGCGCCAACGTGGTCTGCGGGCCGGACGGCGAGGCCTCGGCCGTGCTGCTGCGGGCCGGGCGGGTGGTGGAGGGTGCCGAGCTGGCTCGCATGCGCCGCGGGCCGCGGGTGGCCGAGCGGTCGCTCGGCCGCGGCCCGGCCTGCCTCACCCAGGCCCTCGGCATCGACCGGCGGCACGGCGGCGCCGACCTGTGCGGCGACGGCCCGCTGAGTCTGACGCCGGGCCTGGCGGCAGGCAGCGTCGCCTCCGGGCCGCGGATCGGCGTCAGCCGGGCCGCCGACGTGCCGTGGCGGTTCTGGGTGGCCGGCGACCGGACCGTCTCCACGTACAAGCGCTCCCCGCGCGCCGCCCCGCGCCCGCCGCCGCCCCCGCCGCCGCCCGCGCCGCCCCCGCACGATCCGACCCGGTGAGTGCCGGGGCCGACGTGCGGTCGGATCGTTCGCGGACGAGGGCGCCGGTCGGGCAGGCTGGGCCCGTACGCCACCGGCCGACTGCACCCGACAACCCCGAGGAGACCCGTGCACCGCCACGTCCTGGACGATCTCGAGTCGCGCGGGCTGCTCGCCCACACGACCGATCGTGACGCCCTGCGCGCCGAGCTGGACCGTGGGCCGGTCACCTACTACGTGGGCTTCGACCCGACCGCGCCGAGCCTGCACATGGGCAACCTCGTGCAGTTGCTCACGGCACGTCGCCTGCAGCTGGCGGGACACCGGCCGCTGATCCTCGTCGGCGGGGCGACCGGCCTGATCGGCGACCCCAAGGAGGCCGGCGAGCGCACCCTCAACCCCAAGGAGGTCGTCGCCGGCTGGGTCGAACGCATCCGGCACCAGGTCGAGCGGATCATCGACCTCGACGGAGACAACCCGGCGACCCTGGTCAACAACCTGGACTGGACCGCCTCGCTGCCGACGCTGGACTTCCTGCGCGACATCGGCAAGCACTTCCCGGTCAACCGGATGCTCGGCCGCGACGTCGTGCGCACCCGGCTCGAGGCGGGCATCAGCTACACCGAGTTCAGCTACGTCCTGCTTCAGGCGATGGACTACCTCGAGCTGTTCCGGCGCCACGGCTGCCGGCTGCAGACCGGGGGCAGCGACCAGTGGGGCAACATCACCGCCGGTGTGGAGCTGGTCCGCCGGACCGAGGGCGAGCAGGTGCACGCGCTCGCGACGCCACTGGTCACCCGGGCCGACGGCGGCAAGTACGGCAAGACCGAGGCCGGGACGGTGTGGCTGGACCCGGAGCTGACGAGCCCGTACGCGTTCCACCAGTTCTGGCTGCAGGCCGAGGACGCCAAGGTGGGTGAGTACCTGCGGATCTTCTCGTTCCGCCCGGTCGACGAGATCGACGCGCTGGTCGCCGAGCACGAGCAGCGGCCGCAGGCGCGGCTGGCACAGCGGGCGCTCGCCGCTGACGTGACCGCGCTGGTCCACGGCGCCGACGAGCTGCGCGCCGCGGAGGAGGCCGGTCAGGCGCTGTTCGGCCGCGGCGACCTGGCAGCCCTGCCCGAGGCCGTGCTGGCAGCCGCGCTCACCGAGGCGCCGCACGCCCGGGTCGACGCCGGTACGGCGCTCCCGAGCGTGGTGGACGCCCTGGTGGCCACCGGGCTCGCGGCCAGCCGGGGCCAGGCACGGCGCACGGTCGACGACGGCGGCGCGTACGTCAACAACGAGCGGGTGAGCGCGGCCGACGAGCCGCTGGCCGCCGAGGCGCTGCTGCACGGGCGATGGGTGGTGCTGCGCAAGGGCAAGCGCTCGGTCGCGGGCCTGGAGGTCGTGCGCGGCTGACCGGCGACGACTCATCGCGACCGTCAAGAGCGCCTTCGAGCTGGCCCGCGGTGCCGAGCTGCCGGTCGGCGAGTCGACCCTGCTGCGGGGCCGCTCGTGGTCGGGGCTGGCCGCGATCCGCGGGGTCGAGGTGAGCACCGATGGCGGCGTCAGCTGGCGCCCGGCCCGGCTCACCGGGCCCAACCGGCGCGGCACCTGGACCCGGCGGCGGCTGCCGTGGACGCCCACCGCGGGCGGCGGTGTCGCGCTGCTGGCCCGGGCCACCGACACGGTAGGACGGCGGCAACCGGACACCAGCCGGACAACAGCGCGGGCTACCCGTTCGACGCCGTCGTGAGGCACCCGGTGACGGTGGTCTGAGCCGGCCGCTCGAGGCGTGGTGGAACGCACCGGACGCGGATTTGACTCGCTCCGGCGCCGCTGCCTAATCTTCCACCCGTCGCCGCGAGTGGCGGAGCGCAAGGCCTTCGGTCGGGTGCTCGGCTCGGGCGAAACCCAGGTCCAACCACCGGGCGCACGTGTGCGTCCGGAACGGTGCCGACCCGGGGCTGATGAGGGCGGAACAGGTTTGACCGGCTCCGCCCGGATCAGTAAGGTGGAACAGTTGCCCCGGTGCGGGAGGTCGCAAGACCGATCGTCACGGTGCGCGCCTGATCCTTGAGAACTCAACAGTGTGCCAAAAGTCGACGAACGAATTAACGCCCCGTCGACGTCCGGGTCTCGACCCGGTCGACGACGGATTCCTTTGACAAGTGATTCAACTTGTCAGGG
Organism: uncultured Actinomycetota bacterium; assembly: GCA_963811945.1. Classification (GTDB taxonomy): domain Bacteria; phylum Actinomycetota; class Actinomycetes; order Propionibacteriales; family Nocardioidaceae; genus JACCWP01. Next base: position 30,351 of record CAWETD010000001.1, on the reverse strand, counting down.
TCATCAAAGTTGAAGGGCAGCGCCCTCGGGTGCTGTCCAATAAACTTCAACGGAGAGTTTGATCCTGGCTCAGGACGAACGCTGGCGGCGTGCTTAACACATGCAAGTCGAGCGGTAAGGCCCCTTCGGGGGTACACGAGCGGCGAACGGGTGAGTAACACGTGAGTAACCTGCCCCCCACTTTGGGATAACCCCGGGAAACCGGGGCTAATACCGAATACCCACTACTCAGGGCATCCCGAGTGGTGGAAAGCTCCGGCGGTGGAGGATGGACTCGCGGCCTATCAGCTTGTTGGTGAGGTAACGGCCCACCAAGGCGACGACGGGTAGCCGGCCTGAGAGGGTGACCGGCCACACTGGGACTGAGACACGGCCCAGACTCCTACGGGAGGCAGCAGTGGGGAATATTGGACAATGGGCGAAAGCCTGATCCAGCAACGCCGCGTGAGGGATGACGGCCTTCGGGTTGTAAACCTCTTTCAGCAGGGACGAAGCGAAAGTGACGGTACCTGCAAAAGAAGCACCGGCCAACTACGTGCCAGCAGCCGCGGTAACACGTAGGGTGCGAGCGTTGTCCGGAATTATTGGGCGTAAAGGGCTCGTAGGCGGTCCGTCACGTCGGGAGTGAAAACTCGGGGCTTAACCCCGAGCCTGCTTCCGATACGGGCGGACTAGAGGTAGGTAGGGGAGAACGGAATTCCTGGTGTAGCGGTGGAATGCGCAGATATCAGGAGGAACACCGGTGGCGAAGGCGGTTCTCTGGGCCTTACCTGACGCTGAGGAGCGAAAGCGTGGGGAGCGAACAGGATTAGATACCCTGGTAGTCCACGCCGTAAACGTTGGGCGCTAGGTGTGGGATCCATTCCACGGGTTCCGTGCCGCAGCTAACGCATTAAGCGCCCCGCCTGGGGAGTACGGCCGCAAGGCTAAAACTCAAAGGAATTGACGGGTGCCCGCACAAGCGGCGGAGCATGTGGATTAATTCGATGCAACGCGAAGAACCTTACCTGGGTTTGACATATACGAGAAGCCTCTGGAGACAGAGGTCTCTTTGGACACTCGTATACAGGTGGTGCATGGCTGTCGTCAGCTCGTGTCGTGAGATGTTGGGTTAAGTCCCGCAACGAGCGCAACCCTCGTCCTATGTTGCCAGCACGTCATGGTGGGGACTCATAGGAGACTGCCGGGGTCAACTCGGAGGAAGGTGGGGATGAGGTCAAGTCATCATGCCCCTTATGTCCAGGGCTTCACACATGCTACAATGGCCGGTACAAAGGGCTGCGAAACCGCAAGGTGGAGCGAATCCCAAAAAACCGGTCTCAGTTCGGATCGGGGTCTGCAACTCGACCCCGTGAAGTCGGAGTCGCTAGTAATCGCAGATCAGCAACGCTGCGGTGAATACGTTCCCGGGCATTGTACACACCGCCCGTCACGTCACGAAAGTCGGTAACACCCGAAGCCGGTGGCCCAACCCCTTGTGGGAGGGAGCCGTCGAAGGTGGGACTGGCGATTGGGACGAAGTCGTAACAAGGTAGCCGTACCGGAAGGTGCGGCTGGATCACCTCCTTTCTAAGGAGCAATTTGGCGGCCCTTCGTGGTCGTCCATCGTGCTGGTGTGGGGCGCATGTCCCCATGGAGCACAGCTCTGAAGTGGAACGTCGATTATTCGGTATCGCCCACGCACGGGCTGGTCAGTACTTCCCCTCGGGGAGTGGAAACGCCAGCACGGACGCGGTCGGGGCCGGGCGCACTGTTGGGTCCTGAGGGATCAGGGAGACCTGAGGTCCTCCGGACCGGGAGACCCTTCGAACCGCCGGCTGCGTGTCGGTACGCGAGGTGTTGCTCTCCCGGGCCCGCCCGTCTCTTGAGAACTGCACAGTGGACGCGAGCATCTTTTGTGGCGACAAGCTACTAAGAGCACAAGGTGGATGCCTTGGCACCAAGAGCCGAAGAAGGACGTAGGAGCCTGCGATAAGCCCCGGGAAGTTGGCAACCGAGCTGTGATCCGGGGATTTCCGAATGGGGAAACCCGGCTGGAGTAATGTCCAGTCACCGGCGCCTGAACACATAGGGCGTTCGGAGGGAACGTGGGGAAGTGAAACATCTCAGTACCCACAGGAAGAGAAAACAACCGTGATTCCGAGAGTAGTGGCGAGCGAAATCGGAACAGGCTAAACCGTGTAGGTGTGATAGCCGGCAGGCGTTGCCTACACGGGGTCGTGGGGCCATCGAGCTGACTCTGCCGAGTCAGCAGGGAGTAAGAAACCATTGTTGAAGTCGAAGCGGACTGGAAAGTCCCGGCGTAGAGGGTGAGACCCCCGTACACGTAAGGCAATGGCTCCCCGATGTCACCCCGAGTAGCACGGAACCCGTGAAATTCCGTGCGAATCTGGCGGGACCACCCGTTAAGCCTAAATACTCCTTGGTGACCGATAGCGGACAAGTACCGTGAGGGAAAGGTGAAAAGTACCCCTGGCGGGGAGTGAAATAGTACCTGAAACCTTGTGCTTACAATCCGTCGGAGCTGGTCCTCGGACTGGTGACGGCGTGCCTTTTGAAGAATGAGCCTGCGAGTTAGTGATACGTGGCGAGGTTAACCCGTGTGGGGAAGCCGTAGCGAAAGCGAGTCCGAATAGGGCGAATGAGTCGCGTGTTCTAGACCCGAAGCGGAGTGATCTATCCATGGGCAGGGTGAAGCGCGGGTAAGACCGCGTGGAGGCCCGAACCCACCAGGGTTGAAAACCTGGGGGATGACCTGTGGATAGGGGTGAAAGGCCAATCAAACTCCGTGATAGCTGGTTCTCCCCGAAATGCATTTAGGTGCAGCGTCGCGTGTTTCTTACCGGAGGTAGAGCACTGGATGGTCTAGGGGGCCCACAAGCTTACCAAAATCAGCCAAACTCCGAATGCCGGTAAGTGAGAGCGCGGCAGTGAGACTGCGGGCGATAAGGTTCGTGGTCGAGAGGGAAACAGCCCAGACCATCAGCTAAGGCCCCTAAGCGATTACTAAGTGGAAAAGGATGTGGAGTCGCAAAGACAACCAGGAGGTTGGCTTAGAAGCAGCCACCCTTGAAAGAGTGCGTAATAGCTCACTGGTCAAGTGATTCCGCGCCGACAATGTAGCGGGGCTCAAGTAATCCGCCGAAGCTATGGCATTCACGTGTGTACTCGGCCGGTCCTCTCGAGGATCGGTCCAGGTGCGTGGATGGGTAGGGGAGCGTTGTGTCGCGAGTGAAGCGGTGGGGTGACCCAACCGTGGACGCGACACGAGTGAGAATGCAGGCATGAGTAGCGAAAGAAGAGTGAGAAACTCTTCCGCCGAATGACCAAGGGTTCCAGGGTCAAGCTAATCTGCCCTGGGTAAGTCGGGACCTAAGGCGAGGCCGACAGGCGTAGTCGATGGACAACGGGTTGATATTCCCGTACCGGCGCTGACACGACCATGCTGACCCCGGTGATGCTAAGTGCCCGAATCTTCCAAGCTCTTCGGAGTACGGAGGATGAGCGCGCGACCCAAACCGGTAGTAGGCAAGCAAAGGGGTGACGCAGGAAGGTAACTCAACCGCGGCGATGGTAGACCGCGGGCAAGGACGTAGGGCGAGACGTAGGCAAATCCGCGTCTCACATGCCTGAGATCCGATGCGGAGTCGATATAGACGAAGTGAGCGATCCTATGCTGCCGAGAAAAGCCTCTAGCGAGTTTCAGAGCCGCCCGTACCCCAAACCGACTCAGGTGGTCAGGTAGAGAATACCAAGGCGATCGAGTGAACCATGGTTAAGGAACTCGGCAAAATGCCCCCGTAACTTCGGGAGAAGGGGGGCCGGATCCGTCAAGGGGCATGCCCCCGGCAGCGGTGATGGCCGCAGAGACCAGGCCCAAGCGACTGTTTACTAAAAACACAGGTCCGTGCTAAGAAGCAATTCGATGTATACGGACTGACGCCTGCCCGGTGCTGGAACGTTAAGGGGACGTGTTAGCCACTTCGGTGGCGAAGCGCTGAACTTAAGCGCCAGTAAACGGCGGTGGTAACTATAACCATCCTAAGGTAGCGAAATTCCTTGTCGGGTAAGTTCCGACCTGCACGAATGGCGCAACGACTTGGGCGCTGTCTCAACCATGGACTCGGCGAAATTGCACTACGAGTAAAGATGCTCGTTACGCGCGGCAGGACGGAAAGACCCCGGGACCTTTACTACAACTTGGTATTGGTGTTTGGTTCGGCTTGTGTAGGATAGGTGGGAGGCTGTGAAGCAGGGACGCCAGTTCATGTGGAGCCATCGTTGAAATACCACTCTGGTCGTACTAGATATCTAACCTAGGTCCGTGATCCGGATCAGGGACAGTGCCTGGTGGGTAGTTTAACTGGGGCGGTTGCCTCCTAAAATGTAACGGAGGCGCCCAAAGGTTCCCTCAGCCTGGTTGGCAATCAGGTGGCGAGTGCAAGTGCACAAGGGAGCTTGACTGTGAGACAGACATGTCGAGCAGGGACGAAAGTCGGGACTAGTGACCCGGCGCTGGCAGGTGGAAGCGGCGTCGATCAACGGATAAAAGGTACCCCGGGGATAACAGGCTGATCTTCCCCAAGAGTCCATATCGACGGGATGGTTTGGCACCTCGATGTCGGCTCGTCGCATCCTGGGGCTGTAGTCGGTCCCAAGGGTTGGGCTGTTCGCCCATTAAAGCGGCACGCGAGCTGGGTTTAGAACGTCGTGAGACAGTTCGGTCCCTATCCGCCGCGCGCGCAGGAGACTTGAGAGAGCCTGTCCCTAGTACGAGAGGACCGGGATGGACGAACCTCTGGTGTGCCAGTTGTTCTGCCAAGAGCACGGCTGGTTGGCTACGTTCGGAAGTGATAACCGCTGAAGGCATCTAAGCGGGAAGCATGTCTCAAGATGAGGTCTCCCACAGGGTTAACCTGGTAAGGCCCCCAGTAGATGACTGGGTCGATAGGCCGGAAGTCGAAGGCAGCAATGCACGGAGCTGACCGGTACTAATAGGCCGAGGGCTTGTCCCACACATTATGCACGCGTCCACTGTGCGGTTCCCGAGATACGGTCGGGCACCGATATCTCCATAGAGTTTCGGCGACCATGGCGAAGGGGAAACACCCGGTCCCATCCCGAACCCGGAAGTTAAGCCCTTCAGCGCCGATGGTACTGCGTGGGAGACCGCGTGGGAGAGTAGGACGTCGCCGGACAATTCTTTGTTCACGAGGCCACCCGTCCGCGGGTGGCCTCGTGGCATTTCCCGGGCCGCTATCGTCGCCAGTCGCGACGTCGAGGAGCCGCTCCTCGTGACGCAGGAAGGACTCTCGTGGCCAGCGATCGTGAGCGGCGCCCGCGCCCGGGCCGCCAGCAGGGCCAGTCCGGTCGGCCGGCAAGCGGCGGCCGCGGTGACCGGCGTGGACCGCGGGCGCCATCGAGCCGTCCCGAGCGCACTCAGCGGTCCGACCGCGGGGAGGGACCCGGGTCCGGCAGCCGCCGACGGCTGAGCCAGGAGGAGTACGACGGCCCGCCGCTGCCCGAGAGCATCACCGGCCGCGAGCTGGACCGGCAGATGCGCGACCAGCTGTCCAGCGTCCCGGAGCGGCTGGCTATCCGCGTCGCGCGGCACCTGGTGGCTGCGGGCCAGCTGTACGACGACGACCCCGAGACCGCGTTCGCGCACGCCCGCGCCGCCCGCGCCCGCGCCGCCCGCGTGCCCGCCGTCCGTGAGGTCTACGCCGAGCTGGCGTACCTCACCCAGCGGTGGGACGAGGCCCTGCGCGAGCTCAAGACGGTGCGCCGGATGACCGGATCGCCGGACGGGCTGCCGCTGATCGCCGACTGCGAGCGCGCCCTCGGCCGACCCGAGCGGGCGGTGGCGCTGGCCCGCGATCCCGGGGTCGAGCGGCTCGACCCGGCCGGACGCGCCGAGATGGCCATCGTCGTCGCCGGTGCCCGGCGCGACCGGGGTCAGCTGGACGCCGCGCTCGGCGTCTTGGAGGCCGCCGAGCTGCGCAGCAGGTCCCGGGCCGAGTGGGTGGCCCGGTTGCGGTACGCGTACGCCGACGCCCTCGAGACGGCCGGGCGCAGCGCGGAGGCGCTCGAGTGGTTCCACCGCGCGGCCGCCGTCGACGGGCAGGGCAGCACCGATGCGCTGGAGCGTGCCGAGCAGCTCGAGGCCGGTCGGGACCGCTAGGCACCGTCCACAGGTCCGAGCCGCCCGGCCCGCCGTCCACAACCCGGCCGTCGCCGCCCGCCACCCCGGGGTCGGCCCGACCAGAGTGGGCTGCGGAGGTGGGTGCCATGGCAGGTGCTGCGACGGAGGTCGCCGCGGACGAGGCGTCGGGCGACGCCGAGGCGCACGTCAACGAGGTACGGCTCCGGGGACGCGTCGCCGCGGTCCCGGAGGAACGTGAGCTGCCCAGCGGCGACCGGATCGTCACCGCCCGGCTGGTGGTTGCGCGTCCCCAGGGCCCGGCCCGGCTGCGGCAGCCGGTCGACGTGCTCGACTGCGTGGCGTGGACCGGGCGGGCGCAGCGGCTGGTCGCCGGGTGGTCGGAGGGCACCATCGTCGAGGTGGAGGGTGCGATCCGTCGCCGGTTCCGTCGGGGTGCCGCCGGCGTGACCAGCCGGGTCGAGATCGAGGTCTACGGCGGGCGCCGGGTCAGTCCGCGTCGTCGAGCATGAGCAGCCCTGCCCGTGGCTTGGGGGTGATCGACGTCGCCTTGTGCGGCAGCAGGGTGCCGCCGCGGGCGGCGGTTACGACCTCGGTCAGGGCCGGCGCGCGGGCCTCGAGAGCGAGCCCCGACGTCGCGGTGGCCTCGTCGACCGCGCGTTGCCACGAGTGGCTGTAGTGCAGCCGATCGGGATCGACCCCCCAGGCGGGGAGCAGCCGGCTGTGCAGGTGGCAGACGTCGCGCGCGAACGGGCCGCAGGCCTCGGCCACACCCTCGGTGAGGCCGCTGGAGGCGTCGACCGACAGCTCCATCCCGACCAGCCGCGACCGGTCGCCCACGACCCACCGGAGGTGGCCGGCGGCGGCTCCGTCGAGGAAGGCCAGCCGGTCCTCGTCGGCGAGGTCGACGAGCGCGGCGCCCGGGGTGGCGGTGACGGTGTCCCAGCCGAGGCCGGCGACGACCCGCGGGATCGGCCCCACGGCCAGCCCGGAGCGACGCACGTCCACGACCAGGACGAAGGCGCGGGTGTCCGGTCCGTCCAGACCGGAGAGGACCCGGAACCGATGGTGCCCGTCGGCCACGACGAGCGTCTGACCGGCCAGTGCAGCGTTGACACCGGTCACGTCGTCCTGGCTGGTGACCGCATCGACCCGGTGCTGGGCGTCGTCCAGCCGCAGCTCCACCAGGGGTGCACCAGCCGGGACGTCGGGCGCCAGCGGCCGCTCCCCGTCGTACAGCAGCATGATCGGCTCTGGTTGCACGCGTCCGGCACCGAGCTCGGCAGCGCGGTTCGCGAGCAACCCGGCGCTGACCTCCTCGTGCGGGGCGACCGCCGTCGCCGGCAGCGCGAGCGCGCCGGCGACGCCGACCACTCCGCGGCCGTGCTGCGACCAGCGCCAGACGTACAGCCCGGGCCGGTCGTCGATGACCAGCGCGCCGGAGCCGAGCCACCGCGCCGCGGTCTCCTCCGCCGTCCGCTGTCCGGTCAGCGAGGGCGACAGCAGCCGCAGCACGTGGTGCGGGTGCGTCCGCGCCAGCCCGGCGAGGGCGGTGAAGTCCCACAGCGGGGGCGGCGAGAGCGTCACCTCGGCCAGCGTGCGGCGGTCGGTGCCGGCGTAGCGCAGGCCACGGAACGGCTCGAGTCGCACCGACCCGGCGTCGGGCGCGCGGGCCGGCGGGGACGTCACCGGCGCATCCTAGGCTGGCCGTCGTGCAGCCCGACGCGACGGTGTCCCGCAGCCTCGGCGCCTCCACGCAGGCCCTGTGCCGCGCGCACGACCTGCTGCTGTTCGACCTCGACGGGGTGGTCTACGCGGGTCCCGATGCGCTGCCGGGCGCCGCCGACCGGCTGGCGCGGTGCCGTGCAGCCGGCAACGCACTCGGGTTCGTCACCAACAACGCCTCCCGGCCGCCCGCTGCGGTGGCAGCGCACCTGCGGGCGCTCGGTATCGACGCGGCCGACGACGACGTGGTCACGGCGGCGCAGGCAGCCGCCCGGATGGTGGCCGATCGGGTGCCGCCCGGCTCCCGGGTGCTGGTGATCGGCGGCGACGGCCTGGTCGACGCGCTGGGTGAGCACGGCCTGTGGGCGGTGTGGTCGGCGCGGGACGACCCGGCGGCGGTCGTGCAGGGACTCCATCCGTCGGTGGGGTGGGAGCTGTTGGCCGAGGGGGCATACGCCCTGGCGACCGGCGTGCCGTGGGTGGCCAGCAACCTCGACGTGACGCTGCCGACCGACCGGGGGCACGCGCCGGGCAACGGTGCGCTGGTCGAGGTCCTGCGGGTGGTCAGCGGACGGGAGCCGGACGTGGCCGGCAAGCCGGCGCCGGCGCTGTTCGAGGAGTGCTCGCGGCGCCTCGGCGGGGACCGTCCGCTGGTGGTCGGCGACCGGATCGGCACCGACATCGTCGGCGCCGGGCGGTCCGGGCTGCCCAGCCTGCTGGTCCTCACCGGGATCTCGTCGCTGGACGAGGCCTGCGCGGCCCGGGGCGACGAGCGTGCGACCTATGTCGCCGCCGACCTCGAGGGCCTGCTGCTGCCGCACCCGGAGGTCGAGGTCGGCGCCGATGGGGCGGCGCGTTGCGCCGGGTGGGTGGCTGAGGTGGAGTCGGAACGGGTCTCCCTGTACCCCAGCGACGGCGATGGCGGCGCGGCGTCGCGGGACCCGGGTGGCCGGCTGGCCGCCCTGCGGGCGCTGGTGTCGGCTTGCTGGGCCTACGCCGACGCGACCGGCGACACGGCCGACAGCGGGCCTGCTCAGGAGACCTGGCGGGAGATGATGCAGTGACCGAAGGAGTCCTGATGGCCGACGAGCTGACGGAACCACCGCCCCCGCCCGAGCCGGAGTCCCCGTCCCCCTCGGAGCCGGCAGCCGACGATGCCGGCGCCCCAGTCGAGGAGCCGGTCGACGAGCCTGCCGACGAGCCTGCCGACGAGCCTGCTAGCGAGCCGGCCGGTGACCCACGGGTCCAGTCGGCCCTCGACCGGCTCCGGACCCTGGACGAGATGGCGGCCGAGGAGCACGTGCCGGTCTACGACGCGGTGCACCGTGACCTGCGGGACGCGCTCGCCGACGCCGCCACCGACGCCGAGCCCGAAGCCGAGCCCGACGACCAGCCCGACGACCAGCCCGACGACCAGCGCGACGACCAGCGCGAGACCGGCACCGGCACCGACGCCCACCGGGGCCCGACCGACCCCGCATGACCCGTCGGCTCCGCCTCGACGCCGAACTGGTCCGCCGCGGGCTGGCCCGGTCCCGCGAGCAGGCAGCCGAGCTGGTGGCACAGGGGCGGGTCACGGTGGGTGGCATGGTCGCGCGCAAGCCCGCGACCGCGGTCGACACCGCTGCCGCGCTGGAGGTCCGAGCGGGCGGTGACGACGCGCCGGCCGACTACGTCTCCCGCGGTGCGCACAAGCTGGCCGGCGCGCTGGCGGCGTTCGGCGGCCCCGAGGTGGCCGGCCGGCGCTGTCTCGACGCGGGCGCCTCGACGGGCGGGTTCACCGACGTGCTGCTGCGCGCGGGTGCCGGGGAGGTGGTCGCGGTCGACGTGGGCTACGGGCAGCTGGCCTGGCCGCTGCGGCAGGACCCTCGGGTCGTCGTGCACGACCGGACCAACGTCCGCGACCTCACGGCCGAGACGGTCGGCGGCCCTGTCGACGTGGTGGTCAGCGACCTGTCGTTCATCTCGTTGCGCCTGGTCCTGCCCGCCCTGGTCGCCGTGTGCCGCCCCGACGGCGACCTGGTCTGCATGGTCAAGCCGCAGTTCGAGGTCGGCCGCGAGCGGCTGGCGCGCGGGGGAGTCGTGCGCGACCCGGTCCAGCGGGCGGAGGCCGTACTCGCGGTTGCCGTCGCGGCGCACGCCCTTGGGTGGGGCACCCGCGGCGTCACCGCGAGCCCGCTCCCGGGGCCGGCGGGCAACGTCGAGTACTTCTGCTGGCTGCGCCGCGACGCGCCCGCGCCGGTGCCCGACGCGGTGGACACAGCCGTGGCTGCAGGGCCGACGGGTGAGAGGGTGAGCAGGTGAGCGATCGCGAGGTGCTGGTCGTCGCACACACCGGTCGTGACGACGCACGGGTCGCCGCGCGCCGCCTGTGCGACCGGCTGAGCTCCGCCGGCGTCGGGATCCGGCTGCTGGACGAGGAAGCCGACGACCTCGACCTCGCCCCGGCCGCGTTGCAGCGGGTCCCGCTCGGCCCGGATGCCGCTGACGGCTGTGACCTGGTGATCGTGCTCGGCGGCGACGGCACGATCCTGCGGGGGGCCGAGCTGGCCCGGCCGAGCGGCGTACCGCTGCTGGGGGTCAACCTCGGCCACGTGGGCTTCCTCGCCGAGGCCGAGTCCGACGACCTCGACACCACCGTCGACCAGGTCGTGCACCGCCGCTGGACGGTGGAGGAGCGGCTGACGCTCGACGTCCAGGTGCTCGTCGACGCCGAGCGGATCCACCACAGCTGGGCACTCAACGAGGCCAGCGTGGAGAAGGCGGTCCGGCAGCGCATGGTCGAGGTGCTGGTCGAGATTGACGGCCGCCCGCTGTCGCGCTGGGCCGGCGACGGCGTCGTCTGCGCCACCCCGACCGGCTCCACTGCCTACGCGTTCAGCGCCGGCGGCCCGGTCGTCTGGCCGCAGATCGCCGCGATGCTGCTGGTGCCGCTGAGCGCCCACGCGCTGTTCGCCCGCCCGCTCGTGGTGTCGCCGAGCTCGCTGATCGCCGTGACCCTGGCCGAGCCGGGTGGGGAGGCGGTGCTGTGGTGCGACGGCCGGCGGACCTTCCAGCTCACCGCCGGTGCCCGGATCGAGGTACGCGGCAGCGACGTCCCGGTACGCCTCGCGCGGTTGCACGAGGCGCCGTTCACCGACCGGCTGGTGCGCAAGTTCGGACTGCCGGTGGGCGGCTGGCGGCGCCACTCCGCCGCCCGCCCGGAGGACTGAGCGGTGTGGGAGGAGATCCGGCTCCGCCGCCTCGGCGTCATCGACGACGCGTCCCTGACGCTCGGGCCCGGCTTCACCGCGGTCACCGGTGAGACCGGTGCCGGCAAGACGATGGTCGTCACCGCGCTCGCACTGCTGCAGGGCGGCCGGGCCGACACCGGGCTGGTACGCCACGGCAGCGGCCAGGCGAGGGTCGAGGGCACGGTCGCCGTCGACGGGCTGCCCGAGGTGGCCGCGATGGTCGCCGAGGCCGGGGGAGAGGTCGAGGACGGCTCGGCCATCCTGGCCCGCACGCTCACGGCCGAGGGACAGGGCCGGTCCCGCGCCCACCTCGGCGGCGCGTCGGTCCCCGCCTCGGTGCTGGCCGCACTCGGCGAGCGGCTCGTGACCGTGCACGGCCAGTCCGAGCAGCACCGGCTGCGGCAGCCGGCGGCGCAGCGCGAGGCGCTCGACCGCTTCGCCGGCGACCCGGTCGCGACCCTGCTGGCCGACTACCGCCCCGCACACACCCGGCTCGCCCAGGCCCGCACCGAGCTCGCCGACCTGACGGCCCGCGAGCGTGAGCGGGCCCGTGAGGCCGACGCGCTGCGGCTGGGCCTCGACGAGATCGCCGCGGTCAACCCCTCCGCGGGCGAGGACGACGCACTGCGCCGGGAGGAGGACCGGCTCGCCCACGCCGAGGCGCTGCAGAGCGCCGCTGCCCACGCGCACGCTGCCCTGGCCGGCGACGCCGAGGCCGCCGAGCCCGGTGCCGACGTCACCGCGCAGGCCGCGACCGCGCGGTCGGCTCTGGAGGGCGTCCGCGAGCACGATCCCGAGCTGGCCACGCTTGCCGACCGTGCCGCCGAGCTGTCCTACGTGGCTGCCGACCTGGCGCTCGACCTCGCGGCCTACTCCGAGGGCGTCGAGGTCGACCCGGCCCGGCTCGCCGCGGTGCAGGAGCGCCGGGCCGCGCTGGCAGCCCTGACCCGCAAGTACGGCCCCACCGTCGACGAGGTGCTCGTGTGGTCCGAGCAGGCCTCCCGGCGGTTGCTCGAGCTCGAGAGCGCCGACGACACCATCGAGGCGCTGCGCACCGAGGTCGCCGCACTCACCGACACCCTCACCGCACTGGCCCCGCAGCTGACTGCGGGCCGCACCGCGGCGGCCGACACGCTGTCGGGCAAGGTGACCGCCGAGCTGGCCGACCTGGCGATGCCGCACGCCCGGTTGCGGGTCGAGGTCCGCGGCACGGGCTCGCTCGGGCCTGACGGTGCCGACGAGGTCGAGATCCTGTTCGCCGCCAACCCCGGGTCGCCCGACCGGCCGCTGGCCAAGGGCGCCAGCGGTGGTGAGCTGTCCCGGGTGATGCTGGCCCTCGAGGTCGTGCTCGCCGACACGGTCGACGTGCCGACGTTCGTCTTCGACGAGGTCGACGCCGGCATCGGTGGCCGGGCAGCGGTGGAGGTGGGCCGGCGGCTGGCGCGGCTGGCCAGGCGCTCCCAGGTGCTCGCGGTCACCCACCTGCCGCAGGTGGCCGCCTTCGCCGATCGGCACTACGTGGTGCACAAGTCCGACGACGGCTCGGTCACGACCAGCGGCGTGCTCAGCCTCGACTCCGAGGGCCGCGTACGCGAGCTGTCCCGGATGCTGGCCGGGCTGGAGGAGTCGACCTCGGCAGCGGCGCACGCCGAGGAGCTGCTGGAGCTGGCCGAGCGCGACCGAGCCGCCCGCTGACAGCGCTCGCGGCGCGCCGGACGAAGTCCCCGGAACCCCCGCGCCGCCGTGGCAGGCTCGGCCGGGTCATGAGACTCACCACCCTGCGCCGACCCCGCAGCAGCACGCTGCCCGGCGTCGTCGGCACCGCGCGGCTCGACCGCCGGACCCTGCACCTGACCAAGCGGCTGCGACCCGGCGACGTGGCGGTGATCAGCCACGTCGACCTCGACCGCGCCAGTGCCGAGGCCCTCGTCGCCTGCCGGGTCGCTGCCGTCGTCAACGCCGCGGAGTCGATCTCCGGCCGCTACCCCAACCTCGGGCCCGAGGTGCTGGCCGCCGCCGGAGTCCCGCTGGTCGACAACGTGGGCGCCGACGTGCTGGCCCGGTTGACCGACGGTGAGGTCGTACGGATCCACGACGGCGTCATCCATGCCGGCGAGCGACAGGTCGCCGCGGGCGTCGTGCTCGATGCAGCCTTGGTCGAGCAGCGCAAGGACCAGGCCAGGGCCGGGCTCACCGCCCAGCTGCAGGCGTTCACCTTGGACGCCGCCGAGCACCTGCGGCGCGAGCACGAGCTGCTGCTCGACGGCGTCGGCATCCCCGAGGTCGCGACCCGGCTGCGTGGCCGGGAGGTCGTGGTGGTCTCCCCGACCCACGACCACCGCGCCGACCTGCGCGGCCTGCGCGGCTACCTGCGTGACCGGCGCCCGGTCCTCGTCGGTGTCGAGGGCGGCGCCGACACGTTGCTGGAGGCCGGCCTCACCCCGAACCTCGTCGTGGGTGACCTCGACGAGCTCACCGACCGGGTGCTGCGCTGCGGCGCCGAGATCGTCGCCCACGTGACCCGCGACAGCACGGTGGGCAACCGCGAGCGACTCGAGCGGCTCGGGGTCGAGCCGGTCCCCTTCGCCATGTCCGGAACCAGCCAGGACGCCGCCCTGCTGCTGGTCGACCACGCCGGTGCCGAGATCGTCGTGGTCGCCGGGGCGCACCCCGACCTGGTGGAGTTCTTCGACCAGGGCCGCTCCGCGATGGCCAGCGCCTTCCTCACCCGGCTGAAGGTCGGCCCCCGGCTGCTCGACGCCAAGGCAGCCGCCCGGCTGCACGGCAGCCGCCTGCGCGCCTGGCACCTGCTGCTGCTGGTGCTGACCGGTCTGCTTGCGGTCGGGGTGTCCGTCGCGGCCACGCCCGTCGGCGCCGGCTGGATCGACGACGCGGGTGCGTACTGGCACGACTTCGCCACCTTCCTCCAGGGGCTCTTCACATGATCGACTTCCGCTACCACGTCGTCTCGCTGGCGGCACTGTTCCTGGCGCTCGCGGGCGGCATCGCGCTCGGCGCCGGCCCGCTGCAGGGCGACGTCCAGGGCCAGCTCGCTGCCGCGACCGGCGACGACGTCTCCGGCGACCTGAGCGACGACCTCGCCGATGCCGAGCGGCTGGACGAGTTCCAGTCCGCCTACGGCGCCGGCACGTCCGGGCAGGTGCTGGGCGGCCGCCTCGACAAGACATCGGTCTCGGTGCTCGTGCTCCCCGGCGCGGACGCCGACGTCGTACGCGGGCTGGCCAAGGACCTCGCCACCGCCGACGCCAACGTGGTCTCGACCGTGACGCTTGCCCCCGACCTGGTCGACCCGGCCAAGCGGCAGCTCGCCGAGGGGCTGGCCGAGCAGGTGCTGCGCCGGGCCGAGGACGCGCCCAGCGCCGAGGGCGCCACCGGCTACCAGCTGGTGGGCGGCGCCATCGGCAGGGCCTTCCTGACCCACTCCACCACCGCAGCCATGCAGGACAGCACCTCCGAGAGCACCCAGGCCGCCTTCGAGGAGGCCGGCCTGGTCTCGGTCGACGGTGTCGTGCTCGGGCGGGCCCAGCTGGCGCTCGTGGTGTCGGGTGACCCGCGCGACGAGGCGCCCGACGGCGAGACCGACGTGGTCGGCGAGCTGCTGGCCGGCATGGACGCCGCTGCCGGTGGCACCGTGGTGGCCGGGACTCTCGGCTCCACCGACGACGGCGTCGTGGCGCTCGTGCGCGACTCCGAGCTGGCCGCCGACGTCACGACGGTCGACCCGGTCGAGACCACGACGGGGCGGGTGGTGACGGTGCTGGCGCTGGCCGAGCAGGCCGAGGGCCGCGCCGGCGAGTACGGGGTCGACGCGGCCGACGGGGCCGTGCCGGACCTCGCGGTGGACTGACGACGGCACTGATACCCTGGAACCCCGTGGGAGACAGTTCGACACATCTTGACCGCGGGAGTCCCTGTGGCCGGTAGCGGGTCCACCAAGCACCTGTTCGTCACCGGCGGGGTCGCCTCGTCGCTCGGCAAGGGTCTGACCGCCTCCAGCCTCGGCCGGCTGCTCAAGTCGCGCGGCCTGCGGGTCACCATGCAGAAGCTCGACCCGTACCTCAACGTCGACCCCGGCACGATGAACCCGTTCCAGCACGGCGAGGTGTTCGTCACCAACGACGGCGCCGAGACCGACCTCGACATCGGCCACTACGAGCGCTTCCTGGACGTCGACCTGTCCGGGCACGCCAACGTCACGACCGGACAGGTCTACTCCGAGGTGATCGCCAAGGAGCGCCGCGGCGACTACCTCGGCGACACCGTCCAGGTGATCCCGCACATCACCAACGAGATCAAGGACCGCATCCGGGCGATGGCCGGTCCCGACGTCGACCTGGTGATCACCGAGATCGGCGGCACCGTCGGCGACATCGAGTCGTTGCCGTTCCTCGAGGCCGCGCGTCAGGTGCGCCACGACGTGGGCCGCGACTCGTGCTTCTTCCTGCACGTGTCGCTGGTGCCGTACATCGGCCCGTCGGGCGAGCTCAAGACCAAGCCCACCCAGCACTCGGTGGCCGCGCTCCGCTCGATCGGTATCCAGCCCGACGCAGTCGTCTGCCGGGCCGACCGCGACATCCCCGCCAGCGTCAAGCGGAAGATCTCGCTGATGTGCGACGTCGACACCGAGGCCGTGGTGGCGGCCGTCGACGCGCCGTCGATCTACGACATCCCGAAGGTGCTGCACGCCGAGGGCCTCGACGCGTACGTCGTGCGACGGCTGTCGCTGCCGTTCCGCGACGTCGACTGGACCCGCTGGGACGACCTGCTGCACCGGGTGCACCAGCCCGACGAGGAGGTCACGGTCGCGCTGGTCGGCAAGTACATCGACCTCCCCGACGCCTACCTCTCGGTGGCGGAGGCGCTGCGGGCCGGCGGCTTCCACCACAGCGCCCGGGTCGCGCTGCGCTGGGTCGCGTCCGACGACTGCGCCACCCCCGAGGGCGCGGCCCGAGCACTCGCCGATGTTGATGCGGTCTGCGTGCCCGGCGGCTTCGGCATCCGCGGGATCGAGGGCAAGGTCGGCGCGCTGCGCTACAGCCGGGAGCACCGGATCCCGACGCTCGGTCTGTGCCTCGGACTGCAGTGCATGGTGATCGAGTACGCCCGCTCGGTCGCGGGGCTGCCGGGGGCGAGCTCGTCGGAGTTCGACGTCGACACCCTGCACCCGGTCATCGCGACCATGGAGGAGCAGAAGGCGTTCGTCGAGGGGGCCGGCGACCTCGGCGGGACCATGCGCCTCGGGCTCTACCCCGCCGCACTGCACGAGGGCAGCATCGTGGCCGAGCTCTACGAGCAGTCGCTCGTGCAGGAGCGGCACCGGCACCGCTACGAGGTCAACAACGCCTACCGCGAGACGCTCGAGGCGGCCGGCATGGTCTTCAGCGGTACGTCCCCGGACTCGCTGCTGGTCGAGTTCATCGAGCTGCCGCGCGACGAGCACCCTTACTACGTCGCCACCCAGGCGCACCCCGAGCTGCGCTCCCGACCGACCCGGCCGCACCCGCTGTTCTCCGGTCTGGTCGGCGCCGCCCTCACCCGCCAGCGCGAGATGCGGCTGCCGGTCGACGGCGACGGCGAGGCCAGCACACCGGCCGAGCTGGCCGACCTGCGCGCGTGAGCATCCATCCGCGGCTGCCCGGACGCGCCTGGCAGCCGGGGGAGCCACTGGCCGACACCGACGAGGACTGGGCCGTTGCCGGGTCGGAGCACCGCTTCGAGGGCCCGTTCGTCTCGCTGCGCGAGGACACGGTGGTGGCTCCCGACGGCGACTCCTTCGACCGGGTCGTCGTCGAGCACCAGGGTGCGGTCGGCGTGGTCGCCCTGGACGACGACGACCGGGTGCTGCTGCTGCGCCAGTACCGGCACGCCGCACGCCGACGGCTGCTGGAGCTGCCGGCCGGCATCCTCGACGTCGACGGCGAGCCGGCCCTCGACGCGGTGGCGCGCGAGCTCACCGAGGAGACCGACGTCGTTGCCGGTGACTGGTCGGAGCTCATCGACATGTGGTCGTCGCCGGGGGTGACCGACGAGTTCTGGCGGGTCTACGTCGCCCGCGACCTCCGCCCTGCCGCCGACGGCTCGGTGCCCGAGCGGCGGCACGAGGAGGCGCACATGGAGGTGCTGTGGGTGCCTCTCGCCGACGCGGTGTCAGCCGTCCTCGACCGGCGGATCAACGACGCGATGGCGGTCGCCGGGCTGCTGGCGGTGTGGGCGCAGCGTACGCAGCCGTCGCGATGACCGGCGTCACGGTGCTCGGCAGCCTCAACGTCGACGAGATCGCTACTGTCACCCGGCTGCCTGCACCGGGCGAGACGGTGCTCGCAACCGGGCTGACGCGTCGCCCGGGCGGCAAGGGGGCGAACCAGGCCGTCGCCGCCGCCCGCGCCGGGGCGCGGGTGCGGATGGTGGGGGCGACCGGCGACGACGCGGGCGACTCCCTGCTGCGCGCCGCACTGGCGGCCGACGGCGTGGACAGCACGGCCGTGCGCTGCCTGAGCGGCGTCCCGACCGGACTCGCCCTGGTCACGGTCCAGGACGACGGCGAGAACACGATCACCGTCGTCACCGGCGCCAACCGCGCACTCGGTGCCGCGGACGCCCTCGATGCGTGCGAGGGGCTCGGCGACGGTGACGCGCTGCTGCTGCAGCTGGAGGTCCCGTACGCGGTTGTGGCGGAGGCGGCCCGCGCCGCCTCCGTCGCGGGTGCCCGGGTGGTGCTGAACGCGGCACCGGCCGCGCCGGTCGACGACCTGCTGCCCGACGTCGACGTCCTGGTGGTCAACGAGCACGAGTGCCGCACCCTCGCCACCGGTCGTACCGACCCGGCGGCCGCCGCGGTTTCGCTCGCCCGGGCGCACGGGCTGCTGGTCGTGGTGACGCTGGGGGCCGGTGGCGCCGCCTGGACCGCGGGGGAGGAGCCGGTGACGTACCCGGCACCCGCCGTGCGGGCGGTGGACTCGACTGGCGCCGGTGACACGTTCACCGGCTTTCTCGCGGCCGGACTCGCCAGCGGCAGCACGATCGACCACGCGTTGCCCATTGCCGTCGCGGCCGCGTCGATCGCGGTCACCCGCGTTGGGGCGCAGGAGGGCATCCCGTACGCGGCCGATGTGCTCCGCTCAGCCGGCTGACGGCGTCGCACGAGCCGCGTAACGCGCCGGCGGCACCCCCACCACCTGGGTGAACGTGTTGGTGAAGTGCGCCTGGTCGGTGAAGCCCAGCCGGGTCGCGAGCGCTGCCCAGTCGGTGGCCTCGTCGTCGCGTACGTGCTCGAGCGCGTCGTGGATCCGGGCCCGCCGGACCACCCACTTGGGGCCGACACCCAGCACCCGGGAGAAGTACCGCTGCAGGGTGCGGGGCGTGACCCCCAGCTCCTCGGCCAGCTGCTCGACCCGGGTGACGGCCGGGTCGTCGGTCGCCAGGGCGACGGCACGCTCGACCAGGTCGCCGGCCGGCACCGCGTGGCGCGGCAGGGCGGCGACGGCGCGGTCCAGCGCGGTGGTCGCCGACTCCACGTCGGCGGCTGCCTCGACAGCGGACAGCCCGGAGGTGTCGTCCAGCAGTCGGTCGGCGGGCAGCACCCGGTCGGTCGTCGCGACCGCGTCCAGGTCCTGGGCCAGGGCGGCGAGCCCCACCACCCGCAGGTGGGCGCCCACCGCCCGCCCGGCGCCGGACAGCGTGCGCGCGAACCGCCGGGTGACCACGCCGTGCACCCACTGCCCGTCGGGTTCGACGGTCAGGTGGTGGCAGGGGAAGGTGACGACCTCCTGCGTGTGCGTGGCTCCGGTCGGCAGCGCCCACTCGACCGCCCAGAGGTGGTGCACCACGTCGGCGGCAGCCGGGGAGGGTTCCTGGCGGTGCACGCGGAACGGGCGCCCGCCGTCCCGCGGCTCCAGCACCGCGGCCGGGACGTCGGGAGGGTCGGCCACCCGCCGACCCTAGGCCGACCTGTCACCGTCTCACCGCCATAGATGGCGATCTGACGGTGACAGGTCGGGCGGCTGACGCGTCAGATGCCCATCATCTGCTCGAACGCGGCTCGCTGCTCCTCCATCGGCACGTCCCGCAGGTGCGTGGCGATCACCCAGCGGTGCCCGAACGGGCAGCGCAGCGCGCAGGTGCGGTCGCCGTGGAACTGGTCGGTCGGCTCGCTCACCGATGTCGCACCAGCCGCCACGGCGCGCTCGTACGCGGCGTCGACGTCGTCGGTGAACCAGGTCAGCGCCACGTGCACCGGCTGGTCGGGGACGGGCGCGGCCAGGCCGTAGTCGGGGATCGCCTGGCCGAGCGTGACGAGCCCGTCGCCGAGGCGGATCTCCGCGTGCACCACCGTGCCGTCGGGCATCGCGAAGCGGGCCAGCTCCTCGGCACCGAAGGCCTTGGCGTAGAAGTCGAGGGCCGCGGCGGGGTCGGTGATGCCGAGGTGCGGCGTGATCGTCGGGTAGTGGTGACTCATGGCGCCAGCATGTGTCCTGTTCGTCCCCTCCGTCTTGCAGGAACGCGACAACCGCGATGCCGTGGACCCCGGGGCGCAGCACTAGAGTTCACAGCGCCGACGACGAGGTCGGCAGCGACGCGAAGGACGTTGATAGTCGTGAAGGTCGGCATCCCCCGTGAAGTGAAGAACCACGAGTACCGGGTCGCCATCACGCCCTCGGGCGTGCACGAGCTGGTCCGGCACGGCCACGAGGTGTTCGTCGAGGTCGAGGCGGGCGCAGGCTCGTCCATCCCCGACGGTCAGTACGTCGATGCCGGCGCGAGCATCCTGCCCACCGCCGACGACGTCTGGCAGACCGGTGACCTGATCCTCAAGGTCAAGGAGCCGATCGAGTCCGAGTACCACCGGATGCGTCCGGGGCAGACGCTGTTCACGTACCTGCACCTCGCGGCGTCCAAGGACTGCACCGACGCGCTGCTCGAGCGCGAGGTCACCGGCATCGCCTACGAGACCGTGCAGACCCCGGACCTCGCGCTGCCGTTGCTGGCGCCGATGAGCGAGGTGGCCGGGCGGCTGGCGCCGCAGGCGGGTGCCTACCACCTGATGCGCCAGGGCGGCGGCCGCGGCGTGCTGATGGGCGGCGTGTCCGGCGTGTACGCCGCCAAGGTGGTCGTGATCGGTGCGGGTGTCTCCGGGATGAACGCGGCCGCGATCGCGCTCGGCATGCAGGCCGAGGTGCTGCTGCTGGACCGCAACATCGAGCGGCTGCGCCAGGCCGACCGGATCTACCAGGGTCACCTGCAGACCGTCGCCTCGAACACGTACGAGGTCGAGCGTGCGGTGATCGACGCCGACCTGGTGATCGGAGCGGTGCTGGTGCCGGGCGCGAAGGCACCGACGCTGATCAGCAACGAGCTGGTGTCGCGGATGTTGCCGGGCAGCGTGCTGGTGGACATCTCCATCGACCAGGGCGGCTGCTTCGAGGACTCCCGGCCGACCACGCATGCCGACCCCACGTACCGGGTGCACGACTCGGTCTTCTACTGCGTGGCGAACATGCCGGGTGCGGTGCCGCACACCTCGACGTACGCGCTGACCAACGTGACACTGCCCTACGCCGTCGCGCTGGCCGACAAGGGCTGGCAGCAGGCGATGCGTGACGACCACACCCTCGCCCTGGGGCTCAACACCCACGCCGGGTCGCTCACCTACGAGCCGGTCGCGGAGGCACACGGGCGCGAGCACGTGTCGCTCGACGAGGTGCTGGCCTGACGTCCCGCGACGACACCCCGGTGACGGAGCTCGCTCAGGCGGTCGGCGGCTACCTCGACCACCTGGTGGTGGAGCGCGGACTTGCCCGCAACAGCGTGCAGTCATACCGGCGCGACCTGCGCCGCTACACCGCGTTCCTCGCTGGTGAGGGCGTCGACGGCCCGGGGGCGGTGCGCGAGGAGCACGTGTCGGGGTTCCTCGCGCGACTGCGCAGCGGCGACGACGAGCACCCGGCGCTGTCGGCCGGCAGTGCGGGCCGCGCGGTGGTGGCGGTGCGCGGCTTTCACCGGTTCCTGCTGCGGGAGGGCGCCACGGAGACCGACGTGGCCGCCGCCGTGCGCCCCCCGAGCCCGCCGAAGCGGCTGCCCAAGGCGCTGCCGGTCTCCGCCATCGAGGCGATCCTGGAGGCCGCGGGGTCGGCCGGCACGACGCTCGCGATGCGCGACCGGGCACTGCTCGAGCTGCTGTACGGCACCGGGGCGCGCATCTCCGAGGCGGTCGGGCTCGACGTCGACGACCTCGACCTCGGCGCCGCCGAGGGTGGGGCGGTGCTGCTGCACGGCAAGGGCGGTCGGGACCGGGTGGTGCCCGTGGGCTCGTACGCCGCGGAGGCGCTGGACGCCTACCTGGTCCGGGCCCGGACCCAGCTGGTGACTATCGGCACCGGGACCCCCGCGGTCTTCCTCAACGCCCGGGGCGGCCGATTGTCGAGGCAGAGCGCCTGGACGGTGCTCGCCCGGGCGGCGGAGCGGGCCGGGGTGACCGCCGACGTCTCCCCGCACACGTTGCGGCACTCGTTCGCCACGCATCTGCTCGACGGCGGCGCCGACGTGCGGGTGGTCCAGGAGCTGCTCGGCCACGCCTCGGTGACCACCACCCAGGTCTACACGCTGGTCACCGTCGACCGGCTGCGCGAGGTCTACGCCACCGCGCACCCCCGCGCCCTCTCCTGACCCCCGGGGCTCCGCCCCTCGGGTTTCCCAAGGGACCTTGGGAAAACGGCACCACTGCCGTGAGGCCACACGTGAGGGGTGACGTTTTCCCGGCAGACCTTGGGAAAACACGCGGGTCGGGGGTCGGCGGCGGGCGCGGGGGACGCATGCGGCCGGATTACAGTCGACACGTGAAGGCAGCGGCGGTCGTGCTCGCCGGCGGGCGGTCCTCGCGGATGGGGACCGCCAAGGCCGCGCTGCCCTGGCACGGGTCGACCCTGCTACGGCGCACCGTCGGAGTGGTCTCGCGGGGCACCTCGGGGTCCGTCGTCGTCGTCCGGGCGCCCGGCCAGCCGCTGCCGCAGCTCCCGGCTGACGTGGAGGTCCGCGACGACCCGCAGGAGGGCAACGGTCCGCTGCAGGGCCTGGCCGTCGGGCTGCACGCGCTGCAGGGGGCGGCGGATGTCGGGTTCTGCTGCTCGACCGACCTGCCCTTCCTGCACCCGGCGTTCGTCCGCCGGGTGGTCGAGGCGCTGGACGAGCAGTACGACGTCGTGCTGCCGATGGCACGGGGACACCGCCAGCCGCTCGCCGCGGCGTACCGACCGGCGCTGGCCGAGCTCATCGACGACCTGCTGGCCGCCGGTGTGCGCAAGCCGGCGTTCCTGTTCGACCGGTGCCGGGTGCTGCGGCTGCACGACGCCGACCTGCTCGCCGACCGCCGGCTCGCCGACGCCGACCCGATGCTCGAGTCGGTCGTCAACCTCAACGAGCCCTCCGACTACGAGCAGGCGCACGCGCGGCCGGCTCCGGAGGTCTCGGTCGAGCGGTTCGGCGTGCTCGCGGGCAACGGGCACCGCGGCGCCCGTACGGTCCGGGCGGCGACCCTCGCAGCGGCCGCACAGGCCGCGGGGATCACCCTCGAGCCGCACGTGGTGGCCGCCGTCGCCGGCGACTGGGTCACCCGCGACCCGGCGACCCCGCTGGTCGCGGGCGACGCCGTGAGCTTCCTGTCCGCGGACGCGGGGGGCTGACCGTGCCGGCTCCGGGCGGGTACTTCGGTAGGGCGCTGGTCGTCGACGTCGGCGCCGGCACCAGCACCGTCCTGCCGCTGTCCGACCAGGTGCTGCGCGACCACCTCGGTGGCGCGGGCCTCGGCGCCTGGCTGCTCACCGAGCTGGCGCCGCAAGGTGTCGAGCCACTGGCGCCGGAGGCCCCGCTGGCGTTCTGCTTCTCCCCGCTGGTGGGCACCCCGCTCACCACCAGCGCCAAGTTCGCCGTGGTCGCCAAGTCGCCGCTCACGGGGCTGCTGACCGACGCGCTGGCGTCCAGCCACTTCGCCATCTCCGGCAAGCTGACCGGCAACGACGCGATCGTGGTCCGCGGGGCGTGCAAGCAGCCGTCGGTGCTGCTGGTCGACGGCACCGGTGCCCGGCTGGAGACCGCCGACGACGTGTGGGGGATGTCGGCCGCCGACGCCGAGACGGCACTCAAGCAGCGGCTGGGCGCCGGCTGGCGGATCGCCGCGATCGGACCGGCGGGCGAGGCAGGCGTGCGCTACGCAACGGTGTCGCACGACGGTCGGCACGCCGGGCGTGGCGGGCTCGGCGCCGTGCTGGGCTCCAAGCGGGTCAAGGCGGTCGCGGTGCACGCCGCCACCAAGGTGGCACCGGCCGACCAGGCCGGAGTCCTCGCCGCCGCCCGTGACCTGCGCACCCGCTCGTTCGGCCAGGCGACGGCGAAGTACCGCGAGCTCGGCACCCTGGCCAACCTGCTCGCGTTCAACGCCCTGTCCACGCTGCCCACCCGCAACTTCACCGCGTCGACCTTCGAGCAGGCCCCCCAGCTGGCCGCCGAGGACATCTCCGAGCTGCGCAAGGTGGCCCGCAACTCCTGCGCGTCCTGCTCGATCGGGTGCGAGCACATCTACCGGGCCAAGGGCGGCAAGCAGGCACGGGTGGAGTACGAGAACGTGTTCGCGCTCGGGCCGATGTGCGGGGTCTCCGACGCCGACGACGTGCTCGCCGCGAGCGCCCGCTGCGACGAGCTGGGGCTGGACACCATCTCGGCGGGAGGCACCATCGCGTGGGCGATGGAGTGCGCCGAGCGCGGGCTGATCGACGCGCCGTGGCTGCGCTTCGGCGACGGCGCGGCGCTGCTGCGGGCACTCGACGAGATCGGTGCCGGCACCGGCATCGGACCGCTGCTGGCGAAGGGCTCCCGACAGGCCGCGACCGAGGTCGGCGGCGGCTCGGCCGACTTCGCCCCGCACGTCAAGGGCATGGAGATGCCCGGTTACGAGCCGCGCACCCTGCACGCGATGGCGCTCGGCCTCGCGGTCAACGCCCGCGGCGCCGACCACAACCGGTCGGGCGCGTACGAGGCCGACCTGGCCGGGGACCTCGACCGCCTCGACGGCGGCGACGCGCACGTGACGGCGGCGATCGAGACCGAGGACCGCGCCGCGATCATGGACTCGATGATCCTGTGCAAGTTCCTGCGCGGGGTCTTCACCGAGCCGTTCGACGAGTGGGCGGCGCTGCTGCGCGTCGTGACCGGCTGGGACATCGACGGCCCCGAGCTGCGCCAGACCGCGCGGCGCATCGTGCTGCTCAAGCGGGCCTACAACCTGCGCGAGGGATGGACGGCTGCCGACGACTGGCTGCCGGAACGGTTGCTCACCGAGACGCTCGAGGTCGGCTCCGGTCGCACGGCCAGCCTGTCGGCGCAGCGGTTGCGGCGCATGATCGACGCCTACTACGCCGCCCGTGGCCTGGACACCGACGGCAGACCCCGGCAGACCGATCGCCGCGGTCGGTCAGCTGCGCTGGCCGACCGACACGGGGGCGCCGAGGGGTAGCCACACGATCCGGTCGCGGATCTGGGGACGTGCAGCGGCCAGTACGTGTTCAAGGCGTTCGCGTGGTTCCCGAAAGTGGGTCCAGCCCTCGTAGTGCACGGGGATCGCGACTCTCGGTCCGATCAGGTCGATCAGCTCGAGCGCCTCGCGGCCGGTCATGGAGTACCTCAGTGGGCCGGTGACCGGGAAGCGCACCCCGCCCAGGTGCAGGATCGCGGTGTCCACGTCGACCCGGTCGGCGACCTGACGCACCTTGTCGTACAAGACGGTGTCCCCGGAGATCCACAGCGCCTTGGTGTCGATCTCCGGCCAACGAAGGGCGAACCCGACGACCTCGCCCGCGACCGGCCGACTGAACCGCGGGCCGTGCCGGCACGGGGTCGCGGTGATCTCCAGCAGCGGACGTCCGGGTGCGGTGAGCACCGTGGTGGCCCAGGGCGCGAGTCCGCGGGAGTTCTCGGACCGGAGCCGCCGGTGCGCACTGGGTGTGGTGACGACCGTGCCGGCAGCGGGCAGCAAGGTGCGTCCGGTCGGGTCGAGGTTGTCCGCGTGGTGGTCGTGGCTCAGCAGCACGGCGTCGAGTGCCCCGACCCGTTGCGCAGGCAGGGCAGGACCGGTGGTCTTGCGTGAGGACGTGCCCCATCCGAAGGAGTACCTGCTGCCGGCGGAGTCGAAGGTGGGGTCGGTGAGGATGCGCCAGCCGTGCGCCTCGACGAGGACGGTGGGTCCGCCGATGTGGGTGAAGCGCACGCTGGTCTCCGGTTCTCCTACACGCCGCCGGCGGCGGCCGTCCGGCCGGACCGCGCGTGGCTCAGCGCCCAGTCGAGGGCGTAGTCGGCGACCTCCTGCCAGCCCTCCTGCGCCGGCAGCAGGTGTGCCATGGCGGGGTACTCCTTGACCTCGGTGACCAGGCCGTCGGCCTTGTAGTGCTTGGCGTTCGACCGCTGCACCTTCGGTGGCATCAGGTGGTCCTCACCGCCGGAGATGAACAGCAGCGGCGCACGGTCGGCGTTGGTGTAGTCGACGTAGTTGTCGTCGTGACCGGGATGGATGTTCGCCAGGGCGCTTCCCCAGAAGACCCGGCCGGACGCGGGGATGTGGTAGCGCTCGTACAGCGCCCGCGACTCGTCCTCGCTGAACGTGTTGGTGAAGGCGTAGTGCCACTGCTCGTGGGTGAACCCGACCGCCTTGTGCCGGTTGGCCGGGTTCCTCAGCACCGGGAACGTCGACTTGACCTGGGACAGCGGCACCACCGCCACCCCCTCGGTCGGTGCCGAGTTGATTGCGACACCCGCGGCGCCGAACCCGTGGTCCAGCAGGATCTGGGTGAACACGCCGCCGGCCGAGTGGCCCATCAGGATCGGTGGCGTGTCCAGCTCTTTCACGACCGTCTCGAGCCGGTCGATGATCCCTGGCACCGTCAGCTCCTCGATCGGCGTCGGGTCGGCGTTGAGCGCCTCGACCTCCACATCGAATCCCGGGTAGGCAGGCGCGAGCACCCGGAAGCCGCGCGCCTCGTAGTGCTCGACCCAGTGCTCCCAGCTGCGCGGAGTCACCCAGAAGCCGTGGATCAGGACAATCGTGTCCGGCCCGTCGGGCCGCCGGTCGGAGTGCGGTGTGCTCATGTCCATCCTTCGGTACGGAGCCGGGTGCGGCTCGGGCCGCCAAACGGCGTGGGAACAAGGCGACCGTAGGGACCCGCGAGCGCGCAGTCATCGGCTCAGCGGGCCGACCCATCGGCTCTGGGTGCCAACTTGCCTGCCCGCGCGCTACCGTCGGGCGCACGGGGCACCCTCTTCCGCCAAGCGAGGCGCATGGCAGTCCTGCTGGACACCGACCTGCTTGCAGGCGAAGACCGGGCGGATGCGTACCGAACCGCGATGCTCGAGCTCAGCGGCTCGACGCGGGTGGAGCTGGAGGCGTCTCCTGCAGGAGTCGTCAGCCGGATCGGCCTGTGGTCGTTCGGGGAGTCGCGGATCTTCACGAGCGCGAGCACGGGTGTGTCCCTGGTCCGTGACGCACAGACAGCCCGGGGCGCGGCGCCGGATGTTGTGGCCATCGCCGTGCACGGTGTCGGGACGGGCCATCACGAGACCGCCACCCAGCAACGAGTCGTCCGCACCGGCGAGCTGATGGTGGTCGACGTGACGCGGCCGTTCAGCTTCTCCTGGAGCGGGCAGGGATCGTCGACGTCCTTGCAGGTGCCGATCGTGGACCTGGGCTTGTCCAGGGAGACGGTGCAACGCGCTGCGGGCCGCCTGGAAGGCAGTCCGCTGTACCGGATCGTCAGCCGGCACATCGTGGAGCTGACCCGCGACGCCGACATGCTCAGCAGCTCTGCGAGCGCACGCGCCGTGGGCGAGGCCAGCACCCATCTGGTGCGCGCCATGCTGGCCGGGGCGGCCGACGAGGGCACCCGACGCGGGGACGTGCTGGAAGAGACCTTGCTGTCGCAGGTCCGCGTCTACGTGCGTCAGCAGCTGCGCAATCCAGAGCTCGATGCCGACTCGATCGCGGCAGCCCTGGCGGTGTCCCGCCGACAGCTGTTCCGCATCTGTACGCGGGCCGACTTCAGCCTCGAGCAGTACATCATCGGCAAGCGGCTGGAGGGTGCGAAGGCAGAGCTCGGCAGCCCGCTGGCCGGGTCACGGTCGGTGGCCGCCGTGGCGTTCTCCTGGGGGTTCAAGGACCCGTCACACTTCGCCCGCCGCTTCCGGGCCGCCTACGGTCTGCTCCCCAGCGACTGGCGTCGCCTCGCCACGGAGGAACGGGTCGACTGACCTGCTGCTGCGGTCCTGGATTCGCGCAGGTGGGGCCCCATCCGCGGTCGGCGAGACCCCGATGGACAATGACGTGATCGACAGCGAAGGTGGGGCTCATGACAGTGACCGCGGATCCGCCCCAGCAGGTCCGCACGGTGTCGGTGACCATCGACGGCCAGCAGCTCGAGGTCCCCGAGGACACGACGATCTGGACCGCCGCCAAGTCGGTCGGCATCGACATCCCGGTGCTGTGCCACGACGAGCGCTACGACCCGGTGGGCGTGTGCCGGATGTGCGTGGTCGAGACCGGTGGTCGCGCCTACGCGGCCGCGTGCGTACGCCCGTGCGAGGACGGCATGGAGGTCACCACCACCTCGGACGAGATCGAGCGCAGTCGCGCGACGCTCACCGAGCTGCTGGTCGCCGACCAGCCCGAGCCGGAGAACGACCCCAAGCAGACGACGACCGGCGACAACATGCTGCTCGAGCTGTCCGACGTCTTCGGCGTCACGGCGGACGCGCTGCCTCGCGGCTCCGGTCGCGGCACCGACCTGTCCAACCCGGTGATCGCGGTCGACCACGACTCCTGCATCATGTGCGACCGCTGTGTGCGGGCCTGTGACGACATCCAGGGCAACGACGTGATCGGGCGCACCGGCAAGGGGTACGACTCCCGCATCTCCTTCGACCTCGACGACCCGATGGGGTCGTCGTCATGCGTCACCTGCGGCGAGTGCGTCGCCGCCTGTCCGACCGGTGCGCTGACCAACAAGCCGATCAACAACGTGCCGATCCAACCGCGCAGCGAGCTGGACGCGGTCGAGAGCGTCTGCCCCTACTGCGGCGTGGGCTGCGCGATCACCTACTTCGTCGACCGCGAGCGTGGCGCCGTCGCGTTCGCCGAGGGCCGCGCGCAGCCGGGTTCGCAGGGCCGGCTGTGCGTGAAGGGCCGCTACGGGTGGGACTACGCCGCCTCGCCGCAGCGGCTCATGACGCCGCTGATCCGGGTCGACGAGGCGTACCCGAAGGGGCCGCTGTCCGGCGACGTGCGCGGCGAGTCCGACAAGGACGGCGGCAAGGCCCGCAAGCGCCGCAAGCCCGGCGGGCTGGTGCCCTACGAGGAGGTGCTGCCGCACTTCCGGGAGGCGAGCTGGGACGAGGCGCTCGACCTGGTCGCGTCCCGACTGCGCGGCCTCCTCGCCGAGCACGGCGACGGCGCCCTGGCCGGCTTCGGCTCCGCCAAGTGCTCCAACGAGGAGGCGTACCTGTTCCAGAAGCTGGTACGCACCGGGTTCCGCAACAACAACGTCGACCACTGCACGCGGCTGTGCCACGCCTCCAGCGTCGCGGCGCTGTTCGAGGGCATCGGGTCCGGCGCGGTGTCCACGACGTACGGCGACGTGCTCAACTCCGACGTCGCGATCATCACCGGCAGCAACGCCACCGCCAACCACCCGGTCGCGTCGTCGTTCTTCAAGCAGGCGAGGCGTCGTGGCACGACGATCATCTACATCGACCCACGGGCCGGCAAGGTCGCCGACCACGCCGACATCTTCTGCCAGCTCAAGCCCGGCACCGACGTGGCGTTCTACAACGCGCTGATGCACGAGATCATCCGGCTCGACATGATCGACCGCGACTTCGTCGCCGACCGCACGTCCAACTACGACGCGCTGGTCGAGACCGTCGCCGACTACCCACCCGAACGCGCCGAGCAGATCACCGGCGTGCCGGCCGACGTGATCCGTCAGGTCGCGCGGGTGTGGGGCGAGGCCAAGGCCGGGGTCATCTTCTGGGGCATGGGCATCTCGCAGCACACGACCGGCACCGACAACGCCCGGTGCCTGATCGCGCTGTGCTCCATCACCGGCAACGTCGGCAAGCCCGGCACCGGGCTGCACCCGCTGCGGGGACAGAACAACGTGCAGGGCGCCTCCGACTCCGGCCTGATCCCGATGTTCCTGCCCGACTACCAGGGTGTCGACGTCGACGTCAAGCGACGCATGTTCGAGAGCGCGTGGGGCACCGACCTCGACCCCAACCGCGGGCTCACCGTCACCGAGATCATCGGCTCGGTGCTCAAGGGCGGTGTGCGTGGCATGTACATGATGGGCGAGAACCCGTTCCTGTCCGACCCCAACATCAACAAGGTGCGCAAGGCCCTGTCGGCGTTGGACTTCCTGGTCGTCCAGGACATCTTCATCACCGAGACCGCCGAGTTCGCCGACGTCATCCTGCCGGCGACGTCGTACCTCGAGAAGGACGGCACGTACACCAACACCGACCGCCGGGTGCAGCTCGGGCGCAAGGTGCTGGACCCGCCCGGCCAGGCCCGCTCCGACTGGGAGATCACGCAGGACATCGCCAACCGGATGGGCCTCGGCTGGTCGTACGAGTCGCCGCGCGAGGTCTTCGACGAGATGGTCGCGCTGATGCCGAGCTACACCAACCTCACCTACGACAACCTCGGCTCCGCGGGCAAGCTCTACCCGAACTCCGACCCCGAGCACACCGACGGCACGGTGGTGATGTTCGACGAGCGGTTCAACACCGACGACGGGCTCGCACACCTGGTGCCCGCCGAGTGGCTGCCTGCTCGGGAGCTGCCCGACGAGGAGTACCCGTTCGTGCTCAACACCGGCCGGCTGCTCGAGCACTGGCACACCGGCTCGATGACCCGGCGCTCGTTCGCGCTGGACAGCATCGCGCCCAAGGCGGAGGTCTACGTGCACGCCGGTGACGCCGCCCGGCTCGGGCTGCGCGACGGCGAGCTGGCCGAGGTCTCGTCGCGGCGCGGCCGGATCGAGCTGGCGGTGCGGGTGTCGGACCGGGAGGCCCCGGGCAACGTCTTCATCCCGTTCCACTTCCGGGAGGCGGCGGCCAACCTGCTCACGACCGACGAGATCGACCCGGTCGGCAAGATCCCCGAGTTCAAGTTCTGCGCGGTGG